>OY970149.1:0-565000 GCA_963706095.1 uncultured Chloroflexia bacterium
CGGCGACGGCTTCGGAAACCTTTCGGTTGGTACGTCGGCCAGCTTCCCAATTCGCTTCGGCTCCTTCGACGCGGACACGGTCGACGAGGAAGACCCGTCGGCCGCCCCATCCCCAACGTCCAGTCCCACGCCCACGCCCACACCCACGCCGACAGCCACCGCGACGCCTACCTCGGCACCCACGCCGCCGCCGGGAGCGACGCCCACTCCCACTCCGACACCTACGGCCGCGCCCACCCCCACGCCCGTGCCAGTCGTCGTCAGCTTCTACGGGACGCCGACGAGCACCGACGCCTCGGGCGGCGGAGCCCCCGGGTCGATCGACGAGAACCTGATCGTGGGCATCCCGAACCTGGCGGTCACGTTCACCAACACGACGACCGGCACCCAGGGAAGCTGCACCTGGAACTTTGGTGACGGCAACACGAGCAACGCCTGTTCCGGGACGGTCAGCCACACATACACAACGCGTGGCACATACACGGTGAGCCTGACCGTCCAAGGCCAAACCGTGTCTCGCTCGAGCTACGTCCTGGTGTCGTGCAAGGTGCCCGCCTTTGCCGGCGTGCGCAAGAACTCGGCCAGCGGCGTGTGGACGTCCGCCGGCTTCTCGTCGAGCAACTTCAGCACGATGAACGGCAACGGCAATTACAAGATCGGCTTCCAGTCACTGGCTGGCGGCCTGATCAATCCGCCAGGTGGCTGTTCAGGCGCCACCATCCTGGTTGGCCCGTGATGCGCCGACAGCGCTCCCGCGGCCAGGGACTGGTCGAGTTCGCGATCGTCATGCCCGTGATCGTTCTTGTCATATTCGCGATCCTCGACCTGGGTCGCGGCGTTTTCACATACAACGCCCTCAGCCAGGCCGCGCGCCAGGCGAGCCGGACCGCAATCGTCGACCAGACCGAGGCGCACGTTAAGGCTGCGGCCATCGCCTACGCGCCAACGATCGGCCTGCGCACGACGGACATCGACGTTTGCTACAAGGACTACGACTCGAACCTGACGAGCTGTTCTTCCTCGGCCGACAACTGCCCACAGACCGACCGCTTCATCGGCTGCCTGGCCATCGTCCAGACAGAGCTCACATACGTGCCCATGACCCCGATCGTGGGCGCCCTGGTTGGGAGTATCCCCATGACGTCCACGAGCATCCAGCCCATCGAGTACGTGTGCCCGGCCGACTCGGCGACGACGTGTCCATGAACAGGCGTCGTGAGTCCTCGGGCCAGGCGCTCGCGATACTGGCACTCAGTGTTGCGCTCATTCTGGGCGCCACGGCGGTCGTGATCGACGGTGGCAACGCCTTCGCGCAGCACAGAGGAGCTCAGAACGCTGCGGACGCCGCCGCACTTGCGGGTGCGGTGGTCATAGCGGAGAAGATGGGCGATGCGAGTCGTAACGACGCTGACGTCGTAACGGCCATGAACGACGCTTTCGCCGATAACGGCTCATCGATCGGTCCGTCGTACTACATCGACTTTGACGGCAACGTAGTCGGGACCGTGGGGCGCGGCGGGTCGATCCCGTCGGAGGCTGACGGAATTCGCGCCGGCAGCCAGAGGAACTTCAATACGTTCATCGCCTCGATCGGCGGCCAGCCCGCTTGGATCGCCGCAGCCGAAGCGACTGCGCTCGCCGGCGCGCTGCGCGGGACATGCTCGGCCGAAGAAGGCTGCGCGATCATGCCGGTTACGTTCTCAATCCCGATCACGACCTGCGATGGCAGCTCAAGACCCCTGCGCCTTGGCATCGATTGGCCACTGACCAGCCTTCAGACCGCGCTGGCTGACACGAGCGGCCAGTACATGTCGATCGTTCCGCTGTGCAAGAACGGCCCAGGCGGCGTTGGCTGGCTCGACATGGAATGCGGCGGCAACCTCGCCGACCAGATCGAGAACCCGTGCAACGGCCCGTACGACATCCCCACGTGGCTGCACACCAATCCGGGCAACAGCAACAGCGTGGAAGACGAGATGAACGCCTACATGGGAACGGTGATTACGGTCCCGATGTTCGACGCCACGTGTCGAGACGTTCCATCGAGCGGACTGCCGGCCGATTGCACGGACCCGGGCAATGGCAACAACCTCTACTACCACATCCCTCGCTTCGCCAAGTTCCTCCTCCACGAGGCCCACATCCAGGGAAACAACAACCCGGCCTGCAACTCCAGCCCGGGTACGCCGTTCATCGGCGGCAACGGCGGCACCAGCTGCTTCAAGGGCTGGTTCGTGCGCTACATCATGCAGGGCCGAGTAGGCGAGTGGGAGGACTGCGACATGGATGTCGACCCCGAATGCATGGAGGAGCCGATCTTCGGCGTCCAACTCGTCAACTAGACCCGATCAGCCGACAGGGACGATCGGGGCCCGAGCCTCCACCGACGCACGGGCGGTAGACAAACCACCCTGCGCCGGCTCCTCTGCGAGGGCCAGGCCTGCCAAAAGCAGAAGCTGGCTAGCCATCCCAGAACGACCGCTGCGTTTCCACGCCGAACACCGCGCGGCCGCTCTCGAGACAACACGTGGTCTCGGCCGCGCCAGTCGCTTCTGCGCGGATGGCCCTGCCAGCTTGAGGAGGGCGCCGCTGCCGCACCAGCCTGACGCCACGGACACCGATGATCCACCGTATTTTAGCGGCCGAGGCACGCCCCAAGTGGAGGAACGCCCGCCCCAAGTCCGGACCCTCCCATCCAATCGAGTAGCCGCCCACACGCGTTACAAATTGCAGATCTAGAGAACACCTCCGGCTACTGACGCGGACTTTCCGCCCTCTCCGGCCCGCCTCGAGCAGCGACTTCGCTACTAGATCTGCAAAGTTGCGGGTTAGAGCGACACAGGAGCCGCGATAACTGCCGGAAAAGCGGTCATGTGTTCACTAGACCTGCAATGTCGCCCCGAAGCGCAACGGACCGACTGACTGAACCGGCCGAGGCCGCCACACGCAGCTTCCAGGCGTAGCCCGGCGCTCGGATCAACGAAGCACGTACGGCCAAGAGGGGTCGGTGAAGTGCCCTACCTAGGAAGCCGGCGGTGCTCATGGCTAAACCGTGCGGGTGGTCCCCCGTGACCGACCAGGGCTCCGTGCGCACGTCACGGTTGCGTAGATAGGGGGTTGCGCAGGTAAGAGAGAAAGGCCGCCCGCCGCATTCGCGGCGGGCGGCCCTGCCAAGGTTGCCGGGAGGGAGCCGCGGAGCTAGGACTCCGGCGTTGGTGAAGCCTCTGGTGCGGGTGAAGCGTTGGGGTCCGGCGACGCATTGGGATCCGGCGACGCGTTGGGATCCGGGGTCGCTGTTGGTGAGCCGCCGGGGATGACCGTGCCGCCCTGGGCCGCGCCCGGCAGAAGCGACAGATCGATGAGCTGCGGAGCGCGGAAGAGGTAGGTCATGACCAGGCTGTCGGTCGTCGTGCCGAGGTCCGTCGTGTCTACCGGTCGAGTGTCCTCATCCGGCCGAAGCACGAGGCTCATCGAGTCGGGTGCGACCTGGATGACGTGAGCGATCTGCTCTGCCTGCACGATGTCGACCTTGAGCACATACAGCTCGTCGTCCGGCGTCGCCTGCAGGACCTCAAGGTCCTGGAGAGTGATCTTGGTCGACTTGCCGCTCTGGAATCCGTCCTGGCTGGCGGTGTCGGTCTTCACGTAGTTGCCCTCGGCGTCGAGGGTCAGGACCTCGATCTCGACGCTGATCAACAGGTCGACGTGCTGCCCGGCGGAAATTTCGCCACCAACGGCTCGATCGGGCGGGATCATCACGGCGACGGCGCGCCAGTAGGGCGAAGTCTCGGTGATCTGCTCGTCCGGCTCGAGGATGCTGAACTCGGCGTCTGCCGCGGTCGTCGCGAACAGGTTCGGTGTCATCTGCTGGTCCGTATAGATCGGAACAGAAGTGATTCGGCCGACGACGTCGGCGGGTAGCTCGTATGCCTGTACGAGAGCTTCGTCGATGGGGACTTCGCGGACTACGACGTCTTCGCTGGTGATCGGCGTCCGTGCCGTGATGTCGTGGGCGGCCACCAGCACGGCCTTACGCGGCACGGCCTCCTGCGGACCGCCGCGTGAGGCGAGCATGAACGCTCCCCAGCCGGCCGCCAGGGCCAGCGCGGCGCCGATCGCGATCAAAAGGACTCGGCGGCGACGCCCGGTGTCCTTGAACTCCATTTCCATGCGCGCAGGGCTCCTAAGGAACGTATGTGACGGCAGGCAACACTTGCCGGCGTGACCGTACGGACGCATCGGCAACCGAGGAAGGGGACCGACCGGACCGCCCGTGGGGTACCAAGGGGCTACGCGGCGGCCGCGCACGACAACCTCCTGTAGAGTCGAGCTGATGCCCGAGTTCAAGCTCGAAGCGCCCTTCCAGCCGACCGGCGACCAGCCCCAGGCCATCGCGAAGCTGGTCGACGGGCTGAACAAGGGCACGCGGCTTCAGACGCTGCTGGGCGCGACCGGCACGGGCAAGACGATGACCGCGGCATCAGTCATCGAGATCATCAAGAAGCCGACGCTGGTGCTGTGCCACAACAAGACGCTCGCGGCGCAGCTCTACAGCGAGTTCCGCGAGTTCTTCCCCGACAACGCGGTCGAGTACTTCGTCTCGTACTTCGACTACTACCAGCCCGAGGCGTACCTGCCGCGGTCGGACACGTACATCGAGAAGGACTCGTCGCGCAACGACGAGATCGACAAGCTGCGTCACGCGGCGACGCGGGCGCTCTTCGAGCGGCGCGACACGATCATCGTCGCGTCCGTCTCGTGCATCTACGGACTCGGCGCGCCGGTCGACTACGGCGCGACCGTGGTCCGGCTGCGCGAGGGCGGTCGCTACCGGCGCGACGGCGTGCTGCGCCAGCTGGTCGACCTCCAGTACCAGCGCAACGACGCGGCCCTGTCGCGTGCCCGCTTCCGCGTCCGTGGCGACACGCTCGAGCTCCAGCCGGCGTACGACGACTTCGTGGTCCGCGTCCAGTTCTTCGGCGACGAGGTCGAGCGCATCACCGAGATCGACCCGCTGACCGGCGAGGTCCTGGCCGAGCGGCGCGAGCTGAACGTCTATCCCGCCTCGCACTACGTCACGCCGGCCGAGAAGCTGAAGGTGGCGATCGTCGACATCGAGAAGGAGATGGAGCAGCGCGTCGAGGAGCTGCGCCAGAAGGGCATGGAGCTGGAGGCCGAGCGCCTGCGCCAGCGGACGACCTTCGACCTCGAGATGATGCGCGAGCTCGGCTTCTGCTCCGGCATCGAGAACTACTCGCGCCACCTGTCGCGGCGCGAGGCCGGCTCACGGCCGTGGACGCTGCTCGACTACTTCCCGCCCGGACTGGCTGCTCATCGTCGACGAGAGCCACATGACCATCCCGCAGGTCCGTGGGCATGTACAAGAACGACCGGACGCGCAAGGAGATCCTGGTCGACTTCGGCTTCCGTCTGCCGTCGCGCGCTCGACAACCGGCCGCTGACGTTCGAGGAGTTCGAGGGCCACCTCAACCAGGTCATCTTCATGTCCGCGACGCCCGGTCCGTACGAGCTGCAGCGCTCCGAGCAGATCGCCGAGCAGCTGATCCGGCCGACCGGCATCGTCGATCCGCAGGTCACAGTCGTCCCGACCGAAGGCCAGATCGACGACCTGATCGACCGCATCCGCGATCGGGTCGAGACGGGCGAGCGCGTGCTGGTCACGACGCTGACCAAGAAGATGGCCGAGGACCTGGCCGACTACCTGCACGAGATGGGCGTCAAGGTGTCCTACCTGCACAGCGAGGTGGACACGCTCGAGCGGGTGCAGATCCTGCGCGACCTGCGCCTGGGCGTCTACGACGTGCTCGTCGGCATCAACCTGCTGCGCGAGGGCATCGACCTGCCCGAGGTGACGCTCGTGGCCATCCTCGACGCCGACAAGGAAGGCTTCCTGCGCTCGGCCTGGTCGCTCATCCAGGTCAGCGGCCGCGCCGCACGCAACATCGGCGGCGAGGTCGTGATGTACGCCGACCGCATCACCGAATCGATGCAGGTCGCGATCGACGAGACGAACGCGCCGGCGGCGCATCCAGGAGGAGTACAACGACGAAGCACGGCATCGTGCCGCAGACGATCATCAAGGGCATCCGCGACATCAACGACCGCCTGCGCGCGGTCGCCGAGGCCAGTGGCGCCTACACGGCTGAAGGCCGGGCGCGCGAGCTGTCGGAGATGTCGCGCGAGGAGATCGCGCAAGCTCGTGGCGCAGATGGAGGCCGAGATGCGCGCGGCCGCGCGGGAGCTCGAGTTCGAGCGTGCCGCCACGCTTCGCGACGAGATCCAGCAGATCCGGCTGCGCGTCCTGGAGGAGGACGCGTCGGTGATCGTGGCCCGAGCAGCAGAGAAAGCTGCGACTCGTGATGACGGGATCCCCGACACGCCGACGGCCAAGCCGTCGGAGCGCGCGGCGGCGATGCGCTCAGGCAACCGCCGCGGCCGCCGCGCGCTGGCAGCGGGGGAGGGCAGTGGCCTCGAGGTCACGTCGGTGACCGTCCTGCCGGCGGACGAGGAGCCGCTCGACAATATGGATCGGCATCCAGATCCGGACGCACTTGACGAGGGCACGGCTGCCGACTGGCTGCCCGGCATCCGCGACGAGCACGAGGGCGACGACGCGGGCTGGATGGCGCGCTGGCTCGACCGTCAGACCTGGGATCGTCGCGTCACGCCGAACGTGATCAAGCGCACCGGCGAACGCCCACAACGAGGCGGGCGCCGCCGCTACCGCTAAAGCCCGGGCCCCACGCGGGTCAGCCGAGGTCGCGCTTGCTGCGGTTCAGCTCGACGCGACCGGTTTCAACCTCCACCACGGCGTCGCGCGGCACACTTACTTCGCCGCCCAACATGCCGCCCTTCTTCACGCGGATGTCGGGGCCTGTGGCGTCCACCACGGTACCGAGATCGACTCCGTCGGCGTCAACGACCGTCCAACCGGGCTGGATCATCTCTACATCGGCATTCATGGCCTGAACCTCCGTCAGCTCGCTGCCTGTGCGACGTTCGAATCGTCGGATACGTCGATTCCGTGGCGCTTGGCCGCAGCGAGGATCTTCTTGGCCGCCCGCTGCTTGGCAGCTTTGCTCTCGAACTCGGTCTGGTTGAAGCGCGCCACGCGTTGCGAACGTGGGTCTCATCGTTGATCGGCAGGTGCTCGCCACCATCGCTGTCGACGTAGGCGAATTGATTGGCGCGCAGCTTGTCGCGGTCCTTGGTTTCGAGTTCAGCCAAAGTTCGACCTCCTTGCGTGGGAATGGTCGCCAACACCACCCCAAAGTCGAAACAACAGGCCGCCCAAGATCGGTTTCGACGCCCTAGCAAACGGTGTCAGTCACGCTGATAGAGTCGAGACGTGAGTCGCGCGCGCACCAAGCAGGTCTGCACAATCGGCCCGGCAAGCCTCGACAAGATCCCGCAGCTGGTCGCGGCCGGGATGGACGTCGCGCGCATCAACTTCTCGCATGGCACGCCCGAGGACCACAAGGCTTTCGTGCACGCCGTTCGGGCGGCCGCCCATAGCGCGAGGCGCAGCGTGGCCGTGATGGCCGACCTGCCCGGTCCGAAGGTTCGGCTCGGAGTGCTCGATGGCGGCGAGGTGAGACTCGAGACCGGTGGCTCGTTCGAGTTGCGGGCGGCGGACGCGCCGGGCGATGCGGCCGGCGCGTCCGTTTCACATCCCGATGTGCTGGCTCGGCTCGTGGCGGACGACCGCGTTCTGCTGGCCGACGGCGCCGCCGAGCTGCGCGTTGTCGAGATCGGCGCAGACACGGTCCGGACAGAGGTCGTCAACGGTGGCCTCGTTCGAACGCGCACCGGTGTCAATGTGCCCAGCGAGCGACTACCTGGAGACGGCCTGACCGACGAAGACCGGGCCGCCGTTCCGCGCGCCCTGGAGCTGCGCGTCGACCTGATCGCGCAGTCCTTCGTACGCAGCGCGAATGATGTGCGCTCGCTGAAGCAGATGCTGCCGGCGGACGGGCCGCGCCTGGTGGTCAAGGTCGAGACTCGGGCCGCTGTCGACAACATCGACGAGATCGCGCCCGAAGTGGACGGAATCATGGTTGCGCGCGGCGACCTGGGCGTGGACCTGCCCTTCGAGGACGTGCCGCTGGTTCAGAAGGACCTCATCAAGCGCGCCCAGGAGGCCGACACCTTCACCATCGTGGCCACGCAGATGCTCGAGAGCATGACCACTGCTCCGCGTCCCACCCGGGCCGAGGTCAGCGACGTAGCCAACGCGGTGCTCGACGGCGCCGACGCGGTGATGCTCAGTGCCGAGACGGCCATCGGCGCCTACCCGGTTGAGGCGCTCGAGGCGATGGAGCGCATCTGCTCGGTGGTCGAGAGTCGGGCCGACTTCGTGACCGAGGACGAGGACAAGGTCGACCACGACGCCGGCGTGATCCTGGCCGCGGCCGCGATCAGCGGCTACACGGATGCCGGCGCGCTGTGGTGCTTCACGCGGACCGGACGGACGGCAGAGATGCTGTCCATGGCCCGGCCGCAGCTACCGATCGTGGCCTTCACGCTGTCGCCGATCGTGGCCCGACGTCTGGCGGTGCGGCGTGGCGTGACCCCGATCGTGCTGCCGGCGCAGGCAAAGTCGGGGACGCTCGTCGAGCGCATGGAGCAGGCGTGGCGGACCCAGCGCGGCAGTGACGGCTACGAGTCGATCCTGTTAGTAACGACGTCGCATGGACCCCAGGCGATCAATCGGCTCGAGATCCAGCGACTGCCGGGAGCCGTGGCCAGCTGACCGTGGACGCGATTCGCGTCTGGCTCGAGCCCGGCTATGACCAGGGCCGCACCGGGGCGTGGCTCCTGGACTGGCCCGGGGCGTTCACCTATGGATCCGCGCGCGAGGTGGCGATCGGTCGGGCCGTGCCGGCCGCACACCGGTTCGTTGATTGGCTGCGCTCCCACGGAGAGGACGTGCCTCCCGCGCCGGCCGTATATGCCGAAGTGGTCGACGAAGCGGCCGCAACGTCGCTCGACGATGGCTACATCGTCAACGCGAGCTTTGCGCCCGACGATCGCCGCGTCGACAAGGCTGAGATCGAGGCGCATCTGCGACGCCTGCAGTACGCCCGCGAGGATCTGCTCGCGCTGGACGATCGGATCAGGCGGCTCGAGTCGGGGGGCGGCGAGATCGGGCGTGATGGAAGGTCGCTCGACGAGGTACTGCGCCACATCGCGGGTGCCGAGACATGGTTCGTCAGCCGGCTGGACCCAGAGGCGCGCTATCCCGGGCCACGCGACGATGTGGGTGAGTATCTCGCGGCCTCGCGTGCGTTCCTGGAAGACGGCCTGCGCCGGCTCGTGCATGAGCAGGTCCCGGCACGGACCGATGGCAAGGGCGAGCGCTGGACCCTGGCCAAGGTCGTTCGGCGCTCGCTGTATCACTCGCTTGATCACCTCGATGAGCTCGACCGGCGCCTTGCAGCGGGCGAGAACAGGCTCGATCGAGTCGTCCTGCTCTACAACGCGGAGCCCGACGTGGGCGAGCTGCGCCAGCTGTTTGCAGCGGCGGGCCTGGCGCGCCGTGCCCAGGACAACGACGAGGTGATGGCCCGAGCCCTGGCCGGCTCAACGATCGTGCTGACGGCGTGGGACGGCGACGAGCTCGTCGGCTTCGCCCGGCTGCTCGGTGACGAGGTCACGACCGCCTACGTCTCGACAGTCGCGATCGCGCCACGCTGGCAGGACCGCGGTCTGGGGACACGCATGATGCGCGACCTGCTGCGCGGCCGCGACGGCATGAAGCTCGTTCTGGAATCGCTGCCCGGGTCGGAGCGCTTCTACGAACGCCTGGGCTTTCAACCCCTGGGTAATGCCTACGTTCGCCCGCGCGGCGTATCTTGTTGACCTGAGGCCGTGACGCCGGCGGTGCCGGTGATAAAGCGACCATCCGTTCTATAATTGCCAGGTGCCCGCCGGAGATGTCATGACCCAGGACTCGCTCGTCGTTCGCGGCGCGCGCGAGCACAACTTCAAGAACATCACCGTCGAGCTGCCGCGCGACCGGCTCGTGGTCATCACCGGCCTGTCCGGGCAGCGGCAAGTCGAGCCTCGCCTTCGACACCATCTACGCCGAGGGCCAGCGGCGTTACGTCGAGATCGCTGTCGGCCTACGCGCGCCAGTTCCTGGGCCAGATGGAGAAGCCGGACGTCGACCAGATCGACGGCCTGTCGCCGGCGATCTCGATCGACCAGAAGGGCGCCTCGCGCAACCCGCGCTCGACCGTCGGCACGGTGACCGAGATCTACGACCACCTGCGCCTGCTGTTCGCGCGGATCGGCCATCCGCACTGTCCGAACGGCCACGAGATCGAGCGCCAGAGCGTTCAGCAGATCGTCGACCAGATCCTGGCGCTGCCCGACGACGCGCGCATCCTGATCCTCGGACCGCTTGTCCGCGATCGCAAGACGGAAGGCGACCGCGTCTTCGAGGCAGCGCGCAAGCAGGGCTTCGTGCGCGTCCGCGTCGACGGCGAGATGCTCGATCTCGACGAGGTCGCACTCACTCGACAAGTACAAGCGGCACACGATCGAGGTCGTGGTCGACCGGCTGGTCGTGCGCCACGCGGATGATGACGGCCGGCCGTTCGACGACCGAGCATCCAAACCCCGAGCGCGGCCGCTTCGCCGATTCGGTCGAGACGGCGCTGCGGCTGGGCGAGGGCGTGATGGTCGTGGCCGCCGGCGGACGAGGGCACGTTCGACGAGCAGCGCTACAGCGAGAAGTACAGCTGCCCGTTCGACGGCTACACGCATCGACGAGCTCGAGCCGCGCTCGTTCTCCTTCAACTCGCCCCACGGCGCATGCCCGTCGTGCACCGGGCTCGGCATGCGCATGGAGTTCGATTCGTCGCGCGTGATCGATACCAAGCTGTCGATATCAGAGGGGGCTCTGCTGCCATGGTCGCGCATGACCATGACCGACTCCTGGTACGGCAAGGTGGTGGAGGCCGTGGCCAAGCGGCGCGGCTTCAAGACGGACGTGCCCTGGCGCAAGCTGGACCCGAAGGACCTGGACTTCCTGCTCAACTCGCCGCGCGGCGAGAAGGTGCGCATCGGCTACCGGCACAAGGGGCACACGAACTACTACGAGGCAACGTTCGAAGGCCTGCTGCCCAACCTGCAGCGACGCTACCGCGAGACTGACTCTGAATGGGTCAAGACCGAGCTCGAGAAGTTCATGGTCGCGCGGCCGTGCCCCACCTGTCGCGGGGCTCGTCTGAAGCCGGAGGTCCTGAGCGTCACTATCGACGGTCGGAACATCTCCCAGGTCGCCGGACTCTCGGTCACAGAGTCGCTCAAGTGGGCCGAGTCAGCTGCCCGATCAGCTGTCCGAGCGTGAGCGCCACATTGCGCGCCAGGTGCTCAAGGAGATTCGCGCGCGACTGGGCTTCCTGGCGGACGTCGGGCTCGACTATCTGACCATCGACCGCACCTCGTCCACGTTGAGTGGCGGTGAGGCGCAGCGCATCCGCCTGGCGACTCAGATCGGCTCGTCGCTGATGGGCGTGCTGTACATCCTTGACGAGCCGACGATCGGCCTCCACCAGAAGGACAACGCCAAGCTGATCGCCACGTTGATCCGACTGCGCGATCTCGGCAACACGCTGATCGTGGTCGAGCACGACGAGGAGACGATCCGAACGGCCGACTGGGTGTTGGACATCGGACCGGGCGCGGGCGAGCACGGCGGCGAGGTCATCGCTTCAGGGCCGCTCGGCGACATCCTTGACGAGCAGCGGTCGATGACCGGTGCGTACCTGCGTGGCGAGCGCGCGGTGCCCATCCCCGAGGTGCGCAGGGCGGGGAACGGCAAATCGCTCGTTGTCCGGGGCGCGCGCGAGCACAACCTGAAGAACGTCGATGTGGCCTTCCCGCTCGGAACGCTGACCGCCGTGACCGGAGTGTCGGGCAGCGGCAAGAGCACGCTCGTGACGGAGATCCTGTTCCGCGCGCTGGCGCGCGCCGTCAGCAACGCGCGCGACGAGCCGGGCGAACACGACGCGCTCGAGGGCGTGTCCGCTGTCGACAAGGTGATCGAGATCGACCAGTCGCCCATCGGCCGGACGCCGCGCTCGAACCCGGCGACGTACGTCGGCCTGTTCACGCCGATCCGCGAGCTCTTTGCCGGCGTGCCCGAGGCGCGCCTGCGCGGCTACGGGCCGGGCCGCTTCTCGTTCAACGTCAAGGGCGGCCGCTGCGAGAACTGCAAGGGCGACGGGATCATCAAGATCGAGATGCAGTTCCTGCCCGACGTGTACGTCACCTGCGAGGTGTGCAACGGCAAGCGCTACAACCGCGAGGCGCTGGAGATCCACTACAAGGGCCGCTCGATCGCCGACGTGCTCGACATGACCATCGAAGAGGCTCTCGAGTTCTTCGGCCGGTGCCGCAGATCCGGACCAAGCTGCAGACGCTCTTCGACGTCGGGCTGGGCTACATGCGCCTGGGCCAGCCCGCGACCACCCTGTCGGGTGGCGAGGCGCAGCGCGTCAAGCTGGCGACCGAGCTGTCGCGGCGGGCGACGGGCAAGACCGTCTACCTGCTCGACGAGCCGACGACGGGCCTGCACTTCGCGGACGTCGAGAAGCTGCTCCAGGTGCTGCATCGCCTCGTCGACACGGGCAACACGGTCATCGTCATCGAGCACAACCTCGACGTGATCAAGACCGCCGACTGGATCATCGACCTCGGCCCGGAGGGCGGCGCGCGGGGCGGCAAGATCGTCGTCGCCGGCACGCCCGAGAAGGTCGCCGCGCACCGGGCATCGGCGACCGGCGAGTACCTCGCGCGGGTGCTGCGGGGCGAGCCGCTCATCCCACTCGAGGCCGTCACGTTTTCTGAGGCACGCAACGGCAACGGCCGCAACGGCAGCGTCGCGGCCCGCTCGCGCGCGAAGGTTGCGGCCGCCGCGCCCTAGACTTACCGGCGTGCCAGACATTGAATACGCCTTCCTGGCGGATGCCGCTGACGCGCGCCCGGGGCAGAAGTTCGCCGTCATCGGGGGAGGGGTCACACGCCTCGGCGGTGGTCAGTTCCCGCTGCGGCATCCGCACCTGGCACTGGTGTGCGGCCTGACCGTGACGACTCCGGAGTTCGGTGCCGAGCACGATCTCCAGTTCGTGCTGTTGACTCCAGAGGGCAAGCAGCTCTCCAATGCCACGGCCAAGGTCCTCGCCAATGGCCCGCCGGACGGCCGTGACACGGTCCTGACCTTCAGCCTGGACATGTGGAATCTGAGCTTCCCGGGGCCGGGCGACTACTCGATCCGCATCATGGTCGACGGCTCGGAGCGCAAGCGGCTGCCGCTCGTGGTGGAGCAGCGCGAGCCCAGCCAGGCACAGCAACCGAAGTCGAAGATGCCGGCCGAGCCACCATTCCCGCCGCCAACCGGCCAAGCCTGATGATTCCCGGGGTAAATCTCGAGGAGCTCATCCTCGCCGTCGGTTTGATCGGGCTTTTCGCGATCATCTTTGCCGAGTCGGGCCTGCTCATCGGGTTCTTCCTGCCCGGCGACAGCCTGTTGCTCACGGCCGGCGTGCTATCGGCGGCCCATCCCGACCAATTCCCGATATGGCTCGTATGCGCGGTCTGCTTCGTGGCCGCCGTGACTGGCGATGCCGTCGGCTACTGGTTCGGCAAGCAATACGGCCGGCGGCTCTATGAACGGCCCGATTCGCGCCTTCTTCAAGAAGCGCCATCTGCGTCGCGGCGGAGGAGTTCTACGAGCAAGCATGGCGGCAAGACGATCGTCATCGCCCGCTTCCTGCCCTTCGTACGGACCTTCGCGCCGATCGTCGCCGGGGCCGCGCACATGAACTACCGGCGCTTCGCCGTCTACAACTTCACCGGCGCTGCGCTGTGGGCGATCGGCGTCACCATGGCCGGCTACCTGCTGGGCAGCATCATCCCGGCGGAGGTCCTCGATCGCTGGCTGTACATCATCATCGCCGTGGTCATCGGCCTGTCGGTCCTGCCCACCGCGATGCACATCTACCGCGCAATCGCGAGGAGGTCCACGCCCGGGTCCGGTCGCGGCGGTCGGCGCGGCGCGACGCCACAGGCGCAGGAGGTCGTCGCCTCGGAAGGCCCAAAATGACCGACTCCGCGCGCCCCACCCGGGACGACGCCTGGGACCTGCTCTGCGAATGGACCCAATCCGACGCGCTGCGCAAGCACGGCCGCGCGGTCGAGGGCGCGGTTGGCTGGTACGCGGCGAACAGGTTCAACAAGACCGGTGACGAGCTCGACACGTGGCGCGCGGCCGGGCTGCTGCATGACTTCGACTACGAGCGCTTCCCCGATCAGCACCCGCTTGCCGGAGCAGAGGAGCTGCGCACCCGCGGCTACCCCGAGGAGCTGGTCGAGGCCGTGCTCGGCCACGGTGACCACACCGGCATCCCGCGCACGACGGACCTCGCGCACGCCGTCTATGCCTGCGACGAGATGAGCGGCTTCGTCATCGCGGTGGCCCTGGTGCGTCCGAACCGCAGCCTGGACGAGGTTGACGTCGCATCTGTCAGGAAGAAGATGAAGGACAAGGGCTTCGCGCGTCAGGTGCCGCGAGACCAGCTGGAAAAGGGGGCAGAGGAGATCGGATTGCCATTCGACGAGCATGTCGCAAACGTGATCGAGGGGCTCAAGTCGGTCCGGGGGGACCTGGGGCTGTGAGCGAGGCGCGAATTGAGATCGCGGACCCCATCAGGACGGTTCGACTCCAGCGCCGGATCGATGCGGAGCCGTACCGGGTGTACCGGGCGTGGTCGGCGCCCGAGGCGTTGAGCGAATGGTTCTCCGAGCGAGTCGAGGGCTCGCTCACTCCCGGGACGCGCAGCACGCTGGTGTTCCGCGACAAGCGCACCTGGTGGGACGTCATCGAGGCCGATCCCAACCAGCGCTTCCGCTTCCGCTGGCCATGGCTGGCTGACGAGTCGTGGGTCACTGTCGCGACCGTTTCGATAACGGCCCGCGGCATGGGCAGCCTGATCACCCTCGAAGACGGGCCGTTTGATTTGACCCATCCCGGCGTCCTCGACGCGTACAGTGAATGTCAATCGGGCTGGGCGGAATCGCTATCAAACCTGCGCGCGATCGTCGACTACTCGGTCGACCTGCGCCGCTTCCGCTGACGGCCGAAAGCCACCCGCTCCCGGCTAGTGGCGTCTTTTCGCAATCGCTGGGGTCTGAAACTTCAGCCCTATTTCTTGCGAACGGGGAGGCGTACGATCCGCGCGACGGCATCCTGACAACGGTTACCTGAACAGGACTGCCGACGAGGGAGAAACGGGACATGAGGCGAGTCATCACCGTGCCCGTGGCGTTGGCGGCGGTCCTTCTCTTGGCTCTTGTGGGGCCGGTCCAGGCAGCGCCCGGTCCGCCGCAACAGGTCGACCTCTATGGCTGCGCGACTTTCGCCGGTGGTCAATGGTCGGTCGACCACACCAAGGACGTCTACATCAAATTCGGGTGGGCGACGAACACTTGGAAGCAATTGCGGCGATTTCTGAACGTGTCCACGCTCGTCGTCCGGGTTGACGGAGTGAAGATCCGTCAGTCTGCAGCTCGGTGGGGACTGCCCGTGTACGACGATGAGTTCAAATACTGGACTGTGTGGTGGAGCGCGCGAGCACCGCGCTTTGTCGATCACGAGGTCAGGAAGGTCACATTTCAGGTCTTCTTCGCCGAGCGGCATTTCGACGGAATCGACTACTACGGGCCAGGCAAGCTCTACGAGCCTCGCGCGAGTTGCACGGTTACCGCGCATTAGTCGGAAGTAAGTTCACCCAGCCAGCTCCGTCTCCAGGAAGGCGTCGCGCATGAACGGAGACGGAGCGGCAGGGTCGTAGACGAGCAGGAGCGACTTCCGGGCGCGCGTCCAGGCGACGTAGGCCAGTCGTCGCTCCTCCTCGGTAGCGCGCACGGGATCGGCGGCCTCTTCGATCGTCCGCCGGCTGGGAAAGACGTTCTCGTCGAGCCCGATTACCGCGACGTGATCGAACTCCAGGCCCTTTGTGCCATGGGCCGTCGCCAGCACCAGCTGGGCGTCGTCACTGCGCAGCTCCTGGCGTCGCCTCCGTGCGCGAGCCACGGACTCGCCCAGCTCGCATGCTGTCCGGACACCGAACGCCCAACCTGCCAATGCGCGCGCCGCCGTGGCGTTCCGACCTTTCGCACGAGCGAGGGCCACGGCTGGTGGGATGTCGCCTGGCAGCGCTGCAATCAGCCGGTCAATCTCCGGATCGTCGAGCAGCAGCCCGTCTTCGCCGGCCCGGTACGAGACGCCAAGCTCTAGCGCGATCGCCGCCAAAGGCGCCAGCTCCGCGTTGGTCCGGGCCAGCACCGCATGGACGCCGGGCTCGGCCGGCAGCCAGCCGGTCAGCAGTCTGTGTGCGCGAGCGAGCTCGTCGCCCGGGTCGGGACCCAGCAGCAGCTGTCCGACCGCTGTTGGGCCAGCGCGAATCTCCTTCGCGAACCGCTCGGCGTTGCGCTCGATCAGCCGCACCGCTCGTTCGACAACCGGCCGCGGGCAGCGATAGTTCGTGACGAGGTCAACTCGTGTGAGGCCCGGCAGCGCCGCGGCCAGATCGAGAACCCGGCGGACGTCAGCCAGCCGCCACGCGTAGATCGTCTGGTCGTCGTCGCCAACCAGGAAGATGTTGCGTCGCTCTCCGGTGAGCAGCAGGGCCAGCTCGAGCTGGCAGCGATCGACGTCCTGGACCTCGTCGACCAACAGCGTTGCGCAGCGCGACTGCCACGTCGTCCGCAAGGTGGCATTCGCCGCCAGGAGGCCCACGGACCGGCGGACCAGATCGTCGAAATCGAGCGCGCCGTGCTCGGCCAACCAGGCCTCATAGGCAATGTAGGCGCGCAGCAGGTCGGCCTCAGCGGGATCGGTCGGCAGCGGCTCAACGACGGCACTCCGCGCATCGAGCTGCCGGTCCAGCTTGAGGCGCGAGAATCCGTCGTCATAGCGACGCAGCATGGTCGCCGGCAGTGAACGCCCGCCGTTGAGGCTCCGCAACACGTCGGTGCGATCCATCAGGTTGGCAACGGCGACGCCCGCTTCTGCCAGGATCTCGCGGCCGAGGGCATGGAAGGTTCTGACGCGTGGCGTGGCCGCGACGCCGAGTGGCTCCAGGGCGCTGCGAAGACGTTCGGCCAGCTCCTCGGCGGCACGCTTGTTGAAGGTCACGGCGGTGATGCCCGCCGGGTCAGTGCCCGTCGCGACGAGCCAAGCGATGCGCGCCACGAGGGTCGTGGTCTTGCCCGATCCGGCCGGTGCGATGCACAGCACCGGGCCGGGTGGCGCCGTTGCGGCGGCACGCTGGTCCGGTGCGAGCTTGGCCAATCGATCGGCGACAGATGGGTGGATCTGCACCACGACATCGTCGGCCGGACTGCTTATCGGTGGCGTACCTGCCACTCATCGCGGGTGGAGAAGTGCCCAGGACCCCAATCGGCCGCCATCGCCGAGCTCGCAATGGAAAACAGCCGGCCGGATGGCGGGCCGCCGAGTTATCCACAATCCGCCTCGGAATAGGCGAACTGGCCCGAAATACGCCCGGTTTCGTATGGAGCAGGGACGTTGCGATCGCTAGCATCGGCGAGCGCGCCTCGTCACCGTGAAAATAGAGGGGCGCCGACAGGGAGGGATCCGTTTACGTGAACGCCCGCAGAGTGGTCACCCTACGGGGTCGACGCACACTGGTTCCGCTGCTTGCGCTTTCAGCAGCACTATTGCTCCTCGTCCCCACCGTCGCGGCGAAACCGCCCGCGGGTGGGTCCGCCGAGAAAAATGCCAAGACCACGACGATCCAGCTGCTCGGACTGAACGACTTCCACGGAGCGCTGCAGCCGCCGACTGGGTCGGGTGGCCGCCTCGGGCCCTCGGGAACTCCGGAGTTCGGCGGCGTCGAGTACCTGGCGACC
The DNA here is from genome assembly GCA_963706095.1 of uncultured Chloroflexia bacterium. Classification (GTDB taxonomy): domain Bacteria; phylum Chloroflexota; class Limnocylindria; order Limnocylindrales; family CSP1-4; genus JALYGJ01. Next base: position 17,965 of record OY970149.1, read on the forward strand.
CATGTTCGCCAGTTGCGCGCCACAAACCCAAACACGCTGTTCGTCTCGGCAGGCGACCTAATCGGCGCATCGCCCCTGGTCTCCGCGCTGTTCCACGACGAGCCCACGATTGAAGCCTTTAACTTGATGGGTCTCGACTACAACGGCGTCGGCAACCACGAGTTCGACGAAGGGATCGACGAGCTGCTGCGCATGCAGGAGGGCGGCTGTCATCCAGTCGACGGCTGCCAGGATGGCGATCCCTTCGGCGGCGCCACCTTCGACTTCCTCGCCGCAAATGTCACCTACGAGGATTCGGGCGAGACGATCTTCCCGCCCTTCGCTATCGAGCACTTCAACGGCGTCAAGGTGGCCATCATTGGGATGACGACCGCGGAGACGCCTTTGATCGTTACGCCGACCGCGATCGACACAGTCGACTTCGCGGCTGAGGCGGCGACGGTCAACAACCTGGTGCCTCTGCTGAAGGGCCAGGGCATCGAGACGATCATCGTGCTGCTCCACGAGGGTGGCACCACGAGCACGGCCGGAAATGGCACCGGCGCTGGTGCGAGCCAGATCAACAATTGCGCCAATCCGGCAGGAGCAATCCCGCCCATCGTCAACGCGATGGACGATGAAGTGGACGTGGTCATCACAGGTCACACGAACTGGGCAGTCAACTGTGTCCTGGACGGCAAGATCGTCACTGGCGCCGGCGCCAACGGACGCATCGTCACGGACATCGACCTGACCATCTCGCGAGCCACCAAGGATGTTGTCGCTGCCAGCGTGAATAACGTCGCGGTGTCGCGCGACGTCGTGAAGGCTCCCGACCTGACGACTCTCGTCAACAAGTACGTCGGTCTCTCAGCCGGCCTCGCTAACCAGATCGTCGGGACGGTAACGGCCGACATCCTGCGAGCGAACAATACGGCTGGCGAGTCTCGTCTCGGCGACGTCATCGCCGATGCGCAGCTCGCCGCAACGTCGCCCGCAGCCAATGGCGGCGCCGTTGTGGCGTTCATGAACCCGGGCGGTATTCGAACGGACATCCTGTACAACCAGATCTCCGGCGGCGAGGCGGCCGGTGAGGTGACCTACGGGGAGCTGTTCCAGGTTCAGCCGTTCAGCAATGTCATGACGGTCAAGACGTGCACCGGTGCACAGATCGAGGCATTGCTCGAGCAGCAGTTCAACGGGGGCAACGGCGTTCTGCAGGTGTCCGACGGGTTCAGCTACTCGTACACCGCCTCAGCGCCAGCAGGAAGCAAGGTCGATCCGGCGTCGATCATGATCGGTGGCAGCCCGATCGTCCTCGGGGCGAGCTACCGGGTGGCGATGAACAATTTCCTCGCCACCGGCGGTGACGGGTTCAGCGTCTTCACGCTGTGCACCGACCCGCTCGGCGGCGAGATTGATCTCGACGCCCTGGTGGCGTACTTCCAAGCGGAATCACCGGTCGCGCCGGGCCCGCAGAACCGGATCACGCGACTGCCATAGGTCTCCTCGACCCGAGAGACGCGAGAGGCCGGGCCGCAAGGCCCGGCCTCTCTCTATGCTCGCAACGTGATGCAGGCTCGCGGAGCGATGAAGCTTCTGGCGCGCGTCCTGGGCATCGCCACGCTCGGCGTGCTGTTGCTCGCGACACCGGCCCGCGCCCACTTTGGCGGTGCGGCTTACATCCTGGTGCCGGCCGATCACGTAAACCCCGGGGAGCCCTTCGAGGTCGTGGTCGCGGATCTGACCCCCGGCTCATCGGTCGTGCTGGAGGTTCGGCGCGAAGGCAGCAAGATCGAGGTCGGCCGGACCGTGTCCGACACCCAGGGTCATTTCAGCACGATGGCGACGCTGCCCGGCGGCTATCCGCACGGATACACGGAGCTGATTGCGACCGCCGACGACGGCACGACGGTTTCGACATTCGTGCTGGTTGGACCGCGCGACTCATCCACGGGCCCGCCGCCTGCCGCGAGCGCCGGCAGCGCCAGGCTCGATCCGTCGGTCGTCGTGCTCGCCGTCTTCGTCGTCGGCTCGATGGGTGCGCTCGGGTACATCCTTATTCGTCGCCGGCAGGCAGCGCCGGCGCCCGTCCCGCAGCACCGCGTTGTTCCTCGCAAACGCCCGAGGAAGAGATCGGCCCCGGGTTGACCTTCCGCCCGGCTCGCGCATCCGACGTAGGATCGAGTTGCCCATGACTCCGCAACTCCAGGCCACGCTGGCCAAGCTGCCGACCAAGCCCGGCGTCTACCTGCTCAAGGACGAGCGCGGCCGCGTGCTCTACGTCGGCAAGGCGCAGAGCCTGCGCAGCCGGGTGCGCCAGTACTGGCAGAAGAGCCGGGCGGCGCAGCCGCTGCGCATCGAGTCGGTCATGCACCGGTAGCAGACGTCGAGTACACGATCGTCGACAGCGTCAGCGAGGCGCTGCTCCTCGAGGCGACGCTCGTCAAGCGCCACCAGCCGCGCTTCAACGTCCGGCTCAAGGACGACAAGAGCTACCCCTACATCAAGGTCACGCTCGGCGACGACTTCCCGCGCATCGAGCGCACGCGCAAGCTGCCCAACGACGGCTCGCGCTACTTCGGGCCGTACGCCAGCGCCAGCAGCGTCGACGAGGCGATGAACCTGATCCGCCGTCTCTTCCCGTTCCGGACGTGCACGATCCCGATCAAGGAAGGCAAGCGCGCCCTGCCACGGCCGTGTTTGCTGTACCACATCAAGCGCTGTCAGGGCCCGTGCATCGAGGCGATCGCGAAGGACGATTACGCCGCCGACATCGAGCAGGTGATGCTGTTCCTCGAGGGCCGCCAGGAGCTGGTGGCACGCCGGCTGCGCCAAGAGATGAGCGCTGCGTCTGACAGGACCGACTACGAGCGGGCGGCCGACCTGCGCGACAAGCTGCGCGCCATCGAGCGGACGATGGAGTCGCAGAAGATGGCGGCCTTCGCGCGAGACCGAGATCGACGTTCTCGGCTTCGCGCGCCAGGGCAACGGCGCGGCCGTGCAGCTCTTCGCGATCCGCGAGGGGACGACCATCGCCCGCGACGTGTTCCTGCTCGAGAACGTGGGCGACTCGACCGATGCCGAGGCGCTGTCGGCGTTCGTGAAGCAGTACTACGCCGCCACCACGTCCGTGCCGCCACGCGTCCTGGTGCCGATGCTGCCTTCTGAGGCAGCCGAGCTGACGACCTTCCTCGAATCGCGCCGCGGCCGGCGTGTCGAGATCTGCCGTGCCGCAGCGCGGCGAGGGCCGCAAGTTGATGGACCTCGCCGCGCGCAACGCGGCCGAGACCCTTGCTCGTGAGCAGGCTCGGTGGCTGGCCGACGAGGGAAAGACCCTGGCCGCGCTCGAGGAGCTGGCCGCGGCCATTTCGCTGGCCGGGCCGCCGCTGCGCATCGAGTGCTACGACATCATCGACGATCCAGGGCACGAACACGGTCGGCAGCATGGTCGTCTTCGAGGAGGGGCGACCGCGCAGCGGCGAGTACCGCCGCTTCCGGGTCAGGACCACGGCCGTGGCCCCCGGCCGGCCCGACGACTACGCCAGCCACCGGGAAGTGCTGCGGCGCCGCTTCTTTCGGGCGCTCGAGGCAGAGGAGGGGGTCGCGGAGGAGCTGCGCTGGCGGCTGCCCGATCTAGTCGTCATCGACGGCGGCCTCGGCCAGGTCAACGTGGCGCGCGATGTGCTGGACTCGCTCGGCCTGACGGACATGCCCGTGATCGGCCTCGCGAAGGAACGCGAGGAGGTTTGGCTGCCCGCGGCTGCAGGCCCGGTCGTGCTGCCGGCCAACTCGCAGGCGCTGTACCTGCTTCAGCGTCTGCGCGACGAGGCACACCGTTTCGCGATCACCTATCACCGCAAGCTGCGCGCCAAGACCCAGACCCGCTCGATCCTCGATGAAGTCCCGGGCGTCGGGCCCTCGCGCAAGCGTGCCCTGCTTCGCGTATTCGGCTCGACGAAGCAGATGCGCGGCGCAACCGTCGACCAGATCGCGTCCGTGCCGGGCATCAGCCGCGCGCTCGCAGAGAGGATTCATGAGGGCCTGAACGCCTGATCGGGTAGCCCTTGCTATAGTCCCGGCCGAATGCGTCGCGTCCTTCCCTTTGTCGTCGTGGCGATTGCGCTTGCCGCCATTGCCATCAACTTCCTGCCGGTTCCCCGTCCGTTCACCGATCCGCCCGAGCTGATCGAGACACGGCTCGGTCTCGACCTGCAGGGCGGCCTGCGTGGTGAGTACCGCGCCATTCCGACGAGCGATCAGCCCGTGACGGCCGAGGGCCTGGCGAACATCCGGACGATCATCGAGAACCGCATCAACCAGTACGGCGTCGCCGAGCCGATCGTGCAGACCCAGGGCTCGGACCGGATCGTGGTCGAGATCCCAGGCGTGACCAACGAGCAGGATGTCCGCAGCCTGATCGGCTCGACCGGCCGTCTCGAGTTCGTGCCGATTCCGCCCAGCATGACCGGCGTGACCGAAGGCACCCAGCTGACCAACCTGCCCAATTGTCCTGAAGGGCAAACCAACTTCAGCGCTGCCTGCGTGCTTTTCAGCGGTGACCAGCTTGCCTCGGCGGCTCCGGCCGTCGACGGCACGACGGGCGAGCGCGTGGTCCAGTTCACCCTTCGTGAGCGCGGCGCGCAGCTCTTTGCCGCTTACACGCGCCAGAACACGAACGACCAGTTCGCCATCGTGCTCGATGGATCGGTCGTGTCGGCACCGGTCATCCAGACCCCGATCACGACCGGGACGGGCCAGATCGAGGGCAACTTCTCGACCGCGCAGCTGACCGAGCTGGTGACGGTGCTGCGTTACGGCGCGCTGCCGAACGCGATCGAGGAGGTCAGCTTCAGCCGCATCAGCCCGACGCTCGGCCTGAACTTCCTTCAGCAGAGCCTGATCGCCGCCGCAATCGGCGTCGCCCTCGTTTTCGCGTTCATGCTCATGCACTACCGACTTCCTGGCCTGATCGCATGCATCGCGCTGGTGTTCTACGCGCTGCTCGTGCTCGCCATATTCCGGCTGATCCCGGTGACCCTGACCCTCGCCGGCGTCGCCGCGTTCGTGCTGTCGATCGGCATGGCGGTCGACGCCAACATCCTCATCTTCGAGCGCACGAAGGAAGAGCTGCGCATCCGGCAAGACGCTCGTCTCGGCGGTCGAGGCCGGGTTCAACCGCGCCTGGAACTCGATCTTCGACTCGAACATGTCGAGCATCCTGACGGCCGCGATCCTGTTCTACTTCGGCTCGGCAACCATCCGCGGCTTCGCGCTGGTGTTGATCATCGGTGTCCTCGTCTCGATGTTCACCGCCATCACGGTCAGCCGGCTGATGATGCGCTGGGTCGTCCGCCAGCATTGGGCGCGCCGAGCAGCCTTCTTCGGCGTGAACGAAGACGAGTTCACGATCGCCACCGCGCCTGTGCAGCGCGGCCGTTCGCGCGAGGCCAGCGTCAATGTTTGACCTGATCGGCAAGCGCAAGTGGTTCTACATCTTCAGCCTGCTGATCACGATCCCCGGCCTGATCTTCATCTTGCTGACGCCGTTCAGCGGCGGTAACGCGGGCCTCAAGTTCTCGATCGACTTCACCGGTGGCACGGTCTGGGAGGTGCACTTCCAGGACGGGACGCCGACGCCTTCCGAGGTTCACGAAGTGATGACCGAGCTCGGTCTGCCGGGAACCGTGGCGATAGCCTCGGCCGGCGGGCGGGACTACGTGCTCATCCGCACCGAGCAGATCGGCCTCCAGGACCGGCCCGCGCCGACCCCGATCCCGAGCGTGACACCCGCGCCGAGCGCCACGGCCGCTCCCAGCGGCTCGCCCGCTGCGACTGGGTCACCCGCTCCGAGTGGAAGCGCGGACCCGAGCGCTTCGCCCGATCCCAGCGCCTCACCGAATGCCAGCGCGTCGCCCGTCCCCAGCGTCTCGGCGGGCGCCAGCCCCGCGCCGAGCTCGTCGCCGGTACCGGGCGTGATCGGCCTCCCGACCGAGGGCCGGCTGGCGGACCTGCGCTTCGCCCTCGAGGAAGAGTTCGGGCCGATCGACGAGGTCCGCCAGGAGGCGAACATCGGCCCGATCATCAGCAGTGAGCTGGCCCAGCAGGCACTGCTCCTTGTCATTCTGGGCTCGGCCGGCATCCTCGGCTGGATGACCTTCCGCTTCACGGACTTCCGCATGGGCGCCACGGCCATCGTCGCCCTCGTCCACGACGTGATCGTCGTCCTAGGTGTCTTCGCAATCGCCGGCACTTTCTTCGACCTGCAGATCGACGCGCTGTTCGTGACAGCCATGCTGACCGTCATCGGCTTCTCAGTCCACGACACGATCGTGGTTTTCGACCGCGTGCGCGAGAACCGTGTCCGTCACGCCGGTGAGCCGTTCGACGCGATCGTCAACCACAGCCTGCTGCAGACCCTGGGCCGATCGCTCAACACATCACTGACGACCACTATGGTGCTGACCGCGCTGTTGCTCTTCGGCGCCGAGTCGACGCGGTCGTTCGTGTTCGCGATGGTCGTCGGCATCGTCTCCGGAACCTACTCGTCGATCTTCAATGCGAGCGCGTTGCTCGTCGATTGGCACCTCTGGGATGAGCGCCGGCGGGCGCGCCAGTTCGCTGACGCGCGCGGCCGCTGACCGCGGCACGACCTTCATCGAGCGGCTTGCGAGCCGCGTTGCAGACGTTGGCACGACACTATGCCTGGGCATCGATCCCGACCCTAACGCACTTCCGAACGGTTTCAGCCGGGACGTAGCCGGGGTCGAGCGCTTCGCGCTGATGCTGGTCGAGTCGGCGGTCAAGTACGCCGCCGCTGTCAAGGTCAACGTTGCTTTCTTCGAGGCATATGGCAGCGTCGGCGTCGCCGCGCTCGAGCGCGTCCGCTCAGCGGTGCCGCGCGAGGTCCCGTTTATCGCCGATGCCAAGCGCGGCGACATTGGCTCGACGGCGGCGCGATATGCCACGGCCGTGTTCGAGGCGCTCGACGCTGACGCGGTCACGACCAGCCCATACCTCGGCGGTGACGCGCTCGCACCGCTGCTAGAGCGGCCGGATCGGTTCGTCTACGTCCTGTGCCGGACATCCAACCCGGGAGCGGCCGAGATCCAGAACCTGGATGTTGGCGGACGGCCGCTGTACGAGCACGTGGCGCTGCGCGCTCGCGACTGGTCCGCAGGCCGGGCCAATGTGGGGCTGGTGGTCGGCGCGACGGCGCCGGCGGAGCTCGCGCGGGTGCGCGCCGTCGCGCCCGAGTTGCCATTCCTCGTCCCCGGCCTTGGCGCCCAGGGCGGAAATGTGCAGGCCGTTCTGGGACACGGACCCGCGGTGGATGGCGCCGCCGCATCCGTTCGCGGCGGCGGCTTGCTGGTCAACGTATCGCGTGGCATCGCGGCGGCGGCGCTTGGCAACGACGATCCGGCGGCCGCGCTCGGCGCCGCAGCCGCGCACTGGGCGGAGACCCTGCGGTGCTAGCATTTCGGCATGCCGTTCATTGGTGACATCGGCCTGCCCGGATTGCTGATCATCCTGATCATCGCCCTGATCGTGATCGGCCCCGGCAAGCTGCCCGAGGTTGGTGCCGCGCTGGGCCGCGGCATCCGCGAGTTCCGCCACGCGACAACCGGCGAAGGCGGTCCGGAGCCGGTGACGTCCGCCGCAGCCGCGGCCACGCCGGCCGCCGCCGTCCCTGTGGCACCAGCAGCACCGGTCGAGTCGACCGAAGAGCAGCTCGCCCGCGTGATGCGTGAGCGCGATCAGCTTGCGGCCGAGCTGTCCGCTTCTCGAGCGACCTCCGCCGACGAGGGATCGAAGGCAAGCTGACGGTCGACCGTTGGCCGGTCGAGATGGCGTGACAACCTCCGAAAGCGCCGTTACGCCGCCCGCTCCTGTCGACGGATCCGTCGTCCCGTCGGTCGAGTCGGCGGTCATGCCGCTCGTCGACCACCTGAGCGAGCTGCGCAATAGGGTCGTCAAGGCGCTCATCGCCGTGGGCCTGGGCTCGATCGTCGGCCTCTACTTCCAGAAGCAGATCCGCGACCTGTTGCTGTCGCCCCTGCCGAACCCACAGGTCCAGATCCTCGCCCCGGGCGATGCGTTCTCGATCACGCTGCGCATCGCCATCATCACCGGCGTCATCCTGGCCATGCCGGTGATCCTCTACCAGGCCTGGGCTTTCGTAGCACCTGGGCTCACACCCGCCGAGCGACGCGCAATTCGGCCTTGGATCCCGCTGTCGTTGCTGTTCTTCGCCATCGGCGTAGGCGTCGCCTGGCTGGTCATGCCGGTGGCCGTCGGCTTCCTGCTGAGCTTCACGGACGAGTCGATTCGCGCGGATCTCGCAGCCGAGCCGTACTTCAACTTCGTCGGCTCGCTCTTCCTCGCGTTCGGGATCGCTATGCAGTACCCGATCGTGCTCCTCGCCCTCGCGCGCGTGGGCATCATCAGCTCCGCCCAGCTGCGATCGTGGCGGCGCTACGTCCTGCTGCTGGTGTTCGTCGTAGCCACTGCGCTCACGCCACCGGACGCCTTCTCTGACATCGTCCTGGGCGTGATCATGTATGGGCTGTACGAGGTGACCATCTTCATCGTGACCAGGATGGGTAGGTAGCAGTCATGGCGTCCGAAGACGTCGCAAAGCCCCACGTCGCGATCATCAGCGGCCTTTCCGGCGCGGGCAAGACGGCCGCCAGCAAGCTGCTCGAGGACGTCGGGTTTCGCGTCATCGACAACCTTCCCGCGGAGCTGCTGCGCCACCTGGCGCAGCTCGTTGCGCGCGAAACAGGCCAGTTCGGACGCCTCGCCCTGGTCCTCGATGCGCGGAGCACGGATCCTGCGCTGGCCTATCACGAAGCGGTTCACGCACTCGAGTCGCGTGGCATTGATCCGCAGGTCTTCTTTCTCGAGGCGCGCGATGACGTGCTCATCCGACGCTTCAGCGAGACGCGCCACCGCCACCCGCTCGATGACGAGGCAAGCGGCGTCGCCGCATCCATCGAGCGCGAGCGCAGCCTGCTGGCGGAGATCCGTTCCGAGGCCGACGTGATCATCGACACGTCCGAGCTGTCCGGGCGGCAGCTGCGCGAGCGGCTCTATGGCGCCCTGGACATGGCCGACGACGGCAGCACGCTTTCCGTCCAGCTGATCAGCTTCGGCTACAAGCACGGCATCCCGCTCGAAGCAGACTTCGTGTTCGACTGCCGTTTCATGGAGAACCCGTTCTACATCGACCGACTGCGTCCGCTGACCGGACTCGACCAGGAGGTGCGCTCCTTCGTGCTCGAGCAGCCGATCACCACGAAGTTCGTCGACCAGACAGCGCAGTTCCTCGATTCGCTTCTCCCTGGCTTCGAATCGGAGGGCCGCAGCCGGCTGACCGTCGCCTTCGGCTGCACCGGCGGCCAGCATCGGTCGGTCGCCATCGCCGAGGAGGTTGCCCAGCGCCTGCGCGACTCGGGTGTCGGCTCGGTCGGCGTCTGGCATCGCGAGATCGAACGCGCATGAGCGGCAACGGCAGCCAGCCCGCCGACTTCGACGCTGAAGGCGTCGACGCGGTACTCGGTAGGCACGAGCGCCAGCGGCTGATGAAACGCTGGCTCCGGCCGGGCATCGGCATCAAGCGCTGGTTGCTCGTGGCCCTGATCGGCCAGATCCTCGTCGCGGTCGCCGCTGCGATCGTGCTCCGGCCGCTGCTCGTGCAAGAGGGAAGCACGGAGATCCAGCTGCTGTCGACCGAGCTGCGCGCCACGCTGCTCTTCGTGACAGGCTCGGCGCTGTTCGCTTATGGCGCGTGGCGCCTGCTGCGCGCGCTGGTCGAGCCCTACCAGGTTCGAGGCGAAGAACCACTCGCGGAGCTTCTGTACCAGCGCCGCAGCCGCTCGCGTGGGCCGCGCGTCGTGGCCATCGGTGGCGGCACCGGGCTGTCCGTCCTGCTGCGTGGCCTCAAGCAGGTGACCTCGAACATCACTGCTGTCGTAACCGTGGCCGACGACGGCGGGTCGTCCGGTGTGCTGCGTACCGAGATGGGCGTGCCGCCGATGGGCGACATCCGTAACTGCATTGCCGCCCTGGCGGATGCCGAGCCGGCTATGAACAGCCTGCTCCAGTACCGCTTTCCTTCGGGCAACGGCAACAGCACTTTCTCCGGGCATGCCTTCGGCAACCTGCTGATCGCGGCTTTGACTGACGTAAGCGGCGACTTCGAGGAAGCGGTGCGCCAGTCGAATCGGGTGCTCGCTGTGCGGGGCCAGGTGGTGCCGGTGTGCGGGACGCCCCTGACACTTCATGCCGAGCTCGGCGACGGGCGGCAGGTCGACGGCGAGACCGCCATCGCGCGCGAGCACGACATCAAGCGCGTCTGGATCTCGCCCGAGGGCGTCCAGCCATCAGCCGAGGCCCTCGCGGCGATCGCAAGCGCCGACCTCGTCGTCATCGGCCCGGGCAGCCTGTACACGAGCCTGCTGCCGCCGCTGCTCGTCCCCGGCATGCGCGAGGCGCTGGGCGACACTTCGGCGCGCCGCGTGTTCGTGTGCAACGTCGCGACGCAGCTAGGCGAGACCGAGAACTACGGCGTCTCAGACCACCTTTCGGCCCTGTCTGCGCACGGATTGGGCGGCCTCGTCGACGCGGTGCTGGTGAACAACAATCACCGGGCGCGGCAGTTGCCCAACGACCCCGCGTCGCCCGTCGTGGTCGATGTCGAGCTTCGCCGGCCAGAGCAGCCGCCGATCATCGAGCGCGACGTGGTAGACGATGACAACGCTCACCGCCACGACTCGCGCAAGCTGACCACCGCGCTGCTCGAGCTCGATGACGAGCGAATCATGCCGCGGCGCGAGTCGGCGACGCCGGTCTGAATCAAGCTAGATGAGCGCTGCCCAGACGGATCTGCTGGCCGGCCTGCGGGGCGAGCTGGCCGCGATCGAGCCGGCGCGGCGCTGCTGCCGGGTGGCCGAGCGGGCCGGGCTGGGTGCCGCAGCCCGTGGACGTGCCAAGTCGCCGCTGATCGGCCGCCTCGCCGTCCGCCTCGATGACGGAGATGCGGACGTCCGCATTCGATTGGAAGGACGCAGCAGACCACTGCCGCGCGGCCTACCTGCGCGGCGTCTTCCTGGCGCGCGGCTCACTGAGCGTCACCGCCACCGGAACCCATCTCGAGCTCGTTGTCGATCCGTCTGAGATGGTCGCCTTGACGATGCACCTGGCCAAGGTCGGCCTGCCGCCGAACACGCGGCTGCGACGAGGCAGGGGAGTGCTGACCTGGAAGAGCGCCGAGCACATCAACGGAGCTGCTGCGGCGCCTGGGCGCGTCGGCCGCGTCGCTCGAGCTCGAGTCGCGCCTCGTCAGCCGCCAGATGACCGGGCACCTGAACCGCGTCGTCAACGCCGAGCACGCCAACCTGCGCCGCGCCGTCACGGCGGCGCGGCGCCAGCTCGACGACATCGAGGCACTCGAGCGCAGGGGCGGACTGAGCACGCTCCCGCGGGACGCGCGACGCGTGGCGGCGGCGCGGCGCCGCGCTCCTGAGGCCACTTTTTCCGAGCTCGCCACGCGTCTCGACCTGTCGCGCAGCCGAGTTCAGCGCGCTTTCGAGCAGATCGGGAGCGCGGCTCTCCACGATCGACAGCGACACTTCATGGCCATGAACCATCCGCGTCCCGTGGTCATCGCCGGCAACTGGAAGATGAACACGACGCCGCTCGACGCGTCGCTGCTGGCCAATGACATCGCCGCGGCGACGGATGTGCGCGGCGTGATGCGCGTGATCTGCCCGCCGTTCGTGTGCGCTTCGAGTCGGTCGCGCGCGCACTCGCGGACACCGATGTCGCATGTCGGCGTGCAGAACATCCACGCCCAGCCCTTCGGCGCGTACACCGGCGAGATCTCGGCGCCGATGATCGTCGGCCTGGCGACGTGGGCGATCATCGGCCACTCGGAGCGGCGACGCGACCAGGGCGAGGACGACGTGCTGATCGGCCGCAAGCTGCTGCGCTGCGCCGAGTTCGGCCTGCGGCCCATCCTGTGCGTCGGCGAGCAGCTCGACGACCGGAGATCAGGCCGTGCCGAGGCGACCGTTCGCGGCCAGCTGGAGCGCACGCTGTCGATGATCGAGGGTGCGGCAGCGCTGATCCCGGACGACCTGGTCGTCGCCTACGAGCCGGTCTGGGCGATCGGCACCGGGCTCACGGCGCGCGGCAGCGACGCCGCACAGATGGCCCAGCTGATCCGACAGACTCTGGCCGAGCACGGTGTGCCCAACTCGGCCACGCACGTGCCCGTGCTCTACGGCGGCAGCGTCACGAGTGCGACGATCGACGAGTTCCTGGCCGAGCCCGACATCGACGGCGCGCTCGTCGGCGGGGCGAGTCTCAAGGTCGACGAGATGGCCGGCATCGTCGCCCGCGCCGGGCTGACGGCAGAGGCACGCGCCGCCGCCGACAACCGCTCGTGACGCAACAAGGCCAGAGGGACCGACCGCGACCAGTCGTCCTCGTCGTCCTCGACGGCTTCGGCATCGGCCAGCCGGCCGGAGGCCGACGCCATCGCCGCCGCGAACATGCCGGTCTGGCGCAGCCTGCTCGCCAACTGGCCCAACGCCAGGCTCGAAGCATCGGGCGAGGCGGTCGGCCTGCCGGTGGGCCAGATGGGCAACAGCGAGGTTGGCCACCTGAACCTGGGCGCGGGACGGCCCGTCGTCCAGGACCTGCCGCGCATCGACGCGGCAATCGCCGACGGCTCATTCTTCAGCAACGGCGCGTTGCTTCATGCCGTCACGCGCGCCGCCGAGTCGGGCCGTCGACTGCACCTCGTCGGCCTGATCGGCCCCGGCGGCGTCCACTCCGTCGACCGCCACGCCGTTGCCGATCGCGCGCCTGGCCAGGCGACCACGGCGCGGCGGACGTGGTCGTCCACGGCCTGCTCGACGGCCGCGACACGCCGCCGCGCTCTGCCGACCTGTTCGTGCCGGACTTCGAGGCGCGCCTGCGCGAAGCACATCCGGGGGCGCGCATCGCCACGATTGGCGGGCGCTACTTCGGCATGGACCGCGACAAACGCTGGGAGCGCGTGCAGCGCCACTACGACGCGATCGTGCACGGCCGCGGCCTGGTGACAGCTTCCGCGACCGCGGCGGTCGCCGACGGCTATGGGCGCGACGAGAACGACGAGTTCATCCAGCCGACAGTCATCGACGGCGTCGATGGCCGTGTGCGCGAGGGCGACGTGATCGTCCATTTCAACTTCCGAGCCGACCGTGCGCGGCAGCTGACGCACGCCCTGGTCGACGGCGACGACTTCGACGCGAACGCTTTCGACCGCGGCCTCCGCCCGCGTGACCTCCTCGTGGTGACCATGACCGAGTACGAGGCCGACCTGCCCGTCAGAGGTCGCTTTTCCGCCGCTGACGGTGACCAGCCTCGCGGAGTCTTCGCCAAGCTCGGCTGGCGCCAGTTCCACGTTGCCGAGACGGAGAAGTACGCGCACGTCACGTACTTCTTCAATGGCGGCATCGAGGCGGCCTTCCCGAACGAAGAGCGACTGCTGATCCCGAGCCCGAAGGTCGCGACGTACGACCTCCAGCCCGAGATGAGCGCCGCCGGCGTGACTGACGCCCTGGTCGGCGCGATCGCGGAGGGTGGCTACGACTTCATCGTGGCCAACTTTGCCAACCCGGACATGGTCGGCCACACCGGCGTCTGGGGCGCGACGGTCACGGCACTCGAGTTCATCGATAGCTGCCTCGGCCGCATCGTCGCCGCGATGCCCGCGAACGGTCTGCTGTGCATCACTGCCGACCATGGCAATGCCGACGAAAAGCGCGATGCGGCGGGCAATCCGATGACCGCGCACTCGCTCAACCCGGTGCCCGTCGTGCTGGTCGGTGAACAGGCGCGCGGGCTGTCGCTGCACGATGGTGTGCTCGCGGATGTGGCGCCGACGCTGCTCGCCATCCTTGGCCTGTCGCCGGCGGAAGGGATGACTGGAAAATCGCTCTTCAGGGGCTGATCGGTCGGTCCTGCTATCCTCCGCGCCGTGCAGAACGTACTCCTGATCGGCCAGATCGTTGTCAGCATCGCGCTGATGGCGTCGATCCTCCTGCAGTCGCGCGGCGCAGGCCTGGGCGCGACATTCGGCGGCGACTCGTCCGTCTATCGCAGCCGGCGTGGCATCGAGAAGCGACTTTTCCAGTTCACGGTCGTCCTGGCCGTGCTCTTCGTGATCTTCTCGTCGCCAGCTTCAAGCTCGACCAGGGCTTCAGCAGCATCTAGCCGGTTCGGCGGCCAGAGCCGACGCCCGTGCTAAAATCGGCCCTCGCCTGAACGCCTAAAGCGTCGCAGGCTGCGCGCCGAGGTGGCGGAATAGGTAGACGCGCTAGGTTCAGGACCTAGTGGCCGCAAGGTCGTGTGGGTTCAAGTCCCTCCCTCGGTACCAGTGCCCAGGTGGCGGAATTGGTATACGCGTACGTTTGAGGGGCGTATGACGCAAGTCATCCGGGTTCAAGTCCCGGCCTGGGCACCAATTCGCTGACACAGACGGCGGCCGCAAGGCCGCCGTTTAATCTGTCAGTCACCACTCGCGGGCGGTTAGCTCAGCTGGTCAGAGCGCCTCGTTTACACCGAGGATGTCGGGGGTTCGAATCCCTCACCGCCCACCACTTCGCGGCCCTTGAGCTGCTCGCGCATCTCGGCCATCTCCGATCGCGTGAGCGCGAGCTCGGCTCGCAGCTGTGACAGCTCAGAATCAGACATTGAGGTAGCGCCAGCGGGTGCCTCGTCGCCGGGTGGTGGCGGGACGAGGATCGAGGCCAGGATGCTGGCCAGGGCGCCGATTACGCCGATGCCCGCGAACATCACCGTTACTGCCACGACACGTCCGAGCAGGGTCACCGGGAAGCGATCGCCATAGCCGACAGTCGTGATGGTTGCGAATGCCCACCACAGCGCGTCCTCGCCGCTCTTGATATTCGAATCGGGGTCCTTGCTCTCGAACTGGATCATGAGCACGCTGGAGGTGGTAAGCACCAGCATCACCAGGGTCAGCGTCACGAACAGCGCGTACTGACCGCGGTTCTGAACGATGTCTGTGATCAGCTCCTTGCGCTTCTGACCGCCGAGGACGCGCAGGATGCGCAACAGGCGACTCAGTCGCGCCAGTCGCAGCAGCGCGCTGAAGCGCAGGATGCCGAGCGAGGGGATCGATCCCAGCAGGTCCAGCCAGCCGCGCTCGTGGATGAAGTAGTGGCGGCGCGGCCGTGATCCGCTCAGGTTGTATACGAAGTCGGCCAGGAAGATGACGCAGATGAGGTTGTCGTAGAAGAGCAGCGCGTCCAGCGTGGCCTGGTCCAAAGGTAAAAGGATCAGGCCCATGACGACCAACGACAGCAGGGTCAGGATGAGGATGAAGATCTCGTACGCGTTGCCGTGCCTGCGTGTCACCGGGGCAGCGTCGTTCATGGTGCGTAACCTTCCCGGCCAGCCGCACCCTCGCAAGGTGGTGCGCACCAATGAGGACGCCGCGCCCCGGTCCTGGACACCCGACTACTCCAGACCGTGACTTTCGGACCACTGGACGGTTTGGCTCCCGCGGGTCATGGTGCTTGCCTTAGACAGGCAGAGGGTTACGTGCCGTCAATAGAGTTCCGGGGGTACACCAACGACTCGCTGATCCACGGTGTCCTTGGCGTGCCCGATGAGTTCAGGCTCACGGATTTCCTGAACAGATCGACCGTGCTGCCAATCGCGAATGCGACCTCTTATGCACTGCACGACGGCGGAGCCACGCCAATGGGTGACATCGAGTTGAACCTGGCCGACATAAGCGCAGTGCAGCCGACCGACAGTGGGATGACTGCCTGGCACAGCGACCTTCGCGTTTCGACCCGCTCTGTACAGGTCGAGGTCGAGATGTCCCCGTATCTGATCACGGGATTCCTGCACGGCCACGCCAGCGGGGATCCGATTCCAGCGATGGGCCACAGTCGTGCAATGGTGCCGCTGACGGACGCGGTGATTCGCTTCAGGTTCAGGGGACGCCCAGTAGCCCGAGCGACCAGGGTGCTGATCATCAACCGGGATCGCGTTCTCCGAATTCACCGGGTTGCTTCGGAGGCGGCGACTCCAAATCACGCCCGAACAGCCGAACCGGCTACCAGCATCACCGCGGGCTGAGAATTGGCCGAGACGCAGTTGATCGGGTACTCGGGGGATTGCGTCGTTCGGGGCGTCATCGATCTACCGAGCGATACCCGCCTGACCGATTTCCTCAACGATGCGCCGCGGATCTTCGTGACGCGCGCCCGACTGTTCGCGCTCGAGGACGGTCACGCGGTCGAGGCCGGCAACATCGATCTCACGATCGATGAGCTGTTCGCCATCGAGGCACCGCCCGGTCCGTCGAATCCTCGACAAAGGATCAGGACGAAGTCCGAGCGTGTCCAGTTCGAGCTCGGTCCGTATGAGATCCTGGGCCACGTCCATTCGCCCACGGCGGGGGATCCCGTTGCGGCCATGGCGCGGCGCAAGGCCATGGTGCCGCTAACGGCAGCGACGATCGCGCTGACCTACGCCGGCCGCCAGCATCTGCGCGATGTCGCTGTGCTGATCTTCAATCGCGAGCTGGCGACGGTTGTTGAGGGCATCCAGTACGAACGCGGAAAGCTCGACGAGATGCACGTCACGACAGTCGACTCGCGCGCGAAGGACTACACCTCGGTCATCTATGGGGGTCGCGGCGAAACGAGCCTCTAGCGGACGTCAGGCGATGTCTCCCGTTCAGGCCAGGCGCCTAACGTTCCAGAGCGCAGCAGGATCCGAATAGGGATCGCCGTCCACCAGGAAGAAGTCCGCCGGTCCACCGACCTTCACCCGACCGGCGCTCGACGAGCCCATCAGATCGCCACCGCGCCACGTCGCGGCCCCGATCGCCTGCCAGGGCTGCAGGCCCGCCGTTACCAGCGATTCGACCTCCCACGCGAGCTGGCCGGCGCGGGTCGAGCCGCCGCCGAAGTCCGTGCCCGCGGCAATCTTGACGCCGGCGCGGCGCGCCAGCTCGACGCTGTTGTTTCCGTTCTCGAGCAGGCGCCGCGCGTAGCGTTTGCCGGCGCGCGTCGAGAACCAATGGCCGCTCGTCGTCTGGCCCATCCTGAGCCAGTTGCGCGGCACGGTCAGCGTCGTCACCAGGAACGTGCCGCGCCGGCGCATCTCGGCACAGATCTGGGCGTCGAGGTTGAAGCCGTGGTCGATCGCCGACACGCCGCCCAGGACGGCGGCGCGCGCCGTGTTGAGCCACATGGCGTGAGCGCCCACGCGCGCGCCACGCTGGCGCGCGGCCACGACAACGCGATTGATCTCATTTGCAGTCCACGGCGACTCGCGCGAATTCTTCGATTCGACGTAGAGCTTGACCATGTCCGCTCCCTCGTCGAGCTGGCGCATCGCCGCGGCGAGCAGCTCGTCCGAGTTACGGACGACGATGCCCATGCCCGACTCGAGGCCGCCCGGAGCACAGATCCAGGTTCCCGCCGCGCGAACGCGCGGTCTGTCGGACCTGCCCGCCCAGCGATCGCGGATGCCCAGGGAGAGGGCGCGCCGGCGTCCATCCATGGGATCGGTAACCGTCGGACTGCCCATCTCGCGTAGCCATGCCGTGCCAGCCTGGCGCGCGAGCTGTCCGTTGTGCTCGGCCGTCTCCAGCAGCTCGCGGGGCGGATCCTTGAAGCGCTCGATGTAGTTCGGGCCGCCCGGAGAAGTCAGGTGGCAGTGACCGTCAACCATGCCCGGCACGATCGTCAGGCCGCGCGCGTCGAAGGACGAGAGCCCGGAGCTCGAGCCCGGATTGGGCTCGGCGTCAGACGGGCTGATCCAGGTAATCCGGCCGTTCTCGACGAGGATGCTCATGTCCGTGCGGCGGGTGGCGGATCGGCCGTCAACCATTGCCGCGTGCCGGTAGAGGACTCGTCCGGTGTGGGCGGCCGTCGAATCCGGGCCGGACGGAAGCTCGAGCAGGGCTCGGCCGAGAGCGTCGCGCGCGCCAACGCTGCCGAGGGCGCCGGCGACTCCCAGCGCGCCCCCGACCTGGAGCACGCGTCGCCGTGTGAACGGCTGGCCCAAGTGCCGCATCTCCCGGAAATGGTAGGCCGTGGGCACAACCTTGGCCGCTGCTAGAATTTTCGGACGAGGCCGGCGTCACCCGTGCCCCTAATTCGGAGACTTGATGGACCTCATCGTCTGGATCGTCCTAGGCATCCTCGCCGTCATCGTCATCGGCGGGATCCTGATCTACAACGGCCTGATCCAGCGCCGGCTGCGCATCGACGAGGCATTTGCCCAGATCGAGGTCCAGCTCAAGCGCCGCTGGGACCTCATCCCGAACCTGGTCAATGCCGTGAAGGGCTACATGGGCTTCGAGCAGTCGGTGCTCGAGAACGTGACCCAGGCGCGCGCCAACGCTGTCACTGCCGGCGCCCAGGGACCTGCCGCGGCTGCCGCTGCCGAGAACGCCCTTACTTCCTCACTCCGCTCGCTGTTCGCAGTGGTCGAGAACTACCCGGAGCTCAAGGCGAACCAGAACGTCCTCGAGCTGCAGGAGCAGCTGACCACCACGGAGAACCAGATCGGCTTCTCGCGCCAGCACTACAACGCCGTCGTGCTCGACTACAACACCGCCATCGCGACCATTCCCAACGTGCTTATCGCGGGACCACTCGGCTTCCGGCCACGCGAGTTCTTCGATGCAGAGCCCGAGGCGTCGCAGGTGCCGACGGTCGACCTGACCAACCTCGCACCGCCCACCGTTCCGCCCCCGGCGGCTCCGCCGCCGCCCACGCCGTCCGCCTAGCCCCAGGACGGTCGAACCGGCCTTCTGAACGCCGGCGCCGTGCCGGCTGACGCGCCATGACCCTACAGCCCGTCCAGAGCTTCTACGCCCAGATCAGCGCCAACCGGCGCCGTTCTGTGCTGCTCGTGGGTCTGCTCACAGCGCTGCTGGCCGTCTTCGGCTTCGTGATCGGCTTTGCCCTTACCGGCGCGTGGCAGGGCGGGGTCATCGCCATCGCCGTCTCGATCGCCATCGCGCTGCTGCTGACTACGGCGTCCTATTTCGGCGGTGACGGCATCGTGCTGGCCGCGTCCGGCGCGCGCCAGGTCGACGAGGTCAGCGCGCCGCACCTCATGAACGTCGTGCGCGAAATGACGATCGCCGCCAACCTGCCGATGCCGCGTGTCTTCGTTATCGAGGACACCGCCCCGAACGCCTTTGCCACGGGCCGAGACCCGCAACACGCCAGCATCGCCGCGACGACCGGTTTGCTCCAGAAGCTCGATCGCGAGGAGCTCCAGGGCGTCATCGGCCACGAGCTGGCGCACGTCAGGAATCTCGACATCCGCTTCACCCTGCTCGTGGCCACGCTCGTTGGCTCGATCGCCCTGCTGGCCGATTTCTTCCTGCGCTTCACGTTCTGGAGCGGCGTCACCGGCGGCCGGCGCGGCAGCAGCCGCGACAGCGGCGGGGGAGGCCTGGTGATCGTCATGGTCATCGTCGGGCTCGTTCTGTCGATCATCGCGCCGATCATCGCCCGCTTCGTGCAGCTCGCGGTCAGCCGCCAGCGTGAATACCTGGCCGACGCCTCGAGCGTCGAGCTGACGCGCAACCCGTACGGCCTGCAGCGCGCGCTGGCCAAGATCAGCTCCGATCGCGAGGTCCTCGAGGTCGCCAACCGGGCCACCCAGCACCTCTACTTCGTGAACCCGATCAAGAAGTGGGAGGAGCGCGCCGCGGGCCTGACCGCCACCCACCCGCCGATCGTCGATCGCATCAATCGACTGCGCGCCATGACCGGTGAAGCACCCATCGATGCCCAGAGCGCGGCGGCCCTGGGAGGCCTCGACTGACCATCGGCCGACTCGACCGACTCGCGGGCGGTATGGTTCAATAAGCGTGGTCGTTACCGCGGTCGGTAAGCGGTCTGGACGCGCCGAGATAGCTCAGTTGGTAGAGCACGCGACTGAAAATCGCGGTGTCGCCAGTTCGATTCTGGCTCTCGGCACCACCACATCCAGCCGATCGGGCAGGTGCACCGATTGGGCAAATGGACTCCGAGCGGGAGTGGCTCAGCTGGTAGAGCGTCACCTTGCCAAGGTGAAGGTCGCGGGTTCGAACCCCGTCTCCCGCTCCATTCTTCCCACCGTCATAAGAAGGCAGCTTCATCCAGCCCGCGCGGCCCGCTGGCCCTTCGTCTAGTGGTAGGACAGCGGACTTTGGATCCGTTAACCCTGGTTCGAATCCAGGAGGGCCAGCCAACAGGGCGACGTACCCAAGTGGTTAAGGGGGAGGTCTGCAAAACCTCTATTCACCGGTTCGAATCCGGTCGTCGCCTCCAGAAATCACTCTCAGAACCGGCCCTTCGGGGCCGGTTCGTTGTTTGTCATGGTCGAGCCACGCTGTGCCCGGCCGGCCAGCCACTAGCGGGTACCTAGCGCCCGTACGTACGCCATCGGGTGGTAGCTCGGATACGGGTGTGGACCGAGTGCGCGTAGCCTGCCCTTGCAGGCAGCGCGTGAACCGAGAAGGGCAAACAGGACATCGCGCACACAAGCCTCTAGGAGTGTGAGATGCGCAAATCTCTGAGAACCTTCGCCGCAGGTGCAGCTGTGCTCATGCCGCTCGTCTTAGCTGCCGGCCCAGTTGCCGCTGATACCGAGATCGGGCACCGCGGTCAGGTCGCTCGACACTCGCTCCGCGACGGCGATCACCTCCACCCCGGCGCGACCTGCCGGTATGTGCTCGTGGCATCTGGCGAGCGAGGCTCGGAATGGCTCTTGAAGCGCATTGAGGTGCTTCCGCCGCGGATGCGTTCTGCCGGGTCGCAGCAGCGCGTGGGCTGGCGCTTCATCGTCCAGCGGTCGGCCGACCAGGAACTGTGGACGACGACCTACAGAAGTCCGGTGCAGAAGGCAACTGCGCACTCGGGTACCAACGCAGCATTCAGGCCCATGGGCGTTTCGGTCGGCGTCCCTGCGGGTTCGTACAACGGACCCTCGTACCGCGTCCACGTGAAAATGTTCTGGTACGGATCACACGGCAGCGTCCTGGGCACGGCCCGCCACGGCGTCGATTACTACAAGTTTGTCGACGACCGCGATGCCTCGAGGACGGAGTGGGACTGGTGCTTGGGATACGTGGCGATCCACGGCGACGGACCGTAACCAGGCTAAAACGCAACCGGCGAGCGAGTGCACGACCAGTCCACTGGCTGAGCCATTCGATCCGCGGGAACCGTCAGCAGCTCGTCGGCCGGATCGAGTGAATGGGCGCTCGAGGCCGTGGCGAATACGCGGCGCGCGTTCACCACTGCCACTCCTTCGCGCTCAACGAGGACCGGACGGACTCTCAGGTTTGACCCTCGTCTGGATCCGAGTTCGCGCGGCGGAGGAGCGGGAATACGAACCACAAGCCGGCAAACGTCGCGGCGGCGACCGCAGCCACGACAAACGCCGCCAGCTCCCCAAATAGAACGTCGGCGATCACGAAGAGGGAGCAAGCGATCCCGATCGCAACAAACGCGGTTCCGATCAGCACAAATCGGCTTGACGTGAAGAGCATCCGCTCCTTCTCGCGCACGCCACGTCGGAAATTGAGACGGTGGTACGTGGATGGCGCGATAAGGAACGCTGTCGCTATTGCGGAGGCCACCAGGCCGGCGAAGTAGACCGATCGCGCAATGTCTGTGATCTCGGCGAAGCGCTGCTGAAAAGGCAGCACCAGCAGAAACGCGAACAGGACCTGGACGCCGGGCAGCGCGACTCGAAGCTCGTTGAGAAGCTCGATCAGCTCTCGGTCGACGCGGTCCTTGTGGTCAGAGTCAGCCATCGGCTGGTCCTGATCGATGCACCATCATCGCGCGGAGTCGTCCTCGACGCCAGGCGCTGCGCCTCCGCGTCAGGGCAGCTCGGCGAAGATGGTTTCTGCCTGCTCACGCTCGACGCTGTCGAGGAACCACGCCAGGTCGCCGTTGATGTAGTAGTACTCGATGTCCTCGTCCGGGTTGGTAGCGACCGTCACGGTCTTGCCGCCGATCGTCTCGGTGGTCAGGACGGGAGGCTGATCCGGCTCGTCGATGCGCGTCAGGATGTCCAGAGCGTTGCCCGCGTTGCCACCCGGGAAGCGAATGAGCTGTAGCGTCACGTCCTCATCGCCGAGGGTCACGGTCCCTGAGCCAAAGCCGACGGTCGCAGGATCGACGCCGATTGACTGCATCCCCGCGACGAAAGCGGCGATCCGCTCCGGCTCGGTCCCAAAGGCCTGGAGGACGGTCAGAAAGTTGGCCGAGCTCTGCTCGGTGACGGGCTGGCCCGCCAGCTGGTCTGGGAATGCTGCATCGATGACCGGATCGGCCGCGAAGCTCGGGATCGCGAAGCTCGGAATGACCACGCCGCTCGGCAGTGGCGGGATCGACACCGACGGGACAGTCACCGGTGGCATCGTCGGGACCCCGCTGGGTACGGCCGGGCCGCTGCCGCCGCAGGCAGCCACGGCAAGGGCGACCGCACCGAGGGCGGCGAGTCGGAATGGAACATTGCGCATGGAGTGAGAACCCCCTTAGTTCGTTGTGATCATTGGCGTCGCAGCGATCCTCGCCGCATCGGGCGAAACGGCGACGGCGCTATATTCGCCGAACCGTGTAATTCACGTGCCGAAGTGGCGGAATGGGTATACGCAGCGCACTTAAAATGCGTGGCCCGCAAGGGCATGTGAGTTCGAATCTCACCTTCGGCACCAGCCCGACCGTATGAGCGGTCAGCCGCGGCGGAGCAGGCCTCCCAGGCGGCCCTTCTTCTGCGGTGTGCCGTAGTCGTCGTCGACTCGCGTCTCGGCGGTCATCTCGGCCAGCTTGCGGATCGCGGCCGCCGCCGGGGAGCGTCGAGCGATGGACATCAGCGGCTGGCCCTCGTTGACCGCCCGCAGGAAGTTTTCGCCGTCATACGGAATCTCGAGCCCGATGCGGATGCCCAGGTGCTCCTCGATCTGATCGGGAGAGATGGTTCGCTTGGGATAGATGTCGTTGACAACGAAGATGGCTCGGTCGGCCAGTGGACCGGCCTCCGACATGACCTGCAATGCACCGTGCAGCAGGCGCAGTGCCGGGATGTCCGGCGTGATCGGCATCACCACCGAATCTGCTGAGGTCAGCAGCGACAGGCTGCGCATGTCGATGATCGAGCCGGCGTCGATCACTGTCGTCCCGAAAGAGCTGCGCAGCGCCTCCGCCAGCGCTGCGAGGTGATCACCGCCGATATCGACGCCCTCGTCCGGTCGATACGGTCCGCCGAAGACCATCAGCCCGCTCGAGTGCTGCTTGCCCGCCTCGTGGATCAGCTCCGGTGCCGGATGAGACAGGTCCTCGCGGGCCAGCTCCGCAGTCGAGCTGCGGGCGTAGATGTCTAGATGAGTCGAGACCTGGCCGTGGTACATGTCCATGTCCGCAATCGCAACGCTGCCCGGCGCCATCTCGGCCAGCACGAGCGCCGTGTTGACCGCCAGTGACGTCGTGCCGGAGCCGCCCTTGGCCGCGGCGAAGACGATCAGCCTGCCGGGCGCGGCCGGTCCCGGCCGCGCCGCCGCCTCGGGTGCGCCGGGCGTCGCCGCTGCACCTGGGGAACGCAGCAACAGCGCCTCGACGAATGCCTCGAGCTCGCGCTCGTCGATGGGCTGGGCAAGCACATCGTCGGCGCCGGCCTCGAGCAGCCGGACGCGTTCATCGACGTCCTGTGTGTTAGCGATGGCCAGGATCGGCGGGTGACGGCTGCCAGTCGCGTCGTTGATCTGGCGGATCAGGAGGACGAGTCGCGCGGAGTCGGAGTCGTCGAGGATGATCAGCTGAAATTCGCCGAGGCGACCAAGTGCCGCGCCGAGATCACGCGTGGCGGCGACCGACATGCCGCGCCGTTCGAGCGACGGCCCGACAGTCTGTGCGGCGTTGCCGTCGAGGCTTATCAGCAGGATGCGATTGGCCAGCGCCGGGTCCCTCCGATGACGTGCCGGAGCGATCGCCCAGCCGGGCGAGTCTAGCAATCGGGGCGGCATCGAACAGCCGGTCTATAATCCTCGCCTACCTTTCAGCTCCGCCGCGGACCGACGGACCACAGAGCGGGGCACATCCCATGGGAAGGAGTTCACTTCTTGCGACGCTATGAGCTGATGCTCGTCCTGCGCCCGGACACGCCCGATGAGCAGGTCCAGGCGCTCCTCGACCGCGCCACACGGTCAATCGCCGCTGCCGGCGGCCAGATCGTCAAGGTCAGCCCGTGGGGCCGCCGGCGCCTGGCCTACCCGATCGGCCAGCACCGCGAGGGCTCGTATTTCATCGTCCTGTTCGACGCGCCGGCTACGGCTGTGCTCGAGCTCGAGCGCGGCCTCAACATCACCGAAGAGGTGATGCGCCACCTCGTCACGCGCGTCGAGCGTCCCAGCTCGCGCCGGCCCAGCGCGGACAGCGGCGACGATCTCGACCTCGAGGACGACGCCGTCCTCGCCGCTCCGCCGGAGGACGACGAGGAGATCCCCGACACCGAGTTCATCGACGAGTCGGAGAGCGAAGCCGCTCCCGCCGCCGCTGATCGGCCATAAGGGTCAGGAGGTATCGGCTGTGTCGCTCAACAAGTGCATGATCATCGGCAATCTCGGTCGCGACCCGGAGATGCGCTACACGCCCAGCGGCCAGGCGGTGACCCAGTTCACCGTCGCCGTCAACCGCAACTACAAGGACCAGCAGGGCGAGCGCCAGGAAGAGACGGAGTGGTTCCGTGTCGTCGCCTGGGGCCAGCAGGCCGAGTTCGCCGCGGAGTACCTGCGCAAGGGCGCCAAGGTCTACGTCGAGGGCCGCATCCAGACCCGCCAGTGGGAGGGCCAGGACGGCCAGAAGCGGTACACCACCGAGCTGGTCGCCAACACCATCCAGAACCTCGAGCGCCGTCCGCGCGAGGACGGCGGCGTTCCGGGCGATGCCGGCGGCAGCCAGGAGCCGCGCGCCGCGTCCGCAGCCGGCCGGCCAGAAGCCCGCGGCCGGAGCAGCCCGAGCCCGGACTACGACGACCTTCCCTTCTAGGCACGACTGATGACCGAAGGACCACCATGCCTCCCAGCCGAGCAAGCAAGAAGCGCGATGACATGTATCGCGATCGGCGCCGCCGCAAGGTGTGCGCCTTCTGCGCCGACAAGACTGTGCAGATCGACTACAAGGAGATCAACCGCCTGCGCCGCTACCTGTCGCGAGCGGGCCAAGATCGAGCCGCGGCGCAAGACCGGCACCTGCGCCGAGCACCAGCGCCAGCTGGCCGTAGCGCTCAAGCGCGCTCGCCACGTGGCGCTGCTGCCGTACGCACCGGAGCACCTGCGCGCCTAGCGATTCGGCACTCGCAACATGAGTGCCTGACCAGATGGAACTGCTGGGGCTCGCCCTCGGCGCTGCTGACGTCATCCTCGTCGGCGCCGAGCTCTTCACCAACGGCATCGAGTGGTTCGGCCGCAAGCTGAACCTGGCCGAGGGTGCCGTTGGCAGCGTCCTGGCGGCGGTGGGCACGGCCCTGCCGGAAACGATGATCCCCTCGTGGCGATCCTGCTCGCCGGCTCGTCGTCCACGGATGTCGGCAGCGAGATCGGCGTCGGCGCGATCCTCGGGGCGCCGTTCATGCTCGCCACGCTGGCCATGTTCGTGACCGGTATCGGGGTCGTGGCCGCGCGGCGCCGCCGAGCGACTGGACTGCGCCTGGACGTCGACACATCGGCGGTGGCCACGGACGTCCGCTACTTCTTTGCCGCCTATGCGATCGCTCTCGCGGCCGCGCTGCTGCCGCACGAGTTGGGGTTACTGCGCTACGCGGCCGTGGCCGGCACGCTGCTCGTCTACGGCGCCTACGTCCGACATCACCTGACGGCACAAACAGATGGTGACGTCGAGGATCTCGAGCCGCTGCGCCTGACTCGCCTGCTTGCTCGGCTGGATCGCCGCGGCCGCGCCGCCGAGCCCGGCCCGCCAGTTCTGTGGACCATCCTGCTCCAGGTCGTGCTGGGCACCGTCTTGATCGTTGGCGGTGCCATCCTCTTCGTCGAGGCAGTCGAGCACGATCAGCCTGGGCCTAGGTCTCGAGCCCGCACTGCTCGCACTGCTCATCGCACCGGTCGCGACCGAGATGCCAGAGATGTTCAACAGCCTGATCTGGGTGCGCCAGAACAAGGACACCCTGGCCATGGGCAACATCTCACGGGCGCGATGGTCTTCCAGGCGAGCATCCCGACGGCCATCGGCATTGCCTTCGCGTCCGCGGCGTGGACGCTCACGAGCGACAACCTACTGACCTTCGCCTCGGCGGGCATCTGCTTCGCGTCGATCGCCGCGATCGTCATCCCGATGACCCGGCGCGGCTCGCTGTCGGGACGAGACCTGCTTGTCGGCGGCCTCTTCTACGCCCTCTACTTCGGGCTGGTGGTCACCCGCCTGGCGGGAGTCTGGTAGGCGCCCGAGCTAGGTCCCGGGGCTGGTCGGTCCGGAGTGCGCGACAGAGGCGTCGGGCCCGTGGCCGTGGCGCGTTGCCCACAGCGACGCGATCAGGGACACGGCCAGGATCCCGGCAATGACGGCCAGGCTGACGATGATGGGAATCTCGATGAAGCCTGACGTCAGCATCTTGATTCCGGCGACGACCAGGATGGCCCCCAGGCCAATGCGCAGGTAGATGAATCTGTCGAGCGCGCCGGCAAGCACGAAGTAGAGGCTGCGCAGGCCCAGGATGGCGAAGGCGTTGCTGGTCAGGACGATGAACGGATCCGTGGTGATCGCCAGGATGGCGGGCACGCTGTCGATCGCAAACATCACGTCCGACAGCTCGATCGTGATCAGCGCCGCGAACAGGGGAGTGGCCAGGCGCTTGCCTGCCCGGCGCACGAAGAACTTGTCGCCCTCGTAGTTCTCGGTCATCGGCAGGAAGCGTCGAACCAGGCGCAAGATCCGATTCGCCTCGGGGTCGACCTCCTCTTCGACCGTGCGCGCCATGCGTATGCCGGTGATGATGAGGATCGCCCCGAAGACGTAGACGATCGGCTCGAAGGCATGGATGAGCGCGATGCCGCCGACGATGAAGATGGCGCGGAAGACGATCGCGCCGAGGACGCCCCAGAAGAGCAGCTGGCGCTGGTTCTGGACGGGAACTGCGAAGTACCCGAACAGCATCGCGAAGACGAAGATGTTGTCGACCGACAGGCTGTACTCGAGCAGATAGCCGGCCAGGTATTCCCCGGCCGCGACGGCGCCGCGGGTCTGCCAAACCACGAAGCCGAAGCCGAGGCCGAGCGAGATCCAGACCGCCACCCAGAAGAGCGCGGTCTTGACCGGCATCGGCCCCTGTCGGCGATGGACGAGGAACAGGTCGACCGCGAGGAACACGCCGATCACTACGGCGAAAAGGATCCAGAGGCCTATATCGGACACGCACCACCCCGGCAAAAGCCGAAGGTCTTTCCCGGCCGCGCCAGCGCAGGCGATGGGTCCGGCTGCGCCGGGAGCGCGACAGACGCGCTCCGTCCTGACGACGCAGTCGCTAGGGGATACTCCCCTTCGGAGTTGGCCATGAGTTTAGCGGCCGGGCGGAGAGAAGCGTCACAAACGCTCGCGCCAGCGTGTCACATGACCGCTATGAATCACGACGCGCGAAGTTGGGCCTGCCACCACTCGGCGGACGTATACTCGGCCACATGCTGACCCAGAAGCCGGCGGTCGCCCCCCTTACGGCGAGCGGCGCGCGTCCGCTTGACGCGAACCTCGTGTGCTACTTCGAAGGCGACTTCGTGCCCCTGGCGGAGGCGAAGGTGCCCGTGATGACGCATGCGTTCCTGTATGGCACGGCGATGTTCGAGGGCATTCGCGCGTACTGGAACGAGGATCAAGGTCAGCTCTACGGGCTGAAGCTGCTCGAGCACTACAAGCGCATGTGGAACTCCGCCCAGGTCCTTCTGATGAAGCCGCCCATGGCGCCCGAACAGCTGGTCGAGCTGACGGTCGAGCTCCTGCGCCGCAACGGCCTCCGCCAGGACACCTACATTCGCCCGACCCTGTACAAGTCGACCGAGGCGATCGGCGTGCGCCTGCACAACCTCGAGGAGCGGCTGTTGATCTTTGCCGTGCCCTTCGGCGAGTACATCGCCATCGACCGCGGCATCAGCGCCCAGGTGGTGTCATGGCGGCGCAACAGCGACCAGTCGCTGCCGGCCCGCGCCAAGATCGTCGGGGCCTACGCCAACAGTGCGTTCTCCAAGACAGAGGCCGTGCTCAACGGCTACGACGAGGCCATCGTGCTGACGATCGACGGCCACGTATCGGAAGGCAGCGCGGAGAACCTGTTCCTCGTCCGCGACGGCAAGCTGATCACGCCGGCGGCGACCGACGACATCCTCGAGGGCATCACCCGCGCCGGGCTGATCCAGCTCGCGCGCGAGGAGATGGGCCTCGAGACGATCCAGCGCACCGTCGATCGGACCGAGCTGTACGTCGCCGACGAAGTCTTCCTGTGCGGCACCGGCGCCCAGCTGTCACCGGTGGTCGAGATCGACCACCGGCCCATCGGCAAGGGCGAGGTCGGTCCGATCACGCGCAAGCTGGCCACGCTCTACTTCGACACCGTCCGTGGCCGGATGCCCGCCTACAGCGACTGGGTGACGCCCATCTACTGATCGGCCGGGTCTCTCCGGTCTGAGACCGAGGAGCAGCCCGACACCGGCTATTCTTGGTCGTCCCATGTCACTTCGTGAGCGCGCGAGCCCGTTCGCGGCTGTCGCGCGTCAACCCGACCTGCCTGCGCTCGAGCACGAGATGCTGGCGCTCTGGAGCGAGCGCCGCACGTTCGCCCGCCTGACGGCGCAGAACGCGGGCAACCAGCGCTTGTCGTTTCTCGACGGCCCGATCACCGCCAACAACCCGATGGGCGTCCACCACGCCTGGGGCCGGACCTACAAGGACCTCTACCAGCGCTTCCACGCGATGCTCGGCGAGGACCAGCGCTACCAGAACGGCTTCGACTGCCAGGGCCTGTGGGTCGAGGTCAACGTCGAGCGCGAGCTGGGCTTCACCAGCAAGCGCGACATCGAGGCCAACGGCATCGCCGACTTCGTCAGCCTGTGCAAGCAGCGCGTGCTGACCTACGCCGCGCTGCAGACGGAGCAGTCCATCCGCCTCGGCATGTGGATGGACTGGAACGATCCCGACCGAGCTGCGCCGGCTGCGCGACCTGCTGGCCGAGGACCCGCCGCAGCAGGTGACCGTCGAGGGACCTGAGGGCCCGGTGACGGACACGGTCGAGATGATCGTCGGCCGACTGGGCATGCCCGAGATCGGCGGCTCGTACTTCACCTTCAGCAACGAGAACAACGACCTGATCTGGGGCTTCCTGGCCGAGGTGCAACCGGCGCGGCTGGCTGTACAAGGGCCACGACTCGATGCCCTGGTGCACGCGCTGCGGCACCGGCATCAGCCAGATGGAGATGAACGAGGGCTACCAGGACCGCGAGGATCCCGGGCCTGACCGTGCGCTTCCCGCTGGTCGATCGGCCGGGTGAGTGGCTGCTGGTCTGGACGACGACGCCGTGGACGCTCAGCGCCAACGTGGCCGCGGCCGTTGGGCCGGACGCTGACGTACGTCAAGGTGCGCCAGGGCGAGGACGTCTTCTGGCTCGGCAAGGGGACGCTCAAGACGGCGCTGCGCGGCTCGTTCGAGGTGCTCGAGG
This sequence comes from uncultured Chloroflexia bacterium, assembly GCA_963706095.1. GTDB lineage: Bacteria > Chloroflexota > Limnocylindria > Limnocylindrales > CSP1-4 > JALYGJ01. The sequence continues at coordinate 47,711 of OY970149.1, forward strand.
AGCGCGCTGGCGCTGATCTGGTCGGCTGGCGCTACCACGGTCCGTTCGACGAGCTCGACGCCGTCAAGGCCGCATTCGCCGGCGGCAGCGGCGATGACGGCGGGCCGGGCTACGAGCACCGCGTCATCCCCTGGGACGAGGTCGGCGAGGACGAGGGCACGGGCATCGTCCACATCGCGCCCGGCGCCGGCGCGGAGGACTACCAGCTCGGCAAGACGCTCGGCCTGCCGGTCATCGCGCCGCTCAACGAGGACGGGCACTACCTGGCGGGCTTCGGCTGGCTGGCCGGGCTCGATGCTCACGGGGTCGCGCAGCGCGTCGTCGAGGACCTGGAGCAGAAGGGCTTCTTCTACCACCTCGAGCCGTACACCCACCGCTATCCGCACTGCTGGCGGTGCGGCACGCCGCTGCTCTTCCGCGTCGTCGACGAGTGGTACATCTCGATGGGCGAGGTCTACGACAAGCCGCGCGACGAGGTGACGGCCGACGAGAAGGGTCGCAGCCTGCGCTACCAGATCATGGATGTCGTCGACAAGATCCGCTGGATCCCCGGCTTCGGCTACGAGCGCGAGCTCGACTGGCTGCGCACGATGTCCGACTGGATGATCTCCAAGAAGCGCTACTGGGGGCTCGCGCTGCCCATCTGGGAGTGCGCCTCGTGCGGCTCGTTCGAGGTCATCGGCGGCCGCGAGGAGCTGCGCGAGCGCGCAGTCGAGGGCTGGGACGCGTTCGAGGGCCACACGCCGCATCGGCCCTACGTGGACGCCGTCAAGATCGCCTGCTCAGTCGTGCGGCGCATCGACCTCGCGCATCCCCGACGTCGGCAACCCCTGGCTCGACGCCGGCATCGTGCCGTTCTCGACGCTCCATTACCGGACCGACCCGGACTACTGGCAGAAATGGTTCCCGGCCGACTTCATCACCGAGTCCTTTCCTGGCCAGTTCCGCAACTGGTTCTACTCGATGCTGGCGATGAGCACCGTCCTCCGACGCGAGCCGCCGTTCAAGACGATCCTGGGCTACGCCACGCTTTTCGGCGAGGACGGCCGGCCGATGCACAAGAGCTGGGGCAACGCCATCGAGTTCAACGAGGCGGCCGAGCGCATGGGCGTCGACGTGATGCGCTGGATGTACGCCCGCCAGCGCCCGGAGGACAACATCCTCTTCGGCTACCGGACGGCCGACGAGGCGCGGCGCGAGCTGCTCGTGCTCTGGAACGTCTTCGCCTTCTTCATGACGTACGCCCGACTGGCCGCCTGGCAGCCGACCGCCGAGCGCCGGTGCCGCCCGCCATCGACCGGGACGCTCGACCGCTGGATCCTGTCGCGTACGGCCGCAGGCCGCCGAAGCGGTCCAAGCGCGACCTGGCCGACTTCGACGCCCGCGCGGCGGCGACCCGGCTGGGCAGGCACATCGATGACCTGTCGACCTGGTACCTGCGCCGCAGCCGCCGCCGACTGTCCCGAAACCCCGACGAGTCCGATCGGAGCGCGGCCTTCACGACGCTTCACCAGGCGCTCGTCGGCACGGCGCGGATGCTGGCGCCGATTCTGCCCTTCGTGTCTGAGTACATGTACCAACGCCTGGTCGTCGACACGGCCGTTGGTGAGGCCGCTCCGGACTCGGTCCATCTGACACGCTGGCCCGCGCCAGAGTTCGAAGGCTGGCACGACGCGGCCCTCGAGGACGCAGATGGCGGTCGTCATGCGCGCGGTCGATCTGGGCCGGACCCTGCGCTCGCAGGCCGGCATCAACCTGCGCCAGCCCATCAGAAGTGTCTGGCTGGCACTGCCCCCGGGCGCGACACTCGGCGATGGCCTGTTCGACATCCTGGCCGACGAGCTGAACGCCAGGTCAGTGGCGCTCATCGCCGACGATTCGGAGCTGATCGAGCGCCGCGTCCGGCCGCTGCTGCCGCAAATCGGGAAGCGTCTCGGCGCGCAGACCCAGGCGGTCCTCGCCGCCGCGCGCGCGAATGAGGTCGAGTACCTGTCCGACGGCGGCGTCAGTCTGGCCGGCGTCGAGCTGGCCGCTGACGAGGTCGAGATCCTGGCGACGCCCCGGCCGGGAACAGCCGTCGCCCACGACGAGGGCCTCGTCGTGGTCATCGACACTGACCTCGACGACGACCTTCGCGCCGAGGGCGATGCACGCGAGCTGTCGCGCGCCGTCCAGGACCTGCGCAAGCAGGCCGGGCTGGAGCTCGACGACACGATCGACCTGTGGCTCACTGCGCCTGAGACAGTGCGTGCGGCATTGGCCAGCCATCTGGAAAAGGTCGCGGAGGACACCCTCGCCGCCGCCGTCCATGACGACTCGCCGCCGAGCGATGCCATGGCCGCCGAGCAACAGCTCAACTCGGGCACGGTGCGGATCGCGCTGCGACGGCACGGGCCTGCGGCTTGACAGTCGTGGCCGACGTGCGCAGCCGTTGGCTGGCGTTCGCCGGCATCGCGGCCACGGTCGTGGTCATCGACCAGATCACCAAGTCCTGGCTGCGCTCGACGATCCAACCGGGTCAGCCGCCGGTCGAGATCATCGGCGACTTCGTGCGCTTCGTGCACGGCCAGAACGACGGCGGCATCTTCGGCCTGTTCGGCGAATCGGCGCTGATCCTCGGGCTGGCCAGCATGTTCGTAATTGCCCTGATCGTCGTCTACCAGGCTCGTGAGGGTGCGCGCAGCTGGCTGCTGACGGTCGCCCTGGGGCTGCTGCTGGGCGGCGCACTCGGCAACCTCATCGATCGGCTCACCCTGGGCCATGTCATCGACTGGGTGGACATGGGCATCGGCACCTGGCGCTGGTACACCTTCAACGTCGCCGACGCCGCGATCAGCATCGCGTTGGTGATCCTCATCGCCATCGCCCTGCTGGGCGAACGACTGACCGGGCGATTCGAGCGACTGGCGACTCGATGAGCGAGCGCGTGACCGTGACCGTGCCACCTGGCGAGCGCGGCCGTCGCGCCGACCGGGTCGTCGCCGATGCGGTCGGACTGTCGCGCAGCCACGTCCAGCGCCTTATCGAGGAGGGTCGCCTGACCGTCGATGGCCGGCCCGTCAAGAGCAACACGGTGCTCGACGCGGGCACGAGCCTCGAGCTCGACATACCGGAGGTGGTGCAGCCCACTCTCGAGGCCGAGGACATCCCGCTGCGCGTCGTGTACGAGGACGATGACGTGCTGATCATCGACAAGCCGTCCGGGCTCGTCACTCATCCGGCACCGGGCCACACGAGCGGCACGCTGGTCAACGCGCTTCTGGCGCGCGGCGGCGTCGAGGCATACGGCACGGTCGCGGGCGAGGACCGGCCGGGCATCGTCCATCGACTTGATCGCGACACCAGCGGGCTCATCGTCGTAGCGCGCAACGACCGCGCTCAGACGGCGCTGATGGCGCAGCTCAAGGCGCGCCGCGTCAAGAAGACCTACATCGCTCTGGTCCACGGCGCGGTGCCGGCCGAGAACGGCCGTATCGAGGCGCCGATCGGCCGCGACCCGCGCCACTATTCGCGCATGACCGTCATCGCCACCGGCCGGCCTTCCGTTACCGGCTACCGGGTGCGCGAGCGGCTCCCCGGCTGGACGCTGTTGGAGGTCGACCTGCACACCGGCCGCACCCACCAGATCCGTGTCCATCTTGCGTCGATCGGTCATCCCGTCGCGGGCGATCCGGTGTATGCAACCGGTGCTGCGCGCAGCGGCCCCGACGGCCTTGGGCGGCTGTTCCTGCACTCGTGGCGCATTGAGTTCGCCGCGGTCGATGGCGACCGCGTCGTCCGCGCAGAAGCTCCCGTGCCAGAAGAGCTGTCACAGGTGCTCGATAGATTGCGGGCGCATCGTCCATGATCGAGCCCGTGGCCACGGAGAAGCCGACCGTCTCGATCCTCATTTCCGGGCCGTCGCGCACGGGCAAGACAACCGCCGCAAACCTGCTCGCGGATCGCTACGCGATCCGCAACATCAAGATCGGAGAGGAGTTCCGAAAGCGAACCGGCATAGATACATCGAAGTTCGTCGATCGGCCGCGCGAGCTCGACCAGCAGATGGACAACTTCCAGGCGGATTTGATCCGCACGGCCACGCCGGAGGATCCGTTCATTCTCGAGGCACGACTCGCGGCATTCCTGGCCAGCAAGGAGCGTGCGCAGCGTTTGCTGCCGGTCGTGACCATCCTGTTCTGGGCTCCGGAGCACGTGCGCATGGAGCGCCAGCTGCGCAAGGTGCGGCGTGACGATCCTGGCACGCGCGCCACGCTGGCGGACCTGCTGGCCGGTGAACGAGAGCGCGAGAAGCGGGACCTGATGCTGTGGCGATCGGTTCACCCCGAGCTGGGCGGCAAGAACGTGTTCGATCCCGCGCTGAGCGGGCCGGACGGCCGGCCCGTCTACGACCTCGTGGTCGACACGCGGATGGGCCGACCCGGCGCGTGCGCTGATCATGTCCATGACTGGCTGTCACTCATCGGGGCCATCGATCGCGGCGACGAGTCGGGCTGATCCGGGCCTGACCGCCGCGGACGCCGCCCTCCAGGTAGAGGTCGCGGTCGACGCCGTCGGGCCGCGTGGCGGCCAGACGATGACGTACTCCGTCCCACCCTCGTTGAGCGAGCTTGTGCCGGGCGAAGCGGTGCTCGTCGAGTACGGCCGGCGGCGAGCGCTCGGCGTTGTCCTCGGGATCACGGGCGGCGCGGAGGATGCCACGCGCGAGCTCAAGCCGATCCTGGACCGGGTGCGCAGCGACGGACCGCTGATGCCCGCCCTGCAGGTCAAGCTTGCGGGCCACATCGCGCGCCACTATCTCGCTCCACCGGCACTGGTCGTCCGCGCGATGGTTGCGCCGGGAATGCTCGAACGGGTCGAACGCGTCGTCCGCGAGGTTGACGGTCAGCCCGTGGTCGAATGGAGCGTGCGGCCGCCACAGGCGCGCGAGAAGGTCGAGCGCCGGGTACGGCTGAGCGAGGCGGGGCGGCGCGTCGCCGTTGGTGAGGAGCAGGCGGCCAGGCTCGGGGAACGCCAGCTGGCCGTCCTTGCAGACCTTCTCGAGGCGGAGGGCAGCGTCGCCGCGCCGCGCCTCGCCGAGCGTCACGGCACGAGCGCGATACCGTCGCTCGGCAAGCGTGGTCTGATCCAGATCGAGACGGTGCGCGTGGAACGTAGGCCGCTCGAAGGTCGCGCAGAGCCCGTGCGCGGCACGCGGCCGGTAGATGCGGAATTGACGCCCGCGCAGCGCGCCGCGGTGGAGCGCGTGACTCCGCTCATTGGCGCGCGCCGCCACGCCACCTTCCTGCTCGAGGGAACCACGGCGAGTGGCAAGACCAGCGTCTATGCCACGCTCGTGGAGGAGGCCCTTGGCCAAGGTCGGGCCGCTCTCGTGCTCGTGCCTGAGATCGCGCTCGCCGTTCCCCTTCTCGATCGGCTGCGCCACGACCTCGGTGTCGAGGTCGCGCTGCTGCACAGCGCCCTATCGGACGGCGAGCGCGCAGACGAGTGGCGTCGAATTCGAGCCGGGGAGGCGCGCGTCGTCGTTGGCACGCGCATCGCCGCTCTCGCGCCCCTGGCGGACCCCGGTGTGATCGTCGTCGACGAAGAACACGACCCGTCGTACAAGTCGGACCGGACGCCGCGCTACCAGGCACGCGACGTGGCGGTCGAGCTGGGCCGTCTGGCCGGAGCGCCGGTCGTGCTCGGCAGCGCCACGCCGGATGTCGTCACCTACGGCCGCGCAGAGGTGGGTGCGATCGAACGCCTCGTGCTTCCACGCGTAGCCGGCGCTCGCCCGACCGTCGAGATCGTCGATCTTCGATCCGAGCTCGCCGATGGCAACAAGGGCCTGCTGTCGCGCCGCCTCGCGGAGGCGCTCGGTGCGCTCGACACGTCCAACGGGGAGCAGGCGATCCTGGTCATCAATCGCCGCGGCAGCGCGTCCGTCGTGCTCTGCCGCGACTGTGGCTATGTCCAGATCTGCCCGAGTGCCAGCGCCCGCTCGTTTTCCACGCCAACTCGCTCTCGCTGCGCTGCCACCACTGCGGCGCGACGGCTCCCGTGGCGCGACGCTGCCCCGCCTGCGACTCGGTCAGGATCCGCTACCTCGGTGGCGGAACGCAGCGCGTCGAGCGCGAGGTCGCGATCCGCTATCCATCGCTGCGCGTGGCGCGCCTCGACCGCGACGTGGTCGAGCGCAAGGGCGAGGCGACGCGCGTTGTCGACGAGTTCGCCGCGGGCAGGATCGACGTCCTCGTCGGGACGGCGCTCGTGACGAAGGGGCTTGACGTACCCAACGTCACGCTCGTCGGCGTCGTCTCCGCCGACGTTGCGCTCAACCTGCCCGACCAGCGCGCGGCCGAGCGGACGTACCAGCTGCTCGTCCAGGCAGTCGGCCGCGCCGGGCGAGGTGATCTCCGGGCACGGCCATCGTCCAGACCTATCTGCCCGAGCATCCCGTGATCGAGGCGTTGGAGCGCGACGACGGTGCCGCGTTCTATCGCGCCGAGCTCGAGTCACGCAGGTTGTTCAACGCCCCGCCATTCGGCGCGGTGATCAAGCTCACCGTCGCGCTGGAGGACAGGTCCGCCACGGAGAAGAAGGCGTCGGACATGGCGCGGATGCTGCGCGATCGTGCCACGGCGACGGGCAGCAACGTCGACGTGCTCGGCCCGCTGCCCGCGTACGTCGCCCGCCGCGCCGATCGTTGGCGCTTCCACGTTGTGCTGCGTGGCGATAGGCCGATGGACGTCCTGGGCGCGGATCCGGGCGTGCCGTGGAGCGTCGACGTCGACCCCGAGAGCCTCCTCTAAGGAGCCTCCGACCTATACTCGGCCGCGTGACAGTTCAACCAATCATCACCCTCGGTGACCCCCGGCTGCGCCTCAAGGGCGAGCCTGTCGACGGCTTCGGCAAGTACCTGCACGAGCTGCTCGACGACCTGACGCACACCATGCGTGCCGCACCGGGCGTAGGCCTGGCCGCGCCGCAGCTGGGCGTGGCCCTCCAGGCGTGCGTGGTCGAGGTCGAGGGCAACCTGCACGAGCTCGTCAACCCGCGCATCGTCCGCTCGACGGGCGACGACAACGACCTCGAGGGTTGCCTCTCGATCCCCGGATACGTCGCGTATGTGACCCGACGCGAGCAGGTGTGGGTCGTCGCCCAGAACCGCCACGGCCGCAAGATCAAGCTCAACGGCCAGGGGCTGCTTGTCGCGGGCGCTCCAGCACGAGCTCGATCATCTCGAGGGCAAGCTCTACATCGACTATCTCGAGTCGATGGACGAGCTGATCCCGGTGGCGCAGCTGCACGAGGAGGTCGGTGCGGCTGAAGGGGAGCTGGCGCCGCTGGCGTGACCGAGCGCGCACGGACCGTCTTTTTGGGGACGGGCGCGTTCGCCGTACCGGTGCTGCTCGCGCTGATCGAGCACCCGCAGATCGATCTTGCCGCGGTCGTCACGGCCCCGCAGCGTCCGGGCTCGCGTGGCCGGCTGACTGATCCGCCGATCGCGGTGACGGCCGCCGAAAGCGGGCTCAACGTCCTACGGCCCGTCCGCCTGCGTTCTGCCGAATCCGTCGCCGATGTTGCGGCGCTGGCACCGGATCTCCTTGTGTTGGCCGACTACGGCCAGATCGTGCCCGCAGCGCTGCTCGAGCTGCCGCCGCACGGCGCATTGAACCTGCATCCATCGCTGCTGCCACGCCATCGCGGCGCGACGCCCATTCCTGCAGCGATCCTCGAGGGCGACGCCGCGACCGGCGTGACCTTGATGCTGATGGACGCCGGACTGGACACGGGGCCGGTCATCGCCCAGTGGCGCCACGATCTGAGTGGCACAGAGACCGCACCCGAGCTCGAACAGGCGCTGGCCGATCAGGCGGCGCGCCTGCTGACGGCCACCACCGAGCCGTGGCTGGCCCACAGGATCCGCCCGCAGCCGCAGGCGGACAAGGGCGCCACGCTTACTCGTCCGCTGCGTCGCGCCGATGGGCTGATGGATTCATCCCGGACCGCGACCGAGCTGGAGCGCCAGGTCCGGGCCTATCAGCCCTGGCCGGGCAGCTTCGTCGAGACCGACCACGGCCGCATCGTCGTCTGGAAAGCGCGCGTCGATGAGCCGCGCAGGGACCAGGCCATCGCCACTCTGAATGAGGTGCAGGATGGCGGGCTCGCGCTGGTGTCATCCGACGCGCTGCTCGTCCTCGAGGATGTGCAACCAGCCGGTGGCCGGCGAATGAGCGGAGCCGAGCTGCTGCGCGGACGCCCCGGTCTCGCCGGTGCCACCGTCTCCGCGCCAGCCGATGCGGGCACATGACGATACGATGCGGCGATGCGCTCCGAACCAGCGCCGGAGCAACGAGTCACGCCCCTGATCAGCCTGCCACCGGCCGACCAGCGCGACGCGCGCCCCGGGATCTCGGGAGTTCCGGCCGATGACCTCAGCCGCTGGCTGAACGACCTCCAACAGCCGGCATTTCGCGCACGTCAGATCGCCGATCACGTGTGGTCGGCGGCAGCCCAGACGAGCGACGAGATGCAGCACGCTGCCCCAGACTCTGCGGCGCCGGCTCGACGAGTGCTTCCGCGTCTCAACGCTTCATGAGACGACCGTCACACCGGCCGACAATGGCCTGACCCAGAAGGCGCTGCATCGCCTCGACGACGGGCGCCTGATCGAGTCAGTGCTGATGCGCTATCCGGCGCGCGGCTGGCGCCGCGCGCGGGCCACGGTGTGCATCTCGAGCCAGGCTGGTTGTGCGGTGGGCTGCCCGTTCTGCGCCACGGGCGAGCTCGGCTTCTGGCGCGACCTCGATGTCGCCGAGATGGTCGACCAGGTCCGCTTCTGGCGGCAGTGGCTGGCCGGGGTCGGGCAGCGCCTGACGAACGTCGTGTTCATGGGCATGGGCGAGCCGCTGCTGAACGTCGAGCCAGTGATCGCGGCTGCGGCTGCCATCACGGACCCGCAGCGCTTCGGGCTCGGCGCGCGTCACGTCACGATCTCGACCAGCGGCGTCGTTCCCGGCATGCGAGCGCCTGACGAGCGAAGGGCCGCAGTACACGCTGGCCGTCTCGTTGCATGCCGCCCGCCCCGAGCTGCGTGACGTCCTGGTGCCGCTCAACCGGCGCTACCCCGTCGCCGACGTGGTTGCCGCCGCTGACGGGTACACGGCCGCGACCGGGCGGCGCATCACCTACGAATACGTGATGATCGAGGGCATCAACGACACGTTGATCGACGCTGCAGCCCTGGCAGACCTGATCGGAGGGCGCGGCGCGCACGTCAACCTGATCCCGATGAACCCGGTCGCGCACACCCCGTGGCAGCCCAGCTCGTTGCCACGGACCGAGAAATTCGCCACGGCGTTGCGCAGCGCCGGCATCGAGACGACCGTTCGGCGCAACCGCGGTGTCGACATCGGCGCCGCGTGCGGACAGCTCGCTGCCGATCAAGCCGGGGCACCGGCGCCGGCGGCGGTCGCGCGTCGACGTGAGCTGCTCGTCGTGCAGAGTGCGGCCGCGCTCGCCGCGGCCGACCACGCGACTTGAGTGCCTCCGACGGGCCGGTCGAGGTGTCGGCGAGCATCACCACCGCCGACTTCGGCAACCTCTACCGGGTAGTTCGCAAGCTCGAGCGTGCCGGCGTGGACCGGCTCCATCTCGATGTCATGGACGGCCACTTCGTACCGAACATCACGTTCGGCCCTGATGTCGTCGCGGCCGTCCGGCGCCTGTCGAAGCTGACCCTCGACGTTCACCTGATGATCTCCGAGCCGGACCGCTACATCGACCGACTTCATCGACGCCGGTGCCGACACGCTTACCTTCCACGTCGAGGTGGAGGCGGGCGAAGACACCAAGCACCGCACGATCGAGCGCATCGCATCGGCCGGCCGGCTGCCGGGCCTGGCGGTGAGCCCGGACACGCCCATCGAGGCGATCACGAGCTACGCGGCCGAGCTCGGGATCGTGATGATCATGACCGTCGTACCTGGCTTTGGCGGACAGCACTTCATGGCCGAACCGGCCGCCAAGATCGCCGCGGCGCGGCGGCTGCTCGGCTCTCGAATCGGCACAGAGGTCCATGTCGACGGCGGAGTCAGCTCGGCCACGGCGGCAGTGGTCGGCGGCTACGGAGTCGATGTCTGCGTGGTCGGCTCGGCGTTGTTCCAGCGCGGCCGCGACGCGGCGCTCGAGGTCCAGGCAGTCAAGCGGGCCGCGGCCGCCCCAAGCGGCGACTAACGCAGCGGGATGCTCGCTGGGGCCAGCTTCACTCTCATCCGGGGCGTTGGCAAGACGCTGCCGCTCTCACTGACAGCGGCGCTCCTTTGGGCCTGGACTGCCTTCCGCCTGCTGCCCGCGGTGGTGCTGCGGCGCGCCGGCAATCCTCCGCTGGAGCTGCCCCCGTCGGGCCGTCCAGCGGGCTTCGCGACCAGCCTGGCCGCCCGCGGTCGAGTGAAGGTCAATCACAGGGCCCTGCTGTTGACCGACGAATTCAACAGTGCTCGCTGGGCGAGCAGGCTGGCGCTGTCGGAGATCGACGGGCTCAAGGAGATCGCCCGCGATCGACCGGTGATCGTGGCCAGCTTTCACTACGGCGTCTACAACCTCCTGCCGGCGATGCTTCGGTCGCGCGGGCTACCGACCGTCACGTTGATGAGTCAGCGCTATTGGCCCGTCGAGAAATGGCGCCTGCGCAGCGCCAACCTGACACGCGTTGGCGACTACGAGCCGTACCTGCGTGCCGGGGATGCCCGAGGTGCGCTGCGCTATCTGACAGCCGGCCACTGCCTGTTCGTGTCGCTGGACCACGTCCTGGGCGAGCAGGTACTTGTCCCGTACCGAGGTGGTGCGCTGAAGCTGTCCACGGCACCGCTGCGGCTGGCGCGGCTGGCCCACGCCGTGGTCGTGCCCATGCTTGCCTCTTCAGAGGGCACGTGGCGCTTTCGGGTAACGATGGGCGCCTCCGTGCCCGATGAGCTGATCCAGGCCGGTGATGAGCGCGCAGCGCTGAGCCATATCGTTGAGCAGCTGCTACCGATCGCCGCAGGGCGCCCGCAACAGGCGCTACCGCTGTTCGTACGGGCGTTCGCAGGAGGCGCGCGTGAAGCCTGACGAGCTCGTCGTGACCGGCATGGGCGCGCTGGCGGCCGGTGCGCGGACGGTCGACGACCTGATGTCGATCGCGCTTCGCGGTGAGTCGCCCGCGACGTGGGTGGAGCTGCCCGGCCTCGACGCGCCAATTGCAGCCAGTCTCGCGCCGGATCCTGCGCTCGAGGCAGAGCTCCGTCACGCGCGCCGGCTCGACCGGGCAGCGGGACTGTGCCTGGCTGCGGCGCGCGCGGCCGTGACACAGGCCGGCCTGCCGAGTGGCCTGCCACCGGAGCGGGTGGGCGTGTTGTTTGGCTCGAGCCGAGGACCCGTAGGGCGCATGGCCGCCGTCGCCGAGCAGCTGGGCAACGTCCCAATCGCGCCATCCTCTGCAGCCGAGACGGGGCTTCTCTCGTTGAGCGGCATCGTGGTCCAGACTTTCGGCTTCGGCGGCCCTACCGGCATCATGAGCGCGACCTGTGCATCGGCAGCGACCGCGATATGCGTCGGCGCGCTTCACCTACTTGCCGGTGACGCGGACGCGATGGTCGTCGGCGGCGCCGAGGCGCCGCTCGTGGCCAGCATCGTGGCGCAGTTCGTGGCGTCCCGGGTCACCGGCTCGGACGAGGACCCGGCGTTGACATGCAAGCCCTTCGATGTCCGGCGCAACGGCCTGATGCTCGGCGAGGGCGCCGCGGCGCTCGTGCTCGAGCGCGCCTCGTCCGCGCAACGCCGCGGCGCCGCGCCACTGGCCCGACTGACAGGCTGGGCTTATGGCGCCGATGACGGCGGACGCACCGGCCTGTCGGCCGACGGCGCGGGCCTGGTGCGTGCTACGCACGCCGCGCTCGCCCGCGCCCGCCTCGCGCCACACGAGATCGGCTACGTCAACGCGCACGGCACAGCCACGCGCCTGAACGACCCGGTCGAGGCACGCGCGCTCAACACGGTGTTCGGCGCGGGTAAGGTGCCGCCCGTGAGCTCGACCAAGCCGATCACGGGGCACTGCCTGGGTGCCACGCCGGCATTGGAGGCGATCATCGCCATCGAGGCGCTTCGTCAGGGCTGCCTACCGCCGACCGCCAATCACACCGAGCTCGACGCTGAGTGCGCTATCGAAGTCATAGCCGGCAAAGCGTTGCCGGCCTCGCCAAAGGCGGTGCTGTCGACCTCGATGGGCTTCTGGGGAGCGCAGGCCGCCCTCGTGTTCGAGGGTGTCGACTGATGAGGCTGCTGCTCCAGCGCGTCACGAAGGCCGAGGTGCGCGTCGATCAGAAGCTTGTCTCGTCGATCGATCACGGCCTGCTGGTGCTGGTGGGCGTGGGCCACGGGGACAGCGAGGCTGACGCTCAGTCGCTGGCCTCCAAGACGGTTGACCTGCGCATCTTCCGCGACGAGGACGGCCGCACCAACCTGTCGTTGACCGATGTCGGCGGTGCGGTGCTGGCGATCAGCCAGTTCACGCTGTTCGCGGATACGCGCAAGGGCCGCCGGCCGTCATTCCTCGATGCGGCGCCGCCCGATTTGGGCAACCAGCTCTACGAGAAGTACTGCGCTGCCGTCGAAGGGCGCGGGGTGAACGTCGGCCGAGGGATCTTCGGGGCGGAGATGCAGGTCGAGCTCGTCAACGACGGCCCAATGACCATCTGGCTCGATTCGGCGACGCAGTAGCACGTCGCTGGCCGCGCAACTGCGCGATCAGGAAGTCTTCTGCAGAGTCCTCTGGCAGCGCGTGCACACGAGGACGCGCTTCGTCTTGCCGCCTTGCTCCAAACGCATAGGCTGCAGGTTGGGCTCCATGCGGCGATGCGCGCGGACGCGGTTCATGCCCACTGACTGTGGGTTGAATCCGCCCATCGATGTCTTGCCACAAATTGCGCACATGCGGGCCATGGTTCTGAAAGGACTCCGATCCTGGGAAGTGCGCGCCGGTAGGGCGCACCTGTCTGGCTACTATATCAAGACATGCCGAGCGCGACTGATTCGTCCCAGGCGCGTGGAGATCGGGGCGACGACCGCCGTGAGATCGCACGGTTCGTTCGCGCCGCGGCGGCTACGGTCCACGGCGTCACGGGCGTGGTCGCCGCGGGCCTGTGAACACCGTCTCGTGGGATGGCCACGACCTGCTCGCCGGCCTGCGCCACGCGGCGGCGATGCTGCACTCGAACCTCGATGAGGTGAACGCCCTCAACGTCTTCCCGGTACCGGACGGCGACACCGGCTCGAACATGCTGGCCACGCTCCAGGCGGCAATGGCCGAGGCCGAAAAGGTGCCGCCGCTCGAGCGCACCGTGACGCGCATCGCCGCCGCGCTCAGCTTCGGTGCGCTGATGGGCGCACGCGGCAACAGTGGCGTCATCCTGTCGCAGCTGCTGCGCGGCGCCGGTGACGCGCTCTCGGGCATCGAACGCGTGGACGGGCCACACATGGCCGCGGCCCTCAAGCGTGGCTGCGACGCGGCATTCTCGGCCGTGGGGCACCCGGTCGAGGGCACAATCCTGACTGTCGCGCGCGACGTGGCGGGTGCCGCCGAGAAGGCACTCGAGAGCAGCCAGGCTTTGGAGCACGTTCTGCGCAGCGCTGTCGACGAGGCGGCGGCGTCGGTCAAGCGCACGCCTGACCTGCTGCCCGTGCTCCAGAGCGCGGGCGTCGTCGACGCCGGTGGGCGCGGCCTCGAGCTGCTGCTGCGCGGCCTGCTCGCCTCGATCCGAGGTGAGCACCTGCCGCAGGGCATGAGGCTGGTAAACGACATCGCGCTGCCCACCTGGGACGCGCTCGAGGCCGAGGGCTTCGGCTACGAGGTCGTCTTCGTGATCCTGCCGCCGGAGGGCGGGCGCCTCGACGCCGACAGCATCCGCCGCCGCCTCGAGGAGATCGGCGAATCGGTCCTGGTCGCGGGTGATGAGCGCGCGGTCAAGATCCATGTCCACAACGAGCGGCCCGACGAGGTCATCGGCTACGGCCTGTCGCTCGGCACGTTGAGCCGAATCACGATCGAAAATCTCGATCGCCAGGCAACGGACGTGCGCGAGCGGGCCCGCGTCAGCGCAGAGCACGCCGAGCACGCAGGCGAGGCTCCGACCCACGAAGGTCCGGCCGTCGTCGCCGTTGCTGCGGGCGACGGGCTGGCGCGGATGTTCGCGACCCTGGGCGCCACTGCCGTGGTGCAGGGCGGTCAGACGGCCAATCCGTCGGCGGGCGAGCTGGCCGAGGCGATCCGCGGGACCAACCGTTCGGAGGTGATCGTCCTGCCCAATAACCCAAACGTGCGGCTGGCGGCGCGCCAGGCCGGCCACCTCGCGCCCGACGTCAGCGTGGTTGTCGTACCGACACGCAACGCCGCCGAGGGCGTGGCGGCGATGCTCGCTTTCGATGCCGACCTGCCATTGCGTGAGGCAGCCAAGGTCATGGCCGCGCAGGCGCACGACGTGCAGACGCTCCAGGTGACGCTTGCCGTGCGCGACGCGCGCATCGGGGGGCGCAAGGTGCACAAGGGCGACTACATCGTCCTCGGCCCCAACGACGGGCTCATCGCGACCGACCACGACCGGACGCAGGCGGTTTGCGCCGGCGTGGCCACGCTAAACGGCGGCTTCGAGCTGCTGACGCTATACCGCGGCCGCGACGTCGACGAGGCAAGTGCCGCAAGCCTGCGCGACAGTCTGTCGGAGACGCTCGACGGCGTCGAGGTCGAGCTCATTGACGGCGGCCAGCCGCACTACGACTTCCTGATCTCGGCTGAGTAGGACCTGTCGGATGAGCGCGCCCGCCAAGACCCGGGCCGCCAGCGCGACGCCCGAGCTGCCGCTGCTCGATCGGCCACTGGCCAAATCGGGCCTTGCGGCGCCGGCCATGGCGCGCAACCTGCAGCGCCTCGGCATTGCCACGGTGCGCGACCTCGTCTTCCATTTCCCACGACGCCACCACGACTTCAGCCAGGACGATGACGCTGCGCGAGCTCCGTAATGAGCCACCCGAGGGCCCGATCAGCGCCACGGTCGAGGTCGTGGAGCTCCGCGTCGAGCAGGGTTTTCGGCGGCGCGTGCAGCGCACCGTGGCCCGGCTGAGGGACGACACGGGGGAGGGCGAGGCGGTCTGGTTCGGGCGGCGCTACATCGAGCGCCGCCTGCGCGCCGGGCAGGTCGTTGCGTTGTCGGGCAAGGTGGAGGTGCGCGGCTGGGTGCCCCGCTTCCAGAACCCGGAGTTTGGCGACGCCGGTGACGACGCGCTGCACGCCGGCCGGATCGTGCCCGTCTACCGTCTAACGGCCGGCGTGACCGCTCCAACGCTGCGCCAGCGCATCCGTGGTGCGCTCGATGCGGCGCTGCCGTCGCAGCCCGAGTACCTCGACGAAGACCTGCGCCGAGGCGTCGGCACGCGCCTCGTCGAGGCCCGTGGCGCCATCGAGGCGATGCATTTTCCGGACGACTACGCGCAGCTCGAGGACGCAGTCCGGCGGCTCGCCTTCGATGAGCTGCTCGCGCTCCAGATCGGCATGGTCGCACGCCGCCGCCAGCGCGGCTCGGAGCAGGCCGTTCCGATCGAGGTCGCGGACGACTACTTCGACGAAGCGGTGTCACAGGTCGAGTCGGTCATCGCCGCGCAGGTCCGAGCCCGGCTGGGGTCCAGGGCAAACGCTGCCGACGACGCTGCGCAGCTCGAGATCCGGCTCACTGACGACCAGCGCGCGGCGATCGGGCAGATCCGGGTCGACCTGCAATCGCCACGGCCGATGATGCGCCTGCTGCAGGGTGACGTCGGCTCGGGCAAGACGGCCGTCGCTGCCCTGGCGCTCGCATGGACGGCCAGGCCGGCCACCAGGCAGCGCTGCTCGCGCCGACCGATCTGCTGGCACGACAACATGCGCAGACGCTGGGCCGCCTCCTCGAGCCGACCGGCCACGAGGTCACGCTGCTGACCGGCTCGCTCAGTGCCGCGCAGCGGCGCGCCGCGCTCGACCAGCTCGGCGCGCCCAGCCAGACCATCACCGGACGGACGCGCGGCCGCATCGCGGTGGGCACTCATGCCCTGGTCCAGGACGCGGTCGCGTTCGAGGACCTGCGCCTCGTCGTCGTCGACGAGCAGCACCGCTTTGGCGTCGCCGAGCGCGAGGCACTGACCAGCAAGGGTGTCGCGCCGCACGTTCTGCTGATGACGGCAACGCCCATCCCACGGACCCTGGGCCAGATCGTCCATGCCGATCTCGACGTGACCGACCTGCGCACACCGCCGGCCGGCCGGCAGATCATCGGCACCGGCATTCGGTCGACCAAGGAGCTCGTTCAGCGCGGCGACGGCAGCCAGGGGGCGATCGGGCTGATGACCCGCGAGGTCCAGCTCGGTCACCGGGCCTTCGTGGTCGTGCCGCTCGTGGAAGACGACGAGGAATCTGGCGCGCGGTCGGTCGACGATGCGGCGAAGCTCGTGCGCGACAACTGGGCCGCCGCCGCCGCCGTGGCCGGCGTGGACGCCGCTCTGCCTGAGATCGAGATCGTCCACGGCCAGATGAAGGCGTCTGAGCGCGACGCTCGCATGGAGCGTTTCCGCTCGGGCGAGGTCCAGGTACTGGTCGGTACGACCGTGCTCGAAGTTGGGGTTGACGTGCCCGAGGCGACGTTGATGATGATTCTCGATGCGGACCGCTTCGGGCTCGCACAGCTTCACCAGCTGCGCGGTCGGGTCGGCCGGGGAGAGGCGAAGTCGTACTGCGTCCTGGTCAGCGAGCGATATCCAGAGAAGGCGGAGGATGCTACGGAGGAGCAGCTGGCCGTCAAGGCTCGGCTCGATGCGTTGGCGATGCTGGTCGACGACAACGGTGAGCGCCGGCCGCTCGACGGCTTCGAGCTGGCCGAGAAGGATCTCGAGCAGCGGCGTGAGGGCGAGCTGCTCGGGCTGTCGCAGAGTGGGCTGCCGCCGCTGCGGGTGGCGTCGCTGTCACGGCCTGAACACCAGCAGCTGTCACTCGCGGCACGGGCGCTCGCGGAGCGGATCGTCGATGACGACGGCCGCATTGCCGCCCCGTACGCGGACCTCGAGCGCGAGCTCACGGCCGGGTGGTTGAAGCGCATCGGCGCCGGCGAGGTGCTGCGCCAGGATCTCGATGCCTGACAGCGGCCGGGTCGTCGCCGGAACGGCGCGGGGCACTAAGCTCGAGGCAGCGCCCGAAGGCACGCGGCCGCTGACTGACCGGGTCAAGGAATCGCTGTTTGCTGCGCTCGAATCGGCCGGCGCCCTCGAGGGGCCCTTCCTCGACCTCTTCGCCGGCAGTGGCGCGGCGGGCATCGAGGCACTGAGCCGCGGCGCGCCGAGCGGCACGTTCGTCGAGCGCGACGGCCGCGCGTGCAATGTCATCGGCAACAACCTGCGCAAGACGCACCTGGCAGAAGCCGGCCACGTCGTCCGCGCCGACGTCGTCAGCTACCTGCAGGGTGGCTCTGTGGAGACGCGTCGGCCGTTCATGTGCGTGCTGGTCGACCCGCCGTACGACGAGAAGGTCCTGCCCAGGACCCTCGAGCTCCTGGCCGATCCGAAGCGACGCTGGCTCGATCCCGCCGCGACTGTCGTAGCGAAGCACTTCTGGCGCGACGAGCCGCCGCAGCGCGTCGGCGGCCTGGCCGTCACCCGGTCGCGCCGCTTCGGCGAGACGATGCTCACCTTCTACACTCGGGCCGAGGAGGAAGCTTGACCACCGCGCTGTATCCGGGCTCGTTCGATCCGATCACCATCGGCCACATCGACGTCATCGGCCGTGCCGCGACGGTCTTCGAGCGACTGGTCGTGGGCGTGCTCATCAACCCGCGCAAGTCCCCGCTGTTCGAGCTGGACGATCGCATCAAGGTCATTCGCGAGGCGATCGACGAGGAGCTGCCCGGCGTGGCGGGCCGGATCGAGGTGGCCGGGTTCGATGGCTTGACGGTCGACTTCGCACGCAGATCGACGCCAGCTTCATCGTCCGTGGCCTGCGCGCCGTGAGCGACTTCGAGACCGAGATGCAGATGGCTCACACCAACCGCAAGCTCGCGCCCGAGCATCGACACGGTCTTCTTCATGACCTCGCTCGAGCATGCGTACCTGAGCTCCAGCCTGGTCAAGGAGATCGCCGCTTTCGGCGGCGACGTTGCGCGCATGGTTCCTGCTGCCGCCGTCCGGCGCTTGACCCGCTAGTCGGCGGCGGCCCTTCTTTGGCCGTACAATCGGCCGTTGACGGCGCCCGCCTGTCGGGGCCACTCCCGGGGCGCAGCGGAGATCAGTCCAATCGACATCATCTTCCTCATCGAACAGCTCGAACGGCTGATCTCGAGCGGGCGCAACATGCCCCTGACGAGCAACGTCATCATCGACCAGGCGCGTGCGCTCGACCTGCTCGACCAGCTGCGCGTTGCCGTGCCCGAGGAGGTCCGCGCGGCCAAGCGCATCAACGACGAGACCGAGCGCATCGTCGAGCGCGCCCAGGAAGAGGCCGAGCGCATCCTCGCCCGTGCCCAGGAGCAGGCCGCGTTCCTGATCGAGGAGCGCGAGCTGACCCGTGCCGCGGAGATCCGCTCGAAGGAGATCATCGCCGACGGCCAGCGCGAGGCCGACGAGATCCGGCGCGGTGCCGACGAGTACGCCGCCGAGCGTGCTGGTCAAGCTCGAGGGCGAGTGCTGATCAAGGCGCTGCAGAGCATCAAGCGCGGCTTGGCGATGCTCGACGAGCGCCACGTCGATGAGGGCGACGGCAACGGTGTCGCGCCGGCGGATGTGCCCGTGGAGAGTGGCAGTGCTCAGCTATAACGTCGCGACGCTGCTGCGCTCGGCTCCGGGCACGGAGCGACGCTACGCGATCGACGACCTGCGCCTGGACATCGCCGAGGATCTCCGGCTGGCACAGCCGATCAACGGTGAGGTGCGCCTCTCGCGCACCGGCCGCAGCATCCTGGCTCGCGCGAGGCTGTCCACTGCCATCGAGGGCACCTGCAGCCGTTGCCTGAAGTCCGTGGTCGCGCCGATCGACGTCGAGATCGAGGAAGAGGCGCTGCCCTCGATCGACATCGACACCGGCCTGCCGCTCGACCACGAAACCGAGCCGGATGCCCTGCGCCTCGACGATCATCACGAGCTCGATCTCGAGCGAGCCGATCCGCGAAGCCATCTCTTTGGCGGAACCGATTACTCTTCTATGCCGCGAGACTGCCGTGGGCTGTGCCTCACCTGCGGCGTCGACCTCAACTCCGTCACCGACCACTCACACACCGAAGACGCGATCGATCCGCGCCTGGCCGCCCTGGCCGAGTGGCGCGATCGGGGCGGAGCCTAACTAGACATCCAAGGAGTAGCGACAGACATGGGAGTTCCCAAGCGACGCGTCTCGCACGCCCGCCAGGGCGAGCGGCGCGCGCACCACGCGCTGACCACCGCCGCAGCTCGAGGAGTGCCCGCACTGCCACCAGCAGAAGCGCGCGCACCACGCCTGCCCGAACTGCGGCTGGTATAACGGCCGTGAGGCGGTCCGCCTCAAGAGCAAGGCCAAGCCCGAAGCTGCTGCCTAGCCTCATCGGCGACACACCGCAGACTCGCGCACAGCGGGAGCGCGCGTGGACCTGAACAGCATGCGTAGCCAGGACGCCGAGCCGGCCGGCCGCGTCCGCGTCGCTGTCGACGCCATGGGCGGCGACCATGGCCCGGCGGAGGTAGTCGCAGGCGTCATCGACTGGGCGGCAAGCCACCCCGACACCGACGTGATCCTCGTTGGCGACGAGCCAACTATCGTCGGCGCGATCGGTTCTGAGCGGCCGGCCAATGTGAGCGTCGTCCACGCGTCCGAGTCGGTCGCGATGGAGGAGCATCCGGCGGCGGCAGTTCGCCGCAAGCGCGACGCCAGCATCAACGTCTGCATGCGCCTGGTGAAGGACGGCCGGGCCGATGCGGTCGTGACCGCCGGCCACACCGGCGCCGGTGTCGCGTCGGCAATCCTGAACCTTGGCCGCCTGCAAGAGCGTCGACCGTCCGGCGCTGGCCGTGCAGATGATCACGGACCACGGACCGATGGTCCTCCTCGACATCGGCGCCACGACGGACTCGACCGGCACCAACCTCTATCAGTACGCGCAGATGGGCACGATCTTTGCCGAGCGCGTCCTGGGCGTGAGCAACCCGTCGGTGGCGCTGCTGACCATCGGCGAGGAGGGCGGCAAGGGCGAGCAGCGCGTCCAGGACGCGACCGAGCTGCTGGCCGCGAGCGGCCTGCGACTTCGTCGGCAACGCCGAGGGCAAGGACCTGCCCCACCATCCCGCGGACGTCGTCGTCTGCGATGCGACGCGTCGGCAACGTGACCATCAAGTTCTTCGAGGGCCTGTCGAGCTTCATCTTCGACGCGCTGCGGACCGAGTTCCGGCGCTGGCCGTTGGGGCCCATCGGCTATGCCTTCATGAAGCCCGGCATCGGGCGCATCCGGCAGCGCTTCGACTACGAGCGGCTCGGCGGCGCGCCGCTGCTCGGGGTCAAGGGCACTGTGCTGATCACCCACGGCCGCGCCAAGCGGCGCATGATCGGCTTCGCCGTCGAGGTCGGCGCGGCCGCGGCACGGGCACGCATCCCCGAGCGCATCGCCGACGCGCTGGCGTGACCACGAGCTCGCATGACGAGCAGCGCGAAGGGCGCCAGCTGGCACTGGCCGCCATCTTCGAGGCGGACTTCGGCCAGCGCACGCCACAGCGCATCCTCGAGCGTCGGCTGAGTGAAGAGCCGGCCACGGACGCCGCGGCGGCGACGGCCCGTCAGCTGGTCGCGGCGGTGACCGACCAGCGTGACGTCATCGACGCTCAGATCGAGCGGTTGGCACCCCGATATCCGGTCATCCAGCTCGCCCGAATCGACCGCGCACTGCTTGCGTTGCGCGGTGGGTGAACTGCTACACTCCCGCACGACGCCGGCCCGGGTAGCCATCGCCGAGTGGGTCGAGCTGGCGCGCACATACAGTGGCGAACCGGCCCGTCGTCTGCTAAACGGTGTTCTCGGGCGAGATCGCCAGGCGACCGGCCAAACAGGAGCGGAGGACCGCCCACAGGAGGAGCACTGAGTGACCGCAGAGACGTATGAGCGTCTGAAGAAGATCGTCGTCGAGCAGCTCGGGGTCGAGGAGGACCAGGTGACTCCCGAGGCCTCATTCGTCGACGATCTGAACGCGGACTCGCTCGACCTGGTCGAGCTGATCATGAGCCTCGAGGAAGAGTTCGGAGCTGAGATCTCGGACGAGGATGCCGAGAAGATCCGAACCGTCCAGGACGCTGTCGACTACGTCGAGGAGCGCGCCAACTAGTCGCGCTTCGCCTCCGAGCTCCGTGGCTGCGGCCGACGATCTGGCCGATCGCCTGGGGCTCCGCTTCAGCGACCTGACGCTCCTCGCAGAGCGCCCTGGTCCACAGCAGCTATCTGCACGAACAGCCCGCCGTCCACGAATCGAACGAGCGTCTCGAGTTCCTGGGCGACTCGGTCATCTCGTTGATCGTCTCGGAGACTGCTGTGGCAACGCCATCCCGACGAGGACGAGGGATCGCTCACGACGCGCCGCGCCGCGATCGTATCCGCGCGCGGGCTGTCGCGGATCGCCCAGCGCCTGGAGCTCGGTGACTACCTGCAGCTCGGACTTGGGTGCCGACGCTGCGGGCGAACGGACGCGCAAGTCCGTGCTCGCGGCCACCTTCGAGGCGGTCATCGGCGCCATCTACCTGGAGTTCGGCCTCGACAGGACGCGCGATTGGTTCCTCGCGGTCTGCGGGCCCGAGCTCGACGAGCCGCAGGCCCTTGCAACGCTCAAGCCAGCGAAGAGCGTCCTCCAGGAGATGAGCTACGCGCGCACGGGCCGCGCGCCGCACTACCGCCTCGTGAGTGACGAGGGTCCGGCGCATGCGCCGCATTACGTCGTCGAGGCGCTCGTGGGGGGCCAGGTGCTCGGCCATGGCAGCGGCCGCAGCCGGCGCGAGGCAGAGAGCGAGGCTGCGCGCGAGGCCGTGGACGCTCTCGATGCTCAGGCGCTCGAGGCTCAGACTTCGTGAGCAACGCGCGCCTGACCGCGCTGCGGCTGGTCGGGTTCAAGTCGTTCGCCGAGCGGACGACCGTCGAGCTCGGGCCGGGCATCAGCGCCATCGTCGGGCCCAACGGCAGCGGCAAGAGCAACCTCGCCGATGCGCTGCGCTGGACCCTGGGCGAGCAGGGCCGGATGCTGCGCACGCGCCGCTCTGAGGACGTGATCTTCGCGGGGTCGTCGTCGCGGCGCGCGATCGGCATGGCCGATGTCACGCTGGTCATCGACAACGCTGACGGCCTGCTGCCGGTCGACTACGGCGAGGTCGAGATCGGCCGGCGGCTTTACCGCTCGGGCGAGAGCGAGTACCTGCTCAATCGCCAGCGCATCCGGTTGCGCGACCTGATCGAGCTGCTCGACGCCGGCAACCTCGCCGACAACGCATTCCTGTTCATCGGCCAGGGCATGGTCGACCAGGCCCTGGCGCTGCGCCCCGAAGAGCGCCGGCCGCTCTTCGAGGAAGCGGCCGGAGTGCGCCGCCACGAGCGTCGCCGCCGACAGGCAGAGGCAGGACCTCGCCGAGGCCGAGAGCAACCTCGACCGCGTGCGCGATGTGCTTGCCGAGCTGCGACCGCAGGCGCGCCGCCTGGCGGCACAGGCCGAGCAGCTGCAGGCGCGGCGCACCGCGGGCGTGGAGCTGGCTGAGGGGCTGCTGCTCGCGGCGCGGGCGCGCTGGATCACGTCTTCGCAGGCGGCGACGCAACAGCACCGGGACGTCGAGCGTGCCCGCTCCAGCGCCGACGCCGCGCTCAGCGCGCTCAAGACGGCCGAGGAGGAGGCTGCCGCGCTGTCGCTGGCGATAAGCCGCCGCGCCGACGCCGAGCGCTTGGAGCGCGAGGCGCTCGATCGACAGCGTTCCCAGCAGACGGAGTTGCGCGTCGGCGCGGCACGCGTCGATTCGGAGCTCGAATCGATTCGCCGCGACGCCGACCGGCTTTCCACGGAGCGCGGCGCGGTCGAGTCGCGCATCGCCGAGCACGTCCGCGTCCTGAGCGCCCCGAAGCTCGAGGACGAGCCGGTCGCAGACGATGAGCTTGCGCTCGTCGAACGCCAGCTGGCCGAGCTCGAGGCAGCGACCGGCCCGGGAGACGCGGCTCGTGAGCAACGGGCCCGAGCGGCCGAGCTGGAGCAGAGCGAACGGCGTCGGCAGGGCCTGGAGCGCACACTGGCCACGGCGCGGGAGAGGGTGGCAGACCTCGAGCAGCGACTTGCCGCTGCCGAGAATGAAAGGGACAAGGCCGCGAAGGCGCTGCAGTCGGCAACGTCCGCGGCGGAGGAATTCGACCTCGCGGCGGCACGTGCGCGTGCCGAAGGCGAACGAGCCAGCACAGCCCGTTCCGATGCGCAGCAGCGCCTGGGCGAGACTGAAGCAGAGCTCGTAGCGGCGCGCGCCAGGCTGGCCGCAGTGGAGTCAGCGATGGCCGGCGCGGACGATGGCCTTGCCCGAGCGGCACGCGCCCGCGGCGCATCCCTCCTGGGTGAAGGATTGGAGGTCGAGCCCCGCTTCATGAGCGCGGTCTCGGCCGCGCTCGGGTCCGCGGCGACGGCATACCTCGTGACCGAGGACTCGGTGGCGCCATTGAGCGGCCGGCGCGGCACGCTCGCTCTCGCCGGCGACGGCCGCGGCGCCATCCGTCCGGCATCAGGTGCGGCCGTCGCCGCCGCGGCGAACGCGGCTTCCGCACTGATCGACATGGCCACGAGCGCGGGAGGCGGAAGCCTCGCCAGCGACGGCGTGCGCCGCGATCCGCAGGGTGAGGTGTCGCGCCTCCTCGAGCGTGTCGTCTGGCTGCCCGGACTCGACGCTGCGCTGGATCTGCGCCGGCACCTGCCGCCCGGCTGGCGCGCAGTCACTCTTGCCGGTGAGGTCGTGGCCGACGATGGGATCATCACCCTCGCTATAGGTGAGTCGGCGTTGAAGCACCAGGCCGCGCGCGATGCAGCGCGCCAGCTGATCGCCGAGCTGGAGCCGCGCGCGACCGCTGATCGCGCGGCCTACGAGGACGCGCGCACGCAGGCGACCACTGCGGCAGAGGGCCTGCAGAAATCGGTCGCTCAGCTCGATCAGCACCGTCGCGAGACGCGCCGTCACGAAGAGACCGAGCGGCTCGCGTCGCGTCGCGCCGAACAGCTGCTGCGCGAGACAACCTGGGAGCGTGGCCAGCTGGCCCGCCTCGACGAGGAGCTGGCCGCTGCGCTATCCATGAGCCAGAGGCTTCAGTCGGAGATCGACGCGCTTGGTGCCACGCTCGCCGCGCACGGCGGTCAGCAATCGGCCGCGGAGATCCAGGCACGTCGCACCACCCTGCGCGAGCAGCGTGACCGGCTTCGGCGCGAACGCGAAGAGCGCAGCGCGCGGGTTCGATCCAGCGAGGATGCGCGGCGCCGCGCCGAGGTCGGACGCGGTCTGGACGAGAGCCGGCTGGCCCAGATCGATACCGAGATCAGCTCGCTCACTAGCCGGCTGCAGGGACACCAGGCGCAGCGCGCGGAGCTGGCATCACAGCTTGCGGCCGCGGACGCCGCGGTTCGCGAAGCTGTCGAAAGCATGGCGGCGCTGCTTCAGGGCGGATCTGACGAGCGCACGCGGCTCGTCGCCGCCGAACGCTCCGCCGCGGAAGCGCGCGAGAAGCTGCGGACCGCCGAATCGAGCTCACGCAACGCCGAGATGCGCTCGATGGAGGCCCGGCTCCAGCTCGAACAGACGCGCGAGCAGCTGCTCGTCGAGCTGGCCACGATCGGCGCCGATGGCCTGCTGACGCTGCGCCTGGCGGCGGGCCGCGAGATCTCGCAGCCTGACGACGAGAGCAGCGCGGCCGAGACTTTGGAAGACCTGCTCGAGCAGGTCGTCGGATTATGGACGGCCGAATCATCGGCCGGGTCCCAGGATGCTCCGTCGCAGAGCAGGCTGACGACTCTCCGTCGGCGCTTCAACGAGCTTGGGCAGGGCAACCCGTTCGCGGCGGAGGAGTACGACGAGCTGCGCGAACGGCTCGAAACGATGGAGGCGCAGCGCGCCGACATGGAGACCGCGATCGCCTCGACGCGAGAGCTGATCGCTTCACTGAGCTCGCTCATCAACGACCAGTTCCGCTCGACATTCGCGGCGCTGGAGGATGCGTTCCAGCGCCGCTTCCACGAGCTTTTCGGCGGCGGCGACGCCCAGCTGAGCCTGACAACGCCTGAGGACATCTCTGCCACGGGTGTCGAGATCCACGCCCGACCGCCGGGCAAGAAGCGCCAGCCACTGTCCATGCTGTCGGGCGGCGAGCGCGCGCTCACGGCGGTCAGCCTGCTGCTGGCCATGCTCGAGGTTCGACCGGTGCCGTTCTGCGTCCTCGACGAGGTCGACGCGGCGCTCGATGAGGCGAACGTCGGCCGCTTCGCGCGCGCGCTGCGCGGGCTGGCCGAGCAGACGCAGTTCATCGTCATCACCCACAACCGCGGCACGATCGAGAGCGCCGACGCGCTCTACGGCGTGACCATCGACGACGACGCGGTGAGCCGCATCGTCTCTTTGCGCCTGCCCGAGCGCCAGATCGAGGACGTGGTCGAGGCCGGCGTCGCTTGAGCGGCTACGAGCAGGGTGCCGGGTACGAACAGGGCGTCGCGAGGACGCGGCTGGGGGTCTTCTCCAGGCTGCGCGGCGTGCTCGGCCGGCCGATGCACGACGAGGAATGGGAGGAGGTCGAGGAGGCACTCATCGCCGCCGATCTCGGCGCGGGCCTGGCAATGCGCGTCGTCCAGAAGGCACGAGAACGACGTGACGTTGCCGACGCTCAGGCCGCGGTCGAGGCCGAGCTGCTGGCACTCTTCGCGCCGCGCGATCCGACGCCGTGGCCGCGCGTGGCCGCTGTGGGCGTGCCCGCTGTCGTGCTCGTCGTCGGCGTCAACGGCACGGGCAAGACGACGACCGTGGCCAAGCTGGGCCACCGTTTCGCCACGCGTGGCGCCAAGGTCATCCTCGCCGCGGCCGATACGTTTCGCGCAGCGGCCATCGAGCAGCTCCAGACCTGGGCGCAGCGCACCAACCTGCCCGGTCGTGGCGCACAGGGCCGGTGCCGATCCTTCGGCCGTTGTCTACGACGCGCTCGATGCGGCCGCCGCGCGCGGGGCCGACGTCGTTCTTGCCGACACCGCCGGAAGGCTGCACACCAAGAGCAACCTCATGGAAGAGCTGGCCAAGATCCGGCGCACGATCGCCAAGCGGCTGCCCGACGCGACGCCGGAGGTCGTCTTCGTTCTCGACGCCACGACTGGCCAGAACGGCCTCATCCAGGCCAAGGCGTTCCACGATGCGGCCGGTCTGACAGGCATCATCCTGACCAAGCTCGACACGACATCGCGCGGCGGCATCGCGTTCGCCATCGAGGACGCATTGAAGGTGCCGGTGCTGTTCGTGGGCGTCGGCGAGAAGATCGACGACCTGCTCGACTTCCAGCCCAACGAGTTCGTGGCGGCGCTCTTCGCCTAGTCGGCGGGTGAGAGCTCCTCGATCGTCCGAATGCGGCGCACCGGCGAGAAATACACGAACAGGGCGCCGCACGCGCCGACCAGCGGCGACAGGATGAGCGTGTTGCGCAGGCCGATCTCGAGGGCGAGAAAGCCGGCCAAGAGCGTCGCGATCAGTTGCGCCAGCAGTACCGCCACGGTGATGGTGGCGTTAACCCGGCCGAGCTGGCGTTCGCTCACGATCGACTGGCGGATTGATGTGTCGGTGATGTCATATGCCGTCGCCGCAGGATCCGTGACCAGCTGCTGGCCGATGAGCACGAGCATCGCGGCGAGCGGCGCTCCGACGGGCGCGACGAGCACGAAGATGCCGCCCAGACCGCTGACGAGCGAGCTGACGACGATCACTCGGCCCACGCCGAAGCGGCGCGTCGTTCGCTCCGTGATCAGCGCCCCGACGAGCGAGCTGATGCCGCCGACGGCGGCGATGAGCCCGATCGCGGCCGCATCCAGGCCCAGCTCGTCGATTGCGAAGAGGTACCACAGCGCGCCACCGATGCCCCACATCGCCGCGCCGGCCATCGATGCCATGGTGGTCGCGCGCAGGATCGGGTTGTGCGCCACGAGGCGCAGCCCGATCCGGATCTCGCGCAGAACAGGCTCGCGGTCGGCCTTGGGCGGTGGCGGTGGCTCGGGCTTGCGGATCGTGAAGAGCAGCACGGCCGAGATCACGAAGGTCACGGCATCGATCAGGATCGCGATCGGCGCGGTCAGGATCTGGACCAGGAAGCCAGCCGAGCCGAAGGCTGCGAACTCGGACACCGAGGATGAAGCCGCCAGCGCACCATTCGCGCGCACCAGGTCAGGCTTGGGCACGACCGTGGGCAGATAGGCGTTGTCCGCCGCATCGAAGAACGTCGTCAGCACCGCGGTCAGCAGCGCGACCAAGAGCAGCAGCGGCAGTGACAGCCAGCCGCCGAAGAAGGCGACAGGTATCACCAGGAGCATGGCTGCCCTGCCCAGATCCGCCCAGATCAGCACCGGGCGGCGGCGCAATCGGTCGACCCATGCGCCAGCGACCAGCCCCACTGCCAGGCCAGCCACCAGGTCCATGCTGCGCACGAGCGCGACGCCGACCGAATCGGCGTTGAGCGACGCGATGGCGACGAAAGGCAATGCCACGCGCGTCACGAGCGAGCCGAAGATCGAGACCGTCGCTGCGGCCCAGACTCGCTGGAACGCCCCGTTGCGCCAGAGCGACTCGGAGGGGAGCTCGTCCGGTGGTGGGAAATGTGGGTCGTGGAGCGGTTCGGAGGGGCCAGCCATCGGCGCGAAAGGGTATGCGAAGAGAGAGGGCTAGAATCGCTGTCCCGTGTTCGATGACCTTTCCGACCGCCTGCGCGGCGTAATCGGCCGCCTCAGCGGCCGCGGCCGAATTACCGAGGCAGACGTCGATGCCGCGATGCGCGAGGTTCGTCTCGCGCTGCTCGAGGCAGACGTCAACTTCCGCGTGGTCAAGGACTTCATTGCCCGGGTGCGCGAGCGGGCCGTCGGGTCTGACGTGCTCGAAAGCCTGAATGCCGGCCAGCAGGTCATCAAGATCGTCCACGAGGAGCTGACCGCGATCCTCGGAGCCGGTGACAGCACGTTCCACCTGAGCGGCTCGCCGGCAGTCGTCATGCTCGTCGGCCTCCAGGGCTCGGGCAAGACAACATCCGCGGCCAAGCTGGCGCGCCACATCACCAAGCAGGGCCGCCGGCCGCTGCTCGTGGCTGCCGACCCATACCGGCCCGCTGCGGCTGATCAACTCCAGACGCTGGGCAAGCAGCTCGACATTCCGGTGCACCGCGCGCCCAACGGAACGTCAGTGCCCGATATTGCGCGCGGCGCCCTGACGGCCGCCAAGACGCAGGCGCGCGACGTGCTCATCCTCGACACGGCCGGGCGCACCTCGATCGACGAAGCGATGCTCGACGAGGTCCGCCAGCTCGCGAAGCAGATGCAACCGTCGGAGACGCTGCTCGTGGTCGACGCGATGGTCGGCCAGGAATCGGTCGCCGTGGCCCAGGCGTTCGTCGATGCCGCCCCGGTCACCGGGCTGGTGCTGACCAAGATCGACGGCGATGCCCGGGGCGGCGCGGCACTGTCGATCAGTGCCGTCACCGGGCTGCCGGTCAAGTTCATGGGCACGGGCGAGAAGACGGACGCGCTGGAGCCGTTCCATCCCGACCGCTTGGCCGGCCGCATCCTGGGCATGGGCGACGTGATGACCCTCATCGAGCGCGCCCAGGAGAACGTCGACCAGAAGGAGGCCGAGGAGCTGGCGCGCAAGCTTCAGCGCAACGCCTTCACGCTCGAGGATTTCCTGGGGCAGATGCAGCAAATCAAGAAGATGGGCCCGATCGGCCAGCTGCTCGACATGATGCCGGGCATGGGTGGCGCCGCGAAGGAGGCTCAGGCTGCGGTCGAGCGCGGCGATCTGACAGCGCGTCGAGGCCATCATCCAGTCGATGACGCTCGAGGAGCGGCGCGATCCGGAGATCCTCACGCGGCAGCCGCCGGCGCCGCATCGCGCGCGGCTCGGGCACCACGCTCCAGGACGTCAATCGCCTGGTGAAACAGTTCGGCGAGATGCGTCGTCTGATGCGACAGATGAGCGGCGGTGGCCGGCGGCAGATGCTGCCGTTCGACACGCGTCGCTAACGGAGGGTTCAGTCACATGTCCTCGGATCGCGAGCCGCCCGTCTTCAACCGAGTGGGCGACGAGCGCAGCACCAACGACTCGGCCGCGGGCTCAGACACACATCTGTTCACGTCCGCGGATGACCGCGCCCAGGCGGGGGCGGCGGCTGACACGGTCGTGACCCAGCCGGTCAACGGCTCTTCATCGCGTGGCGGGCGCCTGCGCTGGGCCGTGGCCGGGCTGGCGACGCTCCTCGTCTTCGTGCTCGTCGGTGGTGTGCTGCTGCTGGCGCAGCCGCGCGCCGGGTCACCGTCGGTGGTCGAGTACTACGTCCCCGCCGACACCGCTGCATATCTCGACGTTCGCCTCGACCTGCCCGGCGACCAGGCGCAGAACCTGGCGTCGTTCATGAGCCACTTCCCGGGCTTCGCCGATCCACAGGCGTTCCAGCAAAAGGTCGACGAGATCCTCGACCAGCTCCTGCAGCAGGCTGACTCGGGCCTCGAGTGGCAGCGCGATGTGGCGCCATGGTTCGGTGGCCAGGTTGGTGTCTTCGGACAGACGCTCACCCCGACCGAGGGCACGCCGCCGTCGATGGTCGTGGCGCTTACGGTCGAGGATCGCTCCGCGCTGGACGAGTTCCTGAACGGCAGGCTGGCCGACCACGATGTCGACACGATCGACCACCAGGGAACTCAGATCCGCTCATTCACGCCGGACCCGGGCAGGGATCGCATCAGCTTCGCCGTCACTGACGAGCTGATCCTGGTCAGCCATCGGCTCGAAGAGATCCAGGTGGCGCTCGACGTCAAGGCCGGCGTCCGTCCCTCGCTGGCCCAGGACCAGTTCTTCCTGCAGCAGCTCGGCGCCCTTCACTCGGACCGCTTGGCCACCGCGTACGTGGACATGGGCGAGGTCATGGACTCCACGCAGGCCGCGGCCGGCGAAAGTCCGGTTGAGATGTTCGGCACGGAGTGCCTGACCGAGCTCCAGTCGGCCGGTCGTGTCAAGTACGTGGCCGAGGCACGAGCCGAGGACGACCACTTCGCGATAGCGACTCGATCCCAGCCGCCAACCGGCGGCAACTTGCCGCCGCCGCCCCAGAACAAGGCCAACGCACTGGCCGCGGCGATGCCCGGCAACGCCTTGGCCTATGCCGAGTTCCGCCAGGTTGGCGCCAACGCCCGGGCCCTGATCGCGGGGCTGCTCGAGTGCATGAGCTCCATGCCCGAGGGTGAGCAGCCCCCGTTCGACCCGCGCATGATCGAGCAGTTCCTGGGCGTCGCGCCCGAGGATTACCTCGACTTCATCGACGACGCCGGCGTGGCGGTCACATACGAGAACAACACGCCCGGTGGCGGCCTCATCGCCACGGTCGACGACGAGGCCCTGGCCAGCCAGCGGGTCGATCGCCTGCTCACCACGCTGCGCGCCCTCGCGGCGTTCGGCGAGGACGCCTCGCTCACGGTCGAGGAGATCGAGCACAACGGCGCGACGGTCACCGTGCTGACGATGAGTGCGCCGAGCCCGGATTTGCCGGCCACGTCAATCGCGGTCAGCGTGGCCAACGGTCGCCTGTACATCGGCCTCGATGACTTCGTGACCGCGGCGCTGGATCGCCAGCAATCTGATTCATTGGCCGCGACCGCAGGCTTCCAGAAGGCCATCGCGGCCGGTGGCAGCGAAAACGCGGGCGTCGTCTACGTCGACGTCGCTCGCGGCCGGGCCGCTCTCGAGGCGTCGATGTCCGCAACGGAAAGGGCGGACTATGAGGCCGAGGGCAAGCCCTTCCTTGAGCCGCTGACCACGCTTTCGGTCGTCAACCGGACGGAGAACGGAATCCTGGTCAGCCACATCTTTCTTCACGTCGAGTAACCTTGCCGCTGATCTTCACGGAGGCTTCATCTAACCAGTGGCAGTACGCATCCGGCTGACGCGCGTTGGCGCGACCAAGCAGCCGACTTATCGTTTCGTCGTAGCGGACAGCCGCAATGCCCGCGACGGCCGCTCCATCGACACCATCGGGCACTACAACCCGCGCACCGACCCGATCGAGATCAATGTCGACGAGGCCAAGGCGCGCGAGTGGTTGAGCAAGGGCGCACAGCCCTCCGACACTGTGGCGCGCCTGTTTCGCCGAGTCGGCGTGCTGCCGCCGCTGGAGGCCAAGTAGCTCGCATGACGGCCGAATCGCTGGTCGAATACGTTGCCAGGTCGCTGGTCGACAATCCGGACGCGGTGAGCGTCAAGACAGTCGAGGACCAGGATGGGCGGGTGATCGAGCTGCACGTCGCTGAAGACGACATGGGCAAGGTCATCGGCCGCAACGGCAGCGTCGCCAAAGCGCTGCGTACGCTGCTCAAGGTCGTGGCCGCGCGCGAAGGGGAGTCGGTCTCACTCGAGATCGTCTGAGCCTGGTCGCCGCCATGACCGATGAGCGGCTGGTGGTCGGCCTCGTCCGAGGCGTACACGGCCTCAATGGCGCGGTCCGGGTCGAGATCCTTTCGGACAACCCAGATCGCTTCGCCGCGGGCAGCGTCGTGCATCGCGAGGGCGATCCTCGACCGCTGACGATCATCAGCGCGCAGCGCGATGGTCCGGGCCTGCTCATTCGCTTCAAGGAGATATCGGACCGAAACGCAGCGGACTCGCTGCGCAACGCATACCTCGAGGCCACCGCCCTGGACCTGCCCGAGGACGCCTTCTACTGGCACGACATCATCGGCTGTTCCGTGGTCAGCGCGATAGGGGAGGACCTGGGCACGGTGAGGGACGTGTTCAGGATCGGTGAATCGGAGGTGTACACGGTGCGTGGACCGCGCGGCGAGGTGCTGGTGCCCGCGGTTGCTGGCGTCGTGCTCGAGCTGTCGGTCGCCGACAAGCGGATCGTCGTCGACGGCGACGCATTGGGCCTGGACGAACCCGTGGAGCCGCCCGAACCGAGTTCATGATGCGCATCGACGTCGTGACGATCTTCCCGGAGCTGTTCCCGGGCGCTCTCGGGGCGAGCATCACGGGGCGCGCGCTCGAGAGGGGCCTCGCCGAGCTGCGCGCCCATGATCTGCGTGCGTGGGGCCTCGGACGCCATCGCAGCGTGGACGATTACCCATATGGCGGTGGCGCAGGCATGATCATGCGCGTCGAGCCGATCGCCGCGGCGCTCGACGCCCTCGCGGACGAGGCGACGTTCAAGGTCCTCCTCGATCCGGGAGGCGTGCCCTTTTCGCAGAACGTGGCGCTCGATCTCGCGGCGCGCGAGCACCTGCTCTTCGTATGTCCGCGCTACGAGGGCGTCGACGCCCGGGTGCGCGACATGGTCGATCTCGAGCTGTCGATCGGCGACTACGTCCTCTCGGGCGGGGAGCTGCCGGCGATGGTCGTCATCGACGCCGTGCTGCGTCTGCTGCCCGGTGCAATCGACGAGGCCTCACCGCTGGAGGAATCATTCGCACACGGCCTGCTCGAGTACCCGCAGTACACGCGTCCGGCCGGTTTCGAGGGCAGGGACGTCCCCGAGATCCTGCTGAGCGGCGATCACGGAGCGGTCGATCGCTGGCGACGCGCGCAGGCTCTGGAGCGAACGCGCGCGCAACGCCCGGATCTTCTGCTGAGAGGCGACGCTGCCCGGGACGGCGACGGTGCTCCGGGCGGCAACGGAGCCGTCTAGGCGATCTGCGCCTAGCCCCACTCCGTCCGCGGATTGGCCTTGTCGATGACGCAGAAGCGGTTGCCCTCTGGGTCGGCCAGGATCGTGAAGTCGGCGTCGAGGGGCATCCTTTCCCAGTGGACTTCCGTGGCGCCGAGCGATAACAGACGGGCAACCTCGGCCGAGCGGTCGGTGGCATACAGGTCGAGGTGGATGCGCGGCGGGATGTTCAGCGGCGCATGCCATTTGTCCAGACCGACATTCGGGCCCGGTCCGGTCCTCGGGCGCAGCACGACATGGGTTGGGTCGTCGCCGTCGTCACGAGGCACGTAGTCGAGCGCGGCCATCCAGAAATCACGCTGGGCTCGAATGTCATCGACCCTGATGACTATCGATCCAACTCTCAGCACCGGCCGATCGTAGCGCCGTTGTATACTCGGCCGCCCCGACCTGGATAATCTCGGCCGCTGTTCCGCGCGCCCAAGTCACTGTGAGTCAAAACGTGAGCGTCATCGACGAGATCAGCGCCGAACAGCTGCGCACCGACCTGCCCGAGCTTGCCTCGGGCGACACCGTCCGCGTGTCGGCCAGAGTGCGCGAAGGCAATCGCGAGCGCATCCAGGTGTTCGAGGGCACGGTCATGCGGCTGCGCGGCGGCGGCATCAGCCGCTCGATCACAGTCCGCGCGCTGCGCAGCGGCGTCGGCGTCGAGCGCACTTTCAAGATCCACTCCCCGCGCATCGAGAAGATCGAGGTCGTGCGCCACGGCGTCGCCCGGCGCGCGCAGCTCTACTTCCTGCGCAAGCGCGTGGGCAAGGCCGCTACGCTGCGGGAGCGCCGCCCCTCCTGACCTGGAGGTTCATCGTCCGGCGCGTGCGCACTTCGGGCCGCTGACGGACTAACCTTTCGCTCGATGGCCGTGATCACTCCCTCGCGCCGCCTCGAGTTCAAGCTCGCGCGCGAGCACGGTTATCAGGTGATCCTGGGTGTGGACGAGGTTGGTGTGGCACCGTCATGCGGCCCGGTCGTGGCCTGCGCCCTGGCCATGCCGCTCGACAAGAAGCCGATCAAGGGCGTGCGCGACTCCAAGATGCTCAACGCCGCGCAGCGTGAACGCCTCTACCGGCAGATCCTGCGCCGTGCGACGCGTGTTGGCCTCGGCGCGGCTTCCGTGCGCGAGATCGACACGATCAACATCTACCACGCCACGGTGCTCGCCATGAAGCGCGCCGTGCGCCGTGCCGGCGAGCACGACTTCGTGATCGTCGACGGCAACCGCATCCGTGGCTTCGAAGAGCACGCCGGGCCGTATCGCTCGGTCGTCGACGGTGATGCGCTCTGCTACGTGGTGTCGTGCGCATCGATCGTGGCCAAAGTCACGCGCGATCGGCTGATGGCGAGGCTCGCCGCGCGCTATCCGGGCTACGGCTGGGAGCACAATGCGGGCTATGCCACGCCCGACCACCGCGCCGGGATGGCGGCCCTGGGCGTCACCCCCCACCACCGACGCTCGTTCATCACGACGCAGCGCGTGCTCGCCGGCGAGCAGACTTCGCTCGATCTGTTCGACGACAACGCGGTGGCTGAGCAGCCAATCGTGATCGCGATCGAACCCGACGTCGGTCCGCTGCGGGCGCTCCCGGCAGCCACCTGACTCGCCGCTATTGCCGCCTTAGCCGTGGATCTCCGGCCGGTAGCGCGGGCTGAGAGCGAGATAGACGCCGCTCACCCCACCGGCGACATATGCCGGCGACGCCATGAGGAGCTGAACGGGCGATAGCGGCTCGTCTCCGCCGAAGCCGGGCGCCAGCGGCGATCGCCCAGCCCCGCCGAGGGCGAAGTTGGAGAAGATCCTCTGGAGCTGCTCGGCCAACGGACCGCCGATCGCAAGGACGATCACAAACAGGCCCACAGAGATGATCACCTGGGCGGCGAACAGCCACACCACGACGGCGGTGGCGCGATGCGTCGCCTTGGGCGCCCACCGATTGGCTGCCGCGCGCACGAGGATGATGCCGAAGATCGGTCCGATCCACCACAGGTAGAACGGACCGGCGATCAGCAACAGCAGCGCACCGATATCTGCCCAGCCCCAGCCGTAGGCCTCGAAGAGCCCTCGCACCCGCGTGATCGGCGTCATGAGCGTGTCGATCAGCCGCCTGGACTCGGTCGGCGGCGCATCAGTAAGGTCGGCCACGAACGCGCTCGGTGGACCAAGTCGATCGAGAACGCGGAGCACCGTCTCCACATCTCGATCGCCGGCTTCGGCCAGCTCCGCGTCAATGCTGGCGCGCACCTCGTTCTCCAGGTTCGCAGCCTGCGGCCGGGGGACTCTCCGGTTCCAGGCGGACACGCGCAGCTCGCGCAGGTAGTCCTCGATCAATGGGTCCGAGCTCGGTTCGTTCGCTCCCATGCGCTCTACAAAAGCTCCCGATAAGCGATCGTGGCTAGCGTGGCGCCCATGCGCACGATAAGACACGGACGGGCAACACAGAACGACGCCGACCCGCGCCGGACCCTCCGACAGCGGCGCGGGCAGGCTGCAGAGGACGCCGCGACCCGCTACCTGGCGGCTGCGGGTTGGCGTATGCTCGAGCGAAACGTGAAGGTCGGCCGTGACGAGATAGACATCGTGGCCGTGGATCCGGGCCCACCGGCAGAGCTGGTCTGCGTCGAGGTCCGGTCGGCGACGAGCGATGCGTTCGGGGCACCGGAGGAACGGATCGACCGCACCAAGATTCGCAACCTGTACCGCGCGATGCGGACGATGCAGTCGGGGTCCGGACTACCCCGGCGCGTCGACCTGATCGTCGTCGATGCCCGCGGCGGCAAGGTCACGATCAGGCACCTGCGCCGCCTCGAACCCGCCTGAGAGCGCCATGGGCCGCGATTATTCGACCACAGTGAACAGGATGGCCCGATTGGATCGGTAGACCCTCCGATTTGTAGGCCGGGCAAAGCCGTTTGGGGCAGTTTGGTGCGTAGTCGGGCGCCGAGACGAGAAAATCTCCCACTTTGGCGGGCGGCAACAGGGTGCAACTACTTCAAACAGCGGTTTCTGTTCAATCACAGTGAATATCCGTCGGTGACTCAATTTTCCCCTAGCCGCGGTAGGCGCGAGGCCCACGAGGATCCGCTTCTCAAGACCTGCCGCCAGGGTCGACGCACACTCGGTGTAAACTGCCGCAGGCTGCTCAAGCGGCCAGGCTCACGCAGGTGAGCCCATCACACACGCGTCATCGCTCCCCGCGAGGTGCCTCGGAGCCCCAGGCGGCCGAGGTTGCGGATCAAGGACGGGCGCGGAGGTACTAACCGAAACTCGGAGGTCTCACATCCCATGCCCCAGGTATCCATGCGTCAGCTGCTCGAGGCTGGTGTGCACTTCGGCCACCAGACGCGGCGCTGGAATCCCAAGATGCGCGCGCTACATCTTCGCCGAGCGCAACGGCATCCACATCATCGACCTTGCCCAGACCGTGCGCGGGCTGGACGAGGCGCTCGAGTTCGTGCGCGAGACCGTCGCCCGTGGTGACTCGATCCTGTTCGTGGGCACCAAGAAGCAGGCCCAGGAGCCCGATCTCCGAGGAGGCCACCCGCGCCGAGATGCCCTATGTCAACCAGCGTTGGCTGGGTGGCATGCTGACCAACTTCGTGACCATCCGAAAGCGCATGGGCCTGCTCGACCAGCTCGAGGCACGTCGTGATAACGGCGAGTTCGAGCGCATCTCCAAGAAGGAAGCGAGCAAGCTGACCGAGGAGATGAACAAGCTCCAGCGCACGCTCGGCGGAATGCGCAAGATGCGCCGACTGCCCGGCGCGATGTTCGTCGTCGACCCCCAGCGCGAGCGCATCGCCGTCGTCGAGGCGCGCAAGCTGGAGATCCCGGTCATCGGCACCGGCGACACGAACGTCGATCCGGACTTGCTCGACTACGTCATCCCCGCCAACGACGACGCCATCCGCGCCATTCGGTTGCTGTGCACGCTCGTGGCAGATGCCGCGATTGAAGGCTCGCAGGAGCGGGCCTCGCGGCCGGTCGAAGAGCCCGTTGCGGTCGTCGAGGAGCAGGAAGAGGCCAGCGACGAGATGGTCGCGGCGCTCGCCGCGGGCGGCACGTTCAGCTTCGAGCCCGAGCCGGACGAAGAGGAGCTCCTTCCAGTCGAGGCAGCGGTCGTCGAGGCCGAGGAGCCCGAGGAAGAGCCCCCGGCTCCCGCGGCGCGTGCTCACGCGCCACGCGCAGCCACTACCCGCCGCGCCGCACCCGCCGCCCCCGACGGAGAGGAACCGGAGCCGGCTGGCTAGCACCGGCTCTGTTGCCCTACATCAATTGAACTTGAAGGAAACCCATGGCTGAAATCTCTGCCGCGGCAGTAAAGGAGCTGCGCGAGCGCACGGGCGCGGGCATGATGGAGTGCAAGCGCGCCCTCGAGGAGTCGAACGGCGACGTCGACCGGGCGATCGCCATTCTCCGCGAGCGCGGCGCCGCCACTGCCGCCAAGAAGGCCGGTCGCGACGCGCGCGAAGGCACCATCGCCAGCTACATCCATGCCGGTGGTCGCCTTGGCGTGCTCATCGAGGTCAACAGCGAGACTGACTTCGTCGCGCGCAATGAGGACTTCCAGAAGCTCGTCCAGCAGCTGGCGATGCAGGTCGCCGGCCTTGCGCCCCAGTACGTCACGATCGAGTCGATCCCCGGCGACCTGCTCGAAGCCAAGCGCGCCGAGCTGCTCGCCGATGAGGCGACGCTGAAGAAGCCCGAAAACGTCCGCGCCCAGATCGTCGAGGGCCAGCTGCGCAAGTGGTACCAGTCGGTGGTGCTCTACGAGCAGCCATTCCGCGACACCGACCAGATCGGTTGGTGAGCTGATCACCGACGCCATCGCGCGCATCGGCGAGAACATTCGCGTCCGCCGCTTCACGCGCTACCAGCTCGGTGAAGAGATTTGAGTGAAGCCGTCGCTCCCAAACCGGTGATGGCCGGTGTCGGGGAGCCCGCGACGGGAGGAGACCGTGCGCGTTACCGGCGCATCGTGCTCAAGATCAGTGGCGAGGCGCTGCTCGGAAGGCGCAGCTACGGCGTCGACCCGGAGATGTGCGTCTTCATCGCCCGCCAGGTCAAGGACGTCCACGATCTGGGCGTAGAGGTCGCGCTGGTTGTCGGTGGCGGAAACATCTTCCGTGGACTGGCCGCGTCCGCGGCAGGCATGGACCGCGCTACAGGCGACTACATCGGCATGCTGGCGACCGTCATGAACGCACTTGCCCTCCAGGATGCGCTGGAGAAGGCGGGCGTGCCAACGCGCGTCATGTCGGCCATCGCGATGAACGAGGTCGCGGAGCCCTACATCCGCCGGCGCGCCGTGCGCCACCTCGAGAAGGGCCGCGTCATCATCCTCGCCGCAGGGACGGGCAATCCCTACTTCACGACCGACACTGCGGCCGCGTTGCGCGCCGTCGAGATCGCCGCAGAGGTGCTGCTCAAGGCAACCCAGGTCGATGGCGTGTACGACAGTGATCCCGCGATAAACCCGGATGCCAAGAAGCACGACCGGCTCGATTACGCTCAGATGCTCAGCGATCGCCTCGAGGTCATCGACGCGACTGCCGTAACGCTGTGCATGGAGAACAACCTGCCGATCGTCGTCTTCGATCTGCACCAGCCCGGCCATATCAGGTCGGCCGCACTCGGTGCCTCGATCGGGACGCTCATCGACGGAGGGACTGGAGAAGCGGTATGACCGACGACATCCGCCGCGACGCGGACGACAAGATGAGCCGCGCCCTCGATGCCCTCGAGCGCGACCTGGCCGCGATCAGGACGGGGCGCGCAGCGACGGCCCTGGTCGAGCG
Source organism: uncultured Chloroflexia bacterium (assembly GCA_963706095.1). Lineage (GTDB taxonomy): Bacteria > Chloroflexota > Limnocylindria > Limnocylindrales > CSP1-4 > JALYGJ01. Next base: position 86,475 of record OY970149.1, read on the forward strand.
CATCGCGGTCGAGTACTACGGCACTTCCACGCCGCTCAACCAGCTTGCCTCGATCAGCGTGCCAGAGGCACATTCGATCGTCATTCAGCCATGGGATCGCAGCGCGCTCGGTGCGATCGAGAAGGCAATCCTCAAGAGCGACGTTGGGCTCACGCCGAACGTCGACGGCACCGTCGTGAGGCTGAACATTCCGCCGCTGACCGAAGAGCGTCGCAGGGACCTCGTCAAGCTCGTCCATAAGCGCATGGAAGAGGCACGAGTCGAGGTCCGCAACCAGCGCCGCGAGGTGGCCGACGACATCAAGAAGGCCGAGCGGGACGGCGACGTCAGCGCGGACGAGGGACGGCGCGAGATGGACACGCTCCAGAAGGCGACGGATCGCTGGATCGCCGAGGTCGAGCGCGTCGGCAAGCACAAAGAGCAGGAGATCATGGACGTCGGCTGACGTCTGCCCGCCTCTGATGACGTCCGTCGACCTGACCCGACCAACTGAGGTGGGCACGGCTACCGATACGCGCGCGGTCGAGCAGCCCACGACGCCCGACGCGCTGCCGCGCCACGTGGCCATCGTCATGGACGGCAACCGCCGCTGGGCACGGATGCACGGCCTGTCTGAGGCGGAAGGTCACTCTGCCGGCGTCGACGCCATCCGGCCGATCGTCGAGCACGCGGCCGACCGCGGCGTCGAGGCGCTTTCAATCTACGCCTTCTCGCGCGAGAACTGGTCACGCAGCGACGAGGAGGTGGAGACCCTGTTCGCACTGCTCGAGGCCGCGATCCGGCGCGAAACCCCGGACCTCGTCCGCCAGGGAGTCCGCGTCAACATCCTCGGCCGCCTGCACGAGCTGCCAGAGAGCACCCGGGCCTCGATCGCGGACGCGATCTCGGCCACGGCCGGTGGCCGGCGCATGACGCTCAATGTCGCCTTCAATTACTCCGGGCGCTCGGAGATCGTCGATGCCGTCCAGCGTGCGCTGGGGGAGGGCATGGCGGCCGATGCGATCACCGAGGAGGTGATCGGCGAACGGCTCTACACCGCCGATGTGCCCGACCTCGACCTGCTCATCCGCACCGGCGGCGAGCAGCGCATCAGCAACTTCCTCATCTGGCAGGCGGCGTACGCCGAGCTGTACTTCACGGACATCCTGTGGCCCGACTTCGACCCGGCCACGTTCGACGCAGCGCTGACCGAATACGCCCGGCGAACTCGTCGCTTCGGCCGTTAGCCTGACCGCTGATGCGGCCAGGATCTGGGTTGGAGCATGCGTGACCGCCTGATCGGCGCGGCCGTGCTGGTGCCGGCCGTCGTCATCGTCTTCCTGCTGGGCGACCCGTGGCTGACGTTTGCGCTTGCCGCACTCGCCGGGCTGGCGGCCTACGAAACGGTGCAGCTCGTGCGCGGCGCCGGTCTCCAGGCAACTTCATCACTGGCCATCGTCACCGCCGTCCTGGCCGTTGGCCTGACGCGCCTGATGCTCGGTCCCATCGAGATCGGCGGCATCGCGCTGGCACCGATCGATGGCGATCTGGTCCTGCCGCTGGTGCTCAGCCTGGTGGCGCTCGTTTTCGGGATCGCCGGCTTTCTGGCGCTGCGCCGACTCGATCCAGCGGAGGGCTACCGATCCTGGACGGGAAATACCTTCGCGGCCCTGTACCCGAGCCTGATCGCGTTCGTGGCGGGCATCCTCGCCGTCGCGCCGGCGCTCTCGCCGACGTCGGCATTTTCGAATGTGCTCGATGGTGGTCGCGCGTGGCTGCTGATCCTGGTGCTGACCGTATGGTCCTTCGATAGCTTTGCCTACCTCTCCGGCAAGTACCACGGCAAGGGCCGCTTCATGAACCACATCTCGCCCAACAAGACGTGGAGCGGGGTCATCGGCGGGACCATCGCCGCAATCATCGTCTGCGCCCTCCTCGTCTCGGCGACTGGCCAGCATTGGTTCGGCGGCGTCGTCCTCGGCTTGATCGTGGCCGTCACGGCACAGGCCGGAGACCTTGCGGAGTCGGTCCTGAAGCGGGCCGCCGGCGCCAAGGACTCGGGCAACATCCTGCCCGGCCACGGCGGCATCCTCGATCGAGTCGACTCGTTCCTCTTCGCGGCGCCGGCGATGTTCATCACCTTGACCTTCATGCAATTCGTGACCGAGGCCCGGCCCGCATGAGGACCCGGGTCGCAGTCCTGGGCAGCACGGGTTCGATCGGGCGGCAGGCGCTCGACGTCCTTGCCGCGCACCCCGAGCAATTCGAGGTCGTGGCGCTCGCCGCGGGCCGTGACGAGAAGACCCTCGACGAGCAGGTGGCTCGGTTCATACCGCGTACGGCAATACTCGCCAAGGACGGGCCCGCGGCGCTCGAGGACATTGCGGCGAGCGACGACGTCGACCTCGTGCTCGTTGGCACGACCGGCTGGTCAGCCTCCGGCCAACGATCGCGGCTCTCGAGCTGGGCAAGGTCGTGGCCACTGCCAACAAGGAGACGCTCGTCGCCGGCGGCCACCTGGTCATGCCGCTGGCGCGCCGGCTCGCCGGCCGTGCCGGTGACGACGACCTAGCCGCCGGCGCGCTCCACTGGCTGCGACCGATCGACTCGGAGCACTCGGCGATCTGGCAGTGCCTGGCCGGCGAGCGCCGCCACGACATCGCGCGCCTGATCATCACCGGCGTCGGGCGGACCGTTCCGCGAGTGGCCGACCGACCGCATTGCATCGGCTACCCAGGATGACGCGCTCGCAGCACCCGACCTGGCGCATGGGCGCCAAGGTCACCATCGACTCCGCGACGCTCATGAACAAGGCACTCGAGGTGATCGAGGCGCGCTGGCTGTACGATTTCGAGGACGACAGGTCGACGTCGTCATTCATCCGCAGAGCATCGTCCACTCGCTCGTCGAGTTCGCCGACGGCTCGCTCAAGGCACAGCTTGGCTTACCCGACATGCGACTCCCGATCCAGTACGCGCTCACCTATCCCGCGCATGTCGACTCGCCGGCGCCGCGCGTGACGCTCGAGGAGCTGCCGACGCTCACCTTCGAGGAGGTCGATCACGGGCGCTTCCCGGCACTGACGATCGGGCGCGAGGCGGGTCGTCGCGGGCCGCGCGCGAGCGCCGCGCTGATCGCCGCCGATGACGTTGCGGTCGATCGCTTCCTCGCGGGGACACTTGACTTCCCGGGGATCGCGCGGCTGTGCGAGCTGGCCGTAACGCGCTTCGGCGACGGGCCGGCGCCGGACCTAGACGAGCTGCTCGCGCTCGATCACGAAGTGCGCGATTTCGCGCGATCCGCAACCATCACCGCAACCGCCGCGTCTGGAGCCTGATGTTCAACTTCTTCGCTGACCCATCGCAACTTCTGGTCAACATCGTCCTGCTGCTCGCGATCCTGGTCGTGCTGGTGGTGATCCACGAGCTCGGCCACTTCGTCGTGGCTCGGCGCGCGGGCGTCACGGTTCACGAGTTCGGCATCGGCTTCCCGCCGCGGGCTAAGGTCCTTGGCACCGACAGCAAGGGCACGACTTACACGCTCAACTGGCTGCCCATCGGCGGCTTCGTGAAGCTGGAGGGGGAGGACGGCGGCGAATCGGACGATCCCAACGCCTTCAGTCGCCGGCCGCTGCGCACGCGCCTGACGATCCTGCTCGCCGGCGTCGTCATGAACCTGATCCTGGCCTTCGTGATCTTCACCGGGATCGCCATGTTCGCCGACCCGATCGCCCACGTGCGCATCGCCGAGGTGCAGCCGAATACGCCGGCCGCGTCTGTCGGGCTCGTGGGCGGCGTGCAGACGGGCACCGACGACGAAGGCAACCCGGTCTACGACGAGTCGGGCGACGTGATCCTCGCGATCGACGGCCGCAGGTTTCCCGTCTTCGACAGCGTCGAGTCTCCGACCCCGTCGCTGGCCTACCTGCGCGCTCATGCCGGCGAGCAGGTGACGCTGACGGTCCGGAGCGCGGATGGAACGGTGCGCGAGGTGCCCGTGACGCTGCGCATCCCCGAGCCCGGTCAGGGCGCGCTGGGCATCGTCGTCCATCCGGCGCTGGTCCAGGAGGAGGTCAGCCACGGACCGGTGGAGGCGCTCGTCATCGGCGCGCAGCGCACGTTCGAGGCCGCCACCCTGGTCCTGCGCGGGCTGGGCGACCTGGTGACAAACCTCGGCAACCCGCAGGTGTCCGGCCCGGTTGGCATCGTCGACACGATCGGCCAAGTGCGGGCCATCGGCGCGCCGGTCTTCCTCATCTACCTCATCGGCCTGCTGTCGGCCAACCTCGCGATCGTCAACGCCCTGCCGTTCCCACCACTCGACGGCGGACGCGTCGCGGTAGCGCTGATCCAGAAGGCTGTCGGGCAACCGCATCAGCGAGGCGGCCGAGCGGCTGGTCTACCTGACGGGGTTCATCCTGTTGATGATGCTGCTGGTGTACGTGACGTTCTTCGACATACAGCGCCTGGGCTGATGTCCGCGGTCGACCAGCCCGCGATCCAGGAAGGGCGGCAGGCGGTCGGCCGGGTCGAGGGCGAGGAGCACCTTCCCGGTCGGCGGCAGACGCCCACCGTCAACGTCGGCGGCGTCAGCATCGGCTCGCGACATCCCATCGTCGTGCAGTCGATGACCAACACGGACACGGCCGATGCCGACGCCACGGCCCTCCAGGTCGCCGCGCTCGCCCACGCCGGCTCGGAGCTGGTGCGCATCACGGTCAACAACGACGCGGCGGCCGCAGCCGTGCCCGAGATCCGGCGCAAGCTCGACGACCTGGGCATCGGCGTGCCGCTCATCGGCGACTTCCACTACAACGGCCACCAGCTGCTGGTCGAGTACCCGGACGATGGCCGCGGCGCTGGCCAAGTACCGCATCAACCCGGGCAACGTCGGCGCGAAGCGCCGCGACGAGAACTTCGTGACGATCATCCGCGTCGCGCTCGAGTACGACCGCCCGGTGCGCATCGGCGTCAACTGGGGCTCGCTCGACCAGGCGCTGCTGACGACGCTGATGGACGCCAACGCCAGCCTGCCCGTCCCGGCCGACTCACGCGACGTGATGATCGAGGCGATGGTCCAATCGGCGCTGCGCTCGGCCGAGCTCGCCGAGGAGACGGGCATGGGTCACGACCGGATCATCATCAGCGCCAAGGTGTCGCGGCGTGCGCGACCTCGTCGACGTCTACCGCTCGCTCGCCGGCCGCTGCGACTACCCGCTTCACCTCGGGCTGACCGAGGCGGGCATGGGCATGAAGGGCATCGTCGCCTCGACCGCCGGGCTGGCGCTGCTGCTCGACGAGGGCATCGGCGACACGATCCGCGTCTCGCTCACGCCGCGCCCGGCGGCGACCGGACCGAGGAGGTGCTCGTCGCGCAGCAGGTGCTGCAGTCGCTGGGCCTGCGCTCCTTCACGCCCCAGGTCTCGGCGTGTCCGGGCTGCGGCCGAACGACGCAGCACCTTCTTCCAGGAGATGGCCCAGGAGATCCAGGGCTACCTGCGCCAGCAGATGCCCGTCTGGGCGGCGTGCTTACCCGGGTGTCGAGGAGATGCGCGTCGCCGTCATGGGCTGCGTCGTCAACGGCCCGGGCGAGTCGAAGCACGCCGACATCGGCATCTCGCTGCCGGGCACGTTCGAGGAGCCGGTGGCACCGGTGTACGTCGACGGCGCGCTGCGCACGACTCTGCGCGGCGAGGGGCTGGTCAAGGAGTTCATCGGCATCCTCGACGCCTACGTCGCCCAGCGCTACGGCAGTCCCGCGCCGCCGACGCAGCGAGGTTAGCCATCGGTCTGCGCCTCGCGGTGCATCTTTGCCAGCGTCGCGTGCGAGCTTGCAGGTCTAGTGCGCACACGGCGGCGCTGGGGACACCTTCGGCCCCCGGAATGAACGGCTTTACAGATCTAAGGATGTTGTCGTAGGCCTAAGTGCGCCGCGGCCGCGACAAACCCGCGATTGCACCGTGGCGTGTCCACTAGATCTGCAAATGCGGCGCGCATCAGCGGTGTCGCGCAGCTAAGGGACGTCCACTGTCCGCACCAGCCGGCCGCCGCTGGCGGGTAACGCTCCTGCGCTAGGATTACCGACCCGTCAGCCAGAACCCCGCTGGTTCGACCATCTCAGCGCCCGGAGTGTCCGTGTCCACCGAGCAGAAGGCCCGCTTCGTCACGTCGATCACGCCGCAGTCCGAGGACTTCCCGGGCTGGTACAACGACGTCGTCCTCAAGGCTGAGCTGGCCGACTACTCACCGGTGCGCGGCTGCATGGTCATCCGGCCGTACGGCTTCGCCATCTGGGAGTCGATGCGCGACGAGCTCGACCGCCACATCAAGCGCACCGGCCACGACAACGTCTACTTCCCGCTCTTCGTGCCGCGCTCGCTGCTGGAGAAGGAGGCCGAGCACGTCGAGGGCTTCGATCCGCAGGTTGCGTGGGTGACCCGCGCCGGTGGCGAGGACCTGACCGAGTGGCTGGCCATCCGCCCCACCAGCGAGGCGACTCATCGCCGAGGTCGTCAAGGACTGGATCCAGTCCTATCGCGACCTGCCGCTGCTGCTCAACCTGTGGAACAACGTCGTCCGCTGGGAGCTGCGCACGCGCCTCTTCCTGCGCACCGCCGAGTTCCTGTGGCAGGAGGCGCACACCTTCCACGCCACCGAGGAGGAGGCCGCCGAGGAGGTCGCGACGGGCCTCGAGGCCTACCGCGCCACGGCCGAGGACTGGCTGGCCATCCCCGTCATCAAGGGCCGCAAGACGCGAGAACGAGAAGTTCCCCGGCGCCGTGTACAGCCACTCCATCGAGGCGCATGATGCGCGACGGCAAGGCGCTCCAGGCCGGGCACGAGCCACATGCTCGGCACCGAACTTCGCGAATGCCGCCGGCATCCAGTTCCTCGATCGCGACAACCAGCAGCAAGCACCCTACGGCACGTCGTGGGGCTTCTCGACGCGCATGGTCGGGGCGACGATCATGACCCACGGCGACGACTCGGGCCTGGTGCTGCCGCCCAACGTCGCACCCACCCAGCTGGTCATCGTGCCCATCTTCCGGATCGAGGAGGACCGCGCCGCGGTGGCGCAGCGATCGAGCGGCTCGAGAAGGCGCTGGCCGACGTCCAGACCGCTTCGGGTCCGCTGCGCTACAAGGTCGACTGGCGCGAGGAATCGCCGGGCTTCAAGTACAACCACTGGGAGCTGCGCGGCGTGCCGCTTCGCCTCGAGATCGGCCCGCGCGACGTGGCCGCCCGCCAGGGAGTGCTGGTACGACGGGTCGATCGCGAGAAGCGACGCCGTCAGCCTGGATGGCCTGCCTAACGAGCTGCCGCAGCTCCTGGCCGACTACCAGGCAGACCTGCTCCAGCGCGCACGCGACTTCCACGCCGCGAACACGCACTTTGCCGACACTTACGACGAGTTCAAGGCGGTGCTCGAAAAGGAAGGCGGCTTCCTGTTGGCTCCGTGGTGCGGCGACGGCGCGTGCGAGAAGCAGGTCAACGCCGATACGGGTGCGACGATCCGCGTCATCCCGTTCGACTCACCCGCCGAAGAAGGGAAGTGCCTGGTTGACGGCCGTCCGTCCGAGCGGCGCGTGCTGTTCGCACGCGCGTACTGAGGCCGGCCTCTAACCGATCCCGAGCAGCTGCACCGCGGCCACCAGCAGCGGCGCCAGCAGCAGACCGGGCAGGAAGTTGACCACCCGAATGTCGCGCAGCTCGAGCAGCCGCAGGCCGACGCCCATCAGCAACAGGCCGCCGACGACGCTCGCCGCGCCGATCAGCCTCGGATCGAGGTCGGCGCCGAGGAGCCACGCGCCGAGAGCGATGCTGCCCTGGATGACTATCACCGTGAGTGCCGACAGGTAGACGCCGGCGCCCAGCGCGGCGGCGAACGCGATCGCGGCAATGCCATCGAGAAGGCTCTTGACCGCCAGCAGCTGGATGTCACCCGTCAGGCCGTTCTGGATCGACCCCAGGATCGTCAGTGGGCCGACACAGAACACGACGCTGGCGGTGACGAACGCCTCGCTGACGCGGCTCGGCCGGTCACCGCGGGCGAAGCGGCGCTGAAACCAGTCGCCCAGCCCGTCGAGTCGGTCGGCCAGTCGAAGCAGCTCGCCGATCACTGCGCCGCCTAGCAGGCCCGCGAGCACAGCCAGATCGTCGGCCACGGGACGGTCCGGCTCGAGCATGTAGCGCAGCGCCAGGCCCAGACCGAGCACCAACGTGAACAGTCCCAGGCCGTTGGTCAGAGTTGTCTGGATGCGAGCCGGCATCCGCGCGCCGATGAGCAGGCCCAGTGTTGCCCCGATCACCACGGCGACGGCATTGAGGATCGTGCCCGTCAGAAACATCAGTCGCCAACTCTATTGGCCATGAGTGGCTCCGTCGGAGGTCGAATCTCAGCGTGTATACTTCGCGGGAGTCTTTTGGCCGCCTGTGAACGTGGGTGACCCCCACGTTTATTTATGCGGAGGAGCCCGCGAAGACGGGGGTTTGACAGTCAGCGAAAGGAGGGCGCAGCGTGAACCGTGACATCGCGGCGCGCTTCTGCAGCTGAACGCAGAGAAGAACATCCCCCGCGAGCAGCTCGTGGCCACGCTCGCCGACGCCATCCAGTCGGCCTACCGCCGCGCGACTCCGGGCAACGAGAACGTCTTCGTCGACGTCGACCCCGAGACCGGCAGAATTCGCGCGTTCCGCGCGATGTACGTCGTCGACGAGGTCGAGGACCCGCTCACCGAGTTCACCCTCGACGAGGCGACGAAGCACGACACCAACGCGAAGGTCGGCGACCTGGTGACCGCTCGAGGACCTGGAAGAGTCCTCGTTCGGCCGCATCCACGCCCAGATCGCGCAGCAGCTCGTCCGGCAGCGCCTGCGCGAGGTCGAGCGCGAGCAGGTCTTCGGCCAGTACGCCCAGCGCGAGTCGGAGATCATCACCGGCACGGTCAGCCGCGTCGAGCCGCGCGGCGTGATCCTCGACGTCGGCACAGCGCGCGAGGCCATCCTGCCCACGACCGACCAGAGCGCGACCGAGCACTACCGCATCGGCCAGCACGTCAAGGCGTACGTGCTCGAGGTGCGGCGCACCACCAAGGGCCCGCTGATCTACGTCAGCCGCACCCACAAGAACTTCCTGCGGCGCCTGTTCGAGCTCGAGGTGCCCGAGATCAACGCCGGCACGGTCGAGATCAAGGCCATCGCGCGCGAGGCCGGCTCACGCTCCAAGGTCGCCGTCTCCAGCCGCCAGGAAGGCCTCGACCCGGTCGGCGCCACCGTCGGCCAGCGCGGCGGACGCGTCCAGGCGGTCGTCGCCGAGCTCGGCGGCGAGAAGATCGACATCATCCCGTGGAACGAGGACCCCGCCGTCTTCGTGGCCAACGCGCTGAGCCCGGCCCAGGTCGTGAGCGTCGACATCGACGAGGAGAACCGGATCGCCGCGGTCACCGTGCCCGAGCGGATGCTCTCGCTGGCCATCGGCCGCGAGGGGCAGAACGCGCGGCTCGCGGCCAAGCTGACCGGCTGGCGCATCGACATCCGCTCCGACCAGGCGGCCGGCCGGCCCGCTTCGCCCGACGCTGACTCCGACGCCGCCGGGGACGAGCAAGCCGCTACGACGCCCGAGCCGGTCGCTGCGGACGCAGAAGCCGCGACTGCGGCGACGGCCGTCGAGCAGACGCCACCCGCCGAGGTCGCATCCGCCGAAGCCGCTGCCGCCGAGGTCGCTCCCCCGGAGTCCGCTCCATCCGAGCAGCCGGTAGCCAAGCCGAAGCGTCAGACGACCCGTAAGAAGGCAGCCGCCGAGACGGCACCTGTCGAAGCAGCCCCTGACGAGGTCGCCACGGCGGAGTCAAGGGCAGACCCAGAAGCAGTGGCAGAGGCCCAGCCCGTGGCGCCGGCCAAGCCGGCGCGCAAGTCGCGTAAGACCGCGACAGCCGTCGCCGAGGGTGGCGAATGATGTCCTCCTCGCCCACGGCAGATCGCCCGGCACTGCCGCCGCGCCATTTCCCGGTTCGTACCTGCGTCGCGTGCCGCACCGAGCGCCAGAAGCGCGACTTCGTGCGTGTTCGTCAGGACCCCGGCAGGTGAGCTCGTAATCGATGAATCGGGCCGCGCCAACGGGCGCGGCGCCTACCTGTGCGCTGACGGGACGTGCTGGACCGCGGCGCTCAAGAAGAAGTCAATCGAACGTGCGCTGGCGAGTGCCGCTCTGCCGGCCGAGCTCCGCGCGCGGCTCGAAGGAGGTCTGACCCATGGCACGTAGTCGAAGTGGCACGCGCAACACCGCGGCCCGCGCAAGCCGCAGCGCCGCACGGATGCGAACCAGACCGCGGCCGCGGTCCAGACGCTCGATCCCGCAGCGCGCGGCGCGATCGAGATCCCGAACTCGATCACCGTCAAGGAGCTCGCCGAGCTGCTCGGCGTCAACGCCGCGGACGTCATCCGCGAGCTGATCAAGAGCGGCATCTTCGCCAGCATCAACCAGCCGCTCGACCGCGACACGGCCGCGCTCGTGACGAGCGAGCTCGGCTACGAGGTCGCCGAGACGCGCCCTGCCGAGCTGGCGGGCGCCGAGGCCAAGAACGGCGAGGCGCCGACGCCCCAGGCCGCCAAGGAGGTCCTGTTCGAGGAGGACGACGAGTCGCTCCTCCAGCCGCGGCCGCCGATCGTGACCGTGATGGGCCACGTCGACCACGGCAAGACCAGCCTGCTCGACGCGATCCGCACCAGCAAGGTCGCGGCCGGCGAGCGCGGCGGCATCACCCAGCACATCGGCGCGAGCGAGGTCGAGCAAGGACGGCCGGCGCGTCGTCTTCCTCGACACGCCCGGCCACGAGGCGTTCACCGCGATGCGCGCGCGCGGCGCCCGGGTCACCGACATCGCCGTGCTCGTCGTCGCCGCCGACGACGGCGTCATGCCCCAGACCGCTCGAGGCGATCGACCACGCGCGCGCCGCGAAGGTGCCGATCGTCGTCGCGCTCAACAAGATCGACAAGGCAGATGCCAACCCGGATCGCGTCAAGACCGAGCTGTCCGAGCACGGCGTGCTCGATCGAGGAGTACGGCGGCGACGTGCCGCTCGTGCCCGTCAGCGCGCGCGACGGGCACCGGCATCGACGACCTGCTCGACACGATCCTGATCGTCGCCGACGTCCAGGAGCTCAAGGCCAACCCCAAGCGCCCCGCCATCGGCACCGTCGTCGAGGCGGAGCTGGACAAGGGCCGCGGCCCGGTGGCCACGGTGCTCGTCCAGACCGGCACGCTCAAGGTCGGCGACATCGTCGTCGTCGGCGACACGTACGGCCGCGTCCGCGCCCTGGAGGACAGCCGCGGCGAGCGGATCACCAAGGCCGGCCCATCGTCGCCGGCCGTCGTCCTCGGCCTCGCCGAGGTGCCCGCAGCGGGCGACATCCTGCGCGTCGTGCCCGACGAGAAGACGGCCCGCACGATGATCGAGGAGCGCAAGCGCCGGCGCGGCGCCGGAGCAGTCGGGCCGAGCCACGCTCGAGGACCTCTATCGCCAGATCCAGGCCGGCCAGACCAAGGAGCTGCGCGTCATCCTCAAGGCTGACGTGCAGGGCTCGCTCGGTGCCATCCGCCACGCGCTCGAGCAGATCCAGACCGACGAGGTGCGGATCAACATCCTCCACGAGGGCACGGGCGACATCACCGACAACGACATCCTGCTCGCGTCGGCGTCGGACGCGGTCGTCGTCGGCTTCAACACCAAGGTCGACCCGCCAGGCACGGCGCACGGCAGAGGCCGAGGGCGTCGAGGTCCGCCTCTACGACATCATCTACCAGCTCACCGACGAGATGCAGGCGGCACTGCACGGCCTGCTCGAGCCCGAGGTGGTCGAGGTCGTCGAGGGCCGCGCCGAGGTTCGCCAGATCTTCCGCGTCGGGTCGCAACGATCATCGCCGGCTGCTACGTGACCGACGGCCGCATCGTCCGGGCGGCGCCCGGGTCTACCGCGGCGGCAAGCTCTCGCGACCGATCGCATCGAGTCGCTGCGCCGCTTCCGCGACGACGTGCGCGAGGTCGCAGACCGGCTACGAGTGCGGCATCGGCCTGGCCGAGCTTCAACGAGGCTCGAGGAGGGCGACATCATCGAGTGCTTCACCCAGCAGACGGTCTCGCGCGTCCCGTCAGCCTGAGCTCGGTGAGCGAGCGCACCGCACGGCTCGACGAGCTGCTGCGCGAGGAGATCAGCGACGTCATCCGCCGCGAGGTCGATGACCCGCGGATCGGCTTCGTGACCGTCACCAACGTCGAGGTCGCGTCCGATCTTCGCCACGCGATCGTATGGGTGTCGGTCATCGGGACGGCCGATCAGCGCAAGCGAGGCACTGCGCGCGCTCTCGCACGCGATGCCCTTCGTGCGCGCGCGTCTCGGCCGCTGCGGCTCAAGCGCATTCCCGAGCTGCACGTCAAGGAAGACCAGACCGCCGAGCGGGCCACGCGCGTGCTGCGCATCCTCGAGTCGCTCGAGGATGGTGGCGCGGGCGACGTGCCCGAGCTGGAAGAGACGCTGCCGACGCCGACCGGGATCTCCGCGCTCGAGCCGGTCGACGAGACGGCAGTCACGAAGCAGCAGCGACAGCGGCGGCCGCGAAGTCACCGATGAGCTCGCTCACCGACGCCGACGTCGCATCTGTCCCGGCGGAGGTCGTGGCGCGCATCAAGGCCGCCCGGACCGTGCTCACGGTGTGCCACGAGAACCCCGAGGCCGACGCGCTCGGCTCCGCGCTGTCCGTGGCCGCTGGCCGTCGAGCACCTCGGCGGCCGTGCCACTCCGGTGTGCAGCGACCCGGTGCCGGCCATGTACGGCTTCATGCCACAGATCGAGCGCTTTCGCCAGGATCCTGAGCCGGACATCGACTACGACCTGATCGTCGTCGGCGACTGCGGCGACCTGGCGCGCGTTGGCAGCGTGCTCGGCCGTCACGCCGAGCTGTTCGCGCGCGTGCCGATCGTCAACATCGACCACCACGTCTCGAACACCGGTTTCGGCGCGGTCGATTGGATCGATCCGAGCGCGGCTGCGACCTGCGAGATGGACACCCTGCTGATGGCCGCGCTCGGCGTGCCGCTGACCGCGCTCGACGGCGCCATCGCCGCCAACCTGATGGCGGGCGTGGTCATCGACACGGCCAACTTCCAGCACCCCAACGTCACGCCGCGAACGCTTGCGCGTCGCAGCCGAGCTCGTCGCCGCCGGTGCGCCGCTGTCCGACACCGCACGGCTGCTCTACCGCACCAAGCCCAACCGCCAGCTCAAGCTGTTCGGCCTCGTCCTGGGACGGCTGACAGAGGACCTCGACGGGCGGCTGGTTTCGGCCGCTCTCCGCGAGGACGACTATGCGGCCACGGGCGCAGGTCCCGCCGACGCCGAGGGTCTGTCCGATCTCCTCAGCCAATCCGCGAGCGGCGAGATCGTGGTGCTGCTGCGCGAGACCCAGGGCAAGACGAAGATCAGCGTGCGCACGCGCGAGGGCGGCCCCGATGCAACCGTGCTGACGGGCGCGTTCGGCGGGGGAGGGCACGCGCGCGCCGCCGGAGCAACGATCGACCTCCCTCTCGACCAGGCTCAGCAACAGGTGCTTTCGGCGGCGCGCGCCATGCTGACCGCGAGCGGTGCCTGAGTCGCTCGTCGGCATCCTGGTCGTCGCCAAGGATCCCGGCCCGACCTCACACGACATCGTGGCCCTGGTTCGGCGCCTGACCGGAGTGCGCCGCGTCGGCCACGGCGGCACGCTCGATCCTTTCGCGGCTGGCGTGCTGCCCGTGTTCATCGGCCATGCCACTCGACTGGTGGAGTACCACCTGGGCGACGCCAAGCGATACCGCGCGCTGGTGTGCTTCGGCGCGCGCTCCACGACCGACGATCTCGAGGGTGAGCTGTCCCCGAGCGACCACGTTGGGCCATCGCGCGACGATGTCGAACGTGCCCTGGCGGCGTTCAGCGGCGAGATCGAACAGATTCCTCCCGATTATTCGGCTGTGCGCGTTGCCGGGCGCAAGGCGTACGAGCTGGCGCGCCACGGTGAGAAGCCGGAGCTTCGGCCGCGGCGGGTGACGGTGACCCGCCTATCCCTGACAGACTGGAACGCCGACGACCCGGCCCGGCCGACTGCGCAGCTCGAGATCGAGTGTTCTGCGGGCACCTACATTCGAGCAATTGCGCGCGACCTCGGCGCGCACCTGGGCAGCGGCGCCTACCTGGGGGCACTTACGCGGACGGCGAGCGGTCCCTTCGGAATCGAGCAGGCGCATACGCTCGACGCGGCCCGTGCGGCGCTCAGCGGAGGGCGCGCGAGCGAGCTGTTGCTGCCCATGGATGCCGGCCTCGACTTTCCTGAGCTGACCCTCGACGCGGTTGAGCTGACGCACCTCGCGCGCGGCCAGCAGCTGCGCCGCGCGGGAACGCTCCCGCAAGAGGGTCTCGTCCGGGTGCGCGACAGTGACGGCCGGCTGGTGGCCATCGCCCGCGTCGCCGACGGCGTCCTCGCACCGGAGAAGGTCTTCGCCCAGTGATCGTGCTGTCCGCAGTCGACCACCTTCCGCGAGAACTGCGCTACGTGCTCGCGATCGGCATGTTCGATGGCGTGCACCGCGGACACCGGCGCGTCATCGGCGCGCTGATGGGCGGCGCGGCCGATCTCGGTGCCACCCCGGTGGTCCTGACCTTCGATCCACACCCGGCGCGCATCCTGCGCGGCAGCGCGCCACCGCTCTTGTGCGATCCGCAGGAGCGCCTCGCCCACCTGGCTCGGCTGGGGGTCGCGACCACTGTCGTCCAGGCCTTCACCGAGGATTTCGCCGACCAGCCACCCGCAGACTTCCTCGCCGAGCTGTGCCAGGGAAGGACGCTGGCCGGGCTCGTGATGACGGCAGAGTCCGCGTTCGGACGTGACCGTGCCGGAGGCCTGCCGGCCATTCGGGGCCTGGCGCGGAAGTTCGGTTACCGCGTCATCGAGGTGCCGCGCCTGGCGCGCCAGGGCGTGACCGTGTCGAGCACGCACCTTCGGGGGCTCCTGGCGGACGGGCGACTGGCCGCGGTCAAGCGCGAGCTCGGCCGCGACTACGCGGTGATCGGCACCGTCGTGCGCGGCGACCAGCGCGGCCGCGAGCTTGGCTACCCGACCGCAAACCTGGCCTTCAGCGATCCGGTCGCGCTGCCCCCCGACGGAATCTACGCGGTGCGAGTGTCGTGGGGCGGACCGGACCCGCTCAGCCCGGCGCGCCTTCTCGACGGCGTCGCATCGCTGGGCGTCCGACCGACCTTCGAGTCGGGCGGCGATCGCGTCCTCGAAATTTACCTGTTCGACTTCGATGAGGACCTCTACGACGAACGCCTGCGCGTCGAGTTCGTGCGCCGGCTGCGCGGCGAGAAGCGTTTCGCGTCGGCCGGTGCGCTGATCTCACAGATGGACCGTGATGCTGCCCGCGCCCGCGAGGTGTTGGCGACGAGCTAGGCCGCGACTGCGGCGAGTAGAGGAGCGTCGGCAGCAGTGCCGCGCAGCATTCGAATGGAATGCAGGCACATGTCGGCCTCGTGCGACGCGTCTTTCCACTGGTCCGCCTTCTGATCGGGTGCGGAGAGCCGCTGGCGACGGCCCCGATCGCCCTTCGGAAGACGGAGCAACCCTCCGTACCGGAAGTCGATCAACTGGCGATCGAGGAAGCCCAACAGGCGCTCGAACGCGCTGCTGTAGCGCAGCTCGTCGGGCCATTCGAGGGAGACTGTCAGTAGTAGCTGAGCGGTTTCCGTCTGCACCCACCAAGGGTGTGTTCGCACTGTGAGGTCGTGGCCGCTCAGACCTGTTGGCTCAACCGATGCCCCGGCTTCGAAGATGCCATGAGACGCACTGTCCAGGGCGCGCTCCAGCATGTGATCGGCAATGGTGCGTGCCTGGTCGAGTGCCGCGCGCATAGGTCGGCCGGTCACCGCGGCGGCGCGACACAGGCGATATCCCACCTGAGCCGGGTAACCGAATTGTTCGAGGCCGGGAATCGGTACGAGTGCGACGTCGGTCAGGTAGTGCACCGCACCAACGGACGTGGCAAACCGGGTCGCCACGATGTCATAGAGCTCATCAACTCGCCGACGTACGGCAACATCTCCACTCACCTCAACGAGCACCGAAAGGGCATCCAGCAGGTCAGTGTGGACGTTGGCGTCCTTGAGCCCGACTCCATGGCCGAGGTGATCCCGATCGCGGAAACTCACCTCGGGTGGCGTATCCGCAGCGGTCAGAATCGGTCGCCCCGCGCGCGTGGCCCAACCGTGGTAGCCGCCGTTCTCGCGGTCGTAAAGGTGCTCATCGAGCCACCCGAAGATCTCAAGGGCGACGTCGAGCGCTTCCTGCTCCTCGGTCAGCCGAAAGACCTCGGCCGCGGCACCCATCGCGTAGGCCGCGCCGTGAGCGTGCTTGGACGCGCCCAGGAGCGGCCCTCCATCGGGCTTGATCATCGTGAACATGCCGCCATGCTCTCGATCCCAGAAGGCAGATCGAACATAGCGAAGCGCCGCCAGCGCCCGCGGACGAAGCACGCTCGTGTCGAACCCGGCCAGTGCCAGCCGCGCGACCGTACGCGTCTGGCGCGCCTGGTACTCGAGCAGTCGTCGGCCTTCGGGTAGCCGCTGCCAGCGGTGACCGAGCTCACTGTGAAATCCGCCGCGGTCGTCGAACGAACGCGGAAACCAGGGTCGGACCACGTGACGCTCGAGCGTTTGCTGTGACCAGCCGAGCATCCGTGCACGCCACTCACCGTCCTTGCGGTCGAATTCGGGCGTCCCGGCGAGAGGCCAATAGGCAGCCCGAGCCGGTTCAGGGATCATCTGTCGAGTCGGCTCGCTGATCACAGGCGAGCGGCACGGTAGCACCTCATACGCGCGTAACCATCTAACCGCCGTCAGCGGGTAATGCGGTCCGCTGCTAGACTTCCGCTGAAGTAAGAGACAGATTCAAGAGAACGTTGGAGGAACGGGTGCCCCTGGCGCGGGATACCAAGGAAGGCATCGTGGCGGACTACGCCCGATCGGAGACTGACACAGGTTCACCGGAGGTCCAGATCGCTCTGCTGACGGAGCGGATCAAGGACCTGACCGAGCATCTCCGTGCCTTTCCCAAGGACAATCACTCTCGCCGGGGCCTTCTCAAGCTCGTCGGGCAGCGTCGCCGCCTCCTTGCCTATCTGATGCGCAAGGACAACGCTCGCTACCGCGCCGTCATCAGCCGGCTCGGACTGCGCCGCTAACCGACCCCACCCGTCCTCCAGCACCATTGGAGGACTGATGCCAGTCACAACGCTCTCGACCGAATTCGGTGGTCGCACGCTGACCATCGAGACGGGCAAGCTCGCCAGTCTCGCCGGTGGCGCGGTCACCGTGCGCTACGGCGACACCATGCTCCTGGGGACTGCCAACCGCTCGGAGCCTCGACCGGGGCTTGACTTCTTCCCGCTGACGGTCGATTTCGAGGAGCGCATGTACGCCGCCGGCAAGATCCCGGGCGGCTTCATCAAGCGTGAATCGCGACCGTCTGAGGCGGCGATCCTCGCCGCGCGACTGACCGACCGGCCGATTCGACCGCTGTTCCCGGAGGGCTACAAGGACGACGTTCAGATCGTGCTGACGGTCCTGTCCACCGACCAGGAGAACGACCCCGACATCATCGGCACGATCGCCGCG
Source organism: uncultured Chloroflexia bacterium (assembly GCA_963706095.1). GTDB lineage: Bacteria > Chloroflexota > Limnocylindria > Limnocylindrales > CSP1-4 > JALYGJ01. The sequence goes on from OY970149.1 coordinate 104,150, forward strand.
TCGGCTGCGCTGACCATCAGCGAGATCCCGTTCGGAGGACCAGTCGCCGCAGTCCGCGTCGGCCGCATCGACGGCGAGCTCGTCCTGAACCCCACGATCACGCAGCTCGAGCAATCGGACATCGACCTGATCGTCTCGGGCACACGCGACGCGATCATGATGGTCGAGGCGGGCGCGAAGATCGTTCCTGAGGCCGTCATGGCCGAGGCGATCATGTTCGGCCACCGCTCACTCGGCGCCCTGATCGATATTCAGGATCAGCTACGCGAGCAGGTCGGCAAGCAGAAGCGCTTCCCGTACCTCGACCCCGGTGTCGATTCCCTGCTCGCGTTTGTGGACGCGACCCAGAAGAACCAGCCATTCGTCGTGTTCGATGTCGAGACCACCAGCCGCGACGTCAAGCAGGGCGCGATGGTCGAGATCGGTGCCGTCAAGGTCAACAAAGGCAAGATCGAGGATCGCTGGTCGACACTCGTCAATCCCGGGTCACCAATTGTCGGTCGGCAGCTGCACGGCATCACCGACGCCGACGTCAAGGACGCTCCCGCGCCGCAGCAGGCTGCACAGCAGTTCCTCGATTGGGCAGGTGACGCGCTGCTGGTCGGCCACAACATCGGCTTCGATATCGGCTTCCTCGAGGCCGCCGCTGGCGACGGGCGGCGCATCGAGTCCGGCCGCTACCTCGACACGCTCGTCATCGCCCGCGAGGCTTACCCCGACACTGACCTGAAGCTGGGCGATCTGGCTCGCTTCTTCGAGCTCGAGGTCGAGCCCAACCATCGCGCACTGCCCGATGCAGAGGCGACGGCACAGCTGCTCATCCGCCTCGGCAGCGACCTGCCCGATCGCATCAAGCTCTACCGCGAGACCGTCGCGAACGCGATCCGCTCACTCCGTAGCGGCACGGAAAAGGATGAGGCCGACAAGCAGATCGAGCTCGCGCGAAAGACGGCGCGCTTCTCGAAGGGCCTGGCCGGGCTGCTGCACAAGAAGACCGTGCGCGAGCTCGTGCTCACCGAGGGCATCCGGATGGACGGCCGCGACCTGGACACGATCCGCCCGATCAGCGTCGAGGCCGGGCTGCTGCCTCGCGCTCACGGCTCGGCGCTTTTCACGCGCGGGCAGACACAGGCTCTGAGCGTCGCCACCTTGGGCCCATCGTCCGACGTGCAGCGCATCGATACGATCAGCCCGGAGCTTTCCAAGCGCTACCTCCACCACTACAACTTCCCGCCCTACTCGACCGGCGAGAACAAGGTCATGCGCGGGCCATCCCGGCGCGACATCGGCCACGGCAATCTGGCCGAGCGAGCCCTGTTGCCGGTGCTGCCTTCGCAGGAGGAGTTCCCGTACGTCATCCGCGTCGTGTCCGAGTGCGTATCGTCGAACGGCTCCACGTCGATGGCCTCGACGTGTGGCTCGACGCTCGCGCTGATGGACGCCGGCGTGCCCATCAAGGCACCCGTCGCCGGCGCGGCGATGGGCCTGGTCAGCGGTGAGGACGGCAAGTTCGCGGTGCTCACGGACATCCTGGGCAAGGAAGACGCGTTCGGGGACATGGACTTCAAGGTCACCGGCACTTCCGAGGGCATCACAGCCGTCCAGATGGACATCAAGGTCACGGGCATCAACGAGGCGATCATCCGCGAGGGTCTGGAGAAGGCGCGCATTGCGCGCCTGTTCATCCTCGACAAGATGGTCTCCGTCGTGCCCGAGCCGCGCGCCGAGATGAGCGCCTACGCGCCGCGCATCATCACGATCAAGATCAACCCGGAGAAGATCCGCGACATCATCGGCAAGGGCGGGGCCACGATCCGCAAGATCCAGGAGGACACCGGCACCGAGATCAACGTCGAGGACGATGGCACGGTCGAGATCGCGGCCATCGATGGCGAGAAGGCCAAGGCGGCCATCGCCATGATCGAGGGCATCACCCGCGAGGTCGAGGTCGGCGGTCTGTACCTGGGCAAGGTCACCCGGATCATGGGCTTCGGCGCCTTCGTCGAGATCCTGCCCGGCAAGGAAGGCCTCGTTCGCATCGGCGAGCTGGCCGACTACCACGTGCCCACGGTCGAGGACGTCGTCTCAATCGGCGACGAGATCATGGTCGTGGTCACCGAGATCGACCGCCAGGGTCGCGTCAACCTGTCGCGCAAGGCGGCAATGCAGCGCCACCTGGCCAAGGCTCCCGCCGAGGTCTAGAGAACGCGGGCCTTTTGCTGGGCCCACTCAGCGAACAGTAGTAAACGGCCCGCCGGTTTTACCGGCGGGCCGTCTTCTTTGTAACGCCGAGCGCTCGGCGCTCTAGTCGAGAGTCACCTGCCCGTCGCCGCCCGTGGCGGGATCGGCTTGGTTAGCCATCGCTGTACCGCCGGACCCTCCCTGGCCAACGTTGCTGCTTCCGCCACTGCCGCCCGCCGTGCTCGACCCCGTCACGGATCCGTTGGCTCCGTCCAGCCCGTCGATGCCAGGGTCGCCGGCGACCCAGCGGTCCTGTCCGGGTCCTCCGCTGGTAGCTCCAGCGCCGCCGTCGCCTGCCTGGCCGGCGTCGCCGGTCGCGCTGCCACCATCGCCGCCATCAGACCCAGCCACGGGACCACCATCGCCGCCATCGCCGGCTGTCGCGGTCCCACCGGTTCCGGCGCCGCCATCGCCGCCTCCGCCGTCGCGTCCGTCGCCACCCACCACGCTGTCCACGCCCTCACCGCCGGAGGTGATCCCCAGCCCGCCCTGGCCGCCGTTCGCGGGGCCAGCGAGCGCCGCGCCGCCATCTCCGCCCAGTCGGGACTGGAAGTCAGGCGTCGTCTGGCCATTGCCGTTGCCGCCGTTGCCGCCGACTGCCACGCCGGCCGTTGCCGCGCCGCCGCTGCCACCCGACCCATCGCGGCCGGCACCGCCGCGGACGTAGTCACGGCCACCCTCGCCGTACAGCCCGCCACTGCCGCCGTCGCCGCCCGTCGCGGTCCCGGAGGTGGCATTGCCGCCGTGTGCGGCTGGGGTGATGGAACCCGCGTCTCCGCCGTCACCGCCGGTCGCGTTGCCGCCCGTCGCCGTGCCGCCCGTGCCGCCGTTTCCGTCGTTGCCGGTATCGCCAGCCACAGTGTCGTGGCCGGGACCGCCAAAGAGGCCGCCGTCACCGCCATCGCCGCCGGCGCCATCGCCGCCGGTGCCGTTGCCGCCGTGTCCCAGGGCAAAGCCACCGTTGCCGCCGGAGGCTGAGCCGGCCGTGCCGTTGCCGCCGTTGCCGCCATTGCCGTCATTGCCCGGCCCGCCGAGGACGGTGTCGTTGCCGGGACCGCCGAAGAGCCCGCCGTCAGGACCATCGCCGCCGAAGCCGGTGCCGCCCACGTGGCTTGTGCCGGGCGTAATCCCAATGCCGTCGTCGCCATCGCCAGCGCCGCCGCTTGCGTCGCCGCCGTCCGTGCCGTTGCCGTCGTTGCCCGAGCCACCGTCGACGAGGTCGTTGCCATCGCCGCCGTCGAGCACTCGGTCGTCGCCCTCCTGGCCATAGATCCGGTCGTTGGCGCCGAGCCCGTATATGTCGTCGTTGCCGCCGTATCCGCAGATCAGATCCGGTCCATTCGTCCCGGTAATGGTGTTGTTGCCGCCGTCACCGCCCGGCACCACATTCTCACCGGGCAGCGCGGCGGGGCACGTGTCGGTCGAGGCCGGTATCGCGGTCGCTGCTTGTGTCACTGGCACGACCCACAGAAGCAAGAGAGCTGCTGCCACTGCGATTGCTCGCCACACAAATCCGACGCGCATGACGCACCTCTACTGAGTCCCCTCGCCCCCGTCACCTCGCAGCATAGAGAGCCCACCAAGGGCGCTCGCACCGGGTGAGCATTGCATCGCCTCAGGGTGGAGAGCCGTGAGTCACCGTCCCACTGCCGGCGGAGCCACCGGTTGCCACCCCCAGGCCGCTACCCCCAGAACCTCCGGGTCCGACAACCGTGTTTCCATTCGCGCCATCTGACGACGCGGTCGAGCTGGCGCCACCGCTGCCACCGATGCCGTCAACCCCGGGGTCGCCCGTGACTTCAATATCTGCGCCTCCATCGCCCGATGTCTGGCCCGAGCCGCCGCTGCCGCCCGATGCGGCTGCCGTGGCGTCGCCGCCGCCACCACCGAAGTCACTCGAGGTATTGCCGCCCCCGCCGCCGGAGCCACCCGTCCCTTCCCCAGTTGCGGAGCCGCCGTCACCGCCATGTGCGTCCTGACCAACGCTGCCACTGACGATGTCCTGGCCCTCACCGCCTGCGGTCGCGCCCGAGCCACCTCTACCGCCCGACGCGGACGCGACTGCATCTCCGCCGAACCCACCGTCGCCGGTGAAGCCCGACGCTCCCTCCAGCCCTCGGGCCTTGCCGGTCGCCGACCCACCGTCGCCGCCGCTGCCATCAGCGCCTGTGCCGGCGCGAACCACGTCGTTGCCTGATTCTCCCAGTAGGCCACCCCTTCCCCCTTGGCCCCCGGACGCTGCCGCGCTGGCGTTACCACCATTGCCGCCGTCTCCGCCATTGCCGCCACCACCGGGAGCTCCCGCCTCGCCGCCGGTGCTTTCTGCCGAGGCGGCGCCGCCGTCGCCACCGTTTCCGTCATTACCGGCGTCGCCGAAGATGCGGTCGCGGCCAGGGCCACCGAAGAGGCCGCCGGCACCACCCGCGCCGCCCGTCCCGCTGCCCGTGGCGAATCCTGCGTGGCCCCCGTTGAGATCGCTGGCGTTCCCGTCGCCGCCGTCCTGACCAGTGGAGCCTGCCGTGGCTGATCCGCCGTCGCCACCGTTCCCGTCATGTCCGGGCCCGCCAACGATCCGGTCATTGCCCGATCCGCCGTACAGCCCGCCCGAGCCTCCGGCTCCGCCGAAGTTGTCGGCGTTGGACGCCGAACCGCCGTTACCGCCCGCGTTGATGCCCGCATGCGCTCCGGCGCCGCTCTCGGTCAAGACCGTGGCAGAGCCACCGCTGCCGCCGTTGCCGTCATTCCCCGGGCCGCCAAGGATCACGTCGTTGCCGTCGCCGCCGTAGATGCCGCCGTCGCCGCCGTCGCCGCCGTAGTTGCCGCCGCCGGTCGTAGGCGGCCCATCACTGCCGTCCGATCCCGCGTTGCCTGCCACGAGGCTGTCGACGGATCCGCCCGTGCCGCCGTTGCCATCGTTGCCGGAGCCGGCGTCGATGTAGTCGTGGCCGGCGCCACCATCTATGTGCCAGTCATCGCCGCCGCCGGCAAAGATGCGGTCGTTACCGCCCAGGCCGTTGATGTTGTCCGAACCGGCACTGCCACAGATGAGATCCGGGCCCTCCGTACCGGTGATCGTCCCGCTGCCTGATATCGGCGTTTCGCCGGCCAGCGGGGCCGGGCACCCGTCGGTCGAGACTGGGTTATCGGCCGCTTGCGTGGCCGGCGCGACAAAGGCAATCAGTGACGCCGCACCCACGAGTGCGACACGGAACGAACGGAGTCGGCGCATCTGGACCCCCTCGATCAAGACGACTATCCCTGTCGCAGCATAGGGACGGCGTCAACCGCGTCGCGGCGGTGGGCCGGTGACTGGCTCGTAGCCAGCGAAGTCGGCCTCGAGCGTCCCCTGGCCGCCCGACAGGCCCGGCAGCTGGCGGCGCAGCTCGGCCAGCCTGTCGGTCGGCAGGTTGCACCTGATGTAGCCAATTCCTGCGCTCGCAGACGCGGCCGGTCGGGCTCCCATCCGCGCGATGTGGCCCATGACAACGCTCATGTACTGCTCCGGCAGCTCGATCGAGACCGACACGACGGGCTCGCAGACCACCGTGCCCGCACGCTCGAGCGCGGTCCGAAGCACGAGGCCGGTCAGCAGCCGGAAGTCACGTGCGCTCGACCCAGTCCTGAAGTAGCCGCTGTCCCAGACCGTGATACTGCAGTCGCTGACGCGCCAGCCGTACAGGCCCTCTTCGAGCACGTTGCGGGCGTATTCGGCCATCTGCTCCTCGAAAACCTCGCGCGTTCGGTAGATGTAGAGCGGCATGAGCTGCGTGCTGACGTCCAGCATGAGCTGGATGCCTGTGCCGGGAGTCGCCGGCTGTACTCGTAGACCGAGTGTGGCCGCGTATGGGTTCGTGCTCATGGGAGATGAACGTCCGGAAATGTTGCTGTGCGTGGGCGCCGAGATGAGCTGCTCCTCCTCGCCCACGCCGGCCGGACGCTCGATGCAGATCGTGGTCGTGTCCCGAAAAGAGGCGGTCACTCCGTAGTCGCTGGCGAGGGTGGCCTCGATGACCTCCTTCTGGACTTCGCCGTAGAGCGCGACGCTGAAGCGGTTATCAGAGTCCTGGCGGAAGTTGATGAGCGGATCCTGGTCGGCGAGGTGGCCGAGCGCGATGCGCAGCCGCGCACGATCAGCCGGGCGCAGAGGTGCCACGGCCGACTCGAGTGTTGGCGGCGGGAACTGCGTGCCGGCTGGGCCGGCCTGAGCTTCGCCGATCCAATCGCCCACGCGCACGTCGTCGAGCCCATGCAGGCGCACGACGCTACCGGCACGTGCCTGTTGGCGCTGTGCCGGGCCGCCCGGCCCGAAGACCTCGAGGCCGGTGACCTTGCTCTCGAAGCCCGTCCCATAGCTGACGCGATCGCGGACCGTGACAGAACCTGCAAAGACACGGGCGAACGTCGTCTTGGATCCATCGGGCGTTCGCTCAACCTTGAAGACGCGCGCGCTTGTCGGTTGTTGATCGTCAGGCATGCGCGCAGGCAGCAAGCCGGTGATGGCGCCGACGAGGATGTCCACGCCAACGCCGGTGATGGCAGCGCCGCACACTACCGGCTGCATGGCCGCCTGCTCGGTCTGGCGCGCGAGAACGGCCCGGACGCGATCCCACGAGATGGCCGACCCGTCGCCCACGAACGCACCGAGGAGGTCATCGTCGTGCTCGGCGATCTGCGCGACGACGTCATCGGCGAGCAGGGATGGGTCGAACACCGCAGTGGCGTCACGCGTGCCTTCCTCGGCCACGGATCCGAGCAGCACCGCATTCGCGCTCAGCCGAGTTCGAATCTGGGTCAGCGTGCGCGCGTGATCAGCCCCGGGACGGTCGATCTTGTTGATGAAAAAGATCGTCGGCACACGCAGGCGCTGCAGCGCGCGCCAGAGGAGGGGAGTCTGAGGCTGGACACCTTCGACCGCGGACACGACCAGCACTGCGCCGTCGAGCACCGCCAGCACGCGCTCGACCTCGGCGATGAAGTCGGGATGGCCCGGCGTGTCGAGAATGTTGACCGTCAGGTCATCGAGGGCCAGCGTCGCCACGGCGGAGCGGATGGTGATGCCGCGCTCGCGCTCGAGCGCCAGGCTGTCGGTCTGTGTCGTGCCGCGGTCGACACTGCCGAGCTTGTCAATCGCACCGGCGGTGTAGAGCAGCCGCTCGGTGAGGGTTGTCTTACCGGCGTCTACGTGCGCCAGGATGCCGAGATTGAGCGTACGCATCAGGAGTCATGCCTTCCAAGCAGGTTGGGATCACCTTCTGGGGGGACATGGCTGCTGGCATTTTGCTCCTCTCAGACTGTGCGGCCCGGCGCGTGGTCCGCGGCCCATAGGTTGCCATGCCGGGTCAAGTGCCGGGCGGCGGAAGGCTCGGATCGGTATCATCGGCAGGCGTGCCCAACCGAACATCGACAGCCAGCCAGCCCATGTGCATCAGGGGTTCTACGGGGCACGAATGGATCAAACCCACAGCGTGACACCAGACGAGCGCAGGCGGGCGCTCGAGCAGATCGCGGCCGAGGTTTCGGTGTGCACGCGCTGCCCGCTGGCCCAGGGTCGCACGCTCGCGGTGCCGGGCGAAGGCCACCCGGAGACGGAGGTCGTCTTCGTGGGCGAGGGGCCGGGCTACAACGAGGACCAGCAGGGGCGTCCCTTCGTCGGCGCCGCCGGCACACTGCTCGAATGATCTGCTGCGACAGGTCGGCTGGAAGCGCCAGGACGTGTACATCACCAACGTCGTCAAGTGCCGGCCGCCGGGCAATCGTGACCCCGAGCCGTCCGAGATCGCGGCCTGCGCGCCGTATCTGAAGCGTCAGCTCGAGGTTCTCGATCCGGCCGTCATCGTGACCCTCGGCCGGCACTCGCTTGGGCACTTCAACCCCGGAGCGCGCATCGGCGCCACGCATGGAACGGTGCGGCCGGTCGGTCCTGAGAGCGGCGCGCCGGATGCTGTCACCTTTGCGATGTACCACCCCGCTGCCGCGTTGCGCCAGGGGAGCCTCAAGCAGACGATGCTGGCCGACATGGCCGACCTGCCACAGGTCCTGATCGACGCCCGCGACGCACGACGGGCCAAGTCGGCGACCACGTCACCCGAACCGCCGGCGCTGGCTGAGTCGCTCGCAGCCCCAGAGATGACCGTGGCCGATGAGCCGACGTTGGCCGACGAACCGGCCGTGGACGCAGACCGGCCCGCAGGGTCACGCCAGCCCGAACTGGTGCCTTCGGTCGCGCTGGTCGACGCCGAGATCGAGGTCGACGCGGAGGCAGTAGAGGCAGTAGTGCTGCACATCGGCGCGGACGAAACGATCCTCGTGCCCGTGATCGACGAGAACCAGATGCAGCTCTTCGGCGCATGAACGGCGGAGAGACGCTGCGCATCATTCCGCTCGGCGGAGTGGGCGAGATCGGCAAGAACATGTACGTGTTCGAGTACGGCGACGAGATCGTCGTCATCGACTGCGGCCTCATGTTCCCCGAGGAGGAGATGTTCGGCATCGACCTGGTCGTGCCCGACGTCACGTACCTGCGCGAGCGCCGCGACAAGGTCAAGGCGTTCGTGATCACGCACGCGCACGAGGACCACGTCGGCGGGCTGCCCTACGTGCTGCCCTACTTCCCGGGCGTGCCGATCTACGCCTCGACCCTGGCGCGCGGCCTGCTCGGCGGCAAGATCAAGGAGCACAAGCTCAACAACAATCCGCTGCTCGCGCTCGAGCCCGGTGAGACCGTCGAGCTGGGCGCATTCACGGCGACTGCCTTCCGCATCGGCCACTCGATCCCTGACGCGATGGGCATCGCCCTGCGCACGCCGCTCGGCCTGATCGTCCACACCGGCGACTTCAAGTTCGACCACACGCCGGTCGACGGCAAGATGTCGGACATCCACGCGCTGGCGCAGTTCGGCCAGCGAGGGCGTGCTTTGCCTGCTGTCCGACTCGACGCGCGCCGAGAGCCCGGGCTACACGCCGTCCGAGCGCACCGTGGGCGAGGCCTTCCGGGACATCATGGAGGGCCTCGACGGGCCGAATCATCGTGGCCACCTTCGCGAGCAACATCGCGCGCATCCAGCAGGTCTTCGACGCGGCGCAACACGTTCGATCGCAAGGTCACCGTCATCGGTCGCTCGATGGAGCAGAACGTGCGCATCGCGAGCGACCTGGGCTACCTGAAGTACGCCGACGGGCAGCTCGTCCCCAAGGACCGCCTGCGCGACGTCCCCGACGCCAAGCTCGTGATCGCCACAACCGGCGCCCAGGGCGAGCCGATGGCCGGCCTGGCGCGGATGGCCAACCGCGACCATCGCTGGGTCGAGCTCCAGCCGGGCGACACGGTCATCGTCAGCGCGAGCCCCATCCCTGGCAACGAGGAGGTCGTCGGGCGGACGATCGACAACCTGTTCAAGGTCGGCGCCAACGTCTTCTACCACGACATCAAGCGCGCCCACGTTTCCGGTCACGCGAGCCAGGAAGAGCTCAAGCTGATGCTCAACCTGACGCGGCCAAAGCACTTCATCCCGATGCACGGCGAGTTCCGGATGCTCGTCCAGCACGGCCGCCTGGCATGCTGAGCATGGGCGTGGCGCCGGAGAACATCTTCATCATCGAGAACGGCCAGCCCATCGAGTTCAGCGCCCGACGGCACGGCGCGGCGGGGCACGCCCGTCGAGGCCGGCTACGTGTACGTGGATGGACTGTCCGTCGGCGAGGTGGGCGACGTGGTACTGCGTGACCGGCGCGCCCTCGCCAACGACGGCATGTTCCTGGTCGTGGTCACGGTCGACAAGCAGACCGGCAAGATGATCGGTCAGCCCGAGATCGTCACCCAGGGCTTCGTGACCGGGCCTGACGACCCGATCATTGCCGCCGCGGCCGAGCGAGTGGCCACGGCCATCGCCAACCCCGGCGATCACACGGTCGAGATCGCCCTGCTCAAGGCACAGATCAAGGACAGCCTGTAGCCAGTACCTGTACGAGCGAACCAAGCGCCGGCCGATGGTCTTCCCGGTCGTGGTCGAGGTCTAGGCAGTGGCGACACGCACCTCGCGGCGCAGCACCAACAGCGCCTCAAAGAGCGCGAGCACCCGTCGGCCGAGCGCCAAGGCAACCCCCACGCCGAATTCTGCGCGTGCCACCACATGTCGCCCGATCGCTCGTGGCGCTCGGCCTCCTCGTGATCGGCGCGGTGACGCTGATCGCGCTCATGTTTCCGGGCGAGGGTGTGCTGACCGGCTATGTCGACGGCATGTTGCGGCCGCTGTTCGGCACGGGCGCGCTGTCTGCTCGCCCTGCTTCTCCTGATTGCCGGCTTCGTCATCGAACGCCCGCCGTCAGTCGGCTACGGCTCGAGCCTGACCATCGTCGGCGGGCTCCTCGTGTTCGTTGCCGGTCTGGGCATGATCCATCTCGTGTCCGGCCTCGGCGCCTCGGCGCCGGCGCTGCGCAACGGTGGCGGAGTCATCGGCCAGTGGCTGTCGTCCGGGCTGACGACGCTCCTCTCGCCGCCCGGCGCGTTCGTGGTCCTGCTCGGACTGATCGTGGCCGGGCTGCTGCTGCTCTTCAACGTGACGCTGCGGACCTGTTGCGGCCGGTGACGAGTGGTGGACGCATGGTTGCGACCGCCATCGCCACGCCTGCACGCGCCATGGCCGACACCGCGGCCACTCGGCGCACGGCGGCCGGCGCGGCCACCGCCGTCGCTGTCGAGCCTGAACGCAAGCGCCCCGGCCGCGCGCCGCGACCGGTCATGGCCGACCAGCCCGACAAGCCCGACCTGCCCGCGCCGGAGCCGAGCCTCGTGCCGCTCAGCCAGACCGTCTGGGCCGGGCGCGGCAGTTCTGGCAGCGTCCCGTCCACGACGGCTCCGTCCGGGGCCGGACTTGCGGCAGGTACGGCCACGGCGCTACTGGCGCCCGAGGACGCCGGGCTGCACGAGCCCGTCGAGGAATTGCTGGCGCGCGAATGGCAGCTGCCGTCGTTCGAGATCCTCGACGTAGGCGCAGTCGGCGCCGTGGGTCAGCTACTCGACCACGGCCGCAACATCCGGATCATCGAGGAGAAGCTGCCCAGCTTCCAGATCCCGGCCAAGGTCGTTGCCACCAACACCGGACCGGTCGTGACCCAGTACGAGGTCAAGCCCGACGTCGCGCGTCAAGCTCTCGCGCATCGAGGCGCTCGCCGACGACCTGGCCATGGCTCTCGCGGCGCGCTCGATCCGGATCGAGGCGCCCATCCCGGGCCGCGACGTCGTCGGCATCGAGATCCCCAACCACTCAAGCGAGATCGTGGCCTTCCGCAAGCTGCTCGAGGACGCGCAGCATGAGCGACGCCGCGAGCCGGCTCACCTTCGCGCTCGGCCGGGACGTGTCAGCGGCAAGGCCTACGCGGTCGACCTGGCGCGCATGCCGCACCTGCTCATCGCCGGCGCCACCGGCTCGGGCAAGAGCGTGTGCGTCAACGCGCTGATCACGAGCATCCTGATGCGCGCCACGCCGGACGAGGTGCGCCTCGTGCTGGTCGACCTCAAGCGCGTCGAGCTGGCCGTCGTACCGCGACCTGCCGCACCTCGAGACGCCGGTCATCGTCGAGTCGCACGAGGCGCGCGCCGTGCTGACCAACCTGGTCCACGAGATGGAGGAGCGCTACGAGCTGCTGGCCAACTCGATGGAGCGCAACATCGCCGCCTACAACGCCAGCCCCCGGCGCATCGGCAAGCCGATGCCGTACATGGTCGTGGTCATCGACGAGCTGGCCGACCTGATCCTGCGCGAGGGTCGCAAGGTCGAGGAGCCGATCGTCAAGATCGCCCAGAAGGCGCGCGCGGTGGGCATCCACCTCGTGCTCGCCACGCAGCGCCCGAGCGTCAACGTCGTCACCGGCCTGATCAAGGCCAACGTGCCCTCGCGCATCGCCTTTGCGATGGCTTCCAACGTCGACTCGCGCACGGTGCTCGACGCGCCCGGCGCCGAGGACCTCATCGGCCGTGGCGACATGCTCTACCAGCCGGCGGACCTGCCGCGGCCGGTGCGCCTCCAGGGCGTCTTCGTCAGCGACGCCGAGGTCCACGCGGTGACCGACTTCTGGCGCGACCAGGCCGAGCCCGACTACAACCGCGACCTGCTGCAAGGCGCCGACTCCGAGGACGGCGACGGACGGCGGCCAGTTCAGCTGGCTGGCCAAGACGGCCGAGGACGAGCTGGCGCCGCGCGCCGCGGAGCTGGTGATGCAGACCGGGCGGGCGAGCACGTCGATGCTCCAGACGAAGCTCAAGGTCGGCTTCAACCGCGCGACGCGGCTCATGGACGAGCTCGAGAAGCACGGCATCATCGGCCCGCTCGACCCGCGCAATCCCGGCGCGCCGCGCACGGTCTACGGGCCCGAGAACTGGCTGCGCGGCGCGAGCGACGTGGACGATCTGCTGTGAAGCGGCGGCCTGCCAGCGGCTGAACCTCAGGGCGATCGAGCGTGACGATTTAGACTCCTAGTTCGCCACCGCAACGAGGATCGCCCAACCACTCATGACTGCACGCCACCAACTGCGATTCGGCCGGCGCCTGGGCCGTGACCGCGCGCCGATCGACGCGAGTCCCGCGCCGCCCGTCGGCGAGACGCTGCAGGCCGCGCGCGAGCGCAAGGGCGTCGACCTGTACCGGGCCGAGCGCGACACGCAGATCCGGCTGCGCTACCTGGCGGCGCTCGAGGACAGCGACTGGGACGAGCTGCCGGCGCCGGTCTACACCAAGGGCTTCCTGCGCAACTACGCCATCTACCTTGGCCTCGAGCCCGACGAGATCCTCGATCGCTGGCGCGACGAGATGGAGCAGATGCGTACCGCCACGCGCGTGGCCGTCGCGCCGCCGCCGATGCCCATCGTGGAGCCGGGCGGGCGGCGCTTCACGATCACGCCGGGCATGATCGTGGCCGGCTTGGTCGCGCTGGTCATCCTGCTTTCGTCGGCTACATCGGCATCCAGCTGCTGCGCTTCAGCGAGACGGTGGAAGTCGCGCTCACGTACCCGCCCAACGTCTTCACGACGATCGACGAGGAACAGGTCCAGCTCGAGGGCACAGCCGGGCCTGGCGCCAGGATCAGCATCACCGGCACGGGCAACCAGGTGTACGGCACCAACGCCGACGAGGAGGGCGCGTGGTTCCAGGAGGTCGACCTGGCGCGTGGCGAGAACCGCTTCACCGTCGTCGCCACGGATCCGGTCACCAATCGACCGTCTGATCCTCTTCCCGTCACCATCGTGCGGCCACTTCCGAGCGCCTCGCCGACCGCCACCGGCACGGTCACGCCGCCACCACCGATCACCCTCGGCCTGGTCGCGCCGACCGACGGCTTCGTGACAACGGATCCCTCGGTCCAGATCAGCGGCAACACGACCGGCACGCGCATCACCATCGCCAGCGAGTACCTGGGCGAGCCGGGCTCAACTCCCGCGCCTTCGCCGCTGCCCACACCTGATCCCGCAGCGTCACCTGGCCCATCGCCCTCGACCGCCCCGGTCGGCCCATCGAGCGACGTCACCATCAGCGGCGGCAGCTTCGCCGAGACGCTCGAGTTCCCGGTCGGCAACTGGCGCGTGACCGTGACCTCGTTCGCGAGCGGCCTTGCCCCGGTCGCCCAGGAGATCGAAATCACGGTCTCTGCGGGGGCCCCCACGCTGCTCGAGCTGACTATCCAGGTCATTGGCCAGCGCGCACCGCTGCGCGTGTTCGCCGACGGTGAGCAGGTGCACGGGACCGCCGTCCGCCAGGGCCAGGTGCTCGAGCTGACGGCTCAGAACGAGTTCTGCATCCGTACCAGCAACGCCGGCGCGCTGACGCTGATCCTCAACGACGAGCCGCTCGGCATCCTCGGTGAGAATCGCCAGGAAGGCGCGTGGATCGTGCGCGCCGGCTCCGATCCCATCCCATCGCCGGGCGCCTGCTGACGAAGTGCTGGCCGACGGGCCGGCCGACGAGCTGGCTCCGCTCGTCGCGCTGGCCGAGCATATTCAGCAAACGATGCTCGCGCGCGGCCTGACCCTGGCCACCGCGGAGTCGTGCACGGGCGGGCTGATCGGGCACGTGCTGACCGAGATCTCAGGCTCGAGCGATTATTACGTTGGCGGCCTGATCAGCTACAGCAACGACCTCAAGGAAGCTGAGCTCGGCGTCGACACGCACACGCTCGAGACACATGGGGCGGTGTCTGCTCAGACGTGCATCGCCATGGCCGTCGGGGCACGGACGCGCTACGGCGCGTCCCTTGCGGTCTCGGTGACGGGCGTTGCCGGACCGCGCGGCGGCACCGCGGGCGAAGCCCGTGGGCTTGACATACGTCGGCGTTGCCGACGCCGACGGCCACGACGTGCGTCGCTTCGTGTGGGACGGCAACCGCCACGAGAACAAGCTGCGCAGCGCCGCGGCCTGTCTGCAGCTCGTCCTGGAGCGGCTCGAGGGCGGCCGTTGACGCGCGCCGCTGCTGACATCGGCCGCGGACTGGCCGCAGCGCGCGACGCACGGCCCATAGCAGCGGGCGAGCGCATTCACGTGCTCGGCGCAGCGGGCGCCGGCGCCTCGGCGGCGGTCCTGTTGGCGCAGCGCGCCGGCGCCGACGTCAGCGGCTGCGACCCGGGCGGACCGTCGCCCTACACGAACGCCCTCGTCCAAGCGGGCATCGGCCTCTCGTGGGCGCACGACGCGACACACGTCATCGACGGCCGCCCGCAGCGACTCGCGGTTACCAAGGCGCTGACGGCGGTCGATCCCGATCACCCCGAGCTTCGCGCCGCGGCCGACGCCGGCATCCCGTCCGAGCCGTGGCAGCAGGTCATCGCCGATGCCGCGGCCACCACCGGGCAGCGGCTCGTCGCCGTCGCCGGCACGCACGGCAAGTCCACCACGACAGGTTGGCTGGTGGATCTGCTCGTCCGGGCGGGGCGCGATCCATCCGCGTTCGTCGGTGCGCTGCTCGGCCCGGACCTCGTCGGCGAACCGCCCTGCGCACGGCACGCTGGGGCGCCGGCGACTGCTTCGTCGTCGAGGCCGACGAGTACGCGGGCAATTTCGACCCGTACCGGCCGACAGCTGATCATGCTGCTCAATGCCGAGTGGGATCACCCCGATGTGTTCGCCGACGAAGAGGCGGTCCTGAAGGCATTCGAAGGCTGGATTCGCCGGGCACCGGAGGGCGCGACGCTGGTGGCGGATACGACTAGTGGCGGTGTAGCGCGCGTGGTCGGTCGCCTCAAGGCGGACTGGCCCGGCCAGATCGCACGAGGTGCCGGCGTCGCTCCCGGCAGATTGGCAGATCGGGCTTCCGGGTCCGGCCAACGCCGCAAACGCGCGCGCCGTTGCCGCTGCAGCCCAGGTGCTCGCCGTGGCCGACGACGCGTTGCGCGCAAGCCTGGCGCTGTATCGCGGCGTCGGGCGTCGGCTCGAGGTAAAGGGCGATGTCAGCGGCGTCGTGGTGCTCGACGACTACGGCCACCATCCCACGGCCATCGAGCTGACCCTGCGGGCGGTGCGGGAGCGGTACCCGGGTCGGCCGGTTTGGGCCGTTTACGAGCCGCTGACCTATCACCGCACGGCGCTCATGCTCTATCGCTTCGCCGACGTGCTGTCCGTCGCAGACCGGGTGCTCATCGCGGATATCTGGGCCGGCCGCGATCCGGACACCACGATCACCAGCGCCGCGGCGCTCGCAGAAGCGGTGTCGCGCCGCGGCGGCCCGGCCGCGATCGCCCCGGGCAGCGTCGAGCAGACGGCGGACCACCTGTTCGAGCATGTTCAACCGGGCGACGTCGTACTGGTAATGGGCGGCGGACGCTCGTACGTGATCGCCGAACGGCTGGTCGCCTTGCTGCGCGGCCGCGTCGAGCCCGCGTCCTAGACTTCGGAACGATGGCCACGCTGACCCACGGTGACGCCCAGGACCTGCTCGACACATTCAAGCGTGGCTGGGAGGAAGGGCGACCCGGGCTGATCGTCGACCTGTTCGCGGAGGACGCCGACTACCGCGCCGATCCCTTCACCGAACCGCTCATCGGTGCCAACGCAATTCGGGCGCACTGGAACGAGATCGCGGCCAACCAGGTCCATGTCGACTTCGAGCCGGAGCGCATCTGGGTCAGTGGATCGACAGTCCTCGCGAGCTGGCACGCTGCCTACACGCGCCGGCAGACAGCGGAACGCGTGCGCGCCTCAGGATTCCTGACCATGGAGCTCGACGCCGACAGGCGCGTCGAGCGATTCCGGCAGTGGCCGACCGAACGTGTCGTCGGCCGTGATACGTCATTTCAGCCCGAGGGAGGATCCGCGTAGATGGCAGGTGACATCTCGTTCGACGTTGTCAGCGACTTCGACCACCAGGAGCTGGTCAACGCCCTCGACCAGGCACGGCGCGAGATCCAGACGCGCTACGACTTCAAGGGAAGCAAGGCAGAGATCGAGCTGGGCAAGGAGGAGATCGTCTTCCACGCCGATAGCGAGACCCGTGCCCGCTCGATGCGCGACCTGGTCGAGTCCAAGGCGATCCGGCGCAGCCTGTCGCTCAAGATCTTCGACTGGGGCGAGATCGAGGAGGCCGGTGGCAACACGGTGCGCCAGACGATCGGGCTGCGCCGAGGCCTGCCCGACGACCTGGCCAAGAAGATCACCAAGCTCATTCGCGACGACTTCCCGAAGGTCAAGTCGCAGATCCAGGGCGACGCCATCCGCGTGAGCGGCAAGAGCAAGGACGAGCTCCAGAAGGTGATCGCGCGACTGCGCGAGGAGTCAGAGGGCTATCCCGTGCCGCTCCAGTTCCAGAACTACCGCTGACGCGGTCATGGGCAACGAGCGCGTCCTGCGCGGCGTGATGGTGGTCGTGGCGATCGTGCTCATCGTCGGCATGCTCCTGAGCATGGTTCGCTTCGGACTTTGACAGCGCCCGATCAGCCAGCCCAGGCCGACCAGCCACGCCGCGCGACGAGGCCGCGTCGCAAGCCGGTGCGCCGCAGCTCCGGTCCCAGGACGGTCGCGCGGATGGTCGCCGATGGACTCGCCGATGCCGGCGTGCAATGGGCGTTCACGGTCCCCGGCGAGAGCTTCCTGGGCGTCCTCGACGCGTTGCCGCAAGTGGGCATCAACGTCGTCGCGACGCGCCATGAAGGCGGTGCGTCGTTCATGGCCGAGGCGGTCGGGCAGCTGACCGGCCGGCCTGCGGCAGTGCTCGGCACGCGCGCGGTGGGCGCCGGCAACATGGCCATCGGCATCCACACCGCGCGCCAGAACTCGACGCCGCTGGTGGCGCTGCTGGGCCAGGTGCAGCGGCCCTTCCTTGGCCGCGAGGCGTTCCAGGAAGTGGACCTGGTCAAGACGATCGGTGGCCTGGCCAAGTGGGCGGCACAGCTCGACGATCCGGCCGCCGCGCCACGCGTCGTGGGGGAGGGGCTGAGCGAGATGCTCAGCGGCCGCCCCGGACCGGTGCTGTTCGCTCTGCCGGAGGACGTGCTCGATCTTGCGATCGACGCTCTCGCCGGGCCGACCGCGCGAGCCGTCGTCGAGCGTCGCGTGACGGCCGCCCCGGATCCCGACGCGGTCCGTGCCGTGCTCGATCTGCTGACAGGCGCGCGCCGGCCGGCCATCCTGGCCGGTCAGGGCGTCATCGCCGCCGGCGCGCGCGCCACGCTCGCCACCCTGAGCGAGCGCCTGGCCCTGCCGGTCTTCGCTGCGTGGCGCCGTCCGCACGCGTTTCCGCATGATCACCCCAATTTCCTGGGCACGACCGGCTACGGCGCGCCACCGGGCGTCCGCGGGCGCCTGGAGGAGGCCGATGCGCTGCTGGTGATCGGCTGCCGCCTGAACGAGGTCGCCAGTTTCGACTACGCCGTCCCGGGGCCGGACACACGCTGGGCGCATGTCGACCTGGAACCGCGCCATGCCGGCCATGGGCTCAGCGCTCCCGATATCGCCCTCGAGGCGGACGCCGCGGCCTTCATCGAGGCGGCGCTCCTCGCCACCGAGGGCTACCGGCCGCCACGCGAAGCCGTGGAGGCACTCGCGCTCGACCGCCAGCAATTCGTGGCTGCCACGACATTCGATCGGGAAACACAGTGGCGCGGGCCGGGAATCCATCCAGCGCGCGCCATGGCGACGCTCCAGGACGTGCTGCCCTCGGACTCGATCCTGACGACCGACGCCGGGAACTTCGGCCTGTGGCCGGCGCGCCACCTGCGCTTCGGCCCGGAGATGACATTCCTCGGACCTACATCTGGCGCGATGGGCTACGGCCTGCCGGCGGCCATTGCGGCGAGCCTGTGCGCGCCCAAGCGCACGGTCATCGCACTGTGCGGCGACGGTGGGCTGGCAATGACCATGAACGAGCTCGAGACGGCGGTCCGGATGCGTACGCGCCTGGTCGTGCTCGTGTTCGACAACAAGCGCTACGGCACCATCGCCATGCACCAGGCCAACGAGAAGCGCGACCAGGTGGCAACCGAGCTCGGCGCCATCGACTTCGCCGCCGTCGCCAGGGCCTGCGGGGCGCAGGGCGGGCGCGTCACGCGCGATCGCGAGCTGGAGCCCGCCCTGCGCGACGCACTGGCGGCCGAGCGTCCTGCGGTCATCCAGCTCGAGCTCGACCCGCGCTGGATCACGCCCGATCGCTTCGACGAATCGACCGCGACCGAAACCGACTAATCGAGCACGCGCTCCATGGCCACGGCGCCGTAGGAGCTCCCGGACTCGACGTCGGGGCCTTGGGTCACGAAGCGGAAATCAGTGCGCGCGTAGAAAAGCTGGGCACCCTCGTTCGCGCCGAAGACCCACAGTACGATGCGCCGGCCGCCCCAGCCGCGCGCCCACTGCTCAACGGCGTCGAGCAACGCGTGGCCCGTCCCAGTGCGTCGAGCTCCGGGCCTGACCCACATCGAGAAGACCAGGCAGTCGGAAGGCGGCCGGCGCCGAGCCTGAACGACGCCATCCGCGACACCTGCCCCGTCCGCCCCGTCGTCCGCGAACGCAATGAACCACGCTCGGCTGTCGCCCTTTGCAGACGCGCGAGCGGCAGACTGCCATTCCGAATCGGGCTCGCGCGAGGCGTTCTCGTAGGTCTGACCGAACGCCTCGGGGGCGTCGCGCAGGCTCTCGAGTCGAACCTCGCGCAGCAGCCGCCAGTCGTCCGCCGCGATGCGCCTCACCACCACCGCGGCAGCGTAACCGCACGCGAGCCGCAGAATGGCGACGTGTGCGAAGCGATTGGCCGTGAGATCTTGCGGTTTCGCCTGCCGTGAGCACACGTCGAGGGGTCGTCGTAGGTTCCGGCCCGAACGGGCTCGCGGCGGCAATCACCCTCGCCGAGGCGGGCTGGCGGGTGCGCGTGCTCGAGGCCGCGCCGGAGATTGGTGGTGGCGTTCGGTCGGCCGAGCTGACCCTGCCTGGATTCGTGCACGACACGTGCAGCACGATCTACCCGTTCGGGCGCATCTCCGCGTTCTTCGCGAGTCAGCGGCAGGCGCTGGAAGGGCACGGGTTGAGCTGGGTAACACCGCGCTACGCAATCGGCCATCCCCTCGACGACGGCAGCGCCGTGGTCCTCGACGCGGACGTGGCCGTGACTGCCGCACAGCTGGGCTCCGACGCGGCTGCCTACCGATCGCTGATCGGGCCTCTTGTCGACCACTGGCACGAGCTGGCGCCGCACCTGCTTTCCTCCTTCAACATTCCGATCAATCCGGTTGCGGCATTGCGCATGGCCGGCTTCGGGATGCGCGCCCTGCGCTCGGCGGCGAACGTGGCACGGCGCTTCCATGGCGACAGGGCGCGCGCGCTGTTCGCGGGAGCGGCCGCGCACGCCATCCTGCCGCTCGACGAGCGAATCAGCGCGGCCACGGCACTGATGATGCTCGCGTCGGCCCATATCGACGGCTGGCCGCTCGTGGCCGGCGGCGCGCACAATCTCTCGGCGGCTCTCGAGGCGCGTCTCGTGGCGCTGGGTGGAGAGGTCGAAACCAACGCCGCGGTTGCCCGCTACGAGGATCTGCCCGCCCACGACGCGGCCCTGTTCGACGTCATGCCCGGTGCGCTGGCGCGCATCTGCGGGGAGCAATTGCCACAGGGCTATCGCGACAGGCTCGCCGCGTATCGCCACGGGGCAGCAGTCTTCAAGCTCGACCTCGCACTTGACGGGCCGATTCCGTGGACGGACGCGCGCCTGCTGGAGGCCGGCACGATCCATGTCGGAGGGACCCTCGAGGAGATCGCGGCGTCCGAGGCCGCCGTCGGCCGCGGCACCATCGCGGCACGGCCATTCGTGATGCTCGCGCAGCAGACGCTCTTCGACTCGACGCGGGCGCCGTCAGGCGGCCACACCGTCTGGGCCTACTGCCACGTGCCCAACGGCTCGACCGTAGACATGACACAGCCGATCCTGTCACAGATCGAGCGCTTCGCCCCAGGCACGCGCGACCGCATCCTGGCCGTGGCCCGGACCGGGCCGGCCGATCTGCACGCTAACAACGCCAACTACGTCGGCGGCGACATCGCGGGCGGTCGCTTCGACATCGGTCAGCTCTTCAGCCGGCCGGCACGCCCACTCGACCCGTACTCGACTCCGAACCGGCGCGTCTACCTGTGCTCCGCGGCGACGCCGCCCGGACCGGGAGTCCACGGCATGTCTGGCTATCACGCTGCCATATCCGCGATGCGCCGCCTCGAAACTGCATGACATCCGGCACTCGCCCGGCACCCCACAGATAGCGACACTCAAGGTCGATGCCCGATATCGTGACCGTCGCATGATCGATTGGCTCACTCGCCGGCTGCGGCCGGAGCTTTCGGCGCTGGGCGCCTTCGCCGCGCTCGCACTTGCCGCGCTCGCCCTGGTCCTGGCGACGGCTGTGCCCGCCCTCGCTCAGGACGTGCCTCGACTCGATTCCGCGGTTACCGACGAGACGGGCGTGCTCAGTGACGATCGTGCCGAGATCGAGAACGCGCTCGAGGAGCTGTTCGACCGAACCCGCGTGCAGCTGTACGTGCTCTTCGTCGATACGACGGATGGACGCGACATCGGCGAGTACAGCGATGCCGTTATCGCGCAGAGCCAGCTCGGCGCTGAGGACGCTCTGCTCGTCGTTGCGCTCGAGGATCGCACAGACAACATCCAGGTCGGGGATGGATTGCGCGACGACCTCTCGCAAACCACGCTGGACCGTATCCGCACGTCCGTGCTCGAGCCCGGATTGGCCGACGGAGACTTCGGCGGAGCCATCATCAGCACAGCCGAGGCCCTTGGCGACGAGCTCGCGGCGCCGACCCCGGCACCGCCGGCGATCACGCCCGCGCCGGTGATCACGCCACCGCCCACCCAGGGTGGTGGAACCTCGGGCGGTGGCGGTGGCAACTTCCTGTTCCTGTTGATCGGCGGCGTGCTTGTTCTCGGCGGTGGCTACTGGCTGTTTGCCCGCGTGGCGCGGCTCCGCACCGAGCGGCGGGCCGCGTTCGAGGAAGCCAAGACGCAGGAGCAGCTGGGCCGCGAGGCAAACGCGCTGCTGATCAAGACTGACGACGACCTGCGCGATACGGAGCAGGAGCTTGGCTTCGTCGAAGCCCAGTACGGCGACAAGCAGGTCGCACCCATGCGAGCTGCGCTTGGCGGCGCCCAGGAGGAGCTCAAACAGGCATTCGCGGTTGGCCAGAAGATCGACGACAGCGAACCGGAGACTGCCGAACAGCGACGGCTGATGATCCAGGACGTGATCGCTCGTTGCCAGAAGGCGCAGCAGGTCATCACTGACCTGCGTCTCGAGGCTGAGCGGCTGCGCGACCTGGAACAGAACGCGCCACAGATCCTCGCCACCCTGGAAGCTGAACAGGCAAAGGTTGCTGCGCAGCTCGACACCGCGCCGCAGGCTGAGGTCCGCCTGGCGCGCTTCGCCGAATCGAGCATCGAATCGGTCGCGGCCAATGCGCAGTCGGCCCGAGCCAAGCTGGACGCAGCCCGAACGGCTATCGCCGAGGGCCACCAGGCCGTCACGGCTGCCCGTCACGCCGATGCGGCGGTGGCCGCCAACGCGGCGCAGCGCGACCTGGCCGACGCCGCAGCGCTGCTGACCGCCGTCGCGAATCTCGCCGATTCGCTCGATGCCACGGCTCAGACCCTCTCCGACCAGATCAGCCATGCTGCTGCCGACGTCGAGGCGGCGCGCGCGAGCGTTGCCGCGAAGCCCGTCCCGGGCGTCGCCGAATCCTTCGCACAGGCCGAGGCCGCGCTCAACGAGGCGCGTCAGCTGGCCGGCGCCGCACGACCGGACGTCCTCGCTGCGTCGCGCAAGGCGACCGAGGCCAACGCCCTGACCGACAAGCTTCTGGCCGGCATCCAGGCGGCGCAGGTGGCGCATCAGCGCACGCAACAGAACGCGATCGCAGCAATGGCCACGGCCCGTGCTGACGTCTCGCGGGCACGCGATTACATCAACGGATATCGCCATTCGCAGTCGATCGGCCGCGAGGCGCGTAACAGGCTTGCCGAAGCCGAGCGCCTCCTCGCTGAAGCTGACCGGGTCCTGCCCAGCGACGTGACCAGCTCCTTACAGCTCGCCCGCAGCGCGGACGCGCTCGCCAACGAGGCGTACCGGCTGGCCGTCGAGGAGACCCCGCAAATTCCTCCGTTCGACCCGAGCCAGTATCGTCCCGATGACAACCTGGGTTCCCTCGTGATCGGAGCGATCCTGGGCGGCATGATGAGTGGCGGCAGATCGGGCAGCTTCGGCAGCGCCGGATCTGCGCGATCGTCGAGCGGCCGCAGCGGCGGCAGCATCTTCGGCGGCAGTCGAGGCGGAGGCTTCGGCGGCGGTCGATCAAGTGGTGGCTCATTCGGTGGCAGAGGTCTCGGCTCCGGAGGATTCGGAGGCGGCTTCGGCGGCCGATCAGGTGGAGGCTTTGGTGGCGGTCGCTCGAGTGGCGGTCGCTGGTAGATAGGGAGAGACAAATGGCACAGACATCAATCCTGGGGCGCATCGGCCAGCTCGTGCGCGCCAACGTGAACTCGATGCTCGACAGCGCCGAGGATCCCGAGAAGATGCTCGATCAGCTCATCCGCGACTTCACGGACAACATCGCCGAAGCGGAGGAGGCGGTCGCCCAGACGATCGGCAACCTGCGCCTGCTCGAGGACGACAACCGTGAGGCGCAGCGCGCTCACGCGGAATGGGGCGCCAAGGCCGCCGCCGCGTCGCGCAAGGGCGAAGAGCTGCGCGCCGAGGGCAACGCCTCGGAGGCCGACCGATTCGACGATCTGGCCAAGATTGCCCTGCGCCGCCAGCTGAGCTTCGAGAGCCAGCTGGGCACGTTCAAGAGCCAGATCGAGCAGCAGACGGCGCTCACCAACCAGCTCAAGGACGGTCTCAACAAGCTGCGCATCAAGCGCGAGGAGCTGGTCCAGAAGCGCGACGAGCTGGTTTCGCGGGCGAAGATGGCCCAGGCCCAGATGCAGGTCCAGACGGCGGTCAAGAACGTGTCGGTCATGGACCCGACGAGCGACCTGAACCGCTTCGAGGAGCGCATCCGGCGTCAGGAGGCGATGGCCCGCGGCATGGCCGAGGTGTCAGCGGACTCGCTCGAGGATCAGTTCGCATCGCTCGACGAGACGGAGGACGAGATGGAGGTAGAAGCACGCCTCGCAGCGCTCAAGGGTCAGGGCACTAGCGCCGGCCAGTAGTCTGGACGTACTCACGGCCGTGTGGTCTGCGTGGCGCCGCCGCCGTAACGCGGCGGCTTGCACGATTGGAGGTGATGTCGGCCCGAATCCTGCGCCAGTCAACGACTAGCACATGCCAAACTCCAATTCGAGGAGGGGAGATACGCCATGAAGGCAAGGTCACTGACCGCGCTCCTAAGCGTGGTGGTCCTGCTCGTGCTGATGGTGCCCGCTGCCGTGGCCGCACCATCCGGGCCGGCGCCCGACAAGATCGTCGTCAACAGGTTCGGCACAACGAGTGTCAGCTCGGCGGGCGGTGCCCCAGGTGAGAACACGCTCGGGCCTATCCGCACAGAGATTCAGAAGCCCAAGAAGTTGGGCTCAAGCCCGCTGCGCAGCCTTCCCGGGGACGGCACCGAAGCGCTGACGAGTGGCAACGGTTCACAGACGTCGACGGGCAAGAAGGCCAAGTCGAACCCGGAGGTCAAGCTCAGCTTCGAGGGCCTTAATCACCGCGACAGCCGCCTGTCAGAGGATGGCAACTCGTTCTCGGGCGAGCCGGCAGACCAGGGCGTATGCGCCGGTAACGGCTTCGTCATGGAAACGGTCAACTCCGCCCTGCGGGTCTACAGCTCGAGCAGTGGCGCGCCCGTAACACCCGTTCTGTCGCTGAACGAGTTCTACGGCTTTCCCCCCGCGATCAACCGAACCACCGGCGAGTACGGTCCCTTTACATTCGACATCTCCTGCCACTTCGACCCAGACACGAACCGCTGGTTCCACCTGGCCGTAGACCTCGATCAGGATCCCGATACTGGAGCCTTCAACGGCAAGAACTACCTCGACCTGGCAGTCAGCCGCTCCAGCAACCCGACCGGCAGCTGGGATGTCTACCGGATCCCCGGCATGAACGACGGTACGGAAGGCACCCCGGACCACAACTGCCCCGGCGGCCCATGCTTCGCCGACTACCCGCACATCGGCGTCGACAAGAACGGCGTATACATCACCACCAACGAGTTCCCGCTGTTTGAGGACGGCTTCACTGGCGCGCAGGTCTATGCGATCTCCAAGCAAGCTCTTGTGACCGGCGCAAGCACCATCAACGCCTACCTGTTCGACACCTCTCAGCCAGCTTGGCGAGTGCGCGCGGATGAGCCGGGATTCACGCTCTGGCCTGCCCTGTCCGCCGGCAATCAGTTCGTCGGCGCCCAAGGTGGAACGAACCATTTCGTGAGCTCCAACGCCGTCTTCGACGACGCCAATGGTGACTCGCAGGAGATCATCGTCTGGGCCCTGAGCAACACGAAGTCGCTCAGCTCGCCTAACCCGACGCTCAGCCTCACCCGCACGATCGTTCCGTCTCTGCGCTATGCGGTCCCGTCAAATTCTGTGCAGAAAGAAGGACCTTTCCCGCTGGGCGAGTGCCTGAACGACGACTCAGGTGCCTTCTTTGGTGACAACTGCGGCGAGGTGCTCTTCGGCCTCCCTCCGCAGGACGTCGAGCTCGGCACCCTCGATGCGGGCGACTCTCGGATCGTGGACGCTCGGTACGCCAACGGAAAGTTGTGGGCTGTCCTTGGAACAGCGGTTCAAGTGGGCGGCCAGCAGCGAACGGGAGTCGGCTGGTTCATCCTCGATGCATCCGTGAACGCCAGCGGTGTCTCGGCGAGCATGAGAATGCAGGGCATCCTCGCGCTGGCGGGCGAAAGCCTGATCTACCCGACCATGGGCGTGACCAGTTCCGGCCGGGGGGTCATCGGCTTCTCGCGCGTCGGCGAAAACCTCCACCCGAGCTATGGGTATGCCTCCATCGACGCCAAGGCCGGTGCCGGATCGGTGCACATGATCCGGGAAGGTCAGTCCACTCAAGACGGCTTCACCGAGTACCCGCCGGTCGGCGGCAACCGCCCGCGCTGGGGTGACTACGGCGCGGCCGCCGTCGACGGTAACAACGTCTGGTTGGCCGGCCAGTACATCGAGCAGCCGGAATGCACGCTCGAAGACTTCGTGGCCACCGGCTTCAGTTGCTTCGGCTACCGGACGGCATTGGCCAACTGGAGCACCCGGGTAACCAAGCTGACGCCATAGCAGACGCATTGCTGGCTGCAGGCAGCCTGCACATAAGCGCTCTACGAGATCCCCGGCGGAACGTCCGCCGGGGATTCTCATTTGTACGAGCGTCTCAGGGTCGCGGCTGGAGAAGCGTCCAGTTACCGCCAAGCTGCGCGGTCGGGTCAAAGCCGGCGTCCGTAGAAGCCACGTATTGACCCTGGGCATTGACCCAGTACGTGCCCTGGCCGGCCGGTAGCTGAACCAGCCGTTGGTTCACCGGATCGACGAACGTGTCGATGCCGGCGAGCACCTGTCCGCGCACGTCGGCGATCCGATCCTGTGAGGCCTGGCGCTCGGCGGTGATCTCCTGCTGCAGCGCCTGGCTCTCAGCGCGATGCTGTGCCAGGAGCTGGCCGAACGCCTGCGTATCGGCCATCTGCTGCTGGATGCCCTGGTAGAAGAGCCCCTGGGTCACGCGGAAGATCGACTCCCACTCGGGGGTCGTATTACGGCTGGCGACGATCGTCGATAGCGCCGGCGTCATGGTGTCGAGCAGTCCCTGCGGCGCGCGCATCGTGTGCGCAAAGTTGACGTACCAGGAGTCGACGCCGTTGGCATTCGAGAAGAGCAAGGCGAAGTTCACGTCCTCCTCCCACGGCTGCCCGTTCTGCGTGAACGAGTAGCGCAGCCGATATGCGGCCGCGGTCGCCGGGCCGCCGAACTGGCGCAGGAACTCGTCCGCGACCTGCGGCACGTCGTGGACACTGAGGAGAGTGCCGTTGGCCAGATGCGCGAGCGGCCCGCTCAGCCAGAAGTTCGTGACGAATGACACCGGGTCGGTGTTGGGCGGGACGTACATCTTGCCCTGGTAGTTCGAACCGATCGGCGCGTCGAGCCCGGCCGGTGGCTGAAACCAGATGAAGTCCTGGATCGGCAGCCACTCCACCGTGGCGCCACTGACGGGGTCGCTGGCACGCGTCTGCAGATCGACAAGTCGCGACCACTGCGGCAGCCACAGCACCTGGCCACCCGATTGCCAGCCCGAGGGCACCAGGTACGTCATTGCCACCCGGTTCTCGGCCATCGGATCGGTGATGACCCACGGCTCGAAGACGACGACGTTGGCGGGCAGCGCCGGCCCTCCTACATCAGGTCCTGACGTCGCTGCGCCACCGTCATCAGGCACCGCTGCGAAGCTGAACTGTGGGCCGAAGCTGTTGCCGGGTTGTGCCGGCGAGCTGCAGCCGATCGCGAACGCGGAAACCAGGACGAACACCGTCACGCGGACGGCCCCGACCAGCTGGAATGGGCCCCCTGACATCGAGCTCAAGCGACCTGCGCTGTCAGGCGGGCTGAGGCTGCGCGCAGTTCGGGCAGCGCTTGGCGGCGAGCGGGATCTCCGACGCGCATTCGGTGCAGGTCTTGGTGGTCGCTTCCTCGGTCGCCGTGCGCCGTGCCTCGATCCTGTTCATCGGCCGGACCACGAAGAAGAAGATCGCGGCAGCGACAAGGATGAAGTTGAGGAGCGCGTTCAGGAAGAGGCCGTAGGCGACTACGTTGCCGTTGGGCAGGGTGAAGCCCCAGGTCGACATGTCGGGGATGCCGGCCAGGCCGAGGAGCGGCGTCAGGATGTTCGTCGTGAACGAGGTCACGACCGCGAGGAACGCCGCGCCGATAACGACTGCGATGGCGAGCGCGACGACATTGCCGCGCACCAGGAAATCGCGGAACTCCCTCAGCATCTCTGTCCCTCTCCGTGACGATGAGTGGTTTCGAATTGTCGACAATCAGCCCGGTGCGTGGGCCTCGATTTCGCAGATCCGTCTGAATGACTCCAACTCGCCCCTGAAGCTGCCCTTGTAGGAGCCTGAGGCGAAGATTCGGGCCATGATCGCCGGGATCACGCCGTTGGTCACGAACGTCTGGGTCAGGCGGGTCCCTGTCGGAATCTCATCGAACTGAGCCGTCTGCTCCCCGCGCAGGAGCCACGTCCCGAATTTCGTGCGCAGCCACCTTGGGCGCTCCGCCTCCAGGATCGTCGTGAGGCTGGTCGACCACGACCCAAAGTGGACCTTGTATGACGTGCCCGCCTTATCGAGCGGTCCGCTGATCTCGCTGACGCGGCTCATGCCCTCGATCCACTCGGATGATCGCTCGACATCGATCCAGCGCTCGAAGACCTGCTCACGCGGCGCAGCGATGTCGATCTCGAATCGGTACTTGCCCATGTGCGATCAGCCCCCGGTCAGCGGCCAGTGCGTGGCGGGCGGGTCCGGGCCGCGATCCGCTGAAGCGCGCCCTCCCAGCCGGCGTCGAGAGCCGCGCCGGGCTCGTCAAGGTCAACGAGCAGGGGCGCGTGGTCCGACGGGAATGGGCACGCCCTTGCGCGCCTCGCGATCGATCTCGGCCCAGATCACCCGCTCGGCAACCGAAGAAGACAGCAGCAGGTGGTCGATGCGCATGCCCAGGTTCTTGTGGAAGTTGCCGGCGCGGTAGTCCCACCATGTGAAGCGGTTCGGCTCGGGACGGCGCGATCGGTAGCCGTCGGTCAGGCCCCACGCGAGGAGCTCGCCGAAGGCTTCGCGCTCGGCTGCGGAAACGTGTGTCCCGCCATGCACCGCGCGCGCATCCCAGACGTCATCGTCGGTCGGAGCGATGTTCATATCGCCACCGACCACCAGCGCGTCAGACGGCGTCGTCTCGTCGCGCAGCCACTTGAGGAGGCGGTCGTACCAGGCCAGCTTGCCGGCGTAGAAGGGTGAGCCGACGACTCGGCCATTCGGTGCGTACAGCGACACGAAGCGGATGTCACCGACGACGGCGCTGAGCATGCGCGCCTCGTCGAACGGGTTAAAGTCCTCTTCGCTCAGGTTCGTCTTCGCGCCGGCGGCGCTGTTGCGCACGGGCCCGTCGCCGAAGTTGGTGACGATCGACTGCGCATCGATCGGCAGGCGTGACGCTATGGCCACGCCGTTCCAGCGACCCTCGCCGTGGTGCAGCAGCTCGTAGCCACGCATCCGCAACGGCATCACCGGCGCGTCGTCGTCGGCGAGCTTGGTCTCCTGCATGAGCAGCACGTCGGGCTGGCCGCGCTCGAGCCACTCGAGGACGCGATCCATGCGCGCGTTGAGCGAGTTGACGTTCCAGGTGGCGATGCGCACGGCGCCGATTATCAGGCCCGAGGCCCCGGGCAGGCTATTCGACGATCAGGGTGCCGCCCATGCCCTCGTGCACGTTGCACACGAAGCGATATGTGCCCGCGTCCGGCGTCTTGAATTCGAGCCGGGTGCTGCCCCCGGCCGAGATGGCAGCGGCGGTCGCCGCGTCGATGGGCTCCAGCATGATGAGCGTGTGCGGAGCGTCCGAGAGGTTGTTGAAGGTCAGGTTGACCGCCGTCCGCGGCGGCAGCCGAAGCGGCTCAGGATCGAAGACGTACTCGGTTGTTCCTGACTGAGTGGCGGCCAGCGTGACCGGCAGGCGCGCGGTGGCGCTGCACCCGGACAGCGAGGAAGCCAGAGCGGAGCCAATCAGCAGCGCGCCTGACACGGTGACGCTCTTGCGCGCGATCAGACCAGGTCTGCGCACGCCGTGTAGGTCCCCATGTCCTCGTTCGAGTGGTGCAGGTTGACCGCAAGGTCACCGGCCAGCAGCTCAGCGAGTCCCGCCGGAACCTCGGTCATCGAAACTCCGTTGACGACGTTGGTCAACGGGTACTTGGGCTGAGGTACGAGATCGGCACAGCTGCCCGGATGCACGTGGGCGGGCATATCCGGGTTGCCCGCGGGGTCCACGCGAATCTCCACGCGTGTAGCTGCACCAGAAATGGGCGTCAGGATGACCGTGCCGGTCACCCCCGAGCTGTTGAGGGTCTCGAGGTTGATCGTCGTCGATGCGGCGGGTGCGGAGCACGCGGCCAGGGCCAGGATCGAGGCGGCGCCGATCGAAGCCAGCCTCGGCCGGGTAAGGAGCTGTCGGGTGTTCAAGTCTTGCACCTCCGCGCCCTAGGATCGCGCAGCGACGGTCGGCCTTGCAGAGCGTCTTGACACGCTCGAGCCGCGGCTCGAGCTCCGCGCACTGACGCGCCGGCCGCGCAGCAGGCCGATGAGCGCCTCGGGCACGAGCGGGTGCGCGAACAGATGGCCCTGGCCGTCGTGAACGCCCATCTCGCGCAACGTCTCGAGCTGTCCCGCCTGCTCGATGCCCTCGGCCACGGTGCGCAGGTTGAGCATCTGCGCGAGCGACACGATCGAGCGCACCAGCGCCACCTCGGCCGCACCTCCGTCCACGGCTGAGATGAAGGAACGATCGATCTTGAGCACGTCAACCGGGAAGCGGCGCAGGTAGCTGAGCGACGAGTAGCCCGTGCCGAAGTCGTCGATCGCCAGGCGGACACCCAGACGCTTGATCGTGGTCAGCCGTTCGAGAACGGTGTCGACCTCGCGTAGCAGCACGCTCTCGGTGATCTCGAGCATCAGCAGCGACGGATCGAGCTGCGCGTCCTCGAGGGCGCGCCGAATGTCGTCGAGCAGGTTCTCGTCCTCGACCTGGCGGCCGGACAGGTTGACGCTGATGTAGATGTCCCGGTCTAGCTCGCGCTGCCATGACGCGGCGCGCCTGCACGCCTCGGCCAGCACCCAGCGCCCGAGCGGGACGATCAGGCCGCTCTCCTCGGCAAGCGGTACGAACTCCGCGGGTGGCACCTGGCCGCGGATCGGGTGCTCCCAGCGCAGGAGCGCCTCGCAGCCGGTGATCTCGCCGTCGGCCAGGCTCGCCAGCGGCTGGTAGACCAGGCTGAACTGGCCGCGTTCGAGGGCGGCGTGCAGGTCCGACTTGAGCTGGTGTCGGTCGATCGCCGAGCTGTGCAGTTCGGGCTCGAAGACCGTGATCCGGTCCTTGCCCTGGTTCTTGGCGGCGTACATGGCAACGTCGGCATGACGCAGCAGCTCCTCGGCGCTGTTTTCGGGGCCGCGATACAAAGCGACGCCGATGCTGGCCGTGACCCTGATCTCGTGACCCTGCAGCGTCAGCGGCAGCCGCAGCGCCTCGAGCAGCCGCTTGGCGACGCCTAGCGGGCCCTCGCTGTCGGCGACATCCTCGATCAGCACCGCGAACTCGTCGCCACCCATTCGTGCGGCGGTGTCTGCATCCCGAAGCGTGCCGCTGATGCGCTGCGCGACCGCGACGAGCAGCTCGTCGCCGATGCCGTGACCCACGCTGTCGTTGACCGCCTTGAAGTCGTCGAGATCGACGAAGAGCACCGCCAGAGACGGGATCTCGCGCCGCGCGCGAACCAGGGCGTGGCTCAGGCGATCCATGAAGAGTGCCCGGTTGGGCAGGCCGGACAGCGCGTCGTGGAAGGCCTGGTAGCGCAGCTGCTCCTCGAGCGAGCGGCGCTCGGTGATGTCGCGGTAGTTGACGACGATGCCCTCGACCGATGGCTCGTCGAGCAGGTTCTTGGCGGTCGCCTCGAGCCAGCGCCAGCTGCCGTCAGCGTGACGGACGCGGTACTCGGACGACGTCTCGGACCCGGGCGTCGCGAGCATCTCGCCCAGGACCGATTGCAGCCACTGCCGATCGAGAGGGTGCACGCTCTCGAAGCCGTTCGAGCCGATGCGCTCGGCGACGCTGTAGCCGAGCACCTTCTGCACCGCCGCCGTCTCGAAGGTGATCGATCCCGTGGCGTCGCAAATCAGGATCACGTCCGATGAGTTGCGCACCAGCGAACGGAAGCGCTCCTCGCTGCGGCGCAGGTCCGTAGTCAGCAGCTTCTCGCGCGCGGACCGCTCGCGCAGCCGCTGATTCTGGTTCTTGAGGCGGCGCGAGGCGCCGCCGAACGCACCGACCAGCAACACCAGCAGGAGCGACGCCGCGATGAGCGCCACCAGGAAGACGTCGCGCCGCGTGCCGTCGACGATGACGTCGATCGGGCGCGCGTCCTGGACCACGGTCAGGACGCCGAGCGGATTGCCGTCGAGCATGCCCCGGATGGGAACGTAGATCTCGAGGAAGCTCGACGAGGGCGACGTCTGAGGCGGCCCGCCGACCAGCTCGGTGGCGGACCGGTACGCGTTCGCGCTCGATCCGGCAAAGGCGCGCGTCACCATGTCGCCGAGCGAGTAGCGGACGCCACGCAGCTCGGGCGCGGTCGAGTACACGATGCGGCCGTCGCGCGACCAGAGGTTGATGCGCCGGATGTCGCCCGAGACGATGATGCGGTCGAGCTCGTCGGAGATGGCCGGATCGAAGGGAGCGTCGAGCGACAGGCTGCCCTCGGTGATCCGCGGGTCGATGTAGCCGCGGACGATCGTCTCGACGCTGTGCACCGCCGCGTCCGCGGCCGTGCGGCGCAGCTGTTGGGCGACTGCCTCGGCGACGACGAAGGCCATGACGACGACGACTGTCACCGCCGCAAGGGCCACGGCCAGGCGCAGGCTGGGACGTAGCGTGTCGGTGCCCGGCACGCGCAGGAGTCGCGACTGGAGCGGCGCAGTTCGAATCACATCATTGGGCTCGGGAGGCGTGCAGCGTAGGAGCGCACGCTCGGAGTCCCAATGAGCCTTTCGTACTGCGCTACCTTTTCGTGATGGCGGTCACTTACGAGGTTCCGGGTGCGGCATTCATCGAGCGTGAGCACGTCGTCCCGCTCGATCACGCAGCGCCCGACGGTCAGAAGATCAGCGTCTTCACGCGCGAGGTGGCAGGCCCAGAGGGTCGCGACAAGCCGTACCTGGTCTTTCTTCAGGGGGGGCCCGGCTACGAGGCACGCCGGCCGACCAGCCCACCTTCACTCTGGATCGCGGCCGCGCTCAAGACGTTCCGGGTGCTGCTGCTCGACCAGCGCGGCACAGGTCGATCGACTCCCGTTGGGCGCGCGCTGCCCGGCGACGACGCCCAGGCACAGGCCCGCTATCTGACCCATTTCCGGGCCAATTCGATCGTGCGCGATGCCGAGCTGATCCGCCGGGAGCTGGGCGTCGAGCGCTGGAGCCTGCTCGGCCAGAGCTTCGGTGGCTTCTGCTCGCTGACGTACCTGTCGAACGCGCCGGACTCTTTGCGGGAGGTGCTGATCACGGGCGGCCTGTCGCCGATCGGGCGTCCGGTCGACGACGTCTACAGCGCCACCTGGCAGCGCATCATCGAACGCAACCACGCACATTTCGCGCGCTATCCAGAGGATCGCCAAAGAGTCACCGAGATCGTCCGTCGCCTCGATTCGGAGGACATACGGCTGCCCAACGGCGATCGGCTGACCTCGCGCCGATTTCGCCAGCTGGGCGGGTTCCTGGGCAGCAGCCTGGGAATGGAGCTGCTGCACGACATCCTGGAGCTGCCCGTGGGCTCCAGTGCGTTCCTGCACGATGTCGAGATCGGCTCGATGGACTTCGCCCGCAACCCCATCTACGCCACGATCCACGAGTCGTGCTACGCCGACGGCGGCGCCACGCGCTGGTCTGCCGCGCGGACGATGCCGCCCGAGGTTGAGACCGAGCCGTATCTCTCGGGCGAGCACATCCTGCCCTGGATGTTCGAGGACTACGGCGCGTTACACGACCACCGCGCCGCGGCCGAGATATTGGCCGAGCACGAGTGGCCGCGCCTGTACGACCCGCAGGTGCTCGCCGCGAACGACGTCCCGGTCGCGGCGACGGTCTACTACGACGACCCGTACGTGGTGCGTGAGCTGGCCATGGAGACAGCCGCGGCGGTGCGCGGACTGCGGCCGTGGATAACCAACGAGTACCTGCACAACGGCCTGAGCGTCGACAGCCGCGTCTTCGAACGGCTGCTCGACATGGTCCGTGGCCGCGCCTGAGCGAACCGCCCGTCGGCCAGGGGTTACTCTTCTCGAGCATGACCGGTCCCCACGGCCTCGACGCGCTGCGCGCGTGGGCCATAACCAAGACTCGCCAGAACGGCTAGAGCGCCCCTTCCACACTCAGCGTCGGAGGAAGGGGCGATGACGACGCAGGCCGCAACGCGGAGACGGTTCTCGTCCCGCGCGCGCCGCTCGCTGTCGCAGTAGTTCTGGAGGAGTCGGTCACATGCCGATGCCCCATCGGACGTTCGCCCAGGTGGCGAAACGTCGACTGGTCGGGAAAGAGGGCAAGGAAAGAATTCGCGCGGTGCGGGAGCTGTTGAGTGAGCTGCCCGACTACCGCAACGGTCCGTATGCGGACCTGCGCAAGTGGCTGACCTCGGAGATCGAGGAGACACGTGTCCGCTCAAAAGCGGTGCACCGCGACTCGATCGCAGTCCGCCGCGAGGGAGCGGCCCAGATCTGCCTGGTGGGACCGCCCAACGTAGGCAAGTCGTCGCTGTTGCAAGCGCTGTCCGAGATCCAGATCAAGACCGGTGACTATGCCTTCACTACGCTGCGACCGGTGCCGGCACTGACCCGGATCGGCGGCGTGCTCGTGCAGCTCGTCGAGATCCCGGGCCTGATCGCGGGCGCCAACGAGGACAAGGGCGGCGGCCGCGCGCTGCTCGGCGTATTGCGCGGAGCCGACGCGATCGTCTACTGCGCCCGCGGCAACGGTGATCCGCGCGAGCTAGTCATCGTCCGCGACGAGATCGAGGCGGCCGAGATCGACAAGCCATCGTTCGTGGCCGCGACGCGCTCCGACGAGGCCAGCGCCGACGATCTGGCACGGCTCCGCGCAGCGCTTCCCGGGATGGACGTCCTGCCCGTGTCGGTCATCGACGACGAGTCACTCGAGGCGCTGCGAGAGCGAATCTGGCAGCTCACCGGCCTGATCCGCATCTACCTGCGTATGAACGGCACGGTCGATGACGAGCCACTGGCGCTGACGCCGCCGGCCACTGTGACGGACGTGGCCGACTCGGTTCATCACGATCTCGCGACCGAGTTCAGTGGCGCCCGGCTGTGGGGGCCCTCAGCGCGCTTCGACGGTCAGCGCGTCGGCCGCGATCAGAGCGTCCAGGACATGGACGTGGTGGAGATCGTGCGCTAGCCGACGCCCGGGAAGACCAGTGTCCATGCGACGTACGCGGCGACGCCTGCGACGAGGCACACGGGCAGCGAGCGCAGCGGGGCCACGGCCAGGGCGCCGCCAGCTGCCGCGAGCGTTGCCGGGTCGGCCAGGCCCACTCCCGGCTCGACCAGCGAATGAGCGGCCAGACCGGCGAACAGCGCGGGCGGTATGCGGTCGATCACGCCGCGCACCCGCGCCGAAGGTGCCGGCAGCAGGACCAGGGCGCCGGCGCGGCTGGCGTACGTGATCAGGGCGATGATGAGCAGCAGCTCCCAGGTCATCGGCTGGCACCACCCGGCAGCGCCACCACGATCGCGGCGACGATCGGCACAAATGGGTGAATCTGCGGGAAGAGCAGTGACCCCCCGATGACCAGAGCGGCGGCAGTGATTGCGCGCAGCGCGGCCGTTCGCGATGACGCGGTGAGCGCGGCGAGCCCGATGAACAGCACCGGGAACACGGCCGTGGCCAGGCCCTCGAGCGCGACTGCCTGAGCGCCAAGGATTCCGAGCCACGTCCCGAGCTGCCAAGCGACGAAGAACATCGCGCCGCTTATGAGCATTACAGTTGCTGCCCTGCGGCCGGAGCTGATGGCCAGGCCGAAGCTCTCATCTATCAGGAACCAGCCCAACAGCGCGCGCTTGATCGCGCTCGTGTCGAGGCGGTGGCGCACGATCGCGCCCATGACGATATGACGCGCGTTGAGCGCAACTGCCGTGACCAGGATGGCGACCGGTCCGGCGCCGCTCGCAAGCAGGCCCACGATGGCGAACTGGAGTGAGCCCGAGAAAACCAGCAGCGACATGGCCACGACCAGCGCTACGTCCATGTGGGCCTGCGCCGCGGCGCCGAAGATCACGCCGAACACTCCGATCGCGAGCGCCAATGGCAGGGCCGACAGGATCATTCCGCCGTGGCCGGGCTTGCCGAAGGGCACGGGGGTCGGCTGCTCGCTGGTCATGCTGTGAGTCCGGAGCGCGCTCAGGCGGTCGGGTCGGCCTCGCTGGCCACCTCGGTCAGGCGAATCCGCGCGATCTCGCGGACCACGTCGTCGGGCAGTGGCGCGTCGACGCTGAACTGGATCGTGCCCTTGCCCGCGAAGTTCGACTCGAGCTGCTTGGCCAGGCCGCGCTCGACGCCGACACTGGCCGGGAAGAGACTCATGTGGTTCTTGAAGGCCGCGTACGAGACCAGGAAGTGCTTACCGACGTAAAACGCGGGCATGTTGTAGGAGATGCCCTCGATCGCGTCCGGCGCGGCTGAACGCATCGTTTCGCGCAGCCGTGTCAACACCACGCGCTCCTTCTCCGGCAGAGCGGCCAGGTAAGCGTCGACGCGTTCAGGCTCGTTGCGCATGAGCCCGAGTATCGCCGACCATCGATACTCGGTCGTAATGACGTTGCCGCGCATCCTCGTTCTCGTCGGCTCGGGCGAAACCGCGGCCCAGATGCAGCGCGGCTACCGGATGCTCGTCGAACGCCTCGTTGGCGAACACGGCCGACCCGCGGACGTGCGTGCCGCCATCATCGACACCCCGTACCGGTTCCAGGAGAACGCCGCGGCCCTGTCCGCGGAGCTGCTCGACTTCTTCGGCCGACGGATCGGCCTCGACGCGCGGCTGGCCGCCTACGGCCGGTCGGACGAGGATCCGGTCATCCGCGAAGCGGCACTCCAGGTCGTACGCGAGGCGCATTTCGTGTTCAGCGGCCCGGGCAGCCCATCGTATGCGCTGCGCCAGTGGCAGGCCTCGGAGATGCCCGCGCTGTTCTCGGACAAGCTGGCCAACGGTGGCGTGCAGGTCTTCGCCAGCGCCGCCGCGCTGACCATGGGCCGTCTGACGATGCCGGTCTACGAGCTCTACAAGGGTGGGGCGGACCCGTATTGGCTCACCGGACTCGACCTCCTGGGCGCCCTCGGAATCAACGCCAGTGTCCTGCCGCATTACGACAACGGCGACGGCGGCGACCACGACACGCGATTCTGCTTCCTTGGCGAGCGACGTCTGCGGGCGCTCGAGGAGCAGATGGACGCCGCCACGTACGTGCTCGGCATCGACGAGCACACCGCCTTGATGCTCGACATCGATCAGGACCTGGCCATGGTCCACGGCCGCGGCTCGGTCACCATCCGCGAGCGCGATCGCAGCGAGGCGCACCCGGCCGGAGCGGTACTGCCACTCGCCGAGCTCCGGCGATCTGTTGCCACAGCGCCGCCAGCTGCGAGGCTCCCGACCTCCGAGTCGGCGGCCCACATCGCCGAAGCAGCCTCCCAGTACGAGGCGACCGGCCTCGCGCGCAGGCTGCTCGAGGTAGAGCAGGGACTGAATGCCGAGCAGGAACGCTCGAAGCTGGTCGAGCCGATGCTCCGGGTACTGCTCGATCTGCGCCAGGGCGCCCGCGCGAGCGGTGACTACGCCGCCGCGGACGCCATCCGCGACCGGCTGTCGGACCTGGGCATCGAGCTCACCGACAGCGCGGATGGTTCTACTGGCTACCGACTTCCAGGCTGAGCTCAGGCTGGGCCGGCTACCAGACGTCGCCTTCGCGCCAGTCGCAGCTGATCGGCAGATCGAGATCGAGCGGCGGCGTCGAGGGGGTGAGCAGAACCAGGATGTAGCCGTCGTCATCCGGCGTCGCGACATTCCCGGCAGGCCCTCGAACGGAGCTCGAACCGCGCCAGACTTGCCAGCCCAGCCGCTCGTAGAAGGATTGGCTGCCCGTTCCCAACGCTCCCAGCTCGTATGCGTCGGCGATGTGAGTGTTCACCTCGCGCATCACGGCCGTGCCGTGACCGCGCCGCTGCTCGGCCGGAACCGTGGCGACTGCCTCGACGTAGCCGGTGCGCAATGGCTGTTCGGCGGCGCGCAGCTCCCGTTCGACGACGGCGGCGTGGCTCACGACGCGGCCGGCGTCAGTGCCGATGAAATGGACGCCGCCCAGGGCGTGCTGCCAGTCATCCTCCGTGAAGCGCTCGTCCTCGACGTCGTGATGGAACGCCGCCCACAGGAGCGTTCGGATCTCGTCGATCTCGTGCGCGGTCAGTTCCTCCGTCCGGGCCTGGCGGACGCGCCGCGATCCGCTCAACCGCCGATGAGGTGCAACGTCTCCGCCACAACGCGGATCTCGTCGGGCGTGCGGAAGATCGAGTTATTGAAAGTGAAGCCCGTGTAGCCCGCGTCGACGTATGGACGCAGGACGTCGGCGCAGTCCTCCGCGGACCCGACGTAGACGTGTGCCCGGCGATCCGCAGCGACCCGGCTGCGGTATTCGTCAGCGTCCGCTCCGGCGGCGATCGGTATTGCGGGTGTGCCCGTGGTGCGCTCGATCTGGGCCGGGTCGCGCCCGATCTGGGCACAGTAGCCATCGAGGATCTCGCCCTTGCGCTTCATGCCCTCGAGGTCGTCCGCGAACCAGTGCGTCATGTCGGCGAAGCGCGCCGCGATGCGCAGCGTGCGCTGCTCGCCACCGCCGCCGACGAGGATCCGTGGGCCACCGGGCTGGACCGGCCGGGGCGAGTTGATGATGTCGCTGACGCTGTGGTAGCGGCCGGCGTAGGTGAAGCGTTCGTTGCGGAACATGCCGGTCGCAATCTCGAGCGCGTCCTCGAGACGATCCATGCGCTCACGCACTGGAGGAAAGTCGTAGCCGAAGCCCGCGTGCTCGGCCTCGAACCACGCAGCGCCGATGCCCAGCATCGCCCGGCCGCCGGATATGACATCGAGCGTCGTCACCTGTTTGGCCAGCAGCGCCGGATTGCGATACGTGACGCCTGTGACCATGGTTCCCAGCCGGACGCGCTTGGTCTCGCGCGCCAGCGCGCTAAGGACCGAGTAGCCCTCGAGCATGGGCTGGACGACCGTGCCGATGTTCGGAATTTGGTAGAGGTGGTCCATCACGCTGACCTGGGCGAAACCGCATTCCTCGGCGGTTTGGGCCTGCTCGACGATCCGATCGAAGATCGTCTCGGACGAAGTGTCGGCGAACGTGTAACGGGGCAGGTGCATTGAGAACCACGGCTTCATGAGCCGATGCTACCGACTATCGAGCAGGCTCAGGCGAGCGAGCAGACTCAGCTTTCTGCCGACTGACCGCCCAGGCGCCAGTCATAGAGCCGCACGGCCACGCCGGCCAGAATGCCCAGCAACAATCCGGCCGCCATCCCGCGCATCCACAGCGATGCCTTCCGAGACTGCAGGCCGTGTCGCCGGGAATGGACCGGATTCGTGGCGATCGGTTCGAAGATACGGATGATGCGCTCCACGGCCAGAGCATAACCCTGAGCGCTGTCGTAGTAGTTTTGCCGGACATGTACCAGCCCGGACACCGACGTTTCGCGGTCGACGATCCTGCGGCCACCCTCGCCGAGCTATGCCGGCATGTTCCGGCCACGCTCGTGACGCTCAACGGCGGAACGCTGCGCGCGACGATCCTGCCGATGATCTTCGATGCCGCCGACGGCGCACATGGCACCCTGCGCGGTCACCTCGCGCGCGGCAACCCGCAGTGGCGCGACTTCGAACCTGACGTCGGCGCCCTGGCGATCTTCGACGGCCCGGACGCGTACATCACGCCGTCCTGGTACGAGGAGAAGCGGGCCACGGGCAAGGTCGTCCCGACCTGGAACTACGTCACCGTGCAGGCACGCGGCACCCTCCGGCTGCGCCACGAGCCCGAATGGCTGGTGGCGCACGTGCGCCGCCTGGTGGATCGCCACGAGCAGCACCGGGCCGAGCCGTGGTCCGTCGACGACGCACCCGCGGGCTACGTGGAGACACAGGCGCGGGCAATCGTTGGGTTGGAGATCGAGATCGAGTCGCTCGAGGCCAAGCGCAAGCTGAGCCAGAACCGCTCGGACGCCGACATCGCGGGCGTGATCGACGGGTTGGCGATCGGAGATCCAATCGAGCAGGCGGTTGCCGATCAGATGCGCACGGAGCCCGGCCCAGGTCACCGCCCGGAGTCCGGCCCAGCGCCACGCCCTGAGTCCGGCCAGACATAGCCCGATTCGGCGCTTGCCGCGCCGACCCCAGACCGTGAGACTGGCATCGACGACCGCAACCGTGGCGGTCGAGGGGAGGGGCATGGCCGGGCTTCCGTCGCATTCGAGGATCGGGTCGCTCATCGCTGCGACGATCCTGCTGGTATCGCTCGTCCCGCAGTCGGTGGCCGCGAACGACCAGCCACTGCTGGCCGGTTTGGGCTGCATCGGTCATACGCGCGAGCTGGGCAACACGGGCATGTGCACCCACGGCGCCGATCCTGTGCCCGATTTCATCCGCGAGCGGGGCGCGCCGGCGCGCGTGTCGACCCTGTCGCCGCGCTCCAACGCAACGAGCGCCGTGGGCTGCGACGGCGACGGGACCTCGGGCAAGCGCGTCCAGGCGCTGTACGCGTATGTCAGCGGCCGGCCCAACAGGCGTGACACGTGGCTCGGCTCGTTCCGCGTGTGGGCGTCCAACGTCGACGACATGTTCAAGTCGAGCGCGGTTGAGACAGGCGGCAGTCGGCGGCTGCGCTGGGTCACGAACGGCAGCTGCCTGCTCGACGTGCCCGCGGTGGCCGTGACGCCCGCGGCCGAGACCAGCTTCGGGACGCTGATCAGCGAACTGTCGGCGATGGGTTACAACAGCGACGAGCGCAAGTACCTGGTCTGGATCGACTCCGAGCGCACCAACACCAGCGGTTGTGGCGTGGCCACGGTGTGGGGCGACGACCGGCCCACAGGCAACAACAACAACACGCGCCGCTCGTACGCGCGCATCGACTACCAGTGCTGGGACTTCGCCGAGCAGCACGAGATGATGCACACCCTCGGCGCCGTGCAGACGACCGCGCCCAACGCCACGCCGGGCCTGCACTGCTCCGATGAGTACGACCAGATGTGCTACAAGGACAGCGCCAGCGTCGTCATCCGCTCGGTCTGTCCACAGCGCTACGAGCGCCTTTTCGACTGCAACCACGACGACTACTTCTCGACCTCACCCAACCCCGGCAGCTACCTGGCGACGCACTGGAACGCGGCCAACAGCGACTGGCTGATCAACGCACCCGCGCCACCGGCCGCGCCGGGCAACGACGCTTTCGGCGCGGCCACCGCGTTGGCCGGCCCTTCGGGCTCGCTGACGGGTACCACTCTTGGCGCGACCGAAGAACCGGGTGAGGCCGCTGCGCTGGGCACGGCTTCCCCGATCGACTCCGTCTGGTACCGCTGGACCTTGGCGCAGGATGGACTGCTGCTGGTCGACACGTGTACGAGCGCGCTCGACACCAATGTCGGAGCCTGGACCGGCGCGACACTCGCGTCGCTGACGCTCGTTGCAGCCAACGACGATGACCCGAGCACACAGTGCGGCGGCGCCTCACGACTCGAGATCGATGTAGCTGCCGGTGCGACGTACCAGTTTTCGGTCGACGGCCGCGGCACCGCCGAGGGTCCGTTCCGGCTCAACTGGCAGTTCGTGCCACCCGGGGCTGATCTCGTCGCGCCGATCGTCCAGCAGGCGCGCAGCACGTTCAGCACGCCCCAGACCCTCGGCACGGCCGTGCGCACGCTCGTGTCGTGGCCGGCTGCGACCGATGAGAGCGGCATTGCCACTTATGAGCTCCAGCGCCGCCGCGGCAGCCGGGCCTGGGTGACGGTGCCTGTCGCGGCGCCGACGTCGACGAGCGCCGAGGCGATCCTTGCCACCGGTTACGGCTACTCGTTCCGCGTCCGGGCGACGGACGGCGCCGGCAACACCGGTCCGTGGACCACGGCCACCACCGGCAGGATCGTGGTCCTCCAGGAAACCGACGCTACGATCAGCTACTCGGGCCGCTTCAAGCGGTCCGCGCTGAGCGGCGCCAGCGGCGGCTACGTGCGCCGGACCGGCACGACGGGCCGCCAGGCCACGCTGTCATTCTCTGGACGAGCCGTCGGCCTGGTTACCACGCTTGGTCCGGACCGCGGCATCGCCGAGGTGCGCCTCGACGGCGGCACTTGGCAACAGATCGATCTCTATGCCACCGTGCAGGGCACGCGTCGGGTGATCTGGGCTGCGGGCCCGGACAACGGCGCACACACGTTGCAGGTCCGGGTCACGGGAGCGCGCGATGGCTCATCGAGTGGTTCACGGGTCGACATCGACGCGTTTCTGGTCTGGCGCTGACGCCGAACCTTCGACCGAGCCGGCAAAGCCGATCTGCCTGAAGCCGATGCTCGCGTAAACGCGCGCCACGTCGGCGTTGCCGGCCGACAGGAACACCGTCCCGACGCCGCGCGCCCAGGCGTCTCCTACCAGCGCCGCGCTCACGGCCGCCCCCAGTCCGCGCCGTCGCGCCGACGGCAACGTGGCGACACCAACGATCTCGGCGACGCCATCGACCGGCTGGTAGGTGCCCACGGCCAACGGGCCCTCGCTGTCGAAGATCGCGGCGGTCACGCTCAGGCCGCGGCGCGCGCGCTCGCGCATGAACTCTTGAACGTTGGCCGGGCTCGCGAGCGCGGCAGCGTCGCGCTGCAGCGCACCCTCCGGACCGACCTGCGTCCCAGCCGCGCCGAACCCGACGTTGGCCACCGCATGGGCGCGGCTGAAGTCCGGATCGCGCGCATCCACGAAACGGATCTCGAGGCCGTCAGACAGTGCTGGTGCAGCGAAAGCGTCGCGCTCGACGACCATCAACGGGTAACGAACGACGCTCATGCCGAGCGCGGCGGCGGCATCACCGAGCGAGGGAGTGACCTCGACCAGCCATTCGATGTTCTCGGGTAGAGCCAGCTCTCGTTGGCGCCGCCGCAGCTCGTCAACGTCGGGGGCGTCGATCGGCTCGAGCAGGCCGAGGCGGGGTCGCGCATAGAACGGCCACGGTCCGAGTGGCCGGAAGAGGGTGAACTTGCCGACCGCCTCGGGCGTGGCCGCGGACCGCGGTGCCGCATCGAGGTAGGCCTCGATGCGCTCGATCAGCTGCCCATCGTCCGGCCGTTCAGGCTGGCCAACCGGTGTCACCCGGGCAGATCACCCATCGGGCTCATCAGCTGGAAATAGTTGTCGTCGGGATCTGCCAGGGTCGCGACCATCACGTCGGGCGGCATGCCGTCGAAGCCATACGGCTCGCGGACCACGATCGCGCCCGCCGCCACGAGGCGGTCGAAATCACCCCGAACATCCTTTGACTCGAAGTTCAGGATGATCCGGCCGGGCTCCGCGTTCTTGCCGTGGACCTCCGAGTGCGGACCGATCGAAAGCCAGCCGCTGCCGATCTGCCAGCCGGTGAAGCCATCGTCGGCCATCTGCGGATCGCCCAGCAGTCGCGTGTAGTACTCGACCAATCGTTGCGGATCCTCGGACCCGATCATGACGTTGTTGAAGTCCATTAGCTCGTCTTCTCCCTATCAGGCCGCGTCGGCGGCGCGCTCCACTTCGGCAATCTCGATCTTGCCCATCTTGAGCATTGCCTCCATCGCACGACGCGCTCGCTCCGGGTCGGGATCGTCGAGCAGCTCGTTGAGGCGGGTCGGCGCGATCTGCCACGACAGCCCGAAGCGATCCTTCAGCCAGCCGCATGGACCGGGTTCGCCGCCATTCGCAGTCAGTGTCTCCCATAGTCGATCGACCTCGGCCTGGCCGTCGCATTCGATGACGATCGAGATCGCCTCGTTGAACTTGAAGTCCGAACCACCGTTGAGGCCCTGGTAGG
Organism: uncultured Chloroflexia bacterium; assembly: GCA_963706095.1. Taxonomy (GTDB): domain Bacteria; phylum Chloroflexota; class Limnocylindria; order Limnocylindrales; family CSP1-4; genus JALYGJ01. The sequence goes on from OY970149.1 coordinate 147,768, forward strand.
GCACGCCGCCGAGCGTGAAGTCGACCAGCAGGACCATGCCCGCCGGGCCGCTCGGTGTTTCGGCCGGCGAGCGCCAGACCTTGTCGACGCGGCTGTCTGGAAGCAGCGACACGTAGAAGTCGGCGGCCTCCTCGGCGTTGCCGTCAAACCACAGGCAGGTGTAGACCTTGTTCATTGCCCGTCCTCCGATGTTGGGGTTGCGTTCATGTCAGTTATGACCACGGCTGTCACAAAGAATCATCGGTGCAGTGGCAATCGGGCGTCTCAGGTGGCCGCATCAGCCTCCGCCCGCGCCCTGAGCCTGAGCTCGAGCTCGGCCATCTCAGAGCGAATCGCCGCCACCCGGCGCAGAAGGTCATCCTCCACATCTGGCCGAGGATCGGCGGCCATGTCCTCGGCCGCCTGCTCGACCTTGACCCGCTCGAGGTTGTTCAGGATCACCGCGATGAACAGGTTCACCACGATGAACACCGCGATCAGGATGTAGCTGCCGAAGTACAGCCACGCAAGCGGGACCTCGGCGGTGACGCCGGCCTGCAACTCGAGCCATCCCTCCAGGGTGAGTGCCTCGAAGAGCGTCCACACGGACGCGGCGAGCGTGCCCCAGTTCTCCGGGTCGTATTCGCGAAAGAGATGCAGGCCAACGACCGCGTACACGTAGACAACGAGGCTGAGCAAAACGATGACCCCGATCATCGAGCTGATCGAGCGCAGCATCGTGCCCACGATCAGGCGCAGCTCGGGCATGACCGACACCAGCCGCAGCACGCGCAGCAGCCGCGCCAGCCGAGCCACGGTTGCGAAGCTGCCGCCCACGGGCAGGATCGACAGGCCCACGATGACAAAGTCAAAGACGTTCCAGGAGTCGCGGAAGAAGGCCAGCGGCCGCGGCCAGTACGAGATCATCCGGACGCCGATCTCGAATACGAAGATCGCGCTGATCGCGAGGTTCAGCGCCGTGAACAGGTCGCCGAAACGACCGACGAATTCCTCTGACGTCTCCAGCCCGACGAGTACGGCGTTGACCAGGATCACGCCGATGATGAAGCCGTTGAACCGACGATCAGCGATGACGCTGCGCGCCCAGATGACCACCCTCACAACCCTCTCCTCACGCTCCGACCTGCCGCCGAGCATAACCAGCGCGAGGATCCGGATCAGGCGCGGCCGTCGAGTGCGATCCGTGCTCCGTTGATGGCCGCGCCGGCGGGGGAGGCGAGGTGGACGAGTGTGTCGGCGATTTCCTCAGGAGTCGTCCATGACGCGTTCCTTGGCGAGGGCTCCGTCTCGCGCTCGTGCTTGGCGTCGATCGTGCGCACGAGGACCAGGTTGGCCGTGACGCCTGAATCGGCCACTTCGCGCGCCAGCGTGCGCAGCAGTGCCTCCTCGGCAGCCTTGCCAACGGCGTAGCTCGCGCCCTTGACCCGCGGCTCCCCAGCGAATGGAGATGAGACAGCGAGAACCCGGCCGTGGCCGCGCTCGACCATTCCCGGCACGACGGCCTGGACGATGTGCAGCGTCGTCCACAGGTGCTGGTCGAGCATGCTGCGCAACTCGTCGTGGTCCAGGTCGACAACGGCCGTGCCCCCGGCCCAGCCGCCAACGAGGTGGAGCAGCACGTCGATCCGGCCCCAGCGTTGCGTGACATTGGCGACCACCGACTGTGCGGCCGTGCCATCGGTCAGCTCGCCGGGCACAGACATCCAGCGCTCGGCGTCCACGCCCAGATCAGCGCCCAACGCGTCGAGCTTGGCGCGATCGCGGCCGACCAGCGCCAGACGCGCTCCATCGCGCGCAAGCCGGCGAGCCACCGCCGGTCCCAGGATGCCGGTTGCGCCGGTAATGAGGGCGACGGGCGCCTCGACGTCAGCGCTCCGCGGCAACGGCCGCCGTCAGCGAATCGGTCTGCTCGACGGTGAATCGACTCTTGCCGTTGCTCCGCCGATGCACGCAGTCGAGCTGCTCGCCGACCGTCGTGTCGGCCGGCTCGGCAAGCAGGTGGCCATTCTGGCGCTTGGTCTCCAGGTAGAAGGCGTTGTAGCGGTTGGGTGGGATCTCGATCGGGATGCGGCCGTTCACCTGGACGCCGTGGCGCTGCAGGTCGGCCAGCTTGTCGGGGTTGTTGCTGATGAGCCGGATGCTCTTCACGCCCAGCGCGCGCAGCATCTGCGCGGCAATCTCGTAATCGCGCTCGTCCTCGCGGAAGCCGAGCTGGATATTGGCCTCGTTGGTGTCATAGCCGGCTTCCTGGAGCTGGTATGCGCGGATCTTGTTCTCGAGGCCGATGCCGCGACCCTCCTGGCGCAGGTACAGCACCGCGCCCATGGGCATCTCACCGATCAGCTCGATGGCCGTCTCGAGCTGCTCGCGACAGTCGCAGCGCAGCGACAGGAACACGTCGCCGGTGAGGCACTCGCTGTGCAGCCGAACGGGGACATCCTCCTGGCCGCTGACGTTGCCGTGCACGAGCGCGGCGTGCTCGCTCGTCTCCGCCGGCGCGTGGAAGGCGACGACCTGGAAGCGGCCGGCGCGAGTCGGCAGCTCGGCCACGGCGCTGACGCGAACCTCGTTGTGATCGGCGATGTGAGCCAGGATTTCCTCGACCGACGGCTTGGGTAGGCCGTTGGTTGGTAGCGCACTCATGGTTTCGAATCATACGCCCAATTCATAGTCGCTGACTCGGAATTAACCGGCTCTCCTCATGGTGCAGCCGGTGCGAAAACCGGTCGTAACATCAACCGCGATGGTCGAGGGCATGGACCGCATCCCGGTGCGCACCGCGAAGGGCACGTTCGACGTGTGCGTCAAGCGCGTCGGCGACAGCCCGCATACCAAGGTGCTGTTGCTGCACGGCGGCCCGGGCGCCACGCACGAGTACTTCGAGAACTTCGAGGAGCACCTCGTGCCGCGCGGCGTGGAGCTCCACTTCTACGACCAGCTCGGTTCGGGCGACAGCGACAACCCCGCGGATCCAGAGCTGTGGCAGCTGGAGCGCTTCGTCGACGAGGTCGAGCAGGTACGCAGCGCGCTCGGGCTGGACGCGTCCAACTTCTTCCTGCTCGGGCACTCGTGGGGCGGCATCCTGGCGATGGAGTACGCGCTCCACCACCAGCAGCACCTGAAGGGCCTCGTGATCTCCAACATGATGTCGAGCTGCCCGGCGTACAACGACTATGCCCACCAGGTGCTGATGCCTTCAATGGACCAGAAGGCACTGGCCCAGATCAAGGCGCTCGAGGCGGCTGCAGATATCACCAACCCGCGCTACGAGGAGCTGCTGCTCGAGCACCATTACGTCCACCACGTGCTCCGCCGCCCCGTAGAGGACTGGCCCGAGCCCGTGCAACGCTCGTTCGCGCGCATCAACCAGGACATCTACGTGCGCATGCAGGGCCCGAGCGAGCTCGGGCTGAGTGGCACGCTCGAGGAGTGGGACCGAACGCACGACCTGGCACGGATCAAGGTGCCGGCCCTCGTCATCGGCGCCAGGCACGACACGATGGACCCGGCGTATATGGCGATGATGGCGGGCCTGCTGCCCAATGGCCGCTATCACGAGTGTCCCGATGGCAGCCACATGGCAATGTGGGACGACGAGGAATCATATTTCCGCGGCCTCATCGACTTCCTGGAGACTGTCGCTGGACAACGCCGCCAAACTTGACGGCATGGATAACCAGCAAGCGCTTGACCGCTACCGCTACATGCTCAAGTCAGCACCGCCCGACGACATCGAGCGTGCCCACGCCGAGGCGTTCGCTCAGCTGACGCCAGAGCAGCGGCGGACGGTCCTCGCCCAGCTTTCCCAGCAGGTGCCGCCTTCGGAGGTAGCACCCAGCGACGACCCGACCTCGCTCGCGAGAATGGCGACGCGTGCCGAAATGCGCCAGCCGGGAACCATGGAGCGCACCTTCAGCCAGGTTCCTGCCGGTCCGGGCCTCGGCGGCATGTTCCTCTCGACCATTGCCGGAGTCTTCGTAGGTACGGCCATCGCCGACGCCTTCTTCGGCGACCAGGGCCAGATGGATGGGGACACCAGCGACCCGGCTTCGGATCAGGGGTCGAACGACGATTTCGGCGACACCGGCGGCGATCTCGGCGGAGGCGACCTGGGCGCCGGCCTTGGGGACTTTGGCGGCGGCGACTTCGGCGGCTTCTGATGCCGTCGGCGTGATGTGCGTTTGAAATGAATTGAGCCTGAAACCGCACGCTGACGAAGGTTTACGGCTTCAGTCCCAGTGGTACTTTCGGATATGCCTCCACTTGATGTGGTGGCACGCGTGCATGCGCGGTGAAGCGAGGGACCGGAGGGACTCAAATGGCGGGGAACTCGTCCACACGGTCGGCTGTCCGACCGCGCCTCGTGGGCCTCTTGTTGGCCGTCGTCCTGGTGGCAACCGCATTCATTCCGGGGCTTCCTGTGCTGGGTGGCCCGCTACCGGCTGCCGCAGCAGGGTCTGAGCCGCACATCGCCGGCGGTTTCGAATACATCAAGACCTTCGCGTCAGCACCGGCGCAGTGCGCGTACAACGGCGGCTTCTTCTCGAACTTCTTCGTGCGCGGCGACTGCGTGCGCATCGACTTCTCCGTCACCAACACGTCGACCGGTTCGCACACCATCTCCGTGCAGCTGCGTTCGGCTGACGGAACGACGCTGGTTCAGACCATCGCACCGACCAAGCTGAGTGGCGCAAACAACGACTGGTACGCCACGACGCCCATCGATGGCGCCGGCAACTGGCCGGCCGGCCGCATCGTCGTGCGCGTGCTGGCGGACGGCCAGTCGGCAGGCGAGGGCGGCTTCTTCTTCAACGCCCTCGGCGCCGTGGTCAATCCCGGCGCTCTCGCCTCGGGCGATCGCTACGAGCCGGGCGAAGACATCCCGCTCAACGGGTCCATCTCCGAGCTGAACGACCTCGCTGCCAACACCCAGATGACCGGCGTCGCGGCCGCCTTCAAGATCCGTGTCCTGGACCCGGAAGGCGACCAGCTATTCCTGTCCCCGACGCTCACCGCAAACAGCGACGGCACACTGCCGGCAGGTCTCAAGATCCCTGGAAGTGCCACGGCCGCAGTCACGGCGACTGCCGAGCAGAACTACCAGGCGCTCCTCGCAATCGAGGTCGTAGATGCGACCTACACCGACTCCGGCCTGACGGTCGAGCTGCCGCCGCGGGCCAAGGGCGCCTTCGCCGGCGACCCCGCGGGCACCGGCGCCGTGATGCTCCAGGACGTGCCCGCGACATTGCTCCTCGAAACCCTCTATGCCTCGCCCACCGGCTGGGTCAAGCCCGGCGAGGAGTTCCCGTTCCGGGTCTTCGTCAGCAACTACACCAACAGCGCCCGGAACAACGTGACCGTGACCATCCCCAAGCCACCCTCGCTCACGTTCGTCGGCGTGAATCCGCTCGGCGGCGCGGGCAGTGCCAACACCGGTGGCGGCAACACCGTCACCTGGAACATCGGCACCCTTGCCGCCGCAACCAGCGGCGGGCCTACGGTGGCCACTCTCGTCGTAAGGGCCCGAGCCGCAACTCTCGCCCAGGATCCGGAGATAGTCTGGAAGGACCTGTCGAGCACCGCCCGGCTGACCTACACGGGCGGACCCGCCGGCCTGACCTCGAGCACGCACGGGCCCAAGGTCATTCCACCGTCAGATGAGTACGAGACGGCGCGCTACGGCGACAAGCCCTTCGTGATGGTGCCGGTCGACTTCACCGACCGGAAACACTCTGCCGACCACACGGGCGACGCCCTGGCGCGCAAGGTCAACTCACCCGCCACGGCCGGTTCGACCTTCAACCTCTACCAGGAGATGTCCTACGGGCAGCTCTATCCCAACGGCGTGGTCCCGTCCGTGGGCATTGGCTCGCGCGGCTTCGACTACGCGCCCGGCTTCGAGTTCTCAACTCGTGACCCACTCAAGCCCACCTGCCGCGGCACGACCTACGGCGACCTGCCGCAGCCCGTCGAAGAGGCTGTCTACGGCACCCCGGCGTACCCCGAGCGCATCAGCGACGGCTGGTATCAGCTGCCCGGCGACACCGAGTACTACGGCGGCGACTTCCCGGCCTTCACGCTCGGCGTGGGCAGCACCATTGACGGCGCCTGTGGCCCGACCAGCAAGTCGGTCTACGACGCTGCGGTCATCGCCGATCCGGAGATCGATTACAACGAGTTCGACCTTGACAAGGACGGCGTCGTCGACTTCTTCATGATGGTCTTCGCGGGCATCGGCGGCAACGCCGGCTCGCAGACTTCCGTGCCGCCCTACGACAACATCTGGCCGCACTCGTCGAGCCTCGAGTACTACTACACCCAGCAGGGCACCGGGCTCAAGGGCTACGTGTCGGACGACCAGCTCAAGAGCCTCGATGGCACCCCGCAATGCTTCACGAACGCCACGTACACCGAGCACGCGGCGTGTGGCGCCGGCGGCGACAGCTCCAAGCCGGTGTACGTGCGCGTCGGCCCGTACAACGTCAACCCTGAAGCGGCCATCGACCAGGCCAGCGTGATTGCGCACGAGTACGGCCACCACCTGGGCCTGCCCGACTTCTACTCGACCAGCTACACGACCTACAACGACTGGTTCCTGATGGCTTCGGACTACTCGCAGCACATGACGATCTTCGGCAAGCAGGAGATGGGCTGGGTCGTGCCCGACTACCTCCAGCCCGGAGAGACGCGCAACGTGCCCAGCTGGAAGGAGATCAAGAACGACACCGGCCAGATCCGCTGGCAGACGCCGGGCGGCCAGTTCTACACGCTGTCCGCGGCCAACGGCGACCAGAACATCCACAACGGCCATGCCTTCGGTCTGAAGCTGCCGCGGCGGATGCTCATCGAGAAGAGCCAAGTCGAGGCACAGGCCTCACTGCCCAACCTGTTTTATTCCGGCCGGGGCAACGACTTCGGCTGCACGCCGGTGGCCGGACACAACCTGGACATCGCCCTGCCCGAGCTGGCCACCGTGCCAGACGGAACGACGGTGACCCTGACCTACAAGTCGAAGTGGGATATCGAATGGGACTTCGACTACGGCTTCACGATGGTCACGACGAATGGCAAGGACTACACCTCGCTGCCGTCGCAGAACCTGTACACCACCGACAAGAACATCAATCCGAACAATTCAGCGTGCCTGACCACGCACAACAACGGACTGACCGGAACGAGCGGCTCGTACCGCGACAGCACGTTCGCGGCTGACCGCAATCCGGCCAGCCCCATCTACAGGGACTCCCCGTTCCTGGAGGACGAGTACGACCTGTCGCCATACGCTGGCGAGCAGGGCGTCGTGCTGCGCTTCTCGTACTACACCGACCCCGGCTACGACAGGCCCGGCTGGTTCATCGATGACCTCGTGATCCGAGCCGGCAACCAGGTCATCTACTCGAACGACGTGACGACCGACGACCAGCTGCACGTATATCCGGGCGGCTGCAACGCGGATACCGGCCTGCACACCGCAGACAAATGCACCGACGGCTGGTCGATGATCGATGCGACATCACCATCCAGCCTCGACCACGGCTACTTCCTCGAGCTGCGCGATCGCTCCGGCTTCGACTTCAACGGCCGAGGCCAGGCGGACCGTGGTGCCATCACCTGGCAGCCCGGCGCCCTGATCGAGTACACCGACGAGTCACGCGGGTACGGCAACATCGGCGACATGCCGCCGCGTCAGCACTATCTCGACTCGCAGCCCCAGAACGGGCTCGACTGCGGTGAGGCGCTGACCGACGACCCGCTGACGCCGCGTGACGATACGGCCAAGCAATGCTTCGACGCCGCCTTCACCGCGGCGGCAGGCGACAAGCACTTCGACGACGATCCCGCGGCCGGTGAGCCGGGCGACTGGATCGACAACTTCGCCGATGCATCGTCAGATGACGGCTTCTGGCACTTCGCCTATAAGTGCCTGTCGCTCGACATCAACTCGATGAGCGGCACGGACGTCAACGAGACGCTGCCCTCGAACCTGACCGCCAATGCGACGATCAAGGCGCTCGCCGGCTGTGCACCGTTCAGCTATACCGGTAACTACCCGAATGCGGCGCCCTTCGCCGACGCCCAGGTCAAGCCCGGCACGGGCACGACCGCCACGAACTTCATCTTCGACGGCAGCGGATCGAGCGACGACCTGACGCCGGCGAGTCAGCTGATCTACCAGTGGGACTTCGACAACAACGGCACGTGGGATGCCAGCGGCCAGGTGATCGCGCGCAAGTTCACGAGCGCCGGGACCAAGACCGTCAAGCTGCGCGTGACCGACAAGAGCACGCCGGCCAAGTCAGCGATCGACACGATCACGGTCGTCGTGACCGGGGCCGCGGCGGCGAAGCCGGACCTCACGGTGACGGCCCACTCGGTCAACAAGACGACCATCCGGCGTGGCGACCAGGTCACCTTCACCGCGACAATCAAGAACATCGGCACGGTGGCGGCCGCGGCGACCACGACTGAGTGGCACCGTTACACGGCCAACGGCCTCACTGGCCGGCGGCTGGGCTTTGTCGCGACGCAGGCGCTCGCACCCAATCAGTCAAGGCAGGTCTCGCTGACCATCAACACCTCGGGCTGGAAGCCCGGCCGCTACCGGATCCGCGTCTATGCCGACATCCACGACGTTGTCAGCGAACAGCCGCCGAACAACAACAACGGGTTCTACTTCTACGTGACCATACTCAGACCCTGACGCAGCGAGCCTAGCTCAGGACGTGATCGCTCTGCTCGTCGTGGTACTGGACGAGCTCGGCCATCCGGTCGGCGACCAGGGACTCAGTTGCGAGACGCGCGTGCCGGCTGCCGGTCACTGCCTCGAGGAAGCCCCGGCGCGGCAGGCGCAGCACCTCGAGCTCGTCCACGACACGCACCGTGGCGGTACGCGGCCGATTTGACAGCAATGCGATCTCGCCGAACGAGTCGCCTGCCTTCAGTGTCGCCACATGCTGGCCGTCGTGGACCACCTCGGCCGTGCCCGACTTGATCAGGTACCAGCAGTCGCCCCGCTCACCCTGCCGAATCACGTCCGTGGAGGCCGCGTGGTGCTCGGGGATGAGACCGCCAGCGACCTGCTCGAGGCTGGTCAGCGGCAGTGGCGCGAACATCGGCACGCCACGCAGCAGCGCGAGCTGCTCGTGCGGCACCACGGCGCTCGCGTCGGCACGACGCACGAGGGGGTAGGTCAGAAGCGCCAGCACGGGCAGGAACGCTCCGGCCACGATCAGCGCCGTCTCCAGCGATGTCGCGGCGACCAGCAGCGGCACGGCGAGCGATCCCAGGCCGGCCGTCAGCGAGATGATCGTCTCGAATGCGCCAAAGACGCGGCCACGCAGGCGGTTCGGGACCACGCGCTGCAGTAGCGTCATGCCCGACACGTCGAGCATGGCATTGGCGACGCCGACCACGCCCAGGAAGACGAGCGCCAGTCCGGGCAGCGGCGCCAGTCCCAGCAGGAGAATCGGGATTCCCCAGAAAGCGAGTGCCACGCTGACCGGCAGGGCCAAGTTCGGCCGCAGGACCAGGCCGAAGGCCGCGAACGCGCCGAACAGCGCGCCGGCGCCCATGGCCGCGTTGAGGTAGCCGACACCCGACGAACCGAGCAGCAGGAGCTCGACTGAGACGGCCACGATCAAGACGTTGAGCATCCCGCGCACAAAGGTTTGCGCGGCAAACAGCCCGACGAGGGTTCCCGCCGCGGGGTAGCGGCGCAGCGCGGTGAAGCCGGCCAGCAGCCGCCGTACACGGGTGGCGCCGCTGTCCGTGCCCGTTTGACGGATCGGCGCGATGCGTTCGATGCCGAGCACGATCGCGCCGGCGATGGCAAAGCCGAGCGCCGGCGCGGCAAGCCCGAACGCCGGACCACCTGCGGCCAGGGCAAGGCCGCCGATGACAGGCCCGACCAGGACACCCACCGCTTCCGCCGTGCTCGTCGTCGCGTTGGCGGCGACGAGCTCCTCGGGCGATCGAGCGACTGCCGGCAGCAGCGACATGTGGGTCGGGCGATTGAGAGTGGCGATGATGCCCTCGACCGCGATCGCAACGAAGACGAGCCAGGCCGGCAGACCACCGGCAATGATCCCGGCCACGGCGACCACTGTGGCGCCTCTGCCCAGCGCAACCATGAGCAGCAGGGTTCGTGGCGCAAACCGGTCGACCAGTGATGCGGTGAAGGGTCCGGCCACGGCGGCGGGCAGCATGCGCAGGGTGCCGGCGATGCCGGTCGCGGCTACGCCGCCAAAGTCGTAGGCGAACACGAGCACCGACACGAAGTAGGACCACTGCGCCGCGATGGACACGAACCAGGCGAGCTCTGCGTGGCGGATCGAGCGGTTGAGGGCGACCTGACGCAGAGCAGCCAGCAGGGCTATCACGGGTGCAGGTTAAGCCGAGGCAAGCCAATGTCTTGGCTTATGGACTTGACTATGATGTGTGAGACACAGTATTATGACGCCGCCATGACGGACTACGAACTCACGGACAGTCACCGGCAGGAGCTACGGCGGGGCACTGTCGTGCTGGCCTGTCTTATGGCGTTGCGCAAGCCAGGCTACGGCTACGGCTTGCTGAAGACGCTCGATCAGGCTGGCCTGCCGAGCGACGCCAACACCATCTACCCGCTGCTGCGCCGACTCGATGAGAAGGGGCTGCTCGAAAGCGAGTGGAACACCCAGGAGTCGCGGCCGCGCAAGTTCTACCGAACCAGCGCCACGGGAGAGGCACTGGCAAAGGCGCTGGCGGACGAGTTGACGCAGCTGAACAAGGCGTTGCGCGTCCTGAACGAAGGAGTCATCGAATGACATCACTCACCGATCGCTACGTCGCAGCCGTGCTCCAGCACATTCCGACCAACAAGCGCACCGACGTGGAGCGCGAGCTGGCATCCTCCATCGCCGACGCGATCGACGACCGCGTGGCCAACGGCGAGGGGCACGACTCTGCCGAGCGCGACGTCCTCGAGAGCATGGGCGACCCGGCGCGCCTGGCGGCGAGCATGGCCGGCCGGCGCATGTACCTGATCGGTCCGTCGTCGTTCCTCGAGTGGCGTCGCCTGATGACGGTGTTGCTGAGCGTCGTCGTTCCCATCAGCGCCATCGCCGTCGGCGTGATCGAGCTCGCCCGCGATGGAGAAATCGCCCAGGCCATCGTGGCCGGCCTGGGCGCGGGCATAAACGTGGCCGTCCATCTTGCGTTCTGGGTCACCCTCATCTTCGTGCTGGTCGAGCGCGCCGACTGGCGGCGCACCACGGACGAGGGCGAACAGCCCGCTCGCTGGACGGTCGACCAGCTACCCGCCGCTCCGGCCACGCGCATCAGTCTGAGCGACACGGTTGGAGAGATCATCACGCTCGTCATCACCATCGCCGGCCTGTTGATCCTCCGCGGCCTGACGTGGGCCGACGACGCGACGGGGCAGGAGATCCCGATCCTCCATCCATCGATCGTCGACTGGTGGGTGCCGCTGCTGGTGCTCGTGCTGCTGACGCTGCTCGGCTTCCGGATCATGCTGCACATCCTCGGGCGCTGGACGATGCCCATGGCCGTGGCCCACGCCGTGCTGTCGCTCGCTTTCGCCCTGCCTATCGTCTACCTGGCGCTGACGGGCACGCTGGTCAACCCGGCATTCGCGGCGGCCGTTGGCTACCCGCCGCTGGCCGAGGGCGATGGGCCGGTAATGGTCCTCATCGCCATCGGCGTGACGCTGGTATCGGTGTGGGAGATATTCGATGGCTTCCGCCAGGCACGACGCAGCGCCACGCCCGCCGAAGCCTCGCTCTAGTGCTCGAGCAGCCAGGAGTAGACGTCGAGACCGGCCGACAGATCGTAAGTTCGGCTCCATGAGTCGTGGTCCGCATCCGGGTAGGAGTCGAACCTGAGCTCGACCGGCGGAGGATCGCAGTCGCGCATCTCCGCGACACGGTCGCTGACGATCGAGAAGGGCACGACTTCGTCCTGCTCGCCGTGAATAATCCACAGCGGCACACGGCCGAGGTCACAGCCCTGCTCCGCCCAGGAATCCTCGAAGTGGCCGGCGATGTGGACGGCAGCCGAGATGACCTCATCTTCGTGGTCGGCGATGTAGTCCCACGCCGCGATCGAGCCGCAGCTGAGGCCAGTGAGGTAGACCCGTTCAGGGTCGACCTCGTAGTGGTCGACGGCCCAGCTCAGGAACTCATCGACCATCTCGCCGGCCTGGCATTGGTCGGTCTCTGCGGTGGTCATCTGCGGTGCCAGCACCACGAACGGTCGGTCGTCCGGCCACCGATCGGCGGCGATGAGCTGCGGGATCCCGAGGTCCTTGACGCTCTCGAGCATCTGTTCGCTCGAGTCGCCGCCGGAGCCGCCACCGTGCAGGAAGACGAGCAGCGGTGGGGCGCCGCCTGCTGCATCATCGGGCGGCAGATACTCGAGATAGCCGCGTGGTGCCCCCGCGACCGAGCCGATCGGGCGCACCGACAGGCGGCTTGACGATCCGGCGCTCGACAGGGGAGTAGCGGCGGGCGTCGGAACCGGGCTCGACTCGTCTGTTGCTGATGGAGGGGAAGCGGGCGGAAGAGTGGGAGTCGGGACGTCCGGCGATGGAACGGTCGCAGTCGGAAAGGTGGTTGACTGAGCGGGTGGTGCCGTCGTGGCGGGCGTTGACCCCGAGCTGCAGCCGAGGAGGGCGACAGCCGACGCGACCAAGGCGGAACGGCGTACCGTCGAGCCGAACATACTCATCCCTCTCCCTATGAGCGTTGATGTGCACTCAGACGCTTCAAGTTTGAATAAGTTTCGCCGCCGAACGGTCGGCGTTCTGTTCAGCGGTGTGGCGCTGGGCAGCACGGGCCACATCGCGGCCGTCACGGTGACCTCGATCGTAGCCCTCGAGCTGGGCGGTGATCGGACGCTTGCCGGCCTGCCGGCGGCCACCGTGGTCATCGGCGCGGCCATCGGCGCGACCGTCCTCGGCGTGGTCATGGGCCGCTGGGGGCGCCGCCCCGGTCTCGCCGGCGGCTACGTCGTCGGCGTCATCGGCGCGATCATCGCCATCGCCGGCATCGTCGCCGGTTCGTTCCCCATCCTCCTCCTTGGCAGCGTTGCCATCGGATTTGGCAACAGCTCCAACCAGCTGTCGCGATACGCGGCCGCGGACATGTATCCGGCCAAGCGGAGGGCGTCGGCAATTGGCATCGTCGTCTGGGCGGCGACGATCGGCGCCGTCATCGGGCCGAACCTGATCGAGTTCAGCGGCGACATCGCCGAGTCAGTCGGGCTGCCGAGGCTGGCCGGGCCATACCTCGTCCCAGTACTGCTCGTGGGCCTCGCCGCGATCCTGTCAGCGGTCATGCTGCGGCCGGACCCACGCGATCTCGCCGACGATTCCGGCACGGATGGCCGGCCGCCGCCGCCGCCAGCGCGCATCGGCGCGCTGCTGCGACGGCCGGTCGTGGCACTGGCCATCCTGGCGCTCATCGCGGGTCAATTCGTCATGGTCCTGATCATGACCATGACGCCGCTGCACATGACCGACCATGGCCATGACCTGTCTGCGGTGGGCATCGTCATCTCGGCCCACGTCTTCGGCATGTTCGCGCTGGCGCCACTCTCAGGACGTCTGACCGATCGGTTCGGCTCGCTGCCGGTCATCGCGGCGGGCTTTGCGCTGCTGCTCGGCTCCGCCCTGCTTTCGGCCGTGGCACCGCCGAATGAGCAGCTGGTTTTGCTCATCGCGCTCTTCCTGCTCGGCTGGGGCTGGAATCTGGGCTTCGTGGCAGGCAGCTCGATGCTCACCGGCGCAGTCGCGTCAACCGAACGGGCGCGCGTCCAGGGAGTGTCCGATGCGTTGATCTGGAGCACGTCGGCAATCGCGAGCATCGGTTCGGGCCTGGTGGTTGGAGCGTGGGGCTTCGCCACGCTCGGCATTTTGGGGGCGGTGCTCGTCGGCGGCGTCGGGGCGGTCGTCCTGCTCGGTAGGGGCGCGATCGAGCCACCAGCGCAACCGGCGGCCCCGCTCGAACCAGTCGTCGAATGACGCTCGGCTCGCTCCGCGGGCGCCATTCGGCGAGCAGCGCACGCACGTTCTCGGTCCCGCGGCGTTGACCTCACCGACGTAGACGAGCCTTCGACCTCCGCTACAGCCCAGTTCCCGATGTTTCCGCTCAAGCGGAACGAACGGTCACATCAAAGGTGTGCTCGCACGCAGGAATCATCAGAATCCCGGGCAGTACCAGCAAAAGCTCGGCCGCTCCAGCTACGCCTGGGCCGTGCTTTCCCATCGACTATTCCACATGATTGGAAGGATCGGAAACCGGGTCGAACAGGGCACCTGAACTGCGCGCAGAAGCGTGCCACCCGGCGCACCATCTACCACTCCAGCAAGCGGCCTTGTGTCCCAACGACAGGTTCGCTTTACAACTGTGCTAGGTTAGGGACCAAGTTGACCTGACCCGGGCCGCTGCGTGCCCGCGGGTGCCACGCGAGGAAGCAAACCTCACCTTGTTCGCCACCTTCGTGATCGGCCTGCGCGAAGGCCTCGAGGCCGCACTGGTCGTCGGGATCCTCGTCGCGTTCCTGGTCCGCTCGGACCGGCGCGACGTGCTGCCCCGACTTTGGCTGGGGGTCATGCTCGCGATTGCCCTCTCGCTGGGAATCGGGTTCATCCTGACCTTCGGCGCATACACGCTGAGCTTCGAGGCGCAGGAGGTCATCGGCGGCATCCTGTCGATCCTGGCCGTGGCCATGGTCACGTGGATGGTCTTCTGGATGCAGCGCGCCGCGCGCCGATCTGAAGGGCGAGCTCGAGCACGGGGCATGAGCGCGGGCACTGGCGACCGGCGGGCTGTGGGGCGATCGTCGCCATCGGGTTCATCTCGGTCGCGCGCGAGGGCGTCGAGACGACGCTGTTCCTGTGGTCGATGGTCCGCTCGTTCGGCGGCGCGTCTGACGCGCTGATCGGTGCCGTCGCCGGCATCTGCGTCGCGGTCGTGCTCGGCTGCCTGATCTACCGCGGCATGGTCCGCATCAACCTGCGCGTCTTCTTCACGGTCACGAGCGGCGTTCCTGATCATCGTCGCCGCGGGCGTTCTCGCCTACGGCATCCACGACCTCCAGGAGGCCGGCGTTCTGCCCGGCCCGTTCACCGCGGCCGCTCCGATCGACCCGGCCACGGGCGCCGTCGCGGTCGGCCTGGCCGGCTTCCCGTTCGGCTGGGCCTTCCAGATCGGCGACGTCATCGCCGCCCGAGCGGGCCGCTCGCGGCGCTGCTCAAGGGCACGGTCGGCCTCTCGCCCGAGATGACCTGGCTCGAGGTCATCGCCTGGGCGACGTACCTGATCGTCGTCGGCACCTTCTTCATTCGCAGGTTCCTCGCGCCACGCGCAGGCTCGTCCACCAATCGTCACGGGCCAGACCGCGCCCGCGCCACCCAGAGGAGAACCATGAAGCCAACGCGCGTCCATCCGTCGTCGCCTCGCTGTCCGCCACGGCCGTCGATCCTGGCCGGTTGCGTGTCCAACGCTCCCGCCAGCGGCCAGGCCATCGCCGTCACATCGACCGACACGACGTGCGAGGTGGCGCGCAACACGAGCCACGAGCGGCACGGTCGCCTTCGACGTCGCCAACCGCGGCAACCAGGTCACCGAGTTCTACCTGATGGCCGAGGACGGCCTGCGCATCATCGGCGAGGTCGAGAACATCGCCCCCGGCGCTTCGCGCACGCTGACCACGACGGTCCAGCCGGGCGCGTACACGACCCTGTGCAAGCCAGGCATGATCGGCAGCGGCGTCGGTCGCTCGGCCGTTCACGGTGACCGGCGACCGCGTCACCATCGCCGGTCCCGACGCCGCGCAGAAGCAGCAGGCCATCGACGCTCTACGCCGCTTTCGTCAAGGAGCAGGTCGCGCAGCTCGTGCCCGGCCACGGAAGGCTTCGTCGAGCTTTACGTCGAACGGCGACGACGAGGCGGCCAAGGCCCAGTTCCCGATCGTGCGCACACACTACGAGCGCATCGAGCCCGTGGCGGAGGCGCTCGGCGATCTGGACCCGCGCATCGACTACCGCGAGGTCGACGCCAAGGCCGAGGGCCTCGACTGGACCGGCTTCCATCGCATCGAGAAGGACCTCTGGGAGCCTGCGCAAGGCGCTCTCAACTCGGACGGTGAGACCGACGCGTGGGAGGACTGGGAGCCCTCGACGCCCGAGCAGCGCGCGGAGCTCGGCGAGCAGCTGGTGGCGGACGTGACCGAGCTGTACGACTTCGTCCACTCGGACGACTTCACGACCTATCTCAACGACCAGGGCGTCGACTGGCTCAGCAACGGCGCAATCGCGCTGCTCGACGAGGTCGCCGCGGGCAAGATCACCGGCGAGGAGGACTGGTGGTCGGGCACGGACCTGTGGGACTTCGCGGCCAACGTCGAGGGCTCCAAGATGGCCTTCACGCTGGTGCGCGACTTCGCCGCCTCCAAGGGCGAGCCGGGGCACAGCTCGTCGACCGAGATCGACGCGGGCTACACGGCGCTCGAGACGGAGCTGGCCAAGTTCGGCAACCTCGAGGACGGCTTCGTGAACTACTGCGAGCTGACCGACGAGGACAAGCGCGACCCTGACCAACCTGATCAATGCCCTGGCGGAGCCGCTCTCGCAGCTGACGAGCACGTTCTGGCCTGATCGAGGCCGAGCCGACGCCCACCCGGCGCAGACGGGGCTGATCCCGGCGGGAGCTGCTGGGCTACGGCGCGGCAGGCACCGCCGGCTTCGTGCTGGGCGGATCGGCGGCACGCTCGCGGCGCCGGTGATCGCTCCGCGTCCTGGCGCCGACCGCCAACGCGAACGCCCGAACCTACCCGTTCTTCGGAGCTCACCAGCCGGGCATCACGACGCCGATGCAGGACCACCTGCACTTCGCGGCGTTCGACATGGCCGACGGCGCCGACCGCGCCGACCTGGTCGCGCTCCTGCAGGATTGGTCGTATGCGGCATCACGCATGACGCAGGGTCTGCGAAGTCAGCGCCTCCGGCGCGGTCGGCGGCAATCCGGAGGTGCCGCCGGACGACACCGGCGAGGCGCTCGACCTGCCCGCCAGCGGGCTGACCGTGACCATCGGCTTCGGACCGTCGCTGTTCGAGCGCGACGGGGCCGATCGCTTCGGTATCGCTAGCCAGCGGCCGCGCCGAGCTGGAGCGCCTGCCACCATTCGTGGGCGACACGCTCAAGGCCGAGTGGAGCCACGGCGACCTGTGCGTCCAGGCGTGTGCCGACGATCCGCAGGTCGCGGTCCACGCCGTGCGCAACCTGTCGCGCATCGCGTTCGGCCGGGCCAGCCATCCGCTGGTCGCAGATGGGCTTCGGCCGGACCTCGAAGACGACCATCAACCAGCAGACGCCGCGCAACCTGATGGGCTTCAAGGACGGTACCAACAACATCCTCGCCGAGGACGGCCAGGCAGTCGACGACCATGTCTGGCGTGCCGTCGAACGACCAGCCGGCGTGGCTCGCGGGCGGCACGTACCTCGTGTCGCGCAAGATCGAGATGCTCATCGAGTCGTGGGATCGCGTCCGGCTGGCCGAGCAGGAGACGATCATCGGCCGCAACAAAGGCCCGGGCGCGCCGCTCAGCGGCGGCGACGAGTTCACCGATCCGGACTTCAACGCGAGCAACGGTGGCGCGCCGACGATCGATCCGGCCGCTCACATCCGGCTCGCGCACCACTCCAACAACGACGGCATCGCGCATCCTGCGCCGTGGCTACAACTACGTCGACGGCAACAACCCCTACGGCCGCCTGGACGCCGGCCTCTTCTTCCTGTCGTTCCAGCGCTCGCCGCAGCAGTTCATCGACCTGCAGCGCACGCTGGCCACGGACACGCTCAACGAGTACATCCGGCACGTCGGCTCGGCCATCTTTGCCGTGCCGCCCGGCGCGCGCGCGGGCGGCTACATCGGCGAAACGCTCTTGGGCTGACGCGATCCTCTAGTCGGTCAGCGCGAGAACGTGAATCGGGCGCTCGAAGCCCTTGACGTCGTGCTGGCCACGCTCTTCGAACTGAAGGCCGCTGCCTTCGACGAGGTTGCGTGTCAGGTCTGAGGCCAGAACCTCTGACGGCCCTGCGAGCGACATGATTCGTGCCGCGGCATGGACCGTCAGGCCGCGCACGTCGTTGTCGACCTGTTCGACCTCGCCCGTGTGAACTCCGACTCGCACCGACAGCCCCAGCGCGGCCACGCCATCCCGGATCGCCGTGGCACACCGCAGGGCGCTAACCGCGCTTGCGAACGTGGCGATGAAGCCGTCGCCGGTTGTGTTCACCTCCTGTCCGGCAAAGCGTTCGAATCGAGTCCGAACCAGCCGGTCGTGCTCGGCAAGCAGCTGGCGCCAGCGGGCGTCGCCCAGGCGCGCGGCCGTGGCGGTCGAATCGGCGATATCGGACATGAGGATCGTGGTCACGACCCGCTGGTGGTCGACCCGCCGCCCGACGTCCGCCGCATTTCCGTAGAGGTCCACCAGCACCACGGGCTCATCGCCAACAACGGCCGCATCGTGGCCGGGTGGCACGACAACCACGGTGTTCGCGCCGAACTCTCCGACTTCGCCATCGCTCATCTCGAAACGGATGCGCCCGGACACGATGAGGTTCATGTGGTGGACGTGGCACGACACCTCGCCAGTCACGGAGCCGATGCTCGTCGACCACCGCCAGCCCGGCTGGAGGATCGCCCGTCCTACCGAGATCGCGCCGACGTTGACCAGCTGCGACTCCATGTTCGCGAACTGGCGCACCTCGTCGGGCTCGGCAAAGGACTTACTCCTGATCGAAGCCATGATCCCGAGGATACGTCGGCGGCCACGGACTGAGCCCCAGTAATCTGGTCGGATGAGGGCTGCGTGGCGCGAGCGCTGGGGTGGGCCGGAGGTCGTAGAGGTCCGCGACGTCGAGACACCGACCCCCGCGCGCGATCAGGTGCTGGTCCGCATCCACGCAGCGTCGGTCAACCGGGCGGACCTGGATACGCTCAAGCCGGAGCCGCTCATCCTGCGTCCCTTCCTGGGTCCGCGTCGGCCGCGTCAGAAACGGGTTGGGGTAGACGCTGCGGGCGTGGTCGAGTCGGTGGGGGTGGCCGTGTCGAAGCTCAAGGTCGGAGATCGGGTCTTCGCGGACCTCTATTCGTTTGGAGCCGGCTCATTTGCAGAGCTCGTGAGCGCGCCCGAAAAGGCGTGGCTGCCGATACCGGATGACCTCTCGTTCGAGCACGCGGCCACCCTGCCGCACTCGGCCATCCTGGCGATCCAGGGTTTGCGCCTGGGCAATGGGAGGACCGTGGTCGAGGGGGATCGCGTCCTTGTGGTCGGCGCGACGGGCAACGTCGGACCGTTCGCGGTCCAGCTGGCCAAGGCGCGTGGCGCGCATGTCACTGCCGTGGGAGCGACAGACAAGGCCGACTTCATGCGCTCGCTCGGCGCGGACGAGGTCATCGACTACAGGACAACCGACTACACGCGTCCAGCCGAGCCCTACGAGTGGATCGTCGACGTTCACGCTCATCACGGCCTGGGACGCTGGCGGCGGGCGCTTAAGCCACGCGGCGTCTACGCCGCGATGGGCGGCCCGGGGTGGTGGCTGCTTTCACTCGGCCTGATGCAGCCGATCTACAAGCTCGCGACCGACAAGACGATGGGCCTGATGCTGTCGTGGAAGCCGTTCAACCAGGCGGACGTTGCCGAGTTGACGCGGCTCATCAGCGCCGGCGCGCTCACGCCGCGGATCGACCGGCACTTCCCGCTCGAAGAGACCGCCGACGCCCTGAGCTACGTCGATCAGGGCAAGGCCAGCGGCAAGGTCCTGGTAGTCCCGGGTTAGGCTCTAGCGATGGCCAGCTACAAGGTCAACCGCGGCGCCGTTCGCCACGCAAAGCAACTGATCGATGCCGGCAAGTTCGTCGTCCAGAGCGATTGGGGCGAGGTCCAGCCTGTCGCTGATGACGAGAATCGGTTCCTGAAGAGCCACTCGTGGGCCGAGTACGGCGAGTGGCACCTCGGCCTGACCGAGGACGCGAACGACGATACAAAGGCGCGTCACGCGTTCGTTTTCGGCGACTTCAAGCGCATCCATCGGTCCGGAATCATCGCCTGTCACTACCGCGCCGCCGAGTGGCGCCACAAGGAGGTCGAGCTCGCGGCCCACCGGCTGCTGCAGTACCTGGACAAGAGGATCGCTGAGTGAACGGCAAGGTTGCGGATTTGCGGCGCGAGATCAGTGGCGAGGTGATCGACGCGTCATCACCGGCCTATGACAGGGCGCGCGCAGTCTGGAACGGCATGATCGATCGGCGGCCGCTGGCGATCGTCCGCGCGGCCTCAACGGCCGACGTCGCGCCGGTAGTCCGCTGCGCCAAGGAGAACGAGCTGTTGCTCGCCGTCCGTGGCGGTGGCCACAACGTCGCCGGCAACGGGACCGTCGACGGTGGCATCGTGCTCGATCTCGGCGGCCTCAAGGACGTTGGCGTGAACACCGCCGAGCGGACCGTGACGGCGGCACCGGGCGTGACCCTTGGCGACCTGGATCGAGCGACCGAGTCCGCAGGACTCGTCGTGCCCGCGGGCGTCGTGTCAGGTACAGGTTTGTTCGGCCTCACGCTTGGCGGCGGCTTTGGCTGGCTCACGCGGGCGTACGGGCTGACGATCGACAGCATGCTCAGCGCCGAGCTCATGACCGCTGCAGGCGACCACGTTACCGCCAGCGAAACGGAGAACCCGGAGCTCTTCTGGGGGCTGCGCGGCGGAGGCGGCAACTTCGGCGTCGTCACATCCATCACGTACCGAGCGCAGCGGCTCGGTCCGCAGGTCTTCTCCGGCAACCTGATCTACCGCCGCCCCAGCTGGCCTGCCGCTCTCGAGGCCTACGCGCGCTGGACGGCCGACCTGCCCACCGAGCTGACTTCGATCATCAGCTTTCTCGTTCCCGCGCCGGGGTGGGAGCTGGGCGACGACACGATCATGCTCGTCGGCTTCACGTGGGCGGACGCCAACCAGGCCGAAGCTGAGCGCCTGGTCGACCAGATGCGCGCGCTGGCCAAGCCGGATGAGGAGGCAGTCGAGCCGGCGCGCTGGGTCGAGTGGCAGTCCGCGGCAGATGAGCTCTTTCCGCGCGGCAGCCGGGCGTACTGGAAGAACGTGCCCTTCGACGACCTGGGCGAGGCCGAGATCGCGGCCATCCTCGATCACGTAGATACCCTCGCCGCCGGCTCAGCCGCCGATATCCACCACATGGGCGGTGCCGTCGCGCGTGTTCCGGAGAGCGCGACGGCCTTCCCGGATCGGTCGGCGCGCTACTGGATCAACGTGTACGGCTTCTGGAACGACCCGGGTCAGGACGCCGAGCGGATCGCCTGGGCACGCTCGTTCCACGCCGCGTTGCGGCCGTCCGCGAGGGGAGGGGAGTATGTCAACTTCCTTGGCACCGAAGGCCCGCGCGCCGATGCCCGCCAGCTTGCCGTGACCAGCTATGGGCAGGAAAAGTTCGACCGATTGGTCGCTCTGAAACGACGCTACGACCCGACCAACCTGTTCCGACTGAACCACAACATTCCCATCGACCAGACGCGCGGTGAGCGGTAAGTGAACTGATCTATCGACGGAGCGAGCGAGCAGGCGTATTGTCCGCCGCAACTTCGCCGTGAAAAGGAGACCGCCATGCGCCGATTGGTGGTTCTAGTAGTCCCGGTCCTGCTGGCTGCCTGCTCCGCCGGGGCCGGCCCGACCACCGGGCCGAGCACTCCCGCTGCCACGTCTGGCACTGGGACGGCCACGTCCACGCCGGCCGCACCGGCAACGAGTGGCTCGAGCTCGTCACCAACGTCGGCGGCAACGGAGCCCGCCGAATCGACTGATCCAGCTACGGACGCTCCAGCCACTGACGGCGCGGCGACGACGGCCGCGAACCTGGGTGATCTCGAATCACTGATCCCGACGGAGATCGCCGGAAACGCGATGACAATCGAACCGGCCTCGGACCCGGCGCGCAGCTTCGAGATCCTTTGGAACGACGAGCAGGTCGCGCAGGATCTCCTTGATTCGCTCGACGCTGCGTCGAGTGAGATCGACGTCGTCTTCTCCTACCCAACCGGAGACACCTTCCCGGACAGGGTGTCGGTCGACGCGTACCAGGTTGCCGGCGCGGACGGGACCGCCTTGCGCGACGGCATGGTCGAGAAATACCGTGAGTACTTCGAGACGCAGGCCAACGTCGACGTCGAGATCACCGAGGAGATGGTGAGCGGCAAGGAGGCGCTGCTCTTGACCGTCCCGAATGCTCCGCCAGGCGAGGGCAGCTACTACTACTCCGTCGGCGACACCGTCTTCGTCGTGAGCGGGACGCCGATCGAGTGGGTGGAGGACGCCTTCGCGCAGCTGCCCTGAAACCGGGAACGCTGCCCAATTACTCGGGGCAGCTGCCTTCGGGGGCGGGTTGGACAGGAATGTCGACCAGGTTGTTGCCCATTCCCTCTGAGCCGGGCACGAGAACAATGGTCATCTGCCCGCCAGTGCTGGTCACCGTCACGGCGTAGTCGAGCGGAAGGGGGCCGATCGGCGTGGACACGACGGCAGACGTGGTAGTTGTCGCGGTCTGGGAGCCCTCCTCGCCGGGGAACGTGAACTCTACGGGCAGCGACGTCCACGGCACCTCGAAGCCCTGGTTGCTCAAACCACCGGTCCAGAATTGACCGCTCCACGTGCCGTACGGTCCGTCGCAGGTCAGCAGGTCGACCACGGTGCCCGGCAGCACCCCCTCCGCCGCGGGTCGATCGACCCTGACAATGAACGCGTCCGTCTCTTCCTCTTCCTTGCACGCGTCCTCGAGGCTGATGCCGGAAACGTTGCCCCCGGCGCCGCTGTTCCCTCCGGTGACCGCTACGTAGAAGGATTGTCCGAGCTGCGTGACCGGATATGGCAGCGGCTTTCCGTCGGGACAGGTGCATCCGCCCGGTTTCGTGCAGAAGTGCTGGCCGATCGGAAGCTTTTCGTCGAGCGAGCTGTCGGAGACTCTCATGTGGCCTGTCCCGGTGATGATCACGATGTCTGCCGAGGACGACGCGCTGTACTGCTCGTTGGCATACGGCGAGGCGCCGAGAGACGCCGAAGCTCCGTTGGCAACCTGTATCGATTTCGGTGTGGCATTGCCCGGGATGATCCCGGGGCCGGACATGTCCCAGTCATCGCCACGGCCGCGGTCGCGGAACCAGCCTGATGACCACGAGTCGAGGAAGTCGTCGGCTTCGCCTCCGGAAGCGACCCACGCTCCTTCATTCTCGTAGGCAGCCCAGATCGCCATCCAGCGGGGCCACGGATCGATGCCCGTCGCGGCCAGATCGGCCCAGAAACCGACGCCGTCGTACGACCGCTGAAAGAGAGACAGCTGCGGCTTGTTGACGTAGTCGTCCCAGAAGCCGCCGTCCAGGGGGTCGCCGGCGAGTACATATGCCACCCACTCAGCACCGCCTTCCTGCCACCAATCGGGACCGTTGGCGTAGCGGGTGCTGTCGGTGAACTGGGCCGCCTGGAAGCAGTGGAACGTCTCGTGTGCGGCGGTTATGAGCATGTTGATCTGGCTATCGGTCAACAGATTGGGGAAGAAGCGAATGCGACAGCCCGTGAAGGCACCGTTGACATAGATCCCGCCCGCGTCGGCCAAGGCGAGATCGGGACGTTTCTTGCTCGGGAAGCTCACGTCGATGATCCCCGGGATCTGGCCGATCCTCGAGGCGATCTGGGCGCGATAGTTGCCGACGGCGCCCTTGATCGCCTGCTGCGTGCCCGTCAGCGGCTGCGCCACGAAACCCGCGAAGCCATCCACGGCGGCTAGCGCGCCGTTGTCACCTTCAGGTCCGACCTGGACGACCACATCGTCTGGATCGTCCGCCAGCCACTCATCGACGACGGCCTGTTGCTCGGGCGTCAGCTCGTCGTACTTCGCCAGGATCGCCCGCATCGCGAGCGTGCCTTCAACACGGTCATTTGAGTCCGGGACGTCTTCGACGCCGGGGAGGGGACCGTAGGTCATCGAGAAGAGTCGCAGAGCGGACTCGAGCGATCGCTCACCATCGACTGAGACGTCGCGCAGCTCTACTTCAAAGGGAGTGTCCGCCTCGGCAGCGGGTGCCTGTGTTGGCTGCGGCGAGCCGGCCGGTGGCGTGACGGTAACGCAGCCAGCCAGCAGCGCGAGGACGAGCACTGGAACGAGTCGGAGGCCCCCTCTTGCCTGCACAGCCGCGCGAGTCTAGCGCGGCAAGGCGGCCATGCGCTACTGGGCGTCGCGCCCGGTACGGCGCTGGTCGCCCCTCTGGCGCGTGATGGTCAGCCCGACCACGCGCGAGATGACCAGGGCGACGTAGATGACGCCCGCGAACTGCTCGATCATGACCCACGATCGGGCGTGGGGCAGAACCGGCACGATGTCCGAAAGGCCTACGGCGGTCAGGTTCGTGAACGACAGGAAAAGAAGCTCGAACCAGGTGTGCGGGCCGGCGTAGCCCGTCCCGTCGACGAAGGATCCGGGCCACAGAACCTGGACGGCCATGAAGACATAGGCGAACGCCCAGGCCACGACCGTAAACGTTGCTCCCGTGGCCCAGAGCTCGTCACGGGTCACGAAGCGGTCCAGGAACAGGTAGCGCAACAGCGCGAAGGTCGTGTAGAAGTAGAAGACCGCGTGCAGCACGGCCGACCAGAGGATGACCTGCGAATTGAGCGGGTCGACGACCTCGAAGAAAGTCAGCACGACGATGGGCAGGCCGACCAGCACGGAGATCCAGGTGACGGCCGGCGTGGCCTGCACCGCACGGACGGCCAGGAAGAGGACGACCAGGCCGAACGACGAGAGCGCCGCACGGCCGATCGGCGATTCGTCCATGAACGGATACAGCAGGACGCCGATCAGCTGCACTGCCAACAGCACGGCCGACGGTTGTCGCCAGATCCGCGATAGCTGTCTGGTCATCGCGGCGAGTTTAGGGCGGTGCCGCGTCCGATCACGCGGCTAATCTGTCGCCATGCCGAGTGAACCGCGCGTGGAACGAGCCCGGATACCGGCCGATTACGGCGTCACGAAGGCCAAGTCGTTCGTCGATTGGCAATACGTGGCCGATCGGTTCACGGAGGCACGCATCTATTGGCTGGCCGTGACCGACGAGCGCGGTCGGCCCCACGTCCGCCCGATCGACGGGCTGTACCTCGACAGCGTGCTGTACGTGGGCGGCAGTCCGGAGACGCGCTGGGTCGGACTCCTCCAGGGTGAGCCCCGGGTCAGCGTGCACCTCGCCACGGACGATGTGCTGATCTGGGAAGGTCAGGTTCGCGTTCTCCAGGACGTCAGTGACGACCTGGCGACCAGGCTGGCGGCTGCATCGAACGACAAGTTTCCCGAGTACAAGATGACTCCGGACGCCTACCGGCGCGGCGTGATCGCGATCGAGCCGCGCAAGGTCATCTGCTGGACGGACATCACCAAGGATCCAACCAGGTTCACCTTCACCGAATGACGGTCGCACCACTCCGCGCCGAGGGGTTTGGGCGCAGATACGGCCGTCGGCGGCCGTGGGCGGTGCGCGGCCTTGACCTGTCGATCCCGCGCGGATCCATCACCGCGCTGGTCGGTCCCAACGGTTCCGGTAAGTCGACGCTCATCCGATCTTGGATGGGATTCGAGCATCCCAACGAGGGTCGGGTGTTCGTCGAGGATCTCGACGTAGGCCGACATCGCACCCGCGCGCTGGAGCAGCTCGGCTACGTACCACAGGCAAATGCCCTCTACCGCGACCTGACCGTGGGCGACCACTTCACGCTCGCCGCCTCGTTCCGCCCCGGTTTCGATCGATCGCTCGCCGAAGATCGGGTGGAAGGTGCCGAGGTCGAGGTCGGTCGCAAGGTCGGCGAGCTCTCCGGCGGTGAGCAGGCGCAGGTCTCGCTGGCGATCGCGATGGGAACGGGGGCGCCGATCCTGCTGCTCGACGAACCACTCGCCAACCTTGATCCTCTTGCGCGGCGCGATTTTCTCGCCGCACTCGTCAAGCACGTCCGAGAAACCGGCAGGACGGCCATCCTGTCGTCGCACATCGTCACTGACGTTCAACAGGCATGCGACTGGCTGGCGGTGCTGTCACACGGCCAGCTCCTTCTCCATGCCTCTGTGGCCGACGCTCGGGCCAGCCACCGCTGCGTACTGGACGACCAAGCAGGCGATGTCGATGTCGTCGGTCGCTTCCTTGATGCGGACGGCGGGCAACGCGCGCTGGTTCGGTCCGACGATCCGACCCTGGCGGATGCCTCGCTCGAGGAGGTGGTCCTGGGCTACATGGCCAGCCAGCGCCGGCGGGCCGGCCGATCGTGAGAGCAGCGTGGCTCACGCTCAAGCACCACCGCTTCGAGATCGGATTCGTGGTCGTGTACGCACTGATCCTTGCCGTAGCCGGAGTGTGGATCAACCAGCGGCTGCTTGGATTCGAGGTGCCGCGCGAGTGCTTCGACACGTGGTTGTCCGGACCTGGCGAATTCAGTCCCGAGTGCTTCGCCGCAGTCCAGGAGTACTCCGAGTTCCTTTACGGCACCACGTCGTGGTTCGACGTGGCGATGCTCCTCCTGCCCTTCGCAGCTGGAACGCTGGCCGGCGTTTCCCTCGTCGGACGCGAGCTCGAGTCGCGAACTGCGCAGACCGGTTGGTCGCTGAGCCCGTCGCGCCCACGCTGGTTGATCAGGCAACTGTGGCCGGTCCTGCTGGTGGTCGGGCTCGCTGTCGGGCTCGCCGCCCTTTCCGCAGCGCTGTTGCACAACACGCGGATCAGCGGCTTCCCGCCGACCATCTTTCAAGGACTCGGCTTCCAGGGCCTGCTCGTCGTTGCGCGGTTCCTGGCCGCCTTTGGTATCGCGCTTCTCGCCGGTAGCCTTCTCGGTCGCGTCCTGCCGGCGTGGATAGTCGCGGCGCTCGCGTGCTTCGCGCTCGTGGTGTTCGGTGCCATCGGCGGTCGACAATCGTGGTTGGCATCCCAGCCGGGCGTAATAGTCGAGGACTTCACCCAGTCCGTCCTGTTCCTGGAGCAGCTCTGGCGTGAGCCAGAGGGGACGCTGATCGGGGAGGACCAGGCGTTCTTCATCGCAGCTACCGCAGGTGAGGAAGAGGATCCCTATGAATGGCTGGCGACGAATGGCTACAAGCCGGTTGCCCGCGTCGTCACGGCGGAAACCGCCGCGCAGTGGGAACCGATGGAGATCGTAGGCACGTTTGGGCTCGCGGTGATCCTGCTTGGCGCCACATTCCCGGTCGTCAACCGCCGCCGCCCGACGTAGTCCGATAGTTGACTAACTCGGACTAATCTCATAGGGTGCGGTCGTGACGGCGAAGCAGGTAAACGTGCATGCCGCCAAGACGCACCTGTCTCGACTTCTGGAAGATGTGGAGGCGGGGGAGGAGATCGTTCTCGCGCGGGCCGGGCGCCCAGTGGCACGACTCGTACCGTTCAAGCCCTCGAAGCAGCCGCGGACGCCCGGCTTGTGGCGCGGCCGTGTCCGCCTCGCGCCCGATTTCGACGTGACGCCTGATGAGCTGATTTCGACCTTCGAGACGTGATCCTTCTGCTCGACGCCCACGCCCTGTTGTGGTGGCTCGACGACAACGTGGAGCTGTCGCAGGACGCTCGGTCAGCTATCGCGGATCCGTCGAACGAGGTGCTGGTCTCGGCCGCAACGGTGTGGGAGATCGAGATCAAGCGGCAGTTGCGCAAGCTTGAAGCACCAATCGGACTCGTCGACGCCCTGAAACCGGCCGGTCTGAGCGCTCTGCCGATCACCCTGCGCGATGCCGAGCGAGCCGCTGGTTTGCCGAGCCACCATCGGGATCCATTCGACCGCATGCTCGTCGCTCAGTCGAACCGCCTTGACGCCCTATTGGTTACCCGCGACGACGTCTTCGCGCTGTACGGCGTGGAATCGGTGCGGGCCTAGCTGTCGATTTCGGGCGAGCCATTCGTTGTATGGGTATCCGGCGCCAATGAAGGTCGCCGGAGTCCAGTAGGAGGCTCACCTCATATGTCGAACTATCTGCTTCTCTATCAGGGCGGATCGCGTTCCGAGGATCCGGCAGTGCAGGAGAAGGCCATGCAGGCCTGGACCAATTGGTTCGGCCAGCTCGGCTCATCGCTCGTCGATGGCGGCAACCCCGCCTCGCAGGCGCGCGAGATCAGCACCAATGGCTCAGTCAGTCAGCTCAACGGCAGCCATCCGACCGGCTACTCGATCATCAAGTCGAACGACATCGACGGCGCCGTGGCGCTTGCCAAGGGATGCCCGATCTTTGCCGATGGCGGCAGCCTGCAGGTGGTCGAAACCGTCGACGCGATGTAGCTCACGGCCTCTGGACGCCCCGGGCCTCGTATCCACGAGGCCCGGGGCGGTCTAGCATCCGGCGCATGACCGGGGATGTTCGGTTGAGGATCGCGGTGGCGATCGCCGCCGGCCTGATCGCCGTGGCGTGTGGGTCGCCGACATCCACCGTGCCGGCGGATGGCTCGCCACCCGAATCGGCTGAAGTCAGTGAGCTCCCCGGTCCCAGCCAGTCGGCCGCGCCTGGCCAGACCGCGACTGGCGCCCCAGACGCGACCGCAACCCCCATCGCGAACGATCCCGCCGTGACGGCCGCCAGGCAGGTCATCGAGGCAGCTGATCTGGCCGACGACGCGACCATCGACATCATCGGCGGAACGCTGCGCTTCACACGAGCAGGCGAGGAGGCGGCGCGCCAGACGCTCCAATCCTCGACCGACGCGAACGCGTTGTGGGCTGCGCTATGGGTTTACGCATCTGCAGGCACGGATCCTGAGCCGCTGCTGCCGCTACTTTCCAGTGAAAACCCAAGCGTGCGCGCTCTGGCCGCGGCGAACCTCGTCGCACTCGGCGACTCGGCGGGCTTCGAGGTGCTCCGGGCCGCCCTATTGGACGAGGGCTCGCTGCTCGGTGCTCACCCACCACGATCAATCCAGGCCTACGCACTCGGCGTCTTCAATCGCTATGTGGTTGATGAGGGCAGGCCTGCGGAGCCAGCCAGCGAAGAAGAGGTTGTTGGCGCCGCCGCGGAGTGGTCGACCTGGCTGTCCGATCACGCGTCCGATCTCGAATTTGACGCCACTTCCGGCACCTGGAGAGCGCCATGAGCCGGCTCCTTGCCAGGACCGGCGTCACCCTCGTGTTGATGGCCGGCGTGATGGCGCCCGCTGCCACGATTGCCGCCTCGCCACCTGGAGCGATCACCTGGACCGTCGATCACGCCAGGAAGACGATCAGCGCCAAGGTCCTGATCCAGATCTACACGGGCTGCAGCGGCAATCCCGCAGGCGAGGCCGCGGAGCGAGCCTCAGCCTGCCGGCTGCCGACGTCGATGACCGGTGCCGCCACCCAGTTCATGGCCGACAAGATCAAGCGCCAGATCGAACGCATCTGGAACAAGCCGTACAAGTACCGCTGCTACACGCTGAACTTCAGCGTCGACGTGAAGCTCGGGTCTGATCGGGCGCATCTGGACGCCGACCGAATCGGGGTGCGCCTCGATCCATCGCCGGGCGACGTCCGCAACTTCGTGATGCCGGAGCGGCTCGATCGGACCAGGTGGAACAGCGATGATCCCGCCGACCGCGTGATCCCCACCAATGACGGCGCTCATGAGACCACCTGGAGTGAGGCCACCGCACTCACCGGAATGAACACATACGCGCACGAGTTCGGGCATCTCCTTGGCCTTCACGATGGCTATCACGATGTCGTCAACCCCGAGACCGGCGTCGTCGAAAGCGTCCCCTATCCCGATGCTCCTCATGACCTGATGTCTACCCAGGCCGGCGTGATATCGCAGGCGACGATCGATCGGCTGGTCCGGCGCAACCTGCCCAACATGCGAGATACCAGCGGCAACGCCGTGAGGGACGACGATCTGGCCTGCGATTACCGCGGCGAGTGGGCGGGCCGGCGGCTCATGGGGTTCCTTCGGTACTGCGCGAACTCGGAGAACCCGTATTGGGGAGCAGAGGTGCAGGCCACGAATGGCGACCGCGGCTGGATCTCATATCTGATCGAGGAAGGGTCGAACAGCGCTCCGGCGAGCCTGGACGTGCCCTTTGTCGAGCCCGAGCTGGATGCCCTGATCAGAGGCACGGGCACGTTCGTGCCGCCGACCGAGCCCGGTGGGGCCGCTCACTTCGTGGTCGTCAACGCCGAGGGTACGTACGACATCACCCTCGAGCAAGGGAAGTTCTGTACGACCCTGGGCTAGGTGCAGTCGTTGGTGCGGTGCCAGGACCTGACCTCGCGACGCGGGGATCGGTGGTCGCTGGAGTCCTTCTTTCGCCATGAGTCGAGATAGGGCCACGGCCACACGGCGCCACGCCGGATCTGCCAATCACCCGTCCTGGCACAGGGCGGCGAGATACCGAAGTGCAGATGGCAGGAGCCGGCGCGCCCCGTTCGACCTACCCTCCCGAGTCGCTGTCCTGCCTCGACCTCCACGCCGCGTCTGATGGCGCGATGCACGCTCGACAAATGGGAGCCGTAGTAGCGCACGGCGTCGGCGCCGAGGATCGACACGAACAGGCCTCCGCGTGTCGACGGGTGAGCGCCGCGGCCCCAGCGATCGACCCGGCTGACCTCGAGCACGACGCCGTCAACCGCGGACACAACCGGCAGGCCGCACTTGGCGATGATGTCGCTCGCCGGATAGCCACTGTGACGGTGGGCGTAGCCGGCGTGGCCGACGACCGGGAAGACATACCGGTACCTGGTTGCAGCCTCCGCATGGCCGTGCTGGACGAGGACGCCAGCGAGGGCGATGACAACGGCCACGATGGCGGCCGGAAGCCGATAACGCTTTCGCAAGGACATCTCTCTCCCCAACTAGCGGCGTCACGCAGACGCCCACAACGGCTGCCGGCGATTCTACGAATGTGGCGCGGGCGATGGCAACCCGACGGCGCCGCCTGACCAGCCAGAACTGTTGTCACGGACAGTTAAGTCGCAGCTTGACTATCGCTGAGCGATGGTGCATAGTTAAGTGCATGCTTAACCAACAGCCCGTCCTCGACCGGGTGCTTCAAGCACTTGCTGACCCGACACGGCGTCAGATCGTAGAGCGGCTGGGAGAGGGGTCAGCAACAGTCAAGGAACTGGCCGTTCCTATGCCCATGTCGCTCGCGGCCGTAATGCAACACCTCCAGGTGCTCGAGAGGGCCGGGTTGGTCCAAAGCAAGAAGGTCGGCCGATCCCGGGTTTGTCAACTGGAACCTGGACGTCTGGACTCGCTGGACGATTGGATCGCGGCACGACGGACGGCATGGGAGCGTCGGCTCGATCGGCTTGGTGCCGCGCTGTCATCGAACCCAGCGAAAACAGGGGAGTGAATCGAATGAACAAGCCCACCGTGCTCCATGGCTCTTTCACGGTCGAGCGAGAGTATGGAGCGCCGATTGAGCGCGTCTTTGCCGCCTGGACGACGGCTGAGGCCAAGATCGGCTGGTTCGCGCAAGGCGACGATTTCATCGACACACTCGACGAGTACACGCTCGATTTCCGCGTAGGTGGCAAAGAGCGTCTCGTCGCGCGCCTGGCCAACGGCCACCGACTTGTGCTCGAAGGCACATTTCACGACATCGTGGACGACAGCCGCATCGTGGGAACCTACGAAATCGTGCTCAACGAGCGGCGAATCTCGGTTTCGCTGTATTCGGTGCAACTGTTCTCGACCACGCTCGGCACGCGGCTGACAACATCCGAAGACGGCGCGTTCCTCGACGAAGCAGACGACCCGGCGCAGCGAAGGCTGGGCGTGGAGTCGGACCTGGACCAGTTGGCGCACTACCTCGGCCGAGCTGAGCCCGCCATGACACGCGGCTGACGCAGCCTAGGCAGCCTGGGTTTTCGGCAGTAACGCCTGGACGGCGGCGGCGATTTCCTGTGGAGTCAGCGCGAGCGAACCGTCACCGACACTGAGCTCCACCCAGCGGTGACCCGGGACCTCCGCTTCGTAGGAGGCACCCCAGGTCCAGATGCCCTGCTCCGTCGCGAGCCGGCGGACGGCGGCCGCAAAGTCGGCCTCGGTCGTCCGCAGCAGCAAATGCATCATCGGCGTCTGAGGCGGGTCGGGCACCACGGTGACTCCGTCGGTCCGCTGGAGCTCGGCCGCAATCGCCTGGGCGTGCTCGAATCCCGCCTGCATCCTTGGCAGTCGCAGGCGCAGTCCCGCGAGCGCCGTGGCGGCGTATGGCCAGAGGTTGTAGAGCGTGCCGCCGTGGCGGTGGCGCCACTCGCGCGCCTCGGCGATGACGTCCTCGGGGCCGAGAAGCATGCCGCCGGCGACGCCGCCCAGCCCCTTGTAGAACGAGACGTAGACCGTGTCGAAGAGACGTGCGATGTCCCTGAGCGGACGGTCGTAAAACGGGCCGCACTCCCACAGCCGGGCGCCGTCGAGGTGGACGGCCGCTCCATGGTCCCTGGCCCACTGGACCTGTGCCGCCAGATCGTCCCAGGAGGGCAGCTGACCGCCAATCTCACGCTGCGGCAGCTCGATCAAGAGCGCTGCCAGCGGCTCGTGGATGTCCTCGAGGTCGCTGACAGCTATGAGCGACTGCCGACTGCCCACCGGTCGGCCGATCAGCCCGTGCAGCCGCTGGTAGGCCTTGTCCTCGTGCAGCTCGAGGTGGCACGTCGGGTGGAACGCGACGACACGTGAGCTGCGCCGATCGGCGTGGATGCGCAGCGCCGTCTGCTGGGCCATTGTGCCGCTCGGCATGAAAACCGCCGCGGGCATGTCAAGCAGGTCCAGGACCTCCTTTTCGAGGATCTCGACCGACCCGCCGCTGCCATAGCTGTCTGCCGCGAGCTCTGTCGGCGCCAGCGTGGACAGCTCTTCGAGCGTGGAGCTCGCGGGTCGCAATCCGTGGCCGGAGACGAACCGATCACACTTCTCGCGCAGCTCGCGCGCCTCATCAGGGGAGAGACGGCCGGCTTCCGTCGCGGCCGAGTCGATACGAGCGCGCACGTCGCTCGAAAGCCGTTCTGTCACCGCATGAACCTTAACGCGGTGCCGTGGCTCGGCCGGTGATCGCGAAGGTTCGGATGGCCGCATGGCCGCGAAGTTCGGTTTCGGCCTGAGCCTCGCACGTGAATTGCTGGTGGACCAGCTTCCACGTCTGCTCACTGACGAGGACCTGGCCGGGCTTGCTCAAACCCTCCAGTCGACTGGCGACGTTGACCGTGTCACCCCATAGGTCGAACGCCAGCTTGCGCGAACCGATGACTCCGCCGACCACGGGCCCGGAGTGGACGCCGATGCGGACCGTCAATTCTTGCCCGGCGATTGGACGTGAGGTGGCCTCTTCGATCATGTCCAGGCCGAGACCCACAATCCTTACGGCCTGGTCCGCCGTGTCCCCACCCAGGCCACCGACGGCCATGTAGCTGTCACCGATCGTCTTGACCTTCTCCAAACCGCGATCGGCGACGAGGTCGTCGAACGCTGAGAAGAGCCAGCTGAGCATTCCGACAACATCGCGCGGCTCGAGACGCGATGCGAGCGGCGTGAAACCGACGATGTCGGCGAACAGCACCGACACCATCGGGTATTCGTCGGCGATCGACACCTCTCCGTTGCGCAAACGGGCTGCGATCGGCTCGGGCAGGATGTTGAGGATCAGGCGCTCGGACTTGGCGCTCTCTTCCTGAAGGAGCTGACTCTGATCCCGGATCAAGAGCTCCTGGAAGTACAGGCGTCGGCGGCTGCTCTCGAATATTCGAAGCGCGAGCAGGGTGCCGACCGCTGCAGCGCCGAAGAGCAGCACGTCGAGGGCCAGGTTGGATGGACCTGCATACAGGGCGACGGCAACCAGAAAGCCGATGGCTACCACGCCGGTACGCACGGCCGCATAGATGAATCGCGTACGGGCAACGAACCCCCAGGCGAAGAGCAGCGTCGTAGCGGCAACGCCGTAGCCCGGCAGTGCCCCGCCAGCCAGCGCCAGGGCGAGGATCACGATCCCGTTCGCCGACGTCAGGATCATGGCCAGCGTGTGCTGGCGATCGAGGGTATGCGCCCAACGTGAAAGTGCCGCAACTACGAAGCCGGCCAGCGACATGGCGGCGCCGACTGCAATCGCGAATGGAACATCCAGGTCGGTCGCTGCAGGCAGCAGCACGGTCGCCATTGCCCAAACGACACCCGAAGCCAGCGCGATCGTTCGAAAGCCGTTCAGGCTTTCACGTCCGGCATCAAGCTGGTAGCGACGCTCCAGCTCCGTGTCGACGAAGCTCAATGTCAGCGAGTGCTGCGCCCCTCGCGTTGCGACTGACATAAACACAGACTAGGCGCGCTCCGAGACGGTAGCGACGCATTCCCGGCCTGGGCGACCACCGCGCGTCGGTTAGGCAGTTTGGGGTAGTTGTCAAAGCGGCGGCGGTCGGTGACGCTGTCCGGGTCGTGCGCACCGCCGGTCGGGCATGGGTAGTCGCCGCTGTTTTCGCATTGGCCGTCGGCGCCTGCTCGCCGCCGCCTCAATCGACGCCGGGAGCCAGCCCCGCCTCGAAGACTCAGCCGCCGCCTGGTTCGGGCGCGTCCGTGTCTCCCGCGACGGATGCTCCGGCGAGCGCCCCATCGGATGCCCCGACGGCTGGGCCGACGACGGGCGCTCCGCCGGTCGATGCAGCGGCCATCGACGCGGCCAGGCAAGTGATCGCAGTCGCGGACCTGTCCGATCCCGCCACGATCGACGAGATCGGCGCGACACTGCGCTTCACCGCGGCAGGGGAGTGGGCGGCACGAGAGATCCTCGCCACTGACGCCGCGACGGACGTGCTCTGGGCCGCGCTGTGGGTCTACGGATCGGGCGGCCGCGATCCCGCGCCACTCCAGCCCTTGCTCGGTCACGACAGCCCGTCGCTCCGCACGATGGCGGCCGCATCGCTGATCGCCCTCGGAGACGGATCGGGATTCGCCGTCCTGAGTGAAGCCCTCTCGAACGAACAGCCGCTGCTCGGCTCGGAGCCGCCGATCACGCTCCAGCTTTTCGCGATGCAGACGCTGCAGAGCTACGTCGCCGCGGATGGTGTTCCGACTGAGCCCGAATCCGAGGAAGCCACCGCAGGCACGCTGGACGATTGGGCGAGCTGGCTCGAGGCAAATGCCGATCAGTTGAGCTTCGACGCCGCCCAGGGGCTGTGGATCCTGTGATGGCGAAGCGCTGGCTACGAATCGGACTGATCGCGACCCTCTTCGCCGCGCTGCTGACGCCCGGTGCCACACCCACAGCGAACGTCGACGCTGCATCTCCCGAGGGCGCGATCACGTGGACCGTGGACCACGAGGCGAAGACGATCAGCGTCATGGTCCGTATCGAGATCTACTCGGGCTGCAGTGGCGATCCGTACGGCACGGACGCAGAGCAGGCCTCGGCGTGCGACCTGCCGCGATCGATGCTGGGTGGGCCGACTCAATTCCTCGCTGACAAGATCAAGCGCGGGGTCGAACGCATCTGGAACAAGCCCTATCACTACTTCTGCTACGAGCTCCGGTTCGAGATCGACGTCAAGCTCGGCACGGATCGCGGATCGGTCTCCGATGATCGAATCGGAGTCCGCATCGACCCCTCGCCGGCGGGCATCCGCTCGTACGTCCACACCAGCTCGCACGCCGCCGACACCTGGCAGAGCGAGGATCCCGCGGACCGCATTCAGCCCGAAAACGGCGGCGCAGAGACGACCTGGGCCGAGACCTCTAGCGCACACACCTTCGCGCACGAGTACGGCCACCTGATCGGCCTGCACGACGCTTACCACGATGTCCCGTCGGAGTTCGTGCCCGGTGAGATCAGCAGCGAGCCGCTGGCCGGCGCTCCAATCGATCTGATGTCATCGCATCGCGAGACGATCTCGCAGGAAACGATCGACAAGGTCGTCCGGCGCAACTTCCCGGAGATGCGCGACACGAACGGCAACCCGGTGACCGAGGAAGACATCAGGTGCGATTACCAGGGCGTTTGGACCGGGACGCACATGACGGGCACGATCCGCTACTGCGGCAAGACTGAGAACCCGTACTGGGGGATGGACCTGACCGGCGACAACGGGGATCGCGCGTTCGTGTCGTATCTCATCCCTCCCGGATCGGAGGAGCAGGTGCAGGGCGAGATAACGACGCCTTTCGTCACGAATTACACCCGATACCTGCCGGGCGTCGGCGCGTTCATCCCCGGCGACCCGCCCCACTTCCTCGTGGACATCGTCGAGGGCACGTTCATTGTCGAGCTCGAAGAGGGCACTTTCTGCAACTACGCACCCCGCTAGCGGCGGTCGCGCCACAAGGCACCCGGTGGCCCTTCAGCCCGCGTCGCGAACTCGTAGTGCGCGGATGCCTTCAAAATCGCGCGTGTTCCGAGTGACCAGCGTCAGTTTGTGCTCCAACGCGGTGGCCGCGATCAAAGCGTCCGGCAGACGTCGTGCGCTGTCCCGTCGTAGCCGGCCCGCACGTTCCGCGATCGCGGCGTCGACCGGAAGTTCGATCATGGGCTGAAGGAGCCGCCGAATTCGCCTCTCCTCGACACCACGGCCGGAGAAAAGCTCGGCGCGCGTCACCGTTGATACGTGGACCTGGTCCCGACTGGCCATGAGGCGCCGATGGCCTCGCAGGTGGTCGATCAGGACGTCAGTGTCAACCAGGATCCGCGCCACGGTCCCACTCGTCACGGCTGGGGAGCTCCAACTCCGGCAGTGCGCCGAAGGTCTCTTCCAGGGCGGCGTCGATATCCGCCACGTCGTCGGCCAGATAGACCTCGACGGCTTCGCGGATCAGCCGAGCCATGGGTGCGCCTGTGCGCCGACCACGCGCGTCGAGTCGACGCCGGAGATCGTCGGTCAGATAGATCTGGGTTCTCGTGCTTGCCATATACAGCACAGCATACATCACGAGTTGTCGCGCGCTGGTCCTCGAGAGGCCCAGGCAGGCGGTCTCCCGCCCGCCACTTCGATCGGTCTAGTTGTGGCCTTCCTGGCCTTGCTGCTCAGCCTGAGCCATAACGACCTGGCGGGCGGTCATGCCCATGTTGCGCAATGACTCCTCGACCGACTGTCCGTTGGCCTCGCCGGCCCGCTGCACGTCGTCGAGCGTGATGTTCGCTTCCTTGCCGTGGCTCTCGTTCGGCTCACCGCAGCCGCAGTTCAAACACATCGTCTTCATCGCCCTTTCATCGTTGGAGTGAGCGCCGACACTAACGCTTCTGCCACGGACCCACGCCGCTGACGCGTTCGACCCGAATGTGGGTGATGTATCCGGGCGGCGGATCGGGCATCTGCGGGAAGACGACTTCCGGTCCAAGGTAGGTGTGTGCCAGCTGCTGGAGCATGTCTGCTGCGCCTCCCTCTGTGATCCGCGCCGTGCCGTTGATCACCAGGTACTCGAGCAGGCCCCATTCGTTGATCGTGGTCGACGGCACGTACAGGGCGACTCGCGGGTCGCGCTGGATGTTGCGCAGCTTGTGGGCGTCGGACAGCGTGGCAAAGACGATCTCCGAGTCCTCGACCGCTACCCAGGCTGCCGTTACGTGCGGAGAGCCGTCGGCGTTGAGCGTCACGAGGGTCGCAACGGCGTCCGAGGCGAGCAGCTCGAGCGCGGCGTCAGAGAGTGCGTCTGTCATCGGTTGACCATAATCGAGCCGTGGCTGAGCTCGAAGGCAGCGGCGAGACTCGCGTAGACCGGTGGCTCTGTGCCGTCCGGCTGGTGAAGACACGACCGATGGCGACCCAGCTATGCGACGGCGGCCACGTCCGAGTGAACGGCCATCCAGCGAAGCCATCCACGAAGGTCAAGCCCGGGGACGAGGTGCGCGCCCTGATCGCCACCCGCCAGCGGATCGTCGATGTCGTGCGGCCGATCCAGACGCGTGTCGGCGCGCCGGCCGCGGCCGGGTGCTATGTCGACAGGAGCCCAGCACCGGTCGTCACCCAGGTCGCTCCCGGCATCAAGGCCGTCCGTGGCGAGGGCCGACCGAGCAAACGCCTCCGCCGCGAATTGGAGCGAATACACCGCAACGCCGGCGGCTGAGCCGAGTTACAGGCGGGCGGCCACCTGCCCGCAGAGCACGAGCGTGCGGGGCTCCGGGTCGGTCGCGTAACCGTCGCCCGGCGTCATCACGAGCTCCATCAGGACATCGCCCTTCAACACGACGCACTCGCCATTGCCGACGGTGAACCCGTCGTCGCCCACCCCGGCGAGATCGGTGAGCGAACCGAATTGAGATCTCTCCGTCTTGTACGCCTCCCACAGGTCACCGGGATTCGGGAAGGTGCTGACCAGGACATCGCCATCGTCGCCGGAGGTATTCCTGAGCCAGCACTGCCGTCCCGATCCGAGCGTCGGGGTGCTGACCAGCTCGTGCGTTCCGTCCGCCATCGGCACCAGGGTTGCGGCACTGGCCTCAGCGACGGTAACCAGCGCGCACGGGTCCGGCAGCGACCCCGTGGCGTCCGTCGGTTCAGGTTCCTCGGTCGGACTGGTTGTCGCCGTGGCCGCTGGAGCAGTTGGTCCGCGCGTTGGGACAACCGCCCGTGCGCTGGCCGTGGCCGTGGCCGCCGGAGTCCCCGTAGGCACAGACGGACCCGTGGGCGCTGGCGCGCCAGGTCCGCATCCCACGATCAGAGCCGCCATCAATCCGACGAGCACTCGCTTCATGACCGGTACCTCGGCTGCGATACCCCGCCACCCTAGTGCGGACAGCGCGACGCCAGCAATAAGCGGTTGGTGCTATCGCGTGGAGCCAGCCGTCTGCATGGACGATCGAGACACCTAGTCGGCGAGGGGAGCGAATCCAAGCTGGACGAGCACCGTGGCGATCTCCTCGTGTCCTGCGTCGGATGGATGAATGTAGTCGGCCGTGAGCAGATCGCCTGACGCGGAGCGGCCATCTGCTCCGTTGAAAGCACGCCCAACGTCGCCGCACCCAAAGCCGTTGGCAGCGGCTGATTCACAGATCATCGTGTTCAACGCCAGGTTGTAGGCGACCGACGCCTCGACGCCCTCCGGAGGGACCTCTCCGCCTTCGAACCCAATCCAGTCGTTGTACAGGTTGATGGTTCGCAGGATCGTCGGGGCGCCCGCACGCAGCTCGACGATACGCTGGAATACTTCGGCGAACATCGGCCTCAGGCTCTCCACGTGCGTCGTTATGCACTCATCCGAATATTCATCCCAGGGCACCATTTCGACGGCGGTGGCCGGCCCGTCGCATGCGTCATCGGTGACGTTCCAGGGGGCGTCGCTCGTTCCGATGGCGACGATGATCGCGTCGGCGGACGTGGCCGCGTCCGTCACGCCGGAGCTTTGTTCAAGGTCTCGCACTAGATCCGCGACCTTGAGTGATGGACGAGCTACGTTGCGCACAGTTACCGACCTTCCGGTCTCCGCTCCGAGCGCATCGGCATAGCGGTCGACGAACGGCGTGCAGCCAGGACAGATTTCGCCTGGCTCTGCGGCGATCGAATCACCAAAAGCGGCAAGCATGAGCTCCGCCTCAGAAGTTGCCGGAGAGTGGGAACTTTCCGGTGGTTGGGCGGTGGTCGGCGGCTGGGCCGTGGCCAGCTGGTTGCCGCAGCCAGCCATGAGAAGAATTAACCCGAAAGCCAGCGGGTTTGGCTTCGCATTACCGCGTCGGCCCATGGTCGCCGGAGTATGCCGTACGCCCAGACGCCAGTAAACAGACGCCAGCATCGGTTAGGTTTTCTCAGATGAGGCTTGACGATTTTCCGCGCGTGTCGCTGATGTTCGGGCCATCGCCCGTACATCCGCTGCCGCGGCTATCCGCAGCGCTGGGCGGCAAGGTCGAGATCTGGGCCAAGCGCGAGGACTGCAACAGCGGCATCGCGTTCGGCGGCAACAAGGTGCGCAAGCTCGAGTACCTCGCGGCCGACGCGTTGGCAAAGGGCTGTGACACGCTCGTTTCGATCGGCGGCATCCAGTCGAATCACACGCGCGCGGTTACCGGTGTGGCGCGACACGTGGGCCTGAACGTGGTCACCGTCCAGGAGCATTGGGTCGACTGGGACGACCCGGGCTACGAGACTGTCGGAAATATCCAGCTGACGCGGATCATGGGCGGCGACGTGCGCATCGACCCCGCGGGCTTCGACATCGGCATCCGCGATTCGTGGCGCGAGGCTCTCGAGTCGGTCGAACAGGCAGGCGGAAAGCCGTATCCGATCCCCGCCGGCGCGTCGGACCATCCGCTCGGAGGCCTCGGCTTCGCCAACTGGGTGCGCGAGGTCGCGGCGCAGGAATCGGAGCTGGGCGTCTTCTTCGACACCGTGATCGTGTGCACGGTTACCGGGTCCACGCAGGCAGGCATGATCGCGGGCACAGCGCTGGAGGGGAGGGGCGACCGCCGAGTGATCGGTATCGATGCCTCCAAGACGTTGGAGAAGACTCTGGACCAGGTGACCCGAATCGCCCGATTCACAGCGGAAGCGATCGGGGTCGACCGAGACCTGCGATCCGACGAGATAACGATCGTCGACGGCTACGCGGGACCGATCTACGGCGTGCCCGACGAGCAGACGATCGAGGCCATTCAACTGGCCGCACGGACCGAGGGCATGCTCACCGACCCGGTCTACGAGGGCAAGTCGATGGCCGGGTTGATCGGCATGGTCCGATCAGGCGAGATTCCGGCCCGTTCGCGCGTGTTGTACGCCCACCTCGGCGGCCAGCCCGCGCTTTCCGCATACGCCCACACACCCGGACTCGGCGGCTGACGGTGCAGGTCCGTGAGGCTTGGGCTTCGCATCGGAGCCAGATCGCGGGAAGCCTGCTGTCACTCGACGGGATCCTCTTGGGACTGACCGGAGTGGTGGCACTGTTCGGCGCATTCAGCGCCTTCCAGGGCGAGGGGCTCGTGCTCTTCATCGCCGGCGTGGCGCTGATCGCATTCGGCGTGATGGTCGTGTTCAGGTGGAACCTGACAGCCGTGAAAACCGGCCTGGCGGGCATGACCGCCGGCTACTTCGCCTCCGCACTGACGGAGTTCGAGGTGCGCACCGACCCGTGCGACATAGGTGCCACCCTTGAGCGCTGCGCCAACCACGTCGTCGGAGGCACGCCATACGAGGTCTACCAGGAACCCGTGTTCCTGGCGGTGTTGCTGTTCTTCCTCATCGCGCTCGAGCCGTACGTCTCCAGGGCACGCGAAACACGCGACCAATAACGAGTCAGCGCATCGAGGTGGCGATCTCCAGAGCCCGCTCCAGCGTGATCGCGCCCTCGATCCGGTAGAGGACGCCGTCCCGCTCCCAGGCGAGCGTGTCGCCGACTACCCGGCGGCTTTCCTGGACGAATGTGCCGTCGGGCGCCATATACCAGAAGACATGCGGCTCGCCGCTGATCCAGATGCCGGGTGATCCGCCCACATCGACCGCTTCGACCGTTGCGTCACTGCTGTCGACGATCTTCTGGGCCAGCCCTTCGTCTGCGACCCCCCGATTCTGAGTGACCAGCAGGCCCGCACCCTCGAGCAGGCTGGACTCCGGAAGGTCGTCGCGTGGCGCATAGACAAAAGCCACCTGGCCCCGCAGCGCGGCGCCGCCCAGGTACGCAGCATCGGGCACACCGAGGCCCTCCGGCAGGAGGACGTCGAAGTCGGCGTCGGCAGCAACCTGCTCCAAAGTGAGAGGTCGGCCCAGGTCCAGGCCGGCACCGAGGGCTCCGCTCGCGAAAGGCGTGGCCGGTGCGGGCGTATGCGTTGGCAACGGTCGGGATTCGATCGACAGCAGCCGCAAGCCGAAACCAACCGCCACCACGGTTCCGACTACCAGCAGGCCAAGTGCCGCCGCCAGCAGAAGACTGCGCCGAACGCTCCGCTGGACCGGTAGCCGGCGTGGGCGCGGCCTCTCGACGGTGACGGTCTGTGCCCGTAACCTCGCGGCGACGGCCGTGGCAAGGTCGGGTGTCGGTGGGAAATCCAGGGCAGAGGCGAGATCGAAGAGTCGGGCCTCCAGCCGGTCGAGTGGCATGGGTCCGAGTCGGTCGCTCATGGCCACGTCTCGAGATTCGGGATGATGGTGCGCAGGCGATTCAAGGCCCGAGACAGCCGCGACTTCGCAGTACCGACCGCCACGCCGAGTGCTGCCGCGGTCTCAGCCTCCGAGAGCTCGAGCAGGTAGCGGTACGTGATCACCTCGCGGTCGGCCTCCGGGAGGTCAAGAAGAGCGTCGAGCAACGCCTGGCGACGCTCCGTGGCCAGAATTGCTGCCTCCGGGGACGGCTCGTGCGCGACCTCGGCAAACGTGGCCGCAGGGTCACGCAGAGCCAGCGCCTGCCGACGCGTGGCAGAGCGGCGCCGGTAACGAGCCTCGTTGGCCACTATCGTCAGCAACCACGGCCGGAATGGAGCGTCCGGCCGGAGGCGGGGGAGAGCGGCAAAAGCCTTCATGAGCCCTTCCTGCGCGGCGTCTTCGGCGTCATCGGCACCGCCTGAGGCAATCCAGGCCGTCCGGAACGCGATCTCCTGGTGGGCGCGGACCAGCGCCTCGAACGCCGACACGTCACCGCGTCGTGCTCGCTCGATCAGGTCTGCCTCGCGTTCCGGAGTGGCCTCCACTGCCCGAGCCTACGGGACGCACGCACGCACGCTCGCACGGCGGGCGGCCCATGCCGGCTCAGGTTCTCGCCGACACCCGCGCTGTGCGCGAACCGCGACCGTTCCGCAAGAGCAGTGCGCCAATGCCGAGGACCACTGTTGCTGCGACGAGCAGGAGCAGGAGTGGCATAGCTTCGAAAGCAGGCGACGTTGCTGCTGCCACTCCGACCGCGGCTGTTCCGACCGCGGGCGCGACGTTGATGACGCTCGAGCCCTCCATTACCAGGTCGGCCGCGTCGAACGTCAGGATCCACTCGCCGGAACTCGGGAACACGATCGTGGCGACGTAAGAGCCTTCTGGGCCCATGGCCTCAGCCTCGGTCCGAATCACCGTGCCGGAGACCTCGTCGGTCGCAATGACGGTGAGATTCGACCAGCTGATCGGCGTCTCGCCATGCTGAAGCACGCTCAGGCCGATGGTCGTTTCCTCGCCTGCGGGTGGATCGGACGGGAAATCCGTGACCGTGACCTGTGCCCATCCGCCAGCCAGGGCAACAGAGGCAAAAGCCAGGCCGGCTAGAGCAGCAAGCGGCAAAGCGATGAATCGGTGGCGCATGGCGTTTCTCCGGTGAATCGGTGCCCGCATCTTGGCCGGGCTCACCCTCTGTACACCGCCCGCCGCCGAGAGGTTCCCACCATGCTGGACTGCTAGCCTGTCGGCTCGGTGCCGTACTTCATGGATCGCCATGACCTCGCAGGAGTGTCAGAAGAGGACATCGCGGCAGCGCATGCGCGGGACCTGGACGTGCAGGAGCGCTACGGCGTCCAATACGTCACCTACTGGTTCGACTATGCACGCCAGCACGCGTTTTGCCTGGCCCAGGGTCCCGACGCCGCGGCCGTAGACGCGGTCCACCGCGAGGCGCACGGCCAGATCGCGACGGAGATCATCGACGTGGACGAGGCCGTGGTCGCTCGATTCATGGGCGGGCTGGAGAGTCACGATGCTGGCGAGGCATACGAGGACAGCGCGTTCCGCGCGATTCTGTTCACCGATCTCGTCGGCTCGACCGATATGACTCAGCGGCTGGGCGACACGGCCGCCATGGAGATCCTCCGGCAGCACGACGCGATCGTGCGATCAGCGCTCAAACAGACCGGTGGCTCAGAGGTGAAGCACACCGGCGACGGCATCATGGCCTCCTTCCGGTCGGTCGTCGCAGCGATCGAGTGCGCGGTGTCGGTGCAGCGCGCGTTCATCGACTCGATGAGCCTTGACCAGGGCCCGGTCAGCATCCGGATCGGCATCGCGGCGGGCGAGCCGGTCGCCGAGGCGAACGATCTCTTTGGAGCTGCCGTCCAGCTGGCGGCCCGACTCACGGCCCGCGCGAAACCTGGCGGCATCGTGGTCTCGGCTGCCGTGCGTGATCTCGCGCTGGGCAAGGGCTTCCAGTTCGCCGCTGTTCACCAGGCTCGGCTCAAGGGCTTCGTCGAGCCGGTCCGACTGTGCGAGGTCCTCTGGCAATAGCCGCCGTCATGCCTCGGCGACGGAGGCGATCGCCAGAAAGGTGTAGATGACAAGATCGCCGGCGAAATGCAGCGCAAGCGGCCAGCCCAGACCGCGTGTCTCGATCATCGCCCGTCCGAACAGCAGCGCCACGGCTCCGGCGGCGACCGCTCCCAAGGGACCGTTTGGTATCCCGCCGTAGTAGTGACCCAGGCCGAACCAAACGGCAAGAATCACAACGCCCATGCTCGGCGCGATCGCGCGCTGGAGTTGCGACAGCGGCGCGGCCCGGTACGCAACCTCCTCCCAGAAGGCGTTAAGAGCCGCGGCGACTGCTCCTATCCCTATGAA
Organism: uncultured Chloroflexia bacterium; assembly: GCA_963706095.1. GTDB lineage: Bacteria > Chloroflexota > Limnocylindria > Limnocylindrales > CSP1-4 > JALYGJ01. The sequence continues at coordinate 192,251 of OY970149.1, forward strand.
CGGCAGAGCAGCCGCAAGGTCGATCTGATCCGGTAGCAGTGGGGCGGTCAGCCACGCTGTCAGCAACAGCAGCCCGACGAACGCGATAGGCCCAAACGTCATCCAGCGCCAGAAGCTGCCGTCCTTGCGCCGCGATGTCGTCGGCCCATTCAGGTCGCCGACCACGAGATAAGCCTCTGTGCGCGTCGTTCGCATCGCGAGCACGATGCCGACCACCAACAGCGCCAAGAGAGCCAGCAACATGCGTTCGGCGAGCAAGATCAGCATCGGCTGGCCGTCCTCCGGCACGATCGCGCGCCATGAGTCCGAGGTGAGTACCAGGGGAATCAGCGCGAACAGAACTGCCAGGACCGTCATGACCAGCAGGTAGCGATCGAGCGACCGCATCCGCGGGACGACTCGCGACAACAGCCACAAGGCGGCGGTCAGCAGGACGACAGCCCATGGCATCCACGGCACGTCGATCCGGAGGATGTCGCGCAGGATGATCTCGGGCAGCCTGCTGATAAGCAGCGTCACGGCCCATGCGATTGCGATCAGCGATGTGTCGCTCCGCTCGCTGACGCCAGCTGCTCCGATCGGAACGGTCATTGCTGCAGCCCCTCCATCCCCTTTGTGGCCCCTCAGGCCAACGGAGACTACGCGCCCGATTCGGGGCGGGGCTGGTGTAATTCGACCGTGGAAGGGGAGGATCGGCTGTTCGCTCGGCTGGAGTTCATCTACACGCCCAGCACTGATGTCGCCGCGGACATGCGCTACTTCGTAGGAGCCCTTGGGGCCGAGTTGGTCTTCGCGATCGAGGATGGCGGTACGCGCGTTGCCATGGTCCAACTGACGGACGAGCCGCCGCACATCGTGCTCACGGATCATCTCGAGGGTGAGCGGTCAATCCTGGTCTATCGAGTTGAGCGCATGGACAAAGCGGTCGTTGAGATTTCGGCGCTCGGTTGGACTCCGGAGCGTGCCCTGGAGCTGCCGATGGGTCCGGCTCGGACATTCCGATCGCCCGGTGGCCAGCGCGTCGCAATTTACGAATCGACGCGACCGCAGGTCATCGCCTCCTTCCGCGGTCGACGTGATTTCGGCTGAAAAGGGACAAGACACGATGAGCAGACGCCGAGCGGCGGTCGGGAGCGTGCTGTTCACCCTAGGCATGCCCGGGGTCGTAGCCGGCGTTGTCCCGTACTTGATCACCACAGGCTGGCTCAGCTCAGGCCCGCCCCTCGCCCTGCAGGTCGCTGGCGGGGTGCTGCTGGCGCTTGGGCTTGCCGTCCTGGCGCACACCGTGGTCCGCTTCGTAGTCGAAGGGGTCGGCACGCCATTCCCGGCCGCGCCGACCACGAACCTCGTGGTCGGTGGCCTGTACCGCTACGTGCGCAACCCGATGTACCTGGCGGTCATCACGATCATCCTCGGCCAGGCAGCGATCCTCGGCAGCGTGATCCTGGTTGTCTACGCCACGATCGTTTGGATCACCGTAGCGAGCTTCGTCCACTTCTACGAGGAGCCGACTTTGTCCGACAGGTACGGCGAGCAGTACGCAACCTACCGAAGCGCGGTCCGGGCCTGGTTGCCCCGGGCAACGCCCTGGACTCCAGATCGACACAGTAGGAGGAAGTTCCGGTGAAGCTGACCGCCATAGAGTTCGTCACCTTGGACGGCGTCTATCAGGGACCCGGCGACCCAGACGAGGACCGACGTGGGGGCTTCGATCGCGGCGGTTGGCAGGCGCCGTTCGGCGACGAGCAGACGGACGAATTCATCACCAACGTCTACGCGGGAATGGATGCGATGTTGCTGGGACGGACGACGTTCGACATCTTTGCGTCGTACTGGCCCGACCACGATGAGGGCGATCCCGTTTCGCATGGGATCAACGTTGTGCCCAAGTACGTTCCGTCGACGACGCTCAAGAGCTCGCCGTGGCAGAACACTCACGTCATCGACACTGACGTCGAGGCGCGCGTGGGTGAGCTCAAGAACCAGCCGGGGCGCGACCTTCTCCTCCAGGGCAGCGGCGTGCTCCTGCGCTGGCTGCTCGAGCGGGATCTCGTCGACGAACTCCACCTGATCATTTATCCGGTGGTCCTGGGCGCGGGATTTCGGCTGTTTCCGGAGCAAGGGCAGTCGCATCGCCTTGAGATGCTCAACTCAAAGACGACCCCGTCCGGAGTGATGATCCAGACCTATCGACCGGTCGGTCGCGCCGAGTTCGGCACTCTCGGGGACTGAGTGCTGGGAACACGGGTCAGCCCACGATGGTTGGACCGATGAAGGTCAACTACTTCGGCTACACCAGGGCTGGCTAACGCGAATTACCTGTGAACCGGTTGCCACGAGACATCGCCACGTCCTGACCACGACCGACTGTCGTTAACCATCACGCGAGGCAATATTGTGACCGTTGCGATGGACGGGTCAATCGACACCGCATGCATTGCGAAGTCAAAGCCGCTGATGTCTTGCATGAGAAGGACCTGCTGGCCATCAGGCGACCAAGCGGCGATTGAGTAAGGACATGCTCCCGTACGTAGCATTCGGGAGTCTGAACCATCTGGCCTGGAGGCGGTGACTTCGCACCGGCTGGACTGGACGGCCCAGTTTCCATCAGGCGAGACAAACGGCACATCGTCGACGTCACGCACGAAGTCTCCGACCACCGGGTCGCCGTCGCCATTGGCTGGCGACGACCCATCGAGGCCACGAACGACAACCGTTCCCTCGGCAATGTAAGCGACCCGCGCGCCGTCAGCGGACCAAAGTGGACATGGTGCCTGCCCTAACGATGGGTCAACCGCGATGGTTCCCATGTCGGACGAAGAGCCGTCGGCGTTTACACCTACCACGACGACCGCCGGGCTTGTCCCGATGCTTGTTGACTGGCCAAATGCGAGCTTGGTCCCGTCGGGGGAGAAGGCGGGGCATACGTTCCGCATCATCGCTTCGCCTCGCCGTGCAATGGGTATCGGGTTGACGCCATCACGCACGACGTAAATGTCGCCGCCTTGGCGGGTACTGCGCTGGCTGATCTGCCCGTCGCCAGGCAACGTTGAGTACGCAATCCAACCGTTGGAGACTGAGCTCGTCTGGCCTGGCGTGGGCGTGGGCGACACACCGGGCTGGATCTGGATCGACTCAATGATCGCGTCGAGCTCCGCCAAGTCCGCCGCCGACGTGCCTGGCATGTGCCAGGTGTCGAACACGAGCCGGGCATCACCGAGGTCGACGATGTACGTCACGTTCAGCTGACCGCTGCGCGGCCCGTAATATTCCTCGCCCGCGGGCCAGTCGGCGCCATTCTCACCCGGTGTCACCCAGGTCCGAATGATCCCCCTGTCGCAGGTGGCCATGTCGAGGTCCGGGGAGACGGAGAGCTCGATGCGCTGGGCTGATCTGCCGCCCAGGGTGACGTCAGTCGGCGCGCTGGCGTTACGGCCTTCCTGGGCCACCAGCGCGGTCGCCAGATCGTCAACCGTCGGCCCAACGGCTGGCTCGAGCAGGGAGCCCTGCCACTGACAGGGATCCGCATATATGTTCGCGATGGTCCATGGGCCGAACGCAATCTCGGCCGGACCGCCACGGTGCTTGTTGGCCACGCTGTACGCGCTCGCCCATCCTGCAGGCATCGTGAAGGTGAGCGTGCTGCCGTTGCCGAATCCCGCCCAGAAGTACGTACCTGGAGCCACTTGGTCGCTGAGGTCGGGGAATAGCGCAGGTGCAGACGGCGGTGTCGTTGCGCTGGGCTGTGCCGTTGCGGGCTGCGCCGTCGGAGCAGTGGTGGGTGCGGCAACACCGCCAAGCCTGGGCAACAGAGTGACGCCGACGACGGCGATGACCAGTACGGCGGCGGCTGCGATCGCGAAACGTGTGAAGTTGTTCATGTCAGGGACCCTCCACGGGCCGAGGACGACCCGTTGACGTGTGTGGTCAATTTCGGATCTGACCGCGTCGTACGCTCGTTCCGGAAGCTCCATCGGGCCGTCTTCCAGATAGGCGTCGATAGACGAGAACGGGTCGGGTCGTGCGGTCATGCGAGTCGCTCCTGCGAAGCTGAGTGCGTCCGAGCGTCAGCAGCGAGGCTTGCCCGGAGCGCGCTGGTTGCGCGGTGAAGTCGGGACTTCGCAGTCCCGATGGGTATGCCGAGACGATCGGCCACCTCAGGCAGAGGCAGGCCGACGTAGTGGTGGAACACGAGGATCGACCGCTGCTCGAGGGTGAGCCTCCGGAAGGCTCGGTCAAGCTGGTCGCGATCATTTACGGCGGAGATGTCTGCCGAGTCGGAATTACCGGTCATGGGCAAGAGTCGGACCTGGGCCGTTGACCACCGGCTGCGACGCCTGGCCTCGGCGTAGCACTCGTTGGTCAGGATCCGGTGCAACCACGGTTCGAACCGGCTGGAGTCACGAAGCGTTCGCAACTCACGCCAGGCCATGATGAGCGCGGCTTGCACGGCGTCCTCGGCCCGGTCAGCGTCGCGCAGGATCCGAAACGCGATCGCCATGCAGCTATCGCCGACCATGCGGGCGAGGGCATCAAAGGCCTCTCGATCTCCCCGCTTCGCCTGGTCAACGAGCGCTTCCTGCACCCGACTCTCCTTCCGTCGGATCGGCCCTAACGGACACGATCACACTGGAGAGCGATCTCCCTGCCCCAAAGGTTCCCAATCTACGCCAGGGGTACCCGACGGCTGATCTACATAGACTCCCGCCGTGGCCTTTGGTGCTGGGCATGGCCGGCAGATGTCGTGGCCGCGCTATGTCACGAGTTCGACCTCGTTCACGTGGTCGACCCCTTCGTCTCGAGGACTGTGACCCCGAACGAGACTTACTACCGACTGCATGGGACAACCGGCGCCAGGCACATCTACTCGGATGCGGAGCTAGCCCAGCTCGTCGAAATGCTGCCCGCAGCTCCCAGTCAACCGCCCTACGTGCTGTTCAACAACCTGCCTCGGATCCAGGACGCTCGGCGCTTTCGCCAAATCCTGTCACGACGCCTAGCCGGCTAGCAGGGCACTGAGGTCGCCCGGAAGGGGGGCTATTCCTCGGGAGTCGCGGCGTCTTCCTCTACCGCAGGCGGCTCTTCGGCCGCCAAGTGGCTGGCCTCCACGATGACGGGCCGGCCATCGCGCTCTTTCCATCGTGTCTCGAGGCGCGTCTCGGACGTCTCGCCCACCAAATGCAGGACGAGGCGGAAGCCTGAAGCCGTACGGTCCAGCAATTCCGTAGTTGCTGACGTGAGCGGCATCGGAAGCATGGCCACGAGCTGGCCCAAGTTGTCGCGCAACTCGTTGCTCAATTCCTGTGCGGCCTGGTCGATGTCGCCGGCCAGGAGAGCGGCGCAAAAGGTGTCCGCGTGCTCGCGAACGGCTTGCTCGTCCATATCGCGCAGAAGAATAGCTCCGCGGTTGGGGGGACCTGGCTACTGCATCCTCGGGTCCTGCGTGGGATTGGCATACATACGCGGGCAACCGTCATCTATTGCCTCGATGCGCAGCTCGTAATGCCAGGGCTCGTTCCGGTAGATCTGGCACAGGCCATAGTCGGCGCCGTGCTCTGACAGCCATTTCCTGGCCTTTGGCAGGCCGATGTCAACCGCGTCTCCAGACACGTGGGGAGATGTCTCCGCGGTGGCGACCCAGCGCGCCGCCTCTTCCTCAGAGCCGTACTCGGCAACAGCGTCGCGAAGAAGCTGGTTCTGGTACTCCGGGGAGCGCCAGCCGCTGTTGACCCGAAAGACAACCCCCTCCGGAGCGGCGTCAGCCGCGGCCTCGCGCAGGGCTTCGAGCAGACGTGGGTCCACGTTGGCCACGCCCGCGTACTGGTCATCAAACACGGTGACTCGGGCGGGAAGGATGCCATCGGCCTCGGTCAGGGCAGGGGAGGAAGGGGTCGGGCTGGCTCCAACTGGGTCGGGTGTGGGAAGAGCGGGGGTCGGGCTGGCAACAGGTGGAGCCGGCGTGTGTACCGGCGCGGGAGTGGCTGCACTCTGGTCGGTCGGTGGGAATTGACTTGCCAAGGGGACCGTGGACGACGGCCCCGACTGGCAGCAGAGGATGCCAATCGCCGCCGTCGCTATGACTGCCGCGCGTCCAAAGCTTCGAATCGTCCGGCCCATAAGCAAAAACCTACACCGACGTCGAGTCCGGGTGCCGGGCCTGGGTGCCTAGAGCAGCAGGTCGTACAGCGTCAGTAAGGCTACGAAGCCCAAGCCGCCGAGACAGGTCAAAGGCAGCATCGTCGCCCACGCCAGGAGTCGGCCGCGCAGCGTCCGGCCCAACAGCAGCGGCACGGCCAGGCCGATCAGCGCGTAGCCCACGGCAGCGTCCCGCATCCCTAAAACCACTGCGAGGTAGGCGGCCTCGGCGACCCAGGCGCTGCCCACCAACGCAAGGGCAATGGTCTTGCCCCTGAAAGTGCCGTTACGCCAGAACCAGCCGGCAGGACCGAACACCAGGCCACCGGCAAGTGCGCCCATCGTCCACAGGAGCAGGCTCGTGCTGCCGCCGGTGTAGCCGAAGCGCACGAAAACCGTGGCGTAGTAGCCGACCAGCGCCAGTGCGAGCGTCACGAACCCGGCCGCGACGGCGTCGCGCGGCCGCGCCTGAAGTGCGCCGACCGCAAATGCGACGGTCAGCCACGGGGAGATCGAGTTCGCCAGCTGGCCAACGCCCTCCGGCAGCAGCGACTGCCCGATCTGGGTGACAACGCCGAGCAGGACGCCTGCGAAGGCAGCTACGACCAAACCACGAGCGACACTGAGCGGCCGGATCCGCATTCTCGAGCTCACGCTCAAACCCTAGTGGGCTTGATCTAAGCCCCGGAGGCGGGCGGCTCGACGTTCAAGCTACCTCGGAATTTCGCGGCGGACCGCGTGAGCATCCTTTTCGCGGTCGAGGCCCTTGTAGGCCGCCTGCCGAACAAGCCCGTCACTGGTCCAGCTGGCGAACTCGGCGCGAATGACGAGCTCTGGACGCACCCAATGGGCATTCCGAGAGGCAGTCCGTGGAGGCGGCGGCGTGAAAGGTGTGTCGTCGGTCGCCAGCGAGGGCAATAGACCGAGCAGCTCGGCCCGCTTGACTCCAGTGAAACCGGTGCCGATCTTGCCCGCGTAGCGCAGCACGCCGTCGTCGAAGACGCCAACGAGGAGCGCGGCAAGATCCGTGGCGGCACCGATCCCGGTTGTCCAGCCGCCGACGACGAGCTCCTGCTCGGGCCGGATCTTGATCTTCTGCCAGGTCAGCGAGCGCCGGCCTGGCTCATACGGGGAGCGTCGGTTCTTCGCCATGATCCCCTCGAGCCGGCGCTCCTTCGCCGCGGCGAACGCGGCCACGCCGTCACGATCCGTGTGCTCGCTAAACCGAACTCGGGGATCCGGCCGCAAGGCTTCTTGGAGAAGACGTCGTCGTTCCTCTAGCGGCTCGCTCAAGAGCGAGCGCCCATCCACGAACAGGAGGTCAAACACGACGTACAGGAATGGCGCTCCGCCGCTATCCACAGCGCGGCCCTTGATGCCGGCCTGCAGCCGAGCGAAGTCGGGCTCACCGTGTCCGTCCACGGCAATTACTTCACCGTCCACGATCGCCTGATTTGTTGCGATCCACGTCGCTGGCTCGAGGAACGAGCCGAAGTAGCGAGTCGCGTCTAGGCCGCCGCGAGTCAGCGGGCGCACGCTGCCTCCATCGACGATGGCTTCGACCCTGAAACCGTCCCACTTGACTTCGAACAGCCATTCGGGGTCGTCGAACGGCTCGGCAACGAGCGTCGCGTTCATGGGCGGGATGAATGCCGGCATGCGGTTCGCAGGGGGCACGGAGCGAATGTACACGCCGTCAAGGGCCCCGGTCATTGAGTCGGCGTGTGATCAAGCTGTGACTCGAATGTGACAACGCCAGCGCCCTCAGATACCTCCCTCGAGGGGGCACGCGTGCAATCGTTCGCGCGTGGCCACGCGCCGAGGGAGCGGCGGCTTCGGCGCTGCATGTCGGACTGCTAGCCTGTCGGCGCCATGCCGTATTTCATGGATCGCCACGAGCTCGTGGGAGCTTCGCCCGCCGACATCGCCGCGGCGCACGCAATGGACGTCGCCGCGCAGGACCGCTATGGCGTGGAGTACGTGACCTACTGGTTCGACTTTGCGAACGGACACGGGTTCTGCCTGGCGCGCGGGCCCGACCAGGCGACTGTCGAAAGAGTTCACCGAGAGACTCACGGCCAGGTCGCGAGCGAGATCATCGAGGTTGAAGAGGCAATGGTGACGCGACTCATGGGCGGCATTGCCACCTATCCCGTTGGCGAGGTTTACGAGGACAGCGCCTTCCGCGCGATCCTCTTCACGGACCTGGTCGGGTCGACGGATTTGACCGATCGCCTGGGCGATCTGGCCGCAATGGACGTACTACGGCAGCACGACACGATCGTTCGCAGAGCCATCAAGACCTGCAACGGGTCCGAGGTCAAGCACACAGGCGACGGCATCATGGCCTCGTTCCGATCGGTGGTGGATGCGCTGCGGGCCGGGGTGGCCATCCAGCGCGGGTTCGACGAAGCCACAAGGACAGGGGAGATACCGTGTGGCGTTCGTATCGGTATTGCCGCGGGAGAGCCCGTCGCCCAATCCGACGATCTTTTCGGGGCCGCCGTTCAGCTGGCGGCGCGACTGACCGCCAAGGCGAAGCCGGGCAGCATCTTGGTCTCGGCCGCCGTGCGCGACCTGGCCCTGGGCAAGGGCTTCCAGTTCGCTGCACTTCCGGCGTCTCGCATGAAGGGTTTCGCCGAGCCCATTCGTCTCGCCGAGGTCCTCTGGGCGACCTGACCTCAAGCGCCATGATGTCGGGCGCCGCTACAAGCGTCTGGCCGCGGCGTAGCCGGGTGAGTAGACATCGCGCGGCGCCCGCGATAAGTCAGCGGCGGCAGGCCGACTCGTAGCGCGCCAGCTCCTCGTCCAGGTCGAGCAGGCGACGATGCGCAATCGCCTTCGGCGCTTCCATGTTGACCTTGACGATCGCCTTGTTCGCACGCACAACCAGATCCGTAAGCGTGTCGCAATCTCGTTTGCGGGCGAACACCGAAGGCGCCCGCCCCGATTGCGCGCGTTTCAGGATGGCATCGCGCTTCGTCAGCAACTCGAATGCTTCCTTGTTCGCCTCGATCCACGGCGGAGCGACACCGGCGCTCTTGAGCATGTGAAAGACGAGCGCTAGGTCGCCGGCATAGGGATTCTGGTCGTTCGGCAATGGCTTGCCCTGGTGCGGCAGATTGTCGAACTTGCCGCTTTCTATCGCGTCGCGTATCTGTCGCTCGATTAGCGTGTCCCAGTTCGGGCCGAAGTGCACGTTCTCGTCGGCGTCAACACGTTTGGCAAGATGCTTCTTGTCGCGGACGCCTGGCATGGGTCGAGGATAAGAGGCCGACAAGAGAGTCCTGGGTACCTGGGGGCTACTGCTAACCTCCTGACACGCGCCCGCTGGCGCAGCAGAGGAGGGGTTGCAATGCCCGGTGCGCGTCGCCTAACGGTTGTCCTGTTCGCAACAGCGTGGATAGTCAGCGCCTGTGTGAGCGTGACGCCTCCCGCACAGACAGGGTCGCCTGTCGCGCTGCCCACCGACTCCGGCGCCCTGCCGACGCAAGAGACGGTCTCCAGCGAGCCGCCCCCCGTCGAGCCGACCTTTGGCCCGACCGCAACGCCGCCGCCAGCCGTTCCACCGTCACTGAGCCCCGACCCGGGGGCGAGCCCGAGCCCGACACGCCGCCCGAGTCCGACTCGAACGCCGCGACCGACCGAGGCGCCGACGCCGTCACCGATCGAGACGCCGCAGGTCGTCGACCTCCGAGCCGTGTCCTACTTCGTGCGAACCGGCCAGTCCGGCGACCGCAACTACATATTCGTGGACGTGGTGGTCAGGAACAACGGCAATGTCCGCTCCGGGCCCTACGACGTGGTCATCAGTTGCCGCGGTTCGTCGTCCTCCATGAACCTGGACGCCCTCGGACGAGGCCGGTCGGTCGACCTGACCTTCTCGTTCCCAGCCGATGGCCCGCCCGGCAACGAATATGTCGGCGTTGGCTGGGTCTACGTCAACACCGCGGATGAATCACATAACTTCGCCATGGATGTGGTCACCGGCGACCCAGTCACCGGTGACCCGCAGCTCTGCGTGAACTAGCCGTAGTTTCCCCGAGCGGCCAGCATCGGGCCGCAGTCGGAGGGGCTGACCGACAGTTGTCGACGTTCACACTGTGTGCGGTGGGACTCGCTCGGGCGGCGGGCCTCGCCGTCCTCACCGGGGTCGGTCTCATCAAGCGGTGCCTGACTTCCGTCAACGTATGAGATGCGCGGATCACGAGTGGGGTCGGCGTCGTGACTGCGATACGGTCGCGAACCAGCTCCGTAAATGCCGGCACGGCCACGAGGCCGGGCGGACGATCCCGATAACCTTCAGTCGAAGTGCCTGCCGAGTTCATCTACACCACTCACAAGCTGTCGCGGCACTACCCGCCCGATCGGACGGTGCTCGAGGACATCTCCATCTCGTTCTACCCGGGCGCCAAGATCGGCGTCATCGGGGCTAACGGATCGGGCAAGTCGAGCCTCTTGCGGATCATGGCGGGGCTCGATGATGGCTTCAACGGCGAAGCGCGGCTGACGCCCGGGTTCAGCGTCGGCTACCTGAGCCAGGAGCCGCAGCTCGACGCGACGAAGACCGTCAAGGAGAACGTCCTCGACGGCGTGCGCGAGGTCCACGGCCTGATCGAGCAATACAACGCGGTCATGGCCAAGTGGTCCGAGCCGGACGCCGACTACGAGGCTGTCGGCGCCGAGCAGGCCGCGCTGGAGGACAGGATCAACGCCACGGGGGCGTGGGACGTCGAGCGCAACGTCGAGATCGCGATGGATGCGCTTCGCTGTCCGCCGGACGACGCCGACGTCACGACCCTCTCCGGCGGCGAGAAGCGACGCGTCGCGCTGTGCCGGCTCCTGCTCCAGCACCCCGACCTGCTGTTGCTCGACGAGCCGACCAACCACCTCGACGCCGAGTCGGTCGAGTGGCTGGAGCGGTTTCTGGCCGAGTACTCGGGCACCGTCGTCGCCGTCACGCACGACCGCTACTTCCTGGACAACGTCGCGCAGTGGATCCTCGAGCTCGACCGGGGGAGGGGCATCCCGTTCGCCGGCAACTACTCGAGCTGGCTCGAGCAGAAGCTGGAGCGGCTTGCCCGCGAGCAGAAGACGGTCGACGCGCGCCAGCGCACGCTCGCGCGCGAGCTGGAATGGGTGCGCATGGGCGCGAAGGCCCGCCAGGCGAAGGGCAAGGCCCGACTAACCGCCTACGAGAAGCTCCTCGAGGAGTCCCAGGATGCTCGAGGGGTCCAACAGCGCGAGCTGGAGATCGCCATTCCGCCAGGCCCGCGGCTGGGCGAGACGGTCATCGACGTCAAGGGCCTGCGCAAGGGCTACGGCGACGTGTTGCTCATCGAGGACCTGACGTTCTCGCTGCCGCCGCTCGGCATCGTCGGGATCATCGGGCCGAATGGTGCGGGTAAGACCACTTTGTTTCGCATGCTGGTAGGGGAGGAGGCTGCGGACGCTGGGTCGATCGAGATCGGCGACACGGTCAAGCTGAGCTACGTCGACCAGAGCCGCGATTCACTCGCCGCCGACAAGACGGTGTTCCAGGAGATCACCCAGGGTGCCGAGATCATCAAGGTCGGCTCACGCGAGTTGCCCGCGCGCGCGTACGTGTCGAGCTTCAACTTCCGCGGCACGGATCAGCAGAAGCTCGTCGGCGCGCTATCGGGCGGGGAGAGGAACCGCGTCCACCTCGCGAAGCTGCTCCAGTCGGGCGGCAACGTGCTGCTGCTCGATGAGCCGACCAACGACCTCGACGTCGACACGCTGCGCGCGCTGGAGGCCGGCCTCGAGTCGTTCCCCGGCTGCGTTGTCGTCATCAGCCACGATCGCTGGTTCCTGGACCGTATCGCGACGCACATCCTCGCGTTCGAGGGCGACAGCCAGGTCCGCTTCTTCCAGGGCAACGTCACCGACTACGAGGCCTTCCGGCGCAAGGAGCTCGGCACGGCGGCCGACCAGCCACACCGCATCCGCTACAAGCGCCTCGCCGCGGCGTAACGCGTGGCGCTGATGGAGGCTTCATGGGCATAGAGCTCCAATTTCTGGGAGCTGCGGGCTGCGTGACCGGCTCGCAGTTCCTGGTCAGGGTAGGCCAGCGCAGCATCCTGGTCGACTGCGGGATGTTCCAGGGATCGCCTGAGGAGATCGCGCGCAATCGGCTGCCGTTCGTCTTCGAGGCCGAGGAGCTGGATGCCGTACTCCTGACGCACGCTCACCTCGATCATTGCGGTCGGTTACCGGCGCTCGTCAAGGCCGGCTTCAGCGGCCCCGTATTTGCGACCCACGCCACGGTCGACCTCGCCGAGATCGTGCTTCGTGACTCGGCCAAGCTGCAGGTGGAATACGCGGCCCGGTGGCTGCGCAAGCACCCCGAGGCCGCGGCGGCCGCAGATGCCGGGTCCGAGGCTGACGCGCAGGAAGTGGACGATCCGAGCCTGCCGGAGCGACTGCGTTCGGCGCCGCGCGAAGGCCGGACGATGACGCGCGCGGCGCTCTACGCAGAGGCGGACGTCGATCAGACGATGCGCCAGACGCGTGGCGTCGACTACGGGGCGGAGGCCGCGATCACGGACGGCGTGCGTGCCGTATTCCACGACGCGGGCCACATCCTGGGCTCCGCCATCATCGAGCTGCGCCTGAGCGACGAAGACCGGGAGATGACCCTGGTCTTCTCTGGCGACCTGGGACGCAACGACACGGCGATAATCCGAGACCCCACGCCGCTGACGCACGCTGACCACGTCGTCGTCGAGTCGACCTACGGCAACCGCGAGCACGCGTCGCACGATGCCGCGGTAGAGGAGCTGGTGCAGGCGATCGGGGAGGTGGCCGACAGCCGCGGTGTGCTTCTCGTCCCGGCGTTCGCGATCGGTCGCACGCAGGAGCTCGTCTGGGTACTAGACGACCTGGTCCGCGACGGTCGGATCGAGCGCCTGCCCCTGTACCTCAATTCGCCCATGGCCAGCCGTGCGACCACCGTCTATCGCGAGCATCCGGAAGCCTACGACGAGGAGACGACCGCCCTGGTCGCTGGTGGTGAGTCGCCGCTCGAGTATCCCGGGCAGCAGTTCACCGACACGGTCGAGCAGTCCAAGGCGATCCGGCGTGCTCCACGCCCGATCATGGTCGTCGCCAGCTCGGGCATGCTCACCGGCGGGCGGATCATGCACCACCTCAAGGACTTCCTGCCCGATTCCACGTGCACCCTGCTGTTCATCGGGTACCAGGGCGAGGGAACGCTCGGCCGCCATCTCCAGGACGGCGCGGAGACAGCGCGCATCGACGGCGAGGAGTACCCCGTGCGCTGCCGAGTCCGCTCCATCTCTGGCTTCTCAGCGCACGCTGATCAGCACGAACTGGAGGCGTGGCTCGGGCACTTTGTTGCCCAGTCCGGCGCCAGCGAGCGACCCAAGACTGTGTTCATCGTCCACGGCGACCCCGAAGCGGCGGACGCGTTCGCGACCCGTATCAACAGCGCTATGGGTTTGACGGCGCACGTCGCGCAACACCTGGAGCCGGTCACGATCTAGGATCAGCGGGTGATGACCGAACCGGCGCACTCCGCCAAACGGCTTGGCGAAGGCCGGCCGTCGATCCGGGCGTTGCTGACGGACGATGCGTCGCTGCCGTACTGGACCGCCGTCGCCGCTTAGCTGGTCGTCACCTCGGTCGTCGGCGCCCGGACCGGACAGATGAACCTGGGTCTAACCGTGGCACGACCCTTGTGGTCGGGCTCGGCACGCTATCGATCAGCCAGATCATCTTCTGAGGCGCCGGCTCAGTGCCGGTTCACGCGGACGCAGTCCAGGCACGCACCATCTCGGTTCAGGAAGACGTTCAGCGATCGCGCACGCACGGACAACGCCGGGCCAGCGGCCACTGGTGCGCGGTAGGCTCAACACGTGGGAGAGGTCGGCCAGCGCAAGAACGTCACGGTGCTGTTCGCGGACCTTGTCAATTCGACGGCGATGGCAGAGCGGATCGACCCGGAAGCGCTCGCCGAGCTGCTGTCCAGTTACTTCACGGCGATGCGCTCCGTCATCGAGCGTCATGGCGGCAGCGTGGAGAAATACATAGGCGATGCGGTCGTCGGCATGTTCGGCGTGCCGACTTCGCATGAGGACGATGCCGTCCGGGCGGTTCGCGCTGCGCTCGCGATGCACGATGCGCTCGATGCGCTGAACGCCGAGGTAGAACAGCGCTTCGGCGTGCGACTGGCGGCACGCATTGGCATCAACACGGGTGACGTCGCGCTTAGCCGAGAGGGCACCGGCGGTCAGCCAGCGGGGATGGCGATCGGGCACACGATGAACATGGCTGCTCGCCTTGAACAGGCCGCAGGCGCAGGCGAAGTGCTCATCGGTGAGCGCACTCACGAACTCGCCGTGGCGTCGATCGAAGATGAATCGGTCGGCTCCCTCGAGGTAAAGGGCTCGAGCGCGCCGATCGAAGCGTGGCGGGTCGTCGGCACCGTGGACCGCAGCCGCGCCGGGTGGGAAGGGAAGGGACTGTTCGTCGGGCGGGAAAAGGAGATCTCCATCATCCAGGCGGCCATGGCGACCGCCACCCAGGAGCGGGCATGTGTGGTCGTAACCGTCGTCGCGCCACCGGGGATGGGCAAGTCCCGCCTCGCGGCCGAATCAACGAGACGGCTCGCCAGCCACGCACAGATCGTCGTCGGCCGGTGCGCGCCCTACGGCGAGGGCATCACCTATGCGCCGCTCGCCGAGATCGCTGAGAGCGCCGGATCGGCTCGGACGCCGGCGGGAGAAGAGGTGGTCGACCGCGCGCGACTCGCCTTCGCCAACACCGCGTTGGCGTCACCGGAGGAAACGGCCTGGGTGTTCAAACAGCTGTTGGAGACGATGGCTGAACGGAAGCCCCTCGTCGCCGTGATCGACGATCTCCACTGGGCAGAGCCACTCCTGATCGATGTGCTCGACTATGTCGCCACGCTGTCGGTCGGTCACCCGATCCTCCTGCTGTGCCTGTCTCGGCCCGACCTCTTTGACACGCGCCCGGAGTGGGCGACGCCACGTCCGCACGCCGTTACCGTCAGATTGGAACCGTTGACGGCCGATGAGACCGATGCCCTGCTTGCGACCAACGAAGCCCTTGTCGCGGATCCGGACGCGCGGCGCGAGATCGTTGATGCTGCGGCAGGCGTGCCGTTGTTCGTCGAGCAGATCGCGGCGCTGAGGTCGGAAGGGGAGGGCGGCGTGCCCGCCAGCGTGCGCGCGCTCCTGGCCGCCCGCGTTGATCGGCTGCAGCCAGCGGAGCGAACTCTGCTCGAGCGGGCCGCGATACAGGGCGAAGTCTTCGACAGACAGGCGGTCGCTGCACTCCTTGCAGAGCAGGCGGAGTCCCCGGTTGGCGGAACGCTCATGGGCCTCGTACGACGGGAGTACATCCGACCCGAACGCTCCGCGGACGGCGGCGAAGGCTTCCAATTCAGCCACGCGCTGCTTCGTGACGCGGTCTACGACCAGATGGCGCACAGGCTGCGCTCGCAGTTGCACGAGCGACTCGTCGACTTCCTGTCCTCGGCCGACGGCGACGCGGAAGTGATTGCCCACCATCTTCAGCGAGCTCACGCAGAGCGGTCGGTGATGGGCGCGACCGACCCAGAGACTGTTCGGCTCGCGATGCGCGCCGGCGAGGCACTTCACGCGGCCGGAAGGCGCGCTCTCGCTCGGAAGGAATGGCAGCACGCGCGTGACGTATTGGAACGCGCTCGAGCGCTGGTGGCCGCCGAGCCCAAGACGGAGCTCGGCGTGCTGGTCGACCTGATCCAGGCCTACGGCGAACTGGCCGATTGGGAGCGGGCGGCCGAGGTCCACCAGGAAGCGCTGGAATCAGCACGGTCAATGGGCGACGTGTCCGCCGAGCTGCGCTCTGAGATGGCGTGGGCGCCGCGGCAGGCCCGCCGCGGGGACGTTCAGTGGCAGGAGCGGATTTCTGCTCTCGCCGACCGCGCTGTGGAGCATTTTTCGAACGTCGGCGACGACGCTGACATGGCGAACGCGCTCATGTTGACGGCCTTCATGCCGTTCAGCACAGATATCAGCCGCTCGATCGAAGTGATGCGCCAGGCACAGGTCCATGCGGAAAAGGCCGGCGACGAGCGGATGCAGATCGAGATCTGGGACGAGCTGGGCGGTGCAATGCTCTTCGGCCCAACTCCGTACGCCGAGATCCTGGAGTTTGTTCAGCGCGAGGTCATCTGGGCGCGGCAGCGCGGCATCGCCTTCACCGAAGCGGACGGACTATTGGGTCAGGCATACATCGTCGCCGCAGCGGGTGACACGGCCGAGGCGCGACGGGCCGTCGCTGTGGTCAGGGAGCTGTTTGCCCAATTGCCGGGGTTCGTCTCACAGCTCGGAGAGAGCGACATCCTGGCTGCCTCGATCGAGATCGATGCCGGCGATCTCGTCGCGGCCGAGTCGCTTTGCAGACGTGCGCTGGAAACCCTGGAGAAGGCGGACGACACGCTTTGGGGGAGGTCGGCAGCCATTGGGCTCGCTGAATTGCTGGTGGACCTCGACCGTCCCGAGGAGGCTCGCGTGCTGCTGGACGAGCTCGATCGACGTGCGTTGGTGTGGGGCGCCCGGCCCAGGTCACGCTACCTGCAGGCTCGGGCGAAGCTTGCCATGGCGGACGGTGATGCGGAGGTGGCCTTACGGCTTGCGCGCGAAGCCGTGGACCTGCTCGCCAACGTCGAAGCCCTCCAGAACGAGGCTCGAGCCCACGAGGTGCTCGGTGACCTGCTTGCGCTAACCGGCGACATAGTCAGTTCGAACGCCGAGCTGGCGCAGGCCCGAGCGCTTTACGCAGCGAAGGGCTACCTCCCCGGAGAGCACCGTGTCGCCGACAAGCTCAACTTCGTCGCGCAACAACCATCGGACTGAACGCGGTTACCTGTGACGCGGTAGCGCGGTTGCCCCCGCGATATAGTCGGAGCGGCCACCATCCGATTCTTTCGAGTGAGAGCGTCGTACATGTCATCGGCCGTGCATCCAAGCCAGCGGGGCAGGGCAGGGGTGATCGCACTGATCACCGTTCTCGCTGTGGCTGGCTGCGGGCAGTCGGCGCCTCCGTCATCGACCGCTGTTCAATCGGCTGCTCCAATTGCTCCGAACAGCGATCCTCCAGATGCCACGCCCGGCGCGTCGGCGGACATCGCGAGCACCGTCACCCTGGTGCAGTTCGAAGAGAGCACCGACCCGAGCGCCGCCGCGGAGCGAGAGCAGGAGCTCGTACACCAGCTGCGTGAGGACGCCGGGATGGCGGCTCTCATTGGCGCCAACGGGGACGCAGCCTTTGAGGATCTCGACGCGGTCACGGACGCGTACGCCCAGAAGCTGATCGTCGAGATCGCGGCGGCCATCGACGCCGGCAGCATCCCGCAGACAGGTACGCCTTCAGCCTTGGGCACGCTCGCCACGATCGGCGGTGGTCACACCGAGGGGAGGGGGCCGCTGAACGTGATCGACGTCAGCCTGTTCGCCGATACCGGCTTTACCGCGAACGCGATCATGAGCCTCTACACGGGCATCGTCCAACGTGCCGCCGAGACTCAAAGTGGGACGCTGCCGCGCCAGGACTCGTTCGACCAGACATCGAACGGCCTTCGCCAGCAGGTCGACGTGAGCACGACTTTTACTGTCCAGACCGGCGGCGGGAGAGTGACCGCGGACGTGATCATGTCGGCCACGGACCGCATCACCGACGCTGCGACCGGTTCCTTCGTGGCCCTCTACACGAGCAGGGGCACCGGCCACTTCGATGTCAACGCGTGTCCTGACGAGAGCGGGGTCGCCGAGGGCACGTACACCTTCGAGACGAAGCATGAGCTGAACGACGTGAGCGCCGCAGAGGCGGCACGCTCCGGCTCCGGCCGAGCGGTCAATGCGCCGTTCCGGTTGATCGACAGCGATCAGGCGCATCTCGTGCAGATCGAGGCACAACTCGATATGCAGGCCGACGGCCTTGGGCCGGGCAGCCCATCGGGGCCTGGCCCGACAGACTGGGGCGCTAGCCAGCAGGTCCAGGTGGTCATGCCGGCCAGCGGCTCGACAACTGCGACGGGCACTGGACTAACCGTGACCGGGACCGGCGGCGAGCGCGCCGTCGGCGCGATGCTCCTGTCATCGGCAATGGCTCAACTCTTCCTGAGCCAGGTCGCCAAGGAGGCCGAGACGTTCTGGCGAAGCGGAGAGTGCATCACCGTCAATACGACCGAGGAGAGCCGGACAGTCAGCCCCGAAGAGTCGGTCGAGTTCGAAGCCACCGCGGTTGGGCGCTTCGATCAGCAGGAGATCGACGCGCCGATCAGTGGGTCTTTCAGCGGCGTCGACACGCTCGAGCCGGCCGGCGAGCCGCAGGAGCCGCCGGCGACGCTCACGTTTACTGCCGGAGAAGAGATCGACGACAAGGGGATCATCAATCTCGAGCAGGTCGGCGTGCGTGGCATCGGCAAGAAGACCCTCGAGTTCACGGTCGGACCAATCGATTACCGCTGGGACCAGACGGCGCCCGGGTTGGGCGGGTTATCTGGAATGAAGTGCGACGGCAAGGAAGGCCTCTGGACAGTCAACCTCGCTGGTCCAGGCGGAAACGGCAGCTACACGTTCTCGCTCGCAGAAGACGCAACGAGCGCGCAGGCGAATGCGGATTATGTGGTGAGCAGTGGTCCCGGTAATGTCCATTGGGTAATGAACGGCCCGGTTACCTTCACCGACGGGGACCCGCCTCTGCTGGTGTTCGGCACGTTCAACGGACAGACCACAGCCACGGTCGCAGGCAGGACAATCACCCTGCCCGCCCAGTCAGCCGGGTTCCAGATCCCGCTCGAGCAAGGCGACTTCTGCAACTGACCCCAACCGCGGCGGCATAGGATCAGCGGGTGACGACCGAACCGGCGCACGGGATCCGGGCGGTGCTGACGGACAATGCGTCGCTGCGGTCCTGGACCGCCGTCGCGAACGACGGGATCATCGCGACCGCGGGGATCCTCGAGGGTTTTGCCGGCGCGGGTGCAAGCGATCGGGCACTCCTCATCGCCGCCACCGTGGCCACGATCAGCGGCGTGCTCACCGCTGGCGGAATGAAGTGGGCCGAGATCGATGCCGAGCGGGAGGCACAGCTCCAGGCCGCAGCCGACGAGGCGGCGTCTCTCGCTGAGCGGCCCGAGACCGAGCTCGAGGAGCTGATCTCGTACTACGAGGGGAAGGGGCTGTCGCCGGAGCTCGCGCAAACCGTTGCGGAGCAGCTGAACGCCCACGATGCCCTCGCCGCCCAGCTTGAGAGCGAGCACGGGATCCTCAAGGTGATCACGAGAACGGACGCGATCGTGACGGGCGTTGGAGCATCGATCGCCTACCTGATCGGGGCGGCCATCCCGCTCCTCATCACCGTTCTGGCGCCGGTTGCCATCGAGGCATGGGCCATCGTCGCGGCGGTCGCCGCTTCGCTGTTCGTGACCTCGGTCGTCGGCGCCCGGACCGGACAGATGAACCTGGGTCGGACCGTGGCGCGGACCCTGGTGGTCGGGCTCGGCACGCTATCAATCAGCTACGCGCTGGGCCAGATCATCTTCTGAGGCGCCGCGGGCCTACGAGGCGTTCCGCCGCAAGGGTTCGGCACCGCAGCCGACCAACGCCCTGAACGTCAACACGCCAACCGAATGCGCGCCATCAGGTGCTCGTCGCTCCGCCCCACGCCTCCCAGAGGTGATCAAGCACGGGCTTGAGCAGTGCGTAGGTCTCGGCGTCCGCGGGATGCGAGTAATCCTCGCCGGGGAGCTGCGAGTAGGCGTCCAGGTACGACTTGTAGTTGGCCCGGGAGAACTCCGCACCGTCTTCAGTCAGCATCTCCAGAAGCAGCTTCTGGTCCATTGTGACGGTGATGATCTCGCCGCCGACCACAGCTCCTGCATTCACCGCGGCTATGTCGCGCGATTCGAACGAACGCCGATCGATGAGATCGTTCCTCATGAGCCAGGTCAGGTATAAGGCGATGTGGGTCCAGCCATGCTCCTCCGGATAGCCTCGCTCGATGGCAGAGGCGATGTGGTAGTCAGCGTCGTCAAGCTTGTTTTCGAAGCCATCTCTCCAAAGGGCGCTCGAATCCACCGGGTCGACGATATGGGGACGCGTGGAAACCGCGACGCGCCGACCGGCCTGCTCTTCGACACCAACGAAGGCGATCAGCTCGATTGGTTTGTCTCCGCGTTCACGCGCGATGTCACGGAGATCGGCCGCGTCTGAAATGGCTGCCCAGACTCTGGACGGCCGCTCGTCCGGGCCGGCGACTTCAATCGAGGCATCAAGTTCGACAAGCCGGATCCCGGCGCCCGCTAGACCGGCGACTGCCTCCACCATCGGACCAACACGATGGATAGCGCTGACATTGATCTCCACGATCATTTCGCCATCCGACCGGGCAATGCGCAGGCCGCCACGCCGGCCGATGAGCCTTCGGAACTCAGTTAGCTGGTTCGCACTGCCGACAATCTCCAAGTCAACCTTGTCCGTCGGCATCAGAGCCCTTGGCTCGGACGAAGCCTGAAGTACGTGCGACTGCCGATCGTCTTCCCATCCAGGTCATACCGACCTGAGCCCCACGCCTCGGGCCGCCGCATGATCGTGTACCAGACGACCTGTCCGAAGAACATCGCGGATCGATCGAAGTCCTCTCGGGTCGCCTTCGTGTAGATCGGCTCGAAGACCGTGCCGGTCCAATCGTTCCCAGGCAGCCAGCCAGCGGTCGCAATCTCGCCACCGGCCTCGTCGATCAACTCGTTAACACGGGAGACCATCACATCGAATTCTTCGCTGGACAGTCGTCCACGCAATGTGTCGAAATCAGACTGATATGGAACCCTGGTGAGGGTCTTGCCAGAGTCGATGTCGATCAGCACGACTACCCCCGAAACACCGTGTCAGCGTGCCACTCGAGGTACACGCGCGACGGCGGCGGGTTGCCAGCGGCCGGTGGACGTATCTCACGACCAGCCAGCGCGTAGTAGTCGCGTCCGTTCTCGAACTGCTCCCGGATCGTGTTGCTCACAAGAAGTCGAAGGTCGGGCGAGACGCTCACGTAGCCCTGATCGAAGAGCGTGTGGAGGTCCGAACGAAGCAGGAGACCATTGTCGGGCGCGTGAGGGCCGAGCTGGCTGTACGGCTTGATGTGGGCGGCCTCCAGCACGGGAAGGGTGCGCTCGTTGGTCACGACGCAGCGACGCTCATACGCGTCGATGATCTTGGTCCTGAACGTACCCTGACCGAGCCTCACGGGCCGAAGCACAGGGAAGCCGTACCGTTGATCGAGGCCGAGCGTCTCCTGTATGCCGACCGACGTTGCGCTTATGGACCCAAGCCCGGCCTCGACCTGCGCCCACAGCGCCGCGCCGTCGGGCTCGGTCGTCTCATACCTGCGGCCGACCTGAGTAGGCCCGCGCCAGTTCGGTGGGGGAGGGATCCACAGCTCGCGCGGCAGGAAGAATGGCTCCACCAGTGCGTTACAGCCGATTTGATCGGCGTACACGTCGAAGTCGGATCGGTACTTGCGGACGCGCGCGGCCATTTCCCCGAAAGAGGCGGCTCCATTCTTCTCGGCAAACGCATCCCAGGCGATCGTTGCGGGCAGTGGCGTAAAGGGATGGCCAACGTAGCCTCCACCGACGATCCAGCTGCCCTGTGACGCATGGAGCTTGAAGAGGAACGGCGCTCCCACATCCAGGTGAACCGGCCGGCGCGGGCTGGGCTGCCAGAAGTTGACCTCATCGAGCGGCGCTCGAGCCGTGAGGAAGTCAAACCAGTCCCGGTCAGTCAGCCCGACCCAGAACCTCATGGTCGGAGTGTAGTTACCTGCCTCACCGTTCCGAGGCCATTTCACTTGTTAGGATCGCGACTCTGGCTGACTGAGCAGAAGAAGGACAAGTTATGTCGGCTGAGTTGAGTCGGGCGCACGTAGCCGATGCAGCCATCGAGGCTGGACTTGGGTCGTGGGCCGACTGGTTGTCGATACGAGCACTGCCATCGCTCCGGCTCACCCCCCAGAACGAGTCGTCGCTCGCTACGGGCAGCCATCTCGGCGGCAATCCGCGTCTACCCGACGACTTCGAATGGCCAACGTGGCGTGGCGTGCCAATGTCCTTCATCGCGCAGATCGACTTATCTGAGCTGGGCGCCAACGCCTCGGCGTTCGGATTGCCTTCCACAGGTGTGCTGACCTTCTTCTATGACTCACGACAGAGCACGTGGGGTTTCGATCCGGCTGACGCGGATTCTGCCCTCGTCGCGTGGTGGCCGGACACTGACTTATTGCGCTCCCGGACCACCCCGGAATCTCGGTTCAAGCGCGTCGACGTGAGTTTTCGCTCGGAATGGACCGTTCCTCAGTTCGGATCACTGGAGCTCGCGTGGGACAAATCGGGCCGAGGCGTCCCAGCCGACCAGCCAGGCGAGCCAGTGGAGCTCGAAAGCATGTTGACTCTCGAGAACCTGCTGGCAGGCGAGGATCACATTCGACACCGCATGTTTGGGCATCCAGACCAGATCCAGAACGAGATGCGCACCGAGTGTGAACTTGTCACCAACGGCATCTCTACGGGTAATTCCTCGTATGTGGCTCATCCGCGATACGCCGAACTCGAAGCAAACGGTGGCGAGTGGCGACTACTCCTGCAGGTCGATAGCGACGACCGACTAGGCTCCATGTGGGGCGATGGCGGTCGCATCTACTTCTGGATCCGCCAAGATGCTTTGCGAGACCGAGCGTTCGATCGAGCCTGGCTGATACTCCAGTGTGGGTGACCGAGCTGCTGGCTCGCGCGTGCGTGTCGAGCTACAGCTTCCGTGGCGCGGATCAGCAGAAGCTCGTCGGCGCGCTTTGCGCGGCCAGCGTAGCGATCTAAACTGGCCCCTCGTTGGACGACTTCAAATCGCTTATCGACACACTTGGCAGGGCTCTCGCTGCGTGCGAACCGCTATCGCCTCGAGCGCACGTGGTCGCCACCATGCTGAACATGTTGACCGCTGGGCGGGACGCACGTTCGGCAGGCGACGACACGGTCAGCCGGATCTCATCCATCGTTCGAACCCGCGACCTTGCGCGGCTGGAAGGGGAGTGGGCCAGCCACCTGCGGGAAGGGGGACTTGAGCCGCAGGCACTCAAGGTGCTTCAGCATTATCAGGCTCGACTAGTTCAAGTTGAAGCGCAGGCAATGTTTGCAATCGCGCACATCGGAACCGAGCGGGAAGACGAGGACGGTCGGTGGTGGGCAAGCACTGCCGGCGAGGGCATAGCTCTGTTCGTCGAGGCAATGGCGCCGTTGATCCAGTACCTGCCGGCCCCGAAACGGCAATAGGCAGTCAGTCGGCCACGTCTCCGGAAAGCCGGCGAGCCACTGTCTCCTCCTCGTCACCGTCCGGAGTTGACTTTCGCCATGCGTCCAGTAGATCCTCCGTTAGATCTGTGTATTCGTCAGCCGCGATACGCAACTCTGGACTGGTGTCGGCGGCAATGAAGGCAACCCCAACGTGCAGGCCGAGACGCTTGACAGAGTCGATTAGCGGCACATAGTCCCCATCACCGGCCACGATCGCGGCCACTTCGTACTGTCGGGTGGCGCCAAGCATGAGTACATCCGAGGCGAGCGCGACATCGACCGCCTTTGACCGACCCTTACGTCGCTTGAACAACCTAGGTTCGAAACCCAAGTCTCGGATCTGCAGGCGCGTCTCGGTCCATGCGGGTTCGTCGGCCGTGTCGGAGGTGTAGTAGTAGGCTCGGCGAAGTTCCGCATCGGGTTGGGGAACGAAGGCTGCTCCGCCCGCGACACCTCTATAGCTTTGAGGCTCAATTGCTGGCCATCGCGCGCGGCTTTGTGGTGTCCACAGCAGCACATCACGTCGCCAGGCGCTGCCTCTGACAGGCTTGATCCCGGCGGAGACGAGGGCCCGCTGGCCGGCTTTCGCGAAATTCTCGCCGTCTACAAATAGCATGTATGTGCGGCCGCGCAGGACTCTCAAGTATCCCACACGGGCAGCGTACATCTGCGATTCAGATGATGCCACCCACGATTACGACGCATAAGCAACTGGGCAAGGTCGCCATCTAACGGCACCACACGCCATACCAGGTCTCCGGCGCCGGCTAGAGGCTGTTTTCAGGCACGCTACTGAAAACGTCTAGCGACGGTCAATAGATCGGCGGCGCTTGTCTTTTCCACCGTCTGGTCACCCTCGCGGACATACACCCGGTCGTCGAGTAGCGAAACCTCAGCTTGCCCGGGAATACGGATTTGAAGGATCCCGTATCCCAAATAGTCCGCGTACGACAGACTCGCCAAGACACTGGCCTTCAGGTCCGGCGACATGTTTGCCGCTGTAATGGCATTGCGAAACCGCGCGACGTACGCTTCTGCGGATTCGCTCAATGCGTCTGCTTCTCGCTTAACGCCGACTACCCACTTGCGACCGACCGGTTTAGGGCGAACGCCATGCAGTTGCTCGATCCGGTCGGCATCGTCCTTCACGTCGGCTACCCCTACGAGTATCCGCCCGTCGCGGTTACGGCCGTTGTTGGCAATCGCGCAAATCGTCTTCAGAACCTTCGCTATCACATCATTGTCGACTTGGTTGCCGCCATCCAAACGAAGGATGCCCTGCTTCAACTCGTAATCCGGCATTTCGATTTCGGAGCGCCGAACCGACTCGTCTATGTCGAATGTAGTGGCGTCTCCGTACAAATCACGGTGATCGCCGGCAGCCAAATGATCTCCGATCAATCCCTTGATCACGTTGATGTTCGTGCGACGATCGTCCGCGGCCGTGGATCCCCTGCTGGTGTCAACTCTGGTGTTCAAGTCGTCTAGAGATGACCTGACTGCCGCATAATCGACGATGGTGTTGCCGCCGATGATCAAAGATTCATAGACAGCTAGGAACAGTACGGTAAATAGAGCGGGAAATGGATTTGTGGTCCTGTTTCGGAATAGCAAATCGCGCAGGTTGCCGCGCTCGCCCGCGTTGACTACGCGTCCAATTTCGTCTATTACAAACTTGAACTCACTGCGGAGTTTGTCGCCGCCGTACGCCTGAAGAGCGTTCTCAATTCGCTGCGACTCGTCGCTGCCTTGGCGGTAGATCTCGTCGAGAGCATCCTTGGAGCGATCGATTAACGTATGGCCGACGATGCAGGCAGCAATGTCGGCGATGCACTGCTCGTCCATCGAATCTCGCAGATCCGTGGACCGCAACACACCTTGCTCGACCCAGAAGACCTCAGACGCCGACACAACATAACCCTGCCGGCTCATCGGAAGGTCGATGCTGATGCTCGGCATGTCCAGTAGTCCGAGTTCGTCCCTGGAAACGTCTCCCCGCAGCTCGCAGGCGATCTCCCGCACGATCGCTGAAAACGTATTCTGAACGCCTGCTTGACGACGTTCCTGGTCGCTGAGCCGGTGGCCATACGTGTTGATACGTCCGAACACGTCGTCGATTTCGTCCTGCGTTGCTCCGCGCATGACGGACACAGCAAGCGAGTAGTCAAGAAAGGTTCCGACCTCGCGAGCCGAGAGCACATCGGCGTCCTGGCGGATGCTGAATGCTCCCTCGGACGCACGCGTGTTGGCAGTAGGAAACTCAGTTACGGCGAAAAACCGTTGGTCAAGCGTGGGAAAAGCCTGCTCGATAAAGGACATCAGGGTGTGGATGCGCTGAAGTCCGTCGATTACCTCATAACCCCCGTCATCGCGCTCCGCCAGGAGCACCGCGGGTATGGGATACCTCTTGAGGACCGACTCAACGAGTTTCTGTTTCTCCTCGAGTGTCCAAACCAACTTCCTTTGATAGCGACGGTTAACCCACAGCAATCCGTCGCCATACCAGGAATAGAGGGATTGAACAGATTTAGGTTGTGAGTCGAGCTCCGCCACCCAAGGATCATGACACGTGCGTCAGTGCTGCGTCGGTCGATCCGGGCGGAGCGTAGGGTTACATAACTTCTCTTATCGGAAGTACTCGAACTACGTCTGAGGATCAAGGCCGCCGGTACTGAGGGCCTGTCGTGAGGCCGTAGATGTTCCCGTCCGGCGCGCGGAAGTGGATCCAGCCCTCGTCGGTCCCCAGGACCGGCTCGCCGACGATCTCGACGCCGCGCTCACGAAGTTCAGCCAGCGCCGCGGCGAGATCGTCCACTAGGAATTCGGGCACGGGACCGGTCGCAAAGTCTGTGTGCTCGTGGTCCGTAGGTCCAAACACCTCGAGTTGTGAGCCGTCGGACATCGAAGCCCATGCAAAGTCAGCACGAGGCTCGACCAGCGGGATGGCCAGAACCTCCCTGAAGAACGCCACTGTCTCGGTGTATGCGTCGGTGCGGGTTCCAATCCAAACCACGCCCCTCACTCGGATCGCCATTTGCTACGCGCCGGCGACCTCGAAGCCGACGGAGCGCGCCGCTACGGCGAGCTCGCGGTCGTGGGTCGCGAAAGCCAACGAGGGATACGCGATGCGCAACTCCATGGCGGTCGCCAGGTGGATCGCGTCGAGCGATCCAAGCGCGGTCGGAAACGGATCGCCGGCGCGCGCTAGAACGCTCGAGGACATTTGAGCAAGCGTCACGGCGCTCAGGATCGCCAAGGCCGCAGTTCGTCGATTGGACAGCTCGTCGGGGTCCAGAGCGCCGCGCACTGCCGTACGGTCGATCGTGCGCAGGGTTTCTACCCTCACCAGCTCACTCGAGACGCCCTCTATCAGTGAGTCCCAAATCTCAAGCCGATCGGGCTGACCCAGCACCACCCTCAGCAAGACCGATGAGTCGAGGTAGGTGGTCACCGCCGGCGACGGTCTTCCAATAGAAGCGCCACCGGGTCAAAGTCCAGGTTGAGAGGCGGATAATCCTTGTCGCGGACCTCCGAAAACGGTCTCTGCGCTGGGATCAATACAAGGCCTGTCTTGTGCTCGATCGGTATCAGTCGGGCAATAGGGCGGTCGTGATCCGTGATCTCCAGGATCTCGCCGCCTTCGACCGCACGTAGATGCCGCGATAGGCCGTTCTTCAAATCGGCCACCCCGACTCTCTTCATGGCCACATGATGGCCATAACGGGCCAGATCGTCAATCGGTACTCTCACTTTGGTGACCGACGATCTCATGGTGCCTGAGTACAGCTCCCGCATTGGACGCGTGGCGACGCGCGAGGTCGCGCTTAACGGTTACACGCGCTATGAGCGCTGACGCGCGTCAGCAAGCGTGAACTGCTCGCGATCCACGGTGTCGGACCCAAGGCGATCCTCATCCTCGAGGAGGAACTCGCGGGGCGCGGGTTGGCGTTCGGGGAGTCGGAATAGCGAGAACCGGCCCCCGCAGGACGCAGGAGCCGGAAAGCGGGAGCTGAAACGCAGTCGGAGCGACGCGGGTCAGCCGACTCCGGAGGTGATGATCGGCCGTTGTAGGTGGATCACCGTCTTGTACAGCTGTGCGATCTCGATGCAGGCGACGTCGCCCGCCCCTGCCGGCGTTCCGGTCCAGAGCTTGATGCGCAGCTGGCCGTTCTGTCGCGAAACGTCCACCCGGCCGAGGCCGTTGCAGTCCTGGACGCCCATCCAGAAATAGACGACGAGCCGCTTGCCGTCAGCCGAGACCTTGATGTGGTCCCACGCCTGGCGGTGGAGGTTGGTGACGGTCGGGTCGGGGTTGATGCGGGTCGCCCCATCGCCGCCTGGCGAGGGCCGAGTTGCGCCCGAGCTTACCGAGGTGTCAGGCCCCGTGGCGGCGGCGCTGGCCGAGAGTGCGAGGACGAGTAGACCGCTGACGACGAGCGCAATCGGGAGTCGACGGCGTCGCCGAAGGAAACGCGAGGTGCCTTGCAACATCATGAGTGTCTCCGTGGTGTGCGTGTGGGCGATGGCTGAGCCAATCGCGTTAACGACGTCACCGGCCGGTGTGCGCTCTAGACGTTGCCCAGGTACCTCGCGGTTCCTTCAGCACGAGTTGCTCAGTCGCCGAGCACCTCGCGTAGGCGCGCGGCGAAGGCGGGCGGGTCGCCGGGCGGCTGGTCGTATTCGCCGCCCATGAAACCGCCGTGGTCGCTCGGGAACATCGTTACTTCCTGTCCCAGCCTTGCCGCGGCGGCGTACGCACCGCGGCTGGCCAGTGTCCCTTCAGATTCCTCGCCGGCAGCGAGCACTACCCGCGTCGGCGCTGCCGCGATCGCCGCGAAGTCGGGCTCGTAGTGGGTGCACGTGATCATGTTCTGGAAGAGCAGCACGTCGTCGCGAGTGCCGTCGTCATCGGCAGACATGCCGAACATCTGCGGATCTGGCGCGGGCTGCTTGGCCCACTCCTCGGTGAACTCGCCGACGTGCGACACAACCGCGATGAAGTGCGCCATGCCCGCGTTCGAGCCGCTACGCATATAGGTGTCGCGGATTGCCTTCGACGCGGCCATGGCGCCGACGCGGTCCGGGACCAGGGACGCCAGCGGCGGCTCGTGCGCCACGACCGTGCGGACAGACTCCGGATGACGCGCCACGAGTGCCAGGGCGTTGACCGCTCCCCCACTGCTCGCGAACAGCTCCACCGGCCCGAGCCCGACCGCCTCGATGACCGCATGGATATCGTCGGCGTGCTGCTCGGGCGTCGACTCGGTGCTCGGGTCCGCCTTGACGCTGCGCTCGACTCCGCGCGGATCGTAGGTGACGATCGTGCGATCGCCGAACAGCGCGGCGAGCGAGCCGAACCCGCTGGCACCCATTGGCGAGCCGATGAGCATCAGGGGCGCATCGGCGCCATCAGTACCGGGTCGAATGTCGTAGGTGAGCGTCGCGCCCGGAACCTCGAGCGTGTTCGTGGTCACGGTCTGCGTGAGTGTCACGGGATCTTCCTCCTCAAGGGTTGCTGTACCTGTTGAGACGGCAGCTGGGCCGCCGAATCATCGGTAGAGCTCAATAGCCGCCCGCATCCTCGGCCAGGATCGCGTCGATCTGGCCCATTGCCTCCTTCATGCCCTCTTCCTGACCCATGGCCAGGAGCTGCTCCATCGTCGCCTGGTCGGGGAACTCGCTGGTGATCGTCATGCGCGTCTTCCCTCCCCCAGCGTCGTCGATCGACACGCGCTGGATGCCGGCCGGCATCTCGGGGTTGGGCTCGCCGGTCTCGTCGGCAAAGCCGTCGCGGACTACGAGCGAGCGTGGCGGCTCGACCTCGAGCACCTCCCAGTAGCCCCACGGCGTGTCGCCGGTGGGCGTCGTCATGTAGTAGGTCACGCGCGATCCGGGCTTCAGGTCATGGGCAACGAATGTCGCCGGATACCCTGGCGGGCCCCACCAGCGCTCCAGCTGGCGTGGGTCCGCCCACAGCTGCCACACGCGCTCCGGTGTGGCGTCGAACTCGGCGGTGAGCGCCATCGACAGCGCCTCGGGATCCTTGGTCACGGCAGTAACGGTCACTGGACGGTCTCCTTCTCCTCGCTGGCCGGGCTTTCGGCCATCAGGCTCTCCATGCGGTCGACCCGCGCTCGCCACAGCTGCTCGTAGTCATCGAGCAGGCGGCGCGTTCGCTGCAGCGCGGCCAAGTCAGTGCGCACGACCTTGCGCCGGCCGATGCGCACCTTGTGCACCAACCCAGCCCGCTCGAGGATCGCCACGTGCTTCTGCACGGCGGCAAAGCTCATCGGGTAGTGCGCGGCCAGTTCGGCCACGCCCTCCTCCCCTGCGATCGCGCGGCGGACGATGTCACGCCTTGTGCCGTCGGCAAGTGCGCCGAAAGCTCGATCGAAGTCATGAGTTGCCCGAACGGGCTGGGTCAGCTGCATTGATACAACCATACGGTTGTATGAACCCCCCGTCAAGCCCCCACTGACCGCATCGGGTTCGTTCAGCCGGAGGTCTTCTCCGACTTGGCCTGCGCCGCCAGCAGGCCGGAGTAGTACTCCAGCGCGGCCTTCGTCTTGGTCTGCTGGACGGCGCTCAGCGGCACGCCGCGCTCGGCGAGGTATGCCCGAGTCTCAGCCGCGACGCCGAGCGCCTCGGCAGGCAGGCATTTCGTGGAGAGCTCGAGGATGCGCGAGCCGTCAGGGTAGAGCCACATCTCGGCCACGATCGACCGCAGCGGCGCCTTCCTGTCGATGCTCGTCTGCGCCTCGAAGCGACCCTTCAACAGGAATGTCGGCCCGAGTGGCGTCAGCGCGTCGAGATCGAACTTCTTTGGAGCGCGATCACGGAAGAACCTGCGCTGCTCCTTGCTGAAGATCTTGGACAGTCGCTTCTTGCCAGCAACGGCGTCGCGGATGTCGTCGCCCGTGGAGCGGCCCTTGAAGGATGCCGAGCACACGAAGCCACCCGGCAGGGCGTCGACCTCGACGTTGAACGCCTTGTCGCGCCGCAGATCTGGTGGCAGCGTGTCGGGCACGACCGGCCGCAGCTTGATGACGGTGTCGCCGCGGCCGCCCTGGATGCGCCGCGCGCGGACCACGAGACCGGCCTTGTTGAGCGCGAGGTCGGGCGTGTCGAAGAAGAAGACCTGGCGCGGCTGGGCTTCGACGGGGTCCAGCGGCAGGCCCTGGATCGTCGCCCGATGGGCTTCGGCGGGCACGCTCACCTTTAGCTCCACGCTGTCCGCGCCACGGATCAGCTGCATCATCTCGGTCAGCTGGGCGTTGGTCAGCCTCCCGCCGTTGGAGTCACGGCTGTTGGTTCTGGTTGCCACGGTCTTTGCCTCCTGGATCAGTTCGGGGTGCTGCCGCCGAATCGTTCGAGCAGCACCCCGTGACGAAGCCCCCGGTCACTGACGGTCATCTCTTTTGCGCCAAGCCGATCGAGGATCGTGCGCACGATCAATGCGCCGGCCAAAATCACCTCCGCGCGCTTCGGCTGCAAGCCTGTGATCGAGCGCCGATCATCGGCCGAAAGGGTGCGGTACAGCTCGATCTGGCGGTCGATCTCTGCGACGTCGAGGACGCTGCCCTGGATCGCGTCGGGGTCGTAGACAGCCATCGACTTGCCGACCGCGGTCAGGTTGACGGTCGCACCACCCATGCCCACGACGGCCTCGGGCCGCGACCGTTGATCGAGCTCGCCAAGGTCCGCTGCGATCTGGGTGCGCGCCTCCTCGATCGTGGCCGGCGTGACGGCCTGGTCCAGGCCGAAGCGCTCGGTGTACTTCGCCGCCCCGACATTGACGCTGAAGCGCTCGCTCACGTTGGCGCCGCGGCCATATGTGAACTGCGAGCTGCCGCCCCCGCTGTCGAAGACGACGACCGACCGATCAGCCAGCCCGATGCTCCGACTCGTCGCCAGATACGCCAGCCGGCTTTCCTCGTCGCCCGACACGATCTCGATCTCGAGACCGGTCGCGGCCTTGATCTGTTGGACGGCGTCTGATCCATTGCCGGCGATCCGGAACACGGCCGTGCCCACGGCAGCGATCGCCAGCGCCATGCTCTGGCGCGCCTCATCGACCATTGACTGCAGCGCCTCGATCGTGCGCTGGAGTGGCTCCGCCCCGATCGCGCCGGTGCCGTCCAGCCCCTCCCCCAGGCGACACATCTCGGCACGGTCGATGACCCGCCGCCAGCCACCGTCAGGGGTCTGCTCGGCGACGTGGAACTTGACCGAGTTGGTGCCCACGTCGATGACCGCGTAGCGCGGCGGAGTGCCATCGAGGACGCGCGTCAGGCCGCGGCCGTAGTCGGTGTTGAGATAGTCACGCAGGCCCACCGAGCGCACGGCCGCGACGACGGCCACCGCATCCTCTGACTCGATGGCGATCGTCCTGATGGCCTGCCCGTTGGCAACCACGTCCGTCACCTCGGACGTACAGCCGCCGACGACGTAGCGCACGCGGCGCTTGTGGACCTGCACTGGCGTCAGCTGTGCCTCCGGTGCGAGCTCGGCCACGAACTCGTCGAGCGTGTATGCGTCACGGGACAGCGCCGGCGTGGGACGTCCGAGCGCATCGAAGACGCCCGCGATATCGGCCGGACCAAGCGGAAACTCTGCCTTCATCACCGGATGCCAGTGCTGCAGCCCCTCGGCGTCGGTCTCGAACAGCACCTTGACGTCCATCAGATCGTCACGGACCTTGACGTTGGCCTTGCTCGTGGCCTCGCTGACGAGGTAGAGCTCATGAGATTCCTGGATGCCCGTTTGGGTGAGCTGCGCGAATGCCGCCTCAGCACGGCCAAAGTCATTGCCAAAGGTGCGCCATTCCCAGCGCGGAATGATGGGCGTGGGGTCAGCGGTCATGGCCGACAGTTATCGACCAGCGCGCCGACCCCGGCAATGGCCGAGGCGCCCCTCTTGTCGGGGGGCGGGCACCCGCGCCGGTGGCTACGGGGTTGGCGCCGGCAGCTCTGAGAGGTCGAACGCTTCCTCTTCGTGGCTGTGACCGTTGCCCACGCCGGCGAAGGCCGACTCCTGGCTCGGGTCAATCGGTTGGTCGGTGCGGTGGTCGGTCGTGCCGGCGGGAGCGCTCGTTGACATCGTGTGGCGCGGCGGGGCAACGCGGTGGTGGATGCGGCACCGAGCCTCGTAGCGATCCGGCTCGCGTGCCAGCTCGGTGCCGCCGATGACGATCAGCGGATCGTCGATTGCGGCGGGCTCGTTGTTGACCAGGCGCTGGGTGCGCGTGGCGTCCTGGCCGCAGCCGGGGAATGTGCACACGGCGGTCAGCTTCGTGACCGAGTCCGCAAGCGCGAGCATGGTCGGCAGGGCGCCGAAGGGCCGACCCGCGAAATCGGTATCGAGGCCCGAGACGATGACCTCGTAGCCCTCTGTCGCGAGGCGATTTGCGACGTCGGCGATCTCGAGCCCGAAGAACTCGACCTCGTCGATGGCCACGATCTCGACCGGCTCCTGTCGGGCCGCGGAGATGATTCCCGCGGCGTCCGCGACGGTGGTCGAATCGAAGCGCGCGCCGGACCGTGATTCGGCAACCTCGCCCGGGGATCGAGTGTCGATCTGGGGCCTGATCAGGAGCACGGATCGGCCGCCGACCGACGCGCGGCGCAGCAGCCTGAGCAGCTCCTCGGTCTTGCCCGAGAACATGCAGCCTGTGATTACGTGCAGCGAACCGGTTCGACTCATGCGCCGAGGATACGACGCACCGAGGCCGATCGCGAGCCCCAATCTGTGTCCGGGTTTACCCTGTGCCCTTCATGCGCGAGCTGATCGATGTGTCCGGGCCGTATTGCTCCTGTCCGAAGGCGGACGGGGTACGTTCCGCCTGACCTGAACCGCTCCGCGGGCCGCTTATCGAGCTGGCCGCGAGCGCTGCGCATACCCCGTTCCGCCGAAACTTCCCCTACCGGGCACGAACGTGCCCGGCGTTCGCGCATTCCTTCCATTCCAGGAGACCAAGTGACCGCATCAACCGCAACATTCCCAACCGCCGGCCGCAGAGCGCAAGCGCTCGTCGACGTCGAATGGGCGCGTGACCACCTCGACGACCCCAACGTCCGCTTCGTCGAGGTCGACGTCGACACTTCGGCGTATGACACCGGTCACCTGCCCGGCGCCGTCGGGTTCAGCTGGACCACGCAGCTCAACGACCCGCTCCAGCGCGACCTCGCGTCGCGCGACCAGCTCCAGGAGCTGCTGCGCGATGCCGGCATCAACGATGACTCGCTGATCGTCTTCTACGGCGACAACGAGAACTGGTTCGCTGCGTGGGCGTACTGGCAGCTCAAGTACCAGGGTCTTGACAACGTCCGCCTGCTCAACGGCGGGCGCAGGAAGGTCGAGGCCGCAGGCCTGCCGCTGACCACTGCCGCGGCCGGCCACGAGCGTGGCAACATCACTCTGCCGTCGTCCACGCGCAGCGAGCTGCGCACCTTTCGCGACGCGGTCCTGGGCGCAATCTCGGACTCGAACGCGCGACTGGTCGACGTCCGCTCGCCGGCCGAGTACAGCGGTGAGCTGGCGGCGCCCGAGCATCTGCCGCAGGAACGTGCCCAGCGCAAGGGCCACATCCCGGGCGCGGTCAACGTCCCCTGGGCCAGGGTCGTGGCCGAGGACGGCACTTTCCGCACGGACGACGAGCTCCGGGAGCTGTACGCGAGCAAGGGCGTGACTCCGGACAGGGATGTCACTGTCTATTGCCGCATCGGCGAGCGGTCCAGCCATACCTGGTTCGTCCTCGCCGAGCTGCTCGGGTACCCGAACGTCCGCAACTACGACGGCAGCTGGACCGAGTACGGCTCGCTCGTCGGCGCACCGATCGAGCTCGGCGAGCGCGACTGACGGAGCGACTCAAAGTCATCACCAAAGGCGGCAATGCCTATTCTTTGAGCACTACATCAGGAGGGGTTGATAGATGCTCATCACGACCGCGCCGTTCATTGCCGGATGGCGCGTGCAGGAGACGCGCGGCCATGTCTTCGGCCTAGTCGTCCGCAGTCGCGGCATCGGCGGCAACATCATGGCCGGCCTGCGATCGATCGGCGGTGGCGAGATCCATGAGTACACGTCGCTGCTCGAGGACACGCGCCGCCAGGCGATAGACCGCATGGTCCAGAACGCGACGATGATGGGCGCCAACGCGATCATCTCGATGCGCTTCGACAGCACCGAGCTAGCCCAGACCATGTCCGAGATCGTTGCCTACGGCACTGCCGTGGTCGTTGTGCCCGAGCAGGGAGTCGCCGCTACCCAACCGGTGGAGTAGCACGTCATGACCACGGGCTCGGCCGTCGTGCGCGTGCTGATCGGCGTGTTCGGCGCCCTGCTCATGCTGGGCGGGCTCGGGCTCGCGGTGTCGGGCGTGCCCGGCGGCTTCTTCGGGGCTTTCTGGCTGATCCTGACCGGTGGCGTGATGGTCGTCGCCGCGCTCATCGAGGTGTCGCGCTACCGCTCCGAGCATGCCGAGCGCGCTCGCCAGGATCCAGGTCCCGGCGGCGGCGAGACGGCAGTGCCCCTCGAGCCACGCTTCCAGCCGACCGACGAGGTCTTCCTGGACCCGACCAGCCAGCGCCGCATGCGCGTCTACGTGGACGCGCGCACGGGCGAGCGGAGGTATGTCGCCGAAGGCTGACGAGATGCCCTAGACGACCTTGTCTTCGGGAAGCTCCTCGACGAACTCGCGGCCCATGCGCGCGGAGTCGTACATCTTGCCCACGAGGTGGTGGTACGGCACGCCGCTGAACTGATGATGGCTGCGCGTCGGGACATCCTTCGCGTCGTCCCACTCGCGGCGCTGGAGCTCGATGTAGCCCTGCTCCTGGCGCTCCGACATCGAGGTCAGCAGCTCGCTGAAGCCGTGGCCCATCGCGTGCTGGCCGCCGAGCGTGATGAAGATGAACTTGAAGCCCAGGTCGCCAAGCTGCGCGAAGGTGATCGGATCCGGGTCGCGATACCACTTGAAGGATGACGACCAGTTGAAGGCGAAGCTGGCATCGGGAAAGCGCCGATGAACAGCGCTCGCCCACTCTTCGAGCGGGCCCCGATCCGATGTCGGGAACTCGCACCACACGAGGTCGGGCACGCCGCTGTCGAGGTAACGCAGCGCCCGATCGATCGCCAGCTCCATGCCGCGCGCGGGCTCGGGTGCGTCGACCGCTGACAGCCCGTCGGTGCGAGCGATGATGACGAAGTCCTCGTCGCCGAGATCGTTCGCGACGGCGCGCGCCATGCGCAGCTTGCCGACCATCTCGCTTGCCGGCACGAGCGCCTTGCCGCCAATGTGGCCGCAGCGCTTGGGTAGAACCTGGTCCTCGATGTGCGCTGCGGCCACTCCGGCATTGACGTAGAGCTCGGCCGTACGCTGGACGTTGAAGATGTTGCCGTAGCCGCCGTCCATGTCGACGATCACGGGTGGGATCTCGAGATGTCGCGGCGCGACGCCCTTGTCCGGGTCGCCCACCGCGGCCGTCAGCTGGAACTTGCGCAGACCGCTGACAGCGCGTCGCGCCGCATCGGCGATCTCGACGCTCGAATAGAGGTCCATATCGGTCGTGCCCAAATGGCCGATGGCAAATGAGTAGCCGCTGAAGTAAACGGCCTTGAAGCCGTGCCACATCGCGAGCTGCGCACCCATCGCGTCGTACACGCCGGGACCGAAAAGGTACGGCTCGGTTCGCAGCAGCTCGCGCATGCGTGTGGAGGCACGCGTCCAGCGCGACGCGGGCACGTGGTAGCCATCCGGCAGCAGTGGGGTGGGCGCGAGGCCGGCGCCAGGCGAGGACTCGACCTGAGTCTCCTCGACGCCCGGCGCCGGCCGGTCAAGAGTCGAAGTCATGGCGGTATCGGTTGCCTGTGCCTGCTTGTTTGGCTGGGTGTTCGTGCTGCCTACTCGTTCGCGTGATCGCGCTCGCACGGCTCCGGGCAGACGCACTCGCTCGTATCGGCCGCTGCCGGCGTGACGCCGCGCAGCATTCCGATGTCGGTCTGAGCGGCGTGGATTGCGTCGTCCGGGGTCGATCCCAGGCGCACGAGTGGCGACTTTTCGACAGTTGCTTGGTTCGGTGTGCCCGCCCAGCGGCGGACCGTGGCGGTAAGCTCTTGCAGCATCGTTTGTCTCCCTGTGTTCGAGGACAGGTACGACGATAGGCATGCGCAGCCATCAACGCCAGTACTGTTATTGCGGTCTGTGATAACGAACGTCTATCATGCGGCGCGATGCAGATTGCCCAGGTCGAGGGATTTCTCGAGGTCGCGCGACGCGGAAACGTGTCCCGTGCGGCCGATGCGCTGCGCATCACCCAGCCCGCCCTGACGGCACGCCTGCAGTCCCTGGAGCAGGAGCTGGGCCAGCCGCTCTTCGTTCGCACGCGCCGCGGCGTCCGCCTGACCGAGGCCGGCAACGCGTTCCTGCCCTACGCCGAGCAGGCAGTCGCTGCGCTGGCCAGTGGGATCGCCGAGATCGCCGCGGTGAGTGGCGGTGGTGGTGGCGAGCTGACCCTTGCGGTTGCGCCGCAGGTATCAACCTACGTGCTGCCCCACCTGCTGACGCGCTACGCGGCCGAGCTTCCAGGCGTGCGCATCGTGGTGCGCACGAGCCACTCGGAGGAGATCGTCGAGCTCGTCGCGCGGCGCGAGGTGCAGGCCGGCCTCGGCCGGCAGGTTCGTCACCCTCTGCTCACATACACGCCGGTCTATGACGATCAGCTCGTGCTCGTGTCGCCGCCCGCCTCACCGCTCGCCGCGGCCGATCGAACGGCACGCAGCGCGCTGGCGGACACGCCACTGATCCTTTTCGACCGCGCGTCTTCGTACTACGAGCTGACCACGGCGCTCCTGCGCGAGGCGGGAGTCCGGCCGCGCGGCGTAATCGAGCTGGACAACGTCGAGGCCGCCAAGCGCATGGTCGCCGGGGGCCTCGGCGTGGCCCTGCTGCCACTCACATCGGTCGCCGAGGAGATCGAAAGCGGCACATTGGTGGGGCTGCGTCTCGAGGACGCGGAGCCGGCACCGCGCCACATCGGCATCCTGCGCCGCCGCGACGCCGGTGAGCCCAGCCCGGCGCTTGCCGCCTTCATCGAGCTCGTGCGCCAGATACCGGAGCTAGTCCCCGGCGCGCGGTCGCCCGCTACGATGCACGCTGGCAATACCGCAGCAGAGGGTTTGACCGATGGGCGATAAGGGACCTGGCAGCCGCGGCGGCGGCAAGAAGCCCAAGACAAGCACGAAGAAGAAGGGCGCCGCGACCCCCAAGTAGCTCGCCCGCGCGGCGTCATCGCACGAAGCCGCGCCCGCATCAACACAATTTCAGATCTAGTGAACACGTTGCGCCCCAGAGGTGGAGTTCCAGTCCGCGATGAGCGCTGAGCCCCACGAATTCGACACTAGATCTGCAAATCCGCGGGTCTGAAGTGGTTTACCGCCTCTAACTGCGTCGAAGTGCGGGTCCCTGCTCACTAGATCTGCAACCTTGCGGGGTCCCGAGTGACTTGCTGCCTCACAGCCGTGTCAGAGAGCAGGTCCGTGTTCAGTGGATCTGAAATCGCGGATGACAGGCCGTCCGGAACGACGCCCCGCACTGTCCCGTAAACTCTGCCCGCCGTGGACTATCTGCTGTCGCTGCTGACCAGCCCCGAGGCGTGGATCGCGCTGATCACGCTGACCGCGCTCGAGATCGTGCTGGGCATCGACAACATCGTCTTCATCTCGATCATGTCCAGCAAGCTGCCGCCGGAACAGCGGGATCGGGCGCGGACCATCGGCCTGATCGCAGCGATGGGCATGCGCATCGCGTTGCTGTTCTCGATCTCGATCATCGCCACGCTGACCACGCCGCTGTTCACCATTCCGATCATCGACCAGGAGGTGAGCGGGCGCGACCTGATCCTGTTGATCGGTGGCCTGTTCCTGATCGGCAAGGCGACGTTCGAGATCCACGAGCGGCTCGAGGGCGAGGAGCATGCCCAGGCGTCGCCGAAGGTGGCGACGCTGACCGGCGTGATCATCCAGATCATGCTGCTTGACATCGTCTTCTCGCTCGATTCGGTCATCACCGCCGTCGGCATGTCGGACGACCTGCCGATCATGGTCGCAGCGGTCGTCATCGCGGTGCTGGTGATGCTCGTCGCCTCGAAGCCCATCAGCGATGTCGTCGAACGCCACCCCAGCCTCAAGATCCTGGCGCTGGCGTTCCTGTTGCTGATCGGCACGACGCTCGTCGCCGAGGCGTTCCACGTCGAGATCCCGAAGGGCTACATCTACGCCGCGATGGGCTTCAGCGTCTTCGTCGAGGCCCTGAACCTGCGCTCCAAGGCGCGCAGCAAGCCAGTCCAGATGCGGGAGGCCTACTACAAGGACGAGGAGCCGGCCGACACTACGGCCGACACTCCGGCCGACACTCCGCCCGACTCCCCGCCCGACACTCCGACCGACACTCCGCCGGCCGCTCCCAAGCCCGAGGCGCCGGCTACCCCCGCATAGCGGAATCGAAGCAGCCACGCCGGGCGACTCTCCGGGATCCCGAGCCGCCGGCCCCAACCCGACGACAGCCGCTCGACATCGTCCGTGGTGGCCCGGCGAGCCTCGATACAGCCGAACCCGGCCCTCCCGTAGTCGGCCGTCAGGCGGTCCACGGTTGCATCGTTGAGCACGAGCTCGATTCCGTCGCGCTCCGTCGTCGATACCAGCAGCTCGAGCTCGCCGTCCGCACGGAGTGTCGCCCCAATGGCGGCGAGCATCTGCTCGTCCGGACAGAGGAGCCCACGCAGTAGCGATCCCCATGGCAGCGCCACGGTGACGAGGTCTGCGCGGCCGTCGAGCTCGCGCGGCAGCGCCTCCGCCGCGGCAACTACGAACATCGCGTTGGGCGTGCCGCCACGCTGGGCAGGTCGCGCGGCGCGCCGGGAAGCCTCGATCATCGCGGCGGCATCGGCGTCCACGCCGATGAAGAAGGTCCGTGGCTCGCGCGCCGCGCGGCGCAGCACCGATCGGCCCGAGCCGGTTCCGAGATCTATGGCCACTCGCTCGTGGCGAGCAGCAAGCTGTTCGAGTTAGCCGACGTCGACTTCGACGAGCTTCCGGCCGATTACCTGGCGCATCCGGGTATCGTAAGCCCGAGGAGGTTCCAGATGCTCCGCGCTGTTCTCGCCGCTTCACTGCTCCTGGTCGCCGCATGCTCCGCTGGTCCCGGGACCACCGTGCCGCCAACAGCCAGTGGGCCCACCGCAACTAGCGCGCCCGCGAGCGCCGCGGCGAGCGTCGAGCCAACTGTCGAGCCGCGAACAGTCGAACCAGGAACGGCTCAGCCGTCGCCGACCCCAGAGCCGTCGCCGACCACCGATGCCAGCGCCAGCCCGCCAGTGGACCTGGCAGTCAGCATCGGGCCAAACGGCAACTTCGTCGGCTACCAGGGCCACACGCTCTATACGTTCGACAACGACCGACCCGGGGTCAGCAACTGCGAGGGCGACTGCCTCTTCAACTGGCCGCCTCTGCTGG
Organism: uncultured Chloroflexia bacterium; assembly: GCA_963706095.1. GTDB lineage: Bacteria > Chloroflexota > Limnocylindria > Limnocylindrales > CSP1-4 > JALYGJ01. The sequence continues at coordinate 232,284 of OY970149.1, forward strand.
TCGCGGCCGCGGATGACATTCCGCTGGGCGAGGGCCTGGATCCGGCCGACTTCGCCACGATCACCCGCGCCGATGGCGCACTGCAGGTCACCTACGAGGGCCGGCCTCTCTACTTCTACACAGAGGATCTGATCCCGGGCGATGCGATGGGCGACGGCATCGGCGGCGTGTGGCACCTCATCAGCGGCGCCGCACCCGCCTCACCGGCAGACGGCGCGGTCGATTACTGATCGCTAGTCGAGGTAGCTGCCGATCTCGGTCGGATACTCGGGAAAGTAGCTCTCGATGGTCGACAGGGAGAAGCGGCGCAGTATCGCGTCCAGTGGCTCGCGCTCGAGCATGAAGCGGAACGAGGCCATGACCAGTCGCTCGGGCGCGCATTCGCCGCCGTAGCGGGTCAGCTCCTGCTCGGAAACCGTGACGTCGAAGTCGGTCGCGCCCGTGGGGCCCGCCTGGTCGCGTACCTTGACGTGGCAATCCCAACCACCGGGCACGAGCCGGCAAGCTGCACGAATCTCTGCGTTGGCCATCAGCTGCTGCTCTCGCCGGTCCACGCGGCCGCGCGCAGCTCGCTCGCCAGCGACGGTGCGACGCGGCCGCGCACGCGCACGTCGCGCGCGCGGTAGCCGATATCGACGGTGCCCCGCTCGCGGACGCGCGCGAGCAGCTCGCCCTCGCTGTACGGCAGGCTGACGTCGACTTCCTCCCACAGCTCGGCCAGCAGCGCCGCGAGCCGGGCGCGCAGGACGTCCATGCCGTAGCCGGTCATCGCCGACACGAGCACTGACCCGGCGATCGTCGGCGCCGGCACGTCGCCGCTCGGCGGCCTGCGGATCGACCAGGTCTGCCTTGTTGTAGACGAGCAGCCGGGGCTTCTCGCCCTGCCCCGAGGTCGTCGAGGACCTGCTGGACCGTCTGGCGGTGCTCGGGCGCGTGCGCATCGGCGACGTCGACTACCTCGAGCAGGATGTCGGCCCGGTTGACCTCCTCGAGCGTCGCCCGGAAGGCGTCGACCAGCTGGTGCGGCAGCTTGTGGATGAAGCCCACCGTGTCGGTGACCACCGCAGACTGGCCGTCGCCGAGCTTGACCATCCGGCTCGTCGGGTCGAGCGTCGCGAATAGGCGGTCCTCGGCCACCGCGGCCTCGCTGCCGACCAGCGCGTTGAGCATCGAGCTCTTGCCGGCGTTGGTGTAGCCCACGATGGCGACCGTCGGGCACCAGGCGCCGGTCGCGTGACCGTGCCGCCGTGTCGCGCTGGCGGCGCACGTGCTCGACGCGCTCCTTGAGCTTCTTGATCTTGTCGCGGATGATGCGCCGGTCCGTCTCGAGCTGAGTCTCGCCGGGGCCGCGCGAGCCGATGCCGCCCTGGGTGCGCGAGAGGTGCGTCCACAGCCGCGTCAGCCGCGGCAGCTGGTATTCCAGCTGCGCCAGCTCGACCTGGAGGCGGCCCTCGTGCGTGCGCGCGTGCTGGGCAAAGATGTCGAGGATCAGCCCGCTGCGGTCGAGCACCTTGACGCCGAGCAGGCTCTCGAGCGCCTTCTGCTGGTTGGGCGAGATCTCATCGTCGGCGACGAGCAGCGTGAAGCCCGGTCTCGCTCTTCGCATGCACGAGCTCCTCGGCCTTGCCCTTGCCCACGTACCAGTTGGGATCGACGTGGCGTCGGTTCTGCCATTCGGCGCCGACGACCTCGGCGCCGGCGGTGTCGGCCAGGATGGCGAGCTCGGCGAGCGATTCCTCGGCGGTCCAGCCGGCGTCCTGGCCGGTGTCGACGGCGATCAGGAACGCACGCTCGGCCGCGGCACGAGGTCGACCATGCGTTTGCGCGGGCTCACAGCGCAACAGGATAGGGGCCGCTTCGTACCGCAACTGCAATCCGCGCACGACGTGGTCGGGTGCGGCATCAACCGTCGCGCTCGGATGCTGCAACCATGAATGACACTCCGCTCAATCCGCCGGACCTCGAAGGTGAGGATCTGGGCCGCCAGATGACCGGTGACCAGGCCGCGGGCGACCAGGCCGCGTACTTCCGCGAGGGTGAGATCGACACGCTGGGCGACGGCCTGACCGACACCGAGGCCTACGAGGGCGAGCTCGAGGCCGGCGTGAAGGACGACCTGTCGGGCGAGCCCGCTGCCGACCACCTTGAGCTGTTGATCGAGCGCGAGCTACGCGCCGGCGAGACGGCGAACCCCGATGTCGCGGCCGAGGAAGGTCTGACCTGGATCCCGCCGATCGACCCACCCGTCGTGCCCGACCTCGACGATCCGCAGGGAATCCGCGTGGCTGCCGGCTTCGGGACCACCGCCGATGACGAGCCGTACGACGCCGACCACCACTCGGAATCGATCACGAACGACGACGAGATGGCCACGCGCGTGCGCGAGGCGTTGCGCGCCGACGCGGCGACGAGTCAGTACGCCGAGACGCTCGCAATCGGCACGCGCGGATCGACCATCGCCGTGCGTGGCGTTGTCGATGATCTCGATGACACGGACAACGTCGTCGAGGTGATTGGCCGGGTCACGGGCGTGGCCGAAGTCCGCGAAGAGCTGGAGGTACGGGGCGTAACCGACTGACCTGCCTAAACTCGCGCTCATGCCGTTGCGCGAGGTGCAGATCAAAGGTGCCACCGCGACCGAGCACCTCGGACGGCAGTGCTATCTGTTCGAGGGTAACGACGTGCTCGTGGCCTACGAGGACGTGTCGCTAAGAAATGGCTCCGTGCAGGTAGATGTCGCGGTCACGGGTGAGCGCTCGTTTCCCGGCCTCGCTTTTCGGGTCCGTGGCGAGCAGTACGAGTCGTTCTTCATCAGGCCGCACCAGGTCGGGAACCCGGACGCGGTGCAGTACACGCCGGTCTTCAACGGCGTCTTCGGCTGGCAGCTCTACACCGGCACTGGCTTCTGGTCGGCCGCGACCTTTCCCATCGGTGAGTGGTTCACGCTGCGCGTGGCATTCGCGGGCGACCGGGCCGAGGCATTCCTCGGCGATTCGGACCAGCCCGCCCTCGTGTTCGGGCGTCTGCGCGCCGCTGTCGAGCCGGGCGGCATCGGCATCCTGCCCGGCGGCGAGGGTGTCTTCTTTGCGCGGCTCGCATATGACTCGGCCGAGCCTGTTCTGCGCGGCCAGCCTCTCTTCGAGGAGGACCTGCCCTACGGCACTGTGCCCGGATGGTGGGTGTCGAACCTCGCGGCCGAGGGCTCGCCACTGGGCGCTGCGCGCGGCTGGGAATACTTGGCGGCCGAGCCCACCGGCCTGCTCAACCTGGCCCGGGCTCATCCACTCGGCAATAGGCTCAACACCGTCTTTGCCAGCACGATCGTCAAGTCCGCCGCAACCGTTACGCGCGCGCTGGAGCTGGGCTTCAGCGACCGCGCCGTCGTGTACCTCAACGGCGTGCCGCTGTTCGCGGGCCGCGACGACTACCGCTCGCGCGACTATCGCTTCCTCGGTTCGATCGGCTGGTGGCACACGCTCTTCCTGCCCCTCCAGGAGGGCGACAACGAGCTGGTGATCGCCGTCTCGGAGACGTTCGGCGGTTGGGGAGTGCAGGCGCGCTTCCGCGACGCCAGCGGGCTGACGTTCAGGACCGGCTGAGGAAGGTTTCCGCCAGCTCCGCGGCGCGCGCGGCCGGATCGGACGACGCATTGAGCCAGAACACATCCGGCTCGGCGCGGAACCAGGTGCGCTGGTGGCCGGCCAGGCGGCGGTTGCGCGACGCGTTCATCTCGATCGCGTGATCCAACGTCAGACGACCGTCGAGCGCGTCGAACGCCTCGCGATAGCCGACGGCACTGAACGACGGACAGGCTCTCGTCGTAGCGCTCGCGCAGCGCCGCCGCTTCGTCGAGCAGCCCGCTTTCGAACTGGGCGCGGGCCCGGTCGTTGATACGCCGTGCGTTCTCCGCTGGATCGAGCTCGAGGCCGATCCACATCGAACGCGCGGGATAGCCGCGCGGCTGGGGCGGCGGTTGGTCGCCGTCGGACCGAGACGCGCTCGAGCGCGCGGACGACGCGGCGCGGGTTGGCAAGGTCCGTGGTCCGGGCCACGACCGGCGCGCTGCGATCGGAGCTGAGCCACCAGCACATGCAGCCCCTCCCCCGCCAGTCTTGTCTCGAGCGCGGCACGGACCTCCGGATCGCGGCCCGTTTCCTCGAGTGGAAGGCCGCGCGCCACGGCGCGCACGTACAGGCCCGTCCCGCCGACCAGCAGCGCCACGCCGTCCGCGTTGCGCAATACCCACCAGAGCCTCGAAGGCTGCCCGCTGGTAGTCGGCCGCGGTGAACGGACTCGTCGGGATCCACCAGGTCGAGCCCGTGGTGCGGCACCAGGGCACGCTCTGCGGCGCTGACCTTGGCCGTTGCCGATGTCCATGCCGCGATAGACCTGGCGCGAATCGGCGCTGACGATCTCGGCGCCAGGGATGCGCTGGCCGAGCGCCAGCGACAGGCCGGTCTTGCCGGTAGCCGTCGCGCCGCAGATGACGACGAGCGGCGGAAGGCGAGCGTCAGCCGTGGAGAGTGCCTCGCAGCGCGTACGGACCGGCGTGCTCGATGCGAACATCGACGATGCGCCCCATCAGCTCCGGCGCGCCGTCGAAGTGGACCAGCTTGTTGTGCCGGTTGCGGCCGGCCATCCGCGGGCTGTCGCCGCCATCGTGCGTCGACGGCGGCCTGACCTGGTCGACGAGCACGTCGGTCGTTCGGCCGAGCCAACGCTTGTTCGCTTCCAGGCCGATGCCCTCCTGGAGTCGACAGCAGTGTGTTCAAGCGGCGCTTCTTGTCGGCCTTCGGCACGTCGTCCGCCATGCGCGCCGCGGGCGTGCCCGGACGTGGCGAGAAGGCCGCCGCGAAGACCTGCTCGAACCGCACCTCGCGCAGCACGTTCAGAGTGTTCTCGAACTGCTGCTCCGTCTCGCCACAGAAGCCGACGATGATGTCGGTCGTCAGGCGTGATCCCGGGCACGGCCGCGCGCAGCTTGCTCGACCAGCCGCCGGTACGCGTCGATCGTGTACTGGCGGCCCATGCGCCGCAGTACCGCGTCGTCGCCCGACTGGATGGGCAGGTGCAGGTGCTCGCACACCGATTGCGCACTCGGCCATCGCAGCGATGAGCCGATCCGAGAGGTCCCACGGATGCGACGTGACGAAGCGCACGCGCGGGATGGCCGGCACGCCGTCGGCGGTCCGCAGGTCGTCGATCGCGCGCAGCAGTGTCGCGATGTCGGGCCGGCCGTCGAGGTCGATCCGCCGACCGATCTCGCGGCTACGGTGAACGTCGGCGAAGCGATCGTCGACCGCCAGGTCGTGCCCGTACGAGTTCACGTTCTGGCCCAGCAGCGTCACCTCGCGGTAGCCCGCGGCGGCCAGCGACCGTGCCTCGTCCAGGACCTCGTCGAACGACCGGCTCCGCTCCGGGCCGCGGCTGAAGGGCACGATGCAGTAGGTGCACGTCTTGTCGCAGCCGTAGATGATCGGCAGCCAGGCCGAGGTGGCGCTCTGGCGCCGGGGCGCGGCGTCAGCGCCGAGTCGGCCGGGAGCTGTGGCCCCGGCGAGGCCCAGCCGCGCGGTCAGCTCGGGCTCCTGGTCCGGTCGCAGGAACAGGTCGACCTGCGGGTAGCGCTTCTTCAGGATGGTCGCGTTGTCCTCGCGGACCGAGCAGCCGGTGAGCACGACGCGCAGCTGCTGGATTGGCCGCGCGCAGGCGCGCGAGGTGGCCCATGCGGCCGATCACCTTCTGCTCGGCCGCCTCGCGGATGGCGCACGAGTTGATGACGATCAGGTCGGCCGACTTCCAGGCTCGATGCCTCGGCGCAGCCGGCCGCGGACAGCGCACCGGCCATCTCTTCCGAGTCCGAGTGGTTCATCTGGCAGCCCAGGGTCCACACGTGGAAGCGCGGCAGGGTCACATCGTCGGTCGTGAACTCGGCCAGCGTCGCGTCGACGACCGGCCGCTCTCGAGCAGCAGCCGGCGCGACACCGTCGAGCATCGGCAGCATGCGTGTGGCCACCGCGGTCAGCGCGCCTCCGTCTGGGTCACGGCCGCGCTGCTCTGGCCGATGGCCTCGAGCAGCCGCTCCCCCGCCGCGCGGGGCACGAACGTCGTCCGCATCGATTCAGCGTATGTCCCGGTGTCGCCGTGGTAGTCGCTGCCACCTGTCGCGATGAGGCCGATATCTCGCGCGAGGTGCCTCCATGGCCGCGAGCGTATCGGGCGTGAAGCGGCGGTAGTAGACCTCGAGCCCGCGCACGCCCCAGTCCATGATCAGCTTGATCAGGGTCGGCTGCTCGGGCGCGGCCGGGTAGTGGGCGAGGACGGGGATGCCGCCGGCGGCCGTGATGGCGTCGATCGCGTCGCGCGACTTCATGCCCTGGCGCGGCACGTACGCAGGGCCCGATGCGATCGATCCACTTATCGAACGCCTCCTGGACCGTGGCCACGTGGCCCGCCGCGACCATGGCCCGAGCGATGTGCGGCCGTCCGACTGCCTCCTCGCTCGCCAGCGCGGGCGCGATCTGCTCGTCGATCGGCACGCCGAGCTCGCGCAGCCGCTCGATGATCAGGTGAAGCCGCGCCATGCGTCCGTTGCGCTGCTCGGCCAGGCGCTGCACTCGAAGACCGCGTCGTCGGCGTCGACGCCGTAGCCCAGGATGTGCAGCTCGCCCTCCTCGAGCTCGACGCCGAGCTCGATCAGGGCGCGGTCGGCGATGCTGTTGATCTCGATCGCGGGATGAGCTGTGGCCCGCCTGCGGGCAGCTGAGACGGCCGGATCGGGTCGCGCAGCTAGCGGTAGCCGGCGAGCGTGTCGTGGTCGCTGATCGGCGACTATCTCGAGGCCGCACTCGGCCATCTGCCGTGTACAGCTCGTGCGGCGACAGAACTCCGTCCGATCGATCGGTGTGACAGTGCAGGTCGACCCGGTTCGGCTCTGGCGGCCAGCCGGGCCGCGGCGTCGGCTCGACGAAGCGGCTCTGCACGTCGGCGGGACGGCTCATGCGGCTCACGTCCACGACGGTGTTGATGCGCGCGATGTGGCGGGCGCGTCCCGTTGCCGCCTCGATATCGATCTGGATGGCGTTGAACAGGACCGGCCCGCTGCCGACCTCGAAGCGCGTCGGCAGGGCGTTGATGAAGCGCGGCAGGACGGTGGCTGGGTTGAAGCCGATGACGCTGTAGAGCGGCCCTGTCATGCCGATGTCGCTGACGTACGCGGTGCCCCGGGGCAGGATCCGCTCGTCGGCCGTGGCCACGTGGGTGTGGGTGCCACACACGGCGCTGACGCGACCGTCGAGATGGATGCCGAAGGCGTTCTTCTCGCTCGTGAGCTCGCAGTGGAAGTCGACGACGCGCAGCGGCGGCAGCTCCGTCGGCGCCATCGTCGAGCAGCTCATCGAGCATCGTGAACGGGTTCTCGATCTGGGGCATGTACGTCCGGCCCTGGGCGTTGATGACGGCCACTTCGGTTCCGTCACGGGCGTGGAACACGCCCCAGCCGCGGCCGGGCACGTCCGTTCTCGCCGTAGTTGATCGGCCGCAGGATGCGCTCGTCGCGATCCAGCTCGGGATAGATCTCCTTCTTGTCCCAGATGTGGTTGCCGCTGGTGATGACGTCGACACCGGCGTCGAACAGCGCCGCGGCCGTCGATGGCGTCAAACCCATGCCGCCGGCAATGTTCTCGCCGTTGGCCGTGACGAGGTCGATGTGCCGCTCCTCGCGCAAGCCGTGGCAACAACTGCTCGAGGGCGACTCGTCCCGGCTTGCCGATCACGTCGCCGATCATCAGCACGCGCACGGTTCCGGCGCCGGGCTCGAGGGGCGCGGGCGGCAGCTGGTCGGCGGCGAGCACGCCGCGAATCGGGGCCTGGTCGTCGGAAATGATGGTTCTCCGGAACGTGGTCGATTGAAGTCGTTCCGAGGCTACCATCGAGCGCCCGCGCAGGGCGCCAGCGCGTCAAGATTTCGAGCGCGGTGGATGTACCATTGCCGCGCCAGCTGGCGGCGTGACGGTCGGCTGGCAGTCCGGGGCAGGCCGAGCAAGCAAGCAGCCACCTTCGATGAGGTGTGGAAGATCCTTCGCCTTGCACGGACGCGCGAGCTGCCGTCCCTATGCGACTCTGATGGGATCCGCTTCTGGGAGACGACACTGATCTACCTCGATCACCACGGGATCGAAGTTGGCCGCGTCCTGGTCGTGCATCGGAATGGCAACCGTTTCGACGTCCAGGGCTGGGTCCACCCCCTCTACGCCTCCGAAGTGGGGCTTGCGGCCACGTCCAGCCGCTACGGCCGCAGCGGCGAGTAGCCAAGCTGCGTCAGGACATCCGCAATCCGCTGGTTTCCCAAATCGGATGGGTGCGTGTAGTCCCCGGCGAGGAGATTCCCGGCCGGGGTGAGGCCATCCGCGCCGTTGAAGGCGGCGTAGACATCCGCACACAGAAAACCGCTGGCCATCGCCGCTTCGCACAGCACGTTGTTCCAGGCGCTGAAGGTGAGGTGAGCGCTTTCGGCGACGGAGGCAGCAGTTTCGCTCGTCGTCGAGTCGTTGTATCGATTGATCGTCCGTAGCGCCGTTGGCTTGCCAGCGCGAAGCTCCGCGACGCGCCGGTAGATCCCCTCAAGTTCTGCTCGACGTCCCTCGGCGGTCGCCGATGCATTCTCAGGCGTTACGGACGCCGCGTACTCCGGAAGGAACATGACACTGTTGTGGGCGATCGCCACAAGGATGATGTCGGCATTAGAAAGAGCGGCGATGCGGACCTCGTCGCTCTCCAGCTCTTCGGCGAGACCTCCGAGCGTCAGCCCGGTGTGCTCCGACAGATTGGAGATCACCACCGGGATGCCTGTCTCCGCCGTGATCTGCTCGGCGTAGCGCTCCACAAATCCCGTGCACCCCGGGCAGTCTTCTGGGGAGTTGAAGGGAATCGAATCACCAACGACAACCAGCGACCAGGATGCTCCGGACGACCCTGTCGCCGGCGGTGCCGACGAGGCCGACGGTGACGCCGAGGGGCTCTCCGTCCCTGGTGCCGCTGTGTCGGTTGGAGATGGAGAGACCGACCCCACCGGGGCCGGAGCCTGGGTGCCTGATAGAGCTGGTCCCGACGCGCAGGACGCGAGCACAATCGCCCCGGCTAGAAGCGCACCGAGAACAGTTGCTCGCTGTGTGGTGGCACCCTGGAACGTTCGCACCGCGCGATCATACCGACACGCTCGGACCAAGGACGGCCCTTCTCTAAATCCCTCTAGCTAATGCGACACGCGACACGGTAGACATCATGCGTCTCATTTCGCGTACTCCACGGCGCGGGTTTCGCGGATGACGGTGACCTTGATCTGGCCCGGATAGGTCAGCTGCTCCTCGATCTTGCGCACGATGTCGCGCGCCAGGCGGGTCGAGGCCAGGTCGTCGATCTCCTCCGGCCGGACCAGGATCCGCACCTCGCGTCCGGCCTGGACGGCGAACGACTTCTCGACGCCCTCGAAGCTCTCGGCGATGGCCTGCAGCTCCTCGAGCCGCTTGAGGTAGGTCTCGGCCGATTCACCGCGGGCGCCCGGTCGCGACGCGCTGATTGCGTCGGCGATCTGGACGATCGGTGCCTCGACGCAGGCGTACTCGACCTCCTGGTGGTGCGCCGCGATAGCGTTGATGACCTTCATCGGCAGGTTGTGGCGCGCCGCGATCTGCGCGCCGATGGCTGCGTGCGGGCCCTCGACCTCGTGGTCGACCGCCTTGCCGATGTCGTGCAGCAGGCCGCCGATCTTGGCGGTCATCACGTCGGCGCCGGTCTCGCCGGCGATGACCGCCGACAGGCGCGCCGTCTCGATCGAGTGCTGGAGCACGTTTTGGCCGTAGCTCGTGCGGAACTTGAGCCGGCCCAGGAGCTTGATCAGCTCCGGCGGCAGGCCGGGCACGCCGGTCTCGTAAGCGGCCGCGTCGCCGGCCTGGCGCATCACCAGCTCGACCTCAGCACGGGCCTTGGTGACGACCTCTTCGATGCGGCCCGGATGGATGCGGCCGTCCTGGATGAGCTTGGTCAGGGCGAGGCGTGCGACTTCGCGCCGAACCGGGTCGAAGCCGCTGATCAACACTGATTCCGGGGTGTCGTCGATGATCAGGTCGATACCCGTGGCCTGTTCCAGGGCACGGATGTTGCGCCCCTCGCGGCCGATGATGCGGCCCTTCATCTCCTCCGACGGCAGGTGCACGGCGGAGACCGTCATCTCCGCGGTGTGGTCGACCATGACGCGCTGAATGGCGGTCACGACCACGTCGCGCGCCTTGTCCTCCGCTTCCTCGCGCGCCTTGCGCTCGATCGCGCGGCCGAGGCGCACTGCGTCCTGCTCGGCCTCGGCGCGGACCTGTTCGATCAGGATCTGCTTGGCCTCGTCCTGTGACATGTGGGACACGTGCTCGAGGGCCTGGATCTGCTCCGCGCGTGCGCGAGCGAGCTCTTCCTTGGCCTGGTCCAGCTCGCGCTCACGCGAGATGAGCTTGCGATCACGCTCCTCGAGCATGTCGGCGCGCTGGTCGAGCTGCTCGTCGCGCTTCAGCAGCCGGCTCTCGAGGCCGCTCAGCTCCTGGCGCTTGGCGCGAGCCTCGTCCTCTGCGAGGCGCGCAACTCGGACCTGTTCGTCCTTGGCCTGCAGGATCAGCTCTTTTTGCTGGGTTCGCGCCTCGGCAACGATGCGCCCCGCCTTCTCCTGCGCGGCGCGAATGGTCTGCGCCGCCCAGAAAGAGCGAGCGACGAATCCAAGGCCGAAGCCGACGACGATGGCTACGAGCGCCACCACCGCCACTACGACGGGATCGTTCATATTCGATCTGCCTCCCATCCGGCCCCAACCGGAAGGACCAATGCTGGTTCGTTGGGCCGACTCCCCGGGACGGCCCGACCGTCCCGCTGGGCGGCGGGACAAACCTTTGGCTCGCTGTCCCCGTCCGTGAGCCGGGCAACCCAGCCGTTGGTGCGGTGACCGCTGTCTGCGTTTCTGGGGTCGAAGCCTACGCCCGTTTAGAAAACTTGGTCAAACCCCGGTCGCAGCCGAGGGGCTCAGATCCAGACGGTGATTGTGCCGTTGACCGAGGCCGAGTAGGCGTAGCAGGCGCCGAACACGAAGGCTCGATAGTGGGTCAGCGTGGCGTTGAAGTAGCCCACGCCAACCTGGCCGGGGAGCGCGCTGCTGGTGACGTCCTCGAGTCGTCCCGTGACCGTGTGGTACTCGGTCGTGCAGTCCGGACCGGCGTAGGTCTGGGTGGCGAGACCCTCGGCGAAGTAGCCCTCGATGCTCACGCCGTCGAGTCGATACAGCGTCGCCTTGCCGCCGGTGATGTTGCCGCTCGGAATGAGCACCTCGTCGTGATCGATGCGAGCGTGCCAGGCGTTGAGCTCGAGTGCTTCGCCGAAGCCGTTCATGCCGGCACCGGTGCCCATGAACGTCCCGGTCGTCGGCGCGTACCAGACCTCGTAGCCGTTGATCGCGTACGACTCGTACAGCCCCACAGCGGCCGCGCGGGCCGGCAGCATCAGACCGGTCGCGGCCAGGATCAGCGCGGCCACGAGCGCCATGAAAAACCGGTTGACGCCGGTGATGTGAAGGGATCGAAGCAAGGAGTGGCCTCTTGGGTGTGACGAAGGCGTCACTTTAACCTGCTTGGCGCAAGATCACCTCCCGAGCCTCCGGAACCTTTCGACGTCGAAGTGCGTCACCCGACGAAGACCCGACCGGGTCATCGGAGGAGGAGCTGATGTCGGTCGCATGGCGCCTTGGAGCGTCCCTCGCCACTGTCTTGTTGGCCGCCGCGTGCACGGGCACGTCACCGGTGGCATCACCGAGCGCGGACCCGGTGCCAACACCCCAGGCAACCCCCGGCTTGGCCAGTCCATCGCCGGGCGCTACCAGCTCACCGGAACCCACGGCCCAGCCAACACCGACCGACTCGCCAGCACCGGCTGCGCCGATCTCGGTCGCTCTCGTGGGCAACGAGGCCGTGCTGCGGCCGAGCGAGCTTGGCGATTACGGTGCGACGCTGGCGGCCACGTACTTCCTCGACGGCGCGACCCGGCACGCCTATGTCCTGGCCTTTGGCGACAGTCCGAGCAACCAGCGCGCCTTTCACTTGACCTCTGTTGACGGCGTGAGCTGGGAGGTTGATCCGCGTGACCCGTTCGCCGAGCTCGGGCTCGAGCTGGGCTCGCCGGGCGCCGTGCCGGGCACGGTCATGGAGACCGAGGTTGGCTGGGTCATGTACCTGTGGGGCGTGCCCGCTGCCTTTCCGCCAGGCGCAGTCCTGTGGCGGGCCACGGCTGACGATCCGAACGGCCCATGGGTTGCCGACTCGGAGCCGATCATCGAGATCGGCGAGCGGGGCGAATGGGACGACCTGGGCCTCGACTTCCCCGCTGTCGTGGAGGCCGACGATGGCTACCTGATGCTCTACGGGGCCAACGGCACGACCCATCGCGACGCCGCATTGATCGGCTATGCCACCTCAGCCGACGGAGTGACGTGGGAGCGCGGCCCGGGCCCGGTGCTCGATCCGGAGACCTGCGGGAGTAACCAGAATGACTTCATCGCACAACCACGCTTACTGCGCGTCGACGATGGCTACCTGGCGCTTTTTCTGGCCGGCTCCGACATCGCGGCAGCGACGAGCCCGGATGGGATCGAGTGGACCTGTCTCGGCGACGCGCCGGTCCTGCTGGGCAGCCAGCTGCCGACCGGCGAGCGCGTGCACAGCTTCGCTACCGCCGAGGTCGATGGATCGATCAGCCTGCTGATCGAGTCACTCGTCGATGGAGGCTCGGAGCTGAGGCTGGGCGAGATGTCCCTGCCCTAGCGCGCACGCTTGGCGCTGACGCGAACGCGCGCCCTAGCGCTCCGGCCGCGGCCTGAGCACGCGTTTGGGCGCCGGCTCGTCGGGGTCGATCGCGACGAGCGCCCAGCGCGGCAGCGGCGAACTGTTGGCGAGGCCGTCCGTCGCCAGGACCTGGGCTACGCGCTCGATAAGCCGCGCTGCCGCCTCACGCTCATCGGCCGGCTGCTCATCGATCACCTTGCGTAGCCGATGCTCGGCGACGCGCGTGGCGATCACCGGCACCGTGTCGTCGCGGTGGCGCTTGACGAGCTCCTCGGCGTCGGCCAGGCCTTCCTTCTCCAGTGAGCGGATGAGTCGGCGCACCTGTTTCTGCTCGGCCGCTCCGAGGCGGTCGATCCAGCTCGGCGGTTGCGCTGGCGGTGGTGCGCTGGCCGGAGTTGGCACCTTGGACGCCTGTTTGCTGGCGCGTTTGGGCCGCGGCGTGGACCGCAGCAGCGGCTTGACCGAACGTGCGCCGGCGAGCGCCGCCTGCGCCTGCTTGAGGCTGCTGAACGGTCCGTGAATCAGCTCCTGCCCGAACTCGTTGGCCTGCTCGGTGTCGACCACGAACCATGTCGAGTCAGACTGGCTGACGCGGAAGCGTCCGTCGCCGGAGACGTAGGCTCCCGCAGACTCGCGGACCACGTCATCCGGTTGCGGCGCCGGCTTCTCCTTCTTGGGCACGAAGCGATTATCTGTCCGTCTCGCGCATCCAGGACGCCACGGCCGTCACCGCGAAGTAGATCGTGAAGCCCAGCAGCGCGCCGACCGTGTTGGCGATGACATCGTCGATGTCGGCGCGCCGGTACGAGTAGCCGATCGCGACCGAAATGACGTACTGGCCGATCTCGATGGCGAGCGACAGCACGAATCCCGCCGCGACCGCGAGCAGCACGGATCGATTTCTCGTCAGCATCGGCACCAGGACCCCAACTGGTACGAACGCCAGCATGTTGAGGATCATCAGCGCGTACTCGTACGATCCCGGCCCGAGGCGAACGGCCCGGCCGATCGTGGCGAAGGGCGCGAGCCGGAACACGACCTCGTTCGTGCTGTCCTCGTTGAGCGGCAGCAGGGTGAGTCCCAGCAGCACCACCAGGTAGAGCAATGCCGCGCCGAAGGCGACGGGCCTCACACCGTGCGGCCGGAGAACAGCGCCGCGGTTGCATCGCGGCACGTCTCTGGATCGAAGCCGTAGCGCGCCAGGAGCGCGTACGCGCGCTGGCGCCGCTTGACCGGGTCCGGTACGCGCAGCAGGGCTGAACTGCGCCGCTCGAGCAGCGCGCGAGCGGCCTCGCGGTCTGCACTCTCGACGCCTGCCGCTGCGGCTCGCACAGCGCGCTCGGCGAGCAGCTCGTCCACGACCGTTCGCGCCACGCCCTTGAGCGCGAGCTCGCGGCGAAGGGCGTTCGTGCCGCGCGGCCGTGCTCGGTCGCGACTCTCGATCCACGCGCGCGCGAACTCCTCGTCGTCGAGGTAGTGCATCTCTACGAGGCGCGTCAGCACCTCTTCCACGAGAGGTTCCGGATATCCGAGCTTGACAAGCCGCTGGCGCGTTTCTGCCTCCGAGCGCGGCCGCACCGCCAGAAAAGCGGCCGCGGCCTCCATGACCGGCGCCGGATCCGTCAGCTGCGCGCGCAGCTCACGCTTGGCCGCGACCTGCTCGGGCGTCTTCCGACGCTTGTATTGCGTCAGCCGCCCACCTCTCGCGCTAGTTCGTATTCGCCGACGACCGCGCGTGCCTCCTTGCCTTGCGGCTCGATGTTCCACATCAGCAGCCGCAGCCGATCTGTGTCTGCCTCGAGCCGAATGCGCCAGCCCCACTCCGGCCAGCCCTCTGCCTGGTACTTGCCGTGCATGTCGACCGCATCCGGGTTGTCGCCAGCGAGAACCATCATCGTCTGGTTCTGATGCCACGAGTCGACCCACGCCGCCCGGCACCCGGGCTGCTTTGGATCCCGCTCGATGAGCAGCGACCCCATCTCCTGGGCATCGTCGACCTGCCACACGTAGTTGACCAACAGCGCCTTGCCATTGGCCGCCGGCTCGACCTCCACGCTCGACGGCTGCGTATCACCCTCCCCTTCCGGATCGAGATACAGCGTCGACCGCCCCTCCCACCGCCCAACCAACCCGCCGAACAAATCCTTTGGATCAGTCATGGGCCGCGGCGTGGCTCAGGTGGGCCCAACCGCACCCGAGGGCGGGTCAGGCGAGGCGAATGCAAGGCGCCGGCGAGGCTCCGGAGCGAGCGTGCACAGGCACGTGAGCGACGGAACGCAGCCGGCAACGCCGCAGTCGCCCGCATCACTCGCCCTATTCAGCCTCTGAGATGCCTTCGACGGGAACGACTATCGTCCGAAACCTTCGCGCGAATCTCCGTCTCTAGCTTCTGGGCAACGTCCTGGTTGGCCTTCAGGAACTCCTTCGACTGCTCGCGACCCTGGCCCAGGCGCATCTCGCCGTAGGTGAACCACGCTCCGGTCTTGGTCAGGACGTCCGAAGCGACGCCGACGTCGAGCAGGCCACCCTCGCGGCTGATGCCCTCGCCGTACATCACATCGAACTCGGCCACCCGGAACGGTGCCGCGACCTTGTTCTTGACGACCTTGACGCGCACGCGGCTGCCGATCGAGTCCGTGCCGCTCTTGATCGTCTCGATGCGACGGATGTCGAGCCGGACACTGGCGTAGAACTTCAGCGCGCGGCCGCCCGGCGTCGTCTCCGGATTGCCGAACATGACGCCGATCTTCTCGCGCAACTGGTTGGTGAAGACGAGTGCCGTGTTCGAGCGGCTGACGGCCCCGGTGAGCTTGCGCAGCGCCTGGCTCATGAGGCGTGCCTGGATGCCCATGAACGAGTCACCCATCTCGCCCTCGATCTCCGCCCGCGGTACGAGCGCTGCGACCGAGTCGACCACGACGCAGTCGACGCCGCCGGAGCGGATGAGCGTCTCCGTGATCTCGAGCGCCTGTTCGCCGGTGTCCGGCTGGCTGACCAGCAGCTCGTCGACGTTGACACCGCACGACCGTGCATAGCCCGGATCGAGGGCGTGCTCGACGTCAATGAACGCGACGACGCCGCCGCGCTTCTGCGCTTCCGCCAGGACGTGCTGGCAGAGAGTGGTCTTGCCCGATGACTCGGGACCGAAGATCTCCGTGATGCGGCCGCGCGGAATGCCGCCGATTCCGAGGGCCAGGTCGAGCGCTATGGACCCGCTCGGAATGGCGTCCACCGCCTGCCGATCCGACGTGCCCAGCTTCATGATCGAGCCGCGGCCGAACTGCTTCTCGATGGCGAGGATGGCCGCGTCGACGGCCTTTGTCCGCTCCGTATTCGCCTTGTCCGTCATGCGTTCGACGCCGTTGCCCTCGACCGCGATTGGCTTGTCGGTCCCCGTGATGCTCATGCCTGGCTTCCCTCCTGGCTCCCGGGGACCTCGAGGCTCAGCCCTCGTCCGCTCCCGGCTCCTGTTCCCAACGCGGCTTGCGCTTGGGCTTGATTAACTCCACCGACTGCGGCGGCGCCTGCAGAAGCGACTCGAGTCGAGGCTTCTGCTCCTTCGACTTGGGCTTCTTCTTGGCCTCTTTGTGAGGTCGATCCTTTGATGCCATTTCGTCCGCCTCCGCGGCACAGTCGGCAGGCTAGCCGCGGCCGCTTATCTGCTAGTTCACTCTGACTTTGCGCCAGCTTGCGTGTCACGCCACGCGCCACCGTCACGCGGAAAGTCCTTCCGAGGCCGAATTATCGCGCAGCGCGGCCTGCGCGCGGACGAGCTCCGGGAAGCGGCCCTCGGCCAGCGCCGCGCGGATCGAGGCCATGAAATCGAGGACGAAGGTCAGGTTGTGGCACGTCGCCAGGCGGAAGAATAGGAGCTCATCGGCGCGCAGCAGATGAGCCAGGTAGGCCCGCGTGAAGGTTCGGCACGCTCGGCAGCGGCAACCTTCCTGAATCGGCGCATCGTCAGGAAGCGCGAGTTGCGCAGGTTCAGTCGACCCTCGGGCACCCACACAGTGCCGTTGCGCGCGACGCGCGCGGGCAGGACCGAGTCGAACATGTCGATGCCGGCGTCGACCGCGTCCAGCAGGTCCACCGGTGAGCCGAGACCCATCAGGTAGCGCGGCCGCGGATCGTTGGCCAGCAGCGGCACCACGACGTCGAGCGCGTCCCTGCGCTGTCGCGGCGATTCGTCGCCCGCCAGCCCGCCGATGCACAGGCCGTCGAAGGCCATCGAGCGCGATCACCCGCGTCGACTCGGCGCGCAGGTCGGGCTCCAGCCCGCCCTGGATGATTCCGAACAGCGCCTGGTCCGAGCGGCGATGGGCCGACAGGCAGCGCTCCGCCCAGGCATGCGTGCGCAGCGACTGCTTCTGCCACCTCGCGCCGCGTCGACGCGTGTGGCGGCACGGGTTGGTCGAGGCACACAGCGATGTCCGAACCGAGCGCCTCCTGGACGGCGATCGCGTGCTCCGGTGTGAATCGGTGGATCGAGCCGTCGAGATGGGAGCGAAAGGTCACGCCGTCGTCATCGACGAGATCGGAGGTCGCCCAGGCTGACCACCTGGTAGCCGCCTGAGTCGGTCAGGATCGGACGCTTCCAGGACATGAACTCGTGCAGGCCACCGAGCCGCTCGATGCGCTCGTGGCCAGGACGCAGGTACAGGTGGTACGTGTTGCACAGGATGATCTGCGCGCCGACCTCGATCAGGTCGTCGGGATCGAGCGCCTTCACAGTGGCGTTGGTGCCGACCGGCATGAACACCGGCGTCTGGATATCGCCGTGCGGCGTTCGCAGGTGGCCTAGACGAGCGCGCGTCGACCCATCGGCCGGCGCAGGCAGAAGCACGTCGAAGGAGAGCGGCCGGCTGGTGGTCGGCGCAACGTCGACGTCCGTCATGCGATCTCCTGGCGGCGCACGACGATCAGCGACAGAGCTACGGCGACGACCATGTAGAGCAGCACCGTTGTCATGGCAATCTGGAACGGCACCGGACGGAGGAGCAATGCGCCGACGTCGCCCGAGGTCAGGCCGCCGCCACCTGGCAGCTGCGCTGAATACGTTGCCGCCGATGCTGATCGGCAGGAACTGGAACCACTCAGGCCCGATGGGTTCGAAGGCGCCGCCGAAATCCCCGCCGCCGAGCTGGTCGCCCAGTGTGAATACGGTCAGGATCGTGGTCACCACCGACTCGACCAGGAAGAGGACGATGCCCACGACCGCGCCGGCGAGCTGGCTGCGGAAGATCGCCGCGACGGCGAAGCCGATCGCCGCGCGTTGCAGCATCACCGGGTAGCCGAACGCGACCCACTCGGCGAGGTCGCGCAGCCCATCGCCGCGGAACGGGTTGGCGATGGGCAGCCCGTAGATGGCGCCCTGCATCAGGATGAACAGGAAGCACGCCGCGAAGCACGAGCACCAGTGCTATTGCGAGCATGATCGCCAGCGCCGCGAACTTCGACGAGCAGGTATTCGCTCGCGGCTCTCGCCACGCGCGACGATCGAGCGCAGCACGCCCCAGTTCCAATCGGCGCCCACGTACGCCGCCGCGAAAACGATCGCGATCAGTCCGCCGACCTGGTAGATGGCCTGCTGGAAGAGCGCGTACGCCTGGGGAAACTCGATGATGCCGGCGATCTCCCAGAACGGACCCGTGGTCAGGAAGATCAGGCCGGACAGGACCAGGAAGATGATCAGCAGGACGAACGTCGCCTGCCGCCGGCGGATCTTGAGCAGCTCGGCGCGAATGAGCCTCATGGTGCGCCATCCGCGGACGTCGGCGGTGGCGGCGGCATTGGCGGCAGCGGCCCATCGAGCGCCGAGGGCATGGCGTCCGGACGGTCGTGTACGGACTCGCCGCTGCCGGTCAGCTCGAGGAAGACCGTCTCCAGGTCACTGCCCGGCTCCAGTCCGGACGCGTAGATGCCGGCCTCCGCCAGCGCCTGGTTGATCTCGCTCGCGCGCGCGGGCGAGATCGCGACCGTGAACCAGCCCGCCTGCTCGCCAGTGTCGACGCCGTAGAGCGGCCGGTCCGGCGCGAATGTGCGCAGGATCTCGCCGGCGCGCGTCATCTCGTCCGGAGCGACGCGCACGCGGACGCGACCCGCGTCCTCGAGCAGCTGCTGCAGGTCGCCCTCGCGCATCAGCCGGCCGCGGTCGATGATGCCCACCACGTCTGCGAGCTGCTCGACCTCGTGCAGCAGGTGGCTCGAGATGACGACGGTCTTGCCCAGGTCGTGGGTGAAGTAGCGCAGCGTCTCGCGCATTGCGACCATGCCGCCCGGGTCGAGCCCGTTGGCCGGCTCGTCGAGGAGCAGCAGGTCCGGGTCGGAAAGCATCGCGGCGGCGATGCCGAGGCGCTGCTTCATGCCCAGCGAGTAGGTCTGGACGGCGTCCTTGCTACGACCGCCCATGCCCACGTACTCGAGCACCTGGTCGATGCGCGACGGGTCCGTCGGCGGACCGGACGCGGCCAGCACGCAGCAGGTTCTCGTGGCCCGACAGGTACGGGATAGAAGGACGGGCGTCTCGATCAGCGAGCCGACGCGGAAGAGCCGCTTGCGGTCGCGCCACGTGTACGGCGTGCCGAACAGCGCAGATCGAGCCCGCGTCGGGCCGCAGCAGGCCCGTGAGCAGGCGCAGCGCCGTGGTCTTGCCCGAGCCGTTGGGGCCGAGGAAGCCGTAGACCTTGCCGCGTGGGCACGGACATGTCGAGGCCCGACGAGCGCCGTGTGCTTGCCGTAGCTCTTGACCAGGCCGCGCGTTGCCACGGCCAGCTCCGGCCGGCGTCAGCTCCGGGCGCCGGCTTGCTCGCCGTCCGATCAGCGCCGACTGGCTCCGTCTCGGTCCGGCCTTCGGCGGTCACTCCGTCCCACAGTCCGGCGTCCGTCCGCTCGGCTCGGCGCGGCGGCGGGACCTCGTAGCCGAGGCCGCGCAGGTGCTCGCGCGCGCGCTCGGTCGCGATGCGACCCTGCGGCGTTCGGTCGAGGAAGCCGAGCTGCAGCAGGTACGGCTCGTACACGTCCTCGATCGTCTCGACCTCCTCGCCGATGACCGCGGCAACCGCTGCGCCACCGACCGGACCCGAGGCGAACTTCTGGACGATGGCCGCCAGCAGCCGCCGGTCGGTGGTGTCGAGGCCCTCGTCGTCGATGTCCATGGCGTTCATCGCCTCTGTCGCCTCCTGCGGCGCCGATGCGACCGTCCGAGCGAACCTGGGCGTAGTCGCGCACGCGCCGCAGCAGCCGATTGACGACGCGCGGCGTGCCCCTCCCCCGGCGCGCGAGGACGCCGACGGCCTCGCGATCGATGTCGACGCCGAGGATGCCCGCCGAGCGCTCGATGATCGTCGCCAGCTCGTCCTGGGTCGAGTAGTAGTCGAGCCGATAGACCGCGCCGAAGCGATCGCGCAGCGGGCCGCCGATGCGACCGGCGCGCGTCGTCGCGCCGACGACGGTGAACGGCTTGAGCGCCGAGGCGCAGGCTGCGCGCGGACGGACCGCGGCCGATCATCACGTCGATCGCGAAGTCCTCCATCGCCGGGTAGAGGATCTCCTCGACCGAGTGGTTGAGGCGATGGATCTCGTCGATGAACAGGACGTCGCGCTCCTCGAGGTTGGTCAGGATCGCGGCGAGATCGCCCGGTCGCTCGATGGCCGGGCCGCTCGTGGCGTGCAGGTTGACGCCCAGCTCGCGGGCGATGATGTTGGCGAGCGTCGTCTTGCCCAGGCCGGGCGGGCCGTAGAGCAGCACGTGGTCGGCCGCTTCTTCGCGCTGGCGGGCCGCCGCGAGGAGGATCTCGAGGTTCTGCTTGACGCTCTGCTGGCCGATGTACTCGGCCAGCATCCGCGGCCGAAGCGACGTTTCGACGGCTACTTCTTCGACGCGTCAGCGATCCCCGCGGCGAGGGGCCGTTCCTGCTCCTGCGTGGCGTCCTGCATCGGCGCCGAGTCTAGCAGGGTCGCGCTCTATTGGAACGTCTGTTCGACACCCATTTCAGGCCGGCTCGAACACAACTACGGCCGTTTCCCGCTCGCGCAGGCTCGCCCAGCCGTCGAGGTTCTTGCCGTCATATTCGCGCCACTGCTCCCACAGCTGAGTGCGCTCCTCACCGAGCGCAGCTCGTCCGCGCATCGTGCGCTCGCCGTCCTTGGTTTCGACGATGACCTCCGGCTGGGCCTGGAGGTTCAGCCACCACGCCGGCTCGGGCTTGCCCCAGCCGTTCATCGCCAGGGTCACAACGTTGGGTCCGGACTCGTAGTAGCCGAGGATGACGCTCCGACTCTTGCCGCTCTTGCGGCCGACCGTGGTGACGCGCATGGTGCCCCACTTGCCCGGCGACGGCCGCCAGAGTCCGCGCCGGCCCTCGGTCAGCTTGAAATACGCCCGATGAACCCGCCACGCCACGTGGATGAACCAGCGCGGCGGCAGCCACGGCGCCTTGGTGGTCTTGGCGGCTTCGGTCATGGTGTGTCTCCTCGGCTCTTATCGGGCGTATACTTACGCTGTACGTTGTAGGACATACACCGTAAGTTTGTCAACCCCCGAAGATTTCCTCAAACCTCGAAGATCGGAGATGGAGTGGCCGTCGAGACCGGAAGCACTTCGAGCGGACGCCCACCGCTGGCAGACCGCCTGCCGCTGACGCGCGAGCGTGTGCTCCAGGCGGCGGTCGGGCTGGCCGACCGCGAGGGCATCGAGGCGCTGAGCATGCGTCGCGTCGGCCACGAGCTCGGCGTCGAGGCGATGTCGCTCTACAACCACATCGCCAACAAGGAAGACCTGCTCAACGGCATGCTCGACGTGGTCGTCGTCGAGATCGATCCGCCGCTCGAGGACGAGAGCGACTGGCGCCGGGTGTTCCACGAACGCGCCCTGTCAGCCCGCCAGGCGCTCAAGCGTCATCCGTGGGCATCGGCGGTGATCGTCAGCCGCACCAATCCGACTCCGGCATTGCTCGCCTACATGGATTCGATGATCGGCATCGTGCGCCGCGCCGGCTTCTCGCTTGACCAGACCCATCACGCGATGCACGCCCTCGGCAGCCGCGCCCTGGGCTTCGGCCAGGAGCTGTTCGAGGGGTCGGGAGACGACAGTCCCGATGACCCGCAGGCCATGGATTTGATGATCGAGCAGATGGCCACGCAGTTTCCCTACGCGGCCGAGATCGCCACCCAGGTCCGGCACGACTCCGAATCCGTGGTCGGCGCCGGCTGTGACGATCAGTTCGAGTTCGAGTTCGGCCTCGACCTCATCCTCGACGGGCTCGAGCGCCTGCGGCTTGGTGAAGCCACCGGCTCAGGCGGCTAGCGGACCAGAGGGCCGTGCGCGTGGCGGGCGTAGAAGAGCCCACACCACCAGCACGACCATCAATAGGACGCTGATGGCAGCCACCCAGGACACGAATGGCGTGGCCGACTCCTTGACGAAGATTCCGGCGTAGGCCCACACGATGACGGCGCCGTAGGTGGCATCGAATGTCCGAACCATGACCGCCGCGGCGATGACCAGCCCGATCGCGAGCACGACGGCGGCGATCAGCTCCTCTGGCACGCCGAACGTCGGCACATTTGCCCATTCCCCCACCGAGGCGACATTCGCGATGGTGGCCACTGTGATCCAGCCGAGGTACAGCGAGAACGGGACCTGGACGAGCCATCGACTGCCCAACTGGGCACCCGAGCCATAGCGTGCCGACCAATCAAAGCCGCCCGCGCGGTAGATCGCGATAAGCGTGGCAAGCAGGCCGACCATGATGACCACGCTCAACGGAAAGATCTCGTAGTGCCAGGCCATGATCCACACGCCATTGAGCAGAGCGGCAAGGGCGGGCAGCAGGCCAAGCCGGCGGAGCAAAGGGTCGCGCAGCTTGCTCGGCCGCAGCGTCTGCGCCACGAAGGCCAGCTGACCCAGGTAGATCAATCCCCAGATGGCGAATACATAGCCGGCCGGAACCACGTAGACCCGAAACCGGTCCGAGATCTCGGCCGTGGTCTGGCCGTTCAGCGGCAGCGCATTCGCCGCCGCGTTCAACGCGATCGAAAAGATGAAGCCCGCGACGATGAGGATCTGACGCAGCCGGTCGGAGTTGAGCATGGCCTCTCAGACGCGCTTGTGGACCATCCGCTCGATCGCCTCGGCGGCGTCCTCGGCGGCGTCGATCGCTTCCTCTAGCCCGGTATAGACGTCGCGCAGCTTGATGACGTCGAGTGGGTCCAGGCGCTCGCGGAAGAGACGCCCTACCGCCGCGCGTGAGATGCCGTCGGCCTGGTGCTCCAGCTCGTGGACGCGCTCGAGGTGCCCGCTCAGATCCTTCATCTTCTCGAGCTTCTGCAGCGCCTGTGCAAGCTCCGCGCCCTGGAGCGCCAGGATGTCTGCCAGTAGCCGGCTCTCGGTGGTTGGCTCGCGGATGTCGTAGATCAACAGGCTCTCGGCCACGGCCTGGATCGAGTCGACGACGTCATCCACCTGGACCGTCAGATCGTGGATGTCCTCGCGATCGAAGGGCGCAACGAAGGCTTCCTCCAGGCGATCGTTGATCTTGCGATCGATCTCATCGCTCTCCTTCTCGAGCGCCTGGATCTCCGCGATGCGCTCCTCCAGCCGATCGTAGTTCGCCATCAGGTCCTGGAGCCGGTAGGCCGCCGTCGACAGGGTTACCCCGGCCGCCTCGAACAGGTCGAAGAACTTGATGTCCTTGGGGATCAGGCGGCCGACCATGTGAACCTCACTATGCGAGTCCGAGCGCGTTCAACGCCACCCACGTGACGGCTGCGAAGAAGGAGGCGGCCGGGATTGTCACCACCCACGCGAAGAGGATTGCGCGGGCCACGCCCCAGCGTACGCCGCGTACTCCGCGGGCGGAGCCCACGCCCATGATCGCGCTCGAGATCACGTGCGTCGTCGACACCGGCATGCCCAGCTGCGCCGCGCCCAGGATGATCGTCGCGGCCGTCGTCTCCGCGGCGAATCCGTGCACCGGCTCGAGCTTGAC
Source organism: uncultured Chloroflexia bacterium (assembly GCA_963706095.1). Lineage (GTDB taxonomy): Bacteria > Chloroflexota > Limnocylindria > Limnocylindrales > CSP1-4 > JALYGJ01. The sequence goes on from OY970149.1 coordinate 256,135, forward strand.
GACGCGGTGACCCATGGTGTGCATGATGCGCCAGCCGCCGACGGCGGTCCCAAGCGAGATCGCCGTCGCGGCGACGATGATGACCCAGGTCGGCACCTCGATCGTCGAGATCAACCCGGCGGAGAACAGGGCCAGGGTGATGATGCCCATCGTCTTCTGGGCATCGTTCGAGCCGTGCGAGAAGGCCATGAACCCGGCCGAGACAACCTGGGCCCGGCGGAAGAAGAGGGTCGCCGGCCGGCGCGATGCTTTGAAGAACAGCCAGAACAACACGATGATCAGGATCAGCGCCCCGAAGAAGCCGATCAACGGCGACGACACCATGGGAATCAGCACCTTGTTGACGATGCCGTCGAGCTTGAGCGCGTCAACCCCGGCGGCCACGATCGTCGCCCCCAGCAGCCCGCCGATGAGGGCGTGGCTGCTCGAGCTGGGAATCCCGTAGTACCACGTGATCAGGTTCCAGATGATCGCGCCCACGAGAGCGGCAGCCACCACGGCCGTAGTCGTCGTGTTCTCGTCGACGAGCCCCTCGCCGATCGTCTTGGCCACGGCCGTGCCGGCGAATGCGCCGATGAAGTTGAACGCCGTGGCCATGATGATCGCGTTGCGTGGGCTGAGCGCGCGAGTGGCAACGGACGTGGCGATGGCGTTGGCCGTGTCGTGAAAGCCATTGATGTAGTCGAAGACGACGGCCAGGACGATGACCGCCACGAGCATGAGCGTCAGGCCTTCCATGAGGTGCCCCTGGTGTCCGGGTCAGTCGCGGCGCAGGACGCGCAGTGCAGCCTTGACTCGTTCCTCGAGTGATGCGCCGACTGGCAGTGCCGCGACCGCACCTCGGGCCGCCTCGCGCGCCTCGGATGCGGTGTAGCCCAGCGCCTGCAGAGCCGCGCCAACCTCCGATTCGGACGAGCCCGCCGACACCCCGCCCAGCGCTCCGGCACCCGCCGCCGACACCTTCTCCTTGAGCTCGAGCACGATCCGCGCAGCAAGCTTCTTGCCAACGCCCGAGACGGCGGTGAGCACGCCGTCATCACCCTGGAGGATGGCCAGCTGGAGGTCGGCCACCGGGCGCGACGACACGATCGCCAGCGCCACTTTGGGCCCGACGCCGGTGACCGTCGTCAGCAGCTCGAAGAAGCCCAGCTCCTCCGTGGTCCGAAAGCCGTACAGCGCCTGCAGGTCCTCGCGCACGAGGTGGTGCGTGTGCAGCTTTGCCGTCTCACCCTCGCGCAGAGCGGTCAGCGTGCCCGGCCCGCAGAAGATTCGATAGCCCACGCCACCGGCCTCGATCACCACTGAATCGGCGCTGATGGACACGACGCGGCCTTCGACGAAAGCGATCACGGGATCCGGACGTTAGCCCTGATCAGGCTGCGGCGAGAGGTCGTGGGTTGGCGTGAGCGAGGCAGATGGCCACGGCCAGTGCGTCGGCGGCATCGTCCGGCCGGGGCAGCACGGACATGCCCAGCACCATCTGGACCATGCGCTGGACCTGGCTCTTGTCGGCGCGTCCGTAGCCGGTCACGGCGATCTTGACCTCGTGCGGCCCGTACTCGAAGACGGGCAGGCCGTGCTCGGCCGCGGCGAGCAGGACCACGCCCCGCGCCTGGCCGACTGCGAACGCGGTCTGGACGTTCTTGTTGAAGAAGAGCCGCTCGACGCCCAGCAGCACCGGCCGATGGGTCACGATCAGCTCGACCACGGCGCGGTGGATCTCCAGCAGCCGGACCGGCAGCTCCTGCGAGGGCAGCGTCTCGAGGCAGCCGTAGTCGACCAGCTTCAGCGACGCGCCGCTCCGCTCGACAAGTCCGTAGCCGGTCGCGGCCGTGCCGGGATCGATACCGAGGACGATCATTTTGGGGGCCAGGGGCTCAAGCCGAAGCTGCCTCAGCCAGGATCTCGCTCGGAAGGTCGAAGTTGGCCGTCACGCGCTGAACGTCGTCGAGATCCTCGAGCGACTCGATCAGGCGCAGGTTCTGGCGCGCGACGTGCTCGTCGACCTCGATCGGCGTCTTCGGCTGCATCGTCACCTCGGCCGACTCGATCGTCACGCCCGCGCCCTCCAAGGCGCTGCGCAGCTGCTCGATCTGCGTCGCGCCGGTGAGCACCTCGATCGGGTCCGTCTCCGTGTCCACATCCTCCGCACCCGCGTCGATCGCCGCCAGCGCGACGTCGTCGGCGTCCATGCCGTTGCGCATCACCGCGACGACGCCACGCGGCTCGAACTGCCAGGCTACGGCGCCCGCGCCGGCGAGCTGGCCGCCGTTCTTGGCGAACATCGCGCGCACGTCGGCGGCCGTTCGATTGCGGTTGTCCGTCGCCGCCTCGACGAGGATCGCGACGCCGCCGGGACCGTAGCCCTCGTAGACGATCTCCTCGTATTGCTCGGCCGCGGTGCCGCCGGTGGCCTTGTCGATGGCGCGCTTGATGTTGTCCGCGGGCATGTTCTCGCCGCGCGCCTTCTCGATCGCGAGGCGCAGCCGGTAGTTGGCGTCGGGGTCGCCGCCGCCGGCACGTGCCGCGATGGTGATCTCGCGCGCGAGCTTGGTGAATATGGCCCCGCGCTTGGCGTCATTGACGCCCTTCTGGCGCTTGATCGAGGACCACTTGGAATGACCGGACATCGTGGGCGATTCTATATGCTGCCTCCATGACCACCGTTGACATGACGCGCCTCCGCAACGTCGTGCTCGCCGGCCACTCGGACTCGGGCAAGACCACCCTGGCCGAGCATCTGCTCCACGCCACCGGCGCCATCAACCGTCTGGGCAAGGTCGACGATGAGACGGCGACGCTCGATTTCGAGCCCGAGGAGCACAAGCGCAAGCAGTCGCTGTCGCTCGTCGCTGGCGACCATGAACCACGACGGCTACGAGATCACGCTCATCGACACGCCGGGCTACGCCGACTTCGGCGGCGAGGTGGTCCAGGGCTTCGAGGCGGCCGACGCAGCGCATCCTGACCATGGACGCCTCGGGCGGCGTCGAGGCAGGGACCGAGCGCGCCATCGCCCTCGGCCGCGAGCACGGCACGGCCGCGATCTTCGTCATCACCCGCTGCGAGCGCGAGAACGCCGACCCGACGGCCGCACTCGACGCCCTGCGCGCGTCATTCGGCAGCAAGATCGCGCCGCTCGCAGATCGCCATCGGCAAGGCCGACGGGTTCAGGGGCTACGTCGACCTCGTCCACCGCAAGGCCTACATCTTCGAGAACGGCAAGCGCAGCGAGGTGCCGATCCCGGACGAGCTGACGGACGAGGTGGCGCGGCGGCGCGACCAGCTTCTCGAGGCGGCAGCCGAGGCCGACGACGACGTCCTGACCAAGTACCTCGAGGGCGAGGAGGTCTCGCGACGCGGAGCTCGAAGCCTGCCTCCATCGTGGCGTACGCGACTCGATCCTGGCGCCGGTGATGCTCACCTCGGCCGCATCGCGACATCGGCGTCGACGGCCTGCTCGACGCGATCGTGCGCTACTTCCCCTCCCCCGACGAGGAGCGGCCGGTCAAGGCATTGGACGCCAAGGATGCCGAGATCGAGGTCGCGCAGCAGGCCGACGGTCCGCTGCTGGCGCGCGTCTTCAAGACGACTGCCGACCCGTTCGTCGGCCGGCTGACCTACTTCCGCGTCTTCTCGGGCAAGATCGCGTCGCACGACCACGTCTGGAATGCCGAGCGTGGCGAGGAGGAGCGCATCGGCCAGGTGCTGCGCGTCAAGGGCAAGGACACAGAGCCTGTGGGCGTGATCAGCGCCGGCGAGATCGGCGCGGTCGCCAAGCTGGTCCACACCCACACCGGCGACGTCCTTTCAGCCCGCGAGCAGCCGCTTCAAGATGGCGCCGATCGATTTTCCGCAGGCCACGCTGCCCGTCGCCATCGAGCCGCAGACGAAGGCCGACCTCGACAAGATGGGCGCTGCCCTGACGCGCCTCGTCGAGGAGGACCCGAGCGTGCGCGTCGAGCGCCAGGCGGAGACGGGCGAGCAGCTCCTGTGGGCACAGGGCGAGATCCACGTCGCGGTCATCGTCGAGCGGCTCAAGCGCAAGTTCGGCGCCGCGGTCGTGACCCACGCGCCGCGCATCCCGTACCGCGAGACGATCCGCAGCGCGACCAAGGCCGAGGGCCGGCACAAGAAGCAGACCGGCGGCCGCGGCCAGTTCGGCCACGTGTGGATCGAGATCGAGCCCAACCCCGGCGTCGGGCGTCGAGTTCGCGACGAAGGTCGTCGGCGGGTCGGTGCCGCGCCAGTTCTGGGCGGGCATCGAGAAGGGCGTGCGCGACGTCGCCGAGAAGGGCCCGATCGCGGGCTACCCGGTCATCGACTTCAAGGCCACGCTGTACGACGGCTCGTTCCACACGGTCGACTCCGACGAGCTGTCCTTCCGCCTGGCCGGTCAGCTGGCGACGCGCAAGGGCATCCAGGAAGCCTCGCCGGTGCTGCTCGAGCCGATCATGGACGTCGAGGTGCGCGTGCCCGAGGAGTACATGGGCGACGTGAACCGCGACCTGAACACGCGCCGCGGCCGGGTGCTGGGCATGGACACGTCGGACGGAGTGCAGGTCGTCCGTGCCCACGTTCCACAGGCCGAGCTCTTCACGTACGCGACCGAGCTGCGCTCGATGTCCGGCGGCCGTGGCCAGTTCTCGGCCATCGCTCGCTCACTACGAGGAGGTGCCCTCGCACGTGGCTCAGAAGGTGATCGAGCTCCACAAGAAGGACGAGACGGCCGCGCATTAGCCGGTTGTCGACATGAGCGGCACCACCGAGCCGATGACGCCTGCGGCCCAATCGCAGGTATATACGTGGGAACCTTCCAACGCGGCGATTGCGGCGCGCTACGGGCTGCGGCCCGAGGACATCCTGCGCTTCGACACGAACACGTCGCCGCTGCCGCCGCCGTTCCTGGCGGAGTTGCTGACCAGTGAGTTCGATCCGCCGCTGAACGAGTACCCCGACTCTTCCTACGCCGAGCTGACGGCGGCGGCTGCGGCGTACAGCGGCGTCGCGCCGGAGCAGGTGATCGTCGGTGCGGGCGCGGACGAGGTCCTCGACATCGTCGCCAAGGCCTTCCTCGGCCCTGGGCGCGCGGCAATCGTGCCGATCCCGACGTACCCGATGTACGGAGTCCTGACCACCCAGCGCGGCGCGCGCATCGTGCCCGTCCCCCGCCTTGACGCAGCCGCTGGCTTCGCTCTGGACGTGCCGGCCGTCGTTGCGCGACTGCCAGAGGTGGCGGTTGCCTGGCTTTGCTCGCCCAACAACCCCACTGGCCTGGCCGACACGGAGCACGATCTGCAGGCCGTCCTCGACGCCGCCGCGGCACTCGCCGACCCGCCGCTCGTCGTCATCGACGAGGCCTACTTCGAGTTTCACGGCTGGAGTGCCACGGGCTGGATCGGCCGCTACCGCGACCTGCTCGTGGTCCGCACGGTCTCAAAGGCCTTTGCGCTAGCCGGCGTCCGTGTCGGCTGGGCTGCGGGTGATCGGTCGGTAATCGAGCGGCAGGAGCGAGTCCGTCCGCCTGGCTCGATATCGACGCCTTCTGCCACCCTCGCGGCGCGTGCCCTGCGTGACCCCGGGTACGCGGCGTCGAACGCGAAGACGCTGGGCCTTGAGCGCGAGTGGCTTGCCGCGGAGTTGGCCGGGCGCGGCTATGTCTGTCCGCCAAGCGTGTGCAACTTCGTGCTCGTTAACTTCGGCGACCAGGACGAAGCTGAGAAGGCCGCCAATCGACTGCTTAGCGCGGGGATCGTGCCGCGTACCTTCGGGCCGGCCAATCCCCTGCGCGGCCACCTGAGACTCACCGTCCGAAGCCGCGGCGAGAACGAGCGGCTTCTGGCAGCACTGGACAGCCTGCGCAGTTTGTAACTTGACAGTTACGTAACGACACGCTTACATACGTGCGGTGACGCTGTTCGAGGCCCTCGCCGACCCGACAAGACGCGAGATCGTGGAGCTCGTAGCTACGCGCGAGATGTCGGCCGGTGACATCGCCGGCCAGTTCAGCGTTACGCGCCCGGCAATCTCGCGCCATCTGCGTGTGCTGCGCGAGTCGGGTCTGCTGACTGCGCGCGGAGATGCCCAGAGGCGGCTCTACAGCCTCAACCCGCACGCGCTCGACGATCTGGACGCGTGGGTCGAGCGCACTCGTACCTTCTGGTCGAACCGGCTGGCACGGCTCGACCGGCATCTCGAGGAGAACATCGAGCGATGACCACCACCGACACCCAAGCACCCGGCTCGATCGAGCGCACTCCGGAAGGCGCGACCGTCAGCTTCGTCCGAACCTACGACCAACCACGCGACATCATCTGGCGTGCGCTGACCGACCCGGCCGAGCTCGAGCAGTGGCTCGACCGATCCACCGTCGATCTGCGCGTTGGCGGACCCTTTGTCGTCCACTTCGACGACGGAGCCATGAGCGGCCATATCACCGATCTCGACCCTGAGCGGCTGCTGGCCTATTCGTGGCACGAAGGCCAGCTCGGCGAGTCGCACGTCCGTTGGGATCTCGAGGATCGAGCCGGCGGCGGCACGAGCGTCCGCGTGACGCACGTACGGCTGCGCGACGAATCCGCGTCGGGCTTCGCCGCAGGCTGGCATCACCACCTGGAGCGCCTGGACGGCCTGCTGGTCGGAGGCTCGACCGCCTGGAGCGGCGAGCGTTTCGAGGAGCTGCTCGAGAAGTATCAGCCCGGCTGAGTGGCAGCCTCCGCCTCAACGAAGTCCACGAAGTGGGGAAGAAGCGAGCCCCAGCCGCCGAAGTTGCCCTGGCGGCGCTCCAGGCCGATCGCACCGAGCCGCTCCCAGCCACGATGCTCGATCGTGACGCGCGTGCCACCGCCTGACGGCGTGAAACGGATCTCGACCTCGGTCGCGTCGGCGCGATCGACGCGCAGGTGCCACTCGTATACGAGGCGTCCAGGCGGCTCCCAGGCCACGATGCGACCCCAGTCGTGCTCCTCACCGGCTGTCGTGCGCTCGAAGATCCGGCCGCCGACGAACGGCTCGAAGACGACGGCCAGATCAGCCTTCGTCGTCACGGTATGCGACGCGGGCCACCACAGCGAGGTTCGCTCGGCCCAGGTATGGAAAGCGTGTTCGGGCGAGCAGGCCACCTCGAACTCGAGTTGGATGGGCTCGGCCGAGTGCTCGGTCACGGCTTTGTGTTCTCAGCGGCCAGCGTGAAGCGCCGTGCGGCATCGCCCCACACGTCCAGAAGGTAGCGCTGAACTGCCCCTACTCCCTCGTCGTGCAGCCGATAGATGCGCCGCGTGCCCTGCGCCTCCTCCACCACCAGACCGGCGCCTTTGAGCAGCTTGAGGTGGCGCGACACCGCCGGGCGGCTGATCGGCAGCTCGTCGGCGATCGACTTCACCGTGCGTCCGCCGTCGCCCAGCAGCTCAACTATGGCTCGGCGGTGCGGGTCGGCCAGTGCCGCGAAGGGATCGGCCAGCTGCTCAGCTGCGGGCATGGCGCCAGCGTATGGGATGCGCGTCGGGGCGGCGCGTACTGGATCGCTTGCGCATCGGTAACACGATAGTTACGGTAACATAGGAGTTACCGATCGCGAGGTCTACACGGGACCGCTCGCCGGGATTATGTTTCGCCAGATACCGGACTTGACCGGGCCGTTCGAGCAGTTCGCAACATCACTCAAGGAGGCCGCCGAAGGGCAGGCCGTGGGAGGAGACTGAGATGGCCAATGGCAGTGGCACCAAAGAGGATCCCTGGCAGCTCGAGACGCCGCCCGGCACGTCCGAATACACGATGTATCGCGACGACACGGCCGACCCGCCGCTGATCGTGTGCATGGTCGGTTCGACCAAGCTGACCTACCTCGCCCGCGCCATCGACGATCTGCACGCAATGCTCAAGGCGCACGGTGACTGGATGGAGCTCGGGTCGGCCGATGAGCAGAAGGACGCCAAACCGGGCACGGTCGAGGCCTGGGCGCGCGCCATGGACAACCCAGCGGGCGGTTGGTACGGCCAGCGCAAGGGCTACCGCGGCCGTTTCGGCATGTACATGCCGCCGCTCATGGAGGCGCTTGGCAAGGCCGAGATAACCCACGACGCCAAGGGCAACAAGATGAGGGCCATCTAAGGCGCTTCTCCTACAGGCGCCCGTAGGCTCGGAGGGCCATCAGCGCACCGAGCGTCCAGCGACCACGCCACTCGAGTATGGACATGGGCGATGGTGGGTCCCACAGCAGCGGCCAACCGCCATCGGCCTGTTGCTGCTCCGCTAGGTAGTCGAGATGCCGCTCGATCAGATCGTCCTCAAATCGCGCGCGTGCAGGATGGTCCGGTGTTGGCGCGAAGCGGAGCGGTGAAAGTCCATACGTCGTGATCGGCAGCCCAAGGGCGACCTGACCGGGATCGAGCAGCCAGGAGGAGACATTCGGCCATAGTTCGTCGGCTGCCGCACGATCTGGAAGCCAGCGCAGCAGCTCGAGGACGTTCAGCAGCGTGTGCGGCGTATAGGTCGGCCGATTGCGAATCTCGCGCAGGCAATAGTCAGTGGCGCGGTCCAACCATGGATGGCGCACATGAAGGGCGTGAAGCTTGCCGACAACGCCGGCAGTAGCGTGGAGGGACGGTTGCAACGCGTAGTCGCCGTTCCAGTGCTCGGCTCGAGAATCGCGCATTGCGCTGGCAAGTGCGTAGGCCACTGAACCGTCGTCGCGGGCCACACCCGCCAGGAACTCGATGCAGCCGCCGATCAGGTCGTCGTCGCGAGCTCCGGCCTCGATCAGCAGGTGAAGTCCCGCTTCAATGAAGATCGGCTGACTGGTGGACGTGCGGAGATCGGGCTCGAGCGCGTGGCCCAGGCCGCCGTCGGCATTGCGGTAGGCGCGGACGGCGGCGACGACTGCCGCCGTTGATCCGTCCCTGAAGTGCAGATCGAACAGAAGTCGATCGACCAGGCGGGCATTGGCGAGCAGGAACTCCCCTGCCCGATCCGGCGCGCCATTCGCCACGCTCCAGCGCCTTGTTCTATGCCGGACGCCGGCGGCCGATCAGCAGGCGCTTCTTGCCGGCGCGGAGCACGAGGTAGCGACCGTCTATCGGCTGCGGGAGCGTGCCGTCCGTGACGCGCTCGTCATTGATCGAGTAGCCGCCCTGCTTGATCTGGCGCATCGCCTCCGAGCGCGACGGATACAGGCCGCTCGCAACCGCGACTGACGCGGGATCGCCGCGCAGGTCGTCGTCGCCGAACTCCCACGACGGCACGTTGCCGAACAGCACGTCGAGAACTTCCGGGTCGCGTAGCGGCTGCCCGGAGAACACGGCCTCGGCGACGCGCGTCTGGCGCTCGGCCTCCTCGCGACCGTGGACGCGGGCGGTCAGGTCGAACGCCAGCGCGCGCTGCGCGGGTCGCTTCTCGGGCGCAGCAGCATGCGACGCCTCGATCTCGGCCACCTCGTCAGCGCCCAACAGCGTCAGCCAGCGCACGTGTTGGACGGCGAGCTCGTCCTCGTCGTTGAGCCAGTACTGGTAGAACTCGTACGGGCTGGTCATCGTCGCGTCGAGGAAGATCGCGCCGCGCTCGGACTTGCCCATCTTCACGCCCGAGCGTGTCAGCAGCAGCGGTGAGCACAGCCCGAACGCCGCGCGACTCCTCCCCTTCCTCGCGGCCGACGACCTGGCGGATCAGCTCGAGCCCGGCCGTGATGTTGCCCCACTGGTCGGCGCCACCCATCTGCATCTCCACGCCGCGCTCGCGGAAGAGGTGCAGGAAGTCGGCCGCCTGGAGGGTCATGTACGAGAACTCGGTGAACGACATGCCGGCGGAGAGGCGCGCCTGAACCGAGTCCTTGGCGAGCATGTACGGCACCGAGAAGTACTTGCCGATGTCGCGCAGGTACTCGATCAAGCCGTAGCGCATCAGCCACTCGCGGTTGTCGACCATCTGCGCCTGGTTGGTCGCCGGTGAGAAGTCGACGAAGCGCTCGAGCTGGGCGCGGATCGCCGCCGAGTTGGCGCTCGATCTGTGTCGTCGTCGAGCAGGTTGCGCTCGGCCGACTTGCCCGACGGATCGCCGATCATGCCGGTGCCGCCACCGACGATCACGAACGGTGTGCCGCCGTGGTTCTGCAGGTGCGTGAGCATGAAGACCTGCAGCAGGTTGCCCACGTGGAGCGAGCGGGCTGAGGCGTCGAAGCCGATGTAGGCGCTGATCGGCCCCTTCGCCAGGCGCCCCTCGAGGCCCTGCGAAGACTCTGCGATGAGGCCGCGCCAGGTGAGCTCGGCAAGCAGCTGATCGGGCGACGACATGCGTCCAATGCTAGAGTCAGGCCCAGATGCAGGCCAGCCGCGACGGTTCGCAGGCGCGCCGCAACCCCGATACACGAGCCAGGCGCGGCCGTGGGGTGCGTCGCTCGCTTGCTGTCGGTCTACCCATGCTCCTCTTCGCCGCGATGTCGCTTGCAGGCTTCCTGGGCCTGTTCGCGACCGTCGGCGTGTTCGCCGTATACAGCCAGGGCCTGCCACCGGTCTCGCGAAGCTCGACAAGCTCCACGACTTCATCTCCGAGTCGATCATCTACGACCGGACCGGCGAGGTCGAGCTGGCGCGTTTCAACACCGGCGAGCGACGCCAGCCGGTCACGTTCGAGCAGATCCCACCGATCCTGATCGACGCCACGACCGCGATCGAGGACGGGACCGTTCTGGACCAACACCGGCGTCGACCCGATCGGCATCGCCGTCGGCCGCGCTCGACACGATCCGCGGCGACGAGCGCGGCGCATCGACGATCACCCAGCAGCTCGTCCGCCAGCGGCTTCTCGATCCGGAGCTGGTGCAGCGATCCCGATCGGATCATCGAGCGCAAGCTCAAGGAGATCATCCAGTCGGTGCGGGTCACCGAGGCCTACCCCGGCGAGGAAGGCAAGCGCACGATCATCACCGCCTATCTCAACCAGAACTACTACGGCAACGGCTCGTACGGCATCCTTGCCGCGGCGAAGAGCTATTTCGGCGTCGATTCGCTCGACGAGCTGACGCTCGGCCAGGTCGCCCTGCTGGCGGCGCTGCCCCAGTCACCCTCCTCGTACGACCTCGTGCGCAACGCCGTGACAGACGAGGACGGCACGCTGTACGTGCCGCTCGACGAGGACATACCTGTCGTAGAGCGGCGCAACTACATCCTCGAGCTGATGGCGACCGAGCCGTGGCGCATGGTCCTGACCGGCGCCGGCCGCGACTACACGCCCGAAGAGCTCCGCGCCGCCAAGACAGAGCCGATCATCCTGTCCCCGCAGGTGCCGCAGCAGCAGCAGTGGCTGGCGCCTCACTTCGTGTGGGCGTTGCGCGACGAGCTCGCGACGCGGCTGTGCGCCGGCGCGGAGACGTGTCCCCGAGCTCGAGCAGGGCGGTCTGCGCATCACCAGCACGCTCGACTGGGACATGCAGCAGGTGGCCGAGAAATGGGTCACGGCTGGCGTGATCCTGCCCCACGAGCCTGACCCGGAGGCGTTCGCCGCAGGAGCTCGGCGTGCCCTACCAGCGTTGGATGCGCCGCCTGACCGATCTCGAGGTCAACAACGGGGCGATGATGGCGATGGACTACCAGACCGGCGAGATCGTGGCCTATGTCGGCTCGGCCGGCTACTACCGCGACGACCTCTCCTCGCCGGAGTTCCAGCCCCAGTTCGACGTCCTCGGCGATGGCTGGCGGCAGCCGGGATCGGCCTTCAAGCCGTTCAACTACGTGACCGGCATCAACGCCGGCACGATGACCGCGGCATCGATGTTCATGGACGTGACCACGGTCTTCGCCGACGGCACCAATGCGTACATCGCCCAAGAACTACGACCTGCTGGAGCGCGGCCCCCTCCGGATGCGCAGCGCGCTGCAGTGGTCGCTCAACATCCCGGCGGTGAAGGCGCTCGTCTCGAACGGCATCGACAACGTCTTCGCCACGGCTCAGCGCTTCGGCATGACCTTCCAGACCGAGCGGCCGCGCGCCGGGCTGTCGCTGACGCTGGGCACGGAGGTGACCCACCCGCGCGACGTGACGGTGTCCTACGGCACGATGGCCAACAGCGGCAGCTACATCGGCTACACGCAAATCCTGCGCATCACGGACCCGGCCGGAGTCGACCTGGTCGACCCTTACGTTCCGCCGCCGGGCCAGGCCGCGGTCAGCCCCCAGGCCGCGTACGTGATGACTGACGTACTTGCCTCGAACACCGACCCGCGCCAAAACCCCATCTGGGGTGATTTCGCAGTCCGTACCACGGACGGGACGCGCCGCCCGGCGACGCTCAAGACGGGTACCAACAACGATGCCAACGACCTGGTCGCGTTTGGCTACATCGCTCCGCCCGATCAGGCTGGGCGTGCCGCGGGCGAGTACGCGCTGGTGGTCGGTGCCTGGAACGGCAACTCGGACGGGTCACCCGTGCTGACTGCAGGAGAATCCGGTGTTGTCGACGGATGTTGCCGCGCCGATGTGGAGCGGCTTTCTCACCGAAGTCACCGCGAGTTGGCCGGTGCACGACTTCGCGCGGCCACCCGGCGTGATCGACGCCGAGGTCGACGCCTGGAGCGGCATGCGCCCGACCCAGTTCACGACCGAGCGCGTGACCGAGGTGTTCATCGAGGGCACGGTCCCGGGTGACGACACGACCAAGGTCGGGCTGCAGGTCGTGCCCAACCCAGCGGTCGGCGAGGACGACCCGAATCGCTGGATGCTTTGGGTCGAAGGCTGCCCGGGGACGCCGGAGACGCTCGGCTTCCTGGCGCTCGAGGGCGTGGAGTCGAGCCAGCCCAACTGGCAGCAGGCAAATGCCGACTGGATCAACCGCGCCCGGACCGGCGGCCCGAACACGCCCGGTGGGCCGGATCCGGAGGTGCGGACGCGAACGAGCTACATCTTCAACCGCTCATTCACGCCGTACGGCCGCTCCTGGGGCGCGCCTTTCGCGCCCACCGCGTCGTGCGTGCCCGGCGCAACGCTCTCGCCCTCCCCGTCCCTGGAGGTCTCGCCGTCATTCTCGCTCGAGCCGACCCTGGAGCCGACACCCAGCATCGAGCCGACCCCAGCCCCGACTGCCGAGCCACCGCCCACACCAACGCCTACGCCTACGCCGACACCGACGGATCCACCGACACCCGCGCCCACGGATGACCTACCGACTATCGCGCCGCCGACCCTCCCACCCGGGACACCGGAGCCCTAGCCCTTTCGCTCGCCGACCCGCGGGGGGCGGCTCGTCGGTCCTTCAGTCGCGGCGAGGGTGATGCGTCCGCCGACAGGTCTACCGGAGCCGTCAACGGGTCGAGAGGAGCCCATTGGAGGCCCTTCAGCGGTCGAATGAGTCGGCGAACGACTCAACCGGCCGACGGAGGTCGATATCTGCCTGCGAAAGGCCGCCCAACGGACAAATCATTCGCAGGGTGACTAGCGGGCCGTTGTCCGCCTTGCTGCCGGACGCTGGAAGGTGGCTCGTTCACCTTCGACGATTGAGCGGACGAAGCAGCCCGGGTCGTGGTTGTTGACGATGCCCATAGCCTCCATCGCGGCGTAGGCGGTGGTTGGGCCGATGAATGCCCAGCCGCGCCGGCGCAGGTCCTTGCTGAGCCGGGCGCCGTCGGGATCCGGCTCGTAGCACCACAGGAACCCGGCCAGGCTGCCCGCCTCTTCGACGATCTCTGGGTAGCGCCTTGCGTTGTTGATCGTGGCCAGGATCTTTGCCCGGTTGCGGACGATGCCCGGATCGTTCATCAGACGCTCGACATCCGCGTCGGTGAGTAGCACGACGCGGGCAGGATCGAAGCCGTGGAACACCTCGCGGAAGCGCGGCCGCTTGCGCAGGATCGTCAGCCAGCTCAGGCCCGATTGAAAGCCCTCGAGGCACAGCTTCTCGAAGAGCTGGTGGTCGTCCGCGACGGGCCGTCCCCACTCATCGTCGTGATAGTCGACGTTCAGGGGATCGACGCCCGCCCACTGGCAACGAACCCTTGCGTCCGTCACAGCTCGACGATGGTCGCGCCGTCGCCGCCCTCGCCGCGCTCGCCGGGGCGCCACGACTTCACGAGTGGGTGGGAGCGCAACTGGGCGCGCAGCGCATCGCGCAGCGCCCCCGAGCCATGGCCGTGGATGACCGTCACTTTCGGGGCACCGGCGAGCGCGCCGTCGTTCAGGTACTGATCCAGCGACTCGAGGGCCTCCTCGACGCGCGCGCCGCGCAGATCGAGACTCGTCGGAATGTAGCGATGCGCCTGGGGCGTGATCGTTTCGCCGGGGATCGTCGTCGGCGCACTCGTGACGAGGACCAGCTCGCCCAACGGAACGCGGACGCGCAGCGCTCCGGCGGCGAGCGTCGCCTCGCCGCTGTCCTCGTCTATCTCGGCAACGGTCCCCTGCCAGCCGTCGCGCGAGCGCGCCGTGTCGCCCACCACGATCTGCGGCGTTTCGGGCGCGGCCGGCTCCTCGGCCACGACAGCGACAGCGGCCGCGTCATCGCCGTCGTCGAGCGACGCGAACCTCTCATCGAGACGTGCCACCGAGTCCTGGAGTCGCGCGTCGGTCAGGGTTTCGCGCGCGAGCAGCTCGCGTGCGGCGGTGATCTCGGCGCGAACGCCGGCAAGGTCTCGCTCCGCCTCCGCCCGGGCGTCGGCGAGAGCCGTCTCGCGTTCGCGGCGCGCGCGGCGCCGTTCCTCCTCCGCCTCCTGGCGCGCGGCCCGGGCACGTTGCTCCGCCTCGGTCGCACGCGCCAGCGCCTCCTCCGTCGTGAGCTGAGTCTCCTTGATCGAGACCAGCGTCTGCTCGAACTCGGCCTGCGCTCGCCCGAGGCGCGACCGCGCGTCCTCGACCAGGTCCGCTGACAGGCCCAGGCGCGCAGCGATGGCGAACGCCTGGGACGTGCCGGGCAGGCCGATGCGCAGCCGGTACGTCGGCGACAGGGTTTCGAGGTCGAACTCGACCGAGGCGTTCTCGGCCGCCGCCGTGTTGTGGGCGTACGCCTTGAGCTCGGGATAGTGGGTCGTGGCGGCGACCAACGCCCCGGCGGCGATGAAATGGTCGAGCAGTGCCTGGGCCAGGGCGGATCCCTCGGTCGGATCCGTGCCCGCGCCAAGCTCGTCGAGCAGTACCAGCGAGCCGACTCCCGCCTCCTCGACGATGCGCACGATCGAGCGCATGTGACCGGAGAAGGTCGACAGCGACTGGGCGATGGACTGCTCGTCGCCGATGTCGGCAAACACCTCGTGCAGGATCGGCAGCCGCGAGCCGGTCGCGGCGGGCACGTGCAATCCCGATTGATGCATCAGCGCAAGCAGGCCCAAAGTCCGCAGCGCGACGGTCTTGCCGCCGGTGTTTGGGCCGGTGATGACGAGCGCGCGGAAGTCCGTGCCCAGCCGGATGTCGATCGGTACGACGCGGCCGGTCAGGCCGGGGTGGCGCGCGGAGAGCAACTCGACCTCGTCACCCCGGGAGGTCTCCGCGCGCACTGCGTCCATCTCTGACGCCAAACGGGCACGGGCGATCCAGAAATCGAGCGTGGCCATGGCGGCCAGCGTCTCGTCGAGAGGGTCCGCTTGAGTTGCTACGACGGCCGAAAGCTCATCGAGGATGCGCTCCTCCTCCGCCTGTGCCTTGAGCTGCGCCTCGCGCCAGGCGTTGCCCAGCTCGACCACGACCAGCGGCTCGATGAAGACGGTCTGGCCGCTGCCCGACTGGTCGTGCACGATGCCCTTGACCCGGCCGCGCGCGTCGGCACGGACGGGGACGACGTAGCGGCCGTTGCGCAGCGTGACAAGCGGCTCCTGCAGCGCGCCACCGATGTCGGCGCTGTGGACGATCGTCTCGAGCCGCGAGCGCAGCCGGTCGTAGGCGACACGAACTGCGCGGCGCAGCCCGCCGAGCGCCGGTGACGCCGAGTCCAGCAGCTCGCCCGTGGGATCCACCGACTGCTCCAGCCGCGCCCGAAGCTGGGGCAAGGGCTTGATCTGCCGTCCCAGCTCGTGCAGCAGCGGCGGTCGCTCGGTGCGCAGCGCGTCGCCGAGCCGCGCGGCGGCGACGAGCGTGTCGAGGATCTCGAGCAACTCCGAACCGGACAGGCGGCCGTCGCGCCGCGCGCGCAGGATCAGCTGGCCGATGTCCCGGGCTCCGCCGACGCCCACATCTGGCCGGCGCATGACCAGATCGCGCGCCTGGTCGGTCTCGTCCAGAAGTCGGGCGACGACCACGCCGTCTGGCGATGGTGTCAGCGCCTCGGCGAGCCGGCGCGACGGGGCGAACGCGGTGTGATCGGCGAGCCTCGCGCGGACGAGCGGGTACTCGAGGATCTGCTGCGTTCGTGCGTCCATTACCTGGATACCGACCGATTGCCAGCGATCCAGAAGCGCCATGGCCGGTCGACCCAGCCCGGGCCGGCGTAGTCGACCCCGATCCGCGGGCCTGACGAGAACTCGGCGTCCGCCATGAGCTCGGGCGCGGCCAGCCACAGAACGTCACCGGCCGTGAGGTCGTGACCGTCCTGGGCACGGGTCACCGCCATTGCCTGGCACAAGCGCGCCGGACCGGCGGCCAGCCGCGAATCCTCATCGGACGGCCTCGCGCGCCGCGTTCGCATCAGCTCGACCCCGACGCGTGGCTCGATGGCGCGAATCAGCACCGCGCCGGCCGCGGCCGCGCCAAACCCAACGACGTTGAGACAGGAATGCATGCCGTAGACAAGGTAGACGTACGCGTGCCCGACCGGCCCGAACATCGGCGTGGTACGCGCCGTCCGCCCGGCCCGCGCGTGGCTGGCCAGATCCTCCGGTCCGCCGTAGGCCTCCGTCTCGACGATCGGCCCGCCCGTCAGTCCCTCGCTGGTCTGTCGCACAAGCCAGACGCCAAGCAGGTCGCGGGCCAGTACCTCGGTCGGTCGCGCGAAGAAGTCGCGATTTCCGATTGGCGGGGGAAGCTCAGGCGCCACTGCGGATGCGGCCGCCGACCTCGCGCTCGAGAGCATTGCCGATGTCCGCAACCGAGCCCTCGAGCTGCATCTCGGTGAGCGCCACCTCGAGCGGCTGATAGCGCAGCCGGTACGCAAGGCTGACCTCGTGTGACGCGAGCGAAGCGCCCTGGTAGCGATCGAAGAGCTCGACGCTCGCCAGAAACGGTCCGGCATTGCGCCGGATGGCTGCCTCGACGTCCGCGGCAGGCGTGTCGCGGTCGACGACGACGGCGATGTCGCGCTCGGCCGCGGGCAGATTGAAGACCGTACGGACCTTCGGCGCGGGCTGTGCCAAGCGGCGCAGGGCCGAGAGCTCGAGCGTTGCAAAGACCACGCTGTCCGAACGGATGTCGTGTCTCGCGAGGTACCGCGGATGGAGCTCGCCCACACGGCCAAGGTCAACGCGCAAACCTTCTGCCTCGGCATAGATATCCGCAGTGCGACCGGGGTGCTCCACGCCCGGCCACTCACCTGCCGGGCGATAGAAGAGACAACCGACATTGAGCCGGGCGGCCAAGCCCTCGACGATGCCCTTGACGTCATCGACCGACGCCGGGCGAGCCTCCTCGCTCCACGACTGGGCACGCCAGCTGCCCGCCAGCAGGATGCCCAGCAGCTCGCGCTGCTGCGGACCGGATTCGGCCATGTCGTGGACGTTGCCGATCTCGAACAGAGCGACGTCCGCGCGTCGCTGGCGCTCGTTGCGGCCAAGCACGGCAAGCATGCTCGGCACGAGCGAGCGCCGCAGTTCGGAGTGATCGACAGTGACCGGATTCTCGATTCGGATGGTCGCGGCATCGTCAGTGCCAAAACCGAGAGCGGCGTGGTCGTCCGGGCCTAGGAGTGCGTTCGTGACCACCTCGGATAGACCACGGCCGGCCAGCGCCTCACGCATCGAGTTGATGAGCCGCGACGGCTCCTCGCGGAAGCCGGGCGGCGTGGTATCGGGCAGCGTCGGCTCGATGGCGTCGTAGCCCAGGAGACGGATGATCTCCTCGGTGACGTCCTCCTCGATCGCGACGTCGCGCCTGTGTGGCGGCACGACCGCCGTCGCCTCGTCCGCGCTGTGGCCCTGTTCGGTGGAGATGCCAATCGTGGCGAGCGTGGCTGCCATGTCCTCGGCCGAGAGCTGAGTGCCCAGGAGACGGTTCACGCGACTCGGCCGGTACGTGACGCGGCGCGGCTCCTCATCAACCGGGTTGGTATCCGCCGCGCCGACCGCGACGCGGGCGCCAGCCCACTCGGCCAGCAGCTGCGCCGTGCGATCGGCGCCAACGCGCGCCAGGCGCGACTCCTGGCCCTTCTCGAAGCGCACGCTCGCTTCGCTGCGGAGGGCGAAGCGCTGCGCCGTGCGGCGAATCGCGACCGGGTCGAAGATCGCCGACTCGATGATCACGGCCGTCGTCGCGGCGCTCACCTCGCTACCGGCGCCGCCCATCACGCCGGCGATGCCGAGCGCACCGCCGGCGTCGGCGATGACCAGCGTGTCCGGCGTGAGCGTGCGCTGGACGTGGTCCAGCGTCTCGAGCGTCTCGCCGTCCCTGGCGGGACGGACGACGATCGTGCCGCCACTGACCGCGGCTGCATCGAAGGTGTGGATCGGCTTGCCCAGCTCGAGCATGACGTAGTTGCTCGCGTCGACGACGTTCGACACCGGGCGCATGCCTGCGGCCATCAGCCGCAGCTGGATCTTGCAGCGGCGAAGGGCCAACAGTGACGACGTCCGCGTAACGCGCGACGAAGCGCGGGCACAGGCGGCGGTCGGCAACCTCCACCCAGACGTGGTCACTCGTCGAGTCGCCCGACTCGGGAACGACGAGGTCCGGCCAACGCAACGTGCTGCCGGCGATCGCAGCGACCTCGCGGGCTAGTCCGATCATCGACAGTGCGTCGCCGCGGTTGGGCTTGACGTCGATGTCGAGCACCGTGTCTGTTGCGATCTCGCTGAGTGGGGCGCCGAGTCGGGCGTCAGCGGGCAGGATCATGATCCCGTCCGCGTCGGTCGTAAGGCCAAGCTCCGCGCCAGAGCACAGCATGCCCTGGCTTTCGGCGCCCTGGATCGTCGAGACCGAGATGCGCTTATCACCGGGCAGCACCGCGCCCGGCAGGGCGACCGGCACGCGCTGACCGACTGCGATGTTCGTGGCACCGCACACGATCGACAGCGGCTGGTCTGTGTCCGAAACGCGAACCCTGGTCAGTGACAGCCGGTCAGCGCGCGGATGCGGAGCCACCTCGAGCAGCTCGCCGACAACGACCGAGCTCCAGTCGTCGCCGACGCGCTCGATGGCCTGGACCTCCATGCCCAGCAGCGTGAGCCGCTCGGCCAGGCGCTCGATCGGAAGGTCGAAGTCCACGTAATCGCGCAGCCACGACAACGGCACTCGCATCAGGTCGTCCCGCGCACTAGAACGACTCCAGGAAGCGCAAGTCGTTGTCGAGGAAGGCGCGGATGTCCGGGATCCCGTGGCGCAGACCCGCGATGCGGTCGATGCCCATGCCGAAGGCAAAGCCCTGGTGTGTCTCGGGATCGACGCCGCCGTTGCGCAGCACCACCGGGTGGACCATGCCCGCGCCGAGGATCGTCACCCAGCCGCTGCGCCGGCACGCCGGACAGCCACTGCCGCCGCACACCGTGCAACTGATGTCGAAGGCCACGGACGGCTCGGTGAACGGGTAGTAGCCGGGCCGGAAGCGAGTCGCGGTTCGCGGCCCGAACATGCGCCCGCGCGAACTCGTCGAGCAGGCCGCGCATGTCGGCGAGGGTCGTGCCCTCGTCGACCATGAGGCCCTCGATCTGGAAGAACTCGACGTTACGGTCGGCGTCGACGTTCTCGTAGCGAAAGCAGCGGCCGGGCAGCAACGCCCGAATCGGTGGCGGACCGGCACGCATCAACCGGATCTGGCCGGGCGACGTGTGGGTCCGCAGCACGCAAGTGATGGTCCGAGCCGGCAACGTAGAGCGTGTCCCAGAGGTCGCGCGCGGGATGGTCGGGCGGGATGTTGAGGAGCTCGAAGTTGAGCTCGTCGGTCTCGACCTCGGGCGCCTCATAGGACGACGAAGCCGAACTGGCCGAAGATGCGCTCGATCTCGCGCTGCGTCTCGATCAGCGGATGGAGCGAGCCGCGCGGCAGGCTGCGCCCGGGCAGCGTGACATCCTTCCGCTCGCGCGCGATGCGCACGTCGAGGGCAATCTCGTTGAGACGGGCCCGGCGCGCCGAAAATGACGCTTCGAGCTCCTCACGAATGGGATTGGCCAACGCGCCGACCTTGGGCCGGTCCTCTGTTGGCAGTTTGCCGATGTTCCCGAGAAGCTCCCTCAGCTCGCCCTTGCGGCCAAGGTAATCGGCCTCGACGGCGTCGAGCTCGGCAGGATCATCTGCCTTGGCAACCGCGGCGAGTGCGCGCGAACGCAGCTCGTCGAGCTGGCCGCGGAAGGACTCCAGGTCCACGGCGGTGCGCCGTTACCCGGCTTGGCCCTTGGCCACCTCGGCGATGCTGGCAAAGGTGGCCGCATCGCGGACCGCGATGTCGGCCAGGATCTTACGGTCCAGGGCGACGCCTGCCTGCTTGAGCCCGCTCATGAGCTTGCCGTATGTCAGGCCGTTCTGGCGGGCGGCGGCGTTCAGGCGGACGATCCACAGCGCGCGCATCTGGCGCTTGCGCTGCTTGCGGCCGACGTAGGCGTACGCCATCGCATGAAGCAGTGCCTCACGCGCCGGCTTGATGAGCGTGGAGCGGGTTCCGCGGCGGCCCTCGGCGGCCTTGAGCAGCCGCTTGTGACGCTTGTGCGCGGTGACGCCGCGCTTGACTCGTGCCATCTGCCCGGCGCTCTAGAGGTACGGCAGCAGGCGCTTGACCTGCTCTTCTGACGTGCCGCCGCTGACGACGGCCTTGCCCTCGTAGCGACGCGTGCGGCGCGACGACTTGATGTCGAGGTGGTGGCCACGCCACGCCTTGACGCGGACGATCTTGCCGCTGCCGGTCTTGCCGAAGCGCTTCTGCGCTCCCTTGTGGCTCTTCATCTTGGGCATTGGTTCTGCTTATGCTCCTGCCGACTTGGCGGTTGCGGCGGTTACCGGCTTGGCCGCTGCGGCCTTTGGCGGTGCGGCGGCGGGTGCCGGCGTTTCTGCCGGGGCCGCTGCCTCCGTTTCCGGGGCCGCTGCCTCCGTTTCCGGGGCCGCTGCCTCCGTTTCCGGGGCCGCTGCCTGCGGCTCCGTCTCCGGGACCGCCGCTGCCTGCGGTTCCGTGTCCGTGGCCGCTGGCGTTGGTTCCGTCTCCGTCACCGCTGCCTGCGGTTCCGTGTCCGTGGCCGCTGCCGTTCCGTTCTGCTCTTCTTCCCTGCGCTGGATCTTGGGCTTGTGGGTCGAGGTCATGACCAGCGACATCTGCTTGCCTTCCAGCAGCGGCTGTCGCTCGATCGTGGCGTGCTCACCGACCTGCTCCGAGAAGCGGACCAGCAGGTCGCGTCCCAGGTGCGCGTGGCTGAGCTCGCGCCCTCGGAACTGGACCGTCACCTTGACTCGGTCGCCGTCCTCCAGAAACTGGATCGAGCGCCGGACCTTGGTGTCAAAGTCGCCTTTGCCGATCTTGACCTTGAGCCTTATCTCTTTGAACTCGACCGACCGCTGATGCCGTCGGGCTTCCTTTTCGCGACGTGCCTGCTCGTACTTGAACTGTCCGTAGTCGAGCAGTCGGGTGACGGGCGGGGAGGCCATCGGCGCGACCTCTACGAGGTCGTAGCCCCGATCCTGCGCGAGCCGGAGGGCATCCGCGGTGGACATGACGCCCGCCTGGTTTCCCTCTTCATCCACGACTCGCACCTGCGGTACGCGGATCATCTCGTTGACTCGCAGCTCTCGGCTCAGGCCAGATCCCTCAAAAGCGTCACTCCAATAGCGATGTCGGAAGCTTGTGGCGATCGCTCACCGCGCTTCCAAGCCCGCGGACTATAGCACGAAGGCTCGCTCAACCTACTCGTTCGGGCCTGCCTCCAGCCAGTCCTCGTAGACGGCTGCGTAGTCGCCTTCCAAGTCGACCAGTGTCGCCAGAATGTTGAGCGTTTCGTCGGTCCAATCGAAGCGAATGCCGACGCCCTGCGGTGCGCATTGGACCCTGCCCAGCGAGACGTCGTTGAAGGTCCACGTCGTCTCGTTGGCGGCAGTCTGGCATGACCCCTCTGACGGCACGCCGAAGGCATCCACGCGCTCCTGATACGCGTCGTTCAAGGTCTCGATCGATGGGAATTGCACGTAGTCAGCCAGCTCCGAGCCGTCGCCTTCGGTCTGGCGCACACAAGTCACCACGAACGACGCTGGCTCGACGAAGAGCGGCGGCACCGGGCTTTCCGCGCATCCGGCCTGGAGGTCAACCGGGATGTGGGCCAGCAGCTCCGTCGCGCCGGCCGACATGTTGCCGTCGGGCTCAACGCCGAGTGCCGCGGCGGTATCGACAGCGAGGTTGAACTCGGGTTGAGTCGCCTCGGCGTAGATGCCCATCACATCGAACGCGGTAAAGCCGGCCGCCGGCTCGGTATGGACTGTGAATGGGCCAGCGTTGGGAATGACCGCCTCGATGGTGACCGAGCCGTCGTCGTTGATCGTGCACTGGACCCCATACGACGTTATGTCGCCGACCGGTACGGTCAAGCCGGCATCGTCGTCGCGCGTCAGCACCGTCACGCCAGTGACGTCGATGCGCAGCGTGACCCAGTTGCCGTCAGTCCCGATCACGGCGCCGATGTAGTTGCCGTCAGAATTGCCGCACAGCGTGCCGAAGATGCCGTCGCTGTCGGGTATGAATTGACCGGCGGCGCGGAGCACCGTCACTGGCTGATCGAGGTCGCGCACCGTGTATGCCCAGCCAGTCTCGTTGAAGCGGAAGTGGAGGGCGCCGCTGTCGTAACCGACTGAGGCGATGGCCTCGTCGAGCTCGTCCCAGCCACTCGTGGGGTCGTCGAACTCGTCGGCGAAAAGGAGATCTCGGCCGAGCCCACCGGGGTCCGACGAGGGATCTGGTGTGATCTCCGCCGTCTCCTCGGGTGATTCGGTCGGCTCTGGGCTGTCCGTGGGCTCGGGCTCGTCGGTCGGCTCCGGCGAGTTGGTCGGAGCTGGTTCTGTAGTGGCTGAAGTCGTCGACGTTGCCTGGGGCGTGGCCGGCGCGGGCGTCGCGACACCCGCGGTTGGGCCGGCGGCCGTGGCTGTTGGGCCGGCGGTGGTTGACGGCCCGACCGAGACGCAACCCACCACGAGCAGCGCGATGGCAGCAAACGAAAGCAGCGACTTCGACAAGTGGGTCCCTCCTGATTGGCGTGATCCTACGAAATCGCCGCCAACGACGCTTTACAACTCCCCGCGCTGGAACGTTGGCTCATCCAGAGGATCTCTGAGCGCGGTCGCCACCCGCGCTTCGACTCGAGCCTCACGCAGCGACATTTCAGATCTAGTGAACAGGAGACCTCCAAGCGGGGCCCTTCTGGTCACTTTCGATGCCCTGTGGCAGCCGCGGACACCCGCAGGCGAGCAACTTTGCAGATCTAGTGTCGCAATCTGCCGGTTTGACGCTCGGTCGTGGCCGCCAGCCCTACGTTTTTCCGAGTGTGTGTTCACCAGGTCTGAAAAATCGCGCCGGCGACCTCTAGCTGAGGCCGCCAGGCGCCCTTGCCGGCCCGGGCGTTCGTCCGCCCGACTAGTCCGGCCGGCGGTTTGCTGCCTCCTGGGCGAGACGCTCGGCCAGGTCATCCCAGCCCACGGCTTCCTGCTGCTCCCCTGCCCTGGTCCGTGGCGCCGCCGTGCGTGCCTCGATCTCGCGATCGCCGAGCACGAGCATGTACGGCGTCTTCTGCTCCTGGGCGAGTCGGATCTTGTTCTGCATGCGGTTCGAGGACTCGTCGACCTCGACCCGCAGGCCGCGCTCGCGCAGCACCACCGCAAGCTCGTTGGCGGAGTCGTTGTGCCGGTCGGCAATCGGAATGACCACGGCCTGCACGGGCGCGCACCAGAACGGGAATGCCCCGGCGAAGTGCTCAGTGATGACCCCGATGAAGCGCTCGAGCGAGCCCAGGATGGCGCGATGGATGGCCACCGGCCGCTGGCGCTCGCCGTTCTCGTCGATGTAGTGCAGGTCGAAGCGCTCGGGCAGCATCAGCCGGTCGACCTGGATCGTCGCCGTCTGCCACTCGCGCCCAAGCGCGTCGGCGATCTGGATGTCGATCTTGGGCGCGTAGAACGCCCCGTCGCCTTCCTTGACGCGATAGCTGACGCCCGACACCTTGAGCGCCTCGAGCATCATCGCTTCCGTCTCGCGCCACGTGGCTTCGTCGCCCAACGCCTTCTCAGGCCGCGTGCCGAACGTCAGCATCGGCTCAAGGCCAAACCACGAGTAGAACTCCGTGACCTCGCCCATCAGCGCCAGGATCTCGTCCTGGATCTGCGCCGGCGTCACGTAGATGTGGGCATCGTCCGTGTAGAAGTGGCGGACGCGCGTCAGGCCTGAGCGCACGCCGGAGAGCTCCGCCCGATGGAGCGCGCCGTACTCGGACAGGCGCAGCGGGAACTCGCGGTACGAGCGCACCTTGGAGCGATAGACGAACGTCGATTCGGGACAGTTCATGGGCTTCAGGCTGTACGTCTGGTCCTCGGACTCGACGAGGAACATGTTCTCGCGGTACAGGTCCCAGTGGCCCGACTGCTCCCATAGCTTCTTGTGCACGAGCGGAGGCGTGTAGATCTCCTCGTAGCCGCGCCGCGCCTGGATCTCGCGCATGGCGTCGCGCAGCAAGTTGTAGAGGCGCCAGCCCTTGGGATGCCAGAACGCGGCTCCGGGCGAGACGTCGTGGAAGCTGAACAGGTCGAGCTGGACCCCAAGCCGACGGTGGTCGCGCTTCTTCGCCTCCTCGCGCCGCCACAGGAACTTGTCGAGCTCCTCCTGCGTGGGCCACGCCGTGCCGTAGACGCGCTGCATGGGCTGGCGCTTCTGGTCGCCACGCCAGTACGAGCCCGAGACCGCGAGCAGCTTGATCGGACCGATCTTGCCCGTCGACTCGACATGCGGACCGCGGCACAGGTCGATGAACGGCCCCTGCTCGTAGAAGGTCGTCTGCGGCGCAGGCAGGCCACGCTGCTGGGCGGCGGCCACGAGGTCGTCGACGATCTCGACCTTGTACGGCTGGCCCTTCTCCTCGAGGAAGGCCCGCGCATCCGAGTTGGACTTTTCGCTGAAGACGAACGGGTGATCTGCCGCGATGGACTCGTTCATTCGCGCCTCGATGGCCGCCAGATCGTCCGGCGTCAGCGGGCGTGGCAGGTCGAAGTCGTAGTAGAAGCCGTCCGTGATCGGCGGGCCGATGCCCAGCTTCGTCTCCGGGAAGAGATCCATCACCGCCTCGGCCATCACGTGCGCGGCCGAGTGGCGCATCGGATCGAGCGGATCGCCCGCGCTGGCGTCGAGCAGCTCCTCCGCCGACTCCCGCTTGGGTGCCTCGAGTGCGAGCTCCTCTTCTTCTTCGAGCTGCTGTACCTGTTCGTCTATCACCATCTCCGGACCCTCCGGAGAATCAGAAAACCCCTCGTCCATCGCGTTGCGACAGGACGAGAGGTCGCAGCCTCTCGCGGTTCCAC
This sequence comes from uncultured Chloroflexia bacterium, assembly GCA_963706095.1. Classification (GTDB taxonomy): domain Bacteria; phylum Chloroflexota; class Limnocylindria; order Limnocylindrales; family CSP1-4; genus JALYGJ01. Next base: position 281,714 of record OY970149.1, read on the forward strand.
CCGCCTTCGCCGCGCCGCAGCCGACGCTCTCAAGGATGCCGCGCTAACGGGCGGCGCCCGGACCGGTTCACCGGTCGCTCACGGGTGGTGCGACTCTTCGCTTCGACCGCCGGGGCTTTCAGCCGCTGACCCTGGCTCTCTGGTGTCGCTGGCGATGAGACGCGTGTCCCGATCAACGCTTTGTTCGATTGGTCGCGCAGTATACGCCGCTAGCTCTCGGCCTGACCAGCGTCCGCCGAGCGCCGGGCGGGTGTCGAGAACCAGAACCAGGTTAGGCCGGCGATTGCCACGAACGAGACCATGACCCACACAGCGGCGTGTGGCGCGAGTGTCTCGGACAGCGTCCCCGCGACGATCGTCGACAACGCGATGGTTAGCGTCACCAGCCCGAAGTCGAAGCTGAACACGCGGCCACGGATCGAATCGGGCGTGTGGCGCTGGATGCCGTAGGTCGAGAGCATCCACTGGCTCCCACCTCCGAGGTGGGCGATGAAGACCAGCCCGCCGGCGAGCCAGATGGTCGGCGCCAGCGGGAATAGCGCGTACGCCACGGTGAGCACGAGCAGCGACGCCGAGATACCGACCAGCAACCCACGATCAGACGTCCCGAACGTTGCCCGGGCGACGAAGGGGCCGACCAACGCTCCCAGACCTCGCGCCGCGAACAGGATGCCGATGCCCACATCGCCCGCCTGGAAGACCTCGTCGGCGAACACCGCGAGCATCAGGATCACGCCGGTACCCACGCCGAACATGGTCTTGCTGAGCAGCAAGGACGAGATCAGCCGGTTGTGCCGCGCGAATCGGAGCACGGGCTTGATCGAGCCCACCAAACCGATGCGCTGGCCGTCGAGCGCTTCGGCATTGCGCGCCTGCTGGAAGGGCCGCGTGATGCCGATGATGAGCAGTGCCGAGACCAGGAACGTTGCGCTATCGATCACGAACGCGGCATCCCTGCCGAGGGTCGCGGCCACGATGCCGCCGATTGCCGCACCGACCGCGAGCATCACGCCCCACGCCGAGCCGGTCAGGACGTTGGCCGTCGGCAGGTCTTCGTCATTGACCAGGTTGGGCAGCGCCGCCGATGAGGCCGGCTCGAAGAAGGCGCCCATCCCTGCAAGCGCGGCCGTGCAGAGCAGGGCGATCCAGAGCGTGTCCGGGGAGCGCGCGAGCAGGAAGCCCAGGCAGATCGGGACTCTTGCCAGATCCGCGGCCACCAGGAGCTTCTTGCGGTCCATCCGATCTGCCAGCGAGCCCGCAAATGGCGCCATGACCGCGAAGGCACCGGTCTGCAGGACGAGGACGAGGGACGCCACTGCGGCCGAGCCCGAGAGCTCGAGGGCGAGGCCGAGCAGCGCCACGGTCGCGAACCAGTCGCCGGCAAAGCTGACCAGCTGCGCTGCGTACATGCGGCGGAAGGCCGTGTTGGTCCGGAGCAGCCGGACATAAGGCTCGGCTCGGCGGGGCATTGTTGTCAGCGAACCGTGCCGACGCCGACCCAGGCGCGGGCAGTCAGCTCAAACGGCTCGTCACCGACATCCAACAGGCGGCGAAACTCACGCCTCAGCGTCTCGCGTCGGGCGGGTTCGAGTTTCCGGACGTGAGCGCCGGCGGGACCGATGCCTGCTTCGAACGGCGCCCACAGGTCGTCGAAGTCTTCATAGCGGGCGCTGACCTCGACGGGTTTGACCTGCACGTCGGCCAGCCCAGCGCCGTTCAGCAGTCCGGCAAGGTCGTCCGGGTCGCAGTAGCGCATCGCTGCCGCTTCGTCGACGACGGTCCCCTCCTCGTCCGCCGCCAGCGCCGCGTCCCAAAAGCGGCGCAGCATGATCATTCCGTCGCGGTAGTCCCACGTCGCGGCCGTCACGCGACCTCCGGGACGGGTGACACGCACCATCTCGGCCACGCCCGCCGGCGCGTCCGCCATGAAATTGACGACGAGCTGGGCCATCGCGTGATCGAACGTGTCGTCATCGAATGGCAGTGCCTCACCAGAGCCCTGGCGAACGTCGACTTCAGGCAATCGGGACCGGCAGGCCTCAACGAAGGACGGCGAAGGATCAACGGCCGCCACATCGGCCGCGCCCAACACGGCTACCAACTCAGTCGCGAGGGCGCCCGGGCCGCACCCGACGTCGAGCGCGCGCTGGCCCGGGCGCACCCCGGCCGCGGCGATCAGTGCGCGTGCCAGCTCGCGCGTGTAGCGGCCCACGAAGCGGTCGTACTGATCGGCCGGTGCCGCGCCGAACAGGCTCACGCCCCAATCGCCGGCTGTCGCCACGTGAAGCCGGCGTCGAGCGCATCGACGATCTCGACCCTGTTGCCGAACGGGTCACGGACGTAGAAGCGGGCAACGCCGATGTCGCTGTCGTCCTCGATCACATCAACGCCGGCCGAGGCGAACCGCGCCCGTGCCTCGCGGAGATCTCCGACGAGCAGCGCGACATGAGCGCGTGGCGGCGGCGAGAATGGACGCTCGACACCCAGGTGCAGCTGCACTCCCTCGCCGATGAACCAACAGCCGCCTCGTCCGGCCAGTGCCTCCGGCTTTTCGACCTCGGTCAGCCCCAGGACACCGCCGTAGAACTGGCGCGCGCGGTCCTCGCCACCTTCCTCGATTCCGATCTGGAAGTGGTCAAATCCCCCGATCCTCACCTCCTCAGGCTACGGCCACAGGCCGAGTTGCGCGTCGCTGCCCGACGGCGCCGGACTGCGCGTGGCCGGCAGCTGGATCACGTCTACATCGGTATGAGCGACAGCCCAGTCCTGATCGCCCCAGCGCACCCAGACAGGTCGCATTCCCGCCGCGGCGGCATAGCGCAGCTTCACCAGCGACCAGGGCTTGTCCGCGCTGTCGATCTCGATGGCGATGCCCGGCTGACCATCGCCCGGCAGCACGAGCACGTCCACGAAGCCGAGGCGCTCCGCACCACCGTCGGGCACCTTGACACGCGCTTCCGTTCGAGCCGACCAGCCACGGGCGTGTGCCCAGGCCGTGATCGTCTGCGTAATGTCGGCGGTCACCACGCGCGTCGAGCGAGAGCCGGGAACGTAGGCAAAGAGAAGTCGAGCAAGCTCATCGATGGTCTGGTCCGGGGTCATAGAGTCGAGCATGCCTACACCGTGTGCCAGCTCAGCTGTCGCGCGTTCAGTAGGCGAACCATGCTTGTCCCTGTGCGTGGCAGTTGTCCGGCCGGTGCACGGAGTACACCTCGAACGTGGCCATGCCCGCACCCTGAACCTGGATGGATAGGTGCTCGCCCGCGGCCAACGTGGCGATGCTGTGCTGGCTATTCCCCGTGAGCTGCAGATACGTCGGCTCGGTCAGTCCGTTGTCGTAGAAAACGTTGAGAGTCTCGTTTCCGTCGTTCCTCATGACGACGGCGCCGTTGTGCGCGAGGTTGGTCGGGCACAGGTAGTACAGGCCGACCCAGGGGCTCACAGCGTTGAGCTCATTGAACGACTGGCCGAGGAAGAAATGGGAGGCGCTACCGTCCGGCGGCCTTACGGTGGCGCCTCGGCTGGCCGACCCGTTACCGCGGACAAAGCCGTTCGAGTCGATGCCGTCGAGCGCATCAGCATCGTTTGCCTTGCCGTTCGCGGGCAAAAAGGCGGAGGCATCGAGGCCGTCCACCATGTCGGCGTTGAGGTTCGTCGCCTTGCCGGCGTTCGCATTGACGGCGATCGGCGCTCGGCCGGATGGCACGGTGATGCCCAGGCCCCGGGCGTTGACACCTCCTCCGGCGTTGTTGTTGGTCACCTGGAGCACGGTGCCGTTCCGGGCACTCCTGAACGTGGTCAGATTGTTGCTCGTGTTCGTCCCGCCGAGGACGACCGAGACAGCGGCGGCAGTGCCCGAGGACGTGACCGCCACAACCAATCCAACGACCACCGCCGTCCTGTTACGGGCAGCAAAGGCTGAAACTCGTCTCACCAGCGAACCCATCGAACGCCTCCATATCGGCTCGAACCCACGGCGGTTCGATTGGGAGGCAGTGTGATGCGCAGACCTATTCGCCCGCAATCAGCAACAGCAGGGATAAGGCGCGGCTCAAAGAGAAAGACCACCGATCCTGGCGGTCTTTGCGTCGAGATTTGGTGGGCGACACTGGACTCGAACCAGTGACCTCTTGCATGTCAAGCAAGTGCTCTAACCAGCTGAGCTAGCCGCCCGAGAAGGCACATTGTAGGACGTTGTCACGAGCACAGCGCCTACCTAGGATGAGGAGATGGTCGACGATCAGCGGCGCGCGCGGATCTTCGGCGTGCTGTTCATCATCACGTTCCTCACCTCGATACCTGCCGCCCTTCTCTTCCAACCCCTACTCGACGACCCGGCCGGATACATCGCCGGTGGCGGCATGGACGCCCAGATCTACCTGGCCGCGCTGCTGGAGTTCCTGCTCATCATCGCGAACGTCGGAACGGCCGTCGTGCTCTACCCGATCGCGCGGCGGCAGAGCGAGGTCCTTGCCATCAGCTACGTCGCGGCTCGAATCATCGAGTGCGTCTTCATCGCGGTGGGCATCGTCTTCGTGCTCGGAGTGGTCAGCCTGCGCCAGGACTCGCCCGGAGCAGCCGACCTCGCCGTATCCCTCGCCGCACTCAGGGACTGGACGTTCCTGTTCGGCCCCGGACTCGTCGTCCCGTTTGGGAATGGGCTGATCCTGGCCTACCTGATGTACGCGTCCGGGCTCATTCCGCGGCCGCTGGCCATGCTGGGTCTGATCGCCGGACCGGTCCTGCTGGTCGGGAACATCGGCGTCCTGTTCGGCCTGTGGGAGACAACCAGCGCAGCTGCCCTCTTCGTGGTACCCGAGTTCGCCTGGGAATTGCTGCTCGGCATCTACGCGGCCATATGGGGATTCAGACGCACTGCACCGATCCTGGCGGGGCGCGCGTAGGGCGTGCCATACCAGTGGGCGGGGTGGCTCCGCCATCGCGCGGGTGCCCCTGATCCATAAACTGAGTTGAGCGGGGGCTGTGTAGACGTGGATCAGGTGCGACTGAGGTGCAGCCCGCATGCCCGGTGGCTCGACACAGAATCCGATCGCCCACACTCCCTCACTTGACCGCTCGCGCCGCGCTGCCGTTCGCGCGGCGGCCGATGTTCCGGCTAGCGCCACGGCGCGGAGCTACTTCGTCGTTGGCGGCGGTGACATACCGGCCGACCTTGCCCTAGGTCGTGCCGAGCTCGAGGGCATGGGCTTTGATGGGTCGGTCGGCTCGGCGGTGGTCGTGCCCGCGACAGGCGGTTCGGTCAACGTGGCTGTTGGCATCGGAGAGATCGGTGCCCTAAACGGTGCGGCGCTGCGCGACGCCGCGGGCTCGTTTGCCCGAGCAGTCGCGGGCCACGAGCAACTGGCCATCACTCTGCCGGAGCTCGGTTCCGTATCGGCGGCCGAGGCAGCCCAGGCAGTCACTGAAGGAGTCCTGCTCGCGAGGTATCGATACGACGTCCTGCGCTCGTCGAGCGCCGCGAAACACATTCGATCAGTCACCGTCGTCGGCGCTGATGGCGTCGCCGAAGGCGTCGAGCGCGGGCAGGCAATGGCCGCGGCGACGGCCCTGGCACGCGACCTGGCCAACACTCCACACAGCCACCTGAGCGCATCGCGCATGGCCGACATCGCGGTCGCGCTGGGCAAGGAGCACGGCTTCGGCGTAGAGGTCTGGGACAAGGAGAAGCTGATCGCCGAGGGCATGGGCGGACTCCTGGGCGTCAACGCCGGCAGCGTCGAGCCGCCACGGATGATCAAGCTCACCTACTCGCCAGAAGGTGCCACTGGCCGCATGGCGATGATCGGCAAGGGCATCATGTACGACTCCGGCGGCGTCGCCCTGAAGCCGGGTGACCTGGTTCACGCGGCGATGAAGAACGACATGTCCGGGGCGGCGGCCATCCTGGCGGCCGTGGCGGCAATGGCTGCCGTTGGCTCCAGGACAGCCGTGACCGGCTATCTGATGTGCACTGACAACATGGTCGGCAGCACGGCCATGGCCCTCGGCGACGTGATCACCATCCGCGGCGGCAAGACGATCGAGGTCGCCAACACGGACGCCGAAGGCCGCCTGGTCATGGCCGACGGCCTGGTGCTCGCAGTCGAGGAGGGTCACGACGCGATCATCGACATCGCCACGCTGACTGGTGCCTGCATGCGCGCGCTTGGCACCGAGGTCGCCGGTGTTATGGGCAACGACCAGGCGCTGATCGAGCAGGTCAAGGCGGCCGGCGACGAAACCGACGAGCCGGTCTGGCAGCTGCCCCTCTACCGGCGCTACCGGAAGCAGCTCGATTCGCCGATCGCCGACATGAAGAACTTGGGCTTTGGCGAAGGCGGCGCGATCACCGCGGCGCTGTTCCTCGAGGAGTTCGTGGGCGACGTGCCGTGGGCCCACATCGACATAGCCGGCACTGCCCAGAGCACGGACGCGCGCTCATGGCACACGCCCGGCTGCACCGGTTTCGGCGCTCGACTTCTGGTCGAGCTGGCGACGAGCTTCCGCGCCACCGGCGCCTGAGGAGGGATCGATGACCGCGACGAGTCCGGCCGCCGAGAACGGCCCAGTCGAGGAGCCGGCCGCCACGGGCGGACTCCTGGCGACCATCGAAAAGCTGGGGAACAAGGTCCCCCACCCGGTGATGATGTTCCTCTACCTCATCATCGGGGTGATCGTCCTATCGACGGTTCTCTCCTTCTTCAACGTCTCGGTCACCGAGACGGTCGCGGTCCCCGACAACCCCGTCGTCGTACCCGACTACTACGAGGACTCAACCGAGCCAATCTTTGATGCGGCGCCGGGATACGAGGACGACTGGCACCTGGAGGAGCGCACGATTGCGGTGCAGCCGCTGCTCTCGGTCGAGGGCATCCGCTTCATGTTCACCTCGTTCGTGCCGAACTTCACGGGCTTTGCCGTGGTCGGGATCGCCTTCGTCGCCCTCATGGGGGCGGGTGTCGCCGAGCGCGCCGGGCTCATGTCGTCGCTCATCCGCCTCCTCGTCGCCGCGTCGCCGCGGCGCGCACTTGCGCTCGTCCTGATCTTCGTCGGCGTCCTGTCGAGCGTGGCGACGGATGCCGGGTACCTGATCCTGGTGCCACTCGGCGCCGCGGCCTTCGCCAGCGTTGGGCGCCACCCTCTGGCGGGCATGGCCGCCTGCTTCGCCGGCGTCGGCGCGATCTTCGGCGTGAACATCATCCCCGGACCGGTCGATGCCCAGGTCGTCGCGATCACCAACGAAGCGCTCACCCTGACCGACCAGGCGCCCCAGACGATCGTCTCGAACTACTTCTTCAGCGTCGTCTCATCGATCGTGCTGGCGATCACGGCGGCAGTCGTCACCGAGCGCATCGTCGAGCGAAGGCTTGGCAAGTGGGAGCCGGCGCAGCTAGGGCCCGCGAGCGGCATCTCCATCGAGGACGACGCCGACACCGTCGACGATCGCACCGCCGAGCGTCGCGGTTTGAAGTTCGCGTCGATCGCCACCTTGGTCTACGCGATCATCATCCTGCTGCTGACAGCGATCCCGGGCGCGCCGCTGCGCGACCCGGTCACGGGCGACATCATCGGCAACACGCCGTTTATGGACAGCCTGATGTTCATCATCACCATGGCTTTCCTGGTGGCGGGCATCGGCTTCGGGTACGGGTCAGGCACCTTCAAGAAGTCGGGTGACGTGATCGATGCCGTTGTGAAGACGTTCGCCGGGCTGGCCGGACTCATCTTCATGCTGCTGATGATTGCCCAGTTCATTGCCTTCTTCAATCACAGCCAGATGCCCGCGGTCATCGCCACGATGCTCTCGCAGGCGCTCGAGGCGAGCCCGATAGGCACGCTGCCGTTGCTGATCGGAATGATCGTGGTCATCCTGGGCCTGGACATCATCATGCCCGGGTTGGTCCCGAAGTGGGCCATCTTCGCGCCGATCTTCGTGCCCCTGTTCGACGGCCAGGGCGTGCCGGCGCAGACCCTGCTTGCCGCCTACCGAGTCGGCGACTCGCCGATGAACGTGGTCACGCCGCTGATGGTCTACCTGCCGTTCATGGTGACCATCGCCCAGCGCTATCAGAAGAACGCGGGGATTGGCACGGTCATTGCCCTCATGATTCCGTACGTTGCCGTTATCACCATCGTGTGGGTGATCCTGTTCAGCCTCTGGTTCATCCTTGGGCTGCCGCTCGGGCCGGGTTATCCGATCCAGTTCTGACCCACAACCGGCCGTTCTGAGCCCGCCCTGAACGCCAGCGCGGGGCGGCGTCTGCCCCTCCCCCAGGCCATCGGCGACATCGTCTACGACAAGCCGGCGCGCCCGATCCTGCTCGGCGCTGCCCTGGCGATGGCCGCCGCTGGCCTCGACCCGCCCATCCTCGAACCGGCTATGCCGTCGGTCCAGGCGGCGATACGCGCTGCGCCGGAGCTCCAATCGTTGCTGCTCGTGACCGCGGTATGGAAGTCGGCGGTGCTGCTCGTAGGCGGCGTCCTGGCCGACATCTTCCGTTCGCGCAGGCTGTACGAGACCGCTCTGCTCGGTCTCGTGGCGGCCTCGATCATCTGTGCATTCGCGGCAGATGACGGTGTCTTCTTCGTGGGGCGGCTGCTCGGCACCCTGAGCGTGGGCATCGTTCTGCCCTATGCCATCGGCGTCGTCGGCGTCTCGTACGGCGGCATCAAGCGCGCCACGGCTATCGGCATCGCCTACGCGGCGCTCGGCGCGGGGACCGCGCTGGGTCCACCGCTGGTCCTGCTCAACGGTGCTCACGGGCCGTACACCCAGGCATTCGTGGTCTGTGGAGTCGTCGCTCTGGTCGCGCTCTTCGCCAATCGCCGGCTGATGCCCTCCTTCCCGCGTGCCCCGGAGGATCACCGCCCGCTGATCGTGGCTACGGCGCTGTGGGGCTTCGGCGTCATCGCGCTCGTGGCTTCGCTTATCAACTTCCGGGTCGATCCGCTCGACGTCATCGTCGGTGGCGCCGGCGTGGTGGCGATCATCGGTGCGATGCTCATCCTGCGCTGGCGGCCGGAATCGGCGTCAACACGCATCGACCGGCGGCTGATGGCGATCGTGCTCGGGGTTGGCGTGGTCCTCGGCTTTGCCCAGATCGTGCCGCTCATAAAGATGCCGCAGTTCTTCACGCTGATCGCCGGCATGCCGCCGCTGCTGGCATCGCTGGCCATCGCTCCATTTGCCCTGGCGCTGCTCCTGGCCGGGCCACTGTCAGGCTGGCTGCTGCGCAAGATGAGCCCCCGCGTCCTTGTGGCGGGCGGCGTGATGGCCGTTGGTGTGGCGGACATCGCCCTGGCCGCCGTCCTCTGGCCGAGCTCGAGCTACCTGTTGTTCATCGTCCCCTTCGTGCTGATCGGAGCAGGGTTCGTCATCACCACGGTCGTTCGCACAGCGCTGATCTTCGCCAGCGTGCCGCGCCAACTGCCCGGGTCCGCGGCTGGGCTGAACGAGGCATCGCTCGGCCTGGGTACGCGGCTCGGTGCCGTCTTCGCGGCCTACATCTCGTCGCAGGTCGCCCTAAACACCTTCGCCAGCGGCCTCGTCGGCCAGTCGCCCCAGGAAGTCGAGCAACAGCTCGCCCCGCTGCGCGAGCTTGTCTTTGCGCTGGGCCTGCCGGCCTTTCCCGAGCTGCTCGAGATGATCGACCCGCAGATGCGCGTGGCCTACGCCGACGCTGCTCTGGCCGGTGTGCGCTTCTCGCTGATCGTGCCCGGTGTGGTCGCGCTCATCGTGGGCGCCGCGACCTTCGTGCTGCTCGGGCGGCGCGATCCGCTCGAGGTGGTCTTCGACTACAGCGACGAGCGTCAGGCCGGAGTGAACGTCTCCGCCTGATAGACGACGCGGCCGTCGATGAGCGTGGCCAGCGGCCGGGTTGAGGCCAGTGTCGCGGCATCGACCGGCTCGCGCAGGGCGGCTGCCGGAATGACGATCAGGTCCGCGCGGCAGCCGGCCGTCAGCCGGCCGATGTCAGTCAACCGCGCCGAGAGTGCCGGGTCCAGGCAGGCCGCGCGCACCGCTCGTTCGAGGGATATCGCATGCGCGCGGCCGATCGGCTCGTCGTCAGGCCGGAACGGATCGCGGCGCGTGACCGCGACGGCGATGCCCGGCCAGGGATCGGGCGGCTCGACCGGTGCGTCAGTGCCGAACGGGATGAGCGCTCCGCCGTCGAGGAGTCCGCGCAACGGAAACGAGCTCTCGCCGCGCTCACGCCAACCAGCCACGACCTGCGGGGCGTCGCTGCGCAGGTGGACGGGCTGGACCGACGCCGCGATCCCCAGCCGGCCGAAGCGCGGTTGATCGGCCGGATCGACCAGCTGGGCATGCTCGATGCGCGGCATCAGCGCCATCTCTGTCAGCCCCGAACCAGCCAGGCTCTCGAAGACGTCGAGGACCATGCGTACCGCGCCATCGCCGATGGCGTGGACCTGCCCACAGATGCCTCCCTCCGTCGCGCGGCGCAGGTATTGATCCAGCTCCTCGGCGCTCATCAGGAACATGCCTGTCGGTCCGCCGGTCGGCGGATTGGTCGCCGCATCCGAGTAGGGCTCGAGCATCGCCGCACTGCGCGAGCCGAGCGAGCCGTCCGAGAACAGCTTCAGCCAGCCCATCGTGAAGCGCCCGCCGTAGCTCTGGCCGCTGCGCAGTCCGAGCTCGATCGCCCGCTCGAGCTGGTGCGCTCGGACTGCGCCATGCACGCGCATCGGCAGGCGGCCGCGCTCGTCGGCGGCGCGGTAGAACACCGGCCCGCGCTGGATGGTCGTATCGGCGTTGAGCTCGCCCGGGTCGTGGCAGCCGGTCAGCCCCAGTGCCGCGAGCTTGCGCGCCACCTGTCCCAGGAGCTGCTCGACCTGGTCGAAGCTGGACTCGTCGATGGCCGAATCGACCAGCGTCGCGCCCCACTCGTGCAGGATGCCACTCGGATGGCCGCTCTCGTCGCGTCGGATCAGTTCTACGAACTCGGGATCGACGACCTCAGCGATCCGTGCCCTGCGCATGGCCTCGTGGCTGACCCAGCGCGAATGGTGGTCGTGGGCGTAGAGCGCAATCGGCCGGCCCGGCGCGACGCGAGCCAGGTCATCGGCCGTCGGCCAGCCACCAAGGTCATGCGCCGACCAGCCGTGGCCGAGCAGCCACCCGATGTCGCCCGCGGCATCCATCTTGCGGTGCCGCAGCGAGATCTGTGCCAGGGTCTCATCGAGGCCGAGCCCGTTGATGTCGATCTGCGTCTCGGCGAGAGCGAGCGACATCAGATGCAGGTGCGCATCGGTCATGCCCGGCAGGACGGCTTGGTCTGTGGCCAGCCGCCAGCGCTCGGTGTTTGGGCCGACGAATGCCTCGAGCTCCGATTCGGAGCCCGCTGCCAGCACCCGCCCGCCACCGATGGCCACGGCCGGCTGCCAGGCCCAGCCCGATTCACCGGCGAGGGTTGCGACTCGGCCGATGATGAGCAGGTCGGCCTTCAACATCTGGGTGCTCAGTGCAGCAGCTCCTCGATCTCGTTTTGGGCCAGGCCGGCGCTGAGCGCCAGTGCCAGGGCGACGCGTGATTTGGGACCGTCTAAGGACGAGAGGATCGCGCCGGCCTTGCGCCACGTGGCGCCACCGCCGGGAAAGGCGTAGTCCGGGGCGACCTCGCCCGTGGGACAGCGCGTGGTCAGCACGACTGTCGTTCCTTTGAGCATCAGTGCCGATGTGGCCTGGAGCAGCTCGAAGCTGGTGTTGCCCGCTCCGGTCGCGGCGATCACCAGGCCGCTTGGCCGGGATTGGGCAATGCCGCGCACCAGCGCGCCGCTCATGCCGGTCACGGCCGTAATGAGGTGGACGTCCTCGACTGGCTCGTTCGGGATGTGCGGCAGCACGCGCCGGGTCGGACGCGGCTCGACGATCGTGACCGTGCCGTCGTCGACGGTCGCAACCGCCTCACCCGTCCGTGGCTGGAACGTGTCCATGGCCGTCGTGTTCGTCTTGACTGCCTGGTCGGCCGCGATCGCGCGGCCGTCGAGGACCACGAGCACGCCGGAGGCGCGCAGCTCGGCAGACACGGCGCACGCCACTGCGTCAGCGAGGTTTCGCGGCCCGTCAAATTCAGCCGACGCGGCGTCGCGCATGGCCCCGGTCACGATCACCGGCTTGTCGGTCGCGAGCAGCAGGTCATAGGCGAACGCCGTCTCCTCGATCGTGTCTGTGCCCTGGACGATCACCAGGCCGTCGATGTCGTCACGCGCCAACTGACTCGCTACCAGGCGCGCGATGTCACACATCTGCGCGAAGGTCAGATGTGAGGCGGGGACCAGCCCCCAATCGAGCGGCTCGAGGTCCGCAATTTCGGCGGCGAGTGGAGCGAGCGCAAGGATGGCCGCGCCGTCGAGGGTCGGAACATTGCCGCCCGCGGTCGGGTCGGGGCGCATCGAGATCGTGCCGCCGGTGAAGATGATCGCGACGCGCGGCCTCACGGTTGGGCGCTATTCCGGTGGGTGCCCGTGGCGGGCGTGTACGTCCGTCTCTGGAGCCGGACCCGGAACGCCGGGCACTACCGGAGAGATCAGATCCATCGAAGGCGCGTCTTGGTCGCCGCTCTCATCGATGAGCTCGAGTGAGATCGGTTGCGTGAGCGAGCGTCCGCTCAGCGCAACGGGATCCATGGCATCGACGAGACCGCCCGCGATCGGCTCCTCGTCCGTGGGCGGAGCCTTCCAGATCGAGATCACGGCTACGGCCAGGACGACGATCGCCGATCCCGCCACCACGAGCGACGTTCCCACGTTGTCGGCTATCGGGCCGACGATGATGATCGGCAGAAAGCTGGCGATGCTGACGAGCATGTTGAGCACGCCGAAGACGCGGCCGCGGATCTGCGGCGGCAGTTCCTCCTGCAGCTGGGTCTGGGCCGGTACCGCCACGAATGCGTAGGCGACGCCGGCGAAGAATGCGACCACGATCACGATCGACAGCAGCGAGATCGACAGCGACAGCCGCGCGGTAAGGGGTTGGGCAAGGGCAAGCGCGAGCAGCGTGATGCCAAGGGCGAACATGCCGCCCTCGATCGCGTGCCGTCGCGTGAAGAGCCGTCCGTAGGCGTTGAGCACGAGGATGCCCATCAGCAGGCCGACGCCGAGCGGCAGGACGACGACCACGAAGTCGCGCTCGGAAAGGCCCAGAGCCTGCGTCGCGAAGCCCGGTCCGAGCACCCCCAGGACACCAATCAGCGAAGCCGTCAGTGCCAGGTAGGTAAGTGGCCAGAAAACGTCGCGGTTGTCGCGGATGAAGCGCAGCCCGTCGGCCAGCTGGTGGAACGTGGCAGCGACCGCGTTGCTCGCGTCACCTAGGGCCTCGGTTGGGTGCGTGCCGCCGACTCGATCCGCCTTGTAGCGCGGCAGCATCCAGCACAGGGCAGCGCCGATGAAGTAGCTCGCCGCGACCATGATGAGCAGGATCTGCTGGCCAGCAATGTTGACGACGAGCGGCCCGAGGAGCGCGAAGCCCAGGAAGAACGACGCCTGCAGCGTGACGATGTGGAGCGAGTTCGCGGCGAGCAGCTGGCGCCGCGGCACGACGACCGGGATCATCGCGATCTCGGCCGGGCCGAAGAACGTCGTCAGCGTGGAAATCACGATGTTGAGCAGGTAGATGATGCCCAGATCGGTCGGGAACGCGAGCAGCACCAGGAACAGCACGCCACGCGCCGCGTTGGTGACGATCAGGATCTTGCGTCGGTCGAGCCGGTCGACATAGACGCCGGCGATGGCACCGAAGATGACCGCCGGCACCAGGAAGCTGAGGATCAGCAGGCTGACCGAGGTGCTCGAGCCGGTCAGCTCGAAAACAGAGACGGTCAGGCCGAACAGCACCATGTTGCCGCCGACCTGGGTGACGACCTGGGCGATCCACAGCGCCAGGAAGCGCGAGTTGCGCAGGACGGCGACGGGCGACTCGTCTGATCCGGCCGAGCCTGAGCCCGAGCCTTGCGCGGCGTGGGCGACTGTCACGCCGAGCCCCGCTCTGTGAAGGCGCGCAGGCGACGCTCCAGCTGACGTCGCTCGATGAGGACGCGATGGCCGCAGCCATCGCACACGAGGCCGATGTCGGCCCCAAGGCGGACCACCTGCCAGCCGTTGGCGCCACACGGGTGGGTATGGGTCAAGGTAAGTCGGTCCCCGACGCGGAACTCGACCATTGGCTGAGACACCGGGCTCAGAATGACGGCGGCCCGGGCGGGGCTGGCCCGAACGGACCTGCCGGTGGTGGTGCGCCGGGCGGCCGCTGCCCCTTGTTGTACTGGCGCGCGACGATCAGCGCGATCCCACCGCCGACGATGAGCAGGAGCAGCAGACCCACGACCACGTATGTGCCGGTCATGTCGGAGCGCGAAGTGGGCGCGGACGGCGCCGCGGTCGGAGCGGGTCCGGTTGGCGCGGGGCCGTTTGACGGAGGCGCGCTGCTCGACGGTGCGTTGCCCTCCCACTCGGCCGGCTCACGACCGGGCTGGCCCGGCTGCGGACCGGCCGGACCTGGCGGAGTCAGGCCCAGCGACGCGAACCACGCCCTGTTGAACTCTTCGACGTCGCCGCCCGTGGCACGAGTGAATGCCTCGTCGTCAGAGAGGCCCTCGGCGTAACTGTTCACGAGCTCCCACAGCCGCTCCTCGCCGTGCGTGCGCACGAAGAAGTCGACCCCGGCCACGGCCTCGCTGTAGCCCAGGAAGAAACCGTCGGGAGTCGACGGGAAGAGACCGCGCAGACCCTGCAGCGGGATGAGCGTGTTGTTGGCCACGGCCGCGTCGACCGGGCCGCGCCAGTACGACGTGTAACCCGCCGAGAGATAGACCGCGACGCCCTCGTCGAGCCAGCGCGGCGGCGCATGGTACGGGTTGGCCGTCGCCTCCTCGAACACCCAGTGGGTCAGCTCGTGACGCACGATCTCGCCCGCGAACTCGCCCGCTGACTGATCGGCCGGGATGTGCCCGAACATCGTCTCGATCGCAGGATTGAACTGGCCGGCGATGTTCTCGCGGGACGGCGAAACAGCCTCGAGCAGCGCCTGTTGGGTGTCGTAAACGAAGAAGTCGACGGGATCGGCCATGGTCACGCCGAGTAGCTCGCTGGCCTG
This sequence comes from uncultured Chloroflexia bacterium, assembly GCA_963706095.1. Classification (GTDB taxonomy): domain Bacteria; phylum Chloroflexota; class Limnocylindria; order Limnocylindrales; family CSP1-4; genus JALYGJ01. The sequence goes on from OY970149.1 coordinate 296,825, forward strand.
GTCCACCGCGCCGTTGGCGATCTGGGCGACGTCGGCGGCAAAGGCGTCGTCGCCGGCATACCAGTGGACGATCACCAGGTCCTGCTCGAGAACTCGCCACTCGAACCGTTCATCCTCGACGACGGCGCCTGCCACCGGGCCGACACTGACGGTTTCGTCTGCCGCATGCGCGCGAAATTGGTACTCGAAGCGTGTGTTCGGCGGGCTGGGCCCTTCCTGCAGGCATGCGCAGAATGCGCTCGACGCGATGTCGAGCTCCTGCTGGACCTGCCACGTGCCGGCCGGCTCGACCTGCTGTGCATCAACGATGATCGACGTCTCGTTGCCCTCGAGCCGAACAACCACATCGACCGCTGCGACATCGCCGCTGACGGTCGAGGTCAGCGTCAGTGGCTCGCCGACCACGGCACGCGCAGTCGGCTCTCCGAAGACCACATCCTGGGCACGGGCAGTGGCCGGCAGCAGCGCACCCAGCGCGAGGGCCACGGCCAGCGCTATTCGCATCGGAAGGCCGCTCACGGTCGGGCCCCGTCCGCCCAGTCGAGGCTGGCGTATCGGATGAATCCGACACCCGCTGACAGCGCACCCAACAGGCCGTCGCGGCTGAGCGCGTAGGAGCCGCCATAAGAGAGCGGGATCACCGGCGCCTCTGCGGTGAGGATTTCCTGGGCCTGGGCGTAGATGTCCGCCTGCTCGTCGGGATCATCCGTCGCCGCGGCCTGCTCGATCAGGGCGTCGTATTCGGCATTGCTCCATTGGCCGGTGTTGCTGGCACTGCCGGTCTCGAGCAGCAGGCCCAGAAAGTCGTGGGCGTGCGGGTAGTCGGCCACCCAGCTCAGGGTCCACATCGTGGGCGTGGTGTTGTCGGCAACGATCTCGAGGTATGGCTCGAAGTCGAGCGCCTCGACGTTGACGTCGATACCCAGGTTCTCCTCGAGCTCCAGCCGAACCGTGTCCTCGTAGCCGACGCCGTAGGTCGCGAGGGTGATCACAGGAAAGCCGTCGCCGTCCGGGTAGCCGGCCTGCTCGAGCAGCGCGCGAGCCTCGTCGGGGTCGTAGGTCGGGCGATGGTCGATACCGTCGTGGCCGGGAATGCCCGGCGGAATCATGGACGTTGCCGGTACGTCCTCGGCAAGGGTGGTCATGCGCTGCCAGTCGACTGCCTTGGCGAAGGCCAGCCGCACTTGCGCGTCGTCAAACGGGGCGACCGTAGTGTTGAAGCCGTAGTAGCTGACGCTGAAGCTGTCGGTCTCACGCAATTGCGGCCCCAGATCCTGGTCCCACTCGATCCAGGTGGCGTCTGCGGCGCCCACGCCGGTGTAGTCGACACGGTCATCCGTGAACATCTGGACGCTGCTCGTGTTGCCGAAATCCGTCAGCAGCTCGATCTGGTCGAGTGGCGGCATGCCCGCCCAGTAGTTTTCGTTGCCGTCCAGGCGGATGATGCCCGGCTGGGTGACGCTGGGCACGTAGGCGCCCGATACCACCGTCGGCGGCGTCGCTTCGAGCTGGCCGATCATCGACGGCGGGACCACCGCCAGCGTCGGCGACGCGGTCACGGCCAGGAAATAGGTCGCCGGCCGGCGCAGGTCGACGATGACCTGACTTCCATCGACGCTCAGACCCACCTCTCCCCGGCCGACCCGGCCGGCGCGGTAGTCCGCGGCGCCAACAATGTCATCGAGCAGACTTGAGAGCGGCGAGGGCTGGGCCGGGTCGAGCAACCGAAACCAGCTGTCGATGACGTCCTGGGCGGCGATCGGCGTCCCATCGCTGTACGCGACGCCGGGACGCAGCTCGAAGGTGAGGCGCTGACCGCTCTCGTCGGCTTGCCACGAGCTGGCCAGTGCGGGCTGCACGACCGAATCGGAATCGAATGCCGTCAGCCCTTCGTAGACCTGGGCGTGGACGCTGGCCGTTCCCGCGTCGCCGGATCGGGCGGGATCCCACGTCAGCGGCTCCGACGAGCCGATACGGACGTCCACATCGCCCTGGCCAAAGCCGGTCGTGCACGCCACGCCAGTGAGCAGCGCGATCACGCCCACCAGGACAATGGAAACCGCCGCGGAGCGCGGCGGAAAAGCGGGTCTACGGCTGGGCACGGGGCGAAAGTCTAGCCGGTTGCCTGCTCACAACCTGGGGCCATGAACGTGCCACTGCTACGATCAGGTCTGCGTCGTGCCGTCATTGCGACGTTAACCGGCAGAGGGAGCCATGGAACTCGAGATCGATCTTCGGCTCACTTCCGACCGCATGCTCCGAACGCTCGAGCAGCTCGAGGCGCTCGAAAACGAGAAACGGACGCTTTCGCCGGGAAGTGCCCGATTCCAGAAGCTCGCCACGGAAGTCGAGCGACTCGCCGCGACCATCTACGCGCAGACTCACGCCCAGGAGCAGCTTGGCGAGAAGGCCGAGGAGGTCATCCGCCGAACGGGCGTCCAGCTGCCGTCGATCGAGGAGTCCGAGCATATGCGCGACGTGCAGCTGGTCCTGGCGGACTGGCGCGACGCGGAGCGACGCCTGGTGTCGGCGGCGCCGGATTCGGCCGAGCACTCCCAGGCGGCAGCGGACGTCGGCCGGCTGCGCGAGGAGTACCACCGCGCGTACGTAGCGAGCGTCGGCGAACCGCGGGACTGAACGAGGGCGACAGGACCTGCGCGCATGAAACAACCTGATGCGGAATCTCTGCGGTCGCGCCTGACACCCATTCAATACGCAGTCACGCAAGAGGCGCAGACCGAGCGGCCGTTCACCGGCGTCTACGTCGACAATCACGCCGATGGCACGTACCGCTGCGTCGTCTGCAACGAGCCGCTGTTCGACTCGGGTACCAAGTTCGAATCGGGCTCTGGCTGGCCGTCGTTCTACGACGTCGTCGAAAACGGTCGGGTAAGTCAAAAGCGCGACTTCTCGCACGGCATGATGCGGACCGAGGTCGTGTGCGCCAACTGCGGGGCACATCTGGGTCATCTCTTTCCAGACGGTCCCCGCCCGACGGGCATGCGCTACTGCATCAACTCCGCCTCGCTCGATTTCGAGCCGCGCCCCGACGCGGAGTAGTCGGAGCCGAAGCTGACCGACAACCCAGCCGCGACGCTCGACGCTGGGCGCCCTGGGCGCGCTGGTCGGCGTCCCAGCGTGAAATACGTCGCGGCGCACCCGATCACGCGGGTCGTCGGCGTCTTCGTTCTGTCGCGCGCCGTGATCCTGATGGTGCTGCTGGCCACGCGCGTCGCGCTGTCAGACGAGCTCGCCGATTCGACAGCGAGCTTGCTCTGCCGCTGGGACTGCAATCGCTACCTCCAGATTGCGGACAACGGGTACGCGTTCCTCAGCCCCGTCAGCGATTCCGCGAGCCACGCATTTTTCCCGCTCTACCCGCTGCTGATCGCGATCGTCAGCCAGCTTTCGCCGCTCTCGCCGCTGATGTCCGGCCTGCTCCTGTCCAACGCCTTCTTCGTGGTGGCCCTGGTCTACGTCTTCTACTACGCCCGCGACGTGGGGTTCTCGCATCGTGTCGGGATGCTCGGCGTGACCCTCCTGGCGTTCGCGCCGCCGTCGGTCGTCTTCTCGTCGGCGATGACCGAGAGCCTCTTCCTGATGCTCCTGGCGGCGGCCGTCTTCCACATGAGACGCGGCCAATACGTCGCATCGGCGATAGCGGCCGCGCTGCTGACTGCAACCCGGCCCAACGGGCTTGCGTTTGTCGCTTTCGCTGTCGTGTGGCTCGTCCAGCTCCGTGGCTGGCGCGATTTCCTGCGGCCGTGGACCTATCCGCTGGCTTATCTGCCGATCGTGCTCGCGCCGCTCGGAGTGTTCGTCTACTGGGGCTTCTCGTTCGCAACCGTTGGCGATGCGTTCGCTCACGCCACGGCCAACCTGCACGGCTGGGGCTGGGGCGCAACCGGGCCGCTCGAGCATCTGCTGTTGCTGCCGCGGCTGGATCCATCTGATCTGCTGCTGCTCGCGACCGGAATTCTTGGCCTCGTCGTCGCGTTGCTGCTGCTGCGCTATCGGCTCTACGCCGAGTTCGCGCTGGTCCTCGCCTCGTACGTCTTCTACTGGAGCGGCGGCATCGCACCGTGGAGCATGCCGCGCTTCCTGATCGTTCTCTTCCCGCTCGCCATCGTGATGGCCCGAGCCCTCGAGCGGCGGCCGGGTGCCGCCGCCGCCGCGCTCGCCGTTGCGGGCACGCTCAATGGGTTGGTCCTGACGATCGGCTGGGCGATGCGCGAGTTCGTCGTATGAGCGACCGCGCCCGGAACTTGGTGATCTTCGGCCTCGAGGTCGCGCTGGTGATCGGCTACATCCTGGTTTTCGGCATCTTCGTGACCCAGAGCGACGACTTCCTCGTCGTACGCAACAACTCGCGCGCGACGGCCGCGGCCGCTGCGCTTCCTGCCGAGCTGCCGGCCCGATTCGAGTTCGGGTGGGAGAAGGCGGGCAATGACCTGCTGGGAGCGGGCTGGCACCGGCCGATCGAGACCGACACGGGCGCCTGGACCAAGATGCCCGCCTACGTCGTGGCGCCGGTCGTTTCCGGAGCCGGAGGCGTGACGCTGCTCCTGGAGGGCGAGGCCTACGTCGCTCCGGGACACGAGACGGTGTCGATCACGCTGTGGGTGGACGGCGCCGAGGTCGGCCAGTGGGCCGCTCGCTACGGCCAGCCCGCTCCGCGCCTCTCAGTGTCCGTGCCTCTATCCGCCACAGCGGATGGCCTGCTCGAGATCCGCATCGACGCTGTGCCACTCGCCGTGCCCTACCACTACGACCGTTCCGAAGAGAAGCGCAACGTCGGCTTCCTGCTCCGAGCTCTATCGCTGGGCGACTTGGCAGTCGGCGACGCGGATCTCGAATAGCAGCGGCCAGAGCTTGCCCGTGACGAAGACGCGGTCGGTCGCGGGGTCATGGGCGATTCCGTTGAGGACGCTCGCTGACGGCGTACGGTCCTCTTCGGTCAGCAGGCCGGTGAGGTCGAGCCAGGCGGTTACGCGCCCCGTGGCGGGATCGATGCGCGCGATGCGATCGGTCTGCCAGACGTTGGCCCAGATCTCACCGTCGATGTACTCCAGCTCATTGAGTCGGTCGACCGGCTCGTCATCGGTGGTCACGTCGATCGTTCTCGTGATCTCGAATGTCTGTGGATCGCGAAGGGTCAGCTGGGAGCTGCCGTTGCTCATGATCAGCTGCGTGCCGTCGAAGGCGAGGCCCCAGCCCTCCCCCGTGTAGCTGAAGCCACCGGTGCGCTCGAAGGTCGCCAGGTCGTAGGTGAAGCCTTCCTCGGAAATCCACGTGAGCTGGTAGACCTGATCGCCGACGAGCGCTATGCCCTCGGCGAAATGCTCGTCGTCGACGTGGACCTGTCGAATCACCTCGCCCGTCTCGAGCTCGACCTCGCGCAGGCTGGACTGGCCCTCGATCCCTGTGCTCTCGATCAGGCGGCCGCCCTCGAAGACGAGGCCCTGCGTGTACGCGTCACTGGCGTGCGGGTATTCGTTCACGACCTCGTACGAGCAGGTATGGAGCCCCACGGGTTGGCTCGCGCAGCCGATGAACGCCGTCGCCAGCGCCGACGCAGCCGCCACCCGCAACACTCGAACTCTCAAACAACGCCTCGCCATGGCGCGCGATTATCCCCCGCTTAGACTGCGGGCCATGCCGCGCGACTTGAACATTCCCGACGCGTTCGATGTCTACACCGTCGTACTGCTGCGCCGGCCGCCGGATGCGCCGCAGATGTCCGACGATGAGCTCGATGCTCTCCAGGCGAAGCACCTCGCCTACCGCGCCGACCTCCGGCGACAAGGCGTGCTCGTCGTGAACGGCCCACTGGGCGGACAATCGGACGTCTCAATGCGTGGGCTCTCGATCTTTGCCTGCGGTCTCGAGGACGCGGCGCGGCTCAGCGATGGCGACCCATCCGTTGCGGCGGGCCGTCTCGCCTACGACCTGATGGAGTGGTGGGTCGGGGCTGGGACGCTCGCGTTTCCGGTCTTCGACGGTTCGGTCGGCGACCGCCGCTCAATGCCGGAGGATCAATGAAGCTTCTGCTCACGTCCGCGGGCATCAGGAACAAGAGCATCGAGAAAGCGTTGCTCGAGCTGCTGGGCAAGCCGATCGCCGACGCGAGCGCGCTGTGCATCCCCACCGCCAGCTACGCGCAGCCAATGGCCGGTCCGGGGCGTGCCTGGAACTTCGTCAGCGGCAACGAACCGAACTGCCCCATGACCGAGCTTGGCTGGAAGTCGATGGGCGTGCTGGAGCTGAGCGTGCTGCCGAGCCTCGAACAGGATCACTGGGTGCCCCTGGTCCGTGAGACGGACGTCCTGCTGGTCAACGGCGGCGATCCGATGTTTCTGAGCCACTGGATGAAGCAGTCTGGGCTGGCGGATCTCCTACCGACGCTGACAGACACGGTGTGGGTCGGGCTGAGCGCAGGCAGCATGATCCTGACGCCGCGGATCGGCGAGGACTTCGTGAATTGGAAGCCGCCCACGGGCGGCGACGAGACGCTCGGGCTGGTCGACTTCGCGATCTTTCCCCACGTCGATCATCCGATGCTGACGGAGAACACCATGGAAGGCGCCGAGCGATGGGCTGCGGGCCTGCCCATCCCCGCGTACGCCATTGATGACGAGACCGCCCTCAAGGTTGTCGATGGTTCGGTCGAAGTGGTCTCAGAGGGCCACTGGCGCCACTTCCCTCGGGACTAAGAAGCGGACCTGGGCTCGAACAGGCGCCACTGCCCCTCGGAAACGACCTCGACGGTGTCGCCGCTGACCTTGATCGCCGTTTCATCGTCGATCGCATAGGTCGGCACCGGGATGTGCGCGGCCCACTGTTCCGCGTTCGACAGCGACGCGTCCTCGTGATGCTCCCCGTTGAGATGCGGAATGAGTGCGAAGTCAACCAGTCCAAGTCCCTCGGCGGTGACGAGGATCCTGTTGAGCGGGCCGTTGGGCGTGTCGAAGACGACATTCTCTGACGTCAGGAACTCACCGCTGCCCTTGGGCGGATCGACATAGGTCTCGCCGATGGTCGTGGTCGCGGCCATGCTGCCCGCGCTCGTACCGACGTACACCACGTCTGCCAGCGATGGCAGGAGGTTGGCCAGTCCCGACTGGCGCAGCCAATGGGTGAGGTAGAGGACGTCACCGCCCCAGAACAGCAGCGCATCGGCCTCCCGGACCGTGGGCTGCCAAGCCTCGGTGTCGATGCTCGGCAGGGCGGTGAGCTCCAGAACGCCCACCGACTTCCAGCCCAGCCCGGCCAAGGGGCCTCCCATTGACCCTGTGATCGCCCGCCAGCCCATGTATGCCCCGCCGGGGAATGGATAGATCGCGGTCGGAATGAAGAGCGCGTTCGCCTCGGCGATCGGCTTGCCCATCAAATCGACGAGCGCGCGCTCGATGCTCCTGTTCCTGATTCCGCTGGAAGTCAAAAGAAGCTTCATCAACCCTCCGAGTGGTGTGGATACTAGGTTGACTGATCGAGCGGGCCGGACTCATCGGTGGGACGTCCTTACGAGCAGCAGGTTGCTGTACCGGCGTCGTAAACTCTTCCACGGCGCCTCCCGCGCCCGACTGCCAGACCGAGCCCCCACGCGGCGCGGCGATGCGGCGGTAAAGGGGAGCAGATCCTCGGGACGAAGCGGTCGACCATCCGACCGGCTACAGACGTGCGGCGTGGGTGCGGACGTCTGCGGCCGTCACGGAGACAGACCGATGACCAACGACAAGTGCTTCAAGCGGATCGTGCGCGCCCGCATGTCGAAGACCGGTGAGCGCTATGCGGCCGCCCGACGATCCCTGATCGCCGCCGACGGCGCGGCTCCTCTGCCCGGCTCCTCCATCCAGACGGCGGCGGGCTCACGGACCTACCACCTGCGCGGGGGCCTCAATCCTGAGACCGCGACGCTGGCAAACGTCCTCGCTAACCAGGGCGTCGTCTCAGGTTTGACCGGTGAGCCCCTGACCGAAGCAGCACTCCTCGGTATCGGCGGCGGCCTGGGCGCCGGCTACATCCTGTGGGAGTTCAAGAGCCACGGCACGCCGATCCTGACCCTCGGGTTCAGCAACCAGTGGCAGTACCCGTGGATCCCCGGCTGGACCGGCAAGACCCTCGAGCGGCTCGGCATCAGGGCGGATGTCCACGAGACCGGTGGCGCAAAGGGCGCCCGCGAGACGCTCGATGGCTGGCTCGATGCCGGCTCGCCGGTGGTCGCGTCGGTGGACTTCGGGCTCATCGGGACGTGGGGTGTGCCCGAGGCGCTGTGGGGCCATTTCGGCCATACGATCGTGATCGTGGGTCGCGAGGCGGACGGAACGTACCTCGTCGACGATCGCGGCACTGCGCCGTTCCGGATCGCGCCGGACGTCATGGCCGCGGCTCGTGGCCGCATCACGTCGTTCAAGCATCGAATCCTTCGTCTCGAGGGGGTCAGTGGCGAGATCCCGGCGGATCGACTTCGCGAGGCGCTGCAGGCTGGCCTCGAAGACCAGGTCGACCACCTGCGCTCCAAGTCCGATTCGTTCTCGCTCCCTGCCTGGCGCAAATGGGCGCGGATGATGACGGATCAGCGAAACGCCAAGGCATGGCCGCGTGTGTTCGCGGATGGTCAGGGACTGTTCGGGGCGCTGGTCGCGGTCGTCGAAGCCGTCGATGCCGGCACGGGCCCGTGGGGCGGCCACCTCCGCGAGCTATACGCGACATCGCTCGACGAGACGGCCGTCGCGCTGGATCGACCCGCGTTGGCGGAGGCCGCCCGTGCGTGGCGAGCCGCGGCCGACGCTTGGGACGAGCTGGCGGATTCGGCGGTCCCGCTGGATCTCGAGGGCGCAGACGACGCGGTGGAGGCGGCCGAGACGCTTCGCAGCGCGGTCAACAACGGCGAGGCAGGGCGATCGCGAGTTCGCGAGGCGGCCGACCTGACCTGGGGAATACGCGCCCGTTACGCCGATTCCTTCCCGCTGCCCGCGCAGCGGATCGACGAGATCCTGCGCAGTCTCGGCCATCAGCTCGAGGGAATCCATCAACTGGAGGTCGAGGCCGTCGAGGCCACCGCCCGCGCCATCGGCCGCTGACGCCGACGCCTAGCAGGCTAGGAGGCAAGGGCCAGGCACAACGGCAGTCCTGTAGTGTCCTTCGAGTGGGATCGCCCGTACACGAAGACCTGATTGAGATGCTCCGCGCCATGCGCCGGGCCGAGCGCGACCTCTTCGGCGCGCTGGACCCTTCCGTTCGCGATGCCCCGATCCGTCCAGGGGACTGGTCGCCGAAGGATCATCAGACACACTTGACGGCCTGGAAGGCTCGCCAGGCACGCCGCTTTGCGGCCGCTCGTGAGGGAGTAGAGATCCCTGCCGTCGAGGATGGCGCTGAGACGGACGAGCTGAACGCCGAGCTGCAGGCGTCGCGCGCAGACTGGGGCTGGGATGCGGTCGCCGCGGAAGCGGACCAGGTGAGCGAGCAGCTCGAGAACGAAATTCGCGAAACGGATCCCGAATTGATCGCGCGGTCGGAGCGGCTGCTCGCCGGGACCCTGGGCAATGGCGCGTTCCACGCGATGACTCACTTCGGCTGGCTGGTGGATGCTGAGATCGGCGTCGATAGAGCTCGCGTCCACGAGTACGTCGACGACGTGGTGAGTCAGATTCGCGCTAGCCAGCTCCCGCCGAGCGACGCCGGAGCGGGCATCTACAACGCAGCGTGTTACCGGGCCCTTCATGGGCAGCTCGACGAAGCCCGAGAGCTACTGCGCGAGGCATTTCAGCTCGACCCAGAGCTGATCGCCTGGTCGAAGCAGGACGATGACCTGATCGCAATGCGAGACCAGCTCGACGAGCTCGCCGACCCCGCGAATTAGGAACGTGGCTGTCCGCACCGTCATCGATCGCGGGCCGAAGGGGAAGCGAGCCGTGGCCTTCGCCCTCGACTGGCCTGGTTGGAGCCGCGGCGCCAAGACGTCCGACGTCGCCGTCGAAACACTCGAGGGTTATCGGGAACGCTACCGACCGATCGCGGCCCTGGCCGGGATTGCAGACGAATTCGACACAGCTGGCCCGCTAGAGATCGTGGAGGAGAAGGTCGGAACCGGATCCGTCGACTTCTGGGGCATCTCCTTCTCGCCATCTTCGACGGAGCTTGATCCGATGGACGAGGCCAAGTTGGAGCGCGGAATCACGCTGCTACGTGCCTGCTGGGCGTTCTTCGACGCCGCTGCCGCGCGCGTCTCGCCCGAGATGCGCAAAGGCCCACGCGGAGGAGGCCGCGATCGGGACGGGATCATCCGCCACGTCTTCCGGGTGGAGAGCCTGGACTTTGCGAAACAGGTAGGCCTGGAACTGCCCGATGGCCCGATCCTCGCTGGAGAAGAACTCCGAGAGTACCGGGCGGACTACGTCGCCGGAATCCGTGCATACAACGCCGGCCAGATCGAAAAGCGGATGCGTTCGTGGAACCTGCCGTTCCTCATTAGGCACTCGGCCTTCCACACGCTCGACCACGCCTGGGAAATGGAGGACAAGGACCTCTCCGCCGAAGATCGGGCCTGACCACTTCCGACGCAACCGAAGAGCGTCCCCGGAGAGCCTCGGGGCTCAAGGGACACGCAGTATGACCCGCTAGATTGGTACGCTGCTTGGTGACATGCCGACGCTCTTTGCTGAACGAATGAGCGTCGTCGTCGACTCGCTGGCCCCGTTGCTCAAGCAAGTGGGCTACAGAAAACGGCGACACGTGTTCAATCGGGAGGTCGAGCCGGGTCTGATCCACGTCGTCAGTTTCGAGATGGGCCGGTTCGAATTCGGGGACGACATTCCCGGCCTGCGAGAGAGCACGTACGGCGAGTTCCAGATCGAGTTCGGTGTCTTTGTGGATGAGATATGTGCCGGGCTCGATGGTAGGCCGGGTATCACTTTCGCCCATGGCTATGACTGCGCTATTCGAGTTGTGTCGGGTCAGACGACGCTGGGGACTCGGGACGTACAGCTCGGTGATCTCACCGTTCCCGGCGTTGGCCAGTACTCGCTAAACCTTAAGGCTGAACCGGCCCAGGTGATCGCGGAAACCCATCAACTGCTCATCAACGAAGCATTGCCCTTTCTGGAACGGCTGGGATCACGTCGCGCACTCGTCGACGCTTGGCTGCGAGGCGAGCTCGATGCCTACTCCGTCTGGGGAGCTGACATCGCCGCCGCGGTCGTCCTGCAACATCTGGGCGAGAAGGGAGCGGCGAAGCGCCTCGCAGCCGGGTTACCTGCGGGCCGCGAACGACCGCCGTGAGCATTACGAAAAGAGCAGCGATCGGACACAGCCGCGCCGGAGAGGTGAGGATCGAGCGCCCCCGGAGAGATTCGAACTCCCGACGCAGGCCTTAGGACGGCCTCGCTCTATCCACTGAGCTACGGGGGCGAGCACAGATTCTACGGTCTTGCCGCGCGACAGCTATTCCGTCTCGCAGACGGACATTGGCCTCGCTCGACTTCTTTGCTCAAGTGGCCAAGTTAGGGAGCCGACTTCGATAGGTTTCCGACCTAGAGTCGTAGATCCGAACGACCTGGGTGGCGAGCGGGCGACATCCCGCAAGTTCCGTATTCAGGAGGAGACGGCCCAGTTCCGCTGTCCGTCGGCCGGTCAACTCAGGTCGTCGAGGATCTCGGACGCCGCGCGGAAGCCTTCAACAGCTCCGCCCTCCATGTAGCCCTGGTAGTCCTCGCTGCAATGCTCCCCCGCGAAATGGACGTTGCCCTGTCGGATGCCCTGGTAACCCCCAAATTCGGTGTACTGGCCCACGCCGTAGACCGAGTACGACAGCAGCAGGTTGGGATCAAGACTGGGCGCCGACAGCGTCGCCCGCCCGTTCCACGCGTCGCTGACCCCGGGTAGAACGGGCTCCAGCTGACGCAGCAGGCGCCGTGCGTAACGGCGGACCTTGGGGTGGTTGGTGACTGTTGCGTACGGATCTGCAGGCGATAGGGATTCGGCGGCATTACCCCCCAGGTAGTTGACCAGGATGCCTGGACGTCCGCGCTGACCGCGGGTCGAGTCCCACGTGTTCTGAAAGGCCTCGCTGACGACGTCGCCGTTGCTGACGCCGGGCCACGGGCCCTGGCGATTCCATACCCGACGGTCGAACTGAAGATGCAGCTTGGCGTTCTGGCCGCGGCCATAGTTTTCGATCGCGAGCTTCTTCAGCGGGTTGAAGCCAGCGCGGTCGTAGTCGAGCGTCCGCAGCACCGCGAATGGCAGCGCCAACACGACTTGATCGGCGACTATCGGGCCCGACCGGCCATCGAACCATAGGGCGTACTCGCCCGTGGCGCGGCGCACGATGGAGTTCATGCGCATTCCCATTTCGACGGGAACGCCGCGGCCCGCCAGCTCGTTGTGAATCGCGCTGATCATCTCTGTGGAGCCGCCGTCAATCCGGAAGCGCTCATCCGACTCCCCGAACATCTCCAGGCGGTGGCGCTCCGCCCCGAAGCCCAGCAGATAGACGATGTTGAGAGCCGACTGGTCGCGTGTCTCGGCGCCATACTCGATGTTGTAGGCAATATCGATCAGCGTGCCCAGCTGCGAGCCATGGCCGCCCGGCACGCGGCTCTCGATCCACTCGTACGCCGACATGTGGTCGAGCCTGCGGCCGTGTCGCGTGGAAACGTTGTGGCGCGTTGGGTAGCTGGCACCGCGCAAGTCCTTGCGCACCGCCCAGTAGACGGGTCCGAAGTCGGCGTCGGCCTGCGCTTGCGTGTAGTAGCTCCCGAGCAGGTGGTACGTCGGCTCTGACCCCCGTGGCTCGGCTGCCAAAACATCGATCAGCCGGAGACCGTAGCGATTGGCCAGGCGACGCATCGTGGCGTGACCGGTGTCGATCGTCTCGCCGCACCATTCCGTGATCTGATCCGCGTCCCAGTAGCCGCTCGTGTCGGTGTGCATCCGCCCGCCGAGCCGGTGAGCAGACTCGAACAGCTCGGGTGTGACGCCGTTACGGGTCAGCCGCAACGCCGCGGTCAGGCCTGCGATTCCACCGCCGACGATGACGACTCTCTGGCTGGCAGCTCGGGCGGGGCGGGCAGAGATGCCGACCGACCCCAGCGAGGCTGCTAGGCCAGCTGCCAGTCCAGCCTTCAGCAGAGTCCTGCGAGTGACCCCCGGCACGGGCTGAGCTGCGACTTCCCGCTCGCGGAGTCGCGCGTGCTGCTCCCGAAGCTCGTCGACTGTCACCCCAGCCTGCTCGGCCATGGTGCGCTCGGCGACCAATCGTTCGAAGAACCGCAAGAGAGGCGTTCGGGCCACATTACCTCCTGCGCCAATCCTAAGCGTCGACGGCTCCCTTGCGCGGCCGTGGCTAGAATCGCCGGGCTCCCATGACCGACTCCCCCACCCTGCCGACACTGCTTTTCTACGCGCGCGATGGGTGTGAGCTCTGCGACGAAGCCCGGGCCGATCTGCAGGCTGTCCTCGAGGAAAGAGTGCGACGCGGTGAGCCCGTCGCGCGCGTGCGCGTCGTGGACATCGAGGAAGACGCGGAACTCAAGCAGCGCTTCGGTGGTCTGATCCCCGTGATGGCTCTCAACGGCATCGAGCTCAACCTGGCCATGGGTCAGCGCGCGATCGGCCAATTCATCGACGCTGCGCTCGGTCGGCTGGGGTGATCGTTGGAGCTCACACTGGCGGCCGCGATCTTCGCCGGCGTTGTCTCGTTCCTGTCGCCGTGCGTGCTGCCCGTCCTGCCGGCGTACCTGGGCCAGATCGGAATCGTCGCCACGTCGACCTCCGGCATGGTCGTCTCCCCGACCGCAGGCCCGCCGATCCAGCTTCAACCGACCGCCCGCTGGCGAGTGCTGCCCCACGCGCTCGCCTTCATCCTGGGCTTCGGCCTCGTCTTCACCCTCCTCGGCCTGACGTTCTACGCCTTTCGCCCGCTGTTCGACCTGCCGCCAGTGCGCGTGGCCGGCGGGATCCTGATAGTGATCCTCGGCCTGAACCTCATGGGCGTCTTGCGCATCGGCATCCTCAATCGCGCATGGGCGCCGAGCGGCACCTTCGGCAAACAATTCGGAGGCACCGGAACGCCCAGTCCGCTGACTTCGCTCGCGCTCGGGGCGGTTTTTGCGTTGGCGCACACGCCGTGTGTCGGCCCCACGCTGGGCGCAATCCTTGGCCTGTCGCTCCAGTTCGGGGCGGCGCCTCAGGTGGTCGCACTGCTGGTCGCCTACTCGCTCGGAATCGGCATCCCGTTCCTGGTTCTCGCACTCGCCCTGGACGGCTCAGCGCGGCTTACCCAGCCGTTCCGCAAGCACGCGCGGACGATCGAGCTCATCGGTGGCGGGCTCGTCGTCTTGATCGGCGTAGCCGTGATCTTCGACTGGCTGGGCATCCTCGCCCGCGCCTTCAGCTCCCTCTGGCCGCAGGTCTGAGGCGGACGTGAGCTGGCGAACTAGGCGGATCATCGGGCCGTTCACCGGGATGCAGATCGTTGCCGTTCTGGCGGCCGTGGTGGTAACCGGCGGCCTTCTTGCCGTCCTGACGGCCCCGATTTCCACGCAGCCGCAGCCAAGCCTGCCTGCCCCGGGCAGCAGCTTCGTGCCGGTGGGCGACCCGGTCGAGGGACTGCGCATCGGCGATCTTGCGCCCGAGTTCTCAGGCACCGTGAACGGCCAGCAGGTGACCCTGACTGACCTGGACGGCAACCCGATCAGCCTCGCGGCGCTGCGCGGCAAGCCGGTGTGGGTCAACTTTTGGGCGTCCTGGTGCCCTCCCTGCCAGGAGGAGACGCCGATCCTGCGCGACCTGTACGACCGCTACAGCGGACCCGACTCAGGCCTCGAGATCGTCGCGATCAGCGTCCAGGAGACGACGGCCGAGGACGTGCGCGATTACGTCGACCGCTACGACCTCGACTTCACGGTCGGCTTCGACGCCACTTCCGCGATCTTCCACGCGTACCGCGCGTACGGGCTGCCGACGCAGCTCTTCATCGACCACAACGGTGTTATCCGCAACGTGGTGCTCGGACCGGTCGGCCGGGCGCAGGCCGAGTCGATCCTGGCTCCCCTGCTCGAGGAGGCTGCAGCCGCCGCAGTTCGGTAGGTTCCCGCCGGGTCCAACGACCATGGCGGCGCCAGCTACTCCGGGTGGTTGGCCTGAAGCTGCGTGACGTACAGCGTTCCGGTTGCGAACGTGCTCTGGTCGGAGCTGTAGTTGCCGATCCAGATGTCATAGGTGCCGGAAGCGGCGGGATCGATGTTGACCTCAGGATTTCTGTTGTCCGGAAAGTTGTAGTCGTCGTCGCAGACATATGTGCTGTTGGGCTGGTTGATGATCAGGGTAGTGTCGGCACCAGCCGTGTCCGGGACGAAGTAGAAGCGCAGCAGGGTGAACACCTGGCCGGAGGTGTATTTGACCTCGAAGTCGGGTGCCGACGAGGCATGGCCATTGCAGCCGGGGAGATAGCTGGCGTCGACGCTGCCGCCGCTCCTGATGCCTGTCTTGGTGAACGGATCAGGGTTGAACCCGGCCGCCAACTCGACCGAGCCGTAGTTCGATGTCTTGGAAAAGTCGAGCGTGCCGGGCGTAGCTGCGGGCTCGTCCGTTGGCGCATCGGTCGGCGGGGCTGGCTCGTCCGTGGGCGCATCCGTGGCCGGGGCTGGAGCGTCCGTCGGCGCGTCGGTCGGGACGCTCGGGGCATCGGTCGGGACGGTCGGAACACCGGTAGGCACGGTCGTCGGCGCGAAGGTCGCCACGGGCGGCACAGTGACGCCTGGCACGCTGGGCACGCTCGACGTAGCGAGGGTCGGGGCCGCTGCGGTCGGGCCACCACTTGCCGGCGGGCCGACTGACACGCATCCTGCGGCGACGGCGGAGGCGACGACCATCGTGAATGTAGTGCGGGTCAGTCTTGACACGATTCCCCTCATCTGACTTCGATTGACCGCGACAAGATAACTCCTCAGGCCGGTTCGAACCGGAATCTGTCACGGTCGGCGATGAAATGGCCGACCGGTTGGCGTGGCTCGTGTGACAGCACGACCGTCCACCCCTCCTCTGCCGCCTGGCGAAACAGGCTCGTCTTGACCTCGACGGACGTGAGCGGGAAGTCGTCGAACGACGGCACCCAGCGCGGGTGGGCGCTCCACGGGCGCATGCACAGGTCTCCGAAAAAGCCGACGGTGCCGTTGGGGCCACGGACGACGACCGCCTGATGACCGCCCGAGTGACCGCCGGTGTGCACGACCGATACGCCGGGCATGACCTCCTCGTCACCCTGCGCGGACTGCGGCGCGGCCCACGGCTCGACCAGGCGTAGATCCTCTTGCTCGTAGCTCGCCTGGAGTCTGGGGTTGGTGTCGAGGGCGAAGCGCCACTCGTCGTGTTGGGCGACGACACGTGCGTTGGTAAATGCGCGGCCGCCGTCTGCGGTGAGCAGCCCGCCGGCGTGGTCGAAATGAAGATGGCTGACCGCCACGAGATCGATCGACTCCGGCTCGATGCCGGCGTCGCGCAGCGAAGGCAGGATCGGCTTGCCTGTCACGCCGCGCTGAACGCGATGGCGTTCGTCCATCCGCTCGCCGATGCCCGTCTCGACGAGCACGCGGCCGCTCGGTGTATCGATCAACAGGCAGTTGAGCGCCTGGTTGAGCATGTTCTGCGGACTGAGCTCGGCCTCAACGAGCTTCTGCCACATGATCCGCGGCACGGGCCCGAACGCGGCGCCCGCGTCCGTCGTGAACCATCCCGCCTGGATCAGCGCAATCCGCGTCCCACCACCGAGATCTGCGCTCCAATCGACCGTTTCACTCAGTGCCACTAGCGCTTGGGGCCGCCCTTGGTTACGCCGCGGCGCTGCAATTCGAAGTCCTTGTAGAACTGCGATTCGGTCGGCGTCGATTGGCCCTGGTACTTGGATCCCAACTCACGCGAGCCGTACGGCCGTTCGACGGGGCTCGACATGTTGAAGAAGGAGATCTGGCCGATCTTCATGCCGCGGTAGAGCGCGATCGGCAGGTTGGCCACGTTCGACAACTCGAGCGTGAGGTTGCCCTTGAAGCCGGGGTCGACATACCCGGCGGTCGAGTGGATCAGGAGCCCAAGTCGACCCAGAGAACTCTTCCCTTCGATGCGGCCTACGAGATCGTCGGGCAGCTCGACCCACTCCAGAGTCTGGCCAAGCACGAACTCCGTCGGGTGGAGGATGAAGGGCTCGTCCTCGGCGACGGTTACCAGCTCGGTCAGGTCGGGCTGTGGAGCGCGCACATCGATGTACGGGTAGCGGTTGTTGCGGAAGACGCGGAAGTCGGCATCGAGGTGGAGATCGACCGACGACGGCTGAAGACAGGTCGCGTCGTAGGGGTCGATGCGCACGCGGCCAGCCTGCATCGCGGCGCGGATGTCGCGGTCTGACAGGACGGCCATGGCTGCAGATTGTCGGGCATCGACGGATGGGTTGTGGGCGGCTCGTGTCCTGGGCTTTTGCGCTTGCTGGCAGGATGCCACTGGCAGCATCACGAAGGCGGTTACATAGCGGTTGGAACTGCGGATTGACGTCTGCTGGTGTTCGCGCCGTGCACACCCGAGCGTGGCGAGCCTTCTCGGCGGGTGGGCAAAGTGGCAAATCGACGTCAGATCGGCGAGCTAAGCGGTCTGGTGATGCTGCTAGTGGCGCCGGAGCGGATTAAGCGCCCGACCGACCCACACAGCCGGGTCAGCGGGGCCGACCGGCGCAGCCGGGTCAGCGGGTGCATCCGGGGTCAGCGCTTGGGGTAGCGCTTTGCGCCACCTCCGCCGCCGGGCGGGCGCGTGTCCGTCTCGTCGATCTCCTCGCGCTCGGCGAGGAGGGAATTTACCTCACGCTGGAGCTGGTCGAGGTCCTCGAAGCTCTGGTAGACGCTCGCAAATCGGATGTACGCGATCTGGTCGAGCTCGCGCAACTTGTCCATCGACATTTCGCCGATCGTTCGCGACGGAACATCCGACTGCCCGCGGGCGCGTAGCGCGGCCTCGATCTCCTCTGCCGCTTTCTCGGCGGCGTCTGGAGCTACCGGCCGGCGGGTCAAGGCTCGCGAAAGACCCGTGGCGACCTTTTCGCGATCGAATTCCTCGCGCCGGCCATCCGACTTGACGACCGTCAGTCGCGCCGACTCGATCCGCTCGTATGTCGTGAAGCGCATCGCGCACAGGTTGCACTCGCGCCGCCGGCGGATGGCGGCATCGTCGATGTCACGCGAGTCGACCACGCGCGTGTCACGTTCCCCGCAGTTAGGGCAGCGCACCGACCGCGATCCTCCCTACGACCACTAGCGCTAGTGGTGTCGTCACAGGGTACCACCACATAGGGCGCATCAAACCGGGTTTCGGTGTTCGACGACGTAGCGTACCGTTAGCGCACTTGGACATCACAACCGTCTTGATCATTGGCGCCGTGATCGGCGTCGTAGCCTGGGCGCTCGCGTTTCTCCGCGGCCGGGTCGATGCGTCCGACGTCGGGCGCGGTCTGCTTCACGGACTGGTCTTCTCCGCGGCCGTGTTGCTCGCGATTGCGGCTCTGGGCACACTGTTTCTAAACGGCCGCGACTTCCTGGGCGGAACGGTCGGATTTGGTGAGGCTCTTGCACTCGGATTGTTGGCCGGGGCTGTCGTCGGGATCGGCTATTTCCTCGCCGGCGCGGCGCTGATGCCCGTCGGCCTGCTCTACCGAAAGAGCCGTGACTGGGCGCTGTATGGGACGTGGGTGGCAGTTGTCATCGTGATCGTCAGTGTCGGGCTGGGTTGGACCGCGTACAACGCCTACGTCCGTCAGGGCATCCCCCCGCCGACGCCCCTGCCGACGCGACCCGCAACAACATGAGCCTCTTCCTGATCTTGAGGTTCGTGCACATAGCGGCGGCCATCGTCGCCGTCGGGGCGAACGTCACGTATGCGTTCTGGTTGCGCCGCGGGTAAGGATCAGACGAGGTTGCTCGACGCTCTGGAGGGCGTAACCAAGCTCGACAGCCGCGTGGCGAATCCGGCCTACATCGTGCTGCTGCTGAGTGGGCTGGCAATGATCTTCACAACCAACATCCCGCTGACCACGTTCTGGATCGCGGCCGCGATCGTGCTCTACATCATCGTGGCCGTAATCGGCATCGTGCTCTACGCTCCCGCGCTGCGCCGCCAGCGCGCCGAAGCAGCGCGAGATCCGAATTCGGCCGAGTACGCCCGGGCGGCCACGCGCAGCAACGCCCTGGGACTGCTGACCGTCGCCGCGGTCGGCGTGATCCTCTTCCTGATGGTCTTCAAGCCGACCCTCTAACGGGTTGGTGGATTCTTGATCGCTGCCATGTCACGCACCGTGACACGCGTGTGGCGGAGGGCGGTGCGTCCCGCCAGCGCCGCGAGCGCTTCTTTCGGCTCATCCGACCTGAGCCCTAGCCTGTCCCGGACTTGCGGGCGCGGATCGCCTCGGTCAGGCGCGGCACGATCTCGAACAGGTCACCGACGACGAAGAGGTCGGCGAACTCGGCGATGGGCGCGTCTGGATCGCGGTTGATGGCCACGATCGTTCCCGCCGTCTGGATACCGACCTTGTGCTGGATCGCACCGCTGATGCCGGCCGCGACGTAGAGCGCAGGCTTGACGATCTTGCCGGTCTGGCCGATCTGCTGGCCATAGCCGATCCACCCGCTGTCGACGACCGCCCGGGTTGCCCCGACTGCCCCACCGAGTGCTTCGGCTAGCTCCTCGATCATGCGGAAGCCGTCCTGACTGCCGACGCCGCGCCCGCCACCGACGATGATCCGTGCCTCCTCGATGGGCGCGGCGGCACCGGCTTCGGCCACGCTTTCGACGACGCGCACTGACGGCAGTTCCGTGAAGCCGTCCACGGTTGCCGTGTCCACGACGCCGGGTGAAGCCGCGGCCTCCGCCGTGACGCTGCCGGCACGGACGACGACGATGCCGCGCGTGCCGGAGAACGTCGAGCTCGTCACGAGCTTGCCGCCGAACGTGCTCATCTCGACCGTGGGGGCTGACTCGCCCCAGGCCACAGAAGCGCCGTTGTAGAGGATCGGCAGGTCCGTCAGGCCCAGCAGCAGGCCGGCGATGTCCTTGCCGTCGTTCGAGGCGCCGACGAGCACGATGTCCGGGTTGTGCTGGCCAATGAGCGCGGCGACGCGCGGCGCCACGACCTGCGGCGTGGGCTGGCCGCTCGTGTCGGCTTCGACTGCAGTTACAGAAGGTCCGTACGCAGCGACGTCCGCCGCCGCGGACACAGCGCCGCTACCGACGAGCACGACTCGCGCCTCGCCACCGGAGGCTTGTGCCAGCTGGCCGAGCCAGCGTCGCCAGCTCCAGTGTCAGTCGGGTCGGGGCTCCTTCGGCAAGCTCGCCTACCGCCCAGATCGTTGCCATCAGATCAGCCTCCGCTGGGCCAGGAAGTCGACGACCTGGGCAACGGCCACATCCGCAGGCTCGCGGACGAAGGTCGCGCCGGCGCGCTCCGGTGGCTTGTTGGCATCGAGTGTCTTCGTCGTCGTCGCGCCACCGCCGACGCCGGCAGCGTCGAGGCCCAGGTCCGCCAGCGACCACGTGTCGAGCGGCTTTGAGCGCGCCTGCATGATGCCGCGCAGCGCCGGATAGCGCGGCGCCCCGAGCAGCTGCGTGCCCATGACCACGGCCGGCGTGGCCGCCTCGAGAACGTCGTAGCCGGAGGCGCTGAGGCGATGGATACGCACCCCGCTGTCGGTCGGGGCGATCTCAGATGCGTAGGAGAGGTAGGGCAGCCCGAGCCTCGCGGCCACGGCCGCGCCAACTACGCCGCCCTGGCCGTCCGAGGTGTCCGCGCCCATGAACGCCAGGTCGAACTCGAGCTTGCGCAGCGCGGCGGCCAGGATGTCGACCGTCGCGCGCGCGTCCGAGCCGCGAATGGCATCGTCGGCAACGAGCACGGCCCGGGCAGCACCCATGGCCAGGGCCTTGCGCAGCGCCTCGCTCGAGCTCTGGGGCCCGACCGACAGCACCGTGACTTCGCCACCGTGAGCCTCGGTCAGCTTGAGCGCCTTCTCGAGCAGGTACTCATCGTTGCCGTTGGCCTCGAGCTGCACCGATCGATCGGTCAGCAGGTCGCTCCCGAGGCGCTCGGTGCCGACGACGGGCACGGCCTTGAGCAGTACGACGATGTTCAATCGAACCCTCCCTTGACGGGAAGGTTAGCGAAAGGATGGGGACAGGGCCGCTGTCGTCAGCGGCCCTGTCCGGGAGCGGCGAAAAAGAACGTCAGCGGTCGATGCTGACGCGCAGGTAGGCGCGCAACGGAACGTTGATGCCCTTCACGCGATGGACCGCCACGCCACTCGTCAGCGCGCTCAACGCGATGCGCTGGCCGTAGCGGTTTACGCCGAGGAAGATGCCGATGTGGCTGACGCGCTGTCCGCGCCGCGCCCACACCACGAGATCTCCCTTGCGCGGGTTGTGCGTGACCCGGCCACGCTCGCGGAACCAGCGGTAGTAGCCACGCGATGTGCGGTGGCCGCCGATGCGAGCCGCGAGGTCGTTCTCCATGAACGTCCTGAAGACGAGACCCGAGCAGTCGAATCTGCGCAGGCCGTTGGAGCCGAGCCGGTACGGCTTGCCGAGCTGCTGTGTGCTCCAGCGCACGACCGACTCGGCCTGGCTAACGGGCTCCATGGACGCTTGAGCGGGCTGAGTCTGGGCACCGATGGCGAGCACGGCAAAGCCGAGCGCCATGGCGAAGACGCGAAGCTTGAACAAGATCAATTCCCCTTGAAGCGGCACCTGCCGCTGGTGTCGGAGGCACGGCTTTACGGCCCGCTGGGGCGGGGGCGCACTCCGACGGTGTCGGCCTTGACTATCGGGCTGGGGCCCGCGTCAGACCAGGTTCGGTGGGCTGGCCGAGTCGAGCGTGAAAGCGTTCACGCTCTTGGCACCCGGTGTCCGGCAGTTGCTGGACACGGGGACATAACGCCTCATCGCACCCCCTTTCGTGCGCGCCCTCACGGACGACGATTTGGGGCGGAGGCCACCGGAAACCGGGCACGCGCGCACGGCACGAACGGCGCGGTCGAAGGGCTCGCAGTTCACGGCATCGAGCCCCGAAAGGGTGGTCCCTACCTCCCCTGGAGACCACCCGAGGCTAGCCACGGTGTCTGGGCGTGGCAACCCGGACGATCTTCGGTCAGCAACCTCACAGGAATGAGGCGCTAGGCGATCGAGTTGAGCAGGTCGCGGGCGATGATCAGGCGCTGAATCTGCTGCGTGCCCTCGTACAGCTGGGTGATCTTGGCGTCGCGCATCATCCGTTCGACCGGATACTCGGTCGTGTAGCCGTAGCCGCCCAGCACCTGCACCGCGTCGGTGGTCACCGCCATTGCCGTGTCGCCGGCGAAGAGCTTGGCCATGGACGCCCAGCGCGGTGCGTGGGTGTCACCGGCGTCGATGTGCTCGGCCGCCGTCCAGAGCAGCTGCCGTGCCGCCTCGGTGCGCGTGGCCATGTCGGCCAGCATCGCGCCGACCATCTGGTGCTCGCCGATCGGCTTACCGAACTGCTTTCGCTCCGACGCGTATCGAGTCGCCACATCGAGCGCGCCCTGGGCGATCCCAACCGCCTGGGCACCGATGCCCGGCCGGCTGCGCTCGAACGTCTTCATCGCCAGGCCCCAGCCGTCGCCGAGCTCGCCGACACGATTCGCATCGGGCACGCGCACGTCGGCGAACGCCAGCTCGGCCGTTGTCGAGCCACGGATGCCCATCTTGTGCTCGACCCGCGGCGAGGTGAAGCCGGGCGTGTCCTTCTCGACGTAGAAGCAGGTCAGGTGACGGTGCTTCTTGATTGCCTCCTGATCGGTCTCGGTCTGCGCGAAGACAGCCACGACGCCGGCAACGTCGCCCTGGCTGATGAACCGTTTCTCGCCGTTGAGGATCCAGTCGTCGCCGTCAGGCGTCGCGCGGGTGCGTGACTGGGCGGCATCGGAACCGGCGCCCGACTCGGTCAGGGCGAACGCAGCGAGGAGCTTGCCCTGAGGCTATGTCGGGCAGCCAGCGCTGCTTCTGCTCGGCCGTGCCCGCGTGGAGCAACGGCAGTGCTCCGAGCTCCTGAACGGCCGGGATCAGGCCGCACGACGCGTCGACTCTGCTGAGCTCCTCGATCACCACCAGGGTCGACACCATGTCCGCTCCGAGCCCGCCGTACTCGACCGGAAACGGCAGCGCGAAGAAGTCGTGCGCGGCGAGGAGCTCGACCACGTCCCACGGGAATTCGCCGGTCCGGTCGATCTCCGCGGCGCGCGGCGCGATCTTCTCCTCGGCCAGCTCGCGCACCGCGTCGCGCAGCGCCTGCTGCTCAGCGTTCAGGACTGTCATCGCGACAGATGCTAGCCAACCGCGGCCGTTTGCCTGTGCCACGATGGCCCGGATGTCTCCGGGACGTGGTCATCTGCTGGGCAAAGGCGAGCTGACGGCCGCGCGCGTTGGCCGGGACGCCCTGGCCATGTTGCGCCAGAGCTTCTGGCGCGTTGCCGGTGTCGCGCTCGTTCTCTTCGCGGTGCCCGCGTTTCTCACCGCGGCAGTCGCACAGGCCTTGGCTGGCGACGGCGGCCTGACCGGCTTCGCGGTCCCGGTGGCCGTGGTCGCCTTCGTGACCGCGACGTTACTGCGACTGTTCGGGCCGGTCGTGTTCGCAGGCTTCCTCGACGAGGCGGTCGGCAAGGAGTACCTGTTCGGCGAGCACGAGCGGTTCGCCGACGTGGTGCGGAACCTCCCCTGGCTGCGCCTGATCGCGGCCGACATCGTCCTGACCATCGGCACGGCGATCGGCATCACCCTGTTCGTATTGCCGGGGCTCGTCTTCTATGCGCTGTTCGGCTTGATCGGACCGGTGCTGGTCCAGGAGAGGCTCGGACTCCGGCCGGCGTTTCAGCGAACTCTCCAACTCAGCCGGACCGCAGTGCCGCTGATCCTGGTGCTGGTCGTGGTGCCGGTTGCGTTCGAGCATGTCCTGCACGAGGTCCTCGTGGCAACGCTCCACGACGCTGGCATCGGCGCCCGAGTGCTTGTCGAATGGCTGGTGGCGGTCGTCATCGGGGCCACGGTCGGCCTGATCGAGGTGGCACTCGCCGCCGAGCTCATCGCCCGAAATCCACGCCCGCCCGGCGCGGCGGCGCGCGGGCGATCATCCGGCGCCAAGGAGGAGGTTGCATCTCGCTGAGTCGGTTTCGTAGATCGATCTACAAAAGCGACTCAAGATGCGCGGTTCTGTTTCCGCCGTCACAGGCGCCGCTGACGCCAGATCGCCCAGCTGAAAGGCGCAACCACCACAAGCCACAGCAGCAGAACCGCGATCAGGCGCGCTGGATCCGATCCGAGACCCAGTAGCAGACACACCGCGCTCCAGGCGGCGATGACGACGATGGCGAACCACACACCCGCGAGCCGACTGAACATCCTAAGGCCGGCCGACCTACTGGACGACCGGGAGCGACCTCCCGTTGCCGCCGCTGACGGGCAGGCCGGCGGCGAGGATCTCGCTGATGTCCTGGACCTGGACCCCCTCACCGCGGGCGCCCGCGTCGGCGACGCCGTCGCGCAGCATGACCAGGCAGAAGGGGCAGGCCGTGGCGACCGTCGTCGCGCTCAGTGGCGAGGGCCTGGCGGGTTCGCTCGGCGTTGATGCGCGTGCCGCGCTTCTCCTCCATCCACATCCGGCCGCCACCCGCGCCGCAACAGAACGTCTGGCGGCCGTTGTCATCCATCTCGCGCACTTCCATGCCCGGGACGGCCGCGAGCACCTCGCGCGTTTCGCCGATGACGCCGTTGTAGCGCGCCAGGTAGCACGAGTCGTGAACCGTGACCGTGCCCTCTCGGCGCGCGTCGACGCGCAGCCGGCCGTCGCTCGACGAGCTTCGACAGGAACTGAGAGTGGTGCACGACCTCGTACTTGCCGCCCAGCTGCCCGTATTCGTTGCCGATCGTGTTGAAGCAGTGTGGGCAGGCGGTGATGATCGTCTTGGGCCGGTAACGGTTGAGCGTCTCGACGTTGCCCGTGGCCAGCATCTGGAAGACGTACTCGTTGCCCATCCGGCGCGCCGGGTCGCCCGTGCACGACTCTTCCTGGCCGAGCACCGCGTACTTCACGCCCGCCGCGTTGAGACAGGTCACCACCGCCCGGGCGACCCGGCGATTGCGGTCGTCGAATGACGCGGCACAGCCGACCCAGTACAGACACTCCAGATCGGCCACTGCATCTGCACCGCCGTTCTCGACCACCGACGCGGCTGTCGGAACCTCGAATGAGAGCCCCTTCGCCCAGTCGAGCCGGTTGGCCTGGGGCTGGCCCCAGATGTTGGAGTAGCGCTCGAGGTTGGTGAACGACGCCGTCAGCTCCTCGGGGAAGCGCGATTCCTCGAGCACGAGGTTGCGGCGCAGGCCGACGATCTTGTCGACGTGCTCGATCATGACCGGGCACGCCTCGACGCACGCGCCGCAGGTGAGGCAGTCCCAGACCGCGTCGTACGGGATCGCGTTGTCGACGACGGCGTGGCCGAGCTCGGCTTTGGCCGGGGCGGCCTTGATCCAGGGGATGAGCGGCATGCCTGCCTCTGCCTCGACCGCCATCTCACGCACGCCCATGATCATCGTCTTGGGATTGAGCGGCTTGCCGGTCGCCCACGCCGGGCAGGCATCCTGGCAGCGACCACACTCGGTGCAGGTGAAGCCGTCGAGCAGGTCCTTCCAGCTCATGTCCTCGATCGTCTTGATGCCGAACCTGGCGTCGGGCGCCTCGAGGTCCATCGCCGGCAGCTCGCCGCGCGGCTTCATCTTGCGCAGCGCGGCGTTGAAGAAGGCCGTGACGATGTGCAGGTGCTTCGAGCGCGGCAGATAGACCAGGAAGAAGCTCACCAACGCGACGTTGGCCCAGAAGAAGATCCCGTACCCAACCTCGATCAATCCCTGGGGCAGGACCGCACTGAAGACGTATGAGAGTGGCAGGGCGACGACCGCCCATCCTGCGTCGGGATCGCCGTAAGCGGCCAGCCGGAACGCCTCGGCGAACCACTCGGTCGCAACCACGCCGCCGATGAGCAGCAGGATGATCACGCCATCGCGCGACAGGGTCGTCCGCCGCGGATAGCGCCACACGAGCCTGCGGAAGAGCGCGTACCCGACCATCACCAGCACGCCGAGCACGAACATGTTCTGGCCGAGGACCAGCAGCCGCCACAGCCAGCCGTCGAGCGGCCACGTGCCAATCGTGTGGACGAGGCCGAAGGTCACCCGATCGGCGGTGCCGACGGTCAGGATGACGAAGCCCCAGAAGATCGTGGCGTGCATCAGCCCCGCGTCGAGATCGCGGAACATGCGCACCTGGACGATGGCGTACTTGAAGAGCGAGCCGAGCCGTCCCGGCTCGTCGCCAACGGCTGCGGGCTGGGCGAAGGCCCACACGCGCAGGTGCCGTGCCATCAGTAGCACGAAGAGCACCATGGCCACCCAGAACAGCACCGGCGCCAGCGGGTAAAGCGGGACCTGGTCGACCATCAGTCGCTGTCGAGCGCCTCCTGCGCCTCGTCCGCGTGCTGCGTGTGGCCGCGCAGCGTCTCGAGCGCATGATCGAGCACCGGCTCGACTGCTGCGAGTGATTCTGTCGCACCCGACTTGGAGCCAGGGACAGCGATGACCAGCGTCGAGCCGAGCACGCCGGCAAGGCTGCGCGACAGGTCGGCCATCGGCGTCTTCGAACGTCCGTAGCTGCGCATCAGCTCGCCGAAGCCGGGAATCTCGTAGTCGAGCAGGGCGTGCAGCGTCTGCGGCGTGCGATCCCGCGGGCCGAGCCCCGTGCCACCCGTGGTCACGACCAGCGCGCAGCGCGGCGAGGCATCTGTGATCGCCAGGGCGATCTTCTCCATCTCGTCAGCCACGGTCGCAGTATCGATCTCGAAGCCCAGCTGCTCGAGGCGCTCCGCCAAAGCAGCGCCGCTCGTGTCATCGCGCGTGCCGGCACTGACGCCGTCACTGATCGTCAACACGAGCGCGCGGCGGGTCATCAGCGCTGGCCGCGTCGTGGGCCGCGCGCGCCGGGCTTGTGCTTTGGTGTGGTGCTCGTTTCGCGGCGCGCGCGCTCGGCCGGGCGGTGCCACTCACCTGACTTGCCGCCGATCTTCTCGACGAGCTCGAGGTCTCTGACCGTCGCGCTGCGGTCAACGCCCTTGACCATGTCGTAGATCGTCAGTGCCGCCACAGCGGCCGCGGTCATTGCCTCCATCTCGACGCCTGTTCCGGCCACGGTCGCGGCCGAGGCGCGCACGCGCAGGCCGCCGGCGGATCGCTCGGGCGTGATCTCGACGACGAGGTCTGTCAGCGGGATGGGGTGGCACAGCGGGATCAGCTCGGACGTTCGCTTCGCAGCCATGACGCCCGCCATCTCGGCCACCGTTAGGACGTCACCCTTCGACATCTGGCCGTCGACGATGGCGCTGATCGTCTCCTGCTCGAGCGTCACGAAGGCCTCTGCCGTGGCTCGGCGGGCAGTGAGTGGCTTGGCCGAGACGTCGACCATTCGCGGCCGCCCACCGCGGCTGACGTGCGTCAGGCGGCGCTTGTCGCGTCGCTCGGGCGGCTGCTTGCCCGGGAACTCCGTGCTCATCTCAGCCTGATGACCTCCACCTCTGCGCCTGCTGGCAGCTCGTCAACGTCCTCGGGCACGATCGCCAGCCCGTCCGCGGCGGCCAGCGCCGAGAGGATGTGCGAATCCTGCCCACCTGCAAGTGATGCCAGCCAGCCGGCATTGTCGCGTTCCAGGCGCACGCGCAGGAACGCACGGCGCTTGGGTGCCTTACGCACCGGGTCGGCCAGGCGGGCGTTCACGATCTCCCGGCCAACCAGGTCACGCTGGCCGGACATTAGCCGCAGCACCGGGCGAACGAAGAGCTCGAACGTGACCAGGCTGCTGACTGGGTTGCCGGGGAGGCCGAAGAAAAGGACATCGCCTGCGCGCCCTTGAGCCGGCGTCCGACCGAAGGCAAGCGGCTTGCCGGGTTGGACCGCGATCCGCCACAGCTCCAGGCGGCCGATGGACGCGAAGGCGTCCTTCACCACGTCGTGCGCGCCGACCGAGACCCCGCCGCTGGCGACGATCACGTCGGCCCATGCACGCCCGCGCTCGAGTGCCTCGAGAACGCTGGCGACGTTGTCGCGCGCGATCCCGAGTGGCATGACTTCTGCGCCGGCCTCGCGCGCGGCTGCGGCCAGGCCGACCGAGTTGCTGTCCGGAATCTGGGCCGGCCCGAGTGGCGCGCCGGCGGTTGCGAGCTCGTCGCCGGTGGCAAGGATCGCGACGCGCGGGCGGCGATGGACGCTGAGAGTGCCGTGCCCACCGGCAGCGGCCGCTGCGAGCGTGCTCGAGGCCAACGCAGTTCCTCGCGCCAGCAGCGGCTGGCCGGCGCGCAGGTCGCTGCCCGCTCTTCGGATGTGCGCGCCTGCCGGTACCGAGGCGTGAACCACGACTTCGGACGGGAGCTCGGCCATGCCCATGGGCGCATCAGTCTGCTCCACCGGAACGACCGCATCGGCGCCGTCAGGCACGGGCGCACCGGTCAGGATGCGCAGCGCGGTGCCCGGTTCGACGCGGAGCACCGGCAGCGCGCCCGCCGCGGACTCGCCGATCACGCGCAGCCGCACCGGCGTGCCCTCCCTTGCCCCGGCAACATCCGCCGCACGCACCGCGAACCCGTCCATCGCGCTGTTGTCCCACGGCGGCAGCGTCGTGCCACTGACGAGGTCAGAGGCGAGCACGCGGCCGAGGGCGTCGGCGACGGCCACCTCCTCGGCCGCGAGAGGTTCGAGGCCATTCAGCATCTGCGCGCGCGCCTCTTCGAGCGACAGGAGCGGGCGCGCCGCGAGCTCGGCCGTGGCCGTCATGCGGCCACCAACCGCGCCGCGCGCCGTCGCGCGAACCACCACGTCGCCGCGCCGCCGATCAGTGCCAGGACGCCCAGGGCAGCGCTGCTCAGCTGCCAGAACGTGACCGGGTACAGGCGAATCAGCCAGCTCGACGGATCGAACGACCAGTTCCCGCCCGGAAACAGGATCCTGATGGAAGAGCTCAAAGGCCAGATTGAACGCGAGCAGCCCGACGAGCCCGACGACCACCACCCCAACCGCGAGGCCTGCACCGCCGCGACCGATAGCCAGCCAGCGACCAGCATCGCGCGGAGCACGGATCATTGAAGCGGCTACGAACAGTGCGCCCACGAGGGCAATCATGAGGAACCCGTACAACAGCACGCGAACGTCACGCATGTGTGCTGCCTCGTCGGCGCTGAAGTACGTGAATGTTCCCGGCCCAAGGAATAGCTCGTTGATCGTCCGATCCGACAGGTCGATCGCCATCTGCGGGGTAGCGAAGGTCGCCGCCGTCACCGGCGGAATGACGTAGTGCATCCAGATCGGCGACATCAGGAGCAGGAGCGCGCACGGCAAGAATTCGAAATCGCTGTCGCCAGCGAAAGGAGGATCCTCACTCCTCCCGCAGTGTGTGCGCCTGCTCCCACCAGCCTTCGACCATCAGATCCGTGGCCGGCTCCACGCCGAGGACTCGCGCCGACCGGCCGAGGCGCTGGCGGAACGTGTCGATGTCGAGCGGCAGCAGGTCGGACAGCCCGACGATGCCCGCCTGGGTGAACATGTCCTGCTCGGTCGGCCCGAAGTTAGCCAGGTTGAGGAGAAGCGCCTCGTCGCGCCACGAGTTGACGTCGTTGGTCGTTGCTCCGATCTGATCTGCCAGGTACTGGCGCCGCGTCGACGTTTCCGAGACCTCGAGCAGCAGGCCTGTGGTGAAGATGCCCTGGCGCTCGAGGGCCTCGAGGTGGTAGGTCGGAACCCTCTGCAGGCTCTCGAGCGGCGGCATCCCGTGATTATCTCCGCGCTCAGGACTCGAGCGTCGCCGAAACGCTCAGCTCGACATTTCCCTTGAGCGCGCGCGAGATGGGGCAGCCGTCCTTGGCCCCTTCCGCGGCCGCCTGGAAGTCGGCGTCCGAAGCTCCCGGAACACGGCCGCGAACCGTGAGGTGGCTGGCCAGCACCGTCCAGCCGGCGTCACGCTTGTCGGCCGTCACTTCAGCCGTAACGGTCAGCTCGTCAGCAGTGAAGCCGGCCTTGAACAAGGTGTTCGACAGCGCCATGGAGAAGCACGACGCGTGGGCCGTCGCAAGCAGCTCCTCTGGCGAGGTCTTGCCCTCATGGGCCACCGTCCGGGCGTTCCAGCTCAGCGGCAGGTCGCGCAGTAGTTCGCTCGAGCCCGAGCTTGCCGTTCCTTCGCCTTCTGTCAGATTGCCGCGCCAGACTGCGCTGGCCTTGCTCGTAAGTGCCATCGTTTCCTCCCGGTGTTGCGTCGCGAATTAGTCTAGGGCCGGTCCGCGTGCTCGCGGTGGAACCGGTCAGCGGGGTCCAGCGTCCAGCGCCCAGGGAAGACACTCGACAGCGGAGGCGACGAGGACACGTGCTGCGGCGCGCCCCATCGGTGATCTTGGTGGTGGTTGTCGGCCTCGCCGTGCTCGCATTCGGATATTACGGCGGTCTCTTCGGCAGCCGCGGCCCCACTCCCGGCCCCACGCCCAGCCGCGCCCCTATCAGCACGCCCTCGAGCGGTCAGTCGATCCAGCCGACCATCCGGCCGAGCGGCGTTGCCTCGCCCTCGCCGACCGAGCCTCTCCCGCCACGGCCGTCGAATACGCCGCTCGACACTTCGGTCACGGCCGCCGGGGTGGTCGTTCCACAGCGCAGCGCCGATCTCGCGATGTCGACGACCGGCATCGTGCGCAACATCTACGTCGACGAGAACGATGAGGTGGCCGTCGGCCAGATCCTGCTGCGCCTGGACCAGCAGAGCTACCTGGCAGACGTCAACGTGGCCGAGGCATCGGTCCTGCGCGCCGACGCTGCCGTCGCTCGGGCACTGCTTCTTCTCGAGGAGCTACCGGAGGACGCCACGCCGGGCCAGATCGAGAGCGCGCAGGCCGAGCTGCGCCTGTCCCAAGCGGAC
The DNA here is from genome assembly GCA_963706095.1 of uncultured Chloroflexia bacterium. Classification (GTDB taxonomy): domain Bacteria; phylum Chloroflexota; class Limnocylindria; order Limnocylindrales; family CSP1-4; genus JALYGJ01. The sequence continues at coordinate 327,858 of OY970149.1, forward strand.
CAGGAGCTGGCACGCTCGCATCTGGCCGAGGCCCAGGCCGCGCTGCGCGGCACCGAGCTGCGCTCGCCCATCGCCGGCACCGTCGCCTCGCTCAACGTCTCGAATGGCGAGGTCGCGACCTCGGGCAGCACGCTGGTCACGATTGGTGACATGAACTCGTGGCTAATCGAGACGACAGATCTTTCTGAGCTCCAGGTCGTGCGCATCGCCACCGGCGACAACGCGACGGTGACCTTCGCGGCGCTGCCCGGGGTCACGTTGACAGGACGAGTCGACCGCATCCAGGTCCGCGGCACGTCCGATTCGGGTCAGGTCAAGTTCGCTGTCGTAATTCGGCCCGACGTTCACGTCCCGCAGCTGCGCTGGAACATGTCGGCCACGGTCCGCATCGAGCCCAGCGGCTAGCGGTTCGCTGGGCGAACCCGCTAGACCGATACTGGGCTCTGCTGTTCAGATGGGCAGGTTGGGCCAGAGCTCGTAGCAGCCGCCATAGATCAACCAGGCGGTCTTCACGCCGTCCACGTACATGTTGTACGGGCTCAGCAGATGGCGTTCGAGGCCCCGAACTGACCCGTCCGGCCTGAACCAGTAGAACTTGGCGATGATCCGATAGAACGGACCAATCTGGTCAAAGTTCTGGATCGGCTGCTTCCACACGATGTCGACGTGCTTCGCGCTGAACTCCGCCGGCTGGCCGACTGCCGGGATCGCACTGTGCACGCGCCCGGCAAAGATCTGGTGGTAGCCCAATCCTGCCATGGGAGCCTGTTGCATCTTGAAGCGCCATCCGACCATCTGTCCTGGCCATTTCGCGTGCAGCTTGGTCGGCGCATTCACGACTATCCGCGACAGCCGGTACTGGAAACGACCGGCCGTGCTGTGTGTGCGGTACATGCATGCGGCTCGCGTCCCGTATTCCTCTGGGTCGCCACCTGGCGTTCCGCTGGCCAGCGCGGGTCCAGCAGCGATAACTGCGAACAGCGCAGCGACAGCGAAGCTGAGTCCTCCTCGCTTCGCGATTCGAATGCCACTCATGGACAGACCTACCCCTTCCGCGGGAGCAGGTTTCGCGCACTGTGCGACGACCTGGCAGGCGGCCGCGGGCGCGCCACTTGCACCCGATGACGGGTCGGCCCGGCGTGACGGCGTGGATCCTGGGCGACCCGATCTGCGGGGGGATCCGTGCCCAGCCAAGTTAGTCCGAGGGACCGTCCGATGCAAGTCGCGACAAGCGACTCGAGCCCAGCGGCTGAGGCGCCTTCGCTAGAGCGCTACCGCCTCGCCGCCGACGCGTGCCATGACGGCCAGAGTGTTGCCGTCGGGGTCCTCGAAGAACGCCATCCACTCCTCGACGCCGGTGTCGGCGTGGCGGTGGATCATCTGCGGCGCTGCGCTGAACTGCACGCCGCGCGCGCTGAGCGACTCGTGTGCCGCGTCGATCTCGGCCACGACGAAGTACAGGATCGAGCTGGGCCGCCACTCACGGTCCGGCACCTCGCGGATGTACAGCCGCACGCCACCGCAGTCGAAGAAGACGAGGCCACCGAACGTGAAGACGTGCGGCAGGCCGAGCACGTCGCGATACCAGGCTTCGGTTCGCTCGGCCGAACGGCACAGCATCGAGACCTGGCCGAGAGGCCCGAGCTTGAGATCGCTCGGCATGCGGCCTCCTCTGATTGACATGACCTGGAGAGCATGCCTCAATTCGCAACTGGCGGCCGCGCGACTCGGCAACAAAACAGCCCGGTCCGCTGGCGAGGAAGGAGTAGGGTTTTCCCTCGCGAGCGACCGGACTGGAGCGAAGGTCCCCCGGGGCACCACCCCGATCGTGCGCGGCGACCGTTGGTGCTGAGCGAGAGCCGACGCCGGTGATAGTGCCGTCTCGCACTCGGTCGGAGATATAGCCCGATACGCCCTACGCGACTAACCAACTCGGACTTCAGGCGTATCGCAAATCGCCATCGCCGGGCGGACGATCAGTGGGCGCGCCGAACCGCAACGTGAACAATTCGTGGGAGATTTCTGGTCGGGGCGGAGCGATTCGAACGCTCGACCTCTTGAACCCCATTCAAGTGCGCTACCAGGCTGCGCCACGCCCCGGACCGAGTGACTGAGTCTAGCAGCGGGCCCTGTGGCTACCCGCGGACAAGAAAGGACCCGGCCTGAGGGGTTGGCCGGGTCCATTCATTCGGAGCATAAATTCTGGATGGGGGCAACCGGTAGGCCCGTCCCGACGCCGGCGGCTCCCAGAAGCTGCACGACCCGACGGAGCGAGACCGGAACCTAAGTTTAGAACTGACGCGGCACCCCCCACGGCTCGGGGGTCACGGCACCGCCTCGACGGTCCTCACCTGGCCTATCCGATTGCCTTGCTCCCAACCAAGATTTATGAGTGAAGAATGGCGGTCGGTGCTGGTCTTGGACAGATGACCGTGCGGTGGAAGGTTGAGGCGCGGGTACCGGTATTGGTATAGACAGGAGTACTAGGGGGTAGTCCGGTGCACTTAGGTGCGAATTGCAAGGCCGTTACGCGGGCCGCGGCTGACCCCATAGCTCCATGCCATGGAGCTCGTCCTTCTGCTCGCGCGACAGCAGGTCGATCAGGCATCGCTGCACGCTCTTGCCCTCGAACAACGCCAGGCTGACCTCGCGCGCAATCGGAAGCTCGACGCCGACCTTGTCGGCGAGGTCCAGCGCCGACGTGACCGTGTAGGCGCCCTCCGCCACGCCGGGCAGCGTGCCCTCGATCTCGGACCACTTGCGCCCGCGCGCCAGCTCGACCCCGAGCAGGTGATTGCGCGAAAGGTCCGAGTAGCACGTCGCGATGACGTCACCCAGGCCGGCCAGCCCCGCGAAGGTCAGCGGGTTGGCGCCCGCGGCGATGCCCAGGCGCGTGATCTCGGCCAGGCCGCGGGTGATGAGGCCGGCCTTGCCGTTGTCGCCGAAACCGAGCTGTTCGGCCGCGCCGGCCGCGATGGCCACGATGTTCTTGAGCGCGCCACACAGCTCTACGCCGATCACGTCCCGGTTGCGGTAGAGCCGGAAGGATCGCGAGCCGAGCATCTGGCTGGCGCGCCGGCTGACCTCCTCGTCCTCGGCCGCTACGACCGAGCTCGCCGGCAGGCCGCGGGCGATCTCGAGGGCAAGGTTGGGACCGGACATTGCGGCGATCCGACCGGCCGCGGACGGAATCTCCGTCGGCGAGGACCTCAGTCATGCGCTGGAGCGTGTGCGTGCTCGATGCCCTTGGCCACGGACAGCAGGACTGCGTCGCCGTGGATCGCAGCGGCCACGCGTTTGGCGCTCGCGCGCATGGCTGACGCCGGCACGGCGAAGATCACCAGCTCGTCGCGCCTTGCGCAGGGCCTCCGGATCGGCCGTCACCTCGACCTCGACGGGCAGCGGCACGTCGGGCAGGTAGCGCGCGTTGCGACGGTCGGTGGTGAGGGTGCGCGCCTGCTCCTCGTCGCGCGCCAGCAGGACGACGGGCCCGGCACGCGCGAGCTGCAAGGCGAGCGTCGTGCCCCACGGCGCCCGCTCCCACGACGGCGCGGCGCGCGTGCAGGTCCATCGGCTCTCTAGCGCCGCGTCTTGGGGAGCGCGCTGCCCTGCGCGCCGCCCTTCGCGCCGCCCTTGGCTCCGCCCTTCGCGGACGTGGGCCGCTTGCCGGGTTTCGAGCCCGTGCGCGATCCCTTCGTGCCGCGCCCACGTCCCCGTGCGCGCTCCATGTCCTCGCGTTCGCGCTCGCGCATCACGAGGCGTAACGGCGTCCCGGCAAAGCCGAATGCCTCGCGCAGCCGGTTCTCGAGGTAGCGCCGGTAGCTGAAATGGATCCGCCTGCGCCTCGCTGGCGAAGAGCACGAAAGTCGGCGGCTCCGTCTGCGCCTGCGTGGCGTAGAAGAAGCGTGCCTGCTTGCCACGGACAGTAGGCGGCGGCCGGCGCTGGGTCACTTCGCGCAGCCACGAGTTGAGCGCGGCCGTGGGAATGCGCCGTCGCCGCTCGGCGGCGATCTCGAGCGCGGCCTCGAGCACCCGTTCGACGCGCTGGCCGGTCTTGGCGCTGATCGACACGATCGGTGCGAACGACAGGAACGGCGTCTCACGGCGGAGGTCGGCCACGTACTCGTCGAACGTGTGCTCGTCCTTCTCGACGATGTCCCACTTGTTCAAGGCGACGACGACGCCGATGCCCTCGTCAAGCGCGTAGCCGGCGACGTGCGCGTCCTGCGCAGTCAACCCCTCGGCAGCATCGAGCACCAGCACGGCCACGTCGGCCCGCGAAACCGCCTTGAGGGCGCGCAGCGTGGCGAAGCGCTCGGCGGCCGGCCCGGACGCGACCTTGCCGCGGCGCTTGATGCCCGCCGTGTCGACCAGGCGGACGGTCCGGCCGGCCCATTCGAAGGACGTGTCGATGGCATCGCGCGTCGTGCCCGGGATGTCGCTCACGATGGCGCGCTGCTCGCCGAGCAGCGAGTTGAGCAACGAGCTCTTGCCAACGTTCGGGCGGCCGATGATGGCCAAGCGCGCCGGGCGGTCGTCGAAGGCAAAGGCTGCCTCGTCGGCAACGTCGTCATCGTCGGGACCCGGCGGCTCGCTCGCATCTAGCTCCGCCTCGGCGCGCTTGCGCTCGATCTCGGTCGCCGACTCCGGCGGAAGCGCCCAGACGACCACGTCCAGAAGGTCGGCAACGCCACGGCCGTGGAGCGCGGAGATGGTGTGCGTTTCCGGCCAGCCCAGGACGTGGAACTCGGCCGCCTCCAGCTCGCGCTTGGGGTTGTCGGCCTTGTTTGCGGCGACGACGACAGGTGCGCGGGCAGTGCGCAGCACCTCGGCCGCCTCCTGGTCGGAGGGCGTGAGCCCTGCTTCCGCGTCGACGAGGAACACGATCACGTCCGCCTCGTCGATGGCCAGGCGCGCCTGCTCCTGGACGCGTTCCTCGATCATGTCTCCGGGACGTGTCTCGAGCCCACCCGTGTCGACCACGAGGAAGCGCCGGCCGTTCCACTCGCCCACGTCGTACAGGCGATCACGCGTCGTGCGCGCCCGGTCCTCGACGATGGCGATCCGTTCGCCGACGACTCGATTGAAGAGCGTGCTCTTGCCCACGTTGGGCCGGCCCACGAATGCCACCACGGGCAGGCCCTCGAAGGGAAGATCCTCCCGGCCCGGCTCGGTGTCGTTCGGCGCCCGCGGCGCGGCGCCATCCCTTAGGTGGCGCCGGCTGTGCCGGCAGTCGCGGCGGTGCCGGCGGTGCCGGCGCGGGCGTTGCGGCGCGGCTGGCCGTGCGCGTCGAGTGAGCTGCTGCGATAGGCCGCCTCGGCGACGGCGGTCAGGGCGGCGTGGGCCAGCGACGGGGCTTCGGCGCGCGCTGCATCAGTGCCGGCAAGCGCATAGATGCGCTCGGCGACCTTCTCCAGGTCCTCGATCGGCGTGCTCGTGCCGCCCGTCACGCCGACCACCCGCGCGCCAGCGAACGCAATTCCGTCCTCGAGGTCGCGCGCGTTCTCGATCTGGATGACCGGCTTCTGCGCCATCTCGCACAGCCGCGTCAGCTCCTTTGTGTTGGCCGAGTTGCGGCCACCGACGACGACCATCATGTCGACGTCCGTGGCCAGGTCCATCGTGTCCTGTTGGCGCCGAATCGTGACCGGGCAGACCGTGTTCACGACCTTCAGCTCGTGGCAGCGGCTGACCAGGAATGCGGCCAGCCTCTCGAACTTCCATGGCGGCTGGGTGGACTGGCTTATCAGGGCCATGCGCTTGGTGCGCGGGATGCTCTCCCATTCGTCTTCCTCGTCGACGACGATCGCGTCGGGCGCGAAGCCGAGCAGGCCCACCACCTCGGGGTGGCGGGGCGTGCCGAGGAGCACAATGGTGTAGCCCTCGTCGACGAGCTTCTGCAGCTCCCTGTGTTCCTGGATGACCCAGGTGCACGTGCCGTCAATGACGTCGAGACCGCGTTCGTCGGCGCGCGCCATCACGTCCGGAGTCACGCCATGCGCGCGGATTACAACGGCTGCGCCGTGCTCGACGTCGTCGAGCGTATCCACGGTGCGGATGCCCTGGGATTGGAGCTGCGCGACGACGCCCTCGTTGTGCACGACCTGGCCGAGCGTGTGCGTCTGCTTGCCCTGAGCAGCGGCGAGGCGCGCGTAATCGATCGCCTCACGCACCCCGTAGCAGAACCCGGTCCGGCGCGCGATCCGGACCTCTTCGACGGTACCCATTCTTCGTCAAGTATGGCACCGGCCACGCTCGCGGCCGTTTCGGCCAGCGCGGTGGAGCCACGCGCTGACCGCGCCGGTTGCGTGCACAGGCAACCCGCCGTTCGCGTCAGATACGCGTCCCCAGCGTGGTAGAGCACGCGGTGTCACGCGCACCGGCGGGGACGAATGCCCGCTGAGCGTGGCGAGGCTGGGGTACAGCCTCTGAACGATGCCAAGTACGCGCCGACAGCGTGTTCGGCAGCTCCGACCGGTTTCATAGTGGATACGACGCTGCCGGAGCGTACGTGGTGTCGGATTTGGCGCAACGGTCCGTTACTACGCCCCACGAGCGTGATTGGCCCACGAGCGTGTGGTTAGTCGCACGAGGCAGGCACCCGTCCTTAGCCTGGGTCAGGGGCTGGGCAGCGGCCCCGCGGCGCGGATGGTGGCGGTCAGCTTCGCGTTGTCGATGCGCTTGGCGTGACAGGTGAAGCCACGATCACCTTCGCCCCAGCCAGATAGCGTCGGATGGAAATAGCCCAGCACGAGATCCGGATCGGTTTCATAGTCGCGGCCGACGTACGACTCGAAGGCCGGCAGGCAGCGCTCGAGGGCGAAGTCCTCGAAGCCCGAGACGACCGGAAATGCCTCGCCAGGAGGCGCCGGGTGAGTGAAGACAAGGATGACCTCGGCGTCATGCGGCTCGTTGCACGGCTGGTGCTGGACCTCCGTGAAGGTCGTCTCAGCAGTCGGTAGGTCGATGCAGTCGCCCAGGGCCAGCGCAGTCGCCTCGCCACTCAGTCTGTCGCGGAAGAGGGCCAAGCCGCCGATTACCGCGATGATGATGATCCCGACCACGGCCAGGATGACCCACGTCCGGCGGTTGCTCTTCTTGGGCGGCGGCGCGTAGCCCGGCTGACCGGGCTGCGGGTAGTAGCCCTGCGGACCCGGCTGCGGGTAGCCCTGCGGTCCCGGCTGCGGCGTCCAATCTGGACCCGGCGCGGGTGGCGGCGGGTAGGCCGGCGCGGGCGGACTCACCGGTGGCGGCGGGTAGGCCGGCTGGCCTCCGGGCTGCTCCGGTGGCGGATACCCAGGCTGCCCAGGCCCGTCAGGCGTCGACATGCTCAGTGATCCCTCCGTGCCCCCCGGCGTGACGGGCCGGATTGTGTCACACGGCTCAGCGGCCGATCGCCACAGATCCCGTCAATGGCTCGCCCGACGTGGCTTCGACGTAGCACAGAGATCGCCCGGCTCGACCCACGAGTGGATGACCTCAGCGTCGTGGGCCGTCGTGCACGGGATGGCGAGGAGCGAGGTGTAATCGTCCTGCGGAACGTGGTTGAAGCACTCGCCCGGCTGGAGCCCGGCCAGGGGCTCGGCCGCCCAGAAGCGGTAGATGACGATGCCCGCGACGCTGACGATGATCACCATCCCGACGAACATCAGCTTCAGCCAGAGCGGCAAGGGCTTGTCACGCAGCGGCGTCCACTCGGGACGGCCATCCTCGCCGTAGCCGATATCCGGGTCGTCCACCGACATCTCAGTCCCCCCAACTCGAGGTTCGTGATTATTTCAGGTCGGGCCGGCGAATCGGCCGCGATGGCGCTCGTCGACGAGCACGGCAATGTGTTGCATCAGCTCCTCGGAGGCTTTGGCCGTCGCCTCCCGGCGGGGAACGCCGGCATCGAGCGCCAGAGTGAACGGCCGCCCGACACGGACGACGATTCGACTGCCGAGCCTCGGGAGTTTCTTGCCACGGCCAAGAAAAACGTCGCTGCCCGAGATGCCAACGGCAACGACGGGCACACCGGACCGGGTGGCGAGCATGGCCACGCCCGGCCTGGGCTCCTGCAGAACGCCCGTGGGGCTGCGTGTGCCCTCGGGAAATATGCAGAGGACGTCGCCCCGGTCGAGCACCGACTTCGCCGCTCTGTACGCCTCCATGTCGCTCCCGCCGGCACGCACGGGGGTCATGCCCTGCGTGCGCAGGAACCAACCGACGGGGCCGACGAACAGCGCCTCCTTGGCCAGGATGTGCAGCCGCCGGCCCAGTTTTGGCGTGAGAAAGCCGTAGACGAGCGGCGGATCTGCGTTCGAGATGTGGTTGACGATGACGATCAGCGGCCCGTCACGGGGTGGCTCGGCCTCGAACTGGACGTCAACTCGGGCCACGCAGCGCGCGATGACACGGGCGAGCCAAGCGAGTGCGCGCGTGATGACCGGCAGGCCATGGCGCGGGCTCGTCGCGCTCAACCGTCTCCCCTGCCGGCGCGCTCGCGCTCGATGCGGCGCACGATCGCGACCACCTCGGCGACCGATTCGTCGAGGCTCATGCCGTCGGTGTGAATCACGGTTGCTCCGTCCGGGATGCGCAGCGGCGCGGTCTTGCGCGTGCTGTCGATACCGTCCCGGCGGCGCAGCTCCTCCTCGATCTGGGCAAGCGCGCGCGGTTGATCGGCCAGCCCTCGCTCCGCGGCCCTGCGCCGCGCGCGCTCCTCGACCGACACGTCGAGATACAGCCGCAGATCTGCGTCGGGCAGCACGACACTGCCGATGTCGCGCCCGGCCATGATCATCCGACCCGAGGCGGCCAGCGCGCGCTGGAACTGCAGCAACGCGGCGCGCACCGGCGCGTGCTGCGAGACCCGGCTGACCTCATGGTCGACCGCGGCGTTGTGCAGCCGTTCCGTGACCTCGGTGCCCTCGACGATCAGGCGCACATAGCGGTCGTGCTCGTCCGGCCGCAGCTCGATCGATCTCACGAGATCGGCCAGCGTGTCCGCGGCGTCGAGATCCATGCCCCTCTCGACGGCCAGCCACGTCAGGCCGCGATAGAGCACGCCGGTGTCGCAGAAGCGGTAGCCCAGCTCCGCTGCGGCGCGCATGCCGACCGTGCTCTTGCCACTGCCGCCCGGACCGTCGAGGCTGACGATCAGGCCGCGGCTGTCCTTCGCGTCTCCGAGGCGGTCGAGCCGGCGCCGCTCGTCCGTGCTCAGCTCGCGCACCTCGCCCAGCTTCATGCCCGACAGGCGAAGCGTCCCGAAGCGGACCCGGACGAGCCTGCGCACGGGCACGCCCACCGCCGTGAACATCCGCCGCACCTGGCGCTTCATGCCCTGTCGCAGTGTCACCCGGTACCAGGTGAGTTGGCGCGCGGGCCCGCCGACGAGCTCGGTCATCTGGCGCAGGTCGGCGGCCGTCGCCGGCCGCAGTCCTTCGAGTCGGGCGTATCCCTCCTCGAAGCGAATGCCCTGCTCCAGCGTGGTGCGCTCCGTAGCCGTCAGCGGACGGTCGATGCCGACCTCGTACTCGCGCTCGACCCCGTGGCTCGGGTGCAGCATGCGCTGGGCCCAGTCGCCGTCGTTGGTCAGGAGCAGCAGTCCCTCCGAATCCTTGTCGAGGCGGCCGACCGGGAACAGGCGGCGAGCTCGCGCGCGGACGGCCTGCGGCACGAGGTCGATCACCGTGCTGTCCGCGTGGCGATCGCTGACGGTGCTGGTCACGCCGGCCGGTTTGGCCAGCACCAGGTACAGACGCTTCTGAGCGGCGGCCACGGGCTGGCCGTCCAGCCCGAGCTCGTCGCGCGCCGGATCAACGCTCTGACCGACCTCTGCCCGGCTGCCATTGACGGTGACCCGGCCCTCGGCCACCAGTTGCTCCGCACGCCGACGCGAAGCGACACCTGCGTCTGCCAGGGCCTTCTGGATCCGGACCGGCTCACTCATCCAGGCGCAGCGCCGCCTCGGGCTCGAGCGGCGGCAGGTCGTCAAGCGAAGTCAGGCCGAAGCGCTCGAGGAAGTCAAAGCCGGTGCCGTACAGGATGGGCCGGCCCGGCGTGTCGGCCCGACCCTGTTCGACGACGAGGCGGCGGTGGACGAGCGTGCGCAGGACATAGTCAGAGTCGACACCACGGATGCGCTCGACCATGCCGCGCGTCACCGGCTGGCGGTACGCGACGATGGCGAGCGTCTCGAGCGCGGCCGGCGACAGCCGCTGGCCACTGACGCCGACATAGCGCGCAACGAGCGAGCCGGCCTCGGGCGCGGTCACGAGCTGAATCTCGTCGCCTGCCGCGACGAGTCGCAGACCCCTGTCGCGCAGCACGACCTCGAGATCGCCCAGCAGGCCGTCGACCGTCTGGCGGTCGATGCCGGCTAGCGTCGCGATCTCGCGACGGGACAGGGGGCGCTCGGCCACGAACAGCAGGGCCTCGAGCTGGGTCACGCTCAGCGAGCCGGGCGCCTCGCCGGCATCGCGATTCGTGTCGAGGCCGCCCTCGCTCAGGTGGTCCTCCGCGACGATCGGGATCGCGACCAGGCCGTCATCATCCATCGAGCACCACCTTGCGCTCATCGTCGCGCAGCGGCCGAACGCCGATCGGGCCCCACGGCTCAGTCTGCTCGATCGTCACCTCGCGCCCCTTGGCGAGCTCGAGCAGGGCGAGGAAGGTGACCGCTACGACCACTCGATCGGTAACGTCGTGCAGAAGCTCCTGGAGGACGATGCGTGGCGCGTTGCGCAGTGCGGTGCGGATGACCGCGGCCCGCTCGTCGAGGGTGATCGTGCGTGCCACCATCTCCGCCGGGGGCGGTGTCGGTGGCACCAGCCGAACGGACGCCATCAGAGCATCGGCGAGCGTCTGTGGATCGAGCGGTGGCTCATCGTCCGGCCGCGCATTGGCTTTGCCGGCCGCCAGCGCCACGGTCGACTCCCTGTGAAACAGCGACGCGCCCGTGCCCAGCAGCTCACTCAGCTGGCGGCCGGCGTCGCGGAACATGCGGTACTCGACCAGGCGCCGGCGCAGCTCCTCCTCGGGGTCCTGCTCGGCGCCTGCGCCCTCTACCGCGGGCTGCTCCGGTGCTCGGGGCAGCATCTGGCGCGACTTGATCAGGATGAGCTGCGAGCAGATGGTGACGAAGGAGCTGAGCAGCGGCAGTCGACCGCGCTCGATCCGCGCCAGCGCGTCGAGGTAGGCGCCAGCCAGATCGCCCAAGCGGACCGTCAGGACGTCGAGCTGGCGCTGCTCGATGAGCGCCAGCAGCAGTGCCAGCGGACCATCGAACGACTCGAGGCGTACATGCGTCGCGTCTTCCGGCCGGCGTCCGTCGGCGAAGCGGATCTCGACGGCCGCTGTCACGTCAGTTGGACTGATCGGCGAGCAACAGCGCGCGGCCGCGCTCATCGTCGAGCGGCTCGGCCTGGTGGCGGATCAGCTCGGCGGCAGTGGCACTTGCTCCCGCTCGCAGGGCAAGCTCCGCTGATCGGTCGGCATGCTCGGCGATGATCCTGAACGCGCGGCGGAAACCGGGTAGTGCCAGCGTTGCTCGTTCGACGCGCGGACCGTAGCGCTCGCTCAGCGACCAGCCGACGCGGTGCCAGACGTGCAGCTCGCGGCCCTTGCCGCAGTCGTGCAGCAGGCCCGCCAGCAGCAGGTCGCGGTCAACCTGATGGTCGGCCCGCAGAGCGCGCACGACATCGAGGCCGTGGCGCTGGTCGGCGCGATGCATCGAGTCGAACAGCGCGAGCTGCGCCGGCGTCAGCCAGCGCGCAGATCTCGACGCGCTCGGCCTCCGTCACGCGGCCGAAGAAGTAGCGCCCGAAGCGCCGCACCTTCGTCGCCCACCAGCGCCGCTCATGGCGCGAGGTTTCTCATCGAAGCAACAACGCGTCGTAGACCGGGCCGAGCAGGATGTCCATCACGGTGTAGATGGCGCTGCCCAGGATCGGACCGCCGGCGAAGACGAGGATCAGCAGCACGATGAACCCGTACTGCTCGTACTGGCGCAGGTTGAAGGCCGTCCGCGCGTCGACCAGCCCCGAGCAGGACGCGCCACCCGTCAAGCGGCGGGATGGGCAGCAGGTTGAAGATCATCAACACGACGTTGATCTGAATGAATATCTCGGCCACGCCGAGCACGAATGCCCCGACGGGGTCGAGCGCCACGTCGAGCAGCAGCCCGCGATCGAGAGCCATGACGCGCAGCGGAAGCGTCACCGCGGCGGCCATGATCAGGTTCGACAGTGGGCCGGCAAGGGCGACGATAGCCTCGCCCCGCCGGCCGTACCGCAGGTTGTAGGGGTTGACGGGAGTCGGCTTGGCCCAGCCGATCATGAAGCCGCGACTGATGAGCGCGGTAACGATCAGCAGGCCGCCGCCGAGCGGATCGAAGTGCTTTATCGGATTGAGCGTGAGCCGACCCTGCCACCGCGCCGTCGAGTCACCCAGGCGATAGGCCGCGAAGGCGTGGCTGAACTCGTGAACCGGGAAGCCGACCAGGATGAAGATTCCGACCGCGATGAGCGTCGGCAGAAGGTCCGCCAGGTTCACAGGCGGTTGAGCAGCTCGTCCTTCTTCTGCTCGTACTCCTCGGCTGTGATGGCGCCACTGTCGCGCAGGTCCGCCAGACGGGCCAGGGTCTGGGTGACCTCGAGCGACGCGTCAGCGGGCTGGGACGCAGCCTCGGTCGCGGCCGCGGCAGCGGGCGCTGCGGGGCTCGCCACGGATCCGCCGGCAGGTGCATCTGGCACTGCAGCGGTGGCCGCCGCCGCAGCTGGCGCCGCTGTGGGTGAGTAGGGAGCGGCCGGCTGTGGCGGCGCGCTCGAGGGCGGAGGCGGCGGGGCGTACTCGGACGCGGCGGCACGCAGTGGCGGCGATGGCGGCGGTGCGCCGACATACGCGTACGAAGTTTCGAGACTGTGCTTCTCAGTGAGCATGGTCTTCTTGAAGCCCTTCGGATCGCGCAGCATCCGGTACAGGTCGTTGGCCTGGTCGGCCGCGGTGAGGATCTCCAGGTCGCCGTAGTTGAGCATCCGGCCGAGCACGGGCTGGATCAGGATTGCGTCGTTGATCTTCTCGAGCGAGCTGTCGCTGGAGCGCTTGTTGAGGATGCCCGAGACACGAATGAGCCGCCGATTGGTGATGATGTAGTCCTGCGCCAGCCACTGCCACAGCCGGTAGAGGAAGACGACCACCGCCAGGACGAGCACGACCATGCCGAGCGCGCTCAGGACGTCGCGCACGACGCCAGGCTGGACGTTGAAGAAGACGATGCCGATGATGATGAGCAGCGCCAGGCCGAACAGCAACATCCCGGCTCGGGTGCGCAGGAATAAAGCGAGCCAGTGCTGGCGCGTGCGCAGGATGACCTGCTCGCCCTCGGTCAGAAGAGTGTCCGCGTAGCGCCATTGCCCTCCTCCTCCGCCTAGGCCCGGGGATGCGCCCGCGCGTAGACCTGCTTGATCCGCTCCCCGGTCAGATGCGTGTACAGCTGCGTGGTGGTGATGCTCGCGTGTCCGAGCAATTCCTGCACGACGCGCAGGTCAGCGCCGCCCTCCAGTAGATGCGTCGCAAAGCTGTGGCGCAGGGTGTGCGGTGTCACGTGGCCGCGCACCCCTCCGACGAGTGCCGCCTGGCGGATGCTGCGCCAGGCGGCCATGCGGCTGAGCCGCTCGCCACGCTGGCTGACGAACACCGGGCCACCGCGCTTGTGGTCCTTGGCCGGTGTCGCCTTGGCGGTCATCCCCGGACGCGCGTCCTCGATGTAGCGCCGCAGCGCGGCGACGGCCACGTCGCCGACCGGCAGGCGGCGCTCCCGATCACCCTTGCCGATCACGCGCACGGTCGCCGCCTCCAGCGCCAGGTCATCCATGTCGAGGTTCAACGCCTCGCTGACACGCAGGCCGCACGCGTAAAGCAATTCGAGCAGCGCGCGGTCGCGCAGGCCGTGGGGAGTCTCGGCATCGGGCGCATCGAGCAGCGCCTCCACATCGGCCACGCCGAGCGTGTCGGGCAGAACGCGCGACGCCCGCGGCAGGTCGAGCAATCCGGCAACGTCACGTTCGATCAGACCCTCGGCGAAGCAGAAGCGGTAGAAGGCGCGGATCGCGGCCGCCTTGCGTCGGTGGCTCGCCGGTTTCAGCACGCGCGGCGGCCGCGACAGCGCCGCAAGGTAGTCGGTGGCCGCCCTGGCGTCCGCCGTCCAGTCGCCGTTGAGCGCGAGCCAGCGCCCGAAGCCGCCGAGATCATTGCGATAGGCCGCGATTGTCGCGGCCGACAGGCCGCGCTCCACGCGCAGGAAATCGAGGTACGAATCGACAGCGGACTCGAAGGTTGGAGCGCTTATGCGACCGCCCCCGGCGCTCATGCGGCTGCCGACGACTCGACGCTGAGGCGCGCCGCCGAATCGAGCAGCGCGTCCGCCGCGGTGAGGGCTGCCTCCGCTCCCGTGGCGCCCCCGAGCATGTGCGCGAGCTCCATGCGCCGCGCCGCGCCATCGAGGGATTCGATCTCGGTCACGGTGCGGCCGTCGCGCTCGCGCTTTTCGATGCGCAGGTGGTTGTCCGCGTAGGCCGCGATCTGCGGCAGGTGCGTGACGCACACCACCTGATGGTCACGCGCCAGCCGCCACAGCATCCGACCGACCGGATCGGCCGAGCGCCCACCGATGCCGGCATCCACCTCGTCGAAGATGAGCGTTGGCGTCTCGTCGGCCCGCGCCAGCACGGTCTTGATGGCCAGCGCCACGCGCGACATCTCACCGCCCGATGCGATGCGCGCCAGCGGTCGTTCGGGCTCGCCCGGGTTGGGCGCCAGCAGGAAGGCGACGGAATCTGCGCCTGTTTCGTCGAGCGTGGCCTCGCTCAACGCGACGGAAAAGGCGGCCGATGGAAATCCCAGCTCGACCAGCGCTGCCTGTACGGAGGTACCCATTCGCTCGGCGGAATGGCGCCGCGCCGCGGTCAGCTCTCGCGCCGCGGAGTGCGCGGCTGCGGACAGCCTGTCCGCTTCTGCCGATCGACGAGCACGCTCCGACTCCAGGCCCCTGAGCCGCTCGACTTCCGCGCGGGCACGCTCGCCGTACTCGATCAGCGCTTCTTCCGACTCGCCGTATTTCCGCATGAGCCCGTACAGGATGCCCAGCCGCGCGTCGATCGCGGCGCTGTCCGAGGCGGCGTCGGCGACAGAATCCTGGCGGCGCCGCAGCTCAAGGGCGACGTCGTCCAGCTCCGCCTCGATGCCGGCAAGTCGGTCAGCCAAGCCGGCCGACTCCGGGTCCAGGCGGGCCAGGTCGGTCGCAGCCCGGATTGCCCGGGCCACGCCATCGCGCGCGCCAACGCCTTCGGCCGCCAGGACGTCGTGGGCCTCTGCCAGCAGTGCCACGATGCGCTGGGCATTGCCCGCGACCGTCAGTCGACCGCGCAGCTCGTCGACCTCACCCTCGCGGGGCGAAGCGGCGTCGATCTCGTCGGCCGCATGCGCCGCCAGTTCGAGGCGTCGCTCCAGCTCGTCGGGCTCGATCGCGAGCTCGCGCAGCGCGGCTTCGTTGGCGCGCATGTCACGCACGCCCGCCGCGACCGCAGCGCGAAGCTCCGCGTGCCCGCCGTAGGCATCCAGGACGTCGCGCTGCCACGCAGACGAGAGCAGTCGCTGCTGCTCGTGCTGGCCGTGGATCTCGATGAGCGGCTCGACGACGGCCGCCAGGCGCCCCGCCGTGACCGTCTCGTCGTCGATGCGCGCGACGCTGCGCCCTTCGGCGGACAGCTCGCGCACGCAGATCAGTGGCTCGGTTGCCGCCTCGGCGTCGAACAGCGCTTCGACGCGCGCGCCGGCGACGCCATGGCGCACGAGACCGGAATCGGCGCGCGCCCCCATCACCAGGCCGAGGGCGTCAATCAGCAGCGACTTGCCCGCGCCGGTCTCGCCGGTGATCACGGTCAGGCCCGGCCCAAGCGCCACACGCGCGCGCTCGATCAGCGCCAGGTCACGCACGGCCAGCTCGCGCAGCATCCGTTGATTGTGATGCGCGCCGAGGTCAGGCGGGGAGCAGTTCCGCCTTCTGCCGCAGCAGGTCCCAGAACGGCAATGCGCCACGTGGCTCGATGAAACGCAGCGGTCGGTCCAGCGCACGGATCTCGACCTGGTCGCCGATCTCGATCGCGTAATCATCACGGCCGTCGATGCTGACCATGCCCGGCGGCCCGTCGATGAAGCGGACGCGCACCACGTGCTGTGGGCCGACGACGATCGAGCGGATCGACGAAAGGTAGGCGGCGATCGGCGTGACGATCAGGTTGCGCGCAGTGGGATCGAGGATCGGGCCGCCGGCGCTGAACGAATATGCGGTCGACCCGGTGGGCGTCGCCACCACGACTCCATCGGCGACATACGTCGCGAGGTGTGAGCCGTCGATCGAGACCTCGAGTCGAAGCACCCGTGCCTCCGCGCCGCGCACGATCGCGGCATCGTTGAGTGCGGCGAAGCTCCGCCGCTGTCCCGCGGACATCAGCCTCGAGCATCATCCGCGCCTCGATCGCGTAGTCGTCCGCGATCAGATCCGCCGAGCGTCGATTCGAGCGCCGACGGGCTCGATCTTCGAGAGGAAGCCGATGCGACCCGAGTTGACGCCGAGAACGGGAACGTCGACTCGCGCCAGGGCCCGGGCGGCACGCAGGAAGGTTCCGTCGCCTCCGAGCACGATCAACCCCTCGGTGCCGGGCAATCGCTCGACGAGCGCCTCGGTCTGATTGGACTCGAGCGCCCAGACCTCTGCGTCATGCTCGCTGAGCCAGCTCGTGGCGCGCTCGCACAGCTCCATCGCCGCGGGCTTGGTCGGGTTGAAGGCCAGGCCGAAGCGGCGCATCAGGTCCGCACCAGGTGCAACAGGTACTCGACGTTGCCCTGTGGGCCACGCAACGGCGACTCGACCTGTCCGCGCACGGTCGAGGCCGATCTCGCGAGCGGCATCGACTACGCGTTCGACCATCGCCAGCCGGACGCCTTCGTCGCGCACCACGCCCTTTGGAGCATCGGCTGGGTCGGCCTCGAACTGGGGCTTGACCAGGGCCACGATCTCGCCTCCCTGGGCGAGCGCCGCGCTGACGGCGCGCAGGACGCGGGTCAGTGAGATGAACGACACGTCGATCGACCGCGAGGCTGACGGCGCTCGGGCAGCGCCACGGGCTCTGCAGCCGCCGGGTCCAGGCGCGACGCATGGGTGCGCTCCATCGACACGACCCGTGGGTCGCTGCGCAGCGCATCGGCGAGCTGTCCATGACCCACGTCGAGAGCATAGACGCGCACCGCGCCGCGGCGCAGAAGGACATCCGTGAAGCCACCGGTCGAGGCGCCGACATCGAGGCACACGCGGCCGCTGACGTCGATCCGGAACTCGTCGAGCGCGGCGTCGAGCTTCTCGCCGCCGCGCGAAACGTACGGCGCGGCCGCCGCGAGGTTCAGGACCGAATCGGCGGACAGAAGCTCACCGGGTTTGTGGTCACGCCGCGCCGCGTCGCCCTCCCCCACCCGCACCTTGCCGGCAAGGACCAGGCGCATCGCCGCGTCGCGATCCGCGGCCAAACCCCGGGCGACCAGCAGGTCGTCGAGTCGCGAACGTTCCGGTCGAATGCGCGCCATTGCAGCTGAAGTATTGACCGGTCAGTGCTTTCGCCCGACCGTGAGCCTTGCACAGCTTCAGAGCGAGGGCGATGTTCGTGATCGGTGGTCGAGACTCGCGTCGAGAGACAGGGCAGTTGAGCGGGTTTGATCCCGCGCAGGACGACGTCAGGGCGAATGAGCAACTGGCGACCGCCGAGCGCGCTACGAAGGGACGTGAGCCGAAGAATCGGCTCAGCCGCCCGATCGACAGGTTGCGGCGGCGCTGACCTGCGGCGGAGACCCGTCCCGCGGGGTTTCGGGCGCCTGATTCCGACGTTTCCCGCGGGCAGCGGGATCGGAGCGGCGAAAGAGCGCTGTTTCGCCTCAATTCCCGCTGTTCGGGGGTATCGAGGGACAAACCGCAGCCACGACCCCGGAACTAGCGGGAATCAGTCGAAGTCGTTCCGGATCCGGTCTAGGCGGATTGCGCCTCGAACCTGGTGTGGAGATCAGCTTCGAGGACCAGCTCGATCATCGCCTCGCGCACCTGCTCGGCGATGCCGTCGGTGTCGATGCGCAGGTAGCGCCGCAGGTCGCCGACGGCGCCGTGATCGACGAAGTGATCGCCCGGCAAGCCGACGACTTTGACCGGAATGCCGCGCAGCGAGGCGTCGGTCAGGCCCCCCTCCGCCAGAGCCTCGAGCACGGCTGTGCCGAAGCCGCCGGTGACGACGCTCTCCTCGAGGGTCACGACGAGCTTCTTGCCGCGGGCGTGCTCCGTGATCAGGGCGCTATCGAGGGGCTTCGCGAAACGAGCGTTGATGACCGCCGACGGACCAGCCATCGGCTGCCAGCCGGTCCGCGACCTCGAGACCGCGCTGACGATCGGCCCGAAGCCGACGATCAGGATCTCGGAGCCGTCGCGCAGCAGCTCGGCCTCGCCGACGGGGATCGGCGTCGGCTCGACCGCGGCCAGATCGAAGCCCGGATCGCGCGGGTAGTGCAGCGCGAACGGGTGGTCCTGGCCGAACGCCGTGTGGAGCAGGCGCCGCAGCTCCTGCTCGTCCTTGGGCGAGGCGACGATCAGGTTGGGCAGCTGGCGCTGCGCCGGAATGGTGAACATGCCCTGGTGGCTGGTGCCGTCCTCGCCCACGAGGCCCGCGCGATCGACGCCGATGACCACCGGCTGGTCGTTCTGGCACACGTCGTGGACGGTCTGGTCGAAGGCGCGCTGCAGGAACGTCGAGTAGAGCGGCCACGAAGGGCCGCAGCCCGGCCAGCGCCAGGCCCGTGGCGAGGGTGACGGCGTGCTGCTCGGCGATGCCGACGTCGTACATGCGCCCCGGGTGCGCGGCCTGGAACTTGGCCAGCCCGGTGCCGGTGGGCATGCCCGCGGTGATGGCGACGATGCGCTTGTCGGCATTGGCGAGCGCGATCAGCTCCTCGGCCATGACCGACGTGTAGTTGGGCGGCTTCGAGCGCGCTGCCACTGCCTGCGCCATCGACGGGGTCGCATCGCCGTCGCCGGCCTTGATCGAGCTCGCGCTCGGCGCGCCGCTCACGCCGCCGGGCACGACCGTCATCGGCGGCAGGGCGGCGCCGTGGAAGCTGATCTGGTCGGCCACGGCCGGCTGGTAGCCGCGGCCCTTCTGGGTGCGTACGTGGACGATGACCGGGCCGTCCATGTCGCGCAGCGCTCGCGTGAAGACCGCCGTTGAGCGCGCGCAGGCTGTGGCCCGGCACAGGTCCGACGTAGGTGATGCCCAGGTCCTCGAACAGCTGGCCCGGCTGGGCGAAGCTGACGACCGACTTGCGCAGCCGGCGCGACCAGTCCAGCGGCCCGGTCCGATGATCGGGACGCTTTTCGATCGTGTCGTCGTACACGCGCTTGGAGCCGCGCCACGTGCGCGACAGCTTGATCCGGCTCAGGTAGCGGCTCAGCGCGCCAACCGTCGGCGAGATGCTCATCTCGTTGTCGTTGAGCACGATCAGCATCTTGGTGCCGCGGTGGCCGATGTCGTTGAGCGCCTCGAGCGACATGTCCGCTGATCAGCGCGGCGTCGCCGACGACGACCACAATCCGCTCGCTGCGCGCCGCGCTGCTCACGCGCCAGCGCGAGACCCTCGGCAATGGAAAGGCCGGTGCCGGCGTGTCCGCCGTCGAAGACGTCGTGCTCGCTCTCGGAGCGCCGCGGGAAGCCGCCGACGCCGCCGAGCTGGCGCAGGGTGCCGAAGTCGTCCAGTCGGCCGGTCAGCAGCTTGTGCGCGTAGGCCTGATGGCCCGTGTCCCAGACGATGCGGTCGGTCGGGCTGTCGAGCAGCCGATGGAGCGCGACGGTCAGCTCGACCACGCCGAGCGAGCTGCCCAGGTGGCCGCCGGTCTCGGCAACGGTCTGGATGATCGTGCCGCGGATCTCGTTGCACAGCTGGCGCAGCTCTTCTTCGCTCAGCTTCCGGAGATCGCGCGGGCCGTTGAGGCTCGACAGCAGGGTCAAGTCGTGCTCCGTGAGGGGTTTCGGCATCAGTGACGAACGCGTCGCCATCCGTGTTGTGATCCGTGGCGGATTCTACGCTCGGGTGCCGGCAACACCTTTCGTTGTCCATCCCTGCCAGATTGCGACGTGCCTACAGCTGGCCAAGGACGGCGCTCGCTGACGCCCTATCTGCGCTTCGCCATTCCGGCTAACGCGTGCCCAGACTGGTAGTTGGCAGGTTTGGGGGATTACCGTCGCCTAACGACGGTCAGGCCGCAATCTGGCCAGATTGGCGCCGCGAGCCGGCGGGCGCGCTCCCTACGACGCGTCCACGTCGGCGACGGCGAGATCCTGTGCGCGCACGCGGCCGCCGGCCTGCTCGACCAGGCGCTGGAAGCGCAGCTCGGCCTCACTCAGCATGCGCTCGCAGCGGCGCTGGAGCATCACTCCCTGCTCGAACAGCGCGATCGAATCCTCGAGCGGCAGGTTGCCCGCCTCGAGCTTCTCCACGACCTGCTTGAACTCGGCCATGGCGCGGTCGAAGGGCAGCGCGGCGATGCGCTGGCGCTCCGCGTCGAGGGAGGCTGCGCCCGGCGAGGCCGTGGTTGGCTCGGTCACGTCTCGGAGTCTCGCACCGATTCAACCCGTGCGCCGAGCTCGCCACGCTGGAGGCGAACGGTGATCTGGTCGCCCGACTTGGCCGACCTGGCGTCTCTGAGGACGGCGCCGCTCGGGCCACGGACGATCGAGTAGCCGCGCTCCAGGGTGGCGTACGGGCTCAGCGCTGACAGCGCGGCCGACTGCCGTCCGAGCTCCGCTGCGGCGTTGCCCAGCCGCCCCGCCGCGAGCGCCGGCAGCTGTTCGCCAGAGCGGGCCAGCGTCGATCGGTCGATCTCCAATCGGCGTGCGAGCGTGCGCGCGGCGCGATCGAGCAGCACGCCGATGCGCTCGCGCTCAGAGGCCAGTTGCGCCTGTGGGTGGTTGGCGTCGAGGGCGCGGGCCTCGTTGTTGAGGCGCTGACGACGATCGGCGAGCGACCGCGCGACGGTGCTGCGCAGGCGCGTGGCGTAAACGTCAAGCCGTGCCTGTTCATCGGCCTTCGCCGGAACGATGAGCTCCGCGGCGACGGACGGCGTGGCCGCGCGAACGTCCGCGGCGAACTCGGCGAGCGTCACGTCTGTCTCGTGACCGACGCCGACGACGATCGGGCATGGATGCGCGGCCACGGCGCGGACGACGGCCTCGTCATTGAACGGCCACAGGTCCTCGAGCGAGCCGCCGCCGCGCGCCAGGATGACAACGTCAGTGGCGCGACCGGTCTCGGCGTCCGTCCAGCGCGCTACTCGACCCAGAGCCGCAACGATCGTCTGCGATGCGCCCTGACCCTGGACCTGGCAGGCGCTGACCACGACGCGCGCCATCGGCCAGCGCCGTGCGAGCACGCGGCGGATGTCGTGCAGCACCGCGCCCGAGAGGCTGGTCACGACGCCGATGTTGTGCGGGTATGCGGGCAGCGGCCGTTTGCGACCGGTCTCGAACAGGCCTTCTGCCTGGAGCTTGGCCTTGAGTGCCTCGAAGCGCAGCGCAAGGTCGCCGAAGCCGGAGGGCTGGAGCGTGCGCACGTAGAGCTGGTAGGCGCCCTGCGGCTCGAAGACGTCGATCGCACCCTGCGCCACAAGGCGCAACCCCGTCCGCGCCTCGAACGGCATCATCAGCCGGTCGTCGCGAAAGATGACGCACTTGAGTTGTGCACGGTCGTCCTTGAGCGTGAAGTAGCAATGCCCGGCGGCACTGATGCTGACCTGGCCGACCTCGCCCTCGACCCAGACGTCACGCAGCCGCGGCGCTTGACGAAGCGTGCCCTTGATCAGCGACGTGACCTCGCCGACGCTCATGATCGGCAGGTCCGCCGCTGCCGTCCGCGTTTCGTCGGCCGGCCCCGCCGGCAGCGGCTCGAACGGCCGCATCGTTTCCCTCATGTGCCTCCTACCCTAACCCGGTCAGTGCGCTCACACGGCTTCGCTGACGGCCGCTTCTCCGTCAATCGCCACTTGTTCGATTGGACTGAACAGCCCCGAGCAAATAGGCGCGGTTGGCGAGTCCCCAACGCCTCTTCGCCGACGAATCAACGACCGAGACGCGTGAACGAGCTACCGGTCACGCTCGTGGAGGCGGACGCCGCGCTCATCCACGCAGCTTCCATTCCCAATTCACCCGACTCCTGTTCAAAAGGAGTGAACTTAGGTAGCCGGATCCCGGTCGTGAGGAGTCGATGCCTCCTAAGAACAACCGCGCGGCACCATCCCGCAGGGTCGACGACGGAGTCCACGCTATTTCAGGGCGCGCAGAGAGGTGAGGGCTTTTTCCAGGCGGGCGGCTCGGGTCTCGGGCTTGGCGGCTTCGCGGATCGGGTCGGCCAGCTCGCGCCGGCGAGAGAACGACAGGGCCTCGAATCGGGACCGCAGCCCCGGATCGTCCGCGAGAGCCGCTTCAAGCTCCGGTGCCAGCTCGAGGACGCGTGGCGACTCGTCGCGGGTGAGCTCGATCTCGACATCGTCGCCAACCGCGACGTCCGCCTGCTCGCGCACGGCCTTGTGCAGGCCGACGTAGAAGGCACCGCTGTAGGGCATCGTCGAGGTGCGCATCGGGACGCCGTTGAGCGTCCCGGTCATGCGCATCTGCTTGAGTCCGCCAAGCGGCCCAACCAGCTCGTCCGGGATCCGGGCCACCGCGCCGCCGCCGCGCGCCGCCTCGATCTTTGCCCTGAAGCGAAACGGGCCAGCCAACGGCTGCTCCTCAGCTCAGACGCGGGTCTGGTACTCGCCGGTACGGGTGTCGACGCGGATCGTGTCACCGACATCGACGAACAGCGGCACCTGCACGACGACGCCGGACTCGGTCGTGGCCGGTTTGCGCGCGCCGCTCTGCGTGTCCCCGGCAAAGCCCGGCTCTGTCTCGACGATCTTCATGTCGACCGAGATCGGCAGCTCGACGCCGATCGTCTCGCCCTCGTACGAGGTCCGCTCGAGCGTCATGCCGTCGGTGAGGTACAGCGCCGCGTCGCCGAGCTTGTCGCGCGTGATCGCGAACTGCTCGTACGACTCGGTGTCCATGAAGTTGTAGTCGTTGCCGTCGCTGTAAAGGAACTGGACCTGACGCTGCTCGAGGAATGCGCGAGGCCACTTCTCGCCAGCCTGGAAGGTGCGTTCCACCGTCTGCCCTCGACGAACGTTACGCAGCTTGATGCGCACCTGGGCCGAGCCACGGCCCATCTTGATGTGGTTGTACTCGAGCACCTGCCAGATCTCGCCATCGATCTCGATGACGATTCCGCGGCGCAGATCGCCTGTCGAAATCACGGCCGAATGCTAGCGGACTAACCGCCGACGACCGTCACCTCGCGCGGGAAGAGGGTGAGCCGTTCGATGCGCGAGCTCTCCGCATCGAACATCACCAGGTCCTCGATGCGAACGCCGGTCACGTTGTCCAGATAGACGCCCGGCTCGACCGAGAAGACAGTGGGCGATGGCAACGGAACGTCAGCGGCCGAGCAGCCCGAGGCTGGGCAGCTCGTGCGTGGCCAGGCCGATGCCGTGACCCAGGCCATGGCCGAAGTGCTCGCCGTGGCCGGCCTCGTCGATGACGTCCTGCGCGACCTTGTGGATCGCCCGGCCGTGTGGCCGCTCCCCGTCGCGGAGTGCCTGCGCCAGCGCATCGATCGACGCCTGCTGGGCGCGGGCCACGAGCTCGTACACCTCGAGATCGCGTGGCGT
This sequence comes from uncultured Chloroflexia bacterium, assembly GCA_963706095.1. Lineage (GTDB taxonomy): Bacteria > Chloroflexota > Limnocylindria > Limnocylindrales > CSP1-4 > JALYGJ01. The sequence continues at coordinate 351,685 of OY970149.1, forward strand.
CGGCTCGCCAACGAACAGGGTTCGCGTCATGTCGCTGCGATAGCCCGCAACCTGCGCCCCGAAGTCGAACAGCAGCACTTCGCCAGCGCGCACCTCGCGCGTGCCCGGCGATCCGTGAGGCAGCGCCGCACGCGGGCCGGCCAGGCAGGCGACGTCAAACGCCAGCGCCTCCGCGCCGTTGGTGCGCATCTCCCACTCGAGCTGCAGCGCCAGCTCCTCTTCGCGCACGCCGGTCTTGATCGAAGGCAGCAGCCGCTCGAGCGCCGCGTCGGCGACGGCGCAGGCCGCGGCCACGCGCTCGAGCTCCGCGGGCTCCTTGACCTGGCGCAGCTCCTCGACCCAGCCCTCGGCCGCTACGAGCTCCACGTCTGGTGCCGCAGCGGCCAGCCGCTCCCACATCGAGTGGCTGACGAAGCCGGCCTCGACGGCCACACGCTTCGGCGCGCCGAGTGACCCGAGCAGCTCCGGCCAGCGCGAGTAGATGTCGTTGTAGACGCGCTCCATGCGCGCGTCGGGGCACTGCTCCTGGACCTGCAGCGTGTAGCGCGAGTCGGCAAGGACGACGACCTCGTCGCGTGACACCAGGAACTGTCCGGAGTTGCCCGCGACCTTCTCCTCGCCCTCGCCGAACTCGAGCCCGGTCAGGTAGCGGATGTTCTCGCGCCGGACGCCGAAGTAGGCACCGACCCCTTCCCGCTCCAGCCGCTGGCAAAACGCCTCGAGCCTCTTGGGCCGGGCCAGGCGGTCGCTCTCGCGCCAGCGCTCGAGATCCAAGGTCGTCGGGATCGCGCCTGGTCGGATCAACAGCTGGGTCATGGGCTTGGCTCCAGTGAGGGGTCGGGCGAGGGCGCTGACGAAGGACCCATGCTGGGCTCGAGCGGGCTGGTCGTGGGCTCAGGCGTGACGCTGCCGCCCATGTAGTGCTCGATGTTGGCCAGATGCTCCTCGTATGTCCGGGCAAAGACGTGGGCGTTCGTGCCGTCGCCCTTGGCCAGGAAGTAGAGGTAGCCCTGCTGCTGGTCCGGGTTCAACGCCCCCTCCAGTGAGGCCAGCCCGGGCGTGGCGATCGGCCACGGCGGCAGGCCGCGCGAATGCCAGACCTGGAAGCCCGCGAGGTCGTCCGAGACCTCGAAGTCCGCGGCGCGGCCCAGCCCGTCGAGGGTCCAGAACACGTAGTCGGGCCACTCTGTGATGTGCAGGTCGCGCAGCTGCATCATGTCCTTTGCGTAGATCAGGATCGGCTCAGAGTTGAGCGTCCGCTCGCCCGGGCCGCCGATGCCGTCTACGCGATTCTGGTAGACGCCGGCGATGAGCGGCTTCTCCTCATCGAGGATCGCCTCGCGCTCGACGATGCTGGCCAGGATCGAGGTGGCGTAGAAGTCCTTGCCCTGTTGCTCGGCCGCGGCGATGAGCTGGTACTGCGGGCTGTCCTCCCAGCGCTGGAGGAGCGTCTCGAGCATGGCCCGCGCGTCCGTGTCGGCCGCGACATCGAACAGCCCGGCGCCCAGGAAGCCCTCGACGCTGTTGCCTTCGGGGATGACACGCATCCACTCGTAGTCATCGCGCAGGTCGGCCGGCGGGTCCGTGGCCAGCTCATAGAACTTCTCGATGTCCAGGTTCTCGAGCGGCAGCGTCTGCAGATAGGCGACGATCTGCTCGAGGCGCAGCCCTGTGCGGAGCGCCACCTGCACCCTGTCGCCGATGCTCGGCGCAGGCTCTCCCTGGAGTGCGTAGGCGACCTCGCGCGGGGTCATGGTCCGGTCCAGCATGTGCGTCCCCGCCCGAAGCTCGTTGATGATGTCCTCGGTCACCAGCACATAGGTGAACGCCAGCCGGTCCGTGACCAGGCCGCGGTCGGTCAGTGCCTCCGTGATCTGCGCGCTGGACGCCCCCGATTCGATCAAGAAGCTGACTGGCGTTGGATCGGTGCCCGCGGGCGTATCGGGTCGGTCGGCCATCACTGCGCCGACCGAGTCGGCGATGAAGCCGACGCGCATCAGGTCCGGGTTCGCTTCCGCCAGCGAGCGGAAGACACCGCCGGCAAGCGGGGGCAGGACAACGGCAATGATGAGGATGGCCGATACCAGCGCAGCCGCCAGGATCGCCTTGCGCCGCCCACTGCGCCGCCGCCCTTCGCGCGGCATGTAGGCAACGCTGCGCACGCTGTCGCCGGTGGCACGGGCGCGAGAACGGGCCTGCGCCTCGATGACCGCCTTCTCGCGCTGCGCAGCGCTCTTGTCGCGGTTCTTGAGGTGCGCGTCGACCGAGCGGTCGTGGTTTCGCAGACGTGCCTCGATCTCGGAGCGGTCCCGGTCGCGAATCTGGGCGTGGATCGACGCCGGGTCGCGCCGCGGACGCTTCTGTGGCTCGCTGGGACGACCCGATTGATTGGTCACGAGCGGGCGTCCATCTCGGCCTGCACGATCGCCGCGGCGGCGAGCTGATCGAGGCGAGCTCGGTGCGATCGTCGCGCCGCGGCCGATGGAGCGCCGCCCGACCTGCCGCGCGGAGGCCGCCCCACGCGGGCGATGGCATCCTCCGTCGTCAGGCGCTCATCGCGCCAGGCCAGCGGCAGCGCAGTCAGGTCGGCGACGGCTGCGGCCCACTCGCGCGTCGACTGAGCCTGCGGACCCTCGCTGCCATCCATGTTGAGCGGCAGGCCGACGACGAGCTCGGCGATGCGCTGCTCCTCCGCGATCCTGGCAATGGTCCGGCCATCACGCTCGAGCTCCGATCGGGAAATGGTCGTCAAGGCGATGACCGAGCCCGATTCCGTGTCGCCCACTGCGAGGCCGATGCGGCGCGTGCCCAGATCCACGCCGAGCAGGCGCGTCACGTGCCGTCCCCAACAGGCAGGAACGTCACGTTGATGCGCGCCGGCTGCTCGGGCAGGCGGTCGATGAAATCGGGCCAGAGGGTCACGTCGGCGTCACCGTACTGGGCCAACGCCTGGCGCGCCTCGGCGATGGACTTGCCGCGGACGGCCTCGACGATCTCCTGCGGGCTCGGCTGATCGAGCGCGAGTGCATCTGCCGTGACCTCGTACTCGATGGTCGAGCCGACCACCGTGCCGGCGTCCGATGTTGCGCTGACCTGGTCGTCCACGAGCGCCTGGCCCTGTGGCAGCTGGGCCGCAACGCGGCTAGCGGCCACCTCCTCGATGAGCTCCTCGTTCACGGCGATGACCTGACCCTGCGCATCGAGTGCGAGCGTGAACGTGGGAGCGACGGTGTCGATGAGAGCCACAGCCGATTGGTCGGGCTGTGCCTGGCCCAGCTCAGCCGTGGATGGGAACGCGACGAGGCCGCGCGGAATGCTGTCCGGGTCCGCGAGCGCCGTGGCCAGCGCGGCATCGAGCTGGCCACCCAGGCTGGCCACGGCGGCGTCGTAGTCGTCCTGCGTGACAAGGGCTTCCTCCACGCGCCGGCCGCCGGTCATGGGCTCGGCGTTGCGCACCGTGATCAGCTGCGTGGCGATGGCTGGCGGCAGATGCATCACCTCGCCCGCGGCAACGTTGCCGCGGGTGCCAGCACGCACGGCCCGGACAGCAACATCGACCGTGGCCGGCCCGGTCTCGAACGAGGCGCGCGGGACGGTGACAGCGTCCTGGGTGACAAATTCCACCCCATCAGAAGTCGAAACGACCGTCTGAGCCGGGATGGGCACGGCATTCAGCGTGTTCTCGCTGCGGAAGCGAACGACGCCCGTTGCGCGGGTTTCGCGCGCCTCGATGCCGGTCGCGGAAAACGTGCCTTCGACGTGTAGCGGTAGCGCGACCACCTCGGCCGGGATCACGCCCGCGGCGGCGTCGACGACGGCGACGTTCGGATCAGCCGTGACGGTAAAGGGTGGAACGGATACCTGGGTCGTCATCGGCCGGAGCGTGATCGAGGCCGTGGGCAGGAACGTGTACGCGCCGTAGGCCACGCCAGCCACGAGCAGAAGTAGAAGAGCGAACGCCGCGATGGGCGCCAGGGGCAGGCGCCGCCGCTTGCGGCGGCGCGTGGCAGCTGCGGCCGCACCGGTCGCAGGCAAAGCGCCTCCACCCTGTCCAACGCCATCGACGGGCATGACCGCGGTATCGGTGCCGGCAGGGGCGCGTCGGGCGGCTGGTGCGCCCTCGAAATCGAGGGGCAGCACCATCGTCTGCTGCGACGCGGACTTCGCACCGGCCACGTCCGTCGCACCGGGCGCCCCAGTCGCACCGCCAGCCCCAGCCGCGCCGCCGGCCGCGCTCGCCGCGCCGGCGGCTCCAGCCGCGGCGCCGCGCCCCGCCGTCGCGGCCACGCCTCCTCTTCCGAGCCGCTCGGCCAGCTGGCGATCCTGCTCGCGAAAGCTCGCCAGCGCCTGCTCGGCCGCACCGAGCGAGTCATACGCCGGCAGTCCGGCAGCGATCGCCAGCGCCCGCGCCTGTGGATCGTCGGTGACGGCGACCGCGTTGAGCTTCCGCTCGGCGGCTTCCCTGGCGAGCAGCTTGAAGTTGATGCGGCTCGTGGCGATTCGCGATCCCGGCGGCACGACGATGATCACCTCGCCGTCGCGCACCGCGCGAATGCGGCCGATGGCGCTCGTTATCTCGTCGTCGACCTCGAGATAGCAGACGGCCATCACTGCGCCTTCATCTGGCGCAGGACGCGCTTGAGAGCCTGGTCGAGCGGCGCCTCCTCGGCGCTCATCTCGATCACCTGGTGAGCCAGCGCCATTGGCGGAATGTCCTGTTCGTCGGCCAGGAGGCCCGTCGCGTCGGCCAGCTGGGCGACCTCGGCGACCGTAATGGCCTCGACCTGTGGCGGCCGGGCGAAGGAAAGGTGTCGCGCGAACTTGGGATCGCGCAGCGCCGCCCCTATCTGCGGCAGCCGGGCCCCTCCCCCACACAGGTAGATGCGACCGGGCAAGAGACCGGTCTTGGAGAACTCCTCGAGCACGAGCTCGACTCCAGCCTGCCAGACGGCCACGTCCTCGGACACGATCTCGGCGACCTCTTCGGCGCGCTCGACCGCGACGCCCTTGGCGAAATCGACCTTGACCTCCTCCGCCCGCGCGAACGGCAGCTCGAGCCGATCGGCCAAACTCTTGGTAAATGCTCGACCGCCAAGGGCAAACATGCGCGTGCCCTCGATGCCGCCCTGGCGCACCAGTGCGACATCGGTCGTTCCGCCGCCGACGTCGATGAACAGCGCCCCGGCCTGCTGGACCTGGTCGTCGTCCATGCACCTGGCAACGGCGTATGGCTCGGCGACGATGGCCACGAGCTCGAGCTCGAGCATCGCCGCCACGGTCTGGAGTGCGCCCAGATGGATGAGTGGCGCGAAAGCGTTGAAGACGCTGATGCGCACGTGGCGGCCGTGAAAGCCGACCGGATTCGTGACCGCATAGCCGTCGATCGTCGCCCCGGTGACGGCCGCGTGGACGAGCCGGATGTCGACGTTGGGCAGGCCCGTCTCCCAGGTGATCGTCCGCTCCGCCTCGCGCAGCGCTTCCCGTTGCACGCTCTCGATGAGCGTGCCCAGCTCGCGCGCGCTCAACTGCTGGTCGGGATGCTTGCGCTCCTGGCTGACGCTCGTCGTGAAGCCCTTCACGAGCTCGCCGGCGATGCCCACGATCACCTGCTTCGAGCGAAAGCCACACATCTCCTCGGCTTCCTGCAGTGCAACCTGGCAGTTGTCGACGACGGCATCGATGTCGGCGACCGTGCCTGACTGCATGTGCGCCAGGCCCTGCCGCCGGCGACCAACGCCGCGCACCGTCGCGCTGCCGTCATCGCCTAACTCGAAGACGAGCGCCTTGGCGAACTCGGTGCCGATGTCGAGCGCGGTGCAGGCGGCGAGCCGCTCCGACTCAGGACGCTGGAGAAAGCGGCGCCAGAAGGCCACTCTAGGCGGGGCCGCTTCCCGTCGACGAGACGCCGTTGCCGAGCGCCTGCTCGAGCTGCTCCCTGATCGCGGTCAGCGCGCTCGGGATACGGTCGCGCCGCGTGCCGCGTGCCTGGGCCATCTCCGGCCGGCCGCCGCCACGGCCCTCGATGACCGGCGCGCCGTGGCCGACCAATGCCCCGGCCGATACGCCACGTGCTACGAGATCGTCACTGACGGTCACGAAGAGCTGCGGCTCGTCCGACTCCAGCCCGAGCGCAATGACGCCATCGCCGAGCTCGGCGCGCAGCGCGCGGGCGAAGCTCTGAAGGTCCTTCATCGAGTCGAACTCGGCCGAGTAGGCCACGAACTTCGTGCCGTCCACGGACTGCGCGCTGCGCGCCAGGACACCCGGGTTCTGGCCCGTGCTGCCCTGGCGGATGCGTCGCTCGAGGTCCCGATTGCGGCTCTGCAGCTCGCGCACACGGTCGGGCAGCGACTCGGCATCGCGCGCGCCGGCTTCCTCGACCGCACGGTCGAGCACGGCCAGCCGCGCCGCGAAATGCGCGTCTGCGGCATCGCCGGTCAGCGCCTCGATGCGGCGCATGCCGCTGCCGATGGAGCGCTCGCCGGTGATGACGAAGCTTCCGATCTGGCCGGTAGTACGAGCAATGCGTACCGCCACACAGCTCGCGGCTGAAGCCGTCGACGAATACGACACGAACCTGCTCGCCGTACTTCTCGTCGAAGAACGCGTCCGCACCGGCTTCTATCGCCTCAGCCATGGTCATGAAGCGCGGCGTGACTGTCTTGTTGTCGCGCACGACGCCGCGCACCTCGGCCTCGATCTGGCGCCTCTCCTCGTCTGTCAGGGCACGATCCATGGGAAAGTCGAAGCGCAGGTAGTCGGGCGTGACCAGGGACCCGGCCTGGCGCGCAGACTCGCCGACGACGTTGCGCAGCGCGCGGTGCAGTACGTGCGTGCCGGTGTGATTACGCATCGTCCTTGCGCGCCGTACTGAGTCGACCTCGGCGGTCAGTACCTGTCCAACGGCCACGCGGCCATGCAGCCTGCCGCGATGCACGATCAATCCAGGCACCGGCCGCTGCGTGTCGGTCACGGTGAAGAGCAGCGCGCTGTCCGACGTCCGCAGGACCCCCTGGTCACCAACCTGGCCGCCGCCTTCGGCGTAGAAGGGCGTCTGGTCGAGGACGATCTCCGCCGCAGCGTCGGCCGGCGCGCGCAGCTCAGCCTCCGCGACTGCCTGCAGCTCCTTGTAGTCGGTGCCATCTCGGAGGATGGCCAGCACCTTGCCCGTGGCAGACGTCGTCTCGTAGCCAAGGAAGCTCGTCTCGCCCGCTCGCGCGGCGACCTGCCCGTAGAGCGCCTGCATCTCGGCGTAGTCAGAAAGCTCGGCCTTCTTGCCGCCGCGCGAGCGCACGCGCTGCTCGTCGAGCGCGACCTCGAAGCCCTCGCGGTCGACGCGCACGCCGTACTCGGCCGCCAGCTCGACGGTCAGGTCGATCGGAAAGCCATAGGTGTCGTGCAGGCGGAAGGCGACTGCGCCCGGCAGGACGGGCGAATCGGCAGGCAGATCCTCCGCTCGCACCCCGCCCACGTGGCGCTCCGACGCGTCGGTGATCGGGATCAGCGCCTCTTCGAAGTGGACGACGCCGGCTTCGAGCGTCCGCTGGAACTGGCGCTCCTCGGCCGCGATGACGCCCTGGATCTGGTCGCGCCATTCGGCGAGGTATGGGTAGGCGATCTGCATCGTGTCGACCACGACTGTCGAGAGGTCGGCCAGGAACGGCTCATGACGGCCCAACAGGCGTCCGTGGCGAACGGCGCGGCGCAGGAGCCGCCGCATCACGTAGCCGCGCCCTTCGTTAGACGGCCGGATACCGTCCGGCACGAGGAACGTCAGCGATCGAATGTGATCGGCGATGACCTGGTAACTGAAGCGCTCCGCCTCGAACCTCTCCGGGTCGTGGCCGAGCAGCTCGCGCATGGCCTCGTGGATGGGCGTGAACACGTCCGTGTCGTAGTTCGTCGGCACGCCCTGGAGAACGCTCGCCAGTCGCTCGAAGCCCATGCCCGTGTCGACGCTCTTGAACGGCAGGGGCACTCGCGGTCCGTCGGGCGGCTGGTCGAACTCCATGAACACGAGGTTCCAGATCTCGAGCCAGCGCGGACAGTTCTCGTCGTGGTCGGGAATGCAGTGCGGGCCTTCCGACAGGTGCGCGCCGCGGTCGAAGTGGATCTCGCTGCACGGCCCGCACGGACCCGTATCGGCCATGCGCCAGAAGTTGCTGTCGTCACCCTTGTCGACATCGCCCCAGATCGCCATGCGCTCGTCGGGCATGCCGACCTCGCGCCAATACTGGCGCGCTTCCTCGTCGTCCTTGTAGGTCGTGGCGCCGAGTCGCTCCCACGGAATCTTGTAGACCTCGGTCAGCAGCTCCTTCGCCCACTGGATCGCCTCGCGCTTGAAGTAGTCGCCAAAGCTCCAGTTGCCGAGCATCTCGAAGAAGGTGTGGTGGCGCGTCGTGCGGCCGACCTCTTCGAAGTCGTTGTGCTTGCCCGCGACGCTGCAGGCAGCGCTGCACGTCCACGGCACGCTTGTAGGAGCGTGTCTCAGCGCCGGTCAGCACGTCCTTGAACTGAACCATGCCCGAGTTCGTGAAAAGAAGCGTCTGGTCGCCGGCGGGGACGAGCGAGGCACTGGGCACGACGGCATGGCCGCGCTCGGCGAAGAAGTCGAGATAGCGCTGGCGAATTTCGGCGGCCGGCATCCACGGGATGGCCGCGCCACCCTCCTGGAAGGTGCGTTCCGGCATGCCTTAACTGTAGGCGAAACCACGCTCAAGAGTGGGCGCGCTGAGGGCAAGTGGCTCGGGCGTAACATGGCGCCTCATGTCGGTTGAATCGGTCGGGCTGACGTGCCCGCGCTGCGATGCAGGGGTCCCGCCTGACGCTCGCTTCTGTCCGAGCTGCGGCCAGTCGATGGATATCGAGCCAACCGTTGACGACGCCCTGGCGAGCCGTCAGGCGCGCATCGCCGCGGCCGCGCCGGGACCACTCGTGGACAAGATGCGCGCGGCCAAGATCACCGGCGAGCGCAAGCCGGTTACCGCGCTGTTCGCCGATGTCGTCGGCTCGACCACGCTCGCCGAGAGCATGGATCCCGAGGACTGGACGCAGATGATGAACGAAGCGTTCGAGCTGATGTCCAAGGCGATCTTCCGCTACGAAGGCACCATCGCCCAGCTACAGGGTGACGCGCTGCTCGCCTTCTTCGGCGCACCGGTCGCGCACGAGGATGACCCGGAGCGGGCGGTTCGAGCGGCGCTCGACATGGTGGCCGAGACAGATGAGTTCGCGCGCCAACTGAAGGCATCACAGGGCATCGACTTCCGCATTCGCGCGGGCATCAACACAGGGCCGGTGATAGTGGGCAACGTTGGCAGTGACCTGCGCTACGAGTACACGGCCCTCGGCGACGCGGTGAATGTTGCCGCGCGCGTCCAGACCTCGGCGGAGCCCGGGACGGTCGTCGTATCAGACCGCACTCATCGATTCGTCGACGGCATCTTCGACTTCAATGACCTGGGCGAAGTCGACCTCAAGGGCAAGGCCGAGCCCGTGCGCCTGTATCGAGTGGTGCAGCTGGCAGCCCAGCCTGGCCGACGACGCGGTCTCGAGGGAGTCGGGCTATCGAGCCCGCTCGTCGGCCGCGACGAAGAGCTGGCGAAGCTTCTCGAGCTGCACGCGGTCGTGGCCGCCGGGCGAGGCCGGCTGGCCGTGCTGCTCGGTGAACCCGGGATCGGCAAGTCACGCCTGCTGTCCGAGCTGCGTGCCCGCGTGGCGCGCGCCACACCCGACCGCCCCGCCGTGGAACGCGGCTGGGTCGAAGGGCGCTGCGTCAGCTACGGCCGCGGCCTCCCGTATCACCTCGTGCTCGACCTCTTGCGATCGATGATCGACATTCCGCTCAGCGTCACCGATCACGACGTCCGCCCCGCTCTGACAGAGCGACTGCAGGAGCTTCTGGGCGCTGAGGCCGACGACGTCGTTCCGTACTTGGCACATCTGCTGGGCCTGCCGCTGACGGCGGAGGAGGCCGGCTTGATGCAGTCCGATCCCGAGCGGGTCCAGGGCAGATACGTGGCCGTCATGTCGCGCGTACTTCGTGCACTGACCACGAGCGGTCCACTGGTAGTGGTTCTCGAGGACGTCCATTGGGCCGATCCCGTGTCGGTCGAGGTGATCCTTCAGCTGATGCCGCTCACGACGCCATTGCCGGTGCTCATGATCTTCGCGGGGCGTGCTGATACGGATGCGCCCGGTTGGCGGCTGGTCGCTCATCCGCGCAGTCTTCTCGGCGATGCCATGACGGAAATCCGGTTGCAGCCCCTCGCCGAGAGTGAGAGCCGCGAGCTCGTGGCGAATCTGCTCGAGATCGAGTCGCTGCCCGATGGAGTGCGTGACGCGATCCTCACGCGGTCGGAGGGCAATCCCTTCTTCGTCGAGGAGGTGATCCGGATGCTGATAGGGCGCGGGGCGATCGTCCGCGACGGGGAGCGCTGGATGGCGACCGAGTCGATCAAAAACATCGAGATTCCGGACACGCTGCATGGGCTGTTGCTGGCGCGCATCGACCAGCTACCGGACGACGCCAAGCGCAGCCTGCGTGTCGCCTCGGTCATCGGCCGCCAATTCCCGGTGCGCGTTCTCGAGCGGGTCCTGTCAATGAGCTCGACGCAGCCGACGGAGCGAACGCCATGACCGACCTCCAGCTCGACACTCTCGAGGCACGCGGGCTCATCCGGATCGCAACGATCGAGCCCGAGCTCGAGTACCTGTTCCGCCACGCGCTGCTCCAGGACACGGCGTACGAGTCTCTCTTGAAGCAGGAGCGAAAGCAGTTGCACCAGGTCGTGGGCCATGCCCTGGAATCGCTGTATCCGGACCGCCTCGGCGAGCTGGCGGCCGTTCTCGCGCTGCACTACGAGCAGGCCGGCGAGACGGCAAAGGCCATTGAGTACCTCGCCGCTGCCGCCCAGTTCGCGAGCGACCGATATGCCATCGTCGAGGCGGTCGATCTGTACACGCGCGCCCGCGCACTCATGCCGACCGACATTGACCCCGACGACCGGCAGATGCTGCGCCGCCGCATCGAGCTCGACATGGGCCGCGTGAAAGCTGGGTTCAGCTTCATGTCGGAGGACGCAGCGCTGTCGATCCTCGAGCCGTTGATCGAGCCCGCGGCGCAGCTGGGCGATCTAGCGCTCGAGGCGGAGGTGCACATAGGCGTCGCCCTGGCCAGGCAGTTTCGTGGTGAGCAGCCCAACTCGCACCCTCAGCTGCGCAGCTCTCTCGAGCGCATCGCCGAGATCGCACGAGAACTGAACGACCCGGCCATCGCGGCGCTGCCACAGTCGCTGGTCGGTCTGTTCCAGGTCTTCGTCGGCGAGCTGCGCGAGGGAATTGCCAAGCTCGAGATCACGGCTCCGCAGCTCGCGCAACGCAACGATTTCATCGCGTCGTCTTTCGCGCTCGTCTCCCTGGCGATCGGCTACTCCCGTCTGGGCGAGTTCGACCGTGCCGCAGAGGCCGCGAAGCGCGCGACGGAGCTCGGCGAACAGGGAGACCTGATCGCCAAGCTGGACGCCCTGATCGGCGAATCGACGGTCCGCTCCGTCAGGGGCGACCTCGACGCGGCGATCCCGCTTGCCCGGCAATGCACCGAAATGGCCGAGGCGACCGGAGCGACGGCCTGCGTCGTGGCTAGCAACTTCCTGCTGGGCGATGCGTTCATGCGGCGCGGAGAGTTCGCACCCGCCCAAATTGCCTTCGAACGCGGCGCAGAAGTAGCGAACGCGATCGAGCAGCGCGTCTTCCGGCCATCCATCGCCGCGTACATCAGGGCGAACGCGGCGAGCCAGGGGGATTTTGGTCCGAACGCGCGTTCCTTCGAAGAGGCGCTCGCGGAGGCGCGTGGCATCAACGACCGCTGGGGTGAGGCGAATGTCATCTGGAAGCGCGCGGATACGGAAGCGCGGAAGCAGGGAGGCGACTCCGCCCAGATGCTTGACGACTACGAGACAGCCGCGACCGCGTTCGAGTCGATGGGTGGCCGTCCATACCAGGCTCGCGTGCTGCGCGATTGGGGAAATGCGCTGCGCCACATGGGCCGCTCCCAGGAGGGCGACCAGCGGCTGCGCGAGTCAGTGGCGCTGATGGACGAGCTGGGCATCACGCGCGAGGCCGACGACATTCGAGCCACGCTCGACGGGGTCCAGGCCTAGGTCTCGTCCTCGTCCTCGTTCTCACGCGGGAGTTCGCCAGTTCGGCCCATCCGGCCCTCGACCGAGTGGCGCAACCGATCTGCACCTGAAGCAAGGGCCCGACTCGCGGCGCCTGCGGCGCGGCGGGCGCGGTCGACGGCGGCAGACGGGCCACGGACGATGTCCTCGGCCGCTTCCACCGTGGCGCGCAGGGACAGCACCGTCGCATCTGCCTCCTCGAGCAGCGCGTCGATCCGTTCGATGCGCGGTGACAGCTCGTCCGAGACGCGGCGCAGGTTGATGGCGCTCTCGCGCAGCTCCTTCAGCGTCGGTGGCAGCTCAACGTTGACCAGGGTCACGGTCTCGTCCAAGGAGCGGGTCACGCCCCGAACGTCACGCGCCACACGCCACAGGGCGATGGCCGCGATCAGCGCCGCCAGGGCGATGACGACGAGAGCACCGACTCCAGCGGCGGCAACTATCGAGTTGACTGTTTCAGCGTTCATTGCGCCTCGGTGATGAAACGATGCTTGCGGCGACCATGATGGCGATCCCAACCCACGCGAGCACGGACGACCAGACGAGACCGAAGTCGCCGATGGCGAGCGGGTCGCCGAGCCTCAGCGCGAGCGCCTGCCCGGCCAGGGAGCCGAGCACTGCAGCCAGGGCGACGAAGGGCAGGCGCAGGCCGGCCGATCCCCGAAGCAGCAGGTACAGCCCGGTATGAAACAGTCCGACGAGGACCGCGAGAACGGGCGCCGGGCCGACTTCAGGCATGGCGTGCCGGGTCAACCGGCCGCGATGCGGCCGCCGCCGACGACCTCGTCGCCGTCGTAGAAGACCGCGGCCTGGCCCGGCGCCGGGGCCCATGCCTGTTGATCGAGCGTTACTGACCAAATTCCGGCGCCGTCCATGAAAGCAGTGCCCGGGACCGGGGCCGCACGGTGCCGGATGCGGACGCTGGTCCGGAACTCGCTGGCCGGCGCGTGGCCGGCAACGAAAGAGACCTTGTCGAGCCCAAACTCGGATCGGTACAGATCCTCGCGCCGGCCGAGCGTGACGACGTTGGTCGCAGCGTCGATGGTGCTGACGTAGCGCGGCTGACCGAGGGCCACTCCCAGGCCCTGGCGCTGGCCGACGGTGTAAGCCGCCGCGCCGCGATGCCGGCCGACGGTCGAACCATCGGCGTCCACCAGGTCGCCCGGCTGTTCCTGCCAGCCGGCCTTCGTCTTCAGCGCGGCGCGGTAGTCGCCGCCGGGCACGAAGCAGATCTCCTGGCTCTCCGGTTTCTCGGCAGTCACCAGTCCGTGGCGCCTGGCGACGTCCCTGACCTCCGGCTTGGTCAATTCGCCCAGCGGAAAGATCGTCCGTGCCAGCTGATCCTGTCGCAGCCCATACAGGAAGTAGCTCTGGTCCTTGTCGGCGTCCATCCCGGTCAGCAGGCGGTAGCGCCGTCCACCCGCGGCATCGGCATCCTCCAGCGCGTCGAGTCGGGCGTAGTGGCCCGTTGCCACCGTGTCGCAGTCGAACTCGCGCAGGGCTCGGCCCAACAGCGCGCCGAACTTGACGTACGAGTTGCAGTCGATGCACGGACTGGGCGTACGGCCTTCGAGGTAGTCGTCGAAGAATGGCTGCATCACGCCCGCGCCGAACTCGCGCTCCAAGTTGAGGACGTAGAACGGGATGCCCAGCTGCGCGGCGACGCGCCGCGCGTCATCCGCTGCGTCGAGCGAGCAGCAGCTCTTCTTGAACTCGCTGTACGAGTCGGCCGCGTCGTGCAGGCGCAGCCAGACGCCGACCGCGTCGACGTTCGACTCGGCCAGCAGCGCGGCGGCGACCGAGGAGTCGACGCCGCCGGACATCGCGACGAGGACGCGCTGGCCGGTCATGCCTGCACGTTCGCTCCGAGCGGGTCGCGCGCGATCGCCGCGCCCGCGACACGCATCCGCTCGATTGTCTCGGGAATGACTCGGACCGCCTCATCGATCTCCGCGTCGGTAGTCGTTCGCCCCAGCGACAGGCGCAGTGAGCCGCGCGACTCTTCGTCGGGATAGCCGAGCGCGGTCAGCACGTGCGACGGCTCTGTCGAGCCGGTCGTGCACGCCGAGCCAGTTGACGCGGCGACGCCGGCAAGATCCAGGGCGCGTACGAGTGCGTCGCCGTCAGTCTCGCGCGAGATGATCGAAAGATGACCCGGAAGGCGCTTGCGCGCGTGGCCGGTCAGCTCGACGCCGGGCAGGGCCAGCACCGCGTCGCGCAGCCGGTCGCGCTGCGCCGCGAGGCGCGGCACGAAATCGTTGCGCTCTGCCCGAGCCAGCTCGAAGGCCACGGCCATGCCCACGGCGCCGGCCACGTTCTCCGTGCCCGCACGCCGGTAGCGCTCCTGGGCGCCGCCCTGCGTCTGGGGCAGCACGATCGTTCCGTGGCGCAGATAGAGCGCGCCGGTGCCCTTCGGGCCCTCGAACTTGTGTGCCGCGAGGGAGAGCATGTCGACGTCGAGCTGGCTCGTGTCCAGTGCCATGTACGGCGCGGCCTGGATGGCGTCGAGGTGGATCAGCACGTTGCGATGAGCGCGCACGCGCTTGACCAGCTCGGCGATGGGCTGGACCGTGCCGACCTCGTTGTTGGCAAGCATCAGCGAGACCAGGATGGTCCGGTCGTTCAGCGCCGCGTCGAGCTGGTCCGAGTCGAGCCGGCCGTACCGGTCGACGGGTAGAACGACGACCTCGAATCCGAACTTCTCTAAGTGGCGCAGCGTATAGAGCACGGCATGGTGCTCGACCGCGCTCGTGATCAGCCGATGTCCGCGCGCCTTGCCCGCCCAGGCGGCGCCCTTGAGGGCGAGGTTGATCGCCTCCGTGCCGCCGGCGGTGAAGATGATCTCGCGGGTTTCCGCGCCGAGTCCGAACGCCATTCGCTCGCGCGCGTCGTCGAGGGCAGCGCGCGCGCGACGACCCGGCGCGTGGACGGACGACGGGTTGCCGAAGTTCTCTGTCAGCAGCGGCAGCATCGCGTCGAGGGCCTCGCGCCGCAGCGGCGTCGTCGCGGCGTGATCGAGATAAACGGCCATCGCGAGGATTGTATGTGTGACCATAAGAGGCGAGGTATGGCCAGCTACCGCGACGTGCTATCGACATCGACGGCGTTCCTGCTCGTCGACTGGCCGGATCGCGATGTTCCCGATACGCTCGCCCGTAACGGCTTCACGGTGACCTCGCACGACGGTCCAGGCCCAACCGAGTACAACGCCTACCAGATGGCGGCCGGACAGGTCACGGTCCGTCGGGTCGAAGCTGCGCCGAAGCGAGTTGACATCGTCTACAGCCACCGCCCGATCGACGAGCTGGCCGGTATCGTCCAGCAAGCCCGTCACCTGAACGCGCGGGCGGTCTGGATCCAATCGGGACTCGAAGAACACGGAGCGAAGGACGCCCGCGGATGCTGGCTGCCGGCGCATGAGTCGGCCCGCGCCAGGGCAATCGTGGAGAGCGCCGGGCTGGAGTACTTCGACAGCCCTTACCTCGCCGACGCTGTGCGCGAGCTAGGCGAGCCCTAGCCGTTCTCCTTTTCCTGGCGACGTCGCTCGTCGTACTCGCGGCCCGCCTCGCGCCGCCGGTCGTGCGTTGACAGCAGCCGCTTGCGCAGGCGGATGTTGTTGGGCGTCACCTCGACCAGCTCGTCATCGGCGATGAACTCGATCGCCGACTCGAGCGTCAGCGGCGGCGGCGGTGTCAGGCGCAGCGCCTCGTCGTGCGAGTGGGTCCGGATGTTGGTCAGCTTCTTCTCTTTGGTCGGATTGACATCCATGTCATTCGGTCGGCTGTTCTCGCCGATGATCATGCCCTCGTAGACCTCTACCCCGGAGTCGATGAACAACGTGGATCGCTCCTGCAGGTTGAACAAGCCGTAGGCGTTGGATTCGCCCGACCGATCGCTCACCAGCACGCCACTCGTGCGGTGCGTGACCTCCCCCGCCCACGGGCCATAACCGGCGCCGATCTGGTGCAGCAGCGCGGTGCCACGCGTCTCCGTAAGAAGCTGGCCGCGGTAGCCAACCAGGCCGCGCGTCGGGATCAGGAACTCGATCCGCGTCCGGCCGTCGGCGTCTGTGCTCATCAGCTCCATGCGTGCCTTGCGCTCGGCCAGGCTCTGGCTGACCGGGCCGATGAACTCCGGTGGGATGTCGACCGTGATGCGCTCGTACGGCTCCTGGGTCTCGCCGTCAACTTCGTGCAGCAGCACCTCCGGCCGCGAGACCTGGAGCTCGAAGCCCTCGCGCCGCATCTGCTCGATGAGCACCGCCAGCTGGAGCTCGCCGCGGCCGCGGACCTCAAACGTGTCGGGCGTCTGCGTCGGCCGGACCTCGATCGAGACGTTGCCCAGCGTCTCGCGGTCGAGCCGGTCCTTGATCTGGCGGCTCGTCACGAGCTTGCCTTCGCGCCCGGAGAGCGGCGAGGTGTTGACGCCAAAGGTCATGCGCAGCGTCGGCTCATCAACGCTCAGGCGGGCGAGCGGCCGCGGGTCCTGTGGGTCAGTGATGGTGTCACCGAGCGTCACGTCCGGGAGACCGGCCACGGCAACGATGTCGCCCGGGCCGGCTTCGGCAATGTCGACGCGCTCGATGCCCCTGGCGGTCGTCAGGCTGGTGACCGTGCCGGTGAGTGTGACCGTGCGGCCGGGCTCGACGGCGCCGTCAGTGGTGTCGGCCTCCTCGCGCACCACGGTGATGCGCTGGCCCATGCGCAGATTGCCGTTCCAGATGCGGCCAACGGCCATCCGGCCGACGTAATCGTTGGCCGCCAGGCTGGTGACCAACATCTGCAGCGGATGACCTGGTTCGTAGACCGGCGCCGGCGTGGTCCCGACCAGGGCGTCGAGCAATGGACGCAGGTCGGAGCCTGCGTTGGCCAGGTCGGTCGTGGCCGTGCCAGCCTTGGCGTTCGTGTAAAGGATCGGGAAGTCGAGCTGCTCGGCGCTGGCGCCAAGATCGATGAAGAGCTCGTAGATAGCGTCGAGCACCTCCGCGGGACGGGCGTCGCCACGGTCGATCTTGTTGATCGCCACGACCACGGGCAGCGCGCGGGCGAGTGCCTTCGAGAGCACGTAGCGCGTCTGCGGCAGTGGCCCCTCGGCAGCGTCGACCAGCAGCAGGATCGCATCGACCATCAGCAGGGTGCGCTCGACCTCGCCACCGAAGTCCGCGTGACCGGGCGTGTCGACGATGTTCAGTCGAACCGTGGAGCCATCCGTGCGCGTGTGCTCGATCGTGGTCTGCTTGGCCATGATCGTGATGCCCTTCTCGCGCTCGAGATCCATCGAGTCCATCACGCGATCAATCACGGCCTCGTTGGCACGGAAAACGCCCGACTGGCGCAGCATCGCGTCGACCAGCGTCGTCTTGCCGTGGTCGACGTGAGCCACGATGGCAAGATTGCGCAGATCGTCGCGCGTGGCAGCGGCGTGGGCAGGCGGAGATACGGGCGCAGGAGTCGTCATGGGGAGGCTCAATTCTCGCATAGGATGCGTCCGATGACCGAGTTCACACTCCTGTGACCGTCGCCGCCGTGATCCTGTTCGCCAACGGGCCCGAAGGCGCGCTCGCTGACGCCGCCGGCCGGTCCGTCGCGCGGCGAACGGTCGAGACTGCATGGGCCGGAGGCGCGACGCCGATCGTGGTCGTCTGCGCGGATCCTTCCGGTGCAGTCGCGGCAGCGCTCGCTGGGTCTCCGGCGATCCTCGCCGAACCTGCTCCAGCCGAGGGTGGCCCTGTCGGCCAGATCGTCCGTGGCATCGCCGTCGCGCGGCGCGCGATCACCGATACCGAGGCCGCCCTGATCTGGCCAGGCCGGATGGCCTGGGTCGACGCCGAGACCGTTACGTCGCTGATCGAAGCGCACGGTGCCGCCCGAGACGCGCTCCTGCGGCCGCGTTACGAGGGCGGCGTGGGCTGGCCGGCATTGCTTCCAATGACCGCGCTCGCCGCTTTCGCCGAACGCGCTGCGACCGCAATGCCCGATGAGCTACTCGCCGCTCTGGTCTCAGACGGCCTGGAACTGCGACCGGTCGACACTGGCGACCCGGGCACCGCGATTGACATCGCCACACCGATTGACCACCTGCCCGACTACCAGGGTCCACCCGAGCCGGTCGCCGGCCACGCGCCTGAGTGGGGCGCTGCAGCTGCCGACATGGCCGACGACTCGCCCCTCGAAGGCCCCGCCCTCGCTCCCTACGGCCAGGCGGCCGACCCGGACTCAGACTGAGTGCTATCGGTGCACGAAACACACCGTTCAAGTGCGTCGGTTCTCGACGCACTCACACGAAGTGGATCGAATTCACGAACTCCATTGCGAGCGGCAGCCAGTCCGCCAGCTCCTCGTCGGTCTCTGCCCAAACGTCGATAAGCACGGTCTCGCCATCAACTTCCAGCAGGATTGAAGAGCCGGCCGTGTCCAGGGGTAGGAAGGGGGCTAAGGAGCTTCTTCCAGTGGAGCCTCCGAAATGGAGATCGGCCACTTCGCACTCGTGGGCGCCGGCCACTCTTTCGGTGAACAGAGCAGGTCGGCCGTCGAACAGTCCCTCGACAGGATCAGCGAACTCCATGCCTCCCAGCTGTTGCATGTCATCCAGTAGGTCACGAGGACTCGTCCGCACACTCACGTCTTCAGAGGACGTTGAACTACGCGGGCACCGGTGCACGCCCGCATTCGTCACTAACGCTACGGCAATCCCGTAGCGTGGTGCGCTATCACCCGTCACCGCCTCCTCGAATCCGAACAGCGAACCGCTGTGGTCCGGTACGCCCGAAGATCGCAGGTTCTGAGCTAAGCGATCGTTGGCGGAGAGCTCGTAGCTGAATGGAACTTGAAACTCCGTCGCCTGCCGAACGTCCGACGACCCGCTCGGCGCGGACGTGGGCTGCGCCGATGGCGTAGCGGCTGCGCCGAAAGTGATCGAGCCAATGATGTCCTCGGCTATCTCGAACCAAGCTTCGCCGCCCGTTGGCCGGCCACTCCAGACCTGGAAGAACACGACCGTGGCGCCGCCGAACAGCTTCATGTACAGCCGCGTCGATCCTCGCATGAGTTGCATGCTCTCGCCGCCCAAGAGGTGCAGGTGATCGAGGCAGGGTGGCTCCATTTCGACCAGGTCGACCGTGACTCGAGAGATGACGTCGTTGACCATCGCGGTGGGCGTGACTGACAGGCCAGAATCCCGATCTAGCACGTCGAGCATGTCAGCGCCGGGGCGAATCGGGACGCTGCTAATGCCAGCCCGCGGACATGTGTCCGAGTAACCTTCACTCGGCGACGCGATGATGATGCCGTGCGTATCGATGTCATACAGCAGCGGAACGCCACCTGTGGCGTTCGTGTTCAGCACGACGAGCTTTTCGGAATCGATGCTCGTGATCAGCTCGAGGCCTGCCGGGACGCTGTACGTGAACGGAAACTCGAATTCTTGTGAACCGACGGTAGATGCCGTCGCAGCCGGCTGCGGGACCACCGTCGCAGCGGCCTCGGGCGGGGTCGCGGACGGCCGTGCAGGCGGCGATGGCGAGGCTACGACCGGAGGAATTGAGACGGCTGGCGTCGGCCCACTCAGCCGGCTGCCCAGCAGTACCCCGATCACGACGCCAAGAACAAGGACGGCGGCAGTAGCGCCCGCGAAGGCAAGCGGGCTGAACGGCAGCCATTGGAACGAGCGGCGTTGCTGTTTGGTGGAGCCAATTCGCTCCAACGCAGCAGTGAGAACTCGATCTGGCGCTGTGCTGGGCAGCGCGTCGAGATAGCGGTCCAGGGTCGCGAGTGTCAACTGGTCGTCGATCATGCCGGCCTCCCGGTCGGAACCTTGTGACGATCGTCGTGTCGATCGTCTGATTCGAGCGCGGCCCGCAGCGCGCGCAGGGCGTAGTGCAGTCGTGAGCGGGCGGTGCCCTCCGGAATTCCGAGCGCCTCGGCCGTCTCGGTCAGTGGCAAGGCGAAGTAGTGGTGGAGAACAACGACGGCACGTTGCTCCGGGGTAAGGCGCCCGAACGCGCGCTCTATCTGGTCGCGATCGGCCAGCGCCTCCGACGAGTCGGCCGAGGAAGGCTCGATTTTGAGCACCTTGACCCGGGCAGCGAAGCGGCGCCTGCTCCCGGCCTGGGCATAGCACGATCGGACCAGCAGGCGGTACATCCACGCCTGGAAGCGGTCCGCATCGCGCAGCTTTGGAAGGTCGTGCCAGGCATCGACCAGGGCGTTCTGGACGGCGTCCTCGGCGTCAGACTGGTTGCCCAGGATGCGTACGGCCATGGCGAAGAGTCGGTCGACGAGGGGCGCGACCAGCGCGCCGAATGCCTCCCGATTCCCCTCCTGAGCCTGCTCGATGAGCTCCCGCACGCGGTTACTCCTGGACGGCGTGACCCCCTTGTTGAGTAAGTGCCGTCGAGCCAAGCGGATCGTTCAATCTTTGGGCAGGGCGGTCCTCAGGCCGAGCTCGGCTAGCTGGGCAGGTTCGGCGGGTGACGGCGCACCGAGCATGAGGTCGGAGCCGGAGCCGGTCTTCGGGAAGGCCTGGACCTCGCGGATGTTGTCCTGGTTGGTGAGCAGCGCGATCCAGCGGTCGATGCCCAGCGCAATGCCACCGTGCGGCGGCGCGCCGTACTCGAAGGCGTCGAGCACCGCGCCGAACTTGGCCTGTTGCGCCTCGACCGAATGGCCCATCAACAGGAACGAGCGCTGCAAAAGGTCGTGGCGGTGAATTCGGATCGAGCCACCGCCCAGCTCCCAGCCGTTGAGCACGAGGTCGTGCTGGAGCGCCCGCGCCCGTCCCGCCGGATCACCCTCTGACAGCACCGACAGGTCCCCTGACGTTGTCGTCAGCAGCACCTCGTCGTCGGGATGGACGCCGCTGAAAGGGTTGTGCGTGGCATCCCAGCGCTTGTTGTCGGTGTCCCATTGGTACATCGGAAAGCCGTAGACCCACAGGTACGACAGCTCATCGAGGTTCTCAATGAGGCCGAGCCTGGGCCCGAGCTCCGCGCGCAGCACACCCAGCGCCTCCTGGGCATGGATGTCGGCGTCGGCCACGATCAGCACGAGGTCTGTCGGGTTTGCGCCCACCGCGGAAGCGATCTGTCGCGCCCGTTCCTCCCCCAGGAACTTGAGCACCGGTGATGAGATGGAACCGTCCGACTCGACTGCCAGGTGGACCAGCCCCTTGGCACCGGCGCGCTTCGCGCGCTCGGTCAGATCGCCGATCTCGCTGCGCGACGCGCCGGCCATGCCCGGCGCCGCCAGGCCAACGATGCGGCCACCGGAGTCGAGGACCGAGTTGAAGACGCCGAACTCGCTGCCAGCGACGATCTCGCCAAGGTCCGCCAGCTCCATGCCGAAGCGGATGTCGGGCTTGTCCGAGCCGTAGCGGTCGATCGCGTCGCGGTAGCTGAAGCGCGGCCACGGCACCTGGCGGATCGGTCGCTCGGGCACGACGTGGGTTGTCGCCTCGGTCACGGTGCGCTCGACGAAGTCCATGACGTCGTCCTGCGAAACGAAGCTCATCTCGATATCGAGCTGCGTGAACTCGGGGCCGCGGTCGGCGCGCGCGTCCTCGTCGCGCATGCAGTGCGCGATCTGGTAGTAGCGGTCGAAGCCCGCGACCATGAGCAGCTGCTTGAGCTGCTGCGGCGACTGCGGCAGCGCGTAGATGTTGCCCGGCTGGAGTCGTGACGGGACGATGAAGTCGCGTGCGCCCTCGGGCGTCGACTTGATCAGGATCGGCGTCTCGACCTCGACGAAGCCCTCGCGGTGGTGGATCTCCGACAGCGCCTTGAGCAGCTTCGAGCGCAACACGATGCGCCGGTTGATGCCCTCGCGGCGCAGGTCGAGGTAGCGGTGCTTGAGGCGGAGCGACTCGTCGGTGTCCTCGGGCTCGTTGATCGGGAACGGCGGCGTCTTGGCGGGCGAGAGCACGGTCATCGAAGTGGCCCGGACCTCGATCTCGCCGGTGGCCAGCTTGGCGTTCTCCGTTCCCGGCAGGCGCTTGTTGACTGTCCCTTCGACGCGCACGACATACTCGTTGCGCACCTGGCTCGCCGCCTCGTGCGCCGCGGCGGAATCGGCAGCGTCGATGACTACCTGGGTCAGGCCGTGGCGGTCGCGCAGGTCGATGAAGATGAGCTGACCCATGTCACGCCGGCGGTTGACCCAACCGGCCAGCGATACGGACTCACCGGCATGATCGGCGCGCAGCTCGCCGCACGTGTGCGTGCGGTAATGGGTTGCAAGTGTGGAGCCTTCTGGGGACATGGGCGGATGCTATCTAGCCGTGGCGGTGGCTGCCGTGAGCGCGCTCGATCTCCCGCGACAGGTCGGCCACGTTGACCAGCCGCTGTGTGCCGGCTTCGAGGTCGCGCAGCTGGACCTGGCCCGCATCGAGCTCGTCGCCGACGATGACCCCGAAGTGGGCGCCCTCGCGCGCTGCCCGCTCGAGCTGGCGGGACAGCGTCCGTGGCGCCAGATCCGCCGATGCAGGCACGCCGGCGGCGCGCAGCTCCGTTGCCAGCTTCAGCCTCGCGGCGGTGGCGGCCGGATCAGCACCGACGACGATCACCACGGGCTTCGCTGCGACTTCTCGTTCGCCGCGCGCTGAAGCGGCCGCAGCAATTCGATCGATGCCCAGGCCAAAGCCGACACCAGGGGTGGGCTTTGCGCCGAACAGCTCGATCAGGCCGTCGTAGCGCCCTCCCCCACCCAGCGCCGACTGCTGCCCGGTCTCGCCGCGCTCGTAGAACTCGAACGCCGTGCGCGTGTAGTAGTCGATCCCGCGCACGAGCAGCGGCGCAGGCGTCACGGGCACGCCGAGTGCGTCGAGGTGGGCGAGCAGACCCTCCCAATGCGCGCGGCAAGGGTCGCAGAGGTACTCGGCGATGCGCGGCGCGTCGGCGAGCAGCTCGATCGTCCGCCTGTTCTTGGAGTCGAGCACGCGCAGCGGGTTCTTGGCCAGGCGGTTGCGCTCGAGCTCCGGCAGCTCGTCGGCAAAGCGCGTCATGTGCTCCACCAGCGCGTCGATGTAGCGCGGCCGGCAGGTCGCGTCGCCGATCGAGTTGAGATGCAGCTCGACGTTGGGCACACCGGCTTCGTTCAGGAAGCGATAGGCGAGCTCGATGATCTCCGCGTCGATGGCCGGGCCGGCGTCGCCGATCGCCTCGATGTCCCACTGCCAGAACTGCCGGTAGCGGCCTGCCTGAGGCCGGTCGTAGCGGAACATCGATCCGAACATCGTCAGCTTCACCGGCTGCGGCAGGGTGTGCATCCCATGCTCGACGTATGCGCGGCAGATGCCGGCGGTCGGCTCGGGCCGGAGCGCCCAGCGGTCCGCGTCACCACCCGGCGAGCGAACGCGGAACAGCTCCTTCTCGACGATGTCCGTCACCTCGCCGACGCCGCGCTCGAAGACAGCGCTGTCCTCGAAGATCGGCGTCTCGATTGGCTGGTAGCCGTACAGCGCCGCCAGCCGCCGCGCGTTGTCTTCCAGTGCACGCCACGCAGGCATGTCGGCGGGCAGCAGGTCGCGCGTTCCGCGCGGTGCCTGGAACTTGACTGGCATCTGCCCGAGTCTAGCGACGGCGGCCCTCCCCACCGGCGGACAGAATTGCAGATCTACTCAACACCTTTGCCCCAGGAGGAGGTGTTATGGCGGCCTCCACCAATTTCAGGCCCCAGATTCACCAATAGATCTGCAAAGTCGTTGCTTTCGCGCCGAATTGGCGTCCCAAGAGCGGGCACGTGTTCACTAGACCTGCAATCGTGCGGGTGGAGGGTCCGCCGACCGGGGAGCCGGTTGGCAATCGCCGCGTTCACGGCCGACAATCAACTCCGTGAGCAAGCCCGCCGTCGCCCCGCAGCACCGGGTCATCGTCCTGCCGCTGCTCAAGCCGATCGCTCAGAAGCTGATCATGCCCAACTGGCTGGCCATAACCATCGGCAGGCTGGTCTTCGCGTGGCGCGATCTGGACGAGCCCGAGCTGGCCCATGAGCTGGTCCACGTCCGGCAGTGGGCCGAGAACGGCTTCGTTCACTACATCGTGCGCTACATGCGCGAGTCATCGCGCGCAAAGGCGGCGGGCGGCGATCGGTATCGCGACAACAAGTTCGAGGCCGAGGCATATGCGGAGGAAGACCGCGTCCGTGCCCGCGTCGGACGGCATGGCACGGCCGAGCAATGAGCACATTCGCTGGCTTTACGCCTGACGCGATGCAGTTCCTGGTTGATCTCGCGTTCAACAACGAGCGCGCATGGTTTCAGTCGCGCAAGGCCGACTTCGAGCGGTTGCTCAAGCAGCCACTGGAGGCCCTGTGCACCGATCTGGCCGATGAGCTGACAGCCCGCCACGTTCCGCTGCGCGCCGACCCGAAGTTATCGCCGTTCCGGATCTACCGCGACACGCGCTTCTCAAAGGACAAGACGCCCTACAAGACCAACGTCGCCGCGTCGTTTCCGTGGGTCGGCGAGGGAGACGCGACCAGCACCGGACAGTCGGAACGGCACGGTGGCGGCTACTTCCACCTCTCTCCCGAGGGCTCTTACATGGGTGGCGGCATGTGGCGTCCCGAGCCGGCGCGCCTGGCGGCTTTCCGTCGGCAGGTCGACCGGGATCCGTCGGCCACCCTCGCCGCGCTGGAGGATCCCACCTTCTTGGCCCGCTTCGAACCGGTTCACGGTGACTCGCTCAAGCGGATTCCGCAGGGCTACTCGCCGGACCATCCGCACGCCGACCTGCTCAGGCTCAAGGACGTCACATTCGGCCGCGAGCTGACGACGGAAGAGGTCTTCTCGCCGGACCTGCCACGCATCCTCGCCACAGACTTCGCCACCGCCATGCCCGTGATGCGCTTCCTCGCCTCGCTGGAGGTCGAACCTAGCGGCTAGGTGATCTCGCGTTGGACCGTGTGGACGTCGCGGACCTGCTCGATGCGCTGCAGGACCTTGGCCAGCTGCGCCACCGACGACACCTGCAAAGTGGCCTGGATGGTGGCCGTGTGGTCGGCGTTGGCGCGGACGTTGGCCGCGGCGATGTTGACCTTCTCGTCGGCGATGACGTTCGTGATCTCCGACAGCACGCCCGGCCGGTCGTAGGTCTCGATGCGCACTGCGATCGGATAGGTCTGCTGGACCGAGCCCTCCCACTCGACATCGATCAGGCGCCCGACCTCCCGCTCGTTGACGATGGTCGAGCAAGTCGGTAGGTGCACGGTCACGCCCCGGCCGCGGGTGATGTAGCCCACGATCGGGTCGCCCGGGATCGGGTGGCAGCAACGAGCGAAGCGGATCATCAGGTCGCCAACGCCCTTGACTCGGACACCGTCCGTGCGCGTTGGCAGTTGTGGCGCGACCTGAGGCAGCACGACCTGGTTCGCGTCGTCGACGACCTCCATGCGCGTGACGACCTGCTGCGCCGAGACAGCCCCATAGCCGATGGCCGCGAAGAAGTCGTCGACCGTGGAGTAGCGGTACATGTCGACCATCTCGGCGACCTTCTCGGGCCCGAGCTTTTCGATCGATGTCCGGGCCAGGCGGCGCAGCTCGCGCTCCAGCGCCTCGCGGCCGTGGACGATGTTCTCCTCGCGCTCCTGGCGCTTGAACCACTGCCGGATCTTTTCCTTGGCGTGGCCGGTCTGGACGATCTTCAGCCAGTCGCGCGAGGGCCCGTGCAGCGGCCTTGGTGGTCACGATCTCGACGATGTCGCCGTTCTTGAGCTTGTAGTCGAGCGGCACCAGGCGGTTGTTGATCTTGGCGCCGATGCACGAGTGGCCAACGTCGGTGTGGATCCGGTACGCGAAGTCGAGCGGTGTCGACCCCGCCGGCAGGTCCTTGACGTCGCCGCGTGGCGTGAAGACGAAGACCTGGTCCTGGAAAAGGTCGAGCTTGACGTCCTCCACGAACTCGGTCGCGTCGGCGACGTCGCGCTGCCAGTCCATGAGCTGGCGCACCCAGGCCAGCTTGGCGTCGTACTCCTTGTCGGCCTTGCCGCCTTCCTTGTAGCGCCAGTGCGCGGCGATGCCAACCTCGCGAGATGTGATGCATTGCGTGCGTCCGGATCTGGACCTCGAGCGGCTTGCCGTCGATCGCCACAACCGCTGTGTGCAGGGACTGATAGCAGGTTGTTCTTGGGAACGGCGATGTAGTCGTCGAACTGGGCGGGAATGGGGCGCCACAGCGAGTGGACTATGCCCAGGGCGGCGTAGCAGTCGCTGATCTCGTTCACCAGCACGCGCACCGCGTGGACGTCGTAGATCTCCTCGAAGTTGGCGCCCTTGCGCTGCATCTTTTTCCAGATGCTGCTGATGTGCTTGGGCCGACCCGACAGCTCGGCCTCGATGCCCGCCTTCTCGAGAGACTCGCGCAGCACCACGATGGCGCGCTTGACGTAGGTCTCGCGCTCACGACGCTGGCTCTCGAGCTGCTCGGCCAGCTTGCGGTACGTCTCCGGCTCGAGCACCTTGAAGGACAGGTCCTCGAGCTCCCACTTGATCTGCCAGATGCCCGAGACGCTCAGCCAGCGGTGCGTAGATCTCCGCTGTCTGGCGGGCGATGCGCTCCTGCTTCTCGCGCGGCAACGCGGCGATGGTGCGCATGTTGTGCAGCCGGTCAGCGAGCTTGACCAGGACGACGCGGATGTCCTCGGCCATGGCCAGGAGCATCTTGCGAATGCTCTCGGCCTGCGCCTCCTCGGCCGTTCGCGCCTTGCCGAACTTGGACAGCTTGGTGACCCCGTCGACGAGCTGGGCGACGCGCGGCCCGAAGCGCTCCTCGATGTCCGGGATCGAGTAGTCGGTGTCCTCGGGAATGTCGTGCAGCAGCGCGGCCTGGATAGCTTCGAGATCGAGCCCGAAGTCGGCCAGGATGCGTGCCACAGCGAGCGGATGGCTGACGTATGGCTCGCCGCTGGCGCGCTTCTGGGTGCCGTGCGCCTCGACCGCGAAGAGCCACGCATCGCGCACGGCGGTCGCGTCCGCCTGGGGATGGTGCGAGACCAGAACCTCTTCGAGCTTGCGCTCAGAGGCGTTCAGGGCACGCCGCGAAAAGCCGATGGAAAGTGCGCGGCCGACACGGGCTCGGCCTCCCGCGCCGCGCTCCTGCGGGGGGCTCAGGGGCTCGATGGACATCCGAGAGTCAGTGTACCGTGGCACGGTCGCGTTCCCGGACCGCGCGAAGGTGCCGGGACGCAGCTACTTGACGCTGTCGGAGAACGTCTTGCGCCGTCTGCCGCGCCCCATTGCCCTGCTCCTTTTCGTGCTGATGGTCGCGTGCGCCGGGCAGCCGCCGGCGGCCCCACCGACCGTTGCCGCAGTCGTGCCCACAGCGGCTCCGACGGCCACGATCGCACCGGCCACGCCCGTGCGCAGCGCAGTCCCGACACGCGCCCCGAGCCCGACTCTGACCCCCGCTCCGACACAGACCCCTACCCTCGCCCCGCCCACGACTCCGACGACCACGCCCACGCCCACCGCAACACCGGCGACATCGCCGAAGGCTTCGCCAACGGTCATCAACGCATCATTCCTGCCGGTCCTGCCTCCGGCCGGCCCAGATGCGAACACGGGCGGGCTCTCGGGCCAGGTCGGGCCGCGGCTCAAGGCCGCGCTCAACCAGCAGCGCAACTCGCGCGGCATCCCGGGCATGACCGCCGCCGTGATCTTCCCCGACGGCTCGATGTGGGCGGCCGGGAGTGGCTACGCCAAGCTGCCAGGCCGCAGCGCGGCCAACAACACGCCGTTCGTCGTCGGCTCGATTACGAAGACCTTTGTCGCCTCGGCGGTCATGCAGCTCGCCGAGGAAGGCGAGCTGACGCTCGACGATCCCCTTTCGGATTTCCTGCCCGACTACCCGCGCGCCAGCGAGATAACGCTCCGACAGCTGCTGAGCCACACCGCGGGCGTCTTCAACTACTTCGAGCATCCGAGCTACAACAAGAAGGTCTTCCAGACGATGAAGACCCACTTCTGGACACCCCAGGAGATCGTGACCCAGTTCGCGCGACCGCTCTACTTCGCGCCGGGCACGGGCTACCACTACAGCAACACGGGCTACGTGCTGCTCGGGCTGGTCATCGAGGAAGTCACCGGCCAGTCGCTCGACGACGTGCTGGACGATCGCTTCTTTACGCCGCTGGCGCTCAACGAGACTCATTTCCAGTACCAGGTGCCCGGTCCCGCCAGCTCAGCTCACGGCTACCTGCGCCGCCCCGATGGGACGTTCAACCAGATTTTCGACACGACCAATTACCGGCCCCAGATCTCAGCGGCGACGGTCGCCTGGGCGGCCGGCGGCATCACCGCGAGCGCGCGCGAGATCGCGCGCTGGGCGGATGCACTGTACGGCGGCGAGGGCGTCGTCAGCGACGAGTCGCTCGCCCAAATGACCGACTACCTGGCCTCGAGCTACACCAGGGGCCAGTACGGGCTGGGCACACGCACCCGGGTCCACGGCGGTGAGCGCATGTTCGGCCACACCGGCTCACTGCGCGGCTTCTCCGCTTCGATGTGGCGCTACGAGGACCTCGACCTGACCGTAGTCGTGCTGACCAACCGCGGCCGCATCGATCCAAACCCGACTTCGGACGTCCTGGCCGCGATCGCGATTTCGGTGCTGCCCTAACGGCCGAAGCCGAGGTCGTGCAGGGCGTCGCGGGCGATCTGCGCCTCGTTCCATTCTTGCGGCCCTTGCGCCGTCGCCAGGGTTGGCTCGTGGCCCTTGCCGGCGAGCAGCACGATGTCTGCCGGACGCGCGATCTCCAGCGCGTGGCGGATCGCCGCGCGGCGGTCCGGGACCAGGAACAGGTCTTGGTCGCGCCGCTTGCCCGCCTCCATGGCACCCACGGCGATCTCCTCGAGGATGCCCATGCGGTCCTCGTCGCGCGGGTCGTCGTCGGTCAGGACGACGACCCGCGAGCGCTCGCCCGCGGCACGGCCCATCATCGGCCGTTTCGCGATGTCCCTCGCGCCGGGCGAGCCGAAGAGCACGATGACTGAGCCGCCGCGCGCCGCCGCCACCGGGCCAAGCGAGTCGAGCGCGGCGGCGAGCGCGCCGGGCGTGTGCGCGAAGTCGACGAAGACATCGAACGGCTGGCCCTCGTCAACCGGCTCCATGCGGCCGTGCACACGTTCCACGCCGGACAGGCCGCGCAGCATCTGATCGGGCTCGAGGCCGAGCGCCTCACCGACGCCG
This sequence comes from uncultured Chloroflexia bacterium, assembly GCA_963706095.1. GTDB lineage: Bacteria > Chloroflexota > Limnocylindria > Limnocylindrales > CSP1-4 > JALYGJ01. The sequence continues at coordinate 381,040 of OY970149.1, forward strand.
ATCGCGGCCAACGCGTTGAAGGCGTTGAAGCTGCCCGGCAGCTGGAGTCGGAGGGTGTCCTCGAAGCGTGGCGTTCGGACGCGGATGGTCAGCCCACGGCCATCGTCGTGGATGGACGTAGCGCTGATGTCAGCTGCCGTGTCGGGGTCGACCGCGTACGTCAACACTCTGGCCGCTGCCTGCTCAGCGGCCGCAGCGAACTCGCGGCCGTGCGCGTCCTGGGCGTTGATCACGGCCGACTTCGGCCAGCCTTTGTCAGGATTTGACGGACCCACGGCCAGTCGTTCGAAGAGGCTCCTCTTGGCGGCGACGTAAGCGTCGTACGTGCCGTGCAGGTCGAGGTGCTCGTGCGTCAGGTTGGTGAAAACACCGACGTCATAGGCGACCTCGGCCACGCGTTCGAGCGCGAGCCCGTGCGAGGTCGTCTCGACCACGGCGAACCGATCTGTCGCGGCGACCATGCTCGCGAGCGCCTCCTGGACCGCGGGCGCTTCGGGTGTCGTGTGGCCGGTGTAGCCGGCGGGCCTGCCGCCGACGATGACCTCGATCGTGCTGATCAGGCCCGCGGGCAGGCCGCACTCGGCGAGCATCGCCCGGACCAGAAAGGACGTCGTCGTCTTGCCGTCCGTACCGGTTACGCCGACCACGCCCAGGCTGTGGCTCGGGAAGCCATAGAGCCACGCGGCGGCCACCGCCAGCGCGGATCGGGACGAGCCAACGAGCAACTGCGGCACGTTCGCGCCGGCAATAGCACGCTCGGCGATCAGCGCTGCCGCGCCGCGACCGGCGGCGGCGGCGGCGTGTTCGTGTCCGTCGGTCGCGGCGCCCGGCACGGCCACGAACAGGTCGCCCGGCTCGACGGTGCGCGAGTCGAACACGACACGGCTCACCTGGACCTGCGCCACGGATACGGTTGGCGCTGCGAGCAGCGTGCGCAGCATGCCGCGCAGCTCGAGCTCGCGCACGAGATCACCCAGCGATCGGGCGCTCATTCGGTCGCACCCCCGGCGGGCGGATCCCCTCCCACGGGCGGCTCGCCTCCCGTGGGCGGCTCATCGGCGCGGCCTCCGCCTCGGCGTCTCATCGAGCGCACGATATCGATCGACTGGTGCAGCTCCGGTATCCGCAGCACGAGCGAGAAGATTACGAAGACTGCCAGGCCGGCGCCGCCGGCGACGGTGATCTGGGCGAACAGCGCGAGCTTGCCGGGGTCGGGTCCGATCATCTGATCGGTTAGACGAACGACCAGCGCCGTTGCGATGCCGGCGAGCGTCGCGCCGATCGCAAACACGACCATCGGTCCGAAGACCGACTCGATGCCGGTGCCGGGCGTCCGCCGCCAGAGCAGGATCCCCAGCGCCGCGGCCTCAACCCAGGCACCGGCGGTCAGCCCGAGGGCGACCCCCGAGAGCCCCAGCGTTCCCACCGTAGCGACGCCCACCACGATCGCCGTAGCCATGTCGAGCAGCGCGGTGATAACCGGCGTGCGCGTGTCATGTCCGCTGTAGAAGGCCCGGGCGAACACGATCACGAGCGAGTACCCAGCCAGCCCGAGCAGCATGAACGACAGCGTGTCGGACGTAAGCGCGATGGTGCGCTCGTCCAGTCCCGTATCGAAGAGCAGCGTCACCACTTGGCGGCGCAGCACGATGCCCACCGCGGTCACGAAGAACATGACCCACAGCAACAGGCGAATCGAGCCGACTATGAGCCGGCCGAACTCACGCGTCGAGCCGGTCGCGACGGCGCGCGACAGCGACGGGAGGAGAACGACGCCGAGCGGGAACCCGATCACTCCGAGCGGGATCTGCATCACCGTCCAGGCCACGTTGTAGCTCGTCACCGCGCCGACGCCGACACTCGTTGCCAGCATCGTGGCGATCATGAATGTGATCTGGTTTGCGCCCAGGCCGAGCGCCCGTGGCGCCATCAGCGTCAGCACCTGGCGCGACGACGAGTCACCCAGGTCGATGTCGAACCACAGCCGGAAGCGCTCGCGGACGAGCGGCAGGATCTGGACGCCGACGTGCAGCAGCGAGCCGAAGACGACACCGATCGCCAGCGCTTCGACCCCGAGGTAGGGCCCAAGCACCAGGGCGGCGACGATGATCGCGATGTTGTAAAGCGACGGCGCGACGGCGGCCGCCCCGAAGCGGCCGCGGGCATTGAGCACGGACGACACCACGGCGCCCGCGGCCAGAAGGATCGGCGAGAGCAGCATGATCCGCGTCAGTCGCACCGTCAGCTCGGTGCCCACGGCATCGAAGCCGGGCGTGATGATCGGAACGATGACCGGCGCAAAGATGGCGACCACGACCGACAACGCGAACAGCAGGATCAGCATCACGTTGAGGACGGTCGAGACAACGCGCCACGCCCGGTCCTCCTCGTTCTTCTGGAACAGGGTGGCAAGGACCGGGATCATGGCCGAGCTCAGTGCGCCGGCGGCGACCAGCTGGAAGATCGTGTCGGGCAGCCGGAAAGCGGCGAAATAGGCGTCGAGCTCCGTTCCCGCGCCGAACTGGTTGGTGATGACCACCAGGCGCACCCAGCCGAGCACGCGCGACACGAAGAACGCACCGGCAACGACGATGCCCGCACGGGCAAGAGTGCGGCCGCTCACCTCGTGGAGGAGTCTGACGCAGTCGAAGAACGCGGATGAGCCGATCGGTACGCGCTGCGCAGGCGCGTGGGAGAGACGTGGGTGTACACCTGGGTCGTGCCCAGGCTGGCGTGGCCGAGCAGCTCCTGGACGACGCGCAGGTCTGCCCCGCCCTCGAGCAGGTGGCTCGCGAACGAGTGGCGCAGCGTGTGCGGCGACGAGCCGGCCGGCAGGTTCGCGGCACGCATCAGCCGATCGAGGCGGTAGCGGATGCCGCGCACGCCCATCGGCATGCCGCGTGAGTTGAGAAACAGGACGCCGGTGTCTGCCGCCTTGCCATCTTCCAGGAGCCGCGGCCGGCCTTCGCGGAGGTACGCGTCGAGCGCGGCGCATGCTGGCCCGCCGAGCAGCGTCACGCGCTCCTTGCGGCCTTTGCCCATCACGCGCAGCTCATTCCGTGCCAGATCGAGGTCGGCCACGCGCGCGCTGGCTATCTCGCTGATGCGCAGCCCCGCGGCATATGCGGTCTCGACGATCGCCAGGTCGCGCAGCACCAGGGCGGGCCGTGACTGCTCAGCCGCTGCCTCGTCGATGACGTGCTCGACGTCCGCGACTGCGAGCACCTGCGGCAAGCGGCGCGGCATCCTTGGCGTCAGCGTCGCCGACCAGGGATCGGCTTCGACCAGGCCCTCGCGCCGCGCGTGGCGATAGAACGAGCGCAGCGCCGCGAGCCGACTGCTGATCGAGCGCCGCGACAAGCCGCGCCTGTCCAGCTCCGAAAGGTATGCGCGGACGGTGCTTCGACCGGGATCGCGCCAATCGGCCTCGCGCTCGTCGAGGAAGTCTAGGTACTGGGTTAGGGCAGTGCGGTAAGCGCGCCGAGTGTGCTCGGACGAGTCGCGAGCGGCGAGCCGGCCGAGGAACGCATCGAGCGCCTCGGCGCCGTTCACGCCGCGGGTCGTGATCGAGTGGCTGGCCGGCGGCCACCGCGGCCGCTGCCGCGCTTCGCACCCGCACCCGCACTCTGTTTGCCTGGCGCGCCGCCGCGGCCCCGACCACCGCGCCGCGGCGACGCGAGCGCCTCGGGGTTCGGCTCGCCGCCGGCCAGCCGCTGCCCGGCGACATCGCCACTCTCGGGCAGTGTGATCGACGCCCCGCACTTGAGGCAGATGGCGCCGGTCTCACCGTCACGCGCGACGGGGCCGTCGTCTGTGTCGTGGAGCGCGCCGAGCGGCTCGCGCGACGACGTGAAGTCGCACTTGGGATAGCGCGAGCAGCCGTAGAAGACGCTGCCCGTTCGGCGCGCACGCCGTGCAGTGAGCAGGCCCTCGTTGCACTTGGGGCACGCGACCTCGAACGGCAGCGGCTCGGGCGGCGGCGGACCCGTCTTCTTGATGTAGTTGCAGTCGGGGTAGCGCGAGCAGCCCGCAAACGGGCCGAAGCGGCCGCGCTTGGCCACCAGAGTGCCCTCGCCGCATTGCGGACAGGTCTCACCTACGCCCTCGATGACAGGCTGGTCGGCCTCGTCCTCGGGCAGCGGGCGCGTGTCCTTGTGCTCGGGGTAGAGCGAGCACGCCAGGAAGCGGCCGTTGCGGCCCAGGCGGATGACCATCGGGTGGCCCTCCGAGCACACCTCGTCCGTTGCCTCGGTCGTGAAGTCGGATCGCTTGAGCTCCTCCTTCTTCAGGTCCACCAGCCCGACGAACGGCTCGTAGAAGTCGCGCAGGACCGGCACCCACTTCTGGTCGCCCGACGCGATGTCGTCGAGCTTCTCCTCCATCTGGGCCGTGAAGTCGTAGTCGACGAACTCACCGAAGTGCTCGACCAGAAGGTCCGTGACGACCTCGCCCACGTATTCCGGACGCAGACGACGCTCGACCACCGTGACGTAGCCGCGGTCGACGATCGTGGAGATCGTCGCGGCATATGTCGACGGCCGCCCGATTCCTCTTTCCTCGAGTGCCTTGATCAGCGTCGCTTCCGTATAGCGCGGCGGCGGCTGCGTGAAGTGCTGGCCCGGTGTGACGTCGGCAACGGACGTCCGGTCGCCCTCGGAAAGCGGCGGCAAGGTGGCCTCGGCCTCCTCGTCTGTGTCGTCGGTGCCCTCTGTGTATACCGCGGAGAAACCGTCGAACACAGTTCGCGTGGCCGAAGCCCGCAGCGTGTATGGCTCGGCCGACAGGTCGACCGTGGTCGTCTCCAGCTCTTTCGCGGCCATCTGCGATGCCAGGGCGCGCTGCCAGATAAGCCGATAGAGGCGGTACTGCTCAGGCTCGAGCTCGTTCGCAAGGGACTCGGGATCACGCGCGAACGACGTTGGCCTGATCGCCTCGTGGGCCTCCTGGGCGCCCTTGCTCTTCTTCGACTCGCGCTTGGGACCGTTGTAGACGTACTTGAGCCCGTAGCGGGTGGCGACGACGCCCTTCGCCTCACGCTCGGCCACCGCAGCAATATTCGTCGAGTCGGTTCGCATGTAGGTGATCAGCCCGACGCGGCCATCCTTCGTGTCCAACCCTTCGTACAGGTTCTGCGCGATGCGCATGGTGCGCTTCGGGTTGAAGCCGAGCGATGTGCTGGCCTGCTGCTGCAACGTCGACGTGGTGAAGGGTGGCGCCGGGGTTTTGCGCGACTTGCGGGTCTTGACCGAATCGACGACCGGCTTGACATCACGCAGCGCCGCCGCATGTCGCTCAGCGGTTTCCTCGTCGCGGATGAGGAACTCGCCCTCCCCCTCGCCCTCGCGCAGCGACTTGCCGTCGATCCGCAGCAGCTCGGCGGTGAAGCGCTCGCCGGCATCCGTTTCGAGGACGACGCTGATCGTCCAGTACTCCTGCGCGGTGAAGGCGTTGATGTCGCGCTCGCGCTCGACGACGAGTCGCACGGCGACCGATTGGACGCGGCCCGCGGACAGCCCGCCGCGGACCTTGCGCCACAGCAGTGGGCTGAGCGTGTAGCCGACCAGGCGGTCGAGGATGCGTCGCGTCTGCTGCGCGTCGACCAGGTTGTGGTCGATCTCGCGCGGATTCGCGAAGGCGTCACGGATGGCATCGGCCGTGATCTCGGAAAAGGTCACGCGGCGCGCCTTCTCGGGATTAACGTTGGCCGCCTCGGCGACATGCCATGCGATCGCCTCGCCCTCACGATCGAGGTCAGTAGCGAGGTAGACGGCGTCCGCCGTCTTGGCCTCGCGGGTGATCGCCTGGACGTGCTTGCGGCGGTCCTCGGAGATGACGTACTCAGGCTTGAAGTCGTGCTCGACGTCGACGCCCAGCTTGTTCTTGCCGGGGTTCTCCGGCAGGTCGCGGACATGGCCGTACGAGGCCAGCACGATGTAGCCCGGTCCCAGGTAACGCTCGATTGTCCGCGCCTTGGCCGGTGACTCGACGATCACCAGATTTTTGGTCACTTTTCCGAGTCTAGCATCGGAAACGCGCCGCTCCGGACCGGCCCCCGCAGGGGGCCGAGGCGCTCAGATGGAGCGGATACGCGCGAGCAGGTCCTCGTCGGACTCGTCGTCCGGGGTCTCCTCGAGCAGCGGTGGGAGCTCGGGTGCGGCCAATTCCTCGAGCGCTACCACCCCGAGAGCGGGGCTGCCATTGGCGGGCGCCTCCATCAGCCGAATCACCTCGAGCGGGAAGATGAACGTGCCGCGCCTGTCGTTGACAAAGCTCGGGCGCTTGCCGTCGACCGTGCGCACGTTCGTGCAGAACAGCAGCCGATCCCCAGGCTGGGGCAGCTGTTCGAGATCGACCACGATGGGCAGGTCGTTCACGAGATGGACGATCACGCCGGTTATCACCGGGCCACCATCGCGCGCGATGGCGCGCGTCGGCAAGGGTACGGAGGTCCCGATTCACCGCGCCAGAGCCCCCGCCACCATGTAGGCCGGCCCGACGGACTGGACCCAGCCGCGCATGAGCAGGAAGGTGACCGCGCTCGACGCGGCGGCGGGCGGCAGTCCCGTCGCCGCGACCAGGCCATCGAGGCTGACCGGGCCTTCGAGCAGTCTTCGCGCAACTGCCTGCTCGGTTGCGCCCAGCATGCCCAGCGCGGCCTCGCGTGAGGTCTGCTGGTCCGTGGCCTCTCCCGCAACGCCGCCCAGATAGCCCAGGTCCTCGATCAGCTCGTCGAGGCCGACGACGGGCCGGGCAGGACTGTCGCGCAGCAGCGCGAGGGTTCCGGCCGATGCCCAATCGCCGATCCCGCCCGGGACGGCGAACACAGGCCGTCCGATCTCATGGGCGCGCGTGGCCGTGATGAGCGCGCCGCTGCGCTTCGGCGCCTCGACCACGATGGTTGCATCGCCGAGCGCGGCGATGATCCTGTTGCGCCTCGGAAACGTGCCCTTCTTGGCCGCGGCCCTGGGCTCGTACTCGCTGATCACGGCGCCGTTCGCGGCGACGATCGCGTCGCGCAATCGCTCGTGTGCGCGCGGACCGGGATTGTCGTGGCCGCCACCGATCACACCAACGGTGGTGCCGTCATGTTCCAGCGCTGCCGCGTGGCCCGCGCCGTCGATGCCAAAGGCCAGGCCGGACACGACGGTCGCGTCACTCTCGACGAGCCGCGCGGCTATGCGGGCCGCGAGGGCGCGGCCCGCGCTCGTTGGTCGACGTGTGCCGACCACCGCCACTGCTCTGGGGCGTGACAGCGCCGCCACGCTGCCACGGCCGTTGATCACGAGCGGGGGCGGGTCGAGATCGCGCAGTCGAGCGGGATATGCCACGTCGTGCTGCGTCACGGTCCACAGGCCACGATCTGCGATCTCGCGCAGGATCGCGCCCGGGTCTTCAGCAGCGGCACGAATGCCGGCGACCACCGGGCGATTGACCGGCGGACGGCCGTCGAGGCGGCGGCGCTGGGCGATCCAGTTATCGAGCCTGCCGTCGAGCGCCGCCGCCAGAGAGCCCGCCGCGCTGCCGAACGTCGTCACCAGCATCGCGAAGATCTCGTCGCCAAGGCCTGTCACCGATGCGAGGGCGATCCACGCTTGGCGTTCGTCGTCGCTCATGCCGCCAGCGATTCGGCCTGGATCTGCGGGTCACGCATCGCTCCTGCCGCGAGCACGTCCTGGTCCGTGACTGCGTCGTTGCCATTCAGGTCGGCGATCGAGCGCGCCACGCGCAACACCCGATGTGTAGAGCGAGCGCTCAGCTGATGGACCGCGGAGAACTCTGCCAGCACGTTGCGCGCGGCGTTGCCCAGCAGGCAAGCCTCGACGATGGCCGTGCCCGGCAGCCGCGCATTGGATCTCCCGCCGTTGCGCGTCTTCGCACGATCGCGCGCCGCGCGGATCCGCGCGCCCACCGTGGCGCTCGACTCGGGTACCGGGCCGCCCAAGAGGAGCTCCGACGGCACGCGCGACATCAGGACCCTGATGTCGATGCGGTCGATCAACGGCCCGCTGACCCGCCGTTGGTAGCGCTCGGCGTCGCCTCGCGGACAGATGCATTCTCTGGAGTCGTCGCCGAAATAGCCGCAGCGACACGGGTTCATGGCGGCGACCAGCTGGAACCGGGCCGGATAACGGACGTGGCCGTGGGCGCGGGCGATGCTGATCACGCCCTCTTCGAGTGGCTGGCGCAGCGCGTCCAGTGCCGGCCGGTAAAACTCGGCCAGCTCATCGAGGAAGAGGACGCCATGATGCGCCCGCGTGGCTTCGCCGGGAAGCAACTGTGGGCCGCCGCCGATCAGCGCCGCATAGGACGACGTGTGGTGAGGTGCACGAAACGGACGCTCGCGGCGCAGGCCGCCATGTTCCAGGGAGGCCGCGATGCTGTCGATGACGGTCGCTTCGAGCGCCTCTGCGTCGTCGAGAGGCGGCAGCAGGCTCGGAATGGAACGTGCCAGCAGCGTCTTGCCCGCTCCAGGCGGTCCGACCATGAGCATGTTGTGGCCGCCGGCGAGCGCGACCTCGAGCGCCCAGCGCGCGTGGCCCTGCCCGCGGACCTCGGCCAGGTCGACCGGCTCTATCTGCCCTGTCAGCGTCGCCGCGCGCGATCCTCTCCCAGCGGCAGCGGCAGCGCGCGACCCGGAGAGCTCGACTGCGGGCCTGCGGCTGGCCCTACCGGCCGTACGGCCGCGCGGCCCGGCGACGAGCCGCGCTGCATCGTCGAGCCCCGCAGCGCCGAACGCCTCGACCGACCGGACGAGGCGTGCCTCGTTCTCGTTCGCGACAGGCACGATGACGCGCCGATAGCCCTGCCGCGCGAGCGTCGCCACCATCGGCAGCACTCCCGGCACCGCCTCGACCGTGCCCGACAAGGACAGCTCGCCCAGCAGCGCCCAGGTGAGGTCGCCGCCACGGCGGATCTGGCCCGATGCTACGAGGATGCCGACCGCGATTGCCAGGTCATAGGCCGCGCCGCGCTTGCGTCTGTCCGCCGGCGCGAGATTGACCGTGATTCTGCTGAGCGGGTACTCGAAGCCGCTGTTGCGGATTGCGCCACGGACACGTTCACGAGCCTCCGACAACGAAGCATCGGGCAGGCCGACGATGTGACACACCGGCAGACCGGGCGCGACGTCGATCTCGACGCGCACGAGCTCGCCGCGCAGGCCGTTGATAACTGCAGTGATGAGTGTCGCCAGCACACAGGCGACCGTATCGGCGAGCGATTATCGAACGATCACCAGCGGCTCATCGGCCGCTTATCGGGCGCCGGCGAACTCCAGGTCGCGCATCTCGGCATCGGCTACGTCAGCGGTGGACTGGTCAATCATCCGCGCCAGCTCGAGGACGTTCCGCCCAAGCGCAGAATCGGGCCGATTGGCCATGAACGGCGTGCCCGAGTTGAGCGACGAGATGGCGCTGCGGTAGTCGTTCACGATCTGCTGGGCGATGGACCGCTTGAGCACGCTCTCGACGGACTTGGGGCTGATGCCGGTGAAGGCGTTAGCGCGGTTGAGCACGAGCATCAGGCGCTCGTCGGGAACGCCCAGCTGGCCCATCGTCTCGAGCACCAGTCGGACGTTCTTGAGGCACGACAGGTCCGCGGTCATGACTACCACCAGCCGGTCGACGGCGCCGATGACGTCGAGCATGTGGTCGTCGAGGCTCTGGTCCATGTCGACGACGACGTAGTCGTAGTTAGCCTTCAGGATCTCGATGATGCGCAGCAGGTGGTGATGCTCGCGGCTGACCAGCTCGGCGGACTCGGGCGATGGCGGCGCCAGCAGCAGGTCGATGCCCGAATCGTGGCGGACCATGACCCGCCGCAGCACCTCGGCATCGATCGCCGTGGCAGTGACCACGTCGACGATCGAGCGCTGATCCGGCCCGAGGTCGAGGAAGACGCGGTGGTCGCCGAACTGGAGGTTGCCGTCGACCAGCGCAACGCTGTGCTTGAGCTCGCGATGGAGGGCGATTGCCGTGTTGATGGCGAGGGTGGTCGTGCCCACGCCGCCCTTGGCGCCGTAGTAGGCATGCACCCGGCCGGGCTGCTTCTGGCGCACCGGGACGTTGCTGACCGTTCGCGCAAAGCGCGCCAGCAGGCTGCGCACCCGCGCGGAGAGCTCCTGGGGGTGGATCGGCTTGCCCAGGTAGTCGTCGGCGCCCGTGCGCAGCGCGGCGACCTTGGCTTCAACGTCGGTCGACCCGCCGAAGAGCACGATGGGCGTGTGCGTGCCCGCCGGCTCCGCCTGGCGGATGCGCATCACCAGCTCGAGGCCCGACGGGCCGGGCAGGTCGTTGTCGAGCGCGATCAGGTCGGGCCGATCGTTGGCCCAGCGCCGGAGGCCCTCCTGGGCATCGCCGGCGACTACGATCTCGTGCCCGTCGCGGCGCAGCATGTTGCCCAGCTGGAGCTGGATGGCGGGCTGGGCGGCTACGACCAGGACTCGGGCGGGCATGGCTCTCCGAAGGGTTGCTGAACTGAGCCGATCGTAGGGGTGCGGGCCCTACCCACACAGACCGCGGTGGTACCGCCCAATTCGCGCCGGAAGGACCATGAACCGGTCCTCACCGAACACCGGTTCGCTGATCGGCCTACGCCGACCGGATCAGCCGAGGCTGAGTCAGCCGCCGCTGGGTCGGCCGCCGCCGGTGCGATCGCTCAGAGCGGTCTCGGCGTAGCCACTGATGCGCGTGGCCAGCTCGACGAACTCGACCGGGATGATGTACTTGGTCGCGGGCGAGTCGCCCAGGCCCTTGAGCGCCTCGAGGTACTGGAGCGTCATCGTCTTCTCGTCGACCTGGCGGGCGGCGCCGAAGATGCGCTCGAGCGCCTGGCTGAAGCCCTCGGCCTGCAGGATCTCCGCCTGGCGCGTGCCCTCGGCGCGCAGGATCTGCGGCCTGCTTCTCGCCCTCGGCGACGTTGATGTTGGCCTGGCGCGTGCCCTCTGACTCGGTGATCACGGCGCGCCGGTTGCGCTCGGCGGAGAGCATCCGGTTCATCGCTTCCTGGACGTCGCGCGGCGGGATGATCTCGCGGATCTCGACGGTGGTCACCTTGCCGCCCCAGCGCTCGGTCTGCTCGTCGAGCTTCGCGCGGAGCACCTCGTTGATCTGGTCGCGCTTTGACAGCACGTCGTCGAGCAGGATGTCGCCGATGACCGCGCGCAGAGTCGTCGTCGCGATGCCCTGCAGGGCGCCGGCGAAGTTCTGGACGTTCACGATCGAGCGCAGCGGATCGACGATGTACCAGTAGATCAGGAAGTCGATGTTGATCGGCGCGTTGTCCTTGGTGATCGTGGTCTGGCTCGGTACCTCGATGAACTTCTCGCGGATGTCGATCTTGGCCGGGCGGTCGATGAACGGGATCAGGAAGCGCAGGCCGGGCTCGCGCACGAGATCGGGACCGGTGCGGCCGAGCCGGAAGATGACCATCCGCTCGTACTGCTGAACGACGCGCACCGACAGGTACAGCGCGACCAGCACGACGACGATGACCGCGACTACGACGGACAGCGTGACGGTGTCGAAGGGCATCAATGTTCCTTTCTAGAAGCTCGGCGGGCTCGACGACGAGCGTCAGACCCCTCCTGACGCAGGATCCGGACCGGTGTGCCTCGCTGCAGCGGCCGTTCGTCTGACGAACGCGCCGTCCACTCCTCGCCACCAGCATAGACGGAGCCGATGGGCGTCGAGCGGCCGGCGGACCTCGCCCACGGTGTCCGTGGGCAGCGCCGCGCCTACGAGACCGTCAGCCGTCCGCATGTGCCGCGTCCGTATCGCGGCGATGGTGATGAAGAGCATGAAACCGCCGGTAAGCAGGATCATGGTCACGATGACCGGAATTGCGACCGACACATCGGGTGCCGTCGGCGTGCCGGGCTCGGTGTAGAGCGCGGCGGCGCCGAGCGCGAAGGTCACGATCCCGGCAATCGTCAGCAGGCCGTGGCTGGTGACGGTGAACTCGAGGATGAAGAGCACGATCGACGAGGCCGATCAACAGCAGCCCGCCGACGTTCAGCGGCAGGCTGCCAAAGCCGATGAAGGCGAGCATGATGGCGATCGCGCCGACGATGCCGGTCACCCAGTTCGGGCTCTGCAGCTCGAAGATCAGGCCGTAGAAGCCCACCGTGAACAGGATGAAGGCGATGTTGGGGTCGGACAGCAGATGCAGCAGCGCCTGGAGCGGGTTCATCGGCAGGTCGGTGGTCGCCGCGCCGGTCAGCTCTAGCGTGGTGTCTGTGCCGTTGACGTTGACCGTCCGTCCGTCGGCAAACGCGATCGCCTCTTCGACGCTGTTCGCCAGCCCGTCGACGCCGCCGGCTTCTACCGCCTCCTCGGCGGTGTAGGAGCGCGCGTCGGCGACGGTCGATAGCGCCCATTCGACGTTGCGGTTGCGAAGCGTGGAGATGCTGCGCAGCAGCGCGTTGGTGTCCTCGAGGACCTTGGCGAAGAGGTCGTCGGGGATGTCCTCGCCACTGCCGCTGATGGGTGTCGCGGCGCCGATGTTGGTGCCCGGGGCCATCGTGGCCACGTGGGCGGACATGGTGATGAACGTGCCGGCGCTGGCGGCCCGGGCGCCGGCCGGCCCGACCCAGCTGATGACCGGCAGTGGCGCGTTCAGCAGCGTGCCGACGATGTCGCGCGTGGCGTTGAGATCGCCACCTGGGGTATTGATCTCGATGACGACCGCGGCAATAGCCCTCGCGATGCGCCTTGGCGATGCCGTCGCGCAGGTAGCCGGCCATGATCTGGTCCACGATGCCGTTCGTGGGCATCACGTAGACGCGCGGGGCGGTTTCCTGGGCGAGCGCCGGCGCGGCCAGGAAGAGCATCAAGCCCGCGAGGAATGACAGGCGCGCCAGCGCCCTGAGCCGTGACGAGACTCGGGAGCGGTTCATGTTCGTCGGTTGATTATCGCGTCACCAGGAAATCGAACAACAACGCGCTCCAGGTCTCGAGCTTGTCAGCTACTGCCGCAACCTCATCGATGGTCGCAAACGAGCCCTCGAGCTTGTGCTTTTCGCGGATGGCGACCGGCCGACCAGCAGCGTCGGCTTCGTAAACGAGCCCCAGGTGGACTGCGCCGACGGCGTTGGAATCGTCGTTGAGGACGCCAAGTGGCTTGAACTCGGGCACGAATTCGGCCTCGATCTCCTCCATCCACTCGCGCTTGAGTCCGCCCATGACGTCGACGTCCTCGGGGTTCACGTGCCCACCGACACCGATCGAGTAGCGGTCGTGCAGCCGCTCGTCGCCACCGGCCTTCGTGCGTCGCATCAGGAAGATGCGATCGCCGTCACGCAGCAGCAGGTACGGGATTACCTGTTTCCACGATGGGTCGGATTCGGTCTCATCGCGCGCCCGGAACGTCCCCTGAGTGCCGACCGCGGCTAGGTATGGGTCGAAGTCGGCTTCCTTGACTCCACGCCAATCCGTTCCCCCAGGCACCACCACGCGATCCAGACCAAGCACCTGTTCTCGGACCGTCACGCCGCGATGCTAACCGGCAACGCGATTGGAATAGGTCGTTGAGCGGAGTTGCGCGAGCGGCACTAAGTCGCAGTAAAGTGGCCGTGCCGTCTTAGGGCGGTGTGCTGGCCGCTCGGGCAGGCGGCCAGCACTTTGATTCCAGGGTCTGACTACACCGCGGATGCGGCCAGCTCGCGCTCGGCCGCTGCCGGCTCGGGCGCGTAGTCGTAGTCCTCGAGCCTGCCGGTCAGGTACGCCTCGTACGCGGCGAGGTCGAAGTGGCCGTGACCCGAGAGGTTGAAGAGGATCACCTTCTGCTCGCCCGACTCGCGCGCGGCGAGCGCCTCGTCGATGGCCACGCGCACTGCGTGGTTCGACTCTGGCGCAGGCACGATGCCCTCGGCGCGCGCGAACTTCACGCCCGCCTCGAACGTCGCCACCTGGCCCACTGCGCGTGCCTCGATCAGCCCATCGTCGACGAGCTTGCTGACCAGCGGCGCCATGCCGTGGTAGCGCAGCCCGCCGGCGTGGATCGGCGGCGGCACGAACTCGTGGCCCAGGGTGTGCATCTTGACCAGCGGTGCCATCTCGCCGGTGTCGCCGAAGTCGTAGTCGTAGCGACCACGCGTCAGTGACGGCGCGGCCGTCGGCTCGACGGCGATGACCCGATACGAGCCCTCGCCACGCAGCTGACGCCCGATGAACGGGAAGGCCAAGCCGGCGAAGTTCGACCCACCGCCAACGCAACCGATGAGCACGTCCGGCTCCTCGCCCGCCAGGGCCATCTGCTCGATCGCCTCCTGGCCGATGACGGTCTGGTGCAGCAGCACGAAGTCGAAAACCGAGCCGAGCGAGTACTTCGTCCCCGGGTGGGTGACGGTGTCCTCGATCGCCTCGCTGATGGCCATGCCCAGCGAACCGGTATGTCGGGGATCCTGGGCCAGGACTCGGGTGCCGTACTGGGTGTCGGGGCTCGGGCTCGGCGTCACCTGCGCGCCGTAGGTCTCCATCAGGATGCGTCGGTAGGGCTTCTGGTCGAAGCTCGCCCGAACCATGTAGACCTTCAGCTCGATGCCGAAGACCGAGCAGGCGAATGCCAGCGCGCTGCCCCACTGCCCGGCGCCGGTCTCGGTCGCGAAGCGGGTCACGCCCTCCTGCTTGGCGTAGAACGCCTGCGCAAGAGCGGTGTTGACCTTGTGGCTGCCAGCCGGGCTGGCACCCTCGTACTTGTAGTAGATGTGCGCCGGAGTATCGAGCGCCTGCTCGAGCCGCTTGCGCCCGATGAAGAGGCGACGGCCGATACAGCGCATAGGCCTCCCGCACCGGATCGGGGATCTCGATCTCGCGCTCCTGGCTGACGACCTGCTTGATCAGCTCCATCGGGAAGAGCGGCGCGAGGTCGTCCGGACCGATCGGGTTGCCCGTGCCCGGATGCAGCGGTGGTGGGGGTGGCGCGGGCAGGTCGGCCGCGATGTTGTAGAAGGCGCGCGGGATTCGGTCCTCATCGAGGATGAACTTGGGTTCGCTCGCTCACGGTGGTACCTCCATTCGCTTCGGCCACGTCCCGGGGCCGAAAACACGTAACCGGCCTTCGTCCTGCCGGGACGAAAGGCCGGTCCTTCCGCGGTACCACCCGTTTTCAGCGGCTGAATGTAAGTGCCGCTGCGCTCCTCCCGACGGGCTAGTCATATATCCGACTAGTCAGTCATGTGTGACTGGCCAGATGGCACATGGATCGCCGATCGGTACCGCCCTGATAACGCTGGCGGACTGCGCCGGAGCCTAGTTGCTCGACTCTCCCCCTCCCTGTCTCCGCAGCGCTATCGCGCTGCTGCGCGGTCCGCGGTGGGTCCCGCGAAGCTCGGGTCCCACCGCTCCCTTGCGAGAGTCGAACGTTCGGTCCGGGGCTCACGGGCCCATTCGCCACCGTCTCCGCTCCGGCTCACACCAACCGCCGGATCTCTGGGCCGAAGGACGGGGACTACTCCTCCCGATCAAAGCCACGTATTCGATTGGCCGCGAGTCTAGGCAGCGCGGCTGCCCGCGGTCAAGAGGCCCGTTCCGACTGGAGATCGGAGCTTTACCCGATTCCGGTCCCGCGGCCCGGCGCATTTGCCCCAAATGCCCACCGCTCCGACTTCCCAACCGGGCCCCGGACCAAACTCGGTGCGTTCGGGCCGGCGAATATCGGCCAAGGGCCAACTAACGGTCGGAAATTGTCGGCAGGCCGGTCGTCCAGTCGGGAGCCTCGGCAAAGCGCCGACTGTCAGTCGGAATCACCGCCGCGGCCGGCCAAGGGTGTTTCCGCGAGCGACTCGTAGCGGGAGCCGTTCGGTCCCTGGTAGCTTCGGAACAGCACCACCCGATCAACGCGCCACTCGAACGGCGGACGGTCGTCGGCCCACGCGCGCAGCGCCGCAATGGTCGGCTCGTCGACACGGCGCGCAACGGTGAGGTGCGGCCGTGGCTGGAGCCGCTCGCCGTAGCTGTACGCGCCGACCGCTTCGTCGAGGTCAAGTGCCAAAGCGGATAGCTCGCGCGTGCCCCGCCCGATGCGCAGCCAGGCCACCCCTCCGCGCCGATCGCCTGTGCGGCCGCCGGCCTCGCCCGTGGCGACGTCCATCGACGCATGGCGCTGCGCCACCTGCGCCATCGCATCCGTGCACGGCCCGAGCATGTCCGGCGCACGCGAGCCCAGGAAGACGAGAGTCAGGTGCAGCTTGTCCGGGCCGATCCAGCGCGGATCCGGAAAGCGGGCACGCACGGGCGCGAGCGCGTCAAAGAGTTGCGTCGCGACGGCCGCCGGCACCGGAGCGGCGAGGAAGAGCCGCCAGGTTTCAGGCAGGCGAGATCGCGGGACGCTCGAGGCCGAACAGCTCGAGCAGCTCGTACAGGTCGGTCACCACGGCGAGATCGGGATCGTCGTGCTTGGCGCGCACGCTCGCCGCGTCGCCGGTGTAGCGGTCGATCAGCACCGCGTTGATGCCCACACGCCGCGCGCCGAAGACATCTGCCTTGTACGAGTCACCGACGTGCACAGCGCGCGATGGCTCGACTCGCATCTGGTCGAGCGCGTGCCGGAAGATGCCCTCGTTCGGCTTCTGGAAGCCGACCCGCGCGCTGATGACCAGCACCTCGAAATGGCTGGCCAGCTCGAGGTCGTGAATGAGCTCGGTGCCGCCCCACACGAAGTTGCTGATGACGCACATGCGCACGCCGGCGTCACGCAGCGCATCGAGCGAGGGCATCACGTCCGGGAAGACGTACCAGGCGGAGCGCCGCGCGAACGCGTCCTCGATGCGCCGGAAGACGTCTTCCGTCAGGCCGGCGTGGCCGACGCGCGCCAGCACGGCCGAATCGAACGCGACGATGCGCTCCCACGAATTCTCCGGGGTGGGCTCGAACGGATCTTCGATCATCCACCACGCGCCGCTCTTCGTCTCCTCGAGCAGCGCCCGTTCGAGATCCTTCTCGGAGACGTCGATGTCCGCCTCGAGCAGGCCCTGGCGGTACACGCCAGCCCAGGACGGGTGGGCGCGGATGAGCGTGTCGCCAACGTCGAGGAACACGACCTCCGGCAGGTCGATGCGCGAGTCTGTCACGCGGTCAGTCTAGGATGCGCGCGTGACCAACGAATTCGATCCGAGCGTCCCGCCCAGCGGCGAGGGCTGCGTCGAGTGTCTGGCCAACGACGGGTGGTGGTTCCACCTGCGGCGCTGCGCCAAGTGCGGACACATCGGCTGCTGCGACTCGTCGCCGGCACAGCATGCGCGGTTGCACGCCGCGGAGACGAGCCACCGCGTGGTTCAGAGCTTCGAGCCGGAAGAGGACTGGTTCTGGGACTACGCCGACCGCGTGTACGTCAATGGCGAGCCGCTGGCACCGCCCGACAGCCACCCCGAGAGCCAGCCAACTCCCGGACCTGAGGGCAAGGTCCCGGCCGACTGGGAGTACCAGCTCAACTAGTCGTTGTAGAGCCGCTCCTCGATCAGCTTCTCCTGCACCTGCCGGCCGCTGGGATCGAAGCACGAGTACTCGAAGTGCTTCTCGAACTCCAGATCGACCGCGTCCTTGCCGGCGCGGTTCTTCTCGACCGTCAGGATCGTCCAGTCACGGAAGCGCTGGGCCTGGTAAGGGTTGAACTCGATGTTCACCTTGGCCACGATGTTGTACTTCTCGTTCAGGATCAGGATGACGTCGGCCTCGTAGTTGAGGGCCGATGAGCCGCGCAGGTGGTGGTTGCGCAGGCGGGCCGCCTTCAGGCCCTCTTTGTCGGCGGCGACTATGGCGACTACGCCCACGCCCAGGCCGAGCGCCAGGTCCTTGAGCGCGCCA
The DNA here is from genome assembly GCA_963706095.1 of uncultured Chloroflexia bacterium. Taxonomy (GTDB): domain Bacteria; phylum Chloroflexota; class Limnocylindria; order Limnocylindrales; family CSP1-4; genus JALYGJ01. Next base: position 398,841 of record OY970149.1, read on the forward strand.
ACGACCGTGGTCACCTTCTCCGATTCGCTCGCCGGCTCGGGAATGACCGGCACCTTCTGCAGGTAGTCGACGAATACGACCAGCGGCCGCGTCGGCGCCTGGCGGCGGTAGTCCTCGACGAGCGCCTGGAGGTTGTCCATGGTCGTGCTGCTGTGCGAGCCGCGCAGCAGGAACAGCCCCTGGCCGTAGCGGCCGATGCGCTCGAGCGCCGGGCGCAGTCGGGGATTGGCGCGCAGATCGGCCGAGGCGTCGCCACCCTGGGCCATCCACGTCCCGAGGACCTCGCGGCGCACGTCCTGGATCTTCACAGAGCTGTTGATGTCTGGCGGCATCGTGCCTGCGAGCGCCGACTCCATGGCGACCATGCGCCCGAGCAGGTATTCCTCGTCGTGCTCGAAGCAGACGTAGAGCACGTTCGCCTGGCCGCTCTGGGCGATGTTGCGCGCGATCTGGAGCGACATCGTCGTCTTGCCCGTGCCCTGCGCGCCACCCATGAGCATCAGCTCGCCGGCGCGCAGGCCGCCACTGAGGGTCCGGTCAAGCGGGCTCATGCCCAGCGGGATCGGCTGATACTCGGTCACCGAGCCGCGGCTGACCTTCTCCGAAAGGCCGGTCAAAACCTCCATCGCGCTACGTGGCCGGAGCGGATTGCCGTAGCCGCTCGCGGCCTGCCAGTCGGCCGGTCCGGCGGTCTCGGAGATCGCACTGGCGGGCTCCATCGTGCGTGGTCCGGTCAGCGGCGCGAGGGGCGCCAGAGGCGGCGCGGCTTCGATCGGCGCTTCGGACGGCGGGGCGACGCCATCGGCGGTCATCGGCGGAGTTGAAATGAATTGGTCGGCAGGCTGCCAGCGGCTAGACACCGCCCGAGACTAGATGCGGGCGCTGCCCGGCGGCACCGGCCGAACCTCCTACAGCGCACCGGACCAGAGGTCCCGCCATGCCTTGAAAACGGGGCTTAGCTCAGAGCGCGGTTCGGGCGAGGCGGTCCCAGTAGCGAATGATGGTGCGCAGCCCGTTCTCGAGGTTGTCGAGGCGGATGTTCTCGTTGGGTGCGTGGATCTGATCGTCGGGCTGGGTAAAACCGAGCAGCACGACGGGCAAGCCGAGCACTGTGCTGAAGACGGCTCCGGCAGGGATCGAGCCACCTTCGCGCAGGTAGACCGGCGCCTCGCCGAACACTTCCTCTATCGCGGCCGCGGCGGCCGCGGTGGCCGGGTGGTCGATCGGCGTCAGGGTCCACATGCCGTCGTTGACCTTGGTGACGCTGACATCGACGCCGGCTGGCGCGATCGAGGCCACGAAGTCGCGCACACGCTGGAAGGTGCGCTCCGGGTCCATGTCGGCGACCAGCCGGCACGAGACCTTGGCGTGCGCATGGGCCGGGATGATCGTCTTGGCGCCCTCGCCCTGGAAGCCGCCCCAGATCCCATTGACGTCGAGCGTGGGGCGTGCGCCCCGGCGCTCCATGACCGACAGGTCAGGCTCGCCGAACACCGAGTGAAGGCCGTAGTCGGCGATGTAGTGGCCCTCGTCGAGGGGCATGCGTGCGAACTCCTCGCGATCGCGCGCCGTCAGCGGCCGCACCTCGTCATAGAAGCCGGGCACGGCAATCGATCCATCGGCGTTCTTCAGGCGCGCGATGATCGTCGCCAGGGCATTGGCCGGGTTCTGGACGTTGCCGCCGAATGAGCCCGAGTGCAGGTCGAGCTTCGATCCGGTCACGTCGATCTGCATGTAGGTCAGCCCGCGCAGCGCGACCGTGATCGCAGGTCGGTTGCCCTCGTAGAAACCGGTGTCGCTGATGACCACCAGGTCAGCGTCGAGACGGTGCCGGTTGGCGACGATCCAAGGCTCGAAGCTCTCCGAGCCGGACTCCTCCTCGCCCTCCATGACGATGCGCAGGTTGACCGGCAGCCGGCCGCGCTTCTCGAGCCAGGCCCGGGCGGCCCACAGGTGGAGGTTGACGTGGCTCTTGTCGTCCGATGAGCCACGGGCGTAGATCGCGGCCGTTCTCGATCTCAGGATCGAATGGGGCGCGAGTCCACAGCTCGAGCGGATCAACGGGCTGGACGTCGTAGTGGGCGTAGACGATGACAGTCGGCGCGCCCTCGGCGTGCAGCCAGTCGGCATAGACGATCGGATGGCGGCCCGTTGGCGAGACCTCGACGTTGTCGAAGCCCATGGCAGCGAAGCGATCGGCGATGAACTGCGCGGTCGTCGCCGTGTCGGCGTCGTGCTCAGGCAGCGTGCCGATGCTCGGGATGCGCAGCAGGTCGAGAAAATCCGAGATGCGCGCCTCGCGCGTCTCGTCGACGAACGAATCGAGGTCGGCGAAGGTCCCTTCGCCGACCTGCGAAACGGTCAAGAGCGGCTGATCAGGCCGGCTGTGGCGCGGCCTTGGGCGGCGCGGCGGGACCGGTAGTCGGCTCCTCGGCAACCCGGCGGGCGATCGGGCCGTCGAGCGGCACCGGCGTCACGTGGGTGTCCTTCTTCGCGTCGGGAAGGTCGGCGAACATCAGCTCGAAGTCTTCCTGCTCGATGGTCTCCTCGGCGACCAGTCGCTCGGCCAGCTGGACGAGGCGGTCCTTGTGCTGGACGAGCACCTCCATCGCGCGTGGCGTAGCCACGGTCGATGATGGCGCGCACTTCCTCGTCGATCTGCTTGGCGACATCGTCCGAGTAGTTGCGCTGCTCGCCGATCTCGCGGCCCAGGAAGACCAGCTCGTCACGCTTGCCGAAGGCCAGCGGCCCGAGGCTTCTCGCTCATGCCGAACTCGGTGACCATCCGGCGGGCGACGTTGGTCGCCTTCTCGATGTCGTTGCTCGAGCCGGTCGTCGTGTCGCCGAAGATCAGCCGCTCGGACGCATTGCCGCCGAGCATCGCCCGCGATCTTGTCCTCGAACTCGCTCTTGCTCTGCAGGTAGCGATCCTCCGTCGGCAGGCCCATCGTGTAGCCGAGGGCCATGCCGCGGCTGATGATGCTCACCTTGGCGACCGGGTCTGCCTTGGGCAGGATCGCGCTGGACGACCGCGTGGCCACCCTCGTGGTAGGCGATGATCGCCTTCTCGGCATCGCTGATGACGCGGCTCTTGCGCTCCGGGCCGGCAACGACACGCTCCAGCGCCTCGCCGAACTCGGGCATGCTGATGACCTTCTTGTTGCGCCGCGCGGCGAGGATGGCCGCCTCGTTGACGAGGTTGGCCAGGTCCGCGCCGGAGAAGCCGGGCGACTGCCGGGCGATGTTCTGGAGGTCGATCGCCTTGTCGAGCGGCTTGCCCTTGATGTGAACCTTGAGGATCTCGAGCCGGCCCTTCATGTCCGGCCGGTCGAGGATGACCTGGCGGTCGAAGCGGCCCGGGCGCAGCAGCGCCGGGTCGAGGACGTCAGGGCGGTTCGTGGCGGCGACGACGATCACGTTGGTGTTCGTGTCGAAGCCGTCCATCTCGACCAGGATCTGGTTGAGCGTCTGCTCGCGCTCGTCGTGCGAGCCGCCCAGGCCGGCGCCGCGCTGGCGTCCGACCGCGTCGATCTCGTCGACGAAGACGATGCACGGCGAGTTGCGCTTGGCCTGGTCGAACAGGTCGCGCACGCGGCTCGCGCCGACGCCCACGAACATCTCGACGAACTCAGAGCCGCAGATGCTGAAGAAGGGCACGCCGGCCTCGCCGGCGACGGCGCGCGCGAGGAGCGTCTTGCCCGTGCCCGGAGGTCCGACCAGCAGCACGCCGCGCGGGATGCGCGCGCCGAGCTGGTTGAACTTCTCGGGGTACTTGAGGAACTCGACGACTTCCTGGAGCTCTGTCTTGGCCTCGTCCACGCCGGCCACGTCCTGGAACGTGACGACGGTCTTGTTGCCGAGGAACATGCGCGCGCGGCTCTTGCCGAAGCTCATCGCCTGGTTGTTGGTGCCCTGCGCCTGGCGGAACATGAAGAAGAGCAGTGCGCCGATGAGCAGCATCGGCAGGAACGCCGTGAGCAGGATGCTCAGCCACTGGCCGCCATCCGAAGCGACTCCGCCGAACGACCTGGGGAGGCGAGGTGCACTCCGACTCAGGTGCGGCGCACGCGAGGTTCACGTCCTGCTGGACGTCCGTCGCGAACTCGCTCGGGATCATCGCGGTCTTGATCGCCGCCTTGCCCGTCTGTGGGTCCTGTTGGGTCAGCTCGATATCGAGCGTCTGACCGCGCTGCGTGACCTTGGCGACGTCGCCCTGGGCGACGTACTGCAGGAACGAGCCTTCACCGCTGTACGGGATCGGCTTCTGACCATCGTTGGGGAAGATGAACATGTACAGCAGCGCCGCCGTGCCCACCACGAGCACGAGGGTGACGATGCCGTTGCGAAGGAAACGACTGTTCAAGGGGTGAGTGGCCTCCGGGTGATGAGCGCGGCATGCGCGCCCCCGACCCTCGGATTATAGGCCCGGAGCCCGTCTTGGCCTTGGGACTGCCTGCCTATGGCCGGACTGGGACCCTACTGCCGCGAAGCGACATGGTCCTGCAGGCGACGGCGTATGGGACCTGCGGTCACTGGAAGGGCGACCCACGCACGGCGACTCTCCGGTCTCAATCGTCAGAAATAGTGTGAAGTCGGAGGTAGTGGCGATGACCGCCAATGTCGTCAGTCGTTTGTGGATGTGGCGCAGCTTCGTCTGGGCCGGAGTCATAGGCTCCGTGCTCGCGTGGGCCTGGTTCTGGTTCCGAGTCGGTGGACCATCCGCGGTGATGCTGCTCTTCGCGCTCGCGTCGGTCGTGTTCGCTTACAAGGGCGTGGCCGGGATGCGCACCGCCCTGGCCGGGCTGATGATCGCCGGTTTCGCAATGTTCCTGGCGAGCCTGTACTGGATGTACGCGATGTTCCTGCTCGGCAGTCAGCAGGTGAACGCGTTCGACATCATCACGCTCACGGTGTTCCCGATGGTCAGCGCGGTGGTGATGCTCCTCGGCGCGGTGGCCGGCTTCCGGCAGGCGCCAACGAAGGCCGCTGCTGCCTGAAGGGGGTTGGTAGCGGAGGGCGGATTTGAACCACCGACCAAGGGCTTATGAGTCCCCTGCTCTACCACTGAGCTACTCCGCCGCCGAGCGCCAATTCTAGCGCAGGGTCATGCGCCGGCCGATCCGGCGAACACCTCGGCCGGCTGGTACCAAGGTGGCCGCACCGGGCGGCCGCCCAACGGTTAACCTTGGCCAGCCGTGACAACTGAAGAGCGCAAGAAGCGCAGAACCGGGCGCAGCCGTGGCCCCGGGGCGCGCCGGCGCGGACCTATTGAGCTGGTCATCGTCGACGAGCATCCGGTGCTTCGTGCCGGTGTGCGCACACTGCTTGAGAACGAGGCCGACGTGGTCGTGGTGGCCGAGGCACAGAGCGTCGACGAGGCGCTCGACATGTGCCGCGACGCCGCGCCGGACGTCGTGCTGCTCGACGTCGATATGGGTGACGTCCGGCGCGTCGACGAGATGCAACACATGCGGCGCGAGATGTCCTCTGCCCTGGTCGTGATGGGCCGGCACGATGACGACGAAGGGTTGTATCGCGCGGTCGTCGGCGGTGCCGTTGGCCATGTCGGCGATCACGAGGGTCCGGAGCAGCTCGTCGAGACGATCAAGGAGGCCGCGGACGGCGCCGAGCCGATCCAGCGCACGCTGGCCGAGCGGCCCGAGGTCGCGCGGCGAGTCCTCGAGACATATGCCGAGCTGGCCCAGCACGCGCCCTCAGTGAGCGACAACGATCTCTCCGAGCGCGAGATGCGCATCCTCGAGCTCGCGGCGGAGGGCAAGACCAATCAGCAGATCGGCCGCGAGATCGGCCTGTCGGAGCACACCATCAAGGGTGCGATCTCGGCCATGCTGGCGCGGCTGCGCCTGCGCCATCGCACCGAGGCCGTCGTGCATGCGCTGCGCCTGGGTTGGATTTCAGCACCGCGGACCCGGTCTGAGCCTTCTGACTCGGATCCCGAGCAGGGGTCGCGCGGGCAATAAGAAACGCGCCGAGGACTTTCCTCGGCGCGTCTTGACCGGCTTCGATACCGGTGAGTTCGGGTCTGTTTAGACCGTTGAGCGGCCGCGAGTCATGAAGCGCGCCAGGAAGACGACGACAACAGCGCCGACCACGGCGAGCACGATCGACGGAATGTTGACGACGTCGCCGCCACCCGCTGGGCCGGCCGCATTGCCGGTCAGGAACCAGGTGACGATGCCGGCGAGGAACGCGCCGACGATACCCAGAGCGACCGTGCCGACAACGCCGAGGCCCTCGTCTCCCGGAACGAGGAAACGCGCGATATAGCCGGCGATGGCGCCCAGGACAATCCAGGCAATGATCGTTACGAGCATGCTTACTCCTTTAAAGCGGGTTCTCCCCTCGGGAAATGTGCCTGAGAAGGCCTTGGAAACGCGTCTAGCGCGCGGCGCGACTCATTGCGATCACATGCGTTCGTAGGCCGCGATGATGTTGCGCGAGCCCTCCTCGACGAGCGTCTTCACCAGGTCACCCGGCATGAGCGCGAGCAGAATGGCGCCACCGACGAAAACGCCCAGGCAGAGCGCCAGCGAGCGCACAGAGGCGGCCCGCTCCCAGCCCGGCATCAGCGCGGCGCGGTCGCCGCGACGCAGGAACGGGATCGCAGCAATTGCCACGCTCAAGCCGTGCGGCCAGATGATCGGCAGCGCGAGCGTCGCGGCGATCGGCACGATCCACGGTCGATCAGTCCGGGCGCCCCAGAAGACGAGTGCGATGGCGATCGGGATCCGGATCGGCGCCGGTGGAGGAACGCTGAAGGGCTGCGGCTCGGCGAGGTTGCTCGCGATCGAGGCGATGAACTCTGTCCAGTAGCGCGGCTCCAGCACGTAAGCCAGCACTGAGACGACCAGCGTCACCCCGAGCGCCCAGCCGAGCTTGCGCCACTCGCGGCGGAACGCGAACCACAGCACACCGATCCCTGGGCTTAGCTTTGTCAGGATGACGAACGCCCACAGCGCCGGAAATCGGAAGCCCAGCGCAATGGCGCCAGCCATGAGCAGATGGACGTTGCCGTGGTAGAGCTCGAGCGCAATCGGCGGTAGGGCCAGCAGCACGAGCGACCACCGACCACCGAGCCAGACCACGATGGCCAGTCCAACCGCCGTCCACAGCCACAGGAACAGCCACCACGGCAGCAACTGCAGCGGTGCAAAGAGAAACGCGATGGGCGGCGCGTAGCGGAACGCGCCGAGCGCGAAGTTCGAGGACATCGCGCGGCCGTACAGGTCGTTGAAGTCGATCGACCAGTACGAGAACGCGTCGTAGCCGAAGCTGTGGCCCGCCGGGATGACGACGAAGAACACGAACAGGGTCGCCAGCCAGCCGGAGATGATGAGCCCGTCGCGCACCGCCCGGAGCCGCAGCGCGCGGCGGTCCGCGGGCAGCGCCTCGAAGGGAGGCGGCCGGTCCATCCCGGTCAGCGTAGCGGGCCTAAACTCGCCCGATGGCGGCCCCATCGCACTACCCGATGTCGCTCGGCCGCATTCTGCGCCTGGGTTGGAGCCTGTTTCGGCACAGCTGGCGGACCATTCTCGGCGCCACTGCCATCTGCATGGTGCCCGTCTACGTCCTGATGACCGGTGTGGCGGCGTCGTTCTCGCCGCTCGTCAACGAATGGGTCGTGGCGGCACAGAGCGCCCAGCTTCAGGGTCTGGCGCCGCCCCCACCACCGTCTGGATTCGGCATCGCGTTCTTCTCCCTGATCCTGGCCACCATCGTCCTGGCGCTGGCCGCGCTGCTCGCCGCGGCTGCCATCATCCGCGTCGTCGACAACACGTTCCGCGCGCAGCCGATCGGCATCGGCGCGGCCTTGCGCGACTCGCTTTCGCGACTGGCGTCGCTGGTGGTGGCCAACCTCCTGTTCCTCGTGGCCGTGATCCTGATCGTCTTCCTCGGCCTGATCTCGGGCGTTTCGCTGATGATCGGTGGAGGCTTCCCGGCCTTTCTCGGGTTGGTCATCCTCGTTGCGACGGTCGCCGCCCTCGTCTTCCTGGGCATGCGCACTTCGCTCGTGCCGTCGGTGGCGGTCATCGATCGGGCGGGCGGAGCGGACTCTCTGGTCCGCAGCTGGCGGCTGACTTCGGGCTCAGGTTGGCGCGTCCTTGGCTATCTGATCGTGATTGGATTGATCGATGGCGGGCTCAGCTTGCTGCTGACCGGCATACCGACTGCGCTGCTGCGACTTTCCGATACCGCCGCGCTCGACGTCGCAATCGGCACGGTGCTCAACGGCCTGGCCGGCATCCTGCTCGCGGCCATTTCCCCCATCGTGCTCACGCTGCTCTATTACGACCTGCGCTGGCGTGCCGGCGAGACTGTGCCGACGCCGGGTGGCGGCGAAGCCTCGGCCAGCCATGGCGCCGTGCCGAGCGTGGCGCCGCCGTGGGGTCCTCCCCCGCTCTAGGGCGCCGAGGGTTCAGCGGCTGAAGAGCAGCTCCAACCAGGCATCGAGCGGCGAAGATGCCGAAGAGACAGGGGCCTGCTGGCCAAGCGGAATGATCGGCTCGGGCGAGGGCGCGCCGGCGCTCAGCGAGAACACCCGTTCACCGGGCGCGCCCATCCCGTACGCGCGTGCCTGGAGTGCCTGGAAGCCATCCGTCTGGACGAGTGCGAGCTCGCGCCGCTCGGCGGCCAGCTGCTGCTCCAGCGCCGCGCTCTCGGCCGCAACCGCCTCGCGGCGCGCCGTGGCGCGATCGACCTCGCCGAGCGTGTTGGCAAAGACGATCACAAGCCACGCGGCGGCGATGGCAATCGCGACGAGGACGAGATGTGTCCGGCCGGGCCGCAGGTTGCGCGGCCGAACCTGGCGGTTGAGGTCGGCCAGCTGCTTTTCGAGGTCGTCACGTCGGGGCGGGCGCCCGTCAGCGGCGCGCGCGTCCTGGTTTGCGAGGGCCGCGGCTGCTCTCGGCATGTTACGAGCGTACCGTCTCAGCCGGGCTTCGACTCCTCGAATTGCATCATCAGCCGTATCAGTAGCTCGTTCAAGGTGGCTTTCTCGGACATCGTCAGCGCCGAGGCGACGAGTGCTTCCTTCTCAGCCTGGGCCCCGACCGAGTCCTGCCAGCGCTGCCAGCCATCTGCCGTGAGCTCAACCTTGACCGCGCGCCGATCGTCGGCATCGGGCAATCGGCGGATGAGGCCGCGGCTCTCGAGCTGATTGAGCCGATTGGTCATTGCCGCGGCCGAGAGGCCCATGACCTTGGCCAGCGTGCCGGGCGAGAGGCGGTATGGCGATCCGGACCGACGAAGAACGGTCAGCACCTGCCACTCGCCCTTGTCGATGTCGAACTGGGCGAGCGTGTCGTTCATGGCGTGCTCGAGCCGCTTGTGCAGGTGCTGGATGCGCTCAACGATGCCTTCCGTCTCGAGGTCGAGCTCGGGGATCTCGCGCTTCCATATATGAAGCATCCGCCCGACGCTGTCGGTTCCGGGGTCGGCTCGGGTGCGGGTGCCCACGTCGGCATTCTAGGCGCGCCGGCTTACGCGGCGGCCTCCTCCTGCCATGTCGGCTCGATGCTCGTGATCGGCTCCTGATCACTTTCATGGCCGTGGTCCAAGCCGTCCGTGCGCCGGATGGCGCGAACAGACGGTGAGATCAGCACCAGGGCGAGCGGAGCTCCGGCGACGACGGCCATGACCAATATGGCAGCTTCAGGCCCGATCGCGGCCGCCAGCGGACCGGCCAGCGCCGACCCGATTGGGAAGATCATCATCGACACGGTCCAGTCGAACGAGCTGACGCGCGATAGCGCCTCTGACGGCACCTGCTGCTGGAGCGTGGTGTGCCAGATCGTGTCGGTCAGCGTCACGGATAGTGCCGCCGCGAAGAACCCCAGTGCCAGCACCGCGAAGGGCACAGATACCGCGAGCAGGGCCAGAGCCGCCGGGAAGATGAGGTAGATCGCGAAGGCTGCGGTGAGCGGCCTGGAGGGGCGGAAGCGCATTGCCAGGGCTCCGCCGGTGAGGCCGCCGAGGCTGAACAGGCCCATCAGCAGGCCCCAGGTGGTGGCCCCGTTGGGGTCACGATTGATGATCACCGGGCCGAGGACGAAGAAGGTCGCGATGCCGAGATTCGCGAAGGCGAACACCGCCAGGGAGACGACCAGCCAACGGCGTTGGACGACCTGTCGCCAGCCATCGAGGAAGTCCGCCACGAAGCTCTGGCGGGCGCGGGGCGAGACGCTGTCCACCGTGACCAGCGCGAGCATCGCTGCGCTGAAGAGATAGCTCACTGCATCGATCACGAATAGGGATCCGGTCGCGCCGAAAGCCACTGCGAACCCGGCAATGACCGGACCGCCGAGGCGGGCGAAGTTCTGAGACAGGCTGAGGAGCGCGTTGGCGTCCTGGAGCCGGGCCGGGCTGATCGTCTGCGGCACCAGGCCCACGACCGCAGGCTGGAAGAACGCCGAGGCACCGCCGCTGATAGCCGACAGGACCACGTACGGCCACAGCTCCGACGTCTGGCTGAACACCGCCATGGCGAGGCCAACCTGCGCAACGGCGCGCACGAGGTCGGAGCCGATCATCACCAGGCGCCGCGGCAGCCGGTCCGCCCACACACCGCCCACGAGCATGAATGCCACGCGCGGGACCATGAATGCGGCGAGGACGATCCCCAGATCGGTCGCCGAGTTGCTGATCATGAGCACGGCAAACGTCAGCGCGACGCCGGTCAGGCCGTCACCCGCGGCGGAGGCGGTCTGGCCGATGAACAGGCGACGGAAGTTTGGCTCTGCGAGAGCTCCGAGACGCGAGGTCACCCTACGAGACTCCAGTTCGACGTGGAATATTTAGACGTCGAACATTACCACGTCGAAACACTTCGTCAAGCCTCGTGAACCCTTGGTACGGCCCGGCTTCATTCGAATGGCTCGTACTAAGGAGGCATCTGAGGTCACTCGCGGACACGTTTGCAGGTCTATTGAACACCTGGCTGCCCGTGCGTCGATCCAGCGCGGCCCAAGAGGGTCAGGAAGACAAGTTTGCAGATCTAGTGTCGGAATCGTCGCCCCATTCGGCTCCGAGCTCTCGAAACGTAGCTGCGAGCGAGCGACTGTGCGCACTAGATCTGCACAACGCGCATACGAGCGGCGGCCCTAGCGCCACCATGCTGGTGCTAGACTCCTGCTCCAAATCGAACAGATGATCGAAATGGAGCACGGGAGGCCCGACAGCGATGCGCATCTACCAGCCCGCCGGGACGGTCGAGACCCTTGAGCGACTCCTCGCTGATCCGCAGGTCGCTGAGGCGGTCGTCGCCCATCGCGTCATCCCGGAGCGTGCGGCGCAGACTGCCCCCTTCCCTGGCTGGCTCGACAAGCGCTTGGTGCGCGCCCTCCACGCGCGCGGCATCGAGATGCTCTACACGCACCAGGCCGAGGCGTTGGCCGAGCTTCGCGCCGGCAATGACATCGTGGTCGTCACGCCAACGGCCTCGGGCAAGTCGCTGTGCTACGACCTGCCGGTGCTGCAGTCCGTCGTGGACGATCCTGCCGCGCGCGCCCTCTACCTGTTTCCGACCAAGGCGCTCAGCCAGGACCAGCTTGCCTGCATTCCGGGAGCTGGCCGATTGCGGCCGACATCGACCGTCGCGGCCGGCGTCTATGACGGCGACACACCGGGACCGATCCGTACGAACATCCGCGCGGCGGGACAGGTCGTGGTCACCAACCCGGACATGCTCCACTCGGCGATCCTGCCCCATCACACCAAGTGGTTCCAGCTGTTCGAGCAGCTGCGCTACATCGTCGTCGACGAGGCGCACACCTACCGCGGCATCTTCGGCAGCCACGTCGCCAACGTGCTCCGTCGTCTGCTTCGGCTGTGCGAGCACTACGGCAGCACGCCCCAGATCGTGTGCTGCTCGGCGACGATCGGCAACCCGCAGGAGCTCGCCGAGATCGCTGACCGGCCGGCCGATGACGGTCATCGACCGAAACGGCGCGCCGGCCGGCGAGAAGCACATCGTCATTCTGAATCCGCCGGTGATCGACCAGCGCCAGGGCATACGCCCGGGACCGCTCGGACTCTCGCAGAAATCGGCCTTGACTTTCCTGCGCGCAGGTCGCCAGACGATCGTCTTCGGCAGGGCACGCATCGCTGTCGAGCTGCTGCTGACGGGCCTGCGCGAGGCATTTCGCGAGGGCTACGGGCCGCTGAAGCGGATACGCGGCTATCGCAGCGGCTACCTACCCACGGAACGGCGCGAGATCGAGGCGGGGCTGCGCTCGGGCGAGGTCCTCGGGGTCGTGTCGACGAATGCGCTCGAGCTCGGGCATCGACATCGGACGGCTCGACGCCGTCGATCCTGGCCGGCTATCCGGGCACGATCGCCGCGACCTGGCAGCAGATGGGTCGATCGGGCCGCCGCCGCGAGCCGTCCGTGGCCATCCTCGTCGCCGGCGCGGACGCGGTCGACCAGTTCGTCGCCCACCATCCCGAGTACATCTTCGACGCCACGCCCGAAGAGGCACGGCTCGACCCGACCAACCTTCACGTCCTGCTGGCCCACGTCCGTGCGGCGACGTTCGAGATGCCCTTCGATTCTGGCGCGTCGTTCTCCGGCGTGCCCGACGGACGACCTGCTGCACTTCCTCGCGGAGGAGGCACACGTCCGCCTCGCCGACGACGACCGCTGGTACTGGGCGAGCGAGAACTTCCCGGCGTCGGAGGTGTCCCTGCGCGTCGGTGCGCCGGAGAACGTGGTCATCATCGACGTGTCGGGGCATCCGCGGCCCATCGTCATCGGCGAGGTCGACCTGTTCGCTGCGCCGGTCCTCGTCTACGACAACGCCATCTACCTGCACGAGTCGCGCCAGTACCACGTCGAGCATCTCGACTGGGAGGAGCGCACGGGCGTACGTCAAGCCGGTCGATGTCGACTACTACACGCAGGCACTGCTCGCGGTGACGCTCAAGCCGCTCGAGAAGTTCGCCTCAGCGGCGGCTGACGCTGCGGAGCGAGCCCACGGCGAGGTCATGGTGTCGTCTATCGCCACTCTCTACAAGAAGCTGCGCCTGGAGACGCACGAGAACCTGGGCTGGGGAAAGATCCACCTGCCCGAGATCGAGCTGCACACGACTTCCTATTGGGTGGCGCTCGACGGCTCGGTGGACGGCTGGCGGCGCGACGAGCTCGACCTTGCGCTGACCGGCTCCGGGCGGGCGATGCAGACGGTCGCGAGCGTGCTGCTGATGGCCGACCCGCACGACATCGGCATGGTCGCCCAGGTGCGCTCGCCGCACGCGGAGCGGCCGGTGATCTACCTGTACGACTCCGTCCCGGGCGGAGTCGGCCTGGCCGCGCGCTTGTTCGATCGCCACGACGAGCTCGTAGCGGGCGCGTTCGGACTGGTCGAGGCGTGCCAGTGCGAGGACGGATGCCCGGCGTGCGTCGGGCCGCGCATGGAGGCAGGGCTGAACGCCAAGGTCGTCTCGTTGCGGCTGCTGAGTTTGCTAAATGGCGCTTCAGGGAGATCGGCAGCGCGCGGCAAGGCAGCGTGACACGCTAGCTGGCACGGGCGCGCGTCAAATTCCGCGCGATGCAATCAGCGCTCCTCGCTCAGCGTCTGGACCGCCTGAGGGCGGCACCAGGACGAGAGATTCGGCCACCGCCACCAAGGCCGGATCACGCGACGGCTCTTGCCGCGGCCCTGGGTGGCCACGTCGACCGCGGGGTGGTCGTCTTCGAGCACACCTTCTCGCTGCCCGTCGACCGGCCAAGGCTGGCGGCCCTCCCGTACGACATCCCGACTCACGCGCGACTGGTCTGCCTCGATCTCGAGACGACCGGTCTCGCCACGGCCGCCGGGACGCTCGCGTTCCTGGTCGGGCTTGGCTGGTGGGAAGGGGATCTGCTGCGCGTTCGCCAGCTCATCCTGACTGATCACGCCAACGAGAAGGATCTTCTCGACGTTCTCGCAGACGCGCTTCCACCGGATGCGTGGCTCGTGACATACAACGGACGCTGCTTCGACTGGCCGCTGCTCGTCACGCGCTACCGCATGCACCGGCGCGCGCCACCGCCTCTCGTCGGCCACACGGACCTGCTGCCGATAGCCCGCGGGCTGTGGAAACACCGCACGGGCAGCGCCCGGCTGGCGGTCATCGAGCAGGAGGTGTGCGGCGTGCAACGCACGGACGACCTGCCCGGCGCATTCATACCCGAGCGATACTTCGGCTACCTACGGTCACGCCGCGGTGAGCTGCTGCGCGCACCGGTCGAGCACAACCGCCAGGACATCGTGTCGCTCGGGCAGCTGGTGGCACGGATGACTCGCCTCGCCGGTCACGATGGCTGGGCGGACGTACCCGCCGGGGATCTGTTCGGGCTGGCCAGGGCCATGGTCCGTCGGCGTCGGTTCGATGGCGCGCTACACGTGCTCGAGACAGCGCTCTCGGACGAGCGCTGGCAGGTGCGCCAGCCAGCAGGAGTTGTGCTGCATCGGCAGATGTCCGCGGAGCGGGCTCGCCTGCTGGCACGTCTGGGCAGGCGCGACGAGGCAGTGGCGGCCTGGTTGGAGATCGCGCGCCGCGGAGGCGCGGGTGCCGGTGCGGCATGGCTGTACGTGGCGCGCCATCGCGAGCACGTCGAGCGCGACGTGGCCGGCGCCCTCGCGGCGTGCCACGAGGCGACCGCCGTGGCCGGACGCGCTCGGGCGTGGGGCGATCCGCTCTACGCTGTCGAGCGCGATCTCGAGCGCCGCTTGCCTCGGCTCAGCCGCAAGTGTTTTGGGCAGCGCAGGTCGGTCAGGATCGCGGCTTGAGCAGCTCGCGGCAGAGGGATCGCAGGGTGGGTACGCCGTCGAGGCCCACGCCGGTGACGCTCAGGCTCGCGACTGCTGCGGCAGTGGCGGCGATGCGCCACTCGGCAGCAGTGCCGACGAGGCTCGGTGCGCCGACGCGCGCGGCCATGTAAGCGGCCAAGAAAGTGTCCCCGGCGCCGGTCGTGTCGATGGCCTCGCGTCGTGGCAGGGGCGGAACCGTCGCGGCCCTGATGCGGTCACCGGCGCGGCGCAGATGGATCGCGCCATGGTCGCCGCTCGTGAGGAACAGCTGCTGGCCGTCGCGCAGGAGCTCGGCCAGGGGCGACCCGCCCGAGGCCGCGTCCTCGCCACTCAGGAAGAGCACGTCCGCGCGGCGCACGAGCGGCGTGGCTGCCAGTCGCCGGCCACGGACCGGCTGGCCAGGCTCGAGCTCACGCAGCAGACCCTGCCAGGCCAGGGCCACGAGGGCACCGGCCGGGAATGCGCTCGCCCAATCGTCGGCGAGCTCATCTGCGACCGGCCCGAGGAGCACGGCTGTCGAGTCACGCCATTCGACGGGTAGTGCCGACACGGGAAGCAGGTCGCTGCCTTGCACGCAGTGCTGCTCGCGCCGGCGCCCGATGTGCCGGTTGTCGAATACCGGGCTGCGTTCCATCGGGGTGATCTCGACCTGGGCGCCGGCGTCGCGCAACAGATCCAGCTCGTGCGCAGTGGCAGCCTCCGCGTCGGCGCCGACAAGCGCCCTTGTCCGGATACCCAGCCGTGCCGCCGCGAGCGTCGCGTAGGAAACGGCACCGCCGAGCCGCCAGCCGCGCGGATCCGTGTGGTCGATGTCGCGGCTGGCGGCACCCACGACCAGCAGCTCCTGCCGCGCCTCTGCCTCAGGGTTCGAAGAGGCCGTGGAAGAGGCCGCGCCTATACTCGGATCAGCCATCAGCAGCGGAGCATGCGTGTACTTCTACGAGCTGTCCGAGGCGGACGACGAGATCTTCACAAACATCCTGCTGGCCCACGATTCCGAGTATGACGAGCAGGAATTCCTCGAAATGGTCCTCGAGGCGCGCGAGGCCGTGATGAAGACGTTCGAGGAGGAATCACTCATCGAGGGCGTCGCCACGGAGCTCGGAAGACGACACGGCTTCGTTCACGTCGAGGCCAACCTGCGCGCCGCCGTGCGCGTGTCGGCAGAGGACGAGGAAACAGCGCCGGTGCCCGTCGACGAGCGCCCCAGCGTCCCGACTGAGCCTGACGACTTCCGAACGATGCTCATCGAAGTCGAGCCCGAGGACCGCCCCTACCGCGACTAGCCCGGGCTGATTACGCATCAGGCCTCAGACGTTAAACCGTATTTCCGTGACTTCGCCGTCCCTCATCAGGTAGTCCTTGCCTTCTGAGCGCAGCTTGCCGACCTTGCGCGCCTCGGCGAATGAGCCGAGCGCAATCAGGTCGTCGTACTCCACGATCTCGGCACGGATGAAACCCCGGGCCAGATCGGAGTGGATCGCCGCGGCAGCGTCGACGGCGGTTGAGCCTTCGGGAATCGTCCAGGCTCGTGTCTCATCGGGACCCGCGGTGAAGAAGGAGATCAGCCCGAGCAGCCGATAACTGTCGCGAATCACCTTCTCGAGGCTCGACTCAGTCAGCCCCAGGTCGCTGCGGAAGACGTCCGCCTCCTCCTCGTCGAGCTGGCCGATCTCCATCTCGATCCGCGCCGATAGCGCCTCAACGCCCGATTGACGGTGCACGTACCGCGCCGCGAACTCCGCCGCCAGCTCCGCAGCGCGCGGGGTGTCCGACTCGCCGATGTTCAGCAAGACCAGGACCGGCTTCTCGGTCAGGAACCGAAAGCCGCGGATGCGCTTGGCTTCATCGTCCGACAGCTCGATGTCGCGAATCGGCTTGCCCTCGCGCAGCGCCGGCGCCAGCTGCTCGAGAACGCCCTGCTCGCGCTCGTTCGACTCGCGCTCCGCAGGAGTGCCGTGGCGGCCCGACGTCGAGAGCTTCTCGATGCGCTTTTCCATCACCGCCAGATCCGCCAGGACGAACTCCAGATCCAGGCGCTCGACGTCGCGCCACGGATCGACCGATCCGTCGGGATGGGCCACGGCCGGGTTGTCGAACGCGCGAACGACGTGTAGCAGCTCGTCCGCGGTGCGCAGCCGCGCGAGTTGATCGGCGGGAATCTCGGCGGGCTCGTGTCCGTCGACCGACAGCGGAGGCGCCGGCAGGTCGACGTAGGTCACATCGGCCGGCACCTCGCGCTTGGGCTTGAAGAGCTCGGTCAGCCGTGTCAGCCGTTCGTCGGGCACCTTGACCACACCGACGTTCACGGTCATGCCGCCGAAGCCGCCCGTCTCGGCCTCTCCGCGGGTGAGCGTGTTGAAGACCGTTGTCTTGCCCGAGCGCGCGAGCCCGACGATCGCTACCTGCACCGCGCCTCAGTACCCCGCGCGCGGGTCGACGAGGTTGAGCAGCGGCTGGCCGAGCCGGAAGCGGCCCAGGTTCTCGCAGAAGAGGCCGATGCTGCGGTCGAGGACACGGCCACTCGACCACGAGGTATGTGGCGTCACGATCACGTTGGGCGTGTTGTAGAAGGGCGAATCGGACGGCAGCGGCTCATCACGGAAAGCGTCGAGCACCGCGCCGCCAAGGGGCCCCTGGCGCACGGCGCGCAGCAGCGCCCGGTCGTCGAGCAGCGCACCGCGCGCGACGTTGATCAGCCACGCACCCGGCTTGGCGGTCGAGAGCAGCGCGTCGTCGAACATGCCTTCGGTTCCGGCGGTCAGCGGCAGCGCCAGGACGATGAAGTCACTGCGGCTCATCAGGTCGGGCAGCTGGTCGGCAGGAAGCACCTCTGCGCCAGCAGGAAGCCCGTGCTCCGCGTCAGCCTGACGGCGCGTGGCAATGACGCGCGAGCCGAAGGTGAGCGCCAGCTCGGCGACGCGCCGCCCGATGGAGCCGAGTCCTACGACGCCCACTGTCAGGTCGGCCATCTCGCGCCCCTCGAGGGGTTGCCAGATACGCTCGCCATGAAGCTCGAAGAGCTGCGGCAGCCGGCGGCTGATCGAGAGCACCATCATCAGCACGTACTCGGCGATCGGATCGCTGAAGACGCCGCGCGCGTTGGTGATGGCGATGCCGCGCTCGAGCGCAGTTGGCGTCAGCACGCGCTCCACGCCGGCGGTAGCGGAGTGGACCCACATCAGCTGCGGGCACCGATCGAGAAGCCGATCGAAGATCTGCCGCGGAAACGGGCCGCGCAGCAGGACCTCGACGTCTGAAAGATCGCCGTCGGCGAGGCCCTCGAGGCTGACCGAGACCAACCGACTGCCCGGCGCGGCATCGGCGATGCGCGCCAGGTGCTCCGGCTTGTAGCGGGCCGACAGGATCGGCGAGAGCCCGATGGCGGCGGGCACACCATCTGGACCCGATCCGGGACCGCTGACGCGCGTGGTCGGTGCTGCGGAGGACATCATGTCTGCGAGGAGGGCATCAGGCCGGGGCGGCGACTGCCTGGGGCACGACGCGGCGAACCCAGGCCTCAGGGTCGGCCATCTCGACATCCGTGGGCAACGCTTCCGGACCACTCCACAGGGCGTCGATCGCGGTGCGGCCGCCGATACGCGCGACTCCGGAGACGAACTTCTCGCCGCGACGGTACTGCTCGAGCTTCAGGTCAAGCCCCGTCAGGCGCGCAACAATTCGGTCGAACGTACCGCGGCGCTGGCTGCGCCGCTCCTCGAAACGGTCGCGGATCGTGGAGACGTTGGGCAGAACCTGAGCACCGACCTCGTCCATTACCCAGTCGCTGAAGCCCTCGAGCAGGCTCATGACGCGCTGCGTCTCGTCGAATAGGCGCTTCTGCTCTGGAGACATGAGAGCGGTCAGGGGGTTGTCCTTCGAATCTCGCACGCGCTTGATGAGCGCCCCAACCCCGCCCGACTGGATCTCGCGCGCCTGGTCGAGGACGCCCGCAAGCTGCTGCTCGAGGTGATCGCGCAGGTACGGCCGCAGCCAGGTGTTCGCCTCGAACTCGAAGGCATGCGTTGCCTCGTGGAGCGCGATCCACGTCCGGAAATCCGACTGCGGCACGCCGAGTGATGCTGCCGTCCCGCGAATGTTCTCTTCGACGAACAGCAGCTTGCCCGGCTTGGCCTCTGCCGACAGCAGGGCAATGTCGTACTGCCCCAGCACACGCGTCCCCAGGTAGCCGAGCAGGAATCCCAGCTGCTGGGTCGTCAGGAAGCGGTTGGCGGCGCGGGCCAGGTCCGCGGCGAAGCCACGGCCGGAGCTCGCGGCACGGATGTGCGGCTCGAGGCGCTCGATGAGCTGGGCGAACGTTTCGATGTTGGCGCGGGCCCAACCCGCGCGATCGACAACCTCGTGGCGCTCGACCACGCCCGGCAGCGGCCGGCCAAGATGCGCCTCGAGCAACGGGATCGAAAGCGACATCGCGCGCTCGTAGTCGGCCTCGCTTCGGCGCAGCTCGGCCGGGCTGAGCGCGCCCGGCGCGTTGGCCAGGCGGGCGACGGCGATCTCTTCGACTCGAGCCCAGTCGACCAGGCCGCGGCTGCCCGCTGTGCGCGCTCGGCGCGCGACCAGCCGCGACGCGACGACCAGGCCGGCACCGATGGCCAGCCCAAGTCCGAGCGCTCGCTCGTTGCTCATGGCCCGCGCCTGGGTCATTCGCCGACCGCCGCTTCAACGGCCACGGGCTCGACGTGGGCGAGGGAAGCATCGAAGAGCCGTTCGGCGATGCGCGAGAACGAATCGACATCACCGGTCGTCAACTGGACGTGGCTTGGCGCGCCGCCCGCTGGAGCCGCGAGCGAGTGGATCTCCAGCAGGCCAGCGAGCGCGCTCGCCGTCGCCGACGCCGAGTCGATCACGCCTATGCCCGAGCCAACGACCTCGCGAATGACCGGCGCCAGCAGCGGGTAGTGCGTGCAGCCCAACAGGAGCGTGTCGATCTCGTGGCCGCCATCGAGCAGCGGGGCGAGCGAGCTGCGAACGACGTCCTCGACGAGCCCGCCCTCGAGGTGTCCCGCCTCGACCAGCGGCACGAGGTCGGGCGTGGCCTGCTCGATCACCTCGACGAAGGGGTCCTCTTCCTTGATTGCCTGGAAATAGGCGCGCGATCGGACCGTGGCGATGGTGGCGATGACGCCGACGCGGCGATTGCGCGTGGCCAGGGCGGCGGCGGTGGCACCCGGCCGGACTACGCCCAGGAGCGGCACGTCATAGCGCAGCCGAAGATGGGGCAGCGCAATCGCGCTCGAGGTGTTGCACGCGACGACGATCGCCTTGACGTCGCGCGCAGCGAGCTCGTCCAGGCACTGCGTGCTGAAGCGCCGCACCTCATCGTCGGTCCGCGGCCCGTAGGGCGCGCGCGCGTTGTCGCCGATGTAGATCGTCGACTCGTTGGGCAGTCGACGAATGACCTCGCGCAGTACAGTCAGGCCGCCGACCCCAGAGTCGAAGAAGCCGATGGAGCGGGAGTCGCTCACTCCGCTGTGGCCGCGGCGGGTTGGCGGGTGGTGGGCTCCATGGTCCGTGTCAGGTCGGCCGCCACGCGCTCTATATCTCGCGAGATCGGCGCGTCTGGACCGATCATCATGATCGGCTGACCGCGATTGTTCGCCTCGAGCACGAGCGGGCCGTCGCTCACGACGTCGTAGTCGGGCGCCCGACCGATGGCCTGGGTTAGGGCGCCACCGGGCAGCCCGGCCGATGAGTCGGCGCGATTGACCAGGTAGCGCACGCGGCTCTGCGGGAAGTTGATGGCCTCGAGCGTCTCTGCCATGGCCCGCGTGCGCTGCATCGCCATCCACTCGTAGTTGACGACCTGGACGATCACGTCGCTGCCGTCGAAGTAGGCCAGGACGGTGTCGTCGACGGTCGTGGCGGTATCGATCACGACCACGTTGTAGATCTTGGGCATCAGCGACAGCAGCCGCTCGATGTCACGGGGCGTGATCATCTCGGCCATCTCGATGCGTGGCGGCGCAAGCAGCACATCCACTCCGGACTTGTCGCGATACATGACCTGCTCGAGGTCGGCACGTTGTATGTGAGTCGTCGGCAGTTGGACGATCGAGGGCAGGTCGTCGGTGACGCGCAGCAGCGAGCGCAGGTCGCCGAACTGGAGGCTGCCGTCGATGAGCGCGACGCGCACGTGCTGTGCAGCAATGGCCGCGGCCACGTTATAGGCCATGGTGGTCGTGCCCACGCCGCCCTTGGCTCCGAAGAACGAGTAGACGCGCGACAGCGACTCGGGCGCCTGGGCGCGGTGCTGCTGGTGCATCTTCTGCAGCAGGCTCATGAAGTCGAAGCCCGAGAAGGGCATCGACAGGACCTCCGTGGCGCCCATGCCTTCCCCGATCTTGACCGGTTTCTGGGGCACGGTCAGCGCGATGATCGGAATGTCGAAGCCGGCCTCGCGCACGTCCTGCGCGACCGACAGGCCGTTGATACGGCCCTGCAGCAGCGCGTCGACGATGATCACGTCAGGCTGGTGCTCACGAATCTGGTCGAGCACGGTCCGCCCATCCGACACCACCTCGAGCAGCTTGATCTTGCTCTGGGTGTCGAGCAGGCTGCGGATGTACTGCGCGACCTGCGGCATGTCCTCGACGAGCAGCAGGCGAATCTGCGCGTCGCTTGGAGACCCGGCCACGGCCCGACTATATCAACGTTGGGCGGTGCGGCAGATCAGTACCACTCGGTCGGAGTCAGCAGCCATTGGGTTGAGCTCGTAGTCGCCGGCGAGGGTCTCGACGACGAGCCCGGCCGCGGATGCGGCCGTGGTCAGCTCCGACGCGGTCACGAACGAGATGCGGTCTTGGCGCATCGTCCTTCGTGGCGTTTCGCCGTCCTGCCACGCGTCGAAGAAGCTCGTTACCTCAGCTGTCCGCGACGCTGACAAGTACCGTGCCGCGGTCGACTTGGATACCCACTCATCACGCTCGTCGTCGGGCCGAACCCAGTCCAGCACGAGGCGGCCGTCGTACAGGGCAAGATCCTCGGGCGCCGGCAGCCAGACGTCGATGACGGCCCGTCCGTCCGCGTCGAGTGCGCGGGCGACGGTCTCGAGGGCGGCCGGCAGCTCGGTCTCCCGATCGAGCAACAGCAGGCTGTTGAATGCGATCAAGACGAGGTCGAAGCGGCCGTCGGGCGAGTAGCGGGTCAGATCCGATTCGACCAGGTCCAGGGAGCCGCGGTCGGCCACGTCCGAGCTCTGCGTCCAGCGTTGGCGGGCACGATCGAGCATGTGCCGATCTCGATCGACTGCGACCACGTCGTGGCCGGCCGCGGCGAGTGGCACGGCGAGCCGGCCACTGCCACACGCCAGCTCTAGGATGCGGCCGTCGCTCCTCGACGCCAGGGCCAGAAAGAGGTCGAGGTCCGGCCGGTCGTCCGCCACGTCGAGGTCGTAGTAGCGCGCCAGCGCGGCACCGACCGTTAGCTTTGTGGTGGGCCCGGTCAGGTCAGCCCTCCCAATTGGGCACGTTGCGCGTCATTCCGCAGCCCGCGCCTCGACCTTCGCAGGCTCGAATCGAACCTGGTGACCGTCGCGCTTGCGTGCCGCCAAGGCGCTGATCGCCTCGAGCGCGCAGCGATGGGCTGCGGCCGCGGTCACCTCGGCGTGATCGTACGGCGGCGACACCTCCACGATGTCCATTGCCGCCAGAGGCACGCGACCCACGATGCGCCGGATGGCTCGCAGCAGCTCGCGCGTGAGCATGCCGCCCGGCTCCGGCGTGCCCGTTCCCGGCGCCATGCCAGGATCGAGCACGTCGATGTCGATCGACAGGTAGATCGCGTCCGGGCCGTCGAGCGCCTCGTTGATCGCGTCATCGATCACGGCCTCGGCGCCACGCTCCTCGATCTCGCGCATGAGGTGCCAGCGCATGCCCTGCTCGCGCATCCATTCGAAGACATCCGGTGGTGGCCAGTAGCCGCGCAGTCCGACCTGCACGAAGTTCCGTCCACTGACCGCGCCTGACTCGATCAGCCGGCGCATCGGCGTGCCGTGCCCGGCAAGCTGGCCCCAGTCGTGATCGGCAGTGTCGGCGTGGGCATCGAAGTGGACGATGCCGATGCTGCGCGGATGGCGCACCGTCGCGACCGCGCTGGCCGAAGGCCACGTGATCGAGTGGTCGCCACCGAGGATGATCGGCACGGTCCCGGCACGGGCCACCTCGAGCACCTTGCGGTAGATCATCGCGTGGCCGCGCTGGAGTGCCGACGGCGCGACGTTGGCATCGCCTGCATCAACGACATCGAGAATCTCGAAGGGCTGAACGCCGACCTGGAGCGAGTGACCGCCCTGCGTGTATGTCGCCTGGCGAATGGCCCGCGGGCCGAAGCGCGCTCCGGGCCTGTAGCTGACGGCTTCGTCGAAAGGCGCGCCAACGATCGCCACATCCGGCGCGCGCGCGGCCAGCTCGGCCGGGTCCTCGACCAGCGGTCGCTGGCAGAAGCTGCTCCGGACACCGGTATACGCCGGAATTTCCGGTGGAACGAAGATCTCGTACGGGCGATCCCACCCGTTCAGGCGTGGCGAAGTCGGGGTCACTGTCGTGGCTCATCGCACGTTCCTCGTGCGCGAGTCGCCGCCGGTTCCGTGCCGCGGTCCAGCAGGGCGCAGTGGCGATCGTAGCGCGTCGTCAGCGGCGCAGTGAGAGTGTCAGCTCCACGAGCACGGCCATGACAATGATGAAGGCGGCCACGGGCAGGCTCAGCGCGTCCTGGGCACGCAGCAGGATGAACAGAACGATAACGAGCCCGACCAGGGCCGCGCGCCGAGTAGCGCGCGCCCAATCGCCGCGATAGGCGATGCCGCGATTGCGTGCAAAGTTGCCCACCCACAGCAGCGGCGCGAGCGTCAGGCCGACAGCCGATCCGAGCAGCAACGCTCCCGCGAGCAGCATCGACGGATCGTTGCGCGGGTCGAAGTTGTTGAGGACGAAGGCGACGCCCGCCCAGGCCGCGAGCGCGAGCAGCAGTAGAAGCGCGTTGGCAAGGCGGTCGGCTGTGTTCAGGCACCGAGATTACGCGGCGCTGGCCGTACACACCGCCCGGAACGGGCAGTAGCCGCAGGTGATCGGACTGGGCTTGGGGCTGAAGTTCCCTGCGCGAATCCCGTCCGCAGCGTGGAACATCTGGTCCTGCGCCTTGTCGAGCCGTTCCACCGAAGGCGCCGTCTTGCCGATCACGCCGCTTTCGACGAAATGGAGTTGAAGAGCTGCAGGCAACGTGCCTGTCTCGGCCTGGTGGGCCAACGCATAAACCTGGAGCTGGAGCGAGTCGCGGGCACGCGAGTCGGCGCGTTTCTGGTCGCGAACGTCTGAGGACTTGTAGTCGGTGATAACCGGCCCGGCTGGTGTTTCGTCCAGGCGGTCGATGCGCCCCCGGATCTCATCCGTGCCGAAGCGGAAGACAAATGGCTTCTCGACCGCGACAGGCCGGCTGCCCGATGCAAGCTGCTGGACGCGGAACCGTTCGAGAGCGGCCTGTCCGGCGGTAAATCGCGCGTCCTCGTGCTCGCGCGATACGAAACCGTCCGGCTGCCAATTGCGCCGAAGCTCGGCCGTCAGCTCGTCCGCGGACAGCGGCTCGCCGCGCGTCTGCGATCCGTGGAAGGCAGCTATCGCGCCGTGAACCGCCGTGCCGTAGCTCAGTGCGTGGTGGGGCATCGTCGGGATGCCAATCTCGTAGCGCAGCCGATAGCGCTCCGGGCAGCCCAGGTACTCGTCGAGCTGCGAGTAGCTGAGCGACAGCGGCCCGCGCTCCGAGCTGGCCGGCGGCGCTGCCGGCGTGGGATCAACCAGGACGTACGCAAGGTCCGTTGTCTCGCGAACGGCGGACGGCGCGGTCGCCGCCGGTGGCTGATCGAGCGCCTCGGCGATGAAGACCGACGGGCGGCGACGGCCGCGCCCGCGAGGCCCGGTTGCGTGTGATGTCAGCAGCACTTCGTCGCGTGCGCGAGTGATGGCGACATAGAACAGCCGTCGTTCCTCCGCGAGTGCCGCCTCGTCCGTCGGCTCGCCGCCCAGGAGCTCCTGTGGCAGGGTCAGGGTCGCGGGCCGTGAGCGCACCGGGAATCGACCGTCGACCAGTCCGCACACGAACACGGCGCCGAATTCGAGTCCCTTGGCCCGGTGAACGGTGAGGACCCGCACGGCCTCTGTCTCTGCGATCGAGTCCGCCTCCTCGTCGCCAAGATCGCCAGCGGTCAGGTACGCGGCCAGGAAACACACTCGATCGTGGGCGAGCAGCGCCGCCCGGGCGCGAACGATCTCGCACAGCCGCCCGATCGCCGTCGCCTCGGCAGGATCGACGTCCGCCCGGGCAAGCGCGGCGAGGCGGCCGCTGCGGCGCAGGTAGTCGTACAGAACCTCGCCGGACGGGCGGTCCGAGGACAACTTGATGGCGGCCTCGACATGTGCCACGAGGGAGCGTGCGGCCTGGAGCGAGTCCTGGCCAAGGCGCTGATCAGAAGCCGCGACCGCGTCGCGCAGCGCCTCCCAGAGCGAGCGGCTTCGACGGCGCGATGCACCGAGCAGAGTCGCCAGCACGTCGCCGGCCAGGCCGTAGGGCGGCGCTGCCGCCAACGCGTAGAGCTCGATGCTGTCGGCGGGGTCCGCGGCCACGCGCAGGAACGCGACGAGCGAACGCACGCCCGGTACGTCGATCAGCCGGCGACGCGCCCCGGTATCCACGGCCACCCCCCGCACGCGGAGGCTGCGCGCGAATCCATCAATCTCCGAGTTGGACCGCACCAGGACACAGAATCGGGACGCGGGCTCACCGGAGCGGATGCGACCCTCGATCTGGGAAGCGACGCCATCTGCCTCGTCGTCAGGAGTGGCAAAGCCGATATGGCGCACGGCCGCGCCGCGCTGGCGCCGGTGCGCGACCTGCTCGGTCCGGGCCGGGACGGCCGCGCCAGCGACCTGGCTGATGCGCCGTGCGGCATCGATGATGGGCGCCAGCGAGCGGTAGTTTCGCCGCAGCACGATCGAGCGCACCGACCCGAGCCCCTCCGCGAAACGCTGGATGTTGCCCGTGCGAGCGCCGCGAAAGGCATAGATGCCCTGTTCGGGATCACCCACGGCCATGACATTGCGGTTTACGCCGGCCAGAGACAGCACCAGCTCCAGTTGAGCGCGGTTGGTGTCCTGGAGCTCGTCGACGAGCACGAATCGATATCGCTCGCTGACGGCGCGCTGGACGGCTGGGCGTTCACGCAGCAGCCGCAGGCACAGGCCTACCTGATCGGCGTGGTCTATGGCCCCATTCGCGATCAGCAGCTCGACGTACCGCTGATAAGCGGTCGCGAGCTCGGTGCGGGCGACGATGAGGTCGGCAAGGGCAGCGCGCTCCTCATCCGACGCGGATGCACGCTGTTGGAGGCCCGTGGCGTGGTCGGCCAGTGCAGCTGGCCCGATGTCCTCGTCCTTGGCGCGACCGAACAGGTCGACCAGCGCGCCGAGGAAACGCGTCGGGTCGCCCAGCGGCGCATAGCGTTCCAGCCCCAGCTCGAAGAGGTGCTCGCGCAGCAGCACGGTCAGCTCCGCCCTGCGCAGCAGCTTTGGCTCGGCCGGCAGTCCCAGCTCGAACGCGTGCTCGCGCAGCAGGCGATCCCCGAAGGCGTGGAAGGTGTGTATCGCGGCGTCCGCCTGACCGTATGGCACCAGCACGTCCACGCGCGCCTGCATCTCCTGGGCGGCGTTGTCCGTGAAGGTCAAGGCCAGGATCTCGCGCGGCCGAGCGAGCTTCGTGGCGATCAGCCACGCCACGCGCCGGGTGATGACCTCCGTCTTGCCAGTTCCCGGACCTGCCACCACCAGAGCCGGACCGTGCTCGTGGGTCACAGCCTGGCGCTGCTCGCGGTTCAGGCCAACCAGCAGGGCGCGGCCGGCGTCACGCGCCACAGGCGCCGCCGCCGGATTGAGAGGCTCTTCGAGCGATCGCACCAATGCCATGCGGCGAACGCTAGGTGCGTCTCGTGCCAGCTTGCGTGGCACGAGCGATCGTCGGGCTAGGCGGCGACTCCCGCCTGGCGCAGCGCCTCTGTCTCCTCTTCGGAGAGCTGCGTCTCAGTGCGACCTTCGGTCACCTGCTTCATGTAAACGCGCGTCTGTTGGCGCGAGTGGTGACTGGAGATGAGAAAGCCCGAGCTGTGCGCATCGAGCAGCGCCACAACGAAGCTCTGCTGGCCGCCCGTGTCCTCGAAGGGATTGAAACGCACGATACCGATCCGCTGGAGTGCCGACCCGGCCTGTCCCTCGATCGTCGGCAGCCGCCCTCTGATGTCCTCGACCTGCCTGATCAGGGCATCGAGACGAATGACCTCTGCCTCGACCTTGCGTTGCAGGTCGGCCGGCATCTCGGGTCGAAACGCGCTCTGCCGGGCGAGCCCTCGCGTCCGAGAGACGAGCCAGAGGGCAAGCAACAGCGCCAGCAGCCCAACGATCAGGGCAACTCCGGCTACGAGGGTGGCGGTTTCGGCGGTCACGGCGGGCATTCTATGGGCCGCTGCTAGACTCCGGGCCGTGAGCAAGCGAGTGCGCGGTGCGGCGCGCAATCATCGTCCGGGCGCACGGCCTGCTACCGATCGACCCGCCGGCACGCGACAACGTTCCGTTGAGCGCCCGAGCCAGCTCGAGGCGGCCGAGATCATCGCCGAGGACGTTCTGGAGGACCGGCCGGCCGCGGCCGCCGAGGAACTGAGCCGGGTCGCGCATGCGACCCATCCGCGTCATCGGACCAAGCCGGGCAGCCTGCTCGCGGCGCGCGCAGCGACCGAGTACGTCTACGTGGCCCAGGACCTGCGTCGCATCCTCATCGTCTCGACTCTGCTCTTCGGCGTATTGATCCTGCTCTGGCTGGCAGTCGTCGTGCTCAAGGTCATCCCGCTCCCCTACTACTAGGCCGCGGAGCCGCCCCGACGAAGGCGGTTGATCGTCTCTCGCTCGCGCTGCGCGTCCGGCTCGTCGCCCTTGTGCTCGAAATGAGTCAACGCCGTCTGATGCCACTCGATCGCACCCTGCCCGTCGCCGTACAGCTCGGCGATTCCTCCTGCTGAGCGCGCGACGACCCCGCGCAGATAGACGAAGTCCGTGGCTGCGTCGAGCTCACGGGCCTTTGCGATGAGGACCTCCGCGGCGTCTCGATCGCCCGCCTGTGACTCAACCAATGCCATCGCCGCACGCCAGCTCAACTGCGACGCCGCGTCGTCAGGCTGCGACAGGTCGCGCGCCTCGCCCGCCAGCCGGCGCGCGACCTCGAAATTGCCGCGATCGACCTCCACCAGGGCCAACATCGCCACCAGTGTCGAGCGCTCACCGGTCTCTCCCAGGCGCTCGAGCACGTCGATGCACTGGCCGAACAGGGTCGCCGCGCGATCGAGGTCGCCCAGGACGTAGGGCACGAAGCCGGCCGCGAAGGCGTCGGTGTTTTCAGCGCCGCTGACCTCGCGCCAGCGCGCGAGGGCTCTCTCGACGCCGGTGGCTGCCTCTTCCTGGCGGCCGGCCATGGCGTGCATCAATGCGAGTGAGGCCATGAACCCGACGCGGTGGGTGACCTGGGGCTGCCGCCGAGCATGGTCCTCGAAAAGCTCGATGACCGCCGTGGACCTGGTCGACCCCCAGACCGCGGCATTGCGCAGCCGCGAACGCAGTCGGTCCTCGAGAATCGGATCGGAAACGCTGGCATGAACGATGCCGCGCTCGTAATCGGCGGTCGCCAGGGCCCACTGGGCGCGCGCCAGGTAGTGGTCGCCGCGGACCTTGAAGGCCATGCCCAGTCCTTCCTGGTCACCGAGTTCCTCGAAGACGTCCAGAGCCTGAAGGGTGGTCCCTTCGCCCGAATCGAGGTCGAATGTCGGGTCGGACCAGGACCTCGCAGTGATCTCGACTAGACGCGCCTTCCAGACATAGGCGACTGACCCGGCGGCACCGGCCTCGCGTTCCAGACGTTGTGTCGAATCGAGCGCCTCCGCGTAGCGCTGAAGCTCGTGCAGGACGGTGATCTCCGCCAGAAGGGCGGCGAAGAGCTCCTCGCTCGGGCCGAGCAGCTGCGTCGCGCGGCGATAGAGCTTCAGGGCACTCGGCAGGTCGCCGCGCGATCGCGCGCGGCGCGCGGCATCGGCCAGCAGCTGACCGGCACGCGCGGCCAGCCGCGCACTGCGCTCATCATCAACGCCGAGCTCACGCCGATAGCGGTGCGCCTGCTCGTAGTGATAGCCCAGGATCTCGGCATACTCGACCACGCGGTCGGCCGTCACTTCCTCGATCCAGCCGGCGAAGCGCTCGTGCAGCTCGGCTCGCTCGGTCTTGGCCAGTGCCTCGTAGGCGGCATCGCGGATGAGCATGTGCCTGAACCGGAATGCCTCGCCGGTGCTCATCTCGGCCTGGTCGGGCTGCACCAGCTCTTTGCGCATCAGGGCGTGGAGACGTTCAGTTACGGCACCGCGCTCGTCCTCTGACACGAGCGCGGCGACGGCGCCACGCTCGAACACGCGGCCGGCGACCGACGCGCGCTCGGCCACGACCCGCTCACCCACCGGCAGCCGGTCGAGCCGCGCAGAGATGACGGCCTGGACCGATGTGGGCATGGGCAGCGACTCCCGTACCGCCAGGCCTTCCGGCAGGCGGTCGTCGCCGAGCATCTGGACGATCTCCTCGGCGAACAGCGGGTTGCCCTCGGCGGTTTCGTGAATGCGCTCGATGAGGCCCGCTGGCAGGCCCGATTCCTCGACCAGTCCTGAGATCAGCTCGTGCGCGGCCTCAGCAGAGAGGGGCTCGAGCAGCACGGTGGTCGCATTGACTTTGCCGCCACCCCAATTCGGACGCGTCTCGAGCAGCTCCGGCCGTGCGGTGCACAGCAGCAGAATGGGAGCATCGCGCGTGAAGTCAGCGACATGCTCGAGCAGGTCGAGCAGAGTGGACTCGGCCCAATGGATGTCCTCGACCACGCATACCAGCGGCCGTCGTCGAGCCTGGCCCTCGAGCCAGCGCCGTATCGCCCAGAAGACCTCGTCGAGGCGCGAGGCCTCGTCTGCCAGGCCGACTGCGTTCTCCACGAGCTCTGCGATCTGTGCGGCGTCGGGCGCGTGTTCGAGCGTTTCGGCGATCCGCTCGCGCGCGTCGTCGGCGACGGCGTTTTCCTCTGTGCCGGTGATGCCGCGCACGATCTCCGCGATGGGCCAGAACGTGACGCCTTCGCCGTACGGCAGGCAGCGGCCGGTCACGACCAGCGCGTCCCGACCGACACCCTTCGTGAATTCCGCGACGAGCCTGCTCTTGCCCACGCCAGCGCTGCCGAGCAGCGAGAAGAGGTAGCAGCGACGCTCCGACTGGGCGTCCTCGAACGCCTCCTCCAGCCGGCGCAGCTCGCGGGCGCGTCCGAGGAACGCGCCGCCCCGTGGAGCTCGGACCGAGCGCGGCGCACCCAACACATCGATCAGGCGGAACGCTTCGACGGCGCTCGATTTGCCCTTCGCCGCGATCGGCTTGACCACCTCGACCTCGACGCCGTCCCGCACCAGGTCAAGGGTCGAGCGTCCGATCAGCGCTTCGCCGGGAAGCGCCGCCTGCTCGAGTCGCGCAGCGACATTGACCGCGTCGCCCGTGACCAGCGATCCCTCCGCCGAGCTGACCACCACTTCGCCCGAGTTGACGCCGATGCGGAAGTCGATGTGCAGGCCGCGCTCGGCTTCCATCTCCGTGTTGATGCGAGCGAAACCCTGGCGCAGCTCAGCAGCGGCACGCACGGCCCGCAGGGCGTCGTCCTCGTGCAGCAGCGGGATGCCGAAAACCGCCATGAACGCGTCGCCGATGTACTTCTCGACCGTGCCGCCGTGACGTTCGAGGATGTCGCGCGCTGAGATGAAGTAGCGCGCCAGAAGAGCGCGGAGAGTCTCCGGATCCAGCTGCTCACCCAGCCCGGTCGAGCCGACGACGTCGGCGAAGAGGATCGTGACCATCTTGCGGCTGTCCGTGAGCTGGCGCGGGGCGCCGAGCTGCGCGCCGCACTCGAGACAGAACCTCGCGTGGTCGGGGTTCTCGCCACCACAGCTCGCACAGGTGACCATCGCGCCGAGTCTAGACCGGCCTGATCGGCCGGCGAGGTCAGTCAGTCGCCGCCCGAGGCTTCCTTCTTCTCGCGGGCGGCCAGGCTGCGCTTCTTCTCCTCGCGCTTGGCCATCACGTTGCCCGCCACCTTCATGCCGTCGGCCTTGGGCACGGCCGATCGATCGCGCTGCGGGCCACCCGCCCCAGACGAACCCTCGCGGTTGGCACGGCGCAGCTCCATGCGCTCGCCGATCACCTTCTCGTAGCCGCGATCAGCAGGGACGTAGTAGCGCTTGCCGGCCAATCGGTCGGGAAGGTACTGCTGCTCGACATCGGCGCCAACGAAATCGTGTGGGTAGGTGTAGCCCTTGCCCGTGCCGAAGTCGCGCTTCTCGCGCCAGGTGGCACTTCGCAGGTGGTTCGGGACGGGCAGCGATCCGTAGCGCAGGACGTCGTCCATTGCCGCCCAGTAGGCCGTCCCGGCACGGTTCGACTTGGGTGCCGCGGCGATATAGGCGGTGGCGTGAGCGAGCGCGTACTGCGCCTCGGGCAGGCCGACCCATTCCAGCGCGCCGGCTGCCGCGACGGCCACTTCGAGTGCGCGCGGATCGGCGTTACCCACATCCTCCGAGGCGCGAGATGATCAACCGGCGCGCGATGAAGCGCGGGTCCTCGCCCGCGGCGACCATCGTGGCCAGCCAGTACAGGGCGGCGTCGGGGTCGTTGCCGCGCAGCGACTTGATGAATGCGCTGACCGTGTCGTAGTGGCCGTCGCCGGCGCGGTCGTAGTTGAGCACCCGCTGCTGCGCCGCGGCCTCGATCTCTTCGACCGTTGGCGCGTCGGACATGACCGCGGCCGCCTCGAGAATGTTCAGTGCGGAGCGGGCGTCGCCGCCGCTGATGTCGACCACGTGCTCGAACGCGTCGTCGGCGAGCGTCACGCCGCCGCCGAAGCCGCGCTCGTCCGCGAGCGCCCGGCGGACGACGGTGCGCAGGTCGTCGTTCGAAAGCGGCTCGAGCCGGAACACACGAAGGCGCGAGAGCAGCGCCGAGTTGACCTCGAAGTACGGGTTCTCCGTCGTGGCGCCGATGAGCGTGATCGTGCCGTCCTCGACCTGGGGCAGGAGGGCATCCTGCTGGCTCTTGTTGAAGCGATGGATCTCGTCGATGAACAGCACGCTCGAGCCGCCGCCGCGGTCGATCCAGTCGCGCGCCTTGGCGATGACGGCACGCACATCGGCCACGCCGCTCATGACGGCCGACAGCGTGGCGAAGGGCGTGTCGACCTCCTGCGCCAGCAGTCGCGCGAGCGTCGTCTTGCCCGAGCCAGGCGGGCCCCACAGGACCATCGATGCGAGATGCCCACGCTCGATCATCCGGCGCAGCGCGCCACGCTCGCCGACGAGGTGCTCCTGGCCCACGAACTCGTCGAGCGTCTGCGGGCGCATGCGCGCGGCCAGGGGCGAGTGGGCAGCCTTGCCCGACAGGTCCAGTCCCTGCTGCGCGGAGTCCGGCTGCTGGCCGCTACGGGCAGGCATTCGCAGATGATTGCACGCCGATTGGATACCATCGGGCGGTGAGTGCCGTGAACCTTCGCATCCCCGGTCCCACCCCCCTCCCCGAGCGCGTGCGCGAGGCCGCCGGGCGGCAGATGGTCAACCACCGCGGACCCGAGTTCAAGGAGCTCATCCTGCGCGTTACGGGCCGCCTGAAGACCGCCTTTGCGACGCGCAACGACCTGCTGATCCTGACCGCGTCGGGCACTGGCGCGCTCGAAGCAGCGGTCGTCAACCACCTCTCACCGGGTGACGCCGTGCTGTCGGTCAGCATCGGCTCCTTCGGTGACCGCTTCGCCCGGATCGCCACCACCTACGGCGCCGACGTCACCAAGATCGACGTCGAGTGGGGCCGGGCCGCCGACCCTGCGCAGGTGGGCCAGGCGCTTCGCGCCATGGCCGCCGACGGACGCCCGGCAAAGGCAATCCTGCTGACCCACAACGAGACCTCGACCGGGGTCGTCAATCCGCTCGAGCAGCTGGCGGCGACGGTGCGCGAAGCATCGCCGGACACGCTGATCCTGGTCGACGCGATCAGCGGCCTTGGCGCAGTGCCGTTCGAGACGGACGGGTGGGGACTCGACGTGGTCGCGACAGGCTCACAGAAGAGCTGGATGTCACCGCCCGGCCTGGCCATGGTCAGCGTCTCGGAACGCGCCTGGCAGCGTGCCGCCCAATCGACCATGCCGCGCTTCTACTTCGACCTCGCCAAGGCGCGCAAGTCGCTCGAATCGGGCGAGACGCCGTGGACGCCGGCGGTGGGCGTGCTCTTTGCCATGGACGTGGCGCTCGAGATGCTCGAGTCGGAGGGCTATGAGCACATCTTCGAGCGTCACGAGCGTTGTGCCGCGGCGTCACGCGCCGGGCTCGAGTCGCTCGGCTTCAGCCTCTTCGCCGATCCGGCCCACGCGTCGCGAACCGTGACCGCGGCCTGGCTGCCGGAGGGCCTCGAGTGGGCCGCTCTGAACAAGGCGATGCGCTCACGTGGCCTCGTCGTGGCCGGTGGCCAGGACCGCCTGACGGGCAAGATCATGCGCATCGGCCATCTGGGCGAGGTGACCCCGGAGGACGTGATCGCCGCGATCGCGATCGTCGGTCAATCACTGAACGAAGTCGGCATCGAAACGGACGTGGCTCGCGCAGTCGAAGCGGCACATGCAGCATCCGGTACGGGGGCGCCGGCAGCCGTCGCATCGGGGGCGTGAGGGTCCTCGTCGTCGAGCCCCTCTCGGAAGAGGGGCAGGAGCTCCTCGGCCGCGATCATCACGTCGACTACCGCCCCGGTCTGGCGCGCGACGAGCTCATTGCGCTGCTGCCGTCGTATGAGGCGCTCATCGTGCGCAGCCAAGTCCGCGTCGATGCCGAGACGCTGGCGGCCGGCGGCCGCCTGATGGTCGTCGGGCGCGCCGGCGTGGGCGTCGACAACATCGATCTCGACGCGGCGACCACGGCCGGGGTGCTAGTCGTGAACGCCCCAACGGCGAACACGATCGCCGCGGCGGAGCTGACGCTTGGCCTGCTTCACGCCCTCGTTCGTAACATCAACGTTGGCGACGCCTCGCTCCGCCGCGGCGAGTGGCGCCGCTCCGAGCTGACGGGCTTCGAGCTGTGCGGGCGCACTCTCGGCATTGTCGGCCTGGGCAAGATCGGCTTGGCCGTGGCGGACCGTGCGCGCGCGCTCGAGATGCGCCTGGTCGGCAACGACCCCTACGTCGACCGTGGCGTGGTCGCGGCACGGGGTGTCACACACGTCGAGCTGGACGACCTGCTCCGTGAGTCCGACGTGATCACCCTGCACGCTCCGCTCAATGACGCCACGCGGCGGATGATCAACGCCGAGTCGCTGGCGAAGATGAGGTCTGGCGCGTTCCTGATCAACGTGGCGCGCGGCGGCCTGGTCGACGAAGCGGCGCTCGCCGCCGCGCTGCGCGACGGTCGCCTGGCCGGCGCGGCGGTGGACGTCTTCGAGCACGAGCCCGTCGTTGACTCGCCGCTGCTCAGCGCGCCGAACACGGTCCTGACGCCCCATCTCGGCGCGTCGACGCGCGAGGCACAGGCGCGCGCCGGAACGGAAGTCGCCGAGCAGGTGCTCGAGGCGCTGGCCGGCCGACGGCCGGCCTATGCGGTCAACGAGCCGCTGACGCGCGACAAGACCCTCTCTGCCTGAGTCGAGCCGCGTGCCCAGGGCGGCCATCCCGGACGACCTGATAGCCACGCTCGTTCTCGTCCGTCACGGCGAGTCGACGTGGATCACCGAGGGACGCTTCCAGGGCCGTCAGAATCCGCCCCTTTCCCCCCTGGGTGAGCGTCAGGCCGCCTTGGTGGCGGAAAGGCTGGCAGCACGCGATGCGGACACGCCACTGCCGATCCCGATCGGCACTCCGTCGGCCATCTGGCACTCCCCCCTGGCGCGGGCCGCCGTGACGGCTCGGCTCATCGCCGAGTCACAGCCGGCCGCGGTTCCCATGCTTCCCAGCGAGTCGCTGACCGAGCTCGCCCAGGGCGAATGGGAAGGACAGCCGACCGCCGTCGTGAGCACGCGCTGGGCGACCGAGCTCGACTCATGGCGGCGCGCGCCGGCCCAGAATCATGCTCCCGGCGGCGAGTCCCTCGCGCAGGCCCAGGTTCGAGTGGCGGGCGGCCTCGAGCAGATCATGGCCGCGTTGCCCGCCGGCGAGCAGCCCGAGTCAGCGGCCGCGTACAGCCCGGTCCCGGGCTACCCGGGCGGAGGCGGAGCGTCCGCGCTGACCGATCCATGGGCCGTCCTGGTCGCGCACGACGGCGTTTTCCGCGTGCTCATGCTGACGCTTCTCGACGTCCCGCTCGAGCGCTTCTGGTCGTTCCCGTTCAACCTGTGCGCGATCACCGTCGTGGCACTGCGCAGCGGCGTCGCGACGCTGCGCGCCCACAACCTGTCCGAGCACCTGGCGCCGCTGGCCGCCGAGGCACGCGCCGCGGCCGAGGCGCGCGGCGACCGGCGCGGCGCCCTCTAGATCCTCGGGTCACCGGCGCGGCTGGCGCCGCTGGAGCGGCTAACGGCGCAGGCGCGTCCGCGAGCCGCCGCTGGGACGGCGCAGCACAAGTCGCAGCAGTCCGACGCGCGCGCGGCGGTATGCATCGGCAATCATGCCGAGCATCGAGTCGCCCGGATCATGCCGGCCATACGTGGCCTCGACCTTGGCCGTGGCAATGAGACGCAGGTCGTCGTGCGCAACGGGCACGAGCTCACCCAGCCGGTCCGCGTACTCGTACGTGGTCTGGGCCGGCTGCGGCCCGTATCCGAGTCGCGTGGCGATGCGTGACAGGCTGTTGAAGGCCAGCGCCGGCTCGGCCGAGGGCACGCGCCGATACAGCGCGTACAACAGCAGCCCAGCCAGGCCCACGGTTAAGAGGATCAACAGGAGTCCGGGTAAGTAGTTCGGCCCGGGTGGCGGCACCACCGGCGCCGGCGGAACAACGCCTCCGTCCTCGACGCAATCGGGAGCGGACGGGTCGCGCTCGCATTGCGGGAAGCCGCCGCCGAAGCCGCCGCCCGGATCTTCCGGCGGCAGCGAAGGCTGGCCCGGAGCGACGCCTGTGGGCAGCCGGGTCGGCTGCTGACCGCCATTTTCTCGGTTGCCCGGAGTCGGGTCGAACTCGACCCAGCCGTAGCCCGGGAAGTAGACCTCGACCCAGGCGTGCGCGGCGCTCTGGTCGACCAGCCACGTCCCGTCGCCCTGCTCCTTGCCGGGCAGGTAGCCGAGCACGTAGCGCGACGGGACGCCCAGCTCGCGCAGGAGCATGACCATCGTCGTCGCGAAGTACTCGCAGTAACCGCGCCGCGCCTCGAGCAGGCAGTCGACGATGTTGAGGCCGTTGCACACGCCGCGCATGTCGGTGTCGTACTCGAAGCCACCGCGCCGGAAGAGGTAGTCCTGAACGGCCTCGGCGATGTGATATGGGTCGCGCCGGTCGGCGAGCACGCCCTGCAGGATTCGCGCGGCAGTCGCCTCGACGTCGGGACCCACGGAGCCGGGTCGGATCTCCAGGTAGCGATCGAGCCATGGTGCGTAGTCCGTGCTGGCAGACGCAAGCATCGCCGCCGTCAACCGATCCGGCCCCTCGTCGCTGCGCACCGTCGCGGCGATGTTGTAGGGCACGCCGCTCTGGATGCCGAACGACAGGCGACCGGCCATGAACGGCCCACCTGGACCATGAGTCAGGACCTCGGTCGGCTGATCGATCGACCTGGGGTAGTGCGGCGCGACGAAGACCCGGCCGCCCATGCCCACGGGCGTCACTGACACGGATACGTCCTGCCAGCCCGGCCCGCTCGGGGTCCCGTCAGTGGTGCCGGTGAGCATGACCTCGTTCTGGGGCACGAGCGTCGACGCCTCATCGAGCTGCTGCCACGACCGACCATCGAATGAGTCGTAGGTTGCGCCGCGCCAGCGTCTGCCTTCGTCGTCGCTGACCGTTGCCGTGAAGATCTCCTCGCTCGAGGACTCCCAGAAGTCGCGAATCGTCTGGGTGGACGAGAACATGACGTTCGGTCCGCGAGCGCCGCCGCTGACGCCGCCGAGCAGGCGGTTGACCGAGGATCCGATCTCGATCAGCTGGTCGTCCATGTTCGACCACGCCCGGGCGAGCGGTGCCGAGCTGGCTGCGGCAGCGAGCGCCACCGACGCGACCACGACGAACACGACCATCAGCGCGCCGTTGCGCAGGAACGACTCGGAGATATCGCCGACATCGCGCATGCCCCGCAGGCGCCACTCGCGCGCCTGCTCGAACAGGTTGAGTCGCACCAGCAGCAGCAGCGCGGCCGCGGCGAAGATCATCATGTGGACGTATTGATCGCGGATCGTGATCGAGACGTTGAGCAGGATGATCAGGCCCGAGATGGTGATCGCCGGCCCGGCGCGGTGGTGGCGGAAGACGGCAAAAGCGGAGAACTGTCCGGCGGCCCACACGATGGCGCCCATGACCAGCAGGAAGACCGAGGTTTCGGCCGAGCGCGAGCCCTCGACGAAGACCTCGGTCACGAAGTTCGAGACCGAGATGTTCAGCGCCTCCAGGCGTGCCTCGATGCTCGGCGCGCGCGACACCACGCCGGCGATGGCGTAGAGCAAGTAGGCGGCGCCGACGAAGGCCCCGATGATGTGCGCCGCCAGCGGCCGGATGCGCCGCTTGGCCAGGATCGCACCGGTGATCACACCGAGGAGCGCCGCGACCGGCAGGAACCTTGTCTGAGAGGCGCTCGGATCGCCGAGCACGTAGCCGGCCCAGCGCGCGTCGTCGATGGCGATGCCGACGATGAGCACCATCAGTGCGAGCGATATGAAGGCGGCCCAGCCCTCACGTGGGCCGAGCGGGATCTCGTCGACCTGTCCGTCCAGCTCCGGATCCCAGTTTTCCCGGCGGCCGGCGGCCGTTGTCGTGGCGCTCATGCTGCCGCCGCCGCCACGGGCCGGCGCGTACGCGTCACCAGCTGAGCGCCGATCGGCTCGAGGGGCAGGATGGTGTGCCACGCCAGGTCGTACTCGGCCAGGGCGTGGCGCAGCGCACGGGCGGCGCGCTGCTGGGCAGCGAGCTCGTCATCGGTCGGCTCCGGCTGGCCCGCCTCGCGCCGCGCCTGCGCGGCGAACGCAGGCGCATCGAGCAGGATGATCGCGGTCGCGACGCCGCGGCCGCGCAGCGAGCTCAGCGGGCGGACCCAGTCACGATCGAGAGTTGGGGTGATGACGACGGCCGTCATGCCGCGCCGCAGCCGGCCGATGCCTTCGACCAGGACGTCGGTCAGAGGCCGTTCGCCGTCCGCGTTGACCGCGGCGAGGGTCTGCATGATCTTCTGGTACTGGCGTGCGCCGCGGTCGGGCGGCAGCGGGCCGATGCGGCCGCCGGACGCGGTCAGCGCGACGTTGCGGTTCTCGATGAGGGCGCGGGCGGCGATCGATGCTGCGAGCCGGACGCCGTACTCGATCGTCGATTCGTCGCCGGCGCCGGCGTGCGACCAGCGCTGGAGGTCGAGGTAGATCCAGACGTCGGCGGTCTGCTCGAGATCGAATTCCTTGACTTGGAGCTCTCCCTGGCGGGCCGTGCTGCGCCAGTGGATCCGGTTGAACGCATCACCGGGCGCGTATGGCCGGATACCCGTCGCGTGCGGCGTGGTGTGCGGCGTCCGGACCGGCTGCGAGTGAGAGCCCTCGAGGGCGGCTGGCGGCAGGCGCCAGCCGGGAGTGCCTCGACACGCGGGTAGACGATCACGTTCGAGGCCGCGCCGACGGTCGCGTGGGATTCGAACAGGCCGATCGGATCGCCGGTGCGCAGCACCAGCGGCTCAACGCGGTAGTGGCCGCGGCGCGTCAGCGGCACGCGCACCGACCATGACTTCTGGCCGCGCGGCCCGAGCGCCACGGCGTGGCCGGGCAGGTCGACCGGTAGCGTCGATGGGTTGTGGACCTCGAGCCACAGCTTGGGCAGTCGGCTGGTGTTGCGCACGGTGTAGCTGGCGCGCAGGATGTCGCCCGTCTGGGCGTGCTGGCGGTCGAGCACGTAGCCCGCCTCGAGATCGGTCAGACCGAAGCGCGTCATGACGTACGAACCACCGACGACCAGGATGCCCAGGTAGACCAGGAAAAAGAGGAATTGGGCGCCCGTCGAGAGCGCGCCGATGACGACGATGAGGGCGACAACGATGAGCTCGATACGCCTGACCATGACCGGATGCCCGCCTG
The DNA here is from genome assembly GCA_963706095.1 of uncultured Chloroflexia bacterium. GTDB lineage: Bacteria > Chloroflexota > Limnocylindria > Limnocylindrales > CSP1-4 > JALYGJ01. The sequence goes on from OY970149.1 coordinate 437,984, forward strand.
TACCCGCCTTCGGCTAGGCGGGCCGAACGGCACGCTCAGGTTGCTTGACCCGGCCCTCGACGGGGACGGTGTCGAGTAGCTCGCGCACGATCAGCGAGGCATCGACGTCGCGCACCGTCGCTGCCGTCTTGACGATCGTGCGGTGCGCAAGCGCCGGCACCGCGATCGCCTTGACGTCGTCCGGGATGACGTAGTCGCGGCCGGCCAGGGCGGCGTAGGCCTGGCCGGCCCGGTAGAGCGCGAGCGATCCGCGCGGCGAGGCGCCGAGGTAGACGTCGGGATGGCTGCGCGTGGCGTTGACCAGGCGGACGATGTACTCGCTCACGGCCGAGTCGACGTAGATCTCGCGGACCCCCTCCTGCAGCGCGCGCAGCTCTTCGACCGCCGGCAACTTCACTCAGGTCGTCGATGGGATGCACGCGCTTCTGCTCGTCGAGGATGACGATCTCCTCGAGCGGCTGCGGGTAGCCCAGGTGCAGCCGCAGCATGAAGCGGTCGAGCTGAGCCTCGGGCAGCGCAAACGTGCCCTCGTACTCGATCGGGTTCTGGGTGGCGATGACGAGGAAGGGCTCGGGCATGGGGTAGGTAACGCCATCGACCGTGACCTGGCGCTCCTCCATGGACTCGAGCAGAGCGGACTGGGTCTTGGGCGTGGCCCGGTTGATCTCGTCGGCGAGGACGATCTGGGCCATGATCGGGCCCGGCCTGAACTCGAACTCGTGGTTCTTCTGGTTGAAGATCGACAGGCCGGTGACGTCCGTTGGCAGCAGGTCCGGCGTGAACTGGATGCGCCGAAAGGTGCAGCCCAGGCTCTTGGCGATGGCCTTGGCCAGGACAGTCTTGCCGGTGCCGGGCACGTCCTCGATCAGCAGGTGGCCCTGGCACAGCAGCGCCACGAGAGCCAGGCGGACCTCGTGGTGCTTGCCCACGATGACGCGCTCAACGTTGGCGATGACCTTCTCGCCCGACTCCTGGATCTTAGCCACTCACGCGCCTCCCGGGTACGAAAAACTAGTGCCCCTCTCCCCGTTTGGGCCCGGTGATCGTCGGCGTTCGCAGATAGTACGCCTGACTGTTTGTAATGGCAGACGAGCGAAAGGGTCGATATTCACCGCTCGACGCCCAGATAGCTGCTCATCAGCCGACCACCCATGGGCACCGCGCGCTGCGCCCCGGCGCCGCCACCTTCGACGATGACCGCGATGGCGATCTGCGGGTTGTCGGCAGGCGCGTAGCCGATGAACCACGAATGCGGGTCGGCATCGCCGCCGAGCTGGGCCGTGCCGCTCTTGCCGGCTGTCGGCACGCCCGGCACCTTGGCCGCACCGGCAAAGTCGCGCCCGTACGGGCCTTCGACGGCGAGCTGCATCGCAGCGGCGATCACCTCGGCGACGCCACCCGACACGACCTGGCCCCACGCCGACGGATCGAGCCGTGTGACCGTGCCGTCGGCGGCGATGATCTCGTCGACCAGCTTGGGACGCATCAGCAGCCCGTCGTTGGCGATGGCCGAAGCGACCATCGCCATCTGCAGCGGCGTGACCAGCACCTCCGCCTGGCCGTAGGCGGCATTGGCCAGCTCGACCCGGTCGCGGAAGCCGCTCAGCGGGCCGCCGCCGCCGGTCACCTGGCTGGGCGACGTCGGCAGCTCGAACGGGATGCGCTGCCCGAAGCCGAGGCGCTCTGCCCACGAGAGCATGTTCTCGGCGCCCGTGTCGAGCCCGGCGTGGGCATACCAGATGTTGCTCGAGACCTCGGTGGCCTCGTAGAAGTCGAGCGGATGGTCGGTCTGAACGCGGCGCGGGAAGTCGCGGATGCGGAAGCCTTCGACCAGGAACCCGGTGTCGTACTCCTCGGGCTGATCCTCGTAGGTGGTGAGCGGGCTGATCGAGCCCGATGACAGGCCGGCGGCGGCGGTCACGATCTTGAACACCGAGCCGGGCACGTAGAGGCCCTGCGTGGCCCGGTTCAACAGCGGCGAATCCGTTTGCTCCTGGAGCTCGGCTACGTACCGTCGCGAGCCCTGGCGCTCGGCGATGCGGTTCGGGTTGTACGTCGGATTGGTGACGAGTGCGAGCACGCGGCCGGTGGCCGGCTCGATGGCCACGACCGCGCCACGCTGATCGCCCAGCAGGTCAGAGGCCAGCTGCTGGAGCGCGATATCGAGCGACGTGTGCAGATCGGACGGGTTGTACTGCTGCCCGCGGAACTTGCGCAGCAGCTCGTCGCCGGGCCGCATCGAGATCAGCCCGGTCAGCTGGGCGTCGTACGTGTTCTCGAGCCCGGCTGTGCCGAAGATGTCGCTGCGGTAGCCAACCACCGGCGCGGCGACGAGGTACGGATACTCGCGATGGCGCGCGCTGGCGCCGATGTTGTGCGCGAGCACGTTGCCGTCGCCATCGAAGATGGTGCCGCGCGGGGCATCGCGCGCAGCAGCCAGCACGAGTGGGTTCATTGCATTGGTCGTGAGCTGCTGCGCCTGGGCGACCTGCCAGTAGCCAAGGCCAATGGCGAGCGCGCCATAGCCAACGGCCAGCGCCAGCGACAGGCGCAGCAGCGAGCCTGCGATGCGCGGTGGCGGCGCCGGCCGTGCCGCTGCGGCCGGATCCAGTGACGGTGTCTTGCGGCTCGAGCCGAGGTGCGGTCGCACGCGCAGGCGCACGCGCAGCCGATAGCTCGCGGCACGGCGCGGCGCGGTAGCGGGCGTGTTGTACGGCCCGGGCGGGGGCGAGGTTCTGTCGTCCATCAGACGGCCGACTCGGCCTTGCCGCTGAGGCCTCGTGCACGACGGCCGAGGCGCTGAGAGATGGTGCGCGGTGCGCTCGGCGCCGGTGCCTCGACGCCGCGATCGGACAGCGCCAGCAGCAGACCGATGACCGCGCCGTTGATGAGTACCGATGAGCCGCCATAGCTGATCAGCGGCAGGGTGATGCCAGTCAGCGGCACCACCCGCAGGTTGCCGCCCATGATGATTGCGGCCTGGATCACGACCACGAGCGTCAGACCGGTAGCGAGCAGTGCCCGGAAATCGTCCGCGGCGAGCGCGGCGATCCGGAAGCCACGCTGGGCAATGAGCACGTACAGGCCCAGGATCGCCAGGCCGCCGAGCATGCCCATTTCCTCGGCCAGCGCGGCGAAGATGAAGTCGGTGTGGATCGCCGGGATAGACGGCACCTCGCCCACCTGCGGCAGCCCGGCACCGAGGCCGGTGCCCACGATGCCGCCCCGTCCGTACGCGAACATGGCCCGGATGATCTGGTAGCCCGAGCCCTGCGGGTCGGCGAACGGGTCGATCCAGATATCGACGCGGTCCTGGACGTGGGGGAAGAGCTGGTAGAGCACTACGGCTCCGCCGATGAACATCAGCAGCCCGATGACCACGTATGAGATGCGCCGCGTGGCCACGTACAGCATCCCCAGGAAGAGCAGGAAGTAGAGCAGGGCCGCGCCGAGGTCGCGCTGGACGATGACGATCGAGAGCGCGATGCCCCACATCGCGAGCATCGGCGCGAGATACGGCAAGGGCGGCAACCGCAGCGGCCCCACGCGCGTGCTGCTACCGGCCAGCAGCGTCCGGTTCTCGGCGAGATAGCCCGCCAGGAAGACGACCAGGATGACCTTGAGCAGCTCCGATGGCTGACCCGAGAAGGGCCCGATGCGCAGGGTCAACCGGGCACCACCGGTGACCTCGCCGAGCACGAAGACGAGCAGCAGCAGGCCGATGCCGAGCGCCGCCCAGGTGTACTTGTAGCGGCGCAGCCAGCCGTCGCTGCGGACAAGCGTGGCCGCCGCTGCCAGCAGTCCGAAGCCGATCAGGATCCAGACCAGCTGCAGCGCGCCGAGGCCCAGCTCACGGCCCCCGACCGACTGCACGATGAGGTCCTGCGGGAGTCGCTGCATCATCAGCAGCGAGATGCCGCCGAGCATCGCCGCGGCCGGAAACAGGAACTCGTCCATCCGCCGTCCGGCAATCACGAAGAGCAGGTGGATGGCGAAGATGGCGACGAGGTAGGTCGTGAGCACGGACGTGTCGACAAGTCCCAGCTCGCCGTCGCGGAACGAGACGTAGCTCGCCCAGCCGACGATTAGCGCCAGGGCTACGACGACGAGGAGGCTCAGCTCACGCCGGCGCAGCCGCGGCCGAATGCCGACGCGGTTCATGGCCCGTGCGGCCGCGGTCACTGGTTCTCGCTCCGCGCGCGCTCGAGGCGCATGCGCACCTGCCCGACCTGGAGCTCGTCGCCGAAGCCGAGCGGCCACAGACCGTCGATGCGCTGGCCGTTGAGCCACGTGCCGTTGGTGCTGCCACGGTCCTCGACGTACCAGGCGCGGCCGCGGAACGTCAGCAGAGTGTGCTCGGCCGACACGAACGAGTCATCGATCAGGATCGAGTTGTTCACGTCGCGGCCGAGCGAGTTGACGGCATCGAGGGGGATCGATGCACCCGTCTCCGGCTCGCCCTCCGGCGAGGCGATGACGACAAGTCGTGCGAGAGGTCGGCCGGCGCCGGCCACGCCGGCACGCAGGTCGCGCCACAGGGCTCGAGCGACCATGAAGAAGAACGCGTATACAAGGAGGAGGAAGCCCAGGCGAAGTGCCCACAGGCTGAGCGTGAATACGTCCATAGAGGACGTAGAGGTTATGGGCTTGGCTCGATTGTCACCGTCGAACGGCCCAACCGAAGAACGTCGCCAGGCCCGAGGGCGATCTCGGTGACGGCGCTGTCATTGAGGAAAGAGCCGTTCGTGCTGCCCAGATCTGTGAAGACGAGCATGCCCAGTCGCGTGCTGATCTGGCCGTGGTGGCGTGAGATCTTGTCGTCGGCCAGGACGATGTCGTTGTCCAGGGCACGGCCGATGCGCATCGTGCCCGACCGCACCGCCACGCGCACGGTCTCGCCGGACGGGATCCTGATGGCGAGCTGCGCGCGCGGTGCGGCCACGTGGGGCGCGGCATAGACGGCCGTCGCGCCGTCGGGAATTTCGGAGGGTTGAACAGGGACGGGCGTCAGCACTGAGCCAGCCGGCTGGCGTGCCGCAGCGGGCGCCACGGGCGGCGTCACCGGATCGGCGTACGCGCGAACGTCACTCTGCGGCACGGACGCCGATGAGCCGATGTCAACTCGCGGCTGCGCCAGCAGAACGTATCCATGACTGCGCGCGTAGAGACGCAGAGACTCAGCTAGGTCGTGCGCGAGCACGCGCAGATCTATGGCCAACGCGGATGCATCGCGATCGTTGAGCAGAACCCGGTAGGCACTGGGCGCGTACGTGCGCCGCGACTGAACGCGCCGTTCCGATTCCATCGCCCGCTCGAGCGCACGTTGGATCTGAACGGGCTCGACTTGCGGCTGAAAGAGCCGCGCGGCGGGCCGCTCAAAGAGCCGCTCGAAGAACCGCTCGACCGCGGCGAGGGGGCCAGCCATCCGGTCGGCGAGTCTAGCAGGGGACCCTGTGACGATCGGGTCGGGACGATCTGCATGTCGGATCGGTACTGATGGTGGCGCTTCGTTGGGGCGCGCTGGGGTCATCCTTCTGACCATGAGGGGGATTGACGTCTTCTGTGAGCGCTGCGGCGCCCGCCAGCCGACCGAACGCCGTGAGCGCGCTCCCTCGAGCGGCAAGCTCGCGAGGCGTCTGGCTTCGGCTGTCGGTCGCACGGCCGACGGTGTTGCCGAACCGCAACGGGAGCTCTTCCTGCGGCTGTGCCTGGAGTGCCGCGGCTACTCGTGCCCGGCGTGTTGGAACGAGCAGGAGAGCCGCTGCCAGACGTGCGCGCCGTCGCCCGTCGTGGAAATGCCGTTGCCGGTCGTCGAGATGCCGACGCCTGTGGTCGAGACCGCGCCGTCGCCCGTCTTGGAAACGCCAGAGCTTCAGGCTACGGAAGCTGGGCCGACCGTCCTCGAGGCTCCAGCGCCGCCGACGGTCGAGCCACCGGTTCTGCCTCTCGTCGAGCTTCCGGCGCTGCCTCTCGCCGAGCTTCCGGCTGTTTCAGCGACGCCTGCCGGCGCACCTGTGACTCTCGCCTCGATCGTTGCCGAGTCGGTGACGGTCCAGCCCATTGAGCCTGAGGTTGTCGAACTCCCGGCGCCGCCGCCGGTCCGCCCCATGAAGCGAGCGGCCCCGCCACCCGTCAAGGTGGAGCCCATCAAGGCGGATGAGTCGATGGCGCCGCCAATGATGCGGGAGCCAGTCGAGGCGGTCGCGCCGGCCGTCGAACTCGATCCGCCGGCCATGCCGGAACCGATCATCGCGACTCCTGAGCCCGTGGAGCTAAGCCCAGAGCCGGTGACCTTCGCCGCGGAGCCGGTGACTACCGCCGCTGATTCGGTGAAACCAGATGACGAGCCCGCACTCCCGAGCCCCGAGCCAGGGCCAGCCCCGACTCCGGTCGAGCCCATTTTCATGCCACCGCCGCCAGCTTCAGTGCCCATGCCGCTCGCCGCCGAGGCGACACCCCCGGAGCCGATGCTCGCGCCCGACCCGGTACTGCCCGCACCGATCATCCAACCGCGCCCCCGTCCGGCCATCACTTTCGACGTCCCCCCGGAAATGCCGTCACCCGCGTTCACGGCGGCCATGATGGCCGCCACAGCACCGCCGCCACCGTCGGTTCGCGAGTACCTGCCCGTGCCGCAGCACGCCGCACAGTCCGATGCTCCGCCCGGCGTCAAACCCTGCCGTTCCTGCCAGCTGCCGCTCTCGGCGAAGGCGCACTTCTGCCGGCGCTGCGGTTCCGCTCAGGAAAGCTGAGCGGCATCCCCGTCGGTGACCTCAGGCGACACCGAGCTCGACAACCGAGGCCTTCTCAGCTTCCCGATCGCGTCGGAACCGCGCCCAGGCGGCTCCATAGAGCAGGATCTGGTAGCTCAGGTTCAACCAGATCAGGGCGCCAAACACCGTCGCGATGACGCCGAGGCCGGAGAGACCGCCGACCAGTAGCGGCGTAAGCGCGCCGAACAGATTCGTCAGCAACGCGATGCCGATGCCGGCCAGGATCGCCGCCGGCAGCGCCGCGCGGAAGCTCGGCGGCGCCGTGGGCACGAGCTTGTAGACGGCCATGACGACGATGACCGTGGCCACGCTCGAGACAAATGGCACCGCGTAGCGCCAGATCGCCAGGTCGCCGACCACGCGCTCGAGGAACGCCCACAGGCTTCCCAGCGCGACCAGCAGCACGACGAGGGCGACGAGGATGGCAATCGTGATGAGCCCGCGGATACGACGAGCGAACTGGTCGCGCACGCCGCCGCCGGCAAAGATGCGCCGCATCACCTCGTCGAGCCCGGCGTAGTACGCACTGGCGCCCCACAGCGCACCGATGAGGCCGATCACCGACAGCGCACCGCTGTTCTGGACCAGACCCTCGAGCGAAGCCTCGAAGAAGTCCTCCAGGGGCGGGACCATGCTCACGAGCTGGTCGAGCAGCGCCTGTTGCTCGGCCGGATCCTCGATCACCCAGCCGATCACTCCTGCCAGCAGCAGGAACAGCGGGATGATCGCGAACATCGTGCTGAATGCGAGGGCAGCCGAGAAAAGCGGCGCGCCGGCGTCGCCGGCGATGGTCATCACCTCGAGGGCGCGACCGATGTACTTGTTGCCGGTGACTCCCTTGACCGAGGTCTCGACCGTTGCCTGGATGCCCGTCGGTAGAGTTTTCGGATCGACGCGCTTGATCGGCTCCGGAATGCCCGCTGGCAGGCGATAGGTCGGTCTAGGCAGCGCCTCCCGGGTCGGCGGTGGCGGCTTTGGCGGCGGGCTTGTCGGCCTTCCCGTCATCCGACGCAGCAGGTCGCTGATCGGCCTCGGAATCAGTCCCACTCTTGGCTCCCGTTGGGCGCGCAGGCCGAGCGTCCTTCTTGGCCCAGCCTGAGCCCTTGAAGACGATCGCCGGCTGCGACATCAGTTTGCGCATCCCGCCGCCGCAGCGCTCACATTGCTGCGGGCCGGTCTCGTTAACTCCGTGCATCACCTCGAGCGCGTGGCCACATTGTTCGCAGCCGTAGTCGTAGCGCGGCACTTTCAGCCCACGGTCATGCGCATGCCGCACTTCGGACAGAAGTGCGCGCGCCGATCGATCTGGCGAAAGCCGCAGTGCGGACACGGCCGCTGGCCCTCCCCGGCCACCGCGACGGGACGTTCGACCCGGCCGAGCTCCGTCGCGCCCTGGCTGGCAAGCATGTTGGCCATCAGCCGAGCGAGCAGCTTCTGCGCGGCCCGCTGAGTGTCACCGCGCACACCCTCGCCGCCCCAGCACAGCGCCACGCGGACGATCAGGTCGCCACTCGATTCGTCCCAGTAGCTGATCGGCCCGCCAACGATGGCGTCGAAGCGCGGAAAGCCATCGACATCGAGGTCGCCCTGCAGCAGCGCCACGGCAAATGTCTCGTACGCCAGGTCGAGGGCGTCGAGCGACTCGAGGACGTACAGCGCGTGGCGCGCAATCTGGCCGCGGCCGTGGTGCGCATTGATCCACTGCAGCGCGACTTCCGGCAGGAGCAGCTGCGGTGCCGCCTCCTGGAATTCGATGTCGAGTGGCTCGATGAGCTCGACCTTGGTCGCAAAGCCCTCGAGCAGCTTCGGCAGGAGCGTCGGCACTTCACCGGCCGCCGGCAGCCGGACGCCGTGGCTGGCAATGCACGAGAACTGCTGACGCCTGGTGTGCTCCTCGAAGTCGAGCTGATCCGGGGGCAGGTAGACACGCTGCGGCGGCGCGGCCTGCTTCTTGTTCTTCTTGTTGCCAAGAAACGGAATTGGCACGGCGGCTATGCCTCGTCCAGGCGGGCGCGCAGTGCCGCCAGCTGGTCCGTGAGCTCGGTCATGCGCAGGCGCGCCTGCTCGACGACGTGTGCCGGAGCACGGTCCACGAAGCTCGAATCGGCGAGGCGGCGCTGCGCTGCAGCGAGCTGTCCCTGGACGTTGCCAAACTCCTTCTCGAGACGCGCCCGGTCCTTTGCCCGGTTAGCGTCCGAGCGTAGCAGCCATGCCTCTGCGCCACGCGTCACGACCGACAGCGCACCCTTCGGGATGGCCGCCACGGGATCCGCCGCAACCTCGATCGTCCGGATGCGGGCCAGTCGTTCCATTACCGGCTGGAGCGCCGCGTACACACGCCGCTCGCCAGCGTCGGGAAGACGGATGACCGCGTCGAGGTAATCGCCGGGCGCAATGCCCGATTGCGCCCGGGCGGCACGAATGGCGGTCACGACATCGATCAGCGACGGAACGAAACGGGCGCCGTCCAGGGATTCGCCCGCGCGCGAGATCTGTTCCTGCTGAGGCCACGGCGCGACGATGAGCAGGTCCGGATCGTCCGGCAGGTGCGGTGTGCGCTGCCAGATCTCCTCAGTCACGAAAGGCATCAGCGGATGCAGCAGCCGCAGGTAGCGGTCGAGCACCCACGAGAGCGTCCGCCACGTGGCAACGCGCGCCTGCACCGGTGCATCAGCGGCGAGGTTGGTCTTGGCCATCTCGACGTACCAGTCGCAGTACTCGCTCCAGATGGCGTCGTGCAACGTCCGCGCCACCTCGCCGAACTGAAAGTCCTCATATGCCCGCTCGACCGATTCGATCGCACGCGCGCAGCGCTCGAGGATCCACTCGTCAGCCGGGCTCAGTCCGTCCATGTCGGGCGGCTGGAGCGGCGCGTCCGCCGCGATCTCGGGCGGCCGGCTGCCCAACACGAAGCGCGCCGCGTTCCAGATCTTGTTGGCGAAGTTGCGCGCGCTCTCGAGCCGCGGCGTCGACATCTTCTGGTCCTGGGTCGGCTCGGGCCCGTGCAGCAGCGCGAAGCGCAGCGCGTCAGCGCCGAGCTCGTCGATGACCTCGAGCGGATCGACGACGTTGCCCTTCGTCTTGGACATCTTGGCGCCATAGGGATCGCGCACGATGCCGTGCAGGTAGACCGTGTGGAACGGCGCCTCTCCGGTCAGCCACTCCCCGAGCATCATCATCCGGGCCACCCAGAAGAAGATGATCTCGTAGCCGGTCTCCATGACCGAGGTCGGGTAATAGGTGCGCAGGTCGGGCGTGTCGTCCGGCCAGCCCAGCGTCGAGAAGGGCCACAGGCCACTCGAGAACCACGTGTCGAAGATGTCCGGATCGTGGGTAAGGTCCGTCGCCGGACGCGCGCAGACTGCGCAGGCGTCGGGCCCGTCCTCGGCATCGGAAACCGTCTCGTGGCCGTCGGGGCAGTACCACGCCGGGATGCGATGGCCCCACCACAGCTGGCGACTTACGTTCCAGTCGTGGATGTTCTCCATCCAATCGAAGAAGACCTTGCGATAGCGAGGGGGCACGAAGGTCGTCCGGCCGGCGTCGACCGACGCCATCGCCTTCTCGGCCATTGGCTTGACCTTGATGAACCACTGCGTCTTGATGCGCGGCTCGATGACGTCGTTGCTGCGCTCGCAGCGGCCGACGATCATCTCGTGCGCCTGCTCAGCGACGAGGTCACCATGCGCCGCGAGGTCCTCGAGGATGCGCGTGCGCGCCTCCGCCAGCGGCTGACCCGAGTACGCGGCGCCGTTGTCGTTGATGTGCCCGTCGTCGGTCATGACATCGACCATCGCCAGGCCGTGACGCTTGCCGGTCTCGAAGTCCTCGGCGTCGTGGGCGGGCGTGATCTTGACCGCGCCCGTGCCGAAATCGCGGCGCACGACCTCGTCCGCGATGACCGGCACGAGCCGGTCGACAAACGGGATCAGCACCGTCCGGCCCACGGCCGAGGTGTAGCGCGGATCATCCGGATGCACCGCCACGGCCGTGTCGCCGAGGATGGTCTCGGGGCGAGTCGTGGCCACGGTGATCGTGTCGTCCGGATCGATCGAGCCGTCATCGCGCACGAAGTGGTAGCGCACCGACCACAGCGTGCCCGTCGTCGGCGTGGCGATGACCTCGAGATCACTGACGCTGGTGCGACAGCCGGGGCACCAGTTGATGAGCTGCTCGGCGCGGTAGGCGAGACCGTCGTCGTACAGCCGCTTGAATGCGACACGGACCGCCTTTGCCGAGCCCTCGTCCATGGTGAAACGGAGCCGGCCCCAGTCGACCGAGGCTCCCAGGCGGCGGTGCTGGTCGCCCATGATCGAGCGCGTGTCATTGATGAATGTCCACATTCGCTCGAGGTAGCGCTCGCGACCGAGCGAGGCGCGCGACTCGCCGTCCTTGGCGATGAGCCGATCGAGCACCACCTGCGCCGCGATCGAGGCATGGTCGACGCCGGGCACCCACAGGGTCGGGTAGCCCTGCATCCGCGCGCGTCGGATCATCGCGTCCTCGACCGTGGTCGTGAGCGCGTGGCCGACGTGCAGCGCACCGGTGATGTTCGGCGGCGGCTGGGTGATGACGAAGGGCTTGCGCGTCTGGTCGGCCCGGCTTCCCGCGCCGTCGGGCGCGAAGACGTCCGCCGCAAGCCAGCGCTCGTAGATGCGCGGCTCGGCGTCAGCGGCGTTGTATGCCGGTGGCATCCCCACCGTCAGCGCCTCGGCAGTCGCCAATTCGAACCTCCCTGAAAACGAAACGGCCCCGATCGTCCAGCGGACGACGGGGTCGTGGTACCACCTGCTGGTTCGGCATCCGGCGTACGGCGGTCATCCCGCCGGCGTGGTCCGGTTGCTCTCTGCGCGCGTTATCGGGCGCAACCCGCCTCGGCTCGCGGACGACGTTCGCGACACTTGCCTCGGTCCGACTCGCAGCCTGGGCTCGTAAGCCTGGCCGAACCTCTCTGTACAGGCCGGTGCGTCGCTACTCCTTCCGGTCGCTGCCGTGGGCGCCGAGTCTAGCAGCGCAGGTGACGTCACTCGGGGCTACGATCGTCCCATGTGCTTCGACCTGGACAGCAGACCCCCGATTCCGCCTCTGGCAGGCGCTGCCGTGGACGGCTCCCGTTCCGGCCTCCACGCGGCCGATGGAACCGAATTCGCCACTTTCGCCGCACGACCAACCGCTCCGACCGGCGCGGCGATGCTCATCCTGCCCGACGTGCGCGGCCTTCATCCATTCTACGAGGAGCTGGCACTGCGCTTTGCCGAGGCAGGCGTGGAGGCGCTGGCGATCGACTACTTCGGGCGCACCGCGGGCATGGCTCCGCGCGGCGAGGAATTCGAGTACATGCCCCACGTAGACGCCTGCGGTTGGGCGACCCTGCAGCAGGATATGAAGGCGGGCGTGGACGAGCTTCGCTCGCGTGATGGCGTGCGCGCCGTCTTCAGCGTCGGCTTCTGCTTCGGCGGGCGGCTGGCGTTCCTGTCGGCCACCCTGCCCGAGCTCAACCTGACCGGTGCGGTCGGCTTCTATGGACCTCCGCAGTCCGGTAGAGGTGATCTGCCGGCGCCTGTCGACGTGGTGCGCAGCGACCAGGCGGAGGTTCTTGGGCTGTTCGGCGGCGATGACGCCTCGATCCCCGATGAGGCAATCGCCGCCTTCGACCGCGCACTGGCTGATGCCGGCGTTGATCACGAGATGGTCACGTATCCGGGCACCCCGCACTCGTTCTTCGACCGCAAGGCGACGGATTACGCCACGGCGTCGGAAGATGCCTGGCGGCGCATCCGCGAGTTCGTCCTGACCCGCACGCCGGCGGCCTAAGAGCCGAAGGCTGCCCGAATTTCCGCTAGCTGGCGAACGCTGCCCGAATTTCCGCGTGGGCGGCCAGCGCCGGGTCGGACGATTTCTCTTCGCGCAGCTGGAGCGTGACCGTGTCCGCCCCGGCGTTGAGATGGTCACGGATCCGTTTCACGATGTGATCGACGTCACCGATCGCTATCACCGCCTCGAGCAGCCGGTCGCTGCCATCGTTGGCGATGTCGTCATCGCTCCAACCGAGGCGGCGCAGGCCGTTGGCATAGTTGGGCAGCGCCAGGTAGTGCTTGGCGAAGGCGCGCGCGATCTCGAGGCCATGTGATCGATCGGTCGTCAGGACCGCGGTGACCTCGGGGATCAGGGCCGCATCGTGACCAAGGTAGCGTCGGGCATACGGCGTGTGCCCGACCGGGACGAAGTACGGGTGCGCGCCGTCGGCGCGCTCCGCGGCCAGCTCGAGCATCTTTGGCCCGAGCGCGGCGAGCACCACCGGGACGGGCGGATCCGGTGCCGGGGCCGCGTACTGGGCAGCGTCCATGGCGTCGAGGTACGTCCTCATCTGTTGGAGCGGGTTCTGGTAGCTGCCACCCCGCATCTGGACGCTTGGCGCGTGGCTGACGCCGATACCGAGCACGAAGCGCCCTGGAAACGCCTCACCGAGCGCTCGTGCACCGTTGGCCATCGCCATCGGATCGCGGGCATGGATGTTGGCGATGCCCGGTGCCACGATCGCGGTTTCAGTTGCCTGGAGCAGGATGGCCGAGTGGGCCAGGACGTCCTTGCTGCCCAGGCTCTCTGGAATCCAGATCGCCTTGTGGCCGAGCTGCTCCAGCTTGCGGGCAGCGTCTGCTTCCTCGGCCGCGGCAAGGCGCTGCAGCGCGAAGCTCCAGGCGTTGAGCGGTCCGAGCTTCCGGGCCAGGTTGCGGCCGCCGAAGCCGCCCAGCCCCTGCGCTGCCATACCGCCGATGATCGCACGCTAAGCCACAGACAAGCGGCCGGTAAGCGCCTCCGATAAGTGGCCGGTACGCGCCGCCGATAAGTGGCCATAAGCGCCGACGATAAGTGGCCGATAAGCGCCGCCGGGCACACTCGGCCGCGTGAGCGAGGCTGAGGACGAGCGGCTGGGTCGCCTTCTGCGCAGGATCCGTCGCGAGCTTTCCGTCACCCAGGAGCAGCTGGCCGAGCTGTCGGGAGTTCCTGTAGAGGACATCTGCGAGATAGAGCGCGGACGGATCGCGAATGTCCGCGTCGGACGCTTGCGGCGCGTGTTCGCTGCGCTGGACGGACGCCTTTACCTCAATCCGTGGTGGAAGGGAGCGGCCGCTGACCGGCTGCTCGACGAGGAGCACGCCGTGCTCGTCGAACGAGCAACAGCCGTTCTCTCGCGTCGCGGTTGGCGAACTGCTCTCGAGGTGACCTTCTCGGAATATGGCGAGCGTGGATCCATCGACCTCCTCGGCAGTCACGAGCGGCTGCAGGCCGCCGCCATTTGTGAGGTTAAGAGCGCCTTCGGGTCGCTGGAGGACACGAACCGGTCTGTCGATACGAAAGTGCGCCTCGCACCCGTCCTTTGCCGGAAGCGGTTCGGCTGGACCCCACAACACGTCGGCCGGCTGCTGATCGTTCGCGACGAGCCGATCAACAGGCGCGTGGTCAACGACCACCTCGAGACGATGAACTCGATCTATCCGGAACGGAGTCGCGTCGTTCGCGCCTGGCTGCGGAAACCGGATCGAGCGATCTCGGGCATCTGGTTTCTAACGATTCCGGCTGGCAGCGGGATCGGAGCGGCGAAACAGCGCTAGTTCGCCTTCGTTCCCGCGATTCGAGGGCATTGAGGGACAAACCGCGGCCACGATCCCGGAACCAGCGGCATCCATGTGAAAGTGGGCGCGTCCCCGGGGTGTCGGCGGCGGAGGCTGTCGCCGCGGGCGGGACGGCTCCGCTATCGCCGGGACGCCCGCGCGGAGGCGGGTCAGGCGCCGAGGCGCTCCTGGTAGTTGGTCTCGTCGACCCCGCGCTCGATCTCGGCCTTCGTCAGAAGCAGCGGCGCGCGGCCGCTGCGGATGGTCTCCTCGGTGATGATGCACTTGCGCACATCGGTCCGCTCCGGGATGTCGAACATCACCTCGAGCAGCGACTCCTCGACGATCGAGCGCAGCGCTCGTGCCCCGGTCTTGCGGTTCAGGGCCAGCTCGGCTGCGGCCTCTATCGCCCCGGGCGTGAAGTGCAGCTCGACCTTGTCGATCTGCAGGAACTTCTGGAACTGCCGGGTGACGGCGTTCTTGGGCTCGGTCAGGATGCGCATCAGGTCGTCGCGCGTGAGTGCCGAGAGCGACACGATCACCGGAAGGCGCCCGACGAACTCTGGAATCAGCCCGAACTTCAGCAGGTCCTCAGGCATCATCTGCTCGAGCAGCTGCTCGCGCACGACCTTATCCACCTGGGCCTGCGAGCCGAAGCCCATCGTGCGCTTGCCGACGCGCTCCTCGACGATCTTCTCGAGCCCCTCGAACGCGCCGCCACAGATGAACAGGATGTTGGTCGTGTCGATCTGGATGAAGTCCTGGTGGGGGTGCTTGCGGCCGCCCTGCGGTGGCACGTTCGCGACAGTGCCCTCGAGGATCTTCAGTAGCCCCTGCTGTACCCCCTCCCCCGACACGTCGCGCGTGATCGAGGGGTTGTCCGACTTGCGCGCGATCTTGTCGATCTCGTCGATGTAGATGATCCCGCGCTGGGCGCGCGCGACGTCAAAGTCGGCCGCCTGGATGAGCCGCAGCAGGATGTTCTCGACGTCTTCGCCTACATACCCGGCCTCGGTCAGTGACGTCGCGTCGGCGATGCAGAACGGTACGTCGAGCACGCGCGCCAGCGTCTGCGCCAGCAGGGTCTTGCCCGACCCCGTCGGGCCGACGAGCAGCACGTTCGACTTCTGAAGCTCCACGTCGTCGACGACGTGGCCCGCGGCGACGCGCTTGTAGTGGTTGTAGACCGCGACCGCGAGGACCTTCTTGGCCCGATCCTGCGAGATCACGTACTGATCCAGCGCGGTCATGATCTGGCGCGGGTTGGGAAGCTTGGTCGCCTGCGGCTTCGCCCGCGGCGCCTCGAGCATCTCCTCCTCGATGATCTCCTGGCACAGGTTGATGCACTCGTCGCAGATGTACACGCCCTGGCCGGCGATCAGCTTGCGGACCTGCTCCTGGCTCTTGCCGCAGAAGCTGCAGCGGTAGGGAACCTTCGTTCCCTTGCTGCTGGTAGTGCTCATCGCGCGCTCGTCACGCCTCCGATATCACGCCCCGCGCAACTGGGGCGGCCCAGCGTACTCCCATCCTTTTGACCGCGCAGGGCCGATCGACACGACGCTGCAGGCGTCGATCGGGTGCCCGATTCAGCCCTTGGTCTGGCCCTTGGCGTCGCGCTCGCGCTCCTCGGGAGATTCGGCCGGGCCTTCGCCGCCAAGGGCGCCGCGTGCCTTGGCCTCGCTGATTAGCGACTGGTTTGGCGACGCGTAGACCTCGTCGATGATGCCGTAGGCCTTGGCCTCGTCGGGCGACATGAAGTAGTCGCGCTCGGTGTCGCGAATGACCTTTGCGACCGTCTGTCCGGTGTGGCGCGCCAGGATCTCGTGGTTGATCTTGATGAGTGACTCGAGCTCCTTGACCTGGATGAAGATATCCGGCGTGTTGCCACGGAAGCCGCCCGAGCCCTGGTGGATCATGATGCGCGAGTTGGGCAGCGCGTAGCGCTTGCCCTCCGCGCCGGCCGCGAGCAGGACCGCGGCCATCGACGCGGCCATGCCGATGCAGATGGTCGACACCGGGGCGCGCAGGTACTGCATCGTGTCGTAGACGGCCAGGCCAGCCGTGACGACGCCGCCGGGCGAGTTGATGTAGAGCGAGATGTCGCGATCGGGATCCTCAGCCTCGAGGAAGAGCAGCTGGGCGATGATCAGGTTCGCCATGTGGTCTTCGATGGCGTCGCCGAGGAAGATGATCCGGTCGCGCAGCAGCCGGCTGTAGATGTCGTAGGCGCGCTCGCCTCGGCTCGAGGTTTCGATGACCATGGGGACGAGCATCAGCGGCTCCCTTTCTCGGATCGGTGACGGTGTGCGGGTCGGCTAGTCGTGATCGTGGTCGTGACCGTGATCGTGCTCGTCATGATCGTGCACATGGTCGTGCTCGTGGGCGTCGGCCGGATGTGCGTCGCCGTCATGCAGGTGCTGGACGTGGGCGAACTCCGGATGATCGGCAATCCACCGATCGACCAGCGACTCGACCACCTTCGAGCGGCGCAGCAGCGAGCGGGTGTAGGTCCGGCCGCGCGCCGATTCGAGGTAGGAGATAAGGCGTGGGTTTTCGGCGTAGCGCTCGCGTGAGCGTGCGAGCTCGGCTTCGAGCTCCGCATCCGATACCTCCACGCCTTCCTTGTCTGCCACGGCCGAGAGCACCAGCAGGGTCTTGACGCGCCGTTCGGCGTCCGGCCGGAATTCCTCGATCACCTGCGTCAGCTCGCGTTCGGTCACGCGCAGGTAGTCGTCGAAGCCGATGCCCTGCTCTGCCAGCCGCACACGCAGCTCGTCGAGCATCACCTCGATCTCGCGCTCGATCAACAGATCGGGCAGCTCGACCGTGGCGTTGGCCACCGCGAACTCGATGATCCGGTCGGAGAAGACGTGGCGCGCCCGATCCAGAGCATTGCGCTCCAGTCGACCCTGGATCTCTTTGCGCAGTGCGGCCAGGTCGGCGTAATCGCCCATCTGCCGCGCGAAGTCGTCGTCCGCTTCGGGCAGCTTCTTGTGGCGCAGCTCGAGCAGCGTCACTTCGAACTTAACCGGCTTGCCGGCCAGCTCGGCCTCACCGTAGTCATCGGGAAAGGTCACTTCGAAGGTCTTCGATTCCGTCTCGCGCAGGCCGACGAGGTTGTCCTCGAAGCCGGGAATGAACCGCTCCCGCCCCAGGATCAGCGGCATGCGATCGGCCGTGGCGCCCTCGACGGGTTTGCCGTCGCGTGAGCCGGCGAAGCGAATGACGGCGTAGTCGTCCGTTTCCGCGCCGCGGTCCTCGACCGGTACGAGGGATGCCTGCTGGTCGCGCAGCTGGTCGACGACCTTGTCCACCGCTGCCGCGTCGACCTCGTCGATCGAGATCAAGAACGGATAGTCGGTATACGCGCCGAGCTTGGCCTCCGGCCGCAGAGGCAGCGTCACCCGATAGGTCGCGCCGTCCTCCTCAGTGAATGCGGTCCACTCCGGCTCTGGGATGGACAGCACGTCGAGATCCTGGTCACGCACGGCCTCCAGGACCGAGTGCTCGAAGAGATGCTCCTTGGCGTCGTCGAAGATCGGGTTCTCCGCCGACGGGTCGTCACGGCGGATGCCCAGGGCACGTTCCAGCAACGGCCGCGGCACCTTGCCCGGACGGAAGCCGGGCACCTTGGTGCGGCGGCTGAGATGGCGGACTGATTGGTCCACCTGGCGGCGAACCTGGTCGGCGGGGAACTCGACCTCGAGGACCACTGACGACCGCTCTGCGGGCCGCGTGGTGACCTTCATCTGCCCCGTTTCGGCATCGATCATAGGAAGGCCCGAGTATAGGGTGGTGCGCGGCTTCCTCCGTTTCGTGGCCTTCTTTGTGCTGCTCGTCGGTGGCTTCGTGCTGATCGTCCTGCCGCTCCTGCTATCGCCCTTCCTGACGCAGGTCGTGCGCGATGCCGGCCTGCGCTCGGCGACCCTGGACGTCACCGTGGCGCCACTCGACCCGACGCTGCTACTCGGCAGATCTCGCCAGGTACGACTCGTGGCGACCGACGTTGACGCGTCCGTGGGGCGCATCGGCCGGTTGGACATCGCCGTCGGCGACGCCTCCTATTTCGACCGATCGTTCCAGACCGTCGAGGGCGAGCTGTTCGACGTGGAGGTGACGACCCGCGGCGCAACGGCCAACATCGCGTCGATCCGCGTCAGCGGCCCTGCCGACGCGGCCACGGCCGTGGCGACCCTGACACCGGCCCAGACCGAAGCCCTGGTGCGCTTGGCCGCGCAGCGTGCCGGCGTGAACGTCGATTCGGTCATCGTCAGCGACTCGGGTGTGCTCGTGAGCGTCGCCGGGGTTGAAGCAGAGGCTCGACTCGCCGTCCAGGGTGGTGCGCTGCTCCTCGACCCGGGCGTCGGCGTCGCCGTCGTGTTGCTTCAGCCGGCCCCGTCGGACCCGTGGACGCTCAACGAGGCCTGGATTTCGCCCGAAGGCCTCAACGTCCGCGGCACGGTCGACATGCAGCGCCTCGCCGCTGGCCTCGACGGAGCCTGACCGGCTCGCTCGTCGGTAAGATCTTCGGCGCGGGCGAGTGGCGTAATGGCAGCCGCGCTGGGTTTAGGACCCAGTGCCGCGTGAGCGGCGTGTCGGTTCGAATCCGACCTCGCCTACCACCGCGCGGTCGGCCTATAGTCGCCCTGTCCGCTGATCCGAGGGACCGAACTTGCCGACTCGACCGCGCATAGCCCTGCCGATACCGCGCGCCACCAGCCAGAAGCGCGCGCGCCAACCGGCCGCGCCACCGCCTGAAGTCCAGCTCGAGGCCCGTCCCGAGGACGTCGTCGCGCCGGTCGAGAAGAGCGTGGTAGATGCCGGCCTGTACCGCGAGGGACGGCGTGTCGAGACTCCCTCGACCGTGGCCGAGATGGCCGAGATGCTGCGTCACGAGCCAGATGCGATGGGCTGGATCGGCATGTACCGCCCGACGGAGGGTCAGTTCCTGCCCGTGGCCGAGGAGTTCGGCCTGCACGAGCTGGCCGTCGAGGATGCCATCGTCGCCCACCAGCGACCCAAGCTGGAACGCTACGGCGACACGTTGTTCGTGGTCCTTCGCGCGGCGACGTATCTGGACGACGTCGAGGAGGTCGAGTTCGGCGAGATCCACGTCTTCATCGGTAGCAACTTCGTCATCACCGTGCGCCACTCGCGCACGCCCGACCTGTCGGCCGTGCGCACGCGCATGGAGACCGACCCCGAGCTCCTGGCGCTCGGCCCTGAGGCCGTGCTTTACGCCATCCTCGACAGCGTGGTCGACGGCTACGCCCCGGTCGTGGCCGGTGTCGACAAGGACATCGACGAGATCGAGATCCAGGTCTTCCGCGGCGACCCGACCGTCTCGCGCCGCATCTATGAGCTATCGAGCGAGGTGCTCGAGTTCCAGCGCGCTACACGGCCGCTGCTCTCGATCGTCGACCGGCTCGCCGCTGGCTTCGGCAAGTACGGCACGCGCGCGGAGCTGCAGGGCTACCTGCGCGACGTGGCCGACCACGCCACGATCGTGGCCGAGCGCGTTGCCGGCTTCCGCCAGAACCTGTCAGACATCCTGGTCGTCAACGCAACGCTCGTGAACCAGGCGCAGAACGAGGAGATCAGGCGGCTGACTGTGGCCAGCTTCCAGCAGAACGAAGAGGTCAAGCGCGTGTCTGCTTGGGCCGCCATCATCTTCGCGCCGACGCTCATCGGAACGATCTACGGCATGAACTTCGTGAACATGCCAGAGCTGACGTGGGAGTGGGGTTACCCCATGGCGCTGCTGCTGATGGCAGCGATCAGCGTTGGCCTGTGGCTGGTCTTCCGGCGGCGCGGCTGGCTCTGACCGGGGCGGCGCAAGCAGCGCTAGCGGGCTGCCTTCTGCCTTGCGTCCGCAACCTTTTCGGTGGCTTCGGCCACGGCCTCGCCCTTTGCCTTGATGGCGTCGACCTCGGTCTCCTGCGGCACCGCGAACAGCTTCTTCACCAGCTCGCGAGCCGCGGCCGCGCCGATGATGCCGACCAGCACGTCGTAGGTCTTCCAGATCGACTGGCGAGCGTTGGCCGGCTCCTGCGGATGCTGCTTGCCAAGGTAGGTCGCGAAGTCCTTCTCGAGGTGCGCCTCGACCTGCTCGCGCTCGCCCTTGGGCAGGTTGCGCAGCGCGCGGTCGACGTCCTTCGGGAGCAGCTTCGGCGGCCGGTTGGCACGCTCGGGGAAGAAGCGACGCTCGGCGGCCTTCGCCGCGCGCCGCGGCCCACCCAAGAGCAGGAACGCGGCGCCACCGGCCACGCCCACGGTTTCAACCGGGTGGCGCTTGATCTTGGCCGGAATATCGAGCGCGGCGCGAGTCGAGGCCGTGAGCTGGTCCAGCTCGGCCTCGGCGTTGCGCCGGGCCTTGACTACTTCCTGCCGAGCTTCGGCTGTCGCGTCTGCCATTGCTCCTCCAGCCAGGTCTTGGTCTCGTTGACGGCCTCGATCGACTGGCGCGGGGCGAGGCCGCCGAAGCGTTCCTCCATGTTGATGCCCGGCCAGGCAATGATGAAGTTCAGGATCGGCCACGAGATGAGGCCGATGGTGATCGCGAAGGCAATGGCCGGCGCCAGCGTCCACGGCGCGCCGGCGATGAGCCAGCCCACGATGGCGCCCAGCAGCGCGCCAAGGAAGAACCCACCGATGGCGGCCTTGCCCCCGCCGACGCGCGCCATCAACAGGGTGAAAAGGATTGCGCCAAAGATGGCGCCCGCCAGGAGTGCGATGACACCCGGCGCCCCGAATGGCTGGGCCAGGTTGGCGCCTGTTTGCGCAGCGAGGTCATAGCCGATGTTCGAGCCGGTCAGCAGCGCGACCACGAAGATGACGACCAAGGCCCCGATGAAGCTGGCAACGCTCGACATGGGCCGTGCGCCCAGGAACGCGAGCAGCAGGGCGACGATGACGCCGATGCCGAACAGCAGGCCATGGGCCAGGCCCCAGCCCATCGAGCCGAACAGCCATTCGCCAACGAACAGGAAGCCGCCGATGTAGAGCATGTTGGCCACGACAAGGCCACATCCGAGCGCTCCACCGGCCAGGCCGGCCATGGTGCCGAGCTGCCGGGCGATGTCGTTGATCTCGGCCTTGAATAGCTCGATATGCGCGCGCAGGAGGCGCATGAACGATTCACGCGTGTGGCCGATCTCTCCGAGCAGACTCGCCTCCGGCTCGTGGATCGGAGCGGGCTCCGGAGCCGGTTGCTGGCCGGGCGGGCTACTCGGCGGGGTAGTCGGCGGCGTGGTCTGGTCGGTCACGAGACGAGGAAGTGTCCGTCGCTGATCCGCGCGGCCGTATCGAAGAAGCCATAGGTGCGGCGATAGCTGGCGTCGGTCAGGCTTGGTTGGCGCCGCGTGGCGAGCGCCCACAGGCTCCGCTCGAGCTCCTCGATGCGCTCGGCCAGCTCGGCCGGCCGGCGCGGTGGCGAGATGTCGGCATACGTGCGCCGGCCGGCCGGGTAACGAACGTCCTCGGTCGGAGTCGTCGGCAGCAGCGCAAACACCAGCCGCGCATGCTGCAGCGCAGCCAGCGCGCGCACCGGTGCCGGAACGATGTGCGAGCGCGCCGCGGCCGCGATCTCATTCATCGTCTCGACCAGGGCGGCGCGCTCCTCGGCGGCGTTGCGTGTCTCTGGCGTGTGGACGCCGGCGCGGGCAACTAGCGATCTCAATTCGTCGAGATCAACCGCGCCGGCGCGCAGCCAGACGCGAAATCCCTGCTCGATGTCCTCGACGTGAGGCAGGGTTTGCGTTGCGATCAGCTCGGCCGCCTCAGGCGACAGCTCATGCGTGGCACTGACGACGTCGAGTAGCTCGCGCGTACGCCGGAATACGGCGGCCATGCGGTCAAACTCGGCGAAGCCGCTTGCCTCGAAGGATTGCATCTGGCGTGATGCTCACAGGCCGACCGCCGATCGGTCAAGCATGCCCGCCGCCCGATCCTTTCAAACGACTAGAAGTCGCCCATGCCGCCCGGGGGCATCTGGGGCATGGCCGGCGCCGGCTCTCGCTTGTCGGTGATCATGACCTCGGTGGTCAGGACCATGCCGCCGATCGAGGCTGCGTTCTCGACGGCCGAGCGGGTGACCTTGGCCGGATCGACGATGCCGCGCGCGAGCATGTCACCGTACTCGTCCTTCATCACGTCGTAGCCGACCGTGGTGCTCTTCTCCTCCGCCTGTCGACGGCGCACGTTCTCGAGCACGACCGAGCCATGCAGGCCGGCGTTCTCGGCCAGCTGCCGAAGCGGCTCCTCGAGCGCCGCGCGCAGGATGCGCACGCCGATCTGGGCATCGCCCTCGAGCGACAGCGAGTCGAGCGCCGACTGAGCGTTGATCAAGGCCACGCCGCCGCCGGGGACGATGCCCTCCTCGACCGCCGAGCGGGTGGCCGAAAGGGCGTCCTCGACGCGGTGCTTCTTCTCCTTGAGCTCGGTCTCGGTCCCGGCGCCGACCTTGATGATGGCGACGCCGCCGGACAGCTTGGCCATGCGCTCCTGGAGCTTCTCCTTGTCGTAGTCCGAGGTCGTCTCCTCGATCTGCGCCTTGATCTGCTTGATCCGGCCCTGGATCTCCGACTCGGAGCCGCGGCCCTCGATCAACGTCGTGTTGTCCTTGGTTGAAACGACGCGCCGAGCGCGGCCCAGGTCCTCGAGCTGGACCGAATCGAGCTTGCGCCCGACTTCCTCGCTGATGACCGTGCCGCCGTCAGGATGGCGATGTCGCGCAGCATCTCCTTGCGCCGATCGCCAAAGCCGGGCGCCTTGACCGCCAGGACGTTGATTACGCCGCGCAGCTTGTTGACGACCAGCGTCGACAGCGCCTCGCCGTCGACGTCCTCGGCGATGATCAACAGGTCCTTCTTGCCCTGCCTGCAGGATCTTCTCGAGCGTCGGCAGCATGTCCGCGATGGCGCTGATCTTCTTGTCCGTGATGAGGATGTAGGGATCCTCGAGCGCGGCCTCCATGCGGTTCGTGTCGGTCACGAAGTAGGCGCTGACGTAGCCGCGATCGAACTGCATGCCCTCGACGAACTCTGTCTCGAAGGCCATCGTCTTGCGACTCCTCGACCGTGATGACGCCGTCCTTGCCGACCTTGTCCATGACCTCGGCGATCAGCTCGCCGATCTCCGGATCGGCGGCGCTGACAGTGGCGACCTGGGCGATCTCCTCGCGGCCCTTGACCGGCTGCGCGGCAGCCTTGATGGCCTGCGCCACGGCCTCGGCGGCCTTGTCGATGCCGAGCTTCATCTGCATCGGGTTCGCGCCGCTGGCAACGTTCTTGAGGCCCTCGGTGACGATCGCCTGGGCGAGCACGGTCGCGGTCGTGGTGCCGTCGCCGGCGACGTCCTCGGTCTTGGTCGCGGCTTCCTTGAGCAGCTGCGCGCCCATGTTCTCGAACGGATCGTCGAGCTCGATGTCTCGGGCGACGGTCACGCCGTCATGGGTGACCGTGGGAGCGCCGTACTTCTTGTCGAGCGCGACGTTGCGGCCCTTGGGCCCGAGCGTCGTCTTGACCGCCTCGGCCAGCGCGTCCATGCCGCGCTTCATCGCCGCGCGGGCGTCCTCGTCGTAGCTGAATCAGCTTGGCCATGTTGTGTCGGCGTCCTCTCTTTTGGGGGCGATCGAGCCGGTCGCGTCAGTGTGTGCGAAAGCCTCATCGCCGTTAGCACTCTCGGCAGTAGATTGCTAACACATCCGTGCGGCACCGTCAACAGCGCACCAGCGTTTGAGCGCCTTTGCCGGCGCGGAATGTGCCGGTAACGTTGGCGAGTGCAAAGGTCGATCGAGCGCGCGGTGATGCTCGCTGTTGGCAGCGAGCTGACGACGGGCTCCACGCGCGATACCAACAGCGGCGACCTGGCACGCGAGCTGACCGACCTGGGCGTGCGCGTGCTGCGCTCGATGGCGTTGCCGGACGACCTGGACCTGGTAGTCGACGCCTTTGCGCGCGCGTTGGGCGATGCGGACGTGGTGGTGTCGACAGGCGGCCTCGGGCCGACCCCCGACGACCTGACGCGCGAGGCCATCGCCGCGGCCTGCGGCTTGGAGGTGCGCGAGGATCCGGCGTTGATCGCGTGGCTGACCGAGATGTTCGAGCGCCGTGGCGCGCCCATGCCCGAGGCCAATCGCAAGCAGGCGTGGCTCATCGACGGCGCCGATGCGCTGCCAAACGGCCACGGCTCGGCCCCCGGCTGGTGGGTCGAACGGCCCGACGGCCGCCTGGTCATAGCCCTGCCCGGGCCCCCGCGCGAGATGTGGCCGATGTGGCGCGAGCAGGCCCTCCCCCGCCTGCAGGCCGGCCGGCTCGGGGTAGAGCGGGCGTCGCACACGCTGCGCCTGTTCGGCATCGGCGAATCCGCGCTCGTCGGGCTCATCGGCGAGGAGGTCCTGCGGTCGGAGAACCCCCAGGTGGCGACCTACGCGCGCATAGATGCCGTTGACGTCGCCGTCTCGGCGAGCATGGACGGCCGACTGACAGCACGCGAGATCGTCAACCAGACGGTCAGCCGTCTGCGAGAGCAGCTTGGCCAGTTCGTCTTCGCGGAAGGAACACAGACTTGGGCAGACGCCGTGGGCGCTGCCCTGAACGGGCGGACGCTGGCCGTCGTGGAATGCGGCACGGCCGGCCAGCTGGCCGCTCTTCTTGGAAATGCCGACTACCTGGCTCACGCCGAGCTCGTGCGCGACGCTCCTGACCTGCCTGGCCTTGCCATCGCCGCGCGCGCGGCTCATTCAGCCGATGTCGGCCTCGCTGTCATCGCCCGTCAGTCGCGCGATACGCACGTGCGACTGGCGATCTGTGGCGCGGACGGCGTCGAGGAGCTGAAGCGCGTCGCCTTCCTGGCGGGCGATGAGGGCCGGCGTCGCGCCGCCCTGTCGGCCGCTGCCGCTCTCTGGGAGTGGTTGCGCAGCTAGGAGCGGCGAGTCGCGCTCACGATGGACCTGCGCGTCCGGCTTCAGGAGTTCGCGCCTGAGCCGTGGTGTTCGAACTGCTCGGGCGCATCGATGGGGTGGGCCTCGCCGTACTCGGTGAAGCGGTAATTCAGATTTGCTTTGAGATCGACCTCAACGCCGGCTTCCAGGTAACTGGCATCTATCGTGAACCTAGCTCTCACCGGGACACCAGACGAGGTGACCCAGATGTCAAGCTTGATGTCACGGACGTCGGCATCGTTCGCCTGTCCGAGCAGTCCACGCAGCGTGCGCCAGTCGACGTTCGGGAGGCGCAGGTGGTGTAGAGCGCGCCCGTTCTGTCGCTCGACGCCCTCGTAAGTCAACATGGCGACGTCCGCGCCGGTGAATCCCTCCAGAAAGTCCCCGGGCATCCCTGACGGGTAGGCCTCTTGGGTCCAGCCCTCTCCCCTTGGACGCAAGTAGCCGACGCCATCCTTGACGACCAAATCCGTAGTGGCGCTCAAGCCGGCCACCGAGAACGTGTACCAGCCGGCACGATCCAGCCCGTCGACGGACATTTCCGAACCGAAGTCTGACTTCGCGGAGCCAATCCGGACAACTCCGGACGAGGTGACCCGGTAGCTCGCGTCGCCCCGATGAACACGCTCTGCGAATGCCATGAGAGGGTCGTCGGGCAACGTCGCAGGGTCCAATGTGGCCTGCGGAGCCTGGTCTGTCGGTGCCGGAAGGAACGTCCCGGGAGCCTGCGTTTGCAATATCGGCTGGGAAGGGCGCGGGATCGACGGGCGCGGCGTGTAAGTGGTCGCGTACGCAGCGTTGAGACCACCGCGTACGCCTGGCTCCGGGCGAACCCCGATGAGCACGAAAGCCACAGCCCCGATTACCGCCGCGGCCGAGACCAAGGCGAGCCCGACCACGATAAGCACGCTCGGCCCCCTGTGGGCCGGGCGGTCGTCAGGGCGCTGCTGTAGCGGCGCAGGCCGAGTTCCCCACTCCGTCCCCTGGTACCGCTCCGAGAACGACCGGCCTGATTCCGGCGGAAGAGGAGCCTGCGGTACCGGGACACAGGCGTGGTACGTAAAGTCGGGCGCGCCACAGCGCGCGCACGGAGGAACCCCCATGCCCTGACGGTATTTTGATCGGCGCTTCCGGCCGATCCCGCTTTCGTACCAGACCGGCTGGGAAGATGAAGACCCGCGCAGTGGCTGCGCCGCGCTGGGCCGTGTGCCCGCTAGCTGATCGTGATCGCCGGGGCGGCCTGCGCGGCGCGGACGCTCATGCGTGCCGCCACGGTACGCGCCAGTGTGCGCATCACGTCTGCGGCCATGCCGGGCTCGCGCTGGGCGACGGCCGGGACGCCGGCGTCGCCGCCCTGGCGAACCTTGACGTCGAGCGGGATGCCGCCGAAGTACTCGAGCTCGTTGCGCTGCGCGAAGCGCTCGCCACCGCCGCGGCCGAAGATCTCGGTCGCTTCGCCGCAGTGCGGACAGATGAAGTTGCTCATGTTCTCGACCAGGCCCATGACCGGCACGCTCATGCGGCGGAACATGGCGAGTGCCTTGGCCACGTCGAGCACGGCCACGTCCTGGGGCGTCGTGACCAGCAGCGCGCCGCTGATCGGCACCGCCTGGGCGAGCGTCAGCTGCGCGTCGGATGTGCCCGGGTGGCAGGTCGATCACCAGGTAGTCGAGCTCGCCCCAGTCCACGTCGCGCAGGAACTGCTGGATCGCGCCACCGACGAGCGGTCCGCGCCAGACGATGGGCTGTCCTTCAGGCACGAAGAACTGGATCGAGATGATCTTGACGCCGTAGCGCTCGAGCGGCGTGATCTTGCCGTCGGCGCGGCGACCGGCGCGCCCTCGACGCCGAGCATGAGCGGGATGTTGGGGCCGGTGATGTCGGCGTCGAGCAGCCCGACCGTGGCACCTTCCATGGCCAGCGCCACGGCCAGGTTGGCGGACACCGTCGACTTGCCGACGCCACCCTTGCCTGACGCGACGGCAATGATGTTCTTGACCCCGGGCAGCAGCTGCTGCGCCTGCACCGGCTGGGCGCGCCGGACCATCGCGCCCCAGGTCACCGTTACTTCCTGCGCGCCCAGCTCACCCAGAACGGAGTTCACGTTGCGCTCGATCTCGTCCTTCAACGGGCACGCCGGCGTGGTCAGCTCGATCTTGAGCGAAACGTCGCTGCCGCTGATGGCCACGTCCTTGACCATGTTCAGAGTCACGATGTCGCGACCCAGCTCTGGCTCCTGGACGTTGCGCAGCGCGTCGTAGATGGCCGACTCAGAAAGCATTTGCCGTTTGGCCTCTAGCTCGCGCGGGCTGTCTGGGCGGAGCGGGCGCTGGCCCGACTTGAGCCGTTGCGGCCCGCAGCATGACGCTGCCGGTAGCTGCGGCCCTTCATCCGGTTGCCGCAACGCGCCATCGAGCACCAGCGCGCCGAGCGGTTGCGCGAGGCATCGTAGAAGGCGCGCTGGCACGCCTCGTTGGCACACACCTTGAGCCTGCTCCAGGTCCCGGCCGCCATCGAGCCCGTGACTGCGATGAGCAGGTCGCCGATCGGTCGGTCGATGCCGACGCCTTCGGCCATGAGGCGATATCCGTCGACGGGATGCAGCCGCACACCGAGCCGGACGCGCCGTGCCGCCTCATTGAGCGTGGTCACGGCGCGCCGATCGAGCCCACCACGGCCGTTCGCCGACACGAGCTCCTGGACCGCCCGTCGAACCTCGATCAGACGTCGCCGGTCCGCCTCGTCGTACTCGGTCCCGGGCGATGCGAGACGCTGCCCGGAGAGCCACATCCGCGCGCTGGCGGAATCGGCCAACAGGTCGCTACCACTCTCGAGGTCGTATGTATTCAGAAACGACTGGACCAGACCAAGCTGGCCCGCAGCCGCGGCTGGGCTGGGGTCGGCCACGCGCGTACCCCTTTCTGGGTATCTGAACGGTTACGCGCTCAAGTCTATCGAGCGCAGCCGGACATGCCTTCAGACGACTTGGGCCAGCGCGTCGGGTGCGGGCCGTGATCGTCGCGGCACCTCGATGTACCGCTCAACATGGGCGCGCGTGCCGGCCACGCCGAGCTGCTCGAACAGGTAGCGGAGCTTGCTTCTGCTGGTCGGCAAGGATCTCGTCCTTGGTCGGCAGCTCCCACAGCTCGCGCTTGAATGGCCCGAGCGCCTTCTTGCGCGTCTTGTACAGGAACTGACGTCGTCGCTCTCGCCCGTCTTGCGCTCGTCGGCCGTGTTGGTGCGAGCACCAGTCCTCGATCTCGCGCAGCAGCTCAGCGCGGGAAGGCAGGGTGGTCGTAGAGCAGGTTCTGGAAGCCCGTGGCCAGGTGGATCTCGGCCGTCTCGACCTGCGGGAAGCGGTGGAACAGCTCGTCGGGCAGCGTCGAGGCGCCGTGCTGGACCGCGCCGGCCAGCCCGTGCTCGCGGGCCACGTGCCCGAGAGCGCTCGAGCGTGCCGAAGTCGAGCTTGACCTCGGCCACGCCGCCGCCGGGCAGCGGCACGCCGCCGTGGCTCGTGCCCAGTCTGGACGCTGACCTTCGAGAGGCCGGGGGCGTCTGCGCCGGCGAGCCGATCGAGCTCGCGCCGGTAGCCGTCGAGATAGGCGCGCAGCTCCTCCTCGGTCGAGTTCTGCTTGCCGACCTCGCCGATCTCACCGCCGATGCTGACGACGATGCCGTCGCTCTGCGCTTCGCGGATGAGCGCCGAGATCTCCGCCGCGCGCTGATAGTTGACGCGCTGCTGCTCGTCGACCGTCGGCAGCGACAGGTCGACGAGCGTCGACGAGTCGATGTCGATGTTGCCGTAGCCGACCGCGATCGCCTCGCGGGTCAGGCCTTGCGGATCGCCTCGGTCGTGCCCTCCGCGTCGGCCGCGTACTTCTTGGCGTTGAACTGGTAGTGGTCACCCTGGACGAAGACCGGACCTCGCCAGCCGGCCGCGATGCAGCCGGCCAGGACGCTGGTGATGTACTCGCCGGGTCGCTGGAACGTGTACTCCTGCTCGCTCCGCGCCAGCTCGAAGATGATCGTGCCCGACATCGATCGCGTCCGCTGCGCGACACATCGTCGCGGCCATGTCGAAGACCTGCGTGCGCAGGTTGACCGCGGGCACGGTGAAGCCGCCCACCTCGCCGCGGCCGCGCGCCATGTACAGGTCGTGGATGCTGGCCGACGGTGCGCCGAGCGCCTGCGAGGCCTCCCAGATGATCCAGCGCGCGGCCTCGATGACGTCCTGATCCGCGCTGAAGGTGGCCGACCACACCGCGCTCCGTACGCCTTCGCTGCGAAAGCGTCCTTCATCGTCGATCACGAGGCTTCCGCTATCAATGCGGCAGGTGCCGTCTAGTGCAGCGAGCAGCTCGCTGACCGAGTTGGCGGGCGTCGGGTATGGCATACGCGGTTGAATCTCTCCTGGAAGCCGGCCGCAGATCGCTCGGCTGCATCGTCTGACGGCCCGATGGTAGGCGCGCCTGCAATGTCGTGCCCGCGATGCTGCAGCGTGCCAACGCAGGACTGGGAGAGCCTGCTTGCCAGACATGGAGGAAACCCATGGGCATCATCGGACTACTGGTCGTGATCATCCTGGTCATCCTGCTGCTCCGGCTGCTGTAGGTAGTGGAGCGGTGGGAGGTAGAGAGATGGAACGCAATGCTGACCTCGCAGGAGAGGGAACCAGGAGCACTGCCGTGACGCGGCGAGCTCGGGGCACGACCGACGTTGCCCGCAGCGACCTCATCAGCTGGAGCTCGATCGTCGCAGGCATGCTGGTTTCGTTCGGGCTGTTCGTGCTCTTCGGAGCCCTCGGCGTCGCGGCTGGGCTCGAAGCCGACGATGCCCGCCTCGGTGCCCAGGTCGGATCGATAATCACCGGCCTGTTCGGCGTGCTGTCGTTCCTGGTTGGTGGCTTCGTGGCTGCCTGGACGGCGGATATCGATGAGCCCGACACGGCGATCATGCACGGCTTTCTGGTTTGGGCACTCTTCGTGGTGTTCGCCGCGGCAGTCGTGGCGCTGGGCGGCGGCAGTGCCCTCGGGTCGCTCGCCGGCGGCCTTGGCACGGTCGATGCCGAGATGACGCCGGAACAATTGAGCGACGCCGGATGGGCGACCGTTTTCGCACTCGCCATAGCTATCGCGAGCTGCATCCTTGGCGCGCTCCTCGCAACGCGTGAGGAGATCCTGGGCCGGTTCGCGAGGCGCACCTGACGACTCTCGCCCGCCTGATTAAAGTGGCGGTATGAGGGCTGGAGCACAGGTACTCCTTGGCACCAAAAAGGGTGCATTCATTCTCGAGAGCGACGCGGCCCGCCAGGAATGGCGGGTCCGCGGTCCGTTCTGCGACAACTGGCCGATCCACCACTTCGTTCGTGCGAGTGACGGCACGCTCTATGCCGGCGGCGGCAACGCCTGGTACGGACCGTCCGTCTTCCGCAGCGACGACGAAGGCGCAACTTGGAGCCAGTCCAGCCGGGGCATGACCTACGGTGACGACGGAGACCAGCCCAAGGTCGACGCGATCTGGAACATCACGCCGCATAACGGCACGGTCTACGCCGGCGTGGAGCCCGCCGGCCTGTTCCGCAGCGACGACCGCGGCGAGACTTGGAGCCACGTCTCCGGCCTGCGCGAACACCCCAGCCAGCCAGAATGGACTCCCGGCGCCGGCGGCCTGATCCTGCACTCAATTGCGCCCCACCCGGCCGATCCGGATCACATGTGGATCGCCATCTCGGCGGCGGGCACCTTCGAGACGACCGACGGCGGGCGAACCTGGGCACCACGCAACAAGGGCGTCCGCGCCGACTTCTTCCCCGGGCCGCCGCCCGAGGTCGGTCACTGCGTGCACAACCTGCGCCTCGACCCTTCGAATCCGAGCCGGCTCCTGCAGCAGAACCACTGCGGTGTCTACGTCAGCGACGACAGCGGCGCGAACTGGACCGAGATCACGCCCGGCCTGCCGTCGGAGTTCGGGTTCCCCCTGGCCATCCACCCGCACGACCCGGCCACGATCTTCGTCGTGCCCCACAACGGACCAGAGAACGGGCGGCACATGGTCGACGGCAAGGCGGCCGTGTGGCGCAGCCGCGACCGTGGCGGTTCGTGGGAGCGGCTCTCGAAAGGTCTGCCGCAGGAGCATGCCTACCTGACCGTGCTGCGCGAGGCGATGGCAGTCGACCGCCTGGACCCGGTGGGCGTCTACGTCGGCACCAACACCGGCCAGGTCTTCGCCAGCGCCGACGAGGGCGAAACATGGCAGCTCGCGGCCGATTTCCTGCCACCGATCTGGTCGGTCGAGGCCTCGGTCACAGGCGACTGAGCCGAGCCGTGGCGACGGTCCACCTGCCGCGGTCGCTGGTGACCCTTTTCGGCGACGCGCCGCCGCGTCACGTCGAGTTGGAAGCGGACTCTCTAGGTGCCATGGTGGCCGAGCTCGAGGCTCGTTGGCCGGGCATGAGCGACCGGCTGCTCGAGCCCGGGCCGCAGATACGCGAGCACATCAACGTCTTCGTCGATGGCGAGCGCCAGCGCGACCTGGGCACTCCCCTCTCGTCGGTGTCCGTGGTCCACGTGATCCCCGCGGTCGCCGGCGGCTAGCGAGCCGCGCCGGCGCGTCAGTCGGTGCGCTGGCGGCGGTTGACGTAGTCGACCAGCACGTATTCGCCCAGATCGTCCGGATCGGCGAAGAAGGCCCGCCCGCGGTTCAGCTTGGTCATACGCTCGACGAATTGGGCGAGCGGCCGTGAGCGCTCGAGCATGAAGGTGTTGATGGTTATGCCGTCGCGGGTGCAGCGCGACACTTCCTGGAGCGTCTGGCGGATCGTCTGGCGCGTCGGCGGGTAGCTGAACTCGACCTGGCCGTTCTCGAAGTGGGCCGTCGGCTCGCCATCGGTCACGACCACGATCGACCTGTTTGCGGCGTGGCTGCGCGCCAGCGTCTGGCGCGCCAGGAGCAGGCCGTGCTGGAGGTTGGTGCCGTACTCGTAGCCATGCCACGACAGCGTGGCCAGGGCCGTGGCCGGGATCTCGCGCGCGTAGTAGGCGAAGCCGATGACGTGCAGCTCATCGTGCGGGTACTTCGTGCGGATGAGCATGTCCAGCGCCATGGCCACCTTCTTGGCGGCGAGGAAGCAGCCGCGCAGCAGCATCGAGCGGCTCATGTCGACCAGCAGCACGGTCGCCGCGCGGGTCGAGTCCTCGGTTTCGTGGATCTCGAAGTCGCGCGGTTCGAGGCGGATGCCCGGGCCAGGTTGCGGCCGGGTGAGAGCGTTGGCCAGCGTGCGCGGCAGGTTCAGGTCGAATGGACGCCCGAACTCGTACGGCCGCGATCCAGTGTCGCGCTCACCAACAGCGCCGGACCAGCGATCGGCGTGGCCGCCGAACACGTCGCGCCGGAGGCGTCCGAAGAGCTCGTCGAGCACGCCCTGGCCCAGCCGCCGCGCTCCGCGCGGAGTCAGCTCGAGCCGCTTGCCGCTGCGCTCGACGTAGCCGGCCTCCTCGAGCATGCGCGCCAGGTCGCGCAGGCGACGCAGGTCGGCCGCCGACTCGCTGTCGAGCAGCTCGGCCAGCTCGTCGGCGTCGATCTCGGCGAGATCCTCTGGCGCCTGGACGCGGCCCATCTGCGCGGCGAGCTGGTCCATTCGGTTCAGGCGCCCGAGCTGGGCCAGGGCACCATCGAGCGACAGCTGCTCTTCGCCCTGGAACTCGAAGCGCTGGCCCAGCCCCTCCGGCAGCAGGGCATCGAGTGTCGCCGCGAGCTGGGCCAGGTCCCAGCGCAGTCGATCGTCACGTAACAGCGCGTCCATCATGTCCTGCAGCTCCTGGCGCTGGCTGGGACTGAGCGACTGCATGAGCGACTGCATCTGAGCCATGCGCTGCGCCAGCTGCTCGATGACGTCGTCGAGCGTCTCTGCGCCGGGGAACAGCTCGCCGTAGCGCGACAGGAACCCTGAGACGTCAGGTTCGCGACCGGCAAGTCGCTCCTGGAGCAGCGAGTTCAGCTCGCGCACCATGTCCCGGTTTGCCGCCAGCTGGTCGGGCGTCACGCCATGGAGCGCGTCGGACAGTCCGGCGAACTGTGAATCGAGCACCTGCCTGCGCAGTCGGTCCAACAGCTCCTCGAATCGGGCCGCGCGCTTCCTGATCCAGGAAGTCGTAATCAGACAGGCCGCGGATGCGCCCACCGACGTCGGAAGGCATCTGGTCGAGCTGCGCCTGCCGGCGGCTCGCCATGTCGGTCGCGAGCCTCTGGAGCGCGGGGTCGTCCGATTCACGGTCGCGCGCGACGCCGGCAATGTGCCGCTCGAGCGCACGACGCTCTGAGCTCACGATCTCGTCGAGCTCGGCGCGGACTTCGCCCAGCACATCACCAAGGTCGTAGCGCGACAGGAGCTCCTCGCGCGCGTCCGCCAGGCGGCCCAGGAGGTCGTGCAGGCCGGTCAGGCTGCGGCCCTCCTGGCGGTCACCGCGCAGGCCGCGCGCGAGCAGCCGCGCAAGAGCGCCAGACAGGTCGGAATCGGCCAGGATGTCGTCCGACAGCTGGGACATCAGGTCATCGGCGGTCAGCTCGTCGATGCGTTGCGTGCCGTCCCAGCGCGCGTAACGATACGGGCCGGGCGTCGTCCGCGACGGCGGCAGCTCCGATTCAGGCTGCGTCGCTGACACCGCTATCTCCGGTAGCGGCCTCCGCCGCCGGCACGATCCTTGTTGAGTCGCCGGTTGAGATGGAGGCCCTCCAGGACGAACTCGACTGCCGAAGCAACCTCCGCGGCCGACCCACCGCCGCTGCCCAGGCGGTCCACGGCCTCGGCCATGCCGGGCGTCTCCCTCATCCAGCGCACGTAGTCCTTCGAGCGCACCATCTCGCCCGTCTCGAGCACGAGCCCAGCCTCAAACGCCTCGACCAGCTCGTCCAGGTCCACGTCGTCGAGCCAGCGGCCGAAGACGTTGTTCAGGGCACGCGCCAGCAGGCGATCGACGACGCGCTCCTCGGGCATCTCGTCACTCAGCGTCTCGAGCTCGATCTTGCCCGCGGTCGAAGCGACCAGCGCCGGCAGGTCGCTGACGCGCGCCACGGCCTGCGGCTCGCCCAGGCGCACCGCGCGCTTGAGCGCATTGGCGCTGACCGTCTCGAGGTTGGCAATGCTGACGCGAACGCTCACGCCCGAGCGCTGGCTGACCTCTGGCGAGCGACGCGCCAGCTGCGACAGCTCGGCGATGAGCTCGAGCATGAACCGCGGCTCGATCAGATCCGGCAGACCGTCTGCGGCGAGCACTGTCCGCTCCTGGAGCATGATCGCGATCTCGTCGTCGATCGAGTGCGGGTAATGGGTCCGGATCTGCGAGCCCAATCGGTCCTTGAGCGGGGTGATGATCCGGCCGCGGCTGGTGTAGTCCTCGGGATTAGC
This sequence comes from uncultured Chloroflexia bacterium, assembly GCA_963706095.1. Taxonomy (GTDB): domain Bacteria; phylum Chloroflexota; class Limnocylindria; order Limnocylindrales; family CSP1-4; genus JALYGJ01. The sequence continues at coordinate 472,715 of OY970149.1, forward strand.
GCTTGCAACCACGAACAGGTCGAGCGGCAGGCGCAGCGTGTAGCCGCGCACCTGGACGTCGCGCTCCTCGAGGATGTTGAGCAGGCCGACCTGGATGCGCTCGGCCAGATCGGGGAGCTCGTTGACGCAGAAGATGCCGCGATTCGCGCGCGGCACGAGCCCGTAGTGGATAGTGGTCTCGTCAGCCAGGTAGCGGCCCTCGGCAACCTTGATCGGATCGACCTCGCCGATCAGGTCGGCGATCGTTATGTCGGGCGTCGCCAGCTTCTCCGTGTAGCGCCGGCTGCGGTGCCGCCACTCGATCGGCGCCCCGTCGCCCTCCGTGGCCACGAGCTCGCGCGCAAGCGGGCTGATGGGAGCCAGCGGATCATCGTTGAGCTCTGCTCCGGCCACGACGGGGATCTCGTCATCGAGCAGGGTCGACCAGCGACCGCGCCAGGCGAGTCTTGGCCTGGCCGCGCTCGCCCAGGAAGCAGATGTCCTGGCCGGCCAGGATGGCGTTCTCGATCGCCGGCAGCACGGTCTCGTCGTAGCCGACGATCCCTTCGAAGATCGGCTGCTCGGACGCCAGGCGCGATATCAGGTTCGCGCGCAGCTCGTCCTTGACCGATCGCGATGGATAGCCACTCGCACGCAGCTCGCCGAGCGTCTGCGGTCGCGGCTGACCGGGGCTGGGGCGCTGTTCCGCCATGCCCTCAGTGTCGCGCATCTGCCGGTCCCGGGCCCGAATGGCCACCAGCCAGCCAGCGTCGGCGAGCGTCGACCGAGTCCTCGAGCTGACCGCGATCGAGTCCGGCGCGCGCCGCCAGCTCTTCGGTCAGGGCCCACCAGAAGTCGTCGAAGTCGTCCGCCAATTCGTTCCAGGCGCCGAGCACAGCCGGTGGCCTGCGCTGGAGGTGGCCTGCACCGTCGCGCTCGACCGGGCGGACGTAATGAGCAACGTTGACCCGATTCTCGCCCAGGATGAGCACGACCCCGAGGTCGCGCACCTCATCGGGGATCTCGTGCGCGTGTTCATGATCTGACGCCGCTGGCGCTCCGAGGACGCGCAGGACGTCCTCCAATGACGTGCCGATGACGACGCCTCCCGCGACGGTGTCGCGCGAAGGTTGCGTGCGCAGGACCTCGACGCTGAACGCCCCGCGCAACGACGCCGCCTGGTCACGCACTGCCGCCGGTCCGGCCACAACCAGGGGCACGCCCTGCTCGGCGAGGACGAGCACGAGTGCCGCGAGCTCAGCCGGCAGCACGGCGTCGGCGACGAGCCGGTGCAGGACCGACGAGCCCACCGGTTGGTCCATTACGCGTCCGCCGCCGTCGGGCCGTCCGCGACTGCATCGACGTCAGTGCCACTGAGCGCTTGCGCAACGCGTCCGCCGCCGGGAACCGCGGACGCCAGGAACGCTCTCACCTCGGCCACGAGGGCACGGTCGATGAGCAGCACCGTGCCGGCGTAGACGGAAATGCCGACGAGCACCTCGACGGCCAGCAGCACGGGCAGCCCAACGGCGCCCGTCAGTGCCAGCTTGGCCGCGATCACGGCGCCGGCCATGACCGCCGTAGCGACGAATGGAGTGCGCAGCTCAGACAGGTGCGCCGACCACGGGACCGCCGCATAGCGCTTCAGCCAATGCAGGATCAATGGCAGCAGGGCATACGCCCGGATCGTGTAGGCGGCGGCGACGGCTGTGATGTCGCGGAAGACGATGACTGCGACGAGGAAGCCAAGGATGTTGACCAGCGTCGTGATCAGCCTGATCCGAAAGGTCACTTCCGGATGTCCGACGGCATTCAGCAGCGAGCCACTCAGGAGCTGCACCGCGAGGACCGGCCCGGCCAGGAAGAGCAGCGCCGCGGGTTGCGCCGCGGGCGCCCAACGCTCTCCGAAGATGACGATGACCGCCTCTGTGGCGACCAACGCCAGGCCCACGTAGCCCGGCAGCGTGACCAGCGCCAGGATCTTCGTTACGCGCACGTATGCACGCGTGAGGCGCTCGCGCTGCATCTGCAGCCGCGAGAACACCGGAAACGCGAGCTTGTGCGTGGCATTGATCATCAGCTGCGTGCCCGTGTCGAGCAGCTTGTAGGCGACCGAGTACAGCCCCAGGGCCACCGTGCCCATGAAGCCTCCGATGAGCAGGTTGTCGACGTTGCGGCTGGCGTAGTGGAGCAGCTCGCTGCCCAGGAGATGGCGGCCGAAGGGTAGGAGCTCGCGATAGTCGGCCATCGAGAACTGCCAACCCGGGCGCCACGGGCTGACCGTCCAGAGCACCGTCGCGGAGACGGCCACGCCCACGATCTGCTGGACCACGAGGGACCACACGCCGGCGCCGGCAAAGGCCAGCATTATGCCGACGATGCCGGCGCCGAGCGTCGCCGTCAGGCGGCGCACTGCCAGATCCCGGAAGCGCATCTCGCGCCGCACGATTGCCATCTGGACGTGCGTCACAGCAGTGAAGATGAACGTCGCCGAGAGGACCTGGATCACGGGCTCCAGCCCGGGCTGCCCGAGCATCCGTGACAGCGGCCCTGCCAGCACGAGCGACAGCAGCGTCAGCACCACTGCGCCGCCCACGCTGGCCCAGAAACAGGTGTCGATCTGGCGCCGGGTCAAGGATGCGCGCTGCACGAGGGCGTCGCCCAGGCCCTGGTCGACGAGCAGCCACGCGAGGTGGATGAACACGATGGCCAGCGCGACGAGGCCAAAGTCGGCCTCGCTCAGCAGGCGCGCCAGCATGACGAAGAAGATCAGGCTGAGCAGCTGCGCGCCCCAGCTGTCGATCAGCATCCACGTCAGGCCGCGCGCTACGCGACCCTGGAGCGCCTGCTCGGTCGTGCCGTGGTCGGCCGGCAGCCAGTCCTGTCGCTGCTTGTCCTCCCCGTTGTTCACGCCGGCCGAGTCTACGTCGCCAGCGCCGAGCAACCCGCTTGCTTCACCCGGAAATCGTGCTTGACCGGTTGCGGGATAACCGCCACACTTCTTGTGCCGGTCCCGGGACCGGCGGCTATGCCCGTCGCAACGGGCGCGAATAATCGCCGGTACGCCACGACACTCCTCTCACGGATCTCGCGAGACAAAAGTCGCGAAGTCCGGCACGAGAAGGAGTGTTCTTCTTTGCAAGCAGATCGAACGCTGACCTGTGCCGATTGCGGCCAGGAGTTCGTCTTCACGGCGAGCGAGCAGCAGTTCTACGCCGACCGCGGATTCAGCGAACCGCGCCGGTGCCGCAGCTGCCGCGCGCAGCGCAAGGCTTCGATGGGCAGCGGCGACCAGATGTCGGCGGGTAGCGGAAGCTACGGTGGTGGCGGTGGCGGTGGCGGCTACCGTGAGCGCCGTCCCCGTGAGATGTTCGATGCCACGTGCTCGAACTGTGGCAAGACCGCCCAGGTCCCGTTTCGTCCGACCAGCGGCAAGCCCGTCTACTGCGACGACTGCTTCAGCCGTCGACGCGCCTAGCACCAATCCCCACCTGGGATAAGCAGGAAGCCCCGGTCGCACGACCGGGGCTTTTCTATGGCCGCGGCGCGCCCCGGACAGCCGGGTAGCGCTAGTTGGTGATGGCGATGCTTGCGATTGCGGCCGCGAGCAGCAGCAGCGCTACTTGTCGCGTTCGGCCGCTCCCTGGAGGGATGCCTGGGCCGCGGCGAGCCGGGCGACGGGCACGCGGAAGGGCGAGCAGCTGACGTAGTCGAGGCCGACCTCGTTGAAGAAGTGGATCGACGCTGGGTCGCCACCGTGCTCGCCGCAGATGCCGATCTTGAGGTCAGGCCGCGCCTTGCGTCCCTTCTCCACGGCGGTGCGGACGAGCTGGCCCACGCCCTCGATGTCGAGCGTCTGGAAGGGGTTGTCGGGCAGGATCCCGCGCTCGACGTAGTTGAGCAGGAAGCCGCCCTCGGCGTCGTCGCGCGAGTAGCCGAAGGCCATCTGCGTGAGATCGTTCGTGCCGAAACTGAAGAACTCGGCATGCTCGGCGATCTGGTCGGCGGTCAGGGCGCCGCGCGGAATCTCGATCATGGTGCCGAACATGAAGTCGACGCTGGTGCCGGCGGCCTCCTGGACCTTGCGCGCCTCCTCGTCGAGGATCTTGCGCGTCTCGGCCAGCTCGTTCACGTGGCCGACGAGCGGGATCATGATCTCGGCGTGGGGGTGGCCGCCGTCCTTCTTCCGTTGGATGGCTGCATTGAGGATGGCCCGCGTCTGCATCTTCACGAGGTCGGGGATCATCAGTCCGAGGCGAATGCCGCGCAGCCCGAGCATCGGGTTCTGTTCCTTGAGCGCATCGACGGCGCGCAACAGCTCGCGTGCCTCGACGAACTTCGGGTCGTCGGCGGGCACACCCGTGGCCTGCATCGTCGTGACCTCGACCAGCACCTCGGCATGGTTCGGCAGGAACTCGTGCAGCGGCGGATCGATCAGGCGGATGACCACGGGCAGGCCGTCCATGGCCTCGAAGATGCCGTAGAAGTCACCCTCCTGGAGCTTCTCGAGCTTGGCCATCGCCTCGTCGAAGCGACGCACAGCCTCGGCGTCTTCCTCGGACAGCGACTCGCCGGCCGCGACCTTCTCCTTGGCGCGGGTGGCCTGGAACGCGACGAGGATTGCGTCGCGGACGATGTCCAGGCGCTCCCCCTCGCGGAACATGTGCTCGGTCCGGCACAGGCCGATGCCCTGCGCGCCGTAGCTGCGCGCCTGGGCCGCCTCCTCGGGCTTGTCGGCGTTGGTCCAGACCTCAAGTCGACGTACCGAGTCGGCCCAGCCGAGCACAGTCTGGAGGTCGGCCTGGTCCTCGAACCGCGCCGCAGTGGTCGGGATGGCACCGACGTACACCTCGCCGGTGGTCCCGTCGAGCGAGATCCACTCCCCTTCGCTGAAGCCCAGGCCGTTGACGCGGGCCGACCTGGTGCCGTAGTCGATGACAAGCGACGCGCAGCCGGCGACGCATGGCTTGCCGATCTGGCGCGCGACCACCGCGGCATGGGATGTGGCGCCGCCGCGGGCCGTGAGGACGCCCTGCGCCGCGGCCATGCCGTGGAAGTCGTCGGGCGACGTCTCGATGCGGACGAGGATGACCTTCTCGCCCTGCTGGGCCATGTCGAAGGCGCGGTCGGCGTTGAACACGGCCTTGCCGACCGCCGCGCCGGGCGACGCGTTCAGGCCGGCCGTGATGCGCGTCGCCTGGCTCTTGGCGCCGGCGTCGAACTGGTCGCGCAGCAGCTGGTCGACGTGGGCCGGTTCGATGCGTGCCAGGGCCTCGCGCTCAGTGATGATGCCGTCGTTGACCATGTCGACCGCGATGCGCACCGCCGCGGCCGCCGTCCGCTTCGCGGACCGCGTCTGGAGCATGTACAGGCGGCCGCGCTCGATCGTGAACTCGAGGTCCTGGACGTCCTTGTAGTGCTGCTCGAGACGCTGGCCGATGCGCTCGAACTCGGCGTAGGCCTCCGGCAACTCGTCGCGCATCTGGCTGATGGGCTGCGGCGTGCGGATGCCGGCCACGACGTCCTCGCCCTGGGCGTTGGTCAGGTACTCGCCGAAGAGCACCTTCTCGCCCGTGTTCGGGTCACGCGTGAAGGCCACGCCCGTACCCGAGTCGTCGCCCATGTTGCCGAAGACCATGGTCACGACGTTGACCGCGGTGCCCAGATCGTGGGCGATGTTGTTGTAGTCGCGATAGTCACGCGCGCGCTTGCCGAACCACGACGCGAAGACTGCCTTGATTGCCAGGTCGAGCTGCTCGTTCGGGTCGCTCGGGAAGTCGCGACCGGTCTGCTCGCGAACGATGTCGCGGAAGCGCGTAGTGACCTCGCGCAGCGCGGCGGCGTCGAGATCTGTGTCCTGCGTGACGCCGCGCTGCGCCTTGGCCTCGTCGAGCGCGTGATCGAACTTCTCAGCATCGACGTCCATGACGATGCGGCCGAACATCTGGATGAAGCGCCGGTAGGCGTCCCAGGCGAAGCGTTCGTTGCCCGTCAACGCGATCAGGCCGTTGAGCGTCTGCTCGTTGAGCCCAAGGTTGAGGACCGTGTCCATCATGCCCGGCATCGAGAACTTGGCGCCGGAGCGGACACTTACCAGGAGTGGGTTAGCCGGATCGCCGAAGCCCTTGCCGGTTTCGCGCTCGACCTCCCTGACCGCCTCGAGCACGTCGTCCCACAGACCCTCGGGGAGCTGCTCGCCGTTGGCGAAGTAGTCGTTGCACGCCTCGGTCGTGATCGTGAATCCGGGCGGCACCGGCAGGCCGGCGCTCGTCATCTCGGCCAGGCCGGCGCCCTTGCCACCGAGCAGGTCGCGCATCTGCGCGCTGCCCTCGGCGCGCCCACCTCCCCACGCGAAGATGTAACGCTTGGCAGCGCGGTGGTCGCGCTCGGCAGGCATGGTCGTGGCGTCGGTCATATCCAGGAGGTTCCCTCGCGTGGGCATGGAGGCCCGCTGTCAGCGCACGGCTGGGATGTGTCGGTCCCTCGATTGTATCGAGCCGCCGCATCGCGGCCACGTGGCGCTCCGGATGGCTGCCTGGCGCCGGGCTCGGCCGCTACCATCGGCGCGATGACAGACCTGCTGGCCGACACGCGCGTAATGGCGGCCGAGGACGAGAAGTACAACGCCAGCCTTGTGCGGCGCGAGGACGAGTCCGAATCGCTCGCCTACTTCTGGGTTCGCTTCGACGGCGAGCCGACCCCATTCGACCCCGGCCAGTACATGACCATCGGCGTCATCGTCGACGGCAAGATGGTCCAGCGCCCATATTCGGTCGCATCGCCGCCGGTCAGCGCGGGCGCGGACGGCTACGAGTTCTACGTCAGGCTTGTCGAGGGCGGCACGTTCACGCCGCTGCTGTGGCGCATGGATATCGGCCAGCGGATGCGCATGATCGGCCCCAAGGGCAAGTTCGTGCTTCTGCCCGACGACGGCCGAACTCACATCTTCATCTCGTCGGGCACGGGCAACGCGCCGTTCGTGTCGATGATGAAGCAGCTCCTGGCCGAAGGCGCGCCGCGCCGCGCGGTCTTTCTGAACGGCGTGTCCTACGCCCACGAGATCGGCTACCGCGACCTGCTCGAGGGCTGGCAGCGCGACGGCGGCTATCCGGTGACATACATGCCCACGGTCTCGCGCCCCAACGATCCGGCCAATGCTGACTGGACGGGTCGCAGCGGTCGCGTGGAAGCGATCCTCGAGCCGGTCCTCGACGAGCTGCGGCTCGACCCGTCGAACTCCGTCGCCTACATCTGCGGCAACCCGGACATGATCGCCACTGCCGAGGAGAGGCTGCTCTCGCGCGGCTATCCGGAGGAGCAGGTCCACAAGGAGCTGTACTGGCCCAAGGGCAAGGAGCCTCGTGGCCTGGCGGGCGCGGATCTCGCGACCGCGATCGACGCCGCGGAGGCCAACGCCGACCAGTAGCCGTCGCCCGCGCTGCGAACTGTCGTTGCGCGCGGGCAACGAAAGGAACGGCAAAAGTCGAATCGGGCACTACGATCGGACGGCACTCAAGTTCGATCCGGTGCGGTCCGGGGCGCTGGGGGCAGTTGGAGGACCTTTCGTGAGCTGGCTCAACAGGCGTCGGGCGGTGGCGATTGGCGTCGTCATCCCGGCCACGCTGGTAACGATCATCGCCACGAGCGGCGTAACAGCTGAACCGTCCCGTGCCGCGAACCGCTGGAACCACGTGCGCAACGGTGGGGCGAACCAGGCCACCCTCGAGGATGCCGGCGCGGAAGCCGCGTTCCGGGGACCGGTTTGGCGCGAGCTCCGCCTGTCGCAGGTCTTCGGACCCAAGTTCACCTTCGTCGACGTCGGCCGCAAGGGCGATTCGCCGGGCGACTACGGCGTCTTCCGCGACCCGATCTACAACTCCAAGGGCGACCGCATCGGGACGATCGACGTCGAGTGCATCGCCGCCTACGCGGATCAGTGCCATGGCTCGATCCGGATCGTCGGCCGCGGCCAGATCACCTTCGACGGCATCACCCCGCTCGGCCGGGACCCCGACTTCTTCGCTGTCACTGGCGGCACGGGCGTCTACACGGGCGTGGGCGGTGAGCTCAAGGTTGCCTTCCCCGATTTCGACCGGGCGGAGCTGACGGTCAAGCTGACCCGCTGACTCCCGTGCGGCAGGCGTCAGGCTGACTCGCCGACTCCGCGGAAGTCCAATAGCCTCACTCCATGCTTCGGTCGCCGGTTAGCATTGGGCTCGACCTGACCAGTCCACGGGCCGGTAAGGGCGCGTTTCTGGAGCAGGCAGTCACGTGAGGAGGAGCCATGTCCAGACGCACCCTTTCCGTCGTCGTGCTTGCCGGCCTGTTGGCCGCAGCGTGCGGCTCGACATCACCGCCCACGACGGCCGCACCGACAGGAGCCGCACCGACAGGGGCGGCCGGCACACCAGCCGCCACCCAGGCGCCCACCGGTGCGCGGCTGGCCACCATCCAGAGCCGTGACCAGCTGATCTGCGGCGTCAACGGCGGCCTGCCCGGCTTCAGCTTCCTCGAGGAGGGCTCGGGCGAGTGGTCAGGCTTCGACGTCGACTACTGCAAGGCGGTCGCCGCTGCGCTCTTCGGCGATCCGAACAAGGTCGAGTATCGCGCCACCAGCGCTGACGACCGCGGACCTGCGCTGCAGACGGGCGAGGTCGACGTGCTCATCCGAAACACGACTTGGACGGTGACCCGCGACGCCCAGTGGGGCGTGTTCGGTCCGACCACGTTCTACGACGGTCAGGGCATCATGGTCCGCGCCGAAGTTGGCGCCACTTCGATCGAGGATCTGGCCGGCGCCACGATCTGCGTCCAGACCGGCACCACGACGGAGCTCAATCTGGCCGACGCCATGTCCGAGGCTGGCCTCGAGGGCAACTACGAGGCAAGTGTTCTGGGCGACATCGACCTGACCTACGAGACGTACGAGTCGGGCGCATGCGACGCGGTCACTTCGGATCGCTCGCAGCTCGTCTCGCGGCGCACCACGATGGAGGATCCGTCGGCGCACGTGCTGCTCGAGGACGTGATCTCGAAGGAGCCCCTTGGGCCGGTCGTGCCATTCGGCGACGAGCAGTGGTTCAACATCGTCAAGTGGACGGTGTTTGCCACCATCGAGGCCGAGGAGCTGGGCATCACCCAGGCCAACGTGGCCGAGATGGCCTCCAGCGAGAACCCGGTGATCTCGCGCCTGCTGGGCGCAGCCACCGACCAGACCCAGGGAACTCTGCTCGGTCTGGAGAACGACTGGGTCGTCGACGTGATCACCGCCGTGGGCAACTACGGTGAGATCTTCGAGCGCAACGTTGGCCCCGACACGCAGCTCGGCCTCGACCGCGGGCTTAACAGCCTGTGGACCGAGGGTGGCCTGCTCTACGCACCGCCCTACCGCTAGACGCGACTAGGAGTGGGGCGGGCGCAAGCCCGCCCCACTCCTAGTTTCACGGAAATCGCCGCAGAATGAGCGCCGCCGCTCCCGCTCGCACGAGCACGGCCGTACCGCCTTGGCGCGACGTGCGCGTGCTGCGCATCGTCGCCCAGGCGCTGACGCTGCTCCTGGTCCTCGGCGCGGCTTACCTGATCTGGACGACTCTCGCCGAGAACATGGCCGCGGCGCGGCTGACGGTCGGCTTCGAGTGGATGCAGACGCGCGCCGGCTTTGACATCTCGCAGTCGCTGATCCCCTACTCGACGAGCGACACGTACGCCCACGCCTTTCTGGCCGGGCTGTTGAACACGCTGCTGGTGAGTCTGCTGGGCATCGTCCTGGCCACGATGTTGGGTGTCGTCGTAGGCGTCGCCCGCCTCTCCGAGAACTGGCTCGTGAACAAGCTCGCAGCGGGCTACGTGGAGATCATGCGCAACACGCCGCTGCTGGTGCAGCTCGTGCTCATCTATGCGCTCTTCCTGGCTCTGCCCACGGTTGCCAATTCGATCGAGCTGCCAGGTTCGATATTCCTCAGCCAGCGCGGCCTGGTCATGCCGCGGCCCATCGCCGAGGCGCCACTGGCCACCTGGCTTGCGCTGGTCGTTGTCGGCATCGCCATAGCCGTCCTCGGCCGCCGCTTCTCAAATCGGCGGCGCGACAACGGACAGCCCACCTACTCGATCGGTCGCCTGTCACTGCTCGCCATGGTGCTGCTGCCCGTCCTCGGCTGGCTGGTGCTGGCGCCGGTGTCGTTCGACGTGCCCGTGCTCGAGCGTTTCAACTTCGCTGGCGGAGTCGTGCTGTCACCTCCTTTCGCGGCGCTGCTGCTGGGCCTCGTGTTGTACACCGCGGCCTTCATCGGCGAGGTCATCCGCGGCGGCATCCAGGCCGTTCGCCGCGGTCAGTACGAGGCGGCGTACGCGGTAGGGCTGTCGCCGATGCAGACTTTGCGCCTGGTCGTCTTCCCGCAGGCGTTGCGCATCATCGTGCCGCCATTGACCAGCCAGTACCTGAACCTGATCAAGAATTCGAGCCTGGCCATCGCCGTCGGCTTTCCCGACCTCTTCGCGGTGAGCCGGACGATGGCCAACCAGACCGGCGCCCCGGTGTCGGTCATCGTCCTCGTCATGTCGACGTATCTGGTGATCAGCCTGCTCACTTCGCTGCTGATGAACGTCTACAACCGTCGCGTCCAGGTGCTCGAGCGGTGAGCTACGAGGGCGAGCGCTGGGTACCTCCCGGCGATCCCGCGCTGAGCGATCGCCTGCCGCCGCCGGTATCGGCCGTGGGCTGGCGGGCGTGGCTGCGCCAGAACCTCTTCAACGGCTGGCGCAGCACCATCGCCACGATCGTCCTCGGCGCAATCATCGTCCTGGCATTGCTGCTGGTTACCAGGTGGGCGCTGACCGAGGCGCGCTGGGGCGTCATCACCGCGAACTTCCGCTTGTTCATGATCGGGCAATACCCGGCCGAAGAGGCGTGGCGAGTCTGGGCCGGCCTTCTCGTCGCATCGCTGGTCACGGGACTCTCCGTGGCCTCGACTCGAAGCCGCGCGACACGCACCCTGGCCGCGGGCCTTGCCTCGGGACAGGTGCTGATCGGCCTGCTTGCCGCATTCTCGGACCTCGGTTTGCTGGTCGGTGGCCTGATCGCCCTCAACGGTTTCGTCGTGTGGGGCGCCTTCGTGCTCGCGCTGCGGCGGCCGCTTTCGCGACGGACTCGGACGATCTCCTGGGTGGTGGCGGCGCTTCTCATCCTGTTGTTGCTGCAGGGCCTCGGCGGTCAGCTTCTCACCCAGGTGCCGACAAGCCTGTGGGGCGGCCTGTTGCTGACATTCCTGCTGGCGATAGGCGGCATCCTCCTGTCATTCCCACTTGGGGTGCTGCTGGCGCTTGGACGGCGCAGCGACCTGCCCGTGGTGCGCGGCCTGTCGACGCTCTACATCGAGGTCATTCGCGGGGTGCCGCTGGTTACGCTCCTATTCATGGCCGCGATCCTGCTGCCGCTGGTGCTGCCCGGTGGTGTGCGCATCGAGCACGTGTACCGCGCCCTGGTTGGCATCACCCTCTTTTCTGCCGCGTACGTCGCGGAGAATGTGCGCGGCGGACTGCAGGCAATCCCGGACGGCCAGATCGAGGCGGCCAACGCGATCGGACTCAACGCATACCAGCGCAACCTGTATATCGTGCTGCCGCAGGCGCTGCGCTCGGTCATTCCGGCCAACGTCGGGCTGTTCATCAGCCTGCTCAAGGACACGACACTGGTGGCCATCGCCGGCACGGGACTGCTCGAGCTGCTCGGGATCGGGCGCGCGGTAGTCGCACAGCCCGAATGGATCGGCGCCCAGATCGAGGTCTACGTGTTCATATCGGCCGTGTTCTTCTTCCTGTGCTACGTCATGTCGCAGGCGAGCTACCGACTCGAGGAGGAGATGGGCGTTGGAAAGCGCTGAACAGCCAAACGAGGGCATCATCGTCTGCCGCGATGTTCACAAGTGGTTCGGCCAGCTTCACGTCCTGCGCGGCATTGATCTGACAGTCAAGAGCGGCGAAGTGCTGGTCATCTTCGGTCCATCTGGCTCGGGCAAGTCGACCTTCATCCGCACGATCAACAGGCTCGAGGAGCACCAGCGTGGCCAGATCTTCGTGGACGGCATCGAGCTGACCAACGACATTCGGAACATCGCCGCGATCCGCAGTGAGATCGGCATGGTCTTCCAGCAGTTCAACCTGTTTCCCCACCTGACTGCGCTGGAGAACGTGACCCTCGGCCCGATGAAAGTCCGCAGATCACCGCGCGACAAGGCGACGAAGAGCGCAATGGAGCTGCTCGAGCGAGTTGGCATTCCCGAGCAGGCTCACAAGCATCCGGCACAGCTATCGGGCGGCCAGCAGCAACGCGTGGCTATCGCCCGAGCCCTGGCCATGCAGCCCAAGATCATGCTTTTTGACGAGCCGACCTCTGCCCTTGACCCGGAGATGATCAACGAGGTCCTCGAGGTCATGCGCGAGCTCGCCACCTCGGGCATGACGATGCTCTGCGTGACGCACGAGATGGGCTTCGCGCGCGCCGTCGCGGACCGCATGGTGTTCTTCGACGACGGGCTGATCGTCGAGCAGGGACCACCCGCTCAGATCTTCGGCGCACCGCACCACGATCGGACCAAGCTGTTCCTGTCACAGATCCTGCATTAGACGGCGCGGCCGCGCCCACACGGCGACTCGCGGCCGCGCGGGCCTTACGGAGCGATCGAGAAGGTCAGAAAGCGGTCCGGGCCGGGTTGGTCGAGTGCTGCCACGTCTTCTGCGCTGAGCGAGACCGTGAAGGTCGCCTCCATCGGCACGTTGACCACGACCCGCTGCGCGCTCAGCGTGAACGTGTAGGTGCCGGGCTCGAAGTGCCATCCCGGTGGGGCGTCGAAGAGACTCAGGGATGAGTTGGCCGAGCTCGGACTGATCAGAAGTGGCGCGGCGTCGCCGGCGTATTCGTAGCTGAGCGTGTCCGTCTCGGGATCGCCGACGAGACGAAGCTGCTGTGTCCACTCGAAATCCGCGCTCGCGGGGCCCGCCACCGCGAGCCTCATGTCGCGGATGACCTCGACCCGGTTGTTGCCTCCCGTATTCACGAACGCCGGCTGCAGGTAGAGGTAGGCCGAGCCGGATTCGCGACCCTGGGCCACGCGAACCTGATCGGGCATTATCAGCAGGACTTCGGGCTGCTGAAGCGACACCCACAGGGCGGCCGCCGAGAGCGGCAGGGCCAGCAACGCGCCGGCCATCGGCACCCACTTGAGCGATACGAAGCCGCGCACGAGTCGGCGCCCGCGCACGATATTGCGCGGCGACAGGAGCACGCCGCCGTCCGGATCCGTACCTGTTTTCGGGCTGGGTTGAGCCTCCGTCGGCGGCTGGTACGCGGGCTCGGTCATGGCGCGCTGGGCAGGCGCTGGTCGATCAGGGCAGCGAGGCCGAGAGCCGGTCCAGGATCAGGCGCTTGACGCCTTCGACGGGCACGCGCTCCTGGCTCATCGAATCGCGGTCGCGCACAGTCACCGCGCCGTCCTCGAGCGAATCGACATCGACGGTCACGCACCATGGCGTGCCGATCTCGTCCTGGCGGCGGTAGAGCTTCCCGATCGACGCCGTGTCGTCGTAGACGGCCATGATGTCGCGCCGCAGGTCCGCCACGAGCCTGTGGCAGAGCTCGACGATCTCGGGACGCTTCTTGAGCAGCGGCAGCACCGCCACCTTGTACGGCGCGAGCTGTGGATGAAGCGCGAGCGAGACACGCTTCTCGCCGCGCACCTCCTCTTCGCGGTACGAGTCGATCAGGAACGTGAACGCCGAGCGGTCCGGTCCGCCGGCGGTCTCGACGATCCACGGGCACGAACGACTCGTTCGTGACCGGGTCGAAGTACTCGAGGTTCTCGCCGCTCTCCTTCTGGTGGCGGCCCAGGTCCCAGTCGCCGCGGTTGTGGATGCCCTCGAGCTCCTTCCAGCCGAACGGGAAAGCGGTACTCGATGTCGATCGCCTTCTTGGCGTAGTGCGCCAGCTCGTCGGGCGCGTGCTCGCGGAAGCGCAGGCGCTCCTCGGTCACGCCGTAGCCCGTGTACCACGCCCAGCGGCGCGGCAGCCACTCCTCGAAGACCTGCGCGCCGCGTCGTCGGGACGGACGAAGTACTGCATCTCCATCTGCTCGAACTCGCGCATCCGGAAGACGAAGTTGCCGGGGCTGATCTCGTTGCGGAAGCTCTTGCCGATCTGGGCGATGCCGAAGGGCAGCTTCTTGCGCGTCGACTGCTGGACGTTCTTGAAGTTGACGTACTGAACCCTGCGCCGTCTCGGGCCGCAGGTAGATGACCGCGGCGTCCTCCTCGACCGGGCCCATGAACGTCTTGAACATCAGGTTGAACGCCGCGGCGGACCGAGCGGACCGCCGTCGACCGGGCATTTGAGCCCGAGGCGCTCGACGATGCCCGGGTCGCGCTTGTCGGTCTCGGTCAGACTCGTCCGTGCCCGGGCAGCTCGTCGAGGCGGAAGCGCAGCTTGTCCGTGGCGCACTCGACCAGCGGGTCGCTGAACGACTCGACGTGGCCCGACGTGACCCACACCTGCGGGTGCATCAGGATGCCCGCGTCGAGGCCCACGATGTCGTCGCGCTCCTGGACCATCGCGCGCCACCACGCGCGCTTGACGTTGTTCTTGAGCTCGACACCGAGCGGGCCGTAGTCCCACACGGCGTTGATGCCGCCGTAGATCTCGGAGCTGGGAAAGACGAAGCCGCGCCGCTTGGCGAGCGAGACGATCGTGTCGAGCGCGGCGACGGCCGGCGCCGGATCAGCGGTCAGGGTCAAGATGGGAGCTCCCCTCGAGAGTGGCGCCGGCAATGGCATGGCCGATCGCGGGCGGCCATTCTCGCAGAACGCTCAGTCGCGCTCGACCAACGAGGAAGACACGCCGACCATCTGCCAGCGTCCGGCGCTCTTCTCGTAGACCGCGATCCAGGCGCTCTCGAAAGCAACTTCCTGCTCCGATTCACCTTCGGTCGCGACGAGCCGCGCCTCGATGTGAATGGCCATCCAGGCCGATTGGCCGTCGGCGCTGATCCACACGTGTGGCGGCTGCAGATCGTCCCAGACGGAGTAGCGAACGCTCGCGAAGTACGTGCTGAAGCGCGCTTCGGCGTCCGCGCGCGATTCGCGGCGAAGCTGGCCGCGCCCCGCTTCCCAGACATCGTCGGCGAAGACGGAGGCAATCAGCGCGGCATCACCTTCGAGATGGGCACGCCGCTCGGTTGCGTGGATGTCGAGCAGCGCCTGGCGGTCGTCCTGCGTCATGCGCCGCGCCGCACGACCTCGACATCTGCAGCGGAGCGGGCCATGACGCCGACCATCCGCCGCGTGCGCACTTCGTCGAGGAACGCGAGCGAGCGTGCCTCGCGCTCGAGGACGTTGCGGATGAAGCTGCGCAGGGCCGCTTCGACCTCGGCCTCCACGTCGGGCGGCAGGCGCAGCCCGGCGAGGGCCTCGATATCCAGCCGCCGGTAGGCACGCAGCAGCTTCAGCGCGTCGAGCGACAGCGGCGCCTGCTCGGCCGGCGGCGCGAAGTGTCGCGAGCACATCGTGCCGCCGAGCATCGGCACCCAGCGGAACTCCTCGTCCGGCTCGAGCACGCGGTCGCACTCGACGCAGCGCTCGACCTCGGGCCGCATGCCGAGCGCGTCGGCGAGGCCGAACTCGAACCAGCGCGCCACGCGGCCCGGCGCCATGCCGTCGTCGAGCAGCTGATAGGCGCGCTTGAGCAGCGCGTAGACGGGATAGGCGAAGGCGCGCTCCTCGACTGCGCGCTCGGCGAGCTCGGCCAGGTACCACGCGGTGGCGGTCGACTCGAGGCGGTCGCGCAGCGACAGCCAGGCGTGGCCGACGCTGGCCTGGGTGATGACGTCGAACGTTCGCGCCCGGGCGAGCACCAGGTGCAGCTCGGCGAACGGCTCGACCGCGCCGCCCAGCCGGCTGCGCGGCCGGCGCACGCCCTTGGCAATCGCCTTGAGCTTGCCGTCGTGCGGCGTCAGCAGGGTCAGCACGCGATCGGCCTCGCCCAGCTCGAAGCGGGACAGGACGATCGCCTCGGTGTGGTAGATGCGCGGCGCCGGCATGACCGGATCAAGGCTACCGCCGGATGGCGATCCGCGTTACTCGATACTGGCGTGTATCATGTATCGCGATGCCGCCAGCCGACGCGCCGCTCCCCGCTTGTATGCTCCGCGCCGTGCTGACCTCGCCCGACCTCGACGCGCCTCATCGCCGATACCGAGGACGAGATCCTGCACGTCATCGACGCGTGCCCAGGACGAGCGCACCGGTGCGCTGTACGAGATGGTCCGCTACCACCTCGGCCTGGACCGCGACGGTCCAGCGCGGCAAGCGGCTGCGGCCGCTGCTCGGCCTCCTCGCGTACGAGTCACTGACCGGCGATCACCGCGCGGCCCTGCCCGGCGCGGCTGCGGTCGAGCTCGGGCCACAACTTCAGCCTCGTCCACGACGACATCGAGGATCGCGACGTCGAGCGCCGCCACCGCGCGACGTTGTGGACGGTCTGGGGCATTGCCCAGGCAATCAACACGGGCGACACGCTGTTCACGTTGTCGCGCATGGCTCTGCATCGCCTGACCGAGCTCGGCTTCTCGGACGCCAAGGTGCTGGCCCTGATGCGGCTCTACGACGAAACTTGCCTGGCGCTGTGCGAAGGCCAGTTCATGGATATCTGGAGCGCCGAGCACGACGAGCGTCTGTCGGTCGACTTCTACTTCGACATGATCGGGCGCAAGACCGCCGCCCTGATCGCGGCGTCCGTGCAGGCCGGCGCGATGCTGGCCACTGACGACGCAGCCGTGGTCGACGCGTACCGCCGCTTCGGCTGGTCGCTCGGCCTCGCCTTCCAGCTCAACGACGACCTGCTGGGCATCTGGGGCGACGAGCAGGCCACGGGCAAGGAACCGTCCGATCTCGCGAAGCACAAGAAGACCCTGCCCGTCATCTTCGCTTTCGAACGCGCTGCGCCCGAGGACGCGGCGCGCCTGCGCGAGATTCTCGGCGAATCGGCGCCTTCCGCATGCCGCGCTCAGCGAGGCGCGGGCGATCGTCGAGCGGTGCGGGGCGCGCGAGTACACGCGCGAACGCGCGCGCGCTGAGCGCGACGAGGCACTGCGCCAGATCGAGAGCGCGGGCGTCGTCGGCGCCGAGGCGCTGGAGCGGCTGCGACTGATAGTGGTTTCTGCGATCAGCGCCTGAGCGCTGTCTGCACAACTGTCGAATCGGACGTCGCCCGTTCGTTGTTGGTGCGAACGGAGGTGCACGCATGAACGATCGACAAGTTGAAACCGAGATCACGATCGCGGCCTCGCCCGAGGCGGTCTGGGACGCCCTGACGGACCCGCAGAAGACGCGCCAGTACTGGTACGGCGCCCTCAATCATTCGACCTGGGAGCCCGGCGCGCGCTGGACGAGCGAGTCCGATCAGGGCGAGCTGTACCTCGAAGGCGAGATTTTCGAAGCGGACCGGCCGCGGCGCATAGTCCACACCATGAGCATCGTGCACGAGAGCGCGGCCGCCGCCGAGGAGCCATCGGTTCTGACGATCGAGATCGAGGCCGTGGCCGGTGGCTCCCGCCTGCGCGCGACCAACTCCAACCTTGGTTCGGCCACCCTCGAATACGTGACCGGCGGCTGGGAGCACATCCTCGGTGGCCTCAAGTCGCTGCTCGAAACCGGCCGCGTCGAAGCGCCGGCAGCGATGTAGCCGGTCACAGCGAACGCCCCGGTTCTTCCGCGGTCATCTGTAGCCCGCGCACAGAGGGATCCCAGAAAGGGTCGCGAGCATCGATGCAGGTGATCACTCGGATCACCATCGATAGATGGAGGGGACCCATGAGCTGGAGCGAACTCACGGCAAACGCGCGGCGCGGTGTCATGACGGCACTGCTCTGTGGCCTGCTGCTCCTGGGCGGCAGCGCGGCGGTCGTGCTCGCGCAGTCACCCGACGTGTCGCCGACGCCCAACCCGACCACGCAGTCGGAGCAGGGATCGGACACCGAGTCGGAAACCCCGCGGACGGATGGGCGCGACTGCCCTGACAAGGACGGCGCCGATACCGACGCCACCTCCGATTCGACGAGCAGCACCAGCTGACGTCGACCAGTCCCAACCCCGACGGAATGCGGCGCCTCCAGAGGAAGCGCCGTCCTCTTCTCAAGCCGCGTACGCCTGACGACACGCATGACGGTTGAAACGACCGGCCAGATGGCTATTTCTGGCTCGGGGCAGGCCTACAACGGTCATCACAGGCAACTGCCGCCCTGACCGGGCCTATTCCAGGCTTGAAATATGGGTGGGTGGAGGCTCAAAGCCGGAACCAGCGGTCGGATAGCACGTATGCCGTGTCGTCCGTGAGGTGGCGCCGTTTTCTAGTCGAATCTGCCGCCTGCGCCGCAGGCCTGCGCTATTCCTCGGCCGAGTCCTCTTCGTCGCCGTTTTCCGAGCGGCGCACCACCAGCACCTTGCCCACCCGCCGGCCGTCGGTCGATTCGACCGTAAGCGTCAGGCCGTCGACCTGGACCGTGTCGCCGACAGCGGGCACGCCGCCGATCTCGTGGTAGACCAACCCGCCGACCGTGTCGTACTGCTCCTTGTCCTCGTCGTTGAGCTCGACGCCGAAGCGTCTCGGTCAGGTCGTCGATCGACGCCCGCCCGTCGATCCGCGCCTCGTCGTCCGAGATGCGCTCGACCATCGGCTCCTCGACGTCGTACTCGTCCTGGATCTCGCCGACGATCTCCTCGATCAGGTCCTCGATCGTGACCAGACCGGCCGTGCCGCCGTATTCGTCGAGCACGATGGCGATGTGGACCTTGCGTCGCTGCAGGTTGTGCAGCAGGTCGTCGACGGTGATCGACTCGGGCACGAAGAGCGGCGTCCGCAGCAGCGTGCGCATGTCGGGTTGATCGCCGCGTGCCAGGATCGGGCAGCAGGTCCTTGGCGTAGAGGATGCCGACCACGTTGTCGATCGACTCCTCGTAGATCGGGATGCGCGAGTGGCCCTCGGCGACGATCGTGTCGATGATCTCGTCGCAGTGGCGTCGTCGACGGGCACGGCCGTTGATGTCGATGCGCGGCACCATCACCTCGTGCACGCGCTGCTGTCCCAGCTCGAGCACGGCGCCGATCATCTGCTGCTCCTCGGCCTCGATGACGCCCTGTTCGCTGCCGCGCTCGACGAGGATCATCAGCTCCTCGGGCGTCACCCGCTCCTGGTGCTGCTCGCTGACGCCGAAGAGTCGCGCCGTCGCGTTGGTCAGCGTGGTCAGCAGCCACACCAGCGGAGCGAGGACGCGGCCGAGGAGATCGACCGGCGCCGCGAAGACGAATGCCAGGCGCTCCGCGTGGGCGAGCGCGATGGCCGCGGCACGAGCTCACCGAAGACGATCGTGATCAGCGCCACGATCAACGTCACGATCAGAAGGGCGATGACGCCGGCCGAGTTGGCCAGCGACGGGATGTCGTCGAGCAGAGCGCTCGAGGTCGTCGACGATGCTCGCCCCGGCGAAGGCGGCGGCGAGGAAGCCGACGAACGTGACGCCGATCTGGATCGTTGCCAGGAAGCGCCCGGGCTGGCTGATGAGCCGGTTGACCCGCTTCGCGCCGCGGTTGCCCTCGTCGATGAGCTGCTCGATGCGCGTCCGACGCACGCGGATGAGCGAGTACTCGGCCAGCACGAAGAAGGCCGTTGAGCAGGATGAGCACGGCGATGATGAGCAGTTCCACGGCCATCAGCTCTCGGGTGGGCCCTCATCGCGCACGATCCGCTCGCGGATCCGCGCCGGAACGCCAACGGCAAGCTTGCCCGGCGGCACGTCCCGTGTGACGACCGAGCCGGCGCCGGTGTAGGCGCCCTCGCCTACTGTGACCGGAGCGCGCAGGATCGTGTCGCTGCCGATGAACGCGCCACGGCCGATCACCGTCCGGCTCTTGCGCTTGCCGTCGTAGTTGGCGGTGATCGTGCCCGCACCGATGTTGACGTCCTCGCCGATGTCGGCATCGCCCAGATAGCTGAAGTGGTGCTGCTTGGACCGCGCGCCGAAGCGAACGTTCTTCTGCTCGGCATAGTTGCCGATCTCGGCTTCGTCGCCCACGTCGCAGCCCGCGCGCAGGTGGGCAAACGGTCCGATCTTCACGTCGGCGCCGACCTTCGAGGATTTCGATCACGCTCGCCCACACGACCGACCGCTCACCGATCTCCGAGTCGACGATCTGGCTGCCCGCGCGGATGACCGCGTCCGTGGCGATGCGAGTCGATCCGCGCAGGATGACGTTCGGCTCGACCGTCACGTCGGCCGCGATCTGGACACTGGCCTCAACGACGACAGACTGTGGGTCGTGGAAGGTCACGCCCGCTTCCATGTGGCGCTGCAGGATGTCGTACTGGAGCACGAGCTGCAGCTCGACGAGATCGGAGCGGTCGTTGATGCCGGCCAGCTCGGACGCCCAGTCGGAATCCCCAGGCTCGGCCACGAGGACGGCCGCATGGCCCTCGGCGGCCGCAATCTCGACAAGACCGGTCAGATACAGCTCGCCGGTCGTTGCCGAGGCCGGGATGCGCTCGAGGGCGTCGCGCAGCCAGGCCACGTCAAACGCGTACAGGCCGGTGTTGATCAGCCCGATGTCGCGCTCGTCCTCGGTCGCGTCCTTGAACTCGACGATGCGCTCCAGGCGGTCGTGGTCGCCGACCAGCACCCTGCCGTACTGAGCGGGATCATCGAGCTCGACCGCGGCCACTGACATCGGCGCCTTGGCGGAGCGGCGCGCTTCGAGCACCAGGGTGGCCGTCGCGGGCTGGATGAGTGGCACGTCGCCGTACAGGACGACTATCTCCTCGATGTCGTCCGGGAGCGCGTGGAGCGCTGATCGGAGCGCGTCAGCCGTTCCGCGCGGTTGGTCCTGGAGCGTAAATTCGGCCTCGTCGGCGAACGCTTCGCGCACCTGCTCGACGGCCGTTGAGTACACGACGAGCGGGACCTCGCCCGTGGCCGCGCGCGCCGCATCAAGGACATAGGCCAGCATCGGTCGGCCGCACATCGGGTGGAGAACCTTCGGCAGGCGCGACTTCATGCGCGTGCCGAGACCGGCGGCCAGGACGACCGCTTTGATTCGGGGAGAGCGTTGCGTCACGACGGTGGAGTACCGCCGAAGCGTCTTGGAGGGTGTTTGGGCGACATCAAGTTGTCGGCAGAGGTTAAGCGTCGCCCCGCCGACCGGTCAAACCAGCCGCCTAGCCTCGGAAGGCGATGGCCTCGATCTCGATGCGGCCGCCGCGGGGCAGCTCTGCGACGGCGAACGTCGATCGCGCGGGCTTGGGATCGCTCACGAAAGTGGCGTAGACGCCGTTGAAGGCGTCGAAATCCTTCATGTCGATGAGGAAGCACGTCGTCTTGACCACGTTGGCCATGGTCAGCCCACAGGCGTCGAGCACGCGTGTGAGGTTGCGCAGCGCCTGCTCGGCCTGGGCCTCGACACCGCCCTCGACCAGCTGTCCCGTCTGTGGGTCGGAGCCGAGCTGGCCGGCGACGAACACGAACTGGCCGGTGTCGATCGCCGGGCTGTAGGGCGCGATCGGCGGCGGCGCGCCGACGGGGTTCACTGCCTTGTGGGCCATTGGTGCCTCCATGCGGGATCGGGACCGTCGAGATCGACGGCGTGGACGAGCGCCCCCCCGAGCGTGGGATGCGGCCGATGAACGAGCTGGCGGCCGGCTTCGGCTGCCTCGACCGCGGAAGGATAGAGCGCGAGCAGCGTCGAGCCCGAGCCCGACATCAGCCATGGCAGCCCTGTCGATCCCTCCAACTCATCACGCAGCTCGCCGAGTTGCGGTTCGAGCGAGACTGCCGCAGGCCAGAGGTCGTTGGCGTCACGCAGCTCTGATGCGGCCGCCGGCAGGCGACCGACCACCGACTCGTCGACAGGTCGCGCCGTTGCTCCGCCCAGCTCGTCGTAACGGGCGAAGACCTTGGCTGTTGGCAGAGCAATCGCCGGCGTGACGAGGAGGACGGCCAGCTCCAGCCTGGCTTCGCGGATCGGCTCGACGTGCTCTCCCTGACCGCTCACGAGCGCCGACGGGACGTTATGCGCGAAGAACGGGACGTCCGATCCAAGCGCCAGCGCGATCTCGTCGCGCCGCTGCGGAGATAACCCCACACCCCACATCTGGAGTGCAGCGTCGATGGCCGCCGCCCCGTCGGCGCTGCCGCCGCCGAGCCCGGCCTGCATGGGGATGCGCTTGTCGAGGTGAGCGACGAGCTGGGGCAGGTCCTGGCCGAGCGCCTTGCGGACCAGCCCGAAAGCGCGCAGTACGAGGTTGCCCTCGACCGGGCATCCGGGCAGGCCACTCACCGTCAGGACGTCGCGACCGCGGCCGTCCCCGAATGAGACCGTCAGATCGTCCGCCAGCCCGACGCGCAGGAAGACCGACTCGAGGTCGTGAAAGCCGTCCGGACGGACACCCGTGACTCTGAGGCTGAGGTTGACCTTGGCTCTCGGGTTCGAGTTCATCAGGCGCTGCCGCCGAGATCGCCGAGCGCGTCGGCGAGGGCGATCCACTCATCGACGCTGACCGTCTGCGGACGACGGTCGGGGGCAATGCCAACTTCCGCCATCGCCCTGTCGAACCGCTCGCGGCCCACTTGCGGCAGCTGCCGCGGCAGGACGTTGTGGAGCATCTTGCGTCGCTCGCGGAAGCCGGCCTGGACCAGCCGCCACAGCCGCTCCTCGTCGTCTTCGGACAGCCGGCGGGCAAGGGTTTCACCAACCAGCACGGCCGACTGGACGTCGGGCGCGGGCTCGAACGCCTCGGCCGGCACCACCCGGCCGACGCGCACGGTGGCGTGGTACTGGACGAACACCGACAGGTAGCTCATTCCGCCCGGCGCCGCCGCGATCCGTTCGGCAACCTCGCGCTGGACCATCAACACGAAGCGGCCGGGACGCGGCTCGTCGCCGAGCAGGTGATGCAGCACCGGCGAGGTGATGTGGTACGGCAGGTTGGCAACGACGTCGTACGGCGCTGCCACCACCTCTACCTTGGGCACGTCGAGCACATCGGCCTCGACCAGCCGCAGCTGCCCGCTCGAGATCTGAGCGTCATACCGCCCACGCAGATGAGCCGACAGCCGATCGTCCACTTCCACCGCGGTCACGACCGCACCTGCCGCCAGCAGAGCGCCGGTCAGCACGCCGAGTCCGGGGCCGATCTCCAGGACAGACGCACGCGCGGCGGGCTGGGCCACGGCAATGATGTCCTCGATGACCTGGCCGTCTACGAGGTGGTTCTGCGAGCGGCTCTTGCGCGCCGCCGAGGCCGTGGCGGCGCAGGTAACGCGCGATGCCCTCGGCCGACAGTCGCTGCGGGTCGAGCTCGTCGATCACCGCGCCAGCTTGAGCGATGGCTTGGCGGAGAGATCGGCCCCGGCACGCGCGCCGGCGCGCGCCCTGAAGTAGCCGGCCGCGCCGATCATTGCCGCGTTGTCCGTGCACAGCCCGGGCCGGGGCACGAGGACGCGGATGCCGCGCTGCTCTGCGCCTTGTTCGATCCGGTCGCGCAGAACCCCGTTGGCGGCCACTCCCCCGCCGACGATGATCGTCTGCGCGCCCGATCTCCTCGGCCGCGCGCAGCGTCTTCGTCGTCAGCACGTCGACGACCGATTCCTGGAAGCCGTAGGCCAGCTCGGCAACGGCGCGCTCGGGCAGTGGCTGAGCGTCCGATGACATCGTATTGACGTCGGTGCCAAGCTCGCGCGCGACCTCGCGCCGTGCCGCTGTCTTCAGGCCGCTGAACGAGAAGTCGAACGTGTCGCCCAGCCACGCGCGCGGAAAGACGCGGTCGCGCTGTTCGGCCGCAGCGGCGGCCATCATGATCGCGGGGCCGCCCGGGTAGGGCAGGCCGAGCAGCCGGCCGACCTTGTCGAAGGCCTCCCCTGCCGCGTCGTCGACGGTCTGGCCGAGCAGTCGTGTAGGTCAGCTGGTCGGGCATGTGCACGAGGAAGGTGTGGCCGCCACTGACGACGAGGGCCACGACCGGGAACTCGGGCGCGGGCTTGTCGTCCTCTGTCGGGTCGAGCAGCCATGCGGCGTATATGTGCCCCTCGAGGTGGTTGACCGGCACGAGCGGCAGGTCGTGCACCCACGCCAGCGTCTTGGCCATGGTGATGCCGACCAGGAGCGAGCCGGCCAGCCCCGGGCCTTCCGTCACGGCCACGGCCTCGAGTTCCGACCAGTGGTCGATGCCGGCCTGGCGCTTCGCTTCGTCGAGCACGGGGATCATCCAGCGCAGGTGGGCGCGAGCGGCAACCTCGGGCACGATGCCGCCCGTGGCCGAATGAAGCGCGACCTGGCTGGCGACGACGTTGGTGATGATGCGCCGGCCGTTCTCGACCACGGCCACGGCCGTCTCGTCGCACGAGGTCTCCACTGCGAGGATGCGTCCGCTGCCCGTCACTCGGGCGGCTCCACGGCTGCGTCTGCATCGCCATAGACGGACGCGAAGTCTGTGAGCAGCTGGTTCATCTCCGGCGAGGCCATCTCGGAAGTCGTCATGATCAGCGCGTCCTCGCCGTTGTCCGAGTAGTAGCGCGGCCGGATGCCCACCGGGCGGAAGCCAAAGCGGCCGTACAGGGCGCGCGCGGCCCGATTGGAGAGGCGGACCTCGAGCGTGGCCACGCGCGCGCCGAGCTGTTGAGCCAGGCCCATCATCTCGAACATCAGGCGCGAGCCGATCCCGAGCCGGCGCCAATTGGGTTGAACGGCGAACGTCGTGATGTGCGCCTCGTCGACCATCAGCCACATGCCGCCGTAGGCAACCGTCTCGGCGCCGGCGCGCACGACCAGGTAGTGGGCCATGCGATTTGTCTGCAGCTCCTGACGAAAGGCGTAATCCGGCCACGGAACGGGGAAGCTGCCCGCTTCGATGCGGTGCACGTCCGCCACGTCTTCGAGCGTCATCGGCTCGACTCGGATCCTTACCGGAGGTCGGGCGACCATGTCATCTCGGCAGCGGCCTTGGCGATGCCACGCGGCAGCGCCACGTACGCGGGGACAAGGCGCTCGATGTCGTCGGCGGACGTCGCGAGACGCGCAGCACCGAGGAGCGCCAGGGCCGAGGCGAGCCCGGCCAGTGCTTGCTCGCCACGCCGCCGCGCCGCCGGCGGCGCCGCGTCCAGGTCGATCGCCAGATCGGTGGCGGCGACGTCCGAACCGGCAACCAGCTGCGGCTCGTCCGCAACCTTGCCAACACGGTGGACGTAGCGGTCCGCGGCGCCGGCCGGCAGCGTCACGATCACGTCTTCGGTCGAACCATCAGCGCGCGCCAGCGCCGCGGAGGTCGACACGCCACATAGCGGGATGCCAAGCGAATACGCGACCGTCTTGGCTGTCGCCAGGCCGATGCGCAGCCCGGTGAAGCTGCCCGGCCCGGTGCCGACGACAACGCCACTCAGGTCACGTCTTGCGACACCGGCCTCGCGCAGGATCTCGTCGACGCGCTGCAGCAGCTCCTCCCCGTGGCGATGCTGACTCGTCCAGCGCTGCTCCGCGACGAGCGTGCCGTCGGGCTGCGCCAACGCGACCACCGGAGTTCTCGTGGCCGTGTCCAGAACCAGGATCATCTGCGTCCCCACTGGCTCGCCGCGTCCACGTAGCGCATGCCGCGCTCGTCCGGTGACTCGACGGTGATGCGCCGCTCGTCTCCCTCGTCGACTTCGATACGCACGACGATGCGCTCCATGTCCATCTCAGCAGGCAGGCGCTCGCCCCATTCGATGAGCGTGACGCCTTCGAGCTGTCGCTCGTCGATCAGGCCGCCGCCCATCACCTCCTCGGCGCCGCTGAGGCGATACAGGTCCTGGTGGAACAGCGGCAGCCGGCCGTTGTACTCGGCCATCAGCGTGAAGCTCGGCGAGTTGACCACCTCGGCCACCCCGAGGCCGACGGCGAAGCCCTTGGCGAACTGCGTCTTGCCCGCCCCGAGCACCCCGAGCAGCGCGATGCGATCACCTGGCTGCGCGACGCGCCCAAGAGCGGTCGCGAAATCGCGGGTCTGCTCGACCGAGGTCGAGCGCATTTGAGCGAGGCCCGAGGTCGCGCTGAGGTCAGGTCTGAACGTCACCCGACAACGTTAGCGAATGGTCAGGAAGTGATCCCGCTACCACGCTGCCGACAACGTGCCGGTTGGACCGCACCGGGATTTGGGCGACGCCTCAGGCGTCGCAGCCGACCTCCTCGTCGATCTCCTCGAGGCGCTCGATCAGCCGGTCGATGCCCGACTCGTCGCACAGCACCATCTTGAGCGCGTCTGAGCCACTGCCGAAGATGGTGCGCAGCGCGGGATCGAAGAACAGCATGGCGTGGCTGCCGAGGGCTCGGTAAGGACGGCTGGCCTCGAGGAACATCATCGCCGGGACTGAGACGCCGTGGAGCTGGATCTCGCGAGCGACGTCCTCGACCGGATCCTCGAAGCGGATCTCGTCCAAGCCCTGTCCCGTCATTCCACCGCCTCGACTGCTCCCCTCACTTCTCCGGCAAGCGTCCGGAGCGCCAGAAGTACCGAGTCGGCATGGTACACCCGGGGTACCCGGTAAGCCATGCTCGTGACGACTTCCCAGGCAATGGTGTTGCGGGCGCGCGCCACGCGCCCGGCGCTGATGTTCTGGGCGCCCTGCGACCCAATGAGCACGAACTCATCGTCGAGCCCGACGCCCGGCACTTCGGTCACATCGGCCATCACGGCGTCCATCGCCACGGTGCCAACGAGCGGAACCCGCTGGCCACGGACGAGCGCCTCGCTCCCGGGCGAGGACGAGCGCGACCAGCCGTCGCCGTAGCCCACCGGAAGGGTAGCGATGACCGATTCACGGTCGGCCACCCACCGACCTCCGTAGCCAACCGCTGTCCCAGCGGGAAAGGTTTCGACACGCAGTGGGAGGCACTTGAGCGCCATCGCCGGACGGAGTCGGGTCGCGACCTCGCGCTCGCGGGCGCCGAGCGGCAGGTCCTCGGGAATGATGCCGTAGAGCGACAGCCCGGGCCTGATGCCCTCGTACGCGGCGGCCCATTCGGTGAACACGCCACCGGTCGCCGACAGGTGGCGCGGTGGCACCGAGATCCCGGCGTCGCGCAGTGCGGCCACGGCCAAAGCGAAAGCCTCGCTCTGGTCGTGAGTGACGCGCTCGTCGTCTGGCGTGGCCAGGTGCGTCCAGATGCCCGCGAGCTGCGCGCCGGGCGTGTCGAGGATCTCGCGGGCGAGGGCGACCACGGCGTGCGGCTTGACGCCGCCGCGTGACAGCCCGGTCTCGATCTCGATATGGACGCTCAGGGCTGTGCTCGTGCGCGAGCGCGACCAGTGACGCAGAGTCTCGACCGTCGAGGCATGCTCGGCCGCGACGATCTCGATCCGCTCGTGCGCGGCGCGCGCGATCTCGTTCACCGGGATCGGGAACAGGACCAGGATCGGCGCGCCGAGTCCCGAGCCGCGCAGCACGAGCGCCTCGTCGAGTGACGCCACGCACAGCCTGTCGGCTCCGGCGCGTTCGAACACGCGTGCCACCGGTACCAGGCCGTGGCCGTAGGCGTCTGCCTTCACGACGGCGTTGAGGGCCACCTCTGGTCCGACCAGCTCCCTGATCGCCGCGAGGTTGCCGGCGAGTGCCGACTCGTCTATCTCGAGCCAGACCCGTCGCGGCAGCGGCGGAAGCCCGGCCGCTGCCAGGCGCTCGTCGATCGAGTCAGTGGCCATTGCCGGCAGCCTTCGAAATCTCGTGTCGAGCCAGGGCCATCTCGAGCGGCAGCTCGGTCGCCAGGAGCCCGGCATCGCCGAGCCTGTCGCGCAATCGCTCGCCGGCCAACCCGTGCAGATACACGCCGACACGGGCGGCATCAAAGGGCGGCGCTCCCTGGCCAATCAGGCCAGCGATGAAGCCTGCGAGCACGTCGCCGCTGCCCGCCGTCGCGAGCAATGGGTTGGTAAACGGCGACACGGCAACTTGCCCATCTGGCGTCGCGATAACCGTTCGCGCCCCTTTGAGGACGAGGACCTGCCTGAACTTCTCTGCCGCAGCTCGACAAGCCTCCCTGCGTTCTGCATCGGATTCGCCGGCCATGACGCCTGTTAGGCGGGCAAACTCGCCGGCGTGCGGGGTCAGGACGCAGGTGGCCGAGGCATCGACCCACCAGCTGTCAGCCTCGCCGAGCATCGGCAGCGCCCCGGCGTCGATCACCAGCGGCACGCTCGCCTGCCCGAGCAGCTTCAGGAGCAAGGCCGTGTAGTCGTCGGACTCCTTCAGTCCCGGTCCGAAGACGATCGCGGCAGGCTCGCGCCCCAGCACCACGTCCGCCGAGCCTTCGGGATCGACCACGCCCGATCGTTGCTCTGGCAGGCCTACGACGATCGCCTCCGGCAGGCGGCCGGCGAAAAGCGAGCGGAGCGAGTCGGGCACGGCCAGGGCGACCATGCCGCTTCCCGATCGAGCTGCGCCGAGGCCGGTCATGTATGCCGCGCCGGCGTAATCGAGTGATCCGGCCACGGCTACAACGACGCCGAAGCTGAACTTGTGCCCAAGCTCGGATCGAGCGGGCAGCATCGCGGCGCACATCTGTGCGTCGAGGGTCGCTGCCGTTATCTCAGCGGGCATCCTCGTCCATCTGACGCAGGCGCTCCATGCGCGCCAGGATCTGGCGCTCGCGGTCGTTCAGCCGCTCCTCGATGTCGGGCGGGAAGACGTACGCGCCACCCTCGGTCCGGATGCCGAAGGCTATGGCCACGGCGTAGTCGCCCTCGTGCGAGATCGACACCGCGATCCGGCCCATGCCCAGCTGCTCGGCGCGCCGTGCGGCACGACCGTGGAGCTTCACAGCCGGCGCGCCTGTCGGCAGGCGCTGGATCTCGATCTCGGTCCAGCCGACACCGCGCACTCCCAGGCCGAGCACCTTCGACACGGCCTCCTTGGCGGCCCATCGGCCTGCGAAGTTCTGCGGCCGATTGCGAACGTACCGTTGCTCGGACTCGGTCAGCACGCGCTTCGGGAAACGGTCGCCGAAGCGCTTGAGCGCCGCCGCAATGCGTTCGACCTTGATGATGTCGATGCCGAGCTCGGTCGTGCCCTCGGGCACGGACGGTGTCACCACCCGCTAACTCTAGCCACGCCGGCCGCTACCGCTCCGACGCGCCATCGACCGCCTCATCAGGCCCGACTCCAAGTCCTTCCGGCCAAACGGAATGACCGCCCGGATTCAAGGGTGAGATCGACGCTCGAGCACCCCGGTAACAAGTCTTCGACCGACGCTGGACAACCGTTCGCGCTGAACCGACACCCGCCAATACGAGCGATTGTTCCGCTTGTGTGGAAGGATCCAGATACGGCCTCGAGCGCCGAGGCCTGCGGCATCCGGCCCTACTCGACCGTCACCGACTTCGCGAGGTTGCGTGGCTGGTCCACGTCCGTGCCCCGGGCCACGGCGGTGTGGTACGCGAAGAGCTGGAGCGGGATCACCGCCAACACCGCTGAGAGCTCCTCGATCGACTCGGGTACCCACAGGATGTCGTCGGCGAAGTCGCGCATGCGCTCGTCGCCCTCGGTCGCAACCGCGAGCACACGCGCGTCGCGCGCGCGACCCTCCATGACATTCGAGATCAGCTTCTCCTGGACGGTCGAACGCGTGGCGATGGCGACGAGCGGCACCTCGGCATCGAGCAGCGAGATCGGGCCGTGCTTGAGCTCGCCGGCGGCGTAGCCCTCGGCGTGGACATAGCTGACTTCCTTGAGCTTCAGCGCTCCCTCGAGCGCCACCGGATAGGTGATGCCACGGCCGACGAACATGAAACCGCGCGAGTTGACGTAGCGCCGGGCCAGCTCGCGCGCGGAGTCGGCCATTGCGATCGCCCGTTCTGCCTTGTCGGGCAACGCCCGAAGCTCCTTGATGAGCAGCCGCTCGCGCTCGCGCGGCAGGCGGCCGCGCAGCTTGGCCAGGGCCGCGGCGAGCAGGACCAGCGTGGTCACCTGGGTGGCAAACGTCTTTGTGGCCACGACGGCGATCTCCGGCCCGGCCTGCAGGAACAGCACCGCGTCCGCGTCGCGGGTAATGGCGGAGCCTACGGTGTTGGTCACGGCGATGATCGGACAGCCCTGCTGACGGGCATAGCGGGTCGGGGCGATCGTGTCGGCCGTCTCGCCCGACTGCGTGACGGCGATCACGAGCGTGTGCTCGTCGAGCGGCGGCGGCGAGTAGCGGAACTCGGAGCCGATGTTCCAGCGCGCGGGTATGTGCAGCCAGTCCTGGAACAGGTAGGCGCCCACGGCACTGGCGTAGTTGGCCGTGCCGCAGGCCACCAACTCGATGCGCTCGATGGTCTTAAGCCGCTCGGCGATGGGCGCCAGCTCGTCGAGCTCGATCTCGTCGTCATGCACGCGGCCGGTGATCGCGGCCAGGATGGCGGCCGGCTGCTCGTGCATCTCCTTGAGCATGAAGTGCTCGTAGCCGCCCTTCTCGGCGGCCTCGATCGACCAGTCGATGTCGTTGACCAGCCGCTCGCGCGGCGAGCCGTCGACGCCGGTCACGACGACGCCAGACGCACTGATGTCGGCGACATCGCCCTCCTCGAGGAACATGACCCGGCGTGTGTGGGTGAGCACCGCTGCGACATCAGAGGCAAGGAAGTTCTCGCCGTCGCCGATGCCGACGATGAGCGGCACGTTCATGCGCGCGCCGATCAGCCGATTGGGCTCGTGCGCGTGCATGACCGCGACGGCGTAGGCGCCGTGCGCCTGGCGCAGAGCAGCGCGCGTGGCCTCGGCAATGTCGCCCACGTAGGCCTCTTCGACAAGGTGCGCGAGCGCCTCGGTGTCCGTCTCGGATGCGAGCGTGTGGCCGCGCTCGCGCAGGCCGTCGCGCAGCTCCTTGAAGTTCTCGATGATGCCGTTGTGAATGACCGTGATGTCGCCGGAGCAGTCGGTGTGGGGATGCGCATTGAGGTCGTTCGGCCGGCCGTGGGTCGCCCAGCGAGTGTGGGCCAGCCCGACGACGGCCGACGGGGTGCCGTCAAGCAGCGCGGTGCGCAGATTGGCCAGCTTGCCGGCACGCTTCTCGACGAACATGTCGCCGTCCGTGGTGACGAGCGCGATGCCGGCCGAGTCATAGCCTCGGTACTCGAGCCGAGCCAGCCCTTCGAGGAGGATTGGCGCCGCTTCACGCGGGCCGATGTAGCCGACAATTCCGCACATACGGTTACCTGATCCCTTCCGCGCGCCAGTTCAGGTCTTCCAGTGTGCAGCCGACCCCCTGAGCGTGCGCTAGTTTAGTCGCTCCTCCGCCAGCGCCGCGAGCGAGTCGGCCGCGTGGGCTACTAGCGCCGCGTCCTCGCCCTCGACCATGATTCGCAGCGCCGGCTCTGTCCCGGACGGTCGAACCAAGATGCGCCCGCTGCCATCGAGCGACCGGCGCGCCTCGTCCACGGCCCGGGCAAAAGTCGGATCTGCCTCCCATTGGTCCTTGTGACGAACGTGGATGGTTCTTTGCTGCTGCGGGAAGAGCGGGATCTGCGCGGCAAGCTCCGACAGCGGCCGGCCGGTGCGGGCAATGATGCTCATGATCTCGAGCGCGGTGACGATGCCGTCGCCGACACGGACCGATCACGAATGACGACGTGGCCGCTCTTCTCGCCACCCAGGCCCGCGTCCATGACGAGCATGCCGTCGACGATGTACTTGTCGCCAACCGGTGTCCGCGCGAGGCGGCCACCGGCCGTCTCGAGGGCCTTTTCCAGTCCGCCGTTGGACAGGACGCTGGCGACCACGATGCCCTGCGGCAGCGCGTTGCGGCGCAGCCGATCGAGCGCGATGATGCCGATCAGCTGATCGCCGTCGACGACTCGGCCGAGCTCGTCGATCGCGACGCACCGGTCCGCGTCGCCATCGAGCGCGAAGCCCAGGTCGGCGGCCTGCTCGAGCACCAGCCCCGCCAGGGCCTCCGGTGCCGTGGCACCACAGTCTAGGTTGATGTTCACGCCGTCAGGCTCGTCGAAGCGAAGGTCGACCGTCGCCCCGGTGCCTTCGAGGATCCTGCTGGCGCACGGCGCAGGCCGAGCCATGGGCGCAGTCGACCACGACTCGCGCCTTGAGCTCGACCGAACGCGCGAAGGCGAGCCTGTCCTCAACGTATTCCTCGATCAGGTCCGTGGCGTCGATCTCGCTGCCGAGCCCGTCGTTTTCCGGCCCGACCAGCTCGTCGGCGCGCAGGATGACCGATTCCAGCTCGTCCTCGACGATGTCGTCGAGCTTCAGGCCGCGTTCATCGACGACCTTGAGGCCGTTGTCGCGGGCCGGGTTGTGCGATGCCGAGACCATGATGCCGGCGCGGTAGGACCCGCTCCCGGTCAGGTGGCTGAGTGCTGGCGTGGGACACACGCCCAGCCGGTGAACGTCGACACCCATCGACATCGCGCCCGCGGCAACCGCGGACGCGAGCATGTCGCCCGATCTGCGCGTGTCCTGGCCGAGCAGCAGGCTGCCGCCGGCGCCAACGAGGTGCGCGGCAGTGGCCCGTCCCAGATCGAAGGCAAGCTTGGGATGAAGGTCGACGTTGGCCACGCCGCGGATGCCGTCCGTTCCGAAGAGGCGCGTCACTGCGCCTCCGGCGAGGCCGTGGCGGCGGGTGTCGGCGTCGGAGCGCTGACGATCACCGAGACGGCGTTGGGGTCGATGCTGACGAGCGTCGTCCGTGCCGGTGGCTCCAGCGTCAGATCCGACGCTCCCGTGCCCGGCTCCATGTCACTCACGTCGGCAGTGACAACGAGCGTCTGCGGGTTCACTGCCTGAAGGACTGCCAGCGGCCCGCTCAGCGTAACGTTGACCTGCTGCACGTCGAGCGCGTAGCTGTGGCCGGGCCGCTCACCGCTAAGGGTCACGCCGGCGCTGTAGGTCTGGCTGCCGATCTCCTCCTCGATGGTCAGCATCACGCGCACTCGGTCGGCTTCGCTGACGGTCACGCCGGCCGGCAGGGCGAAGCCGACCTCGGCCTCGAGATCCGTGGTGCGGCCGTTGACGTCGATCGGGCTTGTTGGCGCGTTCTCCATGTGGGACACCGTGCCGGCCTCGCCGCTGACGGTGATGACGAGCGGCTCGACAGTGACCGACGTGATGCGGTAGCCCGGCGCCGGCGTGCCGAAGAGCTGGGGCACGATGGGCAGCGTGCGCGTGGCGAGCTCCTGGGCAACCGGGATCCTGACCCGGGCCCTTGGCGGCTGTATCTCGACGCTGGGCACCTCGTTGCCATTGAGGTCGACGGCCACGAGGTCGTACAGGCCGTCAATGTTCACGGCGCTGGCATCGATGGTCACCCGGGCGATGACCTGTGCCACCGAATCGACGCGCGAGCTCGCGCCGCGCACCGTGACGGTACCCGGGTCGACCAGCTCGGTGCCGACCGTGATCGAGTCCGGGATCGGGGCCAGGATCACCGTGACCGGCAGCTCGCGCTCCGTCACCGGATCAAGCTGAACCTGGACCTCGCGCGGCTGGAAGTCGACGATCTGGATGCGCTGGTCGAGCGCGATGATCCTGATCGGCACGGCGACCGGAGGGCCGCCCGGCTCGGCCGCCACGTCCGACAGGTCGACAGTCGCTCGGAAGGAATCCGGCGAGAGCAGGCCGACATCGAGCGACGCGCGGTAGCGAATCGTCGTCACCGGCTCGACCTGGTTGAGCAGTGCGGCTCCGGGCGGCAGCCGAATGGCATCGACCGGCACGGTGCCGGTGAAGGTGCGCACGTTCTGGCCCAGCACGAGGCCGCTGTAGAGCACCGTCGCAAGAACTATTGCGCCCAGTTTCAGCGGCCAATTGCGGAACAGGAAGTTCGAGACGCGCCTCACTCGACCCGGCCGGTGCTCGTGGTTGGCTGTGGCGTCGCGGCCGCTGCCGGGGTGGCTGGGGCCCGTGGCGCCTGGCCGCGGTTGCGCCGGCGCGGCGCCTGGAGAGTGCGGCGAACCGCCGCGGCGCGCGCCGGGATGCGCGCGTTGGGCAGCTCATCGTGCTGCAGCAGATCGACCAGCGAGCTGGCAAGGCGTGCCTGGTCGAGGTTGCGAACGATGCGGCCGCGCTCGACGAGGCTGATCCCGCCGGTCTCCTCGCTGACCACGACCGCGACCGCGTCGGTCTGTTCGGTGATGCCGAGCGCGGCCCGGTGGCGCGTGCCGAAGCGCTCGCGGTAGGCGCCAGTGTCGGACAGGGGCAGGACCACACCGGCCGAAATGACGCGCTCGTTGCGGATGATGACCGCGCCGTCGTGCAGCGCGGAGTGCGGCGTGAACAGCGTCTCGAGCAGCTCGAGGGAGAGCTCGGCATCGATCAGGACTCCCGTCTCGGCCGTGTCCTGGAGGCCCGTCTCGCGCTCGAGCACGATCAG
Source organism: uncultured Chloroflexia bacterium (assembly GCA_963706095.1). GTDB lineage: Bacteria > Chloroflexota > Limnocylindria > Limnocylindrales > CSP1-4 > JALYGJ01. The sequence continues at coordinate 507,111 of OY970149.1, forward strand.
CGCGCCGATCCTCTCGGCACCGAGCTCGAATGCGCCCTGGGCGACGGTCGATGCCACCTTCTGGACGGATCGGCGCGCACCGGGCACGACGAGCCAGCCGAGTGAGCCGACCCGGCCAATCCGCTCGAGGCCGCGCCGCAGCTCGGGCTGGAAGACGACGACGAGGGCGAGCAGGCCGACCACGGCGCCGGCCTGGAGGATCTGCGAGAGGAGTTGCAGGCCGAGAGCCTGAGCGGCGACGTACACGACGTATAGCACGGTCACGCCGATCACGAGGCGAACGGCGCGCGTACCGCGGATGAGGCTGAAGAGCCCGTAGATGAGGAGCGCGGTCAGCGCGATGTCGAGGAACGCGACCGGCTGGACATCGATGCCCTTGACCAGTTCGACCAGCTGGTCCATCAGCCTAGTTTAGCCAGAGGTACCGGTTCGCCGCCGCGCACCGGCGTCAAGCGTCTGCTGGTGGCGTGGCGACAGGGGCGCCGGGGCGGAGCTGGAGCTCGAGCTCGTCGAGAAGCGGGCGCACGCTCTCGTCCGGCGCGAGCTCGAGCAGGCGCCGCAGCGAGGCGGCCCGCTCGCGGGCCTGGTCGTGCCAGCCGCGCTGCGCGTAGATACGCGCCAGCTCCAGATGGACACGCGGCGCACCGGTGTCGATCGCCAGGGCGCGCAGCGCGGCGTCAAGTGCCGCATCGAAGCTGCCCGCAGCGGCGTGCTCGCGTGCCTCGGACAGCCACGCGTCGATGGCGCCGGCGACGTCGCCTGCGTCACGTGCCTGCTCACCGGCTATGGCCAGCGTCTCGGCGCGCGACCACGGCGTGTGCAGGCCGGCCGGCGCGGACGGGATGGGCCGTGGCGCCTCGCGCAGGACATCGACCTTGCTCTGGACTGCGGCCGCGTCGGCACGCCGGCCCGAGGCAAGAAGAGCCGCGGCGCGGCCGCTGAGCGCATCGAGGTTGTCCGGCTCGAGGGCCAGCGCGCGGTCGTAGGCGGCGAGGGCATCCTTCGACTTGCCCAGGCGCATGAGCATGCCACCGACACCGAGGTGCGGCAGCACGCGCTCGCCGGCTACGCCCGCCGCGTTCTGATACTCGGCGAGCGCGTCCTTGAACTTGCCCTCGGCCGCCAGCTGGTGGGCGTTGCGCAGAGCAGCCTGGTATCGGGCGAAAACGTCGTCCATGCCCGCCTACCGTATTGACAGTTGCTCGGTCCGGCTATGGGTGGACCGGACCAGCGCGGTGATTACCGCTTGGTGTACTGCGGCGCCTTGCGTGCGCGCTTGAGGCCGTACTTCTTGCGTTCCTTCATGCGCGGATCGCGCGACAGGAATCCGGCCTGGCGCAGCGGTACCCGCGCGCCCTCGGGATCTGACTGGAGGAGTGCCCGCGCGATGCCGTGGCGGATCGCGCCGGCCTGGCCGTGATGACCGCCCCCTTCGACCTTGATCATGGCGTTGTAGCGGCCCTCGGTGCCCGTGACCTTGAAGGGCATTGTTATGTCGGTCAGGTCGACCGCATTGCCGAAGTGCTCCTCGAGCGAGCGGCCGTTGACGACGACCTCGCCTTCGCCGGCGAGCAGGCGGACGCGGGCGATGCTCGTCTTGCGCCGGCCCGTGCCGTAGAAGAATGAGTTCGTTGTAGCGGCCATCTAAAGCTCGGAACCTCCCATCGGCAGCGGCTCGGGCTGCTGCGCCTCGTGCGGGTGCTCGCCACCCGCGTAGATCTTCAGCTTGCGCAGCTGCTGCGTGCCCAGCGTTGCGCGGCAGCATGCCCTTGACGGCACGACGGATGACTTCCTCCGGCCGGCGCGCGAGCAGCTCGCCCAGCGTTTCGCTCCTGAAGCCGCCCGGATAGCCGCTGTGGCGCGCGTAGAACTTCTGCTCGAGCTTCTTGCCGCTGACCTCGATGCGTGCGGCGTTGAGCACGATGACGTGATCGCCACTGTCGATGTGGGTGGCATAGGTCGGCTTGTGCTTGCCCTCGAGGACGACGCGCGATGCGCGACGCGAGCACGCCGAGGCGCTGGCCCGTCGCGTCAACGACGAACCAGTTGCGCTCGATCTCCGCGGCTCGCGGTGTGTATGTCCTGTTCATCGCTCCTGTCAGTCCTGCTGCTCGCTTCGATTGTCGCTCGCCGCCTCTGCGGCACTGTCAATGTTTCGTTCGGGACCCATCGGCACGCGCCACAGGGTCAGGCCCTTGGCCGGTGCCGTCTCGCCGCCGAAGGCCGGTCCATCGGCCGTCAACGCGTCACGGACCTGCTCGACCGTCGCCTGCCCACGGCCCACGCGCAGCAGTGCGGCGACGATGCGCCGGACCATCTGGCGCAGGAAGGCGGTGCCCACGACCTGGATCGTGATCAGCCGGCCCTGGCTGTGGACGTCGACCCGGTGCAGCGTCCTCACCGGCTGCAGATCGCTCCTCCGAAAGCGGAGAAGTCATGCTCGCCGACGAAGATCTTTGCCGCCCGCTGCATCTGCTCGACGTCGAGTCGCTCGCGTACGCCGAGGGCGTAGCGCTCGCGCAGCGGGCTCCGTGTCCCGTTCCAGATGACGTAGCGGTATTCGCGCCAGGTGGCCCGATACCGAGGCTTGAAGCCTGCGTCCACCCTCTGAGCGGTCCGATCGCGACGTCGTCCGGCAGCAGCGCCTGGAGCGCCGTCTGGAGCTCCGCGCGTCCGAGCCGCCCGCCGTAGGTGAATGCGATCACCTGCTCGCGAGCGTGAACCCCGGCGTCGGTTCGACCCGCGCCGTCGACGCGTACTCGGCTTCCCGCCGAGAGTTGCGCCAGACGCGCGCTCGAGCTCTCCCTGCACGGTCCTGCTTCCGGGCTGAACCTGGAAGCCGGCAAAGTCAGTCCCGTCATATTCGACCCGCGCGCTGTAACGAACGGGGGCGCTCTCTCGGGCGCGCTTCTCTTGTGCCCGGCCCGTCATGGGCAGGCGCTGCTACGTGGTTTCGACTAGACCAGCTCGAGCTGGACCATCGGTGCGTTGTCGCCGGGCCGAGGGCCGAGCTTGACGATGCGCGTGTAGCCCGAGGTGCGTTCGGCGTACTTCGGGGCGATCTCGTTGATCAGCTTGTCGATGACGAGCGGCTCATCGGGCAGCTCGGCGACGATACGGCGCCGCGAAGCGAGCGAACCCTGCTTGGCCAGCGTGATCACGTGCTCGACCTGGCCGCGGACCTCCTTGGCCCGCGCCTCGGTCGTCTTGATCTGCTCGTAGCGCAGCACCGAGACGATCAGGTTCCGGTACAGGGCCTTGCGCGGGCCGGTCTTGCGACTGAGCTTGCGGCCACCGATCTGGTGCGCCATTCTACTCCTCGTCCTCGTCCATGGCGAGATCGTCGAGGGCATCCTCGGCGTCGTACTCGCTCGACTCGGAGCCGTCATCCGGCGGCAGGAAGCCGCGCATCCGCAGGCGCTCCTTCATCTCGTCGAGCGACTTCTTGCCGAAGTTGCGCATGCGCAGCAGGTCCTCGTCCTGGAGGCTGCAGCAGCTGCCCGACCTTGACGATGTTGTTGCGCTTGAGCGAGTTGTAGGCGCGCATCGGGAGATCGAGCTCCTCGATGGGCATGTCGAGCATGTTCGCCGGCAGCGCCGGGGCACCGGTGACTGCACCCGCGCCCGACGAGCATCTGCTTGCCGGCCGAGGTGAATAGGCTGAACTGTCCGACCAGGATCTCGGCGGCGCGGCTGAGCGCCTCCTCCGGCGTCAGCGTGCCGTCGGTCTCGATCTCGATGGTCAGCTTGTCGAAGTTGGTCATCTGGCCGACGCGCGTGTTCTCGACCGTGTAGTTGACCTTGCGCACCGGCGAGAAGATCGCGTCGACGGGGATGACGCCGATCGGCAGCTGGTCGCGCGCTCGGCGGCAAGGTAGCCGACGCCGCGCTCGACGGTCATGTCGATCTCGACCGGCACGTCGTCGGAGTCGAGCGTCAGCAGGTGCTGATCGAGGTTGACGATCTCGACGTCTGCGTTGTGCTCGATGTCCTGCGCGGTGACGATGCCGGCGCCCGACTTGAGCAGGCGCAGCTGGACCGGATGCGGCGCGTAGCTCTTGAGGCGCAGCTTCTTGACGTTGAGCACGATCTGGGTGACGTCTTCCTTGACGCCCGGGATGGTGCTGAACTCGTGGTAGACGTCGCGGATCTGGATCGAGGTCACGGCCGCGCCCTCGAGCGACGAGAGCAGCACGCGCCGCAGCGCGTTGCCGATGGTGACGCCGTAGCCGGCCGGAAGCGGGCTGGCCTCGTACTTGGCGTACGAGTCCTGGGGCTCGCCTACCGGCTCGATCTGCGGGTTTTCAAGTTCAATCATTCGTATTGCTTCTCCTCCGCAGTCGGCCTACGGCCGCTGCTGCGCGCGAAGCGATTGCCTCCTGGCGTGCCGCCAGGCTCCAACCGTCGCTTGCTACCTCGAGTAGTACTCGACCACGAGCTGCTCGTTTAGCTCAATCGGCATCTGGTCGCGTCGCGGCAGCGCGGTGACGTTGCCCTCGAGCCGGTCGCCATCGACGGTCAGCCAATCAGGCCGCTGCGCGCCGCGCATGGTCTCGCGGGCGTTCTTGAAGTAGTCCGACTTGCGGCTCGACTCGCGAACTTCGATCTTGTCGCCCTCTCTCACGTGGTACGACGGGACCGTCGTGCCGCGGCCGTTGACCGTGAAGTGGCCGTGCGACACCAGCTGGCGCGCCTGGGCGCGGCTGGTCGCGAAGCCCATCCGGAAGACGACGTTGTCGAGGCGCGTCTCGAGCAGGCGCAGCAGGTTCTCGCCGGTCACGCCCGGGACGATGCTCGGCGGCATCGAAGTAGTTCTTGAACTGGCGCTCGTGGACCGAGTAGATACGCCGCATCTTCTGCTTCTCGCGCAGCTGCACGCCGAACTCGGAGACCTTGCGACGACGCACGCCGTGCTGGCCGGGCGGAGTCGGCCGGCGCTCGAACGGGCACTTCTTGGTGTAGCACTTGGCGCCCTTGAGGTAGAGCTTCATGCCCTCGCGCCGGCAGAGGCGCGAAACGGGACCGCGGTAACGTGACATTGTTCGATCCCTTCCTTAGACCCGACGCCGCTTGGGCGGGCGGCAGCCGTTGTGCGGGATGGGCGTCACGTCAGTGATGGCGGTCACCTCGAGGCCTGCCGCCTGAAGCGAGCGGATGGCCTGCTCACGACCGGCCCCCGGGCCCTTGACGAAGACCTCGACCTGGCGCACGCCGTGCTCCATTGCCTTGCGCGCGGCGCCTTCGGCGGACTGCGCGGCGGCATAGGGCGTGCTCTTGCGCGAGCCCTTGAAGCCGGCGACACCGCCTGAGCCCCAGGCCACGACGGCGCCGGCGAGGTCGGTGATCGTGATGATCGTGTTGTTGAAGCTGGCCTGGATGTGAGCGTGGCCGGTGGGGATGTTCTTCTTCTCCCGCCGCCGCGTCTTGACCTGCTTCTTGCGTTCCGCCATCGGCTAGCTCAGGCTCCCTTTACTTCTTTCGCCGGACGCCGACGGTCCGCTTGGGACCGCGCCGCTGGCGCGCGTTGGTCTTCGTTCGCTGGCCGCGCGCGGGCAGGTTGCGCCGGTGGCGCAGGCCGCGATACGAGCCGATCTCCTGGAGTCGCTTGATGTTCAGCGCGACCTCGCGGCGCAGGTCGCCTTCGACCTTGTAGCGCCGGTCGATGATCTCGCGCAGGCGGTTGACCTGGTCTTCGGTCAGGTCGCGTACCCGCGTGTCGGGGTTGACGTTCGCCTGGGCCAGGATCTTCTGGCTGGTGGGCAGGCCGATGCCGAAGATGTAGGTCAGGGCGATCTCGACCCGCTTCTCGCGCGGGATGTCGATTCCGGAGATTCGTGCCATCTGTTAGCTAACCCTGCCGCTGCTTGTGCTTGGGATTCGTGCAGATGACCATCACCACGCCGTGGCGCCGGATGATCTTGCAGTTGTCACAGCGCGTCTTGACCGACGCCGAGACCTTCACCGGTTCCTACATTACCTCATTCGATAGGTGATGCGGCCGCGCGAGAGGTCGTACGGCGACAGCTCGACGCGCACCCGGTCACCGGGCAGGATGCGGATGAAATTCATCCGCAGCTTGCCGCTGATGTGCGCCAGGACGCGATGCTTGTTCTCCAACTCAATCGCGAACATCGCATTCGGCAACGGCTCGATGACCGTTCCCTCAACTTCGATTGCGTCCTTCTTGGCCACAGGCGGCGGCAGGCTCCCTCGTTAATTCAGTGAGTGGTGGATGGCTTGCTGGGCGCGTCCGCTGGGACCGCTGCCGAGCGCGGACGGTGGTCAGGCATGGCCCGACGCACGATCGAGGAGTGTAGCAGAAAACTCACGAAACGGGCAACGACTGGGCGGCCGGCTCGGCAGGTTGTGCCACGTCGCGGCGGGTGAGGATTTGCGGGCCATCGGCCGTCACCGCGATCGAGTGCTCCCAGTGCGCGGCCAGCGCGCCGTCGGCAGTTACGACGGTCCAGCCGTCGTCGAGGATGCGCACGTCGTGCGAGCCGAGCGTGAACATGGGCTCGATCGCCAGGCACAGGCCGGGCTCGATGCGTCGGCCCTTCGAGCCGGTGCGGTAATTGGTGACCTGTGGCTCTTCGTGCATCTCGGTGCCGATGCCGTGGCCGACGAAGGCCCGGATCGATGCCGTAGCCGGCCTCACGCGCGACGTCCTCGACCGCGCGCCGAGATATCGGACAGGTAGTTGCCCGGCTGGGCCGCGGCAATGCCCGCGTACATCGCGCGTTCGGTTGCAGTCCGACCAGGCTGCGTACGTGCTCGGGCACATCGCCGACGATGAACGTCCGTGCCGCGTCGCCGTGCCAGCCGTCGACGATGGCGCCGGCGTCGATCGACACGATCTGTCCTTCGCGCACGCGCCGCGTGCCGGGCACGCCGTGGACGATCTCGTCGTCGATCGATATGCACAGCGAGTGGCGGAACGGGGCGATGCGGCCGGGCACGCCGATGAACGATGGCACGCCGCCCGCGGCGCGGATCATCTCCTCTGCGATCTGGTCGAGCTCGAGCGTGGTCATGCCCGGCCGCAGCTCGGCCGCGAGGCGGTCCAGGACGTCCGCCACCAGACCGCCGGCCACGGCCATCTTCTCGATCTGGGCGTGGCTCTTGAGCGTTACCCGGCGGTCAGGGGTCATGCGTTTCAGCGTGCCGGCTGGGCCACTGCGCGCAACAGCGCCTCGGTCACCGCCTCGATCGACTGCTCGCCGTCGACCGTGCTCAGGACACCGGACTCGGCGTAGTAGTCGACGACCTCGAACATCGGCGGCAGCTGCAGCTCGAGGCGTGCCTTGACCGTCTGCGGCCGATCGTCGTCGCGCTGCTTGAGCGGCGCGTCATCGATGTCGCACAGGCCGCGCACTCGCGGCGGGCGGGCGATCTCGTGGTAGACGTGGTCGGACGAGCGTGAGCAGATCCAGCGCCCCGACAAGCGGCTGGACGACCTCGTCGCGATCGACGTCGATGTACAGCGCGGCCGTCGACACGGCCGCCCTGGCTGCGAGAGCATCTTGTCGAGCGTCTCGGCCTGCTCGCGGGTGCGCGGAAAGCCGTCGAGGATCACGCCCTTGGCTCGCATCGGTCTCGCTCAGCCGATCGGCGATGATGCTGCACGGCAGGTCGTCGGGCACCAGGGCGCCCCTATCCAGGAACGCCTTGACCTTCTTGCCGAGCGCCGTCTCGCGGCTGATGTGGTCGCGGAAGAGGTCGCCCGAGGCGACGTGGGCCAGACCCAGCCGCTCGCCGAGCAGCGACGCCTGGGTGCCCTTGCCGGCACCAGGCGCGCCGACCATGACGTACACCCTCAACGAATGAAGCCCTCGTAGTTGCGCATCATCAGCTGCGCCTCGATCTGCTTCATCGTCTCGACCACGACCGAGACGACGATCAGCAGCGCCGTGCCGCCCAGCGCGAAGCTGCCGATGACTCCACCGGGGAACAGGTTCGAGAGCAGGATTGGCGCCACGGCCACCGTGCCCAGGAAGATCGCTCCGGCCAGGCTCAGGCGGAAGACCACCCGGGCAAGGTAATCGCGCGTCGGCGCACCGGGTCTGATGCCGGGGATGAAGCCGCCGTTCTTGCGCAGCTGGTCGGCCGTCTCGTCGGGCTTGAACGTGAAGGCCGTGTAGAAGTACGTGAAGCCGACCGTGAGCAGGAAGTAGCCGATCATGTACGGGATTCCAGTCGGGTTCAGGAAGGCGACGACGAAGTCGGCTATCTGGTTGACGAGGGTCGCCGCTTCAGGCGGGGTGTTTGCGGGCGTCTGAAAGTAGGACGCGATCTGGGTCGGGAAGAGCAGGATGCTCACCGCGAAGATGATCGGGATCACGCCCGCCTGGTTGACGCGCAGCGGCAGGAACGTGGCGCCACCCTGGTACATGCGCCGGCCGCGGACGCGGCTGGCGTACTGGATCGGGATGCGGCGCTGGCCCTCCTGGATGTAGACGATGACGGCGACGACGACGATGGCCAGGATGACGAACAGGACGCCACCGGCGATGTCGGGCGACGCGAGGAAGGTCGCCACGCCCTGCGGCACCTGGGCGACGATGCCGGCGAAGATGATGAAGCTGATGCCGTTGCCGATGCCGCGCTCGGTGATGAGCTCGCCGATCCACATCGCGAGCACGGTGCCGGCGGTGAGCGTGATCATCTGGCTGATCGTCGTCAGGCTCAGGATGTCGAAGTCGGTGACGATGTTCTGCGAGGCCAGGATGGCGAGGTAGCCATACGCCTGCAGCAGGCCGAGCGGCACGGTCAGGTAGCGCGTGTACTGGTTGATCTTTGTGCGGCCGTACTCACCCTCACGGCTGAGCGCCTGGAGGCGGGGCACGACGCCCGTCATCAGCTGCATGATGATCGAGGCGTTGATGTACGGGTTGACGCCCATGGCCACGATCGAGAACGTCGACAAGCCTCCGCCGGAGAACAGGTCGAGCAGCTGCAGGAATTGCTGCTGACGCGATCAGGTCCGCGACGGCCGCCGTATCGACCGCGGGCACTGGCACGACGGCCAGGGCGCGGTAGACGACGAGCATGCCGAGCACGAACAGGATGCGCCGGCGAATATCCGGCGCGCGGAAGGCGTTGACGAGCGCTTCGAACACGGCTCAGTTGCCCCTGTGTGCGGTTGGAGCGGAGGTCAAGACTCCTCCGCGTCCTTCTTTGCGGTTCGCTTGCGTGCCGGCTTGGCGGGCTCCGAAGGAGACGCCTCGGCCTCTGGCGCGGACTCGGCCTGGGCGGCCCGGGCCTCAGCAGCGGGCTCTTCCTCTGCCGCTCCCTCGACGGGACCAGCCTCCTCGGCGGGAGCAGATTCTTCGGCCAACTCCTCGACTGGAGCGGTGACGGCCTCGGTCGCCCCGCCCTCGCGGGTATTGCCCTTCTTGGCCTTCTTGGGCTCCGCCTCCGTGTCCTGGGCCGGAGCTGCGACGGTGTCGTCGGCCGGAGCCGCAGCTCGCCCTGCGCCCTTCCTGAGTGCTCGCTTGCCGAGCTTCTCCGGCGCTGCTTCGGGCTCGCGCAGCAGCTGCACGAAGCCGCCCGCGTCCTCGATCTTGCGCTGAGCGCTGGCGCTGAAGGCGTCAGCGGCGACGAACAGCTTCTGACTGACCTCGCCCTGGCCCAGGATCTTCAGCGGCTTGTCGTTGCCGCGGATCAGGCCGGCCTGGGCGAGCACCTCGGCGTTGATCGTGGCCGGAGCGTCACCGCTCTTCGAGCGGCCGGCCGGCTTGCCCTGCTCCAGCTCGACGCCGAACCGGCCGGCCTCCGCGTACGCGGAGATCTGGCCGATGTTGACGACCTGGTACTCGGTCCGGAAGCGGTCGTTCTTGAAGCCGCGCAGCTTGGGCACGCGGACGTGGATCGGTGTCTGGCCGCCCTCGAACCAGGCCGGGATCGCTGCGCGCCGGCACGCGCCTTCTGGCCCTTGGTGCCGCGGCCCGCGGTCTTGCCCTGGCCGGCGGCGATGCCGCGGCCGACGCGCGTGCGCGGGCGGCGCGAGCCGGGTGCCGGCTTGAGATCGTGGAGCTTCATTCCCTGGCCTTCTCGGTAGTGGCCTCGTCGAGCTCTTCAGTGCTGACGAGGAAACGCACGGCGCGGACCATGCCGCGCAGCGCCGGAGTGTCGTCGATGACGACGCTGTCGCCGATGCGGCGCAACCCGAGCGCGCGAACCGTGCCGCGGTTGGTCGGGTTGTGGCTGATCGGGCTCTTGACGAGCGTCACGCGCAGCTTAGCCGGCATCGGCAGTCACCTCCGTCGACGACGGCTGGCCGCTGATGACGCTGCGTAGCCGCTTGCCTCGGCGCTGGCCGAGCTCCTCGGCGCTGTGCATGCTGCGCAGCGCCTCGAGCGTGGCGCGCACGACGTTGATCGGGTTGGTCGAGCCGAGCGACTTCGACAGGATGTCACGGATGCCAGCGGCGGTTACGACGGCGCGCACCGAGCCACCGGCAATGACGCCGGTGCCCTGTGACGCCGGCTTGAGCAGGACCGTGCTCGCGCCGAAGCGCTGGGTGACCTCGTGGGGGATGGTCGTGCCGACCATCGGCACCTTGATCAGGTGCTTCTTGGCATCCTCGACGCCCTTGCGGATCGCCTCAGGAACCTCGCCGGCCTTGCCCAGCCCGACGCCGACATGGCCGGCGCCATCGCCGACGACGACGAGCGCGCTGAAGCTGAAGCGGCGGCCGCCCTTGACGACCTTGGCGACACGATTGATCTGGACGACGCGCTCTTCGAGCGTCAGACGGCCGGGATCGATCCTGGGCAAAACGTTCTCCTTAGTTCGAGCTAGAAGTCGAGCCCGCCCTCGCGCGCCGCGTCGGCGAGCGCACGGACACGGCCGTGGTAGCGGAAACCGGCTCGATCGAAGACGACGCGCTCGACGCCGGCTGCGCGCGCCCGCTCGGCGAGCAGCTTGCCGACCTCTTTGGCGTGGTCCGACTTGGTGCCCTTGGCGCTGCGCACGCCCGACTCGAGCGACGAGGCGCTGGCCAGCGTGCGGCCCGCGCTGTCGTCGATGACTTGAGCGTAGATCTGGTTGAGGCTGCGGAATATGGCCAGGCGCGGCCGATCGGTGGAGCCCTCGAGGGTCAGCCGAATGCGAGTGTGGCGCTTGGTCCGCGCAGCGTGTCGGCTGAGCGCTGCAGTGCTCACTTCTTGCCTCCGATCTTGCCCGCCTTGCCCGCCTTGCGGCGGATCTGCTCACCGGCGTAGCGGACGCCCTTGCCCTTGTAGGGCTCAGGCTTGCGCGTGGCGCGCACGCGCGCGGCGACGTGGCCGACGAGCTCCTTGTCGATACCGACGACCGCCAGGCGGGTGGGGTTCTCGACCTCGAACGACACACCTGCCGGCGGATCGATCTCGATTGGGTGGCTGTAGCCGAGGTTGAGCTGGAGCTTCTGCCCGACGAGCTGGGCACGATAGCCGACGCCGGTGATCTCGAGGCCCTTGCGGTAGCCGTCGGTGACGCCGGTGACCATGTTGGCCAGCAGCGTGCGCGTCAGACCGTGCAGCTCGCGCGTGCTTCTTGGCGTCGCTGGGTCGCTCGACGCGCAGCTGGCCGTCCTCATGGACGACGCGCAGCTCCGGCGCAACGTCGCGCTCGAGCTGACCCTTCGGCCCCTTGACCGCGACGTGATTGCCGTCGATCGAGATCTCGACGCCGGATGGAATGGGAATGGCAAGCTTGCCGATACGCGACATATCGATCTACCAGACGTAGGCCAGGACTTCGCCGCCGAGCTGCGCCTGGCGGGCGCGCTGGCCGGTCATGATCCCGTGGCTGGTGCTGACGATGACCACGCCCAGGCCACCGAGCACGCGCGGGATGTCCGTCTTTGTGGCATAGACGCGCAGGCCGGGCTTCGACACGCGCTTGAGCCGCTGATGACCGGCACCTTGCCGACGTACTTGAGCTTGAGGCGCAGATCATCGGGTGGGCGCCCTCGCGGAGATCTCGCGAAGTCCTCGATGAAGCCCTCGTCGCGCAGGATCTCAGCGATCGCACGCTTGGTGCGCGACGCCGGGATGACAACGTCCGTATGGCGCGCGCGGCTGCCGTTGCGGATGCGCGTCAGCATGTCTGCGATCGGATCGGAGATGTTCATTGCTCTACCAGCTCGACTTGGTCACGCCGGGCAGCTCGCCCAGCAGCGCACGCTCGCGGAAGCAGATGCGGCAGAGGGCGAAGCGGCGCATGTAGCCGCGCGGCCGGCCGCATACGAAGCAGCGGTTGTAGCCCGGCGACGGGGTGGTGCGGCTTGCGCTTCTGCTTTGCGATGAGTGATTTCTTGGCCATCAATACTCCTTCGGTCTGCCCGTTCTGCGTCAGTGGCTAGCCCGCGAAGGGCATGCCCAGCAGCTGCAGCAGCCGCTTCGATTCCTCGTCGGTCTTGGCGGTGGTGACGATGCTCACCTCGAGACCGCGCAGGCGGTCGATCTTGTCGTAGTCGATCTCCGGGAACGCGAGCTGCTCGCGCAGCCCGAGCGAGTAGTTGCCGCGGCCGTCGAACGACTTCGATGGAACGCCGCGGAAGTCGCGGATACGCGGCAGCGCGAGACGCGTCAGGCGCTCGAGGAAGTCCCACATGCGCTGGCCGCGCAGCGTGACCTTGGCTCCGATGGGATTGCCGGTGCGCAGTCGGAACTGCGCGATCGAGCGTCGCGCGCGCGTAACGATCGGCTTCTGGCCGGTGATCTGGGCCAGGTCGCCGACCGCGGCGTCGAGCGCCTTGGCATTGGTCAGTGCCTCGCCCAGGCCAATGTTGACGACGATCTTGGACAGGCGCGGAACCTGCATCGGATTGTCGTAGCCAAACTCCTTGAGCAGCGCCGGCACGACCTCGTCGTGGTAGCGCGCGCGCAGGCCGGCCGGCGCGGTTGCGTTCTTGGCGCTCACTTGCGCACCTCCCGGACGAGGGTCTCGCCACAGTTGTTGCAGACCCGGATCGAGCGTCCGTCGCCGGCCTTGCCGTGCTTGATGCGCGTCGGCTCGCTGCAGTGCGGGCAGATGACCATGACCTTGCTGGCCAGGATCGGCTGCGGCACCTCGAGGATGCCGCCCTGCTGGATGCGCGGCTGACGCTCGGTGCGGCCCTGCTTGGGACGCGGCTTGGTATGTCGCTTGGCGATGTTGAGGCCCTCGACGACGACGGCCACATCTGCCAGCGGCGAGACACGGCGCCAGTTGGAGCCGTACTTGCTGATGTGCTTCTTGAAGCTCTGGCGATTGCGCACGACGCGCTCGACGGTGCCGCGCTTGCCGGCTTCCTTGCCCGACAACACGAGCACCTCGTCGCCCTGGCGGATGTCCGGCACGCGCGGCGACCGCGGCCGGGTCATGACGCGGGCCACTAGAGCACCTCCGGGGCGAGCGACACGATCTTCATGTAGTTGCGGTCGCGCAGCTCGCGCGCGACAGGCCCGAAGATTCGCGTCCCGCGCGGGTTGCCCTGGTTGTTGATGAGCACTGCTGCGTTCTCGTCGAAGCGGATGTAGCTGCCGTCGGGACGGCCGAACTCCTTGCTCGTGCGCACGATGACCGCGCGCACGACGTCACCCTTCTTCACCGCGGCGTTGGGAATGGCCTGCTTGACGCTGGCCACGATCACATCGCCAACGGCGGCAGTGGTCTTCTGCGAACGGCCGATCACGCGGATGCACTGGATCACGCGCGCGCCGGTGTTGTCGGCGACCTTCAGCCGGCTTTGCTGCTGGATCACTTGACTGCCTCTGCGACCTCGGCTGTGGCCTCCGCGTCGGCAGCTGCCTCGGCCTCAGCGGCAGCACGGTCGCGGCCCGGGTGCGCTGCGGCGTGGATCGCCGCGCTGGTCGCGGCTTCCTCGCCGACGACTGACTCACCGGCGCCCTCGCCGCCGCGCGACACGATCTCGATCATGCGCCAGCGCTTGGTCGCAGACAGCGGGCGCGACTCGATGATGCGCACGGTGTCACCGATGCGCGCCTCGTTGCGCTCGTCATGGGCCTTGAACTTGGTCGTCAGCCGGATCACGCGCTTGTAGAGCGGGTGGCGCGACATGCGCTCGACCGAGACGACGATGGTCTTGTCCATCTTGTCGGACACGACGCGTCCGACCTTTTCCTTGCGCATGGTGCGCGGGGCCGCGCTCACTTGGTCCCTCCTCGGGTCGTCCCACGGCCGCGCCTGCCCGTTGGGGCGGGTGCAGCCTTGACGACGGCGTTCTCGTCCAGCTTGCGTTCGGTCATGACCGTCAGCAGGCGGGCTATCGACTTGCGTGCGTTGGCGATCTGGCTGAAGTCATCGAGCTGGCGGGTAGCCAGCTGGAAGCGCAGGTCATACAGGTGACGACGCTGCGTGGTGAGCTCGCCATAGAGCTCGGTGTCGGTCAGCTCGCGGACTTTAGTGATGTCCATCAGTGCCTCCTGCGCCCTCGCGCACCAGGAACTTGACGTCCACCGGCAGCTTGTGGCTGGCCAGGCGCATCGCCTCCTGCGCTTCCGCGACCGGGACGCCGGCCATCTCGAACAGGATGCGGCCCGGCTTGACCACGGCGACCCAATGATCCGGGGCGCCCTTGCCCGAGCCCATGCGAACCTCCGCCGGCTTCTTGGTGACCGGCTTGTCGGGGAAGATGCGGATCCAGATCTTGCCGCCGCGCTTGACGTAGCGCGTCATGGCACGTCGCGCCGCCTCGATCTGGCGCGCGGTGATCATCGCCGGCTCTTCGGTCATCAGCGCGTACTCGCCGAAGGCGATCGTGTGACCGCCCTTGGCCAGCCCGGACATGCGTCCGCGCTGAACCTTGCGGTGCTTGACTCGACGGGGCATCAACATGGCCTAGGCACCTGCCCCTGCTGCGGCCGCCTCGGGCGGCGCCTGCCGCTCGGCCAGCACGTCGCCGCGATAGATCCAGACCTTGACGCCGATGCGGCCGTAGGTGGTGTGGGCGTGAACCTGCCCGTAGCTGATGTCGGCGCGCAGCGTGTTGAGCGGGATGCGGCCTTCCTTGTCCCACTCGCGGCGGGCCATCTCCGAGCCGCCGAGGCGGCCTGACACCTGGATGCGCACGCCCTTCGCGCCGGCCTTCATCGTGCGCTGTACGGCCTGCTTGATCGCCTTGCGGAAGGCGATGCGGCGGCTCAGCTGCTGGGCGATGTTGGTCGCGACCAGCACGGCGTCGAGCTCGGGCTGGCGGATCTCCTTGATCTCGAGCTTGACCTTGGCGCTCGACATGCGGCCGATCTGCTGGCGCAGCGCCTCGACGTTGGCGCCGCCCTTGCCGATGACGATGCCCGGCTTGGCGGTGTTCACGGTGACCGTGACGTGGTTGATGCCACGCTCGATGTCAACGAGCGACACGCTGGCGTTGGCCAGCCGCTTCGAGACGAGCTGGCGGATGGTGATGTCCTCCTTGAGGAGGGAGGTATACGACTTGTCCGCGTACCACTTGGCGTTCCAGGTCCGGGAAGTGCCCAGCCGGAAGCCGTAGGGATGAACCTTGCGACCCACTGCTCTAAGCCTCCTTGCTCTCGAGGACGACCGTGATGTGGGTCATCGGCTTGTGAATGGCGAACGCGCGGCCCTGTGCACGCGGGCGGATGCGCTTGATGGTCGGACCCTCGTCGGCCGTCGCGTCGACGACAACGAGGTCGTCGCGCGCCAGGTCGTGGTTGTTCTCGGCATTGGCGGCGGCGCTGTCGAGCACCTTGGCCACGTCACGCGCCGCCCCTTGCGGCATGAAGCGCAGCACGGAACTGGCCTGCTCGAGCGACATGCCGACGATCGCCCGAGTCACCAGGCGCGTCTTGCGCGTGGAGTGGCGCAGGTACTTGGCGGTGGCTTGTACGCGCATCTCGATCGGCCTACTTCAGCGCCGACGAGCGCTCGGTGTGCTTGCCGTGGCCGCGGAAGGTGCGGGTCGGGCTGAACTCACCGAGGCGGTGGCCGACCATGTTCTCGGTCACGTAGACCGGGATGTGCTTCTTGCCGTTGTAGACCGCGATCGTGTGACCGACGAAGTCGGGGAAGATGACGCTATCGCGCGACCACGTCTTGAGCACCTTCTTCTCGCTCTTGCGATTCATCGTCTGAACGCGCGTGAGCAGGCGGGTCTCGACGTACGGTCCCTTCTTCAGTGAACGTGACATGACTGGTTCCTCAATCCCTCCCGGCTAGCTCTTGCGGTGCCGGGAGCGAACGATGTTCTGCCCGGTGGTCTTGTTGCGACGCGTTCGATGGCCCATTGCGGGCTGGCCCCACGGGGTCTTGGGCGGCATGCCGGTCGGCGACTTGCCCTCGCCGCCACCATGCGGGTGGTCACGCGGGGTCATCGCCACGCCGCGCGTCTCAGGACGACGGCCCATGTGCCGCGAGCGGCCGGCCTTGCCCAGGCTCTGGTTCTCGTGATCGAGGTTGCCGACCTGGCCGACGGTGGCCATGCAGCGCATGTCCACCCGACGAACCTCTCCCGACGGCATGCGCACCTGCGCATAGGCGCCTTCCTTTGCGAGCAGCTGGGCGGCCGTGCCGGCCGACCGCACCATCTGCCCTCCTCTCCCCGGAACGAGCTCAATGTTGTGGATCGTCGTTCCAAGCGGGATGTTCTTGAGCGGCAGCGAGTTGCCGGTTCGAGCCTCGGCCGACGGGCCGGCAATGACCGTGTCGCCCACGCTCAGCCCGTTGGGCACGAGCATGTAGCGCTTCTCGCCGTCGTGGTAGTGCAGCAGGCCGATGCGCGCCGACCGATTTGGGTCGTACTCGACCGTGGCCAGGCGCGCCGGCACGTCCCACTTGTCGCGCTTGAAGTCGATGCGCCGATAGTGGCGCTTCTCGCCGCCGCCGCGGTGCCGGACGGTGAGCCGGCCCTGGCTGTTGCGGCCGCTGATGCGCTTCTTGGGCTCGAGCAGCGGCTTGTGCGGCTGGGTGGTGGTGATCTCCTCGAACGTCGACCGCGTCTGGAAACGGCGGCCGGCGGAGGTGGGCTTGTAGGAACGCAGCGGCATCTTCTAGATCCCCTCGAAGAACTCGATCTTCTGGCCGCTGGCCAGGGTCACGACGGCCTTCTTCCAGGGCGAGGTCCAGCCCTCCTGGCGGCCACGACGACGGTTGCGCGACTTCTCCTTGGCCTTGGTCATCGACACGTTGACGGTCTCGACGTTGACCTTGAAGAGCTCCTCGATGGCTTCTTTGACCATGAGCTTGTTGGCGTTGCTGTGGACGCGGAAGGTGTACTTGCCGCGCTGCGTCTCGTCCATCGACTTCTCGCTGATGACCGGGCGCAGGATGATCTCGGCAGCCTGGAGCGTCATGCGTACACCTCGGCCATCTTCTCGAGCGACGGCTGGGTGATGAGCATCGTGTCCGCGTTGAGCACGTCGACGATGTTGAGCGAGTCGGCACGGAGGACGGTCAGGCCCGGAACGTTGCGCGCCGACAGCTCGAGGTTGGCGTCGCTGCCGGTGGCCACGACGAGCACGCGGCCACTGGCCGTCAGCGCGTCGAGGTAGCCGACCAGGGTCTTGGTCTTGGGTGCCTCGAGGCCCAGCTCGTCGACGACACGGATCGCGCCGTCATCGAACTTGGCGGTCAGGGCGCCATGCAGCGCCAGGCGCTTCATGCGCTTGGGCAGGCGCTGGTCGTACTTGCGCGGGTGCGGACCGAAGACGATGCCACCGCCGGCATAATGCGGCGCGCTGCGCGAGCCCTGGCGGGCGCGGCCGGTGCCCTTCTGGCGGTACGGCTTGGCGCCGCCGCCGCGGACCTCGCCGCGGGTCTTGGTGTCGTGGGTGCCGATGCGCCGCCCGGCGAGCTGTGCAGTGACGGCCTGGTGCATCACGGCCTCGTTGACCGGCGCAGCGAACAGCGTCTCTGGCAGATCGACCGTGCCCAGCTCTTTGCCGGCCTTGGAGAACAGCGTCGTGCTGGGCATTACCTGGCCTTCCTGATCATGATCATGGCGTTGCGTGCACCGGGCAGCGGCCCCTTGATCAGCAGCAGGTTGCGCGCCGTGTCACTGCGGAAGATGGTCATCTTCTTGACGGTGATGCGGTCGTTGCCCATCCGGCCGGCCATGCTCGTGCCCTTGAAGACCTTGCCCGGGTACGTACCCGCGCCGATCGAGCCAGGCTGGCGGTGCGAGTCGGAGCCGTGCGTCTCGGGACCGCGGCGGAAGCCGTGGCGCTTGATCGTGCCGGCGAAGCCCTTGCCCTTGCTGACGCCTGTGACGTCAACCTCCTCGCCGTCGGCGAAGAGCGAGACGTCGAGCGTCTGGCCGATCTCGTACTCGGACACATCCTCGAGTCGGAACTCGCGCGTGTGCCTGACCTGCGGCAGGTCCTTGAGCTGACCCGCGCGCGGCTTGGTCAGGCGGCGCGCCTTGCCCGCGCCGAGCTGGACGGCGGTGTAGCCGTCACGCTCGGTCGTGCGCAGCGCGGTCACGGTATTCGGTTCGACCTCCACGACCGACACAGGCACCATCGTGCCGTCTTCCGTGAAGACCGAGGTCATGCCGACCTTGCGGCCGATAACTCCAATGGACATCACTACATCTTGATTTCGATGTCGACGCCGGCGGCCAGGGAGAGGCGCATCAGCGCATCAACCGTCTTGGCCGACGGATCGAGGATGTCGATCAGCCGCTTGTGGGTTCGGATCTCGAACTGCTCGCGGCTGTCCTTGTCAATGAACGGTGAGCGAATCACCGTGAACTTCTCGATCCGGGTAGGCAGCGGCACGGGCCCGACGACGTCCGCGCCGGTCCGCTGGGCGGTCTCGACGATCTGGAGCGCCGACTGGTCCAGCAATCGGTGGTCGTATGCCTTGAGTCGGATGCGAATGCGCTGCCTTGCCATGATCCTGCGCCTACTCCACGATCTCAGTGATGGCGCCGGCGCCGACGGTGTGGCCGCCTTCGCGGATGGCGAAGCGCTGGCCGGTCTCGAGCGCGATCGGGGTGATCAGCTCGACGTTCATGTCGACGTTGTCGCCGGGCATGATCATCTCCGCGCCGCCGGTCAGGCCGATGGCGCCGGTGACGTCCGTCGTGCGCAGGTAGAACTGCGGCCGGTAGCCGTTGTAGAAGGGCGTGTGGCGGCCGCCCTCCTCCTTGGTCAGGACATACACGCGGGCCACGAACTTGGTGTGCGGCTTGACCGAGCCCGACTTGGCCAGGACCTGGCCGCGCTCGATCTCCTCGCGCTCGATGCCGCGCAGCAGGCAGCCGATGTTGTCGCCCGCGACGCCCTCGTCGAGCAGCTTCTTGAACATCTCGACGCCGGTCACCACGACCTTGCGCGTGTCCTTGACGCCGACGATCTCGACCTCCTCGCCGACCTTGACCACGCCGCGCTCGACGCGTCCCGTGGCGACGGTGCCGCGGCCCTTGATGCCGAAGACGTCCTCGACCGGCATCAGGAAGGGCTTGTCGATGGCGCGCTCAGGGGTGGGGATGTACGAATCGACCGCGTCCATCAGCTCCTGGATGGGCGCATAGGCCGGATCCGCAGGATCGGACGGTGCCTCGAGCGCCTTGAGCGCGGAGCCGCGGATGACCGGCACATCGTCGCCCGGGAAGTTGTACTTGCTCAACAGCTCGCGCACCTCGAGCTCGACCAGCTCGAGCAGCTCGGGATCATCGACCATGTCGACCTTGTTGAGGAAGACGACGATGTACGGCACCTCGACCTGGCGCGCGAGGAGGATGTGCTCGCGCGTCTGGGGCATCGGGCCATCGGTCGCGGCCACGACCAGGATCGCGCCGTCCATCTGGGCGGCTCCGGTGATCATGTTCTTGATGTAGTCGGCGTGGCCCGGGCAGTCGACGTGGGCGTAGTGGCGCGCATCGGTCTCGTACTCGACGTGGGCGATGGCGATGGTGATGCCACGCTCGCGCTCCTCGGGTGCGTTGTCGATCGTGTCGAAGGCGCGGAACTCGGAGCCGCCCTTCAACGAGAGGTACTTGGTGATCGCCGCGGTGAGCGACGTCTTGCCGTGGTCGATGTGGCCGATCGTGCCGATGTTGACGTGCGGCTTGTTGCGCTCGAACTTCTTCTTGGCCATTGCCTGTGTGTCTCCTCTAGCCCTCTTTGCTCGCTAGCGCTGGCTTGAAACCTGACGACTTGCCGACTTCTGCGCCAGCTCGCTGGCGATCGAGGTCGGCACCTCGGCGTAGTGACTGAATTCCATCGAGAAAACTGCGCGACCCTGGGTCATGCTCCGCAGATCCGTGGCGTATCCGAACATTTGGGCGAGCGGCACGAATGAACGTACGACCTGGGTGCGGTGACCCTCGCCCATGCCGCGTGTCTCCATTCCCTCGATCTGCCCGCGCCGGCTGTTCAAGTCGCCGATGACGTCGCCCATGAACTCCTCGGGCATGATCACCTCGACGCGCATGACCGGCTCGAGAATCGTCGGGTCGGCCTTGTGGACCGCGTCCTTGATGGCCAGCGAACCGGCGATCTTGAACGCCATCTCTGACGAGTCGACGTCGTGGTACGACCCGTCGTAGAGGGTCACCTTCACGTCAACCATGGGGTAGCCGGCGTAGACGCCGGTCTGGAGCGCCTCGCGGATGCCCTGGTCGATGGGCTTGATGTATTCGCGCGGGATGGTTCCGCCGACGATCTTGTCAACGAACTCGTAGCCAGCGCCCTTCTCGTTCGGCTCGATCCGGATCTGGGCGTGGCCGTACTGGCCCTTGCCGCCGGTCTGGCGAACGTGCCGGCCGTCGCCCTCGGCGGCGCGACGGATGGTCTCGCGGTACGACACCTGGGGCTTGCCGACGTTGGCCGCGACCTTGAACTCTCGGACCATGCGATCGACCAGTACGTCGAGGTGCAGCTCGCCCATGCCCGCGATCAGCGTCTGGGAGCTCTCCTCGTCGGTATGGACGCGGAAGGTGGGGTCTTCTTCTGCGAGGCGCTGCAGGGCGATGGCCAGCTTGTCCTGGTCGGCCTTGGTCTTGGGCTCGATGGCGACCTCGATGACCGGCTCGGGGAATGTCATCGACTCGAGCACGACCGGATGCTCGGTATCCGTCAGGGTGTCGCCGGTGAAGGTGTCCTTGAGGCCGACCGCCGCGGCGATGTCGCCGGCGTAGACCTGGTCGATCTCCTCGCGGTGGTTGGCGTGCATCTGCAGGATGCGGCCGATGCGCTCCTTCTTGCCCTTGACCGGGTTGAGCACGTACGACCCCGCCTTGAGCGTCCCCGAATAGACGCGGAAGAAGGCCAGCTTGCCCACGAACGGGTCCGCCGCGATCTTGAAGGCGAGTGCCGCGAACGGCTCGGTGTCATTGACGGTGCGCACGACCTCTGTGCCGGTGCGCGGGTCCTGGCCGATGATCGGCGGGACGTCGAGCGGGCTGGGCAGGAAGTCGATGACCGCGTCGAGCATGGGCTGCACGCCCTTGTTCTTGAGCGCCGATCCGGTCAGCACGGGCACGATGCGGTTCTGGAGCGTGCCCAGGCGCAGCCCGTGGCGAATCTCATCGGGCGTCATCTCCTCGCCCTCGAGGTACTTGTGCGTCAGGTCGTCGTCCATGTCGGCGACGGCCTCGATCATCGCGTTGCGGTGCTTCTCGGCCTCCGCCTGGAGCTCGGCGGGAATGTCGCCGACGACGATGTTGTCGCCCATGTCGTCGAGATATGTGATCGCCTTCATGTTGATCAGGTCGATCACGCCGCGGAACTGGTCCTCCGCCCCGATCGGGATCTGGACCGGCACCGGATTGGCGCCGAGGCGCTCCCTGATCGACTCGACGCCGCGCCAGAAGTCGGCGCCGGTACGGTCGAGCTTGTTGATGAAGCAGAAGCGCGGCACGCCGTAGCGGTCGGCCTGGCGCCAGACCGTCTCCGACTGGGGCTCGACACCGGCCACGCCGTCGAAGACGACGACGGCGCCGTCGAGCACGCGCAGGCTGCGCTCGACTTCGACGGTGAAGTCCACGTGCCCGGGCGTATCGATGATGTTGACTCGATGATCGTTCCAGAAGCAGGTCGTTGCCGCGGCCGTGATGGTGATGCCGCGCTCCTGCTCCTGGGGCATCCAGTCCATCGTGGCCGCGCCCTCATGCACCTCGCCGATCTTGTAGATCTTCTTGGTGTAGAAGAGGATGCGCTCGGTGACGGTCGTCTTGCCGGCGTCGATATGGGCAATGATGCCGATGTTGCGCGTACGCGCGAGGGGGACCTGGCGAGCCATCTCTAACTAGTTCCTCGGCCTACCACTTGAAGTGGCTGAAGGCCTTGTTCGCCTCGGCCATCTTGTGCGTGTCCTCGCGGCGCTTGACCGCGGCGCCGAGGCCGTTCATGGCATCGACGAACTCGGCGGCGAGCTTCTCGGACATGGACTTGCCGCTGCGCTTGCGGGCGGCCTGGACGAGCCAGCGCACGCCGAGCGACATGCGGCGATCGCCGCGGATCTCGACCGGCACCTGGTACGTGGCACCGCCGACGCGGCGCGGCTTGACCTCGATGATCGGCGTCGCGTTGCGCAGCGCAGCGTCGAGCACCTCGAGGCCGGGCCGGTGGGCATTCGCCTCGGCGCGGGCGAGGGCCTGGCGCAGGATGCGCTCGGCGAGGCCCTTCTTGCCGTTCATCATGAGCTTGACCACGAAGCGATCCGTGGTCCGGGTCATGGCCGGGGCGTACTTGGCCTTGCGCGGGATCTGTGCTCGTCGAGGCATTACTTCGGCTTCTTGGCGCCGTACAGCGAGCGCCCCTGCTTGCGATCGCGCACGCCGGCGGCGTCGAGCGTCCCGCGAATGATGTGGTACTTAACCGAAGGCAGGTCACGCACTCGACCGCCGCGCACGAGCACCACGCTGTGCTCCTGAAGGTTGTGGCCGATGCCCGGGATGTAGGCGGTGACTTCCTGCTGGTTCGAAAGCCGCACGCGCGCGA
This sequence comes from uncultured Chloroflexia bacterium, assembly GCA_963706095.1. GTDB lineage: Bacteria > Chloroflexota > Limnocylindria > Limnocylindrales > CSP1-4 > JALYGJ01. Next base: position 530,006 of record OY970149.1, read on the forward strand.
TCTTGCGCAGCGCCGAGTTCGGCTTCTTGGGCGTCATCGTGCGTACCTGGAGGCAGACGCCGCGCTTCTGCGGGGCGCCCGGGATCGGCTCCTGGCGCTGGCGGAGGCTGTTCCAGTTCTTGCGCATGGCAGGCGCCTTCACCTTCTTGAACGAAGGCTGGCGGCCCTTGCGCACGAGCTGGCTGATCGTCGGCACGTTGACTCCTGGTTCCAGTGTTGGTGACGTTCGTGGCTGATTGGTCTGCCGGCCTGCACCACCCTCTCGCGGCGCGCAGTGACCGACGGACTATTGGCTTTGGCAGGTGGCCCGACGCACAGTCCGCCAGCGGATTTGACCAGCGGTGCCGTCTCCCGCGTCGGGATCAGCAGTGACCCTCAGGCCACGATCGAGGAGTGTAACAAAACTCGTCGATCTGAGCAACGGCCGCGCTAGGCGAGAGTGAACTCCCAGCCGGGCTGCCAGCCGAATTCTGCCACGACCAGCTCAACCAGGTCGCGACCGAGGACAAGGTGCTCCAGCGCCCACCGATTCGCGGAGTGGCCCACCCAGAGCACGCGCTGCCCGGCCCACTGTGTCTGCACGTCGTCGAGCAGCGTTCGAGTTCGCTCGACGACGTCGCGGTAGCTCTCGCCGTCAGGCCACGCCTCGTCGACGCGAACGCCGCGCTGGCCGTCGAGCTCCGTTCGTGGCGTCCCGTTGAGGCGGCCGTAGTTGCACTCGCGCAGCCGGGCATCGACGATGACCGAAAGGTCGCTGCCTTCGAACGCGATGGCAACCGTGTCGAGCGCCCGTTTGAGGTCGGACACGTAGATCGCGGCGATGCCGTCGTCGCGCCGCCGCTCGCCGAGCTCGCGCGCTTGCTGCCGGCCCGTCTCTGACAGCTCACCGGGCAGCCAGCCGGTGGCGATCCCCGCTTGGTTGTCGGTCGTGGTCGAGTGCGTCTCGTAGACAAGGGTCAGTGGCACCATCCGAGCATATGCGGGACAACGCGAGGGGGTCCCGGCCAGACGGCGGGACCCCCTCGGGCCGTGGGGACATGCAACTTGGCTAGCAGTAGATGAATCGATCCTCGGCAGGTGCGCCGGGCGGTGTCTCGCCGGTCAGCTCAGGGTTGTCGGGCAGGTTCGGGGCGACCTCGTTCCACCACGTCTTGCGCGCCTCGATGACGCCCGACTGGAACTCGCAGAAGCCGACCGGCTTGGTGCGCGCTGTGCCGCCGAAGTTGTAGCCCGTGAGCATGCGCAGCTCTGCCCTGGCGGCCGGAAGGACGCCCTTGTCGGCAGCCACGGTCAGGTCGCCCCACGCCGTCTGGAGCCACGGTGCCGCTGGGTTGATGGGCAAGCCCACTCCCCCGCCACTGGCCTGGGTCGGGTCGTAGGCGGTCGAGTCGGGCACCCACGCGGCCTGTTCGAGCGCGCGTCGGATCTGCCAGTTGGTAACCGTGTGGCACTGGATGGACCTGCCGCACTTCGCTGCGTCGCGCTTGGTCAATGGCGTGTTGGTGGCCATCACCGGGGTGCCGTCGATCCAGCGCATGCCGCCGCGATGCTTGAGCGCACGCCGCACATCCAGCAGCAGCTTCGACGTGATGCCCGCCGAGCGCGGTGTGCTGAAGCTCGTGCCGCTGACGGAGGTCATGCCGGTCTCGCAATTCGTGCAGTACGGCAGCGTCTGGGTGAAGTCGGACACGAAGTCGGGCAGGTTGCCGGAGAGCAGCGTGTCGCCCTCGGACGTGTCCTCCTCGATGCCCGAGACGCCGATGCTCCACCACGGCCCCGCGCCGGCGCGCAGCGCCGACACGCCGGGGCCGTTGCCGGCCGAGCTGAAGTGGAGCTTGCCGCGACCGACCACGCCCTCGTACGAATGCTCGAATGTGCGGTACTCGGGCGCCGGCAGCAGGCCCGATGCGAACGAGACGCCGTAGCTGGTGGTCACGATATCGACCGCCGGATGGCGGAAGGCGAAGCGATGCGACTCGGCACTGCCCAGCGCGTCGTTGGCTTCGACGAACAGGATTATTGCGTCCGGGTTGGCCGTCAGGACGGCTCCCGATGTACCCACGCCGTGTGCGTTCTTGGCAGTTGTCGGCTTGAGGTACGGCGCACTGTTGGCCAGCGACGTGGCCACGATGTTTGTGCCTACGAAGTGGTACGTCTCACCGCGCTTCACACTGGACCAGAACCCGGCGTCCGCAGCCACGTCGCGCGCGAAGCTGCCCGTTCGCGTCAGCTTGACCACGTTCTCGGGCTTGACGCCGAGCTCCGCCAGGACCTCCCTGGTTACGACGGACGGACGGCGGTAGTAGAACGCGTGGTAAGGGTTGATGGCAGAGTCGAGATCGGCCACGACCACGCGCGCTCGGGCCGGATCTGACGGGATCCACCACTGCCGGCTCGAGCAACCGTAGCGATCGACGCGCATGCGCGGCGGTGTGCTGGGGCAGCGATCCTTCGCGTCGGCAACCCGGTCGCGATCGGTATCCGTCGCGGAATTGGACGCGAGGAGGGTGATCGTGACCTTGAAGGCATCCGCGTTGGCCGAGAACGGCACGGCCATGATCGTGTAGGTGGTGCTTCCATTGCGTGCCGTGAACTCGGCCGACTCGGTCCCGCCGGAGCTGTAGCCCACGGCGATGTAAGCGCCGCCAGCGTCGCGTACGTAGAGGTCGTAGTCGGCCGTGCCGTTGTTCGACTTGAGCTCGACCTTGATCGCGGCGTCGGGATGCGCTGCCACATAGCCCGCGGGCAGCGCGACTGTCAGCGCAAACTCGTCACAGGTCGACGGTGCGCACACGAGCGTCGTGCCGTCGCCCAGGACCGGATCAGTCCGATTTGGCGCAGTGAACGGCCCGCCGGTGTATGTAACGGTCCGCTTCGCGTCGGTCAGCTGGGCTGTCGCCGGGGAAGCGGCGAAGGCGCCCGCGAGTGGGATGAGAAGCAGGCAGATGGCAAGGGCAAGAGACCGCAGCGGCGTGTGCATTGACGGGGTTGTCTCCGACTCAGTGCCGGCGGCCTGCCGACTCATGTCGGTCCGCTGGCGCCGGTGAGCCTATGCCGACCGCGCATTTGCCACAACTGCTAGTGGTGGCATCGCCTGTTGCAGATGCATTGCAGCGACACCAGGAGTTCGAGTCTCGGCGCCATGCAGAGCTGTGGTCGAATTCCCGCTCAGCGGTTCAACTCCGGTGGACGCGATTGGGCTGGTCTGGCAGTCGAATTCGCGGCCAGTTACCCGCTCAGCGGGTCGACGGTCTGGCGATGTGGCGTTCTCGGCGAGCCGACGGTCGCTGGGGGACGGATCACCGGCTCACCGAGGTCGGCTGGCGGACGAATCGACCCCTCAGCGGGAAACGATCCGTCCGACAGGGCGTTTCTCGGCAGCGAACGCGTCCGATTTGCGACGAGCCGGACGAATGGCCCGCTCAGCGCGTCAACTGGTCCGGCGAAGCCCTCGGCGCGAGCACACGGGGGTGGCTCGCGGCCGAATCACCCGCTCAGCGGGTAACCGAACCCTGAGCTCCCGGCGATCGCTCGCAGGAGGCGACGGAAAATGGCGAGACCCGCCTCGGCCGATGTGATCGGTGCCGGAGCGGGTCTCGCGCTGTAAGACGTTCGGGGCGACGCCCCGGTTGCGTGGACTAGGCGGGAGTCTCTGCCTCCTGTGCCGGCTCCTCGGCGAGGAACGGGTTCTCCTCGTCTTCCTCCTCCTCGTCCTCGGCCAGGAACGGGTTCTCGCCATTGGCAGACACTTCGCCATCCGCCGGCACAGCACCGTCCTCGCCCAGGAGCGGGTTGATGTTGGCCTGCGCCGCGGCCTCGGCCTCGGCGCGGGCCTGGGCCTCTGCGAGGAAGATGTTGATCTCCTCCTCGCCAAAGCCCTCGGGCAGCTCGCCACCGGCGAGCGCCTCGGCCGCCGCACGGCGAGCCGCGGCGCGAGCCGCTGCCAGGTTCTGCGGCGCGCCCGACCCGGCCGGGATGAGCTTGCCGATGATGACGTTTTCCTTGAGCCCGATCAGGTTGTCCTTGGCGCCGTTGATTGCCGCCTCGGTCAGCACGCGGGTCGTCTCCTGGAAGGAGGCGGCGGCCAGGAACGAGGAGGTGTTGAGCGACGCCTTGGTTACTCCGAGCAGGACCGTCTCGGCCGTTGCGGGCTCGCCGCCCTCGGCCATGACGCGGTTGTTGATCTCCTCGAAGTCGAACTTGTCGACCAGCTCGAAGGGCAGCTGCTCCGAGTCACCCGGCTGATCGATGCGCACCTTGCGCAGCATCTGGCGAACGATGATCTCGATGTGCTTGTCGTTGATGGTCACGCCCTGCGACCGATAGACGCGCTGGACTTCCTTGACGAGGTAGCGCTGCACCGCGTCGCGGCCGCGTGTCTCGAGGTATTCCTGCGGGTTGATCGGTCCGTCCGTGATGGCATCGCCGGCACGCACCAGCTGGCCATTTTCGACGAGCAGCTTGGCGTTGTGCGGGATGGCGTACTCGCGCTCGACGATGTCCTCCGAGCGAACCCGGAGACCGTCGGTCGCCTTGACCATCAGGCCACGCTCGGTCGTCCGGATCTCGTCGACGGTGCCGTCCTTGGCCTCGTGCCGGGCCACCACCTGGTTGGCCTCGACGAGGTCACCTTCGGCGACGAGCAGCTCGTGGCCCTTCGAGATGCGCAGCGGAGTATCGAACTCCTCACGCGAGGTGACCTTGACGCGGCGCCCGCCGGTCTCGGTCTGCATGATCTCGACCACGCCGTCGATGTGGCTGATCTCGGCCTTGCCCTTGGGCATACGTGCCTCGAACAGCTCCTCGACGCGCGGCAGGCCGGCGGTGATGTCCAGGCCGGCAACGCCGCCGGTGTGGAACGTGCGCATGGTCAGCTGCGTGCCGGGCTCACCGATCGACTGGGCGGCAATGATGCCGACCGCCTCGCCGATGCCGACCAGGTTGCCGGTGGCCAGGTTGCGGCCGTAGCAAGCGCGGCACACGCCGTGGCGTGACTGGCACGTCAGCGGCGAGCGCACGAGCACCTCGGCCACGCCTGACTCGGCGATCTGCTCGGCGATCTGCTCGGTGATCTCCTGGTTGCGGGCGACGATCGGCTCGGCACCCTTCTTACGGGCCTTCGGGTCGATCACCGGGCCGGCCGCGTAGCGACCGACCATGCGTCGCTGGAACGCATCCTGCTCGGGCGCGTACTCCTCCGTCTCGGCGCGCGTGATCCAGGTGCCCTCCTCAGTGCCGCAGTCGTCGGCACGGGTGATGACGTCCTGGGCCACGTCAACCAGGCGGCGTGTCAGGTAGCCCGAGTCGGCGGTTCGAAGCGCCGTGTCGGCCAGACCCTTGCGTGCGCCGTGGGTCGAGATGAAGTACTCGAGCACGGTCATGCCTTCGCGGAAGTTACTGCGCACCGGCACGTCAATGATCCGGCCGGTCGGGTCGGCCATCAGGCCGCGCATGCCGCCCAGCTGACCGATGTTGCCCTTGTTACCGCGCGCCCCGGAGTTGGTCATCATGCCCACCGAAGTCAGCGCGCTGGCGCCGCCCTTCGACTTGGTCCCCGAGTCATCCTCGGATCGGAGCATGCGATCGACCTCGTCCGCGATGCGCGATGTGGCCTGCTGCCAGGCCGAGACGACCTGCTCGTAGCGCTCGTCGTCTGTGATCAGGCCGCGCTGGAACTGGCGGTCGATCTGGGCGACACGCTCGTCGGCCTCGTCGAGCACCTGGGTCTTCATTGAAACCTGCGGGATGTCATCGACGGCGATCGTCATGCCACCGCGCGTCGCGTAGTGGAAGCCGATCTGCTTGATGCCGTCGACGAGGTGGGCCGTCTCGATCGGGCCGAGCAGCCGATAGCAATCGGCCACCAGCTCGCGCAGCGCGGTCCGGTTCATCGCCTTGTTCACAAAGCGCAGCCGGTCAGGCAGAACCTGGTTGAAGACAACCCGGCCGACAGTCGTGCGTACCGACTCGTACAGGATGTCACCGGTCTCCTCGTCCCAGCGATGGACGACGACCTCGATCGGTGAGTGGAGCTCGAGGCGCGGAACCGAGTGGTTCTCGTGCTCGGCGTCCTGGCGGGTGTCGATACGACCGACGTCGTAGGCCAGCAGGGCCTCGGTCTCGTCGGCGAAGCGCAGCAACGGCTGCTTGCCCTGGGTCTGCTCGCGCTCGACGGTCAGGTAGTAGCAGCCGAGGACCATGTCCTGGGTTGGTCCCACGACCGGCTCGCCGTTGGATGGCGAAAGCAGGTTGGCGGTCGAGAGCATCATCCGCCGGGCCTCTTCCTGCGCGGCGCGCGAGAGGGGCACGTGGACGGCCATCTGGTCACCGTCGAAGTCGGCGTTGAAGGCGAAACACACCAGCGGGTGGATCTGGATTGCCGAGCCCTCGACGAGGACGGGCATGAACGCCTGGATGCCGAGGCGGTGCAGCGTGGGCGCTCGGTTGAGCAGAACCGGATGGTCCTGGATGACCTCCTCGAGCACGTCCCAGACCTCTGGCCGGGACGACGCGCGCTCGACGATGCGCTTGGCGCTCTTGATGTTGTGGGCGATCGCCTTGTCGACCAGCTGGCGCATGACGAACGGCTTGAACAGCTCGAGCGCCATCTTCTTGGGCAGGCCGCACTGATGCAGCTTCAGCTCCGGGCCGACGACGATGACCGAGCGGCCCGAGTAGTCGACGCGCTTGCCGAGCAGGTTCTGGCGGAACCGTCCCTGCTTGCCCTTGAGCATGTCCGACAGGCTCTTCAGGCGATGGTTGCCGGTACCCACGATCGAGCGGCCGCGACGGCCGTTGTCGATCAGCGCGTCACAGGCCTCCTGGAGCATGCGCTTCTCGTTGCGGATGATGATCTCCGGCGCGCCCAGCTCGAGCAGTCTCTTGAGCCGGTTGTTGCGGTTGATCACGCGCCGGTACAGGTCGTTCAGGTCTGACGTGGCGAAACGGCCGCCGTCGAGCTGGACCATCGGCCGCAGATCGGGCGGGATGACCGGCAGGACCGAGAGGATCATCCACTCGGGCCGGTTGCCTGACCGGCGGAAAGCCTCGATCAGGCGCAGCCGCTTGATCGCCTTCTTGCGCCGCTGGCCGCTGGTGGTGCGGACCTCGCTGTGCAGCTTCTGACCGAGCTCCTCGAGCTCCATGCGCTGGATAAGCTCGCGCACGGCCTCTGCGCCCATGCCCGCGCCGAACAGCCGCGCGCCGCCTCGGACGCCCGAGCCGTACTTGCGATCCAAATCACGGAAGTTGATGCCGTCGAGCGATGACTCGGGCAGCATCAGCCCGGGCTGGACCTTGTTGATCTCGTCGCGCGCCTTGCGCACGTCGTCCTTGGTGCCCTCGGCCTCGCTCTTGAGGCGCTCGCGCTCTGCTTCGAGCGTCGCGTCAAGCTCGAGCCGTGCGTCCTCGAGCTGGCGCTTGACGGACTCTTCCTCGTTCGCCTCGCGCTGCTGGATCTCTGCGTTGACGCGCTCGATCTCTGCCGCGGCGGCCTTGTTGAGCGCCGCCTGGGCGGCCTTGTCGGCCTTGTCGCCGGCAGCAACGATGATCTCGCCGGTCGGCTCGAAGACGATTGCCTCCTCCGCCACGCCCGACACAGCATCGAGCTGGGCCTTGGCCGCCTGCTGCTTCTCGACGAGCTCGCCGGTGCGGTTGCTGCGCTCATCCTCGAGGTCGCGCTTCAGCGTCGCGAGGGTCTCGTTGATCTCGTCGGTACGGCGGTTCAGGTCGCTGCGGAGCTGGTCCTCCATCTCGGCCAGGTCCTTGCCGGCGCGACCGCCGCGGCCCTCGGCCTCTTCGTCGAGCTGCTGGAGCAGCCGCTGACGGGCGTCCTCGTCCACCCAGGTGACGATGTACAGCGCGAAGTAGAGGATGCGCTCGAGGTTGCGCGGGCTGATGTCGAGCAGGATGCCGAGGCGGCTCGGCGTGCCCTTGAAGTACCAGATGTGGCTGACCGGGCTGGCCAGCTGGATGTGGCCCATGCGCTCGCGACGGACCTTGGCGCGGGTGACCTCGACGCCGCACTTGTCGCAGATGATGCCCTTGTAGCGAATGCGCTTGTACTTGCCGCAGTAGCACTCCCAGTCGCGCGACGGGCCGAAGATGCGCTCGTCGAACAGGCCGTCCTTCTCAGGGCGGAGGGTGCGGTAGTTGATGGTCTCGGGCTTGGTGACTTCGCCCTTCGACCAGTCTCGGATCTGCTCGGGTGACGCGAGCGAGATGCGGATGGCGTTGAAATTGTTGACTTCGAGCATGTCTCTCCTGGTTTGTGCCGGGGCTGGGTTTGAACCAGTTCCCGGCTAGTCCTCGAAGCCGGCGAGATTGATCCCGCCGAGATCAGGCAGCGGATACGCCGAGGCGTCCTCCGCGAAATGGATTTCTTCTTCGTTCTCGTTCAGGATCTCGACGTTGAGCCCCAAGCTCTGGAGCTCCTTGATCAGGACCTTGAACGACTCGGGCACGCCCGGTGGTTGAATGTCCTCGCCCTTGACGATCGCCTCGTACGTCTGGACGCGGCCCATGACGTCGTCCGACTTGACCGTCAGCAACTCCTGGAGGATGTTCGCGGCGCCGTAGGCCTCGAGCGCCCAGACCTCCATCTCGCCGAAGCGCTGGCCGCCGAACTGGGCCTTGCCACCCAGCGGCTGCTGGGTGATGAGGCTGTACGGACCGGTCGAACGCGCGTGGATCTTGTCTTCGACGAGGTGGTGCAGCTTGAGCATGTAGATGTAGCCGACGGTGATCTCGCGATCGAAGGGCTCGCCCGTACGACCATCGTGCAGGATCGCCTTGCCCGATCTCGGGCAGGCCGGCCTTGGCCAGCTCCTGCTTGATCTGGTTCTCGTCGGCGCCGTCGAAGACCGCGGTTGCGGCCTTGATCGGCTGGCCGCCGTCCTGCTTGCCCTGCTCCATGAGCGCCCAGCCAAGGTGCGTCTCGAGGATCTGGCCGATGTTCATGCGCGAGGGCACGCCGAGCGGGTTGAGGATGATGTCGACCGGCGTCCCGTCGGGCAGGAAAGGCATGTCCTCCTGGGGCAGGATCTTGGCGACGACGCCCTTGTTGCCGTGACGGCCGGCCATCTTGTCGCCGACGCTGATCTTGCGCTTGGCGGCGACGCTGACCCGGATCAGGCGGTTGACGCCGGGCAGCAGCTCGGCGCCCTTCTCGCGGTCGAACTCGGTGACCTCGACGATCTTGCCGCGCTCGCCGTGGGGCAGGCGCAGGCTCGAGTCCTTAACCTCGCGCGCCTTCTCACCGAAGATCGCGCGCAGCAGGCGCTCTTCCGCCGTCAGCTCGGTCTCGCCCTTGGGCGTGATCTTGCCGACCAGGATGTCGCCCGGCTGAACCTCGGCGCCGATATAGATGACGCCGTACTCGTCGAGATCCTTGAGGCGACTCCTCGCCGACGTTCGGGATGTCGCGCGTGATCTCCTCGGGGCCGAGCTTCGTGTCGCGTGACTCGATCTCGTGCTTCTCGATGTGGATGCTCGTGAAGACGTCGTCGCTTGACGAGACGGTCGGAGATGACGATGGCGTCCTCGTAGTTGCCGCCCTCCCAGCTCATGAAGGCGACCAGGATGTTGCGGCCGAGCGCCAGCTCGCCCGCGTCGGTCGAGCTCGAGTCAGCGATGGGCTGCCCGGCTTCGACCTGGTCGCCAACCGCGACGATCGGCCGCTGGTTGATGCACGTGCCCTGGTTGCTGCGCACGAACTTGTCGAGACGGTACTCGTCGAGCTCGTTGACGCCACCCTCCTTGGGCTCGACCTGGATGCGGTCGGCGGTCACCGACAAGACGGTGCCCGAGCGCTTCGCGACCACGACCTGGCCCGAGTCGAGCGCAGCACGACCTTCCATGCCGGTGCCGACGATCGGCGCCTCGGGCTCGAGCAGCGGCACTGCCTGGCGCTGCATGTTCGAGCCCATCAGCGCGCGGTTGGCGTCGTCGTGCTCGAGGAACGGGATGAGCGCGGTGGCCACCGAGACGACCTGCTTGGGGCTGACGTCCATGTACTCGATCTGGTTGGGACGAGCCTCGGGGAACGAGTCGCGGAAACGTGCCGGCACGCGCTCGTCGACGAAGTGGCCCTCGTCGTCGAGATGGGCGTTGGCCTGCGCGACGTGATGCTCCTCCTCCTCGTCAGCGGCGAGATAGACGATCTCGTCGGTGACGCGGGCGCGGATCGGGAACGCCGTCGCCTTCTGCTTCTTCAGCTCGGCAACGGCCTCCTTGGTGAACTTGTTGCCCTTCTTGAGCACCACCGATGCCGCTCTTGGTGGCGACGTCAACATCTGCGATCTCATTGGCGATATCGGCGTCGTCGAACGCGACGGTGCGCTTGACCTTGCGATACGGGCGTCTCGATGAAGCCGTAGTCGTTGATCCGGCCGTAGGTGGCGAGCGAGCCGATCAGGCCGATGTTCGGGCCTTCGGGCGTCTCGATCGGGCAGATGCGGCCGTAGTGGCTGTGATGCACGTCGCGGACATCGAAGCCGGCGCGCTCGCGGCGACAGGCCGCCCGGGCCGAGGGCCGACAGGCGACGCTTGGAAGTCAGCTCGGCCAGCGGGTTGGTCTGGTCCATGAACTGGCTGAGCTGGCTGCCGCCGAAGAACTCCTTCATCGCGGCCACGACCGGGCGGATGTTGATGAGCGCGTTGGGCGTGGCCTTCTCAGCCTCCTGGATCGACATGCGCTCTCGCACCACGCGCTCCATGCGCAGCAGGCCGACCCGGAACGCGTTCTGGATCAGCTCGCCATTGGCGCGGATGCGGCGGTTGCCGAGGTGGTCGATGTCATCGGCCATGCCCTGGTCGCGGTTGAGCTCGATCAGGTGGCCGACGATGGCGGCGATGTCTTCCTTGCTGATCGTGCGCTCGGTCGAGCAGGGTGATGCCCATCCGATCCGCGACAGCGGTCAGCTTCTTGTTCAGCTTGTAGCGGCCGACGCGGCCGAGGTCATAGCGGCGGAAGTTGAAGAACAGGCTCTCGACCAGCTTCTCGGCGTTGTCGCCGGTGGGCGGATCGCCCGGGCGCAGCTTCTTGTAGACCTCGATCAGCGCCTCGCCGCGAGTGTTGGTGCTGTCCTTCTCGAGGGTTGCCGCGATGTACGGCGTCTCGCCGGTGTCGATGCGCGAGAAGAGCGCGCTCATCTCGTCGTTGTTCTCGTAGCCGACGGCGCGCAGCAGCTTGGTCGCCTCGAGCTTGCGCTTGCGGTCGACCTTGACGTACAGCTGTCCGCGCGCCGCGGTCTCGAACTCGAGCCAGGCGCCGCGGTTCGGGATGACCTTGGCGTTGAACAGGTTGCGGCCGGTCGCCGGGTCCTCGATGGCGGTGTAGTAGACGCCCGGCGAGCGCACGAGCTGGCTGACCACGACGCGCTCGGCGCCGTTGATGATGAACGTGCCTTCCTCGGTCATGAACGGGAAGTCGCCCATGTACACGCGCTGTCGCTGGATCTCGCCCGTCTCCTTGATGAGCAGCTCGACCCATGACGTAGAGCGGCTTGGAGAAGGTCAGGTCACGCGTGCGGCACTCGAGCTCGGTGTACTTGGGCTGCTCGAACTCGTACTCCTTGAAGCGGAGCTCCATCACGCGCCCGGTGAAGTCCTGGATGGGGCTGATCTCGTCGAGCAGCTCGCGCAGCCCGCTGTCGATGAACCAGTTGAACGAGTTCAGCTGGAGCTCGATCAGGTTCGGGATCGGCAGGACTTCGGGGATCCGCGCGTACGGCTTGCGCTCGGCAGAGGCAGCAACGTTACGCCGGCCGGGATCGGTGACAGACAGCATCAACAAGCGCTCCTAGCGACGACGCGGCTCAGGAAAAACGGCAGGGTCAGACGCAGGCGGACAGGAACGTCCGCCGAAGGGGATCTGAAGTAAAGGGGACCTGCGCTCAACGACCGCCCATAGTACCGAGTGACCCCGGATGCGTCAAGCGCAGGGCAAAGCCGCTCGGCCGCGCGCTACGGCGGGCGTCGGCCGATCCCTACGGCGGCTGATTATGCACCGTCTTTCGCGGTGCGCAAGCCCCCAAATCAACGCAGGAACGCCCGGGCTGTGGGCTCGGCCGGCTTTTGCGTGCTACTCGTTCGAGCTCGAGCCTTCCGCCACGGACGCGGTGGTCGCGTCGGATGGTTTCGGAGACGGATCGGCCGGCGGCGACGCATCTGAGCCATCGGCCGGCGGCGGATCGCCCTCGATGGTGATCTCCGTGGCGGGCGGAGCGTCCTCGTCGGACAGTCGGCGGAATAGGTAGCGGTAGACGTCGCGCGCCGCGGCGGTGATCGGGATGGCCAGGATCGCGCCCAGGAGACCGGCGATGGAGCCGCCGATGATCGAGCGCGAAGATCACCAGCGACGGATGGAGCTCGACCGCGTCGCCCTGGATCTTGGGCACGAGCACGTTGTTCTCGAGCTGCTGGACGACGATGTACAGGATCAGCACGGCGATGACAGAAAGCACCGGGTCACGCGTGGTCAGAGCGATCAGCAGGGTCGGGATCATCGCGATGATCGGGCCGATGATCGGCAGCAGCTCGAGGATGCCGGCGATGACCGCGAGCAGCACGGCGAACTGGAGAAACCGTGGGTCGACCAGCCAACCCAGCAGCATCAGGCCAGCGAATGTCGCCAGGCCGACGATCAGGCCGAGGATGATCTGGCCGCGGATCCAGCGACCGAAGACGCGCTCGATGATGGTCAGCACCGCCCAGATCTCGTCGCGCCAGGACTCCGGGAATGCCGACAGGAAACCCTCGGTCAGGTTGACCCGATCGCGCAGGATGTAGAACGCCCAGATCGGGATGATCAGGAACCCGAAGAATCCCGCTGCCGTGCCGGCGACGATGCGCGCGAGCGGCAGCAGGGCTCCGAAATCAATGCCGCCTGCCCCCGCGGCGAGGTCCGCGAGCGCCTGATCGATGACCGCGCGTACCGAATCGGGCAGGTTGAGGTTGCGGTACATCTCGCCCAGCCGCGCCGCCAGGTCCTCGAAGGTGCGCAGGAGCGCCGGGAAGTCGCGCACGTAGTCGAGCAGCTGGCTGACCAGCGGCCCGAGCAGGAGCAGCAGGCCCTCGATGACGACGAAGGCGGTGATGACGTAGACGATGAGCACGGCCAGCCAGCGCGGCATGGTGAACCGGCCGATGCGCAGCCGCGACAGCCAGCCGACGGCCGGATCGAGCAGGTAGATGAGCAGCGCGCCGACGATGAACGGCGTCAGTGCGTGGCGGGCCAGGTACATCACGACACCGATGACCACGACCGTCGCGATGACGAGGGCGACGCGCGGCGTCGGCCGCGAGATGCGGCTCGGAGCCGGTCGCGCGGCAACGGCGGCAGCGTGCTTGGGCAACTCAGGCATCTTGGGCGCGAGCCTAGCAGGAGGTCCGTTGAGACCGGCGGTGTCCGGGAATCAGAAGGGCCGGCGACTTGCGCCGCCGGCCCTGCAACAAGCGTTCGAGTAGAGGCCTACTTGATCTCGACCTTGGCGCCCTGCTCCTCGAGAGCGGCCTTGATCTTGTCGGCCTCGTCGCGAGCGACGCCCTCCTTGACCGGCTTGGGCGCCGCGTCGACGAGGTCCTTGGCCTCCTTGAGGCCGAGGCCGGTCAGCTCGCGGACGACCTTGATGACCGGGATCTTGTTCGGGCCGATCTCGGTCAGAACGGCGCTGAACTCGCTCTGCTCCTCGGCAGCAGCAGCCGGAGCAGCACCGCCGGCTGCCGGCGCGCCGCCAGCCGCGGCCGCCGCGACCGGAGCCGCTGCAGTGACGCCGTAGCGCTCCTCGAACTTCTTGATGAAATCGGACAGCTCGAGGACGGTCATACCGTCGATTGCCTCGAGGACCTGTTCCTGGGTGATCGTTGCCATTGCTGGCGTCTCCTTTCGGTCTGGTTGGAAGGTGTCGGGAAGATCTGCGTGGCTACTCGGCGGCCGGCGCCTGCTGGCCCTTCTGCTCGGCCAGCTGTGAAAGCGCGTAGCCGAGGTTGCGCAGCGGAGCGCTGAGCAGCGAGGCCATCGTGGACAGCGGCGAGGCCATGCCCCCGGCCAGCTGGCCGAGCAGAACCTCACGCGATGGCAGAGTGGCCAGTCGCGTCACCGAGTCGGCGTCGACGCGCTTGCCGCTCAGCAGGGCACCGCGAACGGTGACCGTGCGGAATGGACGAACCGCGTCGAGAAACGTGCGCGCGAGGACGACCTCGTCGCCGCTCGTGATCGCCAGCGCCGATAGGTCCTTCGAGCAGCTCGTTGAGCTCGCTGCTGCCGGCTTCCTGCGCGGCGATCTTGGCGAGCCGGTTCTTGACGACTCGATAGGTGATGCCTTCGCCGCGCAGGTTGCGGCGAACGGCCGAGATGTCAGAAACGGTCAGGCCGCGGTAATCGGCCACGATCATCGCCTTGGCGTTGGACAGCTCGTTCTTGAGCTCGGCGACCGTGGCCTTCTTGGCCTCCGTCGGCATGCTGCCTCCTTTCCCATTGGTCTACCCGGCTGCAGCCGGCGACGACCTCGCTTGGTTCCGCGCGAGGGCGTCGTGGCGCTGCTCGGCAGCGTCAATGGGCGAAAGCCCAGCGCAGCGCTGGTGCCCGCGACGTCATTCCCCTTGCCTCGGCGAGCCCTCCGGCCGCTTATCCGGGCGCGAAGCCTGGATGATCGGCCGTCGAATTAAGTCCCCGTGCGGGACGCTGCGCTGTCTGCGGCGGAACGGTTTTCTTTTGGCCCGCTTGGTGCGGGGTTGCCGTGGGTGGCTGTGACTACGCGACCGCGGCGGCGAGAACCGCCGGGACGTCGACCCGGATGCCCGGGCCCATCGTTGAGGCCACCGTCAGGCTCTTGAAGTACTGCCCCTTCGCGGCGCTCGGCCGGGCGCGGTTGATCGCGTCGATGAGGGCGGCCAGGTTCTCGCTCAACTGCTGGGCTTCGAAGCTGGACTTGCCGAAGGGGGTGTGGATGATACCGGCCTTGTCGACCTTGAACTCGACACGCCCGGCCTTGACCTCCTTGATCGCACGCTCGAGGTCGAAGGTGATGGTGCCCGACTTGGGATTTGGCATCAGCCCCGCGGCCGAGGATGCGGCCCAGGCGGCCAACCACGCCCATCATGTCGGGCGTCGCCAGTGCCACGTCGAAGTCGAGCCAGCCGGCCTCGATGCGCTTGGCCAGGTCGTCACCGCCGACCTCGTCGGCGCCGGCGCGGAGCGCCTCCTGGGCCTTCTCGCCCTGGGCGAACACGACGACGCGGATGCGCTTGCCGGTGCCGTGCGGCAGCACGACCGTGCCGCGCACCATCTGGTCGGCGTGGCGCGGATCGACGCCCAGGCGGATATGGGCCTCGGCTGACGCGTCGAAGCCGACGTAGGTGGTCTGCTTGAGCAGGTCCATCGCCTCGGCGGGCTCGTAGGCGCGACCGCGCTCGACGAGCGCTGCTGCCTGTGTGTACTTCTTGCCTCGATCAGGCATCTTGCTTCTCCCTTCTGACGGCCGACCTGGCCTCCCCTCTCACGCGGGGTGTGCGGCTGGCCATGCCAGCGACCGGATGATTAACCGACTACTTCGATGCCCATCGAGCGCGCGGTGCCCTCGACGATCTTGGCGGCGCCGTCGACGTCGACCGCGTTGAGGTCGACCATCTTGACCTCGGCGATCTCGCGGATCTGGCTGCGCGTGACCTTGCCGACCTTTTCGCGACCGGTCGTCGACGAGCCCTTGTCGACTCCCGCCGCCTTGCGCAGGAGGTCCGCCGCGGGCGGCGTCTTGAGGATGAAGGTGAAGCTTCGATCCTCGAAGATGGTGATCTGGGCCGGGATGATCTGGCCGCGCTTGTCCTGCGTCTTCTCGTTGTAGCTCTTGGTGAACTCGACGATGTTGATGCCGTGCGGGCCCAGCGCCGTGCCGACCGGCGGCGCGGGCGTGGCCGCACCGGCCGGCAGCTGGAGCGTCAGGACTGTTCGAATCTTCTTTGCCACTGGTTGCCTCTAGCTCGTCCTACAGCTTTTCGACTTGCAGGAAGTCGAGCTCGACCGGCGTCTCGCGGCCGAAGATGCTGACCAGGACCTTGATCTTGTTGCGCTCGGGGTTGATCTCGTCGACCGTGCCGATGAACTCGGCGAACGGGCCGTCCGTGACGCGGACGCTCTGGCCCTTCTGGAAGGCCACCCGGTACTTGGGCGTCTCAACGCCCATCTGGCGCAGGATCTGCTTGACCTCATGCTCCTCGAGCGGCACGGGCTCGTTGCGTGATCCGGGGATGTTGCCGCCGCCGACGAAGCTGGTCACGCCGGGCGTGTTGCGGACGACGAACCACGAGTCAGGATCGAGGATCATCTCGACCAGGACGTAGCCGGGGTAGACCTTCTTCTGGACCGTCACCCTCTGGCCGGATCGGATCTCGATCTCGTCCTCTTCGGGCACCAGCACCTGGAAGATCTTGTCCTCCATGCCCATCGACTCGATGCGATGCTCGAGATTGGTCTTGACCTTCTTCTCGTAGCCCGAGTAGGTGTGGATGACGTACCAGCGCTTTTCGGGTGCGCGAACCTGCGTCTCGGCCTCCATCACAGCTGGGCCACGATGCGGATCGCCTCGGAGAAGAGGAGATCGAAGAACGCGATATAGGCACCGATCACCGCGCTGATCACGAAGACCAGCACGGTCAGGTTTCGGACCTGCTCACGAGTCGGCCAGGTCACCTTCTTTAGCTCTGACCAGGACTCCTGGATGAAGCGCCGGATGCGGGTCACTAATTGACTACCTCAGGGGAAGCGAAGCTGGCAGGCGCGACAGGACTCGAACCTGCAACCGCCGGTTTTGGAGACCGGTGCTCTACCAATTGAGCTACGCGCCTACGTCGCACAGAGTGCCAGCCATCAGTTTAGAGCTTGCTACTTTGCCTCACGGTGGAGGGTATGCCTCCGACAGCGTGGGCAGTACTTGCGAAGCTCGATCCGGTTGGGATCGTTCTTCTTGTTCTTGGTCGTGCTGTAGGTGCGCTCGCGGCACTCGGTGCACGCGAGCATGATGACCGGCCTGTTCTCGGCCGCTCTTGCCATCAGCCGTTACTCCACGATCTCGGTGATGGCGCCGGCGCCGACGGTGTGGCCGCCCTCGCGGATGGCGAAGCGCTGGCCGGTCTCGAGCGCGATCGGGGTGATCAGCTCGACGTTCATGTCGACGTTGTCGCCGGGCATGATCATCTCCGCGCCGCCGGTCAGGCCGATGGCGCCGGTGACGTCCGTCGTGCGCAGGTAGAACTGCGGCCGGTAGCCGTTGTAGAAGGGCGTGTGGCGGCCGCCCTCCTCCTTGGTCAGGACATACACGCGGGCCACGAACTTGGTGTGCGGCTTGACCGAGCCCGACTTGGCCAGGACCTGGCCGCGCTCGATCTCCTCGCGCTCGATGCCGCGCAGCAGGCAGCCGATGTTGTCGCCCGCGACGCCCTCGTCGAGCAGCTTCTTGAACATCTCGACGCCGGTCACCACGACCTTGCGCGTGTCCTTGACGCCGACGATCTCGACCTCCTCGCCGACCTTGACCATGCCGCGCTCGACGCGTCCCGTGGCGACGGTGCCGCGGCCCTTGATGCCGAAGACGTCCTCGACCGGCATCAGGAAGGGCTTGTCGATGGCGCGCTCAGGGGTGGGGATGTACGAGTCGACCGCGTCCATCAGCTCCTGGATGGGCGCATAGGCCGGATCCGCAGGATCGGTCGGTGCCTCGAGCGCCTTGAGCGCGGAGCCGCGGATGACCGGCACATCGTCGCCCGGGAAGTTGTACTTGCTCAACAGCTCGCGCACCTCGAGCTCGACCAGCTCGAGCAGCTCGGGATCATCGACCATGTCGACCTTGTTGAGGAAGACGACGATGTACGGCACCTCGACCTGGCGCGCGAGGAGGATGTGCTCGCGCGTCTGGGGCATCGGGCCATCGGTCGCGGCCACGACCAGGATCGCGCCGTCCATCTGGGCGGCGCCGGTGATCATGTTCTTGATGTAGTCGGCGTGGCCCGGGCAGTCGACGTGGGCGTAGTGGCGCGCGTCGGTCTCGTACTCGACGTGGGCGATGGCGATGGTGATGCCGCGCTCGCGCTCCTCGGGTGCGTTGTCGATCGTGTCGAAGGCGCGGAACTCGGAGCCGCCCTTCAACGAGAGGTACTTGGTGATCGCCGCGGTGAGCGACGTCTTGCCGTGGTCGATGTGGCCGATCGTGCCGATGTTGACGTGCGGCTTGTTGCGCTCGAACTTCTTCTTGGCCATGCTGCTGCTGGTTCCTGTTTCCTCTAAGTCGGGGGTTGTGGCAGAGGTGGAGCCCACATTGGGACTTGAACCCAAGACCTCTTCCTTACCAAGGAAGTGCTCTGCCAGCTGAGCTATGTGGGCCGGTGGTGGGCAGGGAGGGAATCGAACCCCCACAGTCGAAGACGGCTGATCTACAGTCAGCGGAGCTCACCACCTGCTCAACCTACCCACGGGTTTTGGATCGCCGCTGCGCCGGTGGGCACCGACTGTGAGCCGTCCCTCCTGCGCTGCGCCTCGGTGACAGGCGCACGCAATCCTATTCAGTTGCCTTCATTTGGAGCCGCCGAAGGGACTTGAACCCATAACCGGCGGTTTACAAAACCGCTGCTCTACCAATTGAGCTACGGCGGCGCGACGACCAAGGATACAGGAAAGGCCCGCTCGGCGGCAATCAGCGGCGCAGGGCTGGACACCATGGCTAGGATGGCAGCCGTAGAGGGAGCAGGGGCCCCGTGCCCGAGGGGAGAACGCGCTTGACCAGGCCAATGGTGCTGTTCGTCGTCGCGCTCATGTGCCTGGCTGTCGTGGGTCCCGTCCAGGCAGGCCGACTGCCTGCTCAGTCGCGTCCCGATGCGGTCTATTCCAAATTCTCAGGCTCGGACGCAAACGGGCTGGTCCTCTTTGATCGCATCGATGCCAACAGCGCGCGCGTGACCGTCGCGCTGACCGGTCTGCCGGCCGGACATCGCTTCCGGCTCGTCGCATTTCCCGACGTTTGCTCGGTGCCGCCCGAGCAGTCCGATCCCATCTTCAAAATCGGGCTGGGCACTCCGGCCAACGGTCGGATTTTCAAGTCGCGCCAGATCTCGGCCAACGGCAGCGTGTGGGAGGGCATTGGCTCGCTGCGTTTGATGGAGGAAGAGGGCATCTATTACTACTGTCGCGCTCCGAACCCGCTCGACGTCGTCAGTAGCTCTGCCGACGGCGCATTCGTGCGCTCGTGGGATGGACCGGCGCGCGGCCTGGTCGTGTTCGCCAATGCGGGCAACGACCAGATCCGCCTCACAGCTGCATTTGGTGGTCTTGCGCCCGGTCGACGCCACCGCCTGGTCCATAGTCCGCTGACCTGCGCC
The DNA here is from genome assembly GCA_963706095.1 of uncultured Chloroflexia bacterium. GTDB lineage: Bacteria > Chloroflexota > Limnocylindria > Limnocylindrales > CSP1-4 > JALYGJ01. The sequence continues at coordinate 549,371 of OY970149.1, forward strand.
CAGGCCGACGAAGGCGATCCGGATCAGCCGATCGTGTTCCGCACCTTCCGGGCGAAGAGCAACGGCGCCATCTACATCAACACGCTGCTGAGCCTCGATAGCGCTCAGGACCTCACGGTCGGATCGGCGCGGACCGAATCGGTCAGCAACAACGAGACGATCACGTGCGGCCGCCAGGTTCAGTTCAACGAGGAGGGATGACATGCTTCGTGTTCGCTCTACTTTTTCGAGGCGCCTGATCAGCCGATTCGGCTTGGCGCTGGCCGCAAGCTTGACGCTCCTGGCGACGGTCGCTCTTCCAGCGTCGGCGTACGCGGTCAAAGGGACGGGGTTCAACGCCAGGTTCGACGGCCCGCGGTTCAGCGGACTTGTGGTCGTGGACCGAACCGACCGGGAGACCACCTCCTACCAGGTCGGCGGGAGCCCCGAAAGCCGGCCGAGCGAGCAGATGAGCCTCAACTTCCGATCAATCGGCTGCAATGGCACGCCAACGGCCGCCAACCGCGAGTTTCGCCTGCAGGGAACTACCAATGCACGCGGCCAGCTCATCATGCAGGGCGGGCTCTCGTCCAACATTGACTTCGACGCGGTCGAATCGGTCTGGGTCAACGTCGCCGGTGAACCGGCCACATGCTCGGCCGCCAACCACTTCGAGACGGTCAACGTGGCCGGGGCGGATTTCAACGGCGACCGTGCCCTGGGTCTGGTCAAGACCGGAGCAGGCACGCTCACCATCGGGCTGGTCGAGAAGCGGCCCAACGGACGCGCCCGGCTGAGCGTTATCGCCAACAACGCGCACCCGCAGAACGCCTGGGAAGTGACCTTCGCGAACCGGAGCTGTGGCACGGCGCCCACGAACAGCTACAAGGTGACGATGCCGGACATCCTGGTCTCGGGCTACTTCAAGTCGACGACCGTCAACATGTCGCAGAACCAGCTTGACGCTCTTCGATCGATCAGGGTCCGTGATGTCGACCGAAATGTCAGCTGGTGCGCGCCGCTGAGCATCATCATGGCCAACACCGAAGGTGACTGACGTCGGCTGTTGACGTCTTGGCCGATCTAGGAGTCGGTCGGCAGCAGATCTTCCGCGTCGGCGGATTTGCCCGCCTTGGTGGCCTTCGTGGCCGCGATGGCCTTGGCTGCCTTCTTCGTGGGCTTTGCCCGTGACCCCGGCGTGGCCGCCTTGGCCGGCTTCGACGGCTTTGCTGGCTTGACCGGCGTGGCCGGCTTGGCCGGCTGGGCCGCCTTTGCCGCCTTTGCCGCCTTGTCCGGCTGGGCGTCCTTCTTGACGGTGCGCGCCGCTCGTTTCGGCTTCGGGGCGGGGCCATCGGCGGGTTCTTCAACCTCCGGATCAACCGATGTTGACTTCGCGGCTGTACCAGGCGGATGCTGTGCCGCAGCGGCAAACAGCAGGATCGAACCTGCTACTGACGCGTTCAGGGATCCGATCTTGCCGCGCATCGGGATGCGCACCGTGAGATCCAGGCGCTTGCGAACCGTGCCCGAGATGCCGCGTCCCTCGCTGCCGACGACGATGGCCAGCGGCCCGCGGAGATCCGCCTCGGAGTAGTCGAGCGAGGCGGTCTCGTCCGCACCGACGAGGCGCACGCCCTGGCCATGCAGGTCCGCCAGCGTGCCGGCCAGGTCCTCGACGGCGGCCAGGACCAGGTGCTCTGTCGCGCCCGCGGAAGCCTTGATCGCCGAGGGGCTGAGCGGCGCGGCACGGCGCGTCGGGTAGATGACGCCGTGGGCACCGACGGCTTCGGCGCTGCGGAGCAGCGTGCCGAAGTTCTGGGGATCCTCTAGCGAGTCGATCACCAGGATGAAGGGGGCTTCGTTTCGCTCCCGGGCACGGGCGAGGATCGTCGCCGGATCGGCGGGTGGCCGCGGCTTGGCGACAAGCGCAACGCCCTGGTGCCCGTCGAATCCACAGAGTGCCGTAAGTGTTCCGCCCTCGACCTCGACAACGGGGATGCGCAACGTGGTGGCATGTATGGCGATGGCGTCGAGCGCGGCGCGGCGCTCGGGCACGATCAGCAGGCGAATGGCCTCGCGCCGCGCCGCAAATGCCTCCTCAACTGGACGACGGCCGGCGATGAGCTCGTCGTCCTCGGATCTCGAGGTCGTCCCGCTCGGGCACCGTCACGGGCTGGCGCGGCGGCCGGCCGTGCTGCTGAGGACGCGCGCCATATGGCCGTGCCTGGTACGGCCGCGGAGGGTAGGGCCCGCGTGGACGATCCGGCCACGGTCGTTGCCCTCCGGGCGGGCCGTCCGGACGCTGCCCATCCGGCCGCGGGCCGCGGTCGCGCGATGCGTCGCGGTCCTGGTAGCGCGGGCGAGCGTCGTAGCGCGGTCGATCCTCATAGCGGGGGCGATCCGCGCTGCGTGGGCGATCCTCGTTCTGTGGCCGATCGTTACGACGGGGGCGATCCTCGTAGCGTGGCCGGTCGTCACCCCGGGGACGGTCGTCACGCCGCTGACGATCCTCGTAGCGCGGCCGGTCGGCGTTGGGCCGGTCGTCGCGACGCGGGCCGTACTGGCGCGGCCCGTCTTGGCGCGGACGATCCTGCCACTGACGGTCGTCGCGACGCGGGCCGTACTGCGCCGGCCGATCGCGAGGCGGGCCGCCGCCACTGTGGCTGCTTCGCGTGGGTCCGCCCTGCGGCCGTCGCCCTACGGGCTTGCCGCCCCCGCCCGGACGACCTCCCTGCGGCCGCGGCTTGCGCGGCCCGCCCTGATCAGCCATCGGCCGGGCGTTTTATCAAGCGCCAGCGCTGTCCGTCGACCGTGTCCTCAACGGCGACGTCCAGCGCTGCAAGCTCGTCGCGAAGCTGATCGGACCTCTGCCAGTCCTTCGCGTTACGCGCGGCAGCGCGCTCGTTGAGCAGGCTCTGTGCTCCCTCGGGAAGTGCATCGGCCGCATCCATCACGCCCAGGACGGCGTCGAAATCACGCAGCGCCGCTGCCGCGCGCCGCGCGGCCGCCGTCGAGAGTGCCCGCGCGTCAATGCGCCGGTTCAGCTCGCGCACGAGGTCGAAAACCGCTGCCAAACCACCTGACACGTTGAGATCGTCGTCCATCGACACCTTGAACGACTCGCGCGCCGACGAAAGCAGCTGGTCGAGCGACGAGTCGTCGGCGCGCTCCTCGGCGTAAGAGTCGAGCGCGGAAACGGCGTTGGATAGCCGCTCGACCGCCGCGCGCGCATTGTCGAGCGTGGCATCGCCCCACTCCAGTGGCGCACGGTAGTGCGTGGCCATGAGCGCATAGCGCAGCTCCGCGGGCGAATAGCCCTCGTCGTAGATCTCCGACGGCTTGGCAATGTTGCCGATGCGCCGCGCCATCTTGACGCCCGACATCTGCAGGTGGGCGTTGTGCAGCCAGAAGCGCACGAAGCGCTGGCCCGTTGCGGCCTCCGACTGCGCGATCTCGTTCTCGTGATGAGGAAAGATGAGGTCCACGCCTCCGGTATGGATATCGAAGGATTCGCCGAGGTACTTCATCGCCATGGCCGAGCATTCGATGTGCCAGCCCGGTCGACCATCGCCAGCGGCCGTGCTCCAAGATGGCTCGCCTTCCTTTGCGCCCTTCCATACAGCGAAGTCCCGGACGTCGTCCTTGCCGTAGTCGTCGGCCGCCACTCGTTCCGTCGAGCGGGCCTGGTCCGGGTCGAGCTTGGCGAGCGTGCCGTACGCCGGCCAGCTGGCGATACGGAAAAAGACGGAGCCGTCGTCGGCCCGATATGCGTGGCCCTTCTCGACAAGCGTGGCGATCAGCTCCCCCATCTCCGTGACGTGGTCCGTGGCGCACGGCAGCACAGTGGGCGGGCCGATGCGCAGCTGCTCCAGATCGGCCAGAAAGCGCGCGATGTGCGGCGCCGTCAGCTGTTCCAGCGTGCCGCCAGCGGCTTGCAGGTCGCGAATGATCCGATCGTCGACATCGGTGATGTTCATCACCCAGGTCACACGGTAGCCCGACCATTCGAGGTAGCGTCGCAAGAGGTCGGGAAAGAGGAACGCGCGGAAGTTGCCCACGTGAGTCGCGCCGTAGACCGTCGGCCCGCAGCTGTACATGCGCACGTGCCCCGGCTCGAGCGGCGCGAAATCCTCGACGTTGCCGCCCAGGGTGTTGGTGAAGCGCAGGGTCTGAGTCACTGGACGCGCATCATCGCCGATGTGCGTCAACCAATGCCGTGGCACTGATCACGCGACCCGCACCCTCGGGTCCGGTGAGGTTTCCGGTAGACGCGGTAATGGACACCTGTTCGTAGGGGACGCCCAACAATTCGGCAATGCGACCACGCATCTGATCGATCCTCGCGCCACCGAGCCTGGGCCTCGATCCGACAAGCGATACCTGAGCCGATTCGGCCGCCCAGCCCGCTGCCGCCGCCTGACGGACGGCCTCGCCGAGCAGGTCCGAGCTGGCAATCCCCTTCGTATTGACGTCACCCGCCGGGAACAACCGGCCAAGGTCGCCCAGCGCGGCCGCCGACAGCAACGCGGTCGCGACTGCGTGAAGCACGACGTCGCCGTCGGAGTGGCCGTAGAGCCGCGGCGCGCGCTCGACCAGGACGCCGCCCAGCCACAGGCCATCTTCCGGTCCGAACCCGTGACTGTCCTGGCCGAAGCCGATTCGCGTCTGGGCACGGCCGCGGACGAGCGCGCGGGCGAACTCGAGGTCGGTCGGTTCGGTCAGCTTCACGTTGCCGGGCTCGCCGGTGACCGTAACGACGGGCACTCCCCTGCTCTCGAGCAGGGCGGCCTCGTCGCTGAACGACCGGCCGACGGTCCGTTCCAGCGCATCGACCAAGAGGGCGCGCCGGGCGCCCTGCGGTGTCTGGGTTCGCACCAGCCCGGCGCGCTCGACCGCTTCCCCGAGCACTCCAGCTTCGGCGCGCTTGACCGAATCGACGACCGCCAGCGCCGGAACCGCGGCGCCGTGCTCGGCCGCGGCTGCCGCGACAGCGTCGGCCAGGGCCGAGCTGGCCAGCGGCCGCGCCGCGTCGTGGACGAGCACCACCTCTGCGCTCGTCTCGAGCACACCGTTGCGCACCGAGTCGGAGCGCTGTGCGCCGCCGATGACCACATCGACGCTCCGCATGGACAGGTGCCTACGCAACTCGTCGACGCGCTCGGGGCGCGTCACGACGATTACCCGATCAACCGAGCTCGCGCCGCGCATCGCGTCGACGGACCATTCGAGAACGCTTCTGTCGTCAAGTTGCGCGCTCAGCTTGTCTGGACCGCCCATGCGCGTGCTTGCCCCGGCAGCCACGATGACCGCGTCGGCGAACCTGCCTGCGTGGCCCCCGGGGGCGTCAGCCACGCGGCTGCGCGAAGACCATCCGCCCGGCGACCGTCTGCAGGACCCGGACGACAGTCACCTCGACCTCGCGCTCCAACATCTCGCCGCCGCCTTCGACGACGATCATCGTGCCGTCGTCCAGATAGGCCAGACCCTGGCCGGGCTCACGCCCCTGCTGGATGATCTTCACCTGCAGCGCGTCACCCGGCAGGAAGGCCGGCTTGACCGCGTTTGCGAGCTGGTTCAGGTTGAGCACGCGGACTTCGTCGAGCTGCGCGACGCGGTTGAGGTTGTAGTCGTTGGTGAGGATGCCCGCGCCGCGCCGTCGCGCGCACTCGACGAGCTTGGCGTCGACAGCGTCGATCCCCGACGGATCCTCGTCGGAAAGCTCGACTGCGATGCGGTGGTCCTTCTGCAGCGCCGAGAGCACCTCGAGGCCACGGCGGCCGCGGATGCGGCGCGCCTGATCGCGACTGTCGGCGATGCGCTGGAGCTCGGCCACGACGAAACGCGGCACGACGAGCGTCCCGTAGAGGAAGCCAGAGGCGACCACGTCCGTGATGCGGCCGTCGATCAGCGCGCTGGTGTCGACGTAGGCAGTCGGACCCTCGTGGCTCGCTCCCTCGAAATCGTCGGCCGGCGGCCGAATGAAGCCAGCGGCGCGCAGGGCCTCGAGCAGGTCGTAGCGCTTGGCGACGGTCAGGCCCATCATCCCGAAGCCGGTGACCAGAACCGTCCCAATCGGCAGCAGCCAGCCATATGGATCGGGCATGTTGGTCATCGGCAGCCCGAGCAGCACGCCGATGATCAGGCCGACCACCAGCCCGGCCACGCCGCTCACGAACTCTGCTGTCGACAGGGCGGTCACGCGCTTGATCAGCCACTGGGCGGGCTGCACGGTCACGTAGGGGAGGATCGAGAAGCCGATCACGATCCAGGCGCCGACCCAACCCGCCACCAGCACGGCTCCACCCAGCGTCGAAAGGTCGAGCGGTGGTACGCCGGCGACGCTCGTCAGGGCGACCGCAACAAGCGCGCCCAGTGCTCCGCCGAACAGGCGCAGGAACAGGTTCATGCGTCCCCAGCGCCGACTGTGACCTCGATGCGGGCGTCACGCTCCGGCCGAGCTGTCGACTCCGCCAGGCCCGCGGCAATGGCTTCGCGCAGCGTCGAGACGCGGACCACGTCGATTCCGCCGACATCCTCAGCGGCCTCGCTGCGGCCCTGCTGGCGCGGCACGATCGCTCGCGTGAAGCCAAGGCGCGCCGCCTCACGCAGCCGGCGCGCGAGGCCGTGGATGGGCCGCAGCTCGCCGGTCAGGCCGATCTCGCCGCAAAGCACCGAGCCCGGCACGAGCGGGCGGTCGCGAAGGGCCGATGACAGAGCCAGCGCAAGCGGCAGGTCAATCGCCGGCTCGTCAACGACGAGACCGCCAATGACCGTCGCGTACACGTCGTGGCTGGCCAGGTTCATACCTGCTCGACGGCCGAGGACCGCGATCAGCAACGCCAGGCGCTGGCTGTCGAGACCAGAAGCGGTGCGTCGCGGCGATCCGTGGACCTGGGGCGCGACCAGCGCCTGGACTTCGACGAGCAGCGGCCGGCTGCCCTCGAGCGTGGCCGCCACGACGACGCCCGGAGCACCGAGCGAGTCCGGCTCCGAGGAAGGCCGCTGCCGGGGTCGGCCACCTCTCGCAGGCCATCAGCGGCCATCTCGAAGACGCCCACCTCTTCGGTCGAGCCGAAGCGGTTCTTGCTCGATCGAAGCAGGCGCAGGCCCGAGAAGCGCTCGCCCTCGAGTGTCAGCACCACGTCGACGACGTGCTCCAGCGTCTTCGGCCCCGCGAGCGTGCCGTCCTTGGTCACGTGGCCAACGAGGATCGTCGGCACTCCATGCTCCTTGGCATGTGCCTGCAGGCGCGCCGCGGCGGCGCGAACCTGCCCGACGGATCCGCCGTGGCCCCTCGAGATCGTCGGTCGTCAGGGTCTGGATCGAGTCGACCACGAGCAGCGCAGGTGCGCTCGCCTCCGCCGCCGCGACGATGCGCTCGACCGACGTTTCCGGCAGGACGTCGATGCGCTCCGCGTCGGCGCTGCCCACGAGGCCCAGGCGCGTGGCACGCATGCGCAGCTGTGCGGCGGACTCTTCGCCCGAGGCGTAGAGGACGCGACCGTGTGGGTCCGCGCGGGCGACTGCGCCGCATATCGCCAGGACGAGCGTCGACTTGCCGATGCCCGGCTCGCCACCGAGCAGCACCAGCGAGCCGGCCACGATGCCGCCACCGAGGACGCGGTCGAGCTCGCGGATGCCCAGCACGAGGCGGTCGGTGTCGGCCTCGCTCAGGCTGCTCAGCGGTGTGGCCGACGGCGCGGCGACAGGCGCGCGACTGCGCCGCGCGCTCGCGGACGCGGTGGCGCGCTCAACGACGCTTTCGACGAGGGTGTTCCATTCGCCGCACGAGCGGCACTGGCCTTCCCAGCGCAGGCTCGTCGCGCCGCACGTGCCGCACACGTAGCGGGTTTCGAGCCGCGCCACGGGAGCTAAGCGGTTGCCTCTACCGGGATCTTCTCGGTGAGCGGCTCGATGGTCAGGCCGGCATCATCCGACTTGTCGACGAGCACCGTCATGCCCGGCTGGAAGCGGCCCATCAGCAGTGCCTCGGCGAGCTGGTCCTCGACCATGTTCTGGATGACGCGGCGCAGAGGCCGCGCGCCGTAGTCGATGTCGTATCCGAGCTTGATGATGTGGTCCTTGGCTTCCTGCGTGATCTCGATGTCGATCTGCTGAGCCTTGAGCTGCTCGCGAACACGCGCCAGCATCAGCTCGACGATCACCCGGATCTGCTCGATCTGGAGCGAGCGGAAGACGACGACCGAGTCGACGCGGTTCAGGAACTCGGGCCGGAACTGGGTCTTGAGCTGGTCGAGCACCTTCTCGCGCATGCGGTCGTACTGCTGTCTCGAGCTGGCGCGTCTGATCGGGCGCGACGGGCCGGAAGCCCGAGGCTGGTGTCCTTGAGCAGGACTTGGCGCCGACGTTGCTGGTCATGATGATGACCGTGTTGCGGAAGTCGACGCGGCGACCCTTGGCGTCAGTCAGGTGCCCGTCCTCGAGGATCTGGAGCAGGATGTTGAAGACCTCGGGGTGGGCCTTCTCGATCTCGTCGAGAAGCACGACGCTGTAGCTCTTGCGGCGGACGGCTTCGGTCAGCTGGCCGCCCTCGTCGAAGCCGACGTAGCCGGGCGGGGCACCGACCAGCCGCGACACGTTGTGCCGCTCCATGAACTCGCTCATGTCGATCTTGATGAGCGCGTCCTCGGAGCCGAACATGAACTCCGCGACGGCCTTGGCCAGCCACGTCTTGCCGACGCCGGTCGGGCCGAGGAAGATGAAGGAGCCGATCGGACGCTTGGGATCCTTGAGCCCCGCGCGAGCGCGACGGACAGCCTTGGCGACGGTGTCGATCGCCTCGTCCTGGCCGATGACCTTCTCGCGCAGGGCATCCTCCATGTGCATCAGCCGCTCGGACTCTTCCTGGGCGATGCGCGTGACCGGGATGCCGGTCCACATGGCGACGACCTGGGCGATGTCCTCATCGGTGACCTGGCGCGGCGTCCGTCTGGCGCGTGGCATTCCACTCGTTGCGCAGCGTGTCGATGGTCTCCTTGGCCTGCGCCTCGGAGTCGCGCAGGTTGGCCGCGACCTCGTAGTCCTGGTCGTTGATCGCGGCTTCCTTCTCCTTGGTCACGCGGTCGAGCTCGCGCTGCGCCTCCTTGAGCTCGGGCGGAGCGCTGGCCGTGCGCAGCCGGACGCGGCTGGCGGCCTCGTCGATCAGGTCGATCGCCTTGTCCGGCAGGTGGCGGTCGGTGATGTAGCGAATGCACAGGTCGGCCGCGGCGCGAAGGGCATCGTCCGTGATCTTGACCTTGTGATGCTCCTCGTAGCGCGAGCGGATGCCGAACAGGATGTCGATCGTCTGCTCGAGCGTCGGCTCCTCGACCATGACCGGCTGGAAGCGACGCTCGAGCGCCGCATCGCGCTCGATGTACTTGCGGTACTCGTCGAGGGTCGTCGCGCCGATGCACTGCAGCTCGCCGCGTGCCAGCGGCGGCTTGAGGATGTTCGCGGCATCGATCGCGCCCTCGGCCGCGCCGGCGCCGACGAGCGTGTGCAGCTCGTCGATGAACAGCACCGCGTCGTTCGTCGTTGCGCAGCTCCTCGATGATCTTCTTGAGCCGCTCCTCGAACTCGCCGCGGTACTTGGTGCCGGCGACGAGCGAGCCGATGTCGAGCGTCAGGACGCGCTTGTTGATCAGCGTCTCCGGGCACGTCGCCGGCGACGATGCGCTGTGCCAGGCCCTCGGCGATGGCCGTCTTGCCGACGCCGGGCTCGCCGATCAGCGCCGGGTTGTTCTTGGTCCGGCGCGACAGGATCTGGATGACGCGCTCGATCTCCTTCTCGCGGCCGATGACCGGGTCGATCTTGCCGGCGCGCACGGCGTCGGTCAGGTTGATGCCGAACTGGTCGACCGTCGGCGTCTTGCTGGCGCGCTTGGTCTCCGTGGTCGGACCGGCGCTGCTCGACTGGGACAGGACGCGGATGACCTCGTGGCGCACCTTGTCGAGGTTGACGCCGAGGCTCTCGAGCACGCCCGGCGGCGATGCCCTCGCCCTCGCGCACGAGCCCGAGCAGCAGGTGCTCCGTGCCGATGTAGTTGTGGCCGAGGCGGCGCGCCTCGTCGATGGCCAGCTCGATGACGCGCTTGGCGCGCGGGGTCAGGCCGACTTCGCCGACGACCGGGCGATCGCCGCGGCCGATGATGAACTCGACCGCCGTACGCACCTTGGCCAGCTCGACGTTCATGTTCTCGAGAACGCGCGCGGCTACGCCCTCGCCCTCACGGACGAGACCGAGCAGCAGGTGCTCCGTGCCGATGTAGTTGTGGTTGAACCGCTGCGCTTCGTCCTGAGCAAGTGTCAGGACCTTGCGCGCGCGGTCCGTGAACTTGTCGAAGCGATCCATCTGAGTCCCCAACCGAGCGCCTGCTGCGCTCCAGAGTCGAAATCCTAACATCGGCGGAGGGTCCGCCGACCCCCCTTCGGTCCCTCTTGGGAAGGGACCCTCGGGGCGGTTAAGTACAGTTCAATGATGGGCCCGGCGGCGCTTGCTGCGACCGCGATTCACGAGGCGAAACGCTAAAGAAACGCCAACGCGGGACCGATTGGTCTTTCCTTGAGTGCGCGGCAAGGGCCCGCTTGGATCAGCCGGCAGGTTCCTCGCGGTCCGCGCCCTCAGCGGGAGCGGCGTCGTCTGCGCCCTCGGCCGGATCCGTGGCGACGGGCGCTAGCTCCTCGGTAGCGGGCTCGGCGTCGGCCTCCGCGGTGGCCTCAACCGCCTCCGTAGGAGCCTCGTCGGCAGCCGGTGCCTCGGCAGGTGCCTCGTCGACAGCTGGTGCCTCGTCGGCAGCCGGTGCCTCGGCAGGTGGTGCCTCGTCGGCAGCCGGTGCCTCGGCAGGTGGTGCCTCGTCGGCAGCCGGTGCCTCGGCAGGTGGCGCCTCGTCGGCAGCCGGTGCCTCGGCGGCTGGTGCCTCGTCGGCAGGAGGTGCCTCGGCTGCGGCCTTGGCCTTGCTCTTGCGGGCTGGCTTAGCCGCCGGTTCGGGCGTTCCGACCTCGGCCGCCGGAGCGTCCTCGGTTTCGGCGGCGACAGCGGGCTCGTCGGCCTGCTGCAGCGTCTCAGTCGCTTCTTCGGTTGCGGTTGACTCGGCCTCTGCCGGGGAGGCATCGGCCGGAGTCGCGGTCGCGGATCCGGCGTCGTCCGCCGTCTCTTCGTCGTCGACCGTGCCTCGAGCGGCCTCGGTCTCCTCGATCTGCTGCGCGCACCTGGGCGAACGCAGCGGCGAGCGTGTTGTCGATGCCGCCTTCAGGCTCCTGGACCGCCTGGCTCATGTCGTAGCCGCGCTCGCGATCACGCGGACGGCGCTCGCGACCACCGGTGGTCGTGGCGGCCGGCCGCTCGGGCGGGCCGGCGCCTCCTCGGCCTGCTTGAGGCTGAGGCCCAGGCGATGGCGCTCCTGCTCGAGCGAGATGATCTTGAGCTTGATCGTCTGGCCCTCGTGGACCACGTCCCCGGGATGTGCCACGCGAGCGTGTGACAGCTCGCTGATGTGGATCAGGCCCTCGAGTCCGTCGCGCACGCGCACGAACGCGCCGAAGTTGACGATCTTGGTGACCGTGCCGTCGATGATGTCGCCGACCTTGAGGTCCGCGACCGTGGAGTGCCACGGATCCGGCTGCAGCCGGCGGATCGACAGGCTGATGCGGCCACGCTCGTGGTTGATGTCGATGACCTCGGCCTCAACCTCCTCGCCGACGCGATAGCCGGCCTCGGGGTTGTTGACCTTGTTCCACGAGAGCTCGCTCTTGTGGACCAGGCCGTCGATGCCGCCGAGGTCGATGAAGACGCCGAACGGCGCGATCGAGCGCACGGTGCCGGTGACCTTCTGGCCGACCTGGAGGCTGCTGAAGAGCTCGTCGCGCTTCTCGCGGCGCTCCTCGTACAGCGCCACCTTCTCGGACAGGATCAGGCGGTTGGCCTTGCGGTTGACCTCGAGGATCTTGAGGCGCAGCTTGCGGCCGACGTACGGCTGGAGCTTCTCGGCGATCTCCTGCGCCGCGTCGCGCGGCTGCTCGTTCTGCGGCCGGCGCGGGAAGTCCACGATCTGGCTGATCGGCACGAAGCCGCGGATGCCGCAGTCGACGATGAGGCCGCCCTTGTTGTGGTCGATGACCGGCGCTTCGATGATCGCGCCGGCGTCGAGCTGCTCCTGCATCGCGCGCCACTTGCGCTCGAGCCCGGCGCGCCGGAGCGAGAGCACAGCGTGGCCCTCGGGCGACTCGGGCTGGAGGACGTAGACCAGAACCAGGTCGCCGATGTTGAGCTGCGGTTGCGCTCTCGGCGTTGCGGCCGTACAGCTCGCGGTTGCTGATCACGCCTTCTGACTTGGCGCCGATGTCGACCAGGATCTCGTCCTTGTCGATGCGCACGACGTTGCCTTCGACCACGTCACCGTGCTTGAGGCTGCGGATCTCGGTCTGCTGCTCGTTGAGCAGCTCCTCCATGGTCGTCGGCTCGGGACCTTCGTAGACGCGCGGCGCCGGCGCAGCCGGCGCAGCTTCCGCGGCCGGAGTCTCGGAAGTGTCGTCCGCGCCTGTTTCAGCAGCGGGATCCTCGGTTGCCTCGTCCGCGTCGGCGTCGGCAGCTGGGGCATCGGCGATCTCGTCCGCGTCGGCAGCGGGGGCATCGGCGATCTCGTCCGCGCTGGCGTCGGCAGCGGGGGCATCGGCGATCTCGTCCGCGCTGGCAGCGGGGGCATCGGCGATCTCGTCCGCGCTGGCGTCGGCAGCGGGTACGTCCGCAATGGCCTCCGTGGCCGCCACAGCGTCCGCGTCCATGCCGTCCTGCATGCGCTCGACCGCCTCAGCGGTACGGTCGAACACCTCGTCGGCACCGCCAAGGGCCGCGGCTCCGCTCGAGCCGATGGCGGGATCGGAACTCGCCTGCGCCGCTGCGTCCTCCTCGGGCGCGGCTGCACCTTGGGTTGCTTCCACGGCGTCCGTCTGGACCTCGGATGAAGCGGTGATGGCCACGCCGTCGTTGTCGGCCGCCGCGGCTGCATCGGTATCCGAAGCGTCCGCTGTCGCGGTGGTCGTTATCGCGTCTGTGGTTGCAGCGGTCTCGTCAGTGGGCGTCAGGGGGACGTCTGTCCCAGCGGTCGCCTGCGAGGTCGTATCGGCCTCGGCAGCGGTGTTATCCGCCTCTTCGGTCCCTTCCATGCGCTCTACGGTCAAGTATTGAGTTCCTCCGATCAAAGGCTCCCCGGAAAACAACAAACCCGAGCAACTCACGCCCGGGCCTTCGTCCTGATGGGTGTCTTCCGTGTCCGTGGGTGGGCTCTTCAGACTCCTTCCGTACCGTAGGCACGCGCGCGCTCTTCTTGATGCTCCCCGTAGGGCCGACGCATCGTACCACGCTCATGTGCGCGGCTACAATCGCGCGCCGTGCCCGAGCTACCCGATCTGGCCATTCTCGCCGACGCCCTCGATGCGGCGCTGAGCGGCAGGCCGATGCGCGGCGCCAAGGTCGCCACAGACGCTCGTCCTGCGCGGCACGCCGGCCGAACTGACGGCATTCGACGGCCAGGTCCTCGAGTCCGTCATCCGGCGCGGCAAGTTCCTCGTCTTCACGTTCTCGCGCGATCGAATCGTCTTCAACCCGATGCTAACCGGACGCCTCGGCGTCGTGCCGGCCGGCGCCAAGGCATGGCCACAGTGGGCGGCGATGTTCGAGTTCGGGCCGATGGCCGCAGACCGGCCGGCGCGCGGGCACAAGTGGCCAGGGCCTCGAGCTGCGTGGCTGCCCGCGCGCGATCTCGGCGTCGAGATGCGCTATCGCGACGCGACGCGCATGGGCAAGATCTACCTGATGCCGGCAGGCGTGACCCGACCAGTCGGCCGGCTGGGACGAGCAGGGCCCTGACGCGGACGATCCTGCGCTGACGCTCGATGTCTGGCGCGAGCGCATCGACAGGTACAGCGGTGAGCTGAAGAACCTGCTGCGCAACCAGCAGTTCGTGGCCGGCATCGGCAATGCCTACTCGGACGAGATCCTGTGGGCAGCGCGCCTGGCGCCGTTTCGCAAGCGCTCGTCTCTGGCCGCGAGCGAGGTCGACGCGCTGTACGCCGCGACATGCGCAGTCCTCGACTGGGCGATCGCCGAGTTGCGTGAGCGCGTGCCGCCGCGGCTCGAGGTCGAGCAACGCGACTTCCTGCACGTGCATCGGAAGGGCGGCGAAGCGTGTCCGAGGTGCGGCACGCGCATCACCGAGGTCAAGGCAGGCGGCTTCGTGACGAACTACTGCCGGACGTGCCAGCGCTGAAGGGCCGAGAACTGACGGGAATCAAAAAGGATCCCGGCGACGACCTATTTTCCCGAGGAGCTACCCCCTGAGTATCTTCGGCGCTGGAGAGCTTAACTTCCGTGTTCGGGATGGGAACGGGTGTGGCCTCTCCGCTGGAGTCACCAGGATCCTTCATGAAGTGACGACGTGATCAGCGATCTTCGATTTCGTGCCGTGGCAGATGCGAATCCACGATTTGCAGCTGGCCACTTGGGTCAGCTGTTGAAAGAGGTCAAGCCCTCGACCATTAGTACGGCTCAGCTGCACTGGTTGCCCAGCTTCCACCTGCCGCCTATCAAACAGGTCATCTACCTGCGGTCTTACCCGGTTGACCCGGTGGGGAACCTCATCTCGAGGCGAGCTTCGCACTTAGATGCTTTCAGTGCTTATCCCAACCGAACTTGGCTACCCAGCGATGCCCTTGGCAGGACAACTGGCACACCAGAGGTTCGTCCACTCCGGTCCTCTCGTACTAGGAGCAGCTCCTCTCAAGTTCCCTACGCCCGCGATGGATAGAGACCGAACTGTCTCACGACGTTCTGAACCCAGCTCACGTACCGCTTTAATTGGCGAACAGCCAAACCCTTGGGACGTACTTCCGCCCCAGGATGCGACGAGCCGACATCGAGGTGCCAAACAGGGTCGTCGATGTGAACTCTTGGACCCTATAAGCCTGTTATCCCCGGGGTAGCTTTTATCCGTTGAGTGATACCCCTTCCACTCGGAGGTACCAGATCACTAAGCCCGACTTTCGTCTCTGCTCGACTTGTAGGTCTCGCAGTCAAGCTCCCTTATGCCTTTGCACTCTTCGGCTGGTTTCCATTCAGCCTGAGGGAACCTTTGGGCGCCTCCGTTACATTTTAGGAGGCGACCGCCCCAGTCAAACTACCCGCCTGACACTGTTCCGCGCCCGGATCACGGGTCGCGGTTAGAACCGAAATTCAACAAGGGTGGTATTTCAACGTTGGCTCCACCGAC
The DNA here is from genome assembly GCA_963706095.1 of uncultured Chloroflexia bacterium. Taxonomy (GTDB): domain Bacteria; phylum Chloroflexota; class Limnocylindria; order Limnocylindrales; family CSP1-4; genus JALYGJ01. The sequence continues at coordinate 564,616 of OY970149.1, forward strand.
GCTAGCGCGCCAGCTTCACAGCCTCCCACCTATCCTACACAAGCTGAACCCCAATCCAATGACAGGGTGTAGTAAAGCTCCACGGGGTCTTTTTGCCCTATCGCGGGTAACATGCATCTTCACAGGTACTTCAATTTCGCCGGATCCCTCGTTGAGACAGCGCCCAGATCGTTACGCCATTCGTGCGGGTCGGAACTTACCCGACAAGGAATTTCGCTACCTTAGGACCCTTATAGTTAGGGCCGCCGTTTACCGGGGCTTCGATTCAGAGCTTGCACCCCTCCTCTTAACCTTCCGGCACTGGGCAGGCGTCAGCCCGTATATGTCAGCTTTCGCTTTAGCACGGACCTGTGTTTTTGCTAAACAGTCGCCTGGGCCTTTTCAC
>OY970149.1:570000-2887417 GCA_963706095.1 uncultured Chloroflexia bacterium
TTGGCGAGATCGCGCCGTGAAGGACGTGGTAGCGGCCCTTGAACGCGCCGGTGCGCTCGATGGCCAGGACGTCGAGCGGCTCCTCGACCACGCACAGGCGGGTGTCGTCGCGCGACGGATCGGCGCAGATGGGGCACAGCGGACCGGTGCTGATGTTGAAGCACGACTCGCAGTACACGACCTCTTCGCGAACGGCGATGAGGGCGGCGGCCAGCATCCGTGCCTCAGCCTCCGGGGCCCGCAACAGGTGGTATGTCAGCCGCTGAGCCGTCTTGGGGCCGACGCCGGGCAGGCGTGACAGAGCCTCGATGAGGCGGGCGACGGGCTCGATCAGGGCCGACACGTGAGTGGGCTCAGCCCAGTCCCGGGATGCGCAGTCCGCCCGTCACCCGGGACATCTTCTCCTCGGCCGTCTGCTTCACCTGGCGGATGCCGTCGTTTACGGCCGCGGTCACGAGGTCCTGGAGCATTTCGACGTCGTCCGGGTCGACGACATCCTTGTCGATGGATATGGACATCACCTCGCCATGGCCGTTGACAAGCGCCGTGACGGCGCCGCCACCCGCCGTCCCCTCGATCTGCAGCGCATCGAGCTCCGTCTGGACGCGCGCCATCTCGGCCTGCATCTGCTGCGCCATCTTGGCCATGTTTCCGTAACCCACTTGATCCTCCTGTCAGTCGACCTCGGCGACGTCGACGAGCTCGTCGTTCAAAGATGCGGCGCGCCTGTTCCACGAGGTCGTCTGACGGCTGCGCAGGCGCGGCAATCTCGATGTTGGACGTCACGCAGCGCACTGCGACGACGCGGCCGAGCACATGGCCGATGTCTGACTCGAGCGCGACGCGCTTGGCTCGGCTCGGTCACGCAGGAACGCCTTGTCTTCTGGGAAGCCGAGCACGACCGTCGCGCCGTTGACCTCGACCGGCCGGCACGAAGTGATCAGCGGCTTGTAGGCGGGGTTGCGCCCGACTCGGTCGACGATGGTCGGCCACGCCGCGAGTACAGCGGCCAGGGCGTCGTCAGCGGAGGCCGGCGGCAGCCCGGGATGGACGGCAGTCGGCGGCTGGACGGCAGTCGGCGGCTGGACGGCAGTCGGCGGCTGGACGGCAGTCGGCGGCTGGACAGCAGTCGGCGGCTGCACGGCCGCCGCGGGTGGATCCGGGCGAAGGGGGATCGGCTTAGGCTCCGTGCGCGGCGGCTCCGGCGTTGGAGTCGGCGGCTCCGGGTCGGGGCTCGGCGCCTCACGCTGAGTCGGGCGGGGCGCCTGCGCGCCAGCGGCAGTGTCGGGCGTGACGGATGACTGGCTGGCCTGGGCGGTCGAAGTGAGCGCCGGCGTCTCGAGCAGGCACAGCTCCAGCTGGAGTCGATAGCCGCCGGCGGCACCACGATTGGTGTCGAGGCCTGCCAGCCGACGAGCGGCGCGGGCGAGCCTTGCCGATTGCTCGGCCTGTTTATTGCCCTGGGTGAGTGAAGCGACCAGTCGCTCGCGCAGGAGCGCTACGACCTGATCACCGAAGGCGACGAGGTCGCGTCCGTCGCGCTCGAGCTCGTCCAGCAGCCGAATGCCGTCCAATGCGTCGCCAGTGGTGAGGGCAGCCACGAAACGGTCGACGCTGTCCGCGTCGGCGAGCCCGAGCAGGTCGCGCACCGTGTCGGCATCGATCGTCTCCGCGCCGCTCGAGATCACCTGGTCGAGCATCGACTCGGCGTCGCGCATGCCACCAGCGGCGCGGTGGGCGATCAGGTCGAGGGCGTCGTCGGTGACGGTCCGGCCCTCGGCCTCGGCGATGCGCCGCAGCTTGCCGCGATCTGCTCCTCGGGGAGTGGCCTGAACGTGAAGCGCTGAAGCCGGCTGACGACGGCCGGTCGGATGCCCGACGGATCGGTCGTGCAGAAGATGAACAGGACGTCCGGCGGCGGCTCCTCGAGCGTCTTGAGGAGGACGTCCCAGCCCTCCTTGATGCGCTGGACCTCGTCGATGATGAAGACCTTGCGGCGCAGGTCCGCCGGCGCCGTGTAGACGCGCGGCAGCGAGCTCGCGCATGTCGTCAACGCGGTTGTTCGACGCAGCGTCGAGCTCGACCACGTCGAGCGCCCGGCCGTCGCGAATGGCGACGCACGAGATCGCACGAGTCGTCGGGCTCGCCGTCGATCGCGTTCAGGCAGTTGACGGCCTTGGCGACGATGCGCGCGGTGCTGGTCTTGCCGGTGCCGCGCGGTCCGACGAAGAGCAGGCCGTGGCTAAGCCGGTTGAGTCGGACCGCGTTGCGCAGCGTCTCGATGACTGCGTCCTGGGCGACGACGTCGCCGAAGGTCTGCGAGCGCCAACGCCGATAGAGCGCCTGATGGGAGGTCGGCGCGACGGACTGATCCGGCGTCGGCGACGCGGTCTCTGGGGGCACCCGTGCAGTTTAGGCGGGCACGAGGAGAGAGTTTGCCGTGCACCCGCCGTCGACCGGAGACGGTCGCGTGCCCAACGAAGCGACCGACTCGGACCAGGCCGATCCGCGGCACCCGGCGAGCAGCGCTTATCGCTGCTTCCTTCCGGACCTGACGAGGTTCACGCGTCGCCGCTGCGCGGGACCCGATCCTCAACGTCGATCTCCCCATCGGCATCCGCGAACGCGGGCCTCGGGTGGGAATTCAGCCCTGCTGGAGCGGATTGCAGGTACAGGGCACCGCTAGTTCCCCGCCTAGCACGGCGCGGCAATTCTACATGTAGAGGCAGCAGTGGCTGGCGGAGAGGGTGGGATTCGAACCCACGATGAGTTGCCCCATACGGCATTTCCAGTGCCGCGCCCTAGGCCTCTAGGCGACCTCTCCGTCGCGAAGGAACGTCAAGTGTCAGTGGGAGTGGCGGAGAGGGAGGGATTCGAACCCCCGGTGCTTTCGCACACCGCTTTTCGAGAGCGGCACCATCAACCACTCGGACACCTCTCCGCGAGAGAGGATACCAAGCGAGCCCGATGGGCTCTGTGGGTCAGGCTCGCGCCGGGCGAGCCCCGAATGCTGCAGCAGGCGTCGCGCGCAACTCGGCGGCCTCGCGCTGCATGATCCCCGACACAACGGAGAGCCGGCCCTGCGCGAGTGCTTCTGTGGCGCCTGAGCGAGCGTCGGCGAGTGCGAAGACGACGCCATCCGCGTCGCACTCGAGCAGCGCGCCGACGCACATCGCGCATGGCTCCAGCGTGCTGAAAACGACGATCCCCGAAAGGTTCGTCCTGCCCAGCCGGCGTGCTGCCTCGCGGATGACCATCAACACCGAATGAGCCGTTGGGTCACCCGTGGCCGCCACCTGGCAGCGCGCGCTGGCCACGAGCGCTTCGTTGAGGACTGCCACGGCGCCGTCCGCGGCCTCACCAGCCGCTACGGCAGCACGCGCCTCGGACAACGCGGCGCCCATGTACAGCTCGTAGTTCACGCGCCGATCGTACAACCAATGCCTGTTGGCAATTCGCGGCTGCAATGAGTGATCATTGACAGTGAGCGACCGTGAGTCTTCAACGCCGGGCATCGAACACGAGGCTGCTGCTGATCGCCATTGGCGGCGTGGCGGCGGGGTTGATCTTTGCCTTGTCGGTAGTCGGCAGCGGCAACTTCGACACCGGCAGCATGGGCGCCGGCCAGGATGCGCGCGCCTACTGGAGCGCGGCGCGCGTGGCGCATTACCGCGCGGACGCGGGCACGTATGGCGCGTACCTCTACTCGCCGGCCTTTCTCCACGTTCTCAGCCCGATCCTGACCCTGCCATGGCAGCAGTTCCTCGCCGCATGGACGGCTGTGCTCATGGCAACCCTGCTGCTGCTGACCGGCCCGGTGCTGTTCGTCTTCGCCCTGCCCCTCGCCTTCTTCGAGATCTGGGGCGGCAACATCCACCTTCTGCTCGCCGCGGCCATCGTGCTCGGCTTCCGCTGGCCCGCGACATGGTCGTTCGTGCTGTTGACGAAAGTCACACCGGGCATCGGCCTGCTGTGGTTCGCCGTCCGCCGCGAATGGCGCTCGCTCGCCATCGCGCTGGGCACCACCGTCGCGATCATCTGTGGGTCGTGGCTCGTAGATCCGCGACTGTGGCAGGCCTGGATCGAACTGCTGGTGCGCGACGCGGGCAACCCGCCTCCTCCGGGATCGGTCGGAATACCGCTCCTCGTCCGCCTCCCGATCGCGGCCCTGATCGTCGTCTACGGGGCGCGCACCGATCGACGCTGGCTGGTCCCAATCGCGGCGATGATCGCGCTGCCCGTCTTGTGGTGGGGGTCTCTGAGCATGCTGCTCGGCTCCGTCGCGCTCGAGCGCAGGCGCATCGAGGCGATCGTGGTCAGGACCGTCGCCGGGATCCCGGACGCCGTGCGGTCACGCACGCCGCGCCGTGCCGAATGGGTCGCCGAAGCCGAGAGCTGAGCTCTGGAGAGGGATTGGCGCGCCCGGCGAGACTCGAACTCACGACCTTCAGGTCCGCAACCTGACGCTCTATCCACTGAGCTACGGGCGCTGGGAAGAGGCCATTCTACGGCCTCCGCGGAGACGGCCTGGCGGAGAGGGAGGGATTCGAACCCTCGGAGCAGGTTACCCCACTCAGCGGTTTAGCAAACCGCCGCACTAGGCCTCTATGCGACCTCTCCGGAGGGTCACGAGGATAGCACCGGCGAGCTCAGCGCCGGCCTCTGAGGCCCGTCTCAGCAGGCGTTGCCGCACCCGTACAGGGCGATGTTGAAGTCCTCGCCATCGGCCTGGCTGCCGGTTTCACTTATGACGAAATGGGAGAAGTCAATGAACGTCCCGGCAGATGCCGGTGTGAAGGTGTAGTTGATCGCGCACGAGGCGCCCACCGCCAGCGTGTTGCCCTGGCAGGTCTGGGAGGCGCCGTATTCGGTCGTGAACGGCGCGCCGCCGAAGATGTCCATCGGCCCGAACGCGTCGCCGCCGGTGTTGGTCAGCGTGACCGAGATCGGGCCGGCGGTCGCGCCCACGGAGACGATGCCGAAATCGATCTGGAGCGTTGAGGCTGACAGATCTGTGTCGACGCCACCGGTCGAGCCTGTCGGCATGGGCGGCGGTGCGGTCGGTGTGTCGGTCGGTGGAGCCGTCGGCGCATCTGTGGGAGCGTCCGTCAGGGTGGGCGTCGCTGGTGCCGGAGTCTGGCAGCGCGGACGGGTGTCGCCCGGCTGGCAGGGGCGCCGCGTCGGCCCGGGCGTCTCGCCAACCGCAGGGGTCGGCAGCAGAGCCGGGCCTATGGACGCCGGGGTGAATGACGCCAGGCCTGAGGCAAGGGGGTCCGCTGACGGCGTCGGTCCCGACAGCGGCGCGACGGACACGCAGCCATACATCAGAAGGCCGATCAGGGCCGCGCCGAGCAACGCCACGGTCGGCGGGACAGTCGATCGATGTGAGCTCACGGCAGCCTCTAGCTCGACCTCTCCAATCCCGGGCGGCCGATGATAGCATCGGCCTTCGCCCGCCCTTCCACGGGTCGACCGCTAGGTGTTTCGTCATGCCCAAGAGAGTCGTTCTCGTCGGCCATCCGGTATCGCACTCGCTCTCAGGAGAGCTGCAGCAGGCAGCCTTCGATTGGGCCGGCATCGACGCGCATTACGAGCCCCTTGACGTCCCGCTGATCAACCTCGGCGAGACAATCCAGGAGCTGCGCGGGGACGAATACCTGGGCGCCAACATCACCGTTCCATATAAGGAACGCGTGGTGCCGATGGTCGACAGACTGACCGAGGAGGCCCAGGCCACGGGCGCCGTCGACACGATCACGCGCGAAGGCAGCCGGCTGGTCGGCCACAACACCGACGTGATCGGTTTTCGCGAGGCACTCGACGCTCTGGTCGGCCGTCAGAAGATGCCCAAGAACGCGGTCATCATCGGCGCCGGCGGTGGCGCCCGAGCAGCGGTCTACACGTTCATCACGGGCGGTTTTCAGCGGGTCATCATCTTCAACCGCCACCTGCATCGCGCAGAGGGCCTGATCCGCCACTTCGGCCGTAGCGCGGCGCACATGGAGCTGCGCGCGATGCCGTGGCACGAGTCGGTCATCGAGGCGGAGCTGGCCAAGGCCAAGGTCCTCGTCAACGCATCTGCGCTGGCAGATGCGGGCGAGAACTCGCCGGTCGCGGCGGAGGCACTGCCGCCCGAGCTGATGGTGCTCGACCTCATGTACCTGCCGCGCGAGACGAAGCTGTTGCGCGACGCGAGGGCGGCGGGAGCGACCGAGGCGATGAACGGCGACACGATGCTGCTGCGCCAGACCGCTGCGGCGTTCAACCTGTGGACGGGCCGTGACGTCGCGGTCGATCTGCTCCAGGAGCGCCTCGACCAGGTACGCGACGCGGCACCCGTCGCCGCGGAACCGGCCGCTGTCGCCGCCGGAGGCGATTCGCCCGACTGACGGAACGCCTGGCGCGGAGACGACACGATGGGGCGCGGCCGGCTCAGCCGGGTCGTGGACCGGGCCGTCAACCGAACCGCCCTGCCGGGGCGGCTCTATGCATCGGCCGAGGCGATGCAGCTTGTTCGGGCGGCGCCTGCCGTAGATCTGCTGGTCGGCTCGGCACTCTTTCGCGATTCGTTCGTACGCGGCGGCGCAGGCTGCCACGTCGACCTGCCACGCGCCGAATCGGTCGGACTCAAGGTCATCGGGTTGACTGTCGCCACTTCCTGGCCTGACGTCCGCGGCAGCCTGTCGCGCTGGCATTTCCGCTCGCTCGGCCTGCCCCGACAACATGTCGGCTCGCGCATGGCCATCGCCGAGTGGGTGATCGTCCGCATCGAGGGCTGGAGCGCACGGTCGGGCGACCGGCTGAGGATCATCCGCTCGCGTACAGACCTCGAGCTCTGCCTGGAATCGAACGGTCCAGTCGGCGTCCTACTGGGCGTCCAGGGCGCGCACGCACTGGACGGGGACCTGGCGAATGTCGGATTGTTGAAGCAGCGCGGCGTGCGCATGTTCGCGCCAGGGCACGTGATGGACAACGACGCCGTCGGGTCGGGCACGGGCCGGGGCGCGGGCGGCCTGAGTGGCTTCGGGCGTGAGCTGTTGGCAGAGCTCGAGTCCCAACAGGTGATAGTGGACCTCGCGCACATGTCGAGCGCCGGTGTCGAAGAGTCACTGCCGCTGCTGCGGCGCCCATTTGCGCTCAGCCACACCGGCATTCGGGCGCCCGGCGAGTTAACGCGGCGCGGCCTTCGGCGCTACAACGCCTCGACCCGCAATGTGCCTCCCGAGATCGCGCAGGAGGTGGGCGCTCGGGGCGGCCTCCTGGGCGTCGTCCTCTCGACGCAGTTGTTGGGTGGCTCGACCCTGGCCGATGCAACCGGGATGTTCGAGCGGGCCGTGGAGCTCGCAGGTGCCGAGAACGTCGCCCTTGGCTCCGACATGGACGGGGCACTGCGCATGGTCATCGACGTCGACGGGTTGCCCGCGCTCGCAGATGCGCTGCTGCTCGCCGGGCTGAAGCCTCAGGACGTCAGCGGCATCCTCGGCGGCAATGCCGTCCGCTTCCTGCGAGGATCGTTGTCATGAGCGACGCGCTGCTGGTGGTCGTCATCCTGGGACTGATCGCGGGCGGGTCAATCGTCCTGATTGACTCATTGATCATTCGCCGCCTGCGGCGCCGGGACGAGTCCGATCAGGACGGCACCCAGACATAGCGCACGTCCGGCTCGTGCTCCTCGTTGCCTGAGCCGTCCGTCATCTCGGCGATTGCGAAGCCGTTGCGCTCGTAGAAGCGACGGGCGCGGTCGTTGATCTGGAACGTCCAGAGCTGCAGCCCATCGTTGCCGGCTTGTTCCTTGGCCACGTCGAGCAGCCGGCGTCCGATCCCCTCCCCCAGCCTCTCCGGAGCCACGTAGAGCTGGTCGACCCAGCCCGGCTTCAGCGCCATCATCGCGACCACCCCGTCGCCGTCCGAGGCCAGCCAGGTTTCCTCGCGACCGATCAGGGTTTCCCTCACGTGGACGCGGATCTCGTCGTCTGTGTGGCCGTGCACGACCGTCGGCAGCGCGGCCTTGAATGAGGCGAGGTAGACATCGGCGACCGCATCGGCATCGGCGTCGGTGGCGCGTCGGATCTCAATCAGGCTGGGTCTCCTTCAGGTGTGGCGACATTCGTCGATCGAGTGCGGGCCGCGACGCGTGATGCGGTGAACAGGATCAACAGGCCGCCGGTGAAGTAGAGCACCGAATCGAAGGCCATCAGCGGGATGATGCCGAAGTACGGGCTGAGGAATCCGGCAAAGATGGTGCCGCCGACCATGCCCAGAGCCCACAGTGCCTGGAACGTGCCCACCACGCGCCCGCGGTGCGAGTCCGTCGTCAGGTTCTGCTGAAGGGTCGTCGTGCCAACGCCCATGGCGCTGATCGGGATGCCGACGATGACCATGCCGATCACCGCGGGCAGCACGATGGGCAGGATCAGCGGGTAGGTGAAGATCGCGAGGTCGATCAGCGAGAAGATCAGCGTGCCGACCCCGAGCAACAGCGCCGGCGACACCTTGTTCAGGAAGCGCCCGACGATCACAGCGCCGATCAGGCCACCGACCGCCTGCGCCGACAGGATCGCCGCCCAGGCAATCTCGTCGCCGTGGAGGATGTCGGTCAGCCACGGGACCATGAGGGCCACCAGGAAGCCCTCGCCGATGGCCGTCATGCCGGCGTAGATGAACATTGCGCGGAGCATCGGCTTGCCGGTGATGACACGGATGCCGTCGCGCCACTCGCTTGCCAGGCGGCGAAGGGCCGATGCTGGAATCTCGACGGCCGCGCCGATTGCGTCAGTGACCGCACCCGCGGCCTGCTCTGCCCGGAACGAAGCGGCGGGCGCGATGCGCGCGATCAGAAGCGCCGCGATGACGTAGCTGGCGATGTCGACGACGACGACGAACATGAGCCCGCCCAGCGCGATCGCGACGCCGCCGATGGCAGGCCCGATAAGGCGCGCGAGGTTCCGATTCAGGCTGCTGAGCGAGTTGGCGCTGACCAGGTGCTCCTCTGCGACGAGCCGGGGAAGCATCGCCACCTCGGCCGGTATGAAGGCCTGCTCGAGGATGTTGTTTACGATCAGCACGGCGTAGACGACCCACAGACCGAGCAGCTCGACGCCCAGCAGCGGCACCAGGCCGATAGCCATCGCGACGTTGATGATGATCATCAGCCTGCGCCGGTCGTAGCGGTCCACGATCACGCCTGCGGCCGAGCCGAAGATGATCGCCGGGCCAACAGCGGCGATGAACACCGCGCCGGTGGCGAGCGCGGAACCGGTGCGCTGGTAGACCTCGTACGGCAGGGCCGCGACCAGCGCCCAGTCGCCGATCATGGAGATCAAGCCGCCGAACCACAGCAGCCGGAAGTCGCGTTGCCTTAAGACGTTGATCATATTGTTGCCGAAAGATAAAGGCCGACTTCAACAAAGTCAAACCACAGCAGCACCAAGTTGCATGATCTGGTCCAAGAGTGCGCGCAGACGTCGTCAGCGCCTGGGCAGCCGCCAGGTTCGCCAGGCCAGCACCGCACCAACGACGAGCAGCATGACTCCGACGATCAGCCATGTGCGCTGTCCGGTCATGAAGCTGCCCGGAATGAGGCCGGCGCCCTGGCCGACGAATATCAGCCCGACGAGCCCCAGCACGGCCGCGATCGCGTAGCGCAGCAGGGTCAAGCTCAAGCTGGCGTGACCGGTTCGTCCGTCGTCTCCAAGGTGAGCATGAGCATGCCTTCGCTGCCGGCGATCGAATCGACCAGTCGGAACCTCGAAGGATCTATTCCGTCAGCGAACAGGCGCTTGCCCGTGCCCAGGACCAGCGGGTGGACCATCAACACCAGCTCGTCGACCAGGCCGTTCTCGAGCAGGAAGCGCACGAGCTCGCCACTGCCCAGAACGGAGATGTTGCCGCCGTCCTGCGCCTTCAGGTCGCGGATGCGGTCGGCGACGTTGTCCGAGACCAGAGTCGAGTTCTGCCACGACAACGGTTCGGTCAACGTTCGCGAAACGATGTACTTCGGCCGCGGATTGAGGACGGACGCCCACCTGTTGGTGTCCGGCTGGAACGGCCAGTAGGCGGCAAAGATGTCGTACGTCCGGCGGCCGAACAGGTAGGCGTCGGTGGCATCGATATCGGCTGCGCGCTTCTTGTCCTGCTGATCGTCAAATCCGTATCCAGCGAGCCAGCCGCCGTAGGGGAATCCCCCGGTCCGGTCCTCGTCGGGGCCGCCCGGACCCTGCATCACGCCGTCCAGTGTCAGGAACTCGCTGACCACGATCTTGCGCATGTCTCACCTCGGCGAAGCAGGGGATTGGCGGAGAGGGAGGGATTCGAACCCCCGGACCTTTCGGTCAACGGTTTTCAAGACCGCCGCCATAAACCACTCGGCCACCTCTCCGCGGTGCCGATTGTGCCTCAGTTGCTACCGACCCACCTGATGCGCAGAAGCTGAGCGCCGGGATCGTTGGGACTCGTCGCGTTCAGAATCCCTGTACAGATCGGTGAAGTACAGGCCGTCCGGCCCGAACGCCAGGCCTGACGCCGTGGCGCGGCCGGTGCCGGTGTACTCGATGAGCTTGGCCGGGCCGCTGACGACCGCTCCGTTCGCGTCGAGAACGAACTCGGTGATGCGCTTGCCGTTCGTGCTCGGGCCCTTGGCATACGTCGGTCCGGATTCGGTGACGAATGCGTGGCCCATCCTCCCCGCCGGAAAGCCGCTGCCGGAATAGACGCTTGGGTCCAGGAAAGAGATGTTGATTGGCGCGGTGGACGGACTCCAGTTGTACAAGGCGTGGTTCGCCATGCTCGCGTCGGTGCCATCCCACAGGTAGTTCTGCCCTGGAGTGATCCTGGCCATGCGGTCGACGGAAGGTCCGTTCTCGACCATGTAAAGACGGTCATCAGTAGACCGCCACGCGCCGCCGAAGGGGTTCCTGAAGCCGTACGCGAACACGTAGTCGCGGGCGGTGATGCCGTCGCCGGCGTTGTAGAAGGGATTGTCTGGCGGCGCCTGGCCGGCCAGGGTCATGCGCAGAATCTTGCCGCGGAATGAGCTCAGGTTCTGTGCCGATGGCATGCTGAAGCCATCGCCGAGATGCACATAGAGCATGCCGTCAGGCCCGATGCTCAGGTTGGAGATCTGGTGCGCCGGCCCCATCGAGTGACCGGCCATGTCGATGATCGTCGTGAAACCGTCGGCAACTGCACCGCCGTGGGCGGTATGGAAGCGGACCACCTTGGGGTACTTCAGCCCATCGCTGCCCTCGTAGAGCATGCTCGCAAATAGGTCGCCGCTGACCGGTTCGACGAGCAGGCCGGTCAGGCCCTGCTCTCCCGAACCCGGGAAGTTGGCCGGCGGCGTGTAGTTGAGCGCGCCGTTGAAGTAGTCGGTGACCGAGCCGTCACGGGCCACGACCTTGATGGCCCCGTACAGCTCGGCGACATAGATGAACGGATCGCTCGGGTTGACGGGCGGAGTGGGCGCGAAGGCGATGTTCACTGGCAGCGTGAAGCCGCGCGCGAAGACCTCAACGACGAAGCCGCTCTGGCGCAGCGTCCAGGCCGTCGACGTGCCCGGCGCGGGCAACGGCGAGGTGCGGAACGGGCGCGATGCCCAGCGGCTCCAGAGCAACCCGCCGGAGGCGCGGCGATGGGCGTGGCGGGCGCGCAGGACGAAGTTCCGGCCGTGGCGGAGCTGCCTGCGACCTGCATACGGGCCGACGAAATCGCCGTCGCCAAGATGTACGTGGAGCTTGCTCACGGTGTCGCACGCATCGCGCCACACGACCTGGTTGGTGCTGGCGAGCCGGATCTCCCACGTCGTGCAGTGGTGGGCCTGGCCATCGGCATCGAAGAACGGGGCAGTGACCATGTGCACATCGGCCGGATGAACGATCTGGCCGTTGGCCGCTGGCTCCTGGATCTGCGGCCGTCGGGGTCGTGCCGCCAGGGCGTCGGCCGAACCGGCCACGGGCACGAGGCAGATCGCGAGAAGCAGCGCGAGCAACACCATCGTGACCGGCCGCGAACGCAACGGCGAACCCGGCTCACGGACGAACCCGATCACGGCGGGAACGTGCCCCACAGATCCTTAACTTCCGCGTGCATGTTCGGATGGAGCCGCCAGCCCGACACCGCGCCGTAGCGAGCGAAACATATCTCGATGTACGCCTCGAGCTGCTCCAGGTCGACGCTGTTGCCCCAGTCGTTGACCACGGGCACGATGGGCTTGGGCGGTTCCGACCACGACTCGGACTCGAAGTCGATGCTCGCCTGCATCCTGTCGAGCAGGGTCAGCGCCGTGACGTCCTCGCGGAAGTAGACCTGGGGCATGATCGCGTCGACGTGAGCGTTGAGCTCGGACCACGGCATGTTCGGGTAGTCGGAAATGATCCCGAAGGAGCTCGCGGCTATGAACGGCGAGAGCGGCCGGACGCTCTCCATATAGCGATCGATGGCACGCACCGCGGCTGCGCGGTCCGCCATCGTAAAGAGCTCGAGTCCGCGCTCAACGTCGAGAACTATGCCCGCCCATTGGCCGTTTCCGGCATTCCACGCCCGGAGGGTCGTCGCCACCTCGGCATCCGAGAATCGGCTGATCCACAGGGCCAGATAGGGCTTGATGCCGGCGTTGCGCAACATCGTCAGGTAGGTCCCGACGTCAGGTGGCAAGGCGTACTTGTTGCCCGTTTCGATGCCTGTGAGGACGACGCCGGTCTGATGCATGCGCGTCAGCTCGGCGATCATGGCTTCCGTGCTGGCGGCGTTGAACTTCTTCCAGTACGGCCGCCAGTGGGACATCCGGGCGAGGTCCGCTGGCGCGGTGGCGGTGGTCCCGGGCGGCGGCGGAGTCGGCGGCGTGAAGCTGCCCGCGCAGTGCCCCACGGTCGGACCGGATCGTGCGTCGAAGTACTCGAGCTCCACGGTCGTCTGGCCGACCTGGGTTACGCGATCGGCCGCGTACCAGCGCAGGATCAGGCGGACCTTGAACGAGTCGTACGCGGTGCGCCACTGTGCCGGCACGATCCACTGACGAGAGGCGAACACGGGGCTGGTCGTGCGCGTCGCACGCGCCTTCGCAATAGGGCTCTGATATGCCAGATGCCACTGGTCGGGCAGCTTCATCCACCATCTGGCGCGCCAGACCTCGACCTGCCAGCTGACACGACGCGCCGGCCTGACCTGCGACAGCATCTGTGGCGCGGCGACGGTCAATTGGGCGAGGTTGTCGTCCTCGTAGATGCAGCCCACCGATGCGGCGCTTTCCGAGTCGGCTACCGTCCAGGCGCCGACGCGACCGGCAGAGTCGATTACGACGTGCGCCGCGGCCGGTTGAACGGCAGCGGCCAGCACGAACAGCCCGACCAGCAGGGCGACGCGGCTACGGGCTCCCCTCACCCGTGGATTATGCAGTTCAGATGGAGGGGCAATTCACCCGAGCCGACCGACCCTCGTGGCCAGCGGCTCAGGCAGTAGCACAGAGCCATCAGGTTGCTGGTAGGTCTCGAGCAGCGCGGCGAAGGTTCGTGCGAAGGCCAGGCCGGAGCCGTTGAGCGTGTGCAGGATCTCCGGCTTGGCGCCCGGCTCAGGCCGCCAGCGGATGTTCATGCGGCGCGCCTGGTAGTCCCGGAAGTTCGAGATCGATGACACCTCGAGCCAATCCTGGACGCCCGGCGACCAGACCTCGATGTCGTACTTCTTGGCCTGGACGAAGCCCATGTCGCGCGTCGCCATGAGCTTGACTCGGTACGGCAGGCCGAGGCGCTGGCAGCAGATCTCGGCACGCTCGGTCAGCCACTCCAGCGCCGCTTCGGATTCGGCGGGCTTTTCGAACAGGACCATCTCGACCTTGTCGAACTGGTGGACGCGCAAGATGCCGCGCGTCTTTGAGCCCGCCGCGCCCGCTTCGCGCCTGAAGCAGGGCGAGTAGGCGACGTAGCGAATGGGCAGCCGGTCGGCGTCGATGATCTCGTCGCGGTGCATGTTCGTGACCGGAACCTCGGCCGTCGGCACCAGGTACAGCCCGTCGCGCGTTACGACGTACATCTGGTCTTCCTTGTCCGGGATCTGACCGGTGCCGCGCGCGGAGTCCTCGTTGACGACGGCCGGCGGCCAGACCTCGGTCATGCCGTGCTCGGTCGCGTGCAGATCCATGAAGAATTCGATCAATGCTCTCTGGAGGCGGGCGCCCTTGCCGGTGTAGATCGGGAAGCCTGAGCCGGCGACCTTTGCTCCGCCGGCCAGATCGAGCATCCCGTGCTGCTCCGCGATCTCCCAGTGCGGCCGCATGCCCTCCCCTGACGCGGGCTCGCCCCAGGTTCGGACGATGACACTGTCCTCCTCGCCACCGACGGGCACGTCCGGGTCCGGTGGCTGGGGAATCCGCAGCAGCAGGTCATCGAGGTCTGCCTCGAGCGTGCGCAACCGGTCGTCGCCCGCCTCAATGCGCGCCCCGAGCTCTGTCGATTGCGCCTTGAGAGCATCCGCGCCCTGGCCACCGTCCTTCATTGCCGCGCCGACCTGGGCACTTAGCTGCTTGCGCTCCGCGCGCAGGCCGTCGATGTCGCCCAGCAGCCGACGCCGCTCCTCGTCGAGCAAGATGGCACGATCGATGAGCGATGGGTCCTCGCCCTTCGCTTTTGCGCCGTTGCGGATGGTGTCTGCGTCCTCGCGCAGCCGCTGCAGACCGACGCTCACTGTTGACCTCCTGCCGCCACTGCCTCGCGCAGCCGGCCGATCACGAACGGGGCAGCCAGCGACGCCAGCAGCCAGCCCGCGCGCGGGCCGTTCGTCCTGTTCAGGAACACGCGGTAGATGGCGCCGAAGGCCTCGCCGGGCTTTAGCTCGCCCTGGCGCCCCGTCTCGAAGATCAGGCTCTGCCACGCTTCGCCACTGACGGGCGAGCCGGCCTCGGCCGCATCGGCGAGGGCGGCCAGGTAGCCCTTCTGCTCGGCACTCAGCTCGGCGGCGGCGGCCGGCAGCGCGTCATATTGGATCTCGAGCCTTGCCGATTCCGGTGCGAAGTGCTCCAGCCAGAGTCGTGCCGCGGCGACGCGCTGGAGCGCAATGTCCTGCTCGCGATCGGTCAGGGCACTTCCCTTCTCGGCCGCCAGGCGATCCATGATGTCCGGCCCCGGCACCTGGAGCAGCAGGGCGAGGTGAGCGAAGGGCGGCCTGAAGAGCGATGCCTCGGTTGCGGGGTCGGCGTGTCCGTCGGCCAGCGACAGCGCATGGATACGCTCCGGGTCGGCGGGCAGCTCGCCCCGTGGAGGTCGGCCGGCCACCGCGTCGGCAATCCGGTCGAACTCGTCGAACAGGCGCGGGATCGTGTCACCGGACGGGTCGAAATCGATCGCCTTGCTGGGCCGGTGGCGCAGGAAAAGGAAGCGCGTCAGGTCGGGCGGCAGCAGCTCGGCGATTTCGTGCGCCGCAGCGCCGGAGCCCTTCGATGTGCTCATCTTCTTGCCGCCAATGTTCAGGAACTCGTACGGGATGTTCAGTGGCGGCTCGTGCTGGAAGACGCGGCGGGCGATGGCGTCGGCGCGATCGCGCGAACCGCCGGCAGTCGCGAGGTCCTTGCCACAACCCTCGATCGTGGCGCCAACGAGACCCCAGCGCGCGGCCCAGTCCACGTTCCAAACCATCTTGGCGCGACCACCAAAGGGCGCGACGCGGCCCTTGTGGCCACAGCCGCGCGCCCAGCTGACGAGGTCGGGCTGGCACGTGTAGGTCACCTCCTTGCCGTCCCAGTCACGCGGCGCCGTCGTCCCGATCTTGCCGCAGCTCTCGCAGATGACGCTGATGGGCAGCCAGCCGGGCGGATGGTTGACCGTCGAGACGGTGCGGTAGATGTCGAGGATTACGTCGGCGTGATCGAGCGCTCGCTCGATGTACTGATCCATCGCGCCCGAGCCGTATTGCTCACTCATCCAGTACAGGTGCGGATGGATCCCCAGCTCGGCGAACGTCTGAAGGAAGAGGGTCGCGAAGTGCCGCGCATAGTTGGGGTGAACGGAGCCGTCCGGAGCGGGCACGTGGGCCAGCGGGACGCCCATGTAGCGCTCGACCGCATCGGGCGTGAGCAGGCTCTGGGCGTCCATTGGGTCGAGGTCCTCGATGCCGTAGCGGAACTCGACCTCGGTCCCATGCTGGTCGACCGCGCGCCGCACCGCGTCGTGCAGCACGACGCCGCGCAGGCTGCCGATGTGGACCGTGCCTGACGGCGTTTTGGAGTCATTTACGACCTGCCGACCGGAGACCTGGCCGGCTATCTCGTCGGCCCAGTAGGCCTGCGCCGGCCGGGTCTGTGCCGGCATCACAGCGCTGCGGTCAGCTGATGCTGAGGATCTTGTACTTGTAGTCGCCCGCCGGGACGCTGACGAGGACCTCATCACCCTTCTTCCGCCCGAGGAGCGCGCGCCCGACCGGAGACTCGTTCGAGATCTTCCCGTCGGCGGGTGCCGCCTCGGCCGAGCCGACGATCTGGAAGCTCTCCTTGCCGTCCTCCGACTGGAGGGTGACCTTGGAGCCGATCTGGACGTGCGTCGTCTGGTGGCTCTCCTCGATCACCACCGCATTCTTGACGAGTGCGGAGAGCGTCTGGATGCGGCCCTCGACGAAGGCCTGCTCGTTCTTGGCGTCCTCGTACTCGGCGTTCTCCGTGATGTCGCCGTGCTCCTTGGCCTCGTGGATGCGCGAGGCGACCTCGGCCCGCCGCGTGTTGACGAGCTCCTCGAGCTCGGCGCGGATCTGCTCGAGGCCTTCCTTGGACAGGTATGCGGGCTTGTTGTTCATGGCGAATTGGTCCGTTCTAAAGCAAAGACCCCCGGCGCGGGCCTGAAGTCCAGGCGCGCCAGGAGTTCGGGTTCGGCGGATTGTAGGCGCGCCCCGTGAGGAGCGTCAAACGCAGGGCGACGCCGGAAAATCGCGCAAAATCATGCGTCGCTGACACAGTGCTCAGTGCGACAATGCCACGGCGCAACGGCGGCGGCAGGTGCCCGCTTCGTCGCGGCCGAACGAGGGAGGGGGCGACGTGGCTCGTCTCATGGGTCGAACCAGGCTTTCGATGCGTCTGGCGACGTTCGTCATGGTCGCGGCAATGCTCGCGGCGCTGCCGGCGGCCGTCGCCGCTGCCCCGCCATCGAACGATGACTTTGGCAATGCCCGGGTGATCGTCGGGTCGCTGCCCTATCACGACACGCTCAACCCGACCGACGCCACTTTCCAGGGCGGCGAGGCTGAGTCCACCTGTGATAGCAGCCCTGAGCCGTCGGTCTGGTACCGCTTCACGCCTGTTCGGTCAGGCGTGTTTCGGGCGGACACGATGGGTAGCGACTACGACGCGAACATCGATGTCTATCGCGGCACGACGCTGGCGGGCCTCGTCGAGATCGACTGCAACGACGACATCGACTCATGGTCGATCTATGACTCTCGGCTCGCATTCCGGGCCACCGGTGGAACGCGGTACTACATACGTGTCAGCGGTGACGAGGGCACACACCTCGATTTCACCCTGCGAAGCGTGCAGGCGCCGTCGAACGACCAGTTCGCCGGGGCGCGCACGATCTCGTCTCTGCCGTTTACTGCGAACGCGGACAACATCAACGCAACGAGCCAGAGCGCCGAGCCACGTCAGTCGAGCCTCTGCTCCGTAATGCGCGCGACCCGTTGGTACAAGTACACGCCGGCTCACGATGAGGTCATCTGGGCTAACACCTTCACGGCGGTCGACTTCGACACAATGCTGGCCGTATACCGCGGCAACAAGATCGGCAATGTCACCGAGATCGCATGCAACGACGACCAATGGGTCTCGGGTAATCGGGTCTACAGCTCCGGTATCACCTTCAAGGCGCTGGCCGGGGTGACGTACCGCTTCCAGGTGGGCGGGTACGACGCCGAAAGCGGCCAGCACCGCGAGCTTCCGTTCCATGTCCGCCGGTTGACGCCTGCGGCAAACGACGACTTCGCCAACGCAACGAACATTGCGGCGATTCCTTTCGAACACGAGGTGCACCTGCGTCACACGACCAGGCAGCCGAGTGAGCCGGTGGCCACCGACTGCAGCGATGACGCCGCCAACACGGCGTGGTATCGCTACGTCGCGGCCGCGGATGGCACGGTGAGTGCGGATGTAAGTGCCTCGGACGTGACGCCAGAGGTTGCCATTTACGAGTCGACAGGCCCTGGCTTTGGCGGCTTGGCGTACATCGACTGCAGCACTGATGTTGACTTCGCGGTCGAGAGCGGCAAGACGTACTACATCCAGGTCTTCATCGACAACGCCGTG
Source organism: uncultured Chloroflexia bacterium (assembly GCA_963706095.1). Classification (GTDB taxonomy): domain Bacteria; phylum Chloroflexota; class Limnocylindria; order Limnocylindrales; family CSP1-4; genus JALYGJ01. Next base: position 588,272 of record OY970149.1, read on the forward strand.
ACGGCGCCAACGTTCCTGGACGTCGAGGAGGTCGTCTAGCGAAGGACCGCGGGCCGCTAAGGCTCGCGCGTCATACCGGTCAGGCGCTCGCGTAGCCGCCTGACCGCGCCACGATCGGCGCAGGCGATGAACAGCGTGTCGTCGCCTGCGACCGAGCCGACGATCTCCGGCCACCGAGTCCGATCCAGGGCGGCCGCGATGGGATGCGCCGAGCCAGGCGTGGCACGGACGACCAGCAGCAGCCCGGCCTCGCGGATGGTCACGGGAAGGTCGCGCAGCACCGTTGCCAGGCGTTCATCGGCGCTCGATTCGGGTTGGCCGCCGCGCGCGGGTAGCGCATACGCGCGCTCTTTTCCGTCGCGGCCGATCTTCACCAGGCCCAGCTCGGCAACATCGCGACTGACCGTGGCCTGGGTGGCGCGGAAGCCGCGGTCGCGCAGCGCCGCCGCGAGCTCCTGCTGGGTGCGGATTGCGCGCGAGCCGATCAGGTCGCGTATCTGCTGCTGACGCAGCCGCTTCATCACCTCCATCGTCAGCGGCGATTGTCGGGCAGCGTGCCGATTTGCTTCAGCCGAGCAGGATCAGTGCCGCGAAGACGACCGCGGCAACGACGCGGTACAGGCTGAATACGTCCGTGCTGTAGCGACGCAGGTAGGCGAGCAGGAATCCGATGGCGAAGAGGCCGCTGACCGCTGCGGCAGTCATGCCCGCGAGGAGCACCGCCGGATCGAACGCGCCGGCACTGCCGTCGAGCAGCTCACGGATCTTCCAGATGCCCGCTCCGGCGATGATCGGCGTGCCCATCAGGAAGGCGAAACGGGCGGCGGCCTCGCGCTTCATGCCCAGAAATAGGCCCGCTGCAATGGTCACGCCGGAGCGGCTGATGCCCGGGAACAGGGCGAGTGCCTGAGCGAGGCCGATGGCGAGCGCGTCGCGCTTGCGCAGCTGCTCCATGTCGCGCGTGTGGTTGGCGACGCGCTCGGCGATGAACAGGATCGCGGCTCCGATGACCAGCAGACCACACACGTACAGCACCGATTCGCGGAAGAACGAATCGATGAAGCCCTCCAGCGCGACGCCGATGAGCGCCGCCGGAATGACGCTGATCGCCAGCAGGACGGACACGCGTCGAGTCGGATCGTCCCCAATGCGGCGATCGCGGACGACGGCGACAAAGGCCTTGGCATATTCGATCAGGTCGCGCCAGAAGTACACGAGCAGCGCGGCGAGCGTGCCCATGTGGAGCATGACCACGAACGCCGGGCTGTTGATGAACGGGTCATCCCAGCCCAGCACCCGGGGCACGAGGATGAGATGCGCCGAAGACGAGACCGGCAGGAACTCGGTCAGTCCCTGCACGATCCCGATGACTATCGCCTGGAGAAGGGTCTCCATGAATCAGAGCCGCACTGGCGGCTGTCTCTCCGGCCGGATCGCGGCTAGCGGATGAAGAGCGGCGCGAGGACGAGCGAGATCGTGGCCAGCAGCTTCACCAGGACGTGCAGCGAAGGCCCGGCGGTGTCCTTGAACGGGTCGCCGACGGTGTCGCCGACGACGGCTGCGGCGTGGGCGTCCGAGCCTTTGCCCAGGACATTGCCGTTCTCATCCTTCAGATTGCCCGACTCGATGTACTTCTTGGCGTTGTCCCATGCTCCACCACCGTTGTTGAGCACGGTTGCAAGCAACACGCCGGCGATGGTGCCGACCATCAGCATTCCGGCCACCGCCTCGGCACCCAGCAGGATGCCGATGACGATCGGAAAGGCGACGGCCACCATGCCCGGCAGGATCATCTCGCGCAAAGCAGCCTTGGTCGTGATGTCCACGACGCGCGCGTAGTCGGGCCGCTGGGTGTAGTCCATGATGCCGGGCATCTCGCGGAACTGGCGGCGGACCTCGACGATGATCGACTGTGCGGTCTTGCCGACTGCGCGGATGGCCAACGAGCTGAAGAAGTAGGCGAGCATCGCAGCGAGCATCGCGGCGATGAACACGTTCACGTTCTGGAGGTTGACTGATTCGAGCAGCGCAGCGCCGGGGACGCCGGCCTCGATGCGCCGGCCCTGGATGACGTTGATCTTGTCGATGTAGGCCGAGAAGAGCAGGAACGCCGCGAGGGAGGCAGAGGCGATCGCGTAGCCCTTGGTCAGGGCCTTCGTCGTGTTGCCAACCGCGTCGAGGCGGTCGGTGATCTCGCGCGCACTGGCCTCTGCGTGACTGAACTCGGCGATTCCACCGGCGTTGTCGGTGATGGGGCCGAAGGTGTCCATGGCCAGGATGTAGGCAGTGGTCATGAGCATGCCCATCGTCGCCACGGCCGTCCCGAAGATGCCGCCGACGTTGACGCCCGTCGATGTGACGAGACCGGCCTCGTTGCCCAACCAGTAGCTCACGAACAACGCAATGCTGATCGTGATCGCGGTGACGGCCGTGGTTTCGAACCCGACGGCTGTGCCGCTGATGATGTTCGTCGCCGGACCCGTCTTGGAAGCCTCAGCGATCTCGCGGACGGGCCGGAACGAGCCTGCGGTATAGAACTGCGTGATGTAGACGAAGGCGACGCTGGTCGCGAGGCCCACGACGCCGGCCGCGAAGAAATAGACCCATGTCGGCAGGCCGAACGCTCCGCCCGTGCCGCCGTTGGTGTTCATCATCACCGCGGTCACGATGGCCAGGCCAATCACGGACAGGATCGTCGTGACCCAGTACCCGCGGTTGAGCATGTTCATCGGATCCTCGGTCTCCTTGCCGCGCACGAAGAAGATCGCGACGATGGTGGCCAGGAGTCCGAAGGCGCGGATTACGAGCGGGAAGAAGATCCAGGCTTCCGGATTCGGCCAGCCGGCGGCGACGGCGATCGCGTAGACAGCGACGCCCAGGATCATCGCGCCGATGTTCTCGGCGGCGGTGGATTCGAAGAGGTCGGCGCCACGGCCGGCGCAGTCACCGACGTTGTCACCGACGAGGTCGGCAACCACACCCGCGTTGCGCGGGTCGTCCTCGGGAATGCCCTTCTCGACCTTGCCGACGAGGTCCGATCCGACGTCGGCGGCCTTGGTGTAGATGCCACCGCCGAGCTGGGCGAAGAGCGCCACAAAGCTCGCTCCGAAGCCAAAGCCGACGATCAGGAAGGGCGCCTCGGCTACGGTCACTTCCGCGACCAGCGCGTCGTAGGCGACGAAGATGCCCCACACGCCGAGCAGGCTCAGGGCGACGACAAGGAAGCCCGACACGGCGCCGCCGCGCATCGCGACCTGGACCGCCTCGACAAGGCTGTGTCGAGCCGCGGCCGCGGTGCGGACGTTCGATTTGACGCTGATGTACATGCCGATGATGCCGGACGCCATCGAGCAGGCTGCGCCGACGATGAAGGCGATACCGGTCATCGCCGCGATGGGCAGACCGGCGAGGTTCGGCACGTCGGCCACGTCCCGCGTTTCGACGAAGAAGATGACGACTGCGATGACGACCGAGCCCGCAACCGCAAGGACACCGATCGTGGTGTACTGGCGCCGGATGAAAGCGACTGCGCCCTCGTTGATCGTGCCCGCCACGTCGCGCATCGCGTCCGTGCCGGTGTCGCGGCTCAGTACGTCACGCGCCAGGTACGCGGCGAAGGCGACGGCCGCCAACCCGGCAATAGGAATGATCCACTGGATGGCAGCGGCGAGATCCACGCTTTGATCGGCCTCCCTGGTGCGCTTGAGACGTGTCTTGGGCTCGTGCTCGCTCCCCGGCTCGCATCGGGCGCGGCGTCAATTGCCGTGGTTGTCGTCCGCGAGACCTGTCCGTGATCGGAAGCGAAGACGGCGCGGCTCAGACAGAGCGCACCGCTGCTGGAAGCGGCGGGAGTGTAGCAGAGGCGGACACTTCAGAGGCGACGGCGGACCCCCAGTACACTGCCGGACCTGTGAGCCGAAAACCACTCGGTTGCCTCATCGAGGTGGCCGAGACTCTCATCCTGACCATCGTCATCTTCTGGCTCATCCAGACGTTCGTCGCCCAGCCGTACAAGGTCCAGCAGCAGAGCATGGAGCCGACGCTCGAGCCCGAGCAGTACGTCCTGGTCGACAAGATCACCCCCAAGTTCGACTCCTACTCACGCGGCGACGTCGTCGTTTTCAATCCGGTCTTCCACGAGGACGACAGCTGCGCCGCGCCGATCGAGCCCGAATCGCTGGAGAACCTCGTGCCGTACATCAAGCGCGTCATCGGCGAGCCGGGCGACCTGGTCGAGCTGCGCGATGGCGCGGTCTACGTCAACGGCGCGCTGATCGACGAACCGTACGTCCACGGCCAGGAGTCGCTGCCACAGAGCGACCAGGAATCCTGGACGGTCCAGGACGGCCGGCTCTTCGTCATGGGCGACAACCGCAACAACTCGACCGATTCGCGCTCAGAGCAGATCGGTGAGATCTGCATCAACGACGTCATCGGCCGCGCCTTCCTGCGCTACTGGCCGATCAACACCCTGGGCATCCTGCAGACGCCGACCTACCCCAACGTCCCGCCGCCGACGGGGACGCCAGCACCCGCTCCCTAGCGTCGGTCAGTCGAGGACCCAGCGGTCGAGGTCGCGCTCGTAGTCGATCAGCTCGTCGGCGGCGAACCAGAGGCCAAGCTCGCGCTCGGCCGTCTCCGAGCTGTCCGAGCCGTGGACCAGGTTGTGGCCGGTGTCGAGGGCGAGCATCGCCGCGGATCGAGCCCGGCTTGGCTTCCGACGGGCGCGTCGCGCCGTTCGATCTCGCGCACCACCGCAATGGCGTTGGGGCCCTCGACGGCCATGGCCACGAGCGGCCCCGAAGTGATGAACTCGATCAGCCCCGCGAAGAAGGGCCGCTCGCGGTGCACGTCGTAGTGCTGCTCGGCAAGCTCGCGATCGGCATGCATCAGCTTCATGCCGACGATGCGCAGGCCGCGCTGCTCGTAGCGGTCGATGATCTTGCCGATGAGGCCGCGCTGGACACCGTCGGGCTTGATCAGGATCAGGGTTCGCTCGCTCAAGAGATCACTCCTTGAAAGTTCAGGACAGGTTGAGGGACTTTTCGATGCCCGAGGTCGAGCCCGGCGTCGAGATGACCGCCAGACATAGACCGTCGTCGCGCAACAATCGCTGGGCGAGTATCGTGGATGTCCTGCGGCGTCACCTTGGCCAGCTCGGTCAGCGCGTCGTCGAGAGTCAGGACACGATCGTGCAGCGCCTCCTGGACACCCAGCCAGGAAGACACGTGGCGGCTCTCCTCGAGGCGCAGCTCGAGCCGGCCGGCGGCGTAGGCGCGGGCGCGGTCGAGCTCGGCCTGGGGGACTGGCTCGTCGCGCAGCCGGCGCAGGACGCCCAGGATCGCATCGAGGGCATCGTCCAGATCGGCCGGGTCAACTCCGGCGTAGACCTGGAGCGAGCCGCAGTCGGAAAAGTCGGTCTGGAAGCTATGGACGTCGTACGCCAGGGCGGCTTCCTCGCGCACCTCCTGGAATAACCGGCTGCTCGATCCCTCGCCGAGAACGGTGTTCATCAGCTCCAGTGCCCACTGGTCGGGATGGTCGCGCGGCAGTGCCGGCAGGCCGATGCAGATGTGCGCCTGGTTGAGATCACGATGCTCGACCGTGATGCGCTCGAGTGGCGTGTTCGGAGCCGCCACGAAGGTTCCCGTGAAGCCGTTGCCAGGGTTGTGCGCGGAGTCGGCGAGCGTGCCGCCGTCTTTGCCAGTGGCGGGGCCGAAGTTGCGCCGGACCAGGTCGACGACCGTCGCGTGGTCGATGTCGCCCGCCACCGACACGACGAGATTGGTCGGCCGGTAAGCGCTCGACCAGAAGCCGCGGATGTCGTCGTTGGTCAGGCCGCGGACGCTCTCCTCGTCACCAGCGATCTCCCAGCCGAGCGGCGTGTCGCCGAAGAATGCCTTGTCGAACAGGTTGAAGACGTACTGGCCGGGGTCGTCGCGGTAGGAGCGGATCTCCTCGACGATGATGTCGCGCTCGCGCGCGATGTCGTTGTCGCGCAGCAGCGGCTTGGCGACCAGCTCGGCCAGCACGCTCGAAGGCGCGTTCCGCCTCGCGACACCGGGAGCCGCGCCCAGTAGACCGTCGACTCGCGGTCCGTGGCCGCGTTGGACGAGCCGCCGTAGCCCTCGATCGCTTCGGAGACGGCGCGTGTCGTGGGGTACGCCTCGGTGCCCTTGAAGGTGACGTGCTCCATGAAATGGGCAACGCCCGACTTCGCGCGTTCCTCCAGGCGCGACCCGGCGAGGACGTAGACGGCGACGGACAGCGAGCGGCAACCGGGCATGTGGGCCGAGATGACGCGCGGCCCCTCGGGCAGAACGGTGCGTTGGAACATGCGCGCGGAATGCTACGCGACGGACGCTTGAATCGCCGGCCGCGGCAAAGAATTGCCGGGCCTGGTGCAGCCAGGCCCGGCACTGGATTGGTCCCGCGACCGCCCTCTACGGCCGCAGATGGGTTGTCGCTAGTGGGCCGCCATCATCCGGCGGCTGGCGGTGGCGGACTGATGATGCCGGTGATCCACGCGGTCAGGAAGTAGAGCAGGAACGCGACCGCTACGAGCCACATCAGCCAGGGCACTTCGCGCCACTTGCCGCGAACGACCTTGATGAATACCCAGGCGATGAAGCCGGCGCCGATGCCGACCGTGATGTTGAACGTGAGCGGCATCAGGATCATCGTCAGCAGGGCCGGCAGTCCATCCTCGACGTTGTCGAACCGGGATGTCGCGGATGAGCGTGAACATCAGGAAGCCGACGAGCACCAGCGCTGGTGCCGTGACGACCACCGGGATGAGCTGCGTCAGCGGTGCGAGCAGGATCGCCACCAGGAACAGCACGCCGGTTACGACCGATGCGAATCCGGTCTTGCCGCCCTCGGCCACCCCGGCGGCGCTTTCGATGTAGGACGTGTTGGACGACACGCCACCGGCGCCGCCGGCGATGGCCGCCACGCTATCGACAGCCAGCACACGCTGAACGCCTGGCACTGAGCCGTCCTCGCGCGCGAGTCCCGCCTGCGCGGCAAGCGCCGTCACGGTGCCCATCGTGTCGAAGAAGTCCGCGAGCATGATCGCGAAGATGGTCAGTACGGCGACGATGACGTTGAGCCTCACGAAGACCTGGAACGGGTCCTGGAGGCCGATTCCCAACGTTGAGAAGTTGGGTGTCACGGTGATGTTCGTCGGCAATTGCGTCACGCCCGCGACGAATGCGATGACCGCCGTCACCGCGATGCTGATGATGATCGCCCCGCGGATCTTCATCGCATAGAGGGCGAAGGTCAGCGCAAGCCCGATCAGGAAGACGAACTGCGAAGGCGTGTTCGGAAACGCGAATCGTCACGACCGGACACGCCCGTGGATGATCAGACCGCCGTCGACGAAGCCGATGAACAGGATGAACAGCCCGATGCCGACGCCGATCGCTCGCTTCAGCGACAGCGGGACGGCGTTCATGACCGCCTCGCGGAAGCCGACGAGGACGAGCACCAGGATGACGATGCCCTCGATGAGCGACCACGCCCATTGCGCCTCGTGCGTCGAGGCCCATGCCGGTCAGCTGGAAGGCGACGATCGCGTTCAGGCCGAGACCTGCCGCAAGGGCGATCGGATAGTTGCCGATCACGCCCATCGCGATGGTCATGATGCCGGCGATCAGGGCCGTTCCCGCAGCCACCCCGACTGGGTCGAGCCCAAGTGGCGCGGCGATGATGTTCGGGTTCAGGAAGATGATGTAGGCCATGACCATGAAGGTGGTCAGCCCGGCCCGGACCTCTGTGCCAAACGTCGTCCCGCGCTCGCCGAACTTGAAGAAGGAAGCGATCGCTTCCAACTCTCTCCTCCCTCTCTCCGGCCCTCGCAACGAGCCGGTCCCTCTCCCCTGGCGACCGAATTGACGGCCGCTCTAGCTCCCTTCGGAACCCTCTCCTGCCTGGTCCGGGCCCTCGCCGCCGTCGAGCGTGCTGAGCTCCATCTGGACGTAATCCGCCGTGACAGGAAAGGCAAGACGCTGCTGCTCGGGCTCGTCGGCGTCTGTTCGGCCGACGGGCGCGAACTCGACCACGATGCGCTCGTCTCCCTGAACGAGCGTGTAGACGATCAGCTGATCGGGACGGGTTTCGAACTCGAGATGCTCGAAGGAATCGATGTTGAGACAGATCGAGAGGGGTGTGAAGAAGGTCGACACCTCGGGCCGGTCGACGACGATGCGCTCGACCCAGCCGGTGCCGTGGGAGACGACCGGGCACCGCGGAAATAGCGGTACGAGACGGTCTGCTTGAGGAGCGGGCGCAGGAGGTTGTAGATATCCGTGGGGCTCGAGACAAGGCCGCTATTTACGAAGAACTTCGCAGGCGGCTCGAGCGACACGCTCCTCCTCGACGACTAGCCTCGCCCACCTCCCGGGGCTTGGACCGCGCGATGTTAGCGCAGGCCGTGGCTGCGGCGTAACCCGGAATCGCAATGGAGCCCGCGTATGATCGGGCTCGTGATCGTTGCGCTGAACGTCGGCAATACGCACGTCGCCTACGGCATCGTCCGCGGCGGCGAGCTGACCTCGTCTGGCCGCGCACCCACGCCTGGCGAGGACGCCCCGTTCAAGCTCGAGATGCTGCTCGACGAGGTCCTCGGCGGCGGGGATGGCGACACAGCGGACGGCACGACCGAGCTCGAGATCATCGTCGCCAGCGTGGTGCCACATGTCACCACTGCTCTGCGCGAGCTGGCTTCCCGGCGCGGCTTCAGGCTCTTCGTTGCCGACGAGACGAACGTTCCGATTCCCACCCGGCTCGATTCGGCGGCCACGGCCGGCCACGACCGGTTGGTCAACGCCTACGCCGCGGCGCGGATGCACGGCACGCCGGTCGTAGTCGTGGACCTGGGCACGGCTACCACTTTCGAGATCGTGGCCGCGGACGGGACGTTCGTTGGCGGGGCCATCGCTCCAGGTCTGGGCCTTGGGATTGACGCGCTGGCGAGTCGAACGGCTCAGCTGCCGCGGGTGCAGATGGTGCTGCCGCCGCGGGCCATCGGCCGCAACACGGTCGAGGCCATCCAGAGCGGAGCGGTGCTCGGCCACGTGGGCATGGTCAGCTTCCTCATCCGCGCCGTGACCGCCGAGCTGACGCTCAACGGCGGTGCCGAGCCAAAGGTCGTGCTGACCGGCGGACTGTCGGCTCACCCCTGGGCGTCGGCGATCCCCGGAGTCGACGTCGTCGATCCGCTGCTCACGCTGCGCGGCCTGGCACTGCTTCACGCGGAACTGTCGGCCTCGCGGGAGTCGGTGCGCACCGCGTGAGCGGCTCGCTCGAAGGCCGCCTGATCCTGCTCGGCGTGACCGGATCGATCGCCGCCTACAAGTCGGCAGAGCTGGCGCGCGCCCTGACCGCCGCGGGGGCCGATGTGCAGGTCCTCATGTCGCACACCGCCCAGCAGTTCATCGGCCCGCTGACCATGCAGACGCTGACCCGACGCAAGCCCATGACCGATCCGCTCGAGCTGCTGCCAGACCAGCGCATCGCTCACATCGTCGCCGCCGATTCGGCCGACCTGATCCTCGTCGCGCCGGCTACGGCCAACTGGATCGGTGCGATGGCTGCCGGCCTGGCGGACGACGTGATCACGGTGACGTGCCTGGCGGCCGGGGCCGGGACGCCCGTCGTCGTGGCGCCGGCGATGGATGGCGACATGTATTCGCATCCGGCGACGGCCGGCAACGTTGCCCGGCTGCGCGACGACTTCGGCTACTCGATCGTCGAGCCGGCGGTGGGCGCGCTTGCGTCTGGCTCAGTCGGACAGGGCAGGCTGGCCGAGCCGGCGGAGATCATGGCGGCCGTGCATCGGGCGCTCGATGGACGGCCGATTCGACAGCCCGACCCCACGCTCCGGCCGCCGGTGCTATCCGCCGAGGCGGGCGAGGACCTGCGCGGTCTTGCGCGTGTTGGTGACGGCGGGCGGCACCGCCGAGCCGATCGACCCGGTGCGCTATATCGGCAACCGCTCGACGGGCAAGATGGGCGTTGCCATCGCCGAGGCGGCGGTGGCGCGCGGCGCCCAGGTGACGATCATCTGTGGCATGACGTCCGTGCCACTGCCGGAGTCCGCGGAGGTCGTCAACGCGCCGAGCGCGGCACTCGATGCGCGAGGCGGTCCTTGCGGCACTGCCGGACTGCGGACGTGCTGATCATGGCCGCCGCCGTGGCTGACTTCCGGCCGCGCCACGTCGCTGACATCGAAGATCGCGCGGGACGGATCCGGGCTGACGTTGGAGCTCGAGCCGACGAGCGACATCTTGGCCGAGGCGGTCACCGTCGCGCGCCAGAGCGGCAACGACGCCGTCATCGTCGGCTTCGCGGCAGAGACCGGTTCGCTCGCCCGGGCGCGCGACAAGGCCGAGCGCAAGGGTGTCGATCTGCTCGTGGCCAACGACGTGGCAGAGGCAGGCTCGGGCTTTGGCACGGACACCAACAGGGTCACGATCGTCGTGCCTGGTGAGCCAGACGATGCGTGGCCGCAGATGTCGAAGCGCCAGGTTGCCGATCGGCTGCTTGATCGGGTCGTTCGCCTGCGCGACGCGAAACGGTGCATCATTGGCAGCCAGATGAGCGCGACGACCCAGCCCCAGGCGACCAACGGCGGCAAGCCGGTTCGCCGCGTAACCCTGTCCGACATCGCGAAGATGCACGCCGAAGGCGTGCGCATCCCGATGCTGACCGCCTACGACTACCCGACCGCGCGCATCGTCGACGAGGCCGGCGTGCCGCTCATCCTCGTCGGCGACTCGCTCGGCATGGTCATGCTCGGCTACGAGGAGACGGTGCGCGTCTCGATGGACGAGATGCTCCATCACACCAAGGCCGTGGTGCGTGGTACGCGGCACTCGCTCGTCGATCGGCGACATGCCCTTCATGTCGTACGGCGTGAACATCGAGGAATCGCTCCACAACGCCGGCCGCTTCATCAGCGAGGGCGGCGCCCAGGCCGTCAAGGTCGAGGGCGGCGTGCGCTCGGCGCGAACGATCGAGGCGATCGCCCGTGCCGGTATCCCGATCATGGGCCATATCGGCTTGACGCCACAGTCCGTTCACGGACTGGGCGGTCACCGCGTCCAGGGCAAGACCATCGAGTCCGCTCGTCGACTGCTCGCGGACGCGTTCGCCGTGCAGGAGTCGGGCGCCTTCTCCGTTGTGCTCGAGCTCGTGCCGACCGAGCTGGCGGCGGCGATCACCGAGCGGCTGAAGATCCCGACGATCGGCATCGGCGCCGGTGCTGGCTGCTCCGGCCAGGTGCAGGTCATCACCGACCTGCTCGGCTTCACGTACGGCTTCACGCCGCGCCACGCCAAGAAGTACGAGAACCTGTCTGAGCGCATGTCTGACGGCCGTCACCTCGTACGCGGAGGAGGTCGGCGCCGGAACGTTCCCGGGTCCCGAGCACTCGTCGTCGATCGATCCGGCCGTCCTCGAAGAGGTCCTTGGCGGCGGCCCGCTCGACCGCCCGATGCTCGACGAGGAGTTCCTCGACGCGATCCCCCTCGACCGCGACCTCTGAGGGTCGTTTTAGCCTCGCGGCCGGCAGAAATTCACTCCTAGTGAACAGCCACGCCTCGAATCAGGCCCTTACGACCTCTCGGACCTCCGATTTCCTCGCTGACGCGGGCACGCCACGCTCAGCCGCACCGCTTCCAAGGACGGCTAGGGTCGTAGCCACGCCTCAAACCATGCAAATCACCGGGAGTGTGTTCACTAGGAGTGAATACTCGTCGTGCACATAGCACGGACGCGCGCGGAGATGCGGGAGGCGCGCGCGGCGCTGTCGTCGGACGTGGGCTTCGTACCTACCATGGGCGCGCTGCACGAAGGCCATGCCGGCCTGGTGCGCCGCGCGCGCGACGCATGCGCGAGCGTCGTGGCCAGTGTCTTCGTCAACCCGACGCAGTTCGGCCCGAACGAGGATTTCAGCCGCTACCCGCGCGACGAGCAAGCCGATCTTGCGCTGCTGGAATCGCTGGGTGTCGATGTTGTCTTCGTACCCAGCGTCGACGAGATGTACCCGCCCGGTGCCACCACCGTCGTTGACGCGGGTCCGCTTGGTGACGTGCTCGAGGGAGCGCAGCGGCCCGGCCACTTCCGCGGCGTAGCGACGGTCGTGACCACGCTCTTCTCGCTGGTGCAGCCCGACCGCGCCTACTTCGGCCAGAAGGACGGCCAGCAGTCGGTCGTCCTCCAGCGCGTCGTCCGCGACCTGGCGCTGCCGGTAGAGATCGTCGTCTGCCCGACCGTCGCGCGAGCCCGACGGCCTCGCCCTCTCTTCCCGCAACCGCTACCTGTCTGCGGAAGAGCGGGAGCAGGCACCGGCGCTCAACCGGGCGCTGCAGGCTGCCGCGTCTGCTCTGGCCGAGGGCGAGCGGTCGGCCGACCGACTGCGTTCACTCATGCGCGACGCGCTTTCACCGGCGACGCTGGGCACGCCCGACTACGTGAGCGTCGCCGATGCCGAGACGCTCGAGGAGCTGACGATCGTCAACCGGCCAGCCCTGGCCAGCCTTGCGGTCAGGTTTCCTTCCGCCCGCCTGATCGACTGCCAGCCGCTCGTCCCGTAACGCGCCTGAGACCCGTCTCGACCGACCTGACCGTCCGCGCCGCGATGTCGGTGGCCGCCCGCGGGAGCGAGGTTGCAGTCGTCGCTGCACCGGGTTCGGTGAAGCGGGCAACGATCGCGTCGATGTCGATGTGCTCGTTGATCAGGTCGCGCGTCAGGGCGATCTTCTCTCGGTCGGCGGGGTGCGTCTTGACGAGCAGGTCGTGGACGCTCGATGCCGCCTCGTACGTGTCCGCCTCGACAATCATTGCGAACATGCGCTCACCCTTGATCGCCTCGAGGTCGCGCGGCCGGGGTCGGTAGCCGCCGGTGAGGACCAGGCCGGCCAGCTCGGTCCGATTTGGATCTTCGGCCGCGCGCCCGAAAACCTGCTGGCGGCGCGCGAAGATGCCGCGCCGCTCACCGCTGGCCCGGGCCGCACGGTTCGCGGCGACAACGGCGTGGATCACGTCCGTACGGTCGCCGGGGATGATCAAGCAGCGAGCCGGGGCCGATCCGCTCGATGAGATGTCGCGGCTGCATCGCGCCGATGGCCACGTGCTCGATCGGCCGGTCCGGATCGTCGGGCTCGCTCAGGAGCTCGCCCTTGACCTGCTCGACCAGCATCGACAGCGTCGGGTTGGAAAGCAGTGGCCGGTACGGCAGCATGCCCAGCAGCTCGATGCCGTGGCGCGCCAGGCCGTCGCGCAGCACGCCTGGCAGCGACGGGTGGGCGTCGACATCGACTTTATTGATGATCGCGCCGGCGACCTCGACTCCGTGGCGGGCGAAGAGCGCGCGGTTGAGCACGATCTCGTCGATCGGCCGGCCGACTCCCGCCTCGGCGACGATCGCCGCCGGTGCCTTGAGCATACGCGCCACCTGGGCGTTGGAAAGCCCGATCACCGAGCCCACGCCGGCGTGCCCCGTGCCTTCGATCAGCAGCAGGTCGTGACGTTCCGCGAGCGTGGCGTGGGCGCGCCTGATGCGCGCCGGGAGATCGGGCGTGACCTCGCCGCGGATGTACGCCTTGGTGAAGCCACGCGGGATATGGACCGGGCTCATCAAGGTCAGCGCATCGCCCAGGCTGAGCGCCGATCGCATCAGGATCGCGTCCTCGTCCGCCGGCTGGCCGTCGACGATGGCGTAGCGCTGGCCGACCGGCTTGGTGAATCCGATGTCCAGCTTGCGGTGTGCCAGCGCCGCGAGCAGGCCCAGCGCGACCGTGGTCTTGCCGCGATTCATGCCCGTCGCGGCCAGGTAGAGCTGGCGCATGTCGCAAGCGTAGCGGCGTCAGCCCGCCGGTCGGCGGGCGGGCGACGCGGAGCGCGCAGCAGCGGCCGGAGCCGACTGCGGAGTCAGATCGTTCAAAGCGTAGCGCCGCCAGCCTGCCGCTCGGCGGGCGGGCGGCGCGGAGCGCGCAGCAGCGGCCGGAGCCGACTGCGGAGTCAGACCGTTGGGCGTAGCGGGCGAAGTGTGGGTTAGTTACTCCGCAAGGTCAGGCCGCGGATGAGCGGCAGCGCCGTCGTCACCCCGCGCGACGTCACGAAAGCGGGCCGTCCAGCCGCGTCCGTGCCGGTCAGGAATGGCGCGAAGGGTGATCCCGGCTCGCGCGTCCACGTCCATGAGAGCGACGCGCTGCCGCGCAGTCCCTGCGCGCGGAGGCTCGACTGAAGCTGCGACGCTGAGGGCAGGCGGACGTTGCCAACCGTCGGACGGAGCTCGCCCAGCTCGTGCCCGCCGCGGCGCTCGCGCACCAGTGCGACCGCACGGACCCTGCCGCCGACGAGGATCTCGACCAAGTCGTAAGAAGGCATCTCGCGGACCAGAGACGTGACGTGGACCATGTTGCCGAGCGTGTAGGTCGTGGGCAGGCTGCCCAGCTGCGGCTCACCGAACAGGTCGTGAGTGCGCAGACCCTGGGCGACAGCCAGCTGGATGCTGTCTGCCGGTCTGGCGGAGGTGACAGACGAGGTCGCACCGGCGAAAGTGAAGCTGGCGCCTGCCGCCGCCGGGTCACCCGAGGGCGTCGGATCAGGCGATGGCTCGGTGTCCGGATCGGGCTCCGTGTCGGGAGATGTCAGGTTGTCGTAGGTCCAGTCGCCGAAGGCCGCGGCGGGGTTGGCGCTCGGTGCCTCGGCGACCGAGCTGCGCATGACCGCGACGAACTTGCCGTCGTAGTAGGGCCCTTCGTTCTGATCGGCCGTGAAGTACACCGAGTTCCAGTCGTCGATGGTCACGTAGGAGTTCGCCGCGAAGCCACCCGCGGGCCAGCCGCTCCAGTTGCCGAAGCCAGCGCCATTCCACGGATCCCACACTCGGAAGCCAAGGATCTGGTTGGGCTGGCCCTGCTCGTCGAACGGGTCGAGTGCGCTCTGGTAGCCAACGGCGAGAATCTCGTGCATTCCCCGTGCGGCGGTGATGCCGACGGGCTCACCTGTTGCGCGGATGCTGCGCACGATGCTCCAGTTCATCTGCGCCTGGTTGGTCGACGTGTAGTCGTTGTAGCCGCGTGTCTGGCCCATCGACCCGTACTGCCACAGCGCCCAGGCCATGCCCCGGCTGTCGTGAGCGAAGCTCGGGCTCGGGTTGCCCGACGTGCAGCGGATGTAGTCCCGAAAGCCGGGATCGGTCCAGTCGTTCACGTCGTATGGCGTCATCGACTCGTTGATCTCCGCCTGCGAAGCCGTGATCGAAGCGTCCACGTGACGCAGCAACGTCCGCGTCGCGGCCACAACGCACCAGCAGTTGGTCTGCTGCGGTTGACCCAGCGATGAGTCGTAGACAGACTGCGAGTACAGCCCGGCGTTGGCCGACCCACCGCAGTACTTGGTCGCCAGGCCAGCCGCCCGATACGGACAGTCGGCCTGCTCCAGGAACCACAGGATGGCGGTGCGGTTGCGATTGAACTCGGCGTTGAGCTCGCTCTGCGATGGGTAGTAGCGCTTGGATCGGCCGGCGGCGAGCTCGACAGTCAGCGCGAAGATGCCCTGGCGGCCGTAGGCGTCGTCATCCTGGTCGCCCGAGATGATGTACCAGTCGCCCGCCTGTTGGGCCTTGAAGCCATTGCGCGAGGCGACTCCCCTGGCCAGCGCCACGAACGCCTTGCGGTCATCGGCGGTCATGTCGGAAGGCACGTCGCGGGTCGTGTACGCGTACGGGTAGAGCACCTTCCGACCCGCGGAATGGAGGCTGAGGATCTCTGTGATGCGCTGCTGGCCGTTGATCCTGCGGCTGGCGAGGAAGTCGCGATAGGCCCGTGTCTCGGGCGCCGACCACGCGCTCGGACCGCGGTAGTTCTCGCGTGAGGGATTGCCGCTCGATCCGCCGCAGCAGTTCCAGGTGTAGCCAAAGTTGCGGTTCAGGTCCGTGCCCACCGAGCTCGATCCCGGGTTGGGCTGGCGGTTCTTGCGCCAGCGCCGGAACTGGCCGCTCGAGATGTCGTATTCGCCGCCATCAGGGTTGACCATCGGGATGACCCACACCACGCGCGTGTTGAGAATGCGCGTCACCCTGTTGCCGAGGTTGCCCGACAGGCCGTAGTTGTTGGCGAGGACGCGCAGCATGTGGATGGCGAGCTCGCTCGAGGCCCGTTCCCGTCCGTGCATCAGGCCGTTGATCAGGATCTCGGGCCTGCCGCCCGTCGGCTCATCGACGTTCCTGGTCAGCTTGACACCCCAGATCTCGCGGCCCTGGTAGCTGCGGCCGATCGAGATCTTGCGCGCGATGCTCGGCCGGCGGGCGACGACATCGTCGATCACGGCCTCCATCTCGGCATACGTGTGGAAGTACTCGTAGCCGGGCGGCTCCGCGGCGCGGACTGTTTGCGGGACGCCAACGAGCGCGGCGAGCAGGGTGAAACCCAGCGCCAGGAAGAGGCCGCGGGGCGCGTTACGGCCGGCCATTGCCGGGATGGTGCCCGACCGCACCACTCGCGCCAATGCCCCTATCGCGTTGCCGCGGCTATCAAATAGTTGCAGTGGCCGGCCATCCGCCGCGTGCCCTGATCAGGTTCGGTCGCGGGCGATCTGCTTGCGCTCGATGACGGCGATAGCGTCCTTGATGCGGGTCAGCGTGTCCGGATCGATCGTTTCGTCGTCCGTCTGGGGCACAAGGCGATCGAGCACATCGGCGATCAGGCCGTAGAAGACGGCGGCATCGGCCACGAAGAACTGTGGCTCGTTGTTGTAGCGGACCAGCGTCAGCCGCCCCTGGAGTACGCGCCGATCGTCGACATGCGCCACCTGCGTGGAGAAGTTGTGGCCCTGGATGCCATCCGGGTTGTTGAGGAAGTTCAGCGCGTTGTCGATGGCCAGGCCGAAGCGCGCGCGCCACGCGACCAACCGCTCGTGGATCTCGGGTGCGATGCGTACCTCAGCGACCTGGTCGAAGACGTCCGGCGTCACGGTCAACAGACCCACGAGCGTCGTTCCGGCGCGCGCCCCGAGCATGACCTGGAGCGACCGCTCGAGCGTGAAGACCTCCGAATCGAAGCGTGGCGAGGTGATCACGTCGGTCAGGAGGTCCTCGACGTTGTCGAGCATGCCGGCGTCGGCCAGGGCGTTCGAGAGGTGGAGGATCTCCTCCTTGAAGAGGAACTGTTCTTCGTGGTCGAGCATCAGCCGCTCGATGCTACACGGCGGTGTCGCCCGCTATCGTGGTGACGCCGAGCAGGGAGGGAATCACGTTGAGCGCACTGAAGGACGTTGCCAGGCTGTCGTTCTTCGTCGCGAGCCGTGCCGTCGGGTCGATCCTGCCGCCGGGCTTGCTGTACTTCTTCTTCGTGCCGTACTCGGCGCTGCGCGGCCTTCGACCGGCAAGGCGCGAGAAGCATCTGCCGGCGAGTCGGCTGCCGGCACCGGCCGACGATCGGCCTGGGTTTCTTCGGCGGTGGCGTTACCAGGCGGCGATCCACCAGCGCTGGCTGTGCCTGCTGTTCAGCGACAACTGGGACAAGGCTGCGTGGGCACAGCGCTTTGAGGTCGACGGCCTCGAGCTCCTGGACGAGTTGAAAGTGTCACAACCGATCGTCGTGCTGACCGTCCATACCGGCGCGTTTCTGGTCCTCGGCGGCTGGCTGATGCAGCAGGGCCTGGGCGTCGGATCGATCGTCATGGATGGGCGCGTCTGGCGACAGACCGTCCGAGCGCGGGAGCGCTACGCGTCCCGCTTCAGCAAGTTCGGCGAGTCTGCCGCGTTCCGGCCGGGCGACACTCGCGGGCTGATGCGCTATCTCGAGCCGCGACGTTGCGTCGTCCTCGCTCCGGACCACATGCACGGACGCGGCGTCGAAGGCACGTGGTCAGGCGGGCGGCTCAAGATGGCCAACGGCGCCTATCGTCTGGCCCGACTGACCGGCTCAGTCGTCCTGCCGATCGTCGTCACCGACGCCGGCCGGTGGCGCTTCAGGATCGATATCGGTCGGCCGGTGCCGACCCAGCTGATCGAATCCAAGGATGATTCTGGCGCGGCCAGCCACGTTGCCCGCGAGCTGATGGAGACCGTTGCCGCCAGGCCCGATCAGGCGGCGATCACCTTGGTTGGCGCGACGGTCGCCTGACTCTTCGCGCCGAGGGTCAGGCTTCGGCGCCGACTCCGTCGCGTACCGCGAGCGGCACTGCGCCCTTGTCCGCGGCCCACTGGCGCACCGGATCGCGCCGGATCTTCTGCGAGTGAGTGCGCGGGAAGTCGGCGTCTGGCCATAGTCGCCACGCGTCGATCCGCTCGTGGACCGTCAGTCGTGAGTTGGCCTGGCGCACGGCGGCGTCGATCCGTCCGCGCAGCGCCTCGCGTCGCTCCGCCAGCGTCGCGTCGCTCGGCATGCCGAGCACGCTGAGCTCGCGCTCTGGATCGAGGACGACGGCTTCGATGCGACCGGGTGCGGTCTCGACGACCACGGTGTCGCCCAGGCCAGCCTCGTGCAGCGCGGTCTCGATGTCCTCCGGGTAAACGTTCAGGCCGTTCGAGAGAACGATGATGTTCTTCTTCCGGCCGAGGAGCACGAGGTTGCCCTTCTCATCGAACTGGCCGATGTCGCCGGTGTGATACCGACCGCGCTCGTCCCACGCCTGCCTGGTCGCATCCGGATCGCGCCAGTATCCCGTGGCCACGCCGGGGCCCGAGACAAGAATCTCGCCGTCAGGAGCGAGCTCCACGGTCGAGACCTTGCTCGGCCGGCCGACCTTGCCGACCGGGTGGCGGAACATGCTCGTGGCGGCCACGCCGCCACACTCTGTTGCACCGTAGGTCTGGATCACGGGCATACCGATGCTCTCCCACGACGACTGGAGATCGGGCGGCAGGTAGGCGGCGGCACTCGATAGGCGCTTGACCTTGCCGCCCAGCAACTGCAGCTCGCGGCGGAACATACGCCGGCGCATGAAGTACGGGAGCCGTGCCGCGCGTTCCAAGCGTCGCTCGAAGTCCTCGAGGCGACCCTCCTCCTCGATCTCACGGGTCAGCTGACGCCAGTACAGCTCGAGGATGCGCGGCGGCCCGTAGAGGGATGACGGCTGGTGCTTGCGAGCGGCGGCAAGGAGCGCACGCGGCGACGTGTTGCGCGGATAGACGATGGTGCCGCCGAACATGATCGCCGCAGAGATCTCGCCCAGGCCCATGAGGTGGGACAGCGGCATGACCGAAATCATTCGATAGGGCTTGCGGGTGCTGTAACGGATCAGCAGGCGCAGCCAGCGCTTGGACATCAGGCCGAGCTCGTAGGGCTCCAGCCAGTTCGCGTTGGTCTGCATCACGCCGCGAGGTTGGCCCGTCGTCCCTGATGTGTAGAGGATGAGGAACAGGTCCTTGCGGGTGGGCTTGGGGAGGGCGGCGAGCTGTCCTTCCCAATCGGCGGGCAGGTCGGCTTCCGAGTCGTTCACCAGACGGTCGAGGTCGATGCGATGGTATTGCTCGAGATCCAGTGTCGAGGCGACCTCGGGCGTGTCATCGCTGATCAGCCAGGTCGTCCCGGCACGGGCGGCGATCCTCTCGACTATCTCGCTGGTCATGCGCGCCTCGAGTGGCACCGGGACGATGCCGGCGCGGTAGGCGCCCAGAAGAGCAGCAACGGTCTTCGGGCTGCTCTTGGCCCAGGTCAGAACGAGATCGCCCTTGCCCAACCCAGCGGCAACCAGGCGGGCGGTGGCGTAGCGGGAGCGACGAAGGAGGTCTTCGCCGGTCCACGATTCGTCGTCGGAGTCTGTCTCGGCGATGAACATCTCGCGGCGCCCAGCCATTGCCAGGCACGCGTCGGCCAGCTCCGCAACAGACGCAAACTGCCTCGTATCGGGCAGTTTCGCCATTCACCCTCCCCCTCAAACCGGCGCCGGCACCAATGGCCGGCGAATGCCGCGCAGTTTAGATGTCAGCTTGCTGTGACGTCCACTCCCGGCGCACATCGTTGGGGCACGCTTTGAAGACGAAAGCCGCCCGGTGCAGCCGGGCGGCTTTCTGAGCGTTTGCGTATGAGTCGGAGCCTACGGATAGAGCCCGCGCATCGACGTTGCCGCGGCCACGCGATCGACCGCCAGCAGATATGCGGCGAGGCGCATGTGCACCTGCTCGCGCTCGGCAATCCCGACGGTCTCGGCGAATGCCCTGGTCATGATCTCGTGCAGCTTGCCGTTGACGACCGACTCGCTCCAGTGGTCGCGATTGAGGTCCTGCACCCACTCGAAGTAGCTGACCGTCACGCCGCCGGCGTTGCACAGGATGTCCGGGATCATGAACACACCGCGCCGATGAAGAATGTCATCAGCTTCAGGTGTCGTGGGACCGTTGGCCGCCTCTGCCACGATCTTGGCCTTGACGCGCTCGGCGTTCGCGGCGGTGATCTGGTTTTCGAGGGCGGCCGGGATGAGGATGTCGCACTCGATCTCGAGGATCTCCGCGTTGGTCTGGTCCTGCGCGCCGGGGAAACCAACGACCGTGCCGTGCTCGCCCTTCCACGCGATGACGCGCCCGATGTCCAGGCCGTCCGGGCTGTAGATGCCGCCGGTCGAATCAGAGACGGCGAGCACCTTGGCTCCCTCCTCAACCATCAGCTGTGCCGCGATCGAACCGGCATTGCCGAAGCCCTGGACCACGACGGTCGCCTGATCCAGACGGATGCTCAGGTGACGCGCGGCCTCGACCACGCAGAAGACCGTTCCACGCGCAGTGGCCTCGTTGCGGCCCTCTGAACCGCCCAGCGCCACCGGCTTGCCGGTGACGACGCCCGGGACCGTGAAGCCCTGGTGCATCGAGTAGGTGTCCATGATCCAGGCCATCGTCTGGGCATTGGTGTTGACGTCCGGCGCGGGAATGTCGCGCTCGGGGCCAATCAGGACCTCGATCTCTGTGGCGAATCGGCGCGTCAGGTTCTCGACCTCGCGCCGGCTCAGCTTCTTGGGATCGACGATCACGCCGCCCTTGCCGCCGCCGAACGGGATGCCTACCACCGCGCACTTCCAGGTCATCCACATCGCCAGTGCCTTGACCTCATCGAGGCCAACATCCTGGTGGTAGCGGATGCCGCCCTTTGCCGGGCCGCGACCCAGGTTGTGCTGGACCCGATAGCCGGTGAAGACCTGGACACTGCCATCGTCCATCTTGACCGGGAAATGGACCGTGAACTCGCGACGAGGCTCGCGCAGCACGCGGCGCAGCGCGGGGTCGAGATTCAGACGGTCGGCCGCGATGTCGAACTGCTGTTGCGCGACGTGCCACGGGTTGATGGCCGACGCGGCTCGCTCGGTGGTCATCTGGATCGAGATCCTCCAGCGGGGACTAGTCGACGGCCCGGAAGCAGTAGGGCCGGAAGCGTTGCGCAGTCTACATCGGTGGCAAAGCGCCGACGCATGGGCCGGAGGTAACCCTCAGCTCTGAATGACGTGCCAGAGCGTCCCATCAGTCGCGGTCACGTAGAGCTCGCCTACCCCGTCCCGGCCGAAGGAGCTGATCGAAAGCTCGGAGTCGAGTGGCTCGGCGATGGCGCCACCGGCGTATGCGGTTGGGATCCCCCAGATGCGGCCGCTGCAGAAATCTGCGAAGAAATAGCGACCGCTCAGTGCGGCCTGAAGTGCGCCGCGATAGACGTGACCGCCGACGATCGCGCAGTTGCCGTCGGTATGCGAATACTCCAGGACTGGCAGGGTGCTTCCGACGATGGCGCATGGCTCGAGCGGATCAGTGGCGGGATATGCGTGACTGCCTTCGCAGACCTCCCAACCCAGGTTGGCGCCAGTGCCGGTCGAGTAGTCGCGGAAGACGTTGAGCTCCTCGGCGCTGTCCTCGCCGACGTCAGGCAGCCACATGTCGCCCGTCGCCGAATCGAATTCGGCGCGCCACGGATTGCGCAGGCCCCACGCCCAGACGAACCGGTTGCCGCCGACGCCGTCGGCGAAGGGGTTGTCGGCGGCAGCCTGGGCGGCCGAGCCCTTGGCTGCCAGCGCATTGAGTCGCAGAACCTTGCCCAGCGGACTTTGGGTGTCCTGCGCGGTATCGCTCTGCCAGGTGGCCGCATCACCCGAGGTGACGTACAGGTAACCATCGGGACCAAAGCCGAGCCAGCCACCGAAGTGAAACTCGCCCGAGTGCTTGATGACCATGAGCAGTCGAGCCGAGCCGGGACGAGCACGCAGGTTCGTGTTGCGTCGGTATTCAACGACCACGAGAGCGTTATCGGGTTCGCGTGAGTAGGCGACATAGAAGCGACCGTTGTTGACGTAGTCGGGATGAAAAGCCAGACCGAGCAGGCCACTCTCGTAGATGCCGTGCTCGGGGAACGGCCCGCGGACCCTGTTTCTGATGTCCAGAAAGGCACCTGACTTCTGCCACGGCGCATCGACCGACGCGCGCTTCAAGACCCGAACCACGCCTTCCTGCTCGACCACGTACAGGCGATTCGCAACCGCGGACGCAGCGACGCCCGTGAGCCTCTGGTAGCCGCTCGCAACCTGCTCGAGCGCGAAGTCTGGCGACGCCGCTGCGGCCGGTGAGACCGGAGCGGCCGCCAGCCCGATCAGCACGGCGGCCAACACGCTGGCGGCGAGGGATCTCACTTGGCTAGGATGATCGCCCCGTAGGCGCCGGGCCCGACGTGCGGCCCGACCGACGCGCCCATCAACGACACGGTCATCCTGTCGCGCGGGAACTTGAGCGCGGCCGCAAGATCATCGGCGAAGGCCTCGATGTCTTCGGTCTGGGCGTGCATGATCGCGACCTCCTCGGCCGGCTTCTGGGTCAGCAGCTCGATCAGCCGCGCCCGTGCCTTGCCCCGGGTCCGCGGCTTGTCGGCCGTATCGACGATGCCGTCCTCGAGCGTGATGATCGGCTTGACCGACAGCATGCTGCCGATCGCGGCACGTGCCGGGCTGATGCGGCCACCACGCTTGAGGTACTCGAGCGTGTCAAGCGCGACGTAGAGGAAAACGTCCTCGCGGCGACGCTCGATCTCGGCGGCGATCTCGGTCCCGGTTTTGCCTTCGGCGGCACGCTTGACCGCGTGCTTGGCCAGCAGGGCGACGCCCATGCTGGCCGTGGCACTGTCGACGACATGGATGGCGGCCTTCGCCTGCTCGTCGAACATGTCGCGCGCGACCTTGGCGCTGCCCACCGTGGCCGACAGCTTGGCGCCGACGCCGACGTACACGATCTCGTCGGCGCCTCCCGCGAACAGCTTCTCGAACGCCTCCTTGAATGCGCCCGGAGCCGCGGCCGCGGTCTTGGGAAACGGCGCGCCGGGTGCCGTCAGCTCGCGCCAGAAATCCTCGCTCGATAGGTCCACCCCGGCCGTGAACTCCCTGTCGCCGAAGGTGACGAACAGCGGCACGACGGTGATGTTTGCCGCCGCGGCCTGGTCTGGCGGCAGATCGCTGGCCGAGTCGGTGACGACGGCAACTCGGCTCATCGGGCTTTCGCCTCGCTAGACGCGCTCGAAGGCCATGGCCACAGACCCTCCCCCGCCGAGGCACAACGTCGCAAGCCCA
The DNA here is from genome assembly GCA_963706095.1 of uncultured Chloroflexia bacterium. Classification (GTDB taxonomy): domain Bacteria; phylum Chloroflexota; class Limnocylindria; order Limnocylindrales; family CSP1-4; genus JALYGJ01. The sequence continues at coordinate 611,819 of OY970149.1, forward strand.
TACCGACCCTCCCTACGTCGCAGCTCGTGGAGCAGCGTCGCAACGATACGCGCTCCGCTCGCGCCGATGGGGTGGCCCAAGAGCGATCGCGCCACCGTTGACGTTGACCTTCGCCCAGTCGAAGCCGAGCTCGCGCCCGTCGGCGAGAACCTGAGCCGCGAAGGCCTCGTTGATCTCGACCAGGTCGAAGGCCTCGATTGGCAGCTCGATGCGCGCAAGCAGCTTCTGGACGCCCTTGACCGGGGCCAGGAAGAGCCACTTTGGCTCGACTTCAGCCTGGGCGTAGCCAACGATGCGCGCCAGCGGCGTGAGCCCGAGGCGTTCCACGGTCCGTTCGCTGGCAACGACGGTCGCAGCCGCGCCGTCGGTGATGCCCGGGGCGTTGCCGGCAGTGACCGTGCCGTCCGGCATGCCGGCGCTCGAATCAGGCTCAGGGTCAGGCAGTGCGAAGACTGGTTTCAGTCGGGCGAGTGCCTCGATGGAGCTGTCCGCGCGCGGCCCTTCGTCCGTGTCGAAGTTTGACTCCTCCCTGCCCTTGCGCACTGGCACTGGGACGAGCTCGTCGCTGAAGCGTCCGGACTCGATCGCGGCGAGTGCCTTCTGGTGGCTCTCCAAGGCGAACTGATCCTGGTCCTGCGCGGCTGACCTGGCTCTTCATCGCGACGCGTTCCGCATGGGTGCCCATGTGGCACGACTCGGTGCTGCACCACAGGCCGTCGTGGACGGTCGCGTCGATCATCTCGGCGTTGCCCAGGCGGTAGCCGAAGCGCGCCTTCGGGATCAGGTACGGGCCCCGGTTCATGTTCTCCATGCCACCCGCAACGACGATCTTCGGCGTCGCCGGCGCGGATCTCGGCCGCGGCCAGCATGACTGCCTTGAGACCTGAGCCACAGACTCGGTTGATCGTGGTGGCGCTGGTCGAGTCTGGAAGTCCGGCCTTGAGCGCCGCCTGGCGGGCGGGCGCCTGGCCGACACCGGCCTGGAGCACCTGGCCCATCAGCACCTCGTCGATGGGCGTCCCTTCCGGAAGTCCGGCGCGCTCCACGGCGGCGCGGATGGCAATGCCGCCCAAGGTCGTCGCGGGCATGTCCGCGAGCGTGCCGTTGAACTTGCCGATGGGCGTCCGCGCCGCCGACACGATGAATACCTGCCCGTTCGAGCCGTTGAGGCCGTTGCCGCTGTCTGTCACCGGTTCATGTTACGACCGCCCGCTCTCGCCCCTGCGTTGGCGCCCCTGGCCCTAGGAAGTAGCGGCCTAGCCGGTCACTCGCTTGAGGACGTGGTCGGCGACGATCAGGCGGTGGATCTGGTTGGTGCCCTCGTAGATCTGCGCGCCCTTGGCGTCGCGCATGTAGCGCTCGACCGGGAACTCGCGCGAGTAGCCACTGCCGCCGAAGAGTTGCACGGCGTCCGTGGTGACGCTCATCGCGGCGTCCGAGGCGGTCCACTTCGCGAGTGAGGATGCCAGGGAGATGTTCTCGCCGCGGTCCTTGGCTTCCGCCGCGGCGCGTGTCAACGCGCGCGCTGCCGCGACCTTCTGGGCCATCTCGGCGAGCATGAAGCGCAGGCCCTGCTGCTCAGCCAGCGGCTGTCCGAACGCTTTTCGCTCGGTCAGATACCGCGCCGCCGCATCGAGCGCCGCCTGCGCCAGCCCGACACACGCCGCGGCGATAGAAATGCGGCCCTCCCCTAGTGCCGATAGAGCGATCTTGTAGCCCTGTCCTTCCTCGCCCAGCCGATTGGCGGACGGCACCTCGCAACCATCGAAGATGAGCTCCGACGCGGTGTCCGAGCGAATGCCGAGCTTGCGCTCCTTCGCTCCGAAGCGGAATCCCTCCCAGCCGCGCTCGACCAGGAAGGCAGTGATGCCGCCAACGCCCAGGGCGGGATCTACCGTCGCGAAGACCAGATAGCGCTCCGCCTCCATCGCGTTGGTGATCCAGATCTTGGTGCCCGTCAGTCGATAGGCCGTCGGGTCGTCCGCCGGCCCCACTCGTTCGGCACGCAGGCGCAGGGCTGACGCATCGGACCCGGCCTGCGGCTCGGTCAGCGCAAACGCCCCGAGCGCGTCGCCGGCGAGCATGTGTGGCAGCCATCGTGACCGCTGCTCGTCGGTGCCCCACGTGACCACGGGGTATTGCGACAGGATGTGCACCGACAGCGAGACCGCGAGCGCCATGTCGGCGTAGGCGATCTCCTCCATGACCAGGGTCCAGGCGCGGTAGCCGAAGCCCGCGCCGCCGATCTCCTCGGGAAAGGGCACGGCGGTCAGGCCGAGCTCACCCATGCGCGCGAACAGTTGGCGGTCGTAGCGCTCCTCCTCGTCGCGCTCGGCCGCGCCGGGCGCGACCTCACGCGCCGCAAAGTCGCGGACCGTCTGCTGGAGGAGGCGCTCCTCCTCGGTCAGCTCCGTCGGCCGAGCCGCGGTGAGGGTCACTTGCTTTCGCGCGGATACGTGTAGAAGCCGCGTCCCGTCTTCTGTCCGAGATGGCCGGCGTCCACCATCTGGCGCAGGATCGGCGGCGGCGCCATGTGCGGCAACCCGAAGCCCGTCGTGCAGCACTTCCATGACGTGCAGGCACACGTCGAGGCCGATGAAGTCGGCCAGCTCGAGCGGTCCCATCGGGTGGTTCAGCCCGATGCGGGCGCCAGTGTCGATGTCCTCGGCCGTGCCCAGACCCTCCTCGTAGGCGCGCATCGCCTCGGCCAGGAAGGGCATGACCATGCGGTTGACGATGAAGCCCGGCCGGTCCTTGCTGACGATTACCTGCTTGGCCATCTCCGCCGAGAGCGCGCGCACGTATTCCTCGGTCTCGTCCGAGGTTTCCGCGCCGCGGATGAGCTCGATGAGCGGCATGACCGAGACAGGCGAGAAGAAGTGCATGCCCACGAAGCGACCGCGCCGCTCGGGCGGCAGCGAGGCAGCGAGGCGCGTGATCGAGATCGACGACGTGTTCGATGGCGAGGACCGCATCCGCCGGCGCCACCGCGGCGACCTGCGCGAAGAGATCGCTCTTCACCGTCTCGTCCTCGAACACGGCCTCGATGATCAGCTCGGCGTTGCGCGCCGCGTCGGCGAGCGACGGCGCGACGGATACGCGCGCGAGCTGCTCGTGGTGCTGCTCCTCGGTCAGCTTGCCGCGCGACACCGCGCGCTCGAGCGACGCACCGATGCGCGCTCGGCCCGCCTCGGCACGCGCCATCTCCGGTTCGTAAAGCACCACCTGGTGTCCCGCCGCGGCCATCACCTGGCCGATGCCGTGGCCCATCAGACCGGCGCCGCACACGAGGATCCTTCGGTCAGGCACGGCCCGTAGCCTATCCCGTCCGTCCGTTGCCGAGCAGCGCCAAGAGCTCGTCCGCGGCCGAATACGGATCAATCTCGTGCGCGGCCACGGCGCGTAGCGTCAGTTCGCGCTGCGCGGCGAGCTGCGGAGCGCGAAGCCGCTCTGCGACACGCTGGGCGAGGATGCCCGATAGCTGCGCCTCGGCTCGTTTGAGCGCCGCGCCGTCGGCGACGTCGCCGGCGTCCGGACCGACCACCGGCGCCGCGGCGCGCCGATCCAGTGCGGCCAGTAGCTCGGGCACGCCGGCGCCGGTCATCGCCGAGGCGAGCATCACCTCGGGCCGTTTGGGCCGCGGCCGGCCGGCCGCCGCTGCCGCGCGGTCGTGCTGAGCGCCGACGGTCAGCATTCCACGCAGCTGCGCCGCTGCCCGGTCGGCGCCCGGCCGGTCTGACTTGTTGACGACGACCATGTCGGCCACCTCGAGCAGCCCGGCCTTGATGGCCTGGACCTCGTCGCCCATCTCGGGCGCCTGGACGACGACCGTCGTGTCGGCGATTGCCGCCACCTCGACCTCGCTCTGGCCCGTTCCAACGGTCTCGATCAGGATCAGCGGGAAGCCGCTGGCGTCCATTACCGCCGCGGCCGCGACCGTGGACGTGGCCAGTCCGCCGCCATGGCCGCGCGACGCCATCGAGCGGATGAACACGTCCCGATCGCCGGCGTGAACCTGCATTCGGACGCGATCACCGAGGATCGCTCCGCCGGTGATCGGGCTCGACGGGTCGACGGCGATGACGGCGACTGGTCGGGCGCCACCTGGTCGGTCGGCCCTGCGCGCCTCCGTGACGAGCGCGGCCACGAGCGTGCTCTTGCCCGAGCCGGGCGCGCCAGTGATGCCGACCAGGTGGGCCGACCCGGCAAGCGGGTACAGCGCCCGCAACGCATCTTCGCCGGCCCTCGTCCGGTTCTCGACCTCCGTCAGCAGCCGCGCGAGCGCGCGCCGATTGCCGCTGCGCGCCTCGGCCGCCAGGTCGCCGATCACGCTAGTCGCGCTTGACGTTCGACCGGATGAACTCGCTGACCTCGCGGATGGTCGTGCCCGGACCGAAGACGCGTGACACGCCGGCCTCGCTCGAGCTGCCGGAATGTCGTCGTCCGGGATGATCCCGCCAGCGGTCACCAGGACGTCGTCCATGCCCTGCTCCTGCAGGCCGGCGCAGATCTTGGGCAGCAGCGTCATGTGAGCGCCCGACAGGATCGACAGGCCGACGACGTCCACGTCCTCCTGCAGCGCCGCGGACACGACCATCTCCGGTGTCTGTCGCAGGCCGGTGTAGACGACCTCGAAGCCTTCGTCACGCAGGCCGCGGGCCAGCACCTTCGCGCCGCGGTCGTGGCCGTCGAGACCGGGCTTGGCGATGAGGACCTTGATCGGTCGGGTCGGAGCGTCAGTCACGCGCGGATCATAGCCAGCGCGTCAGCGGCGCTGCCCGGTGCCGGGTGGTGGCTCGGGGATGTAGACGTCCTGCCAGTGCTCCTCGTAATGGCCGTAGGTGTTGGCGCGGATGACCCACGCAGCCCAGCCGTCGAACTGGCGCAGCTGCGGGTCGGACAGCCGCTGCATCTGGCGACGCAGCCGATTGAAAGTCGCCTCGGTGTCGTTCAATACCTCGCCCGCGGTCTTGCCGATAGCGCGTCGGGCCGAGACCGCATTGAACCGGTCGGTGTCCTGGTCGAATTCCGCGGGCTTGCCGGTGTTGAAGAACTTGATCAGGCGATCCGCCGTCAGGTCGTGCCACGCTGCCACGTGGAAGAGCATCTGCTTGCGCGTCCAGGCGTCCTCGCCCAGCCGCTCGTCCATGCGCTCCGAAGGGAACCGCGCCGCCATGGCGTGGAATGCCCGCCACGACTCGTCGACGACGCGCAGCGTTTCGCGCACCGTCGCCGGCAAGTCTGGTTCGGCCGCGGACGAGGTCGCCGGAGGCTCCAGGGACGCGGGAGGAACGGACGATTCCGGCTCCGCCGCCGCGTCAACGGGAGTGTCCGGTTCCGGCTCAACGGGAATCGCCGGCTCCGATTTAGCCTCCGGCTCGGGGTCCGAGAACACCTCCGGCGCCGGTCGTGAGGCCGGCTCGACCGGTGCCGCCTCAACGAGATCGTCGCCATATGGCTCGTCCGGTGTGAGGTCCAGCGTCGGCTCGGGCGGCGCCGACGGCTCCGCGGCACGCGGCTGCGGCGGCTCGGGCGTTATCTCCTTGAGCCCAGTCTCGATCGGCTTGGCCATGCGCAGAGGCTTCGCGCCGCCCGTGCGTCGTGAGGTCAGCGGGCGCGCGGGCGGCTGAACCTCCAGCTCGTCGTCGGTCATGGCGTAGGTCGCGTCATAGCGTGGGTGGTGTCCGCTCCAGGTGGCTGAAGAACTCGGCCCGCGTCCGATCGGCCGTCCGAAACAGCCCGAGCACGTGCGATGTGGTCATGATCGTGCCCGGCTTGCGCACGCCGCGCATGACCGCGCACAGGTGCGAGGCCTCAACGACGACTCCGACTCCGCGCGGCTCCAGACGTTCCATTAGGAAATCGGCGATCTGCTTGGTCATTCGCTCCTGCACCTGCAACCGGCGCGAGAACATGTCGACGACCCGCGGGATCTTCGACAGGCCGATCACGCGACCCTCCGGGATGTAGGCCACGGACGCCGTGCCGAAGAACGGCAGGAGGTGGTGCTCACACAGGCTGTAGAAGGCAATGTCCTTGACGACCACCATCTCGCTGTAGTCGACATCGAAGATGGCGTTGTTGACCAGCCGCTCGGGATCGACCCAGTAGCCCGCCGTCAGCTCGCGGTACATCCGGCGCACGCGCGACGGCGTGCCGAGCAGTCCTTCGCGCTGCGGGTCCTCGCCCATCTCGACCAGGATGTGGCGCACGGCCGACTCGACCGGTTCGGGATCGGTCACGACGTCGGACGCGGAATTGCTCGGATCGACAGGGCCGATAGGCCCGACAGGGCGCTCGAAGACCTCGTCGCCGACATCGCGCTCGATCTCGTCGACGACCTGGCGCACGTGGTCGGGCAGCCTCCCATCCATCGCCGACTAGTGTGACACGGGCGCCCCGAGCCGCCATGAGCGCCCAAATCCGACTGCCGTGACGCGCGTCCGCTCCTGAGTCGGTAACAGGAATTCGCCTCTGCGCTCGTCACGGCGGTCCATCTCCCTCCTTGAGTCGCTTTTGTGGATTCGCGGGTGGCCCGGGATGGGTGCGTCCGGGCTGGGCTCGGAGCGTCGGAGGCGCGAGGAAATCGGCGGGCGACAGGCGTCCTCCGACTGCCGAACAGGCCGTTTCCTGCACCGCCCGAAACGACGAAAGCGACTCAGCAAGCGAAGTTGACCCCTGCGCCACGCTCAATTGCGTATTCCTGGTAACGACTCAACAATGACGATCGCGTCAGCGTCGGCTGAAGCTGACCGACGACAATGCGCCCGTGCGGCTCTTTCGCGTCGTCCTTCTCATCGTCGCCCTGTGCGCAGTCCCCGGGGTGACTAACGCCGGCGGTCGGGCCGGGGTACCGGCGCTACCCGCGCGGCCTGCGCTGCCCGCGAACACGGCGTTCTGGAAGCTCGCCCCCAAATGCCGGTGCGCTGACCCAGATCCGGAACTTGCGACGCAACGGCCGAATGGCCGCCGCTGCTCGGCTTCAGGCCATGGTCAACCAGCCGCAGGCGGTGTGGTTCGTCGGTGGCACGCCGGCCCAGGTCGAGGACTACGTCGCCGAGACCGTGGCCGCAGCCGCGGCCGACGATGCCGTGCCGGTCCTCGTGGCATACAACGTGCCCGGCCGCGATTGCGGCTCGTACTCGGACGGCGGTGCCGCTACCGGCGCCGCGTATCGGGCGTGGATCGACGCCATGGTCGACGGCATGGGCCAGGCCCACGCTGTCGTGATCGTCGAGCCCGATGGCCTCGCCTTGCTGCCGAGCGACTGTGGTCTTGCCGATCCGTACGACCGGTTGGCACTCATCAGCTACGCGGCCCACGCTTTCCTGGCTGACGCAAACGCGACTGTCTACATCGACGCCGGGAACAATGGCTGGCACGTGCCCTCCGAGATAGCCCAGCGGCTGGTCGATGTCGGCGTTGGCGACGTCGACGGCTTCGCGTTGAACGTGTCGAACTTCCAGCACACGGGCAACGTCAACTTCTACGGCTGGTGGGTCTCCAAGTGCATCGCCTACGCGACCCAGGTGAGCGACGGTGAATACGACGCGTGCCCGCATCAATACGGCTGGGACGGCACGCAGCTTTCGCCCTTTGGCCACTGGAGCAACACCGCGTCAGCGGCTCGCTTCAACGTCCGTGCCGAAAACCGCCGCTACAACGCGCTCCTGAACGGAGTCCAGCCAACCACGCACTTCGTTGTCGATACGAGTCGCAACGGACGTGGACCATGGGCCGGCACGAACGCACATCCGGCGGCGGAGTCGGAAACGGAGTCGTGGTGCAACCCGCCGGGCCGAGGCGCCGGAGATCGGCCAACAGCAAACACCGGCGTTGCCCTCGTCGACGGTTACCTCTGGATAAAGGCGCCAGGCGAATTGGACGGCCTGTGCCACCGCTGGACGAACGGGCCAAAGGACCCGGCACGCGGCATCGTCGATCCAACTGCCGGCGCGTGGTTCCCGGCACAGGCGCGCGAGCTGGCCGACCTGGCGCTGCCGGCACTGCCTTGATCGAGACCCTGTCGTTACAGGAGAGGTACGGACCAGACTCGGTGTGCTACGGCTGCGGTCCCGCGAATCCGCGCGGCCTGCACATCCGCTCCTTTCCCGATGGCGACGACCTGGTCGCTGACTTCCAGCCGGAGCCGCACCATCGCGCCTTTGACAATGTGCTGAACGGCGGGTTAATCGGCACCCTGCTCGATTGCCACTGCAACTGGACCGCGGCGTACCACCTGATGATCCGTCGCGGCACTGACAAGCCGCCGACGACGGTGACGGCCGACTACCACGTGCGACTGCTCAAGCCCACGCCGACGGACATACCGGTGCGCCTGCGCGCCCACGCGGTGGAGTCAACCGACGATCGGGCAACGGTCGAGGGCAGCCTTGAGTCGGGTGGCGTCGTGACGGCCACATGCCGCGCGACGTTCGTGGCGGTCAAGCCGGGTCACCCAGCCTACGACCGCTGGTAGGCCTCTCGGTCAGCTCGGTCAGCTCCAGCAGCACGGCCGCCAACTCCGTCGGCCGGTAGCGCATCAGGTTGTGACCGGCACCCGGAAACTGGCGGATCGTGGGCTCGGCCAATCCGTTCGCTGCTCGAGCTGAGCGCAGGTCGTCAAGCGCGGCGAGCCGCTCGCGCGTCGTCTCGTCATCGGCCGTGCCGCTGCCCGCGACCCCGATCAACAGCGGTTGTCGGAGCACCGCAACGAGGTCGGGCCGGTAGCTGAACATCGCCTCGACGACGCCTCGCTGGACGTGTGGCCGCGTGACGGGTGCGACGTGGCCGGCGTGCTTTTCGTCGACCGCCGCTCGGGCGGCTCGCTCCTGGTCGGCGTCCCAGCTCTCTGGGTCGTAGTCCCGCCGGTCCGCTAGGTAGGCGTCCATCGACGCCAGCACCTCAGGCGGGTCACCCAGGGTCCGCTCGAACTCGGGCGCGCTGAGGCCCGTCGCCTCGGCCAGGTCCTCCCAGCCCGAATCGATGAGCGCCAGTGCTGCAACGGACTGCGGTCGCTCAACGGCCATGACCGCGCCGACCATCGCGCCCAGGCCGTGTCCGGCAACCACCGCCGGCGGCCCATCGACGTCCGCGCCCCAACCGTTCGCGGACATCACGGTAAGGGCGTCGAACGCGAGCGAATCGAGGTCGTAGCCGGTACGCGGTGAATTGGAGAGCCCGTGGCCGCGCAGGTCGAGGGCCACGACCTCTGTCAGCGTCGCGAGGCGGCGCGCGATGGGCGTCCATGTCCAGGCCGTGGCGCCAAGGCCGTGCAGCAGCAGCATCGGTTGACGCGGTTCGGCGCCGACGGACGTCGGCGCGTGGCGCCAGTCGAGGTAGTGGATGCGCGCGCCGTCATTGGTCGTGACTACAAAGGATTCCGGTTCGCCCCGCCACACGTCGCCTTTTCGCCACACGTCTGTTTCCCGCCTCACGTCCGTAGCATAGGAACGTGCCCCTCAAGCGCCGCGGCCGCCAGGCCCGCCGACAGCCGCGTCGCCGCGTGACCCTGCCATCATCCGTGGTGGCTGGGCCGCGGCACGAACCCTTCGAGGATCTGGTCGAGCAGGCGCTCGATGGGCTCCCCGACTGGGCGCAGCGCCTGCTCGACAACGTTGCGATCGTCATCGAGGAAGAGCCGTCCGCCGAGCAGCTCACAGCCGATGGAGAGGTCGCCGGCGACGACGCCACCCTCTACGGACTGTACGAGGGAGTCCCGGCGACCGCGTACGGCTCCGACTGGGCGCAAATGCCCAACAAGATCAGCCTCTTCCGACTGCCGCTGGAGGAGGACTTCGCCGACCCGGACGAGCTGCGTGAAGAAGTGAGGCGAACGGTTCTGCACGAGCTCGCCCATCACGCCGGCATCGACGACGCGCGTCTCGAGGAGCTGGATCTCCACTAGCACGCCGCCCGGAAGCTACTGCCGGCGCGGCGCTAACATCCGCTCGGTTTCACACACACCCAGGGAGCGTCACGCATGGCCGGCTTTACGCCGTTCACCGACAACTACACCGATCAATCCGACGAGCACGGCTACCAGTTCGAGTTTCGCTGCGACATCTGCGGCAGTGGCTACCGGAGCGAATACCAGCGGTCGGCGCTGGGCACGGCCGGCTCGCTGCTTTCCGGCGCGAGCAACCTGATAGGTGGCCTGTGGGGCGCGTCCAACGCCGCCGACACGGTTCGCAACGTGACCGACCGCGGCGCTCGCGACGAGGCGCTCAAGAAGGCCTCGAACGAGATCATGCCGCTCTTCAAGCAGTGCCCGCGCGACCATCGCTGGGTGGACGAGACGTGCTGGAACGAGGAGCGCGGGCTGTGCGTGTCGGACGCGCCGAAGCTCGCAACCGAGATCGAGGCCGAGCGCGCTTCGCTTCAGATCCAGCAGATGCGCGAGAAGATGGCGACTGAGACCCACTTCGCCGGCGACACGTCCACGCGCACGACCGTCTGCACGAACTGTGGCAAGCCGGTGGGGTCAGAGAAGTTCTGCTCGAACTGCGGCACGCCCGTCGGCCTCGCCAAGTGCGCGAGCTGCGGCAACGACCTTGCGCCCGGCGTGCGCTTTTGCGGCAACTGCGGAGCGCCCTCAGCCTGATTGGCCGGCGGCCTGGTCAGGCCGTCAAGGTACCGCAGACGTTGCAGAAACGAGCGCCCGCGGTCAAAGGCCCACCGCAACCGGTGCACGTGGCAGCACTCGCGGCTGGAGCGGCGGCAGGAGCCGGCGGTGTCGCCTGTGTCGCTTGTGTCGCCGGAGCGGGCTGAGCGGGCTGAGCTGTGGCGGCGGGCTGAGGGCTCGCGGTCGGTGGCACGAGTGCCTGGCCGCACTTTGGGCAAGCCGGCCAGGCGCGATCCTCGATCACGGTTCGGCAGCTGGGGCAGCGTGCCGGCGCGAACGGATCGCGCGTCCCGCAGAACGGACAGGCGGCTACATCACGCGCGATGAACTTCGCGCAGTGCGGACACGGGTGCTTGAACGTCGGCATCAGGCTCCTTCCGTGGTGATTGCCTCGTCGAGGCCGGCGGCCCAGGCTTCTTCGTCGGTATGGATCAGGCGACGTAGAAATCGGGCGCGGGCGGCGCGCAGTGACGGCAGCGCGGCGATGGCGAATTGATAGCGCAAGTGCTCCGGCGCCGCCAGGTCGGCGTCCGTCATGTAGATCGGTTCACGCAGGAAGCGGGCATCGATCAGGAAATCGGAGATCTCCCTTACGGCCTCGTCGAGGGAGTCGCGCGCGCGGAACAGGTAGGTCGCGTGCGAGCCTTCGGAGACGAGCTCCATGGCGAGCAGGCCGCCAGGCAGCCCGACCAGGAACCAGGCGTTGTGCTCGGCAGGATCCGTCGGTCGGCGCGGCGCCAGCGCCAGCCAGCGTAGTGCGTCCGGGCCGCCACGCTGGACAAGCGTCTGGAAGGTCTGGGCATACGTCGGGTCGGACAGGACCGCTCGCTCGACAGCAGGCCAGGACTCGCCCAGCTCGGCCGGCGAGACAGGACGGCCGTCAACGAGCAGCGACGCGGCGAGCTGGCGGTCGGCAAAGGGGGCGGCCGGCATCAAACGTCCAACGATCGCGCCCGCGTCTGCGAGCGCGGCCTGACGAAGGCTGTCAATGCGGGCGCGGTGGCGCTCGAAGTGGGCGCCGAGGGCGACGAGCTCGAAAGCTGTCTCGCGAGCCGTTACGGCGACGCTACCCGATGACTGGGCGGCACGAACCTCGGTCACGTCGGCGCGACGAACCAGGCGCCACGGCTGACGATCGTCGACGGGGAGCAGCGCCATTCCCCACGCGTGGTAAGCCACCTGGGCGACTCCGTGCTCGTCGCCGGCGCGGTACTCGACCAGCTCCAGCCGCTCCGAGTCGGGCAACTCGATGAAGCGGTCGGACAGCTGCTGGCGGGCACGCCGCTCGCGACAGTCGCGTACCAGGGTCCCCAGGCCGGCACCCAGCTGCTCAGCGATGATCCGCAACGCGCCGTCGCCGATGATGAGCAGCAGCCGGCCCTGATCGACGGCGATGGTCGTGAGGTCGCGATACGAGGCGACGATGGGCGCGCTGCCGTCCATGGCTATCGTGAAATCCGCCTCGCGCAGGTCGAACCGCGTCGGCGCCGCGGCGCCGGCTCCGGCCAGGTTGCGGGCCAGCCCGGACACTACCGTCGCCTCGGATTCCCCCGTCACCGGCTCATGCTAGCGACGCGTGTGGGTGGCGGTCATCGAGACAAAAGCTCGTCGTTAAGGTGCACGGGTGAGCGACTCGTGGGCGCGTCGATCGAAGGGCTGGGTGCTTTTGGCGTGGGCCGGCGCCACGGCGCTGGCGATCGCAGCCGGCGTGCTCAGCGCGGCTAACGGCAGGCCGCCCGAGCTCTATCTCGCGCTCACTGCGTCCGGTCTCGTGTACGCCGCAGCCGGCGCGATAGCTGCGCTGCGCCAACCAAGAAACGCGATCGGCTGGATGCTGATCCTGCAGGCCGTGCTCGTCTCGGCCCTGGTTACGCTGCGCCACGCGTTGCCTGTGACGTTGCCGCTCAGCATCGCATTCGGCACACAAGCGACCGTGCTGCCGTTGGTGTTCGTTCTTCTGACCTTTCCTTCCGGTCGCATCGCCGACCGGGCCTCCAAGTGGCTGCTCGGCAGCGCGGTCATCGGCGCGTCCATAGCCGGCGTTCTCGAGCTGCTCACGTTTGAGCCCCAGTCGGCTCTCCCGGCCGAAGCCTGCTCGCCGTGCACGTCAAATCCGCTGCGGCTGCTCGATCCGGCGCTGTATCCCGTGCTCCAGAACATCAACGCCGTCGTCTTCATCGGCTTCGCGACAGCCGTGATTGTGCTCGTTGTCATGCGCTGGCGCAGATCGCGTGGCCTGACACGCTCGGCACTGTCGCCGGTCATCGCCGGCGGAGCCATCCTGGCCCTGCTTTACGTGGTCCTCTTCGCGCTGGCACTTACGACTCGCGACCTGCCGGCATTCGCGAGCCCGTTGCTCCTCGTGACGAGGTTGCTGATTCCGATCGGCCTGGTGGCCCTGCTGCTGCGCTTCTACTCGGCCCGAGCCGCAGTCGCTCGAGCGCTGCTGCGCATCGGCCGTGGCGCCACGATCGAGGTAATCGAGGAGGCGCTGCGGACGTCCCTTGGCGATCCTGCTGTCGCGGTCGGGCGCTGGTCGCCGGCAGCCAGGGATTTCATCGACCGGTCCGGCAAGCATCTCGACCTCACCGGCATCGCGAATGACCAGACCATCCTCAGAGTCGGCGATGACGCCCGTCCGATCGCAGCCGTCGTGCACGACGCCACCCTCCAGGCCGACGACGAGCTCCTCGCCGTGGTGGCCGAATCCGTGGAGCACGCACTCGACGTCGCAGATCTGCGCGACGACCTCACGGCGCGAGGCGGAGATATCTCGCGCCTGCCGACCGGCCGGGTGACGCTGCTATTCGGCGACATCGAGCAGTCGACGATGCTGCTCGCCCGGCTCGGCGAGCGCTGGGCTGAAGTGCTCGAAACCTTTCGCAGCCACGTCCGGACATGCGCTCAATCCAACGATGGCGAGATCGTCGATCTGCGGGCCGACGAATGCTTCGCGGCTTTCGTCAGTCCGGCCGACGCGCTCGCGGCGGCGCGCATGCTGCTTGATCGGCTCGAGGCGGTCAGCTGGCCGGACGACGCCTCGGTCCGAGTCCGAATCGGCCTGCACACGGGCGAACCCGAGCTCACCCCCAGCGGGTATGTCGGGCTCGACGTCCACCGCGCCGCGCGGGTAATGGCCCAGGCGCATGGCGGCCAGATCGTGGTCTCGGAGTCCTTTCACTCGGCGATTTCCGGCCATCTGCCGGTATCCACGGAGCTCAGACCGCTCGGCGAGATCCGACTGCGCGGCTTCGAGACGAGCGAGGCGCTGTTCGAGGCTGTTTCGAGCGTCTGAGGCCTGCGCGTCACTTGCGTTCTTGCGCAACTATGTGGGATAATCGGTCGCGATGACGAGCGCAACCATCGCCACCGGCGATGTCGAGAGGCAGCGGACGGCAACTGTCGCCCGCGCCCTATCGGACCCGAAGCGGCTATGCGTCCTCGAGACGCTGGCGACGGGCGAGCGCTCGGTCGGTGAGCTGTCGCGTGACGTGGGCTGTCAGGTCCCGAACATGAGTCAGCACCTCGCGGTGTTGCGGTCGGCGGGTCTCGTCACCGCGCGGCGCGAGGGCCAAACAGTTTTCTATCGGCTGGCCGATCCGCGCGTCCTCGACGCATATCGGCTGATCCAGAACCTGTCGCGCTAAGGAGTCCAACAAAAATGTCAGAGATCAAGGTCGCGACCGACGCCAACTTCCAGGAACTCGTTCTGGGCAGTGACAAGCCGGTCGTAGTCGACTTCTGGGCCGCCTGGTGCGGGCCCTGTCGGATGGTTGCTCCGGAGATGGAGAAGCTGGCCGAGAAGTACGACGGGACCATCCAGGTCGTGAAGGTCGATGTCGACGCCAACCCGATGCTCTCGCAGGCGTTCAACATCATGAGCATTCCCACGATCGCGTTCTTTCGCCCGGGCAACGACGAGAGCGGCAAGGCCTTCACACCCCAGGGCGTCGTCGGCTTCCGACCGCTCGAGCAGCTCGAGGCGCAGTTCGGCCTCAAGCAGTTCACGCCTACCCAGGCGGCGACCCCGGAGCAGCAGAACACCGCCGCATAGGAACCAACGAGCGAACTGAAACCGAAGGCGCCTAGCCGGCGTCTGAAGGACGAGTTCCTCCTCCTCAAGCGAGACCCCCGGCCGAAAGGTCGGGGGTCTCGCCTTTCCTGGCGCCTCCACCGGGATCGAGATATGCGAGAACAGCCAGGACTCGGCGGTTGTCATCCGGATCCTGCTCCAGGCCAAGCTTCGAGAGGATGATCGCGATGAGGCCCTCGACGGTCTTGATCGACAGCGCGAGCCGCTCGGCGATCGACTTGTTGGACCGACCCTCGGCCAGTAGCTCGAGCACCATCCGCTCGCGCTCGGTGAGTCGCGTGAGCCTGTCCTCGCGCCGGCGGGCACGGACCAGCTCGCCGACGACGGCCGGGTCAACTGCCGAGCCGCCGGCGGCCACTCGCTCCACCGCCTCCACCAGCTCGGCCGGCTCCACGACCCGATCCTTGAGCAGGTAGCCGACGCCACCCATGCCCGCGGACAGGAGACGCAGGGCATAGTCGGGCTCGAGGTATTGGGAGAGCACCAGGACTCCGACTGAACCTGCGCACTCGTCGCGGATGCGCTCGGCCGCGGCCAGTCCCGCGTTGCCCTCGGGCGGCATGCGGATGTCGACTACTGCCACGTCCGGGGAATGCGCCTCGACCAGTCTCAGCAGCTCCTCGGCGTCGCGGGCCTCGCCGACGACATCCATGCCCGCTTCGGTGAGGATCCGAACGACTCCCTGCCGGATGACAGCCGAGTCGTCGGCGACGATCACGCGCAAGGGATGACCGCCGTCAGACGAGTTCCACCCGATGAGCCGTCAAGCACCTCGAGGCGGCCTGCGATTGCATCCAGTCGGTCGGCCAGCCCGCGCAGGCCGCTGCCACGCGTGAAATCGGCGCCGCCCGCGCCATCGTCGGCGACCTCCACGTTCAAAGAATTCTCGTCTAGCTTGATCGTCACCTTGGCGCTCCTCGCACGGGCATGGCGGGTAACGTTCGTCAGCGCCTCGGCGACGACGTAGTAGCCGGTCGCCTCGACGGCCGCCGGCAATCGGCGGCCGAGCTCTATGTCCAGCTCGACAGGCACGGATGATCGGCGCGCCAAGGCGGTGACCGCCACACCCAGGCCCTCTTCGGTGAGCAGCGCCGGATGAATGCCGCGCGCCAGCTCGCGCAACTCGTCAATCGCGCTCTTGAGCTCGTCGGACGTTTCGTCGAGTCGGTGCACGAAGGTAGCCTTCGGCACCTCGCGTCGTGCCTCGGTCGTGGCCGACTGGAGCATCAACGCCACGCTGAGCAGGCGCTGTTGGACGCCGTCATGCAGATCACGCTCGATGCGCGTGCGTTCCTGCTGCGCGGCTTCGAGGATCCGTGCGCGCGACGCCCTGACCTCGGCAAGCTGAGCGCGCACATCGGCCGTGAGCCGCTCGTTTTCGATGGCCAGGCGCAGCACCGCGGTCGCCGCGCCGACCAGCGCCGGATCTTCCCGAAGTGCGTCGTCGTGGGCGATCGCGGCCATGTCCTGGCCGTCGCTTGCAAGGCGAGTGATCGCCCGGCCATCGTTCTCGGTCGGCAGCGCGGCGGCAGTCCCGTTCGAATCGCGCCATTGCCTGGCCCCACGGTCGTAGACAAAGAGGCGCAGGGACGGATCACCCAGCGCGACGGCCAGTGCGCGCTCGAGCCGCCGCGGATCTGCGGATTTATCGAGCTCGAGCGCGAGCGGCGCGATCGCGCCGTGGCGCAACCGCGTCCGCAACGTACCGACGAGGAAGCCGAGCGGCACCAGCGCGACGAACGCGAACAGTGTCCACGAGAAGACCTCGGACCAAGGCTCGGGCAGCGTGTTGAGCGGCTGTTCGGTCAGCCATCCGTAGGTGAGCTCGAGGTTGTCGTAAGCGGCGGATATCGCGGCGATCACCCCCGCCATGCCGACCGGTCGCATGATCCGGGCAGCCGCCGGGCTCGCCCGCAACACGCGATGCACGGTCAACCCGGCGACTGTCACGGCAGCGATGAATGCCACCGTCCCGGTGACGATCTCGGCGGGACCGAGGACCTGTTCATCGATGAGACCGCCGACGAGCAGCAGTCGGAAACCGCTACGGGCCACGTACGCCGCGGTCAGGGTCGCGAGAGTCAGGATCGCGGCGCGGGAAATCGGACGACGCGCTGGGAATGAGAGTGCCAGGAACGCCAGCAACGGGTCATAGAGGCGCTCGAGGGCAAATGCGAAGCCGACGTACGGCTCGATGCCAATCGAGGTCCAACCGCCGGCGAACCACAGGAAACCGGAGAGGGTAAGAATCGGCCCGGTCAGCGCCTCAGGTCGGCGGAACCACGCCACCGCCCCAGCAAGTAGGAACAACAGCCCGAGGCTGCCCTCCAGGAAGAGGAACTGAGCTGGTGCCCCGGCGTTGACGTGGGCCAGCATCGTGACCACAGCGAATGCGAGCACTCCGGCCACGGACGCGGATCTCACGATCGAATTGCCACTCATGAGGCAACGATCGTCGCACACACGGTGGTGCCGACGAACCGGGAAAACCCTGTTTGCGCTCGAGAGGTTGCTCCGTTGGCGACCTGTGCGCGGGCGCCTAAGTTGCCCGGGCCTGAAGCAGCACAGAGGACCCCAAATGGCACGAGAACGAAGGCTTTTCGCCCTGGCCAAGGCCAGCTCCATGTTCCTGGCGGTGAGCATGTTCGTGGGCGCATGCAGCGGTGCGGTAGCTCCGTCCTCAGCGACCAGCCCGCCGTCATCGACCGGGGCCACGCCGTCCGTCGCCGCCAATCCCACGACTAACGCGAGCCCGACAACAGCTGCCGCTCCAACGACAACGACTCCGGACCCACTCCTCGGGCGCACGGAGGCCGAGATTGACGTCCCAGGCGGACCGGACCTACCGGTCGAGGCGTTCGGCTCGATTTGGCTGCTGACGCCCGATGGTGACGTGCCGGCTGTGACCCGGATCGATCCAACGACGAACGAGATCGCCGCCACCGTCGCCAACGATTCGCGACTGTGCCAGGCCCTGGGTGCCACGGAAACAGCCATCTGGGTCTGCACGGGCGACGGCGTCGCGGCGATCGACCCGCTGACAAACGAGATCGGGCCGGCCGTCGAGTTCGACCAGCCCGCATCACCGTTCTTCGGCTACCTGCCGTACGGGGCGGGTTCGCTGTGGGCGCTCGGTGGCGAAGGACTGGCGCGGAACCAGGTTGTCCGTGTGGATACCTCTGCGAACGCTGTCAGTGACACGTATGAGATCGGATTCGGCGCTTCGTGGTTGAGTTTCGGCGAGGGTGCTTTGTGGATCACCGACACGATCGGCGGGGCGCTTTGGCGACTCGATCCCGGCTCCGGCGAGCTGACGGAGCACGCATCAAACCTGCCCGGCCCCGGACCGATCGCGGTCGGCGCCGGCAGCATCTGGCTCGCCGTTCGCACCGGACCGGACGATCGGCCGACGGCGGAGGACGTGACCGTGGTTCGCATCAATCCGGTGTCCGGCGATGTGGAAGCCGAGATCATTGTCGGCGGAACGATGGGCGAGGTCGGTCTCGACGCTGACGATGACTCGGTCTGGATCCGCGCAATCGATCCCTTCCTTGCGCTCGTCGACCCTGAAACGAGCAGCGTCGTCGAGTCATTCGATGCCCCTCGCCTGGGCGGCTCGGTCATTGAAGCCTTCGACTCGGTGTGGACGACCTCCTATCGCATGAACCGCGTCTGGCGGTTGGCGCCACAATGACCTCGTGGCAGACGACGAGGAGCTGAGCGAGGAAGAGTTCCAGGCGATATACGGACGCCTCGCGCCGATGTCTGTGGCCGAGCTGGCCCAGACACTCGAGGGCGCGCCGTTTCGGTGGTGGATCGTCGGCGGCTGGTCGACTGAGCTGGACGATCAGCCGCGCCGCGATCACGTCGACCTCGAGATCTCGGTCGCCCGCGATGACCTGGACGCGCTCCGAGCGTGGCTGCCCGACCACCACTTCTGGGACATCCACGACGGCATGCTGCACTTCCTGAAGCCCGGCGCGGGCATCACCGACGAGCAGCACGAGCAAGTCTGGGTGCGCCGTGATGCGTTTTCGCCCTGGATCCTGGACGTCCTGTTGACGCCGGTGGATGGGGACACGTGGCTGTACAAGCGAGACCGACGCCTCTCACTCCCGATGCGCGAGGTCATCGTCGAACGCGACGGCGTTCCCTATCAACGACCCGAAATCGCGCTGCTGTTCAAGGCTCGCCGCCGCGCGCCCCGCGACGAAGAGGACTACGCGGCCGTCGCGCCGACGCTCGCTGAAGAGGCGCGCACTTGGCTGCGCGACGCCATCGCGCTAAGCGAGCCGCCCGGCCACCCCTGGCTCGCTCGCCTCTGAGCCGTCTCTCGGCTCGCCGCCGCCCACCGCCCGCCGCCCGCCGGCTCGGTCGGCAGCCCCGTTGCCTGCTCGGCCGCCATCACCCTCGTCTAACCGGCTCAAGGCCGTGCCCTCACCCATATTGGCCCGACTGGCCACCACCCCCAAACTGCCGTCAGTCGGATTGGCCCGACTCGCGAAAGCCCTTCCCACGCTCAGCCAACCCCGACTACCTCCAACCCCTTTGGCCCGACTGAACCAGTCGCCCCTCGCTGCCGACTTGGAGCAGTCACCCCACTTGTCGGAACAGCCACCTCCGCCTGACCCGACCAGTCACCCCGCCCGACTGAACCAGTCACCCGCCCGACTGGAGCACCCGACTGGAGCAGTCACCGCCCGGGCAGTCACGTATGCACGACTGGAGCAGTCACGGCACCGGCAGTCACGTCCGCACGGCTGGAGCACTCACCGCACAAGCAGTCCCCCTCCCGATCGAGAGGGCTCACGTCAGCTGAGGACGTTCCAGATCGGCTCGTTGCGGGCCAGCGGTCCGGTGTGGGTGCGCTGGCCGTCGGGACCGAGCGGTTGCCAGACGCAGCTGTGATCGTGTGGGCACTCGCCCAGAGGCCAGGCCGATCCCAGCACGCGCTCGAGCAGGAGCAGGCGCTCGAGGCCGACCATGGGTGCCTTCGCCCGCTCGAGTCGCGAGATGACGCTTTGGCTGACTCCGGCCAGATCCGCAAGGCGCTGCTGACTCAACCCGGCGATCTGCCGCGCTCGTCGCAGATTGCGTCCAAATCGCACCAGAAGTTCCTGATCGTCGAGGCGCGCCTGCCAGGTCATGCCAGCAATGAAAGCGAAAGACTCTTATCGCCGAGTTATTTCGCACTTGCGAGAGCCTTCAGCAGGACGACTTCGCCACGTGGTGGCGCGGGGGCTATCGGGCTGACGCTCCTGGTTGCAGGCGCTCTCCGGCTGACGGTTCAGATTGCCGGTCGCTCCGGCCAGGTCGCCGACTGATTTGAGTCGGCGATGGCGACTTGACGAGTCGGCTGGGATGCATGAAGGCAGTCGGCCTGCAGTGAGCGTGCGAAGAGCGCTCGCCAGTCGGGCCAAAGCGACTGGCGGCAGTTTCGTGGAGGTGGCCAGTCGGGCCAATGTGGGTGGAAAGACACTTTCGAGCCGGTTGGTGGGTATAGGTCGGTTGGTGGACGGGAGGGCGAGAGCGACGGTCCCGAATTGCGTCGGGAATCTGGCGAGCCGTTCAGGCGTCAGTGGCTGCAAAGCGCCAGGCGACGAGGAACCATGCCTCGAGGCGGTCGAAGGCGTGATCGTCCCACTCGCGCGGTGCGAACCGGACCCACGCAGGCCCGCGAGCGGATGGACCGGTGTCAGGCGTGCGCATCGCCGCCTCGCTGATCTCGTCGCCCAGGCGCAGCTCGACAACGTCGTCGGCCGGCCGTGCCGCAAACGTCACGTTGCCACGGGCGTACTCGCGATCAACGGGCGTGGTCGCGTCACCAACCTCGTCGATCAATCCCGCAATGACGTCGCCCAGATCCATGGATGGACGATAGCGCGCGATCGGGCGGGCCGAAGCTCAGCTTGGTTCGGGTGGACGCCCAGGTTCTGAGGTGCGATTGCGCCGTCGGAGGATGCCATTGCGGCCTCGGACGCGATCCACGACGTTCTGGAAGCCACGTGCCACCTTGGCGATGCGGCGGCCGCGGTCGATGCCGGCGGTCCAGGCGAGCTCGTCCATGGCTTCGGTGATGCCTGCCCGAAGCTCGGTCGGCCAATCCTGTGGGCGACTCTCGATGAGGCCGTGGAAATGCGCTTGGGGCTGTACACCGTTCGGGATGGCGAATCGAAGCTGGGCCGGCCACCAGGAGGTTCTCGCCACCTCCAGCCAGGCGGGCAGCGGCGGCGGGCCCCAAGCCGACTTTGACCGCCAGCTGGCGCGGAAATGGAGCGTGGTCGCTGCCGGCACATAGGCGACGTTGGCGCCGGCCGACGGGCCAATGATCCTTTTCCAATAGCGGTGATCGCCACTGGACCGGGAATCCTCGGGCCAGTAGCCATACCTTTCCAGGCAGCCACGTCGGTAGACCACGCACGACGCTGGGATCGTGTTGACGACGTGCATGAAGCGATCGAGATCGGGGGGCTTCCTGAGATCGACCGCGAACGGCACCATCAGCCCGTCGTCGGATACCCATAGAGGCCGGCTGTACGCCCACTCGACATCGGCATCGTCGAACGTCTGTCCCAGAAGGCTGAGGTGGTCGGGCAGCAGCAGATCGTCATGGGCCGCAAACGCGATCAACGCCCCTCGAGCTTCGCGCAGGGCTCGATTGCGGTTGGCATAGCCGAAGTCAGGGCTCTTGGGATAGTCCAGCCAGCGGATCCGTGTATCGCCAAAGGCCTGAACGACGGACGCGGTGCTGTCCGTGCAGCCATCGCCCACGACCAGCAGCTCGAAATCAGGATCCGCCTGGCGGAGTACCGAGCTGATCGCGAAGCCGACGACGTCGGCCCTGTTGTGCGTCGGCAGCAGGACGGTGAATCGGGGATCCACGCGGGATTACCAGCCAGGCGTGGTCCCGAACGAAAAGGGGATCAAGGGTGTATCGATTGGCAGCCGGTACTTGTCCGGGTTGGCATGGTTGAACTGCATCGTCGGGAAGTTCACGAACACGGCTTCTGCTTCGCCGATGTTGCGAGTGGCATGCCAGATGAACTGGGGGATCTTGAGAATGCCTCGATCGAACTCGGACATCGCGATACGCGAGATGCGTCCGACAGTGGGGGACTCGGGACGAACGTCGTAAAGGACGACCTCGATCCGGCCGACAAGGAGGAAATAGCGATCGCTGTGCTCTCGGTGGATGGCCCAACCCTTGGCCAAGCCGGGCCGGACTGTAGTGGCGTACGAGTAGACGAGCGGCTCATCGACCCAATCCCACCGTGGATCGAACAGCTCGACCAGCCAGCCACGATCGTCGACCTGCGTAGGAACATGGAAGCGCTCGACGCCGTGTAGCAGCGCCGATGTCGACTCGCCTTTGGCGGTGACAGTCTGGGCATCGCGGATCGCGGTTCCGAGCGTCAGCTCGAGCAAGTCGGGCGTTGCCGCCTGCTCGGTCACGGCTGCCGAGGTTGCTTCGACCATGTTCACGGCTCCCTGTAACTCAAACAGCGACTGGCTCTCTGTACTCCCCGAAGACGGCGCGGAAGACGCCACACATCTCGCCGAGCGTGACGTAGGCGTTGGCGCATTCGATCAGGGCCGGCATCACGTTGGCCTCCGTCGAGCCTGGTCGTGACGACAGGTCGCGCAGCCGCGCCACGGCGGCCGCAACTCGCTCCGGGTCGCGCTCGGCGCGCGTGCGTGCCAACCGTGTCAGGTGCTGTTGGCGCGATGCCTCGGAAACCTCCAGCAGCGGGATCGTCAGCTCCTCGTCAGCGTCCTCGTAGACGTTTACGCCGACGATCTCGCGCTCGCCGGCGTCGAACTCACGCTGGAAGCGGTAGGCCGCGTCCGCAATCTCCTTCTGTGGGAAGCCGGCCGCGATGGCCTTGACCATGCCGCCCAGCGCATCGATCTCGTCGAGGTAGCGCCACACCTGGCGTTCGACCTCGTTGGTCAGCGACTCGACGAACCACGAGCCGCCGAGCGGATCGACGGTGTTGGTCACGCCGGTCTCCGAGGCGATGACCTGCTGCTGGCGCAGCGCCAGCAGCGCTGCCTCGGCCGAGGGCACGGCCCAGGCCTCGTCATAGGCATCGGTGTGAAGCGACTGGGTGCCGCCCAGCACCGCCGCCAGTGCCTGGATGGCGACGCGCGTCAGGTTGTTCAGAGGCTGCTGCGCCGTCAGCGACACGCCGGCGGTCTGGGTGTGGAAGCGCATCCAGGTCGAGCGCTCGTTCTCGGCGCGATAGCGCTGCGTCATCAGCTTCCACCACACACGCCGGGCGGCGCGGAACTTTGCGATCTCTTCGAAGAAGTCGTTGTGCGAGTTGAAGAAGAAGGACAGGCGCGGCGCGAACTCGTCGACGCGCAGGCCGCGACTGATCGCCTCTTCGACGTAGGCCATGCCGTCGGCGATCGTGAAGGCCAGCTCCTGCACCGCGGTCGAGCCGGCCTCGCGGATGTGGTAGCCGGAGATCGAGATCGTGTTCCAGCGCGGCAGCTCGCGCGTCCCGAACTCGATCGTGTCAGTGACGAGACGGATGGACGGCTCCGGCGGAAACAGGAACTCCTTCTGGGCGACGAACTCCTTGAGGATGTCGTTCTGCGTCGTCCCTTCGAGCTGCGCGCGTGGGAAGCCGCGCTTCTCGGCCGCGGCGATGTACATCGCCCAGATCGGGGCAGCTGGCGAGTTGATCGTCATCGAAGTCGAGACGCGGTCGAGCGGGATGCCTTCGAGCAGGACCTCCATGTCGGCCAGGGAGCTGACGGCCACGCCGCACGTCCCGAATTCGCCCTCCGCTTCAGGATCGTCCGTGTCGTAGCCGTAAAGCGTCGGCATGTCGTAGGCGATCGACAGGCCGGTCTGGCCCGCCTTCAGGAGCTGGTGGAAGCGCTCGTTCGTGTCCTCGGCCGAGCCGAAGCCGGCGAACATGCGCATCGTCCACAGCCGGGTGCGATAGCCGGTCGGGTGGATGCCGCGCGTGAACGGAGGCACCCCGGGGTGGCCGATGTCGCGCAGCGCATCGAATTCCGACCATGGACCTGCACCCTGGCGCAGCCCATCGCCCAGGTGGTCGACCGAAGTCGGCCCGCCACCGCCGGCGCCGTCACCCTCCCAGTCGAGGGGACCGTAGAGGCGCTCGATCTCGACGTCGCTGATCGTGCTGAAGCGCTGGCGGCGCTCGCCGCCGCTGCGCGTGGCGCGTTCGAGGGGGCCGTCGCGCCAGGCTTGCGCAGCCTCGCGCCAGTCGTCGCTCACGCTCCCGACTCTAGCATTGACCAGCGTCGCGCCTGGCCAGGGCGCCGTTCTCCACAGAGGTGCGCGTAGGCACACCAATTTCGTTCGCCTGAACCGGTACCGGAGCGCGATATGGCGCGGCTGAGCCGGCTCCTAATTTGTGTCTCGCCGGCGGGCTCGACGAAAGCCGAGGTCACCGGCCCCGGGGCGTCGGCCACGGGCTCAACGACGAAGCGACTCTCGCCCGTGTAGAAGCAGGGGACCACCACCTGAATCTGAGGGCCGTCGCCGAAGAGCCACGAGTCGAGTAACAGGATGTCCGGCCCCGGCAGGACTGATCATTCTTCATCCGGTGGTGGTAGATGGTTCATTCAACCGGCGGCGGTTCGGGTCTCTGACCCGGCCGCCGCCGCTTCGCGTGACGGCCTCGCCACACCGCCGCGATTCATCTCGTCCTCGATCAGCCGCGCCCTGACGACCATGTCGCGGTCGCGCGTGATCGTGCGCGCGATCCAGTCGATGTACGCAGGATCGAGCAGCTCGACCTCGCCCAGCGTGTAGCCATGGAACTTGCCGAAGTTGAGCACGGTCTCGCGCGCCTCCTGCAGCGTCGGGATCTCGACCGAGCGCCGGCCGCGGCGGGTGTGGGCCGGCCCTGTCGGCGTCGAGGCACGCAGCTCGCGGCCCCGCGCCTCGCGCCGCGGCAGCGGCTCCTGGCCTCGCAGCGGAGCAGCGGTTGGCCGCGGCGCCGCGCTGGCCGCCGCTGCCGCTGCCGCTGCATCAAGCCTGGAGTTGCGCGGCCGGAAAGCGGTCGTGGTGTCGAATCGGGCTGTGACCGGCCGCGTCGGCGGTGGCGGCGGCGGCCCGGCCCGATTGGGATCGCGTCCGACCTCTGAGTCATCGAACTGCACCCGTACGCCGCCGCCCCTGGCGCGACGACCCTGCGGCGAGGCGTCATAGGCCGCGCGGCGGATCGGATCGCGCAGCAGGTCGTACGCCGAGTTGATGCGCGCCATGCGCGTGGTCAGTCGGGCGGCTTCCTCGCGATCGCCGGCGGCGCGGTCGGGGTGATGCTCGCGCGCGAGCTCGCGCCAACGACGCTTGATATGGGCGTCCGACGAGTCGTGGCGGACCTCCAGCTCGGCGTAAGGATCACCACGAAAACGTTGTTCTGGCATCAACCGCCGACGCTACCACACGCGGCAACCTGAGAAGACACGCGGCAATCTGAGAAGATCGGATCGATGCGATTGCCGTTCGAGCCACCGTTCGAGCCGATGCTGGCCAAGCTGTCGGCCGAGCTGCCCGAAGGCGCCGGCTGGCTGTTCGAACCCAAGTGGGACGGCTTTCGCGCGATCGTCTTCCGTGATGGCGACGAGATCTTCATCCAGAGCCGCGACCTGAAGCCGCTCGATCGCTACTTCCCGGAGCTGCCACCGGCGCTACTGGCGAACATCCCGGAGCGCTGCGTCCTCGACGGCGAGATCGTGATCCCGGGCGACGATGGGCTCGAGTTCGAGTCGCTGCTGCTGCGCATTCACCCTGCGGCGTCGCGCGTCAACATGCTGGCCGAGCAGACGCCAGCCTCATTCGTCGCCTGGGACATGCTGGCGCTCGGCGACGAAGACCTTCGCGAGACTCCGCAGGGTGAGCGCCGAGCGCGCATCGAGCAAGCGCTGAACAGCGCCGAGCCGCCCATTCACCTGACGCCGGCGACGCACGATCGGGTCCTCGCGCGCGACTGGTTCGATAGGTTCGAGGGAGCCGGGCTGGATGGCGTGATTGCCAAGCCTCTCTCGGCCGTCTACCAGCCCGGCAAGCGCGCCATGCTCAAGATCAAGCACGCCCGCACGGCCGACTGCGTCGTCGCAGGCTTCCGTTGGCACAAGAATGGTCCGGGCACGCACATCGGCTCGCTACTCCTGGGCCTGTACGGAGACGACGGCAAGCTGCACCACGTCGGCATCACCTCCTCGTTCTCATGGCAACGGCGCGAGGAGCTCGTGGAAGAGCTCGCGCCGTTGCGCGACAACGCACTCGATGGCCACCCATGGGCCGAGTGGGCGGAATGGGCTGGCGCCGGCCAGGCCGACGCCAGCGGCCAGCGCATGCCCGGTGCGACGAGCCGCTGGAATCGTGGCAAGGACCTTTCCTGGGAGCCGCTTCGCCTCGAGCGCGTGGTCGAGGTGGCCTTCGATCACCTGCAGGGCGATCGCTTCCGCCACGCCACGACGTTTCAGCGCTGGCGCTTCGACAAGCAACCGAGCGATTGCAGCTACGACCAGTTCGAGACGAACACCCCGTACGAGCTCTCTGAGATCTTCGGCGCAACCGGCTGAATCTGGACTGATTTGCAGTACGGACCGCACTGAACGCCGATTACACTGCGCGTGTTCGGCTTGAGCCGACCGCGCGCCACACGAGCGCCTTGGGAGAGGGCTGTCCGCTGAGCCGCGAGGGAGACAACTAGGAGGAGCGCAAGCGCATGGATCAGCCACAGCCGCCGACCCAGCCACCGGCCCAGCCACAGTGGACCCCGCCGCCGCAGCAGCCCACGGGTTGGGGCGGCCCCGGGTACGGTGGACCGCCGCCGCGGCCGACGGGCGTCACGCTGGCCTCGATCTACCTGATCGTGATGGGCGTGCTGCTGGCCCTCGCCGGTGCTGCCTGCGGCCTTCTGGGCGGCGGCCTGAGCACGGTTAATCCGGGCACGACCGGCGGCAACCCGTTCGCCGCCCTCGGCGGTGCGATTGCGGTCATCGGCATCATCGTTCTCATCCTGGGCATCCTGAGCATTGCAGCCGGCGCCGGTGCGCTCGGCGGCCGGGGCTGGGCGCGCTGGACGGGCATCGTGGTGTCGGTGCTGATGGTCATCCTCGGCGTGCTGCTGATCCTGGGTTCCGTGGGCAACATGGACGCCAGTGGCGGCATCACCAGCCTCATCTTCTGGGTGATCATTACGGTCGCCTACGGGCTGACGGCGTGGGCGCTCATTTCGGCCAGCGCTTTCTTCTCGTACCGCCGCTAGGAGCGGCGTTTTTCGCGACATCCACGCCGGCGAGCCCTGGGCTCGCCGGCGTTTGACTACCCACACATAGCGCCAACGGGGCAGGTGATCGATGACACAGCCTGAAGACGAGACGAACGAGCACCCGATCTACTCGACGTCGCCACCTGCCGACCCAACTCCCGCGGAGGCGCCGGCAACCGAGCCGGCGCCCACCAGCTTCGAGCCCGAACCTTCTACGAGCTTCGAATCTCCGGTGCCGGACGCGCCCGCCGCGATGTCAGAGCCGACGCCACCGCCTGCGCCGCCGATGCCGGCCCCCGAGTATGCGCAGCTGACACCCGAGCCACAGCCAGCCGTGCCAGAACCACAGCAGGCCACCCCTGAGCCCGAGCCGCCGTCCGCGCCAACGACACCGGAGCCCGCCGCCTGGCAATCGTCGGCGGTTGCTGCCGAACCGGTCGTCGAGCCGGCGCCCGTGGATCCGACGCCGGTGGCCGAACCGACCCCTGCGCCTGTGGCGGCTGTGCCGCTGACCCCGTCAGCGCCCGAGCCGATCACGCCCTTGCCGACGGAGCAGGAGGCTTCCGAGGACACTCAGCCGTTTCAGGTGCCCGCGACCGCCGGCGCCGCAGCGTTCACTGCCGCTTGGCAGCAGCCTCCGGCAGCGGCCGCACCGCCGCCTGCGACACCGGTCGCGCCGGCCGCGCCTGTGGCTGCGCCGCCCGCTCAACAGTACGGGCAGCAGTATCAGCAGCCGGCCCAACCGCAGTACCCGCAGCAGCAGCAGCCCTATCTACAGCAACAACAGCCACAGCCATACGGCCAGCAGCCGTACCCCCAGCAGCAGTATCCCCAGCAGCCATACGCGCAACAGCCCTACGCGCAGCAGCAATACCAGCAGCCATACGCGCAGCAGCCATACCCTGGCACCGCGTACCCCGCCCAGCAGCAGCAGTACGCGACGCCGCCGCCTTACGGAACCTCGCCGCTTGCCGCGTTCGCGGGCATGCTGCTCATCGCCTTCGGCATCGGCCTCGCCGTGCTTGGCGGCTTTGCCCTGACGCAGGGCTCGCAGATCAGCGCCTTCATCCGCGACTTCGACATCGCGATCTTCGGCAGCCAGCTCTCACCCGAGACGCTGCGCTCGATCCTGTCGCCGATGCCCGGCGTGCTGATGGTGGTTGGGCTGCTGCAGCTGCTCGCAGGAATCGGTGTCTTCGCACACAAGGGATGGGGTCGGGTCCTGGGGCTGCTCTTCGCGATCGTGGGCATCCTCGTCGCCGTGTTCGCGCTGAGCACGTCGCTGGCTCTCGCGCCGGGCCTGTCGGTGCCCACGTTGATCGCGATCGTGCTGCTGGTCGGCTACGCGTTCATCCTGATCGCGCTGTTCGCCGGCGGCAGCCACTTCAAGAGACGCTACCCAGCCCAGCGCTGACGGCCTATGGCCACCCGTGCCGGGCGGCCATGGCTACTCTGGTGTGCTGGCCTTACGCGGGGCGCGTTCGGGTTGGCCTGACCGGTCGGCCCATTCGAAGCCGGCCCACGGGTCATAGTCGACCTCCAGCGGCTCCTGAGCGGGCCGCATCTCTTCGGGCACGTGCTCGAGGTTGACCCTGATGCGCGTCCAGGTCGTGCTGCGGCCACGCATCGAGTCGGTCAGGATGTCCGCCGGCTGCAGGTGGTCGACCACATCCGCGTGACGTTCCTTCCAGCGCTCTAGCCCGGCCAGCGCCTCGTCCTTCTTTGCGGCGCGAGCGATCTCGACGAGCGGCTTCTTGGAGACCCGGCGTCCCGTCGGCGAACGCTCCGAAGCTGTTCGCTCGGCAGCCATTCGCTCGAAGCGTCGCTCCATCGCTGCTCGTGACTTCTCGCGCGCAGCCTCCGCCTCGGGCGTGTTGTAGTCGGCGTCGGCTCGCTTCTGGCGCGAGGGCTGGACGCGCGGCGGCTCCGCCTCCTGCTTGCGGTAGTTGGGCGGCCACGGCGCGTCACCGCCGAGGCCCTCCTTCTCGTGGCGCTCGGAGAGCTCGAGCAGCGCGTCGAGCGAGCCAACCGCTTCGTCGATGCCCGCGTGGGCGTCACCGTCGCGGGCGTAGATCGCCGGCACCGTGGCCAGCGTGTAGTCGGCGGCCTCGACGTCGGCGACCTGCTCCCAGCGGAGCGGCATCGAGACGCGCGCGTCGGGCAGCGGCCGAACAGAGTACGCAGACGCCACGGTGCGGTCCTTGGCGTTCTGGTTGTAGTCGAGGAAGACGCCGTGACGCTCTTCCTTCCACCACTTGCTGCGTTGCGATCGTTGGTGCGCGGCGCTCCACTTCCCGAGCGAGCGCCAACGCCGCGCGCCGCACCTGGTCAAAGTTCCAGCGCGGCTCGATGCGCACGTTGACGTGGATGCCGCGCGAGCCGGATGTCTTGGGCCAGCCGACGAGGCCGACGTCGGACAGGACCTCGCGCGTGACGAGCGCGACCTCGCGCACCTGCGGCCCAGGGCACGCCGGGGACCGGATCGAGGTCGACCCGCAGCTCGTCGGGATGATCGAGATCGTCTGCGCGAACAGGATGCGGGTTCAGGTCGATGCAGCCCAGGTTGACGATCCAGGCCAGCTGAGCGGCGTCGCGCAGCACGATCTCGTGAGCCGTCCGGCCGGATGGGAAGAACAGCTCGACTGTCTCGATCCAGTCCGGGCGTGACTCTGGCGCACGCTTCTGGAAGAAGAACTCGCCCGTCGGCGCCGTTGACGAAGCGTTTGAGCGCCATCGGCCGGCCACCGGCGCCGCGCAGCGCGCCGTCGGCGACGGCCACGTAGTACGAGACAAGGTCGCGCTTGGTGTAGCCCGGCTCGGCGAAGAAGACCTTGTCGGGGTTGCTGATCGAAACGCTCCGACCAGCAATCTCGATCAGCTCAGGCTTCTTGGCCACGGCCTTCCGACATCCAGCGTGATCGATCCTCGCGCAGCAGCTCGAGTGCGTCGTCGAGCTGCGCCCAGCCGTAGACCTCGACCTCCTTGTCCTCGAGCAGCTTGTAGGTCGGCGAAGAAGTGCTCGATCTCGCGCAACCGGTGCGGCGAGACGTGCTCGAGCCGGAGGGCGTGTTCCCACAGCTGGTCGCCGAGAGCCACGCACAGCACCTTGAAGTCGTCGCCCTTGTCGTCGCGCATGCGCAGCCCGCCGACCGGCCGTGCCCAGACGTGGCAGCCCGGGAACGTGGGCTCGTCGAGCAGCAGCATGGCGTCGGTGTGGTCACCGTCGTCGGCGCGCGTGCCCTCGATGTAGCCGTAGTCGAAGTTGTAGAAGACGGCCGAGGACAGGACCCGGTCGAGCCGGATGACGCCCGCGTCCTCGTCGAACTCGTACTTGTTGCGGCTGCCCGACGGGATCTCGACGACGACCTCGATCACCTCGGGGAAATCGGCCGCGTGCGACTCCGGCATTTGGCGAGTCTAGACTCCGGCCGTGGACGTGGAACGCGCCGTCAATCGGATCCGCGCCGTGCGCCACTTCCGGCCGGAGCCGCTCAGCGAGAGCGACCTGACGGCCATCCTCGAGGCAGGCCGCCACGCCGGCTCATCCAAGAACCTTCAGCGCTGGCACTTCATCGTGGTGACCGACCGCACCATGCTTCAGGCCCTTGCCGAGGTGGGCCATTGGGCTGGACATCTCGCCGGCGCGAGTTGCGCGATCGCATTGGTCACGCCGGATCCCGATGGCACGGAGCCGCACTCGATCAGCTGGGACTGCGGCCGGGCGGCGCAGAACATGATGCTCGTGGCATGGACGCGCGGTATCGGGTCTGTGCCGGCGACGGTGTACGACCAGGCAATGTGCCGCGGCATCCTTGGTTACCCGCCTGACCACCAGTGCGAGCACATCCTCAGCTTCGGCTATCCGGCCGAGGCTCGGCTGATGGAACGCGAGCCGCGCGCCGGCGGACGCGTGAGCCTCGAGGAGGTCGTCTTTGGCGAGCGCTGGGGTCAAAATCGCGGCTAGTAGACGGCCTGCACATTCGTTAACGTTGGGCCTCGCATCGCACCATGCGCAACCTGTCGCTGAATTGGAGAGGGTTTGTGAGAACGCGTCTGCTGGCTGGCTCTGTGGCCGGCGCTGTCCTAGTCTTCGCAGCAGCGTGTGGCGGTGGAGGCGGACCCGCAGCGACAGCTCCCAGCGGGGGCGCCACTGCTCGCCCACCCGTCGGTAACGTCACGCCACCGCCGCCAGCAGAGGCGACGTGCATCGATCCAGTCACGGACGGCGAGCAGATCGAGATCACCGAGCACAAGTTCCCGGCGGAGATCACCGTGGGCGTGGGCGACACGGTCACCTTCAACAACGCCGACAACCTGAACCACACCGTCACCTTCCGGAGCGACCCTGACTGCGGCATCATGCTCATCGGCCAGTCGATCAGCGTGAGCCTCGAAGGCCCCGGCACGTACCAGTACTACTGCCAGTTCCACTCGCCGACGATGCGGGGCACGATCATCGTCGAGTAGCGTCTGCCCATGGCGGTGCTCATCGGGACCTCGGGTTGGCAGTACCGCCACTGGCGCGAAACGTTCTATCCGCGCGGCGTCACCCAGGCTGAGTGGCTGGAGTTCTATGCCGCGCGCTTCACGACCGTCGAGTCCAACGCCGCGTTCTACCGGCTGCCGGAGGCCGCCACGTTCGCCGCGTGGGCGCGTCGTACACCCGATGACTTCGTCATGGCCGTCAAGGCCAGCCGCTACCTGACCCACATCCTGCGCCTGCGTGAGCCCGAGGAACCGGTTCGACTGCTGGTCGATCGAGCACGCGAGCTCGGGCCGAAGCTCGGGCCGATCCTCGTCCAGCTGCCGCCTTCGATGCGCCTCGAGCTGTCCCGCCTCGAACGGACGCTCGACGCGTTTCCCGCTGACTGGCGAGTCGCCGTCGAATTTCGGCACAAGTCGTGGTTCACGGACGAGGTGCGCCACGCCCTGACAGAGCGCGGTGTCGCACTGTGCATGGCCGATCGCTTCGGGCCGATAACGCCCACCTGGCGCACTGCCGACTGGACCTACCTGCGCTTCCATTCCGGCCGAGCGAATCCCCTGCCCTGCTACGGACGCCAGGCGCTGGCGACCTGGGTAGACAGGCTCAGCGCGCAGTGGACCGCCGATGAATCGGTCTATGTCTACTTCAACAACGACCCACGAGCCTGCGCGCTGCGCGACGCGATCGTGTTCGCCCGACTGTGTCGGCGCGCCGGCTACGAGCCAACGCGAGTGCCGGCGGCGCGCGACGTGACGCTGGCCTGACCGGCTGCTCAGCCTCGCTCGAATCCCTGGGCTGCCTGGGCTTCGCAGCGCAGCGGCTTGTCCTCGCGGTACCCGAGCAGGTAGTCGGCCTGTATGAGCGTGTGCAGCTGGGACGTGCCCTCGTAGATGACCGCCGCCTTGGAGTTGCGCAGGTAGCGCGCCACCGGGTATTCGTCGGAGTAGCCATACGCCCCGTGAACCTGGATTGCGTCCAGGGCGCTCTGTACAGCGTGGTCCGTGCAGAACCACTTCGCGAGCGAGGTCTCGCGCGTGTTGCGCATGCCCCGATTCTTGAGCCATGCGGCCTGCCGGCACAGCAGCCGGCCAGCCTCGATCCCCTGCCCCATCTTGGCGATCATCTGCTTCACGAGCTGGTGCTGGCCGATCTCCTGGCCGAACGTCTGGCGCTCGTGCGCGTACTTGACGCTCGCGTCTAGGCACGCCTGAGCGAGACCGACGGCGCCCGTAGCAACCGTGTAGCGGCCCTGGTCGATCGCGGTCATGGCGATGGTGAAACCTTCGCCCTCCTCGCCGATCCGGTTATCGGCGGGCACGCGCACGTTGTCGAAGTAGACCTCGCCGGTGTTACCGGCCCAGATGCCGAGCTTGCCGTGGATGGTGGCCGTCGTCAGGCCGGCCATGCCGCGCTCGACGACGAAGGCCGTGATGCCCTTGTGCTTCTTGGCGCGATCGACGCTGGCGAAGACAAGGAAGTGGTCAGCAATGTCCGCGAGCGAGATCCAGATCTTGGATCCGCTGAGAACGTAGGAGTCGCCGTCTCGTCGAGCCGTTGTCGCCAGGTTGCCGGCATCCGTGCCGACGCCGGGTTCGGTCAGCCCGAAGGTGGCCAGCTTCTCGCCCCTTCGCCTGGGGCGCGAGCCAGCGCTGCTTCTGCTCCTCGGTCCCCCACTGAAGCAGCGTCAGCGAGTTGAGCCCAACGTGCACGCTCATCGCAACACGGAAGGCAGTGTCGGCGCGCTCGAGCTCCTCGCACAGGATGCCCAGGCTGACGTAGTCCATGCCCGGCCCGCCGTACTGCTCGGGGATGGGGGCGCCAAGGAAGCCGAGCTCGCCCATGCGGTCGAAGACCTCGCGATGGACCTCGTGGCTGGAGTCCCACTCGCGGATGTGGGGCTCGATCTCGTCCGCGGCAAAATCGCGCACGGATGATTGGACGAGGCGGTTCTCTTCGGTCAGCGCAAGGTCGATCGGCATGCCGCGCATTGTCTATGGGATCGCGACATGAAAGAACCGCCGGCTGGGCCGGCGGTTCGGATGACCGGTGATGAGGGCGGACTAGCGGCTTTTGTTCAGGAACTGCATCACGTCGTCGAGCCGGAAGCGTCGATCACCGCGCTTGCATACGCGGTAGAACGGCAGCTCGCCGCGGTCGCCGAGCCGCTTCACCGTGTTGACGTGCAGGTGAAGAAGGTTTGCTACCTCGCTCGCCGTGAGCATCGGGCCCAGCTCGTGGACACCCATTGAAGTCATTCTTGGTCCTCTCGATCGGGCTTGACGGAGCCGATTGGTGTGGTCGTGGGCCGAATGCTCTGTTCGGGAGGGTCCTGCAACAAGCCGTACTTTGGGCACTCAGGTGAGGTACGGAGGGTGTTGCGCCAGATCAACGCGGTGCGGGGGCCTGGTGACGCGGTGCGGGGCTGGTGACGGCGCCGGCGCTACTCGAAGTCCGTGCGGCTGATAAGTGGCGCTTCGACGATGTGCGGGCGAACCCGGCCGGGGGCGGTGCCCAGAACCGCGCTGAGCTCCTGCATCAGGACGCGCAGCGCCTCCTCGGTCGCCTCATTGATTGGTCCCGCAAGCGCCTCGCGCAGCCAAGCGCGCTCTGCCGGCGACAGATGTTCAGGGTCGCCGCAGATGTCGAGCGCTACGGCGCGTATCGCCTCCGCTAGGCGCATCCGCGCGTGGAGCGACGATGACCTGCGTCGCACGGCATCGCGCAACTCGTCGGCGGGCCACGGAGCACGGTGCGACGCCGACTCCCGGGCGACCTTCGACGCGCTCACGTGTTCCCCCTCTGCAGCGACCCGCGGTGGATAGCGCGCATGTTCCCGGCACCGCGCTCTTAGCGCCGGTAGGCCGCTCTGTCGCCGAGTTGCATTCACATAACACGGCAGAGGCGGGGTACATTCCGGCCCCGTGGAAAGCAGCAGCACTCGACTCACGTCCATCTCGATGCGCAACCTCGAGGGACTGCCCGACCTGGATCTGGGGCTGTATCCGATGACCGCGCTGATCGGCCCGCGCGGTATCGGGAAGTCAAGCCTCCTACTGGCTGTCGCGTGGCTGCTCGGCGGTTCGAGCGAGGCTGACCGCGCGCTCGGTGGCGGGACGGTCTCGGCCGAGCTCGTCGATGGGGCTGGCACGGCGCGTTCGATAAGCCGTGGACCTGATGCCGAGCCGGCCGCGGACGCGCCGTTGCCGCCGGTGACGTTTCTGACCGCCAGCCAACGCGTGCCCGCGCCCCTCGACGCGCCGCCCGGATCTCGCAGCGATGCCGCCGCGGCCGAGGAGATGGTCGCGATGATCGCGAAGCGCCGACTGGCCGGCGCGGAGGGCGAGGTGCTGCTCATCGAAGAGCCCGAGCTGATGCTCACGCCGCAGCAGCAGCGCCATCTCTATGGGGTGCTGCGGCGCTACTCGGAGAAGAACCAGGTCATCTACTCGACGCGCGCGCCTGCCCTGCTCGATGCCACGTACTTCCACGAGATCGTTCGGATGGATCGAACCTCAGCCGGTACCCGCATCCGGCGCGCGCCCGTGGAGCTGCTCAACGATTACCAGCGCCTGCGCCTTGACGCTGAGTTCGACCACGAGCGGACCGAGATGTTCTTTGCCACGGCCGTATTGCTCGTGGAGGGCCAGACCGAGCGGCTTTCGATGCCGCTGATCTTCCGCCGCCTCGGCCACGATCCTGACGCTTTGGGCATCTCGATCATCGAGGTCGGTGGCAAGGGCAACCTGACCCTTGTCGCTCGCGTGCTGGCGGAGATGCGCATCCCGCACGTCATCGTGTTCGACTCGGACCGCGGGCGCCACGCCGCCACGGACAACGCCGAGATCCGCCGTGAGGCGGGCGAGGCCCCGGTCTTCGAGCTGCGCCCGGACTTCGAGGGCGAGGCCGGCATCAAGTCCTACGAGGACAAGGTGTTCGACGCGTGGAAGCGCTTCTCCAAGATCGACCCTGAGAGCATCCCGGACGTCTTCAAGAAGATCGTCGAGACGACGGTTCGCCTCGCCACCGGCGACTGAGCCGTCCAGCGAAACTTGCGTCTTTCCAAGACCGGTTAGACGTTAGTACTATCTCCACGTCGGTTCGACGCGTTGACGCCGTGGCCGAAGAAGGGGCTGACTTCATGCGACGAGCAACGGTCGCGACACCTCGCCTACGGGCGGCGGCGCTATTCGGGGCATTCGCGCTACTTCAACTTGCGGCGGCTGCGCCGGCCGTCGCGGTGGTTCCGACAGCGGAGCTCATGACTCCAAGCACGGCTAGCCCGGTCGGATCGGGATTGATGGCCGAGGATGGCACTGCCGTTGCATTTCTAACCGAGGAATCCCTCCTTCCCAGCGATGACGATGGCGGCAGTGGCGTCGACGTGTACCTGCGAGCCAGTGGCGTCACGACGCTTCTCTCCCCCGACGCGACACCCGGCAGTGGCCTGGTCTGGGCGGAGACCTGGGAAATCATCCAGATCTCGCCTGACGGTGACCGCGTCATGTTCGCCACAAACGAGGCGGTCATGGCTACGGACACGGATGAGACGTCCGACGCTTATTTGTGGTCGGCGGGCACGCTGCAAATCCTGACGCCGGGAACGACCAATACGCGTTGCTGCTGGGCATCGGCCGATCTCTCGAAGGTCTATTTCGACACGTACAACCAACTCGCGGCGGCTGACGCCGATTCCGCATCGGATGTCTATGTGCGAAGCGGCGGCTCGACGACGCTGATGTCCGGTAACGGAGCGGCGGACGTATTCGTTGCTGTTCCTAGCGGCGACATGCAATCCAGGGCCGTTACCGCCAGCGGAAGCCATGTCTTGTTGTACACGGAGGGCCAGCTCACCGGCGCAGACACCGACGCCCAAGCGGATATCTACGTTTCGTCCGGAGCCGGCATCGCGCTGGTCACGAGCGGCCCGACGGCCGGTGGTCCGGCGGTCCCCGACGACTTCTCAGACTGGCGCCACGTTTATGAGGCTGCGGGCGGATACGTGGTGTACGTGTCAACGGCCGAACGGCGGTTGGCGGGCGATACAGACAATCGGCGCGACCTCTATGCAGTCCAGAACGGGACGACCTTGTTGGTGACGCCGGGCACCTGTGACACGCCGGATGCGTGCGACTACTTCGGCGGATCGCCAGCCCGGGATGGCTCGAAGCTCTTCCTGTACGGGCAGGAGCAGCTTCTTGGAGGGGACGACGACTCTGGCCAGGATGTGTACGTGTGGGATCGGGCCACGCAAGCGCTAAACCTTGTTTCGACCGGTCCCACGGCTAATGCCGCGGACTACGGGTTCGTTAGTTGCTGCCACCCCGCGGGCGACGGCACTCCAACGCTTTTCGAGACCACGGACAGTTTGGTTGCGGCAGATAGCGATGCGTCCTTCGACGTCTACTCATGGGACGGCAGCTCAGTGAGCCTCGTTTCCACCGGATCTGACGGCGGCGACGCGGAAGTCGGGGCCGTTGCCGTTGGAATGTCAGCTGACGGCTCGACTGCGCTGTTCGAGACCTCCGAGGCGCTAGTTGCCGAGGACGCGAACGGCGACTCGGATTTCTACGCGCACTCAGCAGGTCAGACGCAACTGATCGGCACCACCGGCAACTTCATGGGCTTGACCGCAGCCGGCGGACGGGCCCTCTTCGCCACGAGCGACTCGTTCGACCCCTCGGACACCGACTCCGTTCTCGACCTGTATCTGGTCGACATTCCCGCCCCCGTCGGCGGCGGCATGATCCTGCCAACTCTCGACCCCCCGTTACCGCTAAAAAACGCGACCTGGACATGGGGCACCACCCCCACAGGGAGGTGGATGCTTCCAGTCGAGGTCGGCGGCTTGTCCAGTGTGGCGTCGGTGTCGGTTGGTTGGGGCAACTTCTTCGCAACCAAGACGGATGGTTCCCTCTGGGCGTGGGGTTTGAACAGTGGGGGCGAACTAGGCGATGGGACCATGACGCAACGAACATCGCCGGCGCAGGTGCCCGGTTTAACAAATGTGGTCCAGACCGACTCCTTGTCAGGCCACGTGCTGGCGGTGCGAACGGACGGTTCGGTTCGGGCTTGGGGAACCAACACCTACGGCGAACTGGGAGATGGCACCATCACCAATCGGCTGAGCCCCGTAGCCGTCAGCGGCCTGACAAGTGTGAGCAGGGTCGCGGCCGGAGGTGGTTTCTCCCTCGCCCTGCGGAGCAATGGCACGGTTTGGGCGTGGGGCTACAGCGATGACGGGAGGCTCGGCATCGCATCAGGGGGCCATCGACGCACACCTGTCCAGATACCAACGCTCTCGAACATTGTGGCGATTTCGGCGGGGTCGGGGCACGGCCTCGCCCTGAGATCGAACGGTACTGTCTGGGCATGGGGCAACAACGTGTACGGACAGTTGGGTACAGACAACAATCTCACGCTAAGCACTGCAGTGCCTATCCAGGTGCCGGGGTTGAGCAATGTTGTTGCTATCAGCGCAGGTCTCAACTTCTCCATCGCTCTCCTGAGCAATGGCACAGTCCGAGCATGGGGAGCTAACACCTCAGGCCAGCTCGGAGCGGGTGACACGGTCTGGCGCTACCAGCCAACCGCCGTTTCGGCACTGACCGACATTGTCAGCATTGACGCCGGCGCAGAAACGGCCTTAGCGCGCCGCTCAAACGGGACGTTGGTGGGATGGGGTAGTAACCGGTACGGCTCCTTGGGTGATGGGGTTTCCCTCAACCGAACTCAGCCGGTCCCGGTGGGATCGATTTCAAATGTCGCCGCTTTCTCCGCGGGTGCCGAAGCAAGTCTTGCGGTGGCGCTGGCGAGTCCCAACGCGGGCACGGAAAGCTTCAGCACCGTCGTGCCTGCCGGCTCGTCGGTCACGACGGACGTTGAATCGAACGGAGCGACCCCCAGCGATCCGATTGAAACGACCCTTACCTCGCCCATCGCAGGACCGATTTCGGTCCGAGAGACGGTCTTGAGCTCGTGGGGCGATTTCGCTGTTGACGGCAGGCTTGTAGAAATTTCCGCTCCGGCGGCTACCGCTGCGAACCCCATCACCATCACCTTCCGCCTCGACGCAACGATCTATCCCGAATCGCGTTCACTCGGCCACGTTGAGGTCCGAAGAAATGGCCTTCGGGTACTGAATTGCACCGGGCCTGGGGCCACTCCCGATCCGTGCGTGGAAAGTCGGGCACGCCTGTCGGACGGCGACGTGACGATTACCGTGCGGACATCTCAGGCAAGCGACTGGCTAATTGGGACCGACTTCCCGCGCGTCCAGGTCGAAGGTCCTTACGCCGTAGAGGAAGGCTCGTCAGTCCGCGTGAGTTCGAGCGGTGAGGGCGGCTCACCCCCATACACGTTCGAGTGGTTCGGCGGTCGGCTAGTGGGAGACGAGACCGCGGCTCCCAGATTCGTGGCAATTGACGATTGCGCGTGTGCGCTCGTCGTCCAGGTGACCGACGCTAACGGTCTAACCGGAACAGCGAACACCGCGGTGACTGTCACAAACGTGGCGCCGGTTGTGAGCGCGATCGTGCCAGGCGAGGACAAGGTCAAACTCAACTCCCGTGCGTCGTTCGGCGCGGCGTTCCTCGATCGTGGCATCCGAGACACGCACACGGCGACTTGGACCTGGGGTGATGGCACGTCGTCGTCAGTTGGGACCGTGCGCGAGGTGCTGGGTGCGGGCATCGCCACCGCCACCCACACCTACGCGAGAAAGGGCACATTCCACGTCACCTTGACCATTCGAGATGACGACGGTGGCCAGCGGCAGCGGACTTTGACGGTCGTCGTCAAGTAGTAGGCACGCCGTCTCCCAGAGCGTGTTGCCCAGCCCGACCCAGCACCAAAAGAGGCCACCAGACGGGCGCGGCATCTGCGGAAGTCTGGGATCGGCGGGCGTCCTCGCGTTGGCGGATGCCGCGCGGTGGCGCTAGCGTTGCGACGTGAGTCGCGACGTCGAGGAGTTCAATCGGCGGCTGCTTCGCGCCCGCGACGCGATGGATCGGTCCTACTCGGAGCCCCTGAACATCCGGACCGTCGCCGCGGTGGCGCACGTGTCGGAAGCCCATTTCATCCGCAGCTTCCGCGCCGTCTTCGGGGAGACTCCGCATCGGTACCTGCAGCGCCGTCGCGTGGAGCGCTCGATGTTTCTCTTGCGCGAGACCGACCGCAGCGTGACCGAGATCTGCCTGGATGTCGGCTTCTCCAGCCTCGGGACGTTCAGTCGCTTGTTCAAGGAGATCGTTGGCGAGAGTCCGTCCGATTACCGCCTCGGCAACGGTCCGATCATCGCGCCAAACTGCGTGCAGATGGCATATACGCGGCCGCGTGAGGCGGCGAAACCAGGAGCGCAGTTGAGCAGTTTTGGAGAAGCGCCACCGGCGGCGGCTCCATAGGATCGAGCTCATCTCAAGGAAAGTCGCTCCAGGAACGGAGGTCAACTCGATGATCAGCAAGGTGAGCGTCAGCACCGTGTACGTCCTCGACAAGGACGAGGCGCTCGATTTCTATGTCAACAAGCTCGGTCTCGAGGTCAGCGCCGATTTCAAGCAGGGCAGCTATCGCTGGCTGACGGTGCGCGTCCCGGGCGATTCGGGGATCGATGTCTCGCTCGAACAGCCCGGCCCGCCGCTTCATGACGAAGCCACGACCGAGCGCCTGCGCGAACTGATCAGCAAGGGAGCGTTGAGCAGTCTCGTCTTCGAGACCGAGGATGCGCATGCGCTCTTCGACGAGCTCAAGGCGCGTGGCGTGACCGACTTCACCCAGGAACCGACCGATCACGGCTACGGCACCGACATGGGCCTGCGTGATCCCTTCGGAAACTCGATCCGAATCCTGCAGCCGAATCGGGCTGCGCGCCAGGCCACGGCCTGAGCGTTCTTAGGTCGAATTGGAGAGGAGTAGTCAAATGGCCGACACGAAGAAGTCCAGCAAGACCTCCGAGCGTGGCTCGTCCGAGGTCTGGACCGACGAAGAGAAGAAGGCGATGCAGGAGCACGCCAAGGACGTGAAGAAGAGCCGCTCGGGAAAGGCGGACCCGACGGCCGAATGCCTCGCCAAGATTGCCGAGATGACGGGTAGTGACCGCGAGATGGCCGAGCGCGTCCACGCGATCGTGCTCGAGGCGGCGCCCGACCTGCAGCCCGGGACCTGGTACGGGATGCCGGCCTACAAGACGACCGAAGGCAAGCTGATCTGCTTCTTCCAGTCCGCCGCCAAGTTCAAGGCCCGCTACGCCACGTTCGGCTTCGAGCAGAACGCCAACATCG
Source organism: uncultured Chloroflexia bacterium (assembly GCA_963706095.1). Classification (GTDB taxonomy): domain Bacteria; phylum Chloroflexota; class Limnocylindria; order Limnocylindrales; family CSP1-4; genus JALYGJ01. Next base: position 652,563 of record OY970149.1, read on the forward strand.
ACGAAGGCACCATGTGGCCCACATCGTGGGCGCTGACGAAGATAACCGAGTCGGAAGAGAAGCGGCTGTCTGAGCTCGTAAAGAAGGCAGTGAGCTAGGGCCTCCCGCTCCGCTCCGGGCCTCCCCCTCCACTCTTCGCCGGCCGCTCGGGACGGCCATAGGTGGCCCGATCGTCGGCTTGCTCGGGGCGACGGGCACGCTCGTCGCCTCCGGCGTCGTCACTGTTGGCTTAGCCGCTGCCGGCGCTGTTCTCTGGCGAGATGGAGTCGAACAGACCCTGGTTCGCCATCTCGATTGACTACCCCGGCAGGATCTGGCGAGCCTCTACGGCGCTCAGTCGTCCGCGGCCGAGAGGAAGATCATCTCTTGGCCGTCGGGCGACCAGATTGGGAACGTATCGAACGCATCGTCGCTGGTAAGTCGCACGCGATCCTTGCCTTCCGCGTCCATAACGTAGATGTCCCATGCGCCATCGACGTGACCTACGAACGCAATTCTCGATCCGTCGGGCGACCAGCGCGGTGAGTTTCCCTCACCGAACTCGGTCAGTGTCCTGGTCTCCAAGTCGAATACGCCCAGATGCACGACCTCGTCGTCGCGCAACTCGAGGGCGATGCGCGTGCCGTCCGGTGACCATGCGGGGTAGCCGACGAGTTGGTCCGAGAGCATCCGCAGCCCACTCCCATCGACACCCGTCACCCACAACTTGCCGCTTGCGCCGAAGCCGTCCACTTCTCCGTCGCCGCGAACGAACGCCAGGCGCGATCCGTCCGGCGACCACGTCGCAGAGTGCTCAAAGCCAGCTTCGTCCGTCAGCTGCGTCAGGTCAGAACCGTCGGTATCGACGAGGTACAGGTCGGTCGTTGCCGGCTCCCCGCGGGTGAAAGCGATTCGTGATCCATCGGGCGTGAAAGCTGGCATGCCGTCGCGGGCGAGGTCGTGTGTAACTCGGGTCATACCAGAACCATCGGGCGCAATTGTGTAGATCTCCGAATTGAGGTCGCGCACGTCGAGCGCCATCGCAATTCGCCCGTCATCGGACCACGACCACGGTAGAGCGTCCGGTAGCCAGCTCGAAATCCGGCTTCGGGCCGAACCATCGGAGTTCATGACGTTTCCAAGTAGCGGCCGAGAGGGGCATTTGGGTGCCGATGCCGCTGCCTGGCTGAGGAGCGCGACCCGCGCAATGTTCGTGTCGTTCACTTCGCGTCTGGCGGTATCGCCGAAGGTCGACGAGTCATGCGTGACAACCATGACCGCATCCAGATCCGGAATGATCCACAGCTGTTGGCCACCGGCACCTGATGCTTGCCAGGCCAACTGACCGTCCACATCCAGCAGCCACCACAGGTGGCCATATCCCAGATGGGCTCTACGGTCCGGCCGGCAGCCCAAATCCCACTTTTCGGCGAGGGTGAGTTCGAGCCAGTCGCTGGGCACGAGCTGTTGGCCGGCCCACTGGCCGTCATCGAGGACGAGCTGCCCAAAGCGGGCAACTTCTCGCGGCGTGATGAATACGGAGTGGCCGCCGGCGAAGTAACCGTCGGGCTCCACCCACCAGGACTCGGTATCGATGCCCAACGGGCCAAGCAGTGCCTCCGCGGAATATGCACAGAGCGACGTTCCCGTCGCTTCTGTAAGGACTGCTGCGAGTACTCCCGTGAGGCCCGTGCTATAGGCGAACTCCGTGCCGGCGGGCTTGACCCTCGGATGTCGCAGCACGGCGCGAACAAGAGAGGGTTCACCGGGCAGATCGCTCGGTTCCACTCCGTCGAGATAGTGGGGGTCCTCGCTGTTGGCCAGGCCGCCCGACATCGTGAGGAGGTGCTCGACCGTCAGATCGCCATGGGCGCCCACCAAGTCACCGGGCAGGAATTCATCGATCCGCGTCCCCAGGCTCAGAAGTCCTCGATCGATGGCGATGCCAGTGACTACCGACAGGATCGACTTGGATAGCGACCAGACGTTGTTGGCGTCGGTGGCATCGCTGCCGTTGAAGTAACGCTCATAGACAAGTTTGCCGTGGCGAACGACGAGCAGACTGCGAATGTCCGAAGAGAGGGAAGCGTTGTCGCCGGCCCGGTTGAGGAGCGCCGCGTCGAGGCCAACCTGGTCAGGAGTGGCTGTGGGCCAGTCGAGCGCAGTTTCATCGCCGTACGAAACAGCTGTAGGTGGGCCGAATGCGTCTCCAGGGTCAGGCGCGAACGCGGCGCATTCGGCCCCGTACTTAGTGGCCGCTGCAGTCGCGATTGCTAACGTTGCGGTTGGAACCGGCCTCGTCGTGGGCGCCGGCATGGGAATGGCCGTCGTGCACGCTATCGCGATCGAGGCCAGGAGAGCCGTCAACGGAACAAGCTGTGAAAATGCTTGTGCCCCGTCGCGGTGGGTGATCATCGGAGCGACCACGATAGTCCTGGGCAGTATCAGGTCGCCATTTGCTCAGTCCAGACTCCCGACGCAGAAGCGGCCCTTGTTGCCCCGTGGCGAGTAACCAGACGAAAGGTGCGTCGATGTCCGAAAAGAGAATCACGGCTCGAGCCTTCCACGACGCCGAAGGCGTAGAAGACTGGCGGATCCTGTTCTCGGGCGCGCATGCCTATTTCCGAGTCGGATCGTTCGCTGAGGGCGCCAGATTCGTCGCCGCCATCGCCGAGGTTGCCAGCGCCGTTGGCCACTATCCGGATGTGGACCTGCGGCCCGAGGGAGTTACTGTCCGGACCGCCTCCGGAGAGTACGGAGCTTTGAGCGAGCGTGACGTGGAGCTCTGTCGCAGGATCTCGGCCGAGGCTCGGCTGTTGCAGCTCGAGCCAGACCCTTCTCAGGTTCAAGTAGTCGGCATCGCCGTCGCACAGGATGCGGGCAGCGACGTCGGCCCGTTCTGGGCCGCCGCCCTCGGGTACAGGAGCCTGGGGCCGAACGAGGACGTGGTCGATCGGCACCGACGCAACCCGTACGTGTCGTTCCAGCAGCTCAAGCCGCCCAGGCCGGGCCGCGGACGTACCCACATCGACGTCAGCGTGCCGGCAGATCAGGCCGAGGCTCGTGTCGCGGCAGCTCTCGCGGCCGGCGGGCGACTCGCCGACGACTCGCACGTGCCCAACTGGTGGACGCTCGCTTCTCCCGAGAACCACGGTATCGACATCGCGGCGTGGCCGGACTTCGACGACGACGCCCAGGAAGAGGACTGAGCCACTGCCGCCACGAGTAGGAAGAACCAGGCGGTTCATCCGCAAATTCATCCTGGCATTGGCGACCATCGCACTTGCTGGCGCGTGCGCAAGCGGAACGTCAGCGCCTGCGCGCGCGTCGGGTGAGCCCGCCCCGCAAATACTGCATGAGGGTGCGGGCGCGGTAGAGCCCCGGGCGGCCTGCGACGGATCGTCGTTTCCCCTGGCCGCCCTCGACGCGCCCGCCAACGCGGAGGGCCAAGTCGGGCCGGAGTTCGACGCCCTGCGCCGCGAGATCGCGCGCTACACCGGCGATGTCCCCGAGTACCCGGCGGCGGGCGCTTGGCGGTTAGTCGACAGGCAGGATGATCGCCTGCTGTTTCTGGCCGACTCGGAAGACGGATTGATCTACCTCACCCTCCGTCGGCGGGGCAACGACTGGGATTTCGCGAACTCCGGCGACTGCCAGCTGCACGCGGTGCTCGGCGATGAGATCGGAGCGGCGCGGTGGTGGCTAGATCCGCGACGGCCACCACCGACCGCCGAGTCGACGACGTTGGAGATCCTGGTCGAGGAGCGCGCCTGCGCAAGTGGCTCGTTTGCCGTGGGTCGCATCGTGCCGCCGCTCGTGCGCTACGAGCCGGACACAGTCACCATCACGCTGGGTGTTCGAACGATCGGCGGCGCCTGCCCGAGCAACCCGGCAACACCAGCACTGCTGTTCCTGTCCGAGCCACTCGCGGAACGAGAGTTGCTCGACGGATTTCACATTCCTCCCGCACCAGCGCAACCGCCGAGATAGGCGCCGTCCGTTAACGGCGCGGCGGGTTGCATGTCGAATCGCGGGCAGCGAGCCCTTGCGAGGGAATGCCCCAACTCCACACGATCGAGCTGATATGCGGCTGACGCCTCCTCAGCGCACACCGACCTAGCCCGGGAACGCTTGGGCCCATGAGATTCGTAGCTCCGCAGAGGAGAGATCCATGGCCACGGTCAACGATGACCCGCGGCGCGGGCGGTTCATGATCGCTGCCGTGCTGCTCGGTTTGGGGCTTGGCGGCTTCTTCGACGGGATTGTGCTGCACCAAATCCTCCAGTGGCACCACCTGGTCAGCACGCCCACACCGCCGACGACCTTGGAGAACCTGGAGCTGAACACAGTCGGCGATGGCCTGTTCCACGCCGCGACCTGGATCGTCACGGTCGCCGGCGTCTTCGTGCTCATGGCCTCTAACGGCGCACGTCACGAGGGTGGCGCGACTCGACGCTTCGTCGGTGGGCTCTTGATCGGCTGGGGTTTGTTTAACGTGGTGGAAGGAATCATCGACCACCATCTGCTGAACCTGCACCATGTCCGGCCCGGCCCCGATGAGTTCCTATACGACGTCGCATTCCTCGCATGGGGAACCGCGATGATCGTGGTCGGGTGGGCGCTGGCTCGTCGGGAAAGCGAAGCGGCCGTCGAGACATGAAATTGGCGTCCCCGGCAGGATTCGAACCTGCGACCCGCTGCTTAGAAGGCAGCCGCTCTAGTCCGCTGAGCTACGGGGACAAGCACGCTCACTCTTGGACACTTTGCAACCCTTACACCTAGACCGTTAGAAGCTCTCCGAACCTTGTCCTGGTGGCAACACCCTAACACCAGCTAGAAGGGCATCAGTTATCCATGGATGCTATGTGCTGCTCGTTCGTTCCTGTCGGTTATCAGTTCTCACTTCGTTTCGAACTGAAACCTCAGGCGTCACTCACTTCGCAGGTTATTGCATGAGCATCAGTGGATGCTTCAACGCTGCTAGCGCTCTGTCCTTGCTCGCTCTGGGAGGGCCCTCCCGTCGCTTCACTAAGTCGTCGCGCTGCAAGCACTGCCCTCAACGCAGCGAGCATGCCAACCAATGCTTACACCTATATACGGCAATTGAAGGAGAGATTGTTCCATTCTGTGTGCGCCGCTTTAAGAACGACTTAGACAACCTATTGACTGCCATGGTATAGTTAACACATCCCCCTCTGCGGACTGCCGCGCTGCTGCGTGGCGTTACGGTGCATGCAAGATGCCGTGCACTGGAGTTTCCGTGTATGGACAAGAAGCCGAGGACTCATCCTCGGTTATTCCGCGACCAACTCATGTCGAGAGGTCGCAAGGATGTACGTGTTCAGGGTGGCTCCATGTCGGAGCGCGAGGCCTTCAGGCTTGAAGATGAGGCTACAGACCTCATGAAGAAGGCCAAGGGTGAGGGTCAAACCCTTCGCAAGACATGGGGCATTCTCGACAATGGCACCCAAGTTCGCCTATCAACGTACGACGTTACGTTTAGCGAACTCATTGAGCGACCCGGACTCGCCGGTGGCGACCGTTGGTTAGTTGCTCAACTTGTTGAGGCGATGTAAACCCCAACCTTGAGGTTCAGATTGTTCACTGAACCTCTCTATTTATTGCCCGAGAAAGGATTGTTGGCAATACTTGTGCAATATCTTCGGATGCCGCTCTGACCTAGAACCTTGCATCTAGGTTCGCTACAGGTCAGAAAGGAGGGGGATCACCTACTGGTGGAAGGGGCGCGCTGTCGCGCGCGTGCAAACAGCCAACCCATTTCACCTTGCAGCATCTGATTAGTTCTCTGATTTATGGCCGACACGTGTCCAGATACCAGATCGGTGTTTACGTGGCGCAGGCAATGTTCTGGAGGCTCACAGGGCATTCTGGAGGGGCCTTCGGGACCCCTGGAGTCCGTAGCTTGTGGCCTCAGCTTGGCTGTCGCCGCAGAAGCGCCCTCACTGTCGAAGCGTGCCATCGGGTCCCACCCTGCACAGTTGGAGTCCCCGCCTCGTTCAGGACTGCCGCGATGCCTCGAAGCGACAGCCCACCCTTCTGAAGCTCGACAGCTCGCTCCCGTACGGCTTCCGGAACGAGAGATGGCCTACCGAGTCTCACGCCTTGAGCTTTCTTGGCTGCGAGAGCCTCACGAGTCCTCTGACCGATCAGGCGCCTCTCAAACTGAGCGAAGGTGGCGAGCACATTCGCCATGGCCTCACCAGCTGGAGAAGTGGTATCCACGCCGAGGTCTAGAGCGATTAGCGCCCACTTCTCGCGCGTAGCCCGGTTCATCAGCCCCGCGAAGTCAAGTAGGGAACGCGACAACCGATCCAGCTTGGCGACAACTAGCGTGTCTGCCTTTCGAGACTTCATGGCATCCAGGGCCGTCTGAATGCCTGGACGCTTGAGATCCTTTCCCGAGAACCCGGCGTCCTCGATCATTTCAACGACGTGCCAGCCTCGACGTTCAGCCTCAGCTAGGATCGCCGCACGCTGAGCGATCAGCCCGGCACGCGAGTCCGCCTGCTCCTCGCTGCTCACACGCACATAGCCAATGACTCTGTCCATGCTGGTGAGTGTACATCATTGGACCGTTTGCTGTACACACATGTTCGAGTACGCCCACTTTTGCTAACCAATCCGAACGTTCCAAGGTGCACCTGATGGGTGGACACTGGACATGTCAGTTTGAAAAGTCGGCTAGGGGACGGTAGGGATGTCGCGACTGCTCAAGTAGATACCATTTGCGGTCGAGGTCAAGAACCGTCGGTCGATGTTGTATTTGAGTCAGACATGGAGCCTGGCGAGTTCTGGCCTGTCAACCTCGACGACTTCGCGATTCGATGACGCTGAAGTGGGCGCATCCTGGCGTCCCCGGCAGGATCCGGGGCAACCGATGCAGCTTGCACGCATTCCAATATCCAGGAGACTTGAATGGGCGGACGCAGTAGGTGAGCTGGGTAATGCGCCAGTGGCCGAGTTCGCGATCCGTTGTTCCGGGGCGCCTCGACGGTCAAGATGGCGTTTGACTGCGGAGCGACGAGGCGGGACGATGCCGCCGTGCGCACAACACGAATGAAGGTTCGCCGCTTGATGGGTATCGCGGTTCTCATCGGTGCGGTCCTGGTGAGCGTTGTCGGCTGTGGACGCTTCGCGTACGAATTTCGGGTGCGCAACGCTTCGGACACAACGTTCTTCGTACGTGTACATGAAGGCGGCGAATGGTCGGACAGCGTGCAAGTTGGAGAAGTCGAGCCGGGAGCAGACGGCGTTGCCGTCATGTGGGCTGGCGACGAGAACGTGGCAATTGAGCTACTCGACGACTCATGCCAGGTACTTGGGACATTCCAGAGTGCCGAGTCGTCGGGCACGATGACGGTCCCTGGCGTGGACGGCCTCCAGGGCACGGTCGCTCCGTGGGCTGCTTTCCGTCCATATGGCTCCGGGACGCGCCTGACGACGAAATGTGGAGGTGTGGGACCGACCACCTAGGAGGCGGTCAAGGGCGTCCGGCGTCGAGCGTAGCGAGGCATTCCATCGGGTCGCCGCAGACTCCCAGTCTGCCATCGGGGATGTGGGGCCCGCTCCGTGCAGATGCTACCGACGTGTCAGCGCTAGTAGCGGTCGCCTGGGCTGAGGCGCTTGTGTGACTCTCTAGCTCGCTCGTCTGCCGCACTTGCGCCATAACGCCTCAGCATTTGGCTGCTACGCCATCCCGCGAGCCTCATGAGGTCCGTCTCGCTTCCTCCTTCCAACTGCCAGAGATGCGCGAACGAGTGGCGGAACCTATGCGGAAAGACGTTCGGGACGCCTGCAGCCTTCCCGCGCTCGCACACGGCTTGGTAGATGCCCGAGTCAGTCATGGTCCCCTTGCGGCCAAGCCATAGAAGTTCGCTGTCTTGTGCCCAATGGCTTCCTCGCACGCGGACGTAGCGGTCGAGCGCCTTTGTCGAGCGCCGACCTAATGGCAGCATTCGCGGCCTGCGTCCCTTGCCAAGGACGAGGACAGTGCCGCCGATCAAGTCGAGGTCCCGAACGCGGATCCCCGCGAGTTCCGAGCGTCGCATTCCGGTGTCGAGCAAAAGGCGCAGCATCGCCATGTCGCGGCGATCCTCAAACGACCCGCCATCGCAGCTTGCGAGCAACCGTCTCAAGGCATCGTCGGAGAGGATCGCTGGCGGCTCCTCTGGGACGTGTGGCGGTCGCATTCGAGCCAGCGGAGAGACGCTGGCCTCTCCCTCATCAAGTGCCCACTTCCAGAACTGCTGAAGCGCTCTGAACTCGACAGACACGGAGGCGGGACGCAGCCTCTTCGACCGCTCCACTAGGAAAGATTCGATGTGGCGGCGAGAGATCTCCGATATGCGCTCGGGAAGACCGTTGGTCCTGGTGAACTCAGTCAATGCGGATAAGCCCGCGAGATAGGTCCTGACCGTTCTAGGACTCTTGTTCGCGGCCATCAGGGATCGCTGGAAGGAAGGTGCCAGCGATGAGAGAGTCGGGACCACCGCAACCTCCGGACAGCGCACTTAGACGCTCTATCCAGGCAAGTCGTGAGAGTTGGTCAGGTCGCACAGCAGCGTTATCCGCTCTTCTGGAGCACAGAAGTTGTGCACGTGGCGTCCCCGGCAGGATTCGAACCTGCGACCCGCTGCTTAGAAGGCAGCCGCTCTAGTCCACTGAGCTACGGGGACGAGACGCAGCCAGTTTACGCGGCGCCGTCCCGCGATCGTGACCCGGTCAGCGGCCGATGGCGCTCTGGGCCTGAACCTGGAGTGCTCCGTCAGCGTCGCGCAGCTCGAGCCTGTCGCCGCTGACCGCCCACGTCGTGGCGGCCTGCAGAGCAGTTAACAGCTGGGTCTCGAACGAGCCTGCCGGATCCGCGCAGGCCATCCGCGTTGACATGAGCGGCCCGATCGCGATCGAGTCGCCGTCGACGCTGTAGCCCCCGCTGAAGGTGTTACAGCCGCCGTTGCCTTCGATCAGGCCGTCGGGCTGGAAAGAGAACGCCGCCGTAACTCCCGCCGGCACGGACGAAACTGCGCCCTGTCCGCTGTTCGCGCTGAGAACGGTCCACGGGCCTTCGACAGTGGCCGGGGCGGCGCGAGCGAGCGTGATCCGGGGAGCGTCGCCCTCGCCCGTCAGCGTCAGAAGGTCGTCCTGGAGCAGGAAGCGCGTAACTCGCTCGAGCGCCGCGAAGTACGCCGTCTCAACGGCTCCGCCCGAGTCCTGGCAGGCCATTCTCGTTGAGGCGATCGGTCCAAACGAAAGAGTCGTCGTGCCGTCGGTCCGGTACGTGGTCGAGAACTGGTTGCAGCCACCGTTGCCGCTGGCCTGCACGAGTGCGAACTGAAGCGTCGCCCGGACGCCGCTGTCGATGGGCTGGTCGCCGATCGTGCTCAACACCCAGGCGGAGTTGCGGAGTGCGCTCATCTGGGGTGACGGCGAGCCGCTACCGGGCAGCATCGAGCATCCGACCAGCAGCAATAACCCAGCCACCAACGCCGTGCTTCTGACCACGTACGAACCTCCTGCATCCACCAAGTCACCGGAGCGTCGCCACCAACCCGAACCACCGCAATACGGCAGACACGACCGCTGGAGCAGCAATTACAGACCGCGCATATACTTCGCCGCAGTCAAACTATTTGATCCCATCGAAAGGTCCGATGAAGGCAAACGAATCCGCCATAGAGCGCGCCATCGCGGGGTACCGGGTGATCGTCGAGACGCTCTCGGCGACCCATCCCCCGGAGTTCCCCGACCCGAGCGTGACCATGGCCCAGATGCGCGTGCTGATGCTCCTTGGAGTAATCGGCGAGGCGCGCATGAGCGACCTGGCGCCGCAGCTGCGCATCTCGCTCTCCACGCTGTCCTCGCTGGTCGATCGGCTGGTCGACGCCGGCTTCGTCGCGCGTCGGACAGACGAGCGCGACCGCCGCAGCGTCCTCGTTTCACTCGCCCCCGCGGGCACGGACCTGCTCGACAGCTTCCAGGAGCTGGGCGCGGACCACCTGCGCAAGCTCCTCGTCCACCTCAGCACATCGGAAATCGACACCGTCAACCAAGCCATCGACGTGCTCGTCACAGCCGCCCGTCGAGTGTCAACGGAGGAACCCTCTTGAGCCGCCTTTCAGCCCTGGCCGTCAGCCAGCGCAGCGTCACGATCCTGCTCGCGGTCGCCCTATTCGTCGGCGGCATCCTGGCTTGGGGCAGCCTCAAGCAGGAGCTCCTGCCGGACGTCGATTTCCCGGTCATCACGGTCATCGCGCCATATCCCGGCGCGGGTGCGACCGATGTCGCCACGCAGGTCGCCGAGCCGATCGAGCGCGCCATCCAGAACGTCCCCAACCTGGCCCAGCTCCAGTCGACGTCGGCCAACTCGGTCGCCCTCGTGGTGGCCCAGTTCGAGTTCGGCACGGACGTCAAGGCAGCGCAGACGACGATCGAAGAGAACATTCGCAGCCTGAGCCTGCCGGAGGCCGTGGATCCCACGGTCCAGGCGCTCAACATCAACCAGTCACCGGTGATCGTCGCCTCGATCGCAGCCACCAGTGCGGACGGGCTCGAGGAGGCGGCCACCATCGCCACCGATGAGATCGTGCCCGAGATCGAGTCGCTCGACGGCGTCGCCGGGGCCGACCTGACAGGCGGACTCGAGCAGCAGCTCCTGGTTACGCTCGACCCGGCCGCGATGGCCGAGGCCAACGTGACGACCCAGCAGATCGTCGGCGTGCTCCAGGCCAACAACCTGACGATCCCGTCCGGCCAGCTGCCGACTGACACCGAGAAGATCCCGGTTTCGACCATTGGCCGCCTGACCTCGGTCGACCAGATCTCCCAGCTGGTGGTCGGTGTCCGACAGCCCGTCGGCCCGACGCCCACGCTGCCCCCGAATTTCACCCCACCGCCCGACTTCAGCCCTCCCCCGGGAGCGCTCCCTACGCCGATCCTCCTCGGCGAGATCGCCGTTGTCGAGCTGCAGGATGTCGCGACGACCGGCTACTCACGCACTGACGGGCAGCCGTCGCTGACCCTGACCGTCACCAAGACGACCGAGGCCAACACGGTCACCGTTGCCGACGACGTCCAGGCCAAGCTCGACGAGATCGCCGCGCGCCACCCCGACACGGTCAGCGTCACGATCGTCCAGAACCTGTCGAACTTCATCAAGGAATCGCAGGACGGCCTGCTGCGCGAGGGCGGCCTCGGCGCGCTCTTCGCGGTCATCACGATCTTCCTGTTCCTGTTCAGCGTGCGCTCCACGCTCGTCGCCGCGATCAGCATCCCGCTCTCGGTCGTCACCGCGCTGGTGCTGATGCAGTTCGCCGGCATCTCGCTCAACGTCATGACGCTGGGTGGCCTCGCGGTCGCCGTCGGCCGAGTTGTCGACGACTCCATCGTGGTCCTCGAGAACATCTATCGCCACCGCGCCATGGGTGAAGACAAGCTCACGGCCGTCACCCGAGGTCCGGCGGAGGTCGCGCGCGCGATCACCTCGAGCACGCTGACCACCATCCTGGTCTTCCTGCCCATCGGCTTCGTCGGTGGCCTCGTCAGCCAGCTATTCCTGCCGTTCGCGCTGACCGTTACCTTCGCGCTTGCCGCGTCGCTGATCGTGGCGCTGACGGTGGTGCCGGTTCTGGCGTACCTCTTCATCGGCAAGGTCAACGTCAACGTCGACGCTGACGGCGAGCCCAAGAACTCCTTCTGGATCAAGTCCTACACACCGCTCATCACGGGCGCGTTGCGTAGCCGCGTGACCCGCTGGGGCGTCCTCACCGGTGCCCTCGTGCTCTTCATCCTCTCGTCAACGCTGGTCAGCCAGCTGCCGACGCAGTTCATCGACACAGGGTCGGAGAAGATCCTGGGCGTCACCCTCGTGCCGCCGTCGGGCGCCTCGTCTGAGGCCGTCCTCGACAAGGCCATCGAGGCCGAGGCAATCCTGATCGAGCAGCCCTCGGTCGAGACCGTCCAGACCAGCGTGCCCGGCGAGGGCGACACCGGCTTCAACACGATCATCGCCGCGCTCCAGGGACAGCCTGCAAATTCGGCCACGATCACGGTGAGGCTCGACGATGGCGTCGACCTGGACGAGCAGGCACAGTCGCTGTCGGCGGCGCTCGAGCCGGTCAAGACCGACGGCTACGAGATCAACGTCGCCCAGACCGCCGGCTTCACTTCGAACAACCTCAACATCATCGTCAGCGGCACGGATACGGAGGCTGTCCAAGAGGCAACCGACACCGTGCTTGCGGCCATCCAGGACCGCGATGACCTGGCCAACCTTTCGAGCGACCTCGCCGAGGAATCGCCCGAGATCCAGGTGACGGTCGATCCCAATCGCGCCATCGCCGTCGGCTCGACGGCGGCGCAGATCGCCGGCGACGTGCGGGCGATCCTGACATCAACCACGGTCACCACGGTCACCTTCGACGACGAGGGCACGGCCGAGCTCATCGTGCGCACGGACCCGGAGGCTGCCACGTCCGTCGAGGACCTGGGCAACATCCTCGTGGGCACGGTCCAGAAGGTGCCTCTGGCGCAGGTCGCAGAGATTGAGCAGGTCGACGTCCAGGGCTCGATCACGCGTATCGACGGTGCACCGGCAGCGCAGATCACGGCCGAGATGACCAGCGCCGACACGGGTGCGGTGTCCAGCGACATCCGCACGGAGATCGATGCCCTGGTTGCCAATGGCTCGATCCCGGCGGGCGTCGACGTCCGCCTCGCGGGCGTGACCGAGCAGCAGAACGAGGCATTCGGTGGCCTCTTCACGGCCATGGCCGTGGCGGTGCTTCTGGTCTACGTGATGATGGTCCTGACCTTCAACTCGCTGACGACGCCGTTCATCATCCTGTTCAGCCTGCCGCTGGCAACGATCGGCGCCTTCCCGGCGCTGTACCTGACCGATCGCCCGATCGGCGTCAGCGCGCTCATCGGCTTCCTGATGCTGATCGGCATCGTCGTCACCAACGCGATCGTCTTACTCGATCTCGTCGAACGGCTGAGATCGCAGGGACACCCGCTAAGAGAGGCGATCATCGAGGGCGGACGGACCCGAGTCCGGCCCATCCTGATGACGGCCTTCGCCACGATCCTGGCCCTGATCCCGCTCGCCGCGGGCTTCAACGAGGGCTCGATCATCGCGGCCGAGCTGGGCACGGTCGTCATCGGCGGGCTCTTCAGCTCGACGTTGCTGACGCTGCTCGTCGTGCCGGTGGCGTACTACATGGTCGAGTCGACCAAGGAGTCGTTCGGCCGGCGCTTCGGCCGCGGCGGAGACGAGTCTGTTGACGCGGACTCGCCGACGGTGGTCATGGAGCCCGTGACGGCCACGGCCGGAACGGGGTCCGTTACCGCGGCGACGTCCACCGATCCACTCGCCCAGGCGTCAGCGCCGACTGCCGATCCGCTGACCCAGCTGGCTCAGGATGCGCCCGTCGCCACGTCGGCGCGACGACGTCGACTGCGCCGGTTCGGTCCCTTCAAGCGCTAGGCCGTCGGGGTGCTACTACGCGCCGGGAGCGTAGGTGACGCGTTCCGACGGGAGTAGCCGGCGTGGTCGGTGGTTGAGCAGGCCGGCTGTCGATATAAACTCGGGCGGCATGCCGATGAAGCAGATGTACCACCCCGACGACCTGGCGTCGATGGACCCGCTCGTGCTCATGAAGAACCTCGACCACGTGCGCATGACCAGCCGCCGACTGAGCTACATCCTCCAGCAGCAGGTCCACCTGTACACGCCCGAGGCGAACAAGATCCGGACCGAGATCGACACGTACGTCGAGGCCGAGCGCCAGATCGAATGGGAGATGGCCCGCCGCGGCCTGCGCCCCGACTAAGCGGCCGCGGCCGTCTCACACAGTCGCAGCGTTGCCCGATGTCCAGGATCCTGGTGACCGGCATATCCGGGACGGGAAAGTCGTCGGCGCTCGCCGAGCTGGGCCGACGTGGCTATCGGGTCGTCGACACGGATGAGGAGGGTTGGCGCGAGTACCGCAAGTACGCCGAGCCCATCGACGAGCGGCACCGCGGGGAGTTTCACTGGGTCGAGGAGCGGATCGTCGAGCTCCTGGATTCCGACGACGGTCGCTCGCTGTTCGTGGCAGGGGGCACGAGAAATCAATCGAAGTTCTACGACCGTTTCGACGCGGTCGTCCTGCTCAGCGCTCCTGCGGAAGTGATGCTCGACCGGGTCGCGCGCCGAACGACGAACGACTACGGGAAGACAGCGTTGGAACGAGCGGAGATCCTCGCCGACCTGGCCGAGATAGAGCCGATCCTCAGGCAGAGCTGCACGCATGAGCTCGATGCCAACCGACCGCTCGCTGAGGTTGTCGCGGACCTGATCGCGATCGAGTCGCGCTCCCGCTGACGATCCGCGCCTGGCTGGGCTCCTCTGGCTGGGCTCCTCTGGCTGGGCTCCTGCTAGGAGCTCACTGGTAGCGGAGTGATCGTCAGCGCCGTCGGGATCGGATCAGAGATGGGCTGCTCTTCGCGTATCACGCGCTCGGTCAGGGCGACTAGGCGCGGCAGGTCGGCCAGGCAGAAGCTGACACCGCGCTCCGCAAGGTCGCCGTAGCCCAAACCCCGAAACGCGCCACGCGCCGCGACGGCGGTCATCTCGTCGTACAGCGCCGGCCAGCCGACACGCCGCCGCCGGTAGCAGAAGCGGACGAACTCGAGCGCATCGTCGGCGGGAATCGGCGCTCCCGACGCGGGCGGCTGAGGTTCGACCACTGTGCCCGGGGCAAACGCAACTACCGGACCGGCAGGCTGAAACGCCACGTGACTACTCCCTTGCGCCCCGCCGCTGTGCCTGAGGGTGAAGCGCTACTCCTAGTTCAAACCGAGCCCGGGACGACTGCTGAGTCCGCGGAGCCCGACTCCTCTCCGTCGTCGGTGCCCGATTCGCCGGAGCTCCGTCAACGATCGGGGGATTGTAGGTGCGCGCCGACCCGGCCGGTAGTGCTTCCGTCCACCAATGTGTCCACCTTCTTGTCCACACCGGGACAAATGTTGACGCCCCCGGGGCGCGGTCCGGGGGCGTCGGAAGACTTCGATTTGGTACCGCATACCGGATTCGAACCGGTGATCTCCGCCTTGAGAGGGCGGTGTCCTGGGCCTCTAGACGAATGCGGCGTACCGCTGCATAGTCTAGCAATGCCTCTTCGGCACTGCTACAGGCGGCTCGTTTCGATGAACGCGCGGACGGCCTCAGCGACGGGCTCATAGCTGTCCTCGCCGAGGACGAGGCCGTAGTGGGAATGGTCATCGAAAGACCAGATGCTCCGCGCCCAGCCACTCCGCCAGGCGCTCGCTTTCCTCCGCCGGGAACGCCCGATCGATCCCGCCACCGATGACCAGCTTGGGCACCTGCGGCAGCTGATCGAGCTCGATGTTCACGCCCTCGAGCATCTGGCGGCGGGCTGCGCCCGACTCGGCGCCCATCATGTGCTGAATGCGCGAGACGTCGGCGATGGTCAGGTCGGGGTGCTGGCGCTGGATCTGGTCCGACCGCTCCGTCCCAGCCGACCAGCTCGCGGCGGTACTCGCGCGGCAGGAGCCGCACCATGTGGGGCGGTGGTGGCGGCAGGAGCGCGGCCGGCAGCGCTGATCCCAGGAGCACGACGGCAGAGACCGGCCGCTCCTGCGCGACGCGCAGCGCCAGCAGGCCGCCCATGCCGTGGCCGAGGACGATCGGTGGCCGCGACAGCAGGTCGGCCCCGGCTAATGCGTCATCTGTGTACGTCGAGAAGCTGAGATCGGCGAAATCCGCAATCTCCGACCAGTAGTGGCCGCGCAGGTTGAGCGCGTGGCCCTCCCAGCCGCGTGGCGCGAAGTAGCCCAGGAAGCGCTGCCACAGCCACGAGCCGCCGAGCTCGCCGTGGAGCATGTACAGCGGCTTGCGCCGCGACCGACGCTCGGGCAGCCACGACTCGATGTACAGGCCCCGATCGGTGACGATGCGCTCGTCCTTGCGGATCGGACGTGCCGCGCGCTCCGTGACGACGGCGTCGCCGGCTTCGCCGCCGTCCGCATGGTGCCCGTTGGCGGCGTCGGGATTCGGTGGCCGCTGCTCGAAGTCGGAGGTCATTCGAAGAGCGGATCGAAGACCAGGCCGGTGGCGGCCTTGGGATAGAAGTAGGTCGACTTTGGCGGCATGAACTCGCCCGCAGCGGCGACGGCCATGACCTGGTCGATCGGCGTCGGCCGCAGAAGGAACGCGACGTCCGCGCGGCCTTCATCCACGGCAGCGACCGCTTCGCGCGCGTCATGCGTGTAGGTCAGCCTGCCCGACTCGGTCAGCTCTCTCTCCGTGCTTCCGATCATCGCGGGCAGGGTATCCGACACGACGCTCACGTCCAGCCGCGACGATTGGGAGCCGTCCCACCGAAGTAACGCGCCGCCTTCGCGCGTCCACAGCCCGGCCACGCCCGGCTGTTCAGACCCGGCCACGGTGGCCAACAGGGATGCCCGATCCGGCACGAGCGATCCACCGAGGTTATCGACCGCTGAGGCCACCACGGTCTCAGGATTTGCGACGTCGGTGATCACGCGGTGCCACGGCGCGAGAGCGAGTCCACCGGACGTCGAGCCGTACAGCAGCGCGAGCACATGGGTCGCGCGCGCGGGTGCGCCGGGAGTGTTCCGGTAGCGCAGCGCTGTCTCGTAGCGATGATGGCCGTCGGCGATCGTCAGCGGCTTGGAAGCCGCGAAATCGACCAGCTCGCGCGCCTCCACCGACTCGTGGGGGTCCACGATCCACAGTGAGTGACTGACGCCAGGCTGCGACGCGGTCGCCGCCGGCACGCCAGCAGCAAGCTGGTCGAGCAGCGCCTGTTGACGCCCGTCGGAGTCGTCGTAGATGAGCAGCACGGGCGACAGGTGCGTCCGCACGGCGCTCAGCAGTTGAAAGCGATGCTCGCGCGGCGCCGCGATGGTGTGCTCATGCGGGCGCACCCCACTGGTCGGCCCATACGGTTCGAGCTCGAGCTCACAGAAGAACGCGCGCGCGACGCGCCGGCTGCCGTCCATTGCGCTGAAGCGCTGGTCGTAGATGTAGATCATCGGCCGCGAGTCGCGCCGTAGGGTGCCGTCGAGGACCCACGAGCTCAGTGCGGCCGCGGCCCGTTCGTAGTCGGCAGGGATGGCCGAAGTCGGGGTCACTGCCGGCAGCTCCAGGCGGATCGCGTTATGGAGGTCGCGCGCCAAGAGCGCCTCGCGTTCCGTGGGTGAGATCACGTCGTAGGGTGGGCACAGCACGCCGCTCAGGTCGGTCTCTGGGACAGCGGCGTAGCGCAGGCCTCTGAAAGGCCGAAGGGCTGGCACGGGTGACTCATGGTAGCCGCGTGCAACTTATTGGAGCCTTGTCGCGTCTAGCGCGGTACACCTAGCCTGAGAAGGAATGCACCGAGCTACGTCACGGCCGGCACCACGGCTTTTCCGCTATCTGAGCGCCGCAATTCTGACCGCGTGCGCGGCCCTGTCCGTGTTCGCCATGCCGGCCGCGGCTCAGAGCCCGACGCCTGCCCCCTCCCCGTCCGCGGCCCCAACCAACCCTGACCTCCACATCGAGGCCCGGGCGTTGCTCGGTGGCAACGTTCGTCCCGGCGCGTGGACCGCGGTCGAGGTCCAGCTCAGCAACGACGGCCCGCCGGTCAACGCCGAGGTGCGCATCCGCGCCCCGCAGCAGGAATCGGCGTCGCGTTACGGGGTCGAGGTCCAGCTCGCCAACGGTGCCCGCCAGCAGTTCACGCTCTATGCCCAGACCGGCCTGTTCGGCAGCCGGTTGTTCGTCGACCTCGCCAACGGCGACGAGGTCCTGGCCACTCAACAGGTCAACATCCGCTCGCACGACGCCTTCTCGCCGATCGTCGCCGTCGTCGCCGAGCGGCCGGAGCGCCTCCTGTCGGACGTCCAAGAGGCGCTCGTCAACCCGAACGTCACCACTTCGTCGGTCATCACGCTCACGGCGTCGGACCTGCCGCCGCGCGTCGAGGCCTGGGCGGCCATCGATCGGCTAGTGTGGCAGGACGTCGACGCCACGCAGCTCTCCGAGGCACAGCTGGAGGCGCTCAAGCTGTGGGTCGGCGCGGGCGGCCAGCTGATCATCCTCGGCGGCACCACCGGCACCGGCGCTGTCGCCGGCTTCGATGAGCTGCTCCCGTTTATGCCTACTCACACCGTCGACGCCACGAGCGCCGAGCTCGCCGCGCTCTTCGGCCAGCTGCCGTCGGACGCGCCGGAGACGGCGCCTGCCCTGGCCGGCACGCTCGACAGGGGCTCGATCATCGCGCGCAGTGGCGACGACGTGATCGCCGCGCAGTCGTCCTACGGCCGTGGCACGGTGACGCTGATCGGTGTCGATCTGGGCCAGGACTGGCTCTCCGGCAGCGACGCCGCCGGCGCACTGTGGCGGCGCGTGCTGCCACAGTCGATGAACGGCCCGGCGCTCAACCCGCTCGCCGTAGCGGACGACTCGCAGATCGTCTATGCGCTGCAGAACCTGCCATCCGTCGACCTGCCGCCCATCGAGCAGCTGTTCATCCTGCTGGTGGCGTACATCGCGCTGATCGGCCCGATCAACTACCTCGTCTTGCGCCGGCTCGACAAGCGTGAGTGGGCGTGGGTCACGATCCCCGCGCTGGTCGCGCTGTTTGCCGTCGGCCTCGTACGGACTCGGCGCGGGACTCAAGGGCAGCGACGTGATCGTCAACGAGATCGCCATCGTGCGCGCCGCCGCAGGGCACCGGGCGGGGCATCGGCCAGGCGTACGTCGGCATCTACTCGCCGAGCCGGCGCACGTTCGAGGTGAGCATCCCGGACGGCGCGCTGCTGTCCAATCCGGCCAGCCTCGCGCGCAACGGGCAGACCGAGCAGCCGCTCGACGTGGTCTTCGGCGAGTCGACGTCACGCCTGCGCGAGTTCGAGGTCGGCTTCGGAGTCCTGCGCGGCTTCCGTGCCGAGGCACCGGCAGAGGCACCGCAGATCGACAGCAACCTGCGCCTCTCGGGCGGCAGGCTCCAGGGCGAGATCACCAACCGGTCCGGTGCCAGACTCGAGAACGTGGCGCTGCTCTTCGGTGGCGCGATCGCCGTCATCCAGGACCTCGAACCCGGCGCGACACAGACCATCAGTCTCGACACGACATCGGTCACGTTCTTCGGCTACGCGATCTCGGAGCGGATCTTCGGCTCGACGTTCCCGAACGACGCGGCGCAGGCGCGGGCCGTTTCCACGCGCCGGACCGTCATCGACCAGCTCTTCCCGTACGGCACCTCGGGCGAGACGACCTCGCCGCTGCTGCTCGCTTGGCGCGACGGTCCGGTGATGGACGTTCAGCTCTCGGGCGACCAGCCAAACCGCGTCGGCGAGGGCCTGTTCATAATCCCGCTCGGCATGGAGCTCGATGCCAGCCAGACGTTCGGCAATGCCCTCATCACGCGCTCGGTGGTCAACTCGGAGGCCGCCCAGGGCTGGGGTGACGCCAGCGGCTACTACCTGTCGCGCGGCACGATGACGGTCGAGGCACGGCCGTCGGGCATCGACGGCCGCTTCAGCGTCAGCAAGCTCGAGATCGGACTCGACCCAGGGCGAGCTCCAGCAGCTCGATGGCGACGGCGAGCCACGCGCACCGCTGCCGGAGAACGAGCAACCCGATCAAGATGATCCAGTGGGCGAGGCGTCGACGAACCCGCAGCCCACCCAGGAGCCTCAGCCCGACTGCATGTTCGAGCCCTGCGAGGACGTCCCGGTGCCCGATCCGCCCGGCGACGATCCGGGCAAGCCGGCCGTAGGCCTGGACAACATGCTGCCCGACTTCCAGCTGTGGGACCGCGTGGACGAGCGCTGGCTCGAGTTTCCGCACGCGCAGCCCTTCCAGAGCTATCTCATCAGCAACCCGGAGCGCTATGTGGACGAGCGCGGTGCAGTGCTGATCCGCTTCGTCAACCGCTCCGACGCGGGTCAGTTCGGCGAGGATCAGCAGTACTTCTCAGCTGTCGATGCGCATGGAAGGCACGATCGAATGACCGTCGTCGTTCGCACCGATCGACCTCGCCAAGCGCTACGGCCGCAGCCTGGCCGTGGCCGGCGTGACGCTCGAGGTCGAGCAGGGCGAGATCTTCGGCCTGGTCGGCCCCAACGGCGCGGGCAAGACGACGACGCTCAAGATGCTGGCCACGCTGCTGCCACCGTCCGCCGGCGACGCAGAGGTCGGCGGCTACTCCGTGCGCCGTGATCCGGACGCCGTACGCGACGGTGATCGGCTACATGCCCGACACCTTCGGCGTGTACGACGACATGCGCGTCTGGGAGTACCTCGACTTCTTCGGCCGCTGCTACGGCCTGCCAGCGTCGCGGCGGCGCCAGATGATCGGCGACCTTCTCGAGCTGGTCGATCTCGGCGACAAGCGCAACGCCTACGTCCAGGAGCTGACGCGCGGCATGCAGCAGCGACTGTGCCTGGCCCATGCGCTGGTCCACGACCCGCAGGTGCTGTTGCTCGACGAGCCGGCCGTCGGGCTCGACCCGCGTGCGCGGGTCGAGCTGCGCGAGCTGCTGCGCGAGCTGCGCTCGCTGGGCAAGACGATCGTCATCAGCAGCCACATCCTGCCCGAGCTGGAGGAGCTGTGCACCTCGGTCGCGATCATCGACCACGGCCGGGTGCTGGCCAGCGGCCGGGTCGAGGAGATCGCCGAGCGCTTCCGGCGTCGGCGCGGTGTACCGCGCCACGATCGTCGGCGACGAGCTCGCGGTCGCGCGTGCCGAGGAGCACCTTCGGCCAGCGCGCGGAGGTCGCCTCGGTCAGCCGCCGGCCGGACGACGTGCTCGAGTTCGCGCTGCGCGGCGACGATGCCGCGGCAGCCGCTGTGCTCTCGGCCGCGATTCGCGCGGGCATCAAGATGAGCAGCTTCGCGCCCGCGGCGAGCGACCTCGAGGAGCTCTTCCTGCAGATCACGGACACGGCCGCGGCCGAGCGTGCCGCCATCGTTCAACGTGACGCCGCCGAGCGCCCACAAGAGGAGGCCGCCGCATGACCGCGACCACTGGCGCTGCGCAACGCGGGCGGCGTTTCACCGGCCGGCTGAGCCGCTTCTGGGCCGCGATCAGCGCCGTCAGCATCAAGGAGCTGCGCGGCCGCATGCGTGGCCGCCGAGCGTTCGTCGTGCTGACTGTCTACCTGCTGCTGCTCGGCCTGTTCTCGTTCGGCGTCTACTTCTATCTCAAGCAGCAGGCCGCGACGGGCATTGCGAGCAACCCGGTCACGGAGTTCCCGGGCATGCCCTTCCCCGGCGGCCAGACGCTTTCGAACGGGACAGCCCTGTCGGCCGCGATCGGCCACGCCATCTTCAGCGGCCTGCTGATGGTCGAGACACTGCTCGTGCTCGTCCTGGCGCCGGCGTTCACGACCGGCGCGATCTCGCTCGAGCGCGAGAAGCAGACGCTCGACCTGCTCGTCACCACGCCGCTGAGCACGCTGGGCATGGTCATCGGCAAGCTCTTCTCGGCGCTGACCTACGTCTTCCTGCTGATCCTCGCGTCGATCCCCTTCGCCAGCCTGGTCTTCGTCTTCGGCGGCGTCGGGCCGGAGGATCTCGTGCGCGCCTACGCATTCCTGTTCGCGCTTGCGTTCGGCATGGGCGCCAGTCGGGTCTCTTCGTATCGGCCCTCGTCAAGCGCACTCAGACCGCGACGGTGGTCACGTTCGTGCTCGTGCTGTTCCTGTCGATCGGCACCGCGGCGCTCCACCAGTTCTGGCAGGTCGCCGGGCGGCAGACAACCTCGAGCAGCGGCCTGTTGCTCAGCCAACGCGGCCCGCGCGCCCGAGGCACTCGTCTGGCTCAACCCATTCGTGGCGAACCTGGACATGGTCTGTGCCACGGCGCCCGACGCGTACCACCAGTCGTGCGAGTACATCAGCGCCGTCACCGGGCGGCCGTACTTCGGCTCGCCCACACCCACGACGCCGGTCTTCCCCGGCCGCGACGGAGGCGGCGTCGTCGAGCCTGGCGTCATCGTCGACGACGTGAACATCCTGCCGATGCCGCAGGCCGAGCCACCGGTCGATCAGCCGGCATGTCCGCCAAACGCCGATTGCGTCCTGCCCGGCGGTGGCGGCGTGGTGGGCGTGGCCATCGGCGTGCCCGGTGACCCCGGCGCGGGCACCGGCACGAACGAGCAGATCACCTTCGGCTTCCCGCGCGACACGTTCTGGCCCAAGAGCGCCGCGGCCTTCGTCGTGCTCGGAATCGTGCTCACCCTCCTTTCGGCGCAACTCGTTTCGCCTTCTCGACGTCTACACCTCCCACGGCTTCGCCGCCGTGCCGCAGATCGAATCGATCACCGACACCGTCGACGGCCGACCGACCGTCACTGAGGCCAGGATGACCTCGACCCGCAGCTCGTCGAGCTGCGCCGCTCCCTCGGCCGCTTCCGCCGCCGCGTATGGCTGCGACGCGCTCGTCCGCCACGGCAGCCTGATCCTCGCGGCCGTCGTCGCCGTCGAGCTCGTTCTCGCCGTCGTCGCCCGGGTGATGCCCTTCGAGTGGCACGCTTGCCGCCTCGGTCGCCGTGGCCGCTGTCGGCGCGGTCGTGCTCCTCGTTGACGCCATCCGCGATCCGGCCGACCATCGCGGAAGCAGCGCTGGCCGCCGACTCGCGAGGATGGCCTGCGAGATCGCGTTTCGACCGCGCTCGCTCTCGCCGATAAGACCTATTACGGCACCGATGAAGAGCGCGCCACCTACGACCACCTGGTCCGCCTGCAGCGCGAGGACGCCCTCGCGGCTCTCGCCGCGGCCGACCCGCGCGGGCTGCGCATCCCCCTGCCGCGGCGCCAGACGGCGACCGCCCTGCTGTGCGGGCTGGCTGCTGGTCCCGGCGCTGCTCCTTCCGAACGCGCAGAACGATGTCATCGCCCAGCAGCAGCAGATCCGCGAGGCGGCCCAGCGCCAGGCGACTCGACTCGACGAATCGGCCAATCGCCTCGACGAGGGCCGTGACGCCAACGACCCGCGCGCGCGACCTGGCCGAGGAGCTGCGCCGGCTCGCGCGCGAGCTGCGCGACCAACCCCGAGGATCTCGAGCGCAGCCTCGCCCGCCTCGGCTCGCTCGAGGACGCCATCCGCTCGCGGCTCGATCCAGCAGAACGAGCAGCGGGCCGCAGCAATCACCTCGCTCGTCGCGCTCGCTGAGCCGCGTCGGCCACGGGCAGCGACTAGCAACCCCGCGGGCGACCCGGAGAAGACGAAGAGGACCTGGACGATCTGAAGGAACGCCTGCCAGGCATGTCAGAGGCCGAGCGCGAGGCGCTGGCCGAGGAGCTGGCCGAGCTCGACGGCGTCGCCCGACAGGCGGGCGCCAACGCCCAGACGGCGCTGTCCGATGCGGTTCGCGCCATCCAGTCCGGCAATGCTCAGGCAGCTGGCGAGGCCCTCGACCGACTCGGCGAGGCGCTCCAGCGCGGCCAGGAGCAGGTCGACCTCAACCGCGACCTGGCTCGGACTGCGAACGACCTACAGCAGGCGCGTCGTGATCTCGCCGATGCCGGGCAGCAGGGCCAGCAGGGTCAGAACGGCCAGAACGGACAGCAGGGCCAGAACGGACAAAACGGCCAGAACGGCCAGAACGGTCAGCAGGGTCAGAATGGCCAGCAGGGCCAGAACGGCCAGCAGGGTCAGGGCCAAGGACAAGGTCAGGGTCAGGGCCAAGGTCAAGGCCAGGGTCAGGGTCAGGGTCAAGGTCAAGGCCAGGGCCAGGGCCAGGGCCAGGGCCAGGGCCAGGGTCAGGGTCAAGGCCAGGGTCAGGGTCAGGGCCAGGGTCAGGGTCAGGGCTCCGGCTCGCTCGGTGGCGGCGGTTCGAACGCGCGCTACCTGGGCAGCGGCAACGGCGGCAGGGCGGCTTCCGTGGCCCGACGCAGGGCAACCGCCAGTTCGGCACCGGCGATCTCGACGACGTCTTCGCCGACTTCGATCGGCTCGGTCGGCCCGAACGACCCGTCGTACATCCCGGGCCAGGGCGGCGACGGCCAGACCCAGCAGGGTCAGGGCCAGGGCCAGGGCACGGACAACCCGGCGCAGTCGTCCCCTACACCGACGTCTACCAGGACTTCTACGACTTCGCCATCACGAGCCTCGACCGCAGCTACGTCCCGCTCGACGTCAAGGACTACGTGCGCGACTACTTCTCGTCGCTCAACCCGACCTCGGAAGAGTAGGAGAGCCAGGCATGGCCGAGCCAACCCTCGAGCGGACACCGACCGCCGATCTGTCTCCCGAGGAGTTCGCCGACCGCGCACGGGCTATCGAGACAGAGGTCAAGTCGGTCATCGTCGGCCAGGACGATCTCGTCCGGCAGACGCTGATCTGCCTCGTCGCCAACGGCCACGCACTGCTCGAGGGCGTGCCCGGCCTGGGCAAGACGATGCTCGTGCGCACGCTCGCCGACGTCATCGACTGCACCTTCAACCGCATCCAGTTCACGCCGGACCTGATGCCCGCCGACATCATCGGCACGAACGTGCTCGTCGAGCAGGACGGCCAGCGCGCACTTCCAGTTCCAGCCGGGACCGGTCTTCGCCAACCTGCTGCTCGCCGACGAGATCAACCGCGCCACGCCCAAGACGCAGTCGGCGCTGCTCGAGGCGATGCAGGAGCAGCAGGTGTCGGTCGCGCGCGAGCGGCACCAGCTCGAGCCGCCGTTCTTCGTGCTCGCCACGCAGAACCCGCTCGAGATGGAGGGCACGTATCCCGCTGCCCGAGGCCCAGCTCGACCGCTTCCTGTTCAAGCTCTGGGTGCCCTTCCCGTCGGAGGAGGACCTCGTCGAGATCATGGAGCGGACCACCGGCGCGCAGCATGCCTCGTGCCGCACGCCGCGGCCGACGCGGCCGAGATCGTCCAGATGCAGCGCCTCGCGCGCAGCGTCCCGATCGCACCGCACGTGACGGCCTACGCGGTTTCCGTGCTGGCAGCCACGCACCCCGACGCGCCACGCGCACCGGGCCTCGTCAAGGAATACGTCCGCTACGGCGGCTCGCCGCGCGGCGCCCAGGCGCTCGTGCTCGCGGGCAAGATCCACGCCCTGCTCGACGGCCGATTCAACGTCTCGGTCGACGACGTCCGCGCAGTCGCACTGCCCGCGCTGCGCCACCGCGTGATCCGCAACTTCGAGGGAGAGGCCGAGGGCATCACCAGCGACGCCATCGTGCGCTGCGGTGCTCGACGCAGTGCCGCCGCCGTCGGTCGACTAGCGTCCGGCGGCCGAGTCGGCTCCATGACGCTTCACACGGATCGCGGCAGTGACCGGCTTCGGCATTCACGCACCGTGTTTCAGACGCGCCGATTCGGCTCGTGCCGGCACGGCCGCTTCGGCGCTCGCTTCGCGTCGTCCCGCTCACGCTTGTGCTGACCCGCCGGCTGACCATGAATCGTCCCTCGGCTGACGCGTCGCAGGCCAGTCGATCGGCCGCAGGTAGACCCGGCGTCCTGAATCATGGCGATCATTCCGCCAACCAGCGCCGGCCGTGACGCACAGACGATCAGCCCGGAGCGGCCGGAGCCGGACGCGTGACCAGCCTCGGGCCCACGCTCAACCGCGAGCTGCTGCCCTCGGCGGTCGATCCGACCGTCTTCGACGAGGCGTTCCTGCGCCAGCTCGAGCGGCTGATGCTGGTCACGCGCAAGTCCGTCCATGGCGGCATGAAGGGCGTCCGGCGCAGCGTCAAGCGCGGCCAGTCGGTCGAGTTCACCGACTACCGCAACTACACGCTGGGCGACGACCTGCGCGCGCTCGACTGGAACCTCTACGCCCGCCTCGAGAAGCTGTTCATCAAGCTGTTCATCGAGGAGGAGGACGTCAACGTCCACATCCTGCTCGACGCATCGGCGTTCGATGGATGGCGGCGCGCCGGACAAGATGCTGTTCGGCAAGCGCGCCGCCGCGGCGCTGGCCTACGTCGGCCTGGCCTCTTACGACCGCGTCTCGATGGCCGTGCTGCAGGGCAAGCGTCGCGCGCCGCTTCCCGCGCGTCCGCGGCACCGGCCGCGTCTTCCAGGTGCTGGCCGATCTCTCCGGCGTGAAGCCGCATCCCGGCCCGACCGATCTCGCCGCCGCGTGCCGGCACTACGCCGCCCAGATCACGCAGCGCGGGCCGCTGCTGCTGATCAGCGACCTGTTCGATCCGAACGTCGAGCGCGCCATCAGCGAGCTCGCCGGCACGCGCTGCGACGTCGCCGTCCTGCACACGCTCTCGACCGACGAGCTCGACCCGCCGCTCGAGGGCGACCTGCGCCTGGTCGACCGGGAGACGGGCGACGCGGTCAACGTGACGGCCGACCTGTTCGCGCTCGACGCCTACAGGGAGCGCCTGGCGGCTTGGCAGAGCCGCCTCGACGAGGTGAGCACCAAGCGACGCGTGGCCTACGTCCCGATCCCTACGACCCTGCCGCTGAGCGACCTCGTGTTCGCCGAGCTGCGCCGGCGCCAGGTCGTGGCGTGAGCGCCGTACGATGGGCTTCCTCGTCCCGCTCGCGCTGCTCGGCCTGATCGCGGTGCCGATCATCGTCGCCTTCTACATGCTCCGGCTGCGCCGGCCGGTGCACGAGGTCAGCAGCACCTTCCTGTGGCAGCAGCTGGTGCGCGACGTCGAGGCGAACGCGCCGTGGCAGCGCCTGCGCCGCTCGCTCCTGCTGCTGCTCCAGCTCCTTCTCGCGGTGATCCTGGCCTTCATGGTCGCTCGGCCGTTCACGCGAGCACCCCGCCGGCCTCGCGCGCGACCTGGTGCTGGTCATCGACGCGTCCGCCAGCATGTCTGCGACCGACGTCTTTCCCGATCGACTGACCGCCGCCAAGCGCGCCGCGCTCGAGCAGATGGCACAGGTCCCGTCGGACGGCCGCGTCAGCGTCGTCGCGGCCGGCGAGACGGCACGCGTCGTCGCCAACGAGGCGACCGACCGCGGCCGCATCAGCCAGTGCCATCGAGTCGATCGAGGCCTCGACCACCGCGTCCGACCTGACCGACGCGCTCAAGCTCGCCGGCAGCCTCGCCGAGCGCGCACGCGGCGCCGAGATCCTCGTCGTCACCGACGACGCGTCAACGTCAGTGCCGGATGTGGCACTCGACGTCGCCCGTCCGCGTCGTGACCGTCGGCCGCGAGCGCGACAACCAGGCCATCGCCGCGCTCGCCGTCCGTGCCGACCCGTCGGGCCTCAAGCGCACGCGTCTTCATCAGCGTCGCCAACTACTCCGCCAACATGGCCACGCGCCGTCTCCAGATCCTCGCCGACGGCTCGCCCGTGACCGCGCGCGACCTCGTGCTCGAGCCGCTGACCCGGGCCGACGTCGTCATCGACGAGCTGCCCGCCGGGGACGAGCGTCGTCGAGGCGCGCCTGACGCCGACGGGCGACGGCACCGGTGGCGACACGAACCGCGATTTCCTCGCCCTCGACGACGCCGCCTGGGCGATCGTGCCGCCTGATCGGCTGCGCCGCGTGCTGCTCGTCGGACCGGGCAACGTCTACCTCCAGAACGCTTCTCGCTGCTGCCGAACGTCGAGCTGTACGGCGCCACGACCGACGAATACGGGTCGACCACGGGCAAGGAGCTGTTCGACCTGATCGTGTTCGACGGCTGGCTGCCGGACGAGCTGCCGCGCAAGCCGATCCTGGCGTTCGCGCCACCCGAGACCTCTGATCTTGGCGTCGTCAACGGCACGCTCGAGGAGTTCGGCATGGGCCAGCTGCCCAGCACGACCCGATCCTGCGCGGCGTCGACCTGACGCGGCTCCATATCGCCGCGACGCAGGAGATCGAGCTGCCCAGCTGGGCACGGGCCGTGATCCCGGGCTCTGACGGGCCGCTGCTCTACGCCGGCGTGCGCGACGGCCTGCCCACGGCCGTCTTCGCCTTCGACATCCGGCAGCAGCGACCTGCCGCTCCAGGTGGCGTGGCCGATCATCATCTCCAACCTGTCGGGCGAGCTGCTCGGGCTGACCTCGCCGGCGCTCGATCCGATCACGCCGTCGTCACCGGTCGAGATCCCACTCGGTCCCGATTCGATCGGCGCGCGGGTCACGCTGCCCGACGGCTCGGTTGTCGAGATGCCCCTCGCCGCGACCGGCGCGTCGAGCGTGACCTTCGTCGACACCCGGCAGCTCGGTGTCTATCGGGCGGAGAGAATTTCTGCTCCGAATGCCAGCGGGTCACCTGCGCCCAGCTTCGCTCCGACTCCCAGCGCCTCGCCCGATCCGAGCGCCTCCCCTGCGCCGCCGACCGATGAAGGCCCAATGCTCTTCGCGGTCGACCTGTTCAGCGCCGACGAATCGAACATCCGCCCGGGCGACGGCGCACGCCTGGTCGCTCTTGGGACCGACACTGCCCTCGATCCGGCCACGGCCGGAGTGTCGCGCGACGAGTTCTGGCCGCTGCTCGTGGCCCTCGCGCTGCTCTTCCTGGTCATCGAGTGGCTCGTCTACGAACGTGACGGCGCGCGGCGCGTGCTCAACAGCGTCGCGTGGCTCCGCGCGCCGCCTGCGCAGGGGAACGGCATGAGCCTGCCCTTCGCGGTCACGCACCCCGAGCTGCTGCTCGTCGGCCTGGTGCTGCTGGCCATCACGCTCGGGCTGTCGTTCGCGGCTCGACATCACCTGAGCAAGGGCCGGCGGCGGCTGTCGCTTGTGCTGCGCTCGGTCATCCTCGTCTCGCTCGTGCTCGCCGCTGGCCGGCTTCCAGCTCGTGTGGCCGGTCGACCGGCTGACAACTGTCTTCGTCGTCGACCTCTCCGACAGCGTCGGCGAAGCCGGCCGCGAATCGGCGCTCGCCTTCGTGCGCGAGTCACTGGAGGAGCGGCCGGAGGGTGACCAGGCGGCGGTCGTCGCCTTTGGCGGCGAGGCGCTGGTCGAGCGCCTGCCAGCCGAGCTGACCGAACTCGACCGTTTCGCGTCGGTCCCCGCGCGCAGCGCTACCGACGTCGGCGGTGCGCTGCGCCTTGCGGCGGCGCTCTTCCCGGACGAGACCCAGAAACGCATCGTGCTCATCAGCGACGGCAACGACACGACCGGCCGCGGCCAGTCCGAGGCCGCACTCGCCGGCGCGCGCGGCGTCCAGATCGAGACGTATGTCGTCGGCCTCGGTGCGTCCGACGAGGTGATCGTCCAGCGCGTCCACTCGCCCGCCACCGCGCGCGTCGGCGAGGACATCGAGGTCGAGGTCACGATCAGCTCGACCATCGCCCAGCCGGCCACCGTCCGCCTCTTCGGCGACGGCACGCAGATCGGCGTCGAGCAGGTGAACCTCGCGCCGGGCATCAACACGCGTGCTCTTCCGGACAAGCGCCACCGAGCCGGGCTTCCACACGTTCCGCGCGCTGGTCGAAGCCGGCGGGTGACACTTTCGCCAGCAACAACCGGGGCGACTCACACACGATCGTCAAGGGCGATCCGCGCATCCTGCTCGTCGCCGGCAGCGATACCGCCGCCGAAAACCTGCTGGCGGCGCTCGAGGCGGAGAACCAGGACGTGACCGTCGTCTCGCCTGAGCAGGTGCCGACCGACCTGACCGGCCTGGCGACGTACGACTCGATCGTGCTCGCCGACGTCGCCGCCAACCGGCTCGGGACCGAGCGGATGATCGCGCTGCAGGTGTTCACGCGCGATCTCGGTCGTGGCCTGGTGATGATCGGTGGTCCCAACTCGTACGGCGCCGGCGGCTACAAGCGCACGCCGCTCGAGGAAGTCGCTGCCCGTCGACATGGACGTGCGCGACAGGGAGAAGCAGCCCGACATCGCGCTCGTCGTCGTCATCGACCAGTCGGGCTCGATGGACGCCTGCCACTGCAACACCGCCGATCGCGATAACGGCGTGCAGATCAACGGCATTCCCAAGGTCGACATCGGCAAGGAAGCGATCCTGCGCGCCGTCTCGGCGCTGACCGAGCGCGACGAGTTCGGCGTGGTCTCGTTCAACGAGAACGCCCACTGGGTCATCCGCACCGCGCCGTTGGGCATCGGTCGGCGATGTCGAGGCACAGATCGCCGGCATCCGCCCCGACGGCCAGACCAACATCTTCGCCGGGCTCTCGGAGGCGGTGGCCTCGCTCGAGAATGCGTCCGCAACGCGCCGCCACATCGTGCTCTTCACCGACGGCTGGTCCTCGAGCGGCGCCTACGACGAGCTGCTCGAGCGCATGGAGGCAGCCGGCATCACGCTCTCGACGGTCGGCGCGGGCGGTGGCGGCGCGAACGAGTTCCTGACCGAGCTCGCGCGGCGCGGCGGCGGCCGCTACTACGCCGCCACCAACCCGGCGACGATCCCCGACATCTTCCTGAAGGAGACCCAGCAGGTCTGCGGCCAGCAGATCGTCGAGGAGACCGTTCTTCCCGATCCTGACCTCGACCTCGCCTATCCTGCGCGGCCTCGAGGATGGCCTGCCGCAGCTGCGCGGCTACAACGGCACGACCGCCAAGGCGGCCGCGCAGACCGTGCTCGTTTCCACGCGCAACGACCCGGTACTGGCGCAGTGGCAGTACGGGCTCGGCCGGTCGGTCGCCTGGACCAGCGACGCGCAGGGCCGCTGGGCAGCCAATTGGGTCGCCTGGGATGGCTTCAACCAGTTCTTCTCGCAGCTCGTGGCCTGGACCTTCCCGGGCGAGGAGTCCGAGGGTATGGAGGCCGAGTTCATCACCAACGGCGACTCGACCCGGCTGCGCCTGCACTCGGTCGAGTCGGACGGCACGCCACGCAACTTCTACGACACGGTGGCAGGCATCACCGATCCGGCCTTCGATATGAGCGAGATCGACCTTCTCCAGGTCGCGCCCGGCGTCTACGAGGCCGATCTTGGGACGCTGACGCCGGGCGCCTACGCGCTGCGCTTCCTGCAGTCGAAGGCCGGCGAGACGCCGCTCGCGCGGACGGTGATGCTCATCGCGCCCACGCCCGCCGAGTACCGCCTGCTGGGCACGAACGAGCCGCTGCTCGCGGCCCTGCGCTCGGCAACGGGCGGCCGCGAGCTCGAGACGGGCGCGGATGCGTGGCGCCACGACCTGGGCACGACCACGGCGGCGACGGACATGCTGCCCTGGCTGCTACTCGCGGCGCTGCTCCTGTGGCCGCTCGATGTGGCCGTCCGGCGCGTGTCCGTCTCGCGCTCCGACCTCGGTCTGGCACGGGCCTGGACGGGCGCGCGCTGGCGCTCGTGGCGCGGTCCGGCGCGGCGTCCGGAGCAGGTCGGCGGAATGATCGCCGCGACCCGCCGCGCTGGCGGCGCCCAGACCCGCGCCACCCTGGTTGCCACGCCGGTCGAAGCACCCGCTCCGATCTCATCACCTCCGACGCCGGCCACACCGGTACAGGCGCAGGCGCAGGCGCAGGCGCCGGCCTCGGCGCCCGACGCTCCGCCGGCGGCGTCGGCGCCCGCGGCGCACGCGGCCACACCGGCAGCTGCGGCACCCCCGAACCCTGCGGCACCAGAACCGATCGACACCGTCGCCCGGTTGCGCGAGGCCAAGCAACGCGCTCGCGACTCACGCTGACGCAGCCGCTCCACCACCGGGGGGCCGTCCGCCAAGCCGACTAGCCATCCGCAGCAAGTGACTGAGCGGCCTCTTGGGGCCACACCGCCGACAATTGGCCGATGACTGCGCGGCCGCACATTGACACTGCCGAACGACGGCGCCGGATTGCCATGCGCCACCACCTGGCGTCGGCGTGTCGCGGCAGCGACGTCTCGACCGTCGCCTGCGAGCTGGTCGGGCTTCACGCCACCGATCCCACCTCGGTCTACCTCGGCGCCTTTGCGCGCGTCGCCGGCATCACACCGGCGGACATCGCTCGCGCTCTGTACGACGATCGGACGCTGCTCAAGATCGTCGGCATGCGTCGGACCATGTTCGCCACCACCGCGGATGTTGCGGGCATCATCACCTCGGCGACGACGCGCGCGATTGCCCGTAACGAGCGGCTGCACACGCTGCGGCTGCTTGCCACGGCCGACGTAGCGGAAGACGTAGAGGGGTGGATGGCGGAGGTGGAAGCCCAGACCATGGCGACACTCGACGAGCTGGGATCGGCGACTGCCGCAGAGCTGACCAAGCGCGTGCCCGGCCTGCGCGTGCAGATCCCGATCGGCGCGGGCAAGAAATGGGCGGGCACCGTGGGTGTCTCGACGCGGATGCTGTTCCTGCTGTCGGCCGAGGCACGAATCATCCGCGGCCGGCCGCGGGGCACGTGGCTCAGCAGCCTCTACGCGTGGGCACCGATGAACGGTTGGGTGCCCGGTGGCCTGAACCTGCCACCAGAGGAACAGGCGCAAGCCGACCTGGTGCGACGGTGGCTGCGCGCTTTCGGGCCGGGCACTCGGCGTGACATCCAGTGGTGGACCGGCTGGACCGTGGCCACCACGAAGCGCGCGCTGGTCGACGCCGAAGCGATCGAGGTTGATCTCGACGAGGGTGCTGGGTACGCGCTTCCGGACGATGTCCAGGCTACGCCCGATCCGGGGCCGTGGGTCAGCCTGCTGCCGGCGCTCGACACGACGACGATGGCCTGGAAGGAGCGCGCCTGGTACCTGGGCGACTACTACGCGCGACTCTTCGATACGGCCGGCAATGCCGGCCCGTCGATCTGGGTGGACGGCCGCATCGTCGGCGGCTGGTCCGTGCGTGGCAACGGCGAGGTCGTGTTCGGCCTGCTCGAAGACGTGGGAACTGAGGCCCAATTGGCCATCGAATCAGAGGCTGCGCGGCTGCAGGCTTGGCTGGCCGCGTCGCGCGTCGTTCCGCGCTTTCCGACGCCGTTCGCGCTGGAGCTCATCAGATGAGGATCATGCTCGTGCTCGCCGCCGCGCTGGTGATCGGCGCCTGCTCCGCTCTGCCATCGCCGCCGCCGCCGACTCCGGGAAACATGGACGATGTCATCGCCGCGCTGGTGCGTCGAAACGTGACCGTGCACGGGCTGATCAGCGGCGACTCCGGGTGCCCCGCTGAAGACCTGCACGACAACGCGGTCCATCTCGAGGTCGCAGTCGAGGCGCAGAGTGCGCTGAAGCACATCTACCTCTTCCGCTGGCGCAAGCCGGCCGATTTCGAGGCGTCACGAGACGCTTTCGCGCGATGCGTCACCGAGTTTTCCCAGGGGATCAACCCTGTCGTCGAGATCTCTGAGCTCGAGCTCGCGCCATGGCGCGCTTATGGCGTATGGGATCCGCAGCTGGCGCGCCTCGTGGAGGAGGCGATCCGCTCCACAGGCGGGACTGAGCCGCCAGCGACCGACGATTAGAAGCGGCGTCGCCCCGGTGTGATGGCCGCCCCAACGACTGCCGCCTTGGCCACGGGCGCGTGCCCCGGCCCGACGGCGGCGCCGACGACCGCGGCCTTGGCCACGGGCGAGCGGCCCGGTCCTGTTGCCGCGCTCACGACCGCGACCTTGGCCACCGGCCCACCGATGACGCCTCTTCCTGCGCGACCTGGTCCGAGTGGCATATCAGGCTCCTACTGGCTCGAGCGCCGCGTCTGCTTCGACGGCAGCGATGATGGCCTGGATCGGAATCCGGCCGTTGGCGATGAGCTGGCCGCCGGCGCGGCGCATTGCCGACGCGAACGGCGCCGCCCACGTGTTCTCGTAGACGAGCACCGCCGCGACGCTCCCCGGCTCCATGGCGGCCGCGAGGTCTTCGACGTCCTCTTCGGCCAGCGTCTGGACGAGCTGCGCCTCTAGCCGCTGGAACTCACCCAGCTCGTCGAGGTCACCAAGCTCCTGGGCCATCGTCGTGCCGTTCGAGCCCTTCTGCAGGATCAGGATGTCCATGATCCGGATCGTTCCCGAGTCGTGCAGCCGCAGAAGCTCATCGACGCCCTCGCCGGTGAAGTTCTGCTGGCCCGCCGGGAACTCAACGATCACGTAGTCGACGGGCCCGAGCTCGTCAAGCGTTCTGTCGTTCATATCTCTCCTTGAACTCCTTGCCCGTAGGTGTACGCCTCGGCGACGCAACCGTCGAGGATGCGGACACGAACGTCAGGAGCGGCGTGGAGAGTCGAGCGCAGCGGCCGCTCGCTTACCTTGTGGGCAGGTCGGCCTGTGGCGTGTAGACCCAGAACAGCTTGAGCGGCTCGGTCCCGGTGTTGCGATGCTGATGGTGAACGCCCTTCGGCATCCACATCGCGTCACCTGTTCCGAACGGTGCCTCTTCGCCCTCTGAGACGAGCGTCCCGGAGCCTGCCAGGACGAGGTTGATCTCCTCAGATTCCTCGTGGACGTGGTACGAGCTCGACTCGCCCGGTTCGAAGATCGTGACCCCCGCCATGAACTCCTGGGATCCGATGGCGGGCGACACGAAGCGGAAGACCTTGCGACGCATGCCTTCTTCATCAAGCCCGAGCCAGATCTGCTCGCCGTCGCGCTCGGGAGAGATGAGCCGTGCCCTCACTGCTGGGATTCCTCCTCGTCTTCGGGGATATCGACCCCGTCGTAGGCCGCGAGCGTCGGATCGATCATGCGCATCGGACGCTCACGCGCTCGCTCCTCAACAATGTGTGCCGCCAACCCGAAGCTGCGCGCGATCGCAAACAGGAAGTCGCCGTACTCGGGGTCGAGCCGCAGGACGCTGAGCGCGACAGCCAGTGCACCGTCGATGTTGACTGCCACGGGCCTGCCGACGTGGGCGCCCACGGTCGCGGCCAGCGCGCGCACCGCGGCGGCATGGCGGCCGTCTGACTGGTTCTCGGCCACCGAGAGGAGCTTCTCGGCGCGCTCGTCGTGCTGATGCCAGCGATGACCGATGCCAGGCAGGCGTCTGCTCGCTGCGCGCTCCGCCTCGAAGGTGTTCGACGCCCACGCCGTGACCTCGGCGCCGCTCGGCGCGTCTGCGATCAGGCGCATGGCCCGTGTGACGACGGCTCCGTGCAGCTCACCAAAGGCCAGGATGCCGCCGGCGAGGGCGCTCATCGGCATCGCCCGGGTCGACGCGATCGTGCGCGTGACCAGTGCCGATGGCGAGAGCGGGCCGTGATCGATCGCCGCCACCATGCTCGCGCCGAGCAGTGCCTGTTCGGCATCAGTGCCCGGGTCGCCGCGCCACAGGCGCAGCACCATCCCGGGAAACGCCTCCTGCCCGATCGCTTCGTCAAGTGCCATGCCGCGCACGAACACACGTCGACCAGTGGTCGCGGTAATCGCTGTCGACCATGGCCGAGCCTCGGCGCCGAATCCGGCACGCAGGCCACGGTGAGCTCCCTGCGCGGGCTTGCTGTCCTGGCCCTCGCTCACTTGGCCGACTGGTAGATGCGCTCGATATCCCATTCGCCGGGGGTCATTACCGGTGTGTTGCGCATCGGCACGTCGAGCACGGTCGGCCGGCCGGATGCGATCGCAGCGCGGATCGCGCCCTCGAGCTGCGCCGCATTCGCAAGCTTGATGCCGTCGGCGCCGCATGCGCGGGCAATCAGGGCGAAGTCGGGCGAGTAGGGCTGGCCATCGGCGCTGAACTCGCAGCCGTAGCCGGTGCCGTAGTGCTTGCGCTGCAGGCCGGCGATGGTCCCGAAGGACGCGTTGTTCATGACCAGCCATATCAAGGCAGCGCCCATCTCCACGGCCGTCGCGACGACGCTCGGGTTGGAGCCGAATGCCCCGTCGCCGACCAGCGCGACGACCGGCCGTCCGGGCTTCGATGCGGCGACGCCCAGGGCAGCCGCTGGACCAAAGCCCATCGTCGAGAAGCCGCCCGGCGTGAGGAACGAGTCACAGCTGTCGACCGGGTACTGCTGGCCCACCCCGTTCTTGTTCCAGCCGACATCGGTGACGAGGATCGCATCGGGCGCGGCTCGCCGGAGGTCGGCCAGGATTCGCTCGGGCAGGAGCGGGAACTCGTCTGAGGTCTGGTTCGAACGGCTCGGGGCCAGGAACTCCTCGCGCTCGGCCTGAAGGGCGGACCAGTCATAGCGTTCCCCGTCGCCGTCGCCAGCGTAGGCCGCGCTGATGGCTTCCAGGGCCATGCGGGCATCGGCGGTTGCCGCCAGGTGCGCCGGATAGTTGCGACCCGGCTCGCTGGGGTCGATGTCGATCTGGATCAGGCGCGTCGGCGGAATGCTGAACGTGACGCCGCGTTCCCAGCTGCTGCTGTCGGTCTCTGGAAACCGTGTGCCGACCGCCAGCAGGACATCTGCGCTTGACGCAAGTCGGTTGGCCGTTGGGGAGCCCCAGAAGCCGATCATGCCCATCAGCTGCTCATGGCCGGGGGGCATTATTCCGGTTCCCATCAAGGTGTGGATGACGGGCAGCCCGGCCGTCTCGGCCAGCTGGCGCACCTGGGCTGCGGCCCTCCGCGTGCCGCCACCGGCGAGCAACACTGGTCGCTCGGCCGCCCGCAGCTCGGCCGCGATGGTGGCCGCGGTTGCATCGCTCATCGCCGCCGGAGTCAAGGGTGACGCCGGCACGACCGCGGCTTCGAGTGGCTCGGCCAGGATGTCCATCGGCACCGACACGAACACCGGACCGGGGCGGCCGGCGGTCGCCAGATCCCAGGCGCGTGCCAGGATGCGCGGCAGCTGGTCAGCCCGTCGAACACGCCACGCCCGCTTGACGAAGGGCTCGAACACCGACACCTGATCGGCGTCGCGTCGCAGATTGAACTCCTGGTGGGGACCGCGGCCCTCGTAGTACGACGGCACATCGCCCGCAATCACGAGAAGCGGAATCGAGTCGAAGGCTGCAGTTGCCACCCCGGTTGTGGCGTTGGTGACACCCGGGCCGACATGCAGCAACACCACCCCGGGCTTGCCCGTGGCCCGGGCGAAGCCGTCAGCGGCGTGTGCCGCCACCTGCTCGTGGCGCGTGGTGATGAAGCGTGGTCCACCGTTGCGTTCGCACGCGGCCAGGACCGAGATGTTGGTGTGGCCACAGATACCGAAGAACTGCTCGACGCCGCGGTCGACCAGGAACCGGACGATGTGATCGGCGCTTGTCTCGACGGTGCTCACCGGCCTCCCCAAGTCAGTCAGACTTCCACATATTGGATAGTCGT
Organism: uncultured Chloroflexia bacterium; assembly: GCA_963706095.1. Lineage (GTDB taxonomy): Bacteria > Chloroflexota > Limnocylindria > Limnocylindrales > CSP1-4 > JALYGJ01. Next base: position 689,565 of record OY970149.1, read on the forward strand.
GTCCGCTTGACAGGAACGTAGTCGGTGCCAGACTACTCTGTCAAGGCTCCCCGGTGCGGGCTCGTGACGGAGAAATGACGATGGCGACCAGGCCCATTACGGCAGACGAGACGGCTCACGTGGATGAGCTCGTCGCACGCGGGCGCCAGGCGCTGCGCGAGTTCGAGGGCGCATCGCAGGAGCAGGTGGACCGACTTTGCCGCGCCGTCGCGTGGGCTGTCGCCAACGAGCAGACGTTCAAGCGATTGGCCGACATGGGCGTCGAGGAGAGCGGCATCGGCGACCCGGTGAGCAGGGTCAACAAGCGCTTCAAGGTCATGGGCATCCTGCGCGACGTGCTGCGCCAGAAGAGTGTCGGAGTGGTCGAGGAACTGCCCGAGAAGGGCCTGGTCAAGTACGCCAAGCCCGTCGGGTTGGTGGCATCACTGGTGCCAACTACCAACCCCGAGCTCACGCCGCCGGGCGTCGGCCTGTTCGTGATCAAGTGCCGCGACGCGGTGATCTTCTCGCCACATCCCCGCAGCAAGGCGACCACCCGTGAGACGGTCGAGATCATGCGCCGCGCACTCGCCCGCGAGGGCGCACCTGCGGATCTGCTGCAGTGCCTCGAGCGGCCCAGCATCCCAGCCGCGCAGTATCTGATGACGCAGGCCGACCTCGTCCAGGCCACCGGGGGTCGCGACATGGTCAAGGCGGCATACAGCTCAGGTACGCCGGCGTATGGCGTCGGCGCGGGCAACTCGACCATGGTCATCGACGAGACCGCCGACGTGGCCGAGGCGGCGCGCAACACGCGCATGAGCAAGACCTCCGACTTCGGGTCGGGCTGCTCCGCGGACGGCAACCTCGTCGTCGAAACCTCGATCTACGACCGACTCCGCGATTGCCTCGTTGAAGAGGGCGGCCACATCGTTGCCGGGCATGAGCGCGACCTGCTGCGTGCCGTCCTGTGGGACGCGGAGGGGCACCGCACTGGCGACACGATCGCGATCTCTGCGCAGGAGCTGGCACGGCGCGCTGGCTTCGAGATCCCCGATGACCGGAAGTTCCTGATCGTCGAGGAGTCAGAGATCGGCCGCCACAATCCGTTCAGCTCCGAGAAGCTGTCGGTGGTCCTTGCGCTCTTCCGCTATGAGGGCTTCCAGGAGGCGCTCGGAATGGTGCGCGACATCTACGAGGTCGGCGGCAAGGGCCACTCGTGCGGGATCTTCTCGTTCGACGACGAGCACATTGACGCCCTGGCCCAGACCGCCCCGGTCAGTCGGATCATGGTCCGACAGCCACAGTCCAAGGCAAATGCCGGCGCCTTCAACAATGGCATGCCAATGACCTCGAGCCTGGGGTGCGGCACCTGGGGCGGCAACATCACTTCGGAGAACATCCACCTCAAGCACTACATGAACCTGACGTGGGTGAGCCGCCCGATCGCCGAGGACCGGCCCACCGAGCAGGAGCTCTTCGGTGAGTTCTATGGATCTCCGACGGACTAGCCCGCGGACCCGGCGGTAGGTCATGTCCGTCCTGGCCAAATCGGCCGACATCCTCGACTTCGTCGCCGAGTTTCCCGAACAAGCCACGCTCACGTCGATCGCCGAGCGAGTCGGCCAGCCCCGCTCGTCGGTCCATCGCCTCCTCGCGGAGATGGTGCAGAACGGGCTGCTGCTGCGTGTCGGGGCGAGTCGTTATGCGCCCGGCCCGCGCCTGGCGCGCTGGGGCCAAGCGGCAGACGAGGTCGGCCAGATCGTGCGCCTTGCCGAGCCACCGATGAAGCGCCTGCGTGATGCCGTGGGCGAGAGCATCCATCTCTACGTCCGGCAGCGCGACAAGAGAGTGTGCATCGCCGCCGTGGACGGCCGCTATGAGCTGCGTCACTTCACGGAGGTCGGCAAGCCGCTGCCGCTCTCTGTCGGCGCCTCGGGCAAGCTGCTTCTGGCCCACGCCGACCGCGCGGTTCGCCAGCAGGAGCTGCGCCGCGCGGCGGAGAAGCCGGTCACGCCGCGCGCTCCGTCGCTGGCGCGCCTCGAGCGCCAGCTGCGGACGATCGTCGAGACCGACTGGAGCACGTCCTTCGGCGAGCGCGAGGAGGGCCTGGCGGCTGCGGCCGTTCCGGTGCGGAACAGTGCGGGTCAGGTGATCGCTGCCCTGACCATCTCCGGCCCAACCGCGCGTCTCAGCGCTGACCGTTTCGCGGCACTGTGCCCCGAGCTGAAGGAGGCCGGTGCCGTGATCAGCCGCGCTCTGGGCTGGACCGGGCAGCCCGCTGGAGCGTCAGCCGCTCTGTAGCAGGCGACTGATCTCGGCCGCTGAGGCCTCCAGCGGATCGCGCAGCTCCCGGAAGCGCGACTTTGGCAAGCGGGTCGTCGGCGCAGACACGCACAACGCAGCAACCACTCGGCCGCGGCTATCCGTGATCGCGGTCGCAGCCGCAGAGACGCCCTGCTCGCGCTCGCCCACGGACGTGGCCCAGCGCTCGCTGCGAATAAGGGTCAGCTGCTCCTGCAGGTCCTCACCCGGCGCGTTGGGCATCTCGTCACGATCGTTCGCGGCGTGGGTCAGCTCGGCGCGCTGGATCGACGGCTCGGCAAAGGCGAGGAGCAGCTTGCCCGCAGCGCCGGCGCGTAGAGGCAGTGGGCGGCCGAGCTGGATGAACGGCCGCAGCTCGTGCCGGCCCTCGACGGCTGCGATGCAGATGCGCGTGTCCTGCTCGCGTACGTAGAGGTGGATGCTCTCGCCCAGCTCATCGCGCAGCTTGCGCATCGGCGGGTCCGCGATGGCACGCATGTCGAACGTGTCCGCGGCAGCCTCGCCCCAGTACAGCAGCCGCGGCCCGAGCGAGTAGCGTCCATCCTCAGTCCGGCGCACGATGCCGAGTGAGGCGAGCTCGGACAGCAGGTAGTGAGTCGACGACTTGGGCGTACCCAAGAGGGTTCTGACCTGGCCGAGCGTCAGCGGTTCGCCCGCCTGCCCGAGGGCGTCGATGAGCTCGCTGGCCTTGCCGAGTACAGACATGACCGGACTAGTTTGCGTTCCCAGCGCGCATCACAGGCCCAGGAACTCGGGCAGCCACAGCGTCAGCGCCGGGACATACGTGATCAGGAACAACGTAGCCAGCAACGCTGGAATGAAGAACGCTGCGCCTTTGAACACTCGCTCGACTGGGATGCGCGTCACGGAGCTGAGCACGAAGGCAACACCGCCCATCGGTGGCGTCAGCAGTCCGATCATCAGGTTGAAGATGATTATCGACCCGAATTGCAGGGGATCGATCCCAAATTCGACGGCGACGGGGAGAAGGATCGGCGTAATGATGAGCAACGCTGACGTCGGCTCGAGAATCATCCCCAGCAAGATGAGCAGGATGTTCACGAGCAACAGGAAGACCAATGGGTTGTCGGTGAAGCCGAGCATCGCCGCGGCAACGTTCTGAGGCACGCGCTCGCTCGCCAGGATCCAGCTCAGCAGCGCTGAAGCGCCGATGATGAGCATGATCTGGGCCGTGATTGATGCCGTGTCGCGGAAGATCAAGGCCATGTGGCGCAGGCCCGTGCTCCGGTACGCGAGTGCGAGCAGGAGCATGTACAGCGCGCCGACGCCGGCTGCCTCAGTCGCCGTGAACCAGCCGCCGAGGATGCCGCCGAGGATGATCACGGGCGCGCCCATGGGTGGCAGCGCGCGCACGAACGCGTGGCGGATCTTGGCCCAGTCACGTGCGTCTCCGACCAGGTCCGGACGTCGACGCGCCCAGATGTAGACCGTGAGAACGAGGGCGATCGTCATGAGGATGGCCGGGACTACCGCGGCCGCAAACAGTGCGCCGGTGGAAACAAGGGCGACCGAGGCGTAGACGATCGCCGGGATGCTCGGCGGCATGATCGGGCTGATGAGCGCTGAGCTCGCGCTGAGGCCGACAGAGAACTCGGCGGGGTAACCCTTCTTGCGCATGTGGTCGACTTCGATGGCGCCAATTCCTGCTGCATCCGCGAGGGCCGCGCCGCTCATCCAGGAGAAGCCGAGGCTGACGCCGATGTTCACGTAGGCCAGTCCCGCCCTCAGACCTCCGAGCAAGAGCACGGCGAAGTCGTACAGGCGGTCTGCCATCTCCGTCCGCGTGGCGACGATGCCGACCAGGATGAACAGTGGAACGGCCAGCAGCGGCCAGCTGTTGATGCCCTCCATCACGAGGCGCACGGCGAGCCCAAGAGAGTAGTCATGCGTTATCAGGTAGAGCAGGCATGGCCCGAGGATCGCGAACGCCATCGGCACTCGGAGCATGAACAGGACCAGGACGGCAATGAGCATCAACTCCAGGCTCATGCGGCGCGATCTCGTCCACTTCGCACGGCCGGCAAATCGACCACGGCAACAGCGACGATGGCCCGCAATGCGGTCGACGCGAGGCCATACAGAGCGACCGCGTACACGATCGTCATTGGAATCTGTGCAGCCGGCGTCACCAATCCCGGGTCTCTCGTAATGAGGTCATAGACCGCATAGGCCAGCGCCGCGCACGTCAAGGCCACGAACGAGCGGCCGAAGATCTGGATGAGGCCAATGACGCGCGCGGGCAGCACGTAGTCGATCACGCGCAGCGAGATGTGACGGTCGTGAGCCATCAGATACCCAGAAAGGACGAACGTCAGCCAGACCATTGCCAGCCGCGCCACCTCGCCCGTGGCAGGGAAACCGGTGCCAGGGATGTACCGCTGCCCGACCTGAACCAGTACGAGAACCAGGATCACGAGCAGCAGAAAGACGCCGATACCCTGCTCGACAAGGCTCAAGCCGTGCAGGATGGCGCGGAACGGTTTGCGCTTTGGCAGAATTTCAGGCGGCTCTTCGTCGCTCAGCTCCGCGACCGTCTCGGGAGGCTCATGTGCCGACTCGAGAGGCGCCTTGTCGTCGTCAGACACCGTCAATCATTGCACTCAACAAGGTACGGAGGAACAAGACAGAACGGGGTGCCGGCCCGCGACGAGCCGGCACCCCTACAGAGGAGGTGGCGCTATTCGACGACTGATCGAATGGCGTCGAGGACTTCGATCTGCGCCTCCGAGAAGTTCTCGCGCAGGAACGGTTCGGCCTTCGCGCGGAAGGCGTCGCGGTCCACGTCCTCGACGATCTCGATGGCGCTGGTCGAACGCCACTCATCGAGGATCTCGGTTTCCGTCTCGGTCACACACTCGGGCTCCGCGACCATGGCGGCCTCGACCGCCGCTGCCAGGGCCTCTTGCTGTTCGGGGCTGAGCTCATCCCAAACACGCCCGATGATGACCATGTTCGAGCTCAGCTGATGAGCCGACATGCTGACCACGTCCTGGACCTCGACGAGGTTGTTCGAGTAGATGTTGGTCAGCGGGTTTTCCTGGCCGTCGGCGATGCCTGACTCCAGGGCCTGGAAGAGCTCCTCGAAGGCAACCTCGACCGCCTCGGCACCCATGGCTTCAGCGTTCAGCAGGAACGTGGGCGTTGGCGGGAAGCGCATGCGCAGTCCGGCCAGGTCATCGGGCGTTCGGATCGGAACGTTCGCCGTGAACTGGCGCGCGCCCGTGTTCCAACCGCCGAGGATCGTCACGCCAGTCGCCTCGTAGAAGCCTTCCTTGAGCGGCGTTGAGGCATCGCCCGAGAAGTACTCGTACATGTGCTCGCTGTCGTCGAATACGAAGGCACCATCAACCGCGCTGGTCGGCGGGAAGACCGCTGCGAGTGCAGAGGCCCCCTGGATATCCATGTCGATGTCACCGGCAACGACCGAAATGATCCGGGCGGCGTCACCGCCCAGCTGGCTCTGGCCAAAGATCTCGATCGTCAAGCCAACGTCTGCGGCAGCAACTTCGTCAGCGATGACCTGCGCGCCACAGCGAACCTGTGGCTGGTCATCCTGGTAGCTGTGCGCCAGGCGGAGCGTTCGCGTTTCGGCCGCGGGCGTGCCCGGGGCCGTGGTTGCGCCCGTGGTCGCCGGCGCGCCGGTCGGTCCGCCGGCTGTTGGAGCCGTCGTCGCAGCCGGAGTCGCCGTACAGGCGACGAGCAGCATCGTGGCCCCGATGCCACCGACCAAGGTGGCTGATCGTTTCTTCATCGACTGACTCTCCCTTGTCTTGGGTCGCGGAGGCTCGCGCGTGCTCGGCGGCGTGCCGGCACGTGCAGCCCTGGTCACACAGCGTGGGTTAGCTAGTGCCTGCCAGCCTCCTCCTCATTTGCCCTGTCCGAGCGGCCGCGCCCCCAAGGCGTCCGTCCGGGACCTGGGACTTAAGGTGTCCCACATAGTTGGACACCGGCCAAGTGTACGGGACACGTCAAGCATTTTCCGAGCGGATTTCGTCAATTGGATCGGGCGTCATGCGGATCCAGGTCTTGCCCGGGGCCGTGGCACTCTGCTCGAAGGCGGCCTGGGCTTCATCAAGGGAGAACGCGTGGGCAACGATCGTTCCGGGATCGATCGTTCCTGCGCTGACCAGGCCGATCGTCGCCGCGAAATCGGATGGATGGTCGTATGTCAGGGAGCCACGCAGCTCGAGCTGTCGCCGGACAAGCGTCTGCGCCGAGATGCCCAGGGGTCGATCGTCAAGGCCGAGCACGAGCACGACGCCGCCGACGATGCAATGCGCCACGGCGAACTCGTTGGCCGCCGGTGATCCGACGCTGTCGACGACCAGCTCGTACGACGTGGCAGCGACGGCCAGGCTCGCGCCCAATGAAGAAGCGAAAGTCGCACGCTGGGCATTCAGCTCGTGCACATCCACGCTGACGCCCCGACTCATCAGTGCCAGCGCCATCAGGAGTCCCTGTGGGCCGGCGCCGACTACAAGGGCCGAGGACGGCAGCGGTCGGTCAAGTCGGCGCAGCGCAGCCACGACGACCGTCAGCGGCTCTATCGTCACCAGCGTCTCGGGCGCGAGACCGCTGACGGGCCATGCGAACCTGGCGGGAAGGACGAGCAGCTCAGCGAGCGCGCCCTGGCGGTTCATGCCGATCGATCGGCGGTTCTCACACGCGGAGGTAAACCCGCGCGCGCATGGCGGACAGTCGAAACAGGAGAGATTGGGCTCGACCACGACCGTCTCGCCGGTGCGCGCTGGCGAAATCCCCTCGCCGACCGCCACTACGGATCCGAATGCCTCGTGACCCATGATCCAGGGCATCGCCGGCGTCAGCCATTTGCCGCTGAAGACACTGATGTCGGACCCGCACAGACCTACGCCACCGATCCGGACCGCGACGTCGCCGGGGCCGATCTCGGGCTCGGGGACATCGTCGACGACGATCTTGCCCGGGGCGACGAGGAGCGCGGCCTTCATGCGTTGCCCGGAACGGGCGAGAGGATGCGGCGCGGGTTCTCGATGAGCATGCGGTCGATGTCTCCGGCATCGATCTCCTGGCGCAGCCAGGGCAGGATGTTGTGCGAGATGTTGGCCAAGTTCCAACGCGGCGTGTTCTCGGCGCGCCACGATGGCGGCGTGACGTGGCTGAACACGGCCGCGTCTTGCGAGAGCACGATGCGATCGGAGTAACCCAGCCCGACCAGCGCCATCAGCGTCCGGAGACGACTTTCGTCATCCAGCACGTGTTCCATCCCAAATCGATCCAGGCCGATCGTCGAACCGTCATCCATGAGCTCGCGAAGGTAGACGAGATCGGTCGTGTCACCGGAATGGCCGATTACCAGCCGCTCCAGTGGAAAGCCCAGCGATCGGAAGAGCTGCTGCTGTTCGCGACCTGTGGCCTGGGCCGGGTTGGAGTGGGTGGTGATGGCCACGCCGGTCTGCTGGGCGGCAACGGCCGCGGCCGTCAGCGTGCGCACCTCATCGGTCGTGATGCCGGCGTCGGTCGTGGTCACCTTGATCATTGCCGCCCTGATTCCGCTGTTGCCGATCCCGTGCTCGATATCTCTTACGAATAGCTCGATGAGCGGGTCCGAGCCGCTGACGAGCCGGTCCGGGCGATTGAATTGGAAGTACGGCGGCAGCACCGCCGCGCCGTACCAGCCGGTTGCAGCCACCAGGTTCACCGGGACCCGGTTTGCCACGAGGCTGACGGTCTGCGGGTCGCGCCCCAGTCCGGGAACGGTCAGATCGACGATCGTGTCGATCCCGAGCTCATGCAGCGCGGTCAGGCTCTCGACCGCGCGCTCTACCTGGTCCGCGGTGTCCCACTCCGGGAAACTCATGCTCATCTCGAGCTCGGGATTGCGCACGAAGATGTGCTCGTGCATCAGGGTCGTGCCGAGAAGCTCGGGTTCGATCGGGCCACGGTACGTCTCAACAGCCGCGCGCTTCACGACGCGCCGTCGCGACTCGCTGTGCTTCGCGCACCGCCCGCGCTGCGTGAGCGGCCTGTGCTGTCTGCGCCGAGCCGGTTCCGGACCGCGTCGTTGTCCGCTCCCAGCGGCCGTGCCAGGTGGGTCACATTACCCGGGGTACGTGAGAGCTTGGGCGTAATTCCCGGTACCAGGAGTGGTCGCTCCAGACGGTCGTCCTCGACAGCGATGATCATCTCCCGTGCCACGAATTGCGGATCCGCGCAGATCTCGGCAACGCTGTTGATGCGACTGACCGGGACGCGGTCCGTCCGCAGGCTGGCGATCACCTCGTCGGCGGTACGTTCCATCGTCCAGGACCGGATCGCTTCGTCGAGCTCGGATCCGCGCCTGACGCGTCCCTGGTTGCTGTGCAGGGCTACATCGTCGGCCAGGTCGGGACGGCCGATGGACCTGAAGAGCCGGCGAAACAGGCCCGTCGTGTTGGCCGCGATGCAGACCACCGAGCCGTCGCCACACTGATACGTATTGGTCGGCCCTGAGTTGTGGGCTATGCCGCCTGTGCGTTCTCGGACAGCGCCGAGGTGGCCGTACTCGGGCAGGATTCCTTCGAGCATGGCCACCATCGAGTCAGCCAGAGACACGTCCACGACCTGCCCCTGCCCCGACGAATGCCGTTCGTGCAGGGCAATCAGCAGCCCGATGAGCGCCTGCAATGACGGAATCGAGTCACCCAGGCTGAGCCCGGTTCGCGTCGGCGGGCGGTCGGGCTCACCAGTGATGTAGCGCAACCCACCCACCGCTTCAGCGATCGTGCCGAAACCGGGCTGGTCGCGCAGCGGCCCACTCTGTCCGTAACCGGAGATGCGCACCACGATCAGGCTCGGGTTGATGGCCATCAGGTGCCTGGGATCGAGATTCCACTCTTCCAGGCGCCCGGGCCGGAAGTTCTCGAGCAGAACGTCACTCTGCGCCGCTAAACGGCGCACGAACTCCTGGTCCGCAGGGTCATTCAGGTCGGCCGTTACCGACAACTTGCCACGCGACTGGACGAGGTGCCACAGCGACTCGCCGCTGGTCGCGGTCCTGCCCCAGCTGCGCAGAGGATCGCCCACGCCGGGCTGCTCGACCTTGATCACCTCAGCCCCGAAATCGGCCAGGAAACGACCGGCGAACGGCCCGGCAATCAGCGTCGCCAGCTCGAGCACGCGCAGCCCTGCCAGTGGGCCGCCCTCGACCGCTTCGCGTGCTCGTTCCGCGCTGTTGGACACCATTCCACCATATTGGACAGCCAGTTCGCCGGTCAAGACGAGGACGGTCACGAGCAGACCGTCGTATCACCCGGCGCTGTTCGAATACGGCCGTACGATGCGCGCGTGAGTGACGACTGGCCGATCTTCGGCCGCGACGTGCCCGACGCTGCCTGGCGGCCGGCCGCCGATGCGGCCACCGCGACGCGCTTGGGCCGCTTCATTCGCGCCGCGGGCGAGCCCGATCTCGCGGCTCTGCAGAAGCACGCCGAGAGCGACCCGGCATGGTTCTGGCAGGCCGCGGCAGACGATCTCGGCCTGGCGTGGCAGCGCCGGCCACGGCAGACGATGGACCTCAGCCGTGGCGTTGAGTGGTCGCGCTGGTGGAATGGCGGCGCATTCAACTACGCGGCCGCCGCCGTCGACCCGCGGGCCGCAGTCGGACCCGGATGGCGCCGCGCTGACGTGGGAGGGCGAGGACGGAACGGTCCGGCGCTACACCAACGCCGAGCTGCGGTCCGAGGTCGACCGAGCCGCGCGCATGTTCGCGCGACTCGGCGTCGGCGAAGGCGATCGCGTCGGCATCTTCCTGCCGCTGCTGCCCGAGACGGTCATATCCGTGTTGGCACTTGGAAAGCTACGCGCGATCTACATCCCGATCTTCTCCGGCTACGCGGCCCCTGCTGTTGCGAGCAGGCTCGACGACGCCGGTGCCACCTTGCTTGTCACGGCAGACGGAACACTGCGCCGCGGCGCCAAGGTCGCGCTGAAGGAGATCGCGGACGCGGCGGTCGAGCAGTCGGGCAGTGTGCGGCACATGCTGGTGGTCGGCCGTCTCGCCGACCGGCCGGAAGCCGGCTGGGTAACCGGCCGAGACCGGTGGTGGTCGGACGAGATGGCGGCGGTTTCGGAAGTCGCGCCGTTCGAGACGCTCAGAGCACGGATCCCGAAACGCCGTACATGATCATCTACACCTCGGGCACGACAGGACGACCCAAGGGCGCGGTCCACGTCCACGGCGGCTTCCCGATCAAGGGCGCGCAGGACCTCGCCCACTGCTTCGATCTCGGTCCCGACGGACCGGCTGTTCTGGTTCACCGACCTGGGCTGGATGATGGGCCCGTGGGCGATAAGCGGTGCGCTGCTGCTCGGCGCTGAGCTCGTGCTCTACGAGGGTGCGCCCGACTACCCCTCCCCCGACCGACTCTGGGCCCTGGTCGCCCGCCACGGCGTGACCCACCTCGGCCTTTCGCCGACGGTCATCCGCGCGCTGATGGCCCACGGCACAGAGCCCATCAGCGGCCACGATCTGGGCTCGCTGCGCGTGCTCGGCTCGACCGGTGAGCCGTGGAATCCTGAATCGTGGTGGTGGTTCTTCAACAACGTCGGCGGCGGACGATTGCCACTGATCAACTACAGCGGCGGCACCGAGGTGAGCGGCGGGATCGTCTGTCTGCAACCTCCTGACGCCGATCAAGCCGGCCTCCTTCGGCGGGCCGAGCGTCGGCACCGCCGCGGACGTCATCGACGCCGCCGGCAAATCTGTGCGCGGCGAGGTCGGTGAGCTCGTGCTGCGCCAGCCGTTGCCGGGCATGACCCGCGGCTTCTGGCAACGATCGCGAGCGCTACCTGGAGACCTACTGGTCGCGCATTCCCGGCACGTGGGTCCATGGCGACTGGGCCATCGTCGACGACGACGGCTACTGGTTCATCCAGGGCCGCAGCGACGACACGCTCAAGGTCGCCGGCAAGCGCGTTGGCCCGGCCGAGGTCGAGTCGGCGGCCGTTGCCCACCCGTCCGTGCTCGAGGCCGCGGCCGTCGGCGTGCCGCACGACGTCAAGGGCGAGACGATCGTCGTGTTCGTGCGCCTTCGGCCGGGCGAAACGGACGATCCGGAGCTGCGTCGATCGGATCGGACAAGGTCGTCGAGCAGATGGGCAAGGCCCTCAAGCCTGAGGCCATTCACGTTGTGCCGGATCTGCCGCGCACCCGCTCCGGCAAGCTCATGCGGCGCGTCGCCCGGGCGGCCTACCTGGGCAAGGACCCGGGCGATCTATCGGCTCTGGAGAATCCACTGGCCGTGGAGGTGATCCGCAACGCCGCGATCAGGCGCGGCTGAACGCCACACGCGCAAATGCTTGTCCGAGGAGTGTCGAGATGGCGCATCATGCACGGCGGGGGCAGTGGAGGAGTGGGATTGGGAGGTAGGGAGTGACACTTATTGCCTGGCTCGTGGTCGGCGCGATTGCCGGCTACCTGGCCAACATGTTTCTGGGCACACGCAACGGCTTGATCATGACCGTCGTCTTCGGCGTCGTCGGGGCCATCGTTGGCGGCGCGGCCTGGTCGTACATCCAGAACCGCACGTTCGATTTCAACGCGATGCTCACCGGGATCGACCTGCCGTCGATCATCGCCGCAGTCGTCGGCGCAGTCGCCCTCGGCGCGGCCGGTGGCTTCTTGGAGAAGCGCCGCTCAGTCTGACACTCGTCGGACGCTCAATGACCGCCGGTCACGCGATCGGCGGTCTTTCATTTGTCGGGCCTCCACGGGCGGCCGCTCCACGTAGCATCGGCGCGTGACAGGGCGCATCACCAGCACGGCCAACCCGCGCGTGAAGGCGGCCGCGCGCTTGCGCGGCCGCCGCGAACGAGACCACCAACGTTTGACACTCGTTGACGGCGTGCGCGAGACCCTGCGCGCGCTGGCCGGTGGGGCCACGCTGCGCGAGGCTTTCGTCCTGCCCGAGCTGCTCGTCGACCAGGAGGCCAGCGCGCTGCTGGAGCGCCTCGCTGAAGAATTGGTAGCGCTGGTCGAGCTCAGCCGTGACGCCTTCGAGAAGCTGGCCTATGGCGACCGGCTCGACGGCATCGTCGCCGTGGCCGAAACGCCGCCGGCCACGCTCGACGCGCTGGCATTACCCTCTGAGCCCCTGATCTGCGTGGTCGAGGGCGTTGAGAAGCCGGGCAACCTGGGCGCCATCCTGCGCTCGGCCGACGGCGCGGGCGTGGATGCCGTGATCGTGGCCGACTCGGCCACAGACCTGTTCAACCCGAACATCATCCGCGCCAGCATTGGAACCGTGTTCGCCGTCCCGGTGGCCGTCGCCTCGAGCGGCGAGGTCCTGTCGTGGCTGGACGCGAATCGGATCGGCATCATCGCGGCGCGCGTGCAGGCGTCCGTGGACTACACGAAGGCGGACTACCGCGGGCGGATCGCCATCGCGCTGGGCAGCGAGGCACGCGGGCTATCGGATCCCTGGGCCGAGCTGGCGTTGGCCAACGTGCACGTGCCCATGGTCGGCGTGGCCGACTCGCTGAACGTGTCGGCCACCGCCGCCGTGCTGTTCTACGAGGCGCTCCGCCAGCGCCGTGGCGCCGACGAAGCGCGGGACGCCTAGCCCTACTCGAGGACGAAGGTCACCACCATCACGACCTTGTAGACGGCGATCTGGTCGTTCTCGAGCATTACCTCCTGCTCCTTGATCCAGGCGCTGCGGACGTTGCGCAGCGTGGACGTGGCGCGCGTCAAACCCTGCTTGATCGCGTCCTCAAAGCTCTGGGTGGAAGTCGAGCTGATCTCGGTGTTCCGGGCGACAGACATGTGGCTCCTCCCTGGTGGGTGTTACGGGAGGGCCGCGGCGGTTACTCGACTCGGATGCCGAGCACCTTTCGTCCGATGACCAGCCGTTGGATCTGGCTGGTGCCCTCCCCGATCTCGGTCAGCTTGGCGTCGCGCATGAAGCGCTCGACCTTGTATTCCTCAACGTAGCCGTAGCCACCGTGAATCTGGATGCCCATGTTGGTCACGCGTTGTGACACTTCCGATGCAAACAGCTTGGCCTGCGCCGCCGCGGTGCCGTAGTCACGACCCTGGTCCTTGAGCCATGCCGCGCGATACACGAGCGCACGCGCCGCCTCGACCTCCGTCGCCATGTCGGCGATCATGAAAGCGACGCCCTGGAAGGAGCCGATGGGCCGGCCGAACTGCTTTCGCTCACGGGCGTAGACCGTCGACGCATCGAGCGCGGCCTGGCTCAGGCCAAGGGCCATGGCACCGATGCTGATCCGGCCACCGTCGAGCGTCTTGAGGAAGATCTTCCAGCCCTCGCCGCGCTCGCCGAGCATGTTCTCCGCGGGTACGCGGCAATCCTCGAACAGCAGCTCGCCGGTGGCGCTCGCGTGAAGTCCCAGCTTCTCCTCGAGCCGGCCGACGACGAAGCCGGGCGTGCTCGACTCGACGATGAAGGCACTGATCTCCGGCGAACCGTCGTCGCGCTCACCGGTGCGGGCGGTGACGATGTACGTGCCGGCCTGGCCCGCGTTGGTGATGAAGCGCTTGGCGCCGTTGATCACCCACGACCCGTTGCCACGGCCGTTCTCGAACCGGGCATTGGTGCGCGTTCCGCCCGAATCGGACCCGGCCTCGGGCTCGGTCAGACCGTAGGCGCCGAGCACCTGGCCGGCCGCCATCGGGACCAGGTATCGCTGCTTCTGCTGGTCCGTGCCCGCGATGTGCAGCGGATTGCAACCCAGGCTCGTGTGCGCGGCGACGATGATCCCGAGCGAGCCCCAGACGCGCGACAGCTCCTCGATGGCGATGGCATAAGCGAGGGTGTCGAGGCCGGCGCCGCCTTCCTCCTCGGGAAATGGGATGCCCAGGAGGCCCATCTGGCCCAGCTCGGCCACGATGTCGGTCGGGAAGCGACGGTTCGGTTTCGTGTTCGTCAACCTGGTCCTCGACCTCACGGGCGAGGAAGTCGCGGAGGGTCCGGCGGAGCAGCTCGTGCTCGGGTGAAAGGTCGAGGTCCACGAGGAGTCAGGCTAGCAGAGGCGAGGTCAGCTTGAGGTTTGAACCTCAGAGGGCGAGGCTTGGCCGATCCTCAGGCGGTTGCCGTCCAGATCGGTGATTTCGATCTCACGCGCCCAGTCTTGAGTTTCGACGGCGGCTCCAAATTCGAGCGCGATGGCGTCGATGTCACCAACCCACACGTAGACGAGCGCTCCAGGCCGAGCATCACCGGCATGCTCCGAAAGGTGCATCCGGGCGTCTCCGCGCTTGATACCCATGTAGAGGGGCAATCCGGGCTCGAAGCGATGATCGAACTCGCGCTCGAAGCCAAGTCGCTCGTACCAGCGCAGCGCAACCTCCGCATCAGCAACGCGGAGGACGGGGACGACCTGCTCGGTCATGTCGCCGAGTGTACGGCCCAGAAATCGGTTGCCCAGTCGTCTGAGTTATCGGCTCAGTGGCTGATCGACGGGCCTTGGTCGTTGTAGGCTGCGGGCCACGATGACCCGCGTGCTTCTCACGTACGCCGGCGGCGCCTACGGCCTCGGCGTTTCGCGATCGCTCAAGGCCGCGCGTCGCGACTACCACGTGATCGCCACGGATGCCGACCGCTTCTCGTTGCAGCGCGCGGAGGGCCATGAGCGGCACCGCGTTCCAAGGGCGCACGACGAGGGATTCGTGCCGGCGATCGCGTCGCTCGCGCAAGCGACTCGCGCCGATTTCGTCTGGCCCGGCCATGACGCGGACGTCCGGGCCTTCGCGCGTGCCCGCGGTCGCCTTGGCGCCGCGACGTTTCTTCCTACGATCGAGGAGATCGAGCTGTGTCGAAACAAGATGCTCTCGTACCTGCGCTGGCGAGAGTGTGGCGTGCCTGTGCCCGAAACGGTGTTGGTCGATGACCGCGAGCAGCTGGCCCGGGCGTTCGACGACTTCGCCGGCGATGTCTGGCTGCGAGCCGTGACCGGTGCCGGCGGCAGGGGCGCTCTCGGGACCGACAGTCTGCGCCGGGCGGAGGCGTGGCTCGAGGTCCACGACGGCTGGGGCCAGTTCACCGCGGCGCGGCGCGTCAAGGACGGCCAGCGCCTGAGCTGGGAATCGGTCTGGGCACACGGCGAGCTGATCGCGGTTCAGGGCCGCAGGCAGCTCGTGCAGGGTTTCGAGCTGCTGACCATCTCGCGGATCACGGGCGTGCCGGGCGTGAATCAGTGGGGCACGCCGCCAGAGGCGGACGAAATCGCGATGGCAGCGATACGGGCGATCTCTGTCTCGCCGCACGGCAACTACGGCGTCGACATGGTGTGCGACGCGGATGGCGCGCCCTATGTCACCGAGATCAACATCGGCCGCTACAACAACGATGGCCTGATTCACTGGCCCGATGACACGCTCAATGCCGCGGACCTCGTCGTGCGCCTCGGGCTCGGCGAGAAGCCGCCATTCGAGGCGCCCTTGATGCATCCCAAGAAGCGCGACAACGTGATCATCTACGGCATGCCCACCATGCCGGTGGAAGTCGCCTGGGACGACGTCGCGGACACGCCCCCGTGCTGATCATCCTGCCGCCGTCAGAGTCCAAGCGACCGCCCCCGGCGGACGGGCAGTGCTTCGATCTCGAACGTTTGTCATTTCCCTGAGTTGAACCCGACGCGGCGGCGGCTTTTGTCAGCGCTGAAAGAGACCAGCTCCAGTGCGGATGCCTTCGAACGCCTGCGTGTTCGCCCGACGCTCGTCGAGCATGTCCTGCGCAACACAGTATTGGACGAGATCCCCACGCGTCGGGCGGCGGAGGTATACGCCGGATCGCTGTACGCCGGCTTCGATTTCGGGGGGCTCAGCGCGGCGGCAAGAGCGCGGACCGACTCGGACGTGGTCATCGCATCCGCGCTGTGGGGCCTGCTGCGGCCGAGCGACGCGATTCCTCCGTACCGGCTCCACCTCTGCGCGCGACTGTCCGGCATCGATCGGATCGAGCCGATCTGGCGCGGGGAGGTCGACGATGCGCTCGCGGACGCAGCCGGCGACGATGGCGTCATCCTCGACCTGCGCTCACCCGGCTACCGGACGATGGGCAGGCCGACCGGTATGGCCGATCGAACCGTCACGATCCGGGTACTGCCCGAGTCGGGGGCGCGCTCGATCGGCGACGTCATTGGCAAGCGGATTCGCGGTGAAGTGGCCCGCTATCTCGTGTCGAGCGCAACCTCTCCGGCCACGCCGGGAGAGCTCGCCTCTGCGCTGGATGAGCGTTGGCCGGCGCGCCTGGATCCGCCACTCGGGCCAACGCGGCCGTGGGTACTGAGCGTCAGGCCCGCCGACTGACCTGAGACGGGGTCAGGCTTCCTCGCGCTCGACCTTGTGCCGCGCGGCCGGTGCCTTGGCCGGCAGCGGCAGGCTGCTATCGCTCGCGACGAATGAGGCCTGGCGCGCCCACTCGGCGCTCTGTCGCTGCTCCTCGACACTCAGGATTCCCAGCCGGCCGAGAGTCGACAGCTCGTCGCGGATGTATGTGCGCAACATCTCGGGACCGTCCGTGTTGATGGTGAAGCGCACGCCGTTACGACGGAACGTGTCGAAGATCCAGCGGAACTCATCCCAGCCCGAGACGACGCGGGTATTGAGGTTGGAGGTGGGGCACACCTCGAGGGTGATGCCGCGCTCGCGGATCATGGCCATCGTGCGCGGGTCGTACGCAGCCTTGACGCCGTGGCCGATGCGTGACGGCTCCAGCTGCTCTACGACCTCCGCGATCTCCTCCACGGGCCCCGATTCACCCGTGTGGACGGTGATACCCAGGCCCCTCCGCCGGCAGCGCTCGAACAGGCGCTTGTACTCCGGCGGCTTGAAATCGGGCGATTCGGGCCCGGCGATGTCGATGCCGACGACCCCGCGCGCCTGGTAGGCGATCGCCTTCTCGGCAATGATCTCGTTGAGTGCGTAAGGGAACGCCCTATCGAGGCAGAAGATGAGCCCCGGCCTGACCGGGTACTCGAGCATTGCCCGGTCCATGCCGCGGATAGCGGCACTGATGATGTGGTCGAGATCCTGCTCGCCGCCGCGGTTGCGCTTCATCGGGTTGAAGCGCAGCTCGATCGTGGTGATGTTGTTCTTGCGGTAGGCGCCGCCGATGACCTCGTACACCGAGCGCTCGACGGCCAGCGGCGAGCTCTGGATCAGCTCGGTCCAGTGAAAGAGCTGCAGGTAGCCGTCGAAGCTGCGGCCGCGTCGGGCCGACACGGTGATGAGCTGGCGGAACTCCCAGTAGTCCTTCGTTGGCAGGCGGATGCCCTGCGAATGAGCGATGCCCCACATGATCGCCGGTGCGACCGAGCCGCCCAGGTGCGTGTGCAGCTCGGTCAGCGGATGGGTCCGCGGCAGGACGTTGGGCACGCTCCGATCCTATCGGAGCGTGCCCGCTGCAGGTCTGCGCCTGGGTTACGGCACGTAGCGCCAGAGCTCATTGCCGTGGTCGGCAGCGTCGCTCACCCAATAGATGCTGTTGCCGACGGCTGTAACGTCCCACATGTAGGCCTCGGTTCCGCCGAGGCTGTACGTGCCGTTCGCCGTTCCGTTGCTCCTCCAGAGCGTGTAGCCGCTATTCGATAGGCCGGCGAAGTACAGGATCGAGCCTATCGCTGCCGACTCTCGTGTCCGGGTGTAGACACTCTTGAGGGGCTGCGTACCGTCGGGCGTCCCGTCGCTGACCCACAATGTGTGCCACCAATCGCCGTACTCGGCGTCAAAGAAGAGCTTGCTGCCAACGCCCACGAACAGGAAGTCGGAGTACATCGCGGCCTCCTTGATGAAAACCGTTGTGGCTGCCGTTCCGTCGCTCTTCCAGAGTTGTTCGCCACCAACATTCATGAACAAGGTGCCGCCGACATCGGCGACCGCAGTCGTCCCTAGATGGGCGATTTTCCGCGTAGTGGCCGCCGTGCCATTGCTGCGCCACAGTCCGTCCCTGTCACTCCCATACGCGGTGGAGAAGTTGAAGTACAACCTGCCGCCGCTGACACCAAGGACCCGCACACCGCCGCTGAAGATTTCGCCGTCCTGACCCTTGAACGGTTGCGTGCTTGCGGCGGTGCCGTAGGTTCTAAACAGCGTGTGCTGTCCGAAGAGGTCACAGCTCGGTACGCACGGTCCAAGGAAGAACAGCTTGCCCGAGAAGGGAACAAGCCCCTCCGGATTCGATCCTTCCGAGCCGGGGGTGAGGTCCTTGACGAGGTGAGTTCCGAGAGCGGTGCCGTCTGTTCGCCACAGCTCCCGCCCTGTCGACCCATCGTCAGCCGAGAAGTACACGTTGCCCTGGAAGGCGGTGAAGTCACGAGGATCTGAGCCGGCCGATCCGGGACGGATATCCGAGACAAGCCGCGTGCCGGCGCCCGTGCCGTCGCTCACCCAGAGTTCCCGACCCTTGACGCCGTCATTCGCGCTGAAGTAGAGGACCCCGCCAACTGAAGCGAGTGCCATTGGGTCTGAGCCCTTCGCTCCGGGCCGGATGTCCTTGACCCGATTGGTGGCTCCGGACGATCCCGCACTCCGCCATAGCTCGCGACCGCCGGTGGCGCCCCTGGCGCCGAAGTACAGGGTGCCGTTCATCTCGGTCAGCCAGCGCGGCGTCGAGTCCTCGAAACCGGGATTTATGTCCTTCACCAGGTACGGGCCCGCGGCGGCGCTTGCCGGCACCGCGTAGAAGACCAGCGCCATCGAGAGCGCCGCCACGACGCCGATGAGGGGCCTGGTCCGTGATCTCTTGGTTCGATTCATGTCCAATGCCTCGTTGAGTGACTGCTTACGTGCGCGAGCAGGGGTGCCGTCAAACAGCGGCCCACTCGACGCCGTTACACGCGGAATCGCCGGGCTCCGTGTGAGCCCAGCCGTTGCCCCTGATCCGAACCGTGTAGGTCGGCATCAGGTACGAGGTCGTCGACCTCACGCTCCCATCGGCCCGATACCTGATCATCCGGATCACGACCTGGTATGAGACGTAGCGTGGCTCTTCGACCGTGGGCAGGACTACGCCAACGCTCATCGTCTCGAAGTCGGCGGCATTGGCGGTCGTGGCCTGCGCCGTCTGGATCGGACTTCGATAGGTCACGTGGTGCGATGGGTAGTCAGGCCAGAGCGCGTCGATGGTTCGCCTGACGACGAAACGCCATCCGACTCTCTCCGGCCCGCTGTTGGCAAACATCACGGGCGGACTCACGGTGATCCTCCGGATCCTGGCTTCGTACGCGGGTCCAGGGCTGTTCGTCACGTACCTGCACCGAACCGAGCTGCCGTAGTCGGGCGGCGCTGTCGCGCCAAATGCCGGTCCGACGGCCACGATCGTCGCCAGAGCCGCCAGTACGAGGCCCAGCGTCACCGACCTTCGCAAAGAGTGTCCCCCGGAAATCATCGTCGTTCGCATGGCTTGTCCTCCGCCCGATCGCGAGCTGCTGAGTTACTTAGTGAAGACCCGCAGGGCCTGGAAATGACAGTGCTGATCAGCTTACAGAGATGGGCCACTCAGTCGAAAGCTCAGCCGTGATGGCAGGGGCAATCCGTCGGTCCACAGGGCAGGCAATGAGTGCGACCTCCATCTATTGGGCAGTGACACCCAGTAGATGAGTGCCGCGGCCAATGTGACACACCAGACCGGCCAGATGGGGTACGTAAACTCTCGTACGTACCCTCATCGACCACGCTTGGACCGCAAAATCGGCCCCGGATGAATCACCGCGGGTGCGGCGGTCATCAACTGAAGGTGGACGCGGTCGCCTACGATGACTTGAGCCAGGCCGTTCTGTTCGTGCCGCTTCGACACGTCCGGCCCACGGGGGTAGGTGCGATTTCGATCGAAGCACCGCGTGAACCTGACCCACGTCATGACGCGGTATTGCAGTCGTTAGCCATCGCCGACGCGGCCGGTGGCGATGAGCTGGCCTTCGCGCGCATCGTCGCGGCGTATCACCAGGACATGGTCCGCGTCTGCTACGTCATCACGCGCGACGCGGACAGCGCCAACGATGCCGTGCAGGAGGCGTGGTCGAAAGCGTGGCGCCAGCTGCGCAGCCTCAGAGACCGGTCGCGGATCCGCCAGTGGCTCATCGCAATCGCGGCCAACGAGGCGCGCCAGATAATGCGCCGCCAGCGGCGCCGTGCCGTGACCGAGCTGTACACGGACCGACCGGGAGACGACGACGAGGGCACGCAGGTGTGGAGCACTCGGGTAGACCTGCGCAACGCGCTCGCCCATCTGTCGGTCGCGGATCGGGAGCTGCTCGCCCTGCGCTACGTCGCGGGCTTCGACTCCTTCGAGCTCAGCAAGGTCACGGGCCTGTCACCGTCCGGCACGCGCGCCAGGCTGCAGCGCCTCCTCACTCTGCTCCGCGAAGAGCTGGAACCGTCGAATGGCTGATCAGAGCTTCGACCCAGGCTTCGAGCAGCGCCTTGAGCGACAGCTCCTCGGCTTTGCAGACGACGGCCTTCGACCGTTCGATGCGCTCGAGATCACGCGCGCGGCGGCCGCGGGGTCGCGACGCGGCATGCTGCCCTTCGGTTTTCCCACGTGGTGGCGGTCCGGTCTCGTGCTCGCCCTGCTGACGGCGGCGCTCGTCGGGGCGGGCATCGCCGGCGGCTTGATCAGGCTGCCCACCATTGATCTTCAGCCCAACCCAACCTTCCAGCCGTTCTCGCCGCCGCCTGACGCGAGCGCCTCGCCCACCACGCTTGAGACACTCGGTCCAGGCGCCACGCCGGGGTCGAGCACTGTTCCGGTTGCGACGGACCCGGTGGTGGGGCCTGGCCCCACTACCGGTGCCACGGGCGTCCCAACGATCTCACCGTCGGATTCGCCGCTGCCACCGAGCCCCAGTCCGATCCCAGTCGAGTCGGCGTCACCGCTACCCAGCGACACGGCCTTGCCGACAGAGTCGCCGCCTGCGACCGAATCGCCGCTGCCAACCGTGGAACCGCTTGGCACTCGGGCAATCGCCACCGGTGACGGACACGCGTGCGCGGTAGCGGTCGACGGGCGCATCTTCTGTTGGGGCGCCAACGACGAGGGTCAGCTTGGTGACGGCACGCGTGACTACCGCGACCTCGCGACGGTGGCCGTAATCGGTGTCGATGATGCAGTCGCCATTTCGGCGGGCATCCGTTACTCGTGCGCAATACGGGCCGGCGGCACTGTCTGGTGCTGGGGCGAGGATCCCGGCAGCGATGCGACCTTGTCCGTGCCCGTACCAGTGCCGAGCATCGACGACGCGGTGGAGATCACCGCAGGTGGAGCGTTTGCGTGCGCCCGGCGGGTCGGCGGCAGCGTTGCCTGCTGGGGCCTTGGATCGCTCGGCCAACTCGGCAACGGCGTGTTCGAAAACAATTCGGGCGTCCCCGATCCACAGCCCGTCATCGGCATCGACAACGCGGTGCAGATCTCCTCGGGCTGGAACCACACGTGCGCTCTACTAGGCGATCGCACCGTGCGCTGCTGGGGCGGCAACGGTGACGGGGCGACGGGCTACGGGCAGCTGGGTGACGGCACGCTCAACAACAGCGCCACTCCGGTCGAGGTGGTTGGCCTGGACGACGTGGTGGAGGTTCGAGCCGGCGGCTGGTCGACCTGCGCCATTCGCGGCAACGGCAGCGTATGGTGCTGGGGCTACGGCGAAGGCGGCACACTGGGCGACGGAACTGCGGCGAACAGCTCAGTTCCAGTGCAGGTCGCGACGATCGCCAATGCCGAGCGTCTAGCCGTCGGGCGGTTCCACGCGTGCGCCGCGCTGAGCGACACGAGCATCTGGTGCTGGGGAGACGTCTCGTGGGGCGGCGGCGGTCAGCAGAACTTGCCCGTCGAAGGCACGCGGCTGCAGCCCGCATCGTCCCTTGCGACGGACCGCTTCCTGCTCGTGCTCGACCCGGGTGGCGCCGTGTGGTCGTGGGGCTTCGGATCGGTCAATGTGCCAGAACCCTGGCCGATCGGTCCCTAAGGGCACGGGCAAACTGCCGTTTCACGGAACGTACTTCCAGAGTTCGCGTCCGGCGGTCCCGTTTTCGTTCGCGAAATAGAGCGTGCCGCCCACGTTGACCAGATCGTCCGCTTCGCCCATGCCGGAGGCGGTCACGACCTCGGTGCCGGCGACCGTTCCGTTAGATCTGGTCAAGCCCTCGTTCTGGAAGAAGTAGAGCGTGCCGGCGACGTTGGTCATGTTGTCCAGCCTCGCGTTCTCATCGATCTCCATCAGCGGCTCGGCGTCCGACGGCGAGCCGTCGCTGGCCCAGAGCGTCTTCCAGGTGTCCGCCACCGTCACGAAGAACAGCAGGTCGCCCGCCGCTGTCAGGGAGTTCGGCCGGGCCGGCAGGCTTTCCACCAGAACCGTGGTCGACGGTGCGCCGTCGCTCCTCCACAGGCTGTCCGTGCGTCCGAAGTAGAGGGTTCCAGCGAGGTTGGTCAACGCTGACGGATTGAGATTGCCGAGCGACCTCGTGGTGCTCGAGGTGCCCTTGGTCCGATAAAGGACGTCGTCATCCGTCCAATACAGCTTGCCATCGGATCGAGTGAGGTCGCGCGGGTAGCTCGCGTCCTCGGATGACCCCAAGAATTGGTTCGTTCCGGCAGCCGTGCCGTTGCTTCGCCACAGACCCAGACCGGCGCAGACATTTCCGCCGCACTGATCAAGGGCGAAGTACAGCTTCGAGTTGAAGCCCAGCTCACCGCCATCGAGCGAGGCGCCTGCGAACAGCCGCTTGACCATCGTCGTGCCGGCAGGCGTGCCGTTGCTCTTCCAGAGCTCGAGCCTGTTCGCAGCGTTGTTCGCAAAGAAGTACAGGAGACCGTTCACACCGATGAGGTTTTCGTCGACAGACGACGCCATACCCGGGTTGACGTCCGTCAATCGCTGTGTGCCGGCAGTGGTGCCATCGCTGACCCACAGCTCGTAGCCATGGACGCCGTCCTCAGCCGTGAAGAAGAGGAGGTCGCCGACCGCAGTGAGCGCGAATGGCCGCGACCCCTCCGATCCGGGCCAGATGTCCTTGACGCGCCGTGTCCCCTGGGCGGTGCCGTCACTCTTCCACAGTTCGCGGCCGAGCCCACCGCCTCTGGCACTGAAGTAGAGCTTGCCGCCCATCGCGGTCAGGCTCTGCGGGCTCGAGCTGCCGCTGGTGTTGATGTTCTTGACGAGTGCCGGGCCAGTATCGGCGAGCGCCGGTCCCGCCAGTCCCAGCAACGAGGCGCCTGCAAGAAAGGCCACGCTCAGAACTCGTGGCATCCGTCGTCTGATCATGAGGAAACCTGCCCCTTCAGGGATCGGAGCGTGCGCTCGCAGAGCAGGGTCCCCCCGACGGGTGACGGACCTATCCCACCCGTAACGCTACTCCGGGTGTCAAAGGTGCCGGCCCCTTTGGGAGCCCTTTCAGCCAAGGAGGTGGCTCACCAGGCGTGCCAACGGACCGGCGACCGACGATGCGGAGCCCTGTCGCGCCGCCTCAGGTGTGGCGGCCAGTCTCCTGCACGCTCAGCGACTTCACATTCGCGCGGAGGCGAGCCCCGAGGAAGTGCCCCAGGCCCGGGTTATCGGTCGGATGGAACGCTTGGCGGACCAAGAGATAGAGCGCGCCGCGTGGGAGTGCCGCGAGCTGCCCGCGGCTAGGCGTCGGGTGGCTTGCCCGGCTCTTCGATCGTGCCGGCGCGCGGGTCATCGGGACCACGGCCGACGAGGATGTGACCGATGACCCGCCTGTATGACGACCGGAAGGTGTCATCGTGGATGACCACGCCGTTGGCAGCGGTTACGACGCGCCGGACGGCCGATTTGAAGCCGTCGAAGGCGTACTCGAGGCGCTCCCGCCTGCCTTCGGGAAGCTCGTCGGTCCACTCGTACCGCGTCCAGGCAGGCTTCTCCTCGGTGACGCGCGGCTCCATGAGCTGCACGCGCCGGCCATCAGGTACGCCGTAGATCTGGAAGGTCACCGAGCCGTTGCCGTTGACGCCACGGATGAGGATCGGGTACTGCGAGTCGTTGGTGAATGCCATGGTCTGCACGTAGCGGCCGTTGATCCAGATCGTGGCGTCGAGCCCGACCGGGTAGCGGTCGATGTAGTAGGCGTGGTTGCGCCGGATGTTGATGTCGAAGCCGGCGCGCAGTGCAGCGTTGAACAGGGTCGTCGAGCACGAGCACAGGCCGCCGCCCAGGACGCCGTCGAAGACGGTGTTGCCGTGGATGATCGCCGCGCCGCCGGTATAGCCATTGGCCTCGGTAATGGGTCCGGCGACCTCGACCCAGTCGAACACCTCACCGGGCTGCACCACCGTTCCGTTGATCAGCCGCGTCGGCCGCTTGATGTTCTGGCCGAAGCCGTTGCTCGCGCTGGACGTGTAGCGCGTCGTCCACTGTCCAAGGCGACGAACCTGGGTGACAAGCGCCTGCGCCTGGACCGTGCTGAACTCGGGCTCGAGAGTGGTCATGGCCAGCACGATTGGCGAGCCACTGCCGCCGCTACCTGTGTCCAGCCGCGCCTCCAATTCAGCGAGGATGGCCGCCTCGGCCGCCTCCGCGTCGACTTCGGTCCCGTTCGCGGCGGGCGTGACGACGGCGTCTCGGCCCTCGAACGTGTAGCCGGCGTTGGTTGCCGGAACGTCAGCCTCACGCTTGAGCAGGCCGATCCACTGGGCGATCGGTGCCTCATCGATGCGCACGTCCCACTGTCCGGGTCCCGCTTCCGTGAGATGAACCCAGCCATTGAGCGTTTCCTGGCTGATCGTCGCGTTGCCGCCGGCGACGGAGATCTCCAAGGGCTCGACGGTCACGGCGTTGGCCCGGTCCGCGGCAGCCTGCGCCTGCGTGGTTGTGATTGCCGGCTCCACGAGGGTCGGCTCGAGGTCGAGCTCCACGCTTGCAGGTGACGTGCTGCTGAGCGCGGCCATGGCACCAGCGACGGCCTGCCCCAGGTCCACGGTCTGGCCTGTGACCGAGGGCGTCACGGTGTAACGACCGTCGGGCCGTTCGATGATCGCGTCCGTTGGAGTGATCTCCGCGGCCGCCACGATCGTGGCGATCTGGCCGGTGAGCACCTCGGCGTCCCAGGAGACGATCAGCGGGACGGAGACACCGCTCATCATCGTGCGCAGCTGGTGGCCGACCTGGTCGATCGGGCTGCCGCCGCGGCCGACCGACATCGCGCCGTCGACCATCTGCTGGAGGTCGTAGTCGCGGTCGATGGCAGCGTACGGAATCTGCCGCTCCGAGTCGCCGACGCGGACGGACAACGAGCCATTGCTGACGTCGGGCAGCTCGCGGCGCAGCTCGGCCACTGCCTGGCTGGGCGTCAGGCCGGCAAGTGGCACGCCCGCCACGTCGACGCCGGGCAGGACCCGGCCGGTGTGGAAGGCCGCGTAACCGGCCGCGAATGCGGCCGCGAACACGAACAGCGCCAGCAACGTCAGGCCGAAGGCGATCGCGGCGCGATGCCACGCGAATCCCCTCCACGGTGCTGGCACCAACCGCACGGTTCCGGTTTCAGTGCTCATCCGGCCGCCATTCTGTCACCAACCGGGTTTGAGGGTTACGCGACGCTCAAGCGGCGTGTTTCAGGGAGCGCGCGTCGTCCGATAGGACCAGCGACAGCTGCTCGGCAGGATTCTGTGGTTCGGGCGCGAGCCGGATGCGCCGCCGATCTGCGATGTCGAACTCCTTGGCGAGCTTCTGCACCGTTCTGCGCAGCGGCCGAACCTGGCTGTCGGGCAGGTAGGACTTGCCGGCGTAAAGCTGCTCGTACATCGGCAGCAGCTCCGGCCAGATCGTCGCGAGCTTGTCGAGGAAGTGCTCGCGCGTACCGGGACGCAGGTACACGACGTTGGCCCACACGTGCGTCGCGCCGTGGTCACGCGCGGCCTTGACGACGTCGGCCAGCAGCTCCGGCTTGTCCGACAGACCGGGCAGGATCGGCGCGACGCCGACTCCCGCGCGGATGCCTGCATCGGCCAGCCGGCGCAGCGCGCGCAGGCGCTGGATCGGTGGGGACGTGTGCGGCTCGGTGTACCGCCAGATGCGTTGATCGAGCGTGGGCACGGAGAAGTTGACGCTGACGTCGGCGCGGGCTGCTGCGGCGGTCAGGATGTCGATGTCGCGCACGATCATCGGCCCGCGGGTGATGATGCTGAGGGGGTTGCCGTGCTCCGCCATGACGCGCAGACATGCGCGCGTCAGCTGGAACCGACCCTCAGCGGGCTGGTATGGATCCGTCGCTGCCCCGACCGCCACGAGCTCGCCCTGCCACGACTTGCGCTTGAGCTCGCGCTCCAGGACCTCGGCTACGTTGACCTTGACCCGGATCGATGCGCCGTAGCGATCGTCCGACGGTCGCTCAGCTCGGCGCTCGAAGGCACGGACGTAGCAGAACGTGCACTGGTGGGCGCAGCCCATGTAGGGGTTGAGCGACCAGCCGAAGCCCATGCCCTTGACCCGGTTCAGCGCCGACTTGCAGGGTTCCTCGCGATACTCCTTGCGCGACATGCGCGGAGTATAGAACGTCTGTTCTATCCGCCCGGTTCGGGGGACCCGCCGGGGTTGGGCGTGGAATCGTTCGGCGTGGGGTCCGGGCCAGGTGTCCCGCCACCGCCGCCGTTTCCTTCGATGGTGAACCGAACGCGCGCGGTCGATGTGTCCCCGTCCTGGTCGGTAACCGTCAAGGTGACCCGATGCTGACCGGGCTCGAACTGAACGACTCCGGGGTTCCGATCGGTTGACGTGAAGCCACCACCGAAGTTCCAGAGCCAGCTGACTGCACGCTGGCTGTTGTCCGAGAAGGCGACTCTGCCGTTGTTGCGGATCTCATACAGGATGCCGGCCTGCGGCTTGGTGTCCGTGCCGGGATCCGGATCTGGATCGGGATCCGGGTTGGGCGTCGGGTTCGGGTTCTGGCCGGGCGTCGGCAGTCCTTCGCTCATCAGGATGCGCGTGCCTGCTGGCGGATCGCCCGGAGCTCGGCCGACCATGACGATGCCGTCCACCTTGCGGTAGTTCGAGCGGATCGTGTTCGTGTGGATGATGGCGCCGCTCGAGTTGCGGACGGTACGGGTCACGACGGAGACAAAGCCGTCGGCGGCGTACTCGGTGCGCTCCTGGACGCGCGGGCCGAGGGCGTCAGTGAAGACGTAGTAGTTCTTGGCCTCGCGCTCCTGGGTGACAGTCGGATCGGAGAGCTGCACGGTCCGGCCGTCCGGAACGCCCCAGATCTCGTAGGTCACAGAGCGCTTCTTGTTGATGCCACGGATGACGATCGGATACTCGCTGTCATTGAAGAACTCGACCGTCTGGACGTAGCTGCCGCTGATCCAGATCGTGGCGTCGAGCCCGACCGGATAGCGGTTGATGTAGTAAGCGTGGTTGCGCCGCTCGCCGATCTCGAAGCCGGCGCGCAGCGCCGCATTGAAGACCGTGGTCGAAGCCGAGCAGAGGCCGCCACCGAGAACGCCCTCGCCGCGAGTCTTGCCGTGGATGATGGCCGCGCCCTCGCCGTAGCCGTTGGCCTTGGTGATGGGTCCGGCGATGTCGACGAAGTCGAACTCGCCACCGGGCTGCACGACGTAGCCGTTGATGAGGTCCGTCGGGCGGCGGATGTTCTGGCCGTTGCCGTTGTGCTCACTGGGGATGTACTTGGTGGTCCATTCGCCGAGCAGCTCCACGCGGCTGACCAGTGACTCCGCTTCCTCGGTCGAGAACGCGGGCAGGGTGGTGATGACCGGCAGCGTCACGCGTGATGTCGGGGTGCCATTGCCGCGGTCGGTGAGCGCGGCGTAGACGTTGTCCGTGGCCGTGGCGGCGTCGACTTCGAAGCCCGTCTGGCCGGCGACGGCGGTGGGCTCGGTCCCGTCGAAGTGGAACTGGGCATCGACGGCGGGCTGATCGATCTCCGACTTCAGAACGGCGATGAGCTGCTCAATCGGCTCGCGCGCGACGACGAGTGACCACGCGCCGGGACCGGTTTCCTCGAGGCGGACCCAGCCGCGCAGCGTGTCAGCGGAGATAACCTCGGTCGTCGCGCCGGTGGTCAGATAGAGCGGCTCGGCGGTGACAGCGATGGCGCGATCGACGGCCGCGGCAGCGTCAGGCGTCGTGATCTGCGCCGGCAGGGTAACCGCCTCGACAGTGACGGCGGTGTCCGCCGTGTCGCTGCTGTTCAGCACGGCAATGGCCTGCGCGAGCGCGGCATCGCCGTCGACGGTCTGGCCGTCAGCCGAGGGAGTGACCACGTACTCGCCGTTCTCGAACACGATCGCGGCGTTGACGGGCGTGACCTGGGCCGTGGCGACGGCGGCCGCGACGCGATCCTCGAGCGCCTGTGCGTCATA
Organism: uncultured Chloroflexia bacterium; assembly: GCA_963706095.1. Lineage (GTDB taxonomy): Bacteria > Chloroflexota > Limnocylindria > Limnocylindrales > CSP1-4 > JALYGJ01. The sequence continues at coordinate 718,193 of OY970149.1, forward strand.
GGTGACCGACGGGTTGAGCGTGACCCCGCCCATCATCGTGCGCAGCTGCTGCGCGATCTGGTCGAGCGGAGTGCCGTCGCGGCCGACGCTCATCGCGCGCACGATGCTGTCCTCGAGTGAGTACTCGCGCTCGATCTCGGAGTAAGCGATGTTGTCCTCGACGAGGCCCACGGTCAATTGCAGTGATCCGGCGCTGACGTCGGGCAGAGTGCTTCGAAGCTTCTGTTCGGCCTCCTCGGGACTCAGGCCGGCAACTTCCACACCGGCGATCGATACGCCGGGCAGGATGCGGCCCTCGTTCATCCGTGCGTAGGCGAATGCCGCGACCGAGGCCAGGACCAGCAGCACTACCAGTGTTGCCGCGAACGCGAGAGCGAACCTGCGCCAGTTGAAACCGGGCAAGCGGGTGCGCGACGCTGATAGGGACTGGGTCTCGGTGGTCATCTGTTCCTCAAAACTCGCACGTCCCAGACGTGCCGGAGCGTTTCCGTGTGACTAGCTGATGCCGTTTGCTGCGAGGGCTGCCTGTTGCGCCGATCGGCGACGGCGACGGGCATCGTCGGGGACCTGGTCCCGGGCGTGATAACTGCTTCTGACGAGCGGTCCCGATTCGACATGCTTGAAGCCAAGAGCACGCGCCTCCTGCTTCATCTCTTCGAACTCGGTCGGCAAATAATAACGCTCGAGAGGCAGGTGCTGTTCCGACGGCCGCAGATACTGGCCGATGGTCAGGATGTCGCAGTCGACAGCGCGAAGATCCGAGAAGGTCGTACGGAGCTCGTCGCGCGTCTCACCCAGCCCGACCATCAGGCTCGACTTGGTGTGAACCGTTCCGTCCTGCCCACTGAAATCTCTTGCGAGACTCCTTCGCTCGCTCAAGAACCTCGAGCGAACGGTGGTAGCGCGCGCGCTTGCGCACGGGCTTCTGCAGCCGCTCGACGGTTTCGACGTTGTGGTTGAGGATGTCCGGCGCGGCCTCCATGACGGTGCGCAGCGGCTCGTCCTGGCCGTTGAAGTCCGGGATCAGGACCTCGACGCCGGTCTGCGGCGCGTGCGCGCGAATGGCGCGGATGGTCTCGGCAAAGATGTGCGCACCGCCGTCTGGCAGGTCGTCGCGGGCAACGCTGGTGACGACGACGTGCTCGAGGTTCATCTGCGCGATCGCCTCGGCCACGCGGCGCGGCTCGTCCTCGTCGTTCCATGACGGTCGCCCGGTCTTGACCGCACAGAAGCCACAGGCTCGAGTGCACACGTCGCCGAGAATCATGATTGTTGCCGTGCGCTGCTCCCAGCACTCCCCGATGTTGGGGCAGTGCGCCTCCTCGCAGACGGTGTTGAGCTCGAGGCCGCGCAGGATGCGCTTGAGGTCGTGGTAGTTCTCTCCGGACGGCAGGCGCGCCTTGATCCAGTCGGGGTGGCGGCGCAGCGCAGTCGACCCGTCCGCGGCAGGTTGCGTCGAAGCGAGCCGCCCGCCCATCGCGATCGTCGGCGGCTGGTGCGCACCATGACCGTCACCTGTCGGTGTCGGCGGCTGAAACATCGGGAGCTGGCGCTGCATACTGCCCGGGAGTTTATCGGCGGTGGTCGCCCCACGTGTCGACGATGCCCTGCTCGAGCGTCCGCGGCCGAAACCCAAGCTCGAGCGTCGCCTTTTCGTGGCCGGCCCAGTAGGTCACGCCATCGCTCGCCCGCAGGATCTCACCCAGGCCGTCGGGCATTCCCGGCAGGCCGCCGACACGGTCGTTGAGCGGCGCGACGGCGCGCAGCAGCGCGGTGGGAATCGTGAGCCGTGGCGGCTTCTTGCCGCCGACCTGGGCCGCGACCTCGATCGATTCGCTGAGCCGCCTGCATTCGCCCGCCAGCACGTAGCACTCGCCGATCCGGCCCTTGTCGAGCGCGCCGACGATGCCAGCGGCGAGGTCATCGACATGGACCCAGGCCACACCCAGATTGGTCAGCGCCCTGTAGCCGAGCTTGCCCGCGTGTGCCCGTTGGAGCTGTGCGCTGGCCTCGGTGTGGTCGTTCGGACCGTACACCTGCGAGGGCTGGACGATGACGATCGGCGCCCCAGCGGCGATGCGCTTCAGCGCCGCCTCGTGAGCGCGGTACTTGGTCTTGTCGTAGTAGGACAGGAAGCCCGCGTCGAGGTCGCGCGCGTAGGTCTCGTCCACGATCTGGTCATGCGTATCTCCGAACGCGTTGACGGTCGAGATGTAGACGATTCGCGGCACGCCGGCCAGGATCGCCGCATCGAGCACTCGCTCGGTGGTGCCGACATTCGCATCCCACATCTGCTTTCGCTCGTGGCCCTTGAGGCCGACCCGGTACATGCCGGCACCGTGGATGAGCGCTTCCGCGCCACCCAGCTGCTCCGTCAGCTGCTCGGCGCTGGAGAGGTCGCTGGCCTCGAGACGGACGTTTTCCCTGACGAGAAAATCCGCACGCGCGGGATCGCGCACGAGCGCGACAACCTCATGGCCTCGCTCTGCGAGCGTGCCCACGACAGCGCGCCCGACGAAGCCAGCTCCCCCGGTAGTGACGACCCGCATGGGAGCGCCGACTACCAGATGGCGGTAGTCGTGTCGACCGCCTCCAGCCAGCGCTTGACGTCCGCGACGAACTTGCCGGCCTGGGCTCCGTCTGTGGCTCGGTGATCGAACCCGAGCGTCATGTACATCATCTGCCTGATGCCGATCAGGTCTCCATTTGCCGTCTCCACGACGACGGGCTTCTTGACGATCGACTCCATGGTCAGGATGCCCACCTGCGGAGTGTTGATGATCGGCTGGGTGATGATCGAACCCGTCCAGCCCGTGTTATCGAGCGTGAACGTGCCACCTTGTATGTCATCGAGGCCGAGCTTGTTGCCGCGGGAACGCTCGGCGAGATCGCGGATGGCGCGGTTCAGGCCATGGATCGACAACCGATCCGCGTCCTTGATGACCGGCACGACCAGACCATCATCGACCGCGACGGCGATGCCGAGGTTGATCGCCTGGCGAAGCCAGTGCCCTTCGTCGGTGTAGTGGGCGTTGAAATCGGCGTGGCGCTTCAGTGCCTCGACCGTGGCCTTGGCCACGAACGCGTCGAGCGTCAGGCTGACGCCCTCGGTCGCCTGATACTGGGCCTTGAGGCTGTTGCGAACGTTGACCACGCCCGACATGTCGACCTCGATCACCGTGAAGGCGACCGGCACCTGGAGTGCCTTGGTCATCTGAGCCGCGATGGCCCTGCGCATCGGTGAGGCCTGCTTGAGGGAGTCACCCTGGGCGACGGGTGACGGCGCGCTAGGCGGTGTGGGCGCCTGGGCTGCGCCGGGCATCGTCTGGGCGAACTGCGGCGCGGTCGCCGGCATGCCGGCCGATGGTGCGGAAGCCTGCTGCGCTGGAGCCTGCGGAGCGGGTGCCTGCACCGCCTGCGCACCGCCCGACTCGACGAACTTGCGCACGTCCGAAAGCGTTACCCGGCCGCTGTGCCCCGTGCCGGCGACGAGTGCAAGGTCCACTCCCTGCTCACGCGCGAGGCGGCGGACAGCCGGGGTGGTCGGGCCGCTGTAGCTGCTGCCGTTGGACGGAGAGTGGCCGTTGCTGGCGGGCGCGGTAGGGGCGGCGACTGCGGTCGCGGCAGAAACCTGGGGCTGCGACGCGGCGGCAGGCTGTGCGGCTGACTGCGCAACCGGCTGTTCGACCGAGCGCTCGGGGCTTTCGTCGGATCCGCCCGGGCCACTCCCGGCGCCGTATGGGCCGCTGGGCTCACCCGCCTGGGGCGCGGTCTCGTCGACCATGGCCTCCGCAGTCTGGACGGCAGCCGGCGCCTCGGCGGTGGCTGCTCCATCGGACGACGGGGCATCGCCCGTCGCCGCGGCACCCTCGCCGACCGCCTCGATGACCGCGATCTCGGTGTTGTTCGGAACCGTCTCGCCTTCCTGAACGAGGATCTCGGTCAGCGTGCCCTCGTACGGCGACGGGACCTCGGCATTGACCTTGTCGGTGATCACCTCGACGATCGGCTCGTACTTGGCGACGTGGTCGCCGGGCTGCTTGAGCCACTTGCCGATCGTGCCCTCGGCAACGCTTTCGCCGAGTTGCGGCATCTGTACCTTGGGCATCTAGAGCGCCTCCACCGACATCCTCATCGCTCGGTAGTTTCGCCGAAAGAACGATGCTGCGTCCAATTGGCCGATAACTGCGTGATAAGCGTTCCAAGTGATGATCGCGCCGTGGACGACCAGCGGTTCGGCCGGATCGTACGTGCGCTGCGTCGTCGACGGGGTTGGCGGCAGATAGACCTCGCCGCCGCCGCTGGATGCTCGCAGGCTGCCATCTCTCTCATCGAACGCGGCCACCTCGATGCCGTATCACTCCGGTTCGTCCGACGAGTCTGCGCAGCGCTGGATGCATCACTCTGGCTTGACCTGCGGTGGCGCGGCGCCGCACTTGATCGGCTACTCGACGACGACCACGCCAGTCTCGTAGAGGCCATCGCGAAACTGCTGCGCGAGCTCGGGTGGACGGTCGAAATCGAGGTGAGCTACTCGGAGTTTGGCGAGCGCGGCTCGTATGACATTCTCGCCTTCCACCCAGGAGCTCGTTCGCTTCTGGTGATCGAGGTCAAGACGGACATGCCATCCGCGGAAGCGACGCTGCGCAAGCTCGACGAAAAGGAGAGACTTGCGTTAACGGTCGCGCTGAAGCGCTTCGGATGGCGTCCGGTCAGCGTGTCGAAGCTCGTGGTGATGCCTGACTCCCGGACACTAAGGCGACGGATAGGCCGACACGCGATGCTGTTTGACCGCGCCCTACCGACTCGCAACGTCGCGGTCCGGCGCTGGCTGCGATCCCCAACTGGCCGGATCGCAGGGTTGTGGTTCTTGATAGATAGCAATCCCCGAAGTGCAATCCCAGAAAAGGGCGGCCGAGAGCGCGTTCGAAGGCCGAGAACGAGCGCTACCACTATTCGGACTGCTGCCTGACACACGTTCAGCGCAACTGTCCGAATAGGACTTCAGGGATTGCTATCTGGCCGGAACTGGCTGCGGCAGGTGTACAGCGGAGCTAGAGGCGCTTTTCCATGTTGACGTTGGTCTCGACGTAGCCGAGACGCTTGTAGAGCTGCCAGGCACCGGTGTTGTGGGCAAAGACGTGCAGCAGGATCGAGGTGATGCCGTGCTCGCGCGCCCACGCGTCGAGCGCGAGCAAGGCGGCCGTGCCGAAGCCCTCGCCACGCCGCTGCTCGACCATCTCGATGTCGTAGATGAACGCCTGCCCGGGCAGACGATCAGTGGCGACCCATAGGATCCCGACGCTCTCGCCACGCGTGTCGCGGACTGACCAGACGTAGTGGTTGGGCGACTGCGCGCCGTTCGGCAGCAGCGTCGCAAACTCGGCTGTGGCGCGACCGATTGATTCTTCCTCGCTCCAGTTGCCGGAACGAACGTGGTCGGCCGCGTACTCGCGGATTGAGTGATCGCGCCACGCGTCGAATTCCTCGCCGCTCATCGGCACGAGCTCGATTTCGGGCAGGCTCACTCCGGCGGAGTTGCCCAGGGCTCGCACTCGGCCGAGGGCGGCTCGGGCTGTGCCGTCACCTTCAGAACCTCGGTGGGCGTGACCACGAGCCAGTCGCCTTCGGCCAGCTCGCCGTCGCTCCAGATGATCGACAGCTCGTACGCGTCCGGATCAAACGACGAGTGCGTTTCGTGGCGAGCGACCGCATCGTCGAGCCGTCCAGAAGGGTCAATGAACAGTGTGAGTGCCCCACCACCGGCGTTGCCTATCGGCGCTCGAACGTCGAGCGCGCCGGCGCACGGGGCCAGGACCAGGGGCACGCCGGCCACAGCAGGCTTCGCCGGATCCTCCGAGAAGAGGCTGCCCACGGCCACGGCGTTGGAGATTCGGTTTGCGAGGTGAACGGTGACTCCCGGCACGGGCGTTGGCGCAAACGCGGCACACCCAGCCAAACAGGCACCAGAAACCATCAGCCACGCTGCAGCCAACGCCCCCAGACGGACGCCGCGCGGCGCGGGCATCAGTAGGCGGCCAGTCTCCGAACGGCGTTGGCGATCCGATCGGGCGACGGCATGAACCAGTCCTCGAGCACGTGGTTGTAGGGCACGCCCGGCACGTCCGGGCCCGTGACTCGCACGACGGGGCCGTCGAGTGACTCGAACGCCTCCTCGGCGATCATCGCCGCGATCTCGGCACCATAGCCGCCGAAACGGTTGTCCTCGTAGACGATGACCGCCTTGCCGGTCTTGGTCACGGACGTCAGCACCGTTTCGCCGTCGAGTGGCCGCAGCGTGCGCAGGTCGACCACTTCGACCGATACGCCCTCCCCTTCGAGAAGCTCGGCGGCCTCGAGCGCGTAGTGCGCCATCAGGCCGTAGCCGATGACGGTCACGTCCGATCCTTCGCGCGTCACCTTGGCCTGGCCGAGCGGAATTGTGTAGTCCGCCTCTGGCACCTCGCCCCGGACCGAGCGGTACATCTTCTTGTGCTCGAAGAAGAGCACCGGGTCGTCGTCACGGATCGCGGCGCGCAGCAGCCCGCGGGCGTCGTACGGCGTCGAGGGAATGACCACCTTCAAGCCGGGGATGTGGGCGAAGAAGGCCTCGACCGACTGGGAGTGGTAGAGCGCGCCGTGGACGCCGCCGCCATACGGGGCGCGCAACGTCATCGGGCACGAGAAGGCGCCGTTCGAGCGGAAACGCATGCGCGCCGCCTCGGACAGGATCTGGTTGAACGCCGGAAAGATGAAGTCCGCGAACTGGATCTCCGGCACCGGCCGCAGGCCGGCCACGGCCGCACCGATCGAGACGCCGACGATCATCGATTCGGTCAGCGGCGTGTCGAGCACGCGGTCGCCGCCGAACTCGTCGTACAGCCCGTCAGTCGCGAGGAAGACGCCGCCCTTCTTGCCCACGTCCTCGCCCAGGACGACGATCGAATCGTCGCGGCGCATCTCCTGCGCCAGCGTGTCGCGCACCGAGTCGATGAGGGTCATGACTGCCACGTCCTAGCCCTCCCCGCCGGACTCGCCGGACTCGCCGCTGAGGACGCCCCACGGACCGCCGTCGCCGATGAAGCGCTCCGACTCCCACAGCGGGTCGTCCATGCGCGCCGGCGGCATGTCGGCGTAAACGTGGCGCTGCGCCGTGCCCGGGTCAGGATCGGACTGCGCCTCGGCCCAGTCGGTGGCGTCCTCGACGACCTTGCGCGACTCGGCAACCATCTGCTCCTCGGTCGCCTCGTCGAGCAGCCCGGCGTCGCGCAGCTGGTCGCGGAAGAGCGGCAGCGGGTCGCGCGTCTTCTCGGAGTCGAGCTCCTCCTGGCTGCGGTACTTGGTCTGCTGGTCGTCCGATGAGTGAGCGGTAAGGCGCATGACCTTGGCCTCGATCAGCGTCGGGCCGTCGCCGCGCCGCGCGCGGTCGATCGCCTCCTTGCCCGCCGCGTAGCAGCCGAGCACGTCCGAGCCGTCGACGATGACGCCGGGCATGTTGTAGCCCGCGGCGCGCATCGCGATGTCGGGCACCGCCGACTGGAGCGACATGGGCACGCTGATGGCGTAGCCGTTGTTCTCGACGACGTAGACGACCGGCAGCTCGTGGATGCCCGCGAAGTTGAGCGCCTCGTGGAAGTCGCCCTGGTTCGACGAGCCCTCACCCACGTAGGTGATCGCCACCTGCTCGGTCTTGCGCAGCTTGGCGGCCCAGGCGATGCCCGTCGCGTGCAGCAGCTGGGTCGTCACCGGCGACGAGACGGACAGGATGTTGCGCGCCGCGATCCCGTAGTGGCCTGGCATCTGGCGTCCACCCGACGACGGGTCAACGCCGCGCGCGAACTGCGCCAGCATGATCTCGCGCGGGCTCATGCCGAACGTGATGAGCGAGGCCACGGAGCGGTAGTACGGGACCATCCAGTCGTGGCCCGGCTTGAGGCCGAACGCGAGACCGACCTGGGCGCCTTCGTGGCCCTGGCCGCTGATGACGAACGGGATCTTGCCCGCGCGGTTGAGGATCCACATGCGCTCGTCGACGGCGCGGGTGACGGCCATCAGCCGATACATCTCGATCAGGTCGTCGCGCGACAGCCCGAGATCCGCGCCGAGAGCACCTTCCGCCTTGGTCTTGGTCGCCATTCGCTCCCCTGCGCCTGTCAGAAGTTGATCGACTTGCCGTCGACGGCCAGGGCCGCCTCGGCCATGGCCTCGGCGAGCGTCGGGTGCGGGTGAACCGCCGAGCCGATCTCCCACGCAGTGGCCTCGAGCAGCATCGCCGCCGAGGCTTCGCTGATCAGGTCGGTGACGTTGGCGCCGATCATGTGCACGCCCAGCAGCTCGTCGCTCTTGGCATCCGCGATGACCTTGACGAAGCCCTCCGTCTCGCCGCGGATGAGTGCCTTGCCCACTGCCTGGAAGGGCATCTTGCCGACCTTGACTGCGATCCCGTCGCGCTCGCATTCCTCCTGCGTCCGGCCGATCGACGCGATCTGCGGCCGTGAGTAGGTCGCGCGCGGCATCTTGAGATAGTCAACGTGCTCCGCCTCTGCCCCGGCGATCGCATGAACCGCGGCGATGCCCTCGTGCGCGGCCACGTGCGCCAGCAACAGGCCGCCGATGACGTCGCCGATGGCGTACAGGTGCGGTTCGGCCGTCTTCATCTGGGCATTGACCTGAACGAAGCCCTTCTCGACCTTGGCGCGCGTCGACTCAAGGCCGACCGTGTCCGAGTTCGGCGCGCGGCCCGTGGCCACGAGCATCTGCTCGGCACGCAGCTCCTTGGGCTCCTCGCCTTCCTTGCCGACCATCAGGCAGACGCCCGACTCATCGGCCGTAACGCTGGCCGGATCGAATCGCGCCGAGGTCACGATCTTGAGGCCGCGGCGCCGGAATGACTTCTCGAGCTCCTTCGAGATCTCGGCGTCCTCTAGCGGCGTCACGCGGTCGAGATACTCGAGCAGAGTCACCTCGACGCCGGCGTCGTGATAGAAGCTCGCGAACTCGACACCCACCGCGCCGGCGCCGACGACGATGATGCTCTGCGGCAGTGATTGGGCGGTTGTCGCCTCGTCCGACGTGATGATGCGCTGGCCGTCCGGCTCGAGGCCGGGCAGCGACTTGACGCGTGAGCCCGATGGCCAGGATGACGTCGTTGGCGTCGAGCACCCGCTCGCCGTCAGCCGCGCCCTCTTCGTTGAGCGTCGCCACGCGTACCTTCTTGCCGCCCTGCAGCGTGCCCCGGCCGCGGATGTGCTCGACCTTGTTCTTCTTGACGAGCGAATCGAGGCCCTTGGCCAGCCGGTCGACGACCTGCTGGCGGCGTTTGGCCACGGTCGGGTAGTCGAAGCGCAGGCCCTCGGCGGTAATGCCGAACTCGGCGGAGTGCTGCATGCGCTCATAGAGCTCGGCCGATTCGAGCATCGCCTTGGTCGGGATGCAGCCCCAGTGCAGGCACGTCCCGCCGAGCTTGGGCTGCTCATCGATCAGCGCGACCTTCAAGCCGAGCTGGCCGGCACGAAAGGCAGCCGAGTAGCCGCCGGTGCCCCCGCCAAGGACGATGAGGTCGAAAGAATTCGAAGAGCCGACTGCCACGGACGTCAGCCGGCTGGGTCGTGGGGGCCGGGGATCATCGCGCCGGATGGTACGCGTGGCCCCATTAGGGCGCAAGAAATGCCTTTCGACGCCGATCTGCCGCGCGTAGACTCGCCACGCTTCTGCTGCGGGGCCAACGAGGGAGGTGCTGGCGGAGATGGCATCGGATCGAGTTCTTCGGTGGCTGTGCTGGGGACTGATCGGGTTCACGATCGTGTCGGCTGTGTTCACGGTCACGCTGACCAACAACCCGTTCGCGACCCCCGTCCCGGAAGGGACCGATTTCGTCAACACCCTGTTGTCGTACCGCGCAGACGACCAGAGGATCTACGGCATCGTGCTCGTCGGGTCGCTCGCGGGGCTGGGAGTGTTTGCCATAGCCGCCGCACTCGGGCCGGTGTTGCGCCGCTTCGCCATGAGTGGACCGGGCGCGGACGCCATGGCCGCGGTCTTCATCCTCGGCGGCAGCGTTGGCGTGATCAGCCAGCTCGTCAACATCGGTGCTGCCCAGGCAGCAACGTACACCTACTGCGACTGCAGCTACCTGGCCGAAGAGGTGATCGCCCAGGACTACGCCCTGGCCGTGAGCTGGGCGCTGCAGGAGTGGCTCAACATCGGCGCCATCGCGATCGTTGGTGTGGCAGCCGCGTTGGCCGGCGCAGTCGTCAAGGTGAGCATGGTCTGGAGCAGGCTGTCGTACCTGATCGCTGTCGCGTTGATGGTCGCCGTCGGCATGCGCGTGTTCGACATGGCTGAGCTCTCGAACCTGCTCGTCGGCGTGGTGGCCGGGCTGCTCGTGCCGATCTGGGCATTCATGCTCGCGCGCGGCATCGAGTCCGAATCGGGGCCTGGCCAGGCCGAGCCGGAGCTGGAACCGGTCGTTGCTTAAGTGCTGCCCGGTGTCGGAGTGAGCCAGCCGCTCCTGGACATCGTCTTCGTAGTCATCGGCTACCTGGCGGGTTCGCTGCCCATGGGCGTGATCGTCGCCCGAGTTACCGGCGCGCGCGACCCGCGGACCGTCGGCAGCGGCCGAACGGGGGGCACGAACGCTCTACGGGCGATGGGCGCACGCCGCGCCGTCCTCGTGGCGGTGCTGGACGTACTCAAGGGCTTCGTACCGGTTGCCCTGGCTGCCTATTTCGGAGCGTCCGATCTTGGGGTCGCGCTGACCGGCGCGGCCGCAGTCGTTGGCGCGTGGGCGTCAGTGTTCCTGCGCTTCCACGGCGGCCGCGGCGTGGCCACGGGCATCGGCGCGGCGCTGTTCATCCAGCCGCTCGCGGTTCTGCTCGCCGCGCCCGTCTTCTTCGGCGTTATCTGGCTGACCAAGTACGTGTCGCTTGGCTCGCTGCTCGGCACCGCGGCGGGTGCGCTGTTCATCGGGATGTTCGTGATGCTCGGCTGGAATCCACCGGCGCACTTCTTGTTCGGCGTGCTGGGTGCGGCGGTGGTCTGGATCGCGCACCACGACAACATCGGCCGGCTGATGCGCGGCGAGGAGCGCCGCTTCGATCTAGTCGTCCGAGAGAAGACCTAGCCGCGCCTCGGGCGCAGAGCCACGACCAGGACGCTCACGGTCACCACGATCATGCCAAGGATGATCAGTGGCGCCAGGCCAACGGCATCGTCGAGAGCCGGAATCAGCCCGGTCAGCCATGCAAAGATCAGGACGCCGGCGACGACGAGCGCGGCAGCGATGAGGACGTCGCGGTCGCGTACCGGGCGGCGCGACTGATCAGCCATAGTCGGCCTCCACCGGGATCCCGATCGGCGCAACGAGCACGCGCCCGCCGACGGCCCGCCCGGTGCGCGTCTGCAGCCCCAGCTTGGGGCGGTGAAAGGTCACGGTCACGTTGGCCAGCACGTTCGGCAGCGAGTGTGTGCCCGCCGTCAGGTCGAGCGCGGTCGGGGTATCGATCGACAGGATGGGCACCCCCAGGCGCCGCGCGCGCAGGCACAGCTCCACGGCTTGGCCGACAGGGTCGCGCAGGGGGCCGCGTACGCCCGTTCCGAGCAGGCCGTCGATGACCAGCGCAGCGCGCTCGAGCCCGTTGTGGAGCAGAGCTACATCGTGCGCGGCCGGGGCGAGCATGCGCTCGACGAGCGCTAGTCCGTCCAGCGCCTGCCAGTTGTGTCGGGCATCGGCCGTCCCGGGCTCGTTCTCGGTCGCGACAAGGACGACGAATGAACGGATCCCCTTCTCCGCCAGGCGGCGCGCGGCGACGAAGGCGTCGCCGCCGTTGTTGCCGCTGCCGGCCAACACCAGCACGAGCCCGGAAGAGGTCCGGTCCGTGGAGTTGAGCAGCGCCCGGGCCGCGGCCGCCACCGCAGTCCCGGCCTGTTCCATCAGCTCGCGGCCCGGCACACCGAGCCGCTGCGCGCGCCGGTCCGCGCCGCGCATCTGCTCAGCGCTCATCGGCCGGCGCGCGCCGTAAGCGGCCCAGTGGGCCGCGAGCACGTCGAGGTCGAGCGCGGGGTCATCGAGCGCAGGGTCATCGAGAGGCAGGACCCCATCCGCGGTGTGAATTGCCATGGCCACGCCAAATCCTCGCACGCCGTGGCGCAATGGGCGCACGCGTTGCCACGCGCGACGCGAAAGTAGACCGCAACGCAAATCGGCTGTTGCGGATGAGCGTCGCTGACTGGCAGCCGCTGACAATCCCCCCGATGGAGGCCGGCCGTGGACCTGAACCCGAGCAATTTCCTGCAGAACCCCGAGGTCGGTGCGCTGCTGCGGATCCTGCTGGCCGGTCTCGCCACTGCCCTTGTCGGACTCGATCGTGAGGTCCAGGGCAAGCCTGCGGGTATCCGGACCTATGCGCTGGTCGGGATGGGCTCGGCGGCATTCACGGCGGTGGGCATGATCGGCTTCGGCAACGGCGATCCTGCGGCGCGCGTGGTCCAGGGCATCGTCACCGGCATCGGCTTCATTGGCGCCGGGACGATCATCCAGCGACGCGACCAGGTCTTCGGCCTGACCACCGCCGCGGGCATCTGGGCGGCGGCCGCGATCGGCGTGGCGATCGGCGCCAACCTGCTCATCCTCGGTGTCGGCTCGGCCATTGCCGTCTTCGCGCTGCTGCAGTTCGTCGATCCCCAGTTCCTGGTCCGATTCGGGCTGGCTTCCAAGGAGGACGTGGAGGGACGGATCGGCAAGGACGCCGGGGACAGGTCGAGCGGCACGAGCGGCGGCACGAGCAGCGACAAGCGGTGATTGGAGCTAGGAGGCAGCCCCGATGAGATCGATCTGGCGCGGCGCCATCAACTTCGGCATGGTCACCATCCCGGTCAAGCTGTACACCGCGACCGAGCAGAAGGACGTCCGCTTCCACCTCGTGCACCGCAAGGACGGAGCGCGCATCGTCGAGAAGCGCTTCTGCTCCGAGGAGGACGTCGAGGTGAGCTGGGACGAGATCGCCAAGGGCTACGAAGCCAGCAAGGGCGAATACGTCGTACTCGACAAGGAAGAGATCGCCGAGACCGGCACGCCGCAGGAGAGCGCGCGCACGATCGACATCGGTGACTTCGTCGAGATCGATGAGATCGACCCGATCTATTTCGAGAAGAGCTACTACCTCGAGCCCACGGACGTTGGCGTCAAGCCCTTCAACCTCCTGCGCCGCGCCCTCGAGGAGACCGGCCGCGTCGCCGTGGCCAAGGTCGCGATACGGACGAAGGAGCGGCTGGCCACGTTGCGCGTCTACGACTCGACGATGGTGCTCGAGACGATGTACTGGCCGGACGAGATACGTTCGGTCGATCAGCTCGACCTGCCCGGGGGCAAGGCCGCGTCTCCCGCGCCGCGCGAAGTGGACATGGCGCGCACATTGATCGAGTCGCTCGCCTCGCACTTCGATCCGGAGCAATACCGCGACGAGTTCCGGGGCGCTCTACTGGAGCTCATCGAGCGCAAGATGAAGGGCGAGCGGCGGTCAACAAAGCGGCGCAAGCCGGAGGCGAAGGTGGTCGACCTCATGGAAGCGCTGCAGGCCTCGCTGGAGAAGACAAAGACCTCGCGGGCCGAGAACGTGGGCACACGCCCGGCCTCGAAGTCCGCTGCGAGATCTCGGTCGGGGGCGGACTCGAAGCCGTCGCGCTCGACCTCGAGTCGGAAACCTGCGGCTCGCAGGTCGCGCTCGAAGGCCGCCTAAGTCCCGACCTCCGCGGCGTTCAGGGTGTCGTGGCGTGGACGTGTGCGCGGCCGCCACGGCCGAGGGCCAGGTACAGGCCACCGACCAGGCAGCCGGCGGCGAACACGACCATCCAGCCGGTCACTGCCCAGATCGCATAGCGGATGTTGTTGATGGTCGCGGGCGCGATCTCGACGCTGGGACTGTCGCTCACGGTGGTCGTCAGCTCTTCGATCGAATCGGCCATCTCGACCATGTTCTCGGCCGTCAATACGACGTCCGCCCTGTTCGACTCGAGTGCCGTTCCGATGGCCGCCACGTCCTCGCCCAGCAGCTGGAGGTTCTGTCCGCTCTGATCGAAGCTCGGCGCGAGGCCAATGAGCGGTTGACCCAGGAATGGGATCTCGGCCGAAACCGTGTCGCGAATCTGGAACATGCTGGCGGCGACCCCGCGCGAGATCTCGGCGGCGCGGTCGGTGGCGACCTTGGCCTCGGCCAGGCTGTCGTCCAGCCGGTCGACACCCGCGGACATCTGGCGGATGGTGTCCTCGGCCGTCTCGAGCGAGTCGACCACGGCCAGGCGTGACTCCTCGACCGAGGCTGTCAGCCGCTGAACTCGGTCGAGCGGCCGCGTCAGACCGACCGCGACGAGCACGAACAGCCCGATCCCGATGAGCCCGTAGATGGCCAGCGCCAGGCCGATCAGCCTGACGCGTCGTGAGCGACGCACTGCGCGCTATTTAAGCGGCACGTGCAATGGTCGTGGTCGCACGCCTACGCACTGCGCATCTGGCGCCGCAGCAGGACGACGGTAAGCAGCAGGAAGCCAAGTGCCAGCGCGGCAAGCGCGACGAGCTGCCAATCGGCGGTCGTGGAGCCGCGCAGCATGAGGTCCTGCATGAGCTTGATGCCGTGGGTCACGGGTAGCGCGTACGACGCGAATTGCACGCCCTGGGCAAACTCGTTGACCGGCAGAACGAAGCCACTGAAAAAGACCGACGCGAGCAACAGCAGCAAGGCGAGCTGAACGGCCTGGCGCTCCGAATCGGAGATGACCGAAATCACAAGGCCGATGCCCAGGCTGGCTGCCACCAGCAACGCGATGACGCCGGCGACGAGCCAAGGACTGGCGAGCAACGGCACGCCCAGCACCCCGACCAGCAGCAGGAACGAGATCGTGGCGATGATCGCGCTCACCAGGCCGAGACCCAGGTACTTGCCCAGGACAAGCTCCAATGAGTTGACCGGCGAGATGCGGAAGAGCTCCATCGTCCCGGACAGGCGCTCGCGCACAAATGAGAGCGCGGTCAGCGTCACTGCCATGTGCTGCAACATCAACGCCAGCGCCGCCGGAGCCGCGAAGGCGACCACGCTCGGCTGCGTCGGGGCCACGTTGTCGACGACGATGGTCGTCGGTCGCGCAACGACTTCTGGCGGGATGCTCGACACCTCGTCGAGCTCGTTGGTGACCGCGTACGACTGGCCAGTCTCGACCGCCTCCTTGATGATCTCCTCGTTGATCTTCTGGTTCAGGACCTGCGCTATGAAGGTGGAGTAGCCGACCTGAACCGGGTCGACTGCGTTCATCTCCACACGAATCTCGGCCTGCTGCCCCGCCCGGAATGTGCCCTCGACGTCCGCGGGCGCGACAACGACGAGGTCGATCTCCTGGGCGGCAAGCTGGGCACGTGCCGATTCGGGGCTTTCGGCGACCTCGCGGATGTGGAGCGCTGGGCCGGCAAGCTCCTGGTAATAGGCAGCCTCGCGCGGCAGGGACAGGTCCGGCGGCAGCACGATCACCGTCTCGAGCGGCTTGCGCACGCCGGTATAGCCCAACCCGAACACGGCCATGATGAGGAAGGGTCCAAGCACGAGGCTGAAGAACGCGCCGGGTCGACGCCTGACCTGGATCAGCTCCTTGCGCACCTGCGCGAAGACGCGCACCAGCGACTTGAAGGGACCGACGAACAGGTCCCTCACTGGACAGCCGGGACTGGCTCTTGGACCTGCGCCGCCAGTCGATCGGCGTGCGCAGTGACGAGGGCCGTGAAGACCTCGTCAAATGTCGGCCGGTATTCGCGGCTGTACTCGATCTGGCCACCGGCGGCCTCGACCGCATCGTTGATCAGCGGGCTGGCCAGGCCCGCGTCCTGGGCAACGAACAGGAACTCGCGCGGGCCAGTCTGGCGAACGCTCACCACGCCCGGCACGGCTGGCAACGCGCGCACATCCAACGGCGCATGCGTGCCGATCTCGATGACCTCGCCGCCAAGTGCCATCTTGCGAAGATCGAGTGGCGTGGCGTGGGCGACGAGCTGGCCTTCCGAGATGAGCGCCACGGCGTCGCAGTACTCCGCCTCACTGACGTACTGGGTGGTCACGAGCACCGTGACGCCCTCGCGCCGGAGGCGGTCAATCTCCTCCCAGATGCGCGTGCGCAGGATGGGATCGATGCCCGCGGTGGGCTCGTCGAGGATCAGCAGCGACGGCTGGTGGACGAGCGAGCAGGCCAGCTCGAGACGACGCTGCATGCCGCCCGACATCGCCGACGCACGACGATTCTGCGCGTCCCATAGGTCGACCAGGTTCAGGACATCATCGATGCGCTGCCGCCTGCGCCACGGCGGGATGCCGAACAGCGCGGCCATGAAGTTGACGTTCTCGCGCGCTGTAAGGTCCGGATAGAGCACGAACGACTGCGGCATATAGCCGATGCGCTCACGCGTCCGCCGACGGAAGCGACGCGGATCTTCACCGAGCACGCGGACGGTGCCGGAGTCGGCCGCGAGGGCCCCCGAGATGAGGCGAATCGTGGTCGTCTTGCCGGCGCCGCTCGGGCCGATGACGCCGAGGATCGTGCCGATGTTGACGTCGAGCGAGATGTCATCGACGGCCAGGACGTCACCGAACATGCGACTGACGTGATCGAGACGAATGACCGGGGCGTTGGTGGAGCCCTGGGGTAAGGCCCCGGCCGCTGCTGGGTTCGTGGTCAATGGCGCCGGAGGCGGTGCCATGGGCGGTGGCGGAACCAACGGCGCTGGAGCTGTAGGCGGCGGTGGAGCCATGGGCGGCGGGGCCATCGGCGGTTGGACGGGTTCGACCACGCGTACCTCGACGTTCTGAATGGACGAGCATGCCGGTGGGCGCCGGCACGGCCGATGATCGCCTCCGAGCGCTTGCACGGCCGCGCCGGGATTGGCCGCAGCACACTGCAACTCCGTGCCAACGCGCGGCTGCAAGCGACGTGCAAGGGCCAGGGGCGGGACTGGCCATCGACGGCGGACACGTTGCCCGACTAGCGTCAGTCGACGTGAGCGTCACCACTGACCGAAACGAGAACCTGATCGCGGCGCGAGCCGTGGGCCTGCGCTACGTGAACGACGGAGAGCCAGGCATCTCGCGCCGTCGCAGCGGCAAGGGCTTCTCGTACAGGTCTGCCGACGGCAACGCCGTGACCGACGCGGAGACGCTGCGCCGCATCCGATCGCTGGTGATACCGCCGGCCTGGACCGATGTCTGGATCTGCCCCTCCCCGCGCGGTCACGTCCAGGCGACGGGCCGCGACGCGCGCGGGCGCAAGCAGTACCGATACCACGCCCTCTGGTCGGAGACACGTGACCAGGCCAAGTATGAGCGCACGATTGCCTTCGCCCGCGCGCTGCCACGGCTGCGGCGGCGCGTGGCGCGCGACCTGCGGCGGCCCGGGCTGCCGCGCGAGAAGGTCCTGGCCGCGATCGTCCTGCTGCTGGAGACGACGCTCGTCCGTGTCGGCAACGAGGAGTATGCGCGCGACAACCGCTCCTATGGCTTGACGACGCTCCGCTCGAAGCACGCGCGGGTACGCGGAACGCAGCTCAAGTTCTCCTTTCGAGGCAAGCACGGCAAGCAGCATGATGTGGGCATCCGCGACCGGCGCCTGGCCCGCGTCGTGCGCGACTGCCAGGACCTGCCCGGCCAGCGCCTCTTCGCGTACGTCGACGAGGACGGGGCTGTCCAGCCCGTCGACTCAGACGACGTCAATGACTACCTGCGCGCGGCCATGGGCGATGACTTCTCGGCGAAGGACTTCCGGACGTGGGCCGGCACGGTCCTGGCCGCGCGCGCGCTGCAGGAGCTGGAACGGGCTGCGGCCGATGACGACGGCGTGACGGCGCTCAACGATGGGCAGTCCAAGCCGACCAAGGCGGCATTGTCTCGGGCGGTCGAGCGGGTTGCGGCCGACCTCGGCAACACCCCCGCGGTCTGCCGCAAGTGCTACATCCACCCCGCGATCATCGATTCGTACCTCGACGGGACGCTCGCCTCGTCCCTTACCGGGCGTGTGGAAGACAAGCTGGCGAGCGGCCGTGGCCTCCGCAAGGAGGAGCAGCTCGTGTTGTCCCTGCTGCGGCGCCGCCTGGCAGCAGACGCGCGCAAGGCAGGCCGCGCCGCCGCCTGACCCGTCGCGACGCCGGCCTGCGCGTTCCCGTCTGCGTTTCCCGCTGAGCGGGTGATTCATCCGGCGGACCCGTCGATCCGAGCACTGGCGCCGCGGCGATTCTCGGCCGGTCGGACGGATACGCCGCGGGAAACGCTCTATTGGCATCTCGATACGCCCGATTCGGGGGCTTCACTGCGCCGATTTCAGCCTGCAACGCCTCAACTTTGTGCTGCGCAGGCCCTCGGCGGACGAATGACCCCGTGACGGGTAGCGGAGATCCTTGGGCTGCGGCGGCGTTCGCGAGGTCAGAACGGCGGTCGCGCGGCGACAGGGGTGTTTCGGGGGTCCGAACGGCGTCACGCAGGGCGGTTTTCGGCCGTCGCAGGCGTGGTGATGTGCATCGATCGGCGCGCTGGCTGACAATTAGAACAGGTGTACAGGGGTCAGCCCGTCCGCTACCGGCAGCGGAACGGAAGTCACAGGAGCAATGGCGCGGTGCGAGGCATCGCTATTTCGCGTGTCCGCGCGCGTCCGCCCAAGCGTAGCCGGCTTGCGCTTTGGATAGCCAGCGGGTTCGCCGTCTTCTTCGGCGTCATCGCCCTCAGCGTCTTCACGACCGTAATGGCGGTGGCCACGGGACTGACGTTCATCAGTCAGGCGGAGGCGGAGCTGCCGTCGGTGGCGAGCTTCGAGGAGCTCGACTTCGCCGAGCCATCCGTCGTCTACGACCGCACCGGCACGATCGAGCTGGCGCGCTTCCAGGTCGAGCGCCGCCGCGTCGTCGACTTCGAAGAGATCCCCAAGGTCCTGCTCGATGCGACGATCGCGGTCGAGGACCGCTCGTTCTGGGAGAACGAGGGCTACGACCCGAACGCAATCGCGTCGGCGTTCCTCGAGAGCGTCACCGGCGTGCGCGACCGTGGCGCGTCGACCATCACTCAGCAGTTCGTCCGCGCCCGGCTGCTGCCGCAGGACGTGCTCGAGGGCGACCTCATGGAGCGCAAGGTCAAGGAGATCCTGCAGGCGCGCAACCTGACTCGGCGCCTACCCCGGCGACGAGGGCAAGCAGCGCATCCTGACCGCCTATCTGAACCAGATCTATTACGGCCACCAGGCGTACGGCGTCGCCGCCGCGGCCGAGGTCTACTTCGGCGTCACCGACCTCAAGCTGCTGACGCCCGCGCAGGCCGCGCTGCTCGCCGGCCTGCCCCAGGCGCCCGATACATACGACCTCTACAAGTGGGCCGAGCGCGACCAGTTCGGACGGCTCGTCGTTCCGGTGCGCTCCATCGCCGGCGAGCAGCTGCCCGCGCCGGTCGAGCGCCGCAACTTCATCCTGGGCGCGCTCGAACGAGGGCCACGGCCACTTCATCCGCCTGACCGACGAGCAGCTCGACCAGGCGCTGGCCGAGCCGATCATCCTGCACGAGCCGCCGCCAGTCGTGTTCCAGGCGCCGCACTTCGTCTGGTACATGAAGGAGCAGCTCGACGCCATCCTGGCCGACCGCGAGCCGGCCGAGCGCGGCGGCTACACGATCATCACCACGCTCGACATGAGCGCCCAGGGCTTGGCCGAGAAGTACATCGGCGCGGGCACGATCCTGCCCAACCTGCCGGTCGACCGCATGCGACGCCGAGATCGAGGGCACAGGGTCTCGAGGAAGACCGAGCGCTGGATCGAGCAGCTGCACGGCATGGACATCCACAACGGCGCGCTGGTGGCGATGGACGCCCGCAGCGGCGACATCGTGGCCTACGTCGGCAGTGCCGGCTACTACCGCGACGACCTGGCCTCGCCCCAGTTCGATCCCAAGTACGACGTCGCCGGCAGCGGCTATCGGCAGCCCGGTTCGGCCTGGAAGCCGATCGTCTACGCGGCCGGCTTCGACGTCGGGAGCCGTCACGCCCGGGACGCTGCTGCTCGACGTGACGACCGAGTTCAGCGCGCGGCTGGTTCCCGCGCGACGCCGACCTGCGCGAGCGCGGCCCGGTGCTGATGCGCGACGCGCTGACGTACTCGCTCAACATCCCGACGATCAAGGCGCTGGATCGCGTCGGCGTCGAGACCGTCGCCACGCTCGCGCGCGAGCATGGGCCTGACCTTCGCACGCGGCGAGCGCCAGCTCATCGAGGCCGGCCTGGCCGGGGCCATCGGCACGGCGGAGACGAACATGGTCGAGCTGACGGCGGCGTATGGGGCGCATCGCCAACGGCGGAATGCAGCACGACGCCGCGAGCGATCCTGGAGATCCGCGACGCCGACGGCAACGTGCGTTCCGCTGGGTGAGAACTCGGCGCACCAGGTGCTCAGCGAGCAGGCCGCGTGGCTGATGACGGACATCCTCAAGGACAGCACCGACCCGCTGGTCAACAACATCTTCGGGCCGCGACTGCAGATCGTGAACGTCGAACCGGACCCGCTTCATCCCAGGCAGCGAACGCCGCTCTGCGGCGGCCAAGACGGGCACGACCAACGACCTGCGTGACCTGTCGGCGTACGGCTACCTTGCGCCGCCGGCCGATCCGAATGCGCCGCACATCGTGGCCTCGGTCTGGATGGGCAACAGCGACCACAGCCCGCCGCTCGGCGGCGAGGTGGCGCTCGTCGCTGCGGACGGACCGGGCCGGGTCTGGTCCGCCTTCCTGCGCGAGCTGTCGCGCGAGCTGGCCGAACGCGCCCTTCGCCGCCCCGCCGGCGGGCATCGTCGAGTGCCGACGATCGATGCCTGGTCGGGCGGCGCGCCGGGCCCCTGGACGCGCGAGACGCGGACCGAGTACTTCATCGAGGGCACGCAGCCCGGCGCGCCGGGCGCCAGGTCGACCAGAACCGGGCTGCTCTACCGCCAGATGTGCGGCCGCTGGTGCGTGGACATCACCAAGGCCGAGCAGGACAAGCCGCAGCGCTGGCAGGAAGCGAACCTTGACTGGGTGAATCGCGCGCGCCGCGGAACGGGCGTGCGCGGGCCGAACGGCAGCCGCACCTCGCACCTGTTCGGGCGCAACTTCTGGGGTGGGCAGATCATCCCGATCGACTGCGCATCGGCACCTCCACCACCGGCGCCGCCGCCGACCCCCGAGCCGTCCGGCGAGCCGCCACCGAGCGGCGAACCGACTGCGCCGCCCGAAGATCCCGACCCGACTCCGGACCCCACGCCCGAGCCGACGCCCGAGGGCCGGCGGCTGACGCCTGTAAGCAGGCTGATACAGCACTCTCGTGCCGTAAGGAACGTCGGCGACGCCCAATGATTGACGATCCACGCAGACAGACCGCCACACGACGGAGGAATTGACTCATGGCCGAGGGACGGACCCGCGACGATACGCAGACAGACATCGAAAACGGCGCGCGCGGCATGGGCGCAGCCGTCATGACCGCAACGCAGGACGCCGCGGACACCATGCGCACAACCGCAGAGCGTGCCGCAGCCAAGCTGCCTGACGCCGTGGCCGGTGCGCAGGTCGCGGCAACAGAGACCCAGCGGCGGCTCGACGAGATGCCGAGCCAAGCGCTCCTGATTGGAACGAGCTTCTCGCTGGGATTGGGCGTCGGCCTCTTCGCCAGCGGCGCCAATCGCCTGTTTGTCGCTTTGGCAGTGGCCCCGGCCGTGGCCATGGCGCTGACCATCTTCGGGCGCGATCAGGACGAGACTGACGCTACGCCGATCGCTGCGCGCCGAACGAGCAAGAGCGCTTCGAGCTCGTAACCACCAACACGGCGATTCAGAAGGGCGCGTCCCATGCGGGACGCGCCCTTCGTTGTGTCGCGTGATGAAGCAGGTCCAGCCCGCGGCGCTGTCCTAGGCCGTCGCCGCCTCGGTTGCCTCCGGCGGAGTGGAGGACGCAGTCGAGGTAGTGGTCGTGGTCGAGCTGTTGTGACCCGTGCTCGAGTCGCCGAGGTTGCCCTCGACGTCGAGCACGTAGCCGATGCCCTGGAAGGTCTTGATCGGACCGGCCTCGCCCGGTGCGGCGCCGAGCTTGCGTCGAACGCGGCTGATCCACACGCGCAGGTACTGCAGGTCGTCGCGGTACTCCGGTCCCCAGACCTTGGTCAGGAGCTCAGTGTGCAGAACGACCTTGCCGGCATGCGCGGCCAGGTGCTGGAGCAGCAGCCACTCCGTGCGGCTGAGCGACACGAGGTCGCCGCCCTTGGTCAGCAGCCGACGCTCGAGATCGATCTCGATGTCGCCGAACGCGACGATGCCCGCACCCGGCGAGACGCCACTCGCGCGGCGCAGCACGGCGCGCACGCGCGCCGCGAGCTCGTCCGGATGGAACGGCTTGGCGATGTAGTCGTCAGCGCCCAGGTCGAGGCCCTTGGCCTTGTCGCTGGTCGATCCCTTGGCAGTAAGCAGGATGACCGGCACCGGGCGCCACTCGCGCAGCTGGCGCATGACCTCGATGCCGTCGAGGTCGGGCATGACGATATCGAGCAGGACGATGTCCGGCCGAACCTCCTCGGCCTTCTTCAGCGCCTCCTCGCCGCCACTGGCGGTGACGACCCGAAACCCTTCGTCGTGAAGCGTGAGCGCAACGAGCTTGGTGATGCGCGGCTCGTCGTCAGCGACGAGCACAAGCGGTTGACTGTTCAAGAATTCCTCCTTTGGCCCCTCTCCAAGACTACGCGGAGAAGGCCAGAAATCCGGACCCCTGCGTCTATCGAACGCATTGCAAATTGCAATGGTTATTGCAATTCACGGGTCGGGGCCTGACCGTGACAATCCGCCCGTTGCGCACTGACGTCTTCCGCTGGTTTGCGCGCGGCGCCGCACTGGCTTTCGGCGCCGCGCTGGCCCTGGCCATGATCTACGTGCTGCTCGCCGCAAGCGGCGTGGTCGTGCTCGTGTTCATCGCGCTGCTGCTCGCTTCGGGACTTGGGCCGCTGGTGGATCGGGTGCGAACCCGCACTCCGCTCGCCCGTGGCGCCACGCTGCTCTTCGTCTACGCGGGGATCTTCATCCTCCTGGCTACGGTCGTGCTGCTCGTCGTGCCGAGCGCGATCAACCAGCTCAGCGATCTGGGCGCTCAGGCTCAGCCTCTCATGGACGAAGCCCGTGCCTGGGCCGCGACGCTGGAGCCGCGCGCCGTCTCACAGGGCCTGATCGCGCTTCTCGACACGCTCGAGCGGACGCTGGCGCCGGGCGAGATGACCGCCCCGGACCCCGATCAGCTCATCCATATTGGCCTGACCTTCGCCGAGGCGGTCATCAGCATCGTGGCCGTGCTGACGATGATCTACTTTTGGCTGACCGAGCGCGCCCGGCTGCAGCGCTTCGCCCTTGCATTGCTGCCCGCCGACCGGCGAGCTGGAACGCGAGACGCGTGGAACCAGATGGAGGGCCGCCTGGGCTCATGGGTCCGCGGCCAGCTGATCATCATGGGCTCGGTCGGGGTCGCCACGACCATCGCGTACTTCCTGATCGGCCTCGAGGGGGCGCTGCTCCTTGGCCTGCTGGCGGCCCTGTTTGAGGTCATCCCGCTCGTGGGGCCACTGCTCGGGGCGATTCCGGCGCTGGCAGTCGCCGCGGTGACCGGGGACGTTCAGACGGTCCTCCTGGTCGCCGGGGTGTACTTCATCATTCAGGTCGTCGAGGGCAACGTCCTGATACCGCTGGTCATGCACAACACGATCGGCGTGCCCCCATTCCTGGTCTTCGTGAGCATCCTCGTCGGCGCGGCCGTCGGCGGCATACCGGGCGCGCTGCTCTCAGTGCCGATCGTGGCAGCGCTGCTCGTGGTGCTCGAGCGGCTGCAGGCGCGCGACTCGCCCGTGCCGATCTCTCCGGAGAAACTGATCCCAGAACTCGACGAACCGCTTGAAGAAGGAGCGCCCGCAGGCGGTTAGGCGCTTACCAGGACAGCCACCGAATCGGGCGGCAGGAACAGCTCTTTGCCCTCAACCCGGACCGACCCGTTCGACGCAAGCTCCAGCACCAATCCCGGCGCGGGCAACCTGCAGTCCGCGCTCCCGAGGTTGAAAGCAACCGTGATCCGACCACGCGTGTACCGCAGCCAGCAAGCCTTCGCGTCGAAGTCGACGGTCACATCAGCCAGCCGACCATTCGTGAGCTCCGAGTAGCGGCGGCGCAGATCGATGAGCGACCGATGCCAGTCGAGAATGCGCCTGTGCTTCGGCTGGGTGGGCTCGTCCCAGCGCAGCAGGGAGCGCTCGAAGGTATCGACCGACTGCGGGTCGGGAATGCTCTCCGGCTCCCAGCCGAACGCCGCGAATTCTTCGCGCCGGCCCTTGCTGACCGCGGCGCCCAACTCGGCGTCGGCGTGATCGGTGAAGTACAGGAACGGCGTCGACGCGGCCCACTCCTCGCCCTGGAAGAGCATCGGCACGAAGGGCGCGGTAAGAACGACCGCTGCACCGATCATCAGCCGGCCCGTGCTCATCAGTGCGGCACTCCGCTCGCCCAGGGCGCGATTGCCGATCTGATCGTGATTCTGCAGGTAGCCGAGCAGGCGCTTGCCATCGAGCTCCGGATTGGGCCTGCCATGGCGGCGCCCGCGGAAGGCCGAGTAGTCGCCGGCATAGCGGTAGCCCTGCGTCAGCGTCTTGGCGAGGTCCGCCAGCGAGCCGAAGTCCGAGTAGTAGCCGTCTGTCTCATCCGTCAGCACGCTGTGCAGCGCGTGGTGAAAGTCGTCGCTCCACTGAGCGTCCAGCTCGTAGCCACCCGCGTCTGTTGGTCGGATCAGGCGCGGATCGTTGAGGTCGCTCTCGGCGATGACGACGTACTGCCTGCCGGTGCCATCGGACAGCTGATGAACCTCCGCGTTCAGCTGCTCCAGGAAATGGACGGCGGACATGTCGACGATCGCGTGCACCGCGTCGAGGCGCAGGCCGTCGATGTGGTAGTCGCGCAGCCACATCAGGGCGTTGTCGATGAAGAAGCGACGGACCTCGTCGCTGCCGCGATCGTCGAAGTTGACCGCGTCGCCCCACGGCGTGTTGTAGCGATCGCTGAAGTACGGCCCAAAGCGAGAGAGATAGTTGCCGGCGGGTCCGAGGTGGTTGTAGACGACGTCGAGGATCACGGCGAGGCCGCGGGCATGCGCCGCGTCGATGAGACGGACCAGACCCTCGGGCCCGCCATACGCGTGATGCGGCGCGTACAGGTCGACCCCGTCGTAGCCCCAGCCGCGGTCGCCGCTGAACTCGGCCACGGGCATGAGCTCGAGATGGGTCACGCCCAGGGCAACGAGATGATCAAGGTGGACGATCGCGCCTTCGAACGTGCCTTCTTCGCTGAACGTGCCGATATGGGCCTCGTACACGAT
This sequence comes from uncultured Chloroflexia bacterium, assembly GCA_963706095.1. Classification (GTDB taxonomy): domain Bacteria; phylum Chloroflexota; class Limnocylindria; order Limnocylindrales; family CSP1-4; genus JALYGJ01. The sequence continues at coordinate 743,612 of OY970149.1, forward strand.
GCCGGTTTCGAGTCGCGGCGCCACGAAGCCGTAATCGCTCCAATCGAAGGCCGCAGGGTCGACGATGCGCGACGGTCCGTGGATGCCCTCCGGTTGCCAGCGCGAGCGCGGGCTGGGCAGCGGTTCGCCACCGTCGACGCTGAAGTGGTAGTCGGTGCCTGCCGGCAGGTTCTCAGCCGACTGGTACCAGTCGCCGCCAATCCACAAGAGGGGAACGCGCCGATCGGCGAGCACGCCCTCGACACCCCCTGCCGGCGCCCAGACGCGGAGCGGGTAGCCGTTGCCCGAGGCCCTGGCGGCCGGCGCGCCGTCGCTCACAGCGCTTGGGGGAGCAGCAGCGCCATCGGGAACTCGCTCAGCAGCTCAGACAACAGCACCGTGCCGCCCTCGTGGCGCTGCTCGCTGAGCTCGTCACGCCACGTGCCTGTCGGGAGGTCGATCGTCGTGTCACCCCAATCGGCTGAAAGGCCGCCGAGACGCGACACCAGCCGAGGCGCCACGACGACCGCCTCGCCGCCCCGGGCGAAGCACACCACGTGAGCGGCCCGCGAGCCACCGGCGCCGATCGGCTCATAGGTACCGCCGACGCCGAACAGCTCCGGCCGTCGAGCCCGCACACTCAGCACGCGATTGACGAGCCACATCTTCGGCAGACCTGACTCGAGATCGGCCAGCGCATCGGCGGCAGTGGCACCTCGCGCGCGCTCGAGCAGTTCGCGCCGCAGCGAGAAGTCGACCGGGCGCCGGTTGTCCGGGTCGACCAGGCTGAGATCCCAGATCTCGGTGCCCTGGTAGACATCGGGCACCCCGGGTGCGGTCAGCCGCAGCAGCGTCTGCGCCATCGACGAGATCTGCCACGCCGGTGAGAGGCTCTCCACGAACGCGGCCACCCGTGCGCCGAAGTCCTTGTCCGCCAGCAGCTGCTCGACGAAGCCACGGAGCGCTCCCTCGTACGCCTCGTCCGGGTCGGTCCAGGTGGTGCGCACCTTCTGCTCGCGCGCCGCTTTCTCGATGTACGCCGTCAGCCGCTCGACGGAGATGGGCCAGGCACCGACGAGCGTCTGGTAGATGAGGTACTCCGTGTTCGCGTCCAGGTCGCCGCGGCGCGGCTCGTTCATCTCGCGCCACGCCAGTACCTCTTCGCGCCAGCGCTCGGGCATCTCAGAGAGCAGCCCGATCCGCACGCGGACGTCCTCGCTGCGCTTGGTGTCGTGCGTCGTCGAGGCCAGCATCCGTGCCGGCCACGACTCCTGTGCGGCTCGGCACGCACCATGGAAGTCATCGACGGAGCTGGCGAAAAGCCCGGGATCGCCACCGACCTCGTTGGCCGACACGAGCCGGTTGTATCGATAGAAGGCCGTGTCCTCCACGCCCTTGGCCATCACCGGACCGGTCAGCTGCTGGAAGCGCATCACGAACTCGGCCTCGCGCTCGCCGCTGACGCGCAGCAGCAACACGTCGCGCATGAAGTCGAGCAGGTCGACGGACAGCGTGGCATCGTGCTCCAAAGCGACCCTGATGGCTTCCTCGACCTGGCGCACGTCGGCGGAAGTGACCTCGCCGGCCTCGGCGCGGACGTAGGTGCGGTACACGGGAAAGGCGCAGATGACCTCGCGCAGCGCCGCCCGGAGCTGGGAGCGGGTGTAGTCGCGGTGCCGACGGTGCCCGCGCATGACTGCGATGAGGTACTCCGTCAAGCGGTTGACCTCCGCGGCGAGGACGTCGGACAGGACCTGGCGCTTGGCGTCGTAGGCAAAGTCCGCGAACGGCTCCTCGAGGCCGGTCAGCTCGTTGTACAACTCGGCCAGCGGCGCCTCGCCGTCAGGGTCCGTGTATAGGCGCCCGACCAGGTTCAGAAAGTCGTAGCCGGTGGTGCCCGCGATCGGCCAGTCCGCGGGCAGGTCCTCGCCCGGCTCGAGGATCTTCTCAGCCACGATCCACGCGCCCGGCGCGAAATGGCTCAGGCGCTCGAAGTACGTGCGCGGGTCGCGCAGCCCATCTGGGTGGTCGATGCGCAGCCCGTCGAGCGTGCCGTCGCGCAGCCAGCCCAGGATCAGCTCGTGCGTCTCGGCGAAGACATGCTCGTCCTCTGTGCGCAGCCCGGCGAGCGTGGTCACGTCGAAGAAACGGCGGTAGTCGAGGTCGTCGCGCCCCGCGCGCCAGTACGCCAGCCGGTAGTTCTGCGCCTGGAGGAGTGCGTCCAGCCGGTCGACGTCGGCGTTGATTGCCACCAGCTCCGCGTCGACGGCCGTGGCAACCTCGGTCCGGTCGGACAGCAACCGGCCGAGCTGCAGCCGCAGTACCTCCTTGCCCCGGTGGCGCCTGGTCACGGACTCGCGATCGGTCACGGTCGAGGATGGCAGGGCCGAATACGACTCGCCGATGAAGACCAGCTCGTCCGACGACGCGCGCCGGCCGGCCTGGACGAGCAGGCCACCAAGCGACCGCGGCGCGACGGGGAATGTCCGATCGGCATAGCGGACGACGAAGGCGCCGCGCTCGCGTTCGAGCAGCAGCTCCCCCGCCTCGAGAACGCGGCCGTAGTGATCGCCCAGTACAGGGATCAGAACTGTCGCGCGGAACTCTGGGTCGACCGAGTCCCACTCGACGTCGAAGAAGCGCGCGTAGCGGCTTGAGGGCCCATTCTCCAGCACGTCCCACCAGAACGGGTTTTCGGCGCCGCCGATGGCCATGTGGTTGGGCACCACGTCGAGAACCTGGCCGAGCTGGTTCTCGCCCAGGATCGTGCAGAAGTGTTGGTGCGCCACGGGCCCGCCCAGCTCGCTGTTGACCCGGCGTGGATCGACCACGTCGTAGCCGTGGGTGCTGCCCGGAGCGGCCTGAAGGTAGGGCGAGGAGTAGACGTGGCTGACCCCTAGGGCGCGCAGGTAGTCGGCTATTCGTGCCGCTTCGTCGAACCCGAAAGCAGGCGTCAGCTGGAGGCGATAGGTCGCGCGTGGCACCCGCGCGACCGCATCAGCGCGCACGCTCGAGCAATACCAGGGACCGGCCGAGCAGCTCAATGCCGGCGCCGGCGCCGAGCACTTCTTCGTCGTCGTCGTCCAGCGCCGGCGCAGCACCATCGAGCGGGACATCCGGTAGCGCGACCGCGGCCCCGGTGCGCGTGCTGCGCCGCGCCGGCTCGGCCGTCCTGGTATCTACGATCAAGCGCCAGCCACTGCCCCAGCGCTCACCCGGCAATGAGAAATGGACCAATTCCGCCGATGCGTTCAGCATGAGGTAGAACGATGCGTCGGTGATTCGCTCGCCGCGCTGGTCGACCCCAAGGTCGTCGCCACCCAGGAACAGCGCCATCGCCTGCGCGCTCTCGTTGGCCCAATCGTCGTCGTTCATGACCTCGCCGGCCGGGCCGAACCAAGCGATGTCCGTGACCTGCTCGCCGCGAATCGCGCGACCCTGGAACCAGCGCCGCCGGCGAAAGACCGGGTGCGTCTGGCGCAGGTCGATCAGGCTGCGCGTGAACTCGAGCAGCTCCGCGTCAGCGCTCTGCCAATCGAACCAGCTGATCTCGTTGTCCTGTGGATATGCGTTGTTGTTGCCCTGTTGGGTGCGGCCGATCTCGTCGCCGCCGAGCATCATGGGTACGCCCTGACTGAGGATCAGCGTGGCCAGGAAGTTGCGCTGCTGGCGGCGCCGCAGCTCGATGATGTCGGGATCGTCTGTCGGGCCCTCGGCGCCGTGGTTCCACGAGCGGTTGTGGCTCTCGCCGGGGATTTCGCCTTCCTGGTTGGCCGCGTTGTGCTTCTCGTTGTATGAGACGAGATCGGCCAGGGTGAAGCCATCGTGGGCCGTCACGAAGTTGATGCTCGCGTGCGGCCGCCGGGCGCTGCTCTCGTACAGGTCTGACGAGCCGGTCAGGCGGTAGCCCATCTCGGACAACGTCCGCGGCTCGCCGCGCCAGTAGTCGCGCACCGCGTCGCGGTACTTGCCGTTCCACTCGGACCAGAGGGGCGGGAAGTTGCCGACCTGGTAGCCATCCTCGCCCACGTCCCACGGCTCGGCGATGAGCTTCACCTGGCTGACGATCGGGTCCTGCTGGATCAGGTTGAAGAACGCTGCCGTCGATTCGACTGCGTCCTCCTCGCGCGCCAGCGTGGCCGCGAGGTCGAAGCGGAAGCCATCGACGTGCATCTCCTGCACCCAGTAACGGAGGCTGTCCATGATCAGCTGGAGCGAGTACGGGTTGCCCGCGTTGTAGGTGTTGCCGGTGCCGGTCGTGTCGAAGTAGAACGCCTTGTCGTCTGCGACCAACCGGTAGTACGCGGCGTTGTCGATGCCGCGGAAGGACAGCGTGGGCCCTAGATGATTGCCCTCCGCGGTGTGGTTGTAGACGACGTCGAGGATCAGCTCGATGCCCGCCTGGTGCAGGGCGGCCACCATCTGCTTGAACTCGGCCACCTGGTCGCCGCGACCGTTGCCCGCGCTGTAGGCGTTGTGCGGAGCAAAGAACCCGATCGAGTTGTAGCCCCAGTAGTTGCGCAGGCCCTTCTCGTCGAGCATCGAGTCGTTCACGAACTGGTGGATCGGCAGGAGCTCAACGGCCGTTACGCCGAGCGTCGTCAGGTAGCGGATCGCGGCCGGGTGTCCAAGCCCCGCGTACGTGCCGCGCAGCTCCTCAGGGATCTCCGGGTGGAGCATCGTGAAGCCCTTGACGTGGGTCTCGTAGATGATCGTGTCGTGCAGCGGCCGGCGCGGGGCTCGATCGCCGCTCCACTCGAAATAAGGGTTCACGACTACCGAACGCTGCGCGAACGGCGCGCTGTCGTCCTCATTGACGTCACCTTCCGGATCGTCGAAGCGGTACGAGAACAGCGCCTCGTTCCACTTGACGAGTCCCTCGACGGCCCGCGCATACGGATCGAGGAGTAGCTTCGAGGGCAGGCAGCGTTGACCGTTCTGCGGATCCCACGGGCCGTGGACTCGAAAGCCGTAGCGCTGGCCAACGGGCAGGTTCGGCACGTAGCCGTGGTGGACGAAGCCGCTCACCTCAGGCAGGAGAACGCGAGTCTCGCGGTTGTCTTCGTCAAAGAGGCACAGCTCGACCTGGTACGCCACCTCTGAGAAGAGCGCGAAGTTGACGCCGGAGCCGTCCCACGTTGCTCCCAGGGGATAGGGCTGGCCGGGCCAGATCGAGATGCCTGACGGTTCGGCGGCGGCTTCGGACGCAGCGCGATCTGGCGCAGCGGGAATCTGGGTGGTCAGGTGACGGTCTCCTAGGGTGTTGGTCGGGGCGTGGGGTGTTTGTCGAGTTTTGCAAAGCGTGGCAGGGCTCCAAGTCAGGAGCAAGGATCGACGTCGTAATCGGCCATTGCATGCGCGTCGCAAAGGCCAGCGTCACCGTACCGGCCTGAAAGCAGACTGATACCCACACGTTGGGCGCGGGGCGGCGCGTCCGCAAGTGCGTTCGGAGCAATGTACTGCCATGAGTGAAAACAACGTCCATCACACCGAGCCGAACTCCCGCAAGGACCTCGAGCACACCGACACGATCGCGATTGACAGTGCCGTCGGCGCCGACCCGGCGGGCTACGAACAGAGCATCAACCCGCTTGGCGAGGTTCCGCCCTCGGCGGATGGCGGCGCAGTCGCGGCCGAGGACGCGCCGATCTCCAACCGCGTTGGACAGGACCCGTCCAACCTGGGCGACGACGTGCCGAGTGAGGGTGATCTCGTTCATCCTGCGCCGGTCAACGAGCCGCTGGGCAGGATGCCGGGTATGTAACGAGGGGATGTCACGTAATGGGCATCTATCCCGCGCGGCGATCGTCTTTGCTGCCATGCGGGGGGACGGGAAGACCGACTGCAGTCGGCCTTCCTGCATGATGGGAGGACGTTCAGGATGAGCAGCTCCTACGGCTCCACGAGCGGCACCGAATCACGCGACGCCCGGCCGCTCATGGAAGGGCTGATGATCTTTGGGCTGCGCGGCGAGATCGAAGGGCTGCGCGCGGAGAGCCCGTACACGGACGGTGATCGCAACGCGGCGACGCTGGCCAAGGAGATCGACTTCCGCGTCCTGCTGAGTGTCCTGCGCAGCGGCGCCACGCTCGATGAACAGGATGGCGACGCACGAACGAGCATCCACCTGCTCGAAGGAGCTGCGACGCTGCGCGGCGACGGCGAGGACTCCCAGATGAACGCCACGGATATCGCCGTCATCGACGCCGGCCGGTCGTGGCTGCTGACCGCCCAGTCAGACTGCGCGGTGCTATTGACCTTGGCCTGGCCGCGCGAAAAGGCTGGCGTCTAGGAACTAGGGCGTGACGGGGTCGAGCGAGTCGAGCATCTCCGTGGCATCGGAAGCCAGCGCGTCGAAGGCGGTGGGCGGAGCTTCGAGATAGACGAGCATCACCTGGTCGCCCACTTCGAAGGCCATTAAGCGCAGACGCGCGTCGGGGGTCGCCGTCGTCCACCGGAAGCCCGGCTCGAAGTAGCGCTCGACCTCTGAGATCGGCTGCACTCCGGCAGGGATGTCCGCTTCAGGATCGCCCTCGTAAGCGGGATTGGGTTTCGCCCGCAAATTGACTTGAAGGCCGGTGAAGCCGGCGAGATTCGCCTCTGTCGTGTCTCCGATCTGGGTCAGCTCCTCCGCGCCGGAAATGGCGTCGATGGCTGCCTGGGCGGTGCCGTCGACCGCCGTCGCGTTCGCGATGAGGGTGATCTCGCTCGGGTTGCCGAGCTCATTCTCGCCACGGCCGAGCATGAACAATCGGGCTCGCTGCTCGTTGAGCACGCGCCATCCCGTTGGTAAGTCGAGCGTGAGATCGAGATCCAGGTACCCCGGCAACCTGTAGAGGCCGGCTTCGACGTCGCGGCCGCGGCAGCATGAGACGCCGGGAAAGCTGATCCACGGCGGCGTTGCCTCCGGCGTCGCGGCCGGTGTCGGTGCGATCGTCCGCTCTGCCGTGGTCGTCGGTGCGGCAGTGGGTGCCGTGGTCGTGTTCGCCGAGGGCGTAGCCGCAGCAGTCGGCGTGGGCGACGCGTTGAGCGTCCGGGGCGCGGTGGTGCCCGCCGGATTCGTAGTCGCGCACGCTGCAGCCATTCCTGCGGCCACGACGGCAAGAGCTAAGAGCAAGACGCGCACTACATCAGCCCCATTCGAATTGAGGTAGCCGATCATGCGCGTGCCCGCTCGAAGGGCGCAAGCCCTGTGAGGCGGGTTTGCGCGTCAGCGGCCGCGCTGTGCGGTCTTGATGCCGAGTGTCAGGGAGCCGACGACTACGCTGGCGACGAGCATCCCGCCGAGGAGTACCAGGCCGGGCGCATCGCCGACGGAACCCCGAAGGATCGCCAGGCATCCGATGCCGGCTACGGTCAGACCGCCGGCGAGGATGGCGAAGTAGGGCACGACAAGATCTGTATCGCGGGCCGACCGCAGGCCGAGCAAGAAGACAGCCAGTCCGCTGAAGACGAGTACGGCCACACTTGCCAGGAGGACGATCGCGGAATCGAGAGCAAGCGCCAGTGCGGCCAGGCTGAGGGCAACGACCATGCCAACGATGAAAGGTCTCACGGGTCTCCCCTGAAGATGGTTGAACTGAAGGAATGACGTTCGAGAAGAGTCTGATGTGGTCGCGCTAGAGGCCTCAAACTCTGGCGTCGGATGCACATCGCGTCAGTCGTGAACGCAGGGCGCTGAAGAAACGTGTCGCTCGAGACCTACAACCGCAAGCGCGATTTCAAGAAGACCCCCGAGCCCGCCGGCGAGATGGGGCCGAGCCAGCCACCGTCGGGCAATCGGCGGTTCGTCGTGCAGCGCCACCGCGCGACACGACTGCACTACGACTTCCGGCTCGAGATCGATGGCGTGCTGTGAGCTGGGCCGTGCCCAAGGGTCCGATCCTCAATCCCAGCGACCGGCGCATGGCCGTCCACGTCGAGGACCATCCGCTCTCGTACTTCGACTTCGAGGGCGTGATCCCCAAGGGCGAGTACGGCGGCGGCGACGTGATCGTCTGGGACTGGGGCACGTTCGAGCCGGAGGAGACCGACGACCCGGGCAAGGCCGTGCGCAAGGGCGAGCTGAAGTTCCGCCTGCACGGCCAGAAGCTCACCGGTCGCTTCACCATCGTCAAGACGCGTGGCTACGAGTCGGAGCCAGGACAGCTGGCTGCTGATCCACAAGCGCGACGAGGCGGCCGATCCGGATTGGGACGTCGACGACCACCCGCAGTCGGTCAAGACCGGGCGAACGAACGACGAGGTCAAAGCGGGCGCCGACGCCATCTGGGATTCGAGCGCGCCGGCGGCCGAGGCCGAGCATCGATCTGGCCGGCGCGCGCGACGCTCCCCTGCCCGAGTTCATCGAACCGATGAAGGCGACCCCGACCGACGTGCCCTTCGACGACGACGACTGGTTCTTCGAGGTGAAGCTCGACGGCTATCGCGTCGAGGCCGTCGTCGACGGCCGCAACGTGCGGCTGTGGACGCGCAACAAGCAGGATGCGCGCGCGCTACTTCCCGGACCTTGCCGCGGGCCGCTGCCGACCTGGATCAACGCCGACACAGGCGATCGTCGATGGCGAGGTGGTCGCGCTCGATCGCGAGGGCAACCCGACGTTCTCGCTGCTGCAGGATCGCGCCGGGATGGGTCGCTTCGGCCCACGAGCCGACGCGGACAAGCAGCAAGAAGGCGGAGGAGCGACGACGGCTTCGTCGCGCCGATCGTCTACTACGTCTTCGACATCCTCTACCACGACGGCCGGCTGCTGATCGACGTCCCGCTCGAGCGAGCGCAAGCACCTGCTGCGAACGCTTCTGCGCGAGCACCCGACTGTCCGCTACGGCAGCCACATCGAGGCGGACGGCAAGGCGTTCTACGAGGTCGTGCGAGCAGCGCGGCCTGGAGGGCATGATCGCCAAGCTGCGCACCAGCCGTTACGAGCCCGGCCGGCGCTCCAAGTCGTGGCTCAAGGTCAAGATCCGGCGCGAGCAGGAAGTGGTGGTCGTCGGCTACGAGCCGGGCAAGGGCGCCCGCGCGGACCTCGGCTCGCTCATCCTGGCCGTCTACGAGGGCAAGGAGCTGCGCTACGCCGGCGAGGTCGGCAGCGGCCTCGACGCAGCGCACGATCAAGCAGCTCAAGGCCGAGCTCGACGCGCACGCGCGTCGACACGCCGCCGGTGGTCGAACCCGCCGCGCATCAAGGGCGCAGTGTGGTCCGAGCCACGCCTCGTCGTCCGCGTGGAGTTCAGCGGAGTGGACCGACGACGGCTACGTCCGCCAGGCCGCGTACAAGGGACTGGAAATCGGCAAGGACCCGAAGGCGGTTGTGCGCGAACGGCCCATCTCGACTGAACAGGCGACGCGCGAGGCGGAGCGCAAGAGCCGTCAGTCGGCGAGGGCGAAGGGCGCCGACCAGAAGCAGTCAGCCCGCTTCAGATCGGACGCCCAAGGCCAAGCCGACGATGCACGCGTCCGATGGTCCGCCGCAGGCGGCGACGCCGGAGGAGATGGCCGCCCTCGAGGCGTTCAAGAAGGAGGGCACGTGGGAGGTCGGCGGTCACGCCATCCCTCTGACGAACCTCGAGAAGGTGCTGTTTCCCGGCGCCAACGGCCGCGGGCGTACACCAAGCGCGACCTGATCCGCTACTACGTGACGATCGCGCCGGTGCTGCTGCCCTACCTGCGCGACCGTGCCGCTCAACCTGTCGCGCTGGCCGGACGGCGTAAATGGCCACACCTTCTGGCAGAAGCAGATCCCGCACTGGGCGCCGGACTGGATCACGCGCTGGGACTACCCCGAGGCAGGCTCGAGCGAGTCGCACACGTACCTCGTCGCCGACCGCGTCGCCACCATGGCCTGGCTGGCCAACCACGCCACGATCGACATGCACCCGTGGACGTCGCGTACCGACGCCTACCGCAACCCGACGTACGCGCTGATCGACATCGACCCCGGTGAGAAGACGACGCTGGGACGACGTGCTGACCTTCGCGCGGCTGTACCGGGCAGCGCTCGAGCACCTGTCGCGTGCAGGGCATGCCCAAGGTCACCGGCAAGCGCGGCATCCAGGTCTGGGTCCCGATCAAGCCGATGTACTCGTTCGAGGACGAGCGCCAGTGGGTCGAGGCGCTTTCACGCGCGATTGGCGCGACGGTCCCGAAGCTCGTCAGCTGGCAGTGGGAGAAGTCGTCGCGACGCGGCCTCGCGCGGCTTGACTACACCCAGAACGCGGTCAACAAGACGCTCGTCGCACCGTACGCCGTGCGGCCCGTCGCCGACGCGCCGGTCGGCGCCCATCACCTGGGAGGAGCTGGACGATCCGGATCTCTCGCCCGGACGGCTGGAACATCGAATCGATCCTGGGCCGCGTGGCGGAGCGCGGCGATCTGTTCCAGCCGGTGCTCGAGCTCCAGCAGGAGCTGCCTGATCTAGGGTGATGGCGGGCCGTCGAGTGCCGTGTATTCTGCGGCGCACCTAGGAGGGAGCTGCACACTTGCAGAAGGTGGACGTCCCGGCGATGCCTGCGCCGCAGGACGACGCCGACGGGACGGTGATGGCCGGGCGCCGCTCGTCGAAAGAACAGATCGTTGCCCAGCAGGCCGCGACTGCGCAGATCGGGCAGCGCGCCCTCGAGGAGCGCTCGCTCGAGACGCTTCTGCGGGAGACGTGTGAGCACCTGGCGAGGGTGCTCGACGCCGAGCTGACATCGATTGCCGAGCTTTCAGAGGATGCCGCGAGCCTGCGCATCGTCGCCGGTACAGGCTGGCGACCGGGCATCGTTGGCGATCTCGTACTGGGCACCGGCGCCGAGTCAATGGCCGGCCTGACACTGTCCAGCGGACAGCCCGTCGTGGCCGAGGATTTCTCGACCGAGGAGCGCTTCCGCGTCGCCGAATCGCTGCGCGCGCATGGCGCATCATCGGGCATCTCGGTGCGCATCGGCGGCGCGGCCGACCCGTACGGCACATTGGCGGTCTTCACCCGTCGGCCGGTCGGCTTCACGCGCGAGGACGTGGATTTCGTCCAGGCGATCGCCAACGTCCTGGCCGCGGCCATCGGCCGGCTCAGGATCGAGCGCGAGCTCCGTGCGTCGAGCGACCAGCTCGCGGCCATCGTCGGCTCGATCGACGAGGGCATCACCGTGCAGAGCAGGACCGGACTGCTCTATGCGAACGACGAGGCCGCGAAGATAACGGGCTTCGACAGCGCCACGGAGCTCATCAACGCGACTGACGTCATATCGCGCTTCGACGTCTTCGATGAGACCGGGCAGCCAATGCCCACCAACGAGCTGCCCAGCCGCCGGGCGATGAACGGCGAGCAACCCCCGGAAACGCTGGTCGGGTTTCACCTCAAGTCCACCGGCGAGATGCGCTGGTCGCTGGTCCGCGCGATCCCGCTGCAGGAGGCTTCGGGCGAAGTCGGCAGCGTAATCAACATCTTTCGCGAGGTCACGACGGAGCGCTGGCAGCAGCAGGCACGCGACCACATGGCCGAAGCCATCGCTGCACTTTCGAGCACGCTCGACGTTGCCGAGGCAGCGCAGCGCCTGGCGAACCTGTCCGTGCCGCGCCTGGCCGACTACTGCACGGTGACCCTGCGCCAGCCCGACGGCTCGATCCAGACGGTGGCCATCGCCCACGTTAACCCGGAGCGAGTTGACACGGCGCGCTGGTTGCGCGACAGGCTGCCCATCGACCCCGACGCGCCGACGGGGGCGCCGAAGGTCATTCGCGAGGGCGGCATCGAGCAGGGCGACATCACGCCTGAGCTGATCGATGCGGCGCCGCTGCCCGACGACGTCAAGACGGCCGTGCACCGCCTCGAGATGAAGGCCTTCGTGACGGTGCCACTGACCGGACGGCGCGGCCCAATAGGAGCGCTGTCGTTGGTCATGGCCGAGTCGGGCCGGAGTCTCGGCCAGCGCGAGATCGACCTGGCGAAGGAGCTCGGCGCGCGTGCCGGGATCGCTCTCGAGAACGCAACGCTCTACCAATCCGCCGAGGCGCGGCGTGCCGAGCTCGATGCCGTCCTGGCCGCGCTGGCGGAGGCCGTACTTGTGTTCGATGCGTCGGGCAGCCTGCGCCTGCGCAACCAGGCCGCAGATCGGATGTTCAAAGGCCGCACTCCGGCCACAGTCGATGAGCTCCTGGGGCGCGTCACCGCGGATCGCAGCAGCGTGACTGGTGAGGAAGTGGATCTTTCCGAGGTGGCGGACGGCGAGCCCGTCGAAGTCGAGCTCGACGGCCACGGACAATGGCTCGAGCTGCGCCGCTATCGCGCCCCGGCAGCGGACGCCGAGAGTGGCGCGCCCGTTGTGATGGTTCTGCGCGACATCAACGAGGTACGCGCGGCGCGCGCGGCGCGCGACGCTTTCATGGGTGTCCTGTCGCACGAGCTGCGCACGCCGATCACGACTATCTACGGTGGCAGCGAGCTCCTCGAGCGCGGTCTCGACGAGGAGCGTCGGACTGAGGTCATCGCCGATATTCGAGCCGAATCGGAGCGCCTCGCGCGGCTGGTCGAGGACCTGCTGGTCATGACCCGCGTCGAGCGTGGCATCGTCGACATCGCAGACGAGCCGATTCTCTTGCAGCACCTGCTGGCGTCGGTCATCAACTCGTTCGGCGCGCGCTGGCCCCAGACACGGATCGACCTTCGTGCCGCGGACCGCCTGCCGGCGGTCCGCGGCGACGCCACGTACATCGAACAGGTCGTGCGCAACCTGCTGACCAACGCCATGCGCTACGGCCGCGGCGCCGAGAGTGGCATCGACGTCACCGCGGAACGTCAGGACGAATTCGTAGTCGTGCGCGTGCTCGACAGCGGACTCGGCTTCGGCGGCGAGGACCCGGAGAGGCTGTTCGAGCTCTTCTACCGGACCTCGAGCGCGCGCTCTGTGCCCGGCGGAGCCGGCATTGGCCTGTTCGTGTGCCGCAACCTCATCGAGAAGATGGACGGCCGCATCTGGGCTGAAGAACGCCCCGAAGGCGGCGCCGAGTTCGGCTTCTCGCTACCAGTCCTGGAGACCGAAGCCGGCGTCTAGGCGGGGCGCTCCGAAGCGAGTACCTGCTTGCCCAGCGCCTGGATCTCGGCCATCTTGGCGCCCATCTGCTCGCGCTCATCATCCGAGAAGATGTCGCGGATGAGCTTGAACATCTCGCCTTCTTCCTCGTCGATGTGGTGCTCGATGTTCTCCTTGGCGACCGTGAACTTGGCGCCCCATTGCTCGTCGGAGAACGGCGTCATCTGGAGCTCCTCGAGGATCAGGTCGACGACGTGGTGCTCCTCGTAGGCCTCCAGAGTCAGCTCCTCGGCCTTTGGATGCGCCTTGAGGGCCGGGTACAGGACTTCCTCCTCCATCGCCTCGTGGGCGACGAGGGTCTCCTTCAGCCTTGTGAAGATCTCCGTCACGCGTCTTCTCACCGCGCTCGGTCGTCTTGTCGCCTTCCTCGAGCATCTTCTTGAGCCGGCCATGGTCTTCCTTGAGCAGGGTCAGAACGTCCACCGGTGGGCTCTCCTCTCGCTGTGAAGTGACGTGTGGACGTCAACGTATCGGCGGGCGTAACAGCCAGGAAGATGAGTTCTGGCGTCCACTGTTACGCGACTGTTGCAGTCGGTTCGCTCACTGACTCGCCTCGTCCCAGATCGGCCGGCTCGGGCAGGTCCTTGAGGTCCAGGACGGGCGTGCGGAACAGGAAAAGCACGCCGGCGCAGGCGGCGATCGTGACCACCAGCAACGTCTCGCGCACGCCGAACGCCGTGGCCATGACGCCGCCCATAACCGCGCCGATAGGGCGGACGCCGTAGTTGACGAAGCGCCACGCGCCGGTCGCACGGCTGCGGATCACGTCGGGCGTTCGAGCCTTGATGATCACGTTGGCGTTGATGTCCAGGATCATCACGCCGAAGCCGCAGATGAACTCGGCCAGGAACACGCCCGCGAGGACGATCGGCATCGATCCGCTCACGAGAGGCACGAGGATGAGCGGTGCCGTGAAGATGATCAGGCCCAATGCGTAGGCAGGCCCAAGTCCGATTCGTCGGCCGATCCACCCGGCGACGGCCACGCCAAGCAGGCCACCGAAGCCCGCCGCGCCAAGGACCAGCCCGAGCCCGGCCGGATCGATGCCCAGATGGGTCGTCGCGTACAGCACGAAGAGAGCGTTGTAGGCGAGGTTGAAGAGGTTGACCCACGCGACCGAAATCAGGGCCGGTCGCATGATCGGGTCACGTGCGACGAATGAAGTCCCGGCGACCAGCTGGGCCCAGACATTGCCGGGCTCGTGCTCGATCGGCGGCTCAGGGGCGTGGACGCGCGTCAGGTAGCCGGCGGAGGCAAGATAAGACAGGCCATCCAGGACGATGGTGAGCGGTGCGCCCAAAACGCTCATCAGGATTCCGGCAATTGCCGGACCGGCCACGTAGGCGAGCGACCGGCTTCCGTTCAGCAGCGTGTTCGCGCTGACGAACTCAGACCGTGGCGTGACCGCAACGAAGAGCGTGTTCCAGGCGATGTCGAAGATGACCGCGAAGCAGCCCACACCAAAGGTGACGAGGAACAGCTGCTCCAAGCTCAGCACGCCGGCGACATGCGCCAGTGGGATGCTCAGGATGAGCGCGGCACGGCCGATGTCGACCGCGATCATCAGCCGGCGACGGTCCTGGATACGGTCGAGCCAGACGCCCGCCGGCAACGAGAAGAGCAGGTGCGGCAGCAGCCCGGCGGCCGTCAGCAGGCCCATCTCGGCCGGCGTCGCGCCCAGGACGAGCACCGCGACGACGGGGATCGCGAGGAGCGTGATCTGGTCGCCGAAGACCGAGATCGACTGACCGAGCCAGAAGTTGCGGAAGTTGCGCTCTCGGAGGATCGGCGGGATCAAGGGTCCCCTTTGGTAGACTCACGGCCTCGCTGGCGAGTGGCCAAACGGTAAGGCACCTGACTCTGGATCAGGGGATTGAAGGTTCGAATCCTTCCTCGCCAGCCACTCCCACTTTTACTGTCAGATAGATCCCCTAACGGCTCGACGCTGAGGAGCGCCGGACGCTGCCGTGGCAGATGTGGGCCGCTGACCTCAGCGAAACGCCCGTGAGGGGCCACCGCTCACGCGAGTGGACGGCTGAGGCCATGACCGAGGCGGGCGTCGTGCGTGAGATGGCGCGGTGCCTGCGGGAGTTCGGCGAAGGTAGAGTGCCGCGGTGACCGTGGATTTCGAGCCGGTTTGCTAGGAGGCGCGCGTCGACTGGTCGGAGGCGGTCTATGACCCAACCTTCGACTCGAACACCGGCGCGACGGACTTCGAGCGCAACCTGATCCGGTTCCGTGCGGAGATGCGGGCCAAGCTGGCCGTGACCCGGCCTGCCGGGTTCGTCCAGGTCGCCACCGGCAGCTAACCAAACAAGGGCCGCCGGCTGGGCTGCGGGCCGCCCGAGTTCCTTTCAGGCAGCGCGCCTCGGCGCCCTACCGCCGGGGCTTTGCTGTGCTTGGCGCAACATCGGCGGCCCGATGAAGCAGCTGGCGCCGGCTGCTGTCCAACAAGGTCGCCAATCCTAGTAGGGCGACTGGCTCGTGCTGACCTGACCTTCGAATACATAATTCGAAGACGTAATGCTGAAGTAATCGACGCCGTGAAGCGCCGTGGCCTGGATCGTGCCGTTTGGTCGATACCAGAACATCTTGACCATTACCCGGTAGGCCCACGAGTCGCCGCCTGAGTGGGGGGCTGGAACCACGACCGGAACCGACATCCTCCGAAACACTGCCGGGTAATCAACGTAGGCCCTGGAGCGCTGTCGCGGACTCCGATAGGTCACCTTCCAGTCGGGCGGCACCCATACGCCGGTGCCGATCTTTCCGCGCTCGACGATGAAGCTCCACGCGACAAGCTGGTTATCTCTGATCCCACGCATCTTCGGCGGCCTGACCGAGATCTCGTCCACCGTCCACCACTCGCGCCCGGGCTGCTCCTCGGTGCCGAAGGCCGTCTGGCCGTAGTGCACCGTCATCCCGGCCTTTGCCGGGTTGTCGACCAGGCGATGCGGGGCGATTTCGCCCACCCAACTGTCACGGATCTCGGAATCGGCAAGAACCGGGCTGGCGCCTGTAAGCAGCACGACGGCCCCGGACAGAGCTACCAAGAGAGACCTACGCATTTCGCGCTCCTAACTGTTGCGCAGATGAGCTACACCTTGGGCCAACGCTCCACGCATCGCCTGTCAGCCCACTTTCACAGTTGATGCTGAACTGTGGCCGGACTGACATCGAAGGAGCTACTGAAAGAGGTACTGGTTCCGGGATACGTACTCATACACCGCTCGCCGACCAGGCGCTCACCGAGGAAGGCGTCGTGCGCGAGATGGCGCGCTGTCTGAGGGAGAATCGGAGCCGGGAGGGTACCTAAATAGCGTTGGTGGGAGACGGCGCCGCTTGGACGATGTTCGCTGTCTCTTTCGGCCACGAGCAGGGCCCGACAGTCGCGAATCTGCGTGATCTCGCCAACCTCGTGGCCGGTGTCGTCGGATCGTTCGCGCTTGAGATTGGCTCATCCCCTAGCTGAACGCGGGTCGCTCGCGGCCGCACGCTGACGAGCACGCCGTATCAGGCGGGATACTCTGGATCAGGGGATTGAAGGTTCGAATCCTTCCTCGCCAGCCACTCCCGACTTTCACTCAGGTAGATCCCGTTAACGGCTCGCGCATTTTGGCTCTCTCGCTCGTCCATGAACTGCTGGATGAGCAATCGGCCAGAGCGGACCCCGCTAGAGTGCGGCAGTGTCGAAATGGACTCGCGGCTTGACGACGGTCGCTGTGATCACGGGCCTGGGCGCGCTCGCCGGCTGTGCTGGGCAATCGCCAATCGCCACGCCACTGCCGACGGCCACAGCTTCAATGCCGACGCCGACGGCAACAGCTTCAAGGCCGACAGCCACAGCTTCACTCGACGCCACTGTCAGCCCTGTCGACTCGCACCGTACGTTCGAGTCAACCAGGCACCACTACAGAATGACCTTTGATCAGAGCTGGGTCGTGACCGAATACGAGGGCACGTGGACGAGCCTCGACGAGTTTGGCCCCGGACTGGAGGTCCCCGGTGAGGACGTCCTGGAACCTCCTGACTTCGACGCCTTCCTAGTCATGAACTCGATGGCGATCGGGAACATGACACCTGCTGATTGGCTGGCAGCGTTCGACGAAATTGTCAGTGATGGGTTGCCTGAGGACTGCCCTGGGGTTGCCAGCGAGGGAACCGTGGCCGGCGAACCGGCCACCGTGATGACACAGGAATGCGACGACGCGGTTTACGTCGGTCGCAGCGTCACACATGCGGGCCGTGGCTATTACTTCACCGTCAGGGTGCCGCAGGGGGATGACGCGCTGGCCGCGGCGTTTGACACTGTCGTGCAGTCGATCGAGTTCGTCGACTAACGCGCTCCACCGCCGGCCAGCTTCCCGACGAGATACCAGGTCTCCATCTCGCCCTTCCCTTTGACTGGCACCGTGCCGCGGCGCTCGCTCAGGAACTCGTTCTTGATCAGCTCGTAGGTCGAGCGGGTGATCTGGATGTGGTCGGCCGTGCCCTGTGACTCCATGCGGCTGGCCGTGTTCACCGTGTCACCCCACAGGTCGTACAGGAAGCGCGTCCGGCCGATGACACCGGCGACCACCGGTCCCGAATTGATGCCGATCCGCAGCGCAAGGCCGAGGTCGCTCACCGCGCCGCCGGATCGAGTGGCGGCGACCATGTCGAGCGCCAGCAGGGCGAGCACACGGGCGTGGTCGGACCGCGGTTCGGGCACTCCCGCGGCAACCATGTACGCGTCGCCGATCGTCTTGATCTTCTCGAGGCCGTAGAGCCCGGCTAGCTCGTCGAAGTGGCTGAAGAGGCGATCGAGCAGGCCGACCACCTCGGCCGGCGTCAGGCCGTTCGATCGGGGCGTGAAGTCGACGACATCCGCAAAGAGGACTGACGTCTCGGGGAATTGGTCGGCGATCGTCTGCGGCGCAGTTTTCAGCCGCTCGGCGATGGCAGCCGGGAGGATGCTCAGGAGCAGGTTCTCGGCTCGCTCCTGCGCGGTCCGCAGCGCAACGGCGGCATCCTGGCGCTGCTTGGCGAAGAGCGCCAAGAGCGTGAACACGATCGCCCCGCCGACACATATGTTGAGCGCCAGCATCAATGCCGAGAACCACTCCGGCATGCGTTGCGGTGACTCACTGCCGATCAGCGCGGCGGCGAGACCAGACCCGATGAAGAGAGCGAGCCACAGGATGAACCAACGGATCCCGGAGGCCACGCCGCGGAACACCAGCGCCCCGAGCGGCGCCATGATGCCCCACAGGCCCACGCCGCCGGTGGGCAGCAGACCGCCGATCGGAATCATCGACAGCGTCGGTGCCAGGGCGATGGCCAGGAGCTGGGTGTTCAGCAGGAGGTCGAAGTCACGCGTCCGGGTGAAGATCAGGATCGAGGTCACCGACACGATGGCGTACACGACGGCGAGCCATCCCGTCCACGCGTCGAAATAGAGGTACAGCACGGCCCAGATCCCCGAGATGGGCAGGATCAGGAGAGCAATCAGGACAAGCAGCGCCTTCTGGAGGCGCGTCTCCTCGTCGTCGCCCGGTTCGGCTGCCACCCCGGCCAGCCGCTCCAGGACAGACTCGAGCAGGCGCCGGAATGAGGTCACCTACCGAGGATAAGCAACGCCCGCACCCGGCTACGGGTGACTGCCGAAATGCATGGCGCTTGCGACGCCGCGCGGTTGGGTCGCGGGCCGTTCGCGCTTGCGATTCCGTCAACATCTCGCGATGGACAGGGTCGCGACTGCCAACCGAGAAAAGCCAGCCGCGTCGTGAAACTCCGGCGGCTGCTCATGGGCATCCAGACGGGCACCTGGTTCGTGCCTGTCCTGTGCGTGTTTCTCGGCATGTTGCTCTCGCTGGCCACAATCGCGGTCGATCGAGCGTTCTCCTATGAAGCGATCGACCAGAGCTGGGTCGGCGGGCCTGCTGCCGCAACGGCAATCCTGTCGACCGTCGCCATATCGATGGTTAGCCTGACGGCGCTTGTCCTGACGATCACGATGGTGGTCGTCCAGCTGGCGATGGGCCAATTTTCCCCTCGGATCGTGCAACGGATCCTGCAGGACAAGCCCAGCCAATTGGCTATCGGGCTGTTCGTCGCGACGTTCGTCCACGCCATGCTCGTCATGCGTGAGGTGACCGACAACGGCGATGGGACGGGCCAGGTACCCGGCGTGGCCGTGGCAACCGCATTCGTTCTGGTCCTGGCCAGCATCGCGGTGCTGGTCATCTACGTGCAGCACATCGGCAAGGCGCTCCGTGTGTCCGCATTGATCGAGCTGGTCGGCGACGACACCCGCAAGCTCATCCAGCGCCAGTACCCGAGCGCCAGGCCGGGGCACGACCAGGTGAGCGGCGACGACCACGTTGTGAAAGCACGGGACTCGGGCGTCATCGCGGTCATCGGTTATGAGGCGCTCGTGGAGGAGGCCCGACGGGCGGGCTGTCAGCTGGAGCTCATACCGTCACTCGGCGAGTTCGTACCTGCCGGGGGACCGCTTTTCCGAGTGCATGGACGAGCCGATGGCATCGATCCCAAGCGACTACAGGAGGCGCTGATCCTCAAATTGGAGCGAACCCTCGACGAGGACGTTGCCTATGGCATCCGCCTGCTGGTCGACATCGCCCAGCGGTCGCTCTCCGAGTCTCCTTTTCAGGACCCCACGACGGCAGTCCAGGCGATCGACAGACTTCACGACATACTTCGTCAGCTTGTCGGTCGGCCCTTTCCCGATGGGCGCTACCGCGACGAAACGGGTGAGCTGCGGCTGACCGTTCCGACCATGAGCTGGGAGGCGTACCTCCACCTCGCCTTCGACGAGATCAGGATGGCCGGCGCCGCGTCACCGCAGATCACGCGCAGGATCAAGGCAGCCCTCGAGGACCTCATTTCCGCCGCGCCGCGCGAGAGGTTGGCGAGCCTGCAGGAGCAGCTCGAGCTTCTGAGCGCGGCCGCCCACTCGGAGGTTCACGAGCGGGATCTCGAATTCGCCACGAGCAGCGACGGCACCGGGATAGGCGTTCGAGCCGCTCAGCGATCGACCGAAGGGGATTAGGCGTCGGGTATGCAAGAGCCACGCCCCCTGACATTCCGTGCCGGGGACGTGGAAGGTCGGCGCCTTTCCCATAGATCGAGCGCGTTGCAATTTTGCGCAAGCAGGGCGACCCGCCTCCCAGCCGAGGACGCGACGTAACTGTCGCGGCTCACCGAGCGTCTCCAGTGCGAACATTCGAGGTCACCGTGTCATCTGCTCGCATCGCCGCAGTCGCCCTTGCTTGGGTGCTTTGCGTCGCTGCGTGTCAATCAACGAGCTTCGCGGACCCACCACCGACCGGGCCGGCTAGTCCCACTGCGACGGTTGAGGAATCGCACTCGCCCCAGCCGTCAATGCTGCCCGATCCCTCGCCGTCCGAGAGCACAACCCCGGCGCCGGCCGAGAGCCTTCAGCCAACTCCTGCGGCAGTCACTTCGCCAACGGTGGCGATCGAGCCGCCGCCAGAACCGTCTCTGAGCAGCCCCAGCCCGACAGACACCGGGAAGTCGGACATGTTCTGGCGCGAGCTCGAGCCAAGGATCTGTCCACTGTTCACGCACTACGAATCACTCGCCCAATCGGTGGCAGGCGCGCAGCTCATCGTTCGCGGTCAGCCTGTTGATGTCATCAGTGACATGGACGGCGGCTATCCGGTTCACAAGGTCTTGATCGCCATCACCGAAGTGCTCAAGGGAGTTCCCGAGTCTCGGCACGATGGTCCCGTTGAGATCTGGGCCACGTGGGTTTCCGAGGACCTCGCTTCGCTGATGCCCTCCGGCGAACACGTGCTCTTCCTGACCACTGAGGCGGCGCTGAGTACGCAGCCTGTCCCGGAGGCATACCGGTACACGTACTACATCGACACCTGGCATCAGTCGGTCTATCGCGACATTGACGGCATCGTGTCCGTCCCCGATGTCGCCGAGATCGTCGAGTGGCAGCCCGCTAGCTTCTCCCTGAACTGGCACGGACGGCAGTACGACGAGCTAGTCGAGCGCATCCGCCACCTGGTGCGCAATGCCACGGGCTCCACCGTCGCTCCGCCCACACCCATTGATCTGGGGAGCCAGGCCTGCTGACAGGCCTTGGTCGACTCGAGTAGATGGTGGCGCTCATGCGACCGGACCGGTAGGAGACGGTGCGTACGGCGACGTTCTGGGGTGCCCTCGCCGCGGTTGGACTGATGGGCGCCCTCGTGATCTGGGGACTCGCCGGCTGGCCGGGCGTTCCGAGCGACTGCACCTTGCCGGGAGGCAACTGCTACTGCGAGGCCGCGCAGCCACCACCGACCGATGCGATCGGCAAGCAGCCTGCCAACACCTGGTCGAACCTGGCGCCTATCGCCGCGGGATTGGCCATCCTGCTCGTCGCCGACGCCGAGCGGCGGCGGCGCCAGCAGAGTCAGCGGGCAGCCAATCCGATGCTCGAAGGCACCTTCTACCCGATCGGCTATGGGTTAGTCGTGCTGCTGCTTGGACCCGGCTCGGCCGCGTTCCACGGCTCGCTGACGCAGTTCGGCGGTTGGCTGGACACCCTGTCGATGACCGCGTTCATCAGCTTCGTCCTGCTGTACGACGCGTTCCGCATAGCGAGGACCGACGACAACCATGTCGCCTTCGCTGGTGCGTATGCCGCCGTTTTGGCGGCTCTCGGCGCGCTGACTTGGCTCATCGCCGGCACCGGCATCTTCGTCTTCGCGGCCCTGGTGAGCATCGCCGTGATCCTCGAGCTCGTGGTCGCCACGCGCGGCGCCGCCGGCGTTCGAAGGCCGCTCATGCCTTGGCTGGTCGCGGGACTGGTCACCTTCGCCGTGGCCCTACTCATCTGGCGCCTGTCCTGGACCGACGCCCCATTGTGTGAGCCGGGTTCGCTGCTGCAGGGCCACGCCGTGTGGCACGTGCTGGCCGAGGCCGTTGCGCCACTGATCTTCTTCGCCCACTTTCGGCGCGAAATGCGCGCTTGATCAACGCCGCGCCCCCGCGCCCTGAGTCGAAGGGCGAGGTGCTTCGAAACGAGTTCTAAAGCCACGGCCGCGCTGCTTTAGCGGCGCTTTTCCATGTGTAAACGGACGATGCGGCGCATAGGAGGCCGTTCATGTCCAAGCGCGAGTTGATCGACACCGGCACCGACAAGCGGTACGTCCGCCGCGATGAACGGGGCCGTTTCAAGAAATCCGACGATGTGGGCCGGTCGCTCGCCGCTGATCGGCGCCAACGTGCTCAGAAGAAGGTCCAGAGCGGCGATGGTGACCGAGGCGATCGCAGCAGCTAGCCCGCGAAAGGGGG
Source organism: uncultured Chloroflexia bacterium (assembly GCA_963706095.1). Taxonomy (GTDB): domain Bacteria; phylum Chloroflexota; class Limnocylindria; order Limnocylindrales; family CSP1-4; genus JALYGJ01. Next base: position 765,977 of record OY970149.1, read on the forward strand.
AATACGCTGGCTTCCGTACGCCTGGTCGTCAATCCGGCTACCGACGCGCGCTTCGCGCGCATGGCTGATGAGCTCGTCGCATCGGCATCGACGCCAGAGGAATTGCAGCAGCTCTTGCGCCAGCACTACGACGGTGCGCGCGTCGTTCGCGGAGTAACGGACATCGTCGAGCGCTGGTACGTGTACCGCGACGGCCATTGGGTCAACAGCAAGCCGCGCTAACCGCGACAATCCCGGTGTGATCGAACGCACCGACACAGCCTCACTGCTGCGTTCGCTCGGCCTGCTCGTCGACGGACCCTCTGTGTGGGGCAAACCGATCAGTGCCCGCGCACCGGGAGTCTTCGTCATTGAGACGGCCACGCCGCTCGCCGAAGCGCCGACCGATACCGTGGCCCTGCGTCGCTGGCTCGAGCACGTTCCCTCGCTCCGACTCGACGGCGAGCGGCCGACTCCCTCCGAGCTCGCGGCCAGGCTGTCACAGTTCTGGCTGTCCGATGAGCCGATCCTCTACGTGGGCCGTTCGGCACGTTCGATGGGTCAACGGCTCGCCGCCATCTATGCCACGCCGCTCGGTGACGCCCGCCCAACCGGCGCCGCGCACTGGCTGAGGACGCTGTCCATCGTTGGGTCGCTGCGCGTGTGGTGGTCCGAGACGGATGCGCACGAGGAGTACGAGGACGCCCTGCTGTCCCAGATCGCAGCACGCAACGCCGTCGGCACGACGCCCCCGGTGCTGCCATTCGCCAACCTCTCGCTGCCCGACGGGACGCCCCGCTCGCACGGGCTGACCGACAGCCTCCGTGCCGACTCGGCGACACCGACCAACAGCGCGACCGCAAAGGCACGGCCCTCGCGCGCGCGCACGACGCGGGCGGGCAGCACGACGCGAACGCCGCGGTCGACCACGCCGCTGCGGCCGAAGCCCGCGGCCACGCATCTGTCGCGCGCCGGCCTCGACGCACTGACCGCCGAGCTAGAAGACCTGCGAACCAACGCGCGACCGCAGGTCATCGCCCGAGTCAAGGCCGCGCGCGAGCTCGGCGACCTGAAGGAGAACGCCGACTACGAGTACGCGCGCAAGGAGCAGTCGTTCCTCGAGGGCCGCATCCAGTCCCTGGAGCAGATGATGCGGACCGCGGTCGTGATCAATCAGCCGGCAGAGTCGGACGTGGTGCAGCTCGGCTCGACCGTCGACGTCGAGTCGGATGGCGAGAAGCAGACGTACGTCATCGTCGGCTCGAGCGAGGCCAATCCGGTGCTGGGCCGTCTCTCCAACGCGTCACCCGTGGGGCGCGCCCTGCTGGGCGCGCGTGCCGGCAGCGAGATAAGCGTTGATCTGCCCGGTGGATCGGCCGTTTATCGGGTGCTCGAGGTCCGCCAAACCGGCTGAAACCTCCCGGCGAGCCATGCCGGGGCGAGCGCTTTTAGCCGACTGAGACGAAATCGAGCCTCTCGCGACTTTTGCCTACCGCGCGCTCCGCGCTTTAGTGGCCTCACCAGCCCGCGCGGGCGCGAGACGGGGGGCAAGGAGGCCGAGTGCTGAGTCGGTTGTGGCGGGACTACAGCCTGAGCATCGTGCTGGCAGTCCTTTTCATGGCCAGCTGGATACTCCAGACCGTGGGCGGGTGGTTCGAGTTCGTGTCCGAGCAGAGCTCGCACGGCCAGGTCGCCGAGGCATTCGGACCAGATGGCTACATCTGGAGCTGGACCAAGGCGACATTCGAGAACTGGCAGTCTGAGTTCCTGCAGCTGTTCACCTTCGTCGTCCTGACGACGTTCCTCGTCCATCGCAAGAGCCACGAATTGAAGGACACCGACGACGAGATGCAGGCCCAGCTCGACCGCATCGAAAGGGCCATCAAAGAGCTGCAGAAAGGTGCGAAGGCATGAGCCAGCAGAAGAAGTCCGATCAGCCCAGCGCACCCGCCCACTGGATCTACATGGCGGCGGTGCTCGGAGGTGGGCTGGTCCTCAACCTGGCGCTGATCGCGCTCCTGGGTTCCTCTGCCGGGTAAGAGCTAGGCGGCTCGGCGCTGGGCGCGGGCGGCGCTAGGCGCCGTCGTCCTCCGGCTCGTCGCCCAGGACCGTCAGCTGGTGCGGGGCTGGGTGCGGCGGCTCGGTCGCGGTCGAGCGCCGGCTCCTGCTCGAGCCCATGGTGCGCCGGGTTTCGACGTCAACGCCCGTGTCGGATTCCGTGGCTGGATGCTCCACCAGCGCGATCAGGCGGTTGGCCATGAATCGGCCGGCGCGAATGGGCGTGCCCGAGCGCGTCACCTCCGTCACCTCGACCACGCCGCGGGCGGTGGTTATCTCGATGCGCCGCCCGGCCTTGCGCGCCACGATCTCGAATGTCTGGAAGCCCTGGCCGGTGTCGACCACAGCCTCGACGCGATCGCCTCTCATTGGCGGATTATGCGGTGTCGGAGGCGAAACCTCCGATGATCGCTAGGCCCTGACTTCCTGGCGCATGAACGCGATGTACGCCAGCGCGAAGATCACGACCATGGCCGCGATCAAGGCAACGAACTGGGGCCAGATCACGAGCAGGCTCTGCTCCAGCGTCAGCAGCGTCGGGATGGCGCGCTGCTCGGCATTGATCTGGACCAGCGCCGCGATGTCAAAGGTCTGGACGCCCGGGTCAAGCAGCGCCCGTGTCGCCTCGGTGAAGAGCTGCGTGGGCGAGAGTCGCGCCAGGTTCTGCTGCATCGATGCGTTGGCGATCTGCTCGGAGACAGTGGCGTCGGCACCGACGGGCGAGAGGAAGCCGGCGAAGATGCCCACGAGGAGCGACGCGAAGAGCGTGAACATCAGCCAGATGGCGATCGCCACCAGGGCCGATGTTGCGGCGCGCCTGAAGAAGATCGAGCAGGCAAGGGCAAGGGCAAGCCACAGGCCCACGTAGGCGATTGCCAGGACGATCCAGATCAACAGCCGCAGCACTTCCTCGGCCGACGGCAGGATGCCCAGCTGGAGCACGCCGACCGCGGCCACGATCGCGGTGATGACGATGAAGATGATCGCGATGGCGGCGAGGCCGGCCACGAACTTGCCGTTGACGATGTCGTCGCGGTGGATGGGCTGCGACACGAGGCGCGGCAGCGTCCCCTCTGAGCGCTCGCCGTTGATGGCGTCGAAGCCGAAGGCAATGCCCAGCAGCGGTGCCAGGAACGTCACGAAGAAGATGAAGTTCGGGATCTGGCTGCCCTCGGGCCGGAACGTGAACAGGTTCAGGAACAGCGACGGCGCGCCGGAAGCTGCGGAGGCGACCTCGCGGATGCCGCCCGCGGCGGCGTAGACCGCCGCCGCGGCAGCCAGCCCGAGGATGGCGGTGAGGACGATGAACCGGACGCTGGTCAGGTGATCGGCCAGCTCCTTGCGGGCCACGATGAGCCAGCCCGCGCGCAGCGGCGGCTCGGTGTCGGTGGCGCGCGCGGCGGGTTGAACCGGCTTGCTGTCCGGCGGCGTCTGCGTATGCAGGCGCTTGCGCTTCCGGCCGCGTGACGATGGCCGCTCGAGCGGCAGGGAATCGGCCTGGCCGGTCATGAGGTCGCCTCCGCGGGTGTCTCGTGCGCGGCGAAGTAGCGCCGGTAGATCTCGTCGAGCTCGTCGCCGCGGCGGCGCAGGTGCAGCGGCGGCGTCCCTGCGGCCACGAGAGCCGCGGCCAGTTCGGCGCGCACGTCGCGCGCCGCGGACACGACCATCAGATCCGGATCGCGCGCGTCGTCCTCGATCGATTCGACGCCTTCCACTGCGGCGACGGTCTTGCGCACCGCGGCACGAGCGCCAGGTGCCGCGAGCTCGATCTCGATCGGGCCGCCGCCCAGGTCCGCGGCCAGCTTTTCTGTGGTGCCGCTGGCCACGAGCTTGCCACTGACAAAGATGCCGACGCGGTCGCAGACCTGCTGGACCTGGTGCAGAAGATGGCTCGCCAGCAGCACTGCCGCACCCTCACGGGCCAGCTCGCGCACGAGCGCCAGCACCTCTTCCACGCCGGCCGGGTCGATCGCTGTCGTGGGCTCGTCGAGGATGATGATCGACGGCTCCTTGACCAGCACGTCGGCCAGGCCGAGGCGCTGGCGCATGCCGCGCGAGTACGTATCGACGCGCTTGTCGCCGGCCTCGGCAAGGCCGACCCGGCTAAGCAGCCCGTCGATGCGATCCTCTGCCTCGTCACTGCCGATCCGGTTCAGGCGGGCGGTGTAGCGCAGGTTGGCCCGGCCCGACATGCCGCCGTAGAAGCCGACGTTGTCGGGCAGGTAGCCCACGCGTCGCTTGACCGCGATTGGGTCGCGTGCCGGATCGAAGTCGAGCACGCGCGCCGTGCCGCTGGTGGGCTCGGACAGGCCGAGCAGCATCAGGATCGTCGTCGTCTTGCCCGCGCCGTTGGGCCCGAGCAGGCCGAAGACCTCGCCGTGCTGGACCGTCAGGTCAAGCGCATCGACCGCTGTGAAGTCGCCGTACTTCTTGGTCAGTGCCCGGGCGCGAATCGCCGGCGGCGGCGCCTTGGTTGCCGCCGGCGCCGGCGCCGGCGTGGGCTCTACGGCCTCAGCGACGGCCATAGCGCTGGAAGACGAAGAACAGGCCGACCGCGGCGATGATGAGGATGGCGATGCCGATCAGGTAGCCGACCGGCGAAGTCTCGACCGTGGTGCGGATGTCGACATCGTCGCTCGCGCCTGCCTCGGTGGCGTCGGCGCTGATGCTCAGCACGTAGTCGCCGGCGACGGCGTTGCTGGCCGGCGTGATGGTCGCCACCACCTGCTGGACCGAGTCCGCCTCGATGACCGGGATGGTCTCCAGATCGAAGGCCACTGTCCAGCCGCGCGGCGGAGTCGCGGTCATCGTCACATTGGTCAACGGCGCCGTGCCGCTGTTCTGGACGACGAGGTTGAGGGTCGTTGAGCCACCGGCCTGGACGCGGGCGTTGAGCCGGGCATCCTCAGTGCCGAGCGTCATCGCGTAGTTGCCGGTGATGGTTACGCCGAGCGGCGTCTCGACGACCTCTGGGCCACCGACGGCGCGGATGATGATGCCGTAGTTGCCCGCGGCGGCGTCGACAGGCGCGCTCGCCTCGACGGTGATGCTCGCCTCGTCACCGGCGTCGACGATGGCCTGGGCGGCCTGGTCCTCGCTTGCCGGCCGGGCGGTCACGATCCAGCCCGGAGGCGCCTCGGACTCGAGGCCGAAGGTGATCTGCTGGTTGGTGTCGTTGGCTAAAGTCAGCGTGAAGCTGAAGTCGTCGCTGGCGGAGCCGGTGAGCGTCGGGAAATCGGTCGCCATCGAGACGCTGCCCGCCTCCTGGGCCTCGATCGTGATGTCGAGCGTCATGCTCGTCGTCAGGCCAGCGGCGGTGCGGCCCTCGATGATCACCTGGTTGTTGCCCGGTCCGGCGTCGGCCGGCACATCGATCTCGGCGGTGAAGGTCGCCTGGATCTGGTCGTTGGCCTCAGGATCGGGCGCCGTGGTGACGGCAGAGATAGTCGAGCCACCGCCTCGCAGCAGCGTCGTCCAGCCGTCGGGCTGCTGCGTCACGGTCAGGTCCACTCGCTCGGCCGTGTCGGTCAGCACCGTGACCTCGAACTCGGCCGTGCCCCCCGGATCGGCAACGACGGACGGATAGGCGGTGATGATCTGGAGCCCCTGGGCCATTGCAACCGGCGCCAGGGCGACGATCAGAAGGACAGCGGCGAGACCCGCTCGCACTACACGCATGGTCGGTTCGACTCCCTTTTCCTTGGTCTCTTTTCCCTCAAGCGCACCGGCCGTATCCTGCACCGCGATCGTTGCGCGCCGGCAACCGGCCGATGGCTTTTCGTTAATACACTCTCAGCCGTTTCCCAGCGATGTCGTGCGGGACGACTGACGGCTCAACGCCGGTTCGCGCCGATGCTACTAGCCAACTCGACGATCGTCCTGACAGTGGGTCCCTGGGGACCCTTGGGCGAGAACGCGCGGTCCTCCTCGAACCACGCCGTGCTCGCGATATCGAGGTGGACCCACTCGGTCTCCTCGTCGACGACAGCATCGACGAAGGCCGCGCCGTGCGTCGCACCGCCGAGCTTGTTGCCGATGTTCTTGATGTCCGCGATATCGCTCTTGATCTCGTCGCGGTACTCGTCGGTCAGGGGCATGGGCCACAGGCGCTCGCCACTGCGCTCACCAGCCCGTCGAACGGCATCGACGAAGCCCTCCGGCCGCCCGAAGAGCCCGGTGTAGTGGCGCCCGAGCGCGATGCGGATGGCGCCGGTGAGCGTGGCGACGTCGACGACGCGCGTCGCGCCCTCGCGCTGCACGAAGGTCACGCCGTCGATCAGCACCAGCCGGCCCTCGGCATCCGTATTGATGACCTCGACCGTCTTCCCGCTCATGCTGGTGAATACGTCACCCGGCTTGGTGGCATTGCTGCCCGGCAGGTTCTCCGTGCACGGCGCAGCACAGATGACGTTGACCGGCAGCTTCATTCGCGCGATGACGCCGATCGCGGCCATCACCGCGGCCGCGCCGCTCATGTCGTACTTCATCATGTGCATGTCCTCGGCCGGCTTGATCGAGATGCCGCCCGAGTCGAAGGTGATGCCCTTGCCCACCAGGCCGAGGTCGTAGCCGTCGCCGTCGCGGCCGTGGTAGCGCAGCACGATGAACTTGCCCGGCTGCTCGCTGCCCTGGGTGACGGACAGGTAGCTGCCCATTCCCAGCTCGCGGCACGCGTCCTCGTCGAGGACCTCGACGGCCATGCCGCTCTCCGCGGCCATCTCGCTCGCCTCTGACGCGACCCGGGTCGGCGTCATCAGGTTGCCGGGCTCGTTGGCGAGCCAGCGCGACCAGTTGACCGCCTCGCCGACAAACTGCCCGTTGCGGATCGCCTCGCCCGAGTCCATCTCCGTCTCGCCGCCGATCAGCAGTACATCCTCGAGCGGCGGCAACATCCGGTCGTCGGCGCCGGAGCGATGCGTCTCCGGCCGCCACATGGCGTACGTCGTGCCTTCGACGGCACTTTGCACGGCCTCGCTCGCGCCCAGGGTCTGGAGATCGAGACAGATGCCGATGCGCGAGGCGGTCGACGACCACAGCGCCTTGACGCCCGCGCTGCAGATCTGCCACGCACGCTGGATGTCGTACTCGTCACGCTTGCCCGCCGCGACCACGACGAGGCGCGATGCCGAGCCGTCGTCGCCCGAGCGCAGGTGCGTGCTGGCGGTGAACAGCTTGGCGGGTCCCTGCTCGCGTGCGACCCACTCGGCCGTCTCACGGGCCTCGGCGGGCGTGCCATCGGCGGCGTCGCCTTCCTTGAACACGGGCACGATGAGTGCGTCGAGCGGTGCACCGTCTGGCGCGCCAACAGTCCGGAACTGCAAGCCGATGAGCCTCCACTGTGAAATGGGCGGGGCGGCCAAGAGTATTAGAGTCACCGCTGGGACGTGTGGTTCCGCACCGTCCGGCCACGGAGACATCATGCCGCGTCGCATCTTCAACTTCGATGAGCCCGATCGCTTCGTCTGTGGGGCCGTCGGCCTGCCCGGTCAGCGCACCTTCTTCCTCCAGGCTCGGAAGGGTGGCCAGATCGTTTCGGTCGCGCTCGAAAAGGGCCAGGTCGCGGTCCTCGCCGAGCGCGTCGCGACGCTTCTGCTTGCGCTCCGACAACGCGGCGTCGAGATCGGCGAGGAGACTGGCGCGGCACCTCATGACCTGGCGGAGCCGGTCGTCGAGGAGTTCCGCGTGGGCACGCTGACCCTGGGCTGGGACTCGGATCGCGAGCGCATCGTCATCGAGGCGCGCGAGCTCGGTGACGACGATGAGGACGACGACGACGAATCGGAGGAGGCGGAGGCGGAGGAAGAGCCGGTCGACCCCGCGGAGGCCGTGCGCCAGGCGCTCGCGGCAATTGCCGAGCCGGACATCGCTGATGGGCTCGACATAGTCCGCGTCAAGCTCGAGCCCACCGCCGCGCTCGAGTTCGCGAGCGGCGCCATCGCGGTCGTGCAGGCCGGCCGGCCGCCCTGCCCGCAGTGCGGCGCACCGCTCGAGCCGACCGGCCACTTCTGTCCGCGGCGCAACGGCTATAGCCACTGACGTTGTAGTGGACGAGGCCGTCCTCGACCTGATCGCAGGCGGGGAGCTCGAGCTCGTCGGGCGCCTGACCGACGCCTCGAACGCCACTTTTCTGTGTCGCGTCACGCGCGACGGGGACGAGCGCCTGTGCGTCTACAAGCCACGCCGCGGCGAGCGACCACTCGACGACTTTCCGCGCGGGACGCTGGGCAACCGCGAGTTCGCGGCGTACCTGCTGTCAGAGGCGATGGGCTGGCACATCGTGCCGCCGACCGTGCTGCGCGACGGGCCCCACGGTCCGGGCATGGTCCAGGCCTGGATCGAGACTGACGCCGATGTTGACGTGCTCGAGATGGTGATGACCGGCGATCCGCGACTGCGTCCGGTGGCTGTGTTCGATGCGCTCAGCAACAACGCCGATCGCAAGGGCAGTCACCTGCTGCCCGACGAGACCGGAGCCATCTACGGCGTCGACCATGGCATCTGCTTCAACGTCGATCCCAAGCTGCGAACGGTCCTCTGGGCGTGGCGCGGACAGAGTCTGAACGCGGACGAGCTACACGCGGTCGATCTGGCGCGTGCTGCGCTAGCGGGTGAGCTCACCACGGCGCTGTGTGATCTGCTGGACGAGGCCGAGATACAGGCGACGGTCCGCCGCGCGCAGCGGCTCTTGGATACCGCGCGTTTTCCCGAGCCCGACCCGACGCGGCCGGCGGTGCCCTGGCCGCCCTTCTGAGCTAGAGCGGTGGCTCGGCTACCCGAAGAGGTCGAGCAGCCCGCGTAACGGGATGGACACCCAGTCGGGACGGTTGTTGAGCTCGTAGTCGAGCTCGTACAGCACCTTCTGGAGCGTGGCCAGCTCGAGCGTGGTGCGCAGCTCGTCATCGTTGGTCGGCAGGAAGGGTTGCCCTTTGGCCTCCTCGAGATAGGCGTCGAGGTAGGCCGCGGCGACGTGGAGGTACCACAGCTCGGCCCACGGCTCCAGCCTGTCGACGTCTTCGACACGCACCGCGCCACCGACACGCGGGTTGAGCAGCGTGCCGAGCGCGGCGTAATGGAACGAGCGCATCATGCCCGCGACATCGGTCAGCGCGGATCGCTTGTGGCGCCGCTCCGACAGCGGCCGCCCGGGCTCACCCTCGAAGTCAATGATCACCACATCGCGCCCGGTCCAGAGCACCTGCCCGGCGTGGAAGTCACCGTGGGTCCTGATCCGCGCGGCACCCGGGCGAGCGGAGACCTGCTCGCGAATCTCGGTCAGCACCTTGTCCGCGAGGCCGATTGCCGCGGTCGCCTGGGAGCGTGAGTCCTCAGGAAGGGAGTCGAGGTTCGACTCGAGAGCGGCGAATGTCGCCTGGGCCTGGTTGCGCATCGTCTGGAAGAGCGAGCGCTGGTAGAGCGCCGTGAACGGCTCCGGCGCGAAGGCCGGATCGTCGCGCGCGGCAAGGGCAGCGTGGAGCTGCGCCGTGCGCTGGCCCAGCAGCCGGGCGACATCGCTGTACGAGCCGATCATGCCGGCCAGCTCCTCGGACAGCGCCGCGGTTCGCGCCGCGAGGACGTCGCTCAGCGCCGAACCGCGCTGCCGATCTGGAACGGCCTCGGTCGCCGCGGCGCGTTCGAAGAAGGCACTGACCGAGTCGAGCGTGAAGTCCCATATGTCGCCTTCGTTGGGCACGTACTGCATGACGATGCCCAGCGCCGAGGTTTCGTCGCGGCCGCCGCGGTAGGCGAGCCAGCCACCGATCTGGGGAGTGTGCTCGAATCCGGCGTCGGTCAGCGCGGTTCCGACCTCGATATCCGGGTTCATGCCGGGATCGAGCCGCCGGAACATCTTCAGGATCAGGCGGTCGCCAAAGACGACGGAGGTATTGCTCTGCTCGGCGCGGCCGACGGTTGGATCGAGCCGCTCGCGACGTGGGCCACGGAGCAGCTTGAAGGATCTTGTCGGTGTCGCCGCAACCTCGCCGCTGCGTCCCGCGATGCGGCGCCGGCCCGCGACAGCGTCGAGCAGGGCCATGGAGAAGCGCGGGTCGTAGATGGCGTCGTAGAGCAGCCGCGGAGGGCTCTCCGAGTCGTTGACCGACCCGACGTAGGCGACCAGCGCCTGCGGCGTCTGGCTGATTATGCGCTCGACCTCCTCGCCGTAGCCGAGCGCCAGCGGCAGCACGTACGACTCAGGCTCGCCCTCGTGGTACTCGACGTCAAAGATGACCAGGCGTGCCTGCTGCTCCCCCGCCGCATCGCCATCACCATCAAAGGGCACGCGGATGACATCGCGCGCGGAGACCGACTTGATGCGCCGCGTCTTCGATCGGAACCAGCGACGTGCCCTGATGTACCCGGGCAGGACCTCGGACAGCTGGCGTCGCGCGCGCCCGGTCAGCAGCGCATCGATATCGGGCGGCGCGCTGATCGTGGGCGCGTGCTCGTCGGGCGCGCGCGCCTTCGCGCCGCGGCCGGAAGGGTCTGCCTCGAGCGAGAACCAGATGAAGCCGTGCGGGGCGAGCGTCAGGAAGAGCGAGCGATCCTCGATCCGCGGAAACTCGACGCGGCCGAACATCTCGACCGGGACGAGGCCGCGGTACGCCGACAGGTCAAGGTCGGCGAACTGAACGAAACGTGACAGGTTGGCCACGACCAGAATCCGCTCTTGCTCGTGCTCGCGCACGAACGCGACGAGGCGCCGGTTCTCGGGGTGCAGGAAGGTGAGCGCGCCGCGGCCAAAGGCGGGATGCTCCTTGCGCAGGGCGATGAGCCGCTTGGTCCACCACAGCAGTGACTGCGGGTTGGCCTGCTGGGCGTCGACGTTGACGGCCTCGTAGTGGTACTCGGGATCGGTGATCACCGGGAAGAAGAGTCGCTGCCGATTGGCCGTAGAGAACCCGGCGTTGCGGTCGCCACTCCACTGCATGGGCGTACGCACGCCGTTGCGGTCGCCGAGGTAGACGTTGTCGCCCATGCCGATCTCGTCCCCGTAGTACAGGACGGGCGTCCCGGGCAAGGACATGAGCAGGCCGTTGAGCAGCTCGATGCGGCGTCTGTTGTTGCCGAGCAGCGGCGCCAGCCGGCGCCGGATGCCGAGGTTGATGCGCATCTGCGGGTCGTGGGCGTAGACCCGGTACATGTAGTCGCGCTCCTCGTCGGTGACCATCTCGAGCGTCAGCTCGTCGTGGTTGCGCAGAAAGAGCGCCCACTGGGCAGTGTCGGGAATGGCCGGCGTCTGCTCGAGGATGTCGTAGAGGGGAAAGCGATCCTCCATGCGCAGCGACATGTACATCCGCGGCATGAGCGGAAAGTGGAAGCACATGTGGCACTCGTCGCCATCGCCGAAGTACGCCACGGCATCCTCCGGCCACTGGTTGGCCTCGGCGAGCAGCATCCGGTCCTGGAACTTCGAGTCGAGATGGGTGCGCAGCTCGCGCAGAAATGCGTGCGTCTCTGGCAGGTTCTCGCCGTTCGTGCCCTCGCGCTCGTACAGGTACGGAATGGCGTCCAGGCGCAGGCCGTCGACACCCAGCTCGAACCAGAAGTCGAGTGCCTTCTTGATCTCCTCGCGGACGCGGGGGCTGTCGAAGTTCAGGTCAGGCTGGTGGTGGAAGAAGCGGTGCCAGTAGTAGGCGTTGGCGACCGGGTCCCAGGTCCAGTTCGAGCGCTCGGTGTCGGTGAAGATGATGCGCACTTCCCTGTACTTGTCCGGGTCGTCCGTCCAGACGTAGAAGTCGCGCTGCCACGACCCGGCCGGCGCGCGGCGTGCCCGCTGAAACCACGGGTGCTGATCGCTGGTGTGGTTGCAAACGAGCTCGGTGATGACGCGCAGGCCGCGCGCATGTGCCTCGCGGATGAACGTCTTGACGTCGCGCAGCGTCCCGTACTCGTCCTTGACCGCCGTGTAATCGGCCGTGTCGTAGCCGTCGTCCCTGCCCGGCGACGGATAGAACGGCAGCAGCCACAGCGCCGTCACGCCCAGGTCGGCGAGGTAGTCGAGCTTCTGCGTCAGTCCTGCGAAGTCGCCGATGCCGTCGCCGTTGCTGTCGAAGAACGAGCGCACGTGCAGCTCGTAGATGACCGCGTCCTTGTACCAATCAGGCTCGCCACCGACGGGCACGGCGTGCTCGCGCCGCGCGCCCTGCTCGCGCCGTGCGCCTTGCTCGCGCCGAGCGCCGCTCTGCCGCTTGGCAGTCGTCTCAGCTACGGCCACGCGATACCTGCTCGGCTTCCGTCGCCACACCCGCTCGACTTCCAAGCCTGATCGACCTTCCGTCGAATCCCGCGGATAGCGGGACCGTGCCCGCCGCTTGCCGTCGTTTCCCCCCAATTCGCGGGAAGTGCGACAAAGCGCAGCCATTTCGCGGATTCGCTCCCGGAGATAGCTGGATTTGAGGGAAGTCCCGGGCGATGGCTCACGGCAGCTGCCTGAGCCACAGCAGGTGCGCCGAACGGACAGTCGGGTCGAGCTCGACCCATTGGCGCGGGCCGGTCCAGATGTAGGTCTCGTCGTCGAGCAGGTCGATCGCCTCGTAGGGCACCTCGTTCGCGATTCCAAGCGCTTCGAGATCGAGCTCGATCGTCCCCGAATGCGTCGCCTGGTAGTCGAAGTTCACAACCCCGAGCAGGACGTCGCGCTGGTCGCGTGAGGTCTTGGTGTAGGCGAGCAGGTTGGGGTTGTCGACCGGGTGGAACATCAGCCGCTCGTTCGATTGCAGAGCCGGATGACCGCGGCGGGCGGCGTTGACGCGCTGGATCAGGCCGCGCAGGGGCGCGCCGCCGGTCAGATCCCAGGTCCGCTGCTGATACTTCTCCGAATCGAGGTACTCCTCGCTGCCCGGCTCGCGCGGCGTCGCCTCCCCGAGCTCGTAGGCTGGCCCGTAAATGCCATAGTTGCTGCTCAACGTCGCCGCGAGCACGAGCCGCGCCTCGAACGCGGCGGCGCCGCCGGTCTGGAGGTCTTCGTGGAGGATGTCCGGCGTGTTCGGCCAGAAGTTCGGGCGGAAGAAGTCCGAGACCGGCGGCCGGGTGATCTCCTCGAGGTACTCCTGCATCTCGGCTGCGTCGTTGCGCCACGTGAAGTAGGTGTAGCTCTGGCTGAAGCCGAGCTTGGCCAATCGGTACATCACTTTCGGCCGAGTGAACGCCTCCGCCAGGAAGAGGGCCTGTGGATGGTCGGCCTTGATGTTGGCAATGCACCACTCCCAGAACGGGAAGGCCTTGGTATGCGGGTTGTCGACGCGGAAGACGTTGACGCCATGGCCGATCCAGAAGCGGAAGACCTCATTGAGCCCCTGCCACAGGCCGCGCCAGTCGACAGACTCGAAGTCGAAGGGGTAGATGTCCTGGTATTTCTTCGGCGGGTTCTCGGCGTACTGGATGGTGCCGTCGGGGCGGGCGCGGAACCATGTCGGGTGCTCGCTCACCCACGGGTGATCGGGCGAGGCCTGGAACGCGATGTCGAGGGCAACGTCGATTCCCCGAGTTCCCGCCTCGGCGACGAGCCGATCGAAATCGGCCAGCGTGCCCAGCGCGGAGTGGACGGCGTTATGGCCGCCCTCCGGACCACCGATCGCCCACGGGACGCCCGGGTCGGACGGATTCTCCGACGCGCGGTTGTTGGGCCCCTTACGGAACTGGCTGCCGATGGGTGAGATGGGCGGCAGATACAGCACGTCGAAGCCAAGATCGGCAACGTAGTCCAGGCGCTGTATGACATCGTCGAGCGTTCCGTGACGGTTGGGATCCGGTGAGGCCGATCGCGGGAAGAGCTCGTACCACGCGCTGAAAGCCGCTCGCGCCGGATCGACGACAAGGGCGTACGTGTCGCTGACGGACTCGTGAGTCCGGTCCGGGTTCTGCTCGATGGATTCGCCTAACGACGGATCGAGCGCCTGTTGCGCGGTCAGTCCCGCGGGCACCGATGGCAACGCGGCGGCAGCGATCTGCGATCCGATCTGCAGGTCGACGGTGACGTCCTGGCCGGCATCGACCCGCTTCTGCAGATCGTGGACCCACGTCCGCCAGCGATCGATCCAGCCACTGACGAAGAACTCGTAGCGGCCAATCTCGTCGAGCCGAAAGCTGGCGCGCCAGCGATCGTTGCCGAGCGGCTCCATCTCGGTCTGCTGCCATGCCGGGTTGGGCAGCAGTCGCCACGACAGCCGGGCGCGGACCTCGTCGTGGCCGTCGGCGAATACGTCGGCTTCGACCGAGAGGGTGTCGCCCAGGACGCGCTTGACCGGGTAGCGGCCGTCATCGACGCGCGGCGTGACGTTCTCGATGACGGCCCGCCGCCGCCCCTCGATGGGAAGGTCAGTCACTTCTTGGTTGGCTTCGTGCGGGCGTTGGGCTTCGGCGCGGTCGCGGACGCCGTTTTGGGTGCGGTCGCGGACGCCCTCCTGGCGGCGGGCGTGGCGGCGGGCGTGGCGGTGCGGCTCGACCTGGCCCTGACCGGCCGCGTCGACGCCCACTCGGGCGGTTCCGCGAGCGCCGCTTCCAGCTTGGCGAGCTGGTAGCCGGCGGCCTTCGCGGACTTGCGCAGGGCCGGCGCATCGGGCAGCTCGAGCCAAGTGACGGCATTGTCGAACCGCTCCCGGTCGAACCACGAGGCGCCATCGTGCTCGTTGACACCGATGGCGCGCCGGAAGCGATCGTCCGCCAGCAGTTGCGCGGGGCGCCGGCCGTTGGTCCGCGACCGCGCAGACTTCGCGTCCGAGTCAAGCATCAGTGCCACCAGGTCCGCCTCGGGCCAGACACGGTCGACGAGCCAGTCGTAGATCCACTTGCCGCGCGACATCTCGGGCGCGTTGGCCGCAACCAGCGACTCGATTGCGCGGCCGACCGGCAGCGCGTCCGCCTCGCTCGACTTGTCGCCCGCAATCGGCGCCTCCACCCCGAGCATGTCAGCCACGACCACCAGGGCTGCCTGCTCATCACCGCGGCGCAGCGCCTCGTGCAACGGCGCCAGCTCCATCTCGCGCAGGGCATCCTCGATTGACGGAACGGCACGGCCGCCGAGCCATTCGGCGAGGCGGCGCCAGCGGCCGTCGACATCGTTCAGGTCGCGCATCTCGACGTAGGCCTGGCACTCGTACGCGTGCAGCGTGAGCCGCAATCCGTGCTCGGCCAGCTCGCGCTGCGAACGCAGGTGCTCGAGGCCGCTGCGCGCGTCGCGCATCACCAGCCAGTCGTCGGCACCGCCACGCAGGCCCAGTCCCGCAGCGAAGGATGCGCCGGTCACGGCGGCGGCCCGAATGGACCCTGTTGTGTCCGCAAAGCTGTTGTGGAACAGCACGAGCGCGCGCCGTCCGTCGCGCGCGTTGGAGAAAGCGAGCACGTCTTCATTGACCGACCCATCGTCCGTCACGAAGTCGTACAGCGCGAAGTTGTCGACCTCCGCGAAGAGCCAGCGCTCGTGGAGCAGTGGGAAGATCTCGCGCTCGTGGCGGGCAACCAGCTCGGAATCGGGCGTCTCATCGTGGTATGCGCGGCGGTATTCCATGCCGTAGCGCTCGGCATAGCCCTCAACCTGACCGTGACCGAACATCGGCAGGCCGGGCATCGTCGCCAGCACCGTGGCCACGCCGAAGTACTTGTCGCCCTTGTCGAACTGGTCGACCGCCGTCCGCTCATCG
The DNA here is from genome assembly GCA_963706095.1 of uncultured Chloroflexia bacterium. Classification (GTDB taxonomy): domain Bacteria; phylum Chloroflexota; class Limnocylindria; order Limnocylindrales; family CSP1-4; genus JALYGJ01. Next base: position 781,651 of record OY970149.1, read on the forward strand.
GGGTTGTTCATGAAGTTGACGTAGCGCTTGAGGATCTGCGGGTCGAACTCGAGCGTGTTCTTGATCACGAGCCGGTACTCGGCGTTCTTCTCGTCACGCATCATGTTCATGAACGCGCTGTTGTAGACGCGGTGCATGCCCAGGGTGCGGACGAAGTAGCCCTCCATCAGCCAGAACGCCTCGGCCAGGAGCAGCGTGTCTGGCGCCTCCTGCGCCACGCGGTCGACGACCTCGCGCCAGAACTCGACGGGCATCGCGCGATCGAACTCGGCCTTGCGCAGCGCGTACTCGGCGCGCGACGGGATCGCGCCGCCAGATCCCGGTTCTGGGTACCAGAGCCGCGCGATGTGGCGCTTGGCAAGCGTCATCGCGGCGTCGAAGCGGATGATCGGGAATTGGCGCGCCACGTGGAGGATGGTCTGGATGAGCGCCTCGCGGACGTCCGGCTTGAGATAGTCGAGCTGCGCCGTGTCGTTCCAGGGCATCGAGGTGCCGTCGTTGCCGTGGTAGATGAAGCGCTCCTGGCCGGACCAGTGATCGACGCGCTTGAACGTAACCGCGGCGTCTGTGTTGTCGAAGTAGTGATCCTCGATGTAGATGCCCACGCGCGGATCGTTCGACAGGTTTGGCCCGGTGTAGGAATAGGCCGGGTAGGGCGGGTCGGGCCGCTGCATGAACCAGTCCGGATGCTCGACCACCCAGCGCGAGTCGACGCCCATGTGGTTGGGCACCATGTCGCTTGCCAGGCGAACGCCGCGCGACCAGGCGCGGTCGCGCAGGTTGCGATAGGCCTCGTCGCCACCCAGGTCGTCGGCGATGCGGTAGTCCATGAGCGAGTACGCCGATGCCACTGCCTCCGGGTTGCCGCGCATCTGCTTGATGGTGCGCGAGGCGATGCTGCGCTCCCAAAGGCCGATCAGCCACAGTCCCGTGAAGCCACGAGAGGCGATCGTGTCGAGCTCCTCGTCGGGGATCTGGTCGAGCCGGTGGATCGGCCGGCCATAGGCGCGCGAGAGCTGGTCGAGCCAGACGTACGTTGACTTGGCCAGCAGCACGACGCGCGGCATCCAGGCCAGATCGACGCTGAAACGCTCGACCTCCTCGTCGCCGGCGTGGGCGCCAAATCCGTGCAGGGCGGCGGAGTCGGCGGTCGACGCGTCCCCAGAATCGGCTGCACCACCGTGCGTCGCGTGGAAGCGCATCCAGACGGCACGCTCCTCCTCCGTGAGCACGTCGAGCGAGATCACGAGCCGATCGCCGTAGCGCTCGGCGACGAAACCCCAGCGATCGCGCATCCAGCGCAGCTGCTCAGTCAGCGAGCCCGCGGCCTCCATTGCCGGCCGGCGCAGCAGGGTGATCAGGTCGTCGCCATCCGGCCCAAAAGTCGGCTGCGTCCGGAAGAAGGACTCGAGGCCGCGCACCGCGGCGAGGTAGGCACTCCCCTCCTCCAGTCCGCGATCGTCGAACAGCTCGCCGTACGGCGCGAAGGCCGCGTTGCCGTTGGCCAGCCACAGCATCAGCATCTCTTCGAGCGCGATCTCGCGGTTGGAAATGCCTTCGCTCTCGCCCGACAGGTAGTCGGCAGCCGATAGCTCGCCGCGGTGAACGGCGACGGGCGGAAATTGTTCGATGAAGGACTCGAGCGTCGCGTCGAGCACGTTGCGGCCGAGCCGCAGCTCGAGGTCGGCCAGGGCGGACCACATCGCCTGCGGGTTGCGCTCGGCACGATAGAGCCGCACCACGAAGTGCATGATCTCGTCGACCAGACCCATGGCGTTGATATCACCGGCGCGCACCGCCGACCCCGGATCGGCCGCGACGTCGCGCTGCGCGTTCATCTGCTGGGCGAAGCGGCGCGCGGCGGCGAAGTCGGCAAAGACCACGTTGCCGCTGAGTCCGAAGAGCGCGTCATCAAACGCGTATCGCTCCCGGGTCGCGCGCGCGACGTGGAACTCGAAGGCTGTCATGTGGCGCTGACTGTCATCGATCAGGGCCAATGCTACTTACGCCGACGCATCGGTCCAGCCGGGCCGGAGGGCGGTGCCATCACGCCACCCTTTCATTCGGCTCGGGGCCACGAAGGCGGCGGCCACGTGCTAGCGTTTTTACCGATGCCGTACCACACAACCCGCAGGGCCAGGCGGGTCGCGTTTGCCCTGGCCCTCAGCCTGTCCACGCTCGCTCTGCTACCTGGCGCCGCTGCTGCCGCCCTGCCTGTGACCGAGATTGCGGCCGCCCACGCATTCACGCGCCCGATCTACCTGACGCACGCCGGCGACAGCCGGCTGTTCGTGGTCGAGCAGGGCGGACTGATCAAGATCATCCATCCCAACGAGTCGGTGACGACCTTCCTCGACCTGAGCGACGTGGTCAGCCCCGATGGATCAGGCGGCGAGCGCGGACTGCTCGGGCTGGCATTCCACCCCAACTACGCCAGCAACGGGCTCTTCTACGTCAACTACACGCGCAAGACGGACCACGACACGATCATCGCCGAGTTCAGGGTCTCGACTGGGAACCCGGAGGTTGCCAACCGATCGTCCTGGCGGCGCGTGATGCTGATCGACCAGCCTGCCTCGAATCACAACGGCGGCTGGATGGGGTTCAACGGCAACCTGCTGTACATCGCCATGGGCGACGGCGGCGGCGATCCCGGCACGCGGGCACAGAAGCTGAACACGCTGCTGGGCAAGATGCTGCGCATCAACCCCCTGGATCCGCCCGGCTCGGCGCGCTTCTCGATCCCTTCGGACAATCCTTACTACGGACAGTCCGGTCCGCGCTGGGCGATCTGGGCGCGCGGCTTGCGCAACCCGTGGCGCTGCTCCTTCGACCGTGCCACGGACGACATGTGGTGTGGCGACGTTGGCCAGAACACCCATGAAGAAATCAACCACGTAGACACGGGCAGGGGCGTGAACTTCGGCTGGCAGCTGCTCGAGGGCCGGCATTACTACCGCTACCCCAACCGCACCCAGGGCGATCTGTGCACCGGCGACTGCAAGACGCTGCCGATCATCGAGTACGCCCACAGCGATCTCGGTGGCGGGCTGTGCTCCGTCACGGGTGGCTACGTGTCGCGCCGGCCGGGCGCCAATCTCTATGGACAGTACGTCTTCGGTGACTTCTGCAAGGGCGCCGTCTGGGCCGTCCCGGAGGGCCACGCCGCGACGGATCCGCTACCCGCTCCGCTGCAGGACACCTCGTACAACATCAGCTCATTCGGCGAGGACGCCGCCGGCTACCTGTACCTGATCCACCTCGGCGGCGGCATCTTCAGGCTGAACGACAGCTAGTCGCCGGAGGACAGCTAGCCCCGGCGCCAGAGGTACTCGCGCGGGGTCAGCCCGCTCGCGTGAATGTCGGCGGCCATGGAGCGGCCGACATAGCGCCAATGCCACGGCTCGTAGCGGTAGCAGGTGGTGCCGCGCTTGCCCTTGGGGTAGCTCATCACGAAGCCGAACCGCCAGCCATTGACGCGCAGCCAGCTGCCCGCCTTCGTGTTGCCCCAGTCGCTCGCCCACGGTTTCTGCGACCTGTTGGCACTGCCGAAGTCGATGGTCGTGCCCAGCTGATGCTCCGAGTGACCGGGCCGAGCAACAGTCAAACGAGCCCGATTGACGCCGAACTGGTTGACCTCGCGCCGGTAGACGCTCGACTGGGTGCCGTAGTTGCGATACGCCGACACGACGCGTAGCGGCGCGCCCGCCGCGCGCGCAGCTGCCGCCAGCGCGCGCAGGTCGTCGATGACGACGCGGCGCACCTTGCCACTGCCGCTGACGTTGGCCCGCGAGACCGACACCAGCCTGGGCGGCACGTAGCTGCGCCGGACCATGTAGATCGTGTCGAGCAGCGTCCGGGACCAGTCCGAGTAGCCGGTGTGGGTCGCCGCCACGTCGTCGTAGCGGCAGTCGGGCGGGTTGCTGGCGGCCGACACGGAAACAGGAGCCAGGCCGAGCAGCGACGCTCCGGCAACGCTGAGCGCGAGCGCGACTGGACGAAGGCGACGGGACAGGTTCACGGCATTCCCCCTGAACACGGACGAGCGCTGGCTATTGAACCAGACCGAGCTCCGTCCGTGAACGCATCAGCGGCCGTCCAATCCATGTGCTGCCAGCAGCGCGGCGTCGCTCAGGACGTCGGCCGTGGGACGGTCAGCGGCGACGCGGCCATCGTCGATGACCACCGTGCGCGGGAACACCTCCTCCACGAGCGCAAGGTCGTGGGTGCTCACGATGAGCGTCTGTGAGAGGCCCGCCAGCAGGTCGATCAGCTCGCGCCGGCCGCGGGGGTCGAGCCCCGCGGTGGGCTCATCGAAGACCATCACCTGTGGGCTCATCGACAGCACGGTCGCGGTCGCCACGCGCTTGCGCTGGCCGAGCGACAGGCGGTGCGGCATGCGCCGGCCCGAGCCGGCCATACCGACGGCAGCCAATGCCTCCTCAACGCGGTGATGGATCTCGTCCGGGTCGAGGCCCATGTGCAGCGGGCCGAAGGCGACGTCCTCGTACACGGTCGGGCTGAAGAGCTGGTCGTCGGGATCCTGGAAGACCAGGCCGACCATCGACCGAACCTGCCTGACGGTGGATCGGTTGACCACCACCCCGCCAATGTGGACTGTCCCGTGGCTCGGCTCGTGGATGCCGTTCAAGTGGAGCATCAGCGTGCTCTTGCCGGCGCCGTTGGGCCCGACCAGCGCCACCTTCTCCGAGGCGGCGATGGTGAGATCGATGCCGCGCAGCGCTTCGGTTCCGTCGGGATACACGAAGTGCAGGTGCTCCACGACGACGCTGCCGTCGCCCGCCGGATGTTCCCCGGCAGGATGTTCGCCCGCAGGATGTTCGCCTGCAGGATGCTCGCCCGTCGGCGTGTGCTGGTGCGTCACGTCCTCAAGCCAACCTGATTGCGGGGAGCACGTGAGCGCCCCAAACGAATGCTCCGAGCAGCACCACGAACGCGACGAGCACCACCAGCTCTCGTCGCTCGAGGCGGCGCATCGCCAGGTGGTGCAGGTTCGATTCGAAGCCGCGCGACTGCATCGCCGCATACACCCGTTCGCTGCGCTCGTATGCGCGGATGAAGAGCGAGCCGACCATCGACCCGGTGACCTTGCCGCGCCACACCATCGTGCCACCGCCGCGCCCGCCCGCCGGCACCGCGGAACGCGAAGCGCGGGCGCGGCTCATGCGCTGGGATTCGTCGGTCATGACCGCCAGGTAGCGATACATGAAGCTGACGATGGCCACGATGATGCGCGGCAAACGCAGCTCGCGCAGCGCGTCGATCAGCTCGTGGAAAGGCGTGCTGAACGCGAGCAGCAACGCGACCTGGACGCTCAGCCAGCTCTTGAGCAGGATTGTCGCGAACTGGCGCACGCCCTCGCCGCTGATGGTCAGAACGATCGGCCCGAGCTCGATCGTTCCCAGCGGATCGCCGGTTCGCGTGAAGACCAGCGGCAGCGCGGCGAGGGCGAAGGGCACGGCCACGAGCGCTGAGCGGTAAACGCGCAGCGGACCTATGCGCGCCCAGATCGCCACGAGTCCGATTCCAAGCCAGGTGATTGCGAGGGCCACGAAGCTGGCGATCGGCAGTGCCGCAATGGCGACGATCGCAGCGATCGCGCCGAGGAGCTTGAGCCTCGGATCAGCCCGGTGCAGCGCGCTGTCGCGCGGCAGATAGCGTTCGAGTGTCAGGCTTGAGTGGAGGGCCGCGAACGACGCGCGAGCAGCTTGCCGGCGCCGTAGACGATGAGCAGGACGATGAGCAGGCCAATCAGGCCGGCAACGATGGTCGAGCCCGGGCCGTCGAGCCCGGGGATCGTGTAGTCAGGCAGCAGCTCATACGACGGGCCTTCGCCGCGCTCGATGAAGCCCAGGTCCTCGGCAACGCGCTCGAGTCCGTCGGGATCTGCAGATGCCCAGATGGCGGCGGTGACCACGACCACGGCACAGATCCCCAGAACGGCACCGAACCAGCGCCACGCCCTCCTACTCGTCTGCCGCGCCTCGCTAGCCATTGGCTGCACCCTCCGATCCCAGGGAGCCCCGACCGACGGACGTTCCCGATTGGCCCGCGTTGTGCATGGCATCGCGCAGCTTGAACAGGTCCGGCCGCGTGGCTGCGATGAACGCCAGGGCCGCGGCGGTGATGAGCGCTTCGCCGACACCGATGACGGCGTGGGAGACGAGCATCGCCGGCAGCGCAATCTCGATTGCGGTCGTGCCTGACAGCGCCAATTGGATGGTCATCGACAGGGCGCCCGCCATGACCGCCAGCCAGGCCGCGATGGCCGCCGCGGGAATGCGCCGTCGCTCCTCGCCACCCATCGCGCGGGCAAGAACTCGATACACCGCGTAGCCGCCCATCGTGCCGATGACGCCCATGTTGAAGATGTTGGCGCCCATGACCAGCAGGCCGCCGTCCTGGAAGACGAGTGCCTGGACGCCGATGACCGTGGCCATGACCAGCGTGCCGATCCATGGCCCGAGAAGGACAGCGGCGAGCACGCCGCCGAGCAGATGGCCGCTCGTGCCGCCGGCAATGGGGAAGTTGAACATCTGCGCCGCGAAGATGAAGGCCGCAAGCACGCCCATCAGCGGGATCATTCGTTCGTCGACGCGCTGGTTGGCCCGGTAGACCGAGTAGCCGACCGCGATCACGGTTAACACCCACATCACGAGCGCGACGGGCAGGCTCACGAATCCGTCTGGCGCGTGGAGCTGCCGACTCGTCGATTCGAGGCCTACGGCCAACCCGGCCGATGTTCCGAAGTGCATATGCCCTCCTCCTCGGAGTCTAGGCGCCGGCGCGGCTTAATGCAACAACATGCAATAGCGATACCTCGCGAGATACTATTCGCACCAATGGGCCGCGCCGGATCACTCGAGTCGAGTCGCTGGGAGGACGTCTCCTCACGGCTCAGGGCGCGCGGCATGCGCTGGACGCCGCAGCGCCGGCTCCTGCTCAATGTCCTATCGCGCTCCAACGGTCACGTGACGGCGACCGAGCTGCTCGAGCGCTGCCGCGAAACAGACCCGCAGACAACGCCATCGACCGTGTACCGCACGCTCGACGTGCTCGAGGAGCTGGGCCTGGTCCGCCACGCGCACGGCGCCGGCGGCCGCGAGGAATACCACGTGCTGCCCGAGCAGGAGCATGGCCACCTGACGTGCAGCAGCTGCGGCAACTCGTGGGAGATCGAGGCGGCCGAGGCAGAGGGACTCCTTGGCGGCCTGGCCCGTGCGCGCGGCTTCGAGGTCGACTTGTCGCATCTGAGTGTGGTCGGCCGCTGCGCAGAGTGCCGTGACTGATCCGTTCGCAGGCCCCGCGCGTACTCTTTGACGATGGGTTCGAGGGTCGCCTGGGCTGCCGTGGGCCTGGCGTCCGGAGCAGTTGCAATCGGGGTCGCTGAGGTCGTCGCCGGCCTGCTCGGCGGCGTTTCTGTCGTCGCCGCGGTCGGGGCAGTAGTGATCTCCCTGCAGCCGCCGGGCGCCAAGGACCTCATGGTCGCGCTCTTCGGAACGCTCGATAAGCTCGCGCTCGAGGTGGCGGTCTTCATCGGCGGCCTTCTCGTCGGCGGCGTGATCGGCCTGATCGCGCGCCGCGATCGCCGGCTTGGCTATGGCGCCTTCCTCGTCTTCGGGCTGGTTGGTCTGTTCCTGCTGCTGCGCGAACCGCTGGCCGACCCGATCGAGGCCGTGATCACGATGGTGGCCGCGGTCGGCGCGGGCTGCCTGATGCTGTCGTGGCTGAGCGGAATGCTCGGCGCTGGGCGGCCGGTGCCCGACCCGACAACCAGCGCCACCGCTGCCCAAACGGTGCAAGTGGCGCAAGAGCCGCCGCCGAGCATGCCTCGCCGGGCGTTCCTGGCGGTCGCGGCAACTTTCCTGGCGGTGGGCGGCGTCCTTGCTGTGATCGGCCGGGTCCTGGGCGGGCGCACTCCTGCGCCGGTGGGCGTGCCGATCGACATTCCCAGGCCAGGCCAGCCCGCGCCGCCCCTGGCCGCGGCGAACGACTTTGGCATCGAGGGCCTGTCGACGATCATCGTCCCCAACGACGACTTCTACCAGATCGACACGCGCCTGGGCACGCCCTACCTGAACGTCGAAGAGTGGCGACTGCGCGTCCACGGGATGGTCGACGAGGAGCTCACGTTCACCTACTCCGACCTGCTGGCAATGCCGCTGGTGGAGAGGTACGTGACCATCGCCTGCGTCTCGAATGAGGTCGGCGGCAGGCTCGTCGGCAATGCCAAGTGGACGGGCGTGTCGCTCAACAGCGTCCTCGAGCGGGCTGGCGTCCAGGAGGGCGCGACCCAGCTCGTGGGCCGCTCGTTCGATGACTGGACATGCGGCTTCCCGACGGAGCATCTTTCCGGCGCGGGCGCCGATGCGTTGATCGCGGTCCAGATGAACGGGGTGTCGCTGCCGCCGCGACACGGCTTCCCGGCACGGCTGATCGTGCCCGGGCTGTACGGCTACGTTTCGGCGACGAAGTGGCTGACCGAGATCGAGCTGACCACGCTCGAGGCATTCGACGCCTATTGGGTGCCGCTGGGCTGGGCCAAGGAGGGACCGATCCTGACCCAGTCACGGGTCGAGGTGCCGCGCCGCGGCGGCGTCGTGCCCGTGGGTGACGTCGTGTTTGCCGGCGTGGCGTGGGCGCCGACACGCGACATCTCGCGCGTCGAGGTCGACGTCGACGACAGCGGCAACTGGAGCGAGGCCGAGCTGTCGCAGCCGCTCTCCGACTATTCGTGGATCCAATGGCGCGTCACCCTGCCGGTTCCCGCTGCCGGCACCCACTGGGTTCGCGTTCGCGCCACGGACGGTACCGGCGCGGTCCAGGAAGAAGGCCCGACCCCGCCCTTCCCAGACGGCGCCCGCGGATACCACCGCTACCCCTTCTTCACCGAGTAATCCCGCGCGCGCCCGGTGCCGCGCGACGACCCGCCGGGTCTCCGTCTCGTACCTGTCACCGTTACCCGCTTAGCACTGCCCGCTCAACCGCTACTCGCGCCGCGTTACCCGCTCAGCGGGTGATTTTCCCGCTCAGCGGTTGATCTGCCCGCCAGACGCCTTGCCCGCAGTGCCCGACCCCCAGATTCAGGGCCTTCTGCGCCGCCAGAACGCCAGCTCCGGCCCGATCCATGCGCCCAGGCGCATGAAACGGCGTTCTGTGAACGTGAGCTCGCGTCTTCGGAGGGAGATCCCGCGCGGCGTTTGCGGCTCGGCGGACGAATGACCCGCTGAGCGGGACAACCGCCCGAACGCGGCGGCCTGAACGCGCGGCGTTTGCGGCTCGGCGGACGAATGACCCGCTGAGCGGGACAACCGCAAGGCACTGGGGCTTTGAGTGGTCTGGCGGGCGGCAGCGCGGTCCAGATGAGCGGTGGAGGCGGAGCGCTCCCAGTTTGAGGCTCGGGCTAGAGGCGGCCGGCGCTGATGATGCGCTGCAGGAAGCGCTGGGTCCGCTCCTCGGTCGGGCTCGAGAGCATCGCCGACGGCGGCCCTTGCTCGAGGATCACGCCCTCGTCGAGAAAGCAGATGCGGTCCGCCACGTCTCGCGCGAAGCCCATCTCGTGCGTGGCGATGACGAGCGTCATGCCTTCGCGGGCCAGCTCGCGGATGACGTCTAGCACCTCCGCGACAAGCTCGGGATCAAGGGCGGCCGTGATCTCGTCGAGAAGCAGGATGTCGGGCCGCATCGCCAGGGCGCGAACGATCGCCGCCCGCTGCTGCTGGCCGCCGGAAAGTCGGTCGGGATATTCACCGGCCTTGTCGGCCAGGCCGAAGCGCGCCAGGAGGTCCTTCGCCCGCGACTCTGCCTCGCTCGCGCCAAGTCCCAGAACCTTGCGCGGCGCGAGCGTCACGTTGCGCAGCACGGTCATGTGCGGGAAGAGGTTGAAAGCCTGGAACACGATCCCGACTCGTCTCCGGACGCGGTCGACGTTCACGCCGCGCGCGGTGATCTCGGTGCCCTCGATCCAGACGCGGCCGGCATCGATGGGCTCGAGCAGATTGATGCAGCGCAACAGAGTCGACTTGCCCGAGCCGGAAGCGCCGATCAGGCACACCACCTCGTGCTCGGCGATTGTCAGGTCGATGCCACGCAGCACTGCCAGACCGTCGTAGGACTTGACGAGTCCCTCGATCCGCAGCGCCGACTGCTCTGCTTTGGACGTCTGCGTCCCGGGCGTCCGCGTCTCGGACATCTGCGCCTGGGCCGTCTGCGCCTCGGTGGAATACGACTCGGCCGTCATCGGGCCACCGCCGTCATCGGGCCAGGGTCGCCAGCTGGCGGCGTCGGTCGCGCGCGACCAGCCAGTCCACGAAGCGCGCCATGGGGATCGTCAGCACCAGGAAGATCAGGCCGCAGGCCAGGTACGGCGTGAAGTTGAATCCGCTGGCGACGTTCGCTTGCGCCGTGCGAAAGATCTCGATTACCCCGATGAATGACACGAGCGCGGTGTCCTTCTGCAGGCCGATGAAGTCGTTGAGCAGCGGCGGGATGACGCGCCGAACGGCCTGCGGCAGGACGACATAGCGCAGGCCCTGGGCTCGCGAAAGGCCGAGCGATCGCGCGGCTGCCTCCTGCGACGGATGGATGGCCTCGATTCCCGCTCGATAGACCTCGGCGACGTAAGCCGACCAGACGATCACCAGGGTGACCAGGCCCCAGAAGAACGCATCGTTCGGCACGCCGGGAATGCGCAGACCGGGCACACCGAAGCCCAGCAGGAAGATCACCAGGACGCTGGGCACGGCACGGAAGATGTCGATGTACGCGACGGCGCTGAGTCGCAACGGGAAGAAGGCAGGCCCAGGGAGGCTGCGCATCACTGCCAGAACCAGCGCAAATACGAGGATGAGGACTTCGGCCAACAGGAAGAGCTGGATGTTCTTCCACAGCGCCCGAATGAGCTCCGGCAGTGTCGCCCAGAACACCTCAGCGTTGAAGAACGATTTCTGGACGGCTGCCCAGTTCGGCGAGGTGACGATCAAGTAGCCGAGCACGCCGAAGACCAGGACGGAGCTGAGGGCCGCGACGACCAGCCCACCCGGCCGTAGACGACCGAGCAGCCGCGAACTGCGGCTGCCCAGTAGCTCGGGCGGGGTCGTAGGCGCGACCCCGCTCATGGTCTTCGGTAGAACCTAGGGGCTATTCCAGGAACGGAACATCCTGCCCGGTGTTGATCCACTGATCGAGGATCGCCTCGTGCGTACCGTCGGTCATGATCTCGGCCAGCGCCTGGTTGACGCAGTCGACCAGAGGATTGCCCTGTTCGAGAAGGAACGCAACGTTGTCCGGCTCCGCCGGCGGGCCGAACTGGCCGACGATCGTGCCCTCCGGGTCACCGGCCAGCTCCGCGTCGCGCATGAAGAACGCGGTCGACAGGTCGAACACGACGCCGTCGACGAGGTCCGCCCGCAGCGCCTGCAAGGCCCCGGCGTTGTCGTTGTAGGCCTGCACCTCGGCTGTCGGCTGAATGATCTCATTGATGAGATCCAAGCTGGTCGTCCCGACCGCCGCACCAAGACGGAAGGCCTTCAGCTCTTCGATCGTTGTCGACGCCGTGATCTCGTTGGCAGACAGCGCCAGGATCGACTGATTCGACAGGAAGTACGGCTCGGAGAACGCAACCACCTGAGCTCGCTCCTCGGTGGCCGAGATCTGGGCCATGTGGAAGTCGAAAGGCTTCTCGCCGGGTGTGAACACGGCGTTGAAGTCGGCGTTCGCCACCCAGTCAACGAGGTCCGGGGTGAAGCCCATGCGCTCCGCCACCGCGTAAGCGAGCGCGCCTTCAAAGCCTTCACCCGCGTAGGGTTCGGCCGAGAAATCGATCTCGCTCCAGGGTGATCCGCCTTCCGGCTCGTTCGGGTACTGCTCGGGAGCCGAACCGCCCTGCCACGGAGGGAACGCGGGGAGGTCGGTGCTCAGCGTCAGGCGTCCGGGGTTCTGGAGCAAGCCGCTGATGTCCGCGCACGCGTCCGCGGCGGCCGTCGGTGTCGCCTCTGGTGTCGCCTCCGGCGTCACCTCGGCTGTGGGCTCCTCGGTGGGCTCCGTCGTGGGCTCTTCAGTCGGCTCATCGGTCGGCTCATCGGTAGCTTCAGGAGTTGGCTCGGTCGTGGCTGCGGTCGTGGGCGCAGCCGTGCTTGCGGCGGTTGCCGCCGCAGAGGCCGTCGGCGCGGACGTTGCGGCCGGGGCGAAGGGCCCCATACCCAGTGCCCACGCGCCTCCGATCAGGACGACCAGGACGACTGCGATCCCAGCCAGGATCAGCGGCCATCGATTCGGACTGGGCTCAACAGGCTTGAACTGGGGACCACTCATGCTCACGCTCCTCCGCTTAAGGGCGGAGCATAGCCAAACGACGGGGGAGCGTCGGGTTCAGGCGACTGGTGGGGCACTCCCCGAGGAATGGACGGCGGACATGACGATGGTCACGACCCCGACCACGAGCAGCCCGATGACCGCCCAGGGCATCACGCCCGCGCCCTCCGGGACGGGCACGGTGATGATCACGCCGAGCCCGAGCGCAATCAGGATCAGGCCCCAGCCGGCCACGATCCAGCGAGGAAGACGCGGGATGAAGATCCACGTCAGGAGCAGCCCGAGCTGAAGCGCGCCGGCCAGCCACAGGACGACGACATCGATCGTGCGCGGCGTCGACTCGAGGTTCGCGATCGCGGCAAGCGTCGTCAGGGCACCGACGGTCACGCCCGTGATTCCCAGACAGAAGCGATCGCGAATCATCAAACCTCCTTGAATTGCTCGAATGGTTGGCGGCAGTCCGCGCAGTGGTAGATCGCGCGGCACAGCGTCGGACCGAAGGCATTCTCCAGCGTCGTGTTGCTCGAACCGCAGTATGGGCACTCCCCGACCGGCAGTTGCGGCAGAACGGTCAAGATGCGCGACGAATCCGAGTCACTCAGCGGTGGCGGTGCGAAACCGGCGACACGCAGCGCCGCGCGTCCCTCGTCGGTGATGCGCTCGCTCGTCCACGGCTCGGCAAAGCTGATCTCGACGCTGACGTCGTCCGCGAACTCGCGCAGCCGATCCGCGACCGATTCGCGCATCACGTCGATCGCCGGGCAGCCGACGAAGGTCGGCAGCAACTCGACGCGGATCCGGCCCTCGTCAGCTTCGACACTGCGCACGACACCCAGGTCGACAACGGATATCTGTCGGGATCTCGGGGTCGTGGACGTCGTGCAGCGCAGCCCAGATCGCCGATTCGAGGGGACGGACGCTGACCTGCGGCGCTACCACGTTGCACCCTCTTCGAGTCGCGCGACCGATGTGAACTGGTCCCACAGCTCCACGAATCCCTGTGCGCCAGGCAGGCGATCCCGACCATCCGCAGGAGGCTGACCCTCCGGGATCGGGCGCAGGTTGAGCGCGCACAGGCGTGCGTTGGCCTCCGACCGCCAGCGGTCGGCAAGCGTGGTCATCGGTGCTTCGAGCACCCCGGCGTCGATCAGGAGCTGCTCGTTGGGGAGCGGCGTGAAGACCGATAGCGCACCGGGGATGAGCTGCTTCAGCGCGGACAGGACTTTGCCGCGCGGCTTGCCGTGCGTGGTGCCCAGGCGCTCCAACCAGACGTCCATATGCATCAGGTGATATCGCTCCTCGCGCCGGATCTTGGCCACGATCTCTGACAGTGGCGCGAAGCTCGATCGCGCGAGAGCAGCCAGGCGCACGGCGTCCGCCGTCTCGTACAGCCAGCGGCGGGTGATGGTGAATGCCCAACCCTGGCGCGGCTGATCGATCAGCCGCGCGTGGCGGTACTCGGCCGGCTGGCGCTGGAACGCGACCTGGTCCGGATCCTCACCGGTCAGCGCAGCGCGCATCTCGTACAGCAGTCGCGCGTGCCCGATCTCGTCCTGGGCGATCGAGCTGAACGCGACGTCCTCTTCGAGCATCGGCGCGATGCCGGTCCACTCCGAGTCGCGAAAGCCGATGACGAACTCGTCGTCTGCCATCGTCAGGAGCAGCTCGGCCAGCGCGGCGCGCATCTGTGGATCGAGCGCCGAGGCGTCGAAGGCCGGCAGATCGGGCTGGATCAGCTGGCGCGTCGGCAGTCGAGCTTCAGTCGTCACTTCGCCGGCTCCTGGGCCGCGTTGGCCGGGGCCGCCTTGGCCGTGGCCGACCCGTCCGGCTGTTGGGCAGCGCGCTGCTTGGCGATCTCGAGCTTGTCGCGCATGACGTAGCCGCCCGGCTTCTTGAAGGTGCGGTCGAGGGGCGGCAGCAGCAGGTCCGGGTCGGACAGGTCACTTATCTCTGTCCGTGGCACGACCCAAAGGCGGACGCTCTCCTGGCGGCGCGCGTACAGCTCACGCGCATAGTGGATGGCCAGGTCGCGATCGGGCGCGCGGACGTTGCCCGCGTGGCGCAACGGGTCGCCGTCCTTCTCCTGGCGAAAGACCTCCCACACTTCTGGGTCGGCGTCCTCGCCAAGACGGCCGTCGTCGGCGACGCGACCCTCCGACGGCCGCTGCTCGTCTTTCACCGTCCCTGCCCGTCCTTCATGACCGCCGCTCGTCGTTCACCGTCCCTGCCCGTCCTTCATGACGGCCAAATCTTGTGCAGAGCGACTGTTGTTCAGTTCTAGTGAACAGACTCGGACCAAATCCGCGAGTTGACGGCAGACAGGCCCGTTCATGAGTCGCCCTGCGTGACTGACGGCCTCGCCGAGAGCCGCCGAAGCGGCTCGAATCCGCGGTTGCACATCGATTCCTGCCGTTGTGGCGTGGTCCGAGGCGGCGGGTTGTTCACTAGGAGTGAATTCCGGTACTCAGCGGCCGTCTAAGCAGCGGTCGCGGCGGGGGACGCGACGGAGCTCGTCGCGGGCGCGAGGATGAGGTTGCGCACCCAGGACGTCTGCTCGTGGTTGAGGCGTCGGAAGTCCAGCCGTTCCTGCGACTTTGGGCCGTGGCCGGTGACGACCGTGCGCAGCTCCTGCCAGTCGGGCTCGGTGTAGCGCCACTCGCCGCTCTCCTCGTCGAGCCGCAGCTCCGGATCCGGCGGGAAGAGGCCGATCTCCCACAGCCGCGGCACGTACGTCGAGAGGAACTCCTGGCGCAGCTGCTCGCCGGTCTTCTCCTTGATGCGCCAGAAGAGGTCGCGGTCCTTGGCCGGATCCGTGCGCGGGCCGTGCATCTGCATCAGCGGACCCCACCAGCGATCGAGCGCCTCCTGGACCATGTCGCGCTGCATCTGGCTGCCGTTCATCATCGTCACGACCACGTCGCGGCCGTGCATGATGTGGACCGATTCCTCCCAGCAGATCTTCTTCATCGTCCGGCTGTACGGCCCGTACGAGGACTCGCGCAGTGCCTGCTGGGCGACGATCGCGGCCGCGTCGACGAGCCAGGCGATGATGCCAACGTCGCCCCACGACTTCGTCGGGTAGTGGAAGACGTTGTGGAACTTCGTCTTGCCATCGAGCAGGTCCTGGTACATCTGCTCGCGCGGCTTGCCCAGGTCCTCCGCGACGCGATACAGCAGCTGGGCGTGGCCGCACTCGTCCTGGACCTTGGCCGTTAGCGCCAGCTTCCGCTTGAGCGTCGGCGCACGCATGATCCACTCGCGCTCGGGCAGCACGCCCATCAGCTCGCTGTTGGCGTGCATCTCGACGAAGCGCAGCACGCTGGTGCGGTACTCATCGGGCATCCAGTCGCGCGCCTCGACCTTCTTGCCCGCTTGGACGTGCTCGACGAATGCGTCGTAGCGCTCCTCGTGGGTCAGGTCGGGATCGGCGAAGAGGGGCGTCGGGCGCTCCTCCGGCGCAAGGATCGGGGCGAGCGAGATGGGGTCGGTCATCGGTCGGTCTCCAGTCCGTTGTCGGTCTCCAGTCCGTTGAGGAAGAGGTCGGCGTGCTGGTCGGCAATCTGGTCAGGCTTCAGTGGGCCGTCGGCGGAATACCACGCTGGCGATGCCGTTGAGCGCCGACAGGATTGCCATCGCGGCTTGACGCGGATCGACCGGCCTGAACTCCCCGGCCGCGACCCCATCACTGACAACCGTGCGGAACAGCGCCTCGTACGCGTCGCGCCGCGCGGCCACCTGCTCGCGGCGCTCCACTGACAGGAACCGCCACTCGTGCAGGAAGACCGCCGCGTCCTTCTGGCCGCTGGTGACGACCGAAACGTGGCCGCGGATCATCCCGCGCAGTCGGGTGCCGGCCGGCGCCGGGTTCGCCGCCACCGGTCCGACCTCTGCGTGGAACCGATCAGCCGCCCGACACACGATCGACCACAGGACGTCCTCCTTCGACGCGACGTGCGCGTACAGGCTGCCGCCCTGGAGGTTCAGAGCGCTGGGCGATGTCGCGCACGCTCGTCGCGGCGTAGCCGCGCTCGCGGAAGAGCGTCGAGGCGGCGTCCTCGATCTGCAAGCGGCGCGGAGTGGTGTCTGCGGTCATCAGGCAACGCAGTCTAACTAACGGTTGTTAGGTAGGTCAACGGTCGTTATCGACGCCGCGTGTTCCGGTAACGTCAGTGAGTGAAGCCGTTTCGCTTTGGATTGCTGCTGAGTGGTGATGAGACCAGTCGCGCCGCCCTGCTTGATCTCGCGCGGCGCGCCGAGGAGGACGGCTACGACATCCTGCTGGGCACGGACCACCTGTCGCGTCAGGACCACCTCACGCTCTTGCAGGCCGCCGCGGAGGCAACGCGACTGCGCATCGGCACGCTCGTTCTGAACAACGACTTCCGCCATCCGGTCCTGCTCGCCCAGGAGCTCGCGACGCTGGACGTGATGACCGACGGACGGCTGGAGATCGGCCTCGGCGCCGGCTGGGCGCGCGATGAGTACGACGGCGCCGCGCTCTCGTTTGACCGTCCCGGGCAGCGCCTCGCCCGACTCCAGTCGGCGGTCGAGATCGTCAAGCAGGCGCTCTCCGAGGGCCGGGTCGAGCGCCCGGAAACAGACGCATACGGGCCTATCCGTCTCGAGGAGATGCCACGCTCCGTCCAGCGTCCGCACCCACCGTTGCTGATCGGTGGCGGCGGCCCTCGAACCCTTCGCTACGCAGCGCAGGTCGCGAACATTGTCGGACTGGATCCACGAGCGATGCCTGAGGGCGGCCACATCCAGAGCGACGTAACGGAGGCGCTGTTCAACGAGAAGATCGGCTGGCTGCGCGACGCCGCACCGGATCGCGTCGATCAGCTCGAGATCAACGTGATCATCTTCGACGTGGACCCGTCCTACCGGCCGGGCGGCGAGCACACGTCGATCAGCACCGAGTACGTGCCCGTTCGCGAGATCGCGCGCAGCCCGCACTACTTGACCGGCGACACCGAGGCGATGGCCGACCAGCTGCGCTCCCGACGCGAGCGCTGGGGCATCAACTACCTGGCCATCAAGCCCGAGCACATGGGTGTCCTGGCGCCCGTGATCGCGCGCCTGGCGGGCACCTGAGGGTGCGGGATCTTCAGCGCGACCTGCTGTCCCTCTCGAGCGAGGCCCAGCTCGTGTACCTCGACGCCGACCACATGGGCATGCTGCTCCACCACGACGAGGCGCGCGCCACCGCGGCGACGGTCGAGACGTTCCTGGCCAGGTTGAGCCCTTAGCCCGTGCTCTGGAGGCCGGCGGCGACGCCGCTGACCGTCAGGTGGACCAGCCGCAGCAGCTCGGACCGCTGCGGGTCGTCCGATGGCAGTGCCCGAAGGCGCGCCAGGAGCTGCACCTGGAGCTCTGACAGCGAGTCGACATACGGGTTGCGCAGCTCGATCGAGCGCTGCAGGACGGGCATGTTGTCGAGCAGTCGCGCATGGCCGGTGACTGCCAGGATCTGCTCGACCGTGAGCTCGAACTCGCCCCTGATCCGCTCGGCAATCTGCTGACCGCGCGGGTTCGCCGAGGCAAGTGACGCGTACCGGCCCGCGACGGCCATGTCTGCCTTGGCCAGGACCATCTCGGTCGTGTCGATGATCGTCGCGAAGAACGGCCATGCGCGGTACATCCGGTGCAGCGCGCGCAGGCCGGCGGCGCCATGACGCGACCGATAATCTGCCAGCGCCGTGCCGGTGCCCAGCCAGCCCGGCAAGTTGGTGCGCGACTGCGACCAGGCGAAGACCCATGGGATGGCGCGCAGCGAATCGAGGGCCGGAGCCGCTGCGGCCGACTGACCGCGGGCTGCAGGACGCGAGCCGATCGCCAGCGACGCCAGCTCGGCGACCGGTGTCGCTGCCCGGAAGTAGCCGGCAAAGTCGGGGTCGTCCCAGACCAGCGCGCGGTAAGCGGATCGCGCGGACGTGGCGAGCTCATCCATGACCGTGGATCGGTCGGCGCTGGCCAACGCGGCAGGGTCGGGATCGGGCGACGAGGCAAGGAGCGTCGCGTAGGTCAGCTGCTCGAGATGACGCAGCGCGATCTGCGGGTTGACGTAGCGCTCGACCATGACCTCGCCCTGCTCGGTCAGCTTCAGTCGGCCGTCGATCGATCCTGCGGCCTGGGCCAGAACAGCCCGCGTCATGGGCCCTCCGCCACGGCCTATCGCGCCGCCGCGACCATGGAAGAGCGTCAGCTCGACGTCGTGGCGCCGCGCGGCGGCGACGAGCGCTTCCTCCGCGCGGAACAGCATCCACGCTGAGCTGAGCGAGCCCGATTCCTTGGTCGAGTCTGAGTAGCCGAGCATCACCTCCTGGCGCTGTCCGCGGCTGGCCAGGTGCTTCGCGTACGCCGGCTCGGCGAACATCTGCTCCACGATCTCCCCGGCCGATTCCAGCGCCGCGGCCGACTCGAACAACGGAACTACGTCGATCGCCGGCGGCTGCCCCGCCCACGCCTCGCGCGCCAGCCCGAGCACATCGAGGACGTCCGCCGCGGAGCTGGTGAAGCTGATCACGTAGCTGTGGCACGCCTCTTCGCCGAAGCGCCGCTGCGCTTCAACCATCTGTCGGAACGTGGCTCGCACCTCTGCGGCGGTAACGCCGCGCGCGACCGCGCTTCCGACCGTGGTCGCCTCGAGGGTCGCGCGGTGAACGGCCGCGTGCTGGCGCAACTCGAGCGAGAGGCCATGGAAGCCGAACGTGTCGACCTGCCAGCACAGATCTCGCAGCTCGCCCCGAGCCACGCGCCATAAACCGAGCTCCTCGAGCGCGGCGGCCATCTCCTGCAGCTCAAGCGACAGCCGGCTGGCGTCTGGGTACGCGCCCACCTCGCCGGCGCCCGCTTCGCCGCCACCGGACTTGCCTGTTCGCGTCCGGCGCAGCCGCTCGGCCATGAGCGTGAAGCGCCGCCTGAAGGGCTCATCGGGGAAGCGCTGCTTCTGGTCCGCCGCCAGCTCGGGCAGGTCGCGCGCGTCATCCGCCAGGCGCAGCGCCAGCTCGGCGTTCGCCGGCGCGCGTGCCGTCACGGTCTGTGCAAGCCGCCGGCACACCTGCTCGTAGGCGCGCAACGTGTGATCGAACTGGATGTCGAGCGCCTGTGCCGTGATCGCCGCAGTCACATTCGGGTTGCCGTCGCGGTCGCCGCCGATCCATGATCCGAAGCGCACAAATGCCGGTATCGGCTGCGCCGCGCCCTCGCCGCCGAGCGCCCGTTCGACCGCCCGGTACAGGCGCGGCACGATCACGAAAAGCGACTCATCGAAGAGCGCCAGGGCGCTGCGTACCTCGTCGAGCGGCCCCGGCGCCGAGACTCTGACTACGGAGATGTGCCAGAGGACCGTGATCTCCTCACGCAGGCGGCGCCGGATGTCGTCGTCCTCGGCCGGAGTCAGTCGCGGGTCGTCCAGCCGATCCAGCAGCCGGAAGACGCGCCGCAGCGCGACGATAAGCGTGCGCCGCCGCGCCTCAGTGGGATGTGCCGTCAGCACCGGCGCGATGTGGAGGCGATCGACGAGCTCGCGCACCTCGTGGCGCGACATGCCCGACCTGCGCAACCCGGCTACCGCCAGCGCGGCCGATTCGTCGAGCGGTCTGTTGCCACCGCGGCGCTGGCGCTGGCGCAGGGAGCGGATGCGCTGCTTCTCCTCGGCGAGGTTGGTCAGTTGGAAGTACAGGCTGAACGCGCGAATGAGGATCTCGGCGTCGCGCATGCTCGCGTCGGCCAAGTCGGAGGCCAGCTTGTCAGGGTCGGCCCGGCGGTCGCCAGCGCGCCGGATCGCAATCGTCTGCTTCCGCACCCGCTCGACCAGCTCCAAGGCGTCAGCGCCTTCCTGCTCGACCATCACCTGGCCGAGCAGCGCGCCGAGCAGCTTGACCTCGAGTGCCAACGGGTCACGCGCGCCGAACGTGCCCACACCGCGCGGCTCTGCTCGAACCGCGGCATTGGCCGCGGCGCGTGGTCTCCTGGACATGGCCGAAATGTAGACGGACCGCTGTCGAAATCACCGCCGGCCGTTCGTTGTCTTGATAGCGGCCGCGAGATGGCCGAACATCACGATCGAGGAGGCCAACCCAATGCGCTATGCACTTTTGATCTATGTCACTCCGTGGGACTCGACGCCCGAGGAAGATGCCCAGGTGATGGACGCGTACAACGCCTTCACGAAGGACGCCGTCAGCGCCGACGTGATGCGTGGTGGCGAGGCCCTGCATGAGGCCAAGACCGCGACGAGCGTCCGCGTCCGTGACGGCCAGGTGATGGTCACCGACGGTCCGTTCGCGGAGACCAAGGAGGAATTCGGCGGCTACTACCTGATCGAGGCTGAGAACATCGACGAGGCGATCAAGTGGGCGGCCAAGATCCCGGGCGCAACGCGCGGCACGATCGAGGTGCGGCCGGTGGTCGACTTCGAGCAGACGGGCATGCAGGCCGGCGCCGAAGCCGCGGCGGCAGCCGCTGGCTGAGCCGCAGCCGGGCATCGGACGCGACGGCCCACTCGCGTTCGATGCCGTCGATCGCGTCTTCCGCGAGGAGTCGGGCCGGGTCGTAGCCGGGCTCATCCGGACGGTCGGCGACATCGACCTCGCCGAGGAGTCGGTCCAGGACGCCTTCATCAGCGCGATCGAGCACTGGCCGCGCGAAGGCGTCCCGCCCAATCCGGGCGCATGGATCGCGACGACCGCCCGACGCAAGGCCATCGACCGCCTGCGCCGCGCGCAGAACCTCAGGCGAAAGGTAGAAGCGCTCGCTCAGCTGACGACGGCCGACCAGGACGAGAGAGCCGCTATGCCTACGGCAACTGCCGAGCCGATCGAGGACGACCGTCTCCGGCTGATCTTCACCTGCTGCCACCCAGCGCTGGCGGCCGACGCCCAGGTTGCCCTGACCCTCCGACTCTTGGGCGGCCTGCGCACTCCGGAGATTGCCAGGGCATTTCTGCTGCCCGAGCCGACGCTGGCCCAACGGCTGGTGAGGGCCAAGCGCAAGATCCGCGATGCCGGCATCCCCTACCGCGTGCCGCCACCTGAGGTATTGCCGGAGCGCGTCGACGCGGTGCTGCACGTCCTGTACCTGATCTTCAACGAGGGCTACTCGGCGACGAGCGGCGCTTCGCTGGTACGTCAGGAGCTGACCAGCGAGGCCATCCGCCTGGCGCGCGTTCTGACCGAGCTGATGCCCGACGAGCCTGAGGTCCTGGGCCTGCTCGCCCTGCTACTGCTGCAGGACTCCCGGCGCGAAGCGCGCCAGTCGTCCGAAGGTTCGCTGGTGCTGCTCTCAGAGCAGGATCGGTCGCGCTGGGACGCACGGCGCATCGACGACGGCCTCGCCGTGCTTGACCGTGCAGCCTTCCTGGGAGCGCCCGGGCCTTACCAGCTCCAGGCGGCCATAGCCGCGGTTCACGCCGAGGCCGCGACCTCGGAGGCAACCGACTGGGCGCGAATCGTGCTGCTCTACGACAGGCTGGCGGCCATCAATCCGTCACCGGTCGTGGCTCTCAACCGCGCCGTCGCCGTCGCCATGGCCCGTGGCCCGGAACAGGGCCTCGTGATAGTCGACTCTCTCGGAGCGAGCGGCGAGCTGGATGGATATCACCTGTTCCACGCCACTCGTGCGGACCTGTTGCGCCGCCTCGGCCGCAATGCCGAGGCGACCGTGGCCTACCGCCGCGCCATCGAGCTGGCCTCGAATGACGTTGAGCGATCTTTCCTGGAACGTCGCCTCGCGGAGGTCCACAGGCTCCACTGAGAGTCAGACAATCAAGGCCGTGAAGTTGCGCACCGCGCTCATTTCAGCTCTTGCCGGCGACGACCGCCGGGTGGAAGTCCGCAACGCAGACCGCGACGTCGTCGCCCGTGAGTGGGACGAGGTCGTACTTGGTGGGCGAGGTGGTCCATCGGGGTTCCACATCTGTCCGACGTCGGTGACCCTGCTCCGCGAGTTCGTTAGTGGTGCCTAGCGCACGGATGCGGCACGCTCCTCCCCGACAAGTATTCACTCCTAGTGAACACACCCCGGGACATCGGCACCGTTTCGCCGCGAAAGTCTCCTCGGTCATTCGCGCTGGGTGACTGACACCTTGGGTGAAACAGCTTGCCGACGCCCGGATCTGGCCGCCGACTGCTCAAATCAGCGTGTGCTGTTCACTAGAAGTGAAATCCTGCACGCCAGGATCCGCGAGGCCCATCAACAACGCACGGGCCCGGACTTGGGGTGACAAAGGCGCTACAATTCGGCTACATGAGTGCCATGGCCACATACGCCAACGAGATCAGGCGCGTCAAAGCGCTTGGTATCGAAACGGCTGACATCGCACGGGCAACGGGCGCCGCCAAGGCGACGGTGACCGCGTGGCTGCGCGCGACGCGTCGGCCGCGGGCGGAGCATCGGGACCGGCTGCTGGAGCTAGTAACGATCGCTGATCGACTGTCGGAGATCATCGACGACGACCAGATCGCGCTGTGGCTCCAGAAGCCGGCGACCGCGCTGGACGACGAGCGGCCGCTCGACGCGATCGCGAACGGTGACTACCGGCGCGTCTCTCGTCTCGTGGCTGAGCTGGAGAACGACTCGTTCGCCTGACGGCGCCGACCATCGCCGTCCGCGGCACCTGGTGGCGGGTCGGCCGTCCCGGCGCCGATCCCCTGGCGCTCACCCCCGAGCCCGCCGACGGCCGCTGGCAGCGCGGCGGTGTGGTCCGCGCGCTCTATCTCGCAGACAGCGAGGCCACCGCATGGGCGGAGTGGTACCGACACTCCGCGGAACTCGGAGTTCCGCCCCAGTCGCGCCTGCCACGAGCCGTGTTCGAGTTGCGCGTCGACGTTGACGGCATCGCCGACCTGGCGGCCGATGGCGTCCTGAGCAGGCACGGGATTCGGAAGCTTACGCCGTCGCGGCGTCAGTGGCCACGCACTCAGCCGATCGGCGAGGCCTACTTCACGGCCGGGCGGCGCGGGCTGCTCGTTCCTTCGGCGGCGCACGTCGAAGGACGCGTGCTGGTCATCTTCCGAGCTGACGAACAAGCGCCTGCCGGGATCAGGGTCCGTGGCGAAGGGCGCGTCCACACCGAGCTGCCGCCATTGCCGACGGGCCTGCGCACGTAGCATGCACGGCTCAGAGGAGGAACCAGCGCTGGACGAGATCCGCGGTTCGCGCCGTCATCCGGAGGGCGAACGCTTCTGGAACGACCTGAGCGAGAACGTGCGCCGCGCGGTTGTCGTCGACGACACGCCGCTGCGCCTGCTCGCGGTCGCGCTGCTGGCCCACGGCCACGCCCTGGTCGAGGATGTGCCGGGGGTTGGCAAGACGCTCCTGACCAGGGCCTTGAGCCGCACCCTGGGCCTGACCTTCGCGCGCGTCCAGGGCACCCCGGACCTGCTGCCCAGCGACGTCCTCGGCGCGAGCATCCTCGAGCGCGACGGCTTCCGCTTCATTCCCGGTCCGATCTTCACCAACGTCCTGCTCGTCGACGAGATCAACCGGGCCACGCCACGGACGCAGTCGGCGTTGCTCGAGGCCATGGCCGAGGAACAGGTCTCCATCGAGGGCGAGACACGGTCGCTGCCCTCCCCTTTCTTCGTGATGGCGACCCAGAACCCGATCGAGCTCGAGGGCACATTCGCGCTGCCCGAGGCACAGCTCGATCGATTCCTCGTCCGGATCACGCTCGGATACCCGGACGCAGACGAGGAGCGGCGCATCGCCGCGCGCTACCGCCAGACCGCTGAGCCGCTCGAGGCGGTCGAGCGCATCGTTGAAGGCGCCGCGGTGCTCGAGATGCGTGAGACGGTGCGTACCGTGCACATGGCCGAGCCTGTCGAGCAGTACGTGGTCGCCATCGTCCGGGCCACGCGCGAGCGCGAGGAGGTGCGCCTTGGCGCGAGTCCGCGCGCGAGCGTCGCCCTCTACCGGGCGGCACAGGCCGTGGCGTTCCTCGACGGCCGTGGCTTCGTGCTGCCCGACGACGTCAAGGCCGCAGCCGTCCCGGTCCTGGCCCATCGCGTCCTGCTCGACATAGATCAGCAGCTGCGCGGCGCGACGGCGCAGGAGACGATCGAGCGCGTCATCCAGACCGTGCCCTCGCCACCGGTGGGCGCCGCGCCGTGATCGGCCTCGCGGCGGGCCTGCTGCTCGTCGTCGCCGGAGCGGTACTTGGCGCGCCGGGCCTGATCGTCGTCGGTGTCGTGGCGCTCATCATCTGGGTTCTGCGCTCGCTGTGGTCGCGCTTCGGCTTGCGCGCCGTTACCTACGAGCGGCGGCTTGACGCGCTCCGTGCCGCGGTCGGCGATGACATCGGGCTCGAGCTGGTCGTGCGCAACCGCAAGCTGCTGCCCGTGCCCTGGCTCCAGGTCGAGGACCAGATCAGCGATGCCGCCACCGTTGCCGATCGCCGCCTCGAGCCTTCCGACGCCGCCGGCTACAAGCTGCTGCGGACGACGTGGACTCTGGGCTGGTACGAGCGCGTCACGCGACGGCTGCGCATCGTCGCCGAGCGGCGCGGCGTCTACGAGCTGCGCAACCCCACGCTGAGCGTGGCCGACATCTTCTCGCGCGAGTCGACGTCTGAGCAGCGCGAGTCGCGCGTCAGGTACCGCGTCGTGCCGCGTAGCGTGCCCGTGCGCGCGCACGCGCCGCTCAGCCGCATGCCCGGCGCAGCGCGCGTGCAGCGCGGCCTGTTCGAGGACCCGACCCGCTTTGCCGGGATTCGCCCTTACCAGCCGGGCGATTCGCTGCGCCGGGTCCACTGGAAGGCCACGGCCCGACTCGGCACGCCGGTCAGTCGGCGCTTCGAGCCGGCGCAGGAACGCGAGCTGATCATCGCTCTCGACGTCCAGACCATTGCCGGCCAGTACTGGGTGATGCACTACGACAGCGAGCTGATCGAGACCCTCGCCACCGCCGCGCTGTCGCTGGCGCGGAGCCTGGTCACATCCGGCGTGGCGTGCGGATTTGCCGCGAATGGCTGGTCGGAGCACCTGTCGCGCTGGGTCTACCTCGCGCCGAGCGCCTCATCGCGTCAGATCGACCGCATCGCCGACGAGCTCGCGGGGCTGAGCCGCTGGCCATCGCTGCCATTCGCGCTCGTGCTCGACATGCTCGGCCGGCGAGTGCCGCCGCAGACGGGCATCCTGGCACTGAGCGGCCGCGACGGATCGGACTTCACGGCAGTTCTGGCACGCCTTGGCGCGACGGGCCGCGAAGCCAGTCTCATGGCCATGGGCGGCCCGGCGCGCGAGGCAGTTGTGCGCGCCCGAGCAGCCCGCGTCAAGGGTGTGACGGCGCGCCTGTCACCCGACTGGAGATCGGCAGTTGCGCTCGACCTGGTCGCTTGAGCGAACGCTCGCACTGATCGCGGCGGCCACGCTCGAGGGGGCGTGGCTGACCCTGCTCTACGTCCTCGTCCAGTGGCTGACCGGCGCGCCGGGGCTGTCCATGGGGCTCATCTGGTTCGCGGGCGCCGCCGCACTGGGTCTGCTCCTCGCTCGCGCGGTGCGGGAGTGGGAGCGCACGCGCTACGCGATCGTGCTCGTGGGCTCATCGGTCGCCGCCGCCGCGATCGGCATGCTCTTCATCGGCGTTCCGACAAGTCCCGCCGGGACGCCGGCGCCGATCTTCGCCGCGCACGCCGGCGGCTGGGTGCTTGGGCTCGCGCTCTGGCGCGGCACGCTCCATGCAGAGGTCGGCGACGAGGCTGAGCTGTCGGAGTCGATGCTGCGCGCCGGGGTCCCGGGGCTGGTCGTCTTCTGGATCGCTGCAACGTGGGTGGGCATGGTGCGCTCGGTCGAGTTCACCGCGCCGGCGTTCGTGGCCACCATCGCCTTCGTCGGCGCTGGGTTGCTTTCGCTCGGCCTGGCGCGCCTGGGCGAGCTCGAGATCGAGCAGATGGACCGTGGCGCGCGGCGGCGCTGGGTGACGCTGCTGTTGTCGATCAGCGGCGTGGTGCTGCTCACCGCCATCCCGGTCGCGGCCCTGCTGGGCGTTCCGGTCACGCGTTCGATCGAGGCCCTGGCGGGACCCTTCGCGCCAGTGCTGGTGCAGCTGGCGCTTCTCCTGCTCGTGCCGTTGACGCTGCTTGCGCAGGTGCTCGCCGACTTTTTCCGCGCCGTCCTCACGCCGAGCACGGCCGTGCCGCAGCCGACCTTCGCGCCCGATGCCTCACCTTCGCCGCTACCGGGTCCGGACGTTGCCGCCGGCGCACTCGACCTCGGCTGGCTGGGCATCGTCGCACTGGTGGCTGCCGTGATGGTCGCGCTCATGGTTGCCGCCGCGTTGGCGCGGCCCGCCGGCGCGCTGCGCCGTGCGCGCAGCTACGACGAAGAGCGTTCGTCCGAGCCAATCGACATCCAGCTGCCCATCCATCTGCCCAAGATGAGACTGCCCAGGCTGCGCACGCCCCAGCCCAGGACGGCCATCGAGGCATACCGCGCCGCTCTTGTCGCGCTGGCCAATTCGGCCGATGCACGCGTCGCCAGCGAGACTCGCGCGAGCACGCGACACGGGTCGAGTTCGACCAGGCTGGCGACCTGCGCGGCCTGGCAGCGGATTACCAACTGGTCTCGTTCGCCGGCACCCGATTGACTTCTGCCGAGGAGCGACGCGCAATCGCGCGCTGGCGGCGCATCACCAGCGGTCTCAGGCGACGACGGCGCACGCAGCCGGGTGCGCAGAGCTGACCGGCAGGCACATTTCCGACCTTCATACTCGCGACGTGGACGTCGTCGCGAGGAGCATCCATCCGCCCCAAGCCGACTCGAACGTCGAGCACATCCGGCGGCGCTTTGCAGAGGCCTGGAGCCAGATGGGCGCGTCGTGGGGCATCGCCCCGTCAACGGCGGCAGTGCAGGGCTATCTGCTGGCGCATGGCGGTCCGGTCACGGATGCCGAGCTGCAGCGCGCACTCGGTCTCAGCCACCGTGCAATTCGCCTCGCACTGGCGAGCTGCGAGGAATGGGGCATCGTGCAGCGCGCCGAAGAGCCCCGGCGCAGCGGCCGGCGCGGTCCAGCCGGCCGCGCCTGGGTGGCGCTCGATGATCATTGGGAGTGGTTCCGGCGAGTCATCGAGGGGCGCAAGGAGCGTGAGGGCGATCCTGTCATCGCGATCCTCGAACAGTGCCTGAGCGATGTGCGCACTCTCGAGGAGGGCCCGGAAGGAGCCGTGCTCGAGCGGCGGCTGGGCTCGCTGCTCGAGTTCGTGCGCGAGTTCGACCATGCCCTGTCGGGCGTGGTCCGAGCCGACACGGAGGCGCTGCGCCGGATCTTTGCGGTCCTGGCTCAGCTCGAAGAGGGGGACATCGACCGCCTCTTGAGCTCGCTCGCCAAGATCCCCGACGAGGAGCTGACGCGCGCGCTGACGTCCATCAGCCGAATGTCGCCGACTGCCATGCGCCGCCTGCTGGCCCTGGCCGGGCACCCGGCGGTGTCGAAGCTAGCGCGTGGACGAAGCTGACCAGTTGAGGCCGCCCTCGGCGGCGGACGAGTCGGGCGCAGAGTCACCGTCGGCCGTGGCAGACTCGCGCGTTGCCAGAACGACGTCACCGTGATGGTCAGCGATGAGCCGCTCGGCGCGCGGATAGTCGGCCATCGACACGCGCACGACCAGGATCCAGCTCGCCACATCGGTTGCCGTGCCCGGCGCGCCGAGCGGCGCCACGGAAATGGGCGCGTCACCGGCCTGTGGCACGTCGCGCACGAGTGCCGCGCCGGCCGCGTCGGCCAGCTCGCGCGTGGCGAACCGCGCCGCCAGCACGCGGCGCGCTCCAACGTCGGCCAGCTCATCTGGCAGCTCCAGTCCAATGGCCTGGTACTGCTCGACTGCGACCTCGCTCACGAAGTCCTCGGCGTTGGCGAAGAGCAGGCCGGTGGCGCTGCCCGGCTCCGATAACGCCTCGATGACGAGCTGGCTCGGCCACGCGCTCACGGCCAATATCTGGTCGCGGCCGTTCACCTGGCGCTCGCCCATCGCCCAACCGAGGACGAGCCGCTGTGGCTGTCTCGATTGTCCGTTTGCCGCCAGCCAGCTGAACAGATCGGCGCGCCGGCCAGTCTGCACGAAGGCCGTGCTGACACGCACAACGCCACCGGGAGCGTCGACTATTCCGCGGAAGGTCGGCTCGATGGCCTCGTACACCTCGACGTTCTCCAGCTCGGCGACGTCGGCCAGGACCGTCCTGGCCCTGGGACTCTCCGGCGCTCCGGCGACAGCCTCCGCGCTTTCCGCGCTGTCCCACGTCGATGCCAGGACGAACCGATCCCTGCCGTCGACGCGGTGGTAGCCGGGAAAGAACGAGATGAGCCCCGGCGCACGCGCACCATCCGCGACCTGTTCGCGGCAGAGGTGGACGAAATCGGACTCGCGTCCAGCCAGGACGCGCCCACGGATCAGCCTGATGATCATTGCCTTGGGCCGACGATAGCCCGCACTGGGCCGTCAGTCCTAAAGGCCGCGTATCAGGTGCGTTGCAACGCCCGGTCCCGCTCGCGGTCGGCGCGAGTGCGCGTGTCAGAGGCGCGGTCGGACTCGTGGTGCGGTCAGATGCGGTTAGCTGACGTGCAGGTCGGGAAGGGTGCGGCCGGTCAACGGAATGACGTCCCAATGACCCTTCGACCTATGGCCCAACGACTCTTATGCACTTACGGTACCGACGGTTTTAGGACTATCGGGTTGCAAATCGGCGGTACATCAGATGGCCATCCAACGGCGGCTCGGGCGGTCACGATAGGGGTGCGGTGAAATGGTTGGACGCGCAAAGGTCCGCGCGATGGGGGCGTCGCTGGTGGCGCTGATGGCGGTCGCCGTGGCGGCAGCCGGCGTGAGTGCCGCCGAGGAATGCGCCGTCGACGTGTCGCCGGCAGCCGGTCCAGCCGGCACTGTCTTCGTCTTCAGCGGTACCGGCTTCGTTCCGGCGCAGCTCGACCTGACCAAGGACGATGCGCCGGCCGGCGCGCATGCCATCGACGTTGGTGAAGAGCTACCGTGGGAGTTCTCCGTGCGTTCGCGGCCCACGGATGAGGGAACGTGGCGCGCCGAATTCAGCTCGGACGAGTGCACGGCTTCAGCCGAGTTCCGCGTAACCCTCAGCAACACAGCCACGGCCGACGGCAGCGCGGGCACTGCCTCGCCAAGCGTGCCCTTTGGACAGCTCGTCCTCCTCGGGATAGCCGGTGCCGGTGGCGGCCTGATCCTCGGCCGGAGGCTTCAGCTCTCGGCGCGGGATAATCAATCCCTGTGACTACAGAGACACCTGCATCCGTGAGTGAGCAGCCAGTCGTCCGCCACTATCGCGCCGCCTCGCGCGCCGAAGCCGAGCGCGCCTATCGCACCGAGGCGCTCCAGGCTGCGCGCGCGTCTTGGGTGCCGACCGAACAGGCCTGGTCCGAGGACGCAAACGGCATGCTCCTGGCCGTGACGTTCGAGTTCGCGGGCACTCGTGCCGTCGAGGATCCACAGCCCGAGACACTCGCGGCAGCGGACCGCCCGGTGGCGATGGCCGAAGAGCCACGGCCCGAGACCGTTTCCGTGCCCCATGTTGACGACTTCGCCCCGACTGACGGCGCAGCCGAGCCCACACAATTCGCCGCGGGCGATGACGCGCCCCGGCCGCCACACGAGACGCACGACCCTGAGCCCCAGCCGCAGCGTTACACGCCGCCGCCGGAGATGTACGAGGCCCCGGCCGACATTTACGCACCGATGACCGACCAGATGGTCGAGCCTGACTCGGCCGATCAGGCTGAGCTACCGATGGACACGGGCACGGAGCTCGGGGATTCACTCGCCGCAGACGAGTTCGCCGTCGAGGCGACGTCCCAGGAAACAGCAGAAGTAGAGCCGACCCATGAAGAGCGGGCGGCGGAGCCCGAGCTGGCAGGGGAGCCGGAGCCGGCGGCCGAGGCCGAGTTGGCCCCAGAGATAGAACTTGCCTCACAGCCAGAGCTAGAACTTGCGTCAGAGCCAGAGCTGGAACTTGTCCCAGAGCCAGACCTTGAGTTACTACCGGAGGCGGAGCTCGAGGCTGCCCCACAGCCGGAACTCGAAGCTGCTGACGCGCCCCTCGATCCGTCCTCTCCCATCGCGGGTGCCATGGCCGCATTCACGCCCGAGCCCAGCGGTCGCTCTACTCGGCTGACGATCCAGACGATGGACCTGCATGCGGGCGGCGAACCGCTACGCATCATTCGCAGCGGCTTCCCTGAGGTTCCCAATCTGCCGGTGCTGGAGCGGCGCAAATGGGTCGCCGAGAACGCCGATCACGTCCGCCGCGCGCTGATGTTGGAGCCTCGCGGACACCGCGACATGTACGGCGCCATCCTGCTGCCGCCCAACAACGACCACACCGACATGACCGTGCTGTTCATGCACAACGAGGGCTACTCGACGATGTGCGGGCACGGCATCATCGCGATCACGACGGGGCTGATCGAGGAAGGCCTGTACCCCGCCACGGAGCCGGTGACCACGATCCGATACGAAGTGCCCGCAGGTGCCGTTGCGGCCAACGCGGCCACGGTCAGGCTCGAGGACGGTTCGTGGTCGGTCCGTGGCGTGCGCTTCACCAACGTGCCGTCGTACCTGGCGGCAATGTCGCTGTCGGTCCGACCCGATGGCGTCGAGCTTCATGGAGCCGCCGCGCAGTACGGGGCACTGGGCGTCGATCTCGCTTTCGGCGGCGCCTACTACGGCATCGTCAATGCTGCGGAGCTCGGCCTGCGCGTCGTGCCCGAACAGGCGGAGGCGCTGCGACGCGCAGGCGCGGCCGTGACCGAGGTGCTGCGTCGCGATCACACGCCATCGCATCCGACCGATCCCGACCTGAGCTTCGTATACGGCACGATCATCGTCGACCTCGACCCACGCAGCTCGCCCGACGGACGCAGCGGCCGCGCCCACATGCGCAATGCCACGGTCTTCGCCGAGGCTGAGCTCGATCGCTCGCCATGTGGCTCGGGCACCAGCGCGCTGCTTGCCCAGCTTCACGCGCGTGGCCGCATCCGTCCGGGCCAGGAGATGGTCAATGCGGGCATCACCGGCGAGCATTTCCTGGGCCGCATCGAGTCCGAGACGACGCTCGGGCCCTACCCGGCCGTGGTCACGAGCATCGCCGGCACGGCGTACCTGACCGGTTACTCGACCTTCGTTGTCGACGAGCGCGACCCACTCGGAGAGGGCTTCCTCCTCTCTTAGGGCCGGTTCGCAACTAATATCGACCTGCTCGTGTTTACCCTGCATGTGGATGCACGAGATGGGCGACGTTCTGTGCGAGCGGCTTGCAGCCGATGTCGACGCGACCTTTCCCGAGCTCGTCACGGCCCACCAGGATCTCGTCTTCGGCGTCGCATTGCGCGTAGTACGAGACGAGTCAACAGCCCAGGATGTCGCCCAGGACGCGCTCGTCCGCGCCTACAAGGCGCTCAAGCGCTATCCCCAGGCACGCATCGAGGCGCTGCGTCTGCGGCCGTGGCTGGCGCGCATCGCGCTCAACGCGGCGCGCAACGAGGTGCGTGCGCGCAAGCCGCATGATCAGCTCGACGACGCCGCGGATCGGCTCGCCACCCCGGCGGACGGGCCCTCTCGGCTCGCAGAGCGCCATGACGAGCGGCGCATGTGGCAGCGCCTGCTGAACGGCCTGCCCCGGCGTTATCGGCTCCCCGTCGCACTTCGCTACGTCGAGGGCCTGTCCTACGCCGAGCTGGCAGAGGCGCTCGATCGGCCGCTGGGCACTGTCAAATCGGACGTCCACCGTGGCACCGCGTTACTGCGCGCGGCATACGACGCAGAGCAACGCAATTCAGAGCGTCGCGCACCCGGTGCGCGGGAGGCAGTCTCATGACCACTTTCGGCAATCGTCCAGCGGAGCCCGAGGACCCGGTCGTCAGCCGCGGCCTCGCGAACCTGCGCCGGCCGGCCCCGGCCGGTCTGGCGGACGCAGTGCTCGATGAATTGGGCCTGGGCGACGCGTACGTCCGCGTCGACGGCCCGATCGGCCCACTCTTCGTCGCCTATGGCGCGCAAGGCATCTCACTCGTCGAACGGGCCAACGACGCGGGCGACTTCGAAGAGCAGTTCCGATCGACCTTCGGCCGCTCGGTGCGGCGCGTCGAGCGGGCGCCCGAGCTCATCGCAAAGGTGATCGACGCCCGCGTGTGGGGCCGCGCCGGCCGGCCAGTCAAGGTGCCGCTCGATCTCGCACAGCTGCCCGAGTTCGAGCGCAGCGTGCTCATGAAGACACTCGAGATCCCGCGTGGCGAGGTGCGGCCCTATGCGTGGGTCGCGGCCGAGATCGGCAAGCCGCTGGCCGTCCGCGCGGTCGGCAACGCCCTGGCGCGCAACCCCATTCCCTTCGTGATCCCCTGCCACCGCGTCGTCCGCTCGGACGGCCGCATCGGCAACTATGGGGCCGGCGGCCCCACGGCCAAGCGCGCGGTCCTCGCTTCAGAAGGCGTAGACGTCGATGAGCTGGAGCAGCTGCCCAACGCCGGCGTGCGCTTCATCGGCTCGGACACGACCCACATCTATTGCTACCCCTCGTGCCGCAACGCGCGGCGCATCAGCGCCGCGCACCGCGTCCGACTGCGAACGGGTGACGCGGCACGGAGCGCCGGTTTCAGGGCGTGCAAGGTCTGCCGGCCCGTCGACGCGCCGTTTCGAGCGGCAGTGGCGTAACGTGGCGGCGTGAGCCGGCGCATCATCGACCTGAGCCATCCCATCCACGACGGGATGGTGACCGTGCCCAACCTGCCGGCGCCGGTGATCGATGAGTACCTGACCCGCGAGGCCTCGCGCGAGCGCTACGCGCCAGGCACCGAGTTCAGCATCGGGCGCATCACCATGGTCGCCAACACCGGCACGTACCTCGACACGCCCTTCCACCGGCATGCCTCGGGCTTCGACCTCGCGGGCCTCGAGCTGGAGAGCGTGGTCGATGTCGAGGGCATCCTGGTCGACGCCACGACCGCTGGGCGGGCAATCGATGCCGAGCACCTGACCGGCCTCGAGGTTCGCGACCGCGCCGTGCTCGTGCGCTGCGATTGGGATCAGCACTGGGGTTCCGAGGCGTACGGCAACGGCCAGCATCCGTTCCTGACGCGCGCCGCCGCGCAATGGCTGGCCGACAACGGCGCCCAGATCGTCGGCATCGATTCGCAGAACGTTGACGACACTGCCGACGCCACGCGCCCGGCACATACGGTGCTGCTGGGTGCCAACATCCCGGTTGTCGAGCACCTGACAGGTCTCGGGCAGCTGCCGCCGTCCGGTTTTCGATTCACGGCCGCGCCACCGCGTGTCGCCGGCATGGGCACCTGGCCGGTGCGCGCCTACGCGGTGATCGCATAGCCCTCGCGTCTCGCATCGCGGCCGCGTGGATCGGCGCGGTCCTCGTACTGCTCGCGATCCACGTCTTCATGCCCCAACGCTCGGGCGTCCTGGCACTGAC
The DNA here is from genome assembly GCA_963706095.1 of uncultured Chloroflexia bacterium. Classification (GTDB taxonomy): domain Bacteria; phylum Chloroflexota; class Limnocylindria; order Limnocylindrales; family CSP1-4; genus JALYGJ01. The sequence goes on from OY970149.1 coordinate 815,424, forward strand.
GCTGGTGTTCGAGCCGTACATCGTCCTTTTCACGCTGCCCGTCGTGGTCGTGGCCGTTGCCGGCAGATGGCGTCCCGCGGTCATCCTGGCCGCGGCGCTTCTGATCGTGGCCGTGGGCCGTTACGGGCCGACCTGGGTGTCGCTGCCGGCGCCCGCCCAGGGAGAAACGATGAAGGTCGTCAGCTGGAACGTCCTCGCCGGCCCGGATGCCGCGGCACGGGTCCTGGACGGGCTCGCTACGACCGCAGACGCAGACCTGATCGGGCTGCTCGAGCTCCAGCCGGCGATGGCCGAGGCCGTGATGGCCGACCCCGCACTCGCCCAGCGATTTGCCCACCAGGCCTTCGACCCCGACTCGAGCGTTTACGGCGTTGGCCTGCTCAGCCGCTACCCGATCCTCGAGCAGAGCTCGTCGCACGACCCGCCTTACCTCCGGGCGTTGGTCGGGACGCCGGACGTCGCCACGGTGGTGTACGTGGTTCACCCACTGCCCGCTCGCATCCGAACCATCGGCAGCCTGCCGGTGGCGCTGGAGACCGCGACCCGCGATGCGGACATGGCGCTTATCCGAGGGCTGATCGAGGCTGACCTCGTGGCCGGCGGTCCCGTCATCATCGTGGGCGACATCAACACCACCGAGCGCGAGCCCGCCTATGCCGCCTTCGCCGCGGGGTTGCGCGATGCGCATCTGGATGCGGGCATCGGCCCCGGCCTCACGTGGCGGCCCGGTTGGCTGCCCAGCCCGCCCTTCGGCGTGCTCCGCATCGACTACATCTTCACCTCGACGCAGCTCCGCGCCGCGTCGAGCGGGGTCACCTGTCTGTCGGTGAGCGACCACTGCCTTGTGACCGCCGAGCTGACCGCCGCAGGAGGCGGGTAGCCGCTCTAGGCCGGCTTGTCCGCGCGCGCAAACACGACCGGCGCGTGCCAGCGGAAGTCACGCTGGCGCAGGCGCGAAAGTCGCGCGCGAGCGTTGCGCTCCAGCTCCTCGCGCTGCGCGTCGTTGAGAAGGCTCATCAGGAAGCGCTCATCGTAGTTCAGCTTGTAGTCGAGATACGACTCGGGCGTCCACTCGTATTCGAGCGTTGCCTCGCTGGCTGAGGCGTTGACGAATCCGCAGCGACGCAGCTCGTTCGTCGCAGCCCGGCCGGAAGCGACATCGCCGGCATGCGGCTCATCCTCCTGGTCGGGCTCGTCGATCTCCAGGTCCCACACCGCCTCGTCGAACTCCTCGGCGGGTCGAAACGGCTGACGGGCATCGCGGTCGAGCCATGTCAGGTAGGCAACGCGCCCGCCCGCGTCGAGCACGCGGCCCGCCTCGCGCAACGCCGCAGGACGCTCGGGTACGAGCTGCATCACGAACGTCGAGAGCACGAGGTCGGCCGACGCAGCGGCGAGCGGCAGCGCATCCGCAGGCGCAGTGATGAACGTCACGCGCGAGCCCTCGCCTGACAGCTCGAGATCAACCGCGAGGCGAGCCCGCGCGACCTCGACCATGCCGGCTGCCGCGTCGCTGGCGACAACCTCCGCGCGCGGCCAGCGCCGCAGGACCGCGTGCAGCAGCGACCCGGTGCCCACGCCGACCTCGACCACGCGCAAGTGCCCGGCGCGGCGAATCGTTGCCTCGGCGAAGTCGGCCACGTAGTCGACCAGGCGCTCGGTGGTGCGTTCGAGCACCGGTGCCCAGTAGCGTGCGTACTCATCGGCGTCCTGGTCGTAGCGTTCGACGATCGCATTCACGGGCGGCCGAATGCTACCCTCGCGGCCGTGAGCGATCCCGCCAAGCCGGCGGGGCGACGCCATCCACCACGTCGCCCCTGGTGGATGCTCCTGGGGATCGTCGCCGGCCTGCTGGCGGTCGTGGCCCTGGTCTACGCCGGCATTACGGTCCTCGCCCCTGCGCCGCAACCGACGCCGGTTGCGCTTGCCCTGCCGCCCCAGGCGGAGCTCGATCGCAGATGGGGCACTTACCTGTCTGAGCGCGAATGGGGAACACCGCGCGAAGCCGTCGGCGGCAACGGCTGGGGCATGAGCTGGAACGGCGCAATCGCGACCGATTACCGCTATAGCGACGACGGCATCGCCGGCATCACCGACGCGGATAACCAGTACCGACTCGGGTGGGCGTTCTGGGACGGCGCAGAGGATCACGTCACGGAGCGCTTCAACGGATTGTCGAATCCGGCCGGGCCAAGCGGCGAGCAGATCACCGACGACCGGGTCTACCACGAGAACGGGCCGACGCACGCCTACTCGCGCATGACGTATCGGTACCCGAGCGAAACCAAATGGTTCTCGATCGACATGGAAACGGCGCGGCTCGACTCGACGAGCCTGACCATGGTCGCCACGGTCACCAACACCACGTCTGACACGCGCGTCGTCGACGTCGTCTTCAAGGCCTCGACGGCCGCCTCGGAAACGGTCGAGCCGATTACGGATGGCGTCGTGCTACACGGTGCCCAGTCCGTCGTCGCAGTCGTCGGCCAGAACCCGAGCGAATGGCAGATCAGCGCCGACAAGGGCGCGATCGACGCCAACCTCCGCGGCCAGGGCCTGACCGGCGACCAGGGCGGCCACATCGGCGCGCTTGCTTATCGGCTGGAGCTGCCCGCAGGCGCGCAGAGCGTCATCCGCATCGGCGTTGCCGAGGTCGCCGTCGAGGAAGGCCAGCCGATCGAAGCCGCCACGGACCTGGCGCGTCGCACGGCGAGCGAGAGGCTGGCGCGCAGCGACGCGATCGTCAACGAACGGCGCGCTGAGGCGGCCGCGACCTTCGACGACCAGGTCCTCGAGCACGAGGCGCTGTTCCGCCAGGCGCTCATGAGCCTGCTCTGGAACGAGACCTACTACCGTTGGGACGGCGCGACCGGCGTCAACCCGACTTACTCGGGGAGGATCGACGCGCACGACGTCCTGATCCTGCCCGATAAGTGGGAGTTCCCATGGCCGGCTAGCTGGGATCAGGCATTTCACGCCGTGACCGCCAGCCTGATCGACCCGCAGATCGCCCAGGACCAGCTGCGCTTCGTGCTTTCCGAGCGCTGGCAGCAGCCCGACGGGCACATCCCGTGCGCTGAGTGGGTGATGGCCGACGAGTGCCCGCCGATCTTTGCCTGGGCGGCGTGGCGCGTCTACGAGCGCAGCCACGACATCGAATTCCTGCGCGAGGCTTATCCCAGCCTGCAGCGCAACTACGACTACTGGTGGACCAACCTGCAGGTCGGCGGCGACGCGGTCTTCAGTGGCGGCTTCCTGGGCATGGACAACCTGCCTCGTGGCGGTCCGGGCGCCCCGCAGGCCGACGCGACGGCATGGATGGCGTTCTTCGCCCGGGACATGGCGCGCATCGCCAGCGAGCTCCAGGACCCACAGACGTCCGAGCGCTACTGGATCGACCGTGGCCTGATCCAGGAGGCGCTCAACGAGGAGCTGTGGGACGAGTCGAGCGGCTTCTATTACGACCTCGGCGCGGGCGGGTCATTCATCGCCCACAAGTCGTACAGCGGCTTGATCCCCCTTATCGCCGGTGTCGTGCCGCCCGAACGTCTGCCACGCATCCTCGCGTCGTTGCGCAACGAGGAGGAGTTCCTGTCAGCCGGCGGGATCCGCTCGATGTCCGCCGCGAGCCCGCTCTACGAGCCGGGCACGGCCGGTCCGGGCGTCAACTCGAACTGGCGCGGACCGGTCTGGCTGCCCATCAACTACATGCTCGTCGAGGCGCTGCGCGACATCGACCCGGCGCTCGCAGACGACGTGCGCGATCGCGTCGTGGGCAACGTCGAGGCCGACTGGCAGGCGAGCGAGCGCTTCCACGAGTTCTTCGACGGCGATACGGGCGAGGGGCTCGGCGCCGATGCCCAGGCCGGCTGGACGGCGCTGGTCGCCAACCTCATCCACGAGTCCTGGCCCGCGACGCCGCCCGAGTAGGGGGCCTAGCGCGGAAGGGCGACCAGCCGGAGGATCGAGCCGTTGTGGTTCACGACGTAGAGCTCGCCCGCCTCATCCTCGCCGAAAGCGGATGGCGAGAAGCCAACCTCGCCCAGGTCGATGATCTGTGCTGAGCCGACATCGAGTGCGCGCTGAGCGTTCAGGGCCCACAGCCGGCCAGAGCAGTAATCGGAGAAGACGTAGCCGCCGAAGAGCTGCGGAAACGCGCCGCCGCGGTAGACGTATCCGCCCGTGACGGAGCAGCCCTCCGAATGTGAGTAGATCGCCACGGGCAGGGTCAGGCCGCGCCGCGAGCACCCCTCGTTGGCGTAGCAGCGGTCGGCCTCCATGATCTTCCAGCCGTAGTTGCGGCCACCGACACCGGCCGGCTCGGCGTTGATCTCCTCGAACTCGTTCTGGCCCACATCGGCGATGAACATGGCGCCGGTGGCGCGATCGAAAGAGAAGCGCCACGGGTTGCGCTGGCCGAGCGACCAGATCTCCGGCAGCGCTCCGTCCTGACCGTTGGCGAAGGGGTTGTCCTGCGGAATTCCGTAGGGGTCGCCTGAGTTGACGTCGATGCGCAGGATCTTGCCCAGGTGCGTGTCCAGGCGCTGGCCGTTGTTGTGCGGATCGCCGGCTGAGCCGCCGTCGCCGAGGCCGATGTACAGGTAGCCGTCAGACCCGAACGCGACCATCCCGCCGTTGTGGTTGGGGTATGGCTGGTTGACGCGTAGCAACACCCGCTCCGCGGCGGCATCGACCGTGCCACTCGCGCCGCGTACGAACTCGGACACCACGGTGTTGCCCTGCTTGTTGGTGTAGTTGACGAAGAACCGGCCGTTCGACTCGAAGTCCGGGTGGAAGGCGAGTCCGAGCAGGCCGCGCTCTCCCCCCGAGCCGACACGGTCGGTGATGTCGAGAAGTGGCGCGCCCTGCACATCGCCCGGCGTGACTGGCACGATGCGCCCGGGCTGCTCGACCGCGTACAGAGTGCCGGTGCCGTCGCCGGCATGGGTCACGAAGGTCAGCCGGGCGAAGCCGGAGGCAAATGGCTCCAGCGCAAGCCTGATCCCGTCAGGATCGAACGAGCCTGACGGCGCGGTCGTGGACGGCGGCGGCGTTTGTGGCGGGCCATCGCTCGGAACCACGCTGGATGTCGGCTCTTCGGTCGTGCCCGGCGTGGGCTGGTCAGTAGGCGGGACCTCGCTGGCCGGCACTATCGTCCCCGGCGCGAGCGTGGCGTCCGAGGACGCCGACGGTGCCTGGCTGCCGGCCGGAGTCGATTGCGCGCTCGGGGTCGGGCTTGGGCGGGCAGAGGTGCAGCCGACGACAACGGCAACGAGGATCCAGATCAGCACCAGCCTGCTCACGAACCCTCCTCCAGCCACTGCGTCGCGGCGTCCCGAATGCTCCAGTCGCCGCGCAGCACATCCACGCAGTAAGTACGCAGGTTGTCGGCTTCGCGGCGCATCACGCGCGTGAACCCCTCGAGGTCAACGTCTTCCAGGTCCGATTGATTTACCCAGCGTTCGGCAGCGCCCTTGGCGGCGACGATCTCGTTGACCGACAGCCACTGCCGGTAGTCGGGCTCGAGGCCGCCCTCGGGCCGGCGCGGTGCCAGGTTGCAGGCGAAGTAGCCGCCGGTGGTGTCCCAGCTGAGCATCACCGCGGTCCGATCCCCGTAGTAGGTGACGTCGTACATCTCGTCGGTCTGCTCCTCGACCGAGGGCCCGACGAAGCCCAGCTCATCGACCAGGAACTGGAAGTGCGGCGTGGTCGCCGCCGCGAAGTCCTGCACGCTCGGAAAGAACGGCCGCATCCGCGGCGGCCGTGGCTCGCCGGTCATGTCGCATCGACATAGCGCAGGGCCACGTTCTGCCCCTCCTCGTTGATCGTGTAGGTGACGGTGATCGGTTCGAGGCTGATCAGGTGATCGCGCAGGTGTGGAGCGGGCAAGCCACCGTTCGAAACGTCCAGCCGCTCGACGATGAAGCTCATCACCAGGCCGGAGCGCGTGTTGATCGTGAAGCTGTCGACGTCCGCGGCCGTCGGGCCATCGACGTCGGTGACCACGCCCGTCGCCTCGAGCCTTGCCTGGGGCGAGACGATGCTGCAGCCCGCCGCGAGGACGAGCGCGATCGCGGCAAGCGCGATCAGGAACGGAGCGCGAATGACGCCTCTGGGTCGATGCCCAGCTCCTCGATGTGGCGCCGCGCGTCGCGCGCGTCGATGCGGCCGCAGCGCGCCAGCTCGGCGAGGGTTGTCGCCGCGATGTGCTCGGCGTCGATCTCGAAGAAGCGGCGCAGCGCCTCGCGCGTGTCGCTCCGGCCGAAGCCGTCGGTGCCGAGCGAGCGCCACCAGCCGCCGGGCACCCAGCGCGCTGATCATGTCCGGCCAGGCCGTGATGAAGTCGCTGACGGCGACGATCGGGCCCTGCTCGGCCGGCTCGCGCAGCAGCTCTGTGACGCGCGGCGAGCGCGGCTGCTCGATCGGGATGCAGTCGGTTCCAGCGATCGACCTCGAGCGCCTCGTTGCGCAGCAGCTGGTAGGAGAGCGCGCTCCAGACCTCGGCCGCGACTCCGCGCTCGGCGAGCAGCTGCTGCGCGCGCAGCGCCTGCTGCATGATCGAGCCACCGGCCAGGATCGTCGCGCGCAGCGGCGCGCGCCCTTCGTCGCCAACGGGTGGTGCGGGCGCGAAGCGGTAGAGGCCGCGGACGATGTCCTCGTCGGTCACCCCCTCGGGCCGCGCCGGCATGGCGTAGTTCTCGTTGTAGAGCGTCAGGTAGTAGAAGACGTCCTCCGGGTTGGCGCCGTACATGCGCTCGATGCCGTCGCGGACGATGACCGCGGTCTCGTAGGCGAACGCCGGGTCGTACACGCGGATCGTGGGGATGACGCTCGCCAGCACGAGCGAGTGGCCGTCCTCGTGCTGCAGCCCCTCGCCGTTGAGCGTCGTCCGGCCGGCCGTGGCGCCCGAGCAGGAAGCCGCGACCGCGCGCGTCGGCGAACGCCCAGAACTCGTCGCCGGTGCGCTGGAAGCCGAACATCGAATAGAAGATGTAGAACGGGATCATCGGCTCGGCGTGCGTCGCGTAGGACGTGCCCGGCCGCCTGGAACGACGCCGACGAACCGGCCTCGGTGATGCCCTCCTCGAGCACCTGGCCGTCCTTCGCCTCGCGGTAGCGAGAGCACCAGGTTGGAGTCGACCGGGTCGTACAGCTGGCCCAGCGCGGAGTAGATGCCGACCTCCTTGAAGAGCGGGTCCATGCCGAAGGTGCGCGCCTCGTCGGGGATGATGGGCACGATCCGCTCGCCGATGCACCTTGTCGCGCAGCAGGTTGCGCAGCAGCTTGGCGAAGGCCATCGTCGTGGATGCTTCCTGCGTGCCGGAGCCACCCATGAACTCGCCGAAGACCGGATCCGCCGGGCAGCTCGAGCGTCCTTGGCCACGACGACGCGCCGCGGGATCGCGCCGCCGAGCGCAGCGCGCCGCTCCTGCAGGTACTGGATCTCCGGCGCGTCCGGCCCGGGGTGGTAGTACGGCGCGTCCTTGAGCTTCGCGTCGGGGATGGGCAGCTCGAGCCGGTCGCGGAAGATCTTGCAGCTCCTGCTCGGTCAGCTTCTTGGCCTGGTGGGTGATGTTGCGGCCCTCGACGCCCGTGCCGAGCGTCCAGCCCTTGACCGTCTTGGCCAGGATCACCGTCGGCCGGCCGTGGGTCTTCGTCGCGGCGTCGTACGCCGCGTAGACCTTGCGGTAGTCGTGCCCGCCGCGACGCAGCTTGGCTGATCTCGTCGTCGGAAAGGTGCGCGACCAGATCCCTGAGGCGCGGGTCGGGGCCGAAGAAGTGCTCGCGGATGTACGCGCCCGATCTCGACCGAGTACTTCTGGTACTCGCCGTCGAGCGTCTCGTTCATCTTGTCGACCAGCGCGCCGTCGACGTCGCGCGCCAGCAGGTCGTCCCACTCGCGCGCCCCAGATGACCTTGATGACGTTCCAGCCGGCGCCGCGGAAGACCGACTCGAGCTCCTGGATGATCTTGCCGTTGCCGCGCACCGGGCCGTCGAGGCGCTGCAGGTTGCAGTTGACGACGAAGGTCAGGTTGTCGAGGCCCTCGCGCGCGGCGATTGACAGCGACGCCCAGCGACTCCGGCTCGTCCGTCTCGCCGTCGCCCAGGAACGCCCACACGCGGTTCGCGGACGTGTCCTTGATGCCGCGGTGCGGCCAGGTAGCGGTTGAAGCGCGCCTGGTAGATCGCGGCCAGCGGCCCGAGGCCCATCGAGACCGTCGGGAACTCCCAGAAGTCGGGCATCAGGCGCGGGTGCGGGTACGACGAGAGGCCCTCGCCGGGCACGACCTCCTGGCGGAAGTGGTCGAGCTGATCCTCGCTCAGCCGGCCCTCGAGGAACGCCCGGGCGTAGATGCCCGGCGCGGCGTGGCCCTGGAAGAAGATCTGGTCGCCCATGCCGTCGGCGTCCTTGCCGCGGAAGAAGTGGTTGAAGCCGACCTCGTACAGGGTCGCCGCCGACGCGTAGGTCGCGAGGTGGCCGCCGATGCCCGGCGCGCGGACGTTGGCGCGCAGGACCATGGCCACGGCGTTCCAGCGGATCATGCGCCGGATGCGCAGCTCCATCTGCCTCGTCGCCCGGGAAGTCCGGCTCCTGCTCGGGCGAGATGGTGTTGATGTAGCGCGTCGCGGTCAGCGGCGGCAGGCCCAGGTTGTGCTGGCGCGCGCGCTTCAGCAGCCGGTAGAGGATGAATTGCGCGCGCGCCCGTCCCTCGTTCTGGACGACGGAGTCGAGCGAATCGACCCAGTCAGTGGTCTCGTTCGCGTCGCGGTCGGGCAGCTGCCGCTTGAAGTCGCCGAAGTGATCGAACATGTCCGATGCAGTTTAGGGGCGCACGGTCAGGGTGTCGCCAGTGCCAAATGGGCCGCCTATATGCTTCGGTCGTGGCTGTAGAGGGAGTCCCGGCGCGACCCGGACTGGGCATCGATTTCGGCGGGACCGGCATCAAGGCGGCGATCATCGATCTGGGCACGGGCGAGCTGCTCTCGCGCCGCCACCGCGTGGCAACTCCCAAGCCTTCGTCGCCGGACGCCGTGGCCGTAGCCATCCGCCAGGTATTCGATCAATGCACCGTCGATTACCCGCTGCCCGAGGCCGCCGCCGTGGGCCTGGGCATTCCGGGCGTCATCAAGAGCGGCGTGGTCATGACCGCGGCCAACATCGATCGCGGATGGGTCGATGCCTCGGCAGATGAGATCGTCGGCACAGCCCTCGGCCGGCGCGTCTGGTCGATCAACGACGCCGACTGCGCCGGCATGGCCGAGATGCGCCTCGGCGCCGGCCGCGGTGTGATGGGCACGGTGCTCATGCTGACCATCGGGACCGGCATCGGCAGCGGGCCTGTTCGTTGACGGCCGCCTCGTGCCCAACACCGAGTTCGGCCACCTCGAGTTCCGCGGACGGGACGCGGAGACTGCGCCTCTCAGGAGTCGCCCGCGAGCGCCGCCGCCTGCGCTGGAAGAGCTGGGCCACCGAGTTCAACGAGTACCTGGCCCAGCATCGAGACGCTACTTCTGGCCGGACCTCCTGATCCTCGGTGGCGGCGTCAGCAAGGTCATCGACCGCTACGCGCATTGGCTCAAGACGCGAGCGCCCGTGGTACCGGCGACGCACCGCAACACGTCCGGGATCATCGGTGCAGCCCTGTACGCCGCGGATCGTGCGGCGGGCGCACCACCGGTCGACTGATCAGCCAAAGATCGACTGATGGTCCAGGTCCACCTTCTCGACGCCACCTACGAGCTATTCCGCTCCCACTTCGCGCCTCGTCCACAGTCCCTGGATCCGGAGGGCCGGCCGATCAACGCAACAGTCGGCCTGATCGAGATCGACTCTCTACCTGCTGCGCGAGGAGGGCGTCACGCACCTGGGTTGCGCCTCCGACCACATCATCGAGTCGTGGCGCAACGCACGCTGGCCGGGCTACAAGACCGGTGCCGGCGTCGACCCGATGCTCAGCCGCCAGTTCGCCCAGGGCGAGGAGGCACTGCGCGCGCTCGGCGTGGTCGTCTGGCCGCTCGTCGAGTGGGAGGCCGACGATGGCCTGGGCACGGCCGCCCACCGCTTCGCAGATGCGCCGGGAGTGGAGCGCGTGGTCGATGATGACGCCCGACAAGGACATGGGTCAACTCGTGCGCGAGGACGGCAAGGTCGTCCAGTACGACCGGCGCCAGCGCCAGTTCATCGACGCCGACGGCGTCCGCAAGAAGTTCGGCGTTTCGCCCGAGTCGATCCCCGACTTCCTTGCGCTGGTTGGCGACTCATCGGACGGCTACCCGGGCATCCCGGGCTGGGGCAAGGTCTCTGCCGGGGCCGTATTGACGCGCTACGGCCACCTCGAGGACATCCCTGACAAGGTCACTCACTGGGACCTCTCATTGCGCGGTGCCGCGGCCCTTGCGACCTCGCTGCGAGAGCACCGCGACCTTGCCTTCCTGTTCCGCGAGCTCGCGACGCTCGTCTTCGACGTGCCGCTCGTCAGCGAGTCACTTGACGACATGCGCTGGAAGGGCGCCCATCGGGCCGAGTTCAGCGCCCTCGCCGAGCGCATCGGCGAGCCGCGGCTCATCGACCGCGTCCACGTCTGGGCCGACTGACGCCTCAATCCTGGGAAGCGGCGTCGGTGCTCCGGAAGGGCTTCAGCAGGAAGCGCAGGGCGTCGGGCAGACGCTCGGCCCAGGCTGGCTCGCAGTGCTCCGCATTCGGATCCTCGACGTACTGAAGGTCGCGATCGAGCTCCATGCCGGTGCTGAGCAGCAGGTCGCGCAGGCGGCGCGCGTCGGACGTCATGCCGCGCCACTCGTGGCCGCCGACGTCGAGATGGATGCGCGCCTCTGGCAACTGACCCATCTGAATCAGCCTCAGGACGGCGTAATCGCTCCAGCGCAGCGACGGGCTCATCACGCCGCCAAGACCGAAGACGCGCGGCTGCGCGATCAGGCCGTACAGGCTGATCAGGCCACCCATCGACGAGCCGATGATCCCGGTCGCCTCCCGCTGGGTGCTGGTCGGGAATGAGCGGTCGACCAGGTCCTTGACGGAGCCTACGAGCCACGAGAGGTAGGCATCGCCGCGGCCGCCCATGTGTCGGGGCTTGCCCTTCTTCGCGCCGAGGCCGCTGCGACTTCGCCACGGGTTGTACTCGTCCATGCGCGCCTCGCCGCCGTTCGGGACCGCCACGGCGATCGCCTCGAAGCCCTCCCCTGCGAGCTTCTCGAGCGTCTCGTCGGCGTGCCACTCCCCGGCATACGAGGTGCGGGCGTCGAAGACGTTCTGGCCGTCGTGAAAGTAGAGCGTCGGGTAGCGGCGGCCGCCAATCCAGCCGGGACCGTCCTCGGCGAGCGAGGGCGGCAGGTAGACGATGATCTCCGTGCTGCGATCCAGCTCACCACTCTCGAGCGACGGCCACACCAGGACCCTGCCGCTCACGGTGTGGTTTGAGCCGTGGACGTCCTCGTAGGCGACCCACCCGTCAATGGTCGCGTGCCGCTCGAGCCGTTCAGCCGTATCAGTCAACGAGCAGCTCGAGCAGAGTCTGATGGTGGGTCGGCGCCGCTCCGAGCAGCCCAATGGACTTCGACTTGCGGCCGATGTCGAACCACGGCGCGCCGTCGAGCGCAGTAAGGCGCGCGCCGCCCTCGACGGCGATGAGACCCGCGGCACAGATGTCCCACAGCGACAGGCCGCCGCTCTGGACGAAGCCGTCGAAGCGCCCATTGCCCAGGTACGCGATGGCCAGCGCGGCGCTGCCCATCGAGCGCGACACGCGGATCTTCTCGCGCACCTTGCGGTCGCGCTGCGACCAGCCACGTCGAGGCAGCGACAGCGACACCACGCAGTCGACCAGGTTTTCCTTGATCGGCATCCTGATCGGCAGGCCGTCGAGTCGCGCGCCGTGCCCGGCCTGAGAGGTGAACATCTCGTCGCGAGTCGGGTCATAGACGACGCCGACGACCGGCCGGCCACCGACCGCCAGGCCGACGCTGACGCAGAAGACCGGGATGCCGTTCGCGTAGTTGACCGTGCCGTCGAGCGGATCGACGATCCAGACCCGCTGCTCGGTCGGATCGATCTGTGTCTCTCCTACCGGCGGCACCGCGTCGGTATGGCCCGACTCCTCGGCCAGGATTGCGTCGTGCGGGAACGAGTCCCGGATGGCGCTCATGATCAGCTCCTCGGACAGCGTGTCGACCTCGGTCACGACGTCGCGCTCGCTCTTGTGGACGATGCGCTCCAGGCGCTCGTAGCGTTCCATCTGGAGGCGGCCGGCGCGGCGCGCGGCTTCGGTCGCGACTGCCAACTCGGCATCGTGACGCGCGCCACGCAACGGTCGGGCGAAGGTCACGATCTGGGCCACGGGCCGATTGTAGGATGGCCGCGGATGTTCGCTCGACAACCCGGATGACCGCCAAATCCTGGACGCTGGTTGCGGCCGTCCTCGGCTCGAGCGTCGTCTTCCTCGACTCGGCCGTACTCTCGGTCGCGCTCAAGTCGATCGGCGAGGAGCCACGCCTAGTCGTCAGCGTTCTCGAGGGGCAGAACTACATCCAATTCGGCTACCTCCTGACGCTGAGCGCGCTGCTCATCCTGTCCGGCGCACTGTCCGACTTCTACGGCCGCAAACGGCTGTTCGTGATCGGCCTTGTCGCGTTTGGCGCGGCCTCGATGCTGTGCGCGATCGCCCCCAACATCGAGTTCCTGATCGTTGCGCGCCTCGTCCAGGGTGCCGCCGGCGCCATCCTCATCCCGGGATCGCTGGCCATCCTGTCGAACAGCTTCCAGGGCGAGGAGCAGGGCCGGGCCTTCGGCATCTGGGCGGCAGCTTCGGGCGCGGCGCCGATCATCGCGCCGTTCGTCGGCGGCCTCCTGGTTGACTACCTGAGCTGGCGCTGGATCTTCCTTCTCAACCTGCCGCTGATCGCGGTCGCGATCTGGGCCGCGCGGCGCTACGTTGCCGAGAGCCGCGACGAACATGCCTCTGGCAACTTCGACTGGCTCGGTGCGTTGCTCGTCGCCGTGGCCGTCGGCGGGCTCTCGTTCGGCGCGATCTACGGAGAGCAGCGCCAATGGCAGTCGGCGCTGGCCTTCGCCGCGCTGGGCATCGGCGCCCTAGTCACCGTCGCCCTGCCCTTCTACTTCTCGCGCAAGAAGAACCCGCTCGTGCCGCTGTCGCTCTTCAGGTCGCGCAACTTCAGCGTCACAAACCTCTCGACCCTGCTCATCTATGGATCGCTGTACGTGGTGTCGTTCTTCGTGCCGCTGTTCCTGCTTGGCGTGCTCGGCTACACCGCGTCTGGCGTCGGCCTCGCCCTGATCTTCGGGCCGCTGTTCCTGTTGGTGCTGTCGACCCGCTTCGGCACACTCGCGGCTCGCTTCGGGCCGCGTTGGTTCATGACGGTCGGACCGCTGCTGATGGCAGGTGGTGTGGCCTGGTACGCCCGACTACCCGCCGACAGCGAGCCGTGGGCGCTGCGCCTGGAGGACTCGTCGACCTACCTGCCACCGGCCGACTACCTGGTCGACATCCTGCCCGCGTCGCTCCTCTTCGGCATGGGTCTGGCGGTGATGGTGGCGCCACTGACGACGGCACTGATGCGCTCCGTTCCGGGACGCCGTGCAGGGATCGCGTCGGCCATCAACAACGCCGTGTCGCGGGTCGGGCCGCAGCTCGCGGGGGCGCTGATCTTCGTCGTGATCACGCAGACGTTCTACGCGTCGCTGGGAGCGCTCGTGCCCGGCCTCGACACTTCCTCGCCCGATGTGCGTGACACCTTCGCGCCGCTCAACCCGGTGCCCGACGACGTGCCGGACGAACAGGCAGCTGCCGCGAACCAGGCGTCAACCGATGCGTTTCACCTGGCGATGCTGACCGGTGCGGGGCTGCTCGTGCTGGGTGCGGTGGTCAACGGCCTGGGCATCGACAACCGCCAGGCGCTCAGTGGCTCGGATCCCGATCGCGACACTGACACCGTCGCGGGCGCCGCCCCTGCCGCGTAGCTGCTCGGCCTAGGTGCAGCTGACCGCGAGCCGGCTGCCGTCAGCCGCTGCGGCGCCTTCGACCGGCGGCGGCACCACCCGCGTGAACTGGCGCGTCTCGCCCGGCGGTATGGGCTCGCTGAAGAAGACGTAGTCGCGAAAGTCGGGCACACCATCGGCAGCAACACGGCAGCTCGCGCCGGCGGCGCGAGTGCTGTTGTTGGCGACGCTGATGACGACCTGGATGCTGCCATCCGCCTGTTGCGACCAGCCCGCGACCGACGACGCGAAGGCGTTGTTACCGGCCGATCCGAGCCGGAACAGCACGAGCAACAGCCCAAAGCCGATGAGCACGCCGAGCAGCACCGTGGCGTGGACCTGAGTCGTGCTCGGTGACTTGATGCGGGCGGGGTTGTCCAGTTCGCACAACGAGACCCCGACGGGCGTTGCCCGGCCACACTTGATGCAGCGGTCGTGGGGCCGGTCGAGCGAAACCGAAGGGTTGGAATCCATGCGTCGACGAGCCTATGACGGATCGCTGATTCCCGTGCTGGTCACGCGTGAGCCCGCGAGTTCAGTCTTGTACAGAGCCTGCCAAACCGGCCCGGGCGGCGGCTTCGAGAAGTGCCGGCAGCTCGGCCGGGCGGACCCAGTTGACGACCAGCTCGTCGGCGCCGAGTTCCTGCCACTCGCCGGCGAACCTGGCCATGTCGGCGATCAGGGGTTGCACGGCCAAGGGCTCATCGCGCGACAACGAGACGGACAGGAGGTGGGCCATCTCCGCGCGCGAGCGACCGACGCGTGAAAGCTCCTCGAGGTGAACCGGCAGGAGGCGCTCGTAGTCGGCCGCGTTCGTCGTCCAGCCGTCACCGACGCGTGCCGCGAGACGCGCACCGCCGGGCTTCTCGCCACCGACGATGATCCGCGGCGGCGGCTCGGGAGCGGGATAGGCCCACGCCTGCGCGAGCGAGAAGTAGCGGCCCGCATGATCGGCCGGCCCGCCCGTCCACAGGGCGCGTATCACCGCGACGGCTTCCTCGAGCATCGCGACGCGCGTCGGCGGGTCGGGAAAGTCGATGCCATAGGCGGTCATCTCGGCCTCGTAACCGCCGACGCCGATGCCCAGCTCGACGCGACCGCCGGACTGGTCCCACAGCGTCGCGATCATCCGTGCCAGCACGGCTGGGTGGCGATTCATGACGTTGTTGATGAAGCTCCCGACGCGGAGCCGAGAGGTCCTCGCCGCGGCTGCCGTGAGCGTCGTCCAGCATTCGAGCACGGGGTCCGTCCTGGTGCCGCGCGACACGAAGTGGTCCCATGACCAGACGGAGCTGAAGCCGGCTTCCTCCACGTCGCGCGCGGCGCCGAGCCACCAGTCGGACCTGACGCCGATCGTCGTCAGGTTGACGCCGATGGGGATCACCGGTCGAGTGAGCTCACTTGAAGGCCGCCCCGGCCTCCAGCGCTATCTCGGTCATGTTCCTGGTCGCGCCCTCCAGCTCCTCGGGCGACATGAAGTCCGACCCGAAGGACTCGTCGTCCTTCACGAGGGTGTCGCTGACCGTCAGGATGCACGCCGCTCGCACATCCTTGCCCTTGGCCGCCTCGCGCATGGCCAGGTAGAAGAGAGCGGCGGCTTCCATCTCGACCGCGACGACGTTGCGGCTGCGCATCTTGGACGAATAGTCGGGATCGCTGTTGTAGAAGACATCGACGGTCTGGATGACCCCGATCGTCGGCTCCACGTCGCGCGCCCGCGCCGTGTCCACGAGCGCCCGCGTGAGCTCGAAATCGGCGGCTGGCGCGAAGGGATCACCGTGTAGATAGGTGCGCGTTGCACCATCGGCCGGCACCGACGCGGTGGCGACGACCACGTCACCGGTCTTGAGGCCGCGCCCGATCCCGCCGCACGTGCCCGTCCGGATGAAGTGCCTCACCCCGAGCATGAGCAGCTCCTCCATGACGATCGAGAAGGACGCCGTGCCCATACCGGTCGTCTGGACGCTGACCGGAACGCCGTTGTAGGTGCCGGTGTAGCCGAGCAGGGAGCGGTGCTCGTTGACTTTGCGGACGTTGTCGAGCCCGCCGTCGAGCATGCCCGCAATCAGCGTCGCCCGCCCCGGATCGCCGGGCAGCAGGACAAGTGGGGCGTAGTCGGATGCTTCTGCGCGAAGGTGGATTTGCGGCATCGGCGGAGTCTAGTCGGCCTTACGCCGTAGCCCGCGCCTCGCCGAGCGGCAGCCGCCACAGCGTGTGCCAGGGCTGATCGGGCGTGTGCCCGATCAGCCACGCCTCGCGACAGATGTCGCGGATGGGCAGCATCGGCGGCAGGGCATGCTCGGCGGCCGAGAAGTGAGTCCTCGGGCACGTCCTGGGCAACGGTCAGGTGCGGCACGACATCGTCGTAAGCACCCTCGTAGGGCGGGTAGTCAGGAAAGGCCGCGGCCAGCGCGGCCGTGAGGCGCCGGAACGGCTGCTCCGGCTCAGGTTCGAGGTACACGACGTTTGGCCAGCGCCGAACTGCGCCGAAGGCGAGCGGGAAAGCGGGCTCGGAGGCCACGATCCCCTCGATCGCGCGCCGCACGTCGTCGTTCAGCTGCGTGACCGGCATGAACGGATAGATCAGCGTGACGTGCGCCGGCACACCCTACCGCGGCCGAGGGATCCATTCGGTCACGCAGCCGCTTGACGCCGACCGGGACTCGGACGGGCACGATGATGGCGCTCTCGCCCGCGGCACCGCCGCCAGCAGGAGCCCGGCTCTCCGGAGCCCGGTCCTCCGGAGCACGGCCCTCCGGCTTGGTCTCCACGAGCCGAAGCGTATACCGTGCGCCGATGCCCACGCCGGCCGCCTCGGTCGACCTCGAATTCCGCCACGTCTCGCGTCGCTACGGCGACGTGCCCGCAGTCTACGACCTCAGCTTCTCGGTGCCGGCGGGCCAGATCTGCGTGCTTGTCGGACCGTCTGGCTGCGGCAAGACGACCAGCCTCAAGATGGTCAATCGGCTGATCGAGCCGACGAGCGGCCAGATCCTGATCGGCGGCGAGGACATCGCCGAACGCGATCCGATCGAGCTGCGGCGCGGGATCGGCTACGTCATCCAGCAGGTCGGGCTGCTGCCTCACTTGACCATCGGCCACAACGTGGCGGTCGTGCCCCGGCTCCTGGGCTGGGAGCGATCCGCGTGAAAAGGAGCGGGTCGAGGAGCTGCTCGAGCTCGTCGGGCTGGCAGCCGGGAACGTACCGCGACCGCTACCCGGCGCAGCTCTCGGGCGGCGAGCGTCAACGCGTCGGTGTCGCGCGCGCGCTCGCCGCCGACCCGCCGTTGCTGCTCATGGACGAGCCCTTCGGCGCGGTCGACCCGATCGTCCGCGACCGTCTCCAGAACGAGCTGCTACGACTCCAGGAGCGCCTCGCCAAGACGATCGTCTTCGTCACCCACGACATCGACGAGGCGATCAAGATGGGCGACCTGGTGGCCGTGCTCGAGGCCGGCGGCGTGCTCGCCCAGTTCGGGCCGCCGCAGGAGATCCTGGGCAATCCCGCGTCCGATTTCGTGGCGCGCTTCGTCGGTGCCGATCGCGGGCTCAAGCGCCTGTCGTTGACGCGGGTCTCCGATCTGGAGCTCGAATCCTGCCCGCCCGATTTCCAACCTCAGCCCGGCCAGCCCACCTTCGAGCCGCAGACGACGCTCAAGGACGCGCTGTCGCTGATGCTCGATGCCGACGTGTCGGCCGGCGTCGTGGTCGATGGGGCCGGCGCCACGCTGGGGCTGCTGACGTATGAGCACATCGCGGCGGCGCTGCGCAACGGGAACAGCGCCTGATGGAGATCGACGTTGCCTGGATGGTCGACCATCTCGATGAGCTCGTGGCGCGGACGATCCAGCACGTCTACCTGACCGCCATCGCGGTGGCCGTCGGCTTCCTCATCTCGCTCGGCCTGGCGATCATCGCCGTCCGCCGGCGCGGCACCTACGGCCCGATCCTTGCCTTCAGCTCGATCCTGTACACGATCCCCAGCCTCGCGCTCTTCGCGGCCCTGATCTCGATCACCGGCATCTCGCTGCTGACCGTGCTGATCCCGCTGGTCATGTACACGCTCGTGATCTTCGTGCGCAACATCGCCACCGGGCTCGACAGCGTGCCCCGCGACGTCCTCGAGGCTGCCGACGGGCTGGGCTACACCGGCCGTCAGCGGCTGTGGCGCGTTGAGCTGCCGCTCGCCGTGCCGCTGATCGTCGCCGGCCTTCGCCTGGCGACGGTCTCGACCATCGGACTGGTGACAGTCACTGCGATCATGGGCGACGCGTTCGGCGGTCTCGGCTTCTTCATTCTCGAGGGCTACCGACGCAGCTTCCCGACCGAGATCTTACTTCGGCGCCATACCGTCGATCCTCCTGGCGGTCGCCTTCGACCTGATGTTCGCGCGGCTGCAGCTCGTCGCCACGCCGTGGAGCCGCGCGACGGCCAGCGGGCGCGCCGCAACCTGATGGACGCCCTGTCGCAGACCGTCGCGTACCTGACCGATCCGGCGCACTGGAGCGGGCCGAACAGCATCCCCGTGCGCCTGGCCGAGCACGTCGCGATCTCCGCGGCGTCGCTGATCATTGCGCTGCTGATCGCCCTGCCAATCGGGATCTGGATCGGCCACACCGGCCGATTCACCAACCTGGCCGTCAACTCGGCCAACATCTGGCGCGCGCTGCCGTCGCTGGCGGTGATCGCGATCGTGCTGCCCATCACCGCGGCGATCGATCCGCAGGCCGGATTCAAGATCTACCCGACGATCATCGCCATGGTCGTGCTGGCGGTGCCGCCGATCCTGGTCAATGCCTACGCCGGCGTCGCCGAGGTCGACCGTGACGCGCTCGAGGCCGGCCGCGGGCTGGGCATGAGCGAGCGCCAGCTGTTGGGCCGCGTCGAGCTGCCACTTTCGGTGCCGGTCATCTCCACGGGCATCCGCTCGGCCACGGTGCAGGTCATCGCCACCGCAACGCTGGGTGCCATCTTCGGCTTCGGCGGGCTGGGTCGCTACCTTGTCGACGGGCTGTCGAACCTCAGCCGTGGCGGCGTCGGCATGATCTTCACCGGCGTCATCCTCGTTTCAGGTCTCGTCGTCGTCACCGACCTGGTCCTGACGCTGATCCAGCGGCGGCTGACACCTGTAGGACTGCGAGGCTCGCGCTAGAGCTGGGAATGATCCGATGGGTGAACCGCGGCGCACAGCACGGTATAGTCCGGCGGTCAAGGTCCGGGCTAACCGGAACTACCTTCAGAGGAGGTTACCCATGCGGCAGACCCGCATGCTTGCTCTCGGGGCAGCGGCACTCGTGCTTCTCAGCGCGTGCTCGCTGGGTGGGAGCAACAGGCCAACAATCAAGATGGGCTCCGTCGGCTTTGCCGAGGCGCGCGTCATGGCGGAGATCTACGCCCAGGTTCTCGAGGACATGGGCTTCACCGTCACGCGCGACGGCATCGGCCTCGGCGACCGGGCCGTCCTCCAGCCAGCCATCGAAAGCGGTCAGATAGACATCCAGCCCGAGTACATCGGCAGCCGTCTGGCGTTCGAGGGTGGTACGCCGACCGGCGATGCAAATACCAATCGGACCGAGCTCCAGGCCCTGCTCGAGCCTAAGAACCTGACCGTCTTCGCCTTCACCCCGGCGGTCGATACCAACGCGTTCGTCGTTCGCCAGGAGACCGCCGACGAGTTTGGCCTCGAGACGATCGGCGATCTCGCCGCGGTCCAGGGCGATCTCAACTGGGGCCTGCCGACAGACTGCCCGGAAAACCCGCTGTGCGGCGCCGGCGGCGGTGCGCTGGAGCAGTACGGCATAACCCAGGACACGATCGCCGGCGCGACCAAGCTCGGCGCGTGCGACACGCCCATGGCTGACGCACTGCGCACGGAAACGATCGATGTCGCCGAGCTGTGCTCGACCCAGCCGGACATCATCGTCAACAGCTGGGTCGTGCTCGAGGACGACCTGGCGACGCAGCCGGCCGACAACGTCGCACCCATCGTGCGCGACAGCCTGCTCGAGCAGCTCGACCAACAGGGCCTGGCGACTCAAGTCCAGGAGGCACTGAACACCGTCTCACAGGCGATCGACACGCCAACGCTGGCTGACCTGTACAAGCAGGTCCAGGTCGACAATCGCGACGCGCGGGACGTCGCCGCCGAATGGCTCCAGGAGAACGGCTTCCTCGAGTAGCCGTACCGCTACCAGTTCCTATGAGGCTGAGGGCCCGCAAGCGCGGGCCCTCAGCCGTTTCTGGATACCATCGGTCCGTGACATCCCAGCTCGCCGGAGAGCAGCAGCAGCTGCTGTCCGAAAACGCCCGCGCCTTTCTCGGCGCCACTCCCCCGCGACACGCCACGATCGCCACGGTCAACCGCGATGGTGGGCCGCATCAGATCGTGATCTGGTATCGCTTCGAACCGGGCACGGGCGCGCGTGGCGACCGCTTCATCGTGAATTCGCTGCGCGGCCGGCGCTGGCCGGCGAACCTCGAACGCGAGCAGCGCGCCAGCCTGGCCATCCACGCCGGCGAGGACGCGGTCACCATCGAATGCGCAATCGACCGTGTGTACGACGGCGAGGCAGCACTGGCCGACATCAGTGAGATGGCGCGCCGTTACTACACGCCTGAAGACGCACAGGTCAGCATCAACCGGTTCTCGACGCAGGACCGGATCACCTTCGTGCTCGTTCCGGTCAAGGCCCACATCCATGGAGACCCACACTGATGGCTGTCCAGCCGATCGGCTACGCGGCAATGCTCGAGCAGTTCCATCCGACTGATCTCCTCGATTGGTGCGTCGCCGCGGAGGAGGCCGGCTTCAGCGGCGTCATGGCCGCCGACCACCTTCAGCCGTGGGTGCCGCAGCAGGGCCAGGCCGCATTCGTTTGGGCGTTCATGGCGGCCGTCGCCGAGCGCACCAAGGGCGATGTCGGCCCCGGCGTCACCTGTCCCACCTTTCGCACGCACCCGGTCGTCATCGCCCAGGCCGCCGCCACCATGGCGGCGATGTACCCCGGTCGGTTCTGGCTCGGCCTGGGCAGCGGCGAGGCGCTCAACGAGCATGTCGTGGCCGAGTATTGGCCGGAGGCACCCGAGCGCATCAACCGTATGTTCGAGGCGATCGAGCTCTTCAACCGTCTCTTCACCGGCAAGGACACCAAGCACGACGGCCGCTTCTTCAAGATGGAGACGGTCAGGCTGTGGACCATGCCCGAGACGCCGCCCGATATCTACGTGGCCACAGCAGGGCCCATCACCGCCCGCCGGACTGGCATGGCGACGAACGGCCTGATCACTGTCGGCGCACCTGAGACCAAGCTCGAGATGATCCGCAGCAAGTGCGAGGAGGGTCGCCGCGAGGCGGGCGCCGATCCGGCCACCTTCAAATACATCCTGCAGCTGCACCTCTCGTGGGCCGAGACCGATGAAGAGGCGCTGGCCAACGCCATGACGGAGTGGCCCAATGGCGGCATGAAGTTCCCCAAGGCCGACATTCGCTCGCCCCAGGACTTCGAGCAGATGGCCAAGCTCGTCCGCCCCGAGGACTTCCAGGGCCGAATGCTGATCTCCTCAGATCTAGAGGCGCACCGACGCGAGATCCAGCGCTTCGCCGACATGGGCTTCGACAAGATCTACCTGCACAACGTCGGCCGCAACCAGAAGGAGTGGGTCGAGGCGTTCGGGCGCGAGGTTCTGCCCAAGATCAGCTGCTGATCAGAGTCGCGAAGCCGCGGTCGTCCCTAGGGCGATGGCAAGAGCTCGCGGGTCGATCGCCTCGCTATCGACCAGGGCTATCTGGACGGCATAGATGCGCCCGTTTTTGGCGAAGTTCAGGACGTTGAGATCGGGCATCCAGTAAGCGTCGTCGCCCACGGCCACATCCTCACCGTCGGGAAACAGCGTTCGTGCATCGTCGAGCGCGTTGCTGAAGTCCACGCGCAGGTTCACGAAGGCGGCGGGAGTCCCCAGCTCGTTGGGCTCGCCCACGTCCCAGTTGCACTCGCCCTCGAGGTCGTAGTCCGCGCCAAGGACGGCCGGTGCTCCGCCCGCCGCAGCCGAGACCTCCTCGAGGGTGACGATGTGGCACAGGTTGCCCTCGATCGCCGCGCCGGTCGGCTGGGCCGCGGAGTCGGTCTGGGTGGGGCCTGCCTGGCTCGGCGCAGCGGGGCCGCTGGTCGCGGCGGCGGGACGGGTCGGCAGGGGATTGCCGCTCGGAGCGGCTGCCAGGTTGACGCACGCCCCCAGGACGACAACGGCAGCAAGGACGCCGGCGCCAAGCGTGAAACGCGAAATGGTCATTTCATCCCCCTCAGTACAGGCCGACCCTTATAGCACGTCAGTCAGCGCGCGGCGCCACACTGTGACGCGATGAGACGGACATCGGTCGTGGTCCTGGCCGGCGGCTTCGGCGGCGCGCGCATGGCCCACGGTTTCGCCCAGCTTTCGGACCGTGTCGATCTGAGCGTCGTCGTGAATACCGGCGACGATCTCGAGCTCCACGATCTGCACATCTCGCCCGACCTGGACACGGTCATGTACACGCTCGCTGGCCTGGCCAACGAACAGACTGGCTGGGGCGTCCGCGACGAGACCTGGTCAGGCGCGCAGATGCTCGAGCGCTACGGCCGGCCAACGTGGTTCCGGCTGGGCGATCGCGACCTCGCGACCCACATCGCGCGCACGGAGCGGCTGCGCAGCGGTAGCCGCCTGACTGAGGTGACGGCCGAGCTTGCGCGCAGCCTGGGCATCAGCGCGCAATTGCTGCCGATGACCGATGAGCGGGTGCGGACGCAGATCCAGACCACCGAGGGCTGGCTGGATTTCCAGGACTACTTCGTGCGCCGCCACCACGCCGACGATGTGGTCGGCTTGCGCTTCGACGGCATTGACGTCGCAAGACCGACGGCTGAGTCGCTGGCCGCGATCGCGTCCGCCGACCTCGTGGTCGTGGCGCCGTCGAATCCATTCGTCAGCGTGGCCCCGATCCTGTCCGTGCCCGGATTTGCCGACGCGATCGCGGGCTCGGCCGCGCCCGTCGTTGCCGTCAGCCCGATCATCGGGGGCGAGGCGGTACGTGGTCCCGCGGCGCAGATGATGCGCTCGCTCGGGGTCGAGCCTGGGTCGGCGGGCATCGGCCGGCACTACGCGAGTGCCTGGCCCGGCCTGATCGACGTGCTCGTGATCGACCGATCTGACGCCGATGACGTGGTAGCAGTGGCAGCGAACGGCGCGCGCGCGTTCGTGACGGGCACGCTCATCGCCGAGGAATCGGAAAGGCGCCGGCTCGCCCAGGAGATCCTGGAGGTCGCCGGCGCCCGTTGACCTTTGTTGCCCGACGCGGTGCGTCAGGGCATGCGCGTGATGGCCGTGTTGGCGACCTGTACCAGGCGGTCGATCAAGGCCGGATCCTCACCGAGAAGGATGCCCTGGACGGCCAGCTGGTCGGCAGGCCGCTGCACGTAGACGCCGGGCTGGCCGAAGACGCGACCGCTGATTGCCGGGAAGCCGCCCACGGTCAGGTCCGCGGCCGAATCGCCGAACAGGAAGCGCGCCCCCGTCAGGTCTGTATCCGGCGTAACACTGATGAGGACGCCGCTGAAGCCGCCGGTGTAGGTGCAGCTGCTGTTGTCGTTCCCGGTCACGGTGTACGTGGCGCCCATGATCGCGCTGAGCTCCGCCGCCGAGATCAGCGCACAGCTGCCGCTGTTTGGATCTGCGCTCGGCAGGTTGAGGCCGCTCGGCAGGTTGAAGCCGCTCGGGAGCGAGATCGGCGGGATGGTGAAGCCCGGCGGCACGGTCGGGATCGGCGGGATGCTCGGGATCGTTATCGACGTGCAGCCCACGATGATCAATACGGCGCCCACGACGGAAAGCGCCAGTCGGCGAATGGCAAGCATTCGATCCTCCTTCTCTCTGAGACGCGAATTTAGCACCCGAGCGCCTACCATCGCGCCGTGAACCCATCCGTGGCGCGCCTTTCGAGGGTGCACGCAATCGTCCCGATACGGACGCGCCACGAGGCCAAGAGCCGGTTGGGCATCGCGCTCGACGCCGAGGAACGCGAGATTCTCGTGCTCGGCCTGCTCGTGAACACCCTGCGCACCCTGGCTGCCTGGAAGCCGCTGCGCACGTTGCACGTCGTCGCCGCTGACAGCGACCTGGCTGTCGTCCGGTCAAGGATTGCGGCGAGCCTCAACTTCGTTCGCGACCCGGCCATGGATCTCAACGAAGCGCTGCGCGCCGGCCGCGACGCCGCCGTCGCGGCCGGCGCCACGGCCGTGCTGATGCTCCCCGCCGACCTGCCGCTGCTCGACGTCGCGGCGCTCGACCGGCTGCTCGACGCGGCCGACGCTGCTCTCGTCGCCGGCAGCGGCCGCCCCGTCGCGGTCATCGTCCCGGCCGATGCGCGCGCCGGCACCAACGGCCTGCTCCTGACGCCGCCCAACGTCATCGAGCCGCATTTCGGTGTCGCCAGCTTCGAGGCCCACCTGCGCGCGGCGTCCCTGGTCGATGCCAGCGTGCAGGTCGTCGACGACGCCCGGCTCGGGTTCGATTTGGACACGCCAGACGACCTCGAGCGCCTCGAGCTCTCGCGCCAGCTCGAGCTCCAGGCCATGGGCGAGGAGCTGGCGGCCGAGTTCATGACCGCCACTCACGGCTGAGCCAAGGTCCGATGCCCGGCCTGACCGCCGTCGCCCTGCCAGCACTGCCAGAGATCCAGCCAGGCGACGACCTCGCCACGCTTATCGCGGAGGCGTGGCGGACGATGGCGGCCTCGAGATCCCGCACTCGGTCCGCGCGCCACGGACGTCCTGGTCGTCACCCAGAAGATCGTGTCGAAGGCCGAGGGCTGCCTGGTCGATCTGACCACCATCGAGCCCCGAGCGGAGGCCGTCGAGTACGCGGCGCAGTGGCAGCGTGACGCGCGCCAGGTCGAGGTCGTGCTGCGCGAGTCGGCCGAGATCCTGCGCATGGAGCGCGGCCTGATCATCAGCCGAACTCACCACGGCTTCGTGTGCGCCAACGCCGGAGTCGATGCCTCGAACACCGGCCGCGCGGAGATCGTCACCCTGTTGCCGCGCGATCCCGACGCGTCGGCGCGCGTCCTGCGAGACGACATCGCACGGCTGATGGAGCTGTCTGCGGAGGACGCGCCGGCGATCATTATCAGCGACTCGTTCGGACGACCGTGGCGCTTCGGCATCGTCGATGTCGCCCTCGGTGTGGCGGGCATCGCGCCGCTCGCCGACCTGCGCGGCACGCCCGACGCCGACGGCCGCATGATGCAGCTCGACCATCGTCGCCGTCGCCGACAGATCGCCTCAGCCGCCGAGCTGGCGTCGGGCAAGACGAGCGGCCAGCCCGTCGTGCTGGTGCGCGGCGTCGACTTCGACCGCCGTGAGGCTTCCGTGGCCGCGGAGGTCGTCATGCCCGGAGAGATGGATCTCTTTCGCTGATTCGCTTGTTCGGTAGCATCGGCTCACCTTGAAGCTCGGCCTCCAGATCTCCTCCTTCACCTGGCCCGGCGGAGACGCCGAGATCGGACCGACCCTGGCGCGCATCTGCCGCGCGGCCGACGACGCCGGCTTCGACTCGATCTGGGTGATGGACCACCTCTTCCAGATACGCAGCGTGGGTGAGCTGGAGGAGCCGATGCTCGAGGGCACGACGGCGCTCGGCTTCATGGCCGCCCACACGCAGCGCGCCCGGCTGGGGCTGATGGTCGGGGCTGTTCCCTACCGCCAGCCCGGAATGTGGCTCAAGGCGGTGACGACGCTCGACGTGCTCTCCGGCGGCCGCGCCTGGCTCGGAATCGGTGCCGCCTGGAACGTCGAGGAGGCGCGCTCGCTGGGCATCCCCTTCCCTGAGCTGCCTGATCGCTTCCGAATGCTCGAGGACACGCTCAAGATGGCCCGCCAGGCCTGGCGCGGCGAGCTCGATGCGGGCGGATTCCAGGGCCGCACGACGCGCGCCGAGCGGCTCATGCTCAGCCCGCAGCCGCTGTCCCAGCCGAGCATCCCGATACTCGTGGGCGGCGGTGGCGAGCGGACAACCCTGCGTCTCGTGGCGCGCTACGCCGACGCGTGCAACGTGTTTGGCGCCCCGGACATGCTGCGCCACAAGTTCGACGTCCTGCGGCGCCACTGCGAGGCCGTGGGCCGTGACTACGACACGATCGAGAAGACCAACCTATCGACGGTGTCGATCACGCCCGACGGCCACCGTGGGTCGCTCACGCCGGCAGAGCTTCTCGAGCGGCTCGGCGGCTGGTCCGAGGCCGGTTCGCACCAGACGATCGTCTCGATCCGGGGCGTGAGCGACGTGTCCAAGATCGAGCTCATCGGCCGCGATGTCATTCCGCAGCTGGCTGGCCTGGGCGAACCCAGCCCGCTCGACCGCTGAGCGCCCGCCGCGATACTCCCCTGGGGTATACGCCGATGCTACGATGAGGCCAATGGATTCCACCAAGCTCGGGTTCCCGAGCATCTCGATCATCGACGATGGCGCGCCAGCCGGCACGGCGGAAGAGAGCGTCTCGCTGCCCCAGAAGCAGGGCGGCAACGGCAGCGCGCCGGACGACGGCGGCAGGCACTCGAAGGTGCTTATCGTCGGCTCCGGACCGGCCGGGCTGACAGCGGCAATCTACGCCGCGCGAGCCAATCTCGAGCCCATCGTCATCGCCGGCTACGTGCCCGGCGGCCAGCTGATGATCACCAGCGACGTGGAGAACTACCCGGGCTTCCCCGAGGGCATCCAGGGCCCCGAGCTGATGCAGAAGTTCCGCGAGCAGGCCGAGCGCTTCGGCACGCGCTTCGTCGACGTCGACGTGGAGCGCGTCGACTTCTCCACGCGGCCGTTCCGCGTATGGGCAGACAGGACCGAGTACACGGCCGACTCGGTCATCGTGGCCACCGGCGCGTCCGCGCTGTGGCTGGGCCTCGACAACGAGACGCGGCTGCGCGGCCGCGGCGTGTCCGCCTGCGCGACGTGTGATGGCTTCTTCTTCCGTGGCAAGAAGGTCGCCGTCGTCGGCGGCGGCGACACGGCGCTCGAAGAGGCGACTTTCCTGACGCGCTTCGCGACCGAGGTCGTGCTGCTCCACCGCCGCGACAGGTTCCGCGGCAGCAAGATCATGCAGGACCGTGCCCTCGAGCACCCCAAGATCGACGTGCGCTGGAACACGGAGGTGGCCGACGTCCTGGGCGAGGACAAGGTCGAGGGCCTGCGCCTGCGCAGACACCACCGACGGCAGCGAGCAGGACGAGCCCATGGAGGGGCTCTTCGTGGCCATCGGCTACAAGCCCAACACGGATGTCTTCAGCGACTGGCTGGACGTCGACGACAAGGGCTACCTGGTCGTCACCGACGAGACGCGGACCAAGATCGACGGCGTGTTCATCGCCGGCGACGTCCACGACCACCGCTACCGCCAGGCCATCACCGCCGCGGCCGACGGCTGCAAGGCGGCCATCGATGCCGAGCGCTGGCTCGAGTCGCAGGGCATCGCCGAGGCGGCAACCGCCACCGCCTGGTAGCTCCCGGTTTCGGGGGCGTCCGCGCCGCCGCGGCCGTTGGCGCCGTAATTCGCTAACCTGCGCGGGCCGTGCTCGCCCTTCTTCGCCGCAATGAAACTCGCCTTTTTCTGACCAGCCTGGCGATTCTGTTCGTCGAGCTGATGCTCATCCGTTGGATCCCGTCCAACGTCAAGTACATCGGCTTCTTCAGCAACTTCCTGCTGATTGCGAGCTTCCTGGGCATCGGCCTGGGCATCATCCTCGGGCGCAAGGGCTTTTACCCGCGGCTGTCGCCGTTCGCTGTGCTGCTGGCGCTGGTCGTGCTCTACGTCTTCAACTTCCAGCTCAATGTGCAGGTCGACTCCCAGAACGAGCTGTTCTTCGGCCTTGCGGAGAATCGAGCGGCGGACGAGAACTTCCTGATCCTGCCGCTCATCGTCGGCCTCGTCGCTGCGCTGTTGGCGACCTTGGCCCTGCCACTCGGTCCGCTGCTCAAGAGCATGCCGCCACTCAAGGCGTACGCCATCGACATCATCGGCTCGCTCGCCGGCATCGCCGCGTTCAGCTTGCTGTCCGCTCTGGGCACGGATCCGCTGGTCTGGTTCACGGTTGCCGTCGGGCTGGTGATCGCTCTCGAATTCGGCCGTCGCCGCTGGTCGTGGCTCACCCTCGTCAATGTCGGTGCGCTGATCGCAGTGGTCGTGCTCGTCTTCCAGCAGACCGCAACTCACCCGAACAACATCTGGTCGCCCTACTACCGCATCAGCTCCTTCGCGTCGCGCGAAGGCCTGGTTCACATCACGGTCGACGGCGTCCCCCACCAGGCGCTGCATCCGATCGGGCAGGAGGGCATCGAGGAGTTCTACGAGCAGGTCTACCGCTGGTTCCCCGACAGGACCTATCCCGAGGTGCTCATCGTCGGAGCGGGCAGCGGCTCGGACGTCGCGCTGGCGCTGCACCACGGCGCGGGTCATGTCGACGCCGTCGAGATCGACCCAGAGCTGCTCGAGATCGGCAAGACCCGCCACCCGAACCGGCCCTACGACGACCCGCGTGTCAGCGCCTACGTCAACGACGGCCGTGCATTCCTGCGCAACACCGACAAGAAGTACGACCTCATCATCTTCGCCCTGCCCGACTCGCTGACCCTGGTCAGCCAGCAGTCGTCGCTGCGCCTCGAGTCGTTCCTCTTCACCGAGCAGGCGTTCGACGTCGGTGCGCGACCACCTCACCGACGACGGCATCTTCGTGCTCTACAACTACTACCGCGACGCCGTGGCTGGTGGCGAAGCTCGCGACCATGCTCGAGGACGCCTTCGGGCACGAGCCGCTCGTCAACGTCTATGGCGCGCACAAGGCCTCGCTCGCGGCCGGCCCACTCGTCGCCAGTCTGCCGGACGGCGTGCCGCCCGGCGACACCGTCACGGGCGCACCCGACGCCGGTGAACCTGAGCCCAAGGCGGCCACGGACGATTGGCCCTTCCTGTACCTGCGCACGCCCTTCGTGGCGCCGCACTACCTCGCCGGACTGGCGATCCTGCTGATCGGTGCTTTCGTGTCGGTGGCTCTGGCGTCAGTGGCGACAGGAACCAGCATCCGGCGGTTCAGCCCGCACTTCTTCGTGCTCGGAGTCGCGTTCCTGCTGCTGAACACGCGCAGCATCACCAGCTTCAGCCTGCTCTTCGGCACGACGTGGGTGGTCAACTCGCTCGCCTTCTTCGGCATTCTGTGCAGCGTCCTGCTGGCGATCTTCGTCAACGCGCGCTGGCCGCTGCGCCGGCCAACGCCTTTCTACATCGCGCTATTCGCATCGATTGCGGTGGCCTTCCTGCTGCCGCCCGAATCGCTCCTCTTCGAGCCGGCCTGGCTGCGCTACCTGGTTGCCGCGGGCCTCGCCTTTGCGCCGGTCTTCTTCGCAAACCTGGTCTTCTCGTACTCGTTCCGCGACACGAAGACCGCCGACATGTCCTTCGCCAGCAACCTGCTTGGCGCAGTCGTCGGTGGCGCAATCGAATACGTCGCCCTGATCACCGGCTTCCAGTTCCTGCTGGTGTTCGTGGCGCTGCTCTACGCGCTGGCCTGGCTGCTGGCCACGCGGCTGCGCCTTGGTGCCGACAAGGAGCTCGTGTCCGAGCACGACCTCGAGCCGGACAGACGCCGCGGACCGGCGCAGGCTCCGACCCCGGAGCCTGCTAGCTAAGTTGGGGGGCTGTTGCCCTTAGCTGCGATCGACCGGACCGCACTCCACGGTGGCGTGAACACCGATGTCATCCTCGGTCGTCCCGTCGATCGTCCACTTGATCGTCGCGCCGTTGTCCTGCAACGTGGCCGTGCCACTGCCCCGCTCCGAACCCGGAACCAGGGTCTGGATCTCCACGCCGTCCACCGATGTCATTGGCGGGCCGAAGACTATGTTGAGATAGAACTTCGTCACGGTGGCCCCGCCCTCGATAGCGGAGAACTGCAGCGTCGACAGGCCCTCGGTGGTTTCCATGTCCAGGAATGTGGCGCCGGAGCCCGAGTCCGAAATGTTGCAGTCGTACTTGATGCCGGTTCGGTCGTACGTACCGGCCAATGGTCCGCTGGCCACCACGACATGGACGACCGATCCGGTACCGCCGGCAGCTGGTGTGGTCGGCTCGCCTGCGGGTGGCGTCGTCGGCTCGCCGGCGGCTGGCGTGGTTGGCTGGCCGGCTGGAGTGGTCGGCTGGCCAGTTGCTCCTCCGCCTCCGCCACAGGCCGCGATGAAGGCAAGGGTCAATAGACCTGCTGAGATAGTTCGCACGAGTCACCCTCCTGTGGCACACAGGGAGCACCGTCCCCTACTCGGTGCCAGGTCCCCTACCTAGTGCCGGCCATACCCTACGCCTTCCCTTTCTCGTCCTACCCGACCCCGCAGTGCCAACCGCCGGCGCCGCGGTGCCAACCACGCCCGCCGAGCGTGTTAACCGAGCTCCGCGACTGATCGGGTGCCACCGACGCTGCGGCAGCGTCGTATCCACGTGACGTCGAGGAAATGGCGCCAAACACCCTGCTCCGGCGTCTTGGTGAGTCCCGCGACCTGTCGCATCAGCTCGTCACGCTCCGCGCGTTCGACTGCCCTGGGCCAAATCTGCCAGCGCCTGACACAGCCATATCTACAACGCTGTGGGGGCGTAAAAGGTGGACCTGCCGGCCCGCGGATCGGCGGTCGCACCCGGCGGCCCCCTCCGGGCGCCCGTGCTACCGTCGGCTGCGGATGAATAGGGGAAGCCGATGAGCTTCGGTGGGGGCGGCCACGGGCGCACGACGCGGATGCTCGAGAACGCGGCACGCGACACCAACATCAGCCCCGAGAAGCGCCAGCGCACGGTGCGGCGCATCGTCGCCTTCTTCCGGCCCTACCGCTTGGCCGTACTGCTGGTGCTGCTGACGATCATCGTCACCAGCTTCCTGGGCCTGATCAACCCGTACCTGCTCAAGCTGCTGATCGACGAGGCCATCCCCCAGCAGAACCTGTTCCTGCTCAACGTCTACGTCGGGCTGATGATCGTTGTGCCGGTCGTCAGCGGCCTGATCGGCGTCGGTCAGTCGTACCTCAACAACATCGTCGGTCAGCACGTGATGCAGGACCTGCGCAACGCGCTGTACTCGCATCTGCAGCGCCTGCCCTTGCGCTTCTTCACCGAGACGCGGACCGGCGAGATCCAGAGCCGCCTCGCCAACGACGTCGGTGGCATCCAGTCGGTCGTGACCGACACGGCCAGCAGCGTCGTCTCGAACCTGGTCGTGACCATCTCGACGGTCATCGCGATGTTCCTGCTCGACTGGCGACTCGCCCTGCTTTCGCTCGCGGTATTGCCGTTCTTCCTGTACCTGACCTATCGCGTGGGCAAGGTCCGCCGGCGCATCTCGACCGAGACCCAGAAGAGCCTGGCCGACATGAGCGCGATCACCGAGGAAACCGTCAGCGTCAGCGGCGTGCTGCTGACCAAGACGTTCGGCCAGCAGCAGCAGGCGGTCGGCCGCTTCCAGAAGGTCAATGCCGACCTGGCCAAGCTCCAGATCCAGCAGAGCATGGTCGGTCGCTGGTTCTTCATGATCGTCGGCACCGTCTTCTCGATCACGCCGGCGCTGGTCTACTGGCTGGCTGGCTGGCTGACGATCCAGAACGACCCGACGGCGCCGACTATCGGCGACATCGTCGCCTTCACCACGCTCCAGAGCCGCCTCTTCTTCCCGCTCGGGCAGCTGCTCAACGTCCAGGTCGAGATCCAGGGCGCGCTGGCGCTGTTCGATCGGATCTTCGAGTACCTCGACCTGCCCGTCGAAATCGACGACAAGCCCGATGCAGTCGCCCTGGAGGCGGACCGCGTGCGCGGACAGATTCGCTACCGCGACGTCTCGTTCAGGTACCGATCTGCACCTCCCCTCCCCGCTGCGGCGACCGCGGACGGCAACGGCGCGGCCGAAGAGGACGGCGCGCAGCCTGCGGCGGAGCCATTGCCCGAGACGCGGTTGCCATTCGGCATCGAGGGCGTGGACTTCGAGGCGCAGCCCGGCCAGCTCGTGGCCCTGGTCGGGCCGTCCGGCTCGGGCAAGACAACGACGACCTATCTCTTGCCGCGCCTGTACGACGTGGACGAGGGCGCCGTCGAGATCGACGGCCACGACGTGCGCGACCTGACGCTGGCGTCGCTCGGCGAGGTCATCGGCTTCGTGACCCAGGAGACGTTCCTGTACCACGCGTCGGTGCGCGACAACCTGCGCTACGCGCGTCCGAACGCGACCGACTCAGAGCTCGAGGAAGCCGCGCGCACGGCTGCCATCCACGACCGGGTGATGGCCCTGCCAGAGGGTTACGACACCATCGTCGGCGAGCGCGGCTACAAGCTGTCGGGTGGCGAAAAGCAACGCATCGCGCTGGCACGCGTGCTGCTCAAGGATCCGCGCATCCTTGTCCTCGACGAAGCCACGTCCGCGCTCGACACGGTGTCGGAACGGCTTATCCAGCAGGCAATCGAGCGCGTGATGCGCGGCCGGACGACGATCGCCATCGCC
This sequence comes from uncultured Chloroflexia bacterium, assembly GCA_963706095.1. GTDB lineage: Bacteria > Chloroflexota > Limnocylindria > Limnocylindrales > CSP1-4 > JALYGJ01. The sequence continues at coordinate 847,984 of OY970149.1, forward strand.
CACCGGCTGTCGACCATCCTGCGTGCCGACCTGATCGTGGTCTTCAGGGACGGCCGAATCGTCGAGCGCGGCCATCACACCGAGCTGCTCGAGCAGGGCGGCCTCTACGCGCGGCTGTACCAGGAGCAATTCCTGGCGGCGACCGGCGTTTCTCCAGAGGCTGAGCCGGCGACGGTCTGACCGCTGCTGTCAACCAACTTGATATCGTGGCCGCGGGATACCAGCTCCGGCTCAGAGCGGAAGGACACCAAGGCACAGGTGACGCATAACCTTGTCGAAGAGGTGCTCCAGACGTGGCGCGACGGCGAGCGTCTGCTCGAGGAGCTGCCCGCGCTCTCCAACGACCATGAAACCGTGCGCCTGGCCGTGGCCAGCATGCACGCGACGTATTCGCGGCTGACGTCCACCTCGTCGGTCAGTCACGAGGTCCTGGTCGAGAACCGGGTGGCGATGCGGCGCGCGCGCGAGATCATCGACGGCGTCCGCGGCGGCCGGGTGTCGACCGACACCGGCCACCGATCCGAGAGACCGGCCGACGGCTCATGGGCGCGCTTCGAGGGCCCGGGCAAGCAGCAGAATCGGCGCTGGCACCAGATCACGCGCGATCCGACCGGCCGCCTGGTCACGTACTGCAGCCGGTTCGTGGGCCGTGGCTCGGAGCTCTTCGACGACCCGGGCGCCGGGCCGACATGCGCCATCTGCTCGCGCTCAGCCGCCAGGCGATCCCGGGCCAGCTGACCTCCCCTCGCTCAGGAGCTGGGCGCGGGAGCAGCCTCCGAGCACGGTCCCAGGCCCTGCGCAATCGGCGTCAGCGCGGCCGTTGACGGCGCGAGCTGGACATCGAACCAATAGCTGTTGTTGGCCGCTCCGGCACCGGCTTCACGCCACAGGCCCTCGGGGTTGACGGTGGCGCACAGCCGGTAGGCGCCGTCGGGCAGGCCGCTGATGTTGATCTGCTGGTAGGCGAAGAATGGCCGGTAGTCATCGCCCCAACCGACGGAGATGCCGAAGCGCAGCTGTTTGCTCTGGCGATTGCCACAACCCGACACCCAGTGCTTGCGCACAGCCACCGAGTTGGCCGGGCGTAGAGCGGCCGGCGCCCGCACCAGGTCGACTAGGCAGAAGCCGATCTTTCTCAGGTGACGCTCATCGACGCTCTCGCTGGCGCCTGCCTGAGGCGTCAGGGACACGTCGATGAAGCGCGCCACGTGCCAGTGGTTGTGGCCGTCACCTGAGTAGAACGCGGTCATGCCGGGCACGAGCTGATTGACCACGCCGGTCGTGGTGGTGATCCGTTGAGAGACGCGGGTCATGGTGTTGCCGACGCGGTTGCGGGCACGGACCTCGAGTGGCCCCAGGCCGACGTTCCACACGATCGTGCCGAAGCGCAGCAGGCGCGTGCCATTGCTTTTGACCTGGATCGTGACGTTGTAGGGCGCGGCCATCAGCATGTCGGGCAACAGCTCCCCTGCGGCTGCGGCCGCGGACGGTGCCGAGACGGGCAGGGTGGCCAGCGCCAGTATCGAGGCCAGCCCTATATGAGCGACGCTGAGGCGGCGGGTGGGGATTTTCATCGGGCAGGTTTCCCCTTGTCCGGCCGTCAAGATTGGCCGGAGCAAAATTCAGGGTACTGCCCGATGCAATACTTTCTGCCCAGTCAGAACTGGTACTTCTGGTTATGCGTTGCGCGGACGCGCCACGGGTTTTGCGAGCGGCGCACGCGCCGAGGTCAGGCGCCGGCGCCGGTGGTCAGGCGCCTACGCCGAACCAGATGGGCGGTGGCTTCTCGCAATCGGTGTCATCGCTGCCGACGACGTCGATGGCGCCTCGGTCGGAGTTGATCTCGAGGTCGAGCCAGGCGCTGTTGTTGTCCAGGTTCTGGTTCTTCTCCTGCCACATGGAGTTGCTGTTGACGGTCGCACACATCCGGTACGTGCCGGTCTCGAGGCCGACGATGTCGATCCACTGGTGGTTGAAGAACGGCTTGTAGTCGTCGCCGTAGCCCGGCGAGATGCCCATGCGGAACTCCTGGCTGGCGCGCGTTCCACAACCTATGACCGGGAACCCGATCCGGTTGGCCGCGTTGGGCGGCCGCAGCCCGGCTGGAGCGCGAACGAGGTCGGTCAGGCAGAAGCCGATCTTGCGCAGGCCACGGTCGGCCAGCGCCGCCGGATCCAACGTCTCGCCGGTGTCCTTCGAGAAGAGCGAGATGGTGATGAACGCGTTGATGTGCCAGTGGTTGTGGCCGTCGCCCGAGTAGAACGCCTCGGCACCGGGCGGCGCGTAGGTTCGCGACCCGCCGCCACGCATCGAGACGCTCTGAACCAGGTCGCGCATCACGTCACCCTGGCGGTCGCTGCCGCGGACCTCCATCGGGCCGTCGCCCACGTTCCAGACGATCGTGCCGAAGCGCAGCCGCAGCCGGCCGCCGCCCGATCGCTCGAGGCGGATGCTGTAAATGTCGCCCATCTTGAGATCGGGCAGGAGCTCGTCAGCGGCGGCTACCGGCGCCGCGCCGATCGTGGAAGCCACGAGCAGCAGCGCCAGGCCCAGCGCGAGCGGCCACGGACGGCGTGGAGAGTTCAGGACGGGGCTCACCGGCAAAAGCCTACTCCGGCAGCGGCCGCTCGTCGGGGCCGATGTAGCGCACGTCGGGCCTGATCAGCCGGTTGGCCGAAGCCTGCTCGAGGATGTGCGCCGTCCAACCGGCGTGGCGCGCGAGGGCAAACGTCGCCGGGAAGAGATCGGGCGTCAGTCCGACACCCTCAGCACGGGCGCTGCGTAGAACTCGACGTTGGTCTTGAGCGGCCGGTCGGGGTGCTTCTCGGCCAGGACCTTGAGCGCGACGTCCTCGACAGCGATGGCGAGGTCGAGCCAATCGGGCCGGTGCGCCATCGCATTCCGCGACTTCGCGCAGCGCCGCGGCGCGCGGGTCGTAGGCGCGGTAGACGCGGTGCCCGAAGCCCATCAGCCGCTCGCCTCGGGCGAGCGTCTCGCGCACCCACTGCTCGGCGCGCTCGACGGAGCCAACCTCGTGGAGCTGCTCGACGACCTCGGACGGCGCGCCGCCGTGGAGCGGGCCCTTGAGCGCGCCGATGGCGCCACATACGGCCGAGGCAATGTCGCTGCGCGTCGAGGTGATGACGCGCGCTGTGAAGGTCGAGGCGTTGAAGCCGTGCTCCGCGCCGACGACGAAATAGGCATCGAGCGCGCGGGCGGTGGCGTCGTCGACACGCTCGCCGTTCAGCTGGTAGAGAAATCCCGGCACGGTGTCGAGCGACGGATCCGGGTCGACCGGCTCCTGGCCGTTGCGAATGCGAGCGAAGGCGGCGAGCGCCGAGGGCGAGAACGCGGTCAGCGCGCGTGCCTGCTCGACGGTCGGCGGCCAGCTCAGGTTCTGGGCGGCACCCCATGCGGAGACGGCGGTGCGCAGCGCGTCCATCGGCTTTGAGTCGGTGGGCAGAGCGCGCAGCGCCGCCAACACACCATCCGGCACGGGCTCGAGTGGAAGCCGAGCGTCGGGTCGCCACTCGTCGGTCCACAGCAGCTCGGCCACGCTGGCGTAAGAGCCCCTGTGGACCAGATCACGAATCGAGTAGCCCCGATAGAGGAGCCGACCCTCGGCGCCGTCGATATAGGCCAGCGCCGTCTCGCCCGCGAGGACCCCCTCCAGGCCCGGTGAGTAGGGCCGATCGTCCACCATCTGTCTCTCCCTGGGGCTTGTCATTTGACCGGCGCGACGGCGCTGCGCGACTCGAGCAGCGCACCCGCCGCGAGCATCTCTTCGACTGCCCGCTCGCCATCACCCGGCTGAAGGTTCACGGCACGAACGCCGTTCTGGAGAACAGTTGTCGGGTAGCCGCGCTCGCGGGCGTCGAGCACGGTCGACTTGACGCAGTAGTCCGTGGCCAGTCCACAGATGACCAGCTGGGTCACGCCGGCCGCGCCAAGCAGGTCGCCCAGCTCGGTGGCAATCGTCTCGCCACTGACCGGGTCGCGCATCGTGAAGCCGGAGTAGCCGTCCTCGCCGTTGCTGCCCTTGCGCACGACGGGACCGTTCGAGTCGAGGTCCGGGTGAAGCTGGGCGCCCCAGGTTTCGCTGACGCAGTGGACCGGCCAGATACCGCCATCCTTCTCGAAATGCGGCGTCGACTCGGGATGCCAGTCCTGGGTATAGAACACCGGCGCTCCGGCCGCGCGCGCCCTGCCGATCTCCGCGTTGACGAACGGCACGACGCGCTCACCTTCGGCCACGTACAGGCTGCCCTCGGGATCGGCGAAATCGTTCTGGACGTCGACGACGAGCAGGGCGGTTGTCGGGTCGTAGGTGGGCACGCTGGCCGGATTCTATTGGCGCCGCGGATTCGGCGGCGGCGCGAAATGAATCGAGACTCGGTATCATCTGGTAGCGATGAGACCGAGTATCAGTCAAGCGCTTTCCGAAAACGGCCGCCGGATAACCGGCACGCGCCGAGCGCTGGGCGAGCTGATAGACCGGCAGGAGGGCCACTTCACGGCGTCTGCCCTGCGCGATGCTGCGCAACGGAGCAACGTGCCAATCGGGCGAGCGACGGTTTTTCGCACGCTCGAGCTGCTCGCCGAGATGGGCGCGCTAGAGCGGATCGACCTACCCGATGGCGAGCACGCCTACGTTGCCTGCGAGCCGGACGACCATCATCACCACGTGGTCTGCCGGCGCTGTGGACGAAGCGCGGACGTGGCCGACACCGGCCTGCAGGCAGTCGTGCGCGAGATCGGCGAACGCACCGGCTATCGGATCGACAGCCACCGCCTGGAGCTCTACGGGTTGTGCTCGGCCTGCATCCAGGCCGTGGCGTGATCTACCTGGCCGCGGTCCTGCCCTTTATCTCGACGTTGCTAGGTGGCTGGGCCGTCTTCAGGCTGCAGCATCGACTGCACGTGGCCATGGCCCTGGCCGCGGGCATCCTCGTGGCCACGGCGTTCATCGACCTGATTCCAGAATCGATCGAGCTGATCGGCGGCGAGCAGGCCGCCCTGATGACGGGCGTTGCCGCGGTCATCGGCTTCCTGATCTACGCCGGCGTCGAGGCGTTCATCCACCACGGCAGCTACGAGCACGGCCACGATCCTGCCCTCCACCCCCACACGCCACATGAGCACAGCGAACCGGCCCACGGCGCGCGGTCGACGCTCGGCTGGCTCGCGCCGGGCGGCCTCATCGCCCACAGCGTGCTCGACGGCATGGCCATCGGCCTCGGCTTCGAGGCCGGGCCCGAGGTCGGAATAGTGGTCACGCTGGCTGTCGTCGTCCACGACTTTGCCGACGGCCTGAACATCGTCACCGTCGCCTTCGCCGGCGGCCGCGGCCGCGGTGCAGCGCTGACGCTGCTGGCAATCGACGCAGCAGCAAGCTTCGTCGGCATCGCCATCAGCCAGGTGCTGCCGCTGCCGCAGGAGAATCTCGGGTTCCTGTTGGGCGCCTTCGGTGGCGCGTTCATCGCAATCGGCGCCAGCCACCTGCTGCCCGAAGCGGAGCACCGCAATCGGGCCGGCGTCTCGCCGCTCGTCGGCCTGACCGTCCTGGGGGCGGGCATAGTCGTCGCCGTTAGGCTGTTGCTCGCATGACCGCAGCCAACACGACGAATGCCGCCAATGCCGCCGACGGTGCCGGCGCTGCCGTGATCAGCGTCGGTGACCTGCGCAAGAGCTACGGCGACGTAAAGGCGGTCGACGGCGTGTCCTTCGAGGTCGTCCGCGGCGAGGTCTTCGGCCTGCTCGGTCCCAACGGCGCGGGCAAGACAACCACGATCGAGATCCTCGAGGGTCTCAACCGTGCCGATTCAGGAACGGTCAGCGTTCTCGGCCTCGACCCGTCGCGCAACGGCGACCGACTCAAGGAGCGCATCGGCGTCCAGCTGCAGACCGCGGCGCTGTACCCAAACCTGACGGTCGTCGAGGTGATCGAGCTCTTCGGCAGCTTCTACGCGAAGGCGCGGCCGGCGAGCGAGCTGGTCGAGCTGTTCGGGCTGGGCGAACGAGCCGGGGCCCAGACCAAGACGCTCTCGGGCGGCCAGAGCCAGCGCCTGTCGGTGGCTCTGGCGCTGGTCAACGATCCCGAGCTGATCTTTCTCGACGAGCCCACCACCGGGCTCGATCCCCAGGCGCGCCGGTCGCTGTGGGACCTCATCGCGCGCCTGTCGGACGAGGGCCGCACGGTGGTGCTCACGACTCACTACATGGAGGAGGCCGAGCAGCTGTGCGACCGCGTGGCGGTCATGGACCACGGCCGCGTGCTCGAGATCGGCACGGTAAATGCGCTGGTCACGCGCCACTTCCAGGAACGGACCGTTCGGTTTGCCGCAAGCGATCAGCTGACCGACGATCGACTGGCCAGGCTTCCCGGTGTCAAGCGGGTCGCACGCGAGCAGGACGAGGTGGCGCTGTACACGCCCGACGTGCCGGGCACGATCGGCGGCCTGTTGCGCCTGGCCGATGAGCAGGGCGCCGGCAACCTGGACATCGCGGTGCGACGACCGACCCTCGAGGATGTCTTCCTCGAGCTCACCGGCCGGGCACTGCGCGACTGACGGCGATGCGACGCTACCTGCGCGGCCTGTGGCCGATGACCCTCGCCAACGTGCGCAGCTTCTATCGTGACCGCGCGTCGCTTTTCTGGACGCTCGCCTTCCCGATCATCTTCGTCGTCCTCTTCGGTTCGATCTTCTCCGGCGGATCGGCCAACTTCACCGTCGGCTGGGTCGACCAGGACGGCACGCCGGCCTCCGCGCAACTGCGTACCGGCTTCGAACAGGTCGAGCTGCTCGATCTCGAGGATGCGTCCGAGGAGGACGCGCTCGCTCAGATGCGCGCCGGCGATCTTGACGCGGTCATCGTCGTTCCCGCTGGCGTCGGCGCGGTGATGCAGCCGGGTGTGCCGCCGGCAGAGCCGATCGCGCTGGCCGTTTACACCGACCCCAGCAGCCAGACGGCGAGCTCGACGGTACAGCAGATCGTCGCCCAGGTAGTCGGTGGCATCAACCAGTCGCTGTCGGGCGCACCGCCCGCGCTTTCCGTCGAAACCCGCACGCTGCAGACGGAGTCGATCAGCGCCGCGGCGTACTTCGTGCCGAGCATCCTGGCCATGGCCCTGATGCAGCTCGGTGTATTCGCCGCGATCCCGCTGATCGCGCAGCGCGAGAAGGGCATCCTCAAGCGCCTGAGCGCGACGCCGGTCACGCGGTCCGCCTTCGTCGGTAGCAACGTCGTCATGCGCCTGCTGATCGCGATCGTCCAGACGGTGCTCATCGTCGCGATCGGCATGGTGCTGTTCGGCGTGACCATCATCGGCAGCCCGTTCGTCGTCGCCGGCATCATCGTCCTGGGCGCGCTGACATTCCTCGCGCTGGGCTACGTGATCGCCTCGTACGCGCGCACCGAGGAGACGGCCAACGCCCTGGCGAGCGTGGTCCAGTTCCCGCTGATGTTCCTGTCGGGCATCTTCTTTCCGATCGCCTTCATGCCCGAATGGTTACAGCCGGTCGCGGCGCTGATGCCGCTCACGTACCTCGGCGATGCACTTCGCCAGGTGATGGTTGGTGGCGCCGCCTACGCGCCGCTGCATATCGACGTGCTCGTGCTCAGTGCGTGGCTGCTCGGCTGCCTGGCGTACTCGGCCAAGTTCTTCCGCTGGCAGTAGTCCCGCAGCCTTAACGGTCGACTTCGCGCGAACGGGATGGATCGCGCGTGACCTGGGGCGCACCGGGCGTGGACGGGGCATGCGGCCGTCGAATGCCTGTCGGGACCTCGTTCGTGTACGAGCCCTGCCGCTCGTGGTCTTCGTCGACGTGAAAGAGCGGGTCGTCGGGCCGCTCCACGGGTTGGCGCTCGATCTCCGATTGCTCGACCGCTTCCTTGATGCGCGCGGGGTCCAGTGGATCGGTCATGGCCTCACCCTAGATTGGCCACCGTCGCACGAGGCCACAGCTCGTCGTCGCCTGCGTCACATCCGCGTTCAAAACGGCTGCGTGTAAGGTCGCCGCCGTGACACGCGGCGCGGCATTCGTGGGCACCAGCGGCTTCTCGTATCGCGACTGGTCTCCGCTCTTCTACCCCCCGGGTACCCGTTCCCAGGATCTGTTGCACCTGTACGCGACGCGACTGAACGCGGTCGAGCTGAACAACACCTTCTACCAGCAGCCGCGGCTCGAAAAGGTCACTGCCTGGCTTGCCGCCACGCCGCCCGAGTTCCGTTTCGTGGTCAAGGCCCAGCGCGGCGGCAGCATGCGTGCTTTCGGCGACGCGGCCGTCCAGACCGTCGAGTGGCTGACCGGCCCGTATCGGCTGTTCGGGGAGCGGCTGGGCAGCGTGCTCTACCGGGTGCCCGAGAACGTCCACCGCGACGACGCTCGCCTGGGCCAGGTCCTCGCGGCATGGCCCAGCGACATGCCGCTGACGATGGAGTTTCAGCACGCGTCGTGGCACGTCGACGAGGTCGTCGCGAAATTGCGGGAGCACGGCGCGAGCCTGTGCGCGACCGACCTCGACGACCGAGCGCAGCCCGACCTGCGCCTCACCGGCCGATCCATCTACCTCCGCCTGCGCCGGCTCAACTACTCAGAGACAGAGATCGCTGAGTGGGCGGAGCGGCTCAAGGCGTTCCTCGACGACGGCACCGACTGCTATGTCTTCCTGCGCCACGACGAGGACGGCCAGTCGGCCATCCGCGCACTCCGGTTGGCAGAGCTGATCAGCTAGCGGGGCACCGGCGCTAGCGCGACCCAATCGCGGGGATGACCTTCGATCCGTACATCTCGATGAATGCGCGCTGCTCGTCGCCGACGCCGTGAACGAAGACCGAGTCGAAGCGCTCGAGCTCGGTCGCCAGCCACTCGAGATGCTGCTGCGGGCTGGCCGAGATGCGTACCGCGGCATCCATGTCCTCCGGCCGAACGTTCTGTCCCAGGGCCTGCATCTGCGCGACGGTTCTGACGTCGGTCAGGACACTGCTCGGGTGAACGTTCTGACGCCACTGCCGGTGGGCCTGGGCGCGTGCCTCGTCATCTGACGCGGCATGGGCTACGTGCATCTGGAGGAAGACCGGCTTGCCCGCGCCGCCAGCCGATCGAAACGCGTCGATGATCCGCGCCAACGTTTCGCCGGGCTGCCAGACGGTGATGAGCGCGTCAGCCCAATCGGCGACGAATCGCGCCGTGTCCGGCGTGACCGCGGCGCCGACCAACAATGGCGGTCGCGCGGGCTGAATCGGCCGGGTATAGAGCATCGCGTCCTCGACGGTCACGAGGCCGCGGTGAGTCACGGTCTCGCCGGCCCACAGCGCCTTTATGATCCCGGCGCACTCCCGCAGGCGCTGGTTGCGCTCGCTCTTCTGCGGCCAGCCGTCGCCGGTGATGTGCTCATTGAGAAACTGGCCACTGCCGATGGCCAGCCAGAAGCGATTCGGAAACATGACCTCGAGGGTTGCCGCAGCCTGAGCGATGATCGCCGGGTGGTAGCGCTGGCCCGGCGCGCACACGACCCCGAAGGGCAGGTTGGTGGCCTGCATCGCCGCACCCAGCCACGACCAGGCAAAGCCGCTCTCTCCCTGCTCGTCACTCCACGGGTAGAAGTGGTCTGAGCACATCGCGGCGTCGAAGCCGGCCTGCTCGGCGTCTCGGACACACTGCAGCAGCACGTCCGGGCCGAGCTGTTCGTGGCTGGCGTGGAAACCGATCACGGCCCGACCCGGTGCCCCAGCCAGATGTAGCCATGCGGCGGTAGCTCCACCTCGAGCAGGCGGCCGTTTGATGCCGCGGTGGTTGCGGCACGGCTGCTGCCGCTGCCCTGGTCGACGCGGCTGGCGCGGCTGCCCACCAGGCGGTGCCACCGGCCGCGATCCCTGCCGCGCGGCAGGTTGACATGGACCTTCGCGCGTCGGCCGCCGAAGTTATGGAGTGCCAGTACCTCGCCGTCCTGCCACTCAGCAGTGTGTGCCAGGACCGAATCGTCACCAACGTCGAGAACGCGATGGTCGCCCCAACCGAACTCCGGCCACTCACGTCGGGTACGGATGAGTCGCTCCATCCACATCAGGAACGAGCCGGGATTGTTGCGCTGGCGTTCGACGTTGACGCGCCGGTAGGCGAACGGCCCCTTCTCCACCGGAGGCCGCGGCATCGCCGGCCGTGGCGCGGTCGAGAAGCCCGCGCCCGGGTCCGAGTTCCACTGCATCGGCACGCGGACCGCTTCGCGCGCCGGCAGCGACTGATCATCGCCCAGCCCGATCTCCTCGCCGTAGATACAGGACCGGCGTCCCCGGCAGCGAAAAGCACAGCGAATACATCATCTCCATGCGCGCTCGGTCGCCGTTCACCATTGGCGGCAGGCGGCGCCGGATGCCCCTGCCAAAGAGCCGCATCTCCTCGTCAGGAGCGAGCGCCGCGAAGACCTCCGCGCGCTCGCCTTCGGTGAGCCGATCGAGCGTCTGCTCGTCGTGGTTCTTGACGAAGTTCGCCCACTGCCCGGTCGGCGGCACAGGCGGCCGGGTGCGCAATGCCCGGGCAATGGGCCGCGCGTCGCCGCGCACCAGCGCGAGGTACAGATGCTGGTTGCCGATGAAGTCGAAGAGCATGTGCATCTGGTCGCCGTGCTGATCGCCGAAGAACAGCGGCAGCCTGTCGCGCGGCTCGTTGGCCTCGGCGAGCAGGATTGCGTCACCGCGGCGGCGCGACATGAAGGCACGCAGGTCGCGCAGGTAGTCGTGCGGGTCCTCGACCGCAGGGTTGTCGCCGCTGACCGATTCGATGATGAAAGGGACAGCGTCGACGCGGAAGCCGGACAGCCCGAGCTGCAGCCAGTAGCCGATGATGCGGTGGATCTCGTCGCGCACCTGCGGGTTGTTGATGTTGAGATCGGGCTGATGCTCAAAGAAGCGGTGCATGTACCAGCGGTCGACGCGCTTGTCGTATGACCACGTGCTGTGCTGGTAGCCGGGAAAGACGATGCCCTCGTCGGCATCCGCCGGCCGCTCGTCCGACCAGACGTAGTAGTCGTGAAACGCTGACTGCCGATCTCCGGCGGCCTTGAACCAGGGATGGTCGATCGAGGTGTGGTTGACGACCAGGTCGGCGATGACCCGCATCCCTCGGTCTTCGGCCGTTCGGATGAACTCGACCAGGTCGCCCAGGGAGCCGTACCGCGGGTCGACTCCGTAGTAGTCGGTGATGTCGTAGCCGTTGTCGCGGTTGGGCGACGGATAGAAGGGCTGGAGCCAGATGCAGGTCACGCCCATGCCCGCCAGGTAGTCGAGCTTCTGGGTCGCGCCGCGCAGGTCGCCGATGCCGTCGCCGTTCGCGTCCATGAACGAATCGAGATCCAGGCAATAGACGATGGCGTTCTTCCACCACAGGTCGGCGGTTGCCTGGATGGCGCTCATGAGTGACGGGGCTCCACGGCCGGTCAGGCTAGGGCGAGCGGCGCTGCTCCGGCTCAGGCACGCTCTCATCCTGTCGTGCAATTTCATTCCGATTGGAACGGGCGGCACCGCGGTCGAGCACGAGGGCGGTGATGGCGAACCAGGCAAGGCCGAGCAGCAGGCCGCCGATCGCGTCAGTTGGCCAGTGGACACCGAGCGAGACGCGCGCGAAGCCCATCACCAGGCCCGCGATCAGGCCGCCCATGAGCGCGAGGCGCAGACGCCGGCCAGGCGGCGCGAGAAGCCATGCCAGGACCGCGATCAGGGCGACGGCGCGGACGACATGGCCGCTCGGGAACGCGAACGAGTCGGGCCCGAAGAAGTGCTCGCTGGCGACGGTCTCGGGGCGCGCCCGTTCGACGATCAGCTTCACGCCGAAGGCAGCCAGGTCGGCGGCGAGGGTCAACGCCACGGCGACTCCGAGGACCGCGCCACGCACCCGGCCCATGGCCAGTGCAATCAGCCCGACGAGCACCGCCCATACGGCAAGGTCTCCGAGCGTGTTGATGAGCCCGACGAATTCGCGTGCCGGGCCTGGCGCCAGCTCGGCCGCGGTCACCAGCGCGACCTCCCAGGCCGCAGCGGGCTCGAGCCGCGCCCAGACAGCGAACAGACCGAGTGCCAACAGTGACAGCACGGCAATGACCGCCAGCGCCCGCTCGGACGCCGGCGTCTGGCTCAGACGCCGATCGGGTGCCAGACCGTCTTGATCTCGAGGTACGTCGCGATCCATTCGGGCCGCTGCGCGCGGCGGTCGTCGAGCCAGTCGAAGCGCTCGTCGGCGTCGCGTGGCGGGCGGGCGACGCGCTTGACGCTGTCGATGGCGGACTCCTCGACCTGTGCGCGCATGTCGCGCGGCACGCCCCAGGTGTCGATGGCGTTGACGTCCATGTGCGCCGCCAGGATCGGGTACGAGCTCGCGTCGCAGGCCGGTCAGGATGTTGATCACGCCGGCCGGAACGTCCGACGTGGCCAGCACCTCGCTCAGGGTCACCGCCGGCAGCGGCCGCGTCTCCGACGCGAGCACGACCACGGCATTGCCGCCAACCACGGCCGGTGCCACGCGCGAGACGAGTCCCAGGAGCGAGGAAGTCTCCGGCGCGACGATGCCAACCACGCCGGTCGGCTCGGGGATGCTGAAGTTGAAGTACGGCGCGCCGACCGGGTTCACGGTGCCCAGCACCTGGGTGATCTTGTCAGCCCAGCCGGCGTACCAGACCCAGCGGTCTATCGCCCGATCGACGACGGTGCGATGCGGCCTCTGTCGGATAGCCCCTCGGCCGCGGCGACCTCGTCCACGAATTGCGCGCGGCGTCCTTCCATCAGCTCGGCGACCCGGTACAGCACCTGGCCGCGGTTCATGGCGGTCTTGCCCGCCCAGCCGGCAGCCGCGCCACGCGCCGTGCGCACCGCGTCGCGCAGGTCCTTGCGCGACGAGCGGACGGCATTGGCGAGCGGCGCGCCGTCCGGCGCGCGGACGACGTAGCTGCGTCCCGATTCCGAGCGCGGGAACTGGCCACCGACGTACAGCTTGTACGTCTTGCGCACGGGTATGCGCGCCGCCGTCGCGGGCTGCGCGGGCTTGACCGGCTGCAGCGCGCGCGACTTATTCGTTGCCATGCTGCCTGGTTTCCGGGCGCTCGAGCAGCAACGTGTACGCCGGTCCGTCGGCAGCCACGGGACGGTGCTCAGTGCCAGCGCGGACCACGTACAGGTCGCCGGCCGAGAGCGCGACCGGCTCGCCGCCCTCGAGCTCGATCTCGAAAGAGCCGCTCCAGCACAGGAAGAGCTCGTCCTCGTCGTGGTGATGCCACGGAAATTCGCCGTCGAGGCGCGCCAGCCGAACGATCGCGTCGTTCGCGAGCACCAGGTCCTGCGGCTGCCATGGCTCGGTCAGTGCCGCTGCGGCATCGGTGATGGAGATGGCGTGCTCGAGCTGAGGCATCAGCTGTCGTCGTCCATCAGTGGCCGTCGCCCGTGTCGAGGTACGCCAGCAGGCCGGGCACGCCGCCCTCGCGGCCGAAGCCCGACTCCTTGTAGCCACCGAAGGGCGAGGTGGGGTCGAAGCGGTTGAACGTGTTGGCCCACACGACGCCGGCACGCAGCTTGCTGACCATGTGCAGGATGCGGCTGCCCTTCTCGGTCCAGACGCCCGCGGACAGGCCGTAGGCGGTGTTGTTGGCCTTCTCGATCGCCTCGGCCGGCGTGCGGAAGGTCAGCACCGACAGGACCGGCCCGAAGATCTCCTCCTGGGCGATGCGGCTCGACTGGCTGACGTTGGTGAACAGCGTCGGTCGGAAGAACCAGCCGCGCGCCGGCAGGTCGCAGGCTGGCTGGTACATCTCGGCGCCCTCGGCCTGGCCGGCCTCGACCAGCTCCTCGATCTTGGCCAGCTGGGCGGCGTTGTTGATCGCGCCGACGTCGGTGTTCTTGTCGAGCGGGTCGCCAACGCGTAGCGTCGACAGACGGTCCTTGAGGCGCTCGACGAAGGGCTCGACGATCGATTCCTGGACGAACAGCCGGCTGCCAGCGCAGCACACCTCGCCCTGGTTGAAGAAGATGCCGTTGACCACGCCCTCGATGGCCTGGTCGATCGGCGCGTCGTCGAAGATGATGTTGGCCGCCTTGCCGCCCAGCTCGAGCGTCAGCGCCTTGTCGCTGCCGGCGACGGCACGGCCGATCTGCTTGCCCACCGCGGTCGAGCCGGTGAAGGCGACCTTGTCCACGTCTGGATGCTTTACCAGCGCCAGGCCGATCTCGCCGGGGCCGGTGATGATGTTGACGACGCCCGGCGGCAGGTCGGCCTGGCGGCACACGTCGGCAAAGAAGAGCGCGCTCAGGGGCGTCGAGCTGGCCGGCTTGAGCACCACCGTGTTGCCCGCGGCCAGTGCCGGCGCGATCTTCCAGGCGAGCATCAGCAGCGGGAAGTTCCAGGGGATGACCTGCGCGGCGACGCCGAGCGGTTGCGGGTCGCGGTTCGGGAACGCGTACTCGAGCTTGTCCGCCCAGCCCGCGTAGTACCAGAAGTGGGCCGCGGCGAGCGGCACGTCGACGTCGCGCGACTCCTTGATGGGCTTGCCGCCGTCGAGCGACTCGAGGACAGCGAACTCGCGGCTGCGCTCCTGCAGGATGCGCGCGATGCGGAACAGGTACTTGGCACGCTCGCTGCCGGGAAGCTTCGCCCCACTCGCGACGGAACGCCCGGCGCGCGGCGCCGACGGCCTGGTCGACGTCCTCGACAGTGGCGCGCGCGATCTCGGCGAGTGGCTCCTCGGTTGCCGGATCGACGGTCGTGAACCACTGGCCGCCGCGCGGCGCCGACTTCCTTGCCATCGATGAACAGTCCGTAGCGTGACTTGAGCTGGACGATGTCGCGCGCTTCGGGCGCCGGACGCGTACTCCCACGGAACCTGCTGGCCGTCGCCGAGCGCCCAGCTGTTGGGCGAGGGCGTGCCCCGCCCGACATCTGCCGATCGCGCCCGTGGCGTCAGGGCGCGCTCCTCGGATACCTCGACTGACTTGCGTCGTGCCATCGCGGACAGGCTACACCCGTGACGCGACCATTGCTACGTGACCGTTTGGTCACATAATCGAATGGCATCCGGTGGCGGCACCGTGCGCTGCGCTACGCTTGCGGGCATGCGCCGCCTGGCCGCTGCCACCGAGCTCCTTGACGGACCACTCGATGCACGTCTGCTCGCCGGCAACCTGCGCGATCTTGCGCGCGTGAACGCGTGGCTCGGCGGGAACGCGCTGTCCTGGCGAGCCGTAGAACCGCTCCTGGATGAAGGTGACGAGGGAGTGCTGCGGCTTTTGGATGTTGGCACCGGCGGCGCCGACCTGCCGCGCGACCTGATCCGTCGCGCCACGGCTCATGGTGGGCGGTTGGAAATCGTGGCGACGGACGTGCGGCCCGAGATCGTCCATCTCGCCCTCAAGACGCGCCCGCTGCCCGACGAGCTGACGATCGAGCTCGCACGGTCAGGCACCATTGATGCCGAGGACGGCGCCTTCGACGTCGCGCATGCGTCGCTGGTCCTGCACCACCTCGAGCCGGACGCTGCGCGGGCGCTGCTGCGCGAGATGGCTCGAGTGGCGCGCAGCGCGGTGATCGTCAACGACCTCGCGCGCGGCCGGCTGTGGCTGCTCGGCGCTCGGGCGCTGAGCCTTGTGGCAACACGCAACCTCTACACGCGCAACGACGCGCCCCTGTCCGTGCGCCGCGCCTACTCGATCGGCCAGCTGACACAGCTGGCCGCCCATGCCGGGCTGCGCCCCGTGGCACGCTACCGGGCCGTGCCGCCTTACCGCTTCGCGCTGGTGTTCAAGCACGATGGCCCAACACGTGGTCGTGTCAGCCACGACAGCTGACGTCGCAATCGTCGGCGGTGGACCCGCCGGCTCTGCGCTTGCCATCCGACTCGCACGCAGCGGCATCGCAACGACGCTCATCGAGCGCCGTTCAGCGCCGACGTGGCACGCGTGTGGGGTCTTCTCGTCGCCCTTGACGCGCGGTCACCTCGCCGAACTGGGCATGTCCGCGACCGAGATTGCGGCGCTCAACCGGCCGATCGCCGCGCTCGACCTGGAAACGACCCGCGGAGTGCGGTGCCGAATCGAATATGAGTCGGGGCCGGCCTGCGGCTTCGACCGCCTCGCGCTCGAAACGACCCTGCTCGAACGCGCCCGCGCGGCGGGCGCGACGGTCATGACCGGAACAGTGGTTCGCAACGTCGAGCTATCAACCCACGAAGGCGAGCGCTCACGCCTGCAGCTCTCGTCCGTGGCCGCACACGACGCCGGGGCGTCAGAGCAGCCGAGCACGGTGACCGCCAGGCTGGTCGTCGGGGCCGATGGTTCGTCATCCGTCGTGGCGCGCGCTGCGGGTGTGTACCGCGTCCATCGGCTGCTGGACCGTTCCGGAATCACCTTTCATCGCGTCGACTCGGGCGCTCCAGACGACCACGTCCCGATGGCCGGTCGCTTCGTGTTCGACGACGGCTGGTATGTCGGCATCGCGCCCGTTCCGGCCGGCCGGGTCAACATCGGCATCGTTGTGCGCGCGGTCCGTGATCAACGGCCCGCCGAAACGGCGGAGCACGTGATCAGCTCGATCCCAGGACCAGCCGGTGGCTGGATGACCGCGCCGACGCTCGATCGAGTGGCCGTCGCCGGCCGGCTCGAGCATCACGCCGCGCGGGTGGCCGGCCGTACGTGGCTGCTGGTGGGCGACTCAATCGGCTTTATCGATCCCCTGACCGGCGAAGGGTTGCTGCGCGCATTCCAGAGCGCGCGGCTCGCAGCGCACTCGATCGAGCAGATGCTGCGCGGCAGCCCTGCGGCGTTGGAGGATTACGATCGCCACGTCCGCCGCAAGTTTCACGGCAAGAACATGGTCTCCTGGATGATGCAGATGTTCCTCGCCCAGCCCTTGGTCCTCGACTACGCAATCCGCAGGTTGGCGCGACGTGACGCCCTGCGCTCCGATCTGACCCTGGTGCTGACCGACCAGCAGCCTCCCAGCCGCGTGGTCAACCCAGCCTTCATTGCGCGATTGCTCGCGCCATGACTAAGGCCGAATCCCCCGCTGGGCGGGTAACGCGTGTCGCTGCCTATGCGCTCGTCGAGGACGAGACCAGGCGCGTTCTGCTGGTCCGCATCGCCGCGGGCTACCCGAGCGCGGGCCAGTGGACGCTGCCCGGCGGCGGGCTCGATTTCGGCGAAGATCCCGCCGTCGGCGCGCTGCGTGAGCTGACCGAGGAAACCGGGCTCGTCGGAGAGATCACGAGACTGGCCTTCGTCGACTCGTTCTCGCGCCCGGGCCTGCCCGAGGAGGGCGTCGCGGCGTGGCACGCGATACGAATCGTGTATCTCGTCGAGCTGACGGGCGGGTCGCTGCGCGACGAGACCGAGGAGTCGACGGATCGCGCCGACTGGTTCAGTCCCGCAGAAACAGGCAGCATTGATCTCGTGCCGCTGGCGGTCAAGGCAATCGCCCATCTCCAGGCCGAGTGAGTGCACAGCACGATGGGCATAGACATCTCTGCCCCACCGCGGGTCGTGTTCGGCCTTGCCCGCGACGTCCGCAACTGGCCGCGTATGCTGCCGCACTATCGATCAGTGACCGTTCGGTCACATGACGGCCATGAATTGACCGCCGACATGCGCGCGGTTCGACAGTTCGGTCCCTTGCCGGTCACCGTTTCCTGGCGCAGCCGCACGTGGAGTGAGGACGCCGAAGAGCACGACCTTCGCCTGCGCTTCGTGCACGTGCGCGGCGCGACGCGCGGGATGGATGTGACCTGGCATATCACGCCGAGCGTCGACGGCTGCCGCGCGACCATCGAGCACGACTTCGAGCGCCCCCTGCCGCTCGTCGGGACGAGCCTCATCCCGCGCTTGATCGACCGCTTCTTCGTGCGCGCTATCGCCGGCCGAACGCTGGCGACCTTCAAGGAGCTCGCCGAATCGACAGAGGTCCCGGGGGCGCAGGCAAAACCATGAGCGAAGGTCAACGCGACGTCTGGATCACCGGGCTTGGCCTGGTCACGCCGGTCGGAATCGGGCTTGACGCCTTCTGGCAGGGGCTGCAGAACGGCAAGTCGCCGGTCAGGACCATCGACCGCTTCGACCCGACGCAATTTCGCTCGCAGGTCGCCGCACAGATAGACGACTTCGTCGCGACCGATCACATGGACTCCCGGACGGCACGCCAGACGGACCGGTTCAGCCAACTGGCGCTGGCCTGCGGAAAGCTCGCCCTGGCCGACGCGGGCCTGAACGTGGGCCAGCGCGGCTCCGCGCGGGCCGACCGGTTCGGCGTCTACATCGGCTCGGCGCTCGGCGGAATCGCCTACGCCGAGGAACAGCACGAGCGTTACCTCGGGCGCGGCATCAGATCGGTCGCGCCCAACCTGGCCCTGGCGGTCTTCGGCGGCGCCGCGCCGGCCAACATTGGAATTGCGCTGGGCCTCCACGGACCCGTCCTCTCGACCGCCAACTCGTGCGCGGCCGGCGCCGTGGCCATAGGCGAAGCGTTCCGCCTCATCCGCTCCGGCGCGGCCGACGCCGCGATCGCCGGCGGTGTCGAGGCGCCGCTCAGCCCACTCGCCTTCGGCGCGTTCGACATAATCCGAGCCTTGAGCGCCACCCACAACGACCGCCCGTCAGAGGCGTCACGTCCGTTCGATTCTGAGCGCGACGGCTTCGTGATGGGCGAGGGCGCCGGGCTGCTCGTGCTCGAAGCGGCTGAGGTTGCCCAGCGCCGTGGCGCTCGCGCGTACGCGGAGCTGCGCGGCTACGCGGCCACGAGTGACGCTCATCACATGGTCCAGCCTCGTCCCGACGGCCGCCAGGCGGCGCGCGCGGCACGTCTCGCCCTGGCAGATGGCCGAATGAAGGCGGCCGATGTCGACTACGTCAACGCCCACGCGTCGGCGACCCCGCTCGGCGACGCGATCGAGGCGCGCGCGATCGCGCGCGCTCTCGGACCACGTGCCCGCGAGGTCCCTGTGAGCGGCACGAAGGCGTACTACGGCCATCCACTGGGCGCGTCCGGCGCGATCGAGGCAGCCATTGCCGCACTCGCCATAAGCCGCGGCTGGGCGCCGGGCACGGTCAACCTCGAACGTGTCGATGAGGCCGCCGCTGCCGCCTTGCCGGGGATCTCCCGAGAGCCGTTTGTTGGCGCGATCGGCGGCGTGCTCTCGACCTCGTTCGGCTTCGGTGGCCTGAATGCGGCGCTCGCACTGAGCGCCGTCAGGTGACGCCGACTCGCGACGGGCTGCCCTTCGACGGCCAGGTGGTGCGCCTGCGTGACGTGACCCTCGATGACGCGGATCTGGTCGACCGCTGGAACGCCGAGCTCGAGCCGGGCAGCTTCAACGACTTCGGGCAACGCGGCCCGATCGCGCGCGAGCCCCTGGTAGCGGGCAAGCCGCTGCGCAACGAGCACAACGGCTCGCTCATGATCGAACGCATCGCGGACGGAACGCCGGTCGGCACGATCGCCTACCGCAAGGTGATGTTCGGGCCGCCGCCAGATTCGGACGCGTGGCAGATCGGCATCGACCTGCCACCAGAGGCGCGCGGCCGGGGCTACGGTGGCGAGGCGCAGCGGCTGCTGGCAGACTGGCTCTTCGCCACGACTCCGGTCAATCGCGTTGAGGCCGCGACCGACATCGACAACGTGCCCGAGCAGCGCGCGCTCGAAAAGGCCGGCTACGTGCGCGAAGGAGTGCTGCGCGGATCGCAGTTCCGGGCCGGCGCCTACCACGACCTCGTCTACTACTCGAGGTTGCGCAGTGACTGAGGCCATCCGCAAACACCGACGGGTGGGGCGGATGAGTGCGATCGGACTGAGCGTTTTGGTGGGGGTCTTCGTGCTGGCGTGTGGCGCGGCTCCGACCGAATCCCAGGCCCCGGTGCCCTTGGCGTCGGCGACGTCGCCTGAGGACCAGCTGCAGCAGCGAGCGGACGCCGCGGCAGGCGTCCTCACGGCGCGCGACTGGCTCGCGTACGCCCAGCTCGCAAGCTCGAGCCTTCTCGAGGGATGCCCTGCCGATCGTCTCGCGACGCTTGTTGCGATGGAGCGGCTGTCGCTTCGCTCCCTGCTGGACATCGGCGATGAGGTGGCTTTGACCGTTCGCGTTGAGGACGTCGAGACCACAGATGTCGATGGCACCGTGACACTGGTCCTGGTAGCCGACGGCGAGTCCCTGGACGGCACGGCGAGCACGGATCGCTGGATCACGGATGGCGGCGAATGGCGCCTTGACGACGACAGCTGGCGGGAGGCCTGTTCAGCTTGAGCGCCAGGCGTCGCTCGCCCTTCCTTGAGGCCACGCTGATCGGATTGCTGCTGGCCGTCGGGCTGCCGTCCGCCGCAATAGCGCAGGGCTCGCTCGAGAACGGCGAGTTCATGCGCCAGGTTGTCAACGCGCAAGTTCGCGAGACGAGCGACGATCCGATCGCAGACTACGACGCCAAGATCGCTGCGGTGGAGGGTCTGAGTCCGCACAACGAACAGCAATATCGTCTTCAGCAGCTGACCTTGATGTCGCTCAACTGGTACCGCGCGAACGAGATCTGCGTGGCCCTCTACAAGTCAGCCGAGAGCATCGCCGACGTCGCGCGCTGGCTGGCGTGCGTGACGCCCGTGAATGCGGGCATCCTCGTGCTGGCCGGTGAGATTCGCGACCAGCAGATCGAGATGGTGGCGAGCGCTCAGCCGGGTGACGCTGGATACGCGCCGCCACAGGGCCGCTTCCAGAGCGGCCTGGACATTGCCAACGGCGATGACTACGCAAAGGTGGTCGAAACGATCCAAACGGTCGACGAAGGGTTGGAGTCGGTGACGGATGTCCGCGAGGGGCTGCAGGCGCTTGCAGACGGCGGAGGTCCGCGGCAGCTCGTGGCGAACATGCTCGCCGCCGATGGCAGCGAGGTTCAGATTGCCGTCGGCGAGGTCGAGCTCGGTGTCAGCGAAGCGGGATTCAGTCTCCAGGCAGACGGCCAGGCCATCGCCGACGGGTTGGTTGGGCTGGCCGAGTCGTCCGGGCAGCCGCTCGATCAGGTCGAGCTGGAGATCACGATCACGCAGCCAGTCGGTGACGGTGCCGTCGAACTCAGTGCCAGCGAGATGCTGCAGATCCCCTTGGGGCCGGGATCGCCCGAATAGGGATGGCTAGTCGAGCGTGAAGTAGTCGGGCCCCTGGTAAGCGCCCGTGCGCTCCTTGCGGATTTGCATGAGCACGTCATTGAGCAGGCTGCTCGCGCCGAATCGGAACAGGTCAGGCGTCATCCAGCGCGGTCCGAGCGTCTCGTACAGGATCGTCAGGTACTGGATCGCTTCCTTGGCGGTGCGGATGCCGCCCGCCGGCTTCATTCCGACCACGCGCCCGGTTCGGGAGTGGAAATCGCGGATCGCCTCGAGCATGACCAGGGTGACGGGCATGGTCGCCGCCGGGGTCACCTTGCCGGTTGAGGTCTTTATGAAGTCGGCGCCGGCGGCCATCGCCAGGATCGATGCGCGGCGCACGTTGTCATACGTCTCGAGCTCTCCCGTCTCGAGGATGACCTTCAGGTGCGCGGGCCCGCACGCTTCCTTGACGGCCACGATCTCGTCGAAGACGTGGCGGTACTCGCCCTGCAGGAACGCACCGCGGTCGATGACCATGTCGATCTCGTCGGCACCCGCGGCAACGGCATCGCGCGTCTCGACGAGCTTCACATCCGTGAAGGTCTGGCCCGAGGGAAATCCGGTCGACACGCTTGCGACCTTGACCCCTGAGCCCGCGAGAGCACGCTTGGCGACGGGAATCATGGCGGGATAGATGCAGATCGCAGCAACGCTCGGGATGGTCGGATCGACCGGATCGGGGCGCATGCCCTTGGCGCACAGGGCGCGCACCTTGCCCTCTGTGTCCTTGCCTTCGAGAGTGGTCAAATCCATCATCCGGATCGCCAGATCGAGCGCCCAGAGCTTCGATTCCTTCTTGATCGAGCGCCGCTTCAGGCTCTCGACCCGCTCCTCGATGCCCACCTGATCAACGCCGCCGACACG
Source organism: uncultured Chloroflexia bacterium (assembly GCA_963706095.1). Lineage (GTDB taxonomy): Bacteria > Chloroflexota > Limnocylindria > Limnocylindrales > CSP1-4 > JALYGJ01. Next base: position 870,000 of record OY970149.1, read on the forward strand.
CTCGACGATGTCCTGAATGCCGTCCGCGCGGCCAACCCAGGCACGGACCAGGGCGCTCGCCTCGAGCTCCGCAGGTCGGGTGTCCTGGGCGTCTAGAACACGACTCATCAGGTACTGATCTTAACCCGCCAGCCACCCGCTGCCCAGTGTCGCAATCAGTTTGCACTTGACATCGCTGGCTCTTGAGGTGACCTTGTGGTCACATGACCCGACAAGACGCAGCCAACTCGCTCGATTCTTTGCTCGGCGCGCTGGCCGAGCCGACTCGAAGGCGGCTCTTCGAGCGCATCGTCCGCGAGCCCGGGCTGGCGACCTCACAGCTCACCGCCACGACCACCGACATAACACGGTGGGCAGTGATGAAGCACCTGGCGGTGCTGCGCCAGGCGGGCCTGGTGCAGACGATGGCCACGGGCCGGCTGCGCCGCCACTACGCGGAACGCGCCGCGCTGGAGCCCCTTCGGACGTGGCTCTCCGAGCGCTGACCCTCAGCGCGGCGTGGTCAGCTCTGCCAGCGCGCTGAGCCAGTCGTCGCCGAAGCTGGCGCGGGCGAGGATCGCACCGTCGCGCAGGCTCGCATCGGACACCTCGGCTTCGGGCAGGTTGAGCTTCTCGAGGATCGCGCGCACGATGGCCACGCCGGCGGCGAGCTGGCGGGCGCGCCGCGGCCGCACCTCAAACAGACTCACGACCTCGTCGGCGGGCACGCGCGCGAGCGTGGCCAGGTCCTCCTCGAGGTGCTGCCTGTCGAGGCGCCCAAGGCGTGCGATGTTCGTTGCCGTGCCGCCCACGAAGACGGCGCTGCCGATCGAGCCCGGTGCAATGTCGGGCCACTGAGCAGCCTCGACGACCGCCCGCGCGGTGGCGACCAGATCGTCGATCTCGGCCCACGTCGGCGGATCGTTGTGCACGCGCGAGTTCGTCAGGCGCGCCGAGCCGATGGCGAGCGGGACGACCTCGAGGGCACGGCCGGGCACATGGAGCGAAAGCTCGGTCGAGCCGCCGCCGATGTCGGCGACGGCAAACGCCTGGTCGAGCGAGGACCCCGCAGTTACGCCGAGGAAGGTCAGCTCGGCTTCCTGCTGCACCGTCAGGACGTGCATCGGCATGCCCAGGTAACGCGACACGGCGGTGACCAGCTCGTCACCGTTCGCGGCGCGGCGCAGCGGCTCGGTGCCGATTACGACGATGTCCGTTGCGCCCGCATTGCGCGCCGCCTGGCGCATCACGAGCAGCGAGTCGACCACCTGCTGCAGCTGCTCATCGGGGATGTGACCCTTGGCGTGGACGACGTCGCCCAGGCCGATCAGGTCGCTGCGGTCGTCGAGCGGCGTGAGCGTGCCCAGCATCCCGGACGAGGAGCCCGAGCCTGAGCCACTGGGCGTCTTGACTCGCGCCACGAGCAGGTGCGCGCTGTTGCTGCCGACGTCGACCGCGGCGCGTATCGATTTGCTCGGTCGAGTTGTCACGGCTGCAGTGTCGCCGCTGGCGACGTGCGCGCAACGCCTCGACGCGCCGAATTCGTTAACGTTTCAAGCGTCGTGACTTCGCTCTTCTCCCGTCGCAGCCTGCTCGTTACTGCCCTGCTCCTGTGTGCGCTGGTCGCGGCGCCGGCCGGGCCGGCGGGCGCCGCGACGTGGCCGGGCCGCATGTCGATCTGGCACGGCAGTGCGTTTGCGCCGCAATACCTCGACGCATCGTGCGTCGGCGCCACGATCCAGATCATGCTCAACGTCATTCACAACCGGTCGAGCGACGGCAAGGGCGTGCAACTCGAGTACCTCGATTACGCAGCCGACAACAGCGAGTACCCGGTGACCGATGGCGGCGCAGACCCAGAAGGCTGGGCGATGGCCATGCGGCGCTACGGTGGCGGCGACGACTACGGCTGGGTGAACGACGACACGATCGAGCAGGCGCTCCATCGTGCTGCGAGCCAGATGCGCAAGACCGGCAAGCCAGTCGGCCTGCTCGTCCACTTCGGACGCCACGCATGGGTCATGACCGGCTTCGAGGCAACCGCGGACCCGAACGTGACCAACGACTACGAGGTGACTGCCGCGGAGGTCGTCGGTCCACTGTGGCCGAGTGGCACGCTCAACGGCACGAAGTTCGACCCGGGTCCGCGGACGTGGCAGGACGTGCGCACGCTTTCGCGCAAGTTCGACGAGTACGTCGTGCCCGGCCACACGATCTGGTTCGACAAGTTCGTCACGATCGTGCCCCGCGCGAGCGACACCAGCCATCTCGCGGGTCGGCCCGAGCAGCCCAACGCCGATCTGCCCGACCTGGCATCGGCGGCCGGCTGGATCTGGGTCTTCAATCGCCTCGCACAGCGCTTCCCGGTGCGCGGCTTCCTGTGGCTCCCGTGACCTTTTTCACGTCGTGACCTCGTTCACGTCGGGCGGGGAGTACCTCGTCCCGACCGCCGTCCACGCCGACCGCGCGGCGCAGCAGCTCGAGCTCACGTGGCCCGACGGGCACGTCACCCGCTACGACTTCCTCACCCTGCGCTGGCTGTGCCCGTGCGCCTATTGCCGCGGCGAGGCCGGCATTCCTGGCTGGCTCGACTCGAATCCGACGCTCAGCCCGGCGCAGACGGAGCTGACCGATCTTGCGCTCGTCGGCAGCTACGCCCTTCAGCCGACCTGGGCCGATGGGCACCACACCGGCTTTTACACGTTCCATCGGCTGCGCGAGGAGTGTCCGTGCGCCGAGGACACGGCCGCGCGCCGAGTCGCAACGGGTGCCACGGCCCGACCGCGGCTGGGCTGAGGGTTTGAGTACCAAAGACCGGTAGCGCGGCGGTGCCACAAGGCACCACCATGTGGCTCGTGCAGACCCGAGCGCTAGACTGAGCCGCCCCATGGCAGTCACGCGCGAATCAGACAATGAAACCGCCACCGGATCGACGCCGGTGCGCGATCGTATGCCCGCCGTACGGCCCCGCCGCAGGGCGCGCGCCGACATCCCGTACATCAACCGCGAGCTGTCGTGGCTGGAGTTCAACGATCGCGTGCTCTTCGAGGCGGTCGACGAGCGCAACCCGCTGCTCGAGCGGGTGCGCTTCCTCTCGATCTTCGCGAGCAACCTCGACGAGTTCTTCCAGGTTCGCGTCGCCGGCCTGAAGCAGCAGGTCGCCGCGGGGCGCTCGTCGCCGACGCCGGACGGCATGAGCGCTGCCGAGACGCTCGATGCCATCGCGCACGCGCCTTCTGCCGATGGTCGCGCGCCACTCGGAGACGTTCGCGATCATCCGCGCCGAGCTGGCCGAGGAGGAGATCCGCATCGTCGGCTACGAGCGAGCGGCCGGAGCGCCATGTCGAGCTGCGTGAGCGCTTCTTCGACGAGATCTTCCCCGTGCTGACGCCGCTCGCCGTCGACCCCGGACATCCCTTCCCGTACATCAGCGACCTTTCGCTCTCGCTCGCGGTGACGCGTGCGCGACCCCGAGAGCGGCGAGCGACTGTTCGCGCGGATCAAGGTGCCGCCCATCCTGCCGCGGCTGATGGAAGTCGCGCCGCAGACGTACGTGCTGCTCGAGCAGGTCATCGCCGCCAACCTCGACGCGCTCTTCCCGGGCATGGAGGTCATCGAGCACCACCTCTTCCGAGTCACGCGCAACGCCGACCTCTCGATCGAGGAGGAGGAGGCGCCCGACCTGCTGATGGCGATCGAGGAGGAGCTGCGCAAGCGGCGCTTCGGCAAGGTCGTCCGGCTCGAGATCGAGCGCTCGATGCCCCACCCGACGCGGCAGCTGCTGATGCGCGGCCTGGGCATCGAGCCGGCTGACGTCTACGAGATCGCGGGCATGCTCGATCTCGACGGCCCTCAACGCAATCGCCGATCTCGACGTGCCCGAGCTGCTTCATCCCGTGCCTGCAGCCGGTCACCCCGCCGCGACTGCAGGCACCCGATCCCGACGAAGAGGCCGACATCTTCGCGGCTATCCGTGCCGGCGACCTTCTGATCCATCACCCGTACGAGTCCTTCGCGAGCATCTGTCCAGCGCTTCATCGAGCAGGCCGCCGACGATCCTGACGTGCTGACGATCAAGCAGACGCTGTACCGCACCAGCGGCGATTCGCCCATCGTTCGAGCGCTCATCCGCGCCGCCGAGTCGGGCAAGCAGGTGGTCGTCCTGGTCGAGATCAAGGCGCGCTTCGACGAGCAGGCCAACATCGTCTGGGCACGCGCACTGGAGAAGGCCGGCGCCCACGTCACCTACGGGTTGGTCGGGCTGAAGACGCACTCGAAGGTCGCCCTGGTAGTCCGGCGCGAGGGCCGTGGCCTGCGTCGCTACGTGCACATCGGAACCGGCAACTACAACCCGCGGACAGCGCGCAGTACGTCGACCTGGGCCTGCTGACGACCGACATGGAGCTTGGCGCCGACGTGACCGAGCTCTTCAACCTGCTGACCGGCCACTCGCGCCAGAAGCGCTACCGGCGGCTGCTCGTTGCCCCGACGACGCTGCGCATCGGGCTTGAGCGAGATGATCGACCGAGAGCGCCAGCGCCAGATCGAGCACGGCGACGGTCGCATCGTCATCAAGTGCAACGCCATCGTCGACCCGCAGCTGATCCGGGCGCTGTACGAGGCGGGTGCGGCAGGCGTGCAGATCGACCTGATCGTGCGCGGCATGTGCTCGCTCCGGCCGGGCGTGCCCGGGCTGTCGCGAGACGATCCGCGTGCGCTCGGTCGTCGGCCGGTTCCTCGAGCACTCGCGCATCTTCGTCTTCGGCCGCGACGATCGCGAGCAGTTCTTCATCGGCTCGGCCGACTTCATGGAGCGCAACCTCGACCGTCGCGTCGAGGCCATCGCACCCGTGCTCGAGGCCGATGCAAGGGCGCGGCTGCGGCGAACCATCGAGATCATGCTCGAGGACGATCGCCGAGCGTGGCAACTTGCCGCGGACGACCGATGGACGCGTGTCGAGGACACGATCGAGGAGCGCCGTGGCATCGACACCTTCGAGGCCGTGATGCAGGAGGCACAAGCCCAGGCTCAGGCCCCGGCGACGCTCGCCGTACCGTGACCGATCGCCGGTCGCGTCGCACGCCCGCGGATGAGCGTGAGCTCGAGCTCAAGTATTCGGTCAACGACGAGCCCGGCGTCCGCGCCCTGTTGGACGGGGAGCGGCTGGCCGGGTTCGAGTGCGGGCCATGGCGCACGGTCGAGGTAGAAGACCGCTATCTGGACACGAGCGATCGCGCCCTTGCGGCGACCGGCTACGGCGCCCGCCTGCGTGGCGTGGGCGGGCGCAGCGTGGTCACGGTAAAGAAGGAGATCGGTGCGGCGCCGCGAACGCGCAGCGTGCGTCCGAGTCGTGCCCTGAGCGATCGCATGGAGCTCGAGGCGCCCGCTGGCCGCGGGCTTGATCCGCGCCGCTGGCCCGAGAGCGCAGCACGGTCCCTCATCGAGGCGGCATCGCGCGGCCAGCCGCTGCGCACCCTCTTCGAGATCAACCAGCGGCGCGAAGAGCGCGACCTGCTCCAGGATGGCGAGGTGGTCGCCCGGCTGTCGCTCGACTCGGCCACAGTGCGCCGCTTCGGCCGCGCGAGGGGCAGCTTCACGACGCTCGAGATCGAGGCCGCGCGCGAGCTTGCCGATGACCGGCGCGTCGTGCTCGATCAGCTGGCGACGGTGTTCGACGATGTCGCCGAGCTGCGGCCCGAGCCGCGCTCGAAGATGCAGCTGGCGGCGCAGGTCATCGCCCGCGGCACGGAGACCAAACGTGCGGCGCGTCCGCCTCGCCAGCCGGGCGTCGTCCGTGATGATCCGCTCAGCGAAGCCGGGCGCAAGATCCTGCGCCTGCACATGCTGCGCATGCTCGCCGCCGAGCCCGGCGTGCGTGCCGGCCGTGACCCAGAGCACGTCCACAAGATGCGCGTTGCCACGCGGCGCATGCGCGCCGCGTGGCGCGTGTTCGATGGCGCGTACAGGCCTCGTTTCGCGCGGCGCTACGTCGACGAGCTGCGCACCGTGGCCGCCGCGCTCGGCGGCGTGCGCGATCAGGACGTGCAGCTCGAGCGGCTGAATGCGTTTCGGACTGGTGAGGACTCCCCGACCGGTGCTGGGCTGGACCCGCTCGCCGCCGAGTGGCAGCGCCGGCGCAACGTGGCGCGGGGGACCTTGATCGACCTTCTCGACTCGGAGCTGTATGACGGCTTCACGACCGACTACCTGGTCTTCGTCGAGACACCCGGTGCAGGTGCCAATGGCAACGAGCGCGTCGCCGACGTTGCCGGGGGCCGGATCTGGCGCGCGTACGAGCGGCTGCGCGCGCATGACGTGACGCTGGCCTGGGCCGACACCGCGGCCCTGCACGAGCTGCGCATCGACGGCAAGCGCTTCCGCTACGCGCTCGAATTCTTCAAAGAGGTGCTCGACGAGGGCGCGGACAGCGTCATCGCCGACGTGACGCGGCTGCAGGACCACCTGGGCAACCTCAACGACGCGCACATCAGCGCCGATCTCACACGCACGTGGCTGCTCGAAGCCGCGGCTGGGCTGACAACCGAGCAGCGCGACGCGGTGGGCGCCTACCTGCACGCCAACGAGCAGGACGTAGCGCGGCTGACGCGCTCGTTCGGTCCGCTCTGGCGGGCCCTCACCGGGCGGCCATTTCGACGGCGCCTCGGATCCGTCGTCTCGTCGGTCTGAGCGAGTTAACCGGCCCTTAACCGGGCGCCAACGAGACGTTCACCGACGGCCCAGAACATCGCCGTGGAATACATCGAGGGTTCGCACAGAGCCCACTGGGAGGGCTCCCGCCTCCCTCCTCCTTGACCGCCGGGGCCGGTACGCCGACCGCCCCGGCGGTTGCCGTTGAGGCCGTTAACAAAGCCTTAACAACGAACAAACGCCGCGTTGAAACAGCGGCTCGACCGTTGGCGCATCCGAATAACGGAGTGCCGGGTTGGCGCGCCCGAGTGGGGCGGACCGGCGAACTAGGAGGAAGCAACACCACATGCATGGAACTCTGACCCGCCTCGTTCTCCTCGCAGTCGTCGCGATGTTTGTCGCGGTCGCCTGCGGCGGCGGCGGGGCCACAACCGCACCGACCCAGGCCACGGCCACTTCCGGAGCGGGCACATCAGCACCTGCCACGGATGAGCCGGCGGCAACGGATGGGCCAGCGGCCACCGATGAGCCAGCAGCAACGGATGGGCCAGCAGCAACGGATGAGCCCACGACCGAAGTCCCGACCGGCATCGCCGGCAGCGTCGACATCCATGGATCGTCGACCGTCGCGCCAATCTCGAACGCCGTCGCCGAAGACATCCAAGAGGTGAACCCGGAGTTCGAGCTTCGTCGTCGGCGAAGAGGGCACCGGCGCCGGCTTCGAGGACTTCTTCTGCGTCGACGGCTCGGACATCTCCGACGCGTCGCGCCAGATCAGGGCCAGTGATCCGGAGACCGAGGATCGCCGAGGAGTCCGACATCTGCGCCGAGAACGGCGTCGAGTTCGTCGAGCTCAAGGTCGCCTACGACGGCCTCGCGGTCATCACGCAGCCCTGAGAATCCGCTGACATGCCTGACGTTCGCCGACCTCTACGCCCTGATGGGCCCCGAGGCAGACGCGATCGCCAACTGGAACGACGCTGAGGCGCTGGCCCAGGAGCTTGGGTCCACGACCGACCTGCCCGACGCAGCAGCTGTCGATCACCGCACCGGGCGATGAGTCCGGCACCTACGACAGCTTCATCGAACTGGTGATGGGCGACTTCATCGAGGAGCGCGAGGCCGAGGAGCGGCTGCGCACTCCGGGCGACGTCTACGTCGCATCGCCCAACGACAACGTCATCATCCAGGGCGTCGTCGGCTTCCCGTCATCGCTCGGCTTCGTGGGCCTGGCCTACGCTGAGGAGAACGCCGACATCGTCAAGATCCTCGAGATCGACGGCGGCGACGGTTGCGTCGCTCCCTCGTCCGAGACGGTCTCGGACGGCACGTATCCCGATCTCGCGCCCGCTGTTCATCTACCCCAACCTGGGCCGGGCAGCGAGCAACGCCGCAATCGTGGCCTACGTCGACTACTACCTGTCGGACGAGCGGCATCGCCAACGCAGCCGAGGTCGGCTACGTCCAGCTGCCGACGGAGGAGCTCGAGGCCACCCGCGCCGCGTGGGAGGCAGCCAAGCCCTAGGACCGACTCAACCAGTCACTCCTCCAACAGGCAGGCCGGTCTCCTCACCGGCCTGCCTGCCCCTTCCGCTTCCGCTCAACCACTGCGATCCTTCAGGAGACCGTGACCAGCACCACACCGGCCACTCCGCTGACAGTCGGCGACCTGCGCGGTAGCGCTGCACGACGACGCCGCGAGACGATCATTCGCGGCGCCTTCCTCGTCGCGGCATCGACCGCGGTCGTCATCTCGCTGCTCATCGTCCTGACGCTGATCGGCGAGGCGATCGCCTTCATCACCGAGGTCGACGTAGCGAGCCTGCTCGGCCTGTCCTGGCAGCCGCGGGCAGATGACTTCGGCGTCGTGTCGCTCATCGGCGGCACGTTCATCATCGCCGGCATCGCGATGCTCGTGGCCGCGCCGCTCGGGCTCGGCGCGGCGATCTATCCTGGCCGAGTACGCCAGCCCACGAGTGCGTCGGCTGGTCAAGCCGATCCTCGAGATCCTGGCGGCCATCCCGAGCGTCGTGCTCGGATTCTTCGCCTTGACGGTCCTGTCGCCGACGCTGATCAACCCGATCTGTCCCGGTCCCACGCCGATCTTCAACATGGCGGCGGCCGGACTCGCGGTGGGCATCCTGATCACGCCGCTGATCGCGTCGATCGCCGAGGACGCCATGTATGCCGTGCCGAGACTCGCAGCGCGAGGCGTCGTACGGGCTGGGCGCGCGCAAGCGCGTTACCAGCCTGCGCATCGTCTTCCCGGCCGCCGTCTCGGGCATCGTTGCCTCGCTCATCGTCGGGTTCTCGCGCGCGCTCGGCGAGACGATGATCGTGTCGATCGTCGCCGGCGGCGTTGGCGGCGCGGTGCTTCAACCTCAACCCGTGCCTGCCCGGCCAGACGATGACCGCGGCGATGACCGCGCTGGCCGTCGGCTCCGACCAGGCCGGCGGCGGCATCGTCACGTCGAGCCTCTTCTTCGTCGGGCTGCTGCTCTTCGTGCTGACCCTGGCTCTGAACCTCATCAGCGAGCGCTTCGTGCGCCGGGTCAGGGCGGCCCTCTGATGTCAGTCTTCGCGCCGACCTCCACCCCGGCCACCGCGGCGGCCGTCCAGCGTGCACTGACCGGCCAGCGTCGGCCGGTGGGCGAGTACGTCTTCCAGGGGCTGTCTGTTCGCATCGCTGCTCATCGCGCTGGGCGTCCTGGTCTGGCTGCTGATCGACATCTTCATGCGTTCGCTGCCGGTCTGGCAGGATCGCGGCGTCCAGGAGCTTCGTCGGCTCGCAACCTGTCGTCCGACCCGGAAAAGGCGGGCATCGCCCAGGGCCTCTTCGGCTCGGTGATGCTGATGGTCATCTCGACGGGCCTGGTCATTCCGATCGGCGTCGCCGCGGCGATCTACCTCGAGGAGTACGCGACCGACAACCGCGCTGACGCGTCTGCTGAACACGACCGTCCGCAACCTGGCCGGCGTGCCGGCCGTCGTCTACGGGCTGCTCGGCCTGTCGGTGTTCGTGGCCCTCATGGACCGCGAAGACCTGAACAACGGCCGCAACCTGCTCGCCGGCGGCCTGACGCTGGCGATCGTCGTCCTGCCCATCGTGATCATCACCGCCGCCGAGGCACTGCGCTCGGTGCCGCGGTCGATCCGCGAGGCCGGCTTCGGGGTCGGTGCGACCAAGTGGGAGGTAGTGCGCAGCCACGTGCTGCCGTACGCCGCGCCGGGCATCTTCACCGGCATCATCCTGACCATCGCCCGTGCCTTCGGCGAGACCGCGCCGCTGCTGTTGGTCGGCGCCGCGGCCGCCGGCTTCGGCCAGGCGGCCAGCGCCACGATCGTCGAGCAGGCTCCTCGGTCCGTACACGGCGCTGCCGACGACGATCTACAGCTGGGCGACGCCAGCCCCAGGAGGAGTTCAAGGCGCTCACCGCGGCGGCCATCGTCGTGCTGCTCGCGGTCGTCTTGCTCATCAACGCCATAGCCATCATCCTGCGGAACAGATATGAACGAAGGTGGTGATCCCGTGACCCTCGAGAGCCCCGTCCGACCCGAGTCGGTGGCGGAGCTGGAGCAGCACATCAAGGTGGCAGCCGTCCCGGCCGCGGCCGAGGCGCCCATCGCCGGACCACCGCCGGTCTTCGAGCTGCAGAACTTCAGCGCGTACTACGGCACGTTCCGGGCCATCAAGGACATTCGACGCCTGGATCCAGCCGAACCAGATCACGGCGTTCATCGGACCTTCGGGCAGCGGCAAGAGCACCGTGCTGCGCTGGCTGAATCGAATGAACGACCTCGTGCCCGGGCGCTCACATGAGCGGCAGCGTCCTCTACCACGGTGTCGATCTGTTCGACAAGCGCGTCGATGCGGTCGAGGTGCGGCGGCGCATCGGCATGGTCTTCCAGAAGCCCAACCCCTTCCCCAAGTCGATCTACGACAACGTCGCCTTCGGGCCACGCGTCGCCGGCTACAAGGGCAAGATGGACGACCTGGTCGAGGAATCGCTCCGCCGCGCAGCGATCTGGGACGAGGTCAAGGACAAGCTCAAGCAGCCCGGCACAGCGCTCTCGGGCGGCCAGCAACAACGCCTGTGCATCGCCCGCGCCATCGCCGTGTCAGCCGGACGTGATCCTGATGGACGAGCCGTGCTCGGCGCTCGATCCGGTGGCGACGCTCAAGATCGAGGAGCTCATGTTCGAGCTCAAGGAGAACTACACGATCGTGATCGTGACCCACAACATGCAGCAGGCGGCGCGCGCGTCGGACGAGACGCTGTTCATGACGATGGGCGAGGACCGCGCCGGCTACCTGGTCGAGACCGGACCAACAACCGAGATCTTCACCAACCCCAAGCAGCAACTGACCGAGGACTACGTGTCCGGCCGGTTCGGCTGAGGAGGGAGTCATGGACCAGAGCGAAAACAACCACGACGCGTCGGACTCGGCCATCGAGAGCTCGACCCCCGCAGCCGTCTCGCTGATCGAGGGCGACGTCGTCGCCCCGACGGCCGAGATCGACCTCTCCGTCCGCGGCATACGCCCGCATTACGCGTCGCGCGACGTGCTCGACCGCGAGCTGCGCGAGATCAAGGACGAGGTCCTGCGCATGGGCAGCCTCGTCGCGAGCCAGATCAGCCTCGCGATCGAAGCGCTGGTCGAGCACGACACCGAAAAGGCCATGGCCACGATCGTCGGTGACGGCCGCATCAACGAGGCGCAGCGCCACGTCGCGACACTGATCACGACGACGATCGCGACCCAGCAGCCTGTCGCGCGCGACCTGCGCTTCCTGCTGGCGTTGGACCACGTGACGTACGAGCTCGAGCGCATGGGCGACCATGCCGCTTCTGTCGCCAAGCAGGCGCGCAAGCTGGCACCGCAGCCGCCGCTGAGGCGCTACGTCGATCTGCCCACGATGGGCGACCCTGGCCGCCGAGCAGGTTCGCGGCGTGCTGCGCGCCCTGGTCGATCTCGACGTCGTCGTCGCCCGCGAGGTCGCGGCCATAGATGACGAGATCGACCGGCTCTACCACGCGATCTTCGAGGAGGTCCTCGAGCTGATGCGCGCCGACCCGGAAAACGTTGACCGGGGCACGCGTGTGCTATTCGCCGCGCACTACCTCGAGCGCATCGGCGATCGTGTCACCAACATCGCCGAAGACGTCGTCTTTCTCGCCACGGGAGACGTCGAAGACCTGAACCCGTGAGCGGCAACGGGTCTCACGCGCCGATCCGGGTGCTGTTCGTGTGCACCGGCAACTCAGCTCGCTCGCTAATGGCCGAGGCACTGTTGCGTCACCACGGCGGCGCCGCATTCGAGGTGTTCTCAGCAGGCACGGAGCCCAAGGGCGTCAATCCGCTGACCGTGCGGACACTTGAGGAAGCGGGCCTGCCGACCCACGAGCTCAACTCGAAGCCGGTCGAACAATTCCTTGGTCAGAGCTTCGACTATGTCGTAACCGTCTGCGACCAGGCGCGCCAGTCGTGCCCGGTGTTTCCGGGTAGCCAGCAGGCTCTGCACTGGGGCTACGAGGATCCCGCCGACGCGACTGGGAGCGAAGAGGAGCGGATGGCCGTCTTCCGTTCCGTCTTCACGCAGCTAGGTCAACGGATCAGTCAGTTCGTGATCATCGCCCGCCGTGGTTCCGAAGCCGTCGCCTAGGACGCGATCTGGCGATCCCTAAACCGAAGCTTGAAATCGACCCGCGTGATCACTTCGTGTGCGGCCTCTATCTGGGTCCGGCATCTGTCGAGCTGCTCCTTCGTCGCGGAGCTCGTGTCAGTCAAGTCCTGATACATGTCGCGCAGGCTCATGACCGCGCGGCGCACGCCCTCATGGTCGGGGTCGATGCGCGGCAGGTCGCGCAGCAACCGCTCGCCCTCACGCCACTCCGCCAGAGCCCGCTCGACGAGTTGAGCCGGCATGTTGCCCTTCCCTCCACCTCCGCGACTCGGCACCACGGGGGCCCTTATTGGCACGATTGTCAGTCGGCTGTCAAGAACAATACCCTTGCCGGGTGGATGCACCCGACGAGATCACCGAGCTCGAGATCTACCTGCTCCGGCACGCCCATGCGGGCGACTCTGCGGCCTGGAACGGGCCCGACTCCGAGCGACCGCTCAGCCCCAAGGGTCGAAGGCAGGCCCACAACCTGGGCCAATTCCTGGCTGACCGCGCTTTTGCCGCGGATGCGATCGTGAGCAGCCCCAAGGTACGGGCGCGTCAGACCGCCGAGCTTGTTGCCGACGCCCTGGGCATCGGCGTCACCCTCGACGAGCGGCTGGGTGGTGCCCTGGACCTTGATGTCCTTGGTGCGCTCCTCGATGCCACCGGCGGGACGAGCGTCGTGCTCGTCGGCCACGATCCCGACTTCACCGAGCTGGCGATGGGCCTGACCGGCGCTGCTTACCTGCCCATGAAGAAGGGCGCGCTGGCGCGCATCGATACCTCCCTGCCGATCCAGCCCGGCGCCGGCATCCTGCGCTGGCTGCTGCCCCCGGACCTCATCGCCGACCGGCTCTAGCTCCTCGCGGGATCATGTTCGAGGCCGTCCTGGCCGGCGCGCTGGCCGGCTACGCCATCGCGATCCCGGTCGGCGCAATCGCCGTCCTGATCATCGAAACGGGCTTGAGCCACGGCCTGCGCGCCGGCCTTGCCGCGGCCGCTGGAGCGGCTTCGGCCGATCTCATCTACGCCACGCTCGCGGCTTTCGCCGGCCTGTTCATCACCTCGCTGATATCCGGTTTAGTCGTCCCGCTCCAGATCGTGGGCGGCGCCGTGCTCATCGGCTTTGGTGTGCGCGGCCTGCTGGCCCTTCGTTCGGCACGCGAGACGCTGGCGCCGATGGAGGCACGCGAACAGGGGCGGCGGTCGCACCGCCGCACCTATGCACAGGTGTTGGCGCTGACGCTGCTCAACCCGGCCACGGTCATCTACTTCACGGCGCTGACGGTGGGCCTGCCCTTCCTCGGCGGCCTCGCCGAGCGGCTCGCGTTCGCGCTCGCCGCGTTTCTCGCGTCGCTGTCCTGGCAGGTGCTGCTCGCGCTGTTCGGAGCCACCCTCGGCCGGCATAGCGGTCACCGGCTACGGCGCGCCACGGCAGCCGTTGGCAACGGCGTGATCATCGTCATGGGCGCGCTAATCCTGGCTGGCCCGTTCGGGGCAGGCTGACGAAGAAGGTCGAACCCTGTCCTTCGCGGCTCTCGGCCCACACCCGACCGCCGTGACGCTCAGCGATGTGGCGCGCGATGGACAAACCCAGGCCGGTACCGCCGACGCCCCTGACGCGCGCCCGATCGGCCTTGTAGAAACGCTCGAAGATCCGTTCGAGGTCCTGCTTGTTGATACCGACACCTGAGTCCTCGACCTCGATCATGACTTGCTCCGCAGCGGGCTGGATGCGCACCCGGACGTCGCCGCCATCCGGAGAGAACTTGATCGCGTTGTGGACGAAGTTCAACAACAGCTGCCCGATCCGCTCCTCGTCAGCGCTGACGCTGCGCTCCTCGATGTTGGCCGGCATCTCACCGCGCAGGCTGACGCCCTGGCGCTCGGCATACAGGCGCAGACGCTCGAGCGTCTCCTCGACCACCCGCCCCAGATCGACTTCCTCGAGTCGCAGCGGGGTATCGCCCTGTTCGATCTTCGAGAGCTCGAGCAGCTCGGTGACCATCTGCGCCAGGTGACCGGTCTCGACGTCGATCTTGGCGATCGAATCGCGCACTCGATCGGGTAGCTCGGTCCGCTCGGCCTCCATCGAGAGCGACTCGGTCAGCAGGCGCACGGTCGTCAGCGGCGTCCGCAGCTCGTGCGAGAGGTTGTCGACGAACTCGGTTCGAATGCGCTGAAGTCGGCGCAGCTCGGACACATCCTCGAGCGCGACCCACGTAGCTGAGTCCGGGCCGCTCCAGGCGTGAACCCGCAGGGTTCGCTGCGGCTCGCCAGCGGTTGAGATCTCCGAGCTGGCACGCGCCTCGCGCCGAGCTTTGGCGACGAGCTCCTCGACCGTGTGATCTATGAAGGCTTCCATCGTCGAGCGGCCAACGAGGCCGCCGGGTCGGTTGCCGAGCATCGTTTCGGCCGTCCGATTGGCGGCCGCGATGCGGGCCTCGGCATCGAGCACCATCAGTCCGATGTTCAGCTGGTCCGCGGGCAGAAGCCGGTCGTCGTAGTCGACAGCTGCCATCGGCGGGGCCTGCGAAGGGGCCAATGACGTAGACCGTCGTCGAGCCAGGACGGCGCCGATGGCGAGCCCGGCCACGCCCGTAGCGAGGCCCAGGATGAGCGCCAGCTCGACTGGCACGGACCGCCTAGCGCCGCAGCACGTAGCCGACGCCGCGCACCGTCTGGAGCACGGTCGGCTGTTGCGGCTCGGGCTCTATCTCAGCGCGCAGCCAGTGCACGTGGACATCCACGGTGCGCGTCTCGCCGGCGTAGTCGTAGCCCCACACGTCGGCCAGCAGCTGCTCGCGGCTGAAGACCTGGCCCGGGTGGCGCATCAGGAAGGCCAGGAGCTCGAACGCTTTGGGCTTCATCGGTCGAACCTCACCGTCGCGCAGCAATCGGTGGCCGGCAAGATCGACCGTGGCCACACCAACCGCTTGCAGCTCGGTCTGGGCATCGGCGGTGGCCGCGGTCTGCGGGGAGCGCTCGGCTCTGCGCAACAGCCCGCGAACCCTGGCCTGCAGCTCGCGCAGGCTGAACGGCTTGGTGACGTAATCGTCCGCGCCGAGCTCGAGGCCTACGACCTTGTCGACCTCGCTGCCGCGCGCCGTCAGCATCAGCACGGGCACGTCCGACTCGCGCCGGATGATGCGCAGGACCTCCGTCCCCGAGAGCTGCGGCAACATGACGTCAAGAAGGATCAGCTCAGGCTTGTCAGCGCGGAATCGCGCCAGCGCCTCGGCGCCGTCCGATGCCTGGACGACGCTGAAGCCATCCTGTTCGAGCTGATAGGCGAGCTCCTCGCGGAGCGTGTCCTCGTCCTCGACGACGAGAACCGTTTGTGGCAAGGCCGGTTGCCTAGGCCGGCCGTGCGGGCGGCGTGCCGCCCGCCTCGCGGATCATCGTCTCGATCGACTCTCGCCGGAACTGGCGGTTCTGTATCCAGTACTCGGTGAAGTCGGTGCACTCGCCGGCGTCGTTGAAGCGGCACAGGTACACGTTCCAGTACTCGTCCTCCGGCGCGCCGCCCGGTCCGTCGAGATAGCGGCTCCAGCCG
The DNA here is from genome assembly GCA_963706095.1 of uncultured Chloroflexia bacterium. Taxonomy (GTDB): domain Bacteria; phylum Chloroflexota; class Limnocylindria; order Limnocylindrales; family CSP1-4; genus JALYGJ01. The sequence continues at coordinate 885,853 of OY970149.1, forward strand.
GTCGCGACATGAACGTCGCCATCGATCGCCGCGACCTCGTAGCTGGCGTCATAAGTGCCCTTTTTATCGGGCTCCTCAGTCCAATCCTTGACAATCGCCTCGCGTCCGACGATGGCCTCGTCCTGGGGATGGTGGCGGTAGCGCGCGTCCTCGCTGAAGAGGTCGCCGATCTCTGCCGGGTCGTACGACTTCCACGCCTCGACGTAGCGGTCGAGCCAGCCCTGGAACTGTTGTCGATCCACGTCGTTTCTCCTGCTTTGCCGCTCACTGTCGAACAGTGTGATAGTAACCTATTAAGTCGGTTTGTATGGTTACATCTGCGCATCGCTGGGACGATGACACGCTATGAGTGTTATCCGACCGCCAAGCGGCTATCTAGACAAGCGGTCGACCCATGGAAGGCGTCCTTCGGGCTGTTTTCGCCCGTCTTGTGCGGCTGAACGCCCACCTGAGGCGTTTCTGCGCCCCAAATGAGGTGTCCCGATGCCGGAATCTGATCTGAAGTCATGCGCCAGCGGTCGTTTCATACGTTATCCGTGTCAAGCGGATCCCCGCTCAGTAGATCGCGGGCGGCGTCGAGGCGCTGAAGGGTGCGCTCGTAGCCGAGCGCGACCATCGTGTCGAATAGTGGCGGCGTTGCGGTCTTGCCCGTGATCGCGACGCGGATGGCCATGAACAAATCGCCCGCCTTCCAGCCACGCTCCTCTGCGAGCGTGCGCAGCGGAGGCTCCAGTTCGTCGGCCTCGAAGCTGACCTCCGTCAGACCCGCGATCGTCTCCCGGGCCGCCGTCAGGCCGGAGAGCGTGGTCGACGCGTCCCAGCGCTTGGGCACGAGCATGTCCGGATCGACGCGCAGCTCATCGATAAACAGGAAGTCGAGCAGCGGCCCGGCGCCGGCAAGGGTGGCCATGCGCTCGCGGATCATCGGCATGAGCGGCCGCAAGTCCTCGGGCGTCGGGATGCGCACGCTTGCGCCGGTCGATTCGGCAGCCTGAACTTCGGCCACCACAAAGGGCAGCGTCCGCTCGAGCAGCTCTTCGTCCGACAGCTTGCGGATCCACTGGCCGTTCAGCCATTCGAGCCGCTCGCGGTCGAAGACCGCCCCGCCCGACTGCACCCGATCGAGATCGAAGCGCTGGGTGAGCTCGTCGAGCGTGAAGATCTCCTCCTCGGTGCCGCTCGACCAACCGAGCAGCGACAAGAAGTTGACGAAGCCCTCCGGGATGTAGCCCTGGGAGCGGTAATCGGCGACGGCCGTCTGCGACTTGCGCTTGCTCATCTTGGTCCGGTCCGGATTGAGGATCAGGGGCAGGTGCGCGAACGTCGGCTCAGCGAAGCCCATCGCGCGGAACAGAAGAACGTGCTTGGGCGTGTTCGACAGGTGGTCCTCGCCACGAATGACGTGCGTGATCGCCATGTCGGCGTCGTCGACGCAGACCACGAAGTGATAGAGCGGCGTGCCGTTCGAACGGACGATGATCAGGTCGCCGCCGAGTGCGGTCGTGTCGATCTCCACGCGGCCGCGCACCACGTCGTCGAAGGCCACGACCCCCTCCCCGACGCGGAAGCGGACAACCGGCTGCCGTCCCTCCGCTTCGTGCGCCGACCGCTGCTCACGCGTGAGCTGCGCGCAGCGCCCGACGTAATGCGGTGGCTGGTGAGCGGCCTCTTGAGCGGCCTTGTCGGCAGCGAGCTCCGCGGGTGTGCAGTAGCAGTGGTACGCCTTGTCCTCGGCCAGCAACTGCTCGGCCACCGCGCGATAGCGATCGAGGCGCTGCATCTGGCGGTACGGCCCATAGGCACCCTTCTGTGGCTGGCCCGCAACTTCCGGACCCTCGTCCCACTCGAGCCCCAGCCAGTGCAGCTGGCTCAGGATGTCGTGCTCGAACTCGACAGTAGACCGAGCTTCGTCAGTGTCCTCGAGGCGCAGGATGAAGGTGCCGCCGTGGCGCCGCGCGTACAGGTAATTGAACAGCGCGGTGCGTGCCGTGCCGATGTGCAGCGGCCCGGTCGGGCTCGGTGCGATGCGGACGCGAACGGTCACCTGGTACTGACTTGTTGGGGCTGGCGCGACCAGGGTCTCAGGCCGGCGGGACCGAGCGCGATCATGCCTGCCGTTGCGACGTAGCCCAGCGCGAGCGCACCGCCGATCGCCGCGATCAGTCCGGGACTCAGCGGCAGCGCCACGCCGAGCCATGCCAGGCCGAGGATGAAGAAGAACCCGACCACGAGCAGGCCGAGCGTCGCCACCGCAAGCACGTACGCCAGCCGCGGCACGGCCGCAAGGATGCCAAGGGTGAGCGCCATGAGCGCTCCCTGCATGACCTCGTCGATGCGCACGGATGGGGCGAGGATGATCGCCGCGGCAAAGGGCAGCCAGGCGATCAGCGCGTAGACGACACGCTGGCCGACGCTCGGCCAGGGCTGCAGCGCTCGCTGCACGGTTTGTTCCCGCCACTGACGAGTGGCCGGCGCGGCCGGGGGTGGCGGTGCCGCCCTCGTGGCCGTGGTGCCGGCTGTCCCAAAAGCCCGGGCGGCGCCTGGCGTCCCGGCGCTCCCGGCCGTTCCGGAGTTCCCTGCCGTCCCGGCCGTTCCTGCAGGTGTCGGAGGTACAGCCTGAGCCGAGGCCGACGCGGCCGCGGCCGAAGCGCTGGCACGACGACGCTCCTGCTCCGCCGCCGTACGTGCCCGCGCCGCGGTCAGTGGCTGCGATCCCTGCTGATGGAACGAGCCGCGCCGGGGCAGCTCCTGGTCGCCGCGACGAAAGTACGCGCGCGCCGCCATCGACCACGCGGCGCCGCTCGAGCGGTTGTAGACGTCGAACTCGTTCGGGGCGTCCGACGGCGGCGGCGTGACCGGCTGACGAGGCCGGCGCCTCGTTCCGCCCTTGACGCCCTCCTCCCACCATGGGACCTCTGTCGCCGACCACGTGTAGGCCCGGCTGCTGCGCGGCTCGCGCCGAGGATCGGGATCAGGTTGGTTCGGTCGCGGCGGGGCCGGAGGGGCGTCGTCAGCTGCTTTCGGCGCGGCTGAACGGTTGCGCGCCGGGCGCGGGGGACGCACGCCACGATCGGCTCGAATCGGTCCGGGCGCGTGGCGCGCGTCCCATTCGCGGCGCAGCAGCGGATCCGACAGGACCCGGTAGGCCTCCTGGACGCGCAGGAATCGGCGCGTGTCGCCGCCACCGGAGTCGGGGTGGAACCGCTTGGCCAGCTTTCGGTGGGCGGCCTTGATCTCGAGCTCAGTGGCCGCGCGGGCGACGCCGAGGGTCCGGTATGGGTCGGCGACGTGGGGCGCGGGCTGGCTCAACTTGCGGCCGTGCGCCTACGCGAGCTCGGACAGCGGCGCAAGCTGGAAGGCTGGCACCGTTGCGGCGATCTCGATGCCGCGTGGATCCTCGGTCGGCGGCCGATGAAGCTCGTGCAGCCGCTCCAGCACCGCGCCATCGAGTACGCGCAGCTGCGCCAGCGCTTCGATCGCCGACGACCGGTTGGCACGGCCTTCCCCGTCCCCGTCCTCGATCTTGACGACCATGCCCGCGGCTGGTGTGCCGGCCCCGCGCGCGCCCGCGAGCACGCCGATCCCGCGCAGCCCCTCGGCTCCGCCCTTGCTCACGAGCAGGCCCGGGCGGGCGCGCATGAGCGTCGTATCGGTCGAGCCGCGCGAGCCGCCGACCATCTCCGGCGCGGCCATCATCGCGTCCCGAATGCGCGTCAGCGGCGCAACCAGCGGCGCCAGTGCGGCACCTGTCCTGGTGCTCGCTGCGCCCTCCGGATCGGCCAGCACCGCGAACGCGCGCGCCATCGCCGACAGCGGGAAGGCGTACGTCAGCACGCCGCAGTTGTCGACGCCGCTGACGAGATCGGTGCGCCGCATCCCGAAGATGCGCGCGACGATGTCCGCCGCAGCGACCTGGGTCGGGTGCTCGGGGCGCCAGTAGTCGGGCAGCGTCCAGCCGCCGATCCGTGCCAGGAGCAGGCTCGCGACATGGAAGCCGGAGCACATGTGGCGGACCGGCCCGGGGGTCTCACCCTCGCGCGCGAGGCGCGACCTGGTCAGCGCGTCGGCCGGCGCTCCCTCAGTCCCGCACGCCAGGAGCGACTGCGACAGCCCAGCGCGTCGCAGCACACCCTGGACGGTTCGGACGTGGGCGTCCTCGCCGTTGTGCGACGCGGCCATGATCGCGATCTCCGGATCAGTCAGGTGGAATTGATCGGCGGCTCCTGCCTCGAGCAGCGCGACCAGGGCAAAGGGCTTGATCGCCGAACGCATCGAGGTGACGTAATCGGGGTCGCCAACGCCGCGCTCGACTCGGCCGCTGACGTCGACCTGCATGACGTGGCCGCGGTGGCGGCTCTCCACGAAGGGCCCGCGCCGGACCTCTGCCAGCACGGGAGCGGCCGCATTGCGCGGGTACCGGGCGCGTGGCAGCGCCGGGCGCGAGGCGATTCGGCCGGTTGTCGGGCGCGCCTCGGATAGGCCCGCGGCGGGCTTCGTCTGGGTCCTTGCCATGCTCGGCGATGGTAGCGGCTCGCCGCCCGAATCCCTGAGTGGGCCACCCTACAATCGGCCGGACATGACAGCCCATCCCGACTTCCCCTCACTGCGCGTTTCGGCGCACCCGGCAGTGCTGCACAAGCTCGCGCTGCTGCGCGACGAAACGACCAAGCCGCCACAGTTCCGGCAGCTGGTGCGCGAGATCTCGTGGCTGCTGGGCTACGAGGCTTTGCTCGATGCGCGCGTTACGCCACGGCCGGTGACCACGCCGCTCGAGCTGATGGAGGGCTCGCGCCTGGCCGATCGCATCGGTCTCGTGCCGATCCTGCGCGCCGGCCTGGGCATGGTCGACGCGATGCTCGAGCTGATGCCCACGGCGCAGGTGTGGCACCTGGGACTGTTTCGCGACGAGCGCACGCTGCGGCCGGTCGAGTACTACAACCGCCTGCCCGACTCAGCGACGGTCGACGTGTGCCTGATCCTCGACCCGATGCTGGCCACGGGCGGCTCGGCCACGGCCGCGATCGACGTGCTGAAGAACTGGGGGGCGACGCGCATCAAGCTGATCAACCTGATTGCGGCCCCGGAGGGCGTGCGAACCGTCCAGGCGGCGCATCCCGATGTGCCGATCCACGTCGCCGCGCTGGATCGGCAGCTCAACGAGAAGGGCTACATCATGCCCGGCCTGGGCGACGCCGGCGATCGCCAGTTCGGCACCGGCCACTCCTGACAGCAGGGACTGTGAGCGACTCCGAGCTGGTCACAGTCGATAGCGCTCCGGCAGCGGAGGACCCGTGGCGGGATGCCTCCCAGGCGCCTTCGGGCGCTGTTCGGCTGCCGCTCAGCTGGGAGCTCTTCGTCTTCGGCATCGCGCTGATATCGGTCGTGAACCTCGTGCTGTTTGGGCTGTCACGCAATGCGGCCGTGGCCCAGGTCGTGGCGGTCATGGACATCGCCATCACGATCGTTTTCATCATCGATTTCGTGGCGCGCATCGCGGCGGCCGACCGGCGCGCTGCCTACATGATCTCCGGCTATGGCTGGCTCGATCTCGCCTCATGCCTGCCCGGGGTGCGGCTGGTTCGGTTCGTGAGGCTCGTCGCCGTCATCCGCCGCTTTCGCGCACGCGGTGGGCTCGACGCCGTCGAGGACAACCTGACCGTCAATCGCGCCCGGGCCATCCTGCTGTTCGTCCTGCTGCTGACCGTGGCCGTTATCGAGTACGGCAGCATGGCCATCCTGGCAATCGAGGAGCCGGCCCAGGGCTCCAATATCAAGACCGCGTCGGATGCGCTCTGGTACCTGGTCGTGACGATCTCCACGATCGGCTACGGCGATCGCTATCCGACCACTGACCTCGGGCGGCTGGTGGGCACGGTCGTGCTCGTGACCGGGATTGCGCTTTTCAGCACGCTGACGGGCTATCTCGCACACTTCTTCTACTCGGCCGGAGAAGGAGAGCGCCGCGTCCTTCGTCGGCGACGACTCCGGCGCAGCTGCGCGCGGATGGATCGAAGGAGCGCGACGCGCCGTAACGGCCGAGACGTACAGACGACGCACGGAGGGACCTACACGCATGTTCACGGCCACCAAGGACCTGATGCTCCCTGCCACCGTCACCGGGTCGTGGCCGCGGCCGCGCTGGTACGACCAGGGCCTGTGGGGCCGGCCCCTCGACACGGCGCTGCTCGACGTCCGCTTCCGCGAGCAATTTCTTGACGCGCACGCCGTCGTCCTGGCCGACCAACAGCGCGCCGGCCTGGACATCTTCACCAACGGGGACTACCACCTCGACGAGGACTTCGCCGGCCGCTCGTGGCACCACTATCCCCTTCAGCGCTGGCTCGGGCTCGAGCACGAGGAGCTGCAGTACGAGCGCTCACGTGACTCGCTGCTCGCCTTCGCGCCGGGCACGCTCATGAACGAGATCGAGACGACGTGGCGCTGGCCGCGTGTCGTCGGCAAGGTCGAGCACAACCCCAGGAACCCGCTCGAGTACGCCAAGCTGTGGCGCATCGCCCAGGCACGCGCCGGCAAGCCCGTCAAGTTCGGGACGTGCTCGTCCCAGGTCCTGGCCATCTTCCTCGAATCGCACACGTCGGAATACGACCTCGACGACAAGAAGCAGCTGATCTGGGACATGGCCACGGCCATGAATCTGGAGCTGCGCCAGCTGGCCGCCGCCGGCGCGAAGGTCATCCAGATCGAGGAGCCGACCATCCACTTCACAGCCGCCTTCCATCCCGAGCAGAAGGAGCTGCTCGACTTCATGGTCGAGGCCTTCAATCACGAGGTCGACGGCCTGGACGACGTCGAGCTGTGGATCCACACCTGCTGGGGCAACCCGAACATGCAGAAGGTCTACAGCGGCGAGTCGTACGCCAACTCGATCGAGACCTACCTGGAGCGCCTGAAGGGCGACGTCTGGACCGTCGAAGCGACCGAGAACGAGCTCGCCGAGATCGATCTCTTCAAGCCGTTCGCCAGCAGCCTCAAGAAGAAAGTCGCGGTTGGCGTCGTCAGCCATCGCCAGCTTCAGGCGGACATGGCGCCGGTCGTTGCCGGGCGCATCCGTCGAGCGCTGGAGGTGATTCCGGCAGACAAGCTGATCCTGTCCAGCGACTGTGGCTTCGGTCGCCAGGGCTTCAATCGGACGGTGGCGTTCTACAAGGCGACGGGCATCGCCCAGGGACGTAACGTCGTCCTCAAGGAGCTCGGGCTGGCGGAGCGCTACGTCCCGGCCGCCGATCCGGCGCTGCAGACCGACGTCCTGCCCGACCGTGAGCCACTGACCCATCTGCCCTCGCCCTGGTCGAAGTGACCGGGCCGCGATGAGCGGTTCTGGGCCGGATTGGGTTGCCTGGCACGATTCCTACGACGAGCCGGGCAGCTCGCTCCAGCGGCGCCTCGCCATCGTTCAACGTCTCCTCGTCGAAGCGCTCCAGCGGTTCGAGCGATCGCCCGTTCGGGTCGTGAGCATGTGCGCCGGGCAGGCGCGCGACCTGACCGGCGCAATCGAGCAATCCGGGCGGCGCGACATCGTTGGGCGGCTGGTCGAGATCAATCCCGAGCTGGCCGAGCACGCGCGCGACGGCCTGCGCCGCCTGGGCCTGGCCGACGTCGAGGTTGTGACCGGCGACGCCAGTGAGCTGTCGGCTTACGAAGGCGCCGTTCCGGCCGACCTGGTCCTGCAATGCGGCATCTTCGGCAACGTCAGTGATGCCGACATCGAGGCCACGATTCGCGCCCTGCCTGAGCTGTGCGCTACCGGCGCCACAGTGGTCTGGACGCGCCACCGCCGGCCGCCCGACATGACCATCGACATCCGCCGCTGGCTGGAGGAGATCGGCTTCGAGAACACAGGCTTCGAGGCCGTGGACGACCAGCAGCGCCAGGGCGCGGTCGGTGCCGCCTTGTTCCGCGGGGAGCCACGGCCGCTGGAGAGCCGCCGATTGTTCACGTTCGACGACGAGATGGTTATGCGCCGCCACCGACCTGGGGCCTAGCCTCGGCGAATGGAGATCATGGATCCGGCGCTCGAGCCGGAAATTAACCCGGCGAAGCCGTGTGAGCACGCGCCGGAAACTCTCGTTGTGCCCCGCGCTGACGAGTGCGAGGAGTGCGGCAGCCGTTTCAATCTGCGCTCGTGCTCCGAGTGTGGCCACGTCGGCTGCTGCGAATCGCAGGCGGGGCACGCGCGCGTCCACGCGCTCGGCGAGGCCCATCCGGTGATCGAGCAGATGACGTCGGCGGGCGCGGGCTTCGCCTGGTGCTACCTCGAGAACAGGTACGTCCGATAGGCGGGCCGATTACCCCCTAGCGCTGGATGTGCAACCGGTAGACGCGGACGTAATCGAAATCGGCGGTGAAGCCGTTGCCGCCCATCGCGACCAGGCCGAGCGACGGTGAGTCGAGGTCGTGCGTCCACACTGCACCGCGATTCCACGACGAGCCGTCGCGGCTCACGTACGCCTGGTAGTAATCCTGGCCACTGCGGTGCCAGTGAACGACGCGCAGGTAAGTCCATTCGTTCGGCGCCGTCACCACCGTGTTGCCGTAACGCGGATAGCCACTGGGCACCGGCGCGAGCTCCTTGGCCCACTCCGTCTGGCGCGTCTCCCAGATCGAGGCGTGGACGAGCTTCAGGAAGTTGTCGTCGCCGCCATAGACGACCATTCCCGCCTGGACGTAGTTGAAGCAGCAACCGTCCGCGGGCAGGTTGAGCTTGACTCGGGTCTCGGCGATCCACTCGCCTGCGGGCAGGTCCGCGAGCAGCACCGAGGCGTCGTTTCTGTCAACGAAGAGATCGGCCGCTTGGGTGTCGAACTGGAAGGTTTCCGCCGTCATCCGGTACTCCGCCGACGACGGCTCGCGCACCCACGACCAATCCCCGTTCATCGTTCCGTTGAACTCGTCCGCGAATAGGAGCGCGCCCATGTTGTGGTTCGGCGGCCTTTCCTTCCGATAGCGCGTGTGCTGGCCTGGCTGCGCAGCAGGCCCTTGCATGTACTTGTTCGAGATCCAGCTCTCGTTGCGTACCGTCGGCCAGCCGCCTGCCCAATCGATCGGGTCCAGAAGCACCGGGCGCTTGGTGAAGCCAACCGCACCTTCGAAGTAGGGGTCGTACTGGTTGATCGCGTGGTAGAAGGTCCACCACTGTCCGTCGAAGTCCCTGAAGGTCGTCTGATGCCCGGGGCCAACCCATCGGTTCCCATTCATGGTCAGGAAGACGCTTCCGCCAACACGGCCGTCGAGCAGGCTGACGCCATCACGATCGACGAATGGGCCGGTGGGACTGGTCGAGCGGCCAACGAAAACGCTGTAGCCGGTCAACGGTCCGTTGCAGCAGTTGGTGGCCGAGCCGAGGAAGTAGTAGTACCCCCGGCGATAGATGACCTCGGACCCTTCGTAGCGATTCGGGATGGTGATCTGCGTGGCCGTCGCAGAGCTCGCCGTCAATCCGTCCGCGCTCAGCTCTCGGACCTGGACGCCGCCGTAGTAGCTGCCGTAGTAGATGAACTTCTCGCCTGCGTTTGAGGAGTCCTGGGCGACGATCACGTCCGGGTCGAACGTCCAGAAGAAGTCACAACCTGGACCGTTGCGCCGCGGCTCGATCACCGGCGCGCCGCTGTCTGTCCAGGGGCCCAGTGGGCTGTCGCTGGTTGCAACTCCGATCGCATTGTCACCGTGACAGCCGGGCTCTCCGCTTACCCCGTCGACAACGTCCGTGATGCCGTAGTAGAGGTAGTACTGCCCGTTGAAATGCTGTATCTCGGGTGCCCACATGCCGGCAGTCGGATCCGCCCACGAAGGCCGCGTGCTGAAAGCGTCGCCCTGGTAGGTCCAGTTCACGAGGTCGGTCGAGCGCAGCATGGGGATCAGGTGGAAGTTGAAATCGCTTCCGGTCCTGTCGTCGCTGTTGAGCGGGTCGGTGGTGCAGTACATGTAGTAGGCGTTGTCACCCGCGGTCTGCCCGCGAATCATGGTGGGGTCGGCACACGACTCCACTTCGCCACCGCCAGGGATGCGCACGTCAACTGGATTGCGGTAATTCCGCGATGCCGCGGCGACCGGCACGGCGGTGGCCAGCAGCGCCACCGCGAGGAGTGCCATCATCGCCAGTCCGATCCTGCGTCCGCCTCCAACACGCGCGTCCCACCCGGCGAGCTTCATGACCTGCCTCCCTGCATCATCCGTCTGCTCCACGGCCAATCCCGAGCGGCGAATGACAGGCTCATGGTCGGCACGGCGCAGATCGGTCTGGCGCTCGACACGCCTGTTTTGGTTGCAGCGACGTGACACCGAAGCGGTCGCCTGGTGCGCCGCTGGTCCGGTCGAGTGCTGAGGCCCGGGGTGAGGGCCGGGGTCCACACGGTGACAGATATCTAGACACGATCCCCAACGATGGGCAATCATGTCTAGTCATGGACGAGATCCGTATCGGCGAGGCAGCCTCAATGCTGGGGGTTTCCGTGGAGACGGTGCGGCGCTGGCAGCGTGACGGAAGACTCAGCAGCTCGCGCAGCTCGGGCGGTCAGCGCATGGTCGCCCTCACGGAGGTGCAGTCACTCCTCGCCGAGAGACGGGGCAACGAGCGCAGCCGGCCGATCGTCGCCCAGTCGGCGCGGAATCGTTTCGCCGGCGTTGTCACGCGGGTCGAGAAGGATCGCGTCGCGGCAGTCGTCGAGGTCCAGGCGGGGCCACATCGGCTGGTCAGCCTGATGACCGCCGAGGCGGTGGTGGAGCTCAACCTCAAGGTCGGTGACGAGGCGGTATGCGTCGTCAAGGCAACCAATGTGATTGTCGAGATTCCCCAGCGCAGGGAGGACCGCCGGTGATCCACACCGCTTTCGTTGCTCTGGCGATGCTCGTCGCGGTCGGTTGCGCGGCGCCCGCCAGCAACGATCTGACGGTCTTTGCCGCGGCCTCCTTGGCAGACGCAATGGCCGATATCAGGACCGAGTGGGGAGCCGACAATCCGGGCTCGACCCTGACGATCTCAACCGGCTCGTCGGCCGCCCTGCGCACCCAGATCGAGGAAGGCGCGCCGGCCGACGTGTTCCTCTCGGCCGACACGTCGAATCCCCAGGCACTGGCCGACGCGGATCGCATCGCCGGCGATCCGGTCAACTTCGCGTCCAACTCGCTGACTGTTGTCGTTCCCACAGACAACCCGGCCGCCGTCGAGTCCCCGCTCGACCTGTCGAACGAGGGCGTGACCGTCGTCGCCGCGGGCGAGGACGTGCCCATCACCCGCTACGCCGAACAGGTCGTGAGGAACCTCGCCGTCGTGGACGGCTACCCGGGTGACTTTGCCGAGCTGTACGACGCCAACATCGTGTCGCGCGAGGACAACGTCGGCGCCGTGCTCGCCAAGATCGAGATCGGCGAGGGCGACGCGGCCATCGTCTACGTCACCGACGCGACCGCATCGGACGCGGTGGAGGCGATCGAGATTCCGGCCGAGGCCAATGTCGTGGCCGACTACGCCGGCGCCGTCATAGCACAGGGCAGCACACAACAGGCTTCGGCATTCCTGACCTGGCTGGCTGGCACCGATGGGCAGGCGGTCCTCGCTCGCTACGGTTTCGGCCCGCCCAGATGAACCGATCGCCGGGAGCGGCGGTCACCCTCCTGGCACTCCTGGGCATCGCGTTCCTGGGCCTGCCGATAGCGGTGCTCGTGCTGCGCTCGCTAGGAGGCGGATCGCTGCTCGCTGCGTTGTCGTCGCCGGCCGTCCAGGACGCGCTCGTGTTGAGCCTGTTGACGACCGCGCTGAGCACGCTCGTCGTGTTCGTGCTCGGGCTTCCCATGGCGCTCGTGCTGGCGCGTCGCCGCCTGCCCGGCCAGACGTTCGTGGAAACACTCGTCGACCTGCCCATCGTGCTGCCGCCGTCGGTGGCAGGCCTGACGCTGCTGCTGGTCCTCGGCCGGCGCGGCCTGTTCGGCGATGCCCTCGCCGGCGCCGGCATCGTCCTGCCGTTCACGACGATTGCCGTGGTCATCGCCCAGGTCTTTGTGGCACTGCCGTTCTTCGTGCGCTCGGCCCGGGCCGGTTTCGTTGCCATTGACCAGGAGGTCGAGGACGCGGCGCGCGTCGACGGCGCGTCCGAGCGTCAAATCATTCGATGGGTCTCGATACCGCTGGCCACGGCCGCGCTGGCGGCTGGGCTGGTGATGAGTTGGGCGCGCGCGCTGGGCGAGTTCGGCGCCACGATCATGTTCGCGGGCAGCATCGCCGCCGTGACCCAGACACTGCCGTTGCTCGTATATGGCGAGTTCCAGTCGGGCGATCTCTCCGCCTCGGTTGCCGCATCAGTCGTGCTGGTGATCGCCGCACTGATCGCCTTGATCGCGGTGCGCGGCCTGCATTGGACGCGTGCCCTCGACGTCCGCGGCGCCGTGAGCTGAGGGAGCGGCGGCGCCAGGCAAAGAAAGAGCGAGGCCGGCCCTTGCGGGCCGGCCTCGCGACTAGCGACGATCGAAGGCTGACGCTCTACTCGCCGCCGGGCGTGGGCTCGATGTCCTGCTTCTCGTAGTCCTCGCCGAACGCATCGCCATCCAGCCCTTCCCAGGCAGCTTCGGCCAGGTCTGTCCGATAGACGCCCTCGGCAGGCTCGGCCGAGATGACCTCGCCCTCGATGGCGACGTCAACGGTCCGCTGGAACGCGTCCGCGTTCATGAAGCCGATGCCCTCGGGCGACGGCCAGATGAGCGCGTTGATCTCGTTCAGCTGCCAGGTCTGATGGCCCTGGCCGAGCGTCGGGCCGTTCGCCAGGACCACGTCGACGCACGCGTCGAAGTTGTCTCGGCACCAGATCCAGCCCTGGAACGACGCTCGCAGGAAGCGCGTGGCGATGTCGGCGTTGCCCTCTTCGGCGAGCCACGCGCCCTGGGAGAAGATGCCGTCCTGGAGCATGGCCGTGCCGGTCGACTCCATCGAGATCACCGCCAGATCTTCGGGCTGATAGAGCTCGCCCGTGTCCGGGTTCTCGACCTCGAGCACCTGTGCGTACTCGTTGTAGGTCATCGCCTGAGCGGCATCCAGGTCGTTGTTGAGCAGCGAGTCCATCGTGAAGTCCTGCGACACGATGGTCACGTCCTCGGTGTTTTCGGGATCGATGTCGACTGCACGCATCGCGGCGAAGAGCTCATGCTCATTGCCGAATCCCCACGTGCCGACGCGCTTGCCGCGCCAGTCTTCCGGCTCCGTGATGCCGGCATCGGCCCATGCCACCTGGAGCGTGCCCGAACGCTGGAAGGGCTGGGCGATGTTTACGAGGTCGGCACCTTCCTCGATCGAGGCGAGCACCTTGGGCAGCCAGGCCACGCCAAACTCTGCCTGACCGGATGCGACGACCGTCTGCGGAACGATCTCAACCGCTCCCTGGAGGATCTCCACATCCAGGCCCTCGGCCTCATAGAAGCCCTGATCGACCGCCGCGAAGTAGCCGGCAAATTGCGACTGGGTTACCCACTGCAGCTGCAGTCGAACTTGAGTCAGCTCAGCCGGTGCGCTCGCGGGAGCGTCCGTAGCTGTCGCCCCGGTCTGTGGGGCGCCCGTTGGCCCAGCCGTGGCTCCCGGGGCGCTGCTGCATGCAGTCGCCAGCAATAGCGCCGCGCCGGTTAGAGCGAGCGTGCGCTTAAGGCTCGTCATATCTCCTCCTCTTAGCCCGAGTGGTGAGTCCCGCCATGGGCCTCAGCCCGTGGCGACCCCGCGGTTACGACGCCACGGCTCGCCGACCGCTGCATCGAAGCGCCGTCAGTCTAGTGCGCAGTGCCTATATATCGTTCACCCGAAAAGACGCGTGCCACGGCATCACGATGCGCTCGACGACGAGCACGACGATGTACAGCGCGATGCCGATCGTGGCCGCCAGGATGATGGCCGCCCATGAGCCTTCGAAGTTGAAGTAGGCCGCGTGCTGGGCGATGTATTGGCCCAGGCTCGCGCGGGGCGCGCCGAAGTACTCGGCGACGATGGCCCCGATGGTCGCCAGCGTCGCCGCCACACGCAGGGCGGTGAACAGGTATGGCAGGGAGTTCGGTATGCGCACCTTGCGCAGCACCTGCGCTTGAGTGGCGGCCGTCGAGCGCATCAGCTCGAGGGCCGAGTGGTCAACCAAAGTCAACCCGCGCAGCATGTTGATCATGACCGGGAAGTAAGCCAGGATCGCCGCGATGGCCATCTTCGACATCGGGTTTGCCACACCGAACCAGTTGTTCATGATCGGCGCGAAGGCGATGATCGGTACCGAGTTAAAGACGATGGCGAAGGGCAACAGCGATTCGCGCAGGCCCACGAACCGGGCGGCGATCAGGGCCGTGGCGATGCCCGCGACACTGCCGATGGCCAGGCCGCCGACTGCCTCCCACGCCGTGTAGACGGCCGCGGCAAGGATCTCGTCGAAGTAGGTCACGAAGGCCTCGCCGATGGCGAGTGGCGCCGGCAGGATGAAGCGCTCGATCTCGAGCCCGACCACGAGCAACTGCCACAGGACGACGAAGCCGACGAATACAACGGCGGCAGGCAGCCAGTCGCCGGCGCTTCTCAGTACCTGATCGCGGGCGCTCACCAGCGATGGCCGAGCGGTGGCCGTCGTGCCCACGGTCACCCCGACAGCCCCTCGGCGCGCACCCGACGGGACGCCTCCGGGGCATCCGATGCCTCACGCTCCTGGCCGCGGAGGCTCTCGCGCACCTGCGTCACCAGCTCGAAGTAGCGCTCCATCTCACGCGTGTCCACGTTGCGCTCGCGCGGCAGGTCGATGTCGATGACATCGGTGATCCGGCCCGGCCGCGGCGACATGACGACGACCCGTGTGGAGAGGAAGACAGCCTCCGGGATCGAGTGCGTGACAAAGACGATGGTAGTGCCGGTACGCAGCCAGATCTGGAGCAACTCGAGGTTCATGCGCTCGCGCGTCATCTCATCAAGCGCGCCGAACGGCTCGTCCATGAGCAGGATCTTGGGATCGAGAGCGAGCGCGCGCGCGATGGCCACGCGCTGCTGCATGCCACCCGACAGCTGCCACGGTCGATGCCCGGCAAAATCCGAAAGCTCGACCAGCTCGAGCATGCGCCGAGAGCGCTCGCGCCGTTCGCCGCTCGAGATACCGCCCACCTCCAATGGCAGCTGCACGTTCTTCTCGACGGTGCGCCAGTCGAACAGGATGGGTGCCTGGAAGACGATGCCGTAGTCCCGGTCAAGACGTGCGCCGCGCGCCGACTTGCCGTTGACCTTGACCGTGCCGGAGGTGGGCTGGATCAGGTCACCGATGAGGCGCAGGAGTGTCGACTTGCCGCAGCCCGATGGGCCGATCAGCGACACGAACTCGGTCTGGTTGACCGTGAGGTCAACGTCGCGCAGCGCCTCGACCTGGCCGCCACGCTGGCCACGCGGCGCATCGAAGAGCTTGTTGACTCGCGTGATCTCCACGACCGCGGCGCTACTGCCCGCCGCTTCGCGGGTCCCCATTTCGCCGGTCATGCCATCTCCTGGGCTGGTCGATAGCCGCGCAGCGCGACCCGTTCGATCAGGACGACGATTGCAAATGCAACGATGCCTGCGGCGGCGGCGAATAGCAGTGTGGCCCACAGCCTTTCCGGCGCGATCGTGTAGTACTGGTTGAAATTCAGCAGCGCGCCTCCGAGACCTTCACGGATACCCGCAGGTAGCTCGCCCACGATCGCGCCCACCACGGAAGCGGTGGCCGCGACCTTGAAGGCGGTGAACAGGTATGGCGCCGACGCAGGCAGGCGCAGCTTCCACAACACCGACGCCTTGCCGGCGGCGAGCGAGCGCATGAGCTCGAAGGCGCGTGGATCGGCGGAGCGCAGGCCGCGCAGCGCCGCGATCGTTACCGGGAAAAAGGTCAGGTACGCGGCCACCAGCGCGACCGACATGTCGCCAGCGCGCAGGCCGATGACGAGGACCGGGGCAATGGCAATGATCGGGATCGTCTGGGACATGACCACGTAGGGCACCAGTGCCCGCTCCAGGATCCGGATGTGAACCAGAAAGATGCCCAACATCAGGCCGAAGGCCGTGCCCAGCGCGAACCCGAGCAACGCCCCACGCATCGTGAAGATCGTGTTGTCGAGAAGAAGCGACGCGAGCGGTGGGCCATTGGGCTGGACCGGCCGCGTCATAGTCCCGAAAACTTCCCAGACATGCGGCAGGCCCTGGTCGCTTGCGAAGCGCCAGCGCATCGGCGGATCGTGGAAGAAGCCGACCGGGACGCCGGCGATGTCACCCTCGATGCGCCAGGGATCGCCGCCAAGGGCCTTTACGACCTGCCACAGGACGAGCAGCGAGAGGACGATCACGGCGAAGCCGACCACTCGGCCGAAACGCACCCTTGGCCACCGGCGCCCTCGCTCGACCGGCGGGTCTGATGCCACGCCGACCGCCCCTACTGCCATGGGCGAGACTCTAGCGCGCCGACTCCTCGTCCGACCCGGGCAGGTCGAGCCATCCCTCGCGCAGCGCTCGAGTGGCCAGCTCCGTGCGTGACACGACATCGACGCGCTCGAAGATGCGGCGCAGGTGCGACTCGACGGTCTTGGTCGAGATGCCCAGGTCGACGGCAATCTCGTCGTTCGACAGCCCTTCGACGACCCTGCGCACGACCTCGAGCTCACGATCGCTCAAGGCGAGACGCTGGGCGGGGCGCACACCGAAATGCAGCCCTCCGCCGGCCGCCGCCCGAATCGCGCGCCAACAGGTCTTCGATCGGCCCGTTCTTGAGGACGAAGCCCGAGGCTCCGAGGCGCAACGCCGCTTCCGCGTACTGCGGATAGCCGTAGGCGGTCAGGACAACGACGGCCGGTCGTGGCGCCGCGCTGCGCTGCAGTGCCGACAGGCCGCTCTGGGTTCCGAGGCGGACATCGAGCAGCACGACGTCGACGTCGGTCGAGAGGATCTGCTCGGCATCGGCCACGCTGGCGCCGAGCGCGACCACCTCCATGTCGGCCTCGTTGGCGAGCAGCGAGGCGATCCCGTCGCGCAGCACGGGATGGTCGTCGACGATGGCGACCGTGATCAGGCGGGCGGGAGATGCGCTTTCGTCCGCCTGGCCGGTCATGCGCGCCACTCCATGGTCACCCTGGTGCCCGTCGTCGGCCAGCGCCGGATGTCGAGCAGCGCGCCGATCTGCTCCGCGCGCTGGCGCATGTTGAGCAACCCGAAGTGACCGGCGCCGGCGCTGGCCGCTTCGGTCGCGTTGATGCCCGGGCCTGAGTCATCGATCGACAGCGATGCGCCAGATGGGCTGGTCCAGTAGCGCACGACGATGGGCGGCCGGCCGTGGCGGACGGCGTTCGACAGTGCTTCCTGCGCAACACGGAAGAAGGCAAGCTCGACCGCAGGCGGCGGCCTTACCTCGTCGGACCGCTCGAGCCGGACCTCGCCACCCGCCAGCCGACCCACGCGTTCGACCAGCCACTCGAGCGCCGGACCGGTGCCCAGGTCGTCGAGGATCGGCAGGCGCAGGTCGCCCAGGATCGCGCGCAGGCGATCGGCCACTTCGCGGGCAGATGCCGCGGCCTCCTTGTCGCCCGAGGCGTCCAGTCGCCAGCCGAGCATCGTCAGCTCCTGGAGCGCATCGTCATGGATATCGGCGGCAATGCGTGAGCGCTCGGCCTCCATTGCGGCCACGACCTGGTCGCGCTGCGTCGTGGCCACGCTCGCCGTGCGCGCCAGCGGACGAACTGCGAAGTACTGGACGGCGAGGACGCCGACGATCCACACGATGAGCGGGATCGCGGCGCGCGGATCATCCGCTCCCCAGGTGGTCACGATCGCGATTGCCGGAGTGATGCCGAGGACGGCGAGCTCGAGAGCCTGGACGACCGATTCGCGCCCCCGATCAACTGATGGCAGGGTGTGGCGAAGGACGCCGGAGATGAGCCCCGGCACGGCGGTCGCCGCGGCAAGCAGGACGATTGCCACCAGGCGCAGGGCTTCGCGCGACTCGAACGACAGGTTCGCGGTCAATATGCCGATCGTGGCGCCGCTCAGGGCCAGCGCGGCGGTCAACAAGGTGACGCGCAGCCGATAGGGATGAGCCAGCGAATCGGCGAGCGACAGTCCCAGCGTGGCCGCGGCGGCAGCCGTGAGCGTCCATGACGCGACATCGCCCGAGTCGACGAAGGGACCGAGCCCGGACCCAACCAGCAGCGGCACCACGGTGGCGACTGCTGCCGGAATGGCCATTTCGTGAAATGGGGTTGACGGCGCCTGTTGCGCCAGCCACCAGCCACCGATGAGGAGCATCACCACACCGAGGACGGTCGCGGCCAGTGAGTAGACCTCGAGCCCGTAGGGCAGTGCCCTGGCCACGGACAGCACGATGGCGGCCACGCCGATGAGCGCGGCGATGCCATTGGCCGGTCGATCGAACATGAGCAGATTCTCACATCGGGACTGACGGCCGCCCATCAGGGACATCCCTTAATGGAATGCGGTGTAGCCGTCGCTTCAGATCGGGCCGGGCTCGGCCTAGCGTCGGTGCATGCTCAGCCAGACCTCAGCGATATCGTCTCGCACCGGGGCGACGCGAACCCGGACCCTGATGGCATACGCGGCGTTCGTTGCCACGGCCGTCGTTGCGTCGATCGGCCTGCTCACGACCTTCAGGGTCGTGCAGGTCGAGGCGGCTGCCCCCGCCGGCCTGCCCGACTGCCGTGTTGACGACCGGCCGGCGAAGCACGACGGGTACGAGGACTGGGCGGTCACGCTGCTTGACCCGGCACATGCCTTGCGGCCTTCGTACCGGCCGCCCGACCTGCGCCAGGCGAACGTCCGTGGCGAGTCGGTGCACCTCCGCGAGTTCGTCATCGAACCGCTGCGGGAGATGCTCGACGCCGCCCGGAAGGATGGAGTTGCGATCAGCGTGACCAGCTCATATCGGTCGTACGACGAGCAGCAGCAGCTGGTCATCGCCAGCCCGGGCATGGACGATCTGGTCGCCCGGCCGGGACACTCAGAACACCAGCTGGGCACGACCATCGATCTCGGCGGTGGCGCAGCATGGTTGGCCCGGCGCGCTCCCGAGTTCGGCTTCGCGCTCAGCTTCCCCGAATCACGCAGCCCTGAGCTGACGTGCTACAGCCCCGAGCCGTGGCACTACCGCTACTTCGGTCGCGAGCGCGCGCAACAGATCACCGAGTCCGGGCTCAGCCCGCGCGAGTGGCTGTGGGCGGCCCAGGCCGGCCAGACGCGCTAGCGGACGGCCTCGTCGGAGATCGACAGGGCGCCGTCGATGATGTCGAAGCCCTCGGCCAGCTCGCTCCTCGGTGATGGTCAGCGGCGGGTTGGTGTGGATGCCGTTCCAGCGCAGCATCGTGTACAGGCCGTTGTCGCGCAGGTGCTTGCCGATCGCCTTCATCTCGTCGGACGTGCCGTTGTAGGGCGCCATCGGCTCGTACGGGTCGCGCGAGCGGACCACGTCGATCATTCCGAACAGGCCGATCGACGCGCACGGCGCCGACAGACGGGTGCTTCTCCTGCATGCGCCGGTGGTGCGCGGCCAGGACCTCGCCCATTCGCGCGGCGCGCTCGATCAGGCCGTCCTCCTCGTACACGGCGATCGTGGCCAGGGCCGTTGCGCAACCCATCGGGTGCGAGTTGTAGGTCAGTCCGCCGTAGAAGACCTTGTCGCGGAACGTCTCGGCGATCGAGCGGCGCATGCCCACGGCGCCGAGCGGCAGGTACGACGGCGGTCAGGCCCTTGGCCATCGTGATCATGTCGGGCACGACGTCCCAGTGGTCGACTGCCCACCAGCGGCCGGTTCGGCCGAAGCCGCTCATGACCTCGTCGGCGATGAGCCAGATGCCGTGGCGGTCGCAGATCTCACGCACGCCCTGGAGGTAGCCGTCGGGCGGGATGAGGATGCCGTTGGTCCCGACGACCGGCTCGAGGATGAATGCCGCGATCGTCTGCGGGCCCTCGTACATGATCACTCGCTCGAGCTCGCGCAGCGTCTCGTCGACCGGCCGCGGCTCGGCCTCGCCCCAGGGCTGCGAGTCGGGCACGCGGACGACGCCCCAGACACCGATCTCGGCCGCCCAGCGGCGCGGGTCGCCGGTCACGTTGATGACCTGGCCGGTCGCCCCGTGATATGAGCGATAGCGCGCCAGGATCTTCCATTGCCGGTCGCCTGGCGCGCCAGCTTGATGGCGTTCTCGTTGGCCTCGGCACCGCCGTTGGTGAAGAAGAAGACGTCGATGTCGCCAGGGGCGATCTCGGCCAGCTTCTTGCCCAGTCGCGCGCGTGGCTCGTGGGCCATGAACGGGTTCGCGTAGGCCAGCTTCTCTGCCTGGGCCTTGATGGCATCGATCACGCGCGGCTCGCCGTGGCCGATGTTGACGCTCATCAGCTGCGAGTTGAAGTCGAGGTAGCGCTTGCCGTCGGGCGTGTAGAAGTAGACGCCCTCCGCCCGATCGACAGCGATGGGGTCGACTGCTGACTGAGCCGACCACTCGTACAGCGTGTACTGCTTGGAAAGCTCGACGATCTCCTCGGCGGACAGACCCGCGACGGACTCAACGGCCATTGCTGCCTCCTCTATCGACGTGAGTGTACGTTCGCACCCAGGGACGGGCACGACAAAGCCCGGGCGCGATGTGCGCCCGGGCCTTTGCCGGAGGAGGAGGATTGGCGTCCGCCGCCGGGTCGGGGTCCGTGCGGCGGACGCCGGGGAAACGCGATGCTTACGGGCCGTCCGTGCCCTCCGGGCTCTCGCTGCCCATGTCCGGGCTTTCGCCGCTCATATCTGGACTTGAACCCGGCAGCGACGAGCCCGGAGCGCCGGTGGTGAGGGGCCTGGTGATAGGCGGCCCACTGGACGAGGTCGCGCCGCCGCCGCCGGGACCGTAGCCGGCAAGGCCGAGCGCGGCGACGGCGCACAACGTCAGCAGGAACTTCTTCAAGTGAGACCTCCGGTATCGCGCTGTGGGCAGTTCAAGAGTGGCGTCCCGACCGCGGGGCATGGACCGCGAAGTCGGGAAATAGCGAGGCACAAGGTTGGGACGGTGTCGGTTGCAGCCATCGGGCCGCTGACCGGAGGTCGCTAACGCGCTCGTTACAGCGGGAGTCGGATGTGCGAAATCGCCGAGCAGCACTGAATTCGTGCGACGGCATACTTTCGCGAACGGCCGAAATGCGGCCGCGATTCGACATACAACTGAAGAGCAACAGCGGCGTCACCCGCCCCAGCGGTTGACACGCCCTCGTCGCCCAGGGCAAGCCGTGAGCAACGACCGTCGCCGTGCCCCGTCGGTCTCGAGAGAGGGAGGCCGCCTCGAGATGCCGGATTCCGGACGTTCGCCCAGCAAGCTCCTCGTCTACGCGCTTGCCCTGCCGATCATCGCGCTCGTGTACGTCACGACGTTCGGTGGCCGGCTTTGGGCTGCCCTGCGTCCCTCTGTGGCCACCTTCCTTGGCGCGACCGTCATCGCCTCGATCTATGGCGAAGAGGCCTACCGGCGAACCCCGACACCTGTCCGCGCGGGTAGCGCGGTCTTCCTGTCGCTGACGCTCATCGCAACCTCTTTCGGGGCTCCGGCCACGCGTTGCGGCTGCAGATCCGGCAGAGTCCGTCATCGCGGCGGCGCGTGACTACATCGGCTCCAACTACCGCCTCGGCACAGAGGGTCCGCGCACCTTCGACTGCTCAGGGCTCATCTATCGCGCCTTCGCCGACGCCGGCGAGCTGCCGCGTATCGGCGGGATGCGCCTCAAGGCGCGCGGCTACATGCAGTACTTCGTGTCGCGTGGTCGGTTCACCAGGGATGAGTCGGAAGCGCGGCCGGGCGACCTCGTCATCTACGAGCACGGCGAGCACATCGGCATCTATCTCGGCGACGGCAAGGTCATCAGCGCGCTTGTCCAGCCGTGGGGCGTCACCGTCCACCGCATGACCAGCATCAGCCTGCGGGTGTCGTACATCCTGCACGTCAACTGGGGCGGCGGCGATGGCGGCAACGGCGGCGGCGATGGCGACAACGGAAACGGTGGCGGCGACAACGGAAACGGTGGTGGTGACAACGGCGGCGGAAACGGCGGGGGCGGCGACAACGGAAACGGTGGTGGTGACAACGGCGGCGGTGACAACGGCGGCGGCGACAACGGCGGCGGTCGTCCCGGCGGGTCCGACAACATCGGCCGGCCCGGCGAAGAGGGCAACGACACCGGCAGTCGCCCGGACTCGGGCAACAACGGCAACAACGGGGGCAACGGCGGCAACCAGGGCGGCGGCGACAACGGCGGCCAGGAGCCGGGTGACAACGGCACGCCGGGATCTCCAGACGCGAGGAACGGTCTGGCGCTGGGCACCATGAACCTTCGCACCTCCGCCGACCCGAACGCCCGGATCGTCGGCTGGATCGGCCGAAGCGGCACGTTCAGGATCGTGGCCACGGGCAAGAGCCCGGCCGGCTACGACTGGTTCCAGGTCGAGACGCGGTCGGGCAAGTCCGGCTGGGTATACGCCCGCTGGGTTCGCCAGCTCTGACGCGCCAGGTCTAGGTCGGCACCTCTAGCCGGCAGCGATGCCAGCCGCGTAATCGGGCCCGACAACCACCTTCAGGCTGCGCGGCCGGACACGGCAGTCGAGCGGTGTCGTGCCCAGGTCGTGCGAGTCGGCACGACACGGCAGCGGCCGCCGTCCGACAACCGTGACACGCGCCGAGCGGTAGGTGCTGACATGCGGTGAATAGCGCCGCCGGCCAAAGGCGATCGACACCAGGTGCCGGAGCAGCTCCCACTTCGAGAAGTGGCGAAAGACGCGGACGTCGAATTTGCCATCGTCGAGGCGCGCGTCCGGCGCCACGGTCATCCCGACGCCGGTATAGGGCGCATTCGAGACGGTCACCATCAGCGCGCGAGTCGTGATGCGCTCGTCGTCGAGCGTCAGCTCCATGCGCTGCCGGTCGGTACCGGAATGCTTCGTAGAGCGGCTCGGAAAGGCGAGCCCCAGTCCCCGTCCTCGAAGTGCTGCGCGGCGCTGAAGACGGCCGCATTCATGCCCACGGTCGCCGTCTCGAAAAAGACCTGGCCGTTCGCCTCGCCGACGTCGATCGTGGCCACGCGCCGCGCGGCAAGGACCTCGGCCGCGGCCGCGAGATCACGCGGGATGCCCAGCATGCGCGCGATGTTCATGACGCTGCCCAGCGGCAGGATGCCGAGCGCGACGTCTGTGCCGAGCAGCTCCGTGCCGACCAGGCCGACCGTGCCGTCGCCTCCCGCAGCCACGATCAGCTGCGCCCCCGATTCGACGGCTCGCGCTACCGTCTGCGCGAGCCTCCTCCTCCGATCGGGTCGGAACGACATGCGCCTCGGATACCCGCCGCCTCGAGAGACTTCTCGAGCTCCTCGGTCCCGGCGGCGCTGATCGGGCCGCGGCCCTTGCCTGCCGGCGTTGGCGTTCAGGAGAACTACGAACTCGGTCGCGTCAAGCCTGGCGTCCCTTCACCCGCCGGTAGAGCGCCATCAAGGCGATCAGGTACGGCAGTGCCCAGCAGGTAGGACGCGGCAACGTCCGTCGGCCAGTGGTGGCCCTGGTAGATGCGACTCGGCCCGACCAGCCCGACCAGGCCGACCAGGCCCGCCGAGACAGCGGCCAGCGCACGAGCGGCGGGCGGATGACGCTGTAGACGAGAAACGCCATGAAGCCGTACGTGCCAACGTAGGTCAGCACGTGGCCGCTCGGAAAGCTCGAGCCGCCGAGCGGAGCGAGGACGACACGGACCTGCTCGGGCAGCGGCCGCGGCCGCTGGACGAAGCCCTTGACCACGGTCGAGATGCCGCCCGTGCCCCACGCGAGCAGCTGGAACAGCGCCTCGGTGCGCAGGCCCATCACGAACATCGTGGTCATGACCAGCGGCGGAATGACCCGGCTCTGCGGCGGAAAGCCGGGCCACGACACAACCTCCATCAGCTGCACCACGGTATGGTGCTTCGCGCCTGTACCTGGAGCGTGATGGCGACGTCGATCGCCTCGCTGCGCCGCGCCTTGACCGCCGCGAACAAGAGCCCGAACCCGGCCAGGGCAACGCCCGCGACGAGCATGCCGTTGCGGCCCCGGAGCAAGCGTTTCCCACGGGACGGTCGCCCGACGGTGCTCGGCATCGGCATGAAGCCGATCGCTCGGGCCGCGTGCGCGTGGCACACGTCTATCAGACGTGGAAGGTGCTGCCCTCGCGGCCGGGCAGGACCTCGAGCTCGTCCCCGGCCAGGCGATCGAGCGTCGGCGAGCATGGCCGTCGAGCTCGGCATCGTCGTGCGCCGGGTCGTGGTGGAACGTGACCAGGCGCTTCGCGCCGGCCAGCCGCGCCAGGTCGACCGCGTCCTCGACCCGGCTGTGACCCCAGCCCACGCGCTTCTCGTACTCCTCGGCCGTGTACTGCGCGTCGTGGATCAGCAGGTCGGCGCCCCGGCCGCGAGATCGTGGCCGGACGTCCACTCGGGACTGTCGCGCCGCGCCGTCGGTCGACAGCGCCGGCTCGTGGTCGGGCAGGTAGGTCACGTCGCCCGGCCGTCGGAGATGCGATAGCCGACCGTCGGCCCGGGGTGAATCACCAGTCTGCGCAGCTGACCTTCAGCCCGCCGATCTCGAACTCGCCCATCGGCACGTCGTGCAGCTCGAGGTGCGCGGCCACGTCGCGCAGCCGCACCGGGAAGAGCGGCGGCGACAGGTAGCGCGTGAGCCGAGTTCGCAGATCGAGCGTCGTCGACGGCGGGCCCCACACGTGGACCTCGAAGTCCTTCTGGAAGAGCGGCGCGAAGAAGCCGAGGCCCTGGATGTGGTCCATGTGCAGGTGCGTCAGCAGGATGTCAAGCCGACGCGGCTCGCGGTACGTGTCGCCGACGCGGCGCACGCCCGTGCCGGCGTCGAGGATGACGCACCGTGCCGTCGTCGACCCTCGATCTCGGCGCAGACGGTGTTGCCGCCGTACGCGACCGTCTCCGGCCCGGCGCTCGCGATCGAGCCACGCGTGCCCCACAGGCAGACGCGCATCAAGCTCCGTTCGACGCGGGATTGCGACGCTCCCAGAACATCGCTACCCCGCCGATCAGGTGACCGCCTCCGCCGAGCAGCGGGAATGCGGCGACCTCGATCTCGTGATCGCGTCCGTCGAGGCCCCTGATGCCAAGCCGGCGATGGACCGGCCGGCGCTCGCGCAGCGCGACCAGCAGAGGCGTCTGCTCCGGAGCCAGCGGTGATCCATCGACGTCGCGGAACGACAGAATGCGCCGGCGCATCGTCAAGCGAGAGGGTGCCCACATCGTCGAAACGCTGCGCCAGCAGGATCTCGGCAGGCTCGTTGAAGAAGAGCAGATCGCCGTGCTCGTCGGAGAGCCAGACCGGCATGGCCAGTCCGGAGGCAAGCTGCCGCATGAGTATCAGGCCGATGTCGCGCTGCGCCATGACGCGGATTGTGGACGACGGATACTTATCGCGGCAATGGACGATCACCTGCTCGACGATCCAGTCCGGCTTGACGCCGTGCTCGACGAGATGACGGATGATCCGCCGTCGTGCACGCTGTGCGCGCGCCCGCTCGGCGAAAGCACGGACGATCAGCCTTTTTGGCCGACCGGACCGATGTGCGGCGACTGCTACCAGGCGCGCCAGATGGACGATGAAATCTGGTGGTCGGAGAGCGAGGGGACATGAACGGCAGCAACGGCTACGACGTGATCGTCGTCGGACTGGGGGCGATGGGCAGCGCCACGGCGTACCAGCTGGCGTCGCGTGGCGCGCGCGTGCTCGGCATCGAGGCGTTCACGCCGGCGCACGAGCTCGGCTCGTCGGGCGGCCTCACGAGGATCATCCGGCTCGCGTACTTCGAGCACCCGAGCTACGTGCCGCTGCTCAAAGCGGCCTGGGCCCAATGGCCGCAGCTCGAGGCCGAGTCCGACGAGGACCTGATGCGCGTGACCGGCGGGCTGTACATCGGCCGCCGCGGTGGCGCCGTGCTCGAGGGGTCGCTGCTGAGTGCCCAGACCCACGGATTGGCCCATGAGCTGATCGACGCCGACGAATCGCGCAGTCGGTTCCCCGTGCTGGAGCTCGACGATGACATGCAGACGCTGCACGAGCCCCTGGCCGGGCTGCTCTTCCCGCATCGCTGCATCGGCGCCCATCTGCGCCTGGCGGAGCAGCGCGGGGCCGAGCTCCACTTCGAGGAGCGCGTCAGCGGCTGGTCGACGGACGAGTACGGCAGCGGCGTCACGGTCACGACGGACCGCGGCACGTACACGGCGGCCAAGGTCGTCGTCGCCGCCGGGGCGTGGTTGGGCAAGCTTGTGCCGGAGGTCGCGGCCGACCTGCGCGTCGAGCGCAATCCGCTGTTCTGGCTCCGGCCCGTGGCCCAGCCCGAGCTATTCGCGCCTGATCGGTTGCCGGTTTGGATCATGGAGCTGGATGACGAATACGCCTTCTACGGCTTCCCGACGCTCTCAGCGTCGCAGGCATCGGCCGAGCAGGGCGCCAAGGTGGCGCGTCACCACGGTGGGCGGCCGGTTGATCCGGACACGATCGATCGCGAGGCGAACGCCGATGACGAGCAGGTGGTGCGCGGCTTCATGAAGAACTACATGCCCCTGGCCAACGGCGAGAAGCTCGACTCGCGCGTGTGCATGTACACCAACACGCCCGACTTCAACTTCATGCTCGACTTCCACCCGCGCGATGACCGCGTCATCGTTGCCTCGCCGTGCTCCGGCCACGGCTTCAAGTTCTCGAACGTCATCGGCCAGATCTGCGCTGACCTCGCGCTCACCGGACGAACCGATTTCGACATCGACTTCCTGAGGATCGACCGCTTCGGGTCGCGCGCGGCATAGGGGCACGGCCTAGCTCGCGCCTGGCGCGCGCGGCATGGCGATCGCGCGGCGCCGGTTCGCGTAGGATCGGGTCGGTGCTCAGAAGGTTCCTCGCTCCCGGCGCGGCCGCTCTCATCCTGATCACTGGTGCCGCGCCCGCCGCCGCGGCTGGGCCCCCGGGCTCGACAGGGCCGTCGCGCGACGGGCCCATCGGCCATCCCGCGGCCAGTGTCGAGAGCACCTACGAAGGCGCCGCCACGCAGAGCGGCCAGCTTGCGCAGAGCGACGAGAGCCTTCTGCAGCGCAACGACTCCGCCCCGGTCAACGTGATGATCAAGTTCGATCTCGATCCGCTGGCCAGCTACCACGGCGGCATCACCGGGCTCCGTCCGACCAGCCCACAGGCGACCGGCCGCACCCTGAGACAGAACTCCGGAGCGGTCTCCGCCTACTCGCGTTTTCTGATCGGCGAGGCGCGCGCGATACGAGGCTCCATCTCGCGCGCAGTGCCCGGCGCCAGGCTGGGTACTGACTTCCTGACGGTCTACGGCGGCGTGGCCGCGCGCCTGCCCGCAAACAGGGCGCGCGAACTCCTGTCCGTGCCCGGTGTCGCCGCCGTTCAATACGACCACATCAACCAGCCAACGGCCAATGATTCGCCGATCTTCGTCGGCGCGACGCAGGTCTGGCCGGACCTTGGCGGCTCGACCACCGCGGGCGAGGGCGTCAAGATCGGGGTCATCGACACGGGCATCTGGCCCGAGCACCCGATGCTCGCCGATCCGGGCATCGATCACCCGGGCGGTGGCCCGTACGGCTGCCAGTTTCCGGCCGCGGATGATCCGGACCTGGGCGACGCGTTCGCGTGCAACGACAAGCTGATCGGTGCCTATGCCTTCGTGGACACGTACCTGTCCTTCAACGATGCCGCGGAAACAGAGTTCTGCAATGACGCCAACACCGAGTGCAGCCCGCGCGATCCGGAGGGTCACGGCACCCACACGGCGACCACGGCCGCGGGCAGCCATGTCGCGAGCACGCCGCTCAACGGCGTCGATCGCGGGCCGATCAGCGGCATCGCTCCAGGCGCCTCGCTCATCGCCTACCGCGTGTGCCTGGCCGAGGGCTGCTACAGCTCCGATTCGGTCGCCGCGATCGAGCAGGCCATCGTTGACGACGTCGACGTCATCAACTACTCGATCAGCGGTGGCCTGAGCGCCTATGCCGATCCGGTCGAGCTGGCCTTCCTCGATGCCTACGCGGCAGGCATAAGCGTCAATGCCTCGGCCGGGAACGATGGCTCCGAGGCGGGCACTGCCAACCACGCCGGTCCGTGGGTGAACACCGTCGCTGCGTCGACGCTCAACCGGTCGTTCCGCTCAACGCTGAACCTGGTCGCGAGCAACGGTGACAGGCTCAACATCGGGGGCGTCACGGTCACTGCCGGGATCACCTCGGCCAAGCGGGTGGTGCTCGCGAGCTCGGTGTCCGGCTACGACGTGCGCTGCCTCAATCCCGCCCCGCCCGGCGCGTTCACTGGCCGCATCGTCGCCTGCCGTCGCGGACTGAACGGCCGTGTCGAGAAGGGCTACAACGTACTGCAGGGCGGCGCGGCCGGAATGATCCTCTTCAACGACAGTGCCACGGTGACTGATCTCGATGCGGACAACCACTGGCTGCCGGCCATCCACGTCCAGCACCAGAACAACGCCGTGCCCAAGTTCATCAAGAACCACAGCCTGGTCAATGCCACCTGGAGCCCGGGAGCGCCCAGTGCCGCAGCGGGCGACGTCATGGCGTCGTTCTCGTCACGCGGACCATCAGGGGACTTCATCAAGCCCGATGTCACCGCCCCGGGGGTTCAGATCCTGGCGGGCATGACGCCCGAGCCGGCTGATGTCTTCTATGGCCCGCCGGGCCAGCTCTACCAGGCCATCGCCGGCACTTCGATGTCGAGCCCGCACGCGGCCGGCGTTGCGGCGCTGCTGAGGGCCGGGCACCCGGATTGGACCCCGGGTGAGATCAAGTCGGCCATGATGACCTCCGCGCTGCAGCAGGTCTTCAGGCCCAACGGCTCGACCTCGGCCAACCCGTTCGAGCGCGGCGCCGGCTCCATCCGTGTCAATCGGGCGATTGATCCGGTGGTCGTTTTCGATGTCGCCGCCCAGGATTTCTACGAGTCGGCCAACGACGAGCTGGGCCGCATCAACCTCAACCTGGCGAGCATCAACGCGCCGAGCATGGACGGCATCATCAGCGCCACGCGCAGCGCGCGAAACGTCTCGGGCGCCACGCAGACGATCACCATCACGACCCGGGCGCCGACCAACACCACGATCACGGTCTCGCCCCGGACGCTCACCCTCGCACCGGGCGAACAGAAGAGCTTCACGGTCACGATCGACGCTACCCGCGTTGCCAACGGCCAGTACTTCGGCCAGGTCACGCTCGACCCAGCAGCCAGTGGCGAGATCAATGCCGTGCTGCCGGTGGCCTTCACCAAGAAGCCCGGCGACCTGATGGTCAACCACACCTGTGCCGGCGCCTCGGTCCGCAAGAATCGGACGGTGCGCTGCACCGTGCGGATGGAGAACTTCGCCACGGCCAGTGCCAACGTGGAGCTCATCGTCCGCGGGCCGGCCGCCACCAACCTCAAGCTCCAGAACTGGTCGCTGGGCAGTGCCCAGGGCAACGGCTTTGCCTGGAACGGCACGCTCACTGCCGCGCTGCCGCCAGCGGTAACTGACCTCGATGCCCCGGGTGATGGCTTCGTCGATATCAGTGGCGATGTGGACCCTGAGTCGTCCTTCGGCATCGACTATGGCGATGAGACGCTGGTCAACTACAACTTCGGCAGCCTGGGCCTCTTCACGCGCTTCGGCGATCGCGATTACGGAACGGTGGGTGTCGCATCGAACGGCTACCTGGTCATGGGCGGCGGCGATGTGGGCGACATCACCGCCATCCCTCAGGACATGCCCGATCCGTCCGCACCGAACAACGTCCTCGCCCCGTACTGGACGGACCTCGACCCCAGCGCCGGTGGCGACTTGTACATCGGCGAGACCGCCTGCTTCCTGATCTTCCAGTGGCACCGAATCCCGATCGCCGGGACGATCACGACGCGCACCTTTCAGGTCTGGATCATCAAGAGCGATTGCGCCGACCAACAGAATGCGGGCGACGACTACATCACCTTCGAGTACGACCCGGGCGACAACGGCCAGGGGGCACCGGGCGTGCCCCTCAACGTGGGCGCTGAGGATGCCGCCGGCCTGACCGCGGCACAGCTCGGCATTGACGGAACTCCGGGCAACTCCGGCTATCGGGTCGAAACCGGCGCCGGCGGCGCCGGCGGTCTGCGCACGATCACCTATGACATCGTGGGCAAGAAGGTCGGGACGTATCGCGTGGCGGCGACAGTGACCAGCGGGGTCAGTGCCGGAACGGTCAAGAAGGTGGTCAGCATTCGCGTCAGGCCCTGATCCCTCGGGGCTGCGCCCGTAGTCAAAACGGTCGACCCGAAGTCCTGTTGACCGGCCAGTCGGTCGTACATACGCTGCAGCCACTTCCGCAGGGAAGCGCCGACGTTCCCTGAAAGCCCGCAGGGTGGCGCGTCTGTCAGAAGGGGGATGCTGCCGGTCGCCCAATTGACCGGTACATGGGGAGGCGAACGTCGAGTGAGACGTCTGATGTATTCGATGGGCGTGGCCGCAGTGCTGGCAGCGACCCTGGCCCCGGCGGCGTCGGCGCGTGCGCCGCTCTCCGGCGATGAGGCCGTCCAGCAATTCCGCGCTTCGCGCGTCGCGAACGCAGACAAGTCGCCCAGCGGCCAGCTCGCCCAGAGCGATGCCGGCCTGATGCGCCGCACTGACAGCCGCCTGGTGGCAGTGATGGTCAAGCTCGACGTCGATGCCGCCGCCAGCTACGCCGGCGGCGTAAACGGCTTTGCGGCAACCAGCCCGTCAGTCACGGGCCAGGCACTGCAGGACAACGGCGCGGCCGTTGCCGCGTACCGCAACTACGTCAACCAGCAGGCCATCCTGGTGCAGCGCGGCGTGCAGCGAGTCGTTCCAACTATCCGGATCGGCAACACCTTCACCCTTGCCTACGGCGGATTTGCGGCACAGCTGCCGGCCAATCGCGCCAAGGATCTGCTTCGCGTGCCCGGCGTGGCCGCGGTCCAGTACGACGCCTTGAACCACCCGACCGCCAACGACTCGCCGATCTTCGTCGGCGCGACCCAGGTCTGGCCGTCGCTCGGCGGATCGCTGAAGGCCGGCCAGGGCATCAAGGTCGGCGTTATCGATACCGGCATCTGGCCCGAACACCCGATGCTGCGCGATCCTGGCATTCCGCGTCCGCCGGGCGGGCCTTACGACTGCGATTTCGGCAAGTCGGGCAAGCCGCACGACGCCAACTTCAGCTGCAACGACAAGCTCGTCGGCGCGTACGCCTTCCTCGACACCAACCTGTTGGTGACCGGGCCCGCGCCCAACGAGTACTGCCCGACCAAGGCCAAGTGCAGTGCCCGTGACGCAGAAGGACACGGCACCCACACTGCCACAACTGCCGCGGGCAGCCGGGTCGACCACGCCGTCCTCTTCGGCGTCGACTACGGCGAGAAGAGCGGCATTGCTCCGGGCGCCTCTGTCATCGCGTACCGCGTATGCGATGTCGACGGCTGTTACGAGTCGGACTCGATGGCCGCTGTTGAACAGTCGATTATCGACGACGTCGACGTCATCAACTTCTCGATCAGTGGCGGCAAGAGCGCCTACACAGACGCGCTCGAGCTGGCATTCCTCGACGCCTATGCCGCCGGCATTGCAGTCAACGCCTCTGCCGGCAACGACGGCCCAGGCGCAGGAACGTCCGATCACGCCGGCCCATGGGTCAACACAGTTGGCGCGTCCACGCTCAATCGCGAGTTCGGCACCAGCCTGCGCCTGGCCGCGGGCAGCAACACGCGCAACATTTCCGGCGTGACAATCACCGCCGGCATCACCAACCCGACTCAGGTCGTGCTCGCCAAGACGAGGGCCGGCTACAACGACGAGCTGTGCTCGACACCGGCCGATCCGGGCACCTTCACGGGCAAAGTCGTCGCCTGCGAGCGCGGCGTCGTGGCCCGCGTCGAGAAGGGCTACAACGTCCTCCAGGGTGGGGCCGTGGGCATGATCCTGTACAACGTCGGGGTCACGGATGTCGAGACCGACAACCACTACCTGCCCACGATCCATCTCAACGATCCATCCCAGACGATCGAGGCGTTCGTCACGAACAACCCCAACGCACGTGCCTCGTGGCCGGGCGGTGTCCCGCGCGCAGCGCAGGGCGACGTGATGGCCGACTTCTCATCGCGCGGCCCGTTGGGCGACTTCATCAAGCCTGATGTCACGGCGCCCGGCGTCCAGATCTTCGCCGGTGCATCACCGCAGCACGTCGACGATCCGGCCGAAGGCCTGGGGCCGGATGGCCAGCTCTACCAGGCGATCGCCGGTACCTCGATGTCGGGCCCCCATGCAGCCGGCGTTGCCGCGTTGCTCAAGGCCGCTCACCCGAGCTGGACACCCGGCCAGATCAAGTCGGCGATGATGACCTCGTCGCTGCAGAGTGTCCTCAAGGAAGACTTCGCGACCCCGGCAGATCCATTCGATCGCGGCGCCGGCTCGATCCGCGTCAACCGGGCGATCAACCCGACGATCACATTCGACGTCGCGCCGTACGAGTTCTTCGCGTCGGCAGATGACGAGCTGAATCGCATCAACCTCAACCTGCCGAGCATTTACTCGCCGCAGATGGACGGGACGATCACCGCGACGCGCACCGTGCGCAACGTCAGTGGCGTCACCCAGACGATCGACCTCAAGGCGACCAAGAAGCCTGGCAAGGCCGGCATCACCTTCAGCCCGAGCACGTTCACCGTTGGGGCTGGCGATTCGGCCACGTTCACGGTGACGATCAGCGCCGCTCAGCTGGCGAACGGCCTGTATTTCGGCGAGGTCACCCTCGATCCGCGTCGGGTCGGGGCGAACAATGCGGTCATGCCCGTCGCGTTCCGCAAGGCACCGGGTGAGGTGACGCTGACCAACCGCTGCAACCCGCCAGGCCCCGCGCCCGCTGGCCAGCGCATCGACCTCAACCGCGGCCAGACCGCTGACTGCACCACCACCGCTACGAACTTCACCAACCAGGCGGCCCACGTCCAGCTCGGGGCCCAGGCCCCGGCCGGGAACGGCCTCGTCCTGCGCAACTGGTCGGCCGGCAACAGAGACGGCAACGGCTTCGTCTGGAACGGGACCCTGGCACCCGCGCTGGCCCCGCCAATCGAGTCGATCACAGCACCCGGCTATGGCTACGTGTCGATGCCCGGCATCGGCGCGTTGCCCGAATCGGCGTTCGGCATCGACTACACGGACGAGACGATCGTCACCTACACAGGTCTCCCACCGTTCTCGTACGGCGGCGAGGTCTACGACGAGCTGTCTGTCGACTCCAACGGCTACGTGATCGTCGGTGGCGACATCACCGACGCCGACAACAACTGTTGCGATCCCCAGATGCCCGATCCTGCACGGCCGAACAATGTGCTCGCGCCGTACTGGACCGACCTGAACCCGGAGGCCGGGGGCGAGGTCTACCTGGCCCTTGTGGGTGACTACCTGGTCGTCGAGTGGCGCCGCATCCCGGTCTTTGGCACGACGAACCAGCGCACCTTCCAGGTGTGGATCGCCACGACCTCGGCAGAGGAGGACATCTCCTTCGAGTACTGCGTGTCCCCCAACAACCGTGAGGTCAACCCGAGCACCGGCGAATGGGGCTGCAACGACTCGGCACCGGCCCAGATGGGGGCGGGCAGTCCCGATGGGCTGCTCGTCGGCGCCGAGAACCGAGACGGCACCAGTGCCGCGACGATCGGTCCGCTGAACACGCGGCCGACCAATCGCGGTTACGTGGTCGACGCCGGCGTGCCCACCGCAGGTGGCTCGAAGACGATCTCCTACGACGCCTTCGGTGGCGCCGTGGGCACGTACGACGTTCGGGCACGGATGAGCAGCGATGTCACTCCGGGCACGACCATCGAGATAGTCCGCATCAGGGTCGTCAACCCCTGACGGTTCGCCGCCCCAGTGGCGGCATACCGGGCACAAATCTAAAGGGGCCGCCCGGCTGGGCGGCCCCTTCGACTAACTTGAGACTGGGGCCGTCGAGCCCCGCCCTGTCTAGTACCCGACGGTGAGCGTGTACGGCGCGTAATCAGCCTCGCGCTGCGGGGCGTCGTACGTGACGATCACGACCAGGACGTTCGAGCTTCGAAGAGCCTGCTTGATCTGGCTCTCCGTGGCCATCTCCGTCTCGTCGTCGGTGACGAGGTGGAGAACCTTGGCCGCCGAGTTGCCGGTCTTCAGGTTGGGCATCGAAACAATGTCGACGGTGAAGTCAGCCTCGATCGGCTGGTAGAACGTGATGTCCTTGAAGGACGCCGCGTTCGAGCCATCGCTGATCAGAGTGCTGTCGACCTTGACGTTGTCGACGTACCAATTCGGGTCGTCAAGCTCGCCATTCCCGTTCGTGCCCCAGTCGGTCATGAGCCGGAAGCCGATCAGGTCGGTGCCCGCCGGGAGCGCGAAGCTCTCGTTGGTCCAGCCGTCGACGCCGCTGAAGCCTTCACCGCCGGCGTTCAGGACATCCTTGATGGCCGGGTAGCCCTCGGGCACGATGTCGGCGGTGGTGTTGGCGTTGGTCAGCGCCTGCCACGTCGCGCCGTTGTCGGTCGAGGCCATCACGAAACCGAAGTCCCAGTGCTCCTCGATGTCATACAGCGTGTCGAAGGTGAGGGTGCTGCCACCCGGGTTTGTGAAGATCGCCCAGCGGTCGAGCTCATCGCCGGTGCCAGACCAGAGTGCCTGGTTCGTGGCGTTGTCCGGATCGGCGACCGAGGTCCACGCGGTGGCCTTGGTGATGAGATCCACGCCGTCGAACGCGATCGACTTGACCTTCTTCGGGTTGGCGATGTTCAGGTAGTCGCTGCCCCACGGCGGCGCGCCTGGCGTCGAGTATGCCTCGGCGTTCAGAACGACCGGCGAGGGGATGTCGTTCAGTTCGTAACGGCCCTTGTTGGCGAGCACCAGCCGAGCGACCGCAAAGTCGTGGTACATGTCGGCGAAGGTGTCGTTGATGCCCAGGTCGGCAAGCGCGGCATTGAAGCCGGCGATGCCAAAGCCCTGGTTCTCGAAGAGAGCCTTGATGGCTGCTTCCCCGTAGTTGCCGTACAGGTAGTGCATGAACATGAAGGCGATTCCGTAGTCCGCGAGGATCTCGGTGCCCGTCCCCTGGTCTTCCCAGATGACGAGAGAGTTCTCAGCGAACTCCTGTGCCGTATCCCAGTGGCCCTCGGGAATGCCGTAACCGACGAGGAACTCGGTCCAGTCCGACAGGCCCTCGTTGACCCAACTCTCCTCGCCCGGGTTCTGGTCCCCGTGCAGAAGGTGCTGGTACTCGTGGGCAAACGTGCCGTCGTAGCCGTTGTCGCGGTCGTTGGCGGTGCCGTCATTCGGGCGCCATGGCGATCCGGCCGGGCCGACCCGGTTGGCCCAGTCAAACGCGTCAATTGTGATCACGTTGCGATCCATGAGCGCGCCGATGGTTGGACTGAAGAAGCCTCCGACGTAGACCGGGAAGGTCGGGTCGAAGTAGTTCTCGTCGCGCACGTTGCTGATCATGGCGATGACGCGATCCTGGCCGTCCGTTGACTGGTAGGCGTCCGCCGGCAGGCCAAAGATGTCGTCCAGAACGGCGTTCGCGCCGGTGCGCTCCAGCGGCTCGCGGAAGAACTGGCTGGTCTTCGGGTAGATGTTCGTGTCGAACTCATTGACCAGGTAGTCGATCTGCGCGTCGGTCACGACCACCGGGTTGCGCGGATCACCGGTCGGAAATGCGAGGTTGTTCTGGACCCAGACCTCGACGTGCTCGCCAATGGCCTTGACCGTGTACAACGCCCCGCCCAGCTGGCCAGTGGTGTTATTCAGCACCAATCCGACGACAGCGTCGCCCTCGGCGTAGACCGGGTTGCCGCCTTGGTTAGCGGTCGCGTGCGCACCCGCGGGAGCGCTCTTGTTCACCCGGTTGAGTTGTGGGTCCGGATCGGTGACCCAGTCTGCTGCTGGGCCGGGTCGGTAGTTGGGCAGCTTCTTGTTAGCCGCCAGTCCGGTCGCGGGAATCGACACGAGCAATGCCAGTGCCGCCACGACGATGATCAGCCTTTTCAAGGCAAGTCTCTCCCTCTCTGGGTGGTCTGAAAACACAGCAAATATGCAGAGGTACCCCCGATTCACCTCCTCCCCGTCGCGATCTGGACGTGATGCGTCTGATCGGCGTATGGCGATCGCCCGGGCCGGAGGACACGCACGGCTGCACGTCGCTCTGGGCTTTGGCCCGTCGTCGGCTGACTATATGCGGGTGATCGTTGATCCGTCCAATACGCCGATTGAATGCCTTTGACAGTTCGCATCATCTCCCTTGTATCGCGATCCGAATACGATCGAATGGTGCGACCGGTCCTCATCGTCGTGGCCGCGCTGGCTCTCTGCGCCTGCAGCGTTGGCCCACTCTCCACGCCATCGCCGAGCCAGTCCGGCGAGCCTGTGGTGGCACCGTCCAGCTCCGAACAAAGCCAGACACCTACCACCTCGCCGGGCGCAGCGCCGTCCGAAGGGGCAGACTCGCCCCAACCTGCAGGCTCGCCACCGATCGCTATTCCTGATCCGCCGGGCGGCCTGCCCGCCGTCCGTGCCGGGGAATCGTTCGAAATCGGTCAGTCGTCGGTCACCTTCGACGGCTTCGAGCAGCGCGACGACGGCTGGTTCGCAACGTTCACAGTGGACGGCGGCACGCTCGCGGGCGCGCGTCTGGTGATCGGCCAGCAGGTCATAGCCGCCGAGCCCACTGCGACCGGGTACGAGGCTGGCCCCTTCGACCTGCCACCGGCCGGTGGCGTCGAGCCTGTGATCGCGCTGGCCGTCAACGAGACGATCGTTCCGCTCGAGTTGAGCCCTACGCCTTAGAGATCTGCCTCCACGCGGCCGATCAGGTCGTCGAGGTCCGCGATCGTCCGCTCATCGAGGACCGGCGCGGGGGCCCGTGCCCTGTCCGAGGCTATGGCCCCGCGGCGCATGTAGATGCGCTTGCGGATGGGCAGGTTGAACAGCTGCTGATTCTCGAAGCGGATCAGCGGCATCCAGCGATGGAACCGCTCGACCGCGGCCACCTCATCGCCGTTGCGCCAGTCACGCATGATCGCGACCAGCACCTCGGGATAGCCGAAACCGCTCATCGTCCCGACTGCGCCGCGGCGCAGCTCCTCGATCAACATCTCGCCGCCGAGACCGCCGAGCACGCGCAGATCCGGGTTGACGGCCAGCAGGCGGCCGACCTTCGGCGCCGTCGGCTCCTCCTCGAGCTTCACGACGCGCAGGTTCGGCGCCTCTGACGCCATGCGGCCGATGAGCTCGGCGCTCATCCACACGCCCAGTGCCGGCAGATCCTGGATTACTACCGGCAGCTCGGGCACAGCCTCAGCCACGCGCAGGTAGTGGCGGCGCACGGCGTCGTCGTTCGGCCGCGCCAGCGGCGGCGCCGAGAGCATCACCGAATGCGCGCCCTTCTCGACCGCCTCTCGGGCATAAGCCACGGCCCGATGCCCCGACGCGGCCGAAACCGTGACACAGACAGGCACCCGACCGGCCGAGCGCGCCAGGGTCGCGTCGATGATGGCCGACCGCTCGTAGTCGGAGACCTTGGCGCCCTCTCCCAGGACGCCGAGGATGGTCATGCCATCGACGCCCGAGGCGACCACGAAATCGGTCAGCGTGCCCAGTGAATCAGAGATCCAGCTCTTCGTCAGGGTGGAAGGGCGTAGGGACAATGTTCCATACGCCGCGCAGTTGATCGGTGCGCCGTGCCAGCTCATCTGTCACCGCAGAAGCCTCACCACGGCAGCATCTGGCGCACCGCGAAGACGACGTTCGCCGGTCGCTCGGCCAGGCGGCGCATGTACCACGGGTACCAGAAGTCACCGTATGCAATCAGCACGCGAACGCTGTAACCCTGCTTCTTCAGCCGGCGCTGCTGGTCGGCCCTGATGCCGTAGAGCATCTCGACGTCGAACGCATCCTTGCCCAGCCCGATCGAATCGGCGTGATCGGCGATCTGCTCGATCAGCGACACGTCGTGCGTCCCCAGCCCCAGGAAAAGTTCTTGGCCGTTCTTCTTCGCCGCGAGCATGGACACGCACAGGGCCAGGTAGTTGGCGTCGACCTCGCGGCCCTTCTGATAGCAGACGTCGCGCGACTCGGCGTAGGCACCCTTGACCAGCCGAATGCGTGGCGCGAGAGGCAGCAGCCGCTCGATGTCGGCGTAAGTGCGCTTCAGGTATGCCTGCAGGCAGATGCCGACGTTCGGGTGCGATTGCTTCAGCCGCTCGTACTCCGCCACCGTGCGCTCGGTGTATTCGGAACCCTCCATGTCGATCCATACCGTGCGGTTGCCCTGGGACGACGCGCTGGCGGCCAGCCGATCCATATACGACTGCATCGCCTCCGGATCGAAGTCCATGCCCAGGTGAGTCAGCTTGAGACTGATCTCGCCGTCGATCCCTCGCCGGTGGGCCTCGTCGATGAGCCACTCGTAGTGTTCCGCCGCGCGATCGATGTGCTCGCGCCGCGTGACGTTCTCGCCGAGCTTCGTGAACAGCACCGCGAAGTCCTGCGTCTTGAACCTCTCGGCGGCGTCAAGCGCGTCATCGGCCTTCTCGCCGGGCATGAAGCGACGCACCGCGCGGCGCGCCACCCAGAGCCGCGGGATGTTGCGGCGCATCCATTCATTGCTGGCCATCCAGAGCAGCAGGCGTCTCATCGGTGCCGCTAACGTTATCGAATGGACCTCGGGTTGGAAGGCGCGCGTGCATTGGCGACCGGAGCCTCTTCTGGGCTCGGCGCCGCGGTCGCGCGCGAGCTGGCGCGGGAGCAAGCAAATGTGGCGGTCGCCGCGCGGCCCTCTGAGCGCCTGGATGCGGTCGCACGGGAGATCGGCGCGTTCGCCATTGGGGCCGATCTTTCAGGCACCGATGGACCAGCGGACGCCGTCAACCGCGCTGTCGAGCAGCTCGGCGGACTGGATGCGCTGCTGATCAGCATGGGCGGCCCCCCGCCGGGCACGTTCGATGAGCTGACCGACGCCGACTGGCAGCGGGCCATCGACATGACGCTGTGGTCGACGCTGCGGCTGATCCGCGCCGCGCTGCCGGCGTTGCGCGAGTCCGCGGCCGGTGGCCGCGGCGGCGCGATCTGCATCGTGCTCTCTTCTTCCGTGCGTGAGCCGATCCCGGCCCTGGCCACTTCGAACCTGCTGCGGCCCGGCCTGGCGGGGCTGCTCAAATCGCTCGTGCCCGAGATCGCGCCGGTGCGCATCAACGGCATCGCGCCGGGCCGCGTCGCGACCGAGAGGATCGCCACTCTCGACAAGGGCCGGGCGGAGCGCAGCGGCGCAACCATCGAGGAGGTCCAGCAACAGACGATCGCGCGCATTCCCCTGGGCCGCTACGGCGAGCCAGCGGAGGTCGGTCGCGTCGGCGCGTTCCTGCTCTCCCCGGCCGCGTCATACGTGACCGGCGCGATAGTGCCCGTCGACGGAGGCATGGTCCGCGCCCTCCCCTGACGCGCCCGTGGCCAGCCCGCAGCGCGCGGCGCGATAACTCCGAGAAACCGAGCACGGAAGTTGCGATCATCGCTCCCAACGACGCAGCAGGAGCGGCCATGAGCCAGCAGGAGATCCGCGAGAAGATCGGGGCGGCGGTGGCATATCTCACGGCCAATCCGCACGAGGCCCACTATGTCGACTCACCGGCCACGGCAAGACTGGTCGACCCGGAGGGCCTGCGCACCGAAGTCAGCGGGCCGGACGGTGCGCAAATGGCCACCGACATGCCGGCATCGGTCGGCGGCAGCAATAGCACCGCAAGCCCGGGCTGGTACCTGCGCGCGGCGGCGGCGAGTTGCGTTGCCACCCTGATCGCGATGCGTGCCGCGCAGGAGGGCGTGGTCATCGAGGCGCTGGAGGTCACGGTCGACTCCGAATCGGATGACCGCGGCATCCTGGGCATGAACGACGACGTGCCCGCCGGTCCGTTGCGCACGCGCGTGCACGTCCGCATCACGTCACCGGTCGCAGACGATGACGATGACGACATCTGGGATCCGATCGTCCAATGGGCGGTCGATCACTGCCCGGTCACTGACGCGGTGCGCCGCGCGACGCCGCTGACGGTCGAGGTCAGCGCCAACGGCGAGGGTTAGCCGGGCTGGGCACACGCTACCTCTGAGGGGACCGGCCTGATCCTGTAGCGCTATGGACTGATATCAGTGCCCGGACTAACCTTTTCAGTCCGATGGAAGCAACCTCGACTCGCCACGCCACAGCCGCCGCCGCGCGAGAGCTGGTCCCGGCGTGTCCCGCATGCGGCTCGGCCATGGTCGTGCGCGCTCAATGGTCGGGCGGTCGTGTCCACGGCCTCTTCTGGGGGTGCAAGCGCGCCCCGGGCTGCGAGGGGGCGCGGCGCATCAAGAACCCGGGCGAGATTCGTCCGATCGCCCACGACGCTAGCGCCCAGGCCATCTTCGACTGGCAGAGCGCGCAGGAGCAGCGTGTCGCCGCGCATCGATCGGCTGCCCTCGCACCGCCGCCGGTTCAAAACACGGGGTTGCGCGGCTTCTTCGGCAAGGTCCGGTCGCGTGAGCCCGAACCGACCATCGAGGTGGCAGACGCGGATCTGAACGGCGATGCCGCGGCCGGGTACTTCGACTCTCTCGTCGGTCACGGGTTCGTCGTCCTCGAGGGCCGCGCCCTGCCCTCCGCGCGGGCATACATCGACACCCTCATCGTCGGC
This sequence comes from uncultured Chloroflexia bacterium, assembly GCA_963706095.1. Taxonomy (GTDB): domain Bacteria; phylum Chloroflexota; class Limnocylindria; order Limnocylindrales; family CSP1-4; genus JALYGJ01. Next base: position 926,629 of record OY970149.1, read on the forward strand.
CCGAGCGGCGTCTTCGTCGTCGACCGCAAGTCATGGGCCGGCCAGCTCATGACGACATCGGACTCGGTCTTTATCGACGGCCGGCAGCGCATCGGTGGCACGGACGATGTCCTGGTTGCGGCCGCGGCCTTCGACGCCACGCTCGAGCACGAGCTCAAGCCGCTCGGCGTCACGAGCCGTCCGGCGGTGCTATTCGACCGCGCCACCAATCGCTCGTTCGAGGGTCAGGTGGGCAAGGTCGTCGTCGGCGGCACGCGCGCCCTGCCCAAGCTCATCCGCGGCCGTGGCGAACCGGTCCTTGGACCGGAGACGATCGTCCGCCTGGCCGTCGCGGCAGACCGCCTGCTCGAGTAGCTCCCCGGCTCAGGGGGCCGGCGTTGGCTCCAGCGGCGGCATCTCCGTCGGCGCTGGAGTCGCGGGCTCGATAGTCGGCTCGGGAGTCGGCGCTGGCGTCGGCTCGACCGTGGGGCTCGGCGTTTGGGTAGGGCTCGGCGTCGGAGTGGGCGTCGGTCGCGGAGTCGGATCCGGACTCGGATCGGGCACCACGCTCAGGCCAACGTGCGCAAACGAATGGAAGCGCACGCTCAACGAGTTGTATTTGGTCTCGGTCACGCCAGTGGTCGTGAGCGTGCTGGTCACGCGCGGCCTGCCCTTGCTGTCGATGCGGGTGACGATGCCCGCGTGCTTGGCCGGGCTGCCGTAGAAGACCAGGTCGCCGACCCGAGCGTCCTTCGGATTCGTCTTGAGCAGACCGCGCAGGCGGAACCACTTCTGGTACTCGCGCGCACGCATGCGCTTGCCACCGATGCGGTCACCCAGTCCCGCGGTGCTGAACGTCCACCACACGAAGCCCGAGCAGTCGAACCGATCAGGCCCCTCGGCACCGATGCGGAAGCGGGCGCCAAGCACCCGCTGGGTCACCGAAACGAGCCGCTCTTGCTGATCGACCGCACCTGCGGCGGAGCCTGGCATCGCCGCCAGGAGCAATGCTGTAGCCAACGCCAATAGCGCGGCCCGACGCGTATGCGCCACTGAATCTGCCCCCTGTCCTCTCGACCCGGCCTCTGGGGGGCCGGATATGACCGCATCGATGCTCTCTGACGCCTGGGGGCGTCTACGGTGCCTCGCTCCCCCAGCTGCCGCAACCGTTAGAGGTGAAGCCGATATCGGTCTGGAGGATGGTAACAACCGGTGCAACCCCATCGGTAGTGAGGGCGCTTTCGGTGGCTTCCGCCTCAGTGCCGCCGAAGCCGCTGAGGCGGGCCCAGTAGCAATTCACGCCCAATTCGGCGCGCCACGTGCCCGGTTGCAGGTCCGTGCCAACGACGTACGTGCCCTCGCCGAACGCCGTCAGAGAGTCCGTGACCTGGACGATGTCGTCCGTCCAGCTGCCGCAATCCCGTGAGTCGAAGCCGGCATCGTCCGGGCCGATCGTGACCATGTGGTACCCCGGGCCAATGCCGCTCGCGATCCAGTCCTCGAGGCCGCTGCTGAAGCCGGCGAGGCGGACCCAGTAGCAGTTGTCGGTGTAGGTCATGGTGCGATACGTACCGGGTGCGACGTCGTCGGGCACGTCGTGAGTGCCGTCACCGAAGTCCTGTTCGAGGCCGGGCACGGGCGGCGGTGGCGAGGGTCGTGGGGTGGGCGAAGCCGGAGCGGTGGCCGCGCAGCCCGCGAGGAAAAGGAGCAGACATAGGAAGGCCGATCGACGCACTGAACAACACTATCGTCTTTGCTGTCTTGACAGTGGCATGTTGTGGTGTCATGATCCACGCCAGAAATGCCGACCGAGTACACCCTCTCTGAACTCTCCAAGCTGACCGGCGTCAGTGCCCGCACCGTGCGCTACTACATCCAGTCCGGGCTGCTGCCGGCGCCGGTAGGCGCCGGCCCTGCGGCGCGCTACACAGAGGCGCACATCGACCGGTTGCGGTTCATCCGCAAGCTCCAAAGCGCGCACCTGCCGCTCAACGAGATCAGGCGCCGGCTCGAGGCACTCCCCGAGGACTGGAACCTGGCCGTGGCCGATGCCGCAGCCGACTACGCTCCCGCGGACTCGGCCCTGGACTACATCTCGACCGTGCTCGGCCGGGACAACCAACCGGCCGTGACTTTGCCGGTACAGCCGAACCTTGCCGCTTCTTACAGTCTGCCGGCGCCCGCCAGCGAGCCCGACCGCGCCCAATGGGAGCGCATCTCGCTCGACCCCGACATAGAGATCCACGTCAGGCGACCGCTGAGCCGCCTGCAGAACAAGCGCGTCGAGCGGCTGATCTCGATCGCGCGCCAGTTGCTCGAGGAGGACTGAACCATGCCCTGCCGAAACCTGACCCTCAAGGCGCGCGCCGACCGCCGCTTCATCCGCTCGACCTACCGCTCCAACCGCTTCGTGCTTGCGGAGATCGTGGCGCCACACGCCCATCTCGAGGAAGGCCGTCGTCGTCCGCCGGTCAACCTGGCCTTCGTGCTCGACCGCTCGGGCTCGATGTCGGGCGAGAAGATCCGCCTGGCCAAGCGGGCAGTCGAGCTTTCGATCGGCCGTCTCCAGGCTGAAGACCGCTTCTCCATCGTGACCTACGACAACTACATCGACGTCGTGTTCGAATCTGCGCTGGCCACCTCCGACTCCAGGCTGGCGGCGATGCGCGCGCTGTCGATGGTCGAGGCGCGCGGCTCGACCAACCTCGGCGAGGGCTGGCTCCGCGGCTGCGAGCAGGTGGCCCGCTATCAGTCGGCCGAGGGCGTCAATCGCACGCTGTTGCTGACCGATGGCCTGGCCAACCAGGGCATGACCGACCGCGACGAGCTGGCCACACATGCGGCCGCGCTGCGCGCTCGCGGGGTCTCCACGTCGACGTTCGGCGTGGGCACCGATTTTGACGAAGGGCTGCTCGAGGCGATGGCCACTGCCGGCGGCGGCAACTTCTACTACATCGCCGAGGAGCGCCAGATCGTCGACTACATCACGTCGGAGGTCGGCGAGGCCATGGATGTCGTGGCGCGCGACGTGCGGGTGGAGGTCACCTCGGCCGGCGGCGTCCAAGTCGAATCGCTGTCGCCGTTCCCGTTCTCGGCTTCGGGCGGCGGTCGGACGATCGTGTCGCTCGGCGACCTCGTGGCCGAGCAGGTGGTCGAGGTCGTGCTGCGCCTGAACTTCCCGTACGGCGAGGCCGGGCGGGAAACCGGAGCGGTGGTGTCAGTCAGTGGCGCGGTCGTGTCTGGCGCCGACGCTGCGTCCGGTGGCGACGCTGCGTCCGTGGCGCTGACATGGGAGTACGCCGACGGCAAGACCAACGACCTCCAGCCACGCGATCTCGAAGTCGATCGGGCCGTGGCCCGCGTGTTCGCGGCACGGGCGCGCCAGGAGGCGACTGCGCTCAACCGACGCGGCGACTTCCCGGCAGCCCAGGCGGCACTAGCCGGCGTGGCCAAGCGCATCCGCTCGTACGCCGGCCACGACCCGGAGATGCGCTCACTCCTCGCCAGCCTCGAGACCGACGCCTCCACTCTCGCCGCGCCGATGGCCCCGGCAGCCCTCAAGGAGATGCACTTCCGCTCGTACGCCTCGGCCAAGATGCGCTCCCTCGACGGCAAGGCCATCCGCCGCGGCCAGAACCAGCCCTAGCCCTCGGCGTCGACCCTCCGGAGTTCGCCTTAAGGCGCTTCGCAGATCCCGTCGGGGGTGTCGTCCGGGCCGAGGTTGTCGGTCCAGAAGTTGGCCGTGCCGGCCGTGCCGCTGCCGGTCGTCAGGTCGACGCAATCGGAGTTGCCGCGGAAGTCGTTGTCGTGGATGTCGTTGCCGGCGCCGGACGAGACAGCGAAGCTCGTCGACAGTCCGTTGAAGCGATTGCCGAACACTTCGGCTTCGTTCGTGGCCACGATCCTGCCGCCAATGCCGATGCCGACGGTGGCGACGTTGTTCACCATTCGCGCGCCGCTGGCGAATTCGAACGTGATGGCGTTGGCCATGTTGCGCAGCCGGTTGCCGCGAACCGATGCCGTCGATTGCTCGAGGTAGATGCCGTTCTGGAACCAGGGCGTCGACGAGCCGGTTGTCGATAGTCCGGCCACTGTGTTCTCGAGAACCCTCACACCGGGCGCGAGACTGCCCAGCACTATGCCGGCGCCGCCCTGGTTGGTGTGCCCGTACGAGGCGTGGAAGTAGTTGACGGTATTGCCGCGGATCATGACGTCCTCGCTGTCGGTTGCCCAGATGCCCCGCTCGCGGAAGTCGATCACGGTGTTCCACAGGACCTGGGCACCGTCGCTGCCGTCCCACACACGGATGCCGGCCTCGTAGCCGCACGAACCCAGTCCGGCCGTGCCGTTGATGTTCATCCAGTTCTCGCGCACGATCGCACCGGGCGACATGGTCAGGCCGATCATCGCCGCGACCGGCGCACACGTTCCAGTGGTCAAAGCGCTCAATGACAAGGCGCTGATCCTGGCTCCCGGCGCATCGACCACATCGATCAGCGCCTCACCACTCGGATGGAACCTGCCCGACCGAATGCGCGCCTCGCCCTTGACCAACCCGCGCAGCCGGAGATTCGGGACGTCGACCACGACCCGGCCGATGTACAGGCCCGGACATACAACCACGCTGTCGCCCGCGCTCGAGACATCGACCGCCTCCTGGATCGTGTCGGCGATCGCGCGCGTGCCGTTGCACCCGCTTGGTGAGCCGCGTCCGTCGTCGTCGACGTAGCGGGTCGTGGCAGCAGCCACCGGGGCAGCCAACGCACTTACAAGGAGGGAACCAAGGATGAGGGCAAAGCCCAGTGGTCGGGTATGACGCATGGGTCGAGGGTAGCCGGTAGGCTTTCCGCTGCGCAGCCAATCCGCGCAGCCGTGCGCACCTACGAGGGCAGTTTTCGCCGTGGACGTCATCACCGCCGAGGGGCTCGTCAAGGTCTATCGCTCGCGCCGCGCCGGGAAGGGCGCGAAGGAAGTGCGCGCACTGGACGGCGTTGACCTGTCCGTCGCGGAAGGGACCGTCCTGGGCCTATTGGGCCCGAATGGCGCCGGCAAGACGACGGCAGTCCGAATCCTGGCCACGTTGCTCAAGCCTGACAAAGGCAAAGCCACGATCGCCGGCTTCGACCTCGCCCGTGACGCCCAGAAGATCCGCCACGTCGTCGGCCTTTCGGGTCAATACGCGGCCGTCGACGAGATGCTCACCGGTCGCGAGAACCTTTGGATGTTCGGCCGCCTCTACCAGCTGGCCAGCCCTGAGGCCAAGCAGCGGACCACGAAACTGCTCGAGGACTTCGAGCTGACTGACGCTGCCGATCGCGTCGTCAAGACCTATTCGGGCGGCATGCGCCGACGGCTGGACCTGGCCTCCGCGCTCATCGGTCGGCCCAAGATCCTGTTCCTAGATGAACCGACGACTGGGCTCGATCCAAGGTCGAGGCTGGGCATGTGGGACGTCATCCGGAGCCTCGTCAAGGAAGGCACCACGCTGCTGCTCACGACGCAATACCTCGAGGAGGCCGATGAGCTGGCCAACCAGATCGCGGTAATCGACCACGGCAAGGTGATCGCTCGAGGCACCGCCGACGAGCTGAAGCTGCAGGTCGGCGGCGAGCGCATTGAGGTGGTCATCCACGATCGCACCCGGCTGGAAGAGGTGCGCCAGATCCTTTCCGGCATCGGCGTGGGCGCCGCATCGATCGACGAGCACACGCGTCGCGTGACGGTGCCGTCAGACGGTGGCGCCAGCCGGCTGATAAACGTCGTCCGCCAGTTGGGCGATGCCGGGGTCACGATCGACGACATTGCCCTCCGCCGGCCCACCCTGGACGACGTCTTCCTGTCCCTGACGGGCCACCAAACCGCGGGCGCCGATCAGGAGCAGGCGGCATGACCGCACTCAGTCAGGACTTCCGCGACGGCCGAGTTCTGGCGTGGCGATTCCTCAAGCGAATCCCGCGCATCCCAGAGCTGTTCATCTTCGCGATCATCCAGTCGATCGTCTTCGTGTTCCTGTTCGCGTTCGTCTTCGGCGGCGCGATTCCGCTGCCCGGCTACGAAAACGATCCCGGCGCCTACCGCGAGTTCCTGATGCCGGGCATTTTTGCGCAGACCATCACGTTCGCCATGGCCACGACGGCAATCGGCATGGCCGACGACATGAGCAAGGGCATCATCGACCGATTTCGGTCACTGCCCATGGCTCGGTCGGCCGTCCTCTCGGGCCGTACCAGCAGCGACGTCGTCTACAACGGCGCGATCCTGATTGTGCTGATGCTGGCCGGGTACGTGGTCGGCTGGCAGGTCAACACCGGCATCGGCCCGCTCGTGGGCGGCTTCCTGTTGCTGCTGTTGTACGCGTTTGCCATGGCCTGGGTGGGCGTCTGGCTGGGGCTGTCCGTGCCCAACGTGGAGGTCGGCCAGCAGGTCATCTTCACGGTGGTCTTCCCGCTGACCTTCATCTCCAACGTCTTCGTTCCGCCGGCCACCCTGCCCGACTTCCTGCAGCCGATTGCCGAGTGGAACCCGATCAGCACGCTGACCGCTGCCCTGCGCGACCTGTGGGGCAACCCAAACCCCTACGTCGGCACCGGGCTGCCGTCCGAGCAGCCGCTTCTGGTGACGCTCGGGTGGGTGGTCGTGATCCTGGCGGTGTTCGTGCCTTTGGGCGTGAGGAAGTACCGCTCCGTCAGCCGCTAGGCCGGCCTCGGTCAGCCGCTGGTGGCCTGACCGCCACGCGCCAACTCTCGGGTCGCGTCGCCCTCGAGGAGCGCGATGATGTTGCCGGCCGGGTCGGTGAACCAGCAGATGTCCGGGCCGCCGCCCATGCCGCGGGCGATGCCGCGCTCGTCCTGGTCAATGCCGGGGTAGCGCTCCATCGCGACGCCCGCGGCGGTCAGTGAATCGACCGCTTCCTCGAGACTTTCGACAAACAGGTTGAACACCGTGAACGACGCCGGCTCGTGGTTGTCCTTGGGATAGATGAACACGCCCGTATTGCCGACCCGGACGCCAAGACCCATATCACGGTTGGCCTCGATCTCGAGTCCGAGCACTCGGCCGTAGAAGTCGGCGGCGACGTCGATGTCGTTCGCAGAGAAGCTCGAGAAGCCACCGCTTGTCTTGAGAGCCGCCATGTTCCACCTCGCATTCAAGTTTCGAGGTAGAGGCTAACGCCGCGGTCTAGTTGCCGAAGTTGCGCACCCTGCCGCCCGGCGAGCAGCGACGCTCGGTGGCACGCACGACGCAGCCGATGTACTGCGACGTGCCCTCACGGACCGTCCAGCCACCGATGCGCAGGCCGGCCACGTTTACCGGATCGCCCCGAAACATGATCGTGAAGTGGACATGCGACCCGGTGGCCGAGCCGCCGCAGCCCGAACGCGTCGACGTGAAACCGAGGAGCTGGCCGCGCTGGACGCGCTGACCGGAACGGACCGTGACGTCCTTTAGGTGGTAGTAGCTCGTAGTCCAGCCGTCGCCGTGGCGGACCTGGACGAGGTTGGGGCACGGCCGAAAAATCGTCCCTGACGCTGCTGCAGTGACGCGATAGGCGCCGCCACGCAGTGGTCCGGCGAAGTCGAGCGAGCTCCACGGCCGGCCGCGGCCAACGTGGCTGTGCGGCCCGCCAGTCAGCCGCCATGTCTCGGTATGTGACCAGGGCAGGGCCAGATCCGGCGCGCTTCTGAGCAGCGCCTGGGCTGCTTCAGCCTCTGGCGCTCTTGCGTGTGCTGCGGCGAGCTGGACGGCGACGAGCGCGACGGCCATGAGCAGGCCGACTCGGCGTCGCACCGAATGCACGGGCACGGGCATCCCTCTGCGGTTGGACACCAGCCTAGGCCTCCGGTGCGTCTAATCAACACCCTGACCTTGGTCCTGTCCCGGAGGGGGCCAGGCATCAATCCGACTAGTCAGTGCCGTTGGCTGACTGACTATGCCCCCTGGTTGACTGACTAAGCGCCCTGGTTGACTGACTAAGCGGATATGTGACTGGGGCGCAGATTGGAAGGCTGCGCGCTCGCGCTCGATTCCAGAGCTACGAAAGCGGGCAGGCCCGATCATGTGCGCCATGGGCACGTGGCGCGCGATGGGCACGTGGTGCGCGATGGGCACGTGGCGCGCGCTGACTGTGGGTGTGGCGGTCGCCGCGCTGATCGTCGGCTGTCAACCATCCTCCGTCGCGCCCACGACAACCGCCACGAGGCGGCCGATCTTCAGCTTCGGCCCAGCTCCAACAGCCAGCAGCCCGGCAACGGCGTCTTCAACCGTCGGCCATGGCGCAACCGCCGGCCCCGTCGCGACCGCCGCACCGGCGCCCGATCTCGAGCCAGAGGGACCAACCCAGCAGGCCGAGGTCGTTCGCGTCACGGACGGCGACACGATCACGGTCGAGATCGATGGCACGAGCTACGACGTGCGCTACATCGGCATCGACTCGCCCGAGAAGGCCAGCCCGTTCACGGATCCGGAGCCTTTTGGAGCCGAGGCGACGCAGGCCAACGAGCTGTTGGTCGGTGGCCGGACTGTCCATCTCGAGAGTGACCGGACCCAGACCGATCGCTTCGACCGTCTGCTGCGCTACGTGTGGCTGCAGACCGACGACGGCTGGCGGATGGCCAATCGCGAGATGGTCCGTCTCGGGCTGGCGGAGTCACGCGCGTACCGACCGGACACCAAGTGGCAGGACGTGCTCGACGACGCGGAACTCGACGCGCGCGCCGAAGGCCTGGGCATGTGGGGCGCGCCTCCCCCGCCGACCATCGGCGCCGGGCCAATAGCCACGCCAAAGCGGTTCCTCGGCGATGGCTGCGACCCGGCGTATCCCGACGGCTGTATCCCCCGTCCGCCGCCCGATCTCGACTGCGCGGACGTCTCATTTCGACGCTTCACGGTCCTGCCACCCGACCCACACAACTTCGACGGCGATCTCAACGGCATCGGCTGCGAGGCGCAGTGACGGCCACGCGGTTGCTCTGACCGGGTAGGATTCGCGGACAATTTTCCCTATCGAGGGCAACAGCCGTGCCGAACACCCCAGCCGTGGGAGTGGCCGGGCAGCGGGCCCTCCGCCGGTCGAAGACCACGCTCATCGCGACCTTGGTCGTTGCTGCGCTGTGGCTGGCTTCCGGCGGCAGCGCCTCTGCCGCGGCCCCGAACAGCCTCGGCCTTCGCGCCACTTACGACGCCAGTGCCCATATCGAGTGGGCGGCGGGCGCCATGAACGTGTCGAGCATCGCAACCGTGACCAACACGCGCAACGCTGGCCTGGACAGGTTGGTGTTCAACCTGGTCACGCTGCGCACTGGAGCCGCGAACGTCCAGAGCGTCCTTGTGAACGGCAACGCCGTCAACCCGACCTTCACCAGCCAGACGATCATCGTCCCGTTGCCCAACAGGCTGGCGCCCGGCAACCAGGTGAACGTCAGGATCGACTACCGAGCCCGTTTCAACGCGATCAGTGGCGACAAGCGCAACCTGTTCGAGAAGAAGAACGGCATCGCCACCGCCTATCGCTGGATCCCCTGGCTGAGCCGCGACCAGAAGTTCGCGACTCCAAACTTCGGGGAGACGTGGGTGACCGGCGTCAGCCCCCGGGTCAACGTCCGAATCTCGAGCGACGCGAACCTGAAGTTCGCCACGTCCGGCCGGCCAACCGGCACGGGCAACGGTGCCCAGACCTTCGAGGCGGAAGACATCCGCGACTTCAACTTCAGCATGTCGCCCAACTACAACGTCGAAACTTTCGAATGGAACGGCGTGAACATCCGGGTCTTCAACGTCCATCTGTCGCGTAACACGCTCATTACCCACACGCGCAATGCGCTGCAGGCATTCAGCTCAAGACTCGGACAGTTCCCGTACGGTCGCCTGGTCGTGGCCGAGGTGGCCAGCGGATCGGGCATGGAGTCGCCCGCGATGGTCTGGATCTCCAACACGCTGAGTGGCTCGCGGCTGCGCCACATCATCGTCCACGAGGCGGCGCACCAGTGGTTCTACAGCGCGGTCGGCAACAACCAGGCGGTCAGCCCCTTCCTCGACGAGGCACTCTCCGATTTCATGACTCGTGACTACCTAGGCACGTTCCGGGGTTCGCAATGCGCCACGGCCCGGCTCGACCGGCAGGTCTACGAGTACAGCAGCGGTTGCTACCCCGAGGTGGTCTACGTCCAGGGCGCCAACTACCTGCGCGACTACCGCACGCAGGTCGGCGCCGAGAATTTCTGGGCCGGCATGAGCCGCTTCTACCGCGAGCGGGCGACGGGCCTCCCTAACACGCGCATCTTCCTCGACACGCTCGACGCGGAGTCGGGCTTCAATTCCCAGCTCCACGCCCAGCGGTTCCCGAGCCTCTACCAGTAAAGCGGCCGCGGCCGCTGCAACCTCCGGCGCTCAACCCGCCGGCCGCGTGTACGCGGCGAAGATCCAGCCGATTCGGCCGTCGTGGAGGCCGACCTTCAGCCACGGATGGCCTGCCTCGGATTGGCCGCGGCCGAGCACGGCCAGCCGATCACCACGCCGCGCCGCCGCGAACGCCCGATGCCCCGGCCCGGCGGCGCGCCTGATGTTGACCCTGGCGCCGGTCACTACGACGCGCGGCCACGGCTCGGTGCGAACCATGGGCTGCGGGTGCTGCTTAGGGAAACAGCTTGCCGGGACCTCGTCACGCATCGATGGCCTTGCTGCGAGGCGCGCCCACCTCATGACGCGATCGACGTACTTGCGCGACCCGGCCGACCACGTGCTCTCGTCGCGCGGCGCGTTCCCGGTGCGCCACCAGTGGGCCACGAGCCGCCAGCGATGGTGCAGGTCGAACAGGTCCGTCATGCGCTGGCGCGCCACGAACTCCTGGTTGGCCGGCGTAGGCTCAGCCCAGCGATCGCCCAGGTAGCGGGCCGACCAGGCGCGCCAGATGCGCGGCATGAACTGGTACTTGCCGAGCGCACCGGAGCGCTTGTTGAGGGCGTCGTAACGGCCGACCGATTCGACGCACGCGATCCCGGTCATCACGTCGTCGAGGTCGAGACGCCTTGGGTGGTGGGCCGTGGCGCTGCCCGCGAATAGTCCACCGGCACCGATCAACAGCGCCCCGGCGAACGCAAAGATGAGCCTCGTGCTACGACGGCCCATGGTCGATTCCATGCGCGCTTCCTCTCCTGTGCGCGTCGGGTCACGACAGCCCGACACATTCCCGGCGGGCACGGCACCTCACCGGTCTGCGGACCAGCTGGTCCGCGCGCTTCAGGACACAGGAGCGCTCTGACAAGGATAAGTCGCGTGGCAACCCGCTCCCGCGAGCGTGGTCAGCGAAGGGAAGGTCTCCTCCTGAGTCGCTTCTGTAGATCAAGGTCGGTGGAGACCGGCAGTTGAGGAGTCGAGCGACCAAGGGCGAGTCGCCTCGCACTAGACGCCTGGCGGTAGTCGACTGGTGGTAGGCGAGTGGGCGTAGGCGACTGGTGTTAGGCGAGTGGGCGTAGGCGACTGGTAGTAGGCGACTGGCGGCAGCGGGGGCAGCCTATGAGGAATCGAGCACAGGCCGCGGGGGCAGCGATCTACAAAAGCGACTCAACATGGGACAAGGTCCCCCGGAATGCGTGACACGCCGGGGTCAGGCGGGGGCGGGGGCGGGGGCGGGGGCGGCGGGCGGCGGGCGGGGGCGGCGCTGCTACCAGCGGAGGACGACGATCCTGTCCGTGCCGGATTCGGCGCCCCAGAGCTCGCCGTCGCGGCCGAGGAGCTGGCGCACTTCAGCCGTGCCGGTCGGCACCGGGAAGAAGTCGAACGTTTCGGTCGCGGGATCGAAACGGACGATCGAGTTGCTGCCGAAGTCGGTGACCCAGACGAGGTCCAGCTCGTCGACGTAGATGGCGTAGGGCATCGGGTTCTCGCCCGGAATTTCCCACTCGCGCCATTCATCGGTCGCGGGGTCGTACATCGCCAGCTTGCCCGCGTTCCACTCCGTCAGCCACAGTCGATTCGTGGAGTCGGACCACACGCGGCGAGCGCCCTGGGCCAGGGTAGGCGGCACGAAAAGCTCTGTCTCGGTTGTCTGCTTGTCAAAGCGACCCAGGTAGTGCTCGCTCAGCGACACGTACCAGACCTCGTTGCTGGGAGTGACGTCGATGCCATAGGGGCCCGGGCCCTGCGGCGCCTCGAAGAGCTGGACGAGCTCCTCGCCCTGGTCGTAGCGGCCGATGTAGCCATTGGCGCCCGTGAAGTAGATGACGCCGTCGTTGTCGATCGTGGGCGTGTGCGGGCTGGCGTCGATGCCATCCGGCATGTCGAAGACGGTCATCTCGAGCGTGTCGGGCCAGACGCGAATGAGCGCGTTGATGCCCTGGTCGGTGATCCACACCGCACCGTCAGGCCCGACGATCACGCCGTGCGGGGCAGCGCCGGCCGGCAGGTCCACCTCGGTGATCTCGCCAGTGGCCGGATCCAGCCGGCCCGCCGTGCCGTTCAGCTGGCCCGTGTACCAGACACTGCCGTCGGGATGCGGAGCGACGTCGTGCGGGTGAGTGCCGGCGGGCACGTCCCATTCCTCGTACGAATAGGCGCTGACCGGCGGAATGGTCGCGGCGGCGGTGGGCTGGGTCGTGGCCTCGGTCGTCGGCTCGGCTGTCGGCTCGGATGTGGTCTCCGGGGTCGACTCGCCAGTGGCGGTGGCAGTGGGTGCGGGAGCTGGACCGTTCGTGTGCAGTCGGGTCGGCTGTGGCGTCGACGTAGGTTGGGAAGTCGGCGTCGGCTGAAAAGTCGGTGTCGGGTTGGGGCTGGCGCTGGGAATCGGCTGGCCCGCGCACGCCGCCGCGAGGATGGCGATCAGGATCATGACGCTGATGCGCATTGCCAGATTGTGCACCCGATGCGGCGCGTCACAATCAAACGATGAGATCAAGTTCGCTCAACCTGTCCGACGGCCGCTCGCTCGACGCGTACATCGACGACGTTGAGGGAACGCCGCTCGTCTTCCACTTCGGCACGCCGTCGTCGGGCCTACCGATGGACGATCACGTTGACCTCGCGCGCGAGCGAGGCCTGCGTTGGATCTCGTGGAGCCGGCCGGGCTACGGCTCGTCGACCCGTAACCCCGGCCGAACCGTCGTCGATGTTGTCGCTGACACGCGTGAGGTGATGGATCAGCTCGGCGCGGATCGGGCCTACCTGGCGGGCTGGTCGGGCGGTGGACCGCACGCCCTGGCATGTGCCGCGCTGATACCGGAACGTGTTATCGGGGTGTCGACCATCGCATCGGTGGCACCGTGGGGCGCCGAAGGTCTCGACTTTCTCGACGGGATGGGTGCCGAGAACATCGAGGAGTTCGGGGCGGCGCTCGAGGGCGAAGAGGCCCTGGTCGGCTTCAAGGAACGAGTGTGGCCCGTCTTCCGGAACGTGACGGCCGAGGAGATCGGCGAGGCCTTCGGTGACCTCGTCGATGACGTGGACCGCGGCGCGCTCACAGGTGAGTTCGCCGGCGCCGCGGCGGCAAACATCCGCGAGGGACTGCGCGACGGCTACTACGGCTGGCTGGACGACGACCTGGCCTTCGTCCGCAACTGGGGCTTTGACCTGCTCTCGATCGACGTGCCGGTCCACATCTGGCAGGGAGCGCACGACCGGATGGTGCCGTTTGCCCACGGGCAGTGGCTCGCCGCAAACTGCGGCGGCGCGTGCGTCCACCTGCGGCCCGAGCACGGCCACGTGAGCCTGGTTGCCGCGTTCGGGGAGATCCTCGACGAGATGGTTTCGGGACAGTAGCTCCGTTTGGCTCCCGGGACGCGCACCTTCGTCCCATCCCAGGGCCATCCGCCGATCCGACTAGCCATCCGCAGTAACTGACTAGAAGCATGCCTCTCGACCAGCTCGGCAGCCTCCGATATGGTCGCGGCAGCGCTGTTCGACTTGACGTTGCCCACGTTCGTCGGCGGCGCGCGAGAGGGAGTGCACGACGGTGCTCAGAAGTCCCATGCGGTGGTCCGCCAGCATGCTTGCCCTGGCCTGCCTGGCACTGACGGCCCTGGTTGGATGCGGATCCGGCTCCAGCTTGCCAACGCAGCAGTTGCAGCCGATCCCTACATCCAAAGCGCCCGGCGCCGTGGCCGAGCCAACGCCCTTGCTCAGTCCCTCTGTTGGAGAGACACCAGAGGCGAACGTCGGTGAATCTCCCAATACGTCCGCGACCCATGTGCAGCGACCCAATCGCGGGATTGCCGGCGAAGTAGGGGAAATCCTCTTCGGAACCGGCTACAACGTCGGGCGGAACGTCAAGCTGCTCGGCGAGCGGAACAGATTTCCGCTGGGAACTGATGTGGCGTGGCGCGTGACCCTATCGTCGGCTGCTGGTGGCGAAAGTGTCGCTGTCGTCCTCGTCGACGACGATGGGTCTGAGACTTTGGTTGACGAGTTCACTGCCGAAGCGGGCTGGAACGTCTACTACGGGCAACTGTCGTCCGATCTTCCCGCCGGGACTTACAGGCTGCGCTACTACGTCGACGACAAGCAGACTGCAGGCGGCCGGTTCACCATCCGAGGCGCTGCCGCCGCGCCGACGCCGCGACCACAACCTGGAGGAACACAGCGACCCACTCCAGAGCCGGAGCCCGAGCCCGAGCCGGAGCCGCAAGCGGACTGCGACTCTGCCTATCCCGACGTCTGCATCCCGCCGTACCCACCCGATCTCGACTGCGGCGACGTGCCATACGACGACATCTGGGTCCCCGGGCCGGACCCGCACGGCTTCGACGGTAACGACAACGACGGCTTGGGCTGCGAGTCCTGACGCCTATCTCGCGTCAGTATTAGGCGATGCATAGGCGTGGGGACCAGCTGATCCTGTCCGCAACGGACCTTGTCGGGTTCCTGCATTGCGGACACCTCACCAATCTCGAGATCGCAGCGCTCAACGGCCAGGTCCACAAGCCGATCCAGCGCGAGGATCCGGAGGTCCAGCTTCTCCAGCGGCGGGGCGGCGCGCACGAGCAGCGCTACATCGAGCACCTCGAGCTACGCGAGAACCGCACGGTGGTGCGCCTCGCGGCCGACTGGGACCGTCCCTACGAGGAGCGCGCCGCCGAAACCGAGGCCTTCATGCGCGAGGGCGTCGACGTCATCTACCAGGCGACGGTGTTCGACGGGCGCTGGGTCGGCCATCCCGACTTCCTGCTGCGCACAAAAGGCCGCCCGACTAACCCCGCCGATTCGCCCTCCCCCAGCGACTTGATCCACAAGAGCGACTCAGGCGTACAGGTTGCCCTCCAAACCCCGCCCTCCCCCGGCGGCCAAACGGGCCTCGGCTGGGAGTGGCACTACGAGGTTGCCGACACCAAGCTCGCCCACTCGGCCAAGGCCAGCGCACTGCTGCAGATCGCGAGCTACGTCGAGCAGATCGAGCGCATCCAGGGCGTTCGGCCGGAACTGGCCTACGTGGTCACCGGCGGCGCGGAATCCAAGCCGCACCCGTTCCGGACGGCCGAGATGATGGCCTACTACCGCCGCGCCAAGCGCGACCTCGAGGAGTACCTGACCGCCAAGCCGGGCATCCCGACGTGGCCGATCCACCGCGACACAAGCTATCCCGACCCCGTCGACCACTGCGCGGTGTGCAAGTGGTTCCCGGCGTACTGCCTGCCGCAGTGGCGCACCGACGACGCGCTGCCGCTCATCGCCGGCATCAGTCGCGGTCAGCGCGAGGTCCTCGTTACCAATGGCGTGATGGCGCGCGGCAACCTTGCCGTGCTCGAGCGCCCGTTCGAGTTCACGGACGAGCTCAAGCGCGCCCAGGACGAGTCGATGTGGCGCACGCGGGAGCAGGCCCGGCTCCAGGTCGCTTCGACGCAGCAGCACAAGGTCCTGTACGAGCTGCTGGATCCGGAGCAGGACGCCACCGGCGCGCTGGTGGCCGACCGCGGTCTATCGGCCCTCCCTCCCCCATCGGAGGGTGATCTCTTCTTCGACATCGAGGGCGACCCCTTCGCCTTCTGGGAGGGGCTGGAGTACCTCTTCGGCGTGTGGGAGCGACCGCAGGGCCTCGGACTCGTCGACGACGGGTATCGCGCGATCTGGTCGTACGACGAATCGGCGGCAGCCTTCACCCGCGATGGTGAGAAGCAGGCGTTTCGGAAAATCATGGCCGTGTTCATGGAGCGCCTTGCGGCCTACCCGGACATGCACATCTACCACTACGCGCCCTATGAGCCAACAGCGCTGAAGCGGCTTGCCGGGCGCCACGCGATGCTCGAAGAGGAGCTCGACACGCTGTTGCGCAAGCGGGTGTTCGTCGACCTCTACCGGGTCGTGCGCCAGGGCGTGCGTGTCGGGGCGGAGAGCTACTCGATCAAGAAGCTCGAGCCGCTGTACGGCTACAACCGCGAGATCGAGCTGCGCGATGCGAATTCGAGCATCGTCGAGTTCGAGCAGGTGCTCGAGATCGGCGATCCGGACGGCTCGCTCAAGGAGCAGATCCGGCTCTACAACCGCGACGACTGCATCTCGACCGAGAGGCTGCGCGACTGGCTCGAGCAGCGGCGGCCCGAGGCACGGCGCCAGTTCGGCTACGAGCTACCGCGCCCCGCGGAACCCGTGGACAAGCCGCCGGAGGATTTCACCGCCCGACAGGCAGCGCTGGTTGCGCTCTCCGAGCGACTGACGGCATCCATCCCCGAGGATCAGACACGGCAGACCGATTCCGACCGTGCCACCTGGCTGCTGCGCCACCTCCTGGACTGGCACCGGCGCGAGAACAAGGCGGCGTGGTGGCGTTACTACGAGCTGCTGAGCCTGTCCGAGGACGACCTGTTCGAGGAGGTCGAGCCGATCGCGCACCTCGAGTTCGTCGAGCGCATCGAGCGCTCTGGCCGCGGTGTTTCGACCGACGACTGGCGCTACCGATTCCCGCCGCAGGAGCACAAGATCAAGCCGAAGGTCGAGGTCCACGACCCCGAGGCGGAGGAAGGCTCGACCAAGACAGGCAGCGTCGCCGCGGTCGACGACGACGCGCGCACCGTCGACATCCGCCGGCCGAAGACGTGGGATGGCCGCCATCCCGAATCGATCGTGCCGCTCGACATCTACCGGGTCCCTGCCCAGCAGGAGGCACTGATGCGCATCGGCAATTGGGTCGCGGACAACGGCATGGCCTCGACCTCGACCGAGTGGCAGGCTGCGCGCGACCTGCTGCTGCGCCATGCGCCGCGCGCCGGCCAGTTGGTTGACGCGGAGCTCGCGGGTCCTGGCGAATCGGGCGCGCAGGCCGCCGTTCGCCTGGCGACGCAACTGGCGGGCACCACGCTTGCCATCCAGGGCCCGCCGGGCAGTGGCAAATCGACGATCGGCGCGGAGATGATCGTCGAGCTCGTCCGCGCCGGAAAATGCGTCGGAGTGACGGCCAACTCGCACAAGGTAATCAACAACCTGCTCGAGAAGGTCGGCCGGGCGGCGGCGGAGCGAACCCCGCCCGTCGAGGTGCGGGCCATGCACAAGGTCGACAACGACGACGAGTTCAAGGACGGCTTCGCCAAGTGCGTCAAGGACAACGACAAGGTCGACGTGGCGCTGGCCGGCACGGAGGTTGATGTCGTCGGAGGCACGGCCTGGCTCTGGTCACGTGATGACGTGAGCGGCTTGATCGACACGTTGTTCGTCGACGAGGCTGGGCAGATGTCGCTCGCCAACGTGGTGGCGATGTCGGGCAGCGCGCGCAACATCGTCCTCCTCGGCGACCCGCAGCAGCTCGAGCAGCCAATACACGGGTCGCACCCGCCTGGAGCGGAAAAGTCGGCCCTGGGTCACCTCCTGGGCGACGCCGAGACGATCGATCCGCGCTACGGCATCTTCTTCGAGAAGACGTGGCGGTTACATCCCGCTCTTTGTCAGTTCACAAGCGAGCTCTTCTACGAGGGACGCCTCGAACCGATCGACGGTCTTGCCACTCAGGAAGTCCTGGAAGGCCCGTGGGCCGGCTCGGGCCTGCGCTGGGTCGAGGTCCTCGGGGAGGGCAACACAAATGAGTCCGTGACGGAGGCTGATGCGGTTGTCCGCATCGTCAGCGAGCTGGTCGGCCGGCCGTGGCGCAACAGGCGCGGCGACGTCCAGCCCCTGACGCAGCGCGACATCCTCATCGTCTCGCCCTTCAACTCGCACCGCATCCTGATCGATGGGCTGTTGGGCGCGGCCGGCTTTTCGGACGTCGCCGTCGGCACGGTCGACAAGTTCCAGGGCCAGGAGGCGCCCGTGTCGATCTACACGATGGCCACCTCGCGGCCGGAGGATGCGCCGCGCGGCATGGCCTTCCTCTATTCGCTCAACCGCCTCAACGTGGCGACCTCTCGGGCACAGGCGCTGGCCATCGTCGTCGCGTCCCCGGCACTGCTGAAGGTCGTGCCTCGCACGCCGGCCCAGCTGCGCATGGCCAACGGCCTCGCCGCCTTCGTCGAGGCGGCCGCCGCCGACGCGCTCAGGCCCTACATCGAAGAGCCACTCCCTCCAACTGCAGCGATTACAGATCTAGTGAGCACGTCCGGCGTCTGACGCGGACTTATCCCCTCTCTCGCCCGTTCTGTGTGCCGAATTCACTATTAGATCTGCAAAGTCGCAGGTCTGAGCGATACAGGAGCCGCGGTAAGTGGCAGATAAGCGGTCACGTGTTCACTAGACCTGCGATGTCGCCCAGGAAGCTCAACGGACCTACCGAATTGGCCGAGGCCGCCGCGCGCACGTTTCTGGCGCTGCTCGGCGCGCGCATCAACGAAGCACGCGTGGCCAGGAAATGGACGGTCAAGCGCCTGGCCCAGGAAGCTGGCGTGTCGCGCGGGCTGGTGTACTCGGCCTGTCGTGGCGAACGAGCCTCGACCGAGGCCCAGATACGGCTGGTCACGGCGCTGGGGCTGAAGCTCGAATGGGATTTGGTCGACCCGAAGCGACGATCCGACCGCCCGACACGTCAACAGGATCCCGTGCACTCGGCGATGGGTGAGCTCGAGGCGGCCCGACTTCGGGCGCTCGGCTACCAGCTGTCCCTCGACGAGCCGTACCAGCACTACCAGTTCGCCGGCCGCGCCGACTTGGTCGCGTGGAGCACCAGCGCGCTGGCATTGCTCCACATCGAGAATCGAACCCGATTTCCCGACTTCCAGGACGCGGCGGGCGTGTACAACGCAAAGCGCGCGTATCTCGCGGACGAGCTGGCGAAACGACTGGGTGTGCGGCGCTGGCGCAGTGAGACCCACGTCATGGTGGTGTTGTGGTCGGCGGAGGTTCTGCACGCGCTGCGCATCCGCACCGAATCATTCCGCGCGCTTTGCCCAGACGGCACGGAGGCTTTCTCCGAATGGTGGTCGGGTACGCCGCCCGCGACCGGCAGGACATCGACGCTCGTCGCGCTTGATCCATTTGCCGGCGGGCGACAAAGGCGCTTCATCACGCTCGAAGCGGCGTTGACCGCGCGGCCAAGGCACCGCGGCTACGCCGATGTTGCGTCGCGCCTCGCCGGGGCTTGACAGCAGGTTCATGCGTCATGCGCCGTCGCTGAAACACGCTGGACTCGTTGGCCGGTCCAACATCGAGCCATGGTCGTGATGAACCGGGTGGAAAGCCAGGGACCAAGGGCACGTGGCTGGGCACGGTACTGCGCGTGCTCAACCCGGTCGTCCGCGCGATACTCGCCTCGCCGCTTCACTGGCCGCTTAGCCGCTGGTTCGTGCTGCTGCGCTGGACCGGCGAGAAGTCTGGCGAGCAGCGCGCCACGCCGGTGTCGTACGTGCAGGAACGGCGGGTGCTGTACGTGACAGCCGGCGACAAATGGACCGAGCACGTCGTCGGCAATGCCACGCTGACGGTCCGACTGCGCGGCAGTTGGCGCCCGGCCACTGCGGTGCTCATCGGCGACCCCGACGACTCGCGTCGCGAACACATCCGCCTCTTCACGGAGCACGGTTGGTTTCGCTGGCTGGCCGGAATTCCGAGAAAGCGCGATGGCAAGCCCGACGAAGCCTTGGTCGCCCAGGCGATCGAGGCCGGACGAAAGCTGATCGTGATCGAGATGCGCGTGAGGTGACGCCTGCAACTCGAGATTGCAGATCTAGTGATCACGATCGGGCCTGGATGGCGCTTTCGAGGCCCGCAGACCCTCCCAGAGGCACAGCTTCGCTACTTGATCTGCAAAGTTGCACGTCTGAAACTCAGATGGGTCACCAGAACGCCGTGAGGTGTTCACTAGATCTGCAAATCAGCCAGTCAAAGGCGTTGGGGCTGGGCGTTGGGCCGGGGCAGGAGCTGGGGCTGGGCGTTGGGCCGGGGCCCGGGGCCGGGCCGTCACGCGATCGAGGCCGGCCGAAAGCTGATCCGAATCGAGCTGCGCTACTGAGGCAGAACCCCGACGTTGAGCCAGCGGCCGCCGGTGGCGCGGCGGACAGCGAAGGTCTGCGCAAACGGCTCCGACACGCGTGACAGCAGGTTGCCCGAAGCATCGAACGTGTCGCGCGTGACCGTGCCCGTGCCCTCGAAGCCGAGCGACAACCCGGTCTGTGCCCCGAACGGAACCACCAATCCCACGCCGAACGCATCGAAGTCGTAGTGCTCGACCGACGTCTGGCCTGACGACTCGGCAACGCGCAGTCGCTCCTGCAACTCGAGCAGCCGATCCCCATGCGCGACAGCCTCCAGCAACGCGCCATCGCGCCGCAGCAGTGCCAGGTTCTCCAATTCGAGATTCTGGGCCAGCGTCAGGGCGACCCGCGAGATCTCGGCGTCGGAGGCCAGAGTGTGGTCGAAGTCCACAACCTCTTGCGCCACGTTGATCGGTGGCAGGCTCGACGGGTCGACAAAAGGTGGGTCGCGGGTCAGGGCGTCGGTGCTCGGTCGGATGCTCACTCCGCGCGCCGGCGTTCCGGCAAGGACGATCCCGCCGCCGATCAGCAGCACCGCCACTGCGACCACGGCCGCGCGACCGGCACTGCCTGCCATTCGTCGCGAGAACACGCGCACGTCATCGGCCGCGGATCGGGGCTCCGGCAGAACGCGATCGAGCAGCGGCCGCCCAGCGCATATCAACACCAGGCCGGACAGCAGTGCGACCTTGGTGCTCCATTCGTCCACCTGCGGCGCCATCAACACCGTGCACATGACCGCCACCAGCGTTCCAAAGACCAGCCGCCCGACCCGCCCGGTCGGCGACGTCTTGGGGTCCGTGATCATGAAGAACAGGAAGATCAGGACCTCGGGCGAGGTCACGATCACGCGCCAGAAGTCGAAGCCGCAGACGGGCGTGAACGACCAGTTGGCGACCATGCAGTGGCCCGATGCAGAGAGCAGGCCGATCCCAACCGCGAGCACCGCCCAGAAGGCGAAGGCCATCTCGAGCAGTCTCAGCCGGCGCGTGATGAGCAGGCCGCCGCCGAGGATCACCGCGTAGGCGAGCAGCATCCAGGCGTCGAGCGGGCCCCACCAGAAATCGAGCGGCTCGACGCGCGTCACGCCCAGCACGAGGAAGGCGACGACCAACCCGATGTTGGACGGGTTGAACACGTGCGAGCCGCGGTACTTGATCACGTACTTGGTAAGGAGCGCCAGCCCGGCGACGACGGCGAACGTCTCCCAGGCGTAGGTGTTCCAGGGATCGTCGGACGGGGTGCCGACCACCCGCAGGATCAAGGCCACGCCCGAGCCCGTGAGCATCGCGCTGGCCGGCCAGACGAAGCTCCTGGTCTGGGTAAAGGTGATGGCGACCTCGATGATCCAGCACGTCAGGATTGCGGCCAGGATCTGCGGCACGGTCACGTGGAAATGCAGCCCAACCTGTCCCAGCACGTGAATGGTGATAATCACGCTCGCGACGTGCAGCCGCGGATCGCGGACGTTGGGGAGCACGACGGGATAAGACTGGCCACCGAAGGTGACGGCTCGGGCGGTCATCGGTTCGTAGCATAAGAGGCAGACGATGACGAGCGATCAGGGTCGGTTTCAGCGCGCCGGACAGCCTGTGTTGGTAAGTGGCCTTCCCGACGCGCCGGGCATCCTGACGGCCCTGAACCTGACGCCCGAGCTGGGCATCCACCTGCGCGGACTGGCCGACGAGCTGCTGGTCAACGACTTCGAGGGGGCGACGATCTCCCGCTTCGAACGCGAGATGCTGGCCACGGCCACATCACAGGGCAACGAGTGCTACTTCTGCATGGACTCGCACGCGGCGCACGGCACGGCCGTCGCCGAGATGCTCGGTGTTGGTGACGTCACGCCACTCGTCGGCGAGGTCGTGGCCGGTGGATCACAGGGCTATTCGCCCAAGATGCAGGCCCTGTTGAAGATCTCGCGGGTGGTCGGCCGGAATGCGCTCGAGCTGACCGCAGACGACGTCGCGGCGGCCAAGGACGCGGGCGCTTCAGACCAGGACGTCCAGCTGGCGGTCCTGATAGCAGCCGGGTTCTCCATGTACAACCGCCTGGTCGACGGTTTCCGCGCCCAGACGCCGCCGGTGCTCGAGGTCTACCGAGAGGGCGCGCTGCGCATCGCCCAGGGTGGGTATTCGGGGCCGCGACCCCAGAACTAGCGGAAGGTGGGCGGGGTCATTGCAGCTTCGGCGGGGTCAGCGCAGCTTGGCGGACCTCAGCGGAACTTCGGCGGGGCCTTGATCGCGAGGTCGCCGTTGACCTTCGAAAACGCGTATGACGCCGAGAGCACCATCCTCTCGCCGCGCGCTTCGCAGGCGTAGTCGAACGTCGCGCTGACGGGCGTCCCGTCGTCGCGCACCCAGACTTCGAGCGCCAGGTTGTCCGTGTCGCAGCCGAGGCGCCGGAGATCGGCCGGATCGAAGCCGGTCGCAACGGTGCTCGGGACGCGGAGCAGGTGAAGCGTCCGGCCGCGGCTGGTTTCGCTACGGACGAGCACGGCCTGATCTGCCTTGAGCTGGGAGAAGGCGAAAGCCGTGTCGGGAACGTCGAGCTGGTCGGGATCGCCGACGCGCCGCCACGCCTGACGACCGGCGCGCCCATACGCGACCCCGTCCGCCACGATGACCCGCGCCGTCGCGCTGCGGCCGTCCGTGCGCACCGTCATCTTGATTGTGAAGTCATCTCCAGCCTGGTCGATCGCCATGGACATTCGCAGCTGCTCGGCACCAACCCGCACCGTCGCGTCTGCCTGGAGCCGGAGGGACACGCTGGGATCGGCAGCGAGCGCCGCGAATTGGGCAGCGGGGCCCGTCGCGACGGCTGGGTTTGCGGGCGTCGGGTTGGTTGTAGGGCTGGCGTTCCCGGTGGCGCTCGGCCGGTTGGTCTGGAGGGCGACGATGGTCGGTCGGCGGGTGGGGTCCGGGGCGAACATATCGAGAAGCGTGGGATCCGACACGGCGGCGTAGCCGAAAGCCCCGAATGCGGGCACGGCAACCAACAGCAGCAGCCAGATGAGCCACCTTGCCCCGCCTCGGCCACGCTTGGGAAGCGGCTGGTCGTAGTTGGCAGGTGGGCGGCTTCGTGAGGACGTCTCCATCGCCAGTGATTGTCCGGGCGCCCGGCACCAGCGTCCCCCGGACCATGGTCAGGTGCCGGCCGCGGCGGCCGCCAGACACGCCGGGCCTTCTTGTTCGTATCGTCAGCGAATACCATCGTGCGATGGCCGCCACAAGAGGGGTGGGCGCCGTCTCCACGCCCGCCGAGTCCGAGATGGCCCGCGCCGAATCCGAGCTCGCGCGCCTGCGTGCCGAGAACGAGCAACGCGCCGCGGAGCTCGCGATCCTCAACGAGATCATCCATTCGCTGGCCAGGCAGCGCGACTTCGCCCAGATCGTTGAGGCAGTCGGCGAACGCGCTGCGGCGGTCCTTGCCGTCGAGGGCATGTCGATCTCGACCGTCGACTCTGCGGGCGAGCTGACGTTCCACTTCTGGATCGACGAGGGTGTCCGCAACTACGAGTTCGAGGGCATAAAGCTCGGCGATCCCCTCTCGGCAGAGATCCTTCAGACCAACCGGCCCGTGCGCATCGGCTCGGCGGAGGAGGCCGCCGCGCGCGGCACGCCGTTCAAGATCGGTGGCACCGAGTCGTACCTGGGCGTGCCCATCTCCGCAGGTGATCGGGCAATCGGCGTGTTTGCCCTTGGAACGCATCAGCCAAAGTCGTATTCAGAGGCCGACGAGCGCCTCGTGACCGCGATGGCCGCAGCCATCGGCGTGGCGCTCGACAACGCCCGAGCCGCGGCGAGTCAACGCCAGCGCGTCGCCGAGCTTGCCATCGTTAACGAGGTCAACCAAGCGGTCGGTGCCCAGCTTGACCCGGAAGCGCTCATCCAGCTCGTCGGGGACCGCGTGCGCGAGAAGTTCTCGGCCGACATCTGCTACGTCGCCCTGCTCGATGAGTCGGGCCAGACGATCGACTTCCGGTACTGGAGTGAGAACGGCGAGCAGAAGTCGCAGCAATCGATCCGGTTCGGCGAGGGCTGGACGACGCGCGTTCTCTCGACCGGTCAGCCGCTGCTCATCAACACGATTGCAGAGGGCGCGGCGATCGAGGCACAGCTCGTCTTCACGAAGCCAAAGTCGTACCTGGGCGTTCCGATCCGCATCGGCGAGGAGGCAATCGGCGTCCTGGCAGTCGAGAGCATCACCGACGAGGACGCTTTCAGCGAGTCAGACCAGCAGTTGCTGTCGACCGTCGCCGCGGGCGTCGGCGTGGCCATCCGCGATGCGGCCCTCTACGCCGAGACGCGCCACCTGCTCACTGAGAGCAAACAGCGCGTCGTCGAGCTGGAGATCGTCAACGAGGTCGGGCGGGCGCTGGCAAGCCACCTCGATTTCGATGCCATCGTGGAGGCCGTCGGCGACCGCACCACGACGGCACTTGGCGTGAATGGACTTTCAATCTCACTCATAGATCCTGAGACGGGCGAGCTGACCTTCTACTACTGGATCGACGAGGGCGCCCGGCGCAGCACCATGGAGCACGTGGTGCTCGGCGATGCGCTGTCGGCGGAGATCCTGCGCACCAATAAGGCGGTGCGCATCAACTCGGGACAGGAGGCCGAAGCCCGCGGCACGCCGTTCAAGATCGGGGGCACCCAGTCGTACGTCGGCGTGCCCATCCCCGCCGGCAACAGGGCGATTGGCGTGTTCGCGATCGGCACGCACGTCCAGGATGCATACACGGAGGCCGAAGAGCGAATCCTGGCCACGCTTGCCTCGACGATGGGCGTCGCCATCGAGAACGCGCGGCTGATCGAGGAAACGCGCCGCCTGGTCGTGGAGATGGAGGCTGCCAAGGAGCAGGCCGAGGCGGCGAACGAGGCCAAGAGCACGTTCCTCGCAGGCGTGAGCCACGAGCTGCGCACGCCGCTGACGTCGGTTCTCGGCTTTGCGAAGGTGATCCGACGTCAGCTCGACGAGCGGATCATCCCCAACGTCGATGCCTCGGACGTCCGGACACAGCGCGCCATCTCGCAGGTGCGCGGCAACGTCGACGTGATCGTCGCCGAGGGTGAGCGGCTGACGACGCTGATCAACAACGTGCTCGACCTGGCCAAGATCGAGGCCGGCGCGATCGAGTGGAACACGGAGCCGACGCGGGTCGCCGAGGTCATCGACCGCGCGACCAGGGCTACTTCCTCCCTGTTCGAGGAGAAGGGGCTGGAGCTGCGGGTCGAGGTCGATCCGGACCTGCCCGAGATCGATGCCGAGCACGACGGACTCGTACAGGTCGTCATCAACCTGCTGTCCAACGCGGTCAAGTTCACCGAGCGCGGCAGCGTCACAGCCGGCGCGGCCCGTTCCGAAGAGGGGATCGTCGTCAGCGTCACCGACACGGGGCCGGGAATCTCCACGGGGGATCAGGCACTCGTCTTCGAGAAGTTCGCCCAGGTGGGTGGCGACACGCTGACCGACAAGCCTCGTGGCACCGGGCTGGGCCTCACGATCTGTCGCGAGATTATCGAGTGGCACGGCGGACGCATCTGGGTCGAGAGCAAGCTCGGTGTGGGCAGCACTTTTGCGTTCGTGCTGCCACTGAACAGGGCATGAGCCAGACATGAGCCATACATGAGCCAGGCAGCGACCATGCTGCGCGTACCGGCCGAAGTCGAACAGCTCGCCGCCGTGCGTCAGTTCGTACGCGAGGCAGCTGCGCGTGCCGGAGCTGCCCAGGCGCCCATCGACGACCTCGTCCAGGCCGTAGATGAGTCCGTGACCAACGTGATCGTCCATGGCTACGGTGGCGCCCAGGGCTTCGTCGAGATCGGGATCGAGGACCTCGATGGCGCGCTAATCGTCCGCCTGCGTGACGAGGCCAAGCCGTTCGATCCGACCAAGCTGCCTGACCCGGATACGACCCTGCCCCTGGATCGGCGTCCCTTTCACGGAATGGGTGCTTTCCTGACCCGGCAGCTTTCCGACGAGGTGACGTACAGGCAGACTGACAATGGCAACGAATTGACGATCGTCAAGCGCTACAGGGACAACGCCGGAGGTACGACGTGCTGAAGATCGCGGTCACGCAGGAATCGGCCCGCGTGCCGGTGGCAATCATGGTCCTCGACGGCGAGCTGGATGCCGCGACCTATCTGGATGCGATCGCCCATGCCCGTCAATGCGTCGCCGATGGGACGAACCACATCCTGCTCGATCTCGGCAGCCTGGTGTACATGGGCAGCTCGGGCCTGTTCGTGATCCACAGCGTGGCGATGCTGCTCCGCGGTGAGGAGCCGCCCAACCCGGAAGATGGCTGGGGAGCCATCCACCAGGCGGAACATGACGAGTCGCAGTCGTCTGCCCACTTGAAGCTTCTGTCGCCTCAGCCGCAGGTCGACCGAGTGCTCGAGCGGAGCGGCATGAAGCGCTTTTTCGAGACCTACACCGACCGCGCCGAGGCGCTGAGCTCCTTCTGAGGTTGGGCATCCAACAGGCCGCAGGCGACCGGGCCCCCGGGGACGAAACCCAGCAGCTCATTCGTGACCTGGCCCGGGAGACGCTCGAGCGCTACCGCGAGATCAACCTCCTCTACCGGGCGTCGGAGACGATCGGCTTCTCGCTCGATGCCCACGAGGTTCAGCGCCTCCTGCTCGACGAAGCTCGGAGGGTGATTCCCTTCGACGAAGGCGAGGTGTTGCTCGGCGACACGCCGCCGCCGGACCGCTGGGCACCGATCAACGAGCTGATATCTCGCGTGAGCTCGACAGGCAGGCCGGACTACAGCGATACGGCGCTGTGCGCACCGGTTCGCGCCGTCGAGCGGGTGCTCGGTGTCGTCGTGCTCGATCGATCCTCGGGCGGCGCGTCGTTCACCGCCAGCGACGAGAAGCTCCTGCTCGCCCTGGCGAGCCAGGCCGGCGTGGCGCTCGAGCGTGCGCGTCTGCACGAGCAGGAAACGCGGCGTCTGCAGCTGGAGCAAGAGCTCACAGTCGCAAGGCGCATCCAGCTCAGCTTGCTGCCCGCAGCGGCACCGCGCGTGCCCGGTTGGAGGTTTGCCGCAACCTACGAGGCCGCGCGCCAGGTCGGCGGCGACTTCTACGACTTCCTGGTGCCCGGTTCGCCTGCGCAGGCCGGGGAGCGACTGGGGCTCGTCATTGCCGACGTCACCGGCAAGGGCGTGCCCGCGGCGCTGGTGATGGCCTATTCGCGCGCTGTTGTGCGCGCCGAGGCTGCCGCCGGCAGCTCGCCGGCCGAGGTGCTCGCGAATACCAACCGGGTGATCATGCGCGACCGCCAGTCGAGCCTGTTCCTGAGCGCCTTCTACGCCGAGCTCGACCTCGCCAGCGGGACGCTGACCTATGCCAGCGCGGGCCACGACGCGCCGATGCTGGTCCGCGCGGACGACGCCTCAGCGGTGACCGAGCTGGAGGCCCGAGGCGTGGTGCTGGGAGCATTCGCGGACATGGGCCTGGAGGAGCGATCCGTAGTTCTCGGACCGGGCGACCTCGTGCTCTTCTTCACCGACGGCGTGACCGAAGCACGCAACGGCTCGCGCGAGCTGTTCGGCGATGATCGGCTGCGCGCGGTCCTTACCGCTTCCGCGGGCGGCGACGCCGAGTCCGTTATCGCAGCGGTGGTGTCGGCCGTCACGGAGTTCACTGAAGGCGAGGAACAGGCAGACGACCTCACCATCGTCTGTGTCCAGAGGGAGAGGCAATGAGCGATATGACGGGCAAGGTCATCCTGGTCGCGGATGACGAGCCCCACATCCGGTTGCTCATCTCGCAGGCAATCGAGGATCTCGTTGACGAGGGTGCCGAGCTGCTGACGGTTGGCGACGGTGAGAGCGCCTTGGACACGATCCGGGCGCGCGAGCCGGCTCTCGTCATCCTTGACGCGATGATGCCGCGCATGAACGGCTTCGACGTCTGCCAGACCGTCAAGAAGGAGCTCGGCCTGGACGACGTGTACGTGATCCTCCTGACCGCGAAGGGACAGGAATACGACCGCCAGCACGGTGAGCAGGTCGGCGCAAACCTGTACATGACCAAACCCTTCGATCCCGACGAGCTGCTGAGCCGCGCCCGCGAAGTCCTCGCCTGACCCGCCGTGTACGGGCCGCGGTATGCGGCAGGGCCGCCGGCTGGAAATTACAGATAAAGCAGGATTCTCTTAATCGTGGCATCCTTGCTGCGCCTGACGCTACGTGCCGCGCTCCGGGGGGCCTGACGCGCTGACGCACAGCTTGGCATCCACATCAACTTTGACCGAGCGAGCCCCCAGTGCGTCGCGTCATCGTATTGGGGGTTACTGCCCGAAATGTTCTCCGCGCTCATCGCCTCGTCGCGCGTTTCGCGCCTTTCTGGAATGTTGGTCGCCGTCTTCTTGCTTTCGACGGCTCCGGCCGCCTTCGCAAGCCAGAACGCGCCTCTGGTCGGGCAAGACTCTCCCGACGCGATTCCAGGCAAGTACATCGTCGTCCTCAAGGATCGCCCTGCCGACGCTCTCTCCGCGGCGCGGGAGGTTCGAGCCCTGGGAGGGGACGTCAGCCACCGGTACACGAACACGGTGTCGGGCTTCTCGGCCGAACTTTCTGCGGCCGCCGTACAAACGCTTCGTCGGAACCCCTCGGTCGCATGGATTGAATCCGACCAACGCATCCAGCTGACGCAGACCCAGACAAACCCGACATGGGGTCTCGACCGAATCGACCAGCGCAACAGGCCGCTGAATGACAGCTATGTCTACAACTCGACCGGATTCGGCGTTAAGGCGTACATCATCGATACCGGCATCCGGCTCAGCCACAACCAGTTCGGCAGCCGAGCGGTTTCTGGCTACGACGCTGTCGATGGCGGCCCTGCCACCGACTGCGATGGGCACGGCACACACGTCGCCGGAACGGTCGGAGGATCCACCTACGGAGTCGCCAAGGCGGTGACTCTGGTCGCCGTGCGCGTACTCGACTGCAACGGCGAAGGCACCGTCGGCGGGGTGATCGCTGGGGTCGACTGGGTGACCAGCAATCACTCGGCGGGCCAGCCCGCAGTTGCCAACATGAGCTTGGGCGGCGGTTACTCGTCTGCTTTGGACTGGGCCGTCGAGGACTCAATCAGCGACGGCATCACCTACGTCGTCGCGGCTGGAAATGACACCGACGACGCGTGCTGGTACTCACCAGCTGGCGTTCCGGCAGCGATAACCGTGGGTGCGACAACTACCGCCGACGCGCGCCGTTCTACGTCCAACTACGGCACATGCTTGGACATCTTCGCTCCTGGCAGTGATATCACCTCGGCGTGGTACTCCAGCAACACGGCGACCAACACCATCAGCGGAACGTCGATGGCATCGCCTCACGTCGCTGGAGTGGCGGCGCTGTATCTGCAGGGCAACCCAACGGCCAGCCCGGCGACGGTCCGAAGCGCGATCGTCAATAACGCCACGACCGGTGTCGTATCCAACGCTGGCAGCGGATCTCCGAATCGCCTCCTGTACTCGCGAGTCGGAGGCTCAACTCCTCCCCCGCCGCCTCCAACTGGACCTGCGAACGACGCATTCGGCTCCGCGCAGGTGCTCACCGGAGATTGGGGATCGGCAAGCGGAACGAACAACGATGCGACCGGTGAGCCCGGCGAGCCCTCGAACACTTCGGGTTCATCGCCCATCAACTCCGTCTGGTATCGCTGGACGGCGCCCGCGACAGGCGAGGCATGGATCGAAACCTGCGGCAGCTCGTTCGATACGACGCTGGGGGTCTATGTCGGGTCGGCAGTCGGCTCGCTGACCGAGATCGCCAGCAACGACGACGATCCCTATGAATACTGCGATGTCGGCAGCGGGCTGTACCTCAATACGACCGCCGGTGTTACCTATCGCATCTCGGTCGATGGCTACGGTGCGGCACAGGGGTCGATTTCGCTCTACTACGAGATGACGTATGAAGAGCCATCGACCGCCCCCGCGAACGACAACCTCGACTCGGCTAAGGCCATCTACGACTCGACAGGTTCAACAAGTGGGTCGAATGTCTACGCGACTGGCGAGAGTGGCGAGCCGCTCAACACGTCAGCGTCCGAACCCGTCAACTCCGTCTGGTTCAGCTGGACAGCGCCCTCATCGGAGATAGTCGAATTCGAAACCTGCGATAGCGACTTCGATACGACTCTCGGTGTGTACACCGGCTCGAGCGTCGACGACCTGACGCTGGTGGCGGCCAATGACGACGACCCGACGGACGCATGTGGGCGACGTAGCCGGGTTTCCTTCAACTCCACAGCTGGCGAGACCTACTACTTCTCGATCGATGGTTACGAAGATAAGACGGGCTACATCGGTCTCGCCTGGGCGCCTTCTACCACCGACGTAACACCGCCCATTGTCGATAACCCAACCGGACTGATCACGACTTCACAAACGCTCGGCACGCTCCTCAACGTGCGGCTCTCGTGGCCGGCCGCGTCCGATCCGTCGGGCATCGTCCTCTATGAGCTGCAGATCAAGAAGGGCACCGGAGCGTTCGTGAACGTGCCGCTGCCAAGCCCCACGACAACCGAGATTGATCGTGCCCTTGCTCCGGGCGCGACCTACCGCTTCCGAGTTCGCGCAACCGATGGCGCGGGGAACGTGTCAGCCTGGGCTCCCAGCTCAAACGCGCAGCTCAAGGTCGCTCAGGAGACGAGCACCAAGATTGCCTACGCGGGCACCTGGAGTCGAGCGAAGCTGACTGGCTCGTCAGGCGGCTACGTCAAGTACGCGTCCACGGCTGGTGCTCGAGTGCTGTTCAGCTTCAACGGCACCAACGCCGTGCTCGTCACGACGACTGGGCCGGCGCGTGGCATCGGCGATGTCTACATCGACGGCGCAAAGGTCGGGTCGATCGATTTCTACTCGACGACGGTCCGCAAGAAGCGCATCGCCTGGGCGCTGGGCACCCGACTGGAGTCGACCAATCACATCTTCGAGATTCGGGTGACTGGGCAGCGCAACGCCGCATCGACCAGCAACCGTATCGACGTGGATGCCTTCGTCAGTTGGCCTTGATCGACATTCACTAGTCCTGCTTGCCGCGGCAAGGCATGATGCACGCGATGAGACGCGAGGAACACCTGTGGTTCAGCGGCAACCTGGGCCATGACATGGAGCTGATCGTGTACGGCCACGCCGGCCAGCCGCTGCTTGCCTTTCCATCGAAGGATGGGCGAGTGCGCGACTGGGAGGATCGCGGCATGGTCGATGCCCTCTACGACCTCATCGACCAGGGCAAGCTGATGCTCTTCGCGCTCGACAGCGTCGACTGGCAATCGTGGACGGGCAGCGGCGCGGTCGAATGGAAGGCGAAGCGGCACGGCCACTACGAAAGCTACGTGAACGAGGAGGTCATGCCTCTGGTGCGCCAAGAGTCGGGCCGGGAGACGGCGTGGGTCACGGGCTGCTCGATGGGCGCCTTCCACGCGGCGAACTTCTTCTTCCGCCGGCCCGACCTGTTCGACGGCGTGATCGCGATGTCCGGCGTATACCGGCCGAGCATGTTCATCGGCGATTATTCGGACGACAACGTCTACTTCAACTCGCCGCTGTCATACCTGCCCGGGCTCATGGACGAGTGGCACCTCGAGAAGTACCGGCGCTCGCGCATCATCTTCTGCGTCGGCCAGGGCGCGTTCGAGGATCGGCACATCCCGCAGCAGCGCGAGATGCAGGAGCTCCTGCACCAGAAGGGCATCCCGGCTACGTTCGATTACTGGGGCCACGACGTCGAGCATCACTGGTATTGGTGGCAGAAGATGCTCCGCCAGCACCTCCAGGTGCTGTGGCAGGTGTGATCCCAGCGGTCAGCCCGAGCGGTTGACGATCTCGAGGATCTCGGGGCCGTACTGGTCGAGCTTGACCGGGCCCATGCCCTTGATACGGCGTAGCGCGGCGAGCGAAGACGGCTTCTCGGCGGCGATGGTCGACAACATCGCGTCGTGGGCGACAACGTAGGCCGGTACGCCGTCCGCCTTCGCTCGATCGCGGCGCCACAGCTGCAGGGACCCAAGCAGGCCGTCGCTCGACGGCGTTGATGGTGGGCGCACCTCCGGCAGGACGCGGACGGAGGCGGACCGCGGACGGATCTCGACCAGGAAGCGCGACGGCTTGCGCGACCACGAGAGCGCGAGGTGCGTTCGCGCGCGGGTGATGCCCACGTACAGCAGCCGCCGCTCCTCGGCCACCTGCTCGTCCGACTTGGCCTGGCGGATGGGCAGCACGCCCTCGTCGATTGCCGGCAGGAAGACCGCGTCCCACTCGAGCCCCTTCGCCCGGTGGTAGGTCAGCAGGTTGACGCCAACGCCTTGCGCGGCCGCTTCTGCCGCGTCCCGCCGATCCAGCTCTGCCGCGAGGTCTGGCGCCGTGCCCTCCGCGTTGCCCTCGACCAGGTCCGACGCGATCGTCAGCAACAGCTCGAGTGACGCGGCACGCTCGCGAGCCTCCTCCCCGATCGTCTCCGCGCCGGGCTCGTAGCCGAGTCGTTCGACGAACAGGTCGCGCACCGCGATCACCAAGGCCGGGCCGGTCTCGGTCAGCTTCGCGCGCGCGATCAACTGCCTTGCCTCGCGTACCTCGTTGCGCTGGTAGAAGCGCTGGCCCCGGACCGTGTACTCGATGCCGGCCCGAGTCAGCGCGTCCTCGATCGGCGGCAGCTGGGCGTTGATCCGAACGAGCACCGCGATCTCCGACTTGGCCACTCCGCTGCCGATCAACCGCTTGATGCCTGCCACGACGGCGTTGACCTCAACCTCCGGGCCGGCGTATCGGTCGATCGAGGGCTCTGGACCCGGGGGTCGGGAGGTCGTAAGCGCGCCGCGTGGTCCGCCGGCTGTGAGTCGGTTGGCTAGATCGAGGATCTGCGGGGTCGATCGGTAGTTCTCGGTCAGCGCGATGGTTCGGGCGCCAGGGTGCTTGTCTGCGAAGCGGAGCAGGTAGTCGGGCGAGGCGCCGGTGAAGGTGTAGATCGTCTGGTCGGGATCGCCCACGACCGCGATGTCGCGCGAGTCGCCCAGCCACAGCTCGAGCAGGCGCTCCTGGAGCGGGTTCGTGTCCTGGTACTCGTCGACGCTGATCCAGCTCTTCTGGGATTGCACAAGGCGAGCGGCGTCCTGGTCCGATTCGAGAAGGTCGACGGTCAGCGCGAGCATGTCCTCGAAGTCGACCCGGTGGGCGCGCTCCTTGGCGCGCTCGTAGCCGGCGTAGATGCGGGCGAAGAGGTCGGGCGGGATTGGCGCTCTGTCCGTGGTTAGTGGGTCCTGTTCCCACTTGTCCGGCGGGATGCGGCGGACCTTGGCCCACTCGATGGCGTCGGCGATGTCCTTGGTCGGCGTGAACCGGTAGTGGCCAGGCAGGTTGCGCGCGAGAGGGCTGATCAACGGCAGCTTCGAGTTCAGGATCTGCGGCGGGTCGGCGCCATCGTGGTGGCTGGGCCAGAAGTGGCGGAGCTGTCGTACTGCGTGCGAGTGAAAAGTCCGCGCCATGACGCCCCGGTGGCCGAGCGCTGCGATCCGCGACACCATCTCGTTGGCCGCCTTGTCCGTGAACGTGACGAGCAGCACCTTGTTGGCCGCGGCCACGCTTGTCTCGATCGCATGCGCCGCCCGCCGGCTGATCACCCGCGTCTTACCCGTCCCGGCGCCGGCAAGAATGACCAGCGGCCCGCTCGAGACCTGGACGGCCTCGCGCTGCGCATCGTTCAGGTCGTCCAGGGCGCCAAGAGATGGGACCACTTCCGTCAACACTGCGGGCTAGTGTCGTCGCCCGGTGTGACAACTGCTCGTCACACCTGAGCGCGGTACCGTCTGCCCGTGGATAGTGGAACGTTCACCAATCCCGTCTATCCCGGCTACTTTGCCGATCCATTCGTGCTGCGCGTGGACGATCGCTACTTCGCGTACGGCACGAACAACGCCGAGGAGAGCTCCCGGGCGTTCGAGATCCTCGAGTCACCAGATCTGGTGCACTGGAGTTCTGTCGGGCGGGCGCTCGCCGCCGTCGACGGCCTCGACGCGCGCGATCATTGGGCGCCTGAGGTCGCGCACCGCGACGGGGTCTTCTACATGTACTTCTCGGCTGGCGTGGATGATCGGGGGCATCGAATCCGGCTGGCGGTGGCTGATCAGCCGGAGGGCCCTTTCGAATACCAGGGCGCAGTCCTGACCCCTTACGAGCCGTTCGCGATCGACGCCAACCCGTTTCGCGACGACGACGGCGAGTGGTACCTCTACTACGCCCACGACGTGCTCGACGGTGATCGCGTGGGAACGTCTCTGGCGGTGGATCGGCTGGTCGACATGAAGACGCTCGCCGGTGAGTCGCGCACGGTCCTGCGCGCGTCGGCCGATTGGCAGATCTTCCAGCGCGACCGCCTTATGTACGGGCATACATACGACTGGCACACGGTCGAGGGCGCGCACATCGTCAAGCGCCTCGGCCGCTACTGGTGCCTGTACTCGGGTGGCAGGTGGAACGGTCCCACCTACGGCGCCTCGTGGGCGGTCGCCGATTCCCCGCTTGGACCCTTTGTTGACGCGCCCGGGCACGGGCCGGCCTTGCTCCGGACACGCCCTGGTGAGGTGCACGGACCCGGGCACAACTCCGTGGTTACGACGCCCGAGGGGACGGACTACATCGTCTACCACGCCTGGGATCCCGCCCACACGGCGCGCCGGATGTTCATCGACCGATTGGAATGGACGCCCGACGGACCGCGGACAGCAGGGCCGACCATCACGCCCCAGCCGATCCCGCGCTAGACCGTCGTCGGACCGGCATGCAGCTGGCGAGCACCGGCGTGCCCGTGACCGAGTTCCGCGCTGCGGTGATCATCGGCTCGGGCAGCGCCTCGTTCGAGATCCTGCGCTACCTGACCGAGCGCCTGCCGGTGATGATCACGCCGCGCTGGGTGAGCACGCGCAGCCAGCCGATCGGCATCTCCGATGTGCTCGACGACCTGGTCGGCGCGCTCGACCATCCAGAGATAACCGGAGTGGTGGAGATCGGCGGCCCGGAGATCCTGACGTACGGCCAGATGATCCAGGCGTACGCCCGACAACGCGGCCTGCGCCGGCTGATGATCCCGGTGCCGGTGCTCACGCCGCGGCTCAGCTCGTACTGGGTCAACCTGGTGACGCCGATTCCGGCAGCGCTGGCCCGACCGTTGATCGAGGGCATGCGCAACGAGGTCGTGGTGCGCAATCCGCAACCGGCAGCCGGCTTCGGGATCCAACCGATGCCTTTTGAGGAGGCTCTACGCCAGGCCATCGATCGGACCCGAGACCACCAGGTCGAATCGACCTGGTTCGACTCCTTCAGCCTGCCCAACAAGTCGGAGCTGCCGCCGCTCAGCTCGCGCGAGGGCATGATCATCGAGCGCAACCGAGCCCTGGTGGCAGCACGGCCGGAGCAGGTGTTCGAACAGCTCGAGCAGCTCGGCGGCCAGGCGGGCTGGCTGTACGCCAACTCGCTGTGGCGTTTGCGCGGCCTGGTCGACCTGATCGTCGGCGGTGTGGGCATGCGCCTGGGCCGGCGTGACCCGCGCCGCCTGCGGGTGGGCGACGCGCTCGACTTCTGGCGCGTCGAAGAGATCGAGCGGCCCTCGCTGCTGCGCCTACGCGCGGAGATGAGGGTGCCTGGGCGGGCGTGGCTCCAGTTCGAGGTCGGGCCGTCGCGCAAGGGCGAGGGCGGCGTGCTCACCCAGACGGCATTCTTCGAACCCAAGGGCCTGCCCGGGCTAGCCTACTGGTATCTGCTCCACCCGGTCCATGTGGCCATCTTCCGCGGCATGATGCGCGCCCTCGCCCGCCAAACCGGGGGCGGAGCGACGAAGCCGGCCCTTATCGCCTAAATCGAGTGCGACGGCCGCGTCGCCGGCGTTCTTCAGCGCTGGCGTCGACGCCTTAGCCTGTGCGCCTGGTCTGCCGGATGCGCGCGTTCCAACGCCCCGTCCGGCGTTTCGTCCGCAGGCAACAGCTTGGGGCAAGCGCAATCCTTGTCAACGGTCGGCCGACATATCGCGTCCGACGTAGCGACCTTGAGCGCTTCAGATCGGCCTACGTAAAGGACACGATCCGCGAGGATTTGGGAGTGACGAGCCCAGCGGCGCACGTAGCGACCGATTACATGACCTAGATACGGTATCCCTGCAGCCGAACGACCGGCGCACCGGCCGCCTGAAACAGGAGATCGCCTCTCCCGAGAAGCCTCTCGGCTCCTGCGCCGCCGAGGATCGTCATCGAATCATGGTGTGTTGGCACGCGAAGGGCGATTCGAGCGTCCAGATTGGTCTTGATTGCGCCCCTAATTACGGACGCATCCGGCCTCTGAGTGGCCAGTACCACGTGGACGAGAACGGAGCGGCCAGTCTGAGCGGCTTGTTGTACCCGATGTTCAAACTGTTGCGCTCCACGACCCCCTGCGAGCATGATCTCCGCGAACTCGTCCACAAACACGATGAGAGCGGGAAAGGGATCCGCACGGCCAAGTTCGTACGCTTCGACGAACTGCTGTTTTGCAGCTCGGGGCGCTGCTCCATTGTCTCGCGCGCGCTCGAGGATGACGTTTCTTCTCCTTGGAATCTCCTCGTCGACTAGCCATTCGAATACGGCGTTGA
Source organism: uncultured Chloroflexia bacterium (assembly GCA_963706095.1). Lineage (GTDB taxonomy): Bacteria > Chloroflexota > Limnocylindria > Limnocylindrales > CSP1-4 > JALYGJ01. The sequence goes on from OY970149.1 coordinate 963,622, forward strand.
CTTCCTGATGGCCGAGCTTGACATCGGGAAACTGCGGAGTGAAGAGCGCCGTGTCGACGACGTTCAGATAGTCGATTTCGCCTTTCCCATCGATGATCGCGACGTTAACAAAGGCGGGATCGCGACTGTTGATCTGGTGAAGAAGGGACTTTATGAACGTCGTTTTGCCGCTGCCCGTCGTGCCTCCAATCAACATGTGCGGCCAATCAGACGCGAAGCTTAGAAGATTCTCCCCTTCCAGCGTCTGTCCCAGGAAGAAACCCAAGTAGCTCTCGTCTCGTCCTAGCATAGGCGCGCCTGCCGGAGGCAGCTCTGGGAATTCCCGCTCGCGCCGCTCGACGAGGAAGCGAACGTGGAATGGCCTAATTGGGTCGTTCTCCACGCTAATGCTGCTGACCCCGACCTCGCGCGCTAGGTCATCGAGAACAGCTTCAATCGGACGCAAAGCGGCGCCCGCACGCAATGCCATGGGCACGGCAAGCAGGGACGGACCTACGAGTATGTTTCCTGAGTCGGGCTCTTCGACGGGAAAAGAGCGCTGACGGCACGCTGCGTACAGGTTTGCTGCCAAGGAGATGTCTGCATCCGTGGCGACGCGACCCGCAGGCCGAAACTGGTCCTCGGTGCTCCCTGGTGAGTCGCGGTCCGTGAAACGTTGCCTGTAATCGTCGTCTGAAACAGGGACGTCGGACGTCTCGGCTTCACGCGGAGCGAGAACCTCCGCACCGGGTGGAGTTTCGTCCGGCGCGGCATCTTGGCTGACGACAACGTTAACCGAGCCGACATCGAAGCCCACCAGAGCGTCGAGTTCATCCGATCCGGCTCTGACTAGGGTCACAGCCCAAGTCCGGTCCTTTCCGGGAACATCGTCAAATCTTGCGGCCCTTCGACTCACCGCCGCCCTGTACTGAGTAACGACGACGGCTGCGTCCATCTCAATGCTGTCTTGACCAAGTGCTCCATTCGATAGTTGAGAGATAGCGTTGACGATGGCGATGTCGTTCCGGTCAAAGGGATGAAGGTCTGAAAGCGCAACCGAAGCGAGATGCTCGACAAATGACGCGAACCGGAGTCCGCCGATCAGATTGTCAGGTTGAGCCGGAAACATCACCTCCCAAAGCGCGTCGAGCGTTGCAACTACCTGCTTCGTCCCCTCTTGGAATGGCTCGACGTCGAGCCTGGTGTCGATTTCGTCGGTGGCACTCGCTGATTTGCTCTCGATCGCTCGGATCTTCACTTGTGGTAGCAGATCGGTCGTCCGCGCCACGGCGACCCGGAGCAGGTCGCATCGAAACCGCCCCAGCCAGTGCCGTGTCCACCCCAGATCATCCACGGCGAGGACGAATGTCGCGTACGCGCCGTTGTCAGTTTCCATGCTGGCCATCGAGCGCGTTGCTCATCATCGTCGCCACCATTACACCGACTTGCTCCCACAGAGTCTTCCCCTGAGTCCCTCCGACACGAAGCACGCCGTTCGGCGAATCGATAGCGAGATCGGTCAGGCGTGTCTCGACCTGTGTGGCATTCGGAAGGAGTGGCAGATCACGAAACTCTTCGGTAACGTACTTGCGAAGCGCAAAGAGACTGCTTGCATATGCGAAGAGGCCGTAAGACCCTAGTCCTTCTCGGCCCAGGTATGTAAGGCCGGCCGCGAACTTGTTAGGGGCGACGAGTCCGAGCGGGCTGGGGGCGGCAACGACGAGCCACTCACTATGTTCTCCTACGTCGCCGAGCGCAGTGGCCACCTCCTCGGACAGCATCGGGTGGATCTGGAACAGATCCGGGTTCCCAATCTCCGGCGCAACGAGTCGCTGCAGTGAGACGACGGCACGGTTGCTCGCCCGCGGTTCGAATGTAACCGCCGCCGAAAGACCTTGGCCGAAAAGTGTGCCACTCCGCAACTGGATCTGGAGGGCGACGTGTGCTCCGCTGGTCGGGCCCCAACCGAGCGCAGCCGGAGTGGCTGCGGCCGCCGGCCGCGGAGCGAAATAGACGAGGAGGTGGCTGGTGACTGGGGCTCGCCTCAGCCAGTCGCTGATGTTGTCGAAACGCCCGAGATTTCGGACAGTGTCGCCGAGTTCATCGAGTTGCGCCGAGTCTCCGCGCGTTGTGACCAGATAGACTCGAACGCGCGTAAGCGCCTCAATCCGCCGCAGATTCTTCTGAATCGCTCCGCCTTTCGGGGGATCGACAAGCGTAATGACGAGACCGCGCTGAGCGTATGGGTGATAGCCCAGGAATGACCGGGCCAGTTGGTACAACCCATCGCCCGAACGCGCGAGCGGCCGAACGGCCGTAGGAATCGCTTCGAAGACGTGTACGTCGGCCCGGCGTGTAAGAAAGAAGGTCTTTCCGACCGCCCAAATAACGGAGAAGGCTGGAATGGCACGTTCTATCGCCCACTCGAGTTTTGTCCCGAGTTGTTCGGCGCCGAGATCTCCCAGGGTGGTATCCACGAGCGACAGCAATGGCTCGAGGAGGTACGGATGTAAGGGTCCGCACGCACACCAGGAGAAGTCCTCCGGAGCGTCGTCAGGCGCGCCCCACACAGATTCGAGAAGTGCGAGTTCCTTCCTCAAAAGATCAGCCTGACCGGGCTGTTCGCTCGCCGCTTCGATTAGTGCATGCCAAGCCGCGAGTAATCTCTCGACAGCGCGTCTGGCCTCGCTGCTTACGAGCAACAACTCGAGGGCGGACTCGCGTAGCCATCGTTCGAAACGAACGAAGCCGGCGCGCGCCTCGAGGTATTCGGAGACCAGCGTTTCGAACTGGGTCCCACCCAGGAGCAGATCCTGGTCACGGGCACGCTCCAATAGAGTCGCCCCCGTGACACGCTTGCCAGGGAAACGCAGCCAGTCGCGGTCCGCTCCGGATCCCCCCATGAACGCAACCGATTGGTCCGCAAACTCTCCCGTGCCCACCCAGGGATTGCCCTCAGGCGGCATAGGTCGTACGGCGACCTTGACATTCCGGTCTCTGTACTCGGCCAAGAGCTCGATGTCGTCTCGTGCCTCGAGGTCCCAGTCGTCCCACAGTATGTCGAGAGTGGCCTCGATCGTTGCCCGGTCAACATCTGTCACCGCATCGAGGTACCCCATCAGATCGATAGAGCGAAGCTGCGGCGGGTCACCTGACGGCGCTCGCACAGGCTCAATGATCCTGAGTACAGCTTCTAGCTCCACACCCTGTAATGCCGTCCGATCGCGGGTATCTCGGAATTCGAGGGCACCCTTCGCGGCCTCATCGCCCTGCTCTCCAGCGGCCTGCAGGCGACGCAGGCGTGTCAGCTCGGCGGGCGTATCTGTAGCGGAAAGGAGCAGCCGCTTAACGTAGAAATTGCGTTCAATGCGAAATCGGGCGCGATCGGCGTCAAGAATGTGGTGATCGGGAAACAGGTGCATGTACCAGAGGGCATCTCGCATCCTCTGGAGGCACTGCTCTTCGTCACCGCTCGCGATCGCTTCCAGATACTCGTCGAGCGCATTCGCATCAAGTTGCGCTTCGCTTGCCAGGTGTAGGAGCAGCCTGATCAGATCTTGAGGAGTCCTCGAGTGGATCGACTCTGATGCCCAGGCGAGCAGCATACCTTCCCAACGACGGAGCACATCGGTCTGGGTGACGACTCGAAGGACCGAGCGAAGCCCTGCCTCCAATCGACCCCGCGCATCTCCTACAAGCACGCTGTGCCAGCCGCCGCGCTCTTCTGCGGTTTGGCCCCTCCATCGCGTGATCTCCGAGGGATCGTCCGAGACAGTCGCCTCGGGAATGCCAAGTTGTGCCCGCGCGAAGGGTCGGAGAACACCGACGCGAAGCGGCTCGCGCTGCTGGACCAGACGTTGAAGCGACTGCTCCACGGGCCAGTCATGCGGCAACTCGACACGGATCCATCTATCGGCTGTCAGGTCGAGCGCGTTAGCGAGCTCTGCGGCCAAGGCAGCGGCCAAAGAAGGAGGCGACTCAGGCAATTCCTACCTCCGTATGACCGTCCGAGTATTCAGTGGCTAGCCCAGCTCGGACGAGCCGGACGCGCAACATCTCTTGGTTGTCGCGCAGTTGCTGCCCTGCTATTCCCGCACTCTCCCACAGCTCGAGTGACGGTAGCTCGTCGAGCGTCCCAGGTCCGACCACGATGCCAAATCGATCCCGTATGGCATCGACAAACTGTTCGAATGGAAGACTGGTCTCTTGGCAAACGGCGGCAACGAGAGTCCCGAGAAGCGGAGTTTCTAGGACGAAACGAGGTGCGCCCGCCCCTCGGTCCGGCGCAACAATGCCAACCTTCCGGCCAGTCGTGCGAAAAGCCTTGGCGAGTTCGTTCGTGGAATATCCTAGGTCGAGTAACTGCTCGAGCCACGATGCGTCATTAAACTCCCCTTGGCCCACCGGCAGTCCTTGGGTCTCAAATTGCTCGATCGCCTTGTCCGCCTGACCTTCGGTCGACCCGGCATCAATCATCACCTGCCGAAGTGCCGACCGGCGCCGAAGTGATGCTGGTGTCGTCGACGCAATCTGAACGTTCGATATGCGCTCATGAAGCAGTGCTAGAAGCGCACGTCGATTCTGTTCTACGACGGTCTGGAAGGATCGTGCTGAAGCGGCGACCATGGGGTCGGCTGGCGGCCCTGGCGGTGTCCCACCCCAGATCACAAGAGATGCAAGGTCGGCCGATGACTCCGCCGATGCATCCGAAGCCGCGGCGATCGGACCGAGTATTAGGCAGAGGAACGCCGACAGATACAGACCCCGAGCCAGGTGCTGTATGCGCATGAGCCTCTGCTGGTCTTGTCCCAGTGCGACCAGTGAGTGTATGAGTTCCGCAATCTGAGTTGCAAGAAACTTGCCTGCGTCAGGTCCGTACGGGCCATACCACACTGAGTCGTGGACCTGGACCTCGCGCTTCCGCGCCACATTGGCATCCGCGACGAGAACCTGCGCGACCGCCGTCACCGGGTCCGATGCCTGTAACGGGGACAGCAACGAGTTCAGCTCGTCAATAAAGGCCGGCTCGCTAACGTGCCTACGCACAAGGTCCCAGATTCCGGCTCCGTAGCCGTCGTCAGAGGCGTCAGCACTTGCAAGGAGTGCGTGCACGGGGACTGGCGACCCAAACTTCTCCCACAGGCGACGGTCCGGATTGAAGACAGTCGAAAGGTCGTCGCGAAAGCGACTGAAGGACGAGTCGTCAGTCGCCCACCCGGCGACACGAAGGAACGAGAACGATTCTGGCATCTCGGCGTCGGGAACGAGGAGCGCACGCAGGTCACGCTCTATCGACGAGACGCCAAGCGATGCGGCGACGAAGCCGTTGAGGACGTGCGCCGGGGCAGGACGATCCGGATACTGCCCAAAGAGCATTGGAGCGGCCGGAGAGAGAAGCACTCTCAATGCGCTTGCGCTCATCCCTAGTCCCCGGCGAGCTCGATCGTCCGCGTATTTGGGGCTACCAGGTAGTTGCGCACCTCACCAGTCATAGCGTCAAACTGCAGCTGCAGAACGGCTAGCGACTCGGCTTGGCCCTGCGAATGCGCAATCGACGCGTAGAAGTCGGCGATCTGCCATTCCATGTCAGTGTGTGGACGGTCCGAGACGCGGAACGACCGTCCACTGCGGAGCAGACTAAGGGCATCAGCGCTGAGCGTGAGTGACGCTCCTGATGCGGCATGATGAAGGAACACGTGATTGCCTGGGATGTCGAGCCCGGCGTCGGGATGATTCGCGAGCGCCGAAGAGCGGATGATCTCGAGCTCTGAAATCGGGACGCGACCGAGTGATGCCTGCCCTCGCGCGCGATCGAGTCTCCGCTCAACGCCCATGTCAATCCACAGCTCCAGGCGCTGCGTCATCTGCGGGCGGGTCCCGTACGTCATGTAATCGTTGAGAACCGCGAGGAGTTCGCCCATGTGCTGCGGCCCCAACGAGGTCACCATCTCGAGATCCACCTGGTCGCGAACGATTGACAAGATGGACTGGGCTCGCACAACAAAGAACAGCTGGGACTTCAGCCAGCGGTACCTATCGCCCACGTGTGGAGGGTCCGTGACGAGCGGCACCGGCTCAGTACCATCCAGCAACTCAATCTCGTCCGCGGTCCAATCCCCCCACCACACGTGCGCCTCGGCACGTGGGTACACGACCAGCGATGGATCGGCTACCGATCGCAGCTTGCTTGAGAGTTCGCTGCGTCCGTTGAAGATCCGCCAGAACCACGGACTCGTTGGCGGATCTGGATCGCAGCTACCGCCAAGTGCAATATCCGCGACGAAATCCCATATGTCGCGAAACAGAACTCGACTTCCGGCTACATTGGCCAAACGAAGGACATCATTTACACGCCGACGGGTCTCTTCGGCGTCCAGTTGAAGCCAAGCAAGCTTCCGGGGGCAGACCGATGAATCGCCGCAGCTGCATGGGAACCCCATCACCAGTTCCCTCAACAGTGGCAGTGCTACCAGCCGCCCGACGACGCCGCTCTCGACAGGGTCGTACCCGCCGACATCAATGACAACTGGTCCGGCAGGGTCCGTCCCCGGGTTGCGCACGCCCCGCTGAGCAGCGTGCAACAACCGAACTGCGACCGCAAAGCTCGATTGGGAGTCGTGGCGAGCAAGTTCGAGCAGCGGGCCTTCATTGATGGCAATCACGGTGGAAATACACGTCGGTGGTCGAGAATTGAGGCCCCCATCTAAGATCTGTCCAAAGACCTCTGTAGCGTCCGGCACTACTCGCACGAACTCTGTTTCGCTCGGTTCGACGCCATCACGCCACTCAACCGTCTGATAAGACAAGTCAAGTACATGTAGAAGATGGGTCTTGCCGCCCCCAGCGGAACCCGCGACCACCACGTCTTTGCCGGCCGCAACTGCACTGACCAGCGCATCCTCGAGCCCAGTGCTTACGGTGATCGCGGCGCGCAATTCGGCACCGATGGTCTCCGCTACTTTGACGCCAGCAAGAAACGATTGGAGGTCTTCGGTGAGGACCATCAGTCTTCGTGCGTCAGGACGCTGATCATGCCTGGCACGACCGACGAGTGAGATAAGGCGGCCGCCGACGCCCTATCGCCCCACTGCGTCCGCCAGAGTGCCGTCGCCGTATCTGAATAGTCCTCGGCGGACAGCGAGGTGTCGACGACCCAATGCGGCTGTGCCCGGCACCATATGACTTCAGGCAGATTGGATACCAGTCGCAAGCCATAGACTGGGCGACGGATCCCGGCGTGGACGATTCGTTGGGAGAGCCCGGACTCGACGGCAGCCGACTCGAGGAAACGCATGCGTTTCGACCCGCCGGTGCCGTACGCCAACGCGACGCGACCGGACTCGCGCGCCCCTTCCACCACGCGCTTTGCCAGCCGTGCTGTTCGCTCGCCCATGAGCATCGTCGATTCACCCCTGGTGTCGCCGAGTTTCCTAAGCCTGACGGGCCTCGCGTCGAGGCCGGGCACGGCTGCGCGGTTGTAAAGCGCCGAGTGGCCCGGATAGAGACCCTTCGTGGTGATCGCGATCACACCTGCATCGGGCAGCAGCCCGTCAATTCGCTCGATGTCGAACACGCTCTGGACGATCTGCCCCGGCGTGCCCTTGGTCGCCTCGAGGATCGAGGGATGCGCCAAGAAGGAGACGACCAGCTTGCCGGCGAGGGCGGCGTTGAAAGGAGGAAGCGCTCCGCAAATCGTCACCTCCATGTGCACGCGAGGCACTGTGAGGTCGTGGATGGCGCGAATGCCCTCCCTCAGTGATGCATCGGTCTTGTCAACGGCAGCCCCCTCTGAAAGCCGCCGAAACAGACGTTCGCCGTGAGCGAGCCGAAGCACGTACGCAAGCCGCTTCTTGTCGGCAAGGCCAATGTGCGACTGGCTTCTGCCACTTGCCCGAGCCTCTATTTCCGCGTCCACCGCAAGCACTCGATCTAGGTCTCCCGGAACGGGGAAGTCCTCGACCGGCAACACAGCTTCGCGCAGCCTGTGGAACAGCTTAGTAAGGTCCGCCGCGACGGCAACACGATGAGGCATCGCGAAGAACCAGTCGAGGAATTTCGCGGGCTGGAGGGCAAGCAACTGGTCACGCTCAGTGCTGTACGGGGCCTCATCGCCCATCTCGATCAGCCCAACAACGAACGGTCCTGGCGACCACGACGCTGCACCGACCAAGACGAACCGTTTCGACCTGCCAGATCGACCACGATAGGGCATCGTCCATGTACGAAGGGCGACCGCGAATGCACTCGAGTAATCCAGTCCAGAAGGATGCTTTGCCGACACTGGCTCGAGCCAGAATCGCGCGTCTGCCATGAACCTCCGCAGTTCGTCCGGATCCATGCTTGGCGCGATCATCGGCCTGATGCGGCGAATCTCTGCTTCAGTCAGGGGCCGCACGGCGACTACGGCGTCTAGGGCATCTCGCGCCCGGTCCCGGCCCTCCGGTCCCTCCCAGTTTGGCCATGCAACGAAGATTTCTGAGTCGATGACTTGGGCTGTGCCCCCGGCTGCCAGGAGATCGGCCAGGACTGAAACCGCATATCCCCAACGAAGACGGTCTGTCGGCATGGACTCAGCGGACATTGCGTCGGCGAGAACGGAATTGGCCTCCCCGTCGAGATAGGCGCGCAACTCGTCTCGTCCTATCTTGGCAAGACGGACAAGGCGCAAGAGGTGCGTGCGCCATTGGCCCACCTCAGGGGCGAAGCGAAACGATTCATGGAGTCCATCGGATGACGTCGTGATGCGTGTCTTCGAACGGGCCCGGCTGGTCGCGGGAACAGCCTCATCATCTGCCCAGACTCCGTGGATCAACACGCCTCCCGTTCTCGACCGGCGCTTGTTGCCAGTGGCTCCGCTCGCCCCGCTGCGTCCGACCGTGCGACAGGGCGATCGCTCGGCGTCAATTCGTGCCGCTCAGACGCAGCCCATCCTAGCGAGGGATCAGTCGTCGCGCGGCCGATGCGCCGCAACACGGTGATAGATCTCGGGAGCGTCCGTGTACGAGCCATCTCCCAGGAAACCATAAGGCCCGCCTCGTCCAGCAAGGCGACATGACTGCCCTGCTGTCAGCAACTTGCTTCGCTGTTTCGGCACGCGACCGTCGCCGACATCGCACATGGAACTTGTCATCTCGCACAGGACGCGCGCCTGAGTTAGAGCGATTGCAGTCCACTCTCTCGTGCGCGCCGTCCGACCTTGGCCGCTCGGTAGCGCTGGAGGCGTAGATCGACCGCTGGGCGCGCGCTCATCGGAAGCGGTCATGTTTGAGGTCGTGTCGAGGACGAGTGCCAAGTTATCTGGCAGCGGCTTGACGAACATCACGAGGTTGCCCGGCGTCCGGGGCCGACGAGGACGTGGTCGCGACGCCGACTGCCTTCGAGCCAACTGGGGACGAGGTGCTATTCCCGGCGGAACGCGGCGAGCTGCGGCGCAGCTCCAGCCTCGGGAGGTAATCAGCTGGAAGCGGTGTACGTCTTGCCCGTTGCCGATCGCCTCGACCTCGGGAACATCCTTGCTCTACAACGTCGGCGGGGCGTGTCCAATGCCATCGGGCGAGATGTCCTCTCGCTCGAGCGGGTCGTCGGTCCAGTCCCACCTCCCCCCAGCCACGCTTAACGCGCCGCGTCACTACCACCGCTACGCGACCGCGACGGGTGCGACGGATTGGCACTCCTGGCGGGTCACCTCGAATATCGCCACACTCGGCCTACCCCGATTCCACTGCTAGCGGTTGGGTCGAAGATTTCCGGCGTTTGGTATGCCGTCAGACTCGGCCGGATCGAGCGCCTGGTAATGCGATGCGTCGGCGTCATATGGGCGCGAGATTGACTGGACCATGGAAGCGGATCTGGACACTGCCCAGTCCTTGGAAATGCTGTCGACCATCGTGGCCAGGCTGGATCATGGACGTGCCTGCGTCGCCACGGATCCGATAGAGGTGATCTACTTCGGTACGCGGCCCTCGGAAATGGCACGTAGACATCGCGCCATCTCGCGGACGACCAGAAGCTCGGTCGGCGCGACCGCAGTCCACTCCCGGCTGCGCAGGGCCACTTTCGGCTGTTCAGACGGATCGAACGCATACAGCATCCATTCCTGGCGCTCGGGGTGGTGGTTCGCCGGCCCGACTGTCCAACCGGCCGGCATGGCTGCGTGCACGTCGTCCCACGCTTCCTCAAGAAGTTCGGCATGGGATGGATTCGCCCGTCCGCTCATGCCGCTCCCTGAGCGAGCCGCTCGAGTTCCTGCCGCGGAACTCGGATCGACCGGCCGATCCTGACGACCCGCGGTTCGCCCCCGGCGATGAGCCCATACAGCGTCGTTCTAGAGACACCGAGACAGCTGGCGGCGTCCGTGACGCGCATCAGGAGCGTGTGGTAAGTCGGTGCAGAGGCGCCAACCACGGCCTCCGGCAAGCCGATTTCTACCGTCGCCAAGCGGTAACCGCAGTTCAGGCAGTGGATCGATGTTGCGCGCATACGGCGTTCCTACGGATCGCGATAAGCCCATTTACTGTGATGCCGCTCGTGAGCAGCAGTAAACATGACGCGGAACGATGGGGCACCTTGCTGTACGGGAGATCAGGGACCATGCCTCCAAACGTGTGACGCACGAGCTAAGCCCGGTCTGACCCGTAGCCCGGCCCGCCTCCCAAGAGTGCATACGCCCACAGCCCTGCGTTCAGCGCCCGTAGCAATCGCCGCCGGCGAGCCCTGGGGAGCTCGAGCTGTTCGATGGCTTCGTTCCAGGCTTCGTTCCAGAGGTCTCCGTGCTCGTCGACTTGCCATTTATTGCCTTCCACGTTCATCGGCCAAAGGCGAGCCCAATCTTCAAAGTCGTTGAAGGTCTGCTCGTTCCCGAACGGCCACGACTTCAGAAGCCGTGATCGACCAGCATCCCAGTAGCTTGCGTTGTCGCGGAAGACGAGTGGCTTCTCGGCCTCGATCCGCGCCCACGTGGCGACGGCCGTGTGCGGCATCCGCCCCTTGGCGTCAAGGAAGGCGCTGACCGCCTGACGATGATGATCGCCGCAGAGAAGGTGAATGTCCTCCGGACGCACTCGTTCATCCCTCGCGTCCCCGTGTGGCTGCCAGCTGAATCGCGTTGCCGGTTCGACGCAGCCGGGGTCTTCACACTGCGGGGTTGGACGGCTCCCGCGCCCCTTGTCCCAGATTCGTGAGAGCAGTGGTTTGGTGGGGAACGAGCCGATGCCGGCGGCCCGATGCTGGCGACGCACTCGGCTCATGTCCGGCGGGAACTCTCGCTCGTGGTGGCCTCGCCCGTACCAGACGAGCCTCAGGACCTCCCGGCACTCGGGATGCACCAGCCAGGCCGGTCGGTCCTCGACCGGACGGCCGCATTCAAAGCAGTCGGGGCGTCTCATCGTCGTGCTCATCGGGCTTCTCCGTACCCGGCGGGCTCCCAGGGCTGGCGGCGGGCTGTCAAGTCCAGTGGGACGGCCGTCGCTCGGTGGACAAGGCTAGGAGTCCGAGCAGCCCGAAGGCCCTCGAGGAAAGCGATGGAGTCGTAGAAGCGATCGAGATCCACGAGCACTCCCACCTTGTTCGCCACCTCACCCAGGTGACCGTTCAAGGCCACGGAGAACGAGGCGATCTCGACCCCGAAGCCGAGCCGTCGTGCGGCCTCTGCCGCGAAGGCAAAGCCACGTCCGTTTAGCCAGCCCGCTCCGTCGCCCGTGGCCACGACGACGGTCGCCGGCCTGGGGTCGCCGAGGATGACTCGGTAAAGAGCGTTCTGAAGCATCTCGTCGCCGGCCTGTTCGTGGCCGCTTTCGCGTCCGGTCTCTACTGCTTCGATCTCGAAGTTGGGCCGGAAGTGTGCCAGCACTCCTTCAGGTACGGCCCGATTGGCGACGAGTACTGATGCCCCAACGGGCCGAGCCGCTGCGAGGACCCGGCGCAGGTTGCCAGAATGGAACCGCACCGCCCACCCAGGGTCGCCGCGGCGAGCGGCTTCGGCTCGTAGCGCGTACCAGAGGTTCGAGAAATCCACGAATAGGTGGACCACTTCGCTTGTCGCATTGCTCCCGGTCATGATCGTCTCCTGTCTCCGGCCCGCGGTCTCGGCGCGGGTCCAGAGGTCACTCTGCCCGGCGCAGCGTGGCATTCCTAGGGCATCGACTTGTCCGGCTCGACATCTTTGGACGAGTGGAAAGGAGTGGCTACTTAGGCAATCGTTAGAAGTGCGTTGTATCCAAGCGAAGTCGAAACACACCTTGGTCGCAACTAGTTTTCGAAAAAGGTCCTATTGACCACGAGCCAACAGATAAATCAGCCGTTCGTGTCCCTGTTGTTGCACGTCAACGAGTCGAAAGTAGAGGGGTCCAGCCTGAACGCAGGTATTGATCCCGGCGAGATCGTCGTAGTCGGTCAAAGGCAGAAACATGCCCAGGTCGTTGAGGAGTTCGGTCCCGTCCTCAACAAAAAGCTCAGCGAAGTCGGTCATTAGGCCACCAGATGTGATCGGGGTGGATCCAAGCGGACCGGTTTCGCTAGTTTCTGGTGCAACCAGAATTGCGGCAGATTGGAGGGTGTCGCCCGCCCCATCGAGGACGTACAGCATGTTCTGGCAATTCGTGACAGCGATGAAGGCACCGTAGGACTGGAAGCCGGACGCCCCGCCGAGAGGCTGCATGCCATCGAGTCGTAGGAACTCTCCCTCTTCGCCAGGAAACCGCGCATTCCACCCTTTTTGGAACTGCCGACGGGAGATGGGAAGAGAGCTGGAACCCGCTGCCATGTCAGCTGCCACAGCGGTCGTTTCCGCTGGCCCGCAAGCCGCGGTGGCCGTCGCTGATGGCCCGCTGGCTGATGGCTCGGCTTCATCGCAGGTGACGTCGACGGTGTCACGGATGACCCCTTTACTCGGAGTCTCGACGTCGCCGCCTGTCCATTGGCATTCGAACCAATCACCATCCCAGTAATAGGTCCCTCTCCCAGCAGGAGTCTTAAGCGTCGTCCCGAGTATCGCCACAAGCTGCGCCCCCTTCGGCGTGCTGCCACCCGAGCCCAGCCCGCTGTAGTCCAGTGGACCGACGGCGAGGGCATCCACATCGACTTCCGGCATAAAGGGACTCTCGGTCATGAACCGGGTTTCGCCGTCCTGCGTAATGCTGTACATAGGGCCATCCGGCAGCGGCAAGATGGCGACGACGATTGCCCCACTTCCACCCTGACCCTGTTCGGTGACGATGCCCGATGGCACAACGGTCACATAGTCCAGGTCATCTCGACCGACCACGAAACCCTGGATGGGCGTGAATGGAGGGGCAAAGGCCGCGTACTCAGCAAACGAGGGCGACGGGGCGGCGGACGGAGTTGGTGGCAAAGTGGGGGTGGGCGTCGAGGTCGCAGTCGGTGCCACGCTTGCGGTCGGTGATGCGCTCGCCACACTGGCGGGCGGATGGCTCACCGATTCAGTCGCGGAGGGCGCAGGAGTCGATGGCCCGGAACCGGCACATCCCCAGAGCGCCACAGATACCAGAAGAACCGCTGCCGGATTGCCCAAGTCCCTCACGAGAACACCTTTCCGGTGCTCCTAGTCATCGACCGGTAGGTGGCACCCACGGCCATAACGATAACGCTCGTTATTGTGACGTCGCGCCAGACAACACCTGACCACCGGCTCTCATCTACTCGCGTGTCCGTTCAAGCGGCCACAACGCGTTCCGCGGCGCGGGGGGCGCCTGGAAGTAGCAAGGCGATGCGCCGGATCTCGTCCAGGATGTGCCCAGGTTCCCCTGCGAGATCGAGCGTCCTGATATCCAGCGTCTTGCCGAGATGGACCACGACGTGGGCGCCCTCTGGTTCCTCGCCGGCCGCATAGATGAGGACTCCGCCAGGCAAATCAGTCGCGATGGTGTAGGCGGTCAACTGGTACAGGTCGGCATGCTGAAAGCCGGCGACGGACAATCTCTTGTACTTGACGTCGCCGACGAATGTGCACCGACCCCCGTCCCACCACGAGATGTCCGGCTCCAGCCTTACGAGTCCAGCGACGTCGAGGCTAAGACGATGGCCTCTGGCTCCCTGCACGAGGACTCGATCGGACACCCCCAACTCTTCACGCAACGCGACGATCACGAAGTCCTCGAACATCTTGTTCATGTCCAGCAGCAGAGCGGATGCCGCAACATCCCCGCTGCGCAGTTCGAAGCTCGTCCAGTTGAGGATGAGCAGGGCAAGCTGCACAGCAGGGCGATAGCGAGCGTTCAATCGGTCCCACTGAACGCTCGGAAGTCGTGTGTTGTCGTACTTAACGAGGCTGACCGCCGCGAGGCGGTCGTCGAGGTGCCGGAGTGCGCCGGAATGCCGACCCGAGCGCTTGCGCAATCGCAGCAGCCGGAACACCGCGGCGCGCAGGATCCGGTTTAGCTCGATATCGTCGGTGTACTCGTCGAAGCGCACCTCCATCGGGAACGCAACGCCGTATCGGCGCGAGATCTGGTCGGCCATCCGGATGCGTCCGCGAACCGTGGGCAGAGCGTCCTCCTCCGATCGATATCCCTGGAGCAGCCCGCGACGCAACGCCTGTTCCACCTGATGGATGAAACCTGGTATGACGGCCTCGACTAGGTCGTCCTGCTCATCGAGCAGAACGCCGTGTGGCAGCCACCAGTCGCGAAGGCCAATCGCGTAGCCCAGCATGAACAAGACTCGGTCGAGCTCGACCTTTGGACGGATGATGATGTCCAGGTCTGGCAGGTGGATGGCTCCAATGCGAGAGTCAGGAGTGAGGTCATACACCGCCTCCTTGCCTGAACTCGGCCTTATGTCGAAGCCTGGTGCAAGTGTCTGCAGCAGGTCTCGCTGCTGAGGTGTCAGCGGGACTTCGTGATCGGTAAGGTACTCACGCAGGCTGAGCGTCTGCATCCGTCCCTGGTGTAGCTGAGGCTTCATCGCCGGCGACCAACTCAGGCGTGGGGTTCTCGGGCTCCAGACCGATCGCTGCTGAGCGCAGCGCTTCCAAGCTCAAATCGTTGAGACGTTCTGGCTGATCGAAGAAGAGTTCTTCGAGCTGTGGCTTGATCTCGTGGCGCCAGATGCGCTCGATCCTTTCCTCATCCAACCTGCCGCGCATGAAGTAGCTCGGACCGATAGCCGAGTTGCGGTCGCCCAACTCAACGTTGAGCCTTTCGACTACGTCCGCAATCCACGGGACTGGCGAACCATTGCTCTGGAGCCAGCGCCAGAGCAAGCCCTTGTGTGGGTACTCGTCGGGAAAGAAGGCGACGAACCCGAAACGCCTCCGCAGCGCGGCGTCCATGAGGGCGATGCTCCGATCCGCGGTGTTCATCGTCCCGATGATTCGCAGATTCGCCGGCAGACTGAACGGCTCCCCGGAGTAGAGGAGCTCGGCCTGCTCGTCGCGATACTCCAGCAGGAAGTACAGCTCGCCGAGAACCTTGGCGATGTTGCCTCGGTTGATCTCATCGATGATGAGGACGAACGTCTGCGATGGGCTCGCGGCTGCGGCTGCGGCGATTCGCTTCAGTGGTCCATCGACCAGCCGGAAACCCGGCTGCTGATTGTCGAGAACGTAGGGTCGATACCCCTCGATGAAGTCCTCGTATGCGTACGAAGGGTGGAACTGCACAAGCCGAACGCGGCTTTTGTCGGACGCGAGGACCTCGGCGAGTTTCTGGGCAACGAATGTCTTGCCTGTCCCGGGCGGGCCGTAGAAGATGATTTGGCGCTTCTCTTCCAGGAGCTCAGCCGTCTCGCGGATCCATGCGGCATCGAGGAGCAGCCGGTCGGCAAGCGCGTCAATGGGATCGATGTCGTCCACGGCAGGAGGCGGTTGTAGCGCGCCGCCGGGTTCGCCTTCTTGCGGCTCCTTGGCCAGTTTGCGCAACTTGAGCAGTCCCTGCCACTCCAGGTCGCTCCATTCCGGAGGCCGCTCGGACTCGTCCACTTTGAGCACGGACCACATGGCACTCTGAGCGTGCAGACGATCCGGTACTGAGACTCCCTGTTCACGGCCCTTCTCAATGATCTGGTCGAGAAAGTCCAACGCTCTCGCGTAGACGGCTGTGTCCGTATGCTGCTCTGGCTGGTAACCCGTGATCGCCCACGCCCACTGGTACTCGGTCGGCTTGAATGGCGGGTAGCGATGTGGGTCCTCGCCCATCAGCAGCAGCGAGACGAGTTGAGCGCGCCCTCCAGGACCGCTGACGACCGACTTGGGTAGAAGCCTGAGGAAGGCAGCGACACGGTCGAGAACATCAGGCCCGCTGTCCCACAGCGCGTGGAGTGCCGTCGCCGTAGCCGCGGAATCTGACGTCGTCCACTGAACGACATCATCGGCGCTGCGGTAATTGATGAGATTGTTCTGGCGTCTGAGGGCCGACCGGAGTGACTCGACCCATGCGTCATCGTCGGCCATCAACTGCTCTCGAGCTGTCTTGAATTGGCCGGCGATAGCCAGCTTGTAGTCGATCTCCCACTCGGGGAATTTCGGATAAGCCAGCACCCGATCACACCAGTACAGAAACGCGCGCCAAGGTGCATAACCTGGATTCCACAGGGCTAGCACGGCGTTGGAGTCATAGAAGTCGATCGGCCCGTAGCGCTCCTCGAGCGCGCGTCGGATTGCCAGGAGTTGCTGATCCTGGTCATCGACGCCGGGCGCGAGGCTGCCCAAGGCCTCGATGATCATGCCGCGGTGTTTGTCCGAGTAGATGGGCTCAAATGAGTCGACGTGCGCGAAGTAGCGGATCGCAGCCTGCATGTAGGTGGTGTTGGCCTGGGATTTGACGGCCAGCGTCTCCCGCTTGAATTGCCATGGATCGACAAGTGCCGTCTCCCGGGCGGACGCTTCCAGCGACTTCCAGTGGACGGTGAACCCAATGATGTAGCCGAAGTGGACAGGGCGGCCAGTCGCAGCCCACGTCCCGCCAGTTCCGAAACCGCGGTTTAGAGCCGTTGCGAGAGCCGGCGGGATGGTCGTCGGTTCGCCCTGGATCCAGCCCAGGACCCGCAGGACGAGGCTACGCTTGGCATCGCCACCTGGTCCACTATCACCGAGGAAGTAGACATAGAGCATCTCTCCGGCTAGCTGCAGCACAGCATCTGATGCTCCCTGGAGCTGGCCTTCGAGCTTTTCCATGAAGTTGCCTTCGCCTTCGTCCGGGGCATCGACGAAGCGAGCCGCTAGGTCATTCGCGTTGCTCGCTGTCCAGATCGAAACGCCAGGGGTGAAGAGCGAATCGTCAGTCCGCAAGGCTGCCGCGACGAACCGCTCCGCGGCCGCGTAGGTTTCAGTCAAACCCTCGTCGCGCTGTCGTGCCATTCGACGTCTACCTGCCGAACTTGCGCGCGAGGTCATCCACCTCGTCGGCTACCGGCGCGAGCGACCACATGCGCTGGCGTTGCCGCATAGCTGCGCGGAGGGTTTCGGAGTGCGCCGGGTCGCGCCACGGAATCGGGTCCGTGACGATCTCGACCGGAAGAATGTGCCCGAAGTCAGGCGCTCCCAGGTAGTTGCGCCCGTCATCAGTAGAGAAACGATATGGCCCGGTGATGCGGGCGATCGTCCAAGTGCCGTAGCCCGCGACGTGCGGCAGAACGGCAAGATCGCCAATCTGCACGGCGTCGGGCTGTGTTGAAAGCAGCCGGCGATTGCCGCGCCATGTCTGCTGCTGCCCTTCATCGAGCGGCCGGCCGTCACGTACTTGTCCTTCGATCAATTCGAGATCCTCGAGCGGCCTACGTCCCCAGCCCTGTCGCAGCCGCCCCTGCCGCAATTCACGCCAGATGTAGTCGGTGTTGTTCTCAGTGTCCGTGCGAATTCCCCAGTGACCGAGCAACAATCCTTCTTGTAGATCCCTTCCATCAGGATATGTCGTTGCCGTTGGCCGTTGGGCGCCCGTTCGACCGACGAAGATGGCTTCTGTCAGGAGACGTATCGACTCGGGCAGGTCTCCCGAATACCGCACCTTGAGGCGAAGGCCATATGTGAGGCTGTGCGTATCGGTTCGTCGTTCGGCGCGTCCGGCCGCACCAAATTCCCGAGGCAGCCGATAGTCAATCGCCAGGTCGGACTGGCGAACGTTCGCGTAGGCGACGACGTAAGGGTGATCCGCATGGCGAACCTGGAAATACCACGGTTCGTTCCTGCTTTGCTGACCCCGGAGCTCGACACCCTCAATGGCCGCGGCCTGCGAGGCGAAACCCTCGGCCAACGGCCTTGAAGTGGTGGACCCCCGGGCCGCTATGACGGCCAGGACATCGCTCGGCAGACGGATCGCAGTCACCCTCTTCAGGCCTCGAAACCCATCGCTGGTGGATCGTCTAGGAGTCGCCGCGGTTCTGCGAGCCGGGTCGTGACAGTCAAGTCGTTGAAGGGCTCGTGTCGAGCGGAAGCCAGTTCGGTGGCTGCGATAGTCGGAAACCAGCGTCGGCGAATTCCTCAGGCCTCGTCGCGAGGGCGAGGAAGTTTCGCTGCGTCAGCTGGAGGCCCAACTCCTGCCGCGGATGACGCTTGCCCAGCCTCTGGCCGATTGTGGCCATACCTGGCCGCTCGAACCAAAGAACAGCCTGGGGCTCGAACGACTCGAACACGATCAATGCGTAAGCGTCGGTCTCAAGCGAAAAGTCCACAAAGTGCTCATTAACCCACCGACCTGGGGGGTTCGCCAGGTACCGGACCTGCACGCGAGATCCAGCAGGAGTCACCAGGTCGTGCCCGCGTTGCACCCGACTCTCCGCCAGTGAGCCTCCGCAAAGGGCGGCCACGAAATGCTCGCTGAATTCCGCCAGCGGATCCCTGTTGGAACTTGGAAGGTTTAGGGCTCCCA
Source organism: uncultured Chloroflexia bacterium (assembly GCA_963706095.1). GTDB lineage: Bacteria > Chloroflexota > Limnocylindria > Limnocylindrales > CSP1-4 > JALYGJ01. The sequence goes on from OY970149.1 coordinate 982,419, forward strand.
GGAGCGTCGCCCTCGCAGAGCGGTACTCCGCCAGGGCCCGCAACGCAATTTCGTGCGGAGGCCTGGATGTCCAACGTACGCCGACCAAGAACTCACCCAGAACATGGCAACGACAAAGCTCATCTATCGCTTCCCTGAACCACGATATCGCTTCGTCTATCGATGGTCTCACGGCCAGCGGGACTGTTTTGCTCAGCACTGATCGCTTGGCCGAACCTCGCCTCCAGTCCAACGGAAGTGCTGCCGCGTCGGCGACCCGGTGCAAGTGCTCAATTGTCAGCGGAACTCGTTGGTAGTTGGCCGTACCAACGTCCATAAACCACACCAGCTGCCCATCGCGCGTGTCAAGACCGTAGGTGAGCGGCCCGCCGGTGGTTGTAAGCCGATCTTTGCCTGTCTTGACAGCGCTGTTGCGAAGCTGCCATTTCTGACCTTCCGACCAACTCAGAGGGGAACCTGGAAATGCAAGCGCAAGCTGGTCACTAACACCTTCGAGCACGCTCAAGTACGGTCGCAGCGGGTGATCTTCGACGACCTCCGGGCCGATGATCTGTTCCCGTTCGAGGAAGTCGACGAACTCGGCCCACAGTGGGTCGCCGGGCATCTCACTCACGACACGGCGTATCTCCGGCCACTCGAGCAGGCCAATGTCGAAGCCCTGGGGATCGAGTCCCGGCTCACGTAGCCAAGCGTCGGGACGGGCAAGGGCGAGAATCACGGGCCTTGGTGTCATGAGTCGCCCGTGGTCGGCGTAGGTCTCCAGTTGTGTCCCTGATTCGGTCGCATCGACCTTCACTTCGAGCCATACCTGCTGACCACTGGACTGGTCCGTGAGCGCTACATCAACCCTTCCCGTACGACGCGTTGGGACGTTCACGCCGGGAAGGTGATACTCGGTAGTCGCGGTCACCGAAAGAAGATGGGCGATGCGGTCGGCCGGATAATCGTCCACGCGCTTCCCTTCTTTGGTACGCCACTTCGCGCGCTTCAGCGCCGCGAGCATCGGCGACGCGTCTCAATTCACGACCAAGCGAAGGGCCGCACTTGCGAAACGCTCCAGGGAGTTGCGCTCCGCACTTGCTGAGGCGTAATAGAGCGCTTGAAACTCGCCTAGAGCAGGAGGGAGTCGCTCGGTGGCCATACGCCGGCTAGCCGTCGAGCGGCTCGAATTCGATGATGGCGCGCATGAACTCGCCGTCCTCGAACTCGCCGATTACCGGATAGGCGCCGTCGCCGCCGAAGTTGGCCAGTAGGACGACCGGCTGCTCCGCGAGCTGCCGGCCGTGCGACTCGACATCAGCTAGCACGGCTGAGTAGTCAATACCGGCCTTCCCGTCCTCGACTGACGGCAGCGTGTAGGCCGGGTCACCGACCACGACCGTGCCGCTGTCGACCTCGATCACGCCGATGATGCGACGCTCGATCTCGCTCACGAGCCCCTCTCAGACGTCGAACTCGGCGACCACCGGGCTGTGGTCGCTCAGAGCCCAGGTCGCTTCATCATCCACGACCACGCAAGACGTCAGCGCACCGGCCAACGCTGACCCAGCGAAGAAATAGTCGTTCTGCCAGGGCATGCCGTCGGGCTTGTTGTCATGGCGATACGTCTGGACGTGCCGACAGTCGGGCGCCGGACCACAGGTACAGCGGGCGAGCGGCCCGCGATCGGCGGGCAGGCCTGCCCCGATGCACTCGACCAGCCCAAGCGATGCAAAACGGTCGAACAGCGCCCGGGACGTGGGACGCGAGCGGTACGGCTCCTCGTCGGTCGGGTGATTCGACTGCGTACCCACATTCAGATCGCCGGCAAGCACCGTGCGCTGACCGTCGTCCGACTCGAGCAGGGGCGTCAGGTCGGACAGGATGCGGTGGACCGTTGTCTGGTAGTAGCTCGACTTTCCGTCGGCAGTGGCGATGTCCCACGCGCCATACGCGCTGACCAGGGTGATCGGTGGCTGATCCGCCTTAGTGATCTTGATGGCCGACCAGCTGCCCGGGTGGCTAACCCACAACGCGGTGGGCAGGCGAAAGCCATTGAGCTGCGCCGATTCGACCGGCTCGAACTCCAGTTGCGGGTTGAAGACGACGACAGCCGATCCCCAGCGCCGATAACGCGGATGCATGAACCATTCGTCGGGCCGATCAGGCGCGGGGTGCGAACGCACCGGCCAGCTCGACGGATCTACGAATGGCGGTGGGACGGCCTCCTGGACTAGTGCGACGTCTACGTTCAACGACGTGAGGTACGCCCAAGCGTCGCGCTGCGCCTGACCGCTGGGGTCGTCGCGCATGCGCTTCCAGTGATCCATGTTCCAAGTCGCGATACGAAGTGCCAAGCCTTTGGTGCCCTCTTCCTAGTTGGGTTGCCTGCTCCAAAGGAACTGTCGGACCTCGTTGTGCCAGCTTGTCTGTCACAACTTGACGCCGCCGCTGAATATTTCGGCCATGGGCGATCGCGCGGAGCATCTTGTTCAGCAGGCCCTCGGCGCAGCGTTCGAAGGCGGCGCGACTCGGCTGTACTCCAACGTCCGGTGGATCTCCAAGCCGGCTGACGACATACCCGCTCGTGACGGCGAGACAGACGTGGTGTTGGTCGATCCGGACAACGGGCTTCTGACAATCGAGGTCAAGAGCGGGCCAGTCCGCCGCGACGCAGATGGGCGCTGGTGGTCGGGATCACACCAGCATCAGCCGCCGCCGTTCGAGCAGGCCGAGCGAAGCAAACGCGCCCTGCGGGAGAAGATCAGCTCCCTCCCCGACTGGCCCGGTAGCCCCGCGGACATTCGCATGGGCCATGCGGTCTGTTTTCCGGACGTCGGCGTGCGCGGCGGTCCGCATCCAGTCCAGCTGGGGCCAGACGCGCCGATCGAGCTGGTGATCGACGAGTCGGACGTGGCTTCCTCGGAGGCTGCTCGCCAGGCGGTGGAACGGGCGTACGACTACTGGGTGGGCGATGGAAGGCGAGGAGGCGCGCTGACTCCTCGGCAGCTGGAGCTGATCGACGGCCTCCTCAGGCCGACTACGGAGCTCAAGCCGCTCCTTCGCCTCGAGGTCGAGGAGGGCGAACGCCAGGTCGTCCAGCTAACGCAGGCGCAAATCCACACGCTCGACACGCTGCGTGGCCAGCGCCGCGCGGCGATCCGCGGGCCGGCCGGGACGGGCAAGACGATGCTCGCGCGGGAGAAGGCGCGACGGCTGGCGGCGGAGGGATTCCGCACACTGCTTGTCTGCTTCAACCAGCCACTGGCAAGGATGCTCGCCGACGACCTCGCCGACGCCAAGGCACCAGGCGGGCTCGACGTGCTGACCTTCCACGAGCTGTGTTTGCGACTCGGGCGGCAGGCCGGGACCCTGCCCGATCCCGAGCCGACGCCAAAGCCCCAGGAGTGGTGGGACGTCATGCTGCCGCGGGCGCTCGACGCGGCGATCCCGACGCTCGGCGGTCAGTACCACGCGGTCGTCGTCGACGAGGGCCAGGACTTCGAGAAGACGTGGCTCGAGTCGCTTTACCTGATGCTGGTCGACCCGGCCGAGGACGTCCTGTACGTCTTCCACGATCCCGAGCAGGCGCTGTACCGCGACGACGTCGTGGCCACGCTCGGGCTGCCCGAGTTCTACCTCGACCTGAACTGCCGCAACACGGCACCGATTCACCGCTTCGCAGCCGACTTCGCGCCGGGCTTGGCCTCAGCGGCGGTGCTGCGGGAGGACGGTCGTGGCGTTGAAACGATCGACGCCGAAGGATCTGGCGGCCAGCTCGAGGCTCTCCGCAAACTGCTGCATCGACTGGTGGTCGAGGAACGCCTGGCGCCGTGGCAGATCGCCGTTCTGACTGGTGTGCCGCTCTCCCGCAGTGTCGTCTGGCGTGAGCGTCGGTTCGGGAATCAGGTGCTCTGGAACGGCTCCTACGACGACGCCGGCCATTCGCTGGGCCTAGCTGCCGACGCCGCGCCAGAGCAGCCGAGCGACACGATCCTCTGCGACTCGATCCGACGCTTCAAAGGCCTCGAACGCGAGGTCGTCGTACTCGTTGAGATGGACCCCTCAGATCGCCGCCTCACTCAACAGATGTACGTCGGCGCCACCCGCGCCCGCCAACACCTAGTCGTCATCGGATCCACGCGGAATGCACCTGTTTGAACCGTTCGATATCGTGGACGAGGTCGTCCGCGCACGACGGGCGGCTCGATCGAGTTCTTGGCAGCCGATCACCATTTCGCCGTTCCCTGAGATTCTTGTTCCACGACTTTGGATGAAGAAGACCGGGTACATCCGCGAGGAGTTGGCGAGCCTACCGTCACCACAATTGATCGCATTAGCCGAGGACGCGCTGTGGCGCGACCTGGAGTTGGTGAGCGACATCTGGTGGACGCTTCACGAATCGCGGCGGGCCCGGGGTCTCAGGCGACTAAACCGGATGCTTGCGATGAATGGCGTGCGGCGGATCCCCTGGCTCGACGCGGCGCGGGAGGCAGTGCGGTCGCTGACCCCAGTGGCAACCGGAGCCCATCGCGTTTACACGATTCTGCTTGGCGGCTATGGAGGGGCACAAACGGATTACGGCATTTACGTCGGGGAAACTTCCACGCTTCCCGAGGTTCGATTGATGCAGCACTTGACCGGAGCAAGATCACAGAGAGGGACAAGGCTGGCGGCGTCGTCGGTTAGGAGGCGAGGCATTGAGCTCTTGCCGACTGTGTCAGCGCCCTTCGGCCAGATCGATTGGCAGGAAGCCAAGAATGCCGAAAGGCTGGTCGCTGACGCTCTGCGGGGCATCGGCCTCCAGGTTGAGGGTGGCCACTGACGCCATCGAGTTCAGCCACATCAGTGGATGCGGCCGATGTATCGGTTCAAGCCCGAAAACATGAGTCGGCACGCCTTGCGGGAGGCGCGACCTGAGAAGATTCCGATCGAGATGATCGCGGCCACATACGAAGACCTCGGCGCTACCCGCGACTCGGACACGACGAGCTGCGTGAGATCCGCTCTCGATGGTTCGCGGACCACGGCATCGAAGTCGTCATAGACATCGACACGGGACGTGTGGTCGCCGTTTGGCGCAGGGGCGTCAAGCCATGACTCTACTGCTCGAATACGACGAATCAGCGACGCCGCGTACCTGACGTTCAGTGAGGCATCGTGGAGTCGACAAGAACGGCTCGACGACGCGCGTGCGATCAACCACGCCGTAGACGGGTCCGTGGTAGGCGTCGAGTTGCTCTCGCCGAGGCGAAAGGGGGTGCGCCTCGAAGGGCTGCCGCATTCGCAAGAAATCGAGCGGGTTGTCCGTTCAGTAGGCTTCCGGATCCTGCAGCCGACCGGCTAGCCGCCGGGTCTCGGCCGCCCAGAGACAGACCTCGATCGACAGGTCTGACGCGCTCGGGAGGCGCCAGTCCTCCCAGGCTCAGGACACGTCGATGACGATGGTTTCGGTGAACTCGCTCGCATCCCCTTGCGCGTCGACCGCCCGGATGCGGTATGCGTGCTCACCCGCGTTGTTCGGCCGGTCGATGTAGCTCGTGTCGCTGGTCGTCGCGACCTTCACGCCGTTGCGGAAGATGCGGTACGAGATCGCGCCGTCGCCGCCCTCGCTGGCCGTCCAGGTCAGCTGCACACGCCGATCGCCCAGGGCCTCGCCCAGAAGATTGCCTGGCACAGAGGGCACGTCTCCGGGCGGCGGGTCAACCGGGCCCTCCTCGCCATAGCCCTCGCGCCACAGCCACTCGCGCGAGGTGAGCCCCGACTCGTGGATCTGGCGTGCCACGTCACGTCCGAAGTAGCGGTAGTGCCACGGCTCGTACCTGTAGCAGGTGGTACCCGGGCTCTTGCCCTTCGGGTAGCTCATGATCCAGCCGTACTGCCAGGCGTTGTTCTTCATCCAGTTGCCGGCGCCCGTGCTGGCCCAGTCGCGGACGTTCCAGGGCGCAGGGCCGCCGCGGCTCTTGAAGTCGATCGTCGTGCCCAGCTGATGCTCTGAATGGCCCGGTCGCGCGCTCACAAGGGCCGCCGCGCTGAACCCGCTCCGCCGGACGTAGCCATTGAAAAGTGATCTCTGCGTGGCGTAGCTGCGGAACGCACTCTCGACGGCGATGGGCTTGCCGGCATCGGCGGCCGCCCGGGCCATGGCGCGCAGATCGTCCAGCGCTACGCGGCGCACCCTGCCGCCGCCGCTCAGGTTGGCCGAGCCCACGCCGACCAGATCATCGGGCGAATAGGCCCTGGGCAGCGTGAAGATGGGATCGAGCAACGACTGATCCCACTGCGTGTACGCGTGCCGAGGGGTGCGGATGTTGTCGTATCGGCAATCAGGTAGCGGCCCCGCGGCATAGACGGCGGTGGCCGGAGCGAGGATCACGGCGGCACCGGCGAACTGCACGGCAAAGATCGCGACGAGCGACAAGCGGCGAACTCGGCCCAAGATCAACTCCCCCGTCCCTCACCTTGCTCCGCATCACGGCCGGCGGCCCGTTCAATGCTCAGGCCGGCGTCAAGCCTCTGCGCCCAGCGAACCGACCGGCCACTCGCGAATGAATGACTCCTGCGGCGCCGTTTCGATCGTGCCTTCGCGTGACCTGCGCGTGAGGGCGATCGCGGACTCGCCGTCGAGGCCGCCGTCGCGGAGGACGGACGCAACGACCGTGCCGGTGCGGCCGAGGCCGCCGCGGCAGGCGACGGCGACGCTCTGGCCCTCCTCTACCGACTGGCGGATCTGGCCGAGCAGCGCCGTGAATGACTCAGGGTCAGTCGGTACCGAACCGTCCTCAATCGGGTAGCGCACCAGGTCGACGCCGTGTCGCTCCATGGCGGCCGCGAAGTCGCGGACCCGAGTCACCGCCAGCTCGTCGTCGGCCACCAGGAGCACCAACCGGTCCACGCCATGCGCCGCCCGGAGCAGCGAAGCGTCGTTATCAAGCACGCGCCAGTGATCGCCGGCCATGCCGATGTCGCGCTTCCCGGGCAGGAACGTCATGCCCAGCCGGCCAGGCGCCGAGGCCAGCCCCGGCACACGAGCGAGATCTACCCAATCGACTCGGATGTCATCCGTCCGATAGCCCGCGGTCGCCAGCAATCGAGCCACGAGCGGCCAGGCGACGGACTTGCCGCGCATGCCATCTAGCCACCCGGAGGGGATGCCGTCGATGCCCCAGTACAGGCCACACAGCGCGCCCGCGATCGCGGCGGTCGTGTCGGTGTCGTCGCCGTAGGCAACCGCGCGCCGGATGGTCTCTTCGTATGAGTCGGCCGACTCGAACGCATCCCAGGCCGACCAGAAGCTGTCCCACACTCGGCCCCGGCCACCCCGCTCCGTGTAGCCGAGGGTGAACTCGAGCGCCTTCCCGAGCTCGGAGGCGACACCAGCCGATCGATAAAAGCGACTCAAGGTGCCGACCGCCGACTCCAGCACGCCCTGCCGATCGCGAGCTCCGGCCAGCAGCTCGCGCGCGATCAGTACATACAGCGCACAACACACATGCGCCCGATGGTCACCGTGGGTGACCGACGACGCCCGGTGGGCATGGTCGACCAGCTCCTCTGCGGGCGTGTCGCGCTGGACCAGGGCCAGCGGCAGGATGCGCATCAGCGAACCGTTGCCCGCGGCAGTCGGCAGGCCGCATTCCTCGGCGGGCGTGCCGGCCTCGAAACGTTCCAGCGCGGCCCGCGTCGCATTGCCGATGTCGAACCGACCGTCGCCGTCGGGCGTGTAGGCGGTTCCGCGGTACCAGGCGAGTGCGCGCTGCGCTTGGTCGGTCGTGTCGAAACCCTTCTCGAGCAGCGAATCGAGCAGCGCCAGCATCAGCGCGCCGTCGTCGCTCGACGTCCCGGGCGGCTGATCATGCGGTCCACCGCCGCGCATCACGACGGTGGCCGGATCCAAGCGCGGACCGAACTCGTACGGAACGCCGACCGCATCGCCAACCAGGTGCCCCCACACCGCCCCAGCCAGTCGATCCCCGAGCGACACCTCCCCCGCCACGTGCCGCCGATACCGCTCCATCAGCTCATCCACGGTCACTCACTCGGGCCGCGCGGCGTGACCGTCATCGTGGAGGTTTCGACCCAGCGGTCGTCGCACTCTGCCTCCTCCGCGCGGACATACTCGGTCGTGATGGTCCCGCCGGAGGTTGGTGCCGTGCCTCCCAGGCCCAGCCCGAAGGCCATGTTCGTCGCATCCTTGGGGAAGATTCCGACGAGCATCACCGGGCCTTCCATGCCGGGCCATCCTTCAGGCACGAACGTTCCGGTCAGGTAGACGTCGCCGTCGGCATTCACCCAGAGCTGGTCCCGCTCGCATCGGGGCGGGCGGACGTACGTGAGGGACATCGTGATTCCATCGACTGCCTGTCCTGTGATCGTGCCCGTTCCGACGTAGTCGTCGATTGGTTGTTCGGCATCCAGCGGCATCCCCTCGACGTACGGCTCCAGTGTCCCGGTCACGACGTAGTGCGACTCGTGCAGGTGCGACGTCGAGTCGAACGTGAAGGTCACGTCGAAGAGCTGCGGACATGACTCCCGCGGCTCGATCGGGATGGCACCCTTGAGATCCCGCCCGTCCTCCACGCTGCCGTTGCTGACCACCAGCACCACGTTCGTGACGCGTTCATCCTCCTCCAGGCGGCAGAACTCCTTCCTGCCCTCTGTGGACCAGTCCTCGGTGTATCGGCGCGTGGGATTCTGTGGGTCGCCGATGGTGACGATCGCCTGCACGCCCGCGTGCGGTTGGTCGGTGATGGCTGCGAGGTCGAACTCCACCCAGCCGACTTCTCCCTTCGAATCGTCGACCGTTACCTCGTAGTAGCGCGCCGCTGTGCGCTCTAGCTCCACGTCGATGTTGCCGGCACCGGTGATGTCCACGCCCACGGGAACGGGCGTCTGACGTATGCGCTCGATCTTGCCGGAGCCGGGAGCGTTCTGGCCCGGGTCCAGGTACCTCTCCACCGGCGGCTGGTTCCAATTCCAGAGGTTGAACTCCTTGAAGCGCTCCTCCCAGTCCGCCATGGCGCCCATGACCTGAAGAGGCGTTTGCTCCTCCGCCGCCTGCCAGATCTCCCCGATGAGCGACGGGCTCTCACCAGCCAGGCGCGTCAGGTAGAAGGGCCACTGATAGGCCGAATAGCGGCACCATGTGTAGTCGAGCGGTCCGTTGGGCGCGTCCTTTCGGAACCAGCACCAGAGTTGCCGATGCTCCACGTTCATCGTCGGGTAGACGAGATCCTCCGCCCACGTGGCGCTCGACTCGTGCCACCACTCGAAGTCGAACGTGTACTGGAAATCCTGGTGAACGACCTTCCCGTCTGACAGGGTCCTGCTGCGCCGGAACGGGCTGAAGCTGAACTGGAAGGCATGAAACAGTTCGTGCGCCATGACCGAACGCATCTGGTCCCAGCCCAGCGTCTGCCTCAGCAGGATGAACGGGATCTTGTGGCAGCCGTCGCCGTCGGAAAGCGGAATGGCCGCCCCCTCGATGGCGTCCTCACGGAGCGTGTTTCCGTCCTCAGTGCGCATCGCCCAGATCCCGGTCGTCACGAGGTAGACGTCGAGCCTTGGGTCGCCGCCATCGGAGATCAGAGTGCCGTCCGAGCACGGCTCATGCCCGAGCATCGCCTCGCGCTCAGTCGACCACATGTTGCTGGCGTCGAACTCCGCCGCCACCTTCGCCGCCAGCGCTGCGCTTCCCACGCTCTGCTCCCGCAGCCGGCCGAGCTCCTGCGCCCACTCCGGATCCGACCCGTCGTCCTGCGCGACGGACGGCCCGAGCTCCCAGTACCAGACGCGAATCGGACTGGCGGCGGCGTCAACGTGGCGCCAGACGAGACCGTTATCGTCCTCCTGCGCCTGGCCCTGCACCTGGCCGATCGCAGCAATGGGAGATTGGCCGACGAGATGTTCGCGCGGTACGCCATGGCCCCAGAAGCTGGTCGGATCGTCCGGCCGACGAAGGAAGGGCTCAAGGTCGGCCCTGAGCTCAGGTGCCATCTCTGGCAGTCGATCCTGGACCGCGCTCAGCAGTGCCGCCCCGTGAGAGGCGTCAAGCGTGCTGTCATCGCCGCGTAGGTCGGGAGGAAGGCGCTCGGGCATGAATTCGGCGTAGACCTTGTAGGCCAGAGCGCTGTCCAGGTCCAGGTCACCGGCAAGGTACGCCTGGTCGATCAGGTCGCCACTCGTCGGTCCTTGCGGCGGTGACTCATCCGTTGGAGCTACCGGCGCGGGCGGCTGTTCGGCCGTGCCCGGCGAAGGGGACGGGACGGGTGTGGGCGCCGAACAGGCCACCAGGAGGACAGTCGCGCACGCAATGGCTGCTCCGGTCCGCACCGAGTGACCCAGCTTGCGCACTACCGCCCCCCTTCTGTACCGGCGCAGGATAGTGCCGGCGCGAGGGGTTGGTTTCGGCCCCGCGGGCTGCGCTAGGCTACTGACGCTATGCGCATGACCGATCTTCAACCAGGCTGGGCTGTCGTCGCCAATGATGGCAAGCGGCTTGGTTCCGTCAAGGAAGTCGGGCAGAACTACGTCCGAACGTCGCTGGGTGGCGGCGCGGGAGATCTCTACGTCCCGGCCTCAGCAATTGCGAACGTGGCGGATGGCGTCGTTCACCTGAGTCTCACCGCGAGCGATGCCCGGAACATGGGCTGGGAGCAGCCGCCACGGACGGACGACACGCTGGAAGCCTCGCCCGAAGAAGGCCGCCACCGACACGTCTGACGTCAGGAACGGGGAAGAACGCCGACGGGTGGTACCCTACGTAGGGTATGAAGAAGACATCCGTGTATCTGACAGAGGAGGAGGCCGCAGGTCTCCGGCAATTGGCCGTCCGCGAGGGCCGGTCGCAGGCCGAGCTGATCCGCGACGGCATCCGCCGGGTGATCGAAGGGGCCGAGCCACACGCGCGTGAATTCAAGAGCCTCGGCAAGGGCCACGGCGGCGGGCGACGCTATCGCAAGTGGACCTCCAGTGAGGTATACGACAAAGCTTTCGGAACGGATTGATGGTCCTCGTCGTCGACGCCGGTGCGCTGTATGCGCTGGCCGACGCGGACGAACCGCGCCATGAGGTGGTCGCGGAGATCCTTCGCAGCGAACGTGGCGAGCTGGTCACCTCGGAGCTCGCTGTCGCCGAAGCTGACTACCTGATCCTCGACCGACTTGGCGTCGATGTCGAGCTTGCCTTCCTTGGCGACCTGGCGTCGGGCGCCGTCCAGGTCGAGTGCCTGTCAAGAGCCGACCTCGAGCAAGCACGCACCATCGTCGAGCGCTATCGCGATCTCCACCTCGGCCTGAGCGACGCATCGCTGGTCGTGATCGCCGCTCGGTATCGCACGAATCGGATTGCTTCGTTCGACGAGCGTGCCTTCCGCGCCGTCGCGCCGCTGACTGGCGGCAGTTTCGTGATGCTCCCAGCTGACAGCCGCGTACCCTGAACACGCGAAACGCGATCGAGGAGGGAGTGCAAATGGCCCACGTGCTGTGCGTTCTGTACGACGATCCGATCGACGGCTACCCACCAACTTACGCACGCGACGACATTCCCAGGATCGACCACTACCCCGGTGGCTCCACCACGCCGACGCCGAGCGCGATCGACTTCACGCCCGGTGAGCTCCTGGGCAGCGTCAGCGGCGAGCTGGGGCTTCGGAATTTCCTCGAGTCGGCCGGCCACAAGCTGACAGTGACGTCCGACAAGGACGGCCCCGATTCGGTCTTCGAGCGCGAGCTGCCCACCGCCGACGTCGTGATCAGCCAGCCATTCTGGCCGGCGTACATGACCGCCGAGCGCTTCGCCAAGGCACCGAACCTCAAGCTCGTGGTCACGGCCGGCATCGGCTCCGACCACACCAACTTGCAGGCGGCCATCGAGCACGGCGTGACCGTCGCCGAGGTCACGTATTGCAACAGCATCAGCGTGTCCGAGCACGTTGTGATGCTCATCCTGTCGCTCGTCCGCAACTACATCCCCTCGTACAAGATCGTGGTCGACGGGGGCTGGAACATCGCCGACGCCGTCTCGCGCTCGTACGACCTCGAGGGCATGCAGGTCGGAACGGTCGGCGCGGGAAGGATCGGCTCAGCGGTTCTGCGGAGGCTGAAGCCGTTCGATGTCGGTCTTCACTACACCGATCGCCAGCGTCTGCCCGACCTCGAGCAGGACCTTGGGGCGACCTGGCACCCCGACGCGGCGTCGATGGTCGGCGCGATGGACGTGGTCACGATCAACACGCCACTCCACCCCGAGACGGAACACCTCTTCGGCGACGAGATGCTGGCGCGGATGAAGCGCGGCGCGTACCTGGTCAACACGGCGCGCGGCAAGATCGCGGACCGAGACGCGATCGTCCGCGCGCTCGAGTCGGGCCAGCTGGCGGGATACGCGGGCGATGTCTGGTTCCCGCAGCCCGCCCCGGCCGACCACCCGTGGCGCTCGATGCCGTGGCACGGCATGACGCCACACACCTCGGGGACGTCCTTGTCCGCCCAGGCGCGTTACGCGGCCGGGACGCGCGAGATCCTCGAGTGCTGGTTCGCCGACACGCCCATTCGCGAGGAGTACCTGATCGTCGACGGCGGCAAGCTAGCCGGCACCGGCGCCAAGTCGTACTCGGCCGGCGACGCGACCGGTGGCTCGGAGGAGGCGGCCCGCTTCAAGAACGCCTGAGCCGGGGAGCGCGTTAGCGCCAGATCGCGGCGAATGCTCCGGTCATCGTCAGGAGGGAGATGGCCGCCACGGCGAGTGCGGCGAAGAACAGGTCGACAAAGAGCTTCCTGGTCTCGCGGCGGTCGTGGCCATTGCGCAGCACGCCGTCATTTGGCCATCTCGAGTTGACGCCAGCCATGGCCCAAAGGTCTCAGTCGGTACCCACCGGAGCGCCCTCCGCCGGCTGAGGTATTATTCGACGTCGAAAGACATCGCGAGGTTCGGAATGGCTGTTCAGGTTCATCTGAGTGCACCGTTGGCTCGGCCCTCGGCGCGCATCGTCGTCGAAGAGGCCGAGCCAACCCCTCGAGCACCGCGCGGCCGGCGCCTGCGCTCCGTGGGCAGAGGCATCTGGCGGATCCTGGTCAACGTGATCAGCGGGCCGGGTCTCGACGATAGCGCCCTGCCTTCCAGCTTCGAGGCGCCCTACGGCCGCGGGTCGCGCCAGATCCGCAGCCTGTGGCACATGCCCTTCTGAGCTAGTCGCTCTTCTGGGCTACTCGTCCGCGCAGGCGCCCTCGGTCTCGAGATCCCACTGGAACGTGCGCCCGTCGCCGGGCGTGGTGGTCGTTCCCGACCCGCCGAACTGGTTTTCCGTGTGCAGCGTGATGCGGGCCGCGTCGAGAGTCATCGTCACCGTGCCGTCTTCATTGAGCACGCCGTGCGCCGGACCATTCGATGTGGCCGTGGTCACGGTGCCCAGGCCGGTCTGCACCTTCTCGAACGTGTAGGTCCCCTCGAGGCTCGACTCGTCGAGCGTGATTTCCCACACCGTCGTCACGTCCAGCGCCACGAGCACCTCTGAACCCTCAACGGTCCAGACGCCACCCACGCCGTCGCACTTGAGTCCCCTGATCTGGCCCAGCGGCGTGTCGGCGTTGGTCGTCCAGCCCGTTGCCTTGACAGTGAACTTGATCGTCTTCGAGCCGATCCCCCAATTCGAGACCGACTCGAACTTGATCTCGCCCACGTCGTCCACTTCCGGTCCGGCCGTGTAGCTGACCGTCGCCGGGGACTGTTGCTCCTCGCCGGCCGGATCGAGCGAGGTCACGCCGGTCAGCGTCGCCTCGACGGGCTTGTCGAGATCCTCGCCCTCGAAGATGTGACGCACCGTGGCCGTGACAGAGGTCACCGAGTTCGCGTCAACGTCGCCGCCCTCGGGATCGACGATGAGCTCGATGCACTTACCGTCGCGCCAGAACGCCTCGGCATCGCGGCCCAGCCCGATCGCGGCCACGGACACGGCGTAGGCCGCGCTGCGGAACAGCGGCCTCAGGTCGGCCGCAGTGGCGCCGTCCTCGTGGGTCACGTCGCCCGTGGTCGCGGCATCATTCGGTGCGAGGCCCTCGAAGCCGGGCCCGGACGAGTATTCGTAGTGCATCTCCACACCGAGCTCGTGCTCGCTCGTCTCGGGATCGTCGTCCTCCCCTTCCTGGGTCGTGGAGACGACCGATTCGTTGGCCTGGGCATCGATCGCCAACCCGGAGATGGATGCGTCGTCCCCGACGCTGATGTCAAACTCGCCCGACAGGTCGCGCGTCCAGCTTGCGGTGGTCGATCCGCCGTCGGCGCCCGATCCGCGCGCGGTCTCGCTCGAGGTCAGCGAGACCGATCCCTTGCTCGAGCCGGATTCGTCCGGACAGCCGTCGATCTCGACGCGCGCCGTGGCCGAGCCGTTCATCTGGGCGGTAGCGCCACTGACGTTGTTGGTGACCGTGCCGGTCAGCTCGAACGTGAACTCGGCCACAACGCGGCTGCCAGTGGATGTGATCGTGCCGCGCATGGTCACCGTCACGGTGGCCGCGTCGTCGCCCTCCGTCGTGGTGCGCGTCTCCGTCCGTGGCGGCGCCTCCCGAGTGCCACCCTGGCCAAGCGACTGGCCGGCGGTGAGTGATGCCGTGACGATGGCCAGCGCGCTGGCCGCTGAGTCGGTTGTCATGATCTCCGTCGCTGGTTGCTGACCCACGGTGGCAAACGGGCGGGTGCGTGATGTCGGGAGCTCGATCGACAGGTCGTCCGCGACTGCCTGGGCGGCGGCATCGATGGCCTGGTCGGCGGCATCCGCTAATGCCGGCCAGCCCGAGCCGATCTCCTGGCTGAAGCCGGCCTGCTCCCGCGCGCGCGCACGATCCTCGTCCTCGATCGTGGCCAATTCGCCATTGAGGTCGCCGGAAGTATCGATTGCGATCTGGATGGGATCGACCGGACCGACCGTCAGCTCATCGGCGGTCGTAGGTTGAGCGGTTAGTGGAGCGCCCGAGGCGAGGGAGCCGACGGATGCGGGGATGGCCGCGGATGCCGGCGTAGATCCGGCGGGAGGCTCCGACGTGGAGCACGCGCCGATGACAATCACGGCTGCCACCAGCACCGCATAGCCCGCGGACCGCATTTTCTCCTTCGTCCGGCGACGGTCGAACGCGGCCGGGTGACGAGCGGCCACCGTAACATGGGCCTTGCCACGGTCTCATTGCGAGGCAGGTGCAGTCGCTGCTCAAGTAGCGGTCGACTGATAGGGTCACATCGAACTGCGCCTCGTGGTGGCGCACTCGAGCATGGGAAGTGGATCTTGGGGAAGCACTCAAAGGCAAAGCGCGACCGTCGCAAGCAACAGAACGAGGACGTCGCGAGGATCGAAGCGGCCTGGGTCGCGAGCATGTCCGCGGGGCAGGCTAAGGAGTTCGACGAGGCTGTAGCGGCAGCCCGAGCGCGTGGCCCGCTCCCGCCACCGCCCGACATGGCGCCCGGCACCGCGCCACGGCCGCCGCGGCCCGGCCGCGAGCCCAAGCCACCCAAGGACCAGACTCGCTCGCGGCGGCGTTACTAGGTGACGCGCAAGAAGAAGACGAACTATCCGCCGCCCAGGTCGGCGCGGCGCACTCCCCCCGCAGGCTCGGAGGAGTCGTATGAGCGGCCCAACCTTGCCACCATCAACACCTCGGCGGGCGCAGGACAGCCCGGCCTGAAGGTCGGCGACCGGGTTCGCATCGATGCCGCAGGCCTGTACGCCAACGAGATCGCCGTCATCGAGCGGCTGAGCACGGGCCCGATCCCCTCAGCGCTGGTGCGAACCGAGGGCGGATCCACGCGCCAGGTGCGCACGATCGACCTCACCCCGCAAAAGGCCGACTCCGCCCCCTGACCTCAGCCTCCGGGCGCACCTCAGCGACCGAACGGCTTGCCTTCGCCCCTGACACCGCCCTCAGAGCGGATGTCGACCGTCACTTTTGGCCATTTCCAGATCCTTCCGCTCAAGCGGAATGGTCACTCGGATTCGGCACCAAACCGCGCTCATTCCAGGCGGATGCTTCCGCTTGGCCGGAAGCATGCCGATTCCGCCCATGAGGAAAGCGCCGTTTCTAGGCGAATATTCCGCTTGGGTGGAAGGATCGCGATTGGGCCTTGAGAGCAGAGCGAACCGAAATCGACCAGCCCGTTAGCGAGGGCTAGTAGCGGCCACCGTGGCGGACCGGCGGGCGAGGTGGCGGCCGGTCAGTGACTCGTCGAAGGCGGCCAGCGCAGCGGGCGGACCTTCGAAGACGATTTTGCCACCCTCGTGGCCCGCGCCCGGCCCCAGATCGATGACCCAGTCGGCTCGGGCAACCACGTCGAGGTTGTGCTCGATGACGATGACCGTGCGCCCGCCCTCGACGATCCGCTCCATCAGGGAGATGAGGTTGTCGACGTCCTGCATGTGCAGCCCGGACGTCGGCTCGTCGAGCACGAAAACATCGGCGTCGCCGCTCATCTCGATCGCGAGCTTGAGCCGCTGACGCTCACCGCCGGAAAGCGTGTTGAGCATCTGGCCGAGCGCGATATAGCCCAGCCCAACGTCCGCCAGTCGGTCGAGCATCACCCGGATCGGCTTCTCGGTGAAGAACGGCTGCGCCTCCTCGACGGGCATGGCCAGCACCTCGGCGATGTTCTTGCCGCGCAGCCGGTACTCGAGCACCTCTTCGGTGAAGCGCTTGCCGCCGCACGTCTCGCACACGCTGACGACTCCGGCCATCATCGCCAGGTCGGTGTAGATCACGCCCAGGCCCTTGCAGTCCGGGCAGGCACCCTCCGAGTTGGCACTGAAGAGCGCCGGCTTGACGCCGTTGGCCGACGCGAAGGCCTTCCTGATTCCGTCCAGCATGCCGGTATAGGTCGCCGGGTTGGAGCGGCGCGAGCCCTTGATGGCCGACTGGTCGATCACCGTCACTCGGGGATATGTCCGGGGCATGCAGCCGTGGATGAGCGAGCTCTTGCCCGATCCGGCCACACCCGTGATCGCCACCATCACCCCAAGCGGGACGTCGACCGATACGTCGCGCAAGTTGTGCAGGCTCGCGTTGCTTATCTGGATGGCGCCGCGCCCCGTCCTGACCTGCTCCTTGACCGGCTGGCGCGCCTCGAGATGCTTGCCCGTCGCAGTGCCCGACCCGGCCAGATCGGCGAACGTCCCCTCGAAAACCACCTCGCCGCCATGCGTGCCCGCGCCGGGTCCCATGTCGACCACGTGGTCGGCTATCCGCATCACCTCGGGGTCGTGCTCGACCACCAGGACCGTGTTGCCCTTGTCGCGCAGGCGCTCGAGCAGGGCGTTCATGCGCTCGACGTCGTGCGCGTGCAGCCCGATGGTCGGCTCGTCGAATACGTAGGTCATGTCGGTGAGGGGCGAGCCCAGGTGTCGGACCATCTTGGTGCGCTGCAATTCGCCGCCGGAGAGTGTGCCTGAGGGTCGGTCGAGGCTGAGGTAGCCAAGGCCGATCGTGGCGAAGTCGTCGAGCAGCGAAACGAGGTTTTCGACGATCGGACGAACTCCCTGTTCGACGCGGCCGAGGTCACGCAGCCAGCCCGCCAGGTCAGTGATCTGCGTCGCGCTCACCTCGGCGATGTTGCGGCCGTTGATGCGCGAGGAACGCGCTATCTCGTTGAGGCGCGTGCCGCCACATTCGGGACACGCGGTGAACGTCACGGCGCGCTCGACGAACGCGCGGATGTGGGGCTGGAGCGCCTCGATGTCCTTCGACAGGAACGACTTGGTGATGCGCGGGATGAGCCCCTCGTAGGTCAGGTTTATGCCGCTGACCTTGACCTTGGTCGCCTCATGGCGCAGGAGATCGTGCAGCTCCTTTTCTGAGTAGTCGCGAATGGGCTTGTTGACGTCGAAGAAGCCCGACTCGACATAGAGCTTCACCTGCCAGCCGCTCGCGTTGTAGCCCGGCACGGTGATCGCGCCTTCTTTGAGCGACTTGCTCGCGTCGTAGAGCTGCGTCGTATCGATGTCCGTGACCGAGCCCATGCCCTCGCAGCGCGGGCACATGCCGCCGCTCGTGGTGAACTCCCGATGCTCCCATTCGGCCTCTGATTCGCCGCCGCGCTCGACCTTGATGTCGCCGCGGATAGTCGCCGCGGGCACGTTGAAGGAGAAGGCCGTCGACGGGCCGATGTGCGGTTCGCCCAGCCGGCTGAAGATGATGCGCAGCATCGCGTAGGCGTCCGTGACCGTGCCCACGGTTGAGCGGGCGTTGGCACCCATGCGCTCCTGGTCGACGACGATCGCCGCGCTCAAGTTCTCGAGCGAGTCCACGTCCGGCCGTGGCGGCGTGCCCATGAACGACTGCACGAACGCGCTGTAGGTCTCGTTCATGAGTCGCTGCGATTCGGCGGCGATGGTCTCGAACACGAGCGAGCTCTTGCCGCTGCCGGACACGCCGGTGAAGACGGTCAGGCGGCGCTTGGGGATATCGAGGTTGACGTCGCGGAGGTTGTTCTCGCGCGCGCCACGGACGCGGATCGAGCCCCAGTCCGGGGCAGATTTGTCGGCCATGCGCCGCCAATTGTCGGGCAATCCTGCCAAATCGCAGTCTGGTCATACCTAGCCACCGGCAAGTGCGTGTGATTCGGTCAGATCGTCACCAGGACGACTTCTGTCAGGGAGCAACGCCTCGGGCACGCATGCGCACACGACGAGTAGCGCCAGCGTTCCGCCTTGTTGCGGCTTGCTGCAAATCTGTCCAGAACGAGAGCCCGCGGATCGAGCCCGATGGCCGAAGCAACCAGGCGCGCAGCGCATGGCCATCGCGCGGAAACGCCGACCGCAATGCTGCGGCGTGCGCGGCCACGCGCCGTCTGTTCGTCCGGCTCTCGGCGAGGACGACCCAAGCGCTCACAGTCGTCGCTCGCCAGCCGCGCTCACGCGCGATCTTCGACGCGTGCCGCATTCGAACGTCCATGGTTGTCAATAGATCCTCGAGCGAGACCAACTCGGTCTTGAGCTCGATCACCAGCAACGAGCCACTTGGCTCGTGGAACGCGAGGATGTCGATTACCCCGCGTTCGGAGTAGATCGCGAACGACACCTCGGGCGCATGCAGCCAGCCCGGTAGCGACCCCAGGTGGCGTGCTATCTGCTCGTGGAGCGCCGCGTGGCCGGCGTTGAGCAGCCGATCGAGCTCGCCGTGGGTGAGCCAGATGCTGACTTCTGCTCTCACGTCGAGTGCCGCCGCGACCCGCCTGAAGACCCGAACCGATACCGCGTCGAGGTGGCCCCGCTCAATCATGGAAACGCTCGATGCAGACACGCCGGCCTTCCGGGCCAGGTCGCTCTGGCGCCAACCCTTACGGATACGGATGGCGCGCAACGCTGCGCCGACGCGCTGGTCTGTCATCGCCACAGCATCCACATGGACGCTTATCTGGCGCTTAGCCGCGAATTGGGCTCGCTTTCACTGCCAGATTTCGTCGTGCCCGCAGCTAGCCCGGGCCTATGTTCGGCAAACCGGCTGAATAGTCACCCATCCGCAATCTGACGTTCGGATCCGGCCTTTCGGGTCCGCCAAGGACGCCGGAGGCACGTCGCGCGATGGCTAGTGGTTGCCGGGCGCGAATCTGTCAGGAAGCGGACCAGATCAGGTCGCCGCAAAGGTTAGCGGCTGGGCAGCTCGATGACCTCGACGCCGAGCTCTCGCGCTGCCGCCGCCAGCGGCCCATCCGTCGTGGCTATGTCCTCGTCCCGGGCGATGGCCGTGGCAATCGCGGCGCAATCGGCGAGCGAGATCGGCGACCGAGCTCGGTGATAGAAACGTGAACGGATTTGTGCTGCCCGGCGACTGCTCGGCAACCAGAAGGGCTCGACTTCCAGACCCCCAACGAAGAGCAGGTCAATCGAGTCGGTTACCTCGGACGGATCGCGGCCGTCGACCCGAACCAGCTGATCAATTGCCTCCGCGAGGTTAATCGCCGAGATCGACGGCGGTGGCGGTTCTCGAAGGATGGCCTCGACCTGTGAACGCGAAGGTTCGTCTCGCAGAAATCCGAGCAGCGCTGAAGCGTCGAGGACCGTCACTCTTGGCCATGGTGGCGAGCCCATTTCCGTTCTTCCGCTTCGATCTCCTCCTCGCGCCACTGCCGACGGATCTCCGCGGAAGATCGCCCAGAGCCAGCCAACGAGCCAGCGGCGGCCCCTATCGGATCGTCAGGCACGGGTCTGATGCGGATGTACGAGCCGGCGTCGTCGATGATCACGTCGCGCGTGCCCCAGCGCTTCCGCACCTCGGCCGGTACCTGCACCTGCCCACCTTGTGAGATTCTGGTGACTCTCATGAGATGAGGCTACTTCTCATGAGTTGCGCGGTCAAGATGCGCGGCGGTGCAGAAGCGGCCGTCAGGCACGGGCTCGAAGCCGAACTGCTCGTACAGAGTCTGGCATGATCCGCCGCAACGCCACCACCACAAAGCCATCACCACAAAGGGGACGACCGTGCCGATGTACCTGACCCGCTTCAGCTACACCCCGGAAGCGTGGGCCCGGATGACGGAGAACCCGGAGGATCGGCGCGAAGCCGCGCGCGCCTACATCGAGTCGGTCGGCGGCAAGCACCACGGCTTCTGGTATGCCTTCGGCGAGTTCGACGGCTACAACCTGTGGGAGGCTCCGGACAACGTCTCGATGGCGGCCGTGCTCGTGGCCCTGAGTGGCGGCGGCGCGCTCTCGAAGTGCGAGACGACCGTGCTAATGACGGTTGAGGAGACGCTCGAGGCGCTGGGGCGCGCCGGCTCGGTCGGCTACCGCGCTCCGGGCAGTTAGGCCGCGGCAGCCAGCTTGTCGGCATAGCGGCGCAGCTTCTCGGCGATCGCCGCCACTTCGTCCGTGAACACCGGCGGACACTCGAGCCTGCAACTCTGGCCGAACGCGGCGAGCTCCTGGAGCCGCTCGACGATCAACTGCCACGCGGCGTCGCGATGGGGCAGCAGCCAGTCGGCGTCATAGAAGAGCTCGAACGCGGGCCCGACCGTCCGGCCGGGATGGTCGTCGCCGACCGGTAGCCGGGTGACGATCTCGCCCAGGTCGCTGATCACGTCCTCCATCAGCCCGACACCCACGTCCGCGAGGACGGCCAGGTCCTCCTCGGTCTCCTCGGTCTGGTTGAAGTAGCGCGCCAGCACCTGGAGCGTGACCTCGTACACCGCGTTGAGCAGGTCCGTGGCGCGAATGCTGAACGAGCGCGAGATGAGCGCCACGGCCGCGCCACTCTCCGGCGGGCGGACGTAGGCGGGGACGACCGGGCGCGTCGGGTCGAAAGACGGATCGGCCGCGCGCGCGGCGAGCAAACCGTCCAGGACGCCAAGCAGCCGGCCGAAGTGGGCGTCCTTCCACTCGCCGCGCGCGCCCTCGCCCTGCTCGACGATCGTGTCGATCGCCGCGCGCGCCGTGGCCAGATCCGTGACCTCGATCAGCTCCTTGAACCTGAAGTGCTGGCCGTCCGCCTGGGCACGCGGCGGTCCGATGAACAGCCTTTCCTCGCCAAGGCGCGCGCTGAGGGCAGTCAGACCGTCCTCGATCGAGCGGTAGAGGTGGCTGATCGTCTCGAAGTCGGCGACGATCGGCCCGATCTGGTCCTCCTCTTCCTGGGGCAGCGGCGATGCCTGGGCCAGCGCGGCAAAGGCCTCTGCATCGTCAATCGGCTCCCCCTCGGGGCGCTCCAGGAACGCGAAGTGGCGCAGCGACTCCTCGTTGAACGGCAGCAGCGCGATCTGAATCCGTGCCGGAAACGCCCGCGGCGGGACCGGGAAGTTGGGTCGCGCGAAGTGCGGCGCGGCGCCGACCGCGATGAGCAGGTTCTGCACCAGCGCGAGGTGGAGCATCTCCTGCTCCGCGATCTTGAACAGCGTCCGTGCCCAGCCACGGGTCAGCGCGGCCTGCTCCTCGGTCAGGCCCTCGCTCACGTCCTTGCGCAGCGAGAACGCCGCGAACAGGTACTGGCAGATGATCAGGTGCTCGAGCTCGGCCGCCTTGGCGAGCGTGTAGATCAGCGCCTGGCGGTGCTCGATGCGGACCTGCGGCTCGGGATCGACGCCCTGCGGGCCATGTCGCGCCACGAGCGTCTGGGTCAGTCGGCCTCGTTCGAGGGCGGGGATGCGCGTCATCGATTCCAGATTAGTGCCTCTCGAAAGAACGCCCACCAAGGGCTGATTCGGTGATCGGATGCACCACCTAGGCGTTGGTCGGGACCTTCACCGACTTGCTCCGGTACCCATTCCGCGCGGTTGCAGGCGTACTGTCGGCCCCCCGGTTGGGCGCGGATCTCGCGGAGGACTCCGATGGCAAGTTGGCGACTGTTCCGGTCAGCGCCGGCTCTGGTTGGCTTGTCGGCGGAGTGGCTTCACCCGACCCTGCCGTGGCGGCCGACCGGGGCGGCATGATCTAGCTTCATCTTCAAACTCGAGGGATCGTCCGGAAGCCGCCGCGACGGGGCGATCAACTGGCTGTCTGGCTGCGACGACCGGTAACCTACGCCGATGATCAGTCAGCGACTCCAGAAGATGCTCATCGAGCAGATCGGCAACGAGCTCTCGGCCCATCAGCTGTACATGGGCATGTCGATCTACTTCGAGCGCCAGAGCCTGTCACGCTGGGCGAAGCTCTTCCGCGGCCAATCGATGGAAGAGGCCGGCCACGCCGAGAAGGTCATGCACTACCTCGTCGATAAGAACGTGGTCTTCGACATGCCGGCACTGAAGTCAGCGACGACGCGCTACGGCAGCGCGCTCGAGGTGGCCGACACCACGCTCGCTAGCGAGCAGCGCGTCACCGCGCAGTTCAGCGCGATGGCCAAGGCCGCGCTCGAGGATGGCGACCACACGAGCTTCGAGTTCGTGCAGTGGTTCATCGAGGAGCAGGTCGAGGAGGAGCGCAAGGCGCAGGGCCTGATCGACCTGATCCAGAGCGGGATCAACCTCTTCCAGGCAGAGCCGCTGCTCGACTCCTTCGAGTAGCAGCCGACGCCGCTGCGTTTCGCGGGCTGCGTTTCGCGGGCTGCGTTTCGCCGCAGTTTTTCGCCCTGTATCCCGAGCGCCATCCGCCGATCCGACTAACCATCCGTTGCAATTGACTAGCCAATCGGATGCGCGAATGGCCAGCGAAGCGGCTGGGTCAGTCAGTTGCGGAGGATTGCTAATCGGATCGGCGGATGGCCGCCCGGATGGAGAGCGGCTTCGGTTCTGCTTACTGCGACCGTGCCCCTAGTCGGGGGTGACCGCGACCTCTGCTCGCGTGGCAGGCGCCTGGCGACCGGCAGGACCGTCACCGCCGCGGGCCTCCGCGGCATCGAGCAGTTCGAGGAAAGGCTTGGCTCGGAGCCGTTCCAGGATCTCGCGGGTCGACTTGATCGCGTCGGCCACCTCGGGCTCTGACGGGTCGAGCAGCTTGGCCATGTCGAGGCCGGTCAGTGCCTCGTCGTACGGCGAGTGCGTGGCTCGCCAGCCTGTCAGTGCCTCGCGGTACAGTGCCAGCGCCTCTTTCGTGCGCCCCTCGAGGGCCGCAACGCCTGCGCGCAGGGTGGCCAGCCGCGCTTCCGCCACAGGTCCGTAGGCGCCGGTCTCCTCGAGGCGACGAATGATGTCCTTTGAGTCGGCCAGATCTGTCGCCCACAGTGCCGCACGCCCAGCTCGATAGAAGTACTCGATCGCTACACCAAGGTCGTCCTCACCAAGCGCCATGAAGGCGTTGCGAGCCGTTGCCAGGTCGCCGCTGGCGAGCGCCTCATTGGCCACCGGGTCCTTGACGAACATCTCCCACTGTCCGCTCATCGCGGTACCGAGGTTGCGCAGCTCATCGATGCCGTCCTGAATCGACTCGCCGCGGCTGGCCCTGATGATCAGGGCGTTGTTCAGGACGACCAGTCGCTGATTCGGCGCGAGGTCATCCGCAAGGACAACATCCAGCTCGGCCAAGGACTCGTCCCAGGCACCCGCGAGGAATCCGGCGTATCCGAGGTTCCCGACGCTCTGAATAAGTGAACCGCGCTGGCCCACCTTGCGGGCGAGGACGATGGCTTCGCGCAAGCTGGTCAGAGCTGCGGCTGCGTCGGTTTCGGTCAACGTGTTGGCCAGGTTGCCCATGACCCTGAGCTGAACGTCGACCATGCCGTGCTCAATCGCCAGGTCACGCGCCACGTACGACGTTCCGAACGCCTCGCGTCGTCGGCCAAAGCTCCACAGTGCGTTGCCGCGCGCGATCAGCGCCATTGCAACCGTGTGTACGTCACCTCGCCTCTCGGCGATCTCCAATACGGTTTCAAGCCGAACGAGTGATTCGCGGTACTTGCCCTTCGTGTAATCCGTTCGCGCCAGGGCAAGCTGGAGCGCTGCGACAGACTCCTCATCTGCCTCCGGAAAGTCAGCGATCGCCGCTTCGAGAACCGGCGCGGCCTCGTCGGGTCGATAGGCCGCGGAAAGCATGTTGCCGTGCAGTACCGTGGCCCGGAGCATCTGCGACCTGTCCGCTGAATTGGTCGCGATGTCGCGCGCACGCCGCGCACGCTCGATCGCCTGCTCGGTCCGTCCGGCGATGCGCGAGTGGCTGCCTGATTCGATGAGCAGCTCGACTTGCTCGTGCGCGTCCGTGGTGACGCTCAGCGCCTGGTCGAGGAAGCTGACCGCCTGGTCATAGCTGCCCAGCGCCGCGGCCCGGGTCGCGGCCGCCTTCAGCGCGATCCGCGCCTGCCCGGCCAGTGCGTCAGCCTCTTCACCTTCAGCCGAGTTGGCGTGCGCGGCGAGATAGTGGCTGGCCAGCGCGCCGGCGATCTCGTCGCTGCCGAGCGACTCGAAATAGCGCGCGGCCGCGACGTGCAGTTTCTTGCGGTCCTTCTTCGAGAGAGTGTTGTAGGCCACTTCGCGGATGAGCGCCTGCACGAACTCGTACTGGCCACGCTCGGGTGAGCGTGCGTCCATCTGCCGCTGCAACAGCTCGCGGCGCACGAGGCCACCGAGCCGCGGCTCGATCTCCGACACGGCCACTCCGGCCACGGCCGACAAGGCGGCCGCGGTGAAGCTCTGGCCGAGCACTGCCGCGTCATGGATGAGCCGTCGGTCGGTCTCCTCGAGAGTGTCCAGGCGCGAGGCGATGAGCGCCGCCAGGGTTTCCGGCACGGACAGGGTCGTGAGGTCGCCTTCAGGCGCGTACACGCCTTCACGCAGCACCACCCGACCCTCAGCGACGAGCGTCCTGACTGTTTCGACCGCATACAGGGGGATGCCGTCGGCGCGGGCGATGATCGTCTTGACGGCCTGATCGGGCAGGCCTGGGACGAGGCCCTCAAGCAGCTCGCGCATCTGCTCATCGGTCAGTGGCTCGAGGTACATCGAAACGAAGTTGCGCTTGCCGGCACCCCAATCCTGGCGACGCTCGATCAGGTCGGGGCGAGCGAGGGTGACGATGTAGATAGGCAGCTCGCGGCTCCACTCCAGCATGTGGTCGACGAAGTCGAGCAGACCCGCATCGGCGAAGTGCATGTCCTCGAAGATCAGGCAGGTGGTGCCCTTCTGGGCGATGCTCTCGAAGAACGTCCGCCAAGCTCCAAAGAGTTGGTCTGGTGCCGCGGACGCCTCGACCCCGAGCAATGTCAGGAGCGCGCCCTCGATCCACGATCGGTCGTCCGGGTTGTCGATCCAGCGCTCGACCGTTTCCCTGACCTTCGCCCGCGTGGTCGTCTCGTCGTCAAGTTCGCGCAGTCCGCAGCGCTCGCGAACCATCTCGCCCAGCGCCCAGAAGGTGATGCCCTCGCCGTAGGCCGGCGAGCGGCCGGTGTGCCAATAGATGTCCTCGACGAGTCCGTCGGTGTACTTGCTGAACTCCCACGAGAGCCGGCTCTTGCCGATGCCCGCCGGGCCGATGATCGACACAACGCGAAGACGCCTCTCGCGGCCGGTGTTGTGCAACAGCTCCTTGAGCAGGCGCATCTCTTCCTGGCGGCCGACGAAGGGCGCCTCCAGCGTGTCCGACCGATTGCGCCCGCCCCGCTCGGCGACGACACGCACCGCCCGCCACGCCACGACGGGAGCCTCCTTGCCCTTGAGCACCTGCTCGCCGGCCGGCTCGAAATGGATCGCCGCCGCGGCGGAGCGTTGCGTCACGTCGCCGACGAGCACGGCCCCTGGCGGCGCCACGCTCTGCAGGCGGCTGGCGGTGTTGACGATGTCGCCCGCGACCAGCCCCTGGTTGGTGGCGCCGACCGTGACCGCGGCCTCGCCCGTCAGCACCCCGGCACGTGCCTGGATCCCGGAGCCGAGCGCCGGCACGGCATCAACCAGCTCGAGTGCGGCGCGTACGGCGCGCTCCGCATCATCCTCGTGAGCGGTGGGCGCGCCCCACACGGCCATGACCGCGTCACCGATGAACTTCTCGACGGTGCCGCCGTAGCGCTCGACGACCTCACGTGAGATGTCGAAGTAGCGGGTAAGCGTGTCCCGGACGTCTTCCGAATCCTTGCCCTCGGCGAACGGCGTGAAACCGACGAGGTCCGCGAAGAGCACGCTGACGATGCGCCGCTGGGCAACGGCTTCAACTTCGGCAGGCGGGGCAGCTGCCTGGGGCGGAGGAAGGGCCGCTCGGTCCCCGCCGAGCGGCGTCGCGCACTCGGAGCAGAACTTGGCACCGGGCAGGTTCTGGAAACCGCAATTCGGGCAGCCCGACGCGAGCGGCGAGGCGCACTCCATGCAGAACTTCGCGCCGGCGACGTTCTGCGTCCCACAGTTAGGACAGTTCAAAATCATCCTCTTCAAGGCCCGTCCCCTGGTCGGAAGCATACTTTGCAGGCACCAGCACAAGGAGAGATCAGCAGTGGACGCGCCCTCACGTTTGAACCAGGCTCGCTGGGTCGAGCTGACCACCGACGACCAGGCCGCCGCCGAGACCTTCTACTCAGAGCTGCTCGGCTGGGAGATCGAGAAGTCCGACGATCCGCAATACGGCGGCTACGCCATCGGCCGAGTAGCGGAGGGGCAGACGGCCGGACTCGGCGGCAAGCAGGATCCGAGCCAGCCGACGGCGTGGGCGCTCTACCTGGGCACGGACGACGTTGAGGGCCTGGCGCAGCGTTTTGCCGATGCCGGCGGCAGTGTCGTCATGCCACCCTTCGATGTCGCCGACCAGGGGCGCATGGCCCTATTTCGCGATCCCGGCGGCGCGTTCATCTCGGCGTGGCAGGGATCCGGCGGCGGCTCATTCGTTACCGACGTGCCCGGTGCGTTCTCCTGGGGTGAGCTCAACGCACGAGGCGTCGAAGAGGCGCTGCGCTTCTATCAGCGCGTGTTCGGCTGGGGCGTCCGCACGACGGACGGCGGCGATCGGCCGTACCACGAGTTCCAGCTCGACGGCCGGAGCATCCTCGGCGCGATGGAGATCCCGGCCGCGGTGCCTGCGTTCGTGCCGCCGCACTGGCTGGTCTACTTCGACGTCGAGGACGTCGACGCCTCGGCCGAGCGCGCCCGTCAGCTCGGCGCGCAGGACGTACTCGGCCCGATGGACTTCCCGGGTGGCCGATTCGCCCTTGTCACTGATCCCCAGGGCGCGATGTTCGGCATCCTGAAGGTGACCCGCGACGTCTGATAGTCGTCAGGCGGGCTCGTCAATAAGCTCGGCCTCGGGCTCGGCCTCGGGAAGGCTGGTTCCGACCCAAACCAGGCCGATGGCCACGAAGATCACTGCGCCGATCCAGGCGAGTGGCGAGAAGATCTTCAGCGCGGCCCAGATGCCGGTGATCGAGGCTGCGACGAAGATCCACGCGACTCCGTCGGGCAGCGCCCTAGAGCCGCGCGCGGCGAGCGCGTAGAAGGCCAGGCCGATCCAGGTCACGTACTCGGCCGCCACGCCGAACGGCGGTTGCGCGGCCGGGATGAGCATGTCGCCGCCGGTCATGCGCGTCAGGTAGGCGCTCCAGATGACGAATGCCTGCGGCAGCGCGGCCATCAGGCCGAAGATGAGCACGGCCAGGCCGACCCACGCCCAGCTGTCCATGCGCGAGCGGTACGCGCGGGCGATGAGCACGAAAGCGAAGATCGAGCCGATGTGACCCAGCGCATATGCGCTCCAGCCGATCAACAGCAGGTTCAACCCGCTCAGCAGCACGCCGCCCAGCAGCAGCGCGGCGATTACGAGGATGTAGGGCCGCGCCAGGCTGTCGATCATTCCAGGGTCCCTCCCACGGCGCCGATCGTAGCGCGCCCCGGCAAACCCATTTGACCGGCTCCGCGCGGGTGCCTACGCTCCGCTGATGGTGCTGAAGGACCCTCCGGTTCGCGACTGGACCGCGCTTACAGGCGGCGTCGCGCCGGTGTGGGCGCGCTACACGGACCTCGTGATCGAGCGCGGCGAGGGTTCGTGGCTGGAGACTGTCCAAGGCGATCGGTACCTCGACTACACGTCGGGCATCGGCGTCGTCAACACCGGGCATGCTCATCCGCGGGTGGCCGCGGCCATCGCCGAACAGGCCACGAAGCTCATTCACGGCCAGCAGAACATCGTCTACCACGAGCCCGGCCTGCGGCTGCACGAGCGGCTGCCGAGCTACTTCCCCGGCCAGATCGACGAGCCGGTGGGTGTGTTCCTCTCGAACTCGGGCGCGGAGGCGGTAGAGGCGGCCGTGAAGCTGGCCAAGATCGCGACCCATCGGCCGATCGTGATCGCGTTCCAGGGCGGCTTCCACGGCCGAACTCACGCGGCCATGAGCCTTACTTCCTCGAGCGTCAAATACCGCGGCCACTACGAGCCGCTGCTGGGCGGCATCCACCACGTTCCCTTCCCCGATCCGTTGCGTGTCGGGGCCGGCTCGGCGGATGCGGCCCTCGAGCGGACGATGACCGCGCTCAACGACCTGTTCGCCACGATGGTCTATCCCGACGACGTGGCCGCGTTCATCGTCGAGCCGATCCTCGGCGAGGGCGGGTACGTGATCCCTGTGGACTCGTTCCTGCCGGCGCTACGCGAGCTGGCCGATCGGCACGGCATCCTGCTCATCGCGGACGAGATCCAGACGGGCTACGGCCGGACGGGCCGCTTCTTCGCGAGTGAGTGGACGGGTGCCGTGCCCGACATCGTGGTCATGGCTAAGGGCATCGCGTCCGGACTGCCGCTGTCGGGCATCATGGCTCGCCGCTCCCTGATCGATAAGTTTCCACCCTCCGCCCACGGCGGCACTTACGGCGGCAACGTGGTTACGTGTGCCGCAGCGCTGGCGACGCTTGATGTCATCGAGGACGAGGGGCTCGTGGCAAATGCGGAGCGCCAGGGCGAGCGGTTGCTGGCCGGTCTACGCTCCGCCGCCGCTGGCGTCGACGGCGTCGCTGACGTCCGTGGCCGTGGCCTGATGCTGGCAATCGAGTTCGCCGATGCGGCACCCGGCCTGGCGCCGCGGCCCGACCTGGCCAAGAAGCTCCTTGCGGCCGCGTTCGAGCGCAAGCTGCTGTTGCTCACCTGCGGCACGTACGGCCAAGTGGTGCGCGTGATCCCGCCGCTTGTCACGACCGACGCCGAGGTCGATCAGGCGATCCAAATCATCCGCGAGTCGCTCGCCTCCCTTTAGGCGCTCGCCTCCCTGTAGTCGTCGCTCCCCGTAGGCCAGTCAAATATCCGACTATTCAGTGGAGGCCCGCGCGATGCTGACTGACTAAGCGGATATATGACTGGGGCGGCCAAGGGGACGCCGACGCCAAATGGGGCGCGCCGATTCCCGCGCAGGAGTCGCGCGCCCACTTCGCCGAGGGCTGACCGAACTCGGTCAGGACCGACACACGATGCCGAGGATCGGCGGCACTGGCGCGGCAAGACGTCAGTGGCGGGCGAGGCGCTCCTCGAGGGATGTCCCGCGCGGTGGCTTGCCGCTCTGCTCGGCCAATCGGTCGACTCGGCCAAGCGCTGCTTGGGTGAAGCGGACGCCCAGCCAGCGCAGTGGCTCGGGCTCCCAGTTGCGTGAGCGGTGGTCGACCAGCGGCAGCGATGTGCGCTCGGTCTGGCGGCCGAGTATCAGCTCGGCCAGCGTTCGGCCCGCAAGGTTGGCAGTCGAGACGCCGTGGCCCACATAGCCGCGCGCCGTGGCCACGCCACTGGCGCGATCGAAAGCGATTGTCGGGTGCCAGTCGCGAGGCATGCCCAGTGGCCCGCCCCACGCGTGCGTGAATCTGACGTCATGGCGAGCCAAGGCTGGGAACCAGGCACGGGCGAGGTTGCGCAGCATGTCGTGCGTCGGCGCGTGGCGGTCGTACTCGTCGCGGATCGGCGAGCCGAAGCGGTAGGGCGCGCCGCGACCGCCGAACAGGAGGCGGCCGTCGGCGGTACGTGACAGGTAGACGACCGTGTAGCGGGGCGAGCCGACGAGCTCGTGGCGGCCCCAGCCGATGTCATGCCAGATCTCTTCTGGGAGCGGCTCGGTCAGCACGATGAGCGACCAGACCGGGATCAGTGCGCGATGAAGCCGGCGCAGTCGCGTCAGGTAGGCCTCGCCGGCGAGGACAACTGTGTCGGCCGCGATCGGCCCGCGCGGGGTGACGAGAGTGGCACCCGACGATCCGTGGCGCGGTCGAAAGTCGGTCACCTCGGTCTGCTCGTGGATCGTCGCGCCCATGCGCTCGACCACGTTGGCAAGACCGCGCGCCAGCTTGCCCGGATGGATGACCGCAGCGTCCGGCGAGTAGAGCGCACCCGTGGCGCGGTCGATACGCAGATGGCCGGCGAGTTCGGCCTCATCCAGTAGCCGATGGCGATCGCCAAAGCCGAATTTCGCCAGCTCCTCGAGCTCGGCCTCGAGCAGTGGGCTCTCGTGCGGACCGCGAGCGACGTTCAGCTCGCCGCCGCGGCGCCAATCGATGTCGAGTGCTTCGTCAGTGGCGACTCGGCCGATCTCGTCAACCGCATCAGAGATCGCTTGGTAAGTGGCACGCGCTGCGTCACGGCCGTGCAGGTGCGCCAGGCGCGAGAGCGAGATGTTCAGGCCGGGCGCGCACCACGCCCCGTTGCGGCCTGAAGCGCCGAAGCCGCAGACGTCACGCTCGAGCACGGTGACGCGCAACGAAGGCTCGTGGCGGAGAAGGTAGTAAGCGCTCCAGAGCCCGGTGTAGCCGCCACCCAGGATCGCCACATCGGCCGTCGCCGGGCCGGCCAGGGCCGGCCGTGGCGTGAGCGAATCGCCACTCGTCTCGAGCCAGTAGCTGACCCCCGAGTAGTCGCGCGTCACGGCGCCGTCTACGATACGGGAAAGGTCGCACGACACCGTCACTCCAGCACGAGGTTGCTTCAATGACCCTGGCCGTCACGCGTGGCCGCATGTTCATCAACGGCGAGTGGCTGGACGCGTCGGAAGGCGAAACGACGCCGATCATCAATCCCGCGACCGAGGAGGCAATCGGCGAGGTGCCCAAGGGCACCGTTGTCGACGTCGACCGCGCCGTGGACGCGGCGCGCAGGGCGTTCGCGGGCTGGTCCCAGACGACGCCTCAGGATCGGGCCAAGGCGCTTTATGCGTTCGCCGATGCGGTCGAGAAGGACGCCGAGACCCTGTCGCTGCTCGAGCAGCAGAATGTGGGCAAGCCCAAGGGCACAGCCGACTTCGACGTCGAGTTCACGGTCGACAACATGCGCTTCTTTGCCGGCGCTGCCCGAGTCGTCGAGGGCAAGGCGACCGGGGAGTACCTGGCCACCCACACGAGCATGATCCGGCGCGAACCGGCCGGCGTCGTCGGCCAGGTTGCGCCGTGGAACTACCCGCTGATGATGGCCATCTGGAAGCTGTGCCCGGCGCTCGCGGCAGGCTGCACGGTCGTGCTCAAGCCGTCGTCGCTGACGCCGCTGTCGGCGCTGCGTTTGGCCGAGCTGGCGGCCGACATCTTCCCGCAGGGCGTGCTCAACGTAGTCACGGGGCCGGGCGACACGGTTGGCGCGCGGCTTGTCAGCCATCCCGACGTCGACATGGTCTCGCTGACCGGCGACACCGCGACGGGCATCGAGATCGCCGCGGCCGCGGCACAGACGGTCAAGCGCGTCCATCTCGAGCTCGGCGGCAAGGCGCCGGTTCTCGTTTACGACGACGCGGATGTGGACGCGCTGGCCGAGACCGTCAAGCTGGCCGGCTTCTTCAACAGCGGCCAGGACTGCACCGCGGCGACGCGCATCATCGTCGCCGGCAAGGCCTACGACAAGGCCCTCGACGCAGTCGTCGGGGCCGTTAACACGATCAAGGTGGGCAATCCGGCGGACGATCCGGAGCTCGACATGGGCCCTCTCGTCAGCAAGGGCCAGCAGGAGCGGGTAAGCGGCTTCGTCGAGCGAGCGCGCGGCTATGGGGCAGAGATCGCGACCGGCGGCGAAGGCAATGGTCAGCGTGGCTTCTACTACAGCCCGACGGTGGTCGCAGGCGTGAGCCAGGACTCGGAGATCGTCCAGAAGGAAGTCTTCGGCCCGGTCATCACCGTGCAGCGGTTCGACGACGAGGAGGAGGGCCTGCGCTGGGCGAACGGCGTGCCCTTCGGGCTGGCGGCGTCGGTCTGGACGCGCGATGTCAAGAAGGCACTGCGCGCGGCCAAGGCGCTGCGCTACGGCACCGTCTGGATCAACGACCACCTGACGATTGCGTCGGAGATGCCGCACGGCGGCTTCGGCCGCTCCGGCTACGGCAAGGACATGAGCAGCTATTCGATCGAGGACTACACGATCGTCAAGCACGTCATGGCCAAGATCGCCGACTGACCAGCCCCATGAGAGTCCTGCTTATCGGCGCGGGCGGCGTGGGCGAAGCCATCGCGCGCGTGTCCGCCGGGCGCGACTGGCTCGAGCACATGGTCGTCGCCGACTACAACACCGCCCGGGCCGAAGAGGTCGCAGCCGCGGCCAATAGCGCCGACCAGTTCAGCGCCGCGCACATCGACGCGTCATCGCCCGAAGCAGTCACGCAGCTCGCGCGCGAGCACCGCGTGGACCTGGTGATGAACGCAGTCGATCCGCAGTTCGTGATGCACATCTTCAAGGGCACGCTTTCGGCGGATGCCAGCTACATGGACATGGCCATGAGCCTGTCGCGGCCGCATCAGCAGCGGCCGTTCGAGGAACCGGGCGTCAAGCTCGGCGACGAGCAGCTCGAGATGGCGGACGCGTGGCACCGCTCCGGGCGTCTTGCGCTGGTAGGCATGGGCATGGACCCGGGGCTGGCCAACGTCTTTGCCGCGTATGGCGCCAAGCATTTGTTCGACGAGATCGACGAGGTCCACGTCCGCGACGGGGGTGACCTGGAGATCCCGGGGTTCGCCTTCGCCCCGGTCTTCTCGATCTGGACGACCATCGAGGAGTGCCTCAACCCACCGATCGTGTGGGAGGGAGACCACTGGCTGACGACGGAGCCCTTCAGCGCGGCGGAGTCGTTCCCGTTTCCGGAGGGCGTCGGCCCGGTCGAGTGCGTGAACGTCGAGCACGAGGAAGTGCTGATGATTCCGCGCTGGCTGCCCGGCACGCGCCCGCGCAAGGTCAGCTTCAAGTACGCGCTCGGCTCGGACTTCATTGACAAGCTCAAGACCATTCACGCGCTGGGCATGGACCGCACCGACAAGGTCCGGGTCAAGGGCGTCGAGGTCGCGCCCCGGGACGTGCTGGCGGCGATCACACCCGACCCGGTGACGCTCGGGGAGCGCATGACTGGCCGCGCCATCGTGGGCACCTGGTTGATCGGCCGCAAGGACGGCCAGCCACGCGAGGTCTTCCTGTACCAGACGACGGATGCCCAGCAGACGTGGCGCGAGCTCGGCCTTGGCGCCGTCGCGTGGCAGACCGGCTTCAACCCCGTCCTGGCCATGGAGCTGCTGGCCAGCGGTGAGTGGGGCGGCAGCGGCATCCTCGGCCCTGAGGCACTCGATCCCGACCCCTACTTCGGGCTGATGGACCGCTACTCGATCCACCATGCGATGGTGGAAATGGAACCAGGGAGGCACCGAGCCACATGACCGCTCCGAGCACGTCGTCCATCGCGCGCGAGCGCATCGCTGACATCGGGGGTCGCGAGGAGGCGGAGTACCGACGGCGCACGCCGCGCTCGGCAGAGCTGCACGCCCGCGCGCGTCAGGCGCTGCCGCTCGGAGTTGCGTCCTCTTTCCAGGCGTACGACCCGTACCCGCTGTTCATGACTGACGCGCGCGGCTCACGTATTCATGACGCCGACGGGAACGAGTACGTCGACTTCGACATGGCATTCGGCGTCCTCGCCGCGGGTCATTCCCATCCGATCTTTGCCGAGGTCCTCGCTGAACGTGTGGCCAACGGCACGTGCTACACGTTCCCGGTCGAGGACGGGATCATCCTGGCCGAGGAGGTCAAGCGGCGCTTCGGCTGCGACCTGGTGCGCTTCTCGAACTCGGGGACCGAGGCGACCATGGACGCGATCCGGGTGGCGCGCGGCTTCACCGGCCGCGAGAAGATCGTCAAGTTCGAGGGCGGCTACCACGGCCACCACGACGATGTCCTGGTCTCCATCCAGCCACCGCGCGAGCTCATCGGTCCGGCCGACGCTCCGGCGACTGTGCCGGCCTCTGCCGGGCTGCCGCGGTCGCGCATCGAGGAAACGGTGGTCGCGCCGTACAACAACGCAGAGGCGCTCGAGGCCATCCTCGATCGGCATCGCGGCCAGATCGCGGCGATCCTGATCGAGCCCGTCCAGTTCAACATCGGCGTGGTGCCGCCACTACCCGGCTTCCTGGAGCGTGTTCGCGAGCTGGCCACAGCCCACGGCGCGATGCTGATCTTCGATGAGGTCAAGACCGGCGTCGTGGTCGCGTACGGCGGCGCCACCGAGTGGTTCGGGGTGAAGCCCGATCTGTTCTGCCTCGCCAAGTCGATCGGCGGGGGCGTGCCGATCGGCGCTTTCGGCGGACGGGGCGACGTGATGGGCGTGATCGAGAAGCTGCCCCAGCGCGACGCCGAGATGGGGACTGCCCTGGCTCACACGACGATCCCCGGCGGTGCCACGCGCGTGGCCCATCTGGGCACGTTCAATGGCAATCCGCTGTCGATGGCCGCCGGGGTGGCCGTGCTGACGCGCATCCTGACGCGCGACGTTTACCCGCGGCTGCGCGACATGGGCGACCGTCTCAGCGCCGGCTGCCAGCAGGTGATCGACGAGTTCGGCCTGCCCGGCTACGCGGTCAACGTCGGGCCCAAGGGCTGCGTCATGTTCACGCCGGCGCGAGTCACCAACTACCGCGACTTCATCGGCCTCGACTCGGAGCTTTGGGCGGCGTCCTTCTTCTACCTCGCCAATCGCGGGGTGCTGTTGCCGCCCGGCCCGGACGACCAGTGGACGCTGTCGGTCCAGCACACTGACGAGGAGATCGAGCGTCACGTCGCCACGTTCCGCGACTTCGCGCGGGAGATCGCCGCTTAGCCTGAGCCCGCGCTAACCCGGGTGGCCCGGTAGCCCGGTGCGCCGCCGGCCCCACAGGATCTGGGCGATGATGAACACGAAGGCGACCGCAAAGATGAGTGTGCCCAGGACGTTGACCTCGGGCGGCACGCCGAATCGCGAC
Source organism: uncultured Chloroflexia bacterium (assembly GCA_963706095.1). Classification (GTDB taxonomy): domain Bacteria; phylum Chloroflexota; class Limnocylindria; order Limnocylindrales; family CSP1-4; genus JALYGJ01. The sequence goes on from OY970149.1 coordinate 1,017,924, forward strand.
GCGCCATAGACCCACAGGGGGAACAGCGTCGTCTGGCCGGCGACGAACGAGGTGATGACATAGTCGTCGATTGACAGCGCGAAGCCGAGCAGGGCACCAGCCAGGATGCCCGGAAAGATGAGTGGCAGCGTCACCTTGCGGAACGTCGTCATCTCGTCCGCGCCGAGGTCCATAGCGGCCTCCTCGAGCGAGCGGTTGAAGCCCGAGATACGCGCGCGGACGGTCACCACCACGAAGCTGATGGTGAACATGATGTGGGCGATGATGACCGTCATCAGGCCACGCTGAACCCCGAGGCTGACCCACATCGCCAGGAGCGAGGCGCCGAGGATGATCTCGGGCGTGGCCATCGGGATGTAGATGAGCAGGTTCAGCGGGCCGCGGCCGCGGAACTCGTAGCGGGTCAAGGCCAGGCCGATGAGCGTGCCCAGCACGCTGGCGACGATGGTCGCCACCACGGCCACGATGAGCGAGTTGAGCATGGGCCCAGTGATGTCCGGGCGGCTCCAGATGGTCAGGTAGTTTTCGAGCGTAAAGCCCTGCCAGGTGATGTTCTGCCGGCCGCGCGGGTCGTTGAATGAGAACAGGATCATGACTGCGATGGGCAGGAACAGGTAGATCACGGCCAGGCCGGTGAAGACCGGCAGCACCGCGCGCGAGATGCGCGCGGAAAGCGGCACGCGTCGCGGCTCCGCGGGCGTGTCGCGGCTGTCGGCCGTGCTGGCCACGCTGCTCATCAGGCGGTCAGCTCCTTGGCCCCGACCACACGCGTGTACAGGGCGACCATGAGCAGCACGCCGGCCATGAGCACGAATCCGAGCGCCGACGCCTCCGGATACGCGTTGGTCTCCAGGAACAGGCGCTGGATGACGTTGCCGATCATCGTCGTGTCGCGGCTGCCCAGAATCTCGGCGTTGATGAAGTCGCCGACGGCCGGGATGAACACGAGCAGCGAGCCAGCGATGACGCCCGGCATCGACAGCGGGAGCAACACCCGCCGGAAGGCGTGGAAGCGGTTGGCGTACAGATCGTTGGCCGCCTCCATGAGGTGCGGATCGATCTTCTCGATCGCGACGTAGAGCGGCAGCACCATGAACGGCAGGAAGTTGTAGGTCAGGCCGCTGATCACCGCCAGCGGCGTGGCCAGAACGTGGTCGCCGGGCGCCATGAGCCCGAGATCCTTGAGCGTGCCCAGCAGGAATCCGTTGTCGGCGAGGATCAGCTTCCACGACAGCGTGCGGATGATGTACGCGGTGAAGAACGGCAGGATGACCAAAAGAAGCAGGACGTTCTTCATGCGGCCGCCGCGGACGGCGATGGTGTAGGCGATCGGGAAGCCGATGAGCAGAGTGGCCGCGGTGACGATCAGCGCGTAGACGATCGAGCGCCCGAGTTGCGGCGCCCAGTCACTGACAACCTCCAGGTAGATGCCGAAGTTCCAGGTCATCTGGTACCCGGTGGACAGCGTCCCTTCCTGGAGGCTGACAGCGAGCATGACCAGCATGGGCACGACGAAAAAGACGACCAACCACAGCCCGCCCGGGAGCAGGAACAGGTACGGCGCCCAGCGGCGCAGCGAGCGTGGCATCACGCGCTCAGCCGCTGACGACCTCATTGAACATGTCGTTCCACTGCCGTTCCTCGGCCTCGTCGAGGACCTTGTAGGTGTAGATCTGCTCCAGCTGCTCGTCGGTCGGATAGGAGGTTTCGGCGAGCACCTCGAGCGTGTCCGCCCACTCGGTGTCACCTTCATCGCGTGCCGTCTCGGCGTGCTCGAGGATCAGCTCACGGACGCCGACGACCGGGCTGTAGTAGCCGATGTACTCGGTCAGAGCGGTGGCGTTCTCGACGTCGTACCAGAAGTTCATCAGGGCGTGGGCGTCGATCGGATGAGCCGCGTTGCTGGGAATTACGAAATTGTCGATGTAGAGCATGCCGCCCGTTTCGGGGATGACGAACTCGACGTCCGGGTTGTCATACAGCTTCATCTGGCTGACGTCGCCCGACCAGGCGATCGTCAGCGCCAGGTTGCCCGCCGCCAGCGCGTCGTAGTAGTCGTTGCCGTAGAACGCGCGGAACTGCCCGCGCTCGGCGGCCTCGAGCAGCTTGTCGCGCGCGGCGGCGACGTCATCGATCGTCGCTTCCTCGGGCACGACGCCCATCGACAGCAGCGTCAGGCTCATCGTGTCGCGCATCTCGCTGAACATGCCGGTGCGGCCGGCAAACTCGGGATCGAGCAGGTCATCGAAGCTGGTGATCTCGCGACCGGTCAGCGTCGGGTTATAGCCGATGCCGACGATGCCACTCGTCCAGGGCAGCGAATGAGCGTTGTCCGGGTCGAAGTACTGGTCGGCGAAGAACGGCTGCAGGTTCTCGATGTTCGGGATCTGCGAGTGGTCGAGCGGCTCGGCGTAGCCCAGCCGAACCATCCGCTCGACCAGCCAGTCGGTCACGACGATCGCGTCCCAGCCGGTGGGATTGCCCGCTGCAAGGTCGGGCTGGATGCGCCCGAAGAACTCCTCGTTGTCGTTGATGGCTTCCTGGTAGTTGACCTCGATGCCGGTTTCTGCGGTGAACTTCTCGATCGTCGGGTAGCCGCCCGATTCTTCGTCGATGTCGATGTACGCCGGCCAGTTGGCCCAATCGACCATGCCCGCCGGGGTGACCGGTCCAGGCGACTGCGCGCCGCCACTTGGCGGCGCGGTGCCGGTCGTGCTCGCCGCCGGACTCTGGCCGGCGATGCCGCAGCCAATCGCCAACGTGCCAACGACAGCTACCAGGGCCAGCCTGCGCCAGCCGGTGGTGTCAGACATTCGCAGTGCCTCCTTGCGTCGTGAGCTCGGGCGCGCTGCCCGACTCGATTACAAAGCTGTGCTCCGGCCGCCACGAGAGGCTGACCTTCTCGCCGTGTGAGATGTGCGCCGTCGCGCCGCTGGTCTCGGTGTTCTGCGAGTACACGGTCACCGTCGTCCCATCGGCCAGCTCGATCGTGTACTGCGTGCTTACCCCGAGATAGCTCGCGTCTGCCACCACGCCTTCGATTCGGTTGCTGCGGGGCCCGCCTGGCCCGGTCGCGTCGGTGGCCGCGGCGTGCCCGATCTTCAGCTTCTCCGGCCGCACGCCGACCTTCACCGCCGTCCCAGCCGCGAGGCCGTCAGCCTGGACCATGACCTGACCGCCCGTCGCCAGCTCGACGGGCACGAGCGTCCCGTTGGCGTCGCCGACGCGCCCCGGCAGCAGGTTGGATATGCCCAGGAAGCCGGCCACGAACTCGGTCGTGGGCCGTTCGTACAGATCCTCAGGAGCCCCGAGCTGCTCGATCCTGCCGTGACGGATGACGGCAATGCGATCGGACATCGTCATCGCCTCTTCCTGGTCGTGGGTGACGTACACGAAGGTGATGCCGACCTCGGTCTGGATGCGCTTGAGCTCGACCTGCATCTGCTTGCGCAGCTTCAGATCAAGCGCGCCGAGCGGCTCGTCGAGGAGCAGCACGCGCGGGTGATTGATCAGCGCGCGGGCCAGGGCGACGCGCTGCTGCTGGCCACCCGAGAGCTGGCTGATGCGGCGTCCCTCGAACCCGGGCAGCTCAACCAGCTCGAGCATCTCGCCCACGCGCCGGCGGATGTCGGCGGAGCTGACCTTCCGCCGGCGCAGCCCGAAGGCCACGTTCTCGAAGATGTTGAGGTGCGGGAACAGGGCATAGTTCTGGAAGACGGTGTTCACGTCCCGGCGATAGGCGGGCAAGCTCGTGACGTCTCGGTCTCCGAGGTAGATCGTGCCCGCCGTCGACTCCTCGAAGCCGGCGATCATGCGCAGCGTCGTGGTCTTGCCGCAGCCCGAAGGGCCGAGCATCGAGAAGAATTTCCCCTGTTCTATCTCGAGCGTCAGGTCGTCGACGGCGACGACATCGTGGAAACGCTTGGTGACACGGTCGAGACGAACGTCGGCCTCGGGCAAGCGATCCTCTCTAGTGCGACTTGACCGTTGCGAACGATGGAGTATAGGCACGAGCCTCGTTAGCGGCGAGTCAGATCCGACCGCCGGCCGTGGCGTCGCCGGCGAGGCGCTGGGCGATGTAGACCGGGATGATGCTGATCAGGATGAGGATGAGCGCGACGACGTTGACCACCGGCTGCTCGCTGGGCGTCTGAATGGCCGTGTAGATCCACATCGGGATGGTCTGCGTGCCGGCGCCCGCCGTGAAGACCGTCACGATGATCTCGTCGAACGAGAGGCCGAATGCCAGCAGGCCGCCCGAGACCAACGCGGTGCCCATTGCAGGCAGGGTGATCCTGCGGAACGTCGTCAGTGTGTCGGCGCCAAGGTCGGCTGAGGCCTCTTCCGGCGTCCTTGGCGTGCGTCTGAGACGGGCAATGACGTTGTTGTAGACCACCACGACGCAGAAAGTGGCGTGGCCGATGATGATCGTCAGCAGCCCGAAATCGATGTCGAACGTGACGAAGGTCGTCCGCAGCGCAATCCCTGTCACGACGCCGGGCAGCGCGATGGGCAGCACCAGCAGGAACGAGATCGTGTGCTTGCCGAAGAAGTCGTACCGCTGCACGGCCAGCGCGGCCAAGGTGCCCAGGATCAGCGCCATCGTCGTGGCCACGCTGGCCGCTATCAGCGAGTTGCCGACGGCGCGGATGATCGACGGGGATGCGGCCGCCTCGAAAAACCATTTCAGCGAAAGGCTCGTCGGCGGCCAGAACTGAATGCGACTCTCGTTGAAGGCGTAGATCGCGAGGACGACGATGGGCAGGTAGAGGAAGCCGAGCACCCCGATGGACGCGATGCGCAGGACGATCCGGACCAGGCGCGGCTCTGTCATCAGATGTCGCCAGGACTCACAGCGAGTCGAACGCGCCAAGGCGCCGGGCGATGACCAGGTACACGATCATGATCGCGATCGGGATCAGTGAGTAGGCGGCGGCAAGAGGCAGATTGACGTTGGCCGCGTTGTCGTAGATGACGTTGCCGATGAACTTCGCGTTGGACACCAGGTCGGGCGTGATGTAGTCACCCAGCGAAAGCGAGAAGGTGAAGATCGAGCCCGCCACCAGGGCCGGGAAGACAAGCGGCAGGACCACTCGGCGGAACGTGGTGAGGCTGCGCGCGCCAAGGTCGGCCGATGCCTCCAGCAGCGAATTGGGAATGCGCTCGAATCCGGCGTAGATCGGCAGGATCATGTAGGGCAGCCACAGGTAGCTCAGCACGAGCCACGTGTTGAGGTCTTCCGCAAGACCCGGCCCTGACATCCCGAAGGGCTCCAGTGCCCAGTCGACCAGGCCGTTGCCCTGCAGGATGATCCGCCACGAGTAGACCTTGACCAGGTATGCGGCCCACAGCGGCACGAGGATGCCGACGACCATCAGCCGCCTGGTTCGGGGCGACGCGATGCGGGCCATGTAGTAGGCGATCGGCAGTGCCAGCAGCGCGTCCGTAACGGTCACCATGGCCGCCAGCACGACCGTCCGCTGCGCGATCGTGAGGTAGACCGGGTTGCTGATGATCGTCTCGAACGCCGCGAGGGACCAGTTGAACGGCTCGACGACCCCGGTGAACGGGTCCGCCTCCCAGAACGCGTTCAGGAGCAGGATGAAGAGCGAGCCGATGTATGCGATCAGCAGCCAGCCCACCGGGCCGGCGAGCAGCGCGCCGAGCTGGAGCCGCGGACGCCGGTAGAGCCACGCGCCGAAGCGCCGGCGCGGACTTCGCCGCACAGGCTCGAGCGACTCAGGCGAGGTGACGGGTCCTGCCGGAAGGTTCATTAGCTAGTCGTCAAATCGACGGTAGTGGGAGGGCTCCCCCGCTTGCGCAGGGGAGCCCTCCGGTAGTTCGGTGCTTGCTGGTCGTGCTGTGTCCGATGACTCAGCTGCCGCGGAGAGTGCTCCAGGCGTCGACCCAGTCGGCCTGCGTCTTGCAGGTCGTGGCCGGGTCATCGTCCTTGCAGTCCTCCTGCGGGGTCGACCAGTAATAGATGTTCTCCCAGTACGCCTCGTCGTCCGCGTGCTGGGCTTCGCAGTGGCCAGCCGCCAGTGCCTCGGCCGCCTCGCACGCCTGTGGACTCGTCGCAGCTTCGCCGAAGAACACGGTCGCCTGGGCGTTGGCCTCAGCGGACATCATGTGGTTCATCCACATCTTCATGCAGTTCGGGTTGGCCGCGTCCTTGGCCAGCATCCAGGTGTCCGACCAGCCGGTCGTGCCCTCGTCAGGCTTGACGCCCTCCACCGCGACGGGCGGATCGTTGGCCTTCAGCAGCTGCACCTGCAGCGGCCAGGTAGTGCCCACGACCACGTCGCCAGCGGCGAACGAAGAAATCTGGGCGGTGTAGCTGCTCCAGTAGAGCGGGTCGTTGGCGGCCTGCGCCTCGAGCAAGGCGATGGCGGCGGCGAATTGCTCTTCGTTGAGCTGGTAAGGGTCGGTGATGCCCAGGTCGGGCTGCTTGGCCATCAGGTGTACTGCGGCGTCGGCGATGTAGATCGACGAGTCGTAGATGCTGATCTGGCCCTGGTACTCCGAGCCGCCCTCCCATACCGCGTCCCAGCTCGTGGGTGCCTCTGTGATGGTCTCAGTGTTCCAGATCATCAGGTTCGGGCCTCGGCCATGGGGCACGCCGTAGTTGACGCCGTCAACCGTGTTATGCGGCAGGTCCTTGAGGCCCGGGAAGACGTTCGCGTAGTTGGGGAACTCGTCGGTGTCGATGGCCTCGACGAAACCGCCCTGAATGAGGCGCGTCGTCGCGTCGCCGGACGCTGAGATGCCGTCGTACTCGCCAGACTGCATCAGCGAGACACCGTTGTTCGAATCGGTCATCGGGGTCGCATTTACGATGCAACCCGTCTCCTCCTCGAATGGCGTCACCCAGTCAAATCCCTCGATGGTCTCGCCCCTCTCGGCGTAACCACCCCAGATCACCAGGTTCAGCTCGCCCTCGCCCTCGCCGGAGCCGCTCGTTGCGGGCGCATCCGTGCCAGGGGCACTCGTTGCCGGGGCTCCCGTTGCCGGCGCGATGGTGCCCGGGGCGGTCGTTGCGGGCGCGGTCGTGGCTCCGCCACCGGAGCTACAGGCCGCCAAGATCAGGGCGACGATCGACAGACCGGCCCACATGCGTGCTCTGCGCACTGTTCCTCCTTCGCCCCCAGTTGCCCCCTGTCGCTCCCCGTTTGCCGCGCGGGACTGATCACTCCACGGGCGTCTCCACGGCGAGTGCCAGATTATGAACGCGTTTCCAGGTCAGGAGCACCCGTTTTCCCTCAAGCGCCAACACCTGGCCCGATTCGGTCGTGAGGTTCTGCTGCATCACGACCAGTTGCGTGCCTCCGTCGAGCGCCACGATCAGGCGCGTCTCCGGCCCCAGATAGACGACCTTGTCGATCGTCCCCAGGGCGCTGCACTCGTCAGCGCCTGGTTGCTCGTCTGGCTCGTGGACACGAATCTTCTCGGGCCGGACGGTGTAGGTGCCGGCACTGCCGGTGACGCGTTCGGCGATGTCGCCCTTGAGGAGGTTCGACGTTCCCACGAAGCCGGCGACAAACGGCGTGGCCGGCTTCTCGTAGACCTCCGCCGGAGCGCCAATCTGCTCGATGCGGCCGTGATTGAACACGGCCAGGCGGTCGGACATGGTCAGTGCCTCACCCTGGTCGTGGGTCACGTAGATGAAGGTGACACCCACTTCCTGCTGGATCTGTTTGAGCTCGATCTGCATGTCCTCGCGCAGGCGCAGGTCGAGCGCGCCGAGCGGTTCATCGAGCAGCAGAACTCGGGGCCGATTGACCAGCGCGCGGGCGAGCGCAACGCGCTGGCGCTGGCCACCTGACAGCTGGCCGGGCTTGCGCTTCTCGTAGCCCTCGAGTCGGACCATCCGCAGCGCCTCGGTCACCCGCGCAGCCCGATCGCTGCTCTTGACGCGCTTGATGACCAGTCCGTAGCCCACGTTGTCGGCGACGGTCATGTGCGGGAAGAGCGCGTAGTCCTGGAAGACGGTGTTCACGTCGCGTTCGAAGGGCGGCAGCTGGGTCACGTCACGGCCGTGGAGCAGGATCCTGCCGGAGGTCGGCAGCTCGAAGCCGGCGATCATGCGCAGCGTCGTCGTCTTGCCCGAGCCGGACGGACCGAGCATCGAGAAGAACTCGCCATCGCGCACGTTGAGATCAATGCCGGCCACGGCGACCACATCCCCGAATCTCTTCTCGACCTTGTCGAGACGGACAGCGCTATCCGTGGAGACGACCAAGGACCCTCCTGCCCCTCCCCCTCCCCGAACCCGATCGGACGCGGCTGAGTGTAAGCCGTGGTTCGGCCTGCTGGATTGGGCTACGTCAATCGGCGCCGAGAGATTTGGGCGTCTGGACGACTACGTCGCGTCAGATACGTCCCCACAGCGTGTTGGAGCAGGCAGTGTCACCTCGCAGAGCCAACTGATGGGCGCGCCGAGCGTGTGCGGGCGGCGCTTCAGGCGACATTGAGCTCCAAGCACGCTCCTGTGGCGTGATTGGCAGCGTCTGGGCTGCGATGCGTGGATACGACGCTGCGGGAGCGAAGGTGGCACGCGATCGCGCCTGTGAGCCGCTTAGTACGCCTCGCGGGCGTGGTTGGTGCATTCCGAGACCGCTGCGGGGCGGATGCGGGGCAGCCTCGGCGGGTTAGTTGAGGCGGGGCCGCGGTGGGCGCGGCGGGTTAGTTGAGGCGCGGCGTCCGCGGCGGAGATGGCTCGGTGCCCGGCAGTGGTGCGCCGGGAAGATCGTCCGACACGTCGAGTGAGCTCTCGCCCAGGCGATCGGCGACGAAGCGGCCGTGCTTGACGAGCTGGCGTGAGTCGCGCTGGAGCACGTACTCGGCCACCTGGCGCGTCTTGAGGTCCATCAGGTACAGCTGCTGGAGCAGCAGGTCGTGCGAGGTCATGCCGCCTTCGACCGGCTGGCGCTCGGCATATGCGCGCGGCAGCGCCAGGTAGGCGGCGAGCGCCTCGGGTAGATAGGTCCGAGCCGTCTGGCGCACGAGGTAGACGTTCGGGTCGGCCTCGCTTTCCTCGCCGGCACGGTCGAGCGTGAACACGATTGCGTCGCGAATCATCACCACGCGGCGGTAGATGTCGTCGCTGACGCCCATCCGAATCGACTTGATCATCTCGTCCAGCTGGGCGCGGATGTGTGGCGCGTCCCGGGCAGCAAGCGGCCCGACGTGAGCAGCGACGACGTGTCGCCGGGCGACGACCGCGAAGCCGGTGACGTACATGACCGGGATCAGCGCGATGCCCACGACGCCGCCGGTCAGGCCGCCGTCGAGCAGCAGGATCGAGCCGATGGCGAAAAGGGTGCCGACGAGGTGCGCCGGCGAGCCGAGGAAGCGCCACAGGCGCGAGCCCATGACTCCCGTCGGCGGCGGCTGTGCCGGACGATCCTTGCGGCGCTTGTGCTTGCTCATCAGAAGGGTGCCTCGTTCATCAGCCGGGCAGCTCGCCGGCGCCCCCGCGGATCGTGGGCTCCGTGCCCGAGCCGATGCGCGCCTGCTCCTGGGCACGTGCGCGGTCGATGTAGCCGCGTGACTTCTCGACCTCCGCCTCGAGCGCCGAGATGGTGTGCGACATCGTGTCGAGCGCCTTGATCTTGAACTCGTCGATCTCGTCCATCGTGGCGTACACGTTGGCGAACGCCTTCTCGAGCCGATCGATGCCGACCGTGGCCTCGTACGCCTGGCGGCTGACCTGGCCGGTCTGCTCCTTGAGCATCTCCGACGTCTGTTCGATGAGCGTGCCGGTCGTGTCGTTGAGCGCCGCTATCTGGTCGAGCACCAGCTTCTGGTTGGCCAGCGCCTGGGCGACGATGACGGCAGTGCGCAGCGCGCTGACGGTCGTCGTCGTCGCCCGGTCAACGCCACGGACGAGCTCCATGTTGTTGCGCTTGATCAGATCGAGCGCAAGATAGCCCTGCACGCTCACGGCGAGCTGGGTCAGCAGGTCCTCGCGCTTCTGGCGCACCGGGAAGAGCAGGTCGTTCTTGAGCACCCGCGCCCGGTCGGGATCGGTCGCCTCGATTTCGGCGATCTTTGCGGTGAGCGTGGCGTCGAGCTCCTGGGCCATGTAGGCGTACTGGCGCAGCCGGCCGATGGAGTTCCAGAGATTGGTCTTCTCCTCGTCGATGCTGACGTTGTCGCGCCGCAGCTCCTCCTGGCCGTCGTACAGGCTGACGATCACGTTGTTGATGTGCGTCTGGCTCGACTGGTACTTGCGGAAGTAGTCCCTCATCGGGTCGCCCACGGGGATGACCCCAAGCACGCGTCGGCGGCGCAGGTTGTTGTGGCGCTGCGGATCGAGGCGCTCCACAGTCTTGCGCAGCTCGAGCAGCGAGCGACTGATCTTCGAGTTCTGCTCGCCGCCGCGCGACAGGGTCGTCAGCGGCTGCTGCAACAGCCGGTTCGACACTCGGGCAGAGGCGCGGATGTCCTCCGAGCCGAGGTTGGTGATCTCGCTCGCGCGCGTGGCCAGCGCCTGGGCCTGCTCGTGCGGATCGAGCCGCGTCACGGCATCGACGTAGGCCTCGACCATCTGCTCGAGCTTCTTGGCCTGGGCGGGGTCGAGGTTGAGCTCGGCCGCCGTGCTCTGGACCGGCTCGACGGCCACCTCGGCGTTCGGTGCCACCGCGCCGGGCGCGACAGCGACCGGCGCGACAGCTGACGCCGGCGGCGCCGCGGCCTCAGTCGGGGGCAGCTCGAGCGACGGAGCGTCGGCCTCGGCAGAAGTTGGTTCTGGGCGGGTTACGGTGGTATCGGACATCTACAGCCTCCTCGGCCTCTAGAAGTCTACCCGCGAACCTGCGAATGCCCTGTGAATCGACCGAGTCAGGTAAGGGCGAAAGTGACCGTCAGCGAGACGATGATCTCCTGCGTTCCCGCCTCGACCGGCGTGTCGGCCTTCGCTTCCATGGCCATCTGACGCGCGAGTGGCATCGGACCGCCTCCAAAGCCACGCTCCGATTCGCTGACCGTGATGACGCGGCCCAACTTTGCGCCGGACGCGCGGGCTATGGTCGCGGCCCGAATTCGCGCGTCGTCCATGGCCATCGTTCGAGCGAGGTGCTCGGCACCTGTCGGGTCCTCGAGCCTGAAGTCGAGCGAGTCGAGCGTCGACGCGCCCGCGCCGAGGGCGGCGTCGATCACGGGCCCGGCCTTGGCCAGGTCGCGCAGCGTGACCTCGACGGAGTTGAGGAGCTGGTAGCCGACGATCCGCGGACCGCCCTCCGAATAGTCGGTGACCGGGCCAAGGGTGACGAAGGCGGTGCGCATGTCGCGCCGGTCGATGCCTTGCCCGGCAATGGCCTCGAGGATTGCGTTCATGGTGTTGGCCGCGTCCTCGCGCGCCTGGCCCGCGGATTCGCGCTGAATGCTGACCCCCAGGCGCAGCGAGGCGATGTCCGGTTCAACCGTTACTCGTCCCGTGCCCGGGACCGTGATCGTTCGCTTCATTCCCCAATCCTAGAATTGCACGATGCAAAGGCACCAGATCGCCATGCTCGGCACCGGGCTGATCGGCGATTTCTACACCATGGCGCTGCACAGCCAGCGCTCGCGCGACTCGGTGCGCATCGTCTATTCGCGGTCCGAGGCGCGCGGTGAAGCGTTCCGTGAGCGATGGTCGATCCCCGAGTCGACGACCGACCTGCGCGCCGCGATCGAGCATCCCGAGGTCGACGTGGTCATCGTCGGCGTGCCCAACTTCCTGCATGCGGAGGCGGTCTCGGCGGCGGCGCAGGCCGGCAAGGCCGTGCTGTGCACCAAGCCTCTGGGTCGGAACGCCGAGGAGGCGGCGCAAATGCTCGCGGTCGTCGAGAAGGCAGGCGTCTTCGGCGGCTATCTCGAGGACCTGTGCTACACGCCCAAGACGCTGAAGGCGGTGCGCTCTGTCCGCGCCGGCGCCATCGGCGAGGTCACCTGGGTGCGCTCCCGCGAAGCTCATCCGGGGCCGCATTCGGCCTGGTTCTGGGACGGCCGACTGACCGGCGGTGGAGCCATCGTCGACCTGGGTTGCCACTGCATCGAGATCATCCGCAACTACGTCGGCAAGGAGAACCGGCCGATCGAGGTGCTGTGCCACGCCGACACCCTGGTGCATCCCATCGCCGATGAGGACAACGCGGTCGCGCTCATTCGCTTCGAGAGCGGCGCACTGGGTCAGTTCGAGGTCTCGTGGACATTCCGCGGCGGCATGGACCTGCGCGACGAGGTCGCGGGCACTGCCGGCACAATCTGGGTCAACAACTTCCTGCGTACCGGCTTCGAGATGTTCACCGCAGGCGAGTCGGGCGGCTACGTGGCCGAGAAGCAGGAGTCGGAGAGCGGCTGGCTATTCCCGGTGGGGGACGAGGTGGTCGAGCTCGGCTACGTCGACATGTTCAGCGACATGTTCGGCGCGCTCGAGGCGGGCACGGCGCCGCGCGAGACCTTCTACGACGGCTACGTCGTCAATGCCGTCATGGATGCCTGTTTCCGCTCGGCGAAGTCGCGCGCGTGGGAGCCCGTGGAACTCTTCGAGTGGCGCGGCGGCGTGGCGCCACGCATTGGCTCGGGCCGCGAGCCTGAGATGCACGACGGCCAGGTCGTGATCAAGCGCGAGCTCCTGCCCGACGGCCGCCAGAAGCTGATCCTGAAGGACCCCGCCACGGGCGATTTCCGCGATGTCGTGACGTCGTGACGTCCGGCTGAGCCGTCTGGTCCGCCTGGATCATCCGGTCCGGCTAACCCCGGTCCGGGCTTGAGTCGCTAGTGCGCATACGTGTGTACGCTCACCGCAGAGTTCAAGGTGTCCTGCTGAGTCGCTTTTGTCGATTCCGCGGGACCTCGTGACGTGGATCGGCGGGGGTGGCATAAGGATCCGCGGGTGGATCCGCGGGTGGATCCGCGGGGATCCGCGGGTCGATCCCCGCGGGGATCCGCGGGTGGCGTGAGGATCGCGGGGATACCCGGGCGGCGCAAGGATCGCGGGTGGCGTAAGGATCGCGGGAACCCGGGTGGCGCAGGATCGCGGGTGGCGTAAGTGGGCGGTAAGCGGGAGTAGAGCGCCCGATAAGGGGTCGGCGCTTTAATCGGGCTCGTGGACGACTTCACCCAATTCCGCGTCGATCGGCATGGGCTGTTCATCCAGTGGCCACTGCCCGCCTTTGAGCTGGTCGGCGCGCGCTTCAGGCACGGCCGAATGAGAGCGCGGCTCACCCAACGCCATCTGGCGGATCAGGCGGGCGTCAGCCAGAGCGTGATCTCACGCTTCGAGCGAGGGCTGGTCAGCCACATGTCGGCGGAGCGCATCGTCCGCCTGGCGATGGCGCTCGGGCCGACCTTCCCGTTCGGAGCCTGCCCGCACGACCACGCTTGCGCCTGGCCCTACGACCCACGGACCCATCCGCAAACCTCTGGCTGGCTCGAGGGCTGATCCGCGCGGACCTCTGCCAATCGGAATCGACAAAAGCGACTCGAGGGGACGCGGGCCTAGGGTGAGGAACCGCTGCGCTCGTCAGGGTGGTTACCCCTGGCGGGAGCACACGCCTACCTGGCCGGCTTCGCCGGGCCGGGCGGGAATCGACAAAAGCGACTCAGGAAGCGATGTCTACCCCGTGGAGGAGCGTGAAGGCGTATGCCCACTAGCGACTCGGGACAGGCGTAGGCCGTGCTGCGCAGAGCAGAGAAAACGTTTGCTGCGGCAGGGTCAACCCGATACCATCGGCCGGCCGTAAGCCCGGATATGGAGGACGCCGTTTGGCCAACCGAGCCCTGAGCAGCATCGGCGGCGCCGTTATCGGCAGCGGCTTCATCGGGACTGTTCACATCGAGGCGTTGCGGCGCATCGGTGTCCAGGTCCGCGGGTTGCTCGGCTCGTCTCCTGAGCGTGGCGCGGAGAGCGCCGCGCGAATCGGCCTGCCGCGTGCCTACGAGAGCCTCGAGCAGCTGCTCGAGGACCCGGGCGTCGAGGTGGTGCACGTCACGTCGCCCAACAGCGAGCACTTCCCCCAGGTCAGGCAGATCCTGGCCGCTGGCCGCAACGTCATCTGCGAGAAGCCGCTGGCCATGGACGCGCAGCAGTCGGCGGAGCTGGTCGGCCTGGCCCGCAGCGCGGGGACCGTCGCTGCCGTCAACTTCAACATCCGCTTCTACCCACTGAATCAGCACCTGCGCGCGGCCGTGGCGGCAGGTGACCTGGGCGAGCCGCGGCTCATCACCGGCCGCTACTTCCAGGACTGGCTGCTGCTCGACACGGACTGGAACTGGCGGCTCGAGCCCGGCCACGGCGGTGCGCTGCGGGCAGTGGGTGACATCGGCTCGCACTGGCTCGACCTGACCAGCTTCGTCAGCGGCCTGCACGTGACCGAGGTCATGGCCGACATGGAGACCTTCATCAAGACGCGCTACCAGCCCACCGGCCCGGTCGAGACGTTCTCGCTCGAGCGGGTTACGAACGTCAGGCCGGTCGAGATCAAGACCGAGGATGTCGCGACGATCCTGCTGCGCTACGCGAATGGCGGACGCGGCATGGTTGCCGTCAGCCAGATAAGCGCGGGGCGCAAGAACTCGCTCCAGTACGAGATCGACGGGTCAGCTTCCGCGGCGGCCTGGGACTCGGAACAGCCTGACACGCTGTGGGTTGGGCACCGCGGCCGGCCGAACGAGTTCCTGGCACGCGACGCTGCGCTGATGACCGAGCCGGGTCGCTCGGCCGCGGCGCTGCCGGCCGGCCATGTCGAAGGGTTCGCGGACACCTTTGCCGCGCTCTTCCGCGCGGTTTACAGCGATGTCGCAGAAGGCGGCATGCGCGACGATCCGCCGTACGCCACGTTCGCCGACGGACACGAAGAGATGCTCGTCGGTGACGCCATCGCGCAGAGCGCCAGAGAGCAGCGCTGGGTGCGAGTCCAACAGCAGGAGGGTCACCAGGCATGAGGCTCGGGTTCCTGACCGCGCCGTTTCCGGATACGCCGCTGATGGAGGTCGCCGACTGGGCGGCCGAGAACGACTTCGACTCGCTCGAGATCGCGTGCTGGCCGCACACCGGCGGCGTAAAGCGCCGATACGCCGGCACCAGCCATATCGATGTGGCCAACCTGTCCGATCAGCAGGCGCAGGAGATCCGAGCCGAGATCGAGGCCAAGGGCCTGGCCATCAGCGGCCTCGGCTTCTACCCGAACCCTCTCCACGCCGACGCGGCCGTGCGCGACCCGGCCATCGCCCACATCAAGGTCGTCATCGAGGCGTGCCGCAAGATGGGCGTGCCCTTCATGAACACGTTCATGGGCGCCGACTCGAAGAAGAACCTCGACGAGAACTGGGACGAGGCGCTGCGCGTCTGGCCCGACATCGTGAAGCACGCTCAGGACAACGGCGTGAAGATCACGATCGAGAACTGTCCGATGATCTTCAGCTGGGACGAGTGGCCGGGCGGCAACAACATTGCCTGGTCGCCCTACATCTGGCGCCGGATCATCGAGCAATGGGGCGGAACAATCGGCCTCAACTACGACCCGTCGCACCTGGTCTGGCTGCAGATCGACCAGGGCCGCTTCATCCGCGAGTTCGGCGACCACATCCTCCACTTCCAGGCCAAGGACGTGCTCATCGACCGGGACGGCCTGTACGAGCGCGGCACGCTGTCTTCGGGTATCGGCTGGCAGGTCCCGCGGCTGCCCGGCCTCGGCGACGCCGATTGGGGAGAAATCTTCTCCAACCTGTATCGCGTTGGATACGACGGCGACTGCATCATCGAGCACGAGGATCGGCGCTTCGAAGCGACCGACCAGTTGATCAAGCGCGGCTTCCTGCTCGCGCGCAACATCCTGCGGACTTACATCCCGAAGGGTTACTGAGAAGAGCTGAGGGCTACTGACATCCGATGAGCACTGGGGCACCGACCAGGAGCGCCGAGCCGAACGCGACTGATCTACAGGCACTCTTCGAGCGCCTGAGCTACCGCGACGTCTCGAAGACGATCGATCACTCGCTGCTGCGGCCGGAGCTCAACGACGCGTTCACCGAGGACAACATCCGCCTGGCGGTCGAGTACGACGTGGCGTCGGTGACGATGCGGCCGGTAGACGTGGTGCGTGCGGTCGAGCTCGTCGCCGGCAGTGACGTGAAGGTCGGGACCGTGGTTGGCTTCCCACACGGCAACCACCTGACCGCGGCCAAGGTCTTCGAGACCGAGCGGGCGCTCGAGCAGGGCGCGCGCGAGATCGACATGGTGCTGCTCATCGGCGCGCTCAAGTCGGGGCGCGATGCGGACGTGGAGGCCGACATCAGGGCCGTGGTCGAGCCGACCCACGCCGCGGGCGGCATCGTCAAGGTCATCTTCGAGAATGCGTATCTGACTGACGACGAGAAGATCCGCGCCTGCCGGCTGACGGAGTCCGCGGGCGGGGACTTCGTCAAGACATCGACGGGTTTCGCGGCCACGGGCGCCACGCACGATGACCTGCGCTTGATGCGTGCCAACACGTCGGCACACGTCGCGGTCAAGGCCGCGGGCGGGGTGCGCACCCTCGACGCGCTGCTGGCGGTCATGGCACTTGGGGTGACGCGCGTCGGCGCCACCGCGACGAAGGTGATCCTCGACGACTTCAACGCCCGCAAGGCTGCCGGCTCCGGCGCGGGCGCCGAAACCGGCAGCGCCACCCTCGAGCAGGGCACCTACTAGGTGGCCGTGAACGCGCCGGCAGCGACCTGGATGTCCGCGGCGCGGCAGCTCCTCGAGCGTCTCGAGGCAACCCAGGCCGATGCGATCGAGGAGGCCAGCCAATGGTGCGCCGCGGCCATAGCCGCCGATGGCCTCGTCCACCTGTTCGGCACGGGCCACTCGCGTATCCCGGTCGAGGAGATGTTCCCGCGCTATGGCTCCTACCCGGGCTGGAACCCGATCGTCGAGCTGTCGATGACTTTCCACACCCAGGTCGTCGGCGCCAACGGCCAGCGCCAGGCGATGTACATCGAGCGTACTCCGGGCCTGGCCGAGGTGATCCTGTCCAACTTCCGCTTCGGTGAAGAGGACGTGATGATCGTCTTTTCGGCCAGCGGCCTGACCGCCGTGCCCGTAGAGATGGCTCGCGGAGCGCGGCAGCGTGGCCTGCGCGTCATCGCGGTGACCTCGGTCGCCCAGTCGATGTCGGCCGAACCTGATCCCGTCGCCGGCGCACGCCTGATGGACGAGGCCGATCTGGTGATCGACCTGTGCACGCCGGAGGCAGACGCGCTGTCGCAGATCGATGGACTTGATACGCCGGTGGGCCCAGGGTCTACTATCGCGGCCGTCGCGGTTGTGAACGCGATAAAGGTCCGCGTGGCCGAGCTCCTTGTGAAAGGGGGATACACACCGCCAGTACTGACCCGAGCCTCCGTCGTCGGCGAAGAGCGCTCCCGCGCTCTGTTCGACGAGGCGTACCGGGAACATGCGCGGCGGGTCGCCAGTGCCATCGACAAGCAAGGAGGTGGCTGACGGCAATAGGCAGGTCACGCAGTGGTAATCGACATGAGGAGGAATTTCCAGGTAATGACGAATTCACACTGGTTTAGGACGCTGGGTCTCGGACTCGCCGCGATCCTGATCCTGGCCGCATGCGCCACCGGCGGCGGGGCCACTACGGCACCGACGCAGGCAACTGCGACCAGCGCAGCAACGGACGCGCCCAGCGCGACCGACGAGCCGAGCGCGACTGACGAGCCGAGCGCGACCGACGAGCCCGCCGCGACCGACGAGCCGAGCGCGACGGACGAGCCGAGCTCTACGGATGAGCCAGCGGGCGAGTTCACGCTGGGCTTCTCGAACGCCTTCGGCATCGGCAACGGCTTCCGCGAGGAGCAGCTGTGCACGGCCGTGGCGCAGGCCGGCGTTTCGGGCGAGGTTTCCGACGCGACCTGGATTCACCAGGACGATGCGACCTACCCACAGCTCCAGCAGTTCAACGACCTGATCGCGGCAGAGCCTGACGCGATCATCTTCAACCCGAACAGCCCTGACGGCCTGAACGAGGCCATCGACCAAGCGCAGGAAGCGGGTATCACCACTGTCGCCATCGACGCCTATGTCACCGATCCGGAGACCTACAACCTCTCCAACGATCAGGTCGGCTACGGCTACGTCGGCGCCAGCTGGCTGTTCGAACGTCTTCTCCAGGACGCCGATACGGCCAATGTCTATTACATGCGCGGCATCGTCGGCCACCCGGCTGACCTCGACCGCCACCAGGGCGTGCTGCAGGCTCTTGCCGAGAATCCCGGCATCACCCTTCTACCGAGTGAAGAGGGCGTTGGCACCGGTTGGGATCCCGCTGAGGGCACCCGGCTGATCAACGAGCTCATCACCAGCGGCGGATATGCCGACATCGATGGCATCTGGACCTCCGGCATCGACCAGCAGATCGTTGACGCGATCGCTGCCGCCGAAGAGGAGTTCGTGCCCATCGTCGGCGCCGACCTGAAGGGCTTCGTCGAGATGCTGCTCAACGTGAGCGGCAACTACGAGGGCCTCGAGGGCATCGCCGTCTACAACCCGGCCGCCGTTGGTGGCGCCGGTGTCACGCTCGCGCTCCAAGCCCTCCACGGCGAGGAGATCGAGACCACGACGGTGACTCGCACCGACTCGTCGGGCAACGAGGTCGACGTCGAGGCGGTCTTCCTGCCGACGCCGTTGGCCTACGCCAACGACACGCCGGAAGGCATCGCCGGTCTGGAAGAGATCAACGTCGAAGGTCTGAACAACCTGTGGCCAGTCAGCTGGTACATCGATGGTTGGACGGACTACACGTTCGACGAGATGCTCGCCTGCACCGGTCCGGGCAAGGACAGCTAGTCCGACCATTTGGCAACTCCGAGCGGGAGGTCGTAAGACCTCCCGCTCGGCCTACATTTGACAGAGAACATGACGGTCACCGCGACTGATCTCCTGCTCGAAGCCACCGACGTCTCGAAGAGGTACGGCGCTGTCGTCGCGCTGAAGTCGGCCTCGCTCTCGGTGCGGCCCGGCGAAGTGCACGCGCTCATGGGAGCGAACGGTGCCGGCAAGAGCACATTCGTAAAGATCCTGACTGGCGCTGTTCGCCCAGATACGGGTCGCATCGTGATCCGTGGACGTGAGCGCCTGGCCCACTCACCGGGCGACGCACGCAGGCACGGCATCGTGTCTGTCTACCAGGAGCCATCGCTCATTCCGGACCTGGACATCAGGTCCAACCTGACTCTCACCAGAACGCCAGTCGAGCCATTTCGACAGAGGGCCGCCGAGCTCGGCCTGCCCAATCTCAAGCTCTCGGCAATGGCCCGCGACCTGCCCCTCGCTTGGCTGCGCGTAATCGACCTTGCCCGCGCGCTGGCGGTCGAGCCCGACATTCTGATGCTCGACGAGATGACCGCCGCGCTGCCAGCCAACCTGACCGAGCGCGTGCTCGAAGTGATTGGTAGGCAACGCGGTGGCGAACGCTCGGTCGTATTCATCTCGCATCGCATGATCGAGATCTCCGCCGTGTGCGACCGCGCAACCGTGCTGCGCGAGGGCGAGACGGTCGGGGTGGTCGACGTTACGCCCGGATCAGAGGAACGCATCGTCGAGCTGATGCTCGGCGAGATGGTCGAGGAGATGTCCGGTCGCTCCGGCGCGGCGGCGGCGACAGTCGCTCGATCCGATGCGCCGCCGCGCCTCGAAGGCCGCAGCCTAAGCCACGGATCGGCACTCGAGAACGTCTCGTTCGAGTTGCGCGCGGGCGAGATCCTGGGCGTCGTCGCCCTCGAGGGACAGGGCCAGGATGAGCTCTTCGACATCCTCGCCGGGTCGGCCAAACCAAGCTCCGGGACACTCCACGCTGACGGGAAGCAGGTCAGCTTCACGCACCCCGCCGACGCGATTCGGGCGGGTGTGGTGTACGTCGCCGCCGACCGCGCCGAGGCTCTGCTGATGCAACGCTCGGTGCGCGAGAACATCGCTCTGCCCAACGCGGCGCGGATCCGCGACTGGGCGCTGATCAACCTACGACGTGAGCGCCAGATCGTCAGCGACAGCGTCGATCGGCTGCAGATCGACGCCCGTGCCGGCGCCGAGGTGCGTCGCCTGTCGGGCGGCAACCAACAGAAGGTGACAATTGCCCGTTGGGTCGCCCGTGGCGTCAGCACCATCCTGTGCTTCGATCCAACACGCGGCATCGACATCCGGACCAAACACCAGATCTACGTCCTGATGCGCGACCTCGCCGAAGCCGGCGCGGCGGTGATGCTCTACACGTCCGAGCTCAAGGAGATCCCGCTCGTGTGCGACCGGGCAATCATCATCTTCAAGGGTCGCGTGGTGAATGAGATCAAGGGCTCCGACGCCGACGAGCCGACGCTCCTGCGCATGGCCTACAACCTTCGCTCCGACGCCGTGCTGCCCGAGGAAATCGCGGCGGAAGCGGTCGCTACCGAATCCGGGACAACGACGTGACCGTCACGACCGCCGATTCGACGCCGCAACCAAGCCCGCTCGCAGCCGTCAGCGCGTTCGTACGCCGCGAAGGATGGATGCTCGGCCTGTTGGGACTCCTGATCCTGCTCTTTGTGTTCACAAAGATCATCCAGCCCAGCTACGGCCCGCCGGGCTTCCAGGGACTCGCTCTGAGCGTCCTGCCCCTGATGCTCGTCGCCGTGGCGCAGGCGATCGTGGTCATTTCGGGCGGCATCGACCTGTCGGTCGGATCGATGATCGCGCTCACGAGCGTAGTCGCAGCGTCGCTGATGCAGGGCGCCAGCTTCGAGTTCACGATCATCGTGGCCGTCGGCACGCTGCTGCTCGGCGTGCTCATTGGAGCTATCAACGGCGCCGTGATCGTCGCCACCAAGGTGGCCGACATCATCGTCACCCTGGCCATGTCGTTTGTCTGGGCCGGACTTGCGCTGCTGGTGCTGAGGGCACCCGGCGGGCGAGCTGCCGACTGGCTGATCGACATCGCCACCGGCGAGCTCGTCATTGACTGGGTTCCGCGTGCCTTCGTGCTGGTGGCAGTCATCGTCGCCATCTTCTGGATCCCGATCAAACGCTCGCGGCTCGGTCTCGCCCTCTACGCCATCGGCAGCAACTCGCTGGCGGCGTTCCGCAGCGGCGTGTCGGTCGGTCGGACAAAGATCGCCGCTTACGCGTTGGGCGGCCTTTTCTGTGCTTTTGCCGGGCTGGCCACCGTCGCCGCCACGACCCAGGGCAATCCGTTGCCGGGCGGTGCGACACTGACCAGCGTGGCAGCCGTGGTCCTGGGCGGCGTCAGCCTCGCTGGCGGTCGCGGAGGCGTCGTCGGCCCGATCCTGGCCGTCATCATCCTGGCCCAGATCCGCACCGACATGACCTTCCTTAACCTCAACCCCAACCTGGCTACGGTGGCGCAGGGCGCGATCCTGATCCTGGTGGTCATGATCGGCAGCCTGGCCCAGCTGCGCAGGTCGCGCGCATGACGCAGACGGCGCCGCCCGAACTTGCCGTGGCCTCGCCACAGCGCTTCAACGTGTCGCGCCTCATGGCGCGCTTCAGCGATCGGCCACTACTGCCGCTCTTTGTCCTGCTCCTGATCCTTGCGGCGCTGTTCGCGCTGCTCAACCCACGCGCCAGCCTCGACGACTGGATCGCGACGTCGATCCGGGCCGCGATCCCGCTGGCGATCCTGGCGGGCGCTCAGACGCTGACGATGCTCACTGGCGGCATCGACCTGTCCGTGGCCGCCACGGCGTCAATGGCCGGTTTCGTGGCCGCGTCGCTGTACACGCCCGCTGACGGCCCATGGCTAGGCGTCGCCGTGGCGCTTGTGTTCGCAGTCCTGATCGGATTTATCAATGGGATCGGCATCGGTGTCTTCCGCGTCCACCCGTTGATCATGACCCTGGGAATGGGCCTGGTCATCCTCGGCGCCGCCAACGCGTGGCAGCTGATGACCGTCCGTTCCTCGACTGGTGTGCCGCCGGAGCTGCGCTGGATCGGTTCGACGATGACCTTCGGGTTCGTGCCGGCCAGCCTCCTCGTCTTCGTACCGCTGGCGATCGTGCTGCTCGTCGGCCTTCAGCGGACGGGCTACGGCCGTCTCCTGTATGCGGTCGGCGACAACCCCACGGCGGCACGGCTATCAGGCGTGCGCAGCTGGCAGGTGCTGCTGCTGCTGTACGTGATCTCGGCCGTTCTTGCGGCGATCGCCGGCTTTCTCATCTCGGGTCTCAACAACGTCGCCAGCGTCACGCTCGCGGCGTCGTACCTGTTGCCGTCGGTCGCGGCAGCGGTCATCGGCGGCACCTCGATTCTGGGTGGCCGCGGCGGCTACGCCGGAACGATTCTGGGCGCCTTGATCCTGACCGTGATCAGCGCGCTGCTCTCGTCGCTGGGCTATCCCGAGGCCATCCGTCAGATCCTCTTCGGCGCCATCATCATCCTTGTCGCCGCGGGCTATGCACGGATAACGTCGTCGTCCTGACGATGACCGGCGGCCATGATGTGGCGAGCCGACACCTGGGGCTTGACCTCGGCGGCACGTACATCAAGTGGGCCGTTGTCGAGCGCACGGCCGACTCGGACTGGCGAAATGTCGACCACGGCCAGGTGCCGACCGACTCGAGCGCCGGCCCGGAAGCCATAGTCAGCCATCTGGTCGAGGTGGGCTCGACTGCGCTGGTGCACTGCCCCGATGTCTCGACCGTCGGCATCGGCGTGCCTGGGCTGTACGACCCGGCCACGGGCGCGACGCGGATGCTGCCCAACCTCGTGGGCGATTGGGAGGGGATGCCGATGGGTCCGCGGGTGTCGGCCGCGCTCGGGCTGCCGACGCACCTGATCAACGACGCCCGGGCGTTCGGTCTGGCCGAGCTCCGACTCGGCGCCGGACGCGGCGCCTCCACGATGATCGGCTTGACCCTGGGCACGGGCGTGGGGGGTGTTGTCTGCGTGGACGGACGAGTGGTGTTCGGCCACGAGGGCACGGCGGGCGAGCTGGGCCACCAGGTGATGGAGCCTAATGGACGCGACTGCACGTGCGGCGGGCGTGGCTGCCTCGAGGCGTACGCGCGCGCCGACCGCATTACGGAGCTGTGCGGCACGGACACGGTCGAGCAGGCGGTCGAGCGCGCGCGCGCCACAGACCCGCAGGCAGTGGCCGGCCTGGCCGAGGTGTGCCACTGGCTGGCGCTGGGGATCGTCAACATGGTCGTGTCACTGACCCCTGATCGAGTGGTCATCGGCGGTGGCATCTCGGCCGCCGGCGACCTGCTGCTTTCACCGATTCGGGACGAGGTGCGCCGCCGCGTTTTCACCACCAACACCTCACGCATCGAGTTCGCGACGGCCGAGCTCGGGACTTGGGCAGGATCGATCGGGGCGGCCGTGCATGGCGCCGAGGCGGCCGGCCGTGCTTGAGGTTCAAGGCCGCCTCATCCTCGACGATGGCGTCGTCGACGGCGTGATCGAGATCGAGAACGGCCTGATCACGGCGGTCGATACCGGCGCCGACATTGACACTGACTCACCCTTTATCTCTCCGGGTTACTGCGACGTCCATGTCCACGGCTGGGGCGGGCATGACGCGATGGGCGGGTCAGCCGCGCTCGACGGCATGGCACGGGCTTTGGGTCGTCGTGGCGTCACGTCATTCCTGCCGACGGCTGTCACGGCGCCGCTCGACCGTCTGGCCCGGTTCGCCGACAGCGTCCGCGAGTGGGCACCACGCGCGCCGCAGGACGGCGCGCAGCCACTCGGCTTCAACCTGGAAGGGCCCTTCCTGGCCGACGACCGGCGCGGCGCCCATGATCCGGCCTTCCTGCGCACGCCGGCCGACGTTTCGCGATCTCAGCTGCAGCCGCTGGTCGACGAGCTGCGCCTGATCACGATCGCGCCGGAGCTTGAGGGTGCGCTCGACCTGATCGAGTGGCTTCGCGGGCACGGAGTCGCCGTGTCGATCGGTCACTCCGCGGCGACGCTGGACCAGGCTCGTGCCGGTTACGCCGCGGGTGCTTCCTCGGCAACGCATCTCTTCAACGCGATGACGGGACTCGACCATCGCGCGCCAGGCGTTGGGGCCGCCGCGCTGCTTGACGACAAGGTCTACACGGAGCTGATCGCCGACGGCCACCACGTGGCTGCGGCTCTCTGGCCGCTGATCACCCGGCTGAAACCGGCTGATCGGCTGCTGCTCGTCAGCGACGCCATCTCCCTCGCGGGAACCGAAAGCGCCGCCGGCCGCATCGGCACCCTGGACGTGGAGGTCCGTGGCAGCCGGGTGACGCTCGCCGGCTCCGACACCCTCGCCGGATCGGTCATCGCGCTCGACGATGCCGTCCGCAACCTCGTCGCCAGCGGTTCGTCGCTCGTGGCCGCCGTGGCCGCCTCCACTCGGAACCCGCTGTCCATGCTCGGCATCACCGACCGTGGCAGCCTGGTAACCGGTCAGCGGGCCGACCTCGTGGAGCTCGGCCCTGACCTCTCCGTGCGCCGCGTGATGATCCACGGGGAGTGGCTCCCCACGAATCCATAGCGCCTCCTTCCTTTGGCAGGCCATCCGCCGATCCGACTAGCCATCCGCAGCAACTGACTAAGAAGCGGGCGGCGACCGGCGGAGGACCGGTCTCGGACGGACCCCGACAGTGCACGGGCACTCCGGCCAACCGGCTGAGGACCAGCAGCGGGGCCCCAGGCCTGCTCCAAGCGTGCGATTCAGGGTTCGCCGGCGTACTGGCGAAGACGGTCGAGGAATTCCTGGCCGTCGAGGACGCGCAGGTCCGGCGGCGGTCGCACCGGTTGCCAGGCGCACAGGTGGTCATGAGGGCAGGCACCGATCGGAAAGAGGCGACCGACGACAAGGCACATGTCCACGAACCGATGAAAGTCCATGCCTGGTGCGACGCCGCGCTCGAGCCTGGACACCATGCTCTGCGATACGCCCGCCTTGTCCGCCAGCGTCTGTTGGGACATGTCCGCGTAGAGGCGGCTTCGTCGGAAGTAGCGACCGACCAGCACCAGCTCTGGAGTCGGCTCATGCTCCCTGCGACCGGAGTCAGGGTCGACCCAATCGTCCGCCGGCCGAAGCTCGATGTGGCTCGGAATGCGCACGGCGTTCACATCGGCGCGCCGCCGTCTCATCTCGATTCCGCGGGCGATACGCAACGCGCCTTCCTTCGCCCACTTGTCGATGTCTGCCATGCGTCTATTGGAGCAGCCGGGTCTTATCCAGCCCTTATCAGTGACTGATCCACGAATTACTGACTCGACCAGTCAGTGGCGACGGATGGCTAGTCGGATCGGCGGATAGCCAGTGCGAAGGCGGGCTTCAGTCAGGTGCGGCGGATGGCTAGTCGGATCGGCGGATAGCCCGACGGATGGAGAGAGCCGTCCGATTGTGTGCTTGATCACCGCGCTAGCCGGCCGCAGGATTCCGGGGATGCGCACGTTGACCCTTGGACTCGGCCTCCTCCTGGCAGCCTGCCAGGCGCAGGCTCCGATCCCCGGCCGCGAGGCGCGCCGCGTCGATCTCGAGGAGCGCGACCTGATCTCGTCGCTCGTGGAGTTTCAGGGTGAGCCGGTCGAGCTCGTGCCCGGGCCTCAGTTCGGCACGGCCACGCTGATCGTGCGCTTCGGACAGACGCGCCTCGGGGCGACGGGTGGCTGCAACTGGTACGGCGCTGAGGGTTGGGATATCGAGGAAGGCCGGCTCATTGTCACGGACGAATTCGACGGCACGTTGACGGCCTGCCCACCGAACTCGGAGAGCCAGGATCGCTGGCTGATGAACTTGCTCAGCAGCGCTCCGCTGGTCCGGCTCGACGGCGATCGCGTTGTGATTACGGCGGACGAGAACGTCGTGACGTTCCTCGACACGGACGTCGAGGAGCTCTAGCTCCCGACAGCGACAAGCTATCGCGAACGGCAAGCTACCGGTCGGGCATGGCCTCGAAGGTTCGCTCGATGTCGTGCAGCAGCGTGACCGTGCCATCACTCACGACCTGGAGATAGCGCTCACCGAACTCGGCCGTCGAGTCACGGGGATCGCCCCACGTTCCAGAGTGAGTGGCGCGATGCACTGATCCCGGCGACGCGAAGAAGAACGCCGTGTGGACGGCGCCCATGCTCGTGACCTCGGGGAAGGGCGGCATCTCTGCGACCGCGGCGTCCAGATCCACGAGATCGGGATTGATGGCCATCACCGCCGACGTCTCGCCCTTGTTGGCATGCAGCCCGTTGGTCGGCCCGAAGAATTCCCCGGCCTGGTCGGGGGTCAGGCCGTCCCAATAGTTGATCGGAAACGCGCGCACGCCAGCCGGGAGCCTCTCCCCCGCAGCGGCACAGGCATAGGCGATGGCATACGTGTTGTCGTAGTGCCCGTTCACGAACACGATCCTCCGAAAGCCCATCGTCGCGAGCTGCAGCGTCAGGTCCTCGACGAGCGCCGAGAACGTCGACATGCGCAGGTAGACCACTCCCGTGAAGCCACGGTGCGGGTAGGACAGGCCGTAGTTGACGCTCGGCGCCACCAGGGCGCCGACCTGCGGTGCCACTCGGCGGCACACCTCGTTCGGAATCAGCACGTCCGTCAGCAGCGGGCCGTGCGGACCATGCTGCTCCGTTGAGCCGATCGGCACGAGAACGATGGCCCCCTCCCCGCGCGAGCTCATGTAAGCCTCGATCTCGCGGTTGGTCATGTCGCCCAGGAACACGGTCGCGGGCTTGGTCATGTGGTCACCTCATTGAAGCGCTGTGCGTCACTCGACAGTGTTGGTCAGCTCGCCGATGCCCTCGATCCAGCACGTCATCGTGTCGCCACGACCAAGGTGGCGGCCCGCGAAAGGGCCGATCCGTGCCGGCGTGCCCGTCGCGATGAGGTCGCCCGGGCGCAGCTCGATGTGGTTGCCGAGGAAGTCGAGGATCTCGGGAATGCGAAAGCGCATCTGCGATGTTCGGCCGTCCTGGACGTCGACGCCGTTGAGGCGAAAGCCGAGCGCGATGTCCTCCACATTGAGTTCCGCTGCGGGCACCAGCCACGGGCCGACCGGGCAGAAGCCCGGGAACGACTTGCCGAGGAGCCACTGGTCGCCGTCGAGCCACGGATCCTGAGACGTGATGTCGTTGACGATGGCGTAACCGAGCACGGACCCGCCATCCCCCATGACGACTCCCAGCTCGCACTCGCCGTTGACGTTCTCGGTCAGCGCGCGGTCCCACTTGATGACCGACCCGCCGCTGGTCACCGACGAAGCCGCCTTGCCATAAACCAACGGCCGTTTCGGCCGCTCGGAGTCAGGATTCGACGGGTCGTCGTAGTTCAGGCCGATCGTGTAGACGGCACCGATCTCGACCGCCGGGAGATTTGAGCCACGGACGGGCAGGTGCATCTGATCAGGCGACGAGCGTCGGGTCGGCGAGGAGTGGCGCCACGGCCTCGCGCATGACATCGGCGATGTCTGCGCGGCCGGTCCAGCGCTCGAACGCGATCGCGGCCTGGGCGATGAGCATCTCGGCTCCGTTCGCAGCATTGAGGCCGCGCGCCCGAGCAGCTGCGATGAGAGGAGTCTCGGCGGGGACGTACACGCAGTCGAAGACGGTCGCACCCGCCGGCAGGAGGCCAATGTCGAACGCCACGCCCGGATCGATCATGCCCACCGTCGTCGCGTTCACCGCCAGGTCGGCGGATCGGAGGGCCGACTCAAAGTCGAGGCCATCCAGAGCGACGGCCTGCAGGCCAAGCACCTCTTTGCCGGACGTCCGGTTGCCCACGGTCACCGTTGCGGCGCCGCCTTGCTGGCAGGCATGGACGATGGCCCGGGCCACGCCGCCCGCGCCGGCGATCGCAACTCGAGCGCCGGTCAGCGGTATGCCCATCGCCTGCTCGGCACCGGCGCGGAAGCCGGGCGCGTCAGTGTTGAAGCCGACCAGCCGTCCATCCGTCGTGCGCACGACGTTGTTGACCGCGCCGATGCGCTGCGCGTCCGGCTCGACCTCGTCGACGAGCGTGGCCACGAGCTGCTTGTACGGCGCGGTCACACCGAGGCCGAGCCAAACCTCGCCGCGCGCCGCTTCGACCGCGGCGGGCACGTCCTGTTCATCGATCTCGAGCAGCTCATAGCGGCCGTCGATTCCGGCGGCGTCGAAGGCCGCGTTTTGCATCACCACCGAGTGCCGCCGCCGGAGCGGCTTGCCCAGGAGCGCGACGCGCAGCGTCACGCAGCGGCCGTGGCCGTGGCAGGGGCAGGGGCAAGGCGACGGACTGGGCCGGCAGTCGGCGGGAACTTGACGTTGGGGATGATGTGCTCGATCCAGTCGTTCAGCTGCGCCGGATCGGGCGTCATCGTGTGCAGGAAGAAGTACTCGACGCCGGCGTCGACACGCTTCTGGAGCGAAGCGATGATCTCGTCCGGGGTCCCGAAGAGGTAGACCGACTCGAGATACGCGGCTCCGCGCTCGTTGCTCATGACCTTCAGAAAGGCCTCGTGCTGCTGCCGCCGTGCCTCGGCCGGATCGTCGGTCAGCACCAGGTGCATGAAGTTCTCGTGGGCCACGAAACAATCCTGCGGATCACGGCCGTGCGCTCGGTAGTAGTCCTGGAGCTCGGCCCAGTCACGAGCGATGTCCTCGGGCGGACACGTTGGGCGAGGGATCCAGCCGTCTGTCCTGATGGTCCGTGCCTTGACCGATTCGACAAAGCGCGGCAGGTCGGGCGACTTCGGATCGGCCAGCTGCGAGCCGCCGCCGATCCAGATCTCGGGTCGCTGCGAGGTGCGCGGCTCGATGAATAGGTCGTCCACGCTGTAAAAGTCACCGTGGTACGTGACGGTCTCGCCCTCGAGCAGCGGAATCATGATGTCGAGCATCTCGTCGGTCCGCTTGCCGCGCTCGGACTTCTTGACCCCGATCGCGGCGTACTCGAACTCGTTCCAGCCGACGCCCGCGCCCAGGATCATGCGGTTGTTGGAAAGGAACTGCATGGTCGCCAGCTCCTTGGCCAGCAGCACCGGGTTGCGCAGCGGCATGATCAGGATCGATGTGCCGAGCCGGACACGCTCGGTGACACCGGCCGCGACCGCCAGCGCAGCGAGCGGCTCGAGCCAGGACACGGAATAGAAGCGCTTGGCGGCGAGCATGTGATCGGTGATGAACAGCGAATCGAAGCCCAGATCCTCGACTGTCCGCGCGAACTCCTTGATGCCGCGCGCGCGGTCCGGGCCATCACCGTCCCAGATGTAGGACGGCAGGAAAACGCCGAAGCGTTCGACTTGACTCATCACTCCCCTCGATAGATTGGTGGTCGTTTTTCGATGAAGGCGCGCGCGCCCTCGAGCATGTCCCGGCTGTTGAAGACTCGCTCCGACGCGTCGATCTCCGCGGCAATGCCGTTGTCGAGCGCGGTGTCGAGCGACAGGTCGATGAGGTGCTTGACCTCGCGCACGGCGAGCGGCCCGAGCCGCGCGATCTCCTCGCCGATCGCGCGGGCCGCGCTCACCGCCTCGCCGGCGGGCACGACCCGGCTGACCAGCCCGATCCGTTCCGCCTCTGCCGCGTCGATGATCCGGCCCGTCAGCGTCAGTTCCTTGGCCCTGCCCACACCGATGACCCGCGGCAACCGCTGCGTGCCCCCGGCACCGGGCGTGACGGCCAGCCGAACCTCGGGCAACCCGAAGTGCGACCGCTCGGAGCAGACCCGGATGTCGCAGGCCAGCGCCAGCTCCAATCCGCCACCGAGCGCGTTGCCATCTATGGCGGCGATGGTGGGCATGGGCAATCTCGCGAGCCGCGAGAAGACCCCCTCCTCACGCGTGAAATGTGGCCGGCCAGCAGCGCCAGCGTGCGACTCGAACGCCTTCACATCCGACCCTGCCGAAAAGGCTCGCTCGCCGCTCCCTGTGACCACGACCGCCCGCACCTGTCCCGGATCCGCTGCCTCCAGGCGCCCAAGTGCCTCGTCGAGCTCATCGAGCAGCTGCTCGGAGACGAGGTTGAGCGGCGGGTTGTCGAGCGTCAGCGTCGCGACCGTCGCAAGCTCGAGCCGGACCAGGCTCATCGGGCCGCCTCCGCGAAGTCGGCCGCGAGACCCATTGGCCCGTCCGCGTAGACGCGCAGATCGGTCGTCCGGCAGTCACCGGCTACCCGTGGCTCAAAGCCCATCTGGTCGATCACGTCGCGCTGTATGTCGATGCCCGGAGCAACCTCGATCAGCACCAGTCCGTCGTCCGCGAGCTCAAAGACCGCGCGGTCAGTGATGTAGCGCACCTGCTGGCCGCGCTCGCGTGCCAGGTGGCCGTTGAACGAGATCTCCCTGACCTGGGGCACGAACTTGGACAGGGCCCCTTCCTCCTCGACCCGGACGCCCGACTCGTCGATCCCGAGCTTCAGGCCCTGCGCAGTCAGCGTGCCGACGAAATTGATCTTCCTGGTCTTCGCAGAGATGTTTGGGAAGCCACCCGGGCCGCGGACCCTGCCCTCGAACGAGTGGACGTTGACGTTGCCCTCCTGGTCGACCTGGGCGAACGAGAGGCTCGCCACGTCCAGCCCACCGCCGTCGTAGAAGGCAAACATGTAGGGCTGATCGATCATGGCCTGGTAGTTGAAACCGGCTCCGCCCTCGTTGCCGGCGACGGGCGCCCCGCCGAAGATGCCCTGCTCGACCGTCAGCACGAGCTGGTCGGTCACGCCCTCCTCCCACGCCACGCGGCCGATGAGCTGGCTGATGCCGAAGCCGAGGTTGCAGATGTTGCCCGGCCGAAACTCGAGCAGCGAGCGGCGGGCGATTATCTTGCGCGCGTCGAGCGGCAGCGGCGGCTCATCGGTCACCGGCTTGCGCTTCTTGCCCGAGTAGTAGTCGGAGTCGCGCGTAACGTAGGTCTGCCACTGGTCGGGATCGACGTACACGTAGTCGATCAGCGCGCCGGGGATCTTCACGTCGCGCTGAGGGAGGCTGCCGCGCCGGGCCAGCTGCTTGACCTGACAGATGACGATGCCGCCGCTGTTTCGGGCAGCGATGGCCATGTCGAGCATCTCGGCCTGGATCGCCTCCGACTCCATCGTGATCGAGCCGTCCTCGTCGGCGGTTGTGCCGCGGATGACTGCGACGTCGATCGGAAAGGCGTGGAAGAGCAGCCACTCTTTGCCGCGCAGGGTCACGACCTCGACCAGGTCGTCTGTCGTACGGCTGTTCTGCTTGCCGCCGGTATGGCGCGGGTCGACGTACGTTCCCAGGCCGACGTGAGTGACCAGCCCCGGGCGACCCGCGGCTATCTCGCGCATCAGCTGGCTCAGGACGCCCTGGGGGAACGAGTAGGCCTCCAGCTCGTTGTTCTCGACCATCGCCCCGAGCCGCGGCTCGTTGCCGATGTTGCTGCCGATAGTGCGCTTGTGCAGCCCGGACAGTGCGAGCTGGGAGAAGCCGCGATCCGCGAAATCGCCCGTGCCCACGACCCTTACCGTGGTCAGGTCACGCGGCCGGCTCGTTTCCTGGAAGACCGTCTCGAGCTCGTCGATGAAGCGCTGCGGCAGTGCATGGCCGGCACCGGAGCCACCGATGAGCAGCGTCTTGCCATCCTCGACCAGCTCCACGGCCTCGCGCACGGAGATGACCTTGCTCACCTCTGCGGGCTCGTTTGACCGCTCTTGGATGCGCTCTTGGATTTCTTCTGCGCGGCCCATGCACCCAGCCGACTATTCAGTCGGACCTGGGCAACTGGACCAGTCAGCCTGCCCAGGGCGACTGGACCAGTCAGTCGGACCTGGGCAACTCGACCAGTCGGTCGGACCTGGGCAACTGGATCAGTCAGCTTGCCTTGGGCGACTGGATCAGTCAGTCGGTGTTGACTGACTAGTCGGATATTTGACTGGGGCTGCGGGAGCAGGGCGGCCACGACAGCACTCATGGCATGTAGCCCCCGCCGTTGGGGTTGAGCGTCTGGCCGGTAAACAACAACGCGCGATCGGAGAGCAGGAAGATCACGGCGTCGGCGACCTCATCGGCACGGCCAAACCGCCCGATGGGCATGTCGCGAAGACGCGACTTGCCAAGGTCTGTTTCGGCGTCGGCGGCCGTCATGTCGGTCAGGGTGAAACCGGGTGCGACCGCGTTGATGCGGATGCCCTGCGCGCCGAACTCCTTTGCCAGCGAGCGGGTCAGCCCGATCAATCCGGCCTTCGCTGCCGAATAGGCCGCGCTCTCGGGGAATTCCCATCTGGCCGAGCCGTGACGCGATGTTGACGATCGCGCCGCCCTGGCCACGCTCGACCATCGAGCGAATCGCGACGCGGCAGGTGTGGAAGGACGCTGACAGGTCCGTGGCCAGGACGTGGTCCCACTCCTTCGACTGCAGCTCGAGGAACGGCCCGACCTGAGTCTGGCCGGCGTTGTTGACTAGGCCGTCGATGCGCCCGAAGCGCTTGATGACGCGCTCGACGACCAGTGCCGCCTGGCCGCCGGCGCTGACGTCGGCGGCAAATGCCTCGCCATCGCCACCAGCGTCGCGTATGCGAGCCAGCGTGTTGTCGGCCCCGTCGCGCGACCGGTTGTAGTGGACCGCGACCGTGGCGCCCTGTTCGGCCGCCTTGACCGCGATCTCGGCGCCAATGCCGCGGCTGCTGCCTGTCACGAGCACCACCCGATCGCGCAGCTCGTCGCCCATCAGCACAGCCCCGCGGCAACCAGCGCGTCACGGATCCGGCCGGTTTCCTCGTCAGATACCGCGGTCAGCGGCGGCCGCATCAGGGTCGACTCGATCACGCCAAGCTCGCGCAACGCCACCTTCGTCCGTGCTCGGTAGTCGCGCACCGGCGCGCCATACACGACCTCCTCGAGCGGCAGGATCCGCTCCCAGATGGCGCGCGCCTCGGCCCAACGGTCCTGGCGCGTGAGCTCGACCATCTCGACCTGCTCGCGCGTGGCCAGCGTGCCGAAGCCGATGAGCGCGCCCTCGGCGCCCATCACGAACGACTCGAAGATGAAGTTGTCGTCGCCCGTGAGCAGCGCGATCGGCCGGTCCAGTCGCTCGATCATGCGTCGCGTCAGCAGGTACAGGCGCGCATCGAAGCTGGCTTCCTTGAGCGCGACGACGTTGTCGATCGCGGCGATCCGGCGCAGCGTTTCCTCGGAGAAGATCACGCCGCCCAGGGCCGGCTGGAGCTGGAAGGCGATCATCGGCAGGCCGACGCCCGTGGCGACGGCCTCGTGATAAGCAACTGGGACGCCTGGATCGAGCGGCGTCCCCTGGTAGGCCGGAATCGGAAACATCAGCAGTCCCTGCGCGCCCGCGTCGCGGGCGCGCTTGCCCTCCTCGACCGCCTGTTCCGTGAACATGGCGCTCAGCCCGGCAATGACCGGAACGTCGCCCGCCTCGTCGACGGCCACGCGCAGCACGCGCTCGCGCTCCTCGGGCCACAGGTGAGGGCCCTCGCCCGTGTCGGCGTTGATGGCCAGCGCGACCGGGCCTTGCGGCAGCAGCCACTGCAGGTAGCGCCGATATTGGGCTTCGTCGAACTTGCCGTCCGCGTCGAAGGTGACGACGCACGCCGGGATGATGCCGTTCAGGTTCAAGTCTGACTCCTTGGGGCGGTCGAATCGCGCAGCACGACCTCGGTTGGCAGGGTGACTGGCTCGAGTGTTGCGCCTCTGAGCATGCCCACGGCCGCGGCGAAACCGAGGCGGCCCATCTCGCGTAGCGGCAGGCGCACGGTCGTCAGCGACGGCGCAATCATCTGTGCCACGGAGATGTCGTCGAAGCCGGCGACGGAGATGTCCCCGGGCACGCGAGTGCCGCGTTCAGACAGACGCCGCAGAGCACCGAGCGCCAGCAGGTCGTTGGCGCACGAGACGGCGCTGAAGTCGACCTTTGATTCGAGCAGCCGATCGACCGCCTGGGCGCCCGATTCGGCGTCGAAGCCGGACTCGACGATGAGTCGCGCATCCAGCTCAATTCCGGCCGCGGCCAAACCCTCGCGATAGCCGGCCAGCCGCTCGCGGGCCACATACAGCGACGCCGGGCCGGCCAGGAAGGCAATGCGCGTGTGGCCGAGGCCGACCAGTGCAGCAATGATCGACGCGATGCCGCCACGGTTGTCGATGCCGACATCGGGCTGGCCGTCGGCGTGGGGAGACAGATGCACGACCGCGCCACCCGACGCGCGCAGGGCGCTGACGTGGCGTGGCGTCTCGGCACGCGAAACGGGATCGTCCAGGCCCGAGCCGGCGAAGATCACGCCGGCGGCGCGCATCGAGCGCAGCAGCCGGACATATGACGCCTCGCGCGCGCCTTCTCGCTCGTCGGAGCACGTGACCACGAGATAGCCGCTCGATTCGGCCCCGTCTTCGACGCCACGCACGACCTCGGCAAAGTACGGATCGGTGATGTCGTGGACGATCACGCCGATGACCGGCAGCTGGCTCTTGAGCAGTCCGCGCGCGAGCGCGTTGGGCACGTAGTCGAGCGTGCGCGCGGCATCGAGCACGCGCTCGCGCGTCGCGGCGCTGACCGGGTAGTCGGCTTCCGAGACGACGCGCGACGCCGTGGCGATCGACACGCCGGCAAGGCGCGCAACCTCTGTGATGGAGGTCAAATCGGCCCTCTCAGTAGGTCGGTCCGAACGACCGCGGCTCATCGCGGATGGTCACCCACTGGAACTGGGTGAACGCCTCGAGGTTGGCCTCGCCGCCGAAGCGCGAGCCGTTGCCCGAATTGCCCATGCCGCCGAACGGGATCGTCGCCTCGTCGTTGACCGTCTGGTCGTTGACGTGGAGCATGCCCGCGCGAATTCGGTTTGCCACAGAGAGGCCGCGCGAGATCGAGCGCGAGTAGACGCCGGCGGCGAGGCCGTACTCGGACGCGTTTGCAAGCTCGATCGCCTCGTCGTCCGAAGTGAAGGTCACCACCGGTGCGACCGGGCCGAAGATCTCGTCGGTCCACGCCGGAGCGTCGAGCTTGACGTCCGTGAGCACGGTCGGGCGATAGAAGAGGCCGTCGTACGTTCCGCCCTCGACGAGCCGCGCGCCGCCCGTCTGGAGGGTGCGCTCGACGATGTCGTGCACGCGCTGGACCTGCTTCTCGTTGACGATCGGTCCGAGGTCGACGTCCTCGCGGTACGGGTCGCCCGTGCTCAGCCGGCGCGCCTTCTGGGCCAACAGGTCGACGTACTCATCGGCGACCGATTTATGGACGATGTGGCGGCCCGTGGCAAAACAGACCTGGCCCTGGAACTGGAAGCTGGCGTAGGCGCCGGCGCTGGCGGCGGCGGGCAGGTCGGCGTCGTCGAGGACGATGAGCGGGTTGTTGCCGCCGAGCTCGAGGCTGACCTTCTTGAGCAGGCCGCCGGCCTGCGCGCCGACGATCCGGCCGACCTCGGTCGAGCCGGTGAACGAGACCATGTTGATGTTCTCGTCGGTGACGAGCGCCTGACCGGTTTCGGCATCGCCGATGACGACCTGGAGCAGGCCCTCCGGCAGACCGGCCTCCCTGAAGATCGCGGCGAACATCGCGCCACCGCACACCGGCGTCTGCGGATCCGGTTTCAACACGATGGCGTTGCCCAGAGCCAGTGCCGGGGCGACGACGCGCATGCCCAGGACGGACGGCGAGTTCCATGGCGTGATCACGCCGATCACGCCGACCGGCACGCGGCGGATCATGGACAGCCGCTCCTGCTGGACGGTTGGCACGAGCTGGCCGTAGGGCTGCCACGGCATCGCCGATGCGGCGAGGGCCTCGCCGGCCGTGAAGTTCTGCTCGTGGTGCATCTTGTTGCGGTGGGCGCCGGTCTCGCGCTGCGTCCACGTCCCGATCTCGGGGCGGTGCTGCTCGTAGATGTCCGCGGCGCGGCGCAGGACCGCGGCACGTTCCTGGTAGCTCGTCTCTGCCCAGTCGCGCTGCGCCGCGGCCGCGGCGGCCGCGGCGCGAGCGACGTCCTCGGCTGTCGATTCGTTGATCGTCATCAGGTGTCGGCCGGTGGCCGGCTCACGGACCTCGCGCTCCGGGCCTGTGCCGGTCTGCCAGCCGGCAAGAAAATCGTCGAGCCAGCCCGAGCCTGTTTCGGCTCTGGCCTCAGGTGCCACGGCAACCATCAGGAACCCCCTTCGGCCGTTTCGGCCTTGTCGGCCGTCTCGGCCATATCGGCGCCACTGGCCGTCTGCGTGAATCGTTCGGCGTAGGTCCGCGGCTGGTCGGCGACCACGGCGCGCTGGCCGGTGCGTGGATCGCGCCAGCTTGCGCCACGCGCCAGCACGGCATCGATCATGCCCTCCTCGAGGTACTCGGGCACGAGCCACGACTTGACCTCGATGGCCATCTGGCCGGGGTAGCCGATCAGCTCGCGGACCCGCTTGTCTGTGTAGTAGCCGGCCACGATCGTCAATTGGAGGGCCGACATGTTTGTCGGCTCGTCCGCGAGCCTCTGCAGCCGCGCCGCCACGTCGCTGCCCAGGTCCGCCCGCAGAGCGGCGCGCAGCGGCTCGACCAGGTCCGGCCTGGCGCGCAGCACGAAGTCGATGCGGCCCTCGTCGACAACCTTCGCCGCCGAGGGCATGCCGTGGGCTGCGGGGATCAGGTGGTCGGCGATAGCAGCGAAACACTGTCGCTCGGCCCCGTCCAACGCCGTGTCGGCAGCGGCACTGGCGGTCGCCGGCATGCCGCCCTCGAGGTCGGTCAAGGCTCCGGTCTGCGCGGTCCGGATGTCCGTGTCCATCGGCGCCTCTCCCGTCGTCACGCCGGGGTCTCCTGGTTGAAGCGCGTCTCGACCATGTGATCGGCGGCCCGCAGTGCCAGCGAGACGATGGTCGAAGTCGGATTGACGCCCGACGAGGTGACGAAGCACGAGCCGTCGACGACATACAGGTTGGGCACGTCGTGCGTTCGATTCCATCGATCGAGAACGGACTTCTGCGGATCGTCCCCCATGCGCGCCGTGCCCAGCAGGTGCCAGCCGCTGTAGCGCATCAGCCGATCGACTTCGATCTTGTATGCGCCCGCGGCCTCCATCGACTCCGTAGCGCGGTCGATGTGGAAGTCGAGCATGCGCCGCGCGTTGTCGGCCATCGTGTAATGCACCTCCGGCGCGGGGATGCCCGATGAATCGGTGATCGACTGCGACAGCGTGACGCGATTGGACTCGTCGGGCAGGTCCTCGGCGAAAAGGCCCCAGTTGGCGCCGTGGCCGAGGTGCGACTTGACGTGCAGGTGGTGGTCTGGCCCCCAGATCTGCTCGCCGGCGCGGCTCGGCAGGGCGGTGTTGATCGGTCCACCGGTGGGAGCGAGGCCCCAGCGCGCGCCCCGGACAAAGCCGCGCTTCTCGTCTGTCTCGTAGAACTCGAGCGACTCGATCAGGTCGCCGAATTGGCCCTGCCAGCTCATCAGCGGCTCCTCGAACAGGCCCGCCACGTTGGCGAAGGGATGCATCATCAGCCGCTTGCCGACGAGGCCAGAGGAGTTGGCAAGACCGTCCGGGTGCGACCGGCTGGCCGAGAGGAGAAGCAGCCGCGGCGTGCCGATGGCATTGGCCGCGAGCACGACCACCTTGGCCGCCTCGAAATGCTCGGTGCCTTCCTTGTCGATCCAGGTGGCGCCGGTCGCCAGGCCGTCGGCGTTGGTCTCGATGCGGCTCACCCGGGCGCCGGTGACCAATCGGCCGCCCATCGCGAGCACTTTGGGCCAGTGCGTCAGGTCCGTCGAAGCCTTGGCACCCTCGTTGCAGCCCGACTGGCAGGTCGATCTCTGAACACAGGCGCGGCGGCCGTCGTAGGGCGTGGAGTTGATCGAGTTGAACTCGGGCCACCAGTGCCAGCCGAGCTTGGTCATCCCGCGCGCGACCTTCATCCCTGCCGAGCCAATCGGCAGTGGCGGCATCGGCGCGTCCTCCGTGTCCGGCGGGTAAGCCGGGTCGCCGGGCAGGCCGCTGACGCCGAAGTCGCGGTCCGTGCGGTAGAAGTAGGGCAGTAGCTCGAAGTAGTCGAGCGGCCAGTCGTCGGCCACGCCATCGAGCGATCTGACCCGGAAGTCGGAAGGCAGAGCCCGTGGCCAGGCGCCGGCAAAGATGAGCGTCGAGCCGCCGACCGCGTTGTACATGAGCGGGCTTACGGGCGTGTCTTCCTCGACGATCGGGTAGTCCTGGTCCAGGCCGCGGATGTTCGGGCTGGTCGCCCAGCTCTTGCGCTGGTGCAGCTCCCAGTCGAGCTTGTTGCCGGGGTAGTCGTCGCGGTTGTGCCACTCCCCCTGCTCGAGCGTCGTGACCTTGAAACCGGCCTCGCACAGGCGCTTGGCGACGACCGCACCGGACGCGCCGGCACCAATGATCAGGACGTCAGAGACTTCGGCGGCCACGGTTCCTCCTGGCGTGGTGACGACGGCTGCGGCCAACAGTAAACGCTTTCTGCCGCTGGGGCAACGCCCCACCGACACGACCTATGAGGTCAGCCGCGCGGGGCCCGTCGCGTCAATCGATGAGGCGGTAGTAGATGAGCTCCCCGACCTCGTCGCCCACGGATTCTTCCGGGATGAAGACGGCCATCACAAGGGCGCGTTGACCGTCGACAGTGACCTCCGAGATCGTGAAATTCGTGAACGACGAGCTGCCGTGATGGGTATGGAGGAACACGTGCACAGA
The DNA here is from genome assembly GCA_963706095.1 of uncultured Chloroflexia bacterium. Taxonomy (GTDB): domain Bacteria; phylum Chloroflexota; class Limnocylindria; order Limnocylindrales; family CSP1-4; genus JALYGJ01. The sequence continues at coordinate 1,056,493 of OY970149.1, forward strand.
CGGGGGCACGACTGGAGTGTCCGGGAATCCGGCTCTGTCCTGCGCACCCAACTCATCGTCATACAAGAGGACCCGAAAGGTGCGCCAATCGCCCTGGATGAATTGCGCCTCGAGGAAGGTGAAACCGTAACCTTCGTACTCGATGAAGTCGCGGTCGCCGATGCTGCCCCGGTAGCCCTGGAACAACGCGGCACGATCCAGCAAAGGCTGAGACTCCGCAGTCCACGTCGACCAATCGGACTTTCCTCGGGCCTGGCGATCGCTCTCACAGTCGGCGTAGTAGTGCAGACCAAAGTCAACCTCCACGCTGCTGGCCGAGTAGATGTTCGCAGTGCCTTCCGCGCAGCCGGGCAATTGACGCTCTGCCGTGAACCGTTTGGTCGGCTCGCCAGCGAGCAGCGTGTCCCAGGTCGGGTAGTAGCTCAAGGTTATCTGGAGGTCCGCCTCGTGCTCCCACGAGACCACGTATCCGCCGTCGGAGGCCGGAGCGATGCTCGGCTGAGAAGCGCCCTGGGCGAGATCGACTCGCCATTCCCAGTTCAACAGGTTGTCTGAGGTCGCCAGGGACGGGGTGAACGTCTGCGTCGAGTCAGCCCACCAGTGATAGACGGCAGCGAACTCGCCAGTCTCAGCGATCTGGATGATTTTGGCGGCGTCCATGGTGTGACGCTTGTCATCGGTGGCCTGATACCGATACCCGCTCGAGTTGGGGATGTCGATCACGTACCCGAGCAGCTCTTCCCTTGTTTCCGCGATCGTCGATCCATCTTCGACGTCGGCTTGCTGGCTGCATGCCCCAGCGAGAACCGCAGCCACCATGAGGCACAGAAACAACATCGCCGGTCGTCGTGCGCCATGTCTGTTGAGGGTCACGTTCTCAGGATTCGGCTTCGACGACGGACTTGAGCTTCTCGAGCTCTCTGACCCGGCGCGTCCGGAGCCGTCCGCCCGCGATCGGCTGGAGCAGGCGCCAGGGCCATTTGAAGGTCAACGTGCCCTGCTGGCGCACGCGCGTGGTCGCCCCCTCGGCGGTGAGCCGGTAGTCACCGACCCAGTCCACCGGGCCCTTGAACGTCCGCCAGACCAGCCGCTCGTTATCGTCGACGGCGGTCATCTCCACGCCGACGGTCGGCTTCAGGCCGGCGATCCTCAGGGAGACGTCGAAGCTGGCGCCGGTGCGCAACCCGCCATCGGTGATCGGCCTCAGCCGCGCTTCCGTCCAGAGCGCCATCTTGGGCAGCTCCGTGAGATAGGCGAAGACCACGTCCGATGCGCGTCCGATCACCAGCTCCGACTGGTAGGTGATCGGCAATTTGCGACTCCTCGGCCCCCAGCAACTGGATCTAGGGTAGACCGTCAGCGCCGGGGCGATCTTGGACTATCCTGCCGCCGTGACCGACGATCGCGTCGCCGTGGCCGACGAACTTGCCCGGTTCAGGCTCGACGGAAAGGTGGCGGTCGTGTCCGGCGGCACAGGCGCCATCGGCCGGCGCATCGCCCTTGCGCTCGCGGGTGCAGGCGCAAAGGTCGCGATTCTCGGTCGAACCGCGGATCAGGCGGCGAACCTGGCCCGAGAGTGCAGCGCCATCGGATCCGAGGCATTGCTGATCAACGCAGACGTGACCAAGAAGGCCGACTCGGACCGTGCCATCAACGAGGCGGTGGAGCGCTTCGCCAGCGTCGACATCATCGTCAACGCGGTGGGTGGCGGCGCCGGCGGCGCCCTGTACCCGGCCGAGGAATACCCGGAGGATGAGTTCGACCGGATCATGGACCTCAACCTGCGCAGCGACCTGCTGCCGACGCAGGCCGCCGTGCGCCAGATGGTCAAGCAAGGTCGTGGCGGTCGGGTGCTGCACATCTCGAGCGTCCGCGGCCAGCTGGGCATCAACGCCGGCTACCTCGCATACGTGGCCGCCAAGGGCGCGATCAACTCGCTGACTCGCCAGGAGGCGACCGAGTGGGCCAAGCACGGCATCACTGTCAACGCCATCGCGCCGACCTTCGTCAGCACGCCGCAGGTCGCCGACATGCTCGCCGACGAAACCTTCAAGTCGGGGCTGCTGGCGCGCATCCCGCTCGGGCGCATCGGCGAGACCGATGACCTGGTGGGCGCAGTGTTGTTCTTCTGCTCGGACGCGTCGTCGTTCGTGACCGGCCAGATCCTGACGATCGACGGCGGTCTCACGGCGACTCAATGACGTTCGAGAGCGTCACGGCCAACGTCAGAACCGACGTCACCATCCGTGGCTGCAACCCGAGCTACGTGGTCACCAGCGACGGCGTCGTCGTGGTCGACACACCGCAGCTGCCCACACGAGCCGTGGTCATGCGGCGCGAAGCGGAGGCGGCTGGTCCCATCCGCTACGTGATCAACACCGAGCATCACGTCGACCACATCTTCGGCAACTACTACTTCAAGGGCATCGCGGGCAGCGTCATCCACCATCGCGGCGTGTACGAGAACTTCATGGTGCCGACGCCGCTGCTCGATCCGTTCGACTATGCCGCCGAGGCGATCCCGATGGCCGACCCCGAAGGCGCCGCCATCTTTCCCGAGCGCGACGCGTACTTCGCCGATCCGAACAAGGCGCAGATCGTGTTCACCGGCGACGTCGAGCTTAAGGTGGGCGGGACGACTTTCAACCTGATCCACACGCCCGGCCACACCCCCGGGCAGATCTGTGTGCACGTGCCCGAGGAGCGCGTGGTCTTCACCGGCGACACGGTGTTTTCTGAGGTTCAGACGTGGGTCATGGCGTCAGATGTCGATCAGTGGGTCGAGGCGCTGAACACCATCTCGCGGCTGGACGTTGACCACGTCGTGCCCGGCCACGGACCGGTCACGGACCTGCTCTATCTACAGACCCAGAAGGCCGTCCTCCTCGAGTGGAAGTCGATGGTCGCGACGGCGGTGGCCAGAGGGTGGAGCCGCGACGAGACGATCGAGCGCTGTCACATGCGCGATCGCTACCCGGTCGATATCGGGCAGGAATACATGATGGATTACATCCAGAAGCACAACGCCGGCATCCTCTGGGACAAGCTCAACGCGAACCAGGAGTAATGGCAGGCGTACCTCCGACGGCGGCGATGATCTGTGGCAGATGACGCAGGTGTGCGCGTTCGTGGGCGGCGAGCCAGTCGCCGTAGTAGAGGACGCTGTACTCGTAGATCTTGTTGGGGGGCACCGTGACCGTGGCCGTTCGTTGCCAATCGTCGGACGGCACCGGCTCCAGCGCCGCAAGCAGCTCGTCGCGCTTATCGCTGAAGTCTCCGAACGCGGGCCGGAACTCCCAGTCGTGGTAGCCGGACTTCTGCTGCCAGGTGCGCGGATTCATCGCACGCCACGACGGATGATCCTCCGTCAGAATTCGCAACATATTTCCGCCCAGCGTGTCATTGCACGCGCGCAGGTGAGCCAGCACATCGTTGATCGACCACTGGCCTTCGCTGGGAGACGCGTGGAGCTGTGCGTCGCTCAGTCCGTCGGTCAGCTCGGCCAGGCGAGCAACTGAGGTGCGCAGGATGGGCATGATCTCGGCGTCGCTGAGCATGCGCTTGGGCATGCGCTGAATCTAAGAGCCGACTGAACGTTGGGCGACTACCACGTCCACATTCACCCGCACCGCGATACGGCCGGGGCACCGCCCAAGGGCGAGTTTCCGGCCGACTACATCGACCGCTTCGTCGAGGTTGCGCTGTCGCGTGGCGCGACGGAGGTGGGGTTCGTCGAGCACCTGTACCGCTGCGTCGAGTCGCGCCCCGTCCTCGGGGAGTGGTGGAAAAAGGACCCGCACCCGCATCTCGTGGCCGAGATGGACCAGATCATGGCCGAAGAGGTCGACATGTCCCTGGATCGCTACGTCGACGCGATCCTGGCGGCGAAGCAACGCGGCCTCCCGGTCAAGCTGGGGCTCGAGGTCGACTACGAACCGGGCACGGTCGCGAGCGTCATTGATTTCATCAAGCCGTACCCGTGGGACTTCCTGATCGCGTCGGTCCATTGGATCGGCGCGTTCTGGTTCCTGCGACCGTCGGGTCCGGCCGAGTTCGAGCGGCGCGGCGTCCACCGGGCGTTCGAGGAGTACTTCGAGCTGGCGACGGCGATGGCTGAGACGGGCATGGCCAATTCGCTCGGGCACATCGACGTCATCAAGGTTGCCGGCATGGTTCCCGACGGGTCGTTGCGCCACCTGTGGGAGCCGGTGGTCGAGGCCACGGCCCGCAGCGGGATGGCGGTCGAGGTCTCCAGCCAGGGCCTGCTGCGAGCGGTCAAGGAGATCTACCCCGCGCCCGACTTCCTGCGCCTCTTCCAGGCTGCCGGAGTGCCGATCACTTTGGGTTCGGACGCTCATACACCCGAAGAGTCGGCCTTCGGCTACTCCGACATCGTCGCCGAGGCGCGCCGCGCCGGCTACACCGCATACCTGCGCTTCGATCGGCGCCTCCGCCTGGTCACGCCACTACCCCGCTTCGGGCGGTCGCGGATAAGTGACGGCTAAGTGACTGTCGGTAAGGTCGTGCAAGTAATTGAGCCTCAGGGTCGTCGTGCTAACCTTTACCAATGACGGACAAGGTAAAGATTAGGCGCGGAGCTGCCAAGATCAGCAGCAAGAACCAGATCACGATCCCGGTGGATGCGCTCCATGCAGCCGGCCTTGCCACGGGAGACAGGGTGCGGGCCGTGGCGTCGGGGCCAGGTCGCATCGTGCTCGAGCGAGACGATGACGTGATCGCGCAGTTTGCCGGCGCGTTGAGCGGGATCTACCACGACACGTACCTCGACGAGCTGCGTGACGAGTGGAGGTCGTAGTCCTCGACGCCGGCGTCGTGATTGCCCTTCTTGATGCTGGAGATCCGAACCACGAAGCTGCACGAGAAGCCATTGCGCTGGTGCTTCGTGACGCGGTCGAGGTCGTCCTCCCAGCCTCCGGTTACGCCGAGGCTCTGGTCGGACCGCTGCGTGCAGGCGGCGACGCGGACCTTGTTGTCGACGATCTGGTCGGAGCGCTGCCCATCACCATTCAGCCGCTCAACCGACACGTCGCGCGAACCGCGGCAGAGCTGCGTGCCGGCCATTCAAATCGCCTGAGGCTGCCTGATGCGCTCGTCATCGCGACCGCACTCGATATGGGCGCTCGCGAGATCTTGACTACTGATCGGCGCTGGCCGGAGCTGCCTGTCACGATCACGCTGGTTTAGCTGTCAGCCGGTGGTCGGCGGCTCCCAACCCGGCGGGGGCTCATCGCGGTACTTGACGGTGGCGACGTCGACCTCGTTGCCACAGGCGTCGGCGAGAGTCCACCACGCCGGGGCGTAGTCGTCCCGTACCAGTCGGCCGCCCGCGGCAAGAGCAGCGTCGACGCGCTCCTGGGCGAACTCGTAGGGCAGCCAGACCGCGATGTGAATGGCACCCAGGTTGCCCGGCCGGGCCTCCTCCATCTCCTCGAACCAGAAGGGCACACCACGGTCGTGCGGGTCGACGAGGTCTTCCTCCGGCGAGTCGGGTCGCGGGACGTAGCCCATCACGGCCTGCCAGAACGGCATCACCTCGGCGCGCTTATTGGGCGCGGCGGGGACGATCAGCACGCTCTGAATCAGCGACGGATCCGACTTCAGACCCTGCTCGCGCGCAACGCGCTGAATCTCGCGCGCCAGCTCGAGGTCGCGCTTGGTCATGCCCATGTAGTCGTCGCGCAGGGTCACGACTCGGACCATCACGCCCTCTTGGCGCAGGTCGACGCCGTACAGGTGCTCGTTGAGGTTGGGGATCTGGGCGATCGCCGAAACGAACTTCGCGGAGGTGCCGAGCGAGTCGGTCCGATAGAAAGCCATGGCACCCTCCGAGGTGACGCGCCAGTCCTCGGCGCCCTCGGAGGTGAGGAAGAAGTCGAGCTTGATGGTGTCGTCAGTCATGGACCCAGCCTAGCCCCGCGGCGAATTTGGCGTCCGTTCCCAGGTGGGGAAGTATCGGCGACGCAAGGCCCTTTCTAACCCTGTTTCGGGCCTTCTAGTGGTCGCTGCCTCCCAGCTGGGGAACACACGACGAGCGAAATCCGTGAATTGGTCAGTTGTTCTCCGTTACTTCCTCTGTCAGGAATGAGCGGCTACGGTTTGTCGCATGGAACGACAGCAAGAGATCGAGGGGCTGCTCGACCGGGCCAAGGAGGCCCACGGCGAGTACGAGCGGACCGAGCTGGACGGTGTCTACGACGAGGACTGGCCGCGCTGGTACGCCCATTACGCGGTCGACAACGGGCTGGGCGACCTGCTCGGCCGGGTCGTCGCCGCCGACGAGGTCACGTCATTCTTCAAGGACAGCTACGCCGAGTTCAGCGCGACGGTCTTCGAGGCCGAGCAGTCCTGGACTATCTACACGGCGCGCCGACTGACCGACGAGCTGGGCGCCCAACGGTGAGATCCATGCGGGCCGTGTCCCTGGCGATGCTCCTGGCCGGATTGTCGGTATGCGCGACTCCAACTTCTGCGCTCGCAGTCGTGGACGCGGCTGATTACGTCGTGTGGCGTTTCCCAGCACCGGGCGCACGTGGTCTGGGCCTGATGCACGAGAGAGCGTCGAACACGACCCTCCTCGCCGAGGCGGTTGGACTCACGCCGAACTCCGCTTACCGATACGTTGGCAGCGCGCGCAGCTGTGGCACCGCCCACCGCGCCGGGGACGTCGTTTGGTCAAGAAGCTTCCAGACCAACGCCAAAGGGGCCGCCCTAGTTGATGCAACAGTGGCTCCGACCGATGTCACGCAGGCAGTCAAGTCGATCCGGTTGTTCCGCAGCACCACCCAGTCCGAATGCACTGTGCCCCTGCGATACCAGTCGAATGGCACAGGTCGTCCAACGGACGCGTTCGCCAGGCTGAACGCCCTTGGTGCCAAGGCCCTGGTTTTCGTGGACCTCGCCACGCCGAACGACAGGCTGACCCTGGCCGGCCATGGCTTCATCGCCTCTCACGGCTACCGTCTGGTGGCGGCTGACGTACCGTGCCCGACGCAGCCGACCTCGGGATCGACCCTCTTCCAGAAGTCCGGCACGACCAACTCACTCGGGATCATGTGGCGTCACGACACGGGCACCAACCTGACCGGAACAACGCCAAGGTCGATCCAACTCTTCAATCCACAGAACGACCGGGTCGCGTGCGCCAATACGACGAGGCTGCCTCCGGCTCAGTGAGCTTTGGCGAGCCAACGACGCGCGGCCTCGAGTGATCGGGCGCGGCGTGCGAAGCCGGCCCACGGATCGGGGACATCAGCAAGGCGGGCTGCGATATTGCGCACGTTGAACTGATCCGGGACTACTGAGTCCAGCTCGTCCCACGCGAGTGGCACCGCGACGGGGGCGCCTTCCTTCGGCCGAACGGCGTATGGAGGAACGGCGGTCTGCGCCCAGGCGTTGCGGTTGACGTCGAGGAACAGCCGGGTGCCGCGCTCCTTCTTGTAGAACTCCGTCGTCAGCCGGTCCGGCGCTCGTCGGGCCATGGCCTCGGCCAAGCCGAAGCAGACCTCGCGGACTTCCTCGAAGTCCGCCCGCGGCCGCAGCGGAACGACCACGTGGTAGCCCCGCGATCCAGTGGCCATGAGGTATGGCACGAGGCTGGCCTCGGTAAGGAGCTCGCGTGCGAGGTGAGCTGCAAATCGGGCGTCCTCAACACCTCCTTCGCCGGGATCAAGGTCGATGATCATCCGATCCGGCCGCTCGAGATTGGGCACGCGGCTCAGCCAGATGTGCGGCGTGACGACGCCCTGGTTGGCGAGGTAGACCAGCGTCGCGGCGTCGTCGCACAGCACGTGCGTCACCGTGCCACCGCTCTTTGGGACAGTCACGCGCTTGATCCAGTCGGGGAAGTAGGGAGGCGTGTCCTTCTGGTAGAAGACCTGCGTGTGAATGTTCTCGCGGATGCGCTGCATGCTCACCGGCCGACCGCGCAGGTGCGGCACCATCACCTCGGCCACGCGGGCGTAGTGATCGACGAGCTCGGATTTGGTCACGCCCGACTCGGGGAATACGACGCGATCGCCATGGGTGACGGCGATCTGGCGCCCGCCCACCGCTATCGAAGTTGGTACCACGCGAAGATTGTGGCCTGCGCCGCAAGCGCCGGCGTCAGCGGACGATGATGCCGCCGCTGATGACGAGTGTCTCGCCGGTCATGTACGAGCCCTGGCAGATCTGCCAAACCCAATCAGCAATCTCCTCGGGCTGCGCCGCACGACCGAGCGGCACGTCCGCGAGCGCCTGCTGCATGCGTCCGCCCGAACGAGTGCCGGGCGTGTCGACCCAGCCCGGAGCGACGGCGTTGACCGTGACGTTGTCATCGGCCAGCTCGATGGCCAGCGACTTGGTGATCGACACGACAGCCGCCTTGGAGGCGCTGTAGACGAGCTGGCCGCGCGACACGGCGAAGGCGTCGACCGATGCGAAGTTGACCACCGAGCCACCGCCGTTGGCCTTCAACGCGGGCAATGATTCGGCGGTGATGTTGAGCGTGCCCAGGACGTTCACGTCGAAGATGCGCCGGTAGGTCTGTTCGTCGTAGTCGGCCAGCGTGGTCGGTGGATAGATGCCCGCGGCGTTGACCACGGCAGCGAGTCGGTCTATCGGGCGAAGAGCATCCGCCACCGCGGCGCGATCCGTGACGTCGACGACGACCATCCGCCCGAATCGACCTCCGTCGGCATCCTGCGCGGCCTCGAGCGCCGCCTGGTCACGGTCGAGCGCGACGACGTGCCAGCCCTCCGTGCTGAAGCGCTGGGCGACGGCCAGGCCCATGCCGCTCCCCGCGCCCGTCACCAGGGCGGTCAGCGGCGAGCGATCACTGGGCAAGGAAGCCGCCGTCGACGCTCAGCTCGGAACCGGTCACGAAGCTCGAGTCGTCCGATGCGAGGAACGCAACCACACCGGAGATCTCGCTGACGTGTGCTCGGCGGCGCAGTGGAGTCATGGGCACCACGCCGCCCTCGGGCTCGTTCTCGTTCATCGGCGTGCTCACGCCGCCGGGCACCAGCGCGTTGACTCGGATGCGGTCCGCGGCGAGCTCCAGCGCGGCGGTCTTGGTCAGGGCCAGCAGCGCGCCCTTGCTTGCGCTGTAGGCGGAATAGCCAGCCGCCCCGACGACGCCGAAGATCGAGGCCACGTTGATCACCGACCCGCCGCGCCCGCCATCGCGCATCAGCGGGACACACGCCTGCAGCCCGAGCAACGCGCTTGTCGTGTTGACCGCCAACGTCCGGTCCCAGTCTTCGAGGCGCTCATCGAGCAGCGGATTGACGTGGATGATGCCCGCGTTGTTGACGAGGACGTCCAGCCGGCCCGTGGCTGATCGGGCGTGCGCAACGGCAGCAGCCCAGTCCTCGGCGGAGGTGACGTCGAGGTGCAGGTACTCAACATCCAGATCGAGCTCGCGCAACCTGGCGGCAGTCTGCTGGCCAAGGTCGTCGAGCACGTCACATGCCAGCACGTGCGCGCCCTCGCGGGACAGCCGCTCCGCATGCGAGGCCCCCTGGCCGCGCGCCGCGCCGGTGATGAGAGCGGTCCTGCCGACAAGCCTCGTCGGAATGGAGTTCGCGTCAGGCGCGCTCACGTGTCGAGCGGCGCGGCGGAGGCTCGTTCCGGGGCCGTGCCGGCGGCACCTGCCCGACTGGGCACGCTGCGGCCCAGGCGCTCGACCTCCCGCTGAGTCTGCGTCATCTGCTTCAGCCAGATCGGCCGCAGAATGTCGATCCGCTGGTCGGGCTTCTGACGGCCCGCGAGGTGCATCGAGAGCGCCACGTCCTGGCTCTCGAGCAGGTCGATGAAGCGGCCGATGAGCTCCGACTGAGCCGAGTAGACCGGCAGCTGCGGACCGCGCGGCGCCGCCAGACCGACGAAGAACAGCCGCTCCAGCCCTACCGGCACTGTCAGGCCGCCGACACGCAGCGGAACGTCCTGCTCCCAGGTCAGCAGTGACGAGTCGAGGAAGGGCAGCTTTACGTTGAACCCCGTCGCCCAGATCACCGTGTCGAACTCGCGCTGGCTGCCGTCCGTGAAGTGGACGGTACGGCCGTCGAAGCGGGCAATGCCTGGCAGTGCCGTAACCCTTCCGTGCTGGATCCAGTACAGGAGCAGGTTGTTGACCACCGGCTTTTGCCTGTTCAGGTTGCGCGTCGGTGGCTCGGCCAGGCCGCGGTAGGCAGTCGGCGGCCCGACCACGACGTTGATCAGCGCGCGCGTCACTCGCTCTTGGAGCGTCAGCGGCAGGCGGCCCAGCCAGCGGATCTCGGCACGCGGCCGGCCGAAGATCGCCTTGGGCTGGAACATCTGGCCCTGGCGGAGCGAGATGCTGGCGTCGAGCCCAGCCATGGCCGCGTCGACGACGAGATCGCAACCGGAATTTCCGGCGCCAACGACGAGGACGCGCTCGCCATCGACGTCATGCACGTTGTGGTATTCGGACGAATGGAGCTGCTTGCCGGTGTACGTGCCCTCGTAGCGGGGCAGCCGCGGGTCCCAGAGGTGGCCGTTGGCGACGAGCACGTAGTCGTAGTCACGCGAACGAGCGTCCGAGGTTTCCAGCGTCCAGCCTCCAGCGCCCGCTCGGCCCTTTGGCCGCACCGCCGTCACCTCAGTGTTGAAGCTGATGCGCTCGCGCAGGTCGTGCTTGTCGGCGTAGCTCTCGAGGTAGGCGCGCATCTGGTTGCGGCTCGGGTAGACCGGGAAGTCGGCGGGCATCGGGAAGCCCGCGAAGCCCGACACGTCGCGCGACGTGATCAGGTGCAGCGAGTCGTAGTCGGTGTGCCAGTGGCCGCCGATGCGATCGGTCTTCTCGAACGCCTCGACCGCAAACCCGCGTTCGCCCAGCACCTGGAGAGCAGCCAGGCCGGCAGCGCCCGCGCCTATGACTGCGATCCGTGGCGATGTCATTCGCGAGACGACCTAGTCGGCGTCACTTGCAGCGCGCGCCACACGTTCTCGGGGGAGAGCGGCAGGTCGCGCAGCACGGCGCCCGTGGCTTGTCGGATGGCGGCGGCGACGGCGGGCGCCACCGGCAGGACGGCGCCCTCGCTCATGCCCTTGGCACCGTATGGCCCGGGCCCGTCCTCGTTCTCGACGTGGTCACTGAGCATCTCGAGCGGCAGGTCCATCGAGGTCGGGATCTTGTAGTCGATCGCGCCCAGGTTGCGCACGCGGCCGGCGTCGTCGAAGACGTACGTCTCCATCAGCGTGTGGCCGAGCCCCATGATCGCGCCGCCCTCGTCCTGCATCTTGACCTGGAGCGAGTTGATCGCCCGGCCGACATCGGAAACAGTCGCGTGGCGGTGAATGGTGACATCGCCGGTCTCCTCGTCAACGCTGACCTCGACGGCCGTGGCATTGAACTCGAAGAACGCCGCCGCGCCACCGAGCGGATGCTCGGGCTCCGCGTTCTTGCGGCCCTCCCCCAGGGCGCTGATCTCGCCGCCCATCCGCCCGAGCGCCCGCTGGACCAGCTCCTCGGTCGGCAGGTCGCTCACGCCGGCCATCTCTTCCAGCTTCGCGCGAACCTGGCGCGCCGCCGACACCACGGCGTTGCCCATCAGCACGGTCGACCTTGATGCCGAGGTTTGCTGGTCATAGGGGACGACCGACGTATCGCCCGACACGACGGTCACCCGTTCCACCGGCACTCCGAGCTCCGTAGCGACCATCTGGGCAAAGATGGTTCGCGCGCCCTGACCCATGTCCGAAGTCCCGCAGTAGACGACCGCGCTGCCGTCGGCCAGCAGGCGAACCAGGGAATAGGACAACCCAGTTGTGGGGCCCGACTTGATGCCGAGCGCGATGCCGCGGCCGCGACCTGGCGGCACGGGGGAATCCCAATCGATCAGCTGGCGCGCCCTTTCGACTGACTGAGCCCAGTCGCCGTCGCACGGCGTGTCGAAGGGCACGAAGCGGTCTGACTTCTTCGCCAGATTCTTGAGGCGCAGCTCGATGGGATCGATGCCCAGCAGCAGCGCAGCCTCGTTGATGTTCGATTCGACTGCCCAGTTGATCTGCGGGTTGCCGAACCCGCGGAAGGCAGTCGAAGGCACCGTGTGCGACAGGACCGACCTCGCGTTGATACGCGCGGACGGCCAGTTGTAGGGCCCGTTGCCGATGTAAGAGCCCTTGCCCACCACGCGATCGGCGATGTCTGCGTAGGCGCCGATGAGATAGCTCGCGTCGATGTCCTGGAACCTGAACGTGCCGTCGTCGTTGACCCCGGTGCGTACGCGGATCTCAGTCTCTGTCCGGCGGACGGCGAGGAAGGTCTCCTCGAGGGTCAGCGTCAGGCGTACCGGGCGCCCGAGCCGGAGGGCCATGAACGCGAGGAGTGGCTCGTACTTGGCGTGCTGCTTGCCACCGAACGCGCCGCCCGGATCGGGCGCCTTGACCCGAACCTTCGACAGCGGCAGGTTCAGGACTCTGGCCAGCAGGCGCTGCAGCCAATACGGATGCTGGATCGTGCTGTAGACGAGGATGCCGTCGCCGTCGGGCGCCGCGATATAGGCGTGCGGCTCGATGGCGAACTGGGTGACCATCGGGAATCGGTAGACGTGGTCCACCATCAGGTCGGCAGTCGCGGCGTCAATGTCACCCCACGCGATGTCGTGGCGGCGCAGGACGTTGCTGCTGGCGAGCGGGTCGCGCGGTCGGAGCGCTGGATCCTGGACGAATGGCGCATCGGCGGCCAGCGCGCCGGCGACCGTGAAGACCGCCGGCAGCTCCTCGTACGCGACTTTCACGAGCCGCGCGGCCTCCTCGGCGATGTCCTTCGTCTCCGCGGCCACGGCCGCGACCGGGTCGCCAAAGTACTTCGTTTCACCGGTGGCGATGACCGGCCGGTCGTCGAACTGCGGCCCGAAGCGCGGCATCTCCCCTTCGATGTCCGTGGCCGTAAATACGAGCCGCACTCCGGGCAGTGCCACGGCCGCGCTTGAGTCGATTCGCTCGATTCGGGCGCGAGCCACAGGCAGCGTGACGAGCTTGACGTGCAGCTCGTCGGACAGGTGGATGTCGGCAACGTACTGCTGCGAACCGGTGACTCGGCCCTCGCCGCCAACGCGCGCGACCGGATCGCCGATGAGCGTCATTGATCGACCACGTGTGGCGGCAGCTCTGAGGTCGCGGACGCCGAGGCCGGTACCGTCTCCCGCTCCAGTCCGTCCTCTGCCGCTGCCTCGATCGCCTCGATGATCTGGTAATAGCAGCCGCAGCGGCACAGGTTGCCAGCAATGGCGTCTTCGATTTCCTCACGCGTCGGGTGGTCGTGGCGGCGCAGCACGTCGTCACCGGCCATCAGCTGGCCCGGGATGCAGAAGCCGCACTGGACGGCGCCCTTCTCGAGGAAGGCCGATTGAAGACACGTCAGCTGGCCCGGCTCGTTGGCCAGGCCTTCGACCGTGATGACCGCCGTGCCGTCGGCCTCGGCAGCGAGGACGAGACACGAGTCGACGATGCGGCCGTCGAGGCGGACCGTGCACGCGCCGCACTCGCCGACGAGGCAGCATTCCTTGGTCCCAGTCAGTCCCAGGTCGTCGCGCAGGACCTCGAGCAGAGTGTGGTGCGGCGCGACCTCGAACTCGCGATCGCGGCCGTTGAGCTGCAGCCTCACCGGGATCATGCCGCGGCCAGCCGCTCTCGGGCCATGGCCAGTGCGCGCGCCGCGAGAACGCGCAGCATCGCCAGGCGGTAGTCGGGCGCGGCGCGCATCGACGTCGGCGAGGGCTGCGCCGCCGCGAACCACTCCTCGAGCGGCGGGTCGCCAATGCCTTCATGAGTGAAGAGCAGCGGCCGCGGTCCGAGGCTGCCGTAGGACAAACGCATTCCACCGTCGCCGTCGACCGAAACCGCCAAAGTCACGGACGCGAGGTCGTGCCCTCGCCGCCGCGTACGTCGCTGGAACGCCGAGCCAATTCCCCGTCCCCCACCTGGCACCTTCAGATAGACCGCGATAACCAGCTCGCCTGGCTGGAGCGTCGTGACTCCGGAGCGCACGAAGAAGTCGTCCAAAGCAATTTCGCGGCGGCCGGCCGGCCCGGCAATAGACAGCACTGCGTCATAGACGAGCAGCGGCGGCGCAGTGTCGGCCGCGGGCGAGGCGTTGCACTGGTTGCCGACGAGCGTGGCGCGGTTCCTGATCTGGATCGAGCCGACGAAGCGCGCCGCCTCGACCAGCGCCGGGAACCGGCGTCGGAGGAGCGGCGAGTCGACCAGGTCGGTCATCGTCGTCCCCGCCGAGATGCGCACCTGGCCGTCTGACTCGGAGATCCCGGGCGCCAGCTCGGGCACCTGCTTGACGTCGACCACTACGGAGGGCGTCAGCGTCCGGTCGCGCAGGCGGATGATCAGGTCCGTGCCGCCGGCGAGGACGCGCGCGTTCGACCCATGCTCCTGGAGCAGGGCCACCGCTGTGGCCAGATCAGCCGGCCGCTCGTACGCAAATTGCCGCATCGCGTTACGAGCCTACGCGAGCGGCTCGTTCAATCGAAGCTGTCGTAGAACTTGGCGTAGCGCTCCTCGAGCCGATTCACCGCGTCGCCGAGCACGTGCTTCTTGAAGTGTTCCGCCTCGCGGTGCGCCTCCAGCGCGGCCTCGTCGACGTACTGCTCGTAGAGAACGAAGGTGCGCGGGTCGTCGAGCGCGCTGTGAACCACGTACTTCAGGCAACCCGGCTCGGCGCGCGTCAGCGGCGTCATCACGCGCAGGATCTCGCGGCACGCCTCCTCTTCGCCTTCCTTGGCGCGCCACGTCGCGATCACCGTGTAGGTCATCTTTCGTTTCAGCTCCTGATGTCGGGGTTGGGCAGCTGCGCGTCGGTCACCGCTGAGAGCAGGTCGTGGTACGACGAGATGAAGGCGCGCAGGGTGCGCACCGTCGGTGGGTAGGCGTCGAAGTCGTCAACGGTCAGACCGTCTGGCTCGTAGGCCCGCTCAAAATCGGGGAACGCCGCGCAAAGCTCGGCGACGTAGCTCGGGTCGACCTGGTCGTCCATGCGCTCCCGAACCTCGACACGAGACGCGTTGAACTTCTTCTGCCACGCGCTCGGAAGGGTGATGACCACGTCGCCGCCCACGAACTCCGACCAGTGCAGCTGGTGCCTAATCGCGGCCGCCAGCAACCGCGCCCGGAAGCCGCGCTCCTGGAAGCTGCGATACGCCCGCTTGAACACGGCGACGCCCGAGTACGACAGCGCAGCCGGATGAACGACGACACCGTCGCGCTCGACCAACACTCTTAGCCAGTCCTCGATCCGGCCGACCATGATCGTTATCACCGGTCCCATGTCGGTAGAAGGCAAGCCCTCGGCGTCACGCCGCTGCAGACCTCGTTCCACTGCCTCGGCCGCCGCGACGGCTTGGGCGACCGAGAACGAGACGGTGCAATTGACCGACACGCCGCGGTAAGTCGCCTCCTCCATGACGTCGATGCCCGCCTTCGTCGCCGGGAACTTGACGACGATGTTGGGCGCGACCGACTTGAAGCCGAGTCCCTGCTCGAGCATCTGTTCGGGCGAACGCCAGAACTGGGGATTGGTCTGCATCGACAGCCGGCCCTGCCGTCCGTCGTAGCGCTCGAAGGCCGGCAGTAGCAGCGCCGCGCCCACGCGCGACATCTCCTCGACGACGGCCCATGCCAGGTCGACCTCGGTGGCCCCCGGTCGATCGGCCGCGAGCTCACGCACCCGGCCGCTCCAGCGGCCCGGATCCTTCTTCCAGACGTCGTGGACGATCGTCGGGTTGGCCGTGGCGCCGACCGCCCCGTGCGCGATCGCGTACTCGAGCTCGTCGACCGCGCACGAGTCGTTCCAGATGTCGGTGGCCGTCGCCGCCGTCTGCTGCAGCGGGCTCAACACGGGCTCAGACCTTCATCAGGTCGTCGCGGAATTGGGCGGCGACCTCGAGGATCTCTACCGTCCCGGTGCTGCCGTCGACGCGCAGCCGGTCGCCGTTGTTGATCAGGCTCGTCGCGTCCTGCGTGCCCACGACCGCCGGGATCCCGAACTCGCGGCTGAGCACGGCCGGATGAGCCGTCAGGCCGCCCGCGTTCGTCACCAGCCCGGCGATCTTCGTGAAGAGGACGACCCACGCCGGGTTGGTCATGTGGCAGACGAGGATGT
The DNA here is from genome assembly GCA_963706095.1 of uncultured Chloroflexia bacterium. GTDB lineage: Bacteria > Chloroflexota > Limnocylindria > Limnocylindrales > CSP1-4 > JALYGJ01. Next base: position 1,072,628 of record OY970149.1, read on the forward strand.
CCCCGGCGCGGACCGCATCGAACTGGTCCTCGCGCAGCACGACCCGGGCGATGCCCTCGACCACGCCCGGCGAGCCGCCGATGCCCTTGACCTGGCCCGCGATCTCGCCGGCCTTTCGGTTGAACTTCTCCGGGAATCCCCAGTTGACGAGATACGGGAAGTCGAGCTGGCTCTGCGTAGCCGTGCCGATCCACGCCGGAGGCCGGAATCCGTAGAAACGCTCGCGCTCGGCCTTTCGTTGGGTCACGAGGGCGCGAGCGTCAAGCGCCGCCGAATCTCCGATGAGCCCGCGCAGCTCGTTGTAGCGCAGGAACATGACGTCCTCGGCATCGTCGACCACTCCCGCATCGGCGAGCTTGCGACCGATCGCCACCAGGACAAGGCGCACGTGGGCGTTGGCGCCCTGGTCGATGTAGAAGTGGTGGTCGGGCGTTAGTGGTGCCATGCGCAGGTTGACCTCGTTGGCGGCACGCATCTCGTCGAGCGCCTCCCCTTCGAGCCCTTCGAGGATCTCGCGCGACGCCGCCTCGATGTCGTCGCGCAGCACGCCCACTGTCGAGGGGTAGTCGTAGTCCGTCTCTATGTAGCCACGGATCAGCTCGACGACGGGCTCCATCTTCTCGAACACCGTCGGGAAGATGAACTCGTGGCTCCAAACGGCGTGCCAGCCGAACTCGCGTTGGTATGGCTTGATGCGCTCGGCGACGAAGCGCCGCCCGCGGTCGCTCCGCTCCAGCGTGGCGATGATCTCGGCTGCCGTGTCGGCGGCATAGGCGGCTGAGAGCTCGGAGTCGGCCTTGGCCTCCTCCTTCATCTCCCAGAGTGCCTTGATCGAGTCCCAGTTGCGATCGTTGGCGCTGTTCTGGAGCCGGCCGAGCAACGCGTCGTCGGCCTTGCCGTGGGTCTTCTCCATGACCGCGCGCAGGTTGAGCGTGGCCGAGAGCTGGGCGAAGTTGAGCATCCAGTGGATCTTCCAGTGGCGGTCGTGGACGTCGATCGCGTCCTCGAGCAGCACCGCCAGCTCGGCCAGGCCCATCTCCGACTCGCGGTCGAGCTGCTCCTCGAGAAACTCGAAGTTGCGCTTCATCTCGGGCACGAGGCGGTTGTTCCACCAATGAACGAAGTTCGCGCCATAGACCGGCAGCGTGGCGTCGAGGTACTTGCCCATACGGGTCGAGTAGTCGGGGTCGTCGAGTGGCACGCGCGCGCCGTAGCGCGCGCCGTACTCCATGGCGTCGACCTGCCACTGCTCGTCCGCGGGCACGGCCGCGGTGTAGAGGTAGCCGTTGACGTTCTTGGTCAGCCAGTCAACGGCGAAGGGCGTCCCGAAGCGGCGGAACATGTGGTCACAGGTCAGCCACCAGCCGCCTATCTCGTAAAACATCGGGCTCAGCGGGTGCGGGCAATGGAGGTCGTCGAACACCCAGAAGAGCTGCTTCTCCCGCTCGGAGCGCCACTCGATGGGGAATGCGTCGTCGCCGAGGAACTGGTCGAGTATCGGTTCCATCGGCCATCGATGATACTGGCGCGGCCGATGCAGCAGCCTCTGCCGAACCTCCCGATCCATGACATTTCCGCCCCTCCAGCGGGCACTCCGGACGAGCTGAACTCGCTGCTCGGCGGCAAGGGCGCCAACCTCGTCGTGATGTCGCGCGACCTGGGCCTGCCGGTGCCACCGGGCTTCGTCGTGACCACTCAGGTGTGCCGCGATTTCCTTGCCGGCACGTGGCCCGAGGAGCTCGACGCGGAGCTGCATGCCGCGATGGATCGGCTCGCTGAGCGAATCGGCAGGCGCTTCGGCGATCCGGAGGATCCGCTGCTCGTCTCGGTCCGTTCCGGCGCGCCGGTGTCGATGCCGGGAATGATGGACACGATCCTGAATCTGGGGCTGACGTCGTCGACGATGACCGGCCTGGCGGCCGTCGCTGGTGAGACATTCGCGGAGGATTGCCGGCGCCGGCTGGCGGAGGGCTGGCAGTCGGTGATCGGCTCCTCGTCCGTGCCCGACGATCCGTGGCAGCAGCTGCGCGCGGCCATCGAGGCTGTGTTCAAGTCCTGGAACAGTGACCGCGCGCGTGCCTATCGAGCGCGCGAGGGCATCGCCGACGATTTGGGAACGGCCGTCGTGGTCCAGGCAATGGTCTTCGGCAATCGCGGATCGGACAGCGGCACGGGTGTGCTCTTCACGCGAAACCCGTCTTCGGGCGCGAATGAGCTCTACGGCGACGTCATGTTCGATGCGCAGGGTGAGGACGTGGTCGCCGGCACGCACACGACGGCGCCGATCTCCGAGCTCGATTCACGCCTGCCCGAGGTCGCTCGCGAGCTGCGTGATGTTGCGACTCGGCTGGAGCGCCACTACCGCGACCTGTGCGACATCGAGTTCACGATCGAAGATGGGCGGCTGTGGATGCTCCAGGTCCGCGTCGGCAAGCGATCGCCTCGCGCGGCGCTGCGCATGGCCATCGAGATGGCCGAGGACGAGTCGTTCCCGCTGTCGCGCGAGGAAGCCGTGGCCCGCGTTGAGCACTTGCTCGCTGATCCGCCCCGCTCATTCGTCCGCAGTGACACCACCGCAGCTCCGATTGCCAGCGGCCTGCCGGCCTCACCCGGCGTTGCAAGCGGCACCGTGGTCACGACGTCGGAGGAAGCGATCGGGTCGGCCGACCGCGGTGAGTCGGTGATCCTGGTCCGATCCGAAACGTCGCCCGAGGATGTGGGCGGGATGGCGCGCGCCGCCGGCGTGCTGACCGCGCGTGGCGGGCTGGCCTCGCACGCTGCTGTGGTGGCCCGTGGCTGGGGCATCCCCGCCGTGGTCGGGGCTGGTGAATTGGTGGTGCAGTTGCCTGGGGGCGAGCGGATCTCGATCGACGGTTCGTCTGGCGAAGTCTTCCGCGGCGAGCTCGCCGGGGAGTGGCAGGTGGCCCCGGAGGCTGCGGTGCTGCTGTCGTGGGCGGAGGAACTGGGCGTCCGTGTCCGAGTCGGTACTGTGAATTCGTCTTCCCGCACGACGACGGAGGTCGACTCCCCTGTTGAGTCGCTTTTGTCGATCACAGGCGAGGACGTCGAGCGGGCGCTGGCCATCAAGGGCGGCACCACGCTGGAGCAGCTGGCCGAATTGGTAGGCGCGGAGATCGCGGAGGTAGCGCCGCTCATTGAGCAGTTGAGCGCGAGCGCCTTCGTCGAGACGGCCTCTGGTCAGCTCCGACTCACGGCGGCGGGCAAGCTCGAAGCGGCGGATCTATTTGCCGCGGATCGGGAGGGCGTCGGCCGCGCGGGTGAGCTCCTGGACGAGTTCCATGCCTTTGACGGTCGGATGAAGCAGATCGTCACCGCATGGCAGGTCCGCGACGTCGCCGGCGAGCAGGTGCTGAACGACCACGCGGACGCGGCCTATGACGCGCGTGTTCTCGAGGAGCTTGCCGCGCTGCACGGCGACACCGCGGGTTGGCTTGAGTCGCTTTTGTCGATTCGGCGGTTCGCCGTGTACCGGTCACGCCTCGAACGCGCCCTGGGTCTCTGCCAGTCCGGCGACCAACGCTTCGTCGCGTCGCCGCGGGTCGACTCGTATCACTCGGTCTGGTTCGAGCTCCATGAGGACCTCATCCGCCTTGCCGGCAAGAAGCGCGCCGACGTCACCGCGGGTTGACCGTCAGCCGATCCATGGCGCCTCGGCTGTCACTCACAGCATCAAAATCCTGCACTCCGCTCGAACCGACGACCTCAAGAGAGCGATGCGAGCGTGGGCCGAGCGTGGATCGTCCGCGCGCGACTTGATCAACAGGCTGAAACCAGCTCCGCGGACGGCCGTTTCGGCATCAATCGTGCCTGGTGATGCTGTTAGTGACACAACAGGCGGCGCAGCGGTCAGGTGAGCGACCAGCCGGCGTCGACGGCGAGGATTTGGCCGGTGACCATGCGTGACTCGTCGCTGAGCAGGTAGAGCGCGGCGCCGAGCAGGTCGTCGGGGGTCAGCGCGCCGCTCGCCATCGGCTGGCGCTTCTCGACGTAGGCCATTATCTCGGCGTCAGATCGGGCGCGCTCGCTCATGGGAGTCGCGACCAGACCGGGCGCGATGGCATTGACGCGGATGCCGTGCGGCGCGTAGTAGGCGGCGATCGAGCGAGTGAAGGCGTCGATCGCGCCCTTGCTGGCGGCATAGCCATGGGTGGCGAAGTGCTTCGGCGCGGGATATCGAGCCGTGATGCTCGACATGTTGAGGATCGACCCACGCCGGCCGGTGTCCAGCGGCTCCTGCGCCATCATCTGGCGAACGGCGGCCCGACAGACCAGGAACTGGGTCGTCGCATTGGCGGTGATGACTGTGTTCCAACCCTCGAGCGTCATCTCGTGCAGCGGACCGTCTCCGAACCGTCGGGCACTGATGCCGGCGACGTTGTAGACGCAGTCGAGCCGACCAAAACGGCCGACCACCTCGGCCACGACCGATTCGACCGCATCCTCCTGCGTCAGGTCAGCCGGTATTCCGCTAAGCGACTCGTGACGTGCAGTCAACTCTCCCACGTGCGCGGACGAGCGTGACGTCACGAAGACCCGAGCACCTTCCTCGGCGAGCGCCAGCGCGGAAGCGGCCGCAATTCCGGTAGTGCCCGTTACTAGGCAGACACGGTTCTCGAATTGCCGACCGACAGGATTGCGGGTCAAGTGAACACTCGACCCTTGAATTGCTGCGATGAGGGGCTCCAGAGCGACAACTTTGCAGATAGATGCTCAAACCCGTCAGCAAGCTGGGCCAGAAGAGTGCTTGTCGAGCCGGTCATGTTCACTAGATCTGCAATTCTGATCAACGGCGGTCACCTCATAGCTCAGGGCCTAGATGCCGGCGATCTGGATAATCAGTTTGCGGCGCGCGACCGGAGTCGCCCCCACGAGCGCGCCGCCGAGTCCGACCGCGACCGCGCCGGCGTCCAAAAACGACCGTGCGTTGTCGGCGTCGAGGCCACCGGTCGGGATGATCTGAAGGTCGGCCAGCGGCCCGAGCACCTCGCGGATCATCTGCGGTCCAACGGCCGAGGCCGGGAAGAGCTTGACGAAGGTCGCGCCAGCCGACCATGCGACATGGAGCTCGGTCGGCGTCATGGCGCCTGCGAGGAAGGGGAAGCCGGCGCCGATTGCTTCGCGCACCAGATCCAGCGACTGGACCGGCGAAACGCCAAAGTCGGCGCCGGCGGAACGTGCCGCCGCCACCTGCTCCGAGTTCATGAGCGTGCCCGCACCAAGGACGAACGGCCCGTCCGACCGAGCATCGAGCCTCTGACGCAGAACCGCCACGTCCGCGGCGGCAGAGGGCGCGTCGAAGGTGATCTCGATCACACGTACGCCGGCGTCGGCCAACTCATCGACGAGCTGCAGCAACGCCCGTTGCGGCTCGACTCGACGCAGGATGGCGATCAAGCGATGCGCGCGGATCGCATCCGCAATGGGTCCGTGACGGAGATCGTCGGCAGTGCTCACAGGTCGAGGATGGCACCCGCGTCACGCAGGCGCTCACGCAGCGTGTCGGCCGGGACCTCGCGCGGAGTGCAACCTCCGGCCACGGCCAGGGAGGCGGCCATGCCGGCAGCCTGGCCCATGGCCATGCATGTCGCCATGGACCGTGCCGACGCGTGCGCGTCGTGGGTCGACGAGAAGCAACGGCCCGCGACGAGCATCCCGTCGATGCCGCGCGGCAGCAGACAGCGATACGGAATGCCATACACCGACCCGCCGGGGACGTAGCTCCACTCGGTGTCGCCGCCTGGGCCGTGATCCTCGATCGGCGCGCCGCACAGCGCAATCTCGTCCGGGAAGCGGCGCGCCTCGAACACGTCCGAACGGGTCAGCTGATAGTCGCCAACGACGCGCCGCGATTCGCGCACGCCAATGGATGGGCTCGTGCCGACAACGACACTCCGCTCAAAACCGGGCACCCGGTCGCGCAGGAAGCGGTGGTACTCCCGAACCTGTCTGCGGCCCTCCAGCTCGGCACGCGTCAGCGCGACCGGATCCGTCGCGTCGACTTTGGGGATGCGCGTCATGTGGACCATCACCACGCCGTCGAACGGCGTGCGGTGCCACGACCCCTCGAGCCGCGGCAACAGATACTCGCCACTCCCCGCGGCGTCGCGCATCAAAGCCCACAGCTCCGGTTTCTTCGTCCGCGTCGCCACCTCCACGTCCACGTTCGCCAGCCGGAAGAGCGTCGACAGCGACTGCACCTTGCCCGTGCTCGAGAGGTCCTCGTACGCGCCTCCGGCCATGGCGACGAGATCGGCGTCGCCCGAGCAATCGACGATCACGCTGCCACCGATCCACGACTCGCCGCCCTTGTTCCAGACACGAACGCTCGCCGCGCCAGCGGCTCCGCGCCAGCCCTCACCCAACCGAATGCCCGTTGCCCACGTGTGCAGCAGCAGGTCGACGCCCGCATCGGCCGCGACCTGCTCCCAGGTCAGCTTGAGCGTTTCCTGGTCGTATGTGACGCCCGTGCCAGCCCCGTAGGTGTTCGGCCGCTCGAAACAGACGCCCGCCTCGGTCAGGCGCTCGACGACCTCCCAGCCAAGGCCGCCGACGACCCGCCGCGGCGTCTCACCGGGCGTGTAAAAGGCGTAGAACGTGTCGAGCACTGCCGTCGATGTGCCGCCCATGAAGGCCATCCGGTCGATGAGCAGAGTCCGCGCGCCGGCACGCGCCGCACTGATCGCGGCCGACGATCCGGCCGAGCCCGAGCCGACTACGACGACGTCGTAGCGCTCGGCGATCACCCGCCCCCCCCGACCGACCTGAGCGCGAATGCCCGGGCCGGGTTGTCAACGAGGATCCGACGAACCGCCTCGGCCCCGATGCGCTTCTCCAGCCGCGGCACGAACGTGCCCATGAGGTAGCCCAGGCCGGGGCCGCCGCCGTGCGCGCGCCAATACTCGCGCCGGCCGAGGTCGAGCCCGAGCATGATCTGGCCGCCGAAACCCGCCTCGACGACGTCTTCGACTAACGCGATCAACGTCGAATCGGGCTGGTACTTGATCCGCCCGGGCGTGTCGTAGACCAGGAACAGGCCACGCGACAGGAGCTCGCGGTGCCATTCCGGGTCCGGATTGCGATCCATGTGCGCCAGCACGACCTGGTCCGCGCCCACTCCACCGGCCGTCAGCACGTCAAAGATGAGATCGCCGCATGTACCTACCTCGGTGTGGGTGACCACCGCGACACCGCACGTCCGTGCCGCTTCGGCGGCCGCATCGAGTCGGCGCCGCTCGTTCGCTGACAGGTGCTGATACGAGCCACCAACTTTGATCACGCCCGCTCGGGCCTCGCCGAGGGGCCGGCTGGCGTCGTCCCAATCCGTCGGGTGCATGCCTTCGCGAAGGTCGGCCACCATGCGCTCGAGCAGAAGTTCTGCCGACGCATCGAGCACCCAGTTGCCCGGTCGGTAGTGCGCGTCGCGGTGGAACCCGGTCGCGGCGATGATCGGCGCGCCGGTTCGTTCGGCGACTTGCCGCATCAGCTCCGGCCGCCGGCCTAGCCCGATCGGCGTCAGCTCGACGAATGCCTGCAGACCGCCCGACTGTGCGTCGGTGACCTCCTCGACCGCACGTCCGAGGTCCTCGAGCTCCTCCCCGGGCATCGCCGATGAGCGCAGGAAGAGATGCTCGTGCGCGTCCGTGACGCCAAGGGAATCGGCGGAGACCGGTCCGAGCAATGTCATGACCTTCGATTCGTTCACCGTTGGATGATCGCAGCCGGGAACCAACGGCCGTCCGGCGCGTCTACGCGCCAATGAAGCTGCGTCTGTGCCTGCTCGTCGTTATGGCTGCCCTGTTCGCTGCCTGCGGCGCCGCGACCACAGCCTCGCCGACACCCGGCAGCACTATGAGTCCGAGCAGCGCACCGACTGACGGGCCGATGTCCACTCCCCCACCCAGCTCCGCGCCGACCCCGAGCGCCACCGCCACTGGTGCGGATCCAGACGAGGCGGCGGTGAAGATCGAGGAGGTCGGCGGCATGCTTCCGCCGTGGATGCGCCTCCAGTTCTATCCCAGTGCCGCGCTTTACGTGGACGGCCGACTGATCGTGCAGGGCCCACAGATCGACATCTACCCGGGTCCGGCGCTGCCCAACCTCCAGGTGATCCACTTCTCACAGCGCGGCGTTCAACAGGTGCTCGACTGGGCCGCCGAGGCCGGGCTTGAGGGTGAGGATCGCCAGCTGGGCGAGGCCATGCTCGACGCGCCGGTGATGATGTTCACGATCGTCCGACCTGAAGGCACGCATCGGACTTCGGTCACGAACCTGGGCGAGGCCGGCGTCGAGATTGCTGCCGCGGCCCAGTTCCTGGAGCTGATGCAGAACCTGCCCGAGTGGCTGCCCGACGAAGTTGCAAGCGCTGCGGTGCCGTACGAATGGGATCGGCTGCGCGTCGTCTCATCACCGGCCGACCCGACCGTGGTCGCCGACCCGGATCTGGCGAGCGAGATGGACTGGCCTCTCGCGGACCTGGCGACCCTGGGCGAGTCGCTCTCCGAGCCGCCCCAGTACCGCTGCTTCGTCATCGAGGGCGCCGATGGACTGGCGGAGCTGAGACCTATCTTTGAGCAGGCCAACCAACTCACGGAATGGAACTCGGGCGGTGAGCAATACCAGCTCCAATTCCACCCGCTGCTGCCCGACGATGAGGAGTGCCCGGGCTTCTAGCTCCCGACGGTGGAAGTCGGCGCTAGATCTCGACGATGCTGAAGGTCTCCACCGATTGCTCGTCGGGCAAGTGCTCGCGCAGCACGGTCAGATACGTCCCGTCCTCGATCATCGCGTCGATCGCCGCCTGCACGCCGGCGGTGAGGACGGGCCGATCGAGAGCCGTCGCCATGCCCTGTCGGGCCGGTGGCAGAACGGCTTCCGAGACGTCTAGATTTGCCGGGAACTCGAACACGAACTGCGGGTTGCCCAGGTAAGCGGCGACCTCGTTCTCGAGCAATGCGTCGACGGCATCCGGTTCTGACGAGAACGTCCGCAGCTCGATGGACTCGGCACCGCGGGCGAGACACGCGTCGTTGAGGCCCTGGCCGACGTAGTCACCGCTGCCGTTGACCAGGTCGCCGTGAGTCGAGCCCGCGGTCGCGGACACGATCTTTCCGCACAGGTCCTCGAGCGCCAGGATGTTGAACGGGTTGCCCTGGCTGACGACAACGGGCTGATGCGACTTGGTGTAGGGCGCCATGTTCATCTGCGCGAGTCGCGACTCGGTGATGTTCTGCGACGAGATGCTGACGTCACATTGGTGCCCGGCAAGGTCCGCCGCCACGCTGTCGAAGACCGATTGGCGCAGCTGAGCAGTGAGTCCCAGTCGCGTCGCGACCTCGTTGGCAAACGCGATGTTGTAGCCCTCGAGCTGCCCCTCGTCGTTGATCGACGCCGCCGGCGGACCGAACAGCGCCACGCACACCGTCAAGGTCCCTGGCGCAGCCAATTCCGCGGCCATGGCCTCGGCAGGCGGGATCGTCGGCGGGCCGCTCGAGGCCGGCGTGGCGGCGGGCGCAGCGCTCGGCTCTTCTCCAGACGGTGCTGGTGTTGGCTCGCCACTGGGTGCCGTGGTTGCCGGGGTGCCGGTCGTCGTCGGTGCGCCGCTTGCGGTGGTGCTCGGGCCTGGCGTCGGGGGAGTCGTCGCAGGTGGCGGCGTGCCACCACATGCTGCGGCCAGCGCCGCGCACGCGGCAAGAGTCAGCAGCGCGCCGCGCCCGCGCGTCGTTGGGCCAGGGATCACGGGCGGAAGTTTCGCACGTCCCCCGCTTCTGCTCTCGCTGCCAGCGGACTGCCCGAAGCACCCTCCTTCCGACACCCCAGTCCAATATCCGACTAGTCAGGCGGGTCTGACTGACTGACGGGTCGCTCGGCGACAGTCACGGCGGAATTGAGACGAAAGGCGCCGATGAGCGCCAGATAAGCGCTTCTCGTTCTAATCCGTCCTATGAACGACTGGCGCGATCGGTCGCTGGATCCGACCGTAGAACCGAATGCGCGGTACGACCCAGCCACGATGCGACGCAAGAACGCCGCGATCATCGCCACCCGCATGGAACTCGATCGACTGGCGCAAGAGGCCTGGCGGCGGCTGCCCGAGCTCGAACATGATCCTGAACCGCCGGCGGACGCTCCCGTGCACCCGGTAACCGGCAGGCGGGGTGACCCGGACGAGGAACTGGTGGCGTTCGGCAACCACCTGCGCCGTGCCCGGCACATCACCGGTCTGAGCCAGGATCGGCTCGCCGCTGCCGCCCACGTGAGCCAGACGATGGTGTCACGTGTGGAGCGTGGCCTCGCGCCGGGGATGTCTGTTGCGGCGCTTGTCCGCATCGGACGCGTCCTCGGGCGGGCGCTGCCGCTGGCGATGTGCCCTCATCAGCACGACTGCCCGTGGCAGCCGGTCGTCAAGCCGATCTTCGACAAGTCACGCGAGGAACGGTGGATCGAGCTCGTCTTGGGTCTGCACCATGATGCCGATGAGACCGAGTCGGAGGCCCCGTCGACCGAACATTCGCAGGCGGCCGACCCTCGGTTGGACGAGAGCTCCTGAGCGAACGGTCGAGAGCGCCGACATCGATTTTCCATGGCATGGTCACCGGGGCCGCCATGCACTCTGACTGAATAGTCGGATGGTTGACTGGGCTCGCGAGAGGGAGCTCGCGCCAGGGCCGGCGAAAGATCCCTCAGCCCATGCACTCTGACTGAATAGTCGGATGGTTGACTGGACCATCGCAGGAGGCCGCCCGCGCAAACGTCGCGGCGAGATCGCCGTAAGCCCATGCACTCTGACTGAATAGTCGGATGGTTGACTGGACCCGCCAGAGGAGGCTCGTAGTGTTTGGCTGCGACCCGGAGGTCGGGGCCTAGTTGATGCGGTCGGAGCCGTAGCGGCTGGGGCAGATGAGGCGGTACTCGCAGCGGCCGCAGCGCCACATGTCCGGCGTGGCGGTGAAGTCGCCGGAACGGATACGGCGCGCCTTGACGATCACGCTGCGCCGGAACTCATCGAGCTGCTCGGGGCTGCGCGTGGTGCTCATGGCCAGGTCGCGCTCCGTGAAGTAGAGCGTCAGCTTCGACGCGGCGGGCAGCGGCCTCTTGGTCTCCGGATCGAGGACCGCGCCTGAAGCCATGGCGAAGGCGTACGCCGAGAGCTGGTCGTCACCGTCCACGTCGGCCTGGTTCTTGGAGCGGCCGGTCTTGTAGTCCGTGATCTCGATGGTGCCGTCGGAATGGCGATCGATGCGGTCGATGACGCCGTACATGCGCACCGGCGCCTCACCATCGTCTGCCGGGATCTGGAGAGTGAAGCCGACCTCAAAGCCAACGGCCTCTGCCAGGTTGGCGACCTCGCGATCGTAGAAGCGCTTCAACGCCGGCTCGGCACGCTCGGCATAGTGGCGTGCGGCGTGCTGATCGACGAAGTTACGCGGCTGCCACGCCTCTTCAAATGCCTGGCGCAGGGTCTCGTAGCCCGGTGGCGGAAGTCCCGCCGCCACCGCCTCCTTGCGCGACCGGGCATAGACCTCGAACGCGTGGTGGATGACATGGCCGAACTCGAAGTAGCCCGGCGTCTCCGCCGACGGGATGCGGTAGACCTTCTGGAAGGCGTACTGGAGCGGGCACTCCGTGTACGTGCGCAGCTGCGAGTGCGAGAACGTCTGAGGCAACGCAGTCAGCTCAAGCAGCTGCTGCCCGGCCGGGGCATGGCGCGCGATGACGGTGAGGCTGAGCGGATCGAGCCCGTTGCGCCGCGCCTCATCTGCCGCGCCGGCAGCGGCCTGCGCAACATCGACGAGCTCAGCCGTCAACGAGGCGCGGCCATCATGGTCGTCCGCGGCCAGGCCCTCGAGCATGCCCATGATCTCGACGGCCCGCCGCCGCAGTGCGAAGCGCTGCTCGTGAGCCAACGGCACGGGCATCAGCTTGAGCAGCTGCGTAGTGGTCTCTGGGGCACTCGCCGCGGCGCCCTGACCGCCGCCCTCCTCGACCTCTGCCTGCGGCCCCGAAGCCCGATGCTCGATCGTGACGTCATTGGGAGTCACGCGGACGTAGTCGTCCGACGAGACGGGCGCCTCGTCTGCGCCACCGCGCTCGAGCTCGCCCACAAACCGGCTCGGCTGGACGCGGGTGCCGGCCGGTTGCAGGGCCGTCAGCAGCAACCTGCTCTTGGCCCGTGTCATGGCCACGAAGAGCAGGCGCCGCTCCTCGTCGATCGCGAAATCGTCCGGCGGTGCCTGCTTGAGCAGGTCGATCGGCAGCAGCCGCTGCTCGTCGCGCGTGTCCGGGAACTGGCCGTCAACGAGCCGCGGCACGACCACTGCCTCGTACTCGAGGCCCTTGGCCTGGTAGACAGTCATGAGCTGAACGCCCTCTACCTGCACACGGCTCTGAGCGTCCGAGTCGAGGTCGCCGCCGACCTGCTGGTAGATGTCGAGGTACGCGACGAAGTCAGCCAGCGCGTCGCGAGGATGGGTCTGTTGCCACTCGGCGACGAAGCGCATGAAACGAGCGACTGCGAGGACGGTCCGTTGCGCCTCCACGGTCTCGACCGCGATGAGATCGTGCAGCAGATTCGTGCGCACGAGGAACTCCTCGAGGATCGAGAACGGTCCGTCGCGCTGGGCGCGTGGCACGAGCTCGTCCACCAGCGCGAGCAACCGTTCGAGCTTTACCCGCAGGCGGGCGTCAAGCTGTTCGCGCCGTTGCTGGGCGCGCTGCTCGCGCCCGCGCCGCTCACGCACCGTCTGCGCCTCTGATTCGTCGAAGTCGGCCTCTCCCCACAGGGTTGGCGCGGGCGCCACGGTCGTGGCAGCCGCCTCCGCGACGGCCGTGGGTGCCGGGACTCGGTCCTCACGCAGGATGTCGACAGCAGCCTGGTGCACCGGCCGCCCGTCCCACGAGGCAGCGTTGGTCACGCGCAGGACCTCTGTCGCGTCGAGCCGCCATGGCCCAGCCGATAGCAGTCGGGAGAACGCGGAGCTGTCGTCCGGATTGGCGGCAACGCGCAGCGCGGCCTCGACGTCGCGGACCTCCGGGACATCGAAGAGGCCCGTGGCACCGACCACTACATAGGGAATGTCCTGCTTGCGCAGTCGATCGACGATCAGCTCCCGATGGCGGTGCTTGCGGTACAGCACGGCGATGTCGCTCCAGCGCCGGGGCTCCGGCAGTGCCTCGAAGGCCTCTTTGATCCAGGCAACGACGACGTCCGCCTCGTCGTGCTCGTCCGCGGCGTGAACGATGTGGACCGGCGAGCCTGCGTCCTTGATCGGTGTCAGACCGCCACGCTTCAGTCGCTTCTGGTTGCGGCCGATGAGCCGGCTCGCGGCCGAGAGGATCTGCCCGGTCGAGCGCCTGTTGTGGACCAGCGGCAGGCTCTGCACCGTGACCGGCGCACGTTCGGGATCCCAGACTGGAACGTTCTGGAAGCGCTCGCGGAAGCGCTCGAACGCGGCGTAGCTGGCACCTCTGAATCGGTAGATCGACTGGTCGTCATCACCGACAACGACCACGTTGTCCGGCTTGTCCGGGCCGCGACCGATCAGCTCGAGCAGCAGGATCTGGGCCATGTTCGCGTCCTGGAACTCATCGACCAGAACGTGCCGGAACTGCGCCTGGTAGCGACGCGCGATGTTCGGCCGGGTCGTCAGCAGCTCGATCGTCAGCAGCTGCTGCTCTCCGAAGTCGAGCTGCCCCCGCTCACGCAGTGCGCCCTGGTAGAGCTTGTAGGCGCGTGCCTCTTCGAGCAGGCGCTGGACCTCTAGTGCCTCCGCGTCCTTGATGTACGTGGGCATCAGGCCCTTGGCCAGCCGCTCCTGCTCCTTCGTCAGCTGGTTCCACCACAGCGCTTCGCCGGTCCCTGACACGTCGCGCCGCGACTCGCGGCTGGCGATCTTGTCAGCGGCCTCCCGGCCGTTCGTGGCCAGCTCGCGGCGGACCACCTTGACCTGCCACAGGCTGCCCAGCGCATCGCGCTCGCGCAGTGTCTGAATCGACTTCTCAAACTCGCCCACGCCGTGGGTCAGCTCGAAGGCCTCGCGCTTGGCCTGGGCAAATGCCTCGAACTCGGCCGGTGTCACCAGCTCGTCCTTGGCCCGGCTGATCACGTCCGCGAAGCGTCCGGCGGCGTTCGCATCGCGGGCCATGGCGTGGTAGACGAACTCGACGAAACCGGGACGCAGCTCGCGCAGCAGCAACCGCTGGCCGACCTGATCCAGGACATCCGCATTGGCCGCCAGCCCCAGATCCGCCCGGTTGTCCGACAGCACGCGGTTGCCGAACGAGTGGAAGTTGTGGACCCACAGCCGGCTCGCGGTCTCGAGCCCGAGGGCCTCCTCGAAACGATCCATCAGCTCCGCGGCGGCCTTGACGTTGTAGGTCAGGACCAGCACGTTCTCCGGCTCCAACGCAGGATCCGAAGCGAGCAGGTGGCGCACCCGCTCCACCACGACCGTGGTCTTGCCCGTGCCCGCTCCGGCGAGGACCATCAGGGGCCCTTCGCCCCACTCAACCGCGGCGCGCTGCTCTGACGTCAGCTCGAAACCGCGGCCCTCAACTCCACTCTCACGCACTGCGACAACCATCCGCCTCCAAGCCTAGGCGAACGGCGTGCCAGGTTGCCTGTCACACCCGCGCAGTGTCCTCGACCTGCACCGATTCACGCGCAGCCTGGCTGCCGTCGGACGACACCGCCCCGAATCCCGACTCGAGCCGCTCGACGAAGCCCTCGGCGCCCAGACCGGCCATGATCTGACGCGCCTCCGCACGGCCGGCAGCGGCGTCGGCGTCGACGCTACCGACGAGCCGCGCGCGCTCGAGCAACGTCAGCGCCAGGTCATATTGGAGGTTTGATCCGCGAAACTCGTCGATGGCCGCCCGATAGTCGGCCAGCGCGTTGGCGGAATCACCCTCGAGCGCCCGCCGGCCGGCGCGTAACGCGCGCTTCGATGTCTCGAGCCAGCGTGCGGCTGACACGTTCTCGGCCAGCCACGCCTCGTCGGCGCGGAGGCCGTCGAGGTCAGCCAGCAGCACCGACGCGCGCCCCGCGAACACGGCCGCGATTGGAGCATCTCCGCCCGGGTACCTGTCGCGGCCCTCGCGGCACAGACGTCGAGCCTCGGTGAGGTTGCCCGCCGCGAACTCGAGCAGGCCCTTGATCATGTTCATGGAGGCGCGGTCCTGGCCTGAATCGGAAACCGCCACCAGCTGCTCCACCTCTGCCTGCCGTTGACGACCGCCGGCTACGTCGCCGCGGACGGCCAGGGCGACGCCCGCAATCGCATGGACGAACTGACCCAGTGACGTGTGCACCGACATCGCGTCGGCCTCGAGTTGGAGAACTTCGTCGAACCGGGCGGCAATCAGTGCCGCGCCGGCCGCGTTGCCGGCCATGTTGGCCGACTGGATGCCGTACTGGTCGCTGATCTCGATGCCCTCGCGCGCGATCCGGAGCGCCTCGTGCGGGTCTTCGATCGTCAGCTGCGAGCTCAGGTTGAAGCGCGCTCGGGTGCGAGTGTGGGCGTCACCTTCCTTGTCCGACAGGTGCATGGCTCCTGTGACCAGCGCCATTGACTCCCGATAACCGCCGGCCGTCCAGACGGCCCAGGCCTTGGTGATGATCAGGTGCTCCATGGTGTTGCGGCTGCCCATGCGCTCCCCCGCTCTCAACCCCTCATCGATGGCCACGAGCGCCTGCTGCGGGTCCCCATGGAACAGATGGGCGCGCGCGACGTTGTTGCTGAGGCGCATGGTCGCCCGCGTCGGAGGCGCGCCGATCTCCGACAGGTGACGCAGCCGCGCCGAGGCAACCTCCATTCCCTCGTCGACACGCGACATCTCGACCAGGGCGCCGCTCAACCAGCCGTCCGCCTCGGCAGCGAGCTCCTCGTCGCCCAGCTGATCGGCAATCGCTGCGGAGCTGCGCGTGTGGCGCACGGCAGCGTCGCTGTCGCCGACGCTCCACGCCGATCTGCCCGCCAGCAGCTCGAGCTCGGCAACGTCGCGCTCGTCGAACGTCACCGCAATCGCCTGCTGGTAGTAGTGCAACGCCTGAGCAGATGAATAGAGCTGCGCCGCGCGGTCGCCCGCGGCGCGCAGGGCAACTCGCGCCTGGGCCGCGACTGCGGCACCCTCCTCGCCCTCTGGTGACGCCTTGAATGCCTCGAGGTAATGCGTGGCGCGGACGCCCGCGAGCTCGTCGTCGTCGAGCCGCTCGTAATACGACGCGGCCGCCAGGTGAAGTGATCGCCGATCGCGACGTGCGAGCGTTGCGTAGGCCACCTCGCGCAGCATGGCCTGCATGAAGCGGTACTGACCGCGGTCGGGCGAGCGCGGGTCGACTTCCAATGCGACGAGCTCCTTGCGGCACAGCTCGCGCAGGTCGGTCTCTGCGACTTCGGCACTGCGGCCGGTAAGGCCGGCCAGCGCCGCCACGGGGAAGCGGCTGCCCAGCACGGACGCGTGCTGCAGCAGGGCACGAAGCGGCGGATCGAGCGCATCGAGGCGTGCGGCTATCAGCGCCCGAAGGTTGGGTGGCACGGCCAGATCCGGGAGCGTGCCCACGACCTCGTAGCCGTCGCCGTGGCGCACGATGTGTCCCTGGTCGGCCAGCGTACGCAGCGTCTCGACCGCGTAGAGCGGCACTCCCTCGGCGCGGCCGACGATGCGCGCCAGGTCTGCCTCGCCGAGCGTCGGCACGACGCCGCGCAGCAATGCCGCCATGGCGTCCGCTGAAAGTGGCTCGAGGTGCATCGCCACGAGAGCGCGCTGGCCCAGGCCAAAGTTCGGCCGGCGCTCGAGCAGCTCCGGCCGTGCCAGGGTGACGACGAGCATCGGCCGGTCGCGCGACCACTCTGCCAGGTGCTCGATGAAGTCGAGCAGGCCGGCATCGGCCCACTGCAGGTCCTCGAACACAAAGACTGACGGACCGCGGTCGGCGACTCTCTCGAAGAAGGTTCGCCATGCGCTGAACAGCTGCTCCCGCGTCGACTCGGGCTTGTCCAGGCCGAGCAGGGCACCCAGCGCCGGCTCGAGCCAGCGTCGTTCGTCGGCATCGGGGACGAAGTCGGTCAGCGTGTCGCGCAGCTTCTGACGCGTCGACGCGGCGTCCTCGTCCTCGGCGATGCGCGCGCGCCGCCGCACCATCTCACCGAGCGCCCAGAAGGCGACGCCCTCGCCGTACGAGGGCGAGCGGCCCTGGTGCCAGTAATAGAGCTTGGGCCCGGCGAGGCCGTCGAGGTACTTCTCCAGCTCCCAGATCAGCCTCGTCTTGCCAATTCCGGCCTGGCCGGAGATGGCCACGAAGCGCAGCCGCCGCTCCCGCTCGGCGGCGTGGAGCTGTTCCTTGAGCAGCGCGAGCTCCGAGTCACGGCCTACGAACGGCGGCTCCAGCGCCTCCTCGCGCGCCTCGCCGCCGACACGGGCCACGACCCTCAGCGCGCGCCAGGCCGACACGGGCGCCGACTTCCCCTTGAGCTCGTGCGCGCCCGCCTCCTCGTAGGCGATGGCCGCGTTGGTGACGCGGAAGGTCGATTCACCAACGAGCACGACACCGGCCTGCGCGAGCGACTGCAGGCGGCTGGCGGTGTTGACCAGGTCACCCGCGACCATGCCCTGGTTGGATGCGCTCATGCGCACGGCCGCCTCGCCTGTCAGCACGCCGGCGCGCAGGGCCAGCCGCTCGTCACCGATCGACAGCTGACGGACCCGCTCGACCAGCTCCAGCGCGGCGCGGACCGCTCTTTCGGCATCGTCCTCGCGCGCCACGGGCGCGCCCCAGACGGCCATCACGGCATCGCCGATGAACTTCTCGACTGTGCCGCCGTAGCCCTCGATCACGGTCCGCGCGGTGTCGAAATAGCTCGACAGCAGGTCGCGCACCTCTTCGGGATCGTGTGGCTCGGAGATCTGGGTGAACCCGACAAGATCAGCGAAGAGCACGGTGACCACGCGTCGCTCGTCGGCAGCAGCTGTGGGCGTCGCGAGAGGCTGTCCGTCGGCCGTGGCCAAGCCAAAGCCGCACTCGGCGCAGAACTTCGGGTTGCCTTCGTAAGGCGCGGCGCAGTTTGGGCAGGCGGCGCCCAGCGCGAGACCGCACTCGGCGCAGAATTTCTGACCGTGACGGGTCTCAGACCCGCAGCGTGGACAGGTCACGTCAGGCAGCGTAGTCCATGGCCTGAATATGATCAGTCGCATGGAAGCACCTGGCGCGCGCGTTTCGGCCAAGGCCTCGCGGTTCACCGAGTCGGTCATTCGCGATATGACGCGCCTGGCGCTGGAGCACAGCGCGGTCAACCTGGCGCAGGGCTTTCCCGACTTCGCGTGCCCGACCGAGCTCAAGGACGCTGCCTCTGCCGCGATCTACGCCGATATCAACCAGTACGCCATCACCTGGGGCGCGCGCGATTTCCGGGATGCCATCTGCGCCAAGACGGCGCGCTTCTACCCGGGCTGGGATGTCGATCCGCAGACCGAGCTGACGGTGGTCTGCGGCGCGACCGAGGGCATGATCGCGGTCATGCTTGCGCTGCTCGATCCCGGTGACGAGGTGATCGTGTTCGAGCCGTACTACGAGAACTACGGCCCGGACGCCATCCTGAGCGGTGCCGTGCCGCGCTACGTGACCCTGCACGAGCCGTCGTGGTCGATCGACTTCGACGAGCTGCGCGCCGCGTTCGGGCCACGGACGCGGGCGGTGGTGCTCAACTCGCCCCACAACCCGACGGGCAAGGTGTTCACGCGCGACGAGCTGGAGGCGATCGCGGCGCTGTGCATCGAACACGACGTGCTCGTCTTCACCGACGACATCTACGAGCACATCCTCTACGCCGGCGAGCACATCCCGATGGCCACGATCCCCGGGATGCGGTCGCGGACGGTGGCCGTCAACTCGCTGTCGAAGACGTACTCGGTGACGGGCTGGCGCGTCGGCTGGGTCATCGCGCCGCCGCCGTTGACCGGCGCGATTCGCAAGGTGCACGACTTCCTGACGGTCGGGGCGGCGGCGCCGCTCCAGGCCGCGGGCGCGGTCGCGATGGAGCTGCTGGATACCTATTACGCATCGCTTGCTGCGGGGTACCTGGAGCGGCGCGACGTGTTGGTATCGGCTCTTGAGTCGGCCGGTTTCCGCTGCTTCGTGCCCGACGGTGCGTACTACGTCATGACCGACATCACGGGCCTGACCGATCAGGACGACGTCACGTTCTCGCGCGCACTTACCGCCTCACCCGGCGTGGCCACGGTCCCCGGCTCATCGTTCTACTCCCGGCCCGAGCTCGGCCGGACCAAGATCCGCTTCGCCTTCCCGAAGAAGCTCGAGACCCTCCACGCCGCCGCCGAACGCCTGACCGCGATCACGGCAGCTTGAGGTCGCGCCGGCGATACAGGAACGCTGCGAACAACAGGCCGCCCACTGCCAGCACGGCGCAGAAGACGAGGCCGCCGACGTCGTAGACGCCGATCATCGGCTTGCCCAGGTGCCGATTGAAGGTCAGGTTCATGACGTCATCTGACAGGCGCAGGATGCTGCCGATCAGGTCGAACAGGTAGAACGCGAGCGTCAAACCGGCCACGACCGGACCGGCGAGCGAAGGCCAGCCCAGGCCGGCGACCACGAAACCGACCCCCACGAGGGCCGCGCCGTAGATGCCCAGCACCAGGCCGCCGCCGAGCAGCGTCACGAAAGGGTCACCCTGGACGGCCGCGCCGAGAGCGGGCCCGAGCCCCACGACTGCGCCCATGACCAGCGCCGCAACGAGCACCGCCAGGCCGCTGCGGAGCACCCAGGTTGTCCGGCTCAACGGCGCGGCCAGAACCTGTTCGAGCTGGCCGTCACGTTCCTCTGAGGCCCAGGCCGCGACGAGCGTGGCCGCGGCAAGGCCCACGACCAGAACAAGGAAGGCAAAGATGGCCAGCTGCAGGATGCCGCCGACAGTGGAGAAGTCGAACTCGGGATAGATCATCGCGATCATCTGCTGGATCTGGGGCACGGCCGTGAGCGTGGCCGCGAACTGGTCAGCCGCGAACGCGATGAAGCCGCCGTACATCGCCATCGCGATGCCGAAGAGAACGGCTGTCGGCAACAGGCCGGCGAAGGATCGGCTGAAGGGACCTCTCAGGCTCCAGCGACCGGCCGACAGCGGACCGAGCCCGGGCACGTGCAGCCTGCGCCTGATCCTCGCGCCGAGGGCGACCGTCGAGGCAAGGTCGCGCCGCTCGAAGATAGCCATGCCGATCACGGCCAGCACTGTCGTGCCGACTAGCACCGCGCCGAGCGCCGGCCAATCTGAAACACCGGCCATGGGCCGGTGGCCCTCGGTCCAGTGAAAGATCGAGAGGTTTCGCAGGATGTCGAAGCTGGGGACCATGCCCGAGAAGCCGTTGACCACGTACGAAGCGAACAGGTAGGCGGCGGCGACACCGGCGGCCGTGGCTCGGCCGGCCAACGGCGCCACGGCGAACGCGATCGAGCCAGCGAACAGCGCGATCGAACCGACGAGAGCGAACTCGGCCAGGGCGCTGCCCGGCTCGATCACGTCTCCGGGCAGTGACGCGAAGGACAGGCTGCCCAACCACGCGATGATGCTCACGACCAGGATGACCGCGGCGATCCCAGTCGCGTGGCCCAGATATTTCTGCGCCGCGAGGCTGCGCCGGGTGATCGGTGTCGAGAGCACCAATTCGAGCGTGCCCCGCGACGCCTCGCCGGCGAGCGTGCCCGACAGGGCGACGACCGACCACAGCCCGAGCATCAGCGGCATGAAGCCAACCAGTCGCCAGGAGACGAAGCCGGGCAGGGTCTCGAGGTTGATCGCACGGCCAATCAGCCCTTGGAAGAGCGGCGGCAACAGCTCCATCTCCCGGGCCAGGGCCAATCGCTCGGCGACCGTGTCGAACTGGTCGGCGACGGCGTAGGCCGTCGCCAGGATGAGCAATCCCAGGAGGAGTCCGATCCCGAGCACAGCCACGCGCGAGTCGCGCACGGTCTTGGCGAAGACCACGGCCGGCGCGCGACGCCGGGGCGCGCTGTCCAGACGCGGTGGAGCGTTGGCGACGGCCGATTCGCCGCTTGCTGTCATACCTGCAATGGTCCTGCAACGGCCGCAGATGAGCAACGTGCGCGAGAGCCGCCATCTCTGAAATGTCGGTTGCGAGCCAAAGTCGAGCGTGACACCGATAATTCCAATGTAGCGACGCGCCCCCAGTGCGCGCACGCAAGGAGTTCCACACAACACAAGCCGCCGCTAACCGTGGCGAGCCCCGGCAGCTTCGGGGGCCCATTGCTCCCAGCGCCCTGCGTCCACACCCGAGAGGTGGATCCCGCCCCAGCGGGACACACAACGCACGCGCCTCGAAAGACTGATCCGGCCTCGCGGCGGCGGTCCAGCGCCCGGTCCGTTTGCATGCGCCCACGCTCGTGCCCGACGCCGGGGGATACCCGAGGAGGCAGCAGTGCCAACTGCCAAGTCGGCTGCGTTTCGCATGCCGTACACGTCTACAACCAATTCACCGCTGAGGGTGCCCGACGCCTCCTCAGGGGTGCCCGACCCCGCGCCAACGGTGCAAGACTCCCAGCTCGTCGTGCCCTCGACCAACCGGCGCTCGCGCCGATGGTGGACGATGGCCCTGGGTGCCTTGCTCGGAGCGAGCTTCATGCTGCCCGGCGCGACAATCGACGCACCGCTCGTGGCCGCCGTTGCCGCGCCGAACAGCTGTGGTGGCTGGTCGAGCACAACGCGGCCACCGCGTTCGATCCGCGTCCTGCGACGCAAGAGTGGCCGCGTTTCGCGCGTTCCTTTCCGCCACTACGTCGTGACCGTGTTGGGCAAGGAATGGCCGAGCTACCTGCCCCAGCCAACGGTTGAGGCCGGCGCGGTCGCGGTGAAGCAGTACGGGTGGTTTCATGCCCTCGGCCGCGCCCACCGCAGCCGTCGCGGCCAGTGTTTTGACGTGACCGATGGCACCTCGGACCAGCTCTACAAGCCGGGCAGGGCTCGGGTGCGGCGCGATCACCACGCGGCCGTGTCCAAGACCTGGAACGTGCGCCTGCTCAAGAACGGCCGGCTGTTCATGACCGGCTACCGCCGCGGCGCCGGCGTCCGCTGCGGCCGCGACCACACGGGCTACAAGCTGTACGCGCGCAGCGCCAGCAACTGTGCCCGACGCGGCCTGAGCTACGTGCAGATCCTGCGCCGCTACTACGGTCCCAACCTCCAGGTGGTCAACGGCGGTCGGTAGGCGTCCCTTCCGCGTCTCGGTAGCAGCGCACGATCGACTCGACGCTGAGGTCGACGTCGCCTTCGGTCGTTGACCAGTTGGAGACGGAGATGCGCATTGCCGCACGGCCCTGCCACGTGGTGCCGCCCAGCCAGCACGTGCCATCCTCCTGGACTCTGTGGACGACGTCGCGCGTCAGCTCGTCGTCGTCGCCGAAGCGCACCAGCACCTGGTTGAGCGCGACGTCGTTCAGGATGGCTATGCCCGGCTCGCGCGCGAGCCCGTCCGCGAAGCGGCGGGCGAGCGCGCAGCATCGGCCGACCAGATCGGCAACGCCGCTGCGGCCCAACGACCGCAGGGCCGCATACACCGCGAAGCCACGCGCCCGGCGTGACGACTCGGGCACGAAGCTCGATCCGTCGCGCGCGCCCGACTCGGCCGCAATCAGGTAGGCGGCGGACAGGAGCATCGCCTGCTGATGGGCGGTGGCGTCGCGGACGACGACCAGCCCTGAGTCGTAGGGCACGTTGAGCCATTTGTGCAGGTCGCTCGCCCACGAGTCTGCTCTTTCAAGGCCGTCGACCTGCACGGCAAGTGCCGGCACGGTGCGCGCCCACAACCCGAACGCGCCATCGACGTGGAGCCACGCCGCCGGCAGGCGATGGACGACGTCGGCCACGGCACCTACCTCATCGCTCGCCCCGCTGTTCACGTTGCCCACCTGCGCGCAGACGATGGTCGGCGCGCCCACATCACCCGCGGCCAGCATGCCTTCCAGCGCGGCGGCGGTCATTCGCCCCTGGCCGTCCACCGGCACGCGCTCGAGCTGGTCGTTGCCGAAGCCCAGCATCTGAAGTGCCACGTCTATGGTCACGTGCTTCTCGCCACCGACGACGACGCGGACCCTGGGCGCGCCCTGTAGCCCCTGCCGCTCGACATCCCAGTCGTGCCGCAGCAGTACCGAACGGCGCGCCGCCGCGAGGCCGACGAAGTTGGCCATCTGGCAACCCGTCGTGAAGCCGACGCTCGCGTCTCGCGGCAGGTCGAATAGCTCGAGCAGCCATGCCGCGGCCACCTCTTCGGCCACTGCCGCCGCGGGGCTGGTCGCGTACAGCACCGCGTTTTGGTCCCAGGTCGTGGCCAGCCAGTCGGCTGCCAGCGCCGCGGGCAGCGCGCCGCCGATCACGAAGCCGAAGTAGCGTGGCCCCGCGCTGGCGATTAGCCCCGGATGCGCGGCGGTGGCGAGCCGGGTCACCACCTGGGCCGAAGACGTTCCCGTTTCGGGCAGGTCGCCGCCAAAAGCCGCCCGCAGCTCGTCAGTCGAGGCCGTGGCTCGAACTGGGCGGTCGGCCAGCCCTGCGAGGAATTCGGTCGCCAGCTCGGTCGTTGCGCGCAGCAGCTCTGCTGTGTCGTCGATCGGTCGTTCGTCGCGTTCGTCGCGTTCGTCGGTCATCGGCGGGACTGCCTCGCGGTGCGCCGGTGTAGGCTTCGGCGAAACTTTCACATACAAAGACGAGGTCCGTCGAATGGCCCGAATCGTCCGTGGCGCCCTGCTCCAGGCGGAGTGGACCGGCGACAAGGAATCGATGATCCAGAAGCACGAGAAGTACGCCCACGAGGCGGCCAAGCAGGGCGCCCAGGTGATGCTCTTCCAGGAGCTCTTCTACGGGCCCTACTTCTGCCAGGTGCAGGATCCGCAGTACTACTCCTACACCGAGAAGATCCCCGACGGGCCGACCACGGCGCGCATGCAGGTCGTTGGCCAAGGAAACGGGCATGGTCCTGGTGATCCCGATGTACGAGGAGGACGAGCAGGCCTCGGGCATCTACTACAACACCGCCGCGGTCATCGACGCCGACGGCTCGTACCTGGGCAAGTACCGCAAGACGCACATCCCGCACGTCAAGGGCTTCTGGGAGAAGTTCTACTTCCGGCCCGGGCAACACCGGCTATCCGGTGTTCGAGACGGCCGTCGGCAAGGTCGGCGTGTACATCTGCTACGACCGCCACTTCCCCGAAGGTGCGCGGGCCCTTGGCCTGAACGGCGCCGAGATGGTGTTCATCCCCTCGGCCACGTCACGCGGCCTTTCGGAGTACCTGTGGCGCATCGAGCAGGTCTCGCACGCGGTCGCCAACGGCTACTTCGTGGGCACGATCAACCGCGTCGGCATCGAGAAGGACATCGGCGACGACGACTTCTACGGCCAGTCCTACTTCGTTGATCCGCGCGGCCAGTTCATCGGCGACGTCGGCGACGCCTACAAGGAAGAGCTGCTCATCCGCGACATGGACCTCGACAAGATCCAGGAAGTGCGCCAGACCTGGCAGTTCTACCGCGACCGCCGCCCCGACGCCTACGGAGACCTCGTCCGCCCCTAACCCCCGCGGTCGCCGCCTGCCGCGCCACTCCACCACCCACCGCCCCGCGAGCGACCTGCCCGGCCATCCTCACCAACTGGGCGCTTATTCACTCTCGTTGAACAGACTTGCCCGAATCAAGCGGGTTGGTGCCGGTTTCTCTGACCGGGACGCGTCCCAACCCATCGGGCCCAAGCGTGGCCAGGCAAGCCGCGTGGCCCCGCAACCCACGAAATCCACGGATAAGTGCCTGTAGACCTGCGATAGAGGCCGGGTCCGTTCAATGACAGTGAAATGCCGTCACGTTCGGCCCGTTTGTGGATCGAGTTCGGGTTGGAGGTGCGCGACGCGCGCCGTGCCCGGAAGTGGACGATCCGCGACCTCGCGGCGCAGGCGGCGGTTTCGGTGGGAATGGTGCATCGCGTTGAGTCGGGCGAGCCAGCGTCTACCGAGACCGCGACCAAGCTCGCTACCGCGTTGGGCAGGCGCGCAGAGCTGCACTTGGTCGATCCTCGGAAGCAGGACAAGCGTCCCAGCCTGAGCGGGGATCCGGTGCACTCGGCGATGGGGGAGTTCGAGGCCAAGCACCTGCGTGGACTCGGGCTACCGGTGGGCATCGATGAGCCGTATCAGCACTATCAGTTTGCCGGCCGTGCCGATCTGGTGGCGTGGCGAATCGATGACGCGGCCCTGCTGCACATCGAGAATCGGACGCGCTTCCCCGACTTTCAGGATATGGCTGGCGCCTACAACGCCAAGCGCGCATACCTCGGGCCGGCGCTGGCGGCCAGGCTGGGAGTCACGCGCTGGCGCAGCGAGACCCACGTCATCGCCGCCCTCTGGTCAACGGAGGTAGTGGGTGCTCTCCGGATGCGTTGCGAGTCGTTCATGTCGGTGTGTCCCGATGGGCCGGAGGCATTCGAGGGCTGGTGGGCCGGCCAGCCGCCACCGGCACGTGCCGTTACATCGACGCTGATCGTGCTCGATCCCATGGCTGCGGGAAGACAAACTCAGTGGGTCGGCCTCGACGCGGCCGTCAGGGGCGGGAGGGCGCGCCATCGTGGCTACGCGGACGCGGCGCAGCGCCTCGCGCGGTGGGTTGACGATGGGTTGCGTTGACGACGCACTTCGTCGACGGCGGGATTGCGGCGGATTTATGCGGCGGGATTGCGCGGGGCTGATGGCCGCTGACAGCGGTTAACGGCGGCTGACTGCGATCTGGACCTGGTCGGTGGCCATCGGGTGGGCAGCTGAGCTGACTGTGATGAGCCGGTCGAGCCTCGAACCGACGAGCGCGCCGAGCTTGACCCGCACGCGAACGAGCAGACGTACCGATTCACCCGGCTGGACCGTTGGCGTCAGGTAGGCGCCCGACTCCACCGCGTCCGCGACGACACCGCGCTGGATGAAACGGACGGCGTAACCGGGCTCCGACAGCGCCGATCGAACGAAGAAGTGGTCGTCAGATTGGCCATCGTTGCGGATGCGCAGCACGAAGACGGCCGTGCGATTCGGCCGACGCATCGCCGCTGCGGACGAATTCCAGACACCCGTTGGGCGCAGGGACACGGAGGCATCGACGAGGTATTGCGCGTCGTTGGCTGCCGGGGTGCTCAGCGCAGCCAGAGCGCCCAGCGCGGCCGGGGCGCCCAGCGCGACGGGAGCGAGTGACGTCAGCGCCACGGGCAGCGCGAGGACGGCCCAGAGCAGAGCGCGGACCGATGAAACCCCTCTCACCGATCCAGGTCCCCGCTCGGGCCAGCCCCGCTGGCGCTGACGTTCATCCCGCTGGGCAGAGCCGCCCCCGTTGGCCCGGCGCTGCCTCGGCGGACGAATGCCACGAGCTCGTCGGCGTTGCGCACTGATTCGGTCACGCCGCTGGAGACCAGCTCAGCGCGCCCGACCAGCTCGCCCGTTTCGAGCGGCTCAGCGAGGAGGCGGAGGACCACGGTGACGACCACGCAGCGATACTCGAAGCGGACCGTTTGATGAACGTTTAACGGACGGTGAGACCCTCGATCTCGCGCGCGATTTCCGCCAGCGCGGGGCTTGGCTGTACGTCCAACTCGGCCAGCATCCGACGCGCCTGGTCGATCACATCTGCGGCGCGCTGGCGGCGACCCGCGCTGAGGGCCAGGGCCGCGGCGCGTTCGTAGCGGTACTCGTCCAGTGGCGACGCGCTGATCGCCGCCCCGTAGTGGCTGAGCGCCTCGTCCACGTCGCCGGCACGCTCGGCATCGGCAGCAAGGCGGTCGAGCAGCGACAGGTAGAGCTGCGCCAGGCGTTCGCGCGCGCTGACCGTGTAATCGTCGTAGCGATCGGCCGGCAGCAGCTCGCCGGCATACCGGGTGACGGCGCGCCGCGCCAGGGCGACCATGTCGTCACCCTGGCTGGCGAGCGCGGCGCGCGCCTCGCGCTCGAACTCGGCACCGTCGACGACCACGTCATCGTCCAGCGCGAGGCCGCTCCCGTCACGAACGACCAGCTCGCCGCACACCTGGCGGACTCGGGTCAGGACATTGCGCATCCGTGCCCGGCCAACGTCCGGGTCGACCTCCGGCCAGAGAATCTCGATGGCCTCGTCGAGTGCGATGGTCCGCCCCGAAACGGCCAGCAGCTTGACCAGCATCTGTGGCCGGCCGGGCGGCGGATCGGCGGGACGCCCATCGGCCGTGACCGCGAAATCGCCCAGGACGCGCACCGCCAGCGCGGGCGTCGCCCGATCCACCGAGCGCACGCTCGCCGATCGGGTCTTTCGGGCGACGGGCAGCAGCAGCTCGACGGCGTCGGGTTCGTGGATCCACGGCAGCTCCGCGTGACCGAGGGCCGCGGCCTCCTCGAAAGCTCGCGCCGAGTGCGAGGCAGCGGCCGACTCTTCTCCGCGCCTGAGCGCGGCGAGGCCGCGCAGCAGGTGCATTCGCCACGACTCACGCGGGGGCAGCTGTTCGCCGGCCAGCACGGCGACAAGCAATGTGTCTGCCTCCGCGGCGTCCCCGAAACGTGCCGAATGCGTCGCCCGCGCGTAGACAGAAATCTGATCGACGCCCTCGTGCCCGTCGGCCGCGCAACGCTCCTCCACGCGCGCGAGATACCGCGCCGCCGTCTCGTGGTCGCCAACGCGACCGCACCAGTCCACCGCCTCGGCCAGGAATTCGATCCCGGTCGGGTGCCCGAACCAGTCGCCGGGATGGCGCTCCGCGTCGGCCATCCACGTGACGAGCGACTCTGAATCGCGCCGCCGCGACGCAATCGCGGACTTCATCCAGGCGTGGTAGCCGAGGATTCCCTGGTCGCGCAGGCGCCGGCCGGTCTCGGCAACCTCGCGCAGGACCGCGTCCGCTTCGTCGAGCTCGCCCGCGTACATCAATGCGTCCGACAGGAAGGTCAGGATGCTCGCCCGGGCTCGGCCCGTGGTCGGCGCCGCGTCCGCTGCCTCGCGCAGCCGTTTTGCCGCGGCCGCGAGGTCGCCGCGCGCGAAGTGCACGGCGTAGCCAAGTGTCAGCAGCGTCGCGGCCAGCAGCTCGCGCTCGCCCGCGAGGCGGGCGAGCGTCGCCGCATCGGTCAGGACACGTTCCGCTTCTGACACCGCGGCCGGCTCGCGCTCGAAGGCGCGGGCGCGTCCCAGGGCCGCCAGCGCTCGCGCGCGAGTTGACACCTCGTCGCGACCGGCTTCGGAGAGTACGGAATCGGCCAGGCTGGCCACACGCTCGACATCGCCGTGCAACGCTGCCAATGCCGCCCGTTCAGCGTCGATCTCGCGCGCCAGCACAGGGTCGTCGACCGCCGCTGAGGCAGAAGCAGCCTGTTCGAGCAGCTCGCCACGCCAGGCGACCTCGCTCGCGGCCGCGGATACACGCGCCAGCACGAGCAGAAGACGCGGCCTTTCGGCCACGAGCGCAGGAGGCAGGATCGCGGCAAGCGAGCGCAGCTCGGCCGGTTCGAACTCCTGCAGCTCCTGCCAGCGCCGGCTCGCGAGCGTCTCAACCAGGGCGTCGAGTGAGCCGCGCTCGACCAGGAAGTTGATCGCGACCTGGGCAATGCCAGCGTCGAAATAGGCTCCAGCGACGGCAGCGAGGTCGGCACTCGGGACCGTGTACCCGCGGGACGCGACCGCTCGAATCGCATCGGGAACCTCGAGCCAGCCGTCGGCGCGCTGGCGAAGCGGAATTCCCGTTCGCGAAAGGTCTGCCAGCGCATCGGCGCCACCCCGCCCATCGGAACCACCCGCCCCCGCGGAACCGCCGAGCACCGCCGCAACCGGTTCGGACAGCAGCGGAACGCTGCACAGGGCCGCCACGCGCTCGCCGACCTTGGGACCCGCGTCGTTCAGCATCCTCTGCACCAATCCTTCGAGGCCACGGGCAAGGGCGGATCGATCGGTGGTGGCCGTCTCCAACGCGAGCAGGACCGCCGCAGGCCAGCCGCCCGTTGAGTCGGCGATCGTTGTCGCATCGGCCGGATCCAGAGTCCAACCCAGGGACCGGCGCAGACTCCGTGCCAGCGCGCCGATCTCCACGCCATCAAAGGCGAGCTCCGCCACACCGACGACCACCGCGCACTCACTGCCCAGCCAGTCGGGACCCTGCTGGCCGCAGATCAGGATCCGATGCGGGGCGGGGAGCTCACTGACCAGCCGGCGCAGCGCCACACCCGCCGTGGAGGGAACGTTCTGGACCTCATCGACGACGAGTAGAACTGCCTCGTCGCGATCGCGCAGCAGCTCGATCATGCTGTCGACCGTGGCATCGGGATCCGTCGCGGAGCCGGCCAGCGCGTCGGACATCGCGCGGAGGCCGGCACGGATGAGAGCGCGTCGGATGCCACCCACGAACGCCGTCGCGTCGCGCAGGGCCCGCGCGGGAACGTCCACGACCACCGTCGCAAGGCCAAGGTGGGCAGCGACATCCTCGGCCAGCACCGACTTGCCCCAGCCGCTCGGCGCGATGATCGCGGCCGACCGCGTTCCC
Organism: uncultured Chloroflexia bacterium; assembly: GCA_963706095.1. Lineage (GTDB taxonomy): Bacteria > Chloroflexota > Limnocylindria > Limnocylindrales > CSP1-4 > JALYGJ01. Next base: position 1,102,184 of record OY970149.1, read on the forward strand.
GCGACGGCCTCCGTCAGCCGTCCGCGACTCAGCCGCGCAACGATCCCCTCTCGCCGCCTCACGCGCATATCGTGCACCACCGCCGGCCAACACTCCGGCGGTGATCGACTCCGGAGTTAACATCGGTCGATGGACGCCACTCTCGCTCCCGTCGGCCACGGCGGCCGCACCGAGCGACACCGCGCAGCGGTCGCTCCCTTCCTGTCGTTCTTCACCGGCGCATACGCCTCGCTCGAGAAAGATCCCGAGGCAGCCAACTTCGCCGTCGGCAATCCGCACGAGTTCGCGATGCCGAGCTACGTGGCGACACTGCGCGACTACGTCGAGCCACGCGACAAGGATTGGTACGCGTACAAGCTCAGCGAGCCTGAGGCGACGTCCACGGTCGCGCGCTCGATGTCCAGCGTGACCGGCCTTGACTGGGATCCGCTCGACGTGCAGATGACCAACGGCGGCTTCGCCGCGCTCGCCATCGCATTTCGAACGCTGCTCGAGGAGGGTGACGAGGCGGTCTACCTCTCTCCGCCGTGGTTCTTCTACGAGCTGCTGATCGTCGGCGCGGGTGGCGTGCCAGTGGGTGTCGACCTGGAGATGCCCTATTGCCCGATCGACACTGCCGCGATCGACGCGGCCATCACGCCACGGACGCGGCTTGTCGTCATCAACTCGCCCCACAATCCGAGTGGCCGCGTACTGGAGCCGGCCGAGCTCCAGGTCATCGCCGACACGCTGACCGCCGCAAGCCGCCGCATAGGCCACGACATCTATATCGTCAGTGACGAGCCATATCGGCGCATCCTCTTTGACGGACGGACCTACCACTCGCCCTCCGAGTTCTATCCGCACACCATCGTCACGTACTCGTACGGCAAGCAGCTGTTGGCGCCGGGCATGCGCATTGGCTATGTGACGTGGCCACCGACACTGTCCGAATCGGAGCGCCTGCACCTTCGCGATGACGTCTTCATCAACCAGCTATCGACCGGCTTTTCCTTCCCCAACGCCGATCTCCAGCACGCGCTGCCCGACCTCGAGCCGCAGTGCGTCGACATGGCGGCCATGCAGCGCCGCCGCGACCGGATGGTCGGCGCGCTGCGCGGGTACGGCTATGAGGCAACGTCGCCCCAGGGCACCTTCTACATCATGGCCCGCTCGCCGATCGCGGACGATGAGGCCTTCTGCGCGCTCCTCAACCAACACAAGGTGCTGGTGCTGCCGGGAGCGGTTGTGAATACGCCCGGCTGGTTCCGCATCAGCCTCACGGCGTCGGACGAGATGGTGGATCGCGGGCTGCCCGGATTCGAATCGGCCATGCGCGAGGCCAAAGCGGGCGGCGCGCAGTGAAGATCGGCTTCGTCGCCGGTTTCGGGCCGATCGTCCTCGATCCGGAAGCAAGCCGATCGTGGTGGCAGGAGATGCTCGCCCGGGAGTTGCCGGCAATCTCCGATGACTATTACGGCACCGACGATCTGGACGGCGTGAAGGCCTTCGCGCTGTGGCCGCTCAGCCAGGCCGCCGAGAACACGTTCGGTACGACCGACTGGCCACAGGACCTCCCGATTCCCCAGGCCTGGATCGAGCTCGACGTCGAATCGGCTCATGCGGTGGCCGACGCCGCACGCGACCTCCAATCACAAGGCCATCGACTGCTGCGCGAGCCACGCGAGGAGCCGTGGGGCCAGACGACAGCGCGTCTGCAGAGTCCCGAAGGACTGCTCGTCGGCATCAGTCACACGCCGTGGATGCACACCACCGACAAGCAAGCCGACAAAGAACCTGGGTGACCGAGGAGACTGAATTCCGCGGCGGCAAGCTGGTCGGCGGCGATCGCAACGACCCGATCGAGATCGTGCCCTGGGACCCGGCCTGGGCTGAGAATTTCGAGGATATGCGCGAGCGACTCGGCGCAGCCTTGGGCGAGCAGGCGGTGCGCATCGAGCATGTCGGCTCGACCGCCATACCGGGCATTCCCGCCAAGCCGATCGTGGACATCCAGGTCTCCGTTCCCGACGTCGATGACACCGACGCATACCGCGAGCAGATCGAGTCCCAGGGCTTTGCCCTGCGCTACATCGAGGAAGGCCACCGCTACTTTCGCCCGCCGCCGGGGACCCCGCGTTACTTCCAGGTGCACGTCTGCCAGATCGGCTCGCAGTGGGAGCGCGACCACCTGCTGTTTCGCGACTTCATGCGTGCCCACCCGGGCGAGGCCGCCGAGTACGGACGGCTCAAGATGCGACTGGCGACCCAGCACCGGCAGGACCGAATCCAGTACACCGACGACAAAGGCCCGTTCATCCTCGCGGTCCTCGCCGCGGCGGAGACCTGGGCGGCGGAAACCGACTGGCGCCCCTGAGCGTCTAGCTCCGACATGAGGGTTCCGGCGCTCGTCAGCGCCTTGGCAACTGCCAGCCTCGTCGTTGCCTGCTCGTCCGCTTCGTTGCCGACCGCGCAGCCGACCTCCGAACCCACCGCTGCCGCCACGCCCGAGTCCACGCCAGCTGCGACCCCGGAACCCACCGCAACCGCAACGGCCGAGCCCACAGCAGCCACGACCCCGGAAAGGACACCCGTCGCCAACGCCGGCCCGCCGACCTGCTCCGAGCCCGACCTCGTCTGGCACGCCACCCTGCAGCAGCTCGTCATGGTCAATTGCGCGAGTGGCAACGAGAGTGTCCCGTTGACCTTGTGGGCGTGGGATGGCCAGACGTGGCAGGAGCTGCCCGCGGCTGATCGGCCGGCCGCACGGGTGCTCGGCGGAGCGGCGTACGACGTCGCCCGTGATCGCATCGTCGCCTACGGCGGCTTCGAGCTCGGCGTCTTTGAATGCGATCAGACGATGTGGGAATGGGACGGTGCGACCTGGACTCAGATTGACACCGAGCCTCCGCCCATCTGCCACCACTTCCGGATGACTTACGACGAGGCTGCGCAGGCGTCAGTGATCGTCGGCGGCCAGGGTCCCGACGATGCGCCGGTCAACGAAACCTGGAGCTGGGATGGCCAGGCGTGGCAGCTGCTCACGGCGGATGGACCGCCCAGTCGCGCCCACTTCGGCTTCGTCCACGACCCCAACCACCCGCAGACGCTGCTCTACGGCGGCTATGACGGCGGCATGTACGAGGACTTCTGGTCGCTCGAGGGAGAAACCTGGGAGCAGCTCGACCTCGCCGGTCCGGGGACGCGTTCGCACTTCGGCATGGCATACGACACGAACGCCGACGCTCTCTACATGTACGGCGGCGCGGAGACGAGCTCCAGCTTCGCATCGCTGACCGACGAGACGTGGCGGCTCACCGGCGGCGCATGGCTGCTGCTTTCCACCGACAACTCGCCCGGAGTTCGTGGATCGGCGGCGCTCGCCTACGACCCGGAACGCGAGGTGCTCGTGCTGTACGGCGGCTTCAACGGCGACGGCGTGGAGTTCGCCGATACATGGGAGTTCGACGGCGACGGTTGGAGTTGCGTGGCCGGCTGCTGACCGCGAGCTCGCGATCGGCAATGACCCTCTGCTGGCGGCCGGTTTCCGATCCTTCCGCTCAAACGAAACCATTGCTCGGAATCGGGACCGAATCTGCAGGGTGGATGGCCTGCCGGGATGTCGCCGTGAAGGTCGAACCGAGGTTTCACTCTCCCGTTGACCTCGGGCCATACCCACGAATCTCTTCGATCATTCCGTTTGAGCGGAAGCAACGCGATCCGGGCCACAAATGACCACCGATACCGGTGGCGCGCCTTCAAGGCCGCGTATCCTCTGCCATTCACTGAGACGAGGGACACGCGACAGGCATGGACTTTGGATTCACGCTCAAGCCCGACCACACGATCGAGCGCACGATCGACCTCACGCGGCAGGCCGAGCAGGGTGGTTTCGGTTACGGCTGGCTCTTCGACTCACATGTGCTGTGGAAGGATCCCTATCCGCTGCTGACTGTCATGGCGCTCAATTCGAGCACCCTGCGCCTGGGCACGTGCGTTACCAATCCGGCGACGCGCGAGCCGTCAGTGACGGCGAGCGCCCTCGCGACCCTGAACGAGATCAGCCAGGGCCGAATGGACCTGGGCATCGGCCGTGGCGACAGCGCAAGGCGCGTCATGGGCAAGCCGCCGACGACGCTGGCACGGCTCGAGGAGGCGACTGTTCTCATCCGCGACCTGGTCGAGGGCCGAACCGTTGACCAGGACGGCACGGACCTGCGCTTCAGCTGGACGCGCAAGGACAAGCTCCCTGTCTGGATCGCCGGGTACGGCCCGAAGGCGCTCGAGCTGACAGCGCGCGTCGCCGACGGTGTGATCCTGCAGCTCGCGGATGTCGACCTGATCGGCTGGTTCGTCGGTCAGCTGCGGGACTACGCGCAAAAGGCTGGCCGCGACCCGAGCGAGATCAAGGTCATGGCCGCCGCCCCGGCCCACGTCGGCGAAATCGGGGAGTGCCGAGAACGCGTGCGCTGGTTCCCCGCGCTGGTCGGAAACCACGTCGTCGACCTCGTGAATCGGTATGAGCCCAAGGACCTGCCGCCGGCGCTCACGGGCTACGTGCGCAACCGCGAGGGCTATGACTACCTCCATCACGCGGAGGTCGGCTCGTCGAACGCCGAGTTCGTGGGTGACGACGTGGTCGATCGCTTCTGCGTCATCGGCAGCGTGGATGACCACGTCCGGAAGCTGAACGCGCTGGCGCAGGCCGGCGTCGACCAGTTCAACATCTATCTCATGAACGGCGACGAGGAGCAGACGCTCGAGGTCTACGGCCGCGAGATCGTGCCCCAGATGCGGGGGGTAGCTGCAGCCTAGCCAGCTAAGGCACCGCGAACCACTTCTGGACGTAGTCGCCGGTGACCTGGCGACAGCGCACGAGAAGCTGGTCGCCGTGCTTGATGACCGATGAGTTGGGGAACGCGTCGGTCACGTCCACCATGAACACGCCATCAGGCTCAGTGTTGAAGGTCGTCCAGCCTCGCTGGAAGCCGTTGCGGTAGACCTGCACCTGGGCGTGACCGGCATAGTCGCCGGTATCGTGGCAGCGGCCACTGACCGTTTCCGCAGCCGGGTCGCCGGTGGCCTCGATGTCGGGCACGATGAAGTCCGCGTCCCGCGCGACGTTCGAGATGATCCGATCTCCAGCTTGGACCGGCACTCTAACGCCGGCGCTGCGCAGGACGCCGGCAAATTGGCCGCGGCCGTCCACCGTCGTTCCGCCGGTGCCCTTCACGGCGCTGGTCAGGCCGTCGCGCAACGTGACCGTGGCCTGCGATAGCACACGTCCGATGCCGGAGAAGGTGGCTCGCCCGATCGTGACCACGACCATTGGGGCGGCTGCATCGAGATAGATCGTGTGGCCGGCGGCGCTCCCCCAGAACAAAGACGCACCGTGCCCGCCGATGATGTCGCGCTTGGGGCGAAAGGACCAGACGCCATCGCTGCCGACGTTGATTGTCTTGGTTGTCGAGACGATATCGGGCACCGGTATCGAGGGGTACAGATACTCGACCTCGACTTGTGTACCGGCGGGCGCCCGGCCCCTGATCACGTTGGTGACGCGGTTGAGGATTAGCGTCAGCTCCGGGATGACGAACTTGCGGACGCTGTTGCCGTCCGCAGCACGAAGGCGATCACCTGGGCGTATTGATCGGCCGTCGGTTGGGCAGTCAGCCGACCAGTAGCCGGACTCGTCTGAGGTCGTCTGGCCGCCGATTACGAGCACGCCGCTCGAGTCGCGCAATGTGTAGTTCACCGTTGCGTTGTCGCTGGCGCGCCCCCAGAAGCACGAGTAGCCGAGAACCAAGTCGAAGGTGATCGGACGCGTAGCCGCCGCAGCCTGCGACGGGATGAGCGCAACGAGGACGAGCGCGGCGACGATCGCCGCCAGCCCACCGCGCCGGCTCCTTGATGGCTCGTTTGTCATGACGACTCCGCAGCTTGGGTAGACCCTCGCGTCGGCTCGGTTGAACGCGCCTTCGAGTGTTTCCTTGGCCAGTTGATGCGCGCCGAGGCTCAAGTGATGCATCGCGCCGCTGAAGTACCGTAGCGCACGCGGATCGCCTAATCGAAGACGATGGCCACCTTCCCGGCAGCGCCGCCGTCCGCGACCCGGTAGGCCTCGGCGGCCTGCTCGATCGGGAAGCGGTCGGTGACGACTCGCTCCGGCCGGAGCTGCCAGCGCACCAGCCGATCGAGCAGGTCTTCCATGTGCCTGAGCGAGGTCACCCACGAGCCGTGAAGCGTCAGCTGGCGGTGGATGAGCAGGCGCGATACCTCGAAATCGACCCTGCCGCCTTCGCCGACGAAGACGCAGCGGCCCCAATCCCGAGTCAGCTCGAGCGCGGTCACGCGTCCGGGGCTGGATCCTGAGGCATCGAGCGTGACCTCGTAGCCGCGGCCGTCCGACAGGTCCAGCGCCGCTTCGACGGCCGAGTCATCTGCCGCGAGGGTCGCGTCGAAGACGCCGAGGCTCTCGGCCAGGGCGCGTCGTTCGGGTGAAATGTCCGTCCCGACCACCGTCGACGCGCCCAGTGCGCGGCCGAGCATCGCGGCCGCAAGTCCGACCGGCCCAAGGCCCGCGATGAATAGCCGGTCGTTGCCGCTGACGGCGCCGCGCAGCAGCGCCTCGTAGGCCGTGCCGAAGCCGCACGCGACGCACGCACCATCCACGAAGCTCAGCTCTGTGGGCAGCAGCAGGCACGATCGCTCCTCGGCGAGCAGGTAGTTGGCGTGGCCGCCGTCGCGCTGCCAGCCGTACGCGGCGCGCAGCGGCGAGTGGCAGCCGATCTCGTATCCGTGCCGGCACTCGTCGCACTGGCCACAGCCGCAGATGTGATAGACGACGACGCGATCGCCAACAGCCAGGCGCTGAGTGCCCGGTCCCAGCTCGACCACCTCGCCGCACGGCTCGTGGCCGGCGATGACGCCCTGGTAGGCCTCCGCGCCTACGCCGAGGTGCTCGCGATAGATCGCGCGGATGTCGGAGCCGCAGATCGTCGACGCCTTCATCCGCAACAGGACCTGTCCGTGGCCCGGCGAGGGAATCGGAAACGTTCGCAGCTCGACTTCGCGATTGCCGGGTAGGAGCGCGCCGCGCATCTCTGAGCTCATGCCCCGCATCCTGCGCGGCCGCAAGTCAAGGCCACGTGTCGGGAACTGCAATGCGGGCTACAGAGGTGCATACGACTTGCTCACCTGCCGTCAGGCGGCTCTGCGGCACGATGGCGTTCTCATCGAACCGGTATCGAGGACAGGGCATTGAAGCTTGGCGTGATCGTCCCCCAGGGCTGGACCGGCGAGTACGCAGGCCGCGAAGCCGCTGCCGCGTGGCAGCGAACACTCGAGGTCGCTCGCCGCGCTGATGAGCGAGGCTTCGATTCGATTTGGCTCTTCGACCACTTTCACACCACGCCCGACCCGACGGATGAGCCGGTGTTCGAGTCGTATACGACCCTCACGGCCTTGGCCATGGCAACGAGCGACGTCCGGCTCGGACACGTCGTCACGTGTGCCGGCTTTCGCAACCCGGCGCTGCTGGCCAAGATGGTCACCACGATGGACGTCATCAGTGGCGGCCGGATGATCCTGGGCATCGGCGCTGGCTGGAAGGAAGAGGAGTGGCGCGCGTACGGCTACGGGTTCCCGGACAGGAAGGGCCGACTGGCGCAGCTTGAAGACACACTCGCGATCTGTCGGAAGATGTTCGAGCCCGGGCGAGCCACGTACGAGGGCACGGTCTCCTCGGTCGCAGGCGCGATCAACGAGCCCAAGCCGCTTCAGCAGGGCGGCGTGCCGATCATGGTCGGCGGCAACGGCCGTAACGTGACGTGGCGCCTCGCAGCGCGCTTCGCCGACGAGCTCAACGTTGATGCGATGCCTGTCGATGAGCTGCGCGAGGCAATCCCCGTCATCCGCTCGCGCTGCGAGGAGATCGGACGAGATCCGGAGACGCTTTCCGTGTCCGTTCACTTGTGGCGCAGGGACGAGGAGCGCAACCAGCGCGAGCCGCTGGATGAGCTGATCGGCGCCTACGCCGAGTTGGGTGTCGCGCGCGTGATCGCGCTGCTGCCCGGGATCGAGGACAGCGACGAGCCACTCGACGAGTACCTCGAGGCGGCGCGCCAGGGCGGCGCGGAGATGGGTGCTCCGGCAAACGCTCCGGCCTAGTGCCCTCCTAGTCGAGCTGCGAGGCGATCGGCGCTCCGGCTGAGATCTCGGGCGGCGGCGTGACCACTGGCTGGCGGGCGCGCAGGGGAAGCCGCTCGTATCGACCGGCATTGGCATCGCGCGCCAGGTCCGCGTACATGTTGCCGACCCGATGCGGCTGGCGGTCCAGCCCGACCAGCCCGCAGTAGTTCACCTGACCACGGTCGCGCGTGAGCCCGCTGTCCCAGTCGACGTGATCGATGAAGCCGTACCAGCAGATGCCGCGGATGGGCCGACCCTCGTCGCGCAGCGTCATGGCCGCGTTCCAGATCTCGATCAGCCAATTCGGCGCGAGCCTGCCGGCGATGTTCGTCTCGGTGATCATGAACGGCAGGTCGTAGCGGTCAGCGTGTTCGCGCGCCAGCCTCAGGTAGCCCAGGCGCCGCGCGCCGGCGCGGCGCGGCTTGCCGTTGACACCGACAAGCCACTCGTTGCCGCGGTAGTAGTCGTGACCCACGATGCAACCCGCGCTCGTGCCGTGCTCTCGGAACCAGTCGAGCTTCGCCTCTGACAAACCGCTGTCCAGAAGCCAGCGCTCGATCTTGGGATCGAGCGCGCGACTGTACGTAAGGTCCCAGCACACGAACCCCTGCTCCGCCATGAAGCGCGCCCGCTCCTGCGCGGCCGGCTCGAGGGGTTGGTAGCTCGAGCAAGCGTCGCTCTGGATGAAGATCGCATCGGGCCGCCGCTCACGGATGAGCTCCATGCCGCGGATGGCGCAGGTGACGACGCCCTCGATGGCAGCGACGAACGAGCGCTGAGTACGGCCGCGCTCATTCCACAAACCGTCAAGGGCCGACAGCACGGCGGTGACCAGCGGCTCGTTGACCGGCGTGTAGTAGCGCGCCCAGGGATAGCGCTCGGCGGCCTCGCGGACGAACGTCTCGAAACGACCGACGAGGCGCGGGTCGCCCATGCCCGCAATGTCGGAGGGCAGGCCAAAGTGGAGCAGGTCAAGGATGGGCTCCAGCCCGCGGTCGCGCATCGCGGCGAGCGCCGTGTCGGTCCACGACCAGTCGAAGTCGCTCGCATCGTCGCCACAGGCGATGACGTGGAATGGCAGGCCGTAGCGCACGGCGCGAATGCCGAAGGAAGCGACCAGGTCGAAGTCCTCCTCGTAGCGCGTCCAATGACCGGTCTTGACCAGCTCGTCCATGCGCGTGCCACTGGCTATGACCGGCGCCGAGCACTCGAAGCCGGTCGAGACGACGAAGCCCTCGTCGGGCTCCAGCCAGCGCTCGCCGGGCGTCTGCGACGCGTTCAATCTCCCGGCGGCTGGTTGACGGCCATCCGCAGCGAGTCGGCGGCGTCTTCGGGCGTCAAGTCGCGCTGGAGCTCGGACAACAGCTCGTAGCCGACCATGAACTTGCGCACGTCGGCGCGCAGCAGCGGCGGATACAGGTGGGCGTGCAGCTGCCAGTACGGCCGCTCGACTTCATCGAAGGGCGCTTGGTGCCAGCCCATCGAGTACGGGAAGGGCACGTCGAAGAGTGCGTCATAGCGGCTGAGTAATGACGTCAGCATCGATGCCAGGGCGTCGCGCTGGCGCGCATCGGTGTCAGGCAAGCGGCCCACAGGTCGACGCGCCACGACTAGCGTCTCATACGGCCACGCGGCCCAGAATGGAACGACGACCAGCCATTCGTCGTTCGTTTCGATCTGGCGCGGACCTGCGTTTTCCTGGGCCGCGTAATCGAGCAGCAGCAAGCGCCCTGTCGCGTCGAAGTGGCGCCGCTGTGTCTCGTCCTCGCGCGCGGCGCGCGCTGGGATGCCATCTGTGGCCCAGACCTGGCCGTGCGGATGCGGATTTGACGCGCCCATGGCGGCGCCGCGGTTCTCGAACACCTGGACCCAGTCGAATCGCTCGCCGAGCGAGGCCGTCAAGTCGGCCCAGGTGTCGATCACGTGGCGCACGGCTTGCTCGTCCATGCCCGCAAGGGTCAGGTCGTGACGTGGAGAGAAGCACAGCACCTGGCACGTGCCGCGCTGGCCGTGCGCGCGCAGCAGGCCCTCCTCGACGGTCGCAACGGAGGTGTCGGGCCTCAGTGCCGCGAAGTCGTTGGTGAAGACGAAGGTTGATTCGTACGACGGGTTCCTGTCGCCATTGGCGCGGACGTTGCCCGGGCACAGATAGCACGCCGGGTCGTAGGCCGGCCGGCTTTCTGGCGCTGGCTTCTCGCGCCGCCCCTCCCAGGGGCGGCGCGTGCGGCCGGCCGACACCAGCAGCCACTCATCGGCAAGCGGGTCGTAGCGCCGATGCGGGTCGGCGAAAAGATCGCTCAACTGATCGATTCCGGGTCGAGCTCGTCGGCGGGCTCAACGATCACGAGGTCCAGCACTTCAGCAAGCAACTGCCGAGCACCGTCGCCCAAACCGGAGTCGGTGATCAGGCCATCCGCGTCAGCGAGTGGCGCGATGGAGCTGATACCGATCACGCCCCATTTGCTGTGGTCGGCCAGCACGACCAGCTGGCGACCGCAGTCGATGAGCGCACGGTTGGTGTCAGCCTCGAGGATGTTCGGTGTCGTGAAGCCGCGCTCATACATGCCGTGGACGCCCATGAAGACCATGTCCACGTGGACCGAGCGCAGGGAAGCAGCGGCCAGCGGACCGACCAGCGCGTCAGACGGTGTGCGCACGCCTCCGGTCAGGATGACCGTCTGGTCCGATCGAGCACTGCGATGGAGGACTTCGGCTACCGGGATGCTGTTGGTGACGACCGTCAGCTGAGGCACCTCCACGAGCTGCAGAGCGAGCAGGAATGTGGTCGTCCCGGCAGAGAGCCCGATCGCCGTCCCGGGCTGCACCAAGTCCGCCGCTTCGGCCGCGATGGCACGCTTCTGGGCCTGCATCAGCGTGCTCTTAGCCCGAAAGCCGGGCTCGTAGAGCGCGCTCCCTGGTAATGCCGCGGCACCTCCGTGGGTCTTCTCCAGGTAACCGCGCCGCTCCAGTGCGCCGAGATCGCGCCGGATGGTCATATCCGACACGCCCAGCGTGTCCACGAGGTCGGCTACCCGGACGACGCCTTCGTCACGAACCCGTTTGAGGATGTACTCGTGCCGCTGCCGTGCCAGGGCCGGACGGCGTCGGTCCGCTGGGCGCCGCGGCTCATCTCCCTGGTCACCGGGCGGCGTCGGAAGCTCCAACCCAACCTCCGTCGTCGCGCCGAACCCATGCCGGCTCTGTCGTTCTGATGGTGACCGTTTAATCGAACAAAAGTCAACACGAACGATCACGTCTGTAACGGCGGTGAAACGCAGGACGCCTGACTCTCAGCGCAGGGCACCGTGGCAATCGGAGCCCGTGTTCGCTGTGTTGAGGAGGTTCAATGAAGACACGCTACGGGTTGCCCCTGGCACTGCTCGCGGTACTCAGCATCGTGCTGGCCGCCTGCGCCGGCGGGACGACCACCACCCCCGGGGCGACGACCCCGTCACAGACCAGCGGCGCTTCTACGCCCGCTGCCACCCCTGACGCCGGCGAGACGCCTGATGCCGGTGAGACGCCGGACGCTGGCGAGACTCCGGATGCCGGCGAGACACCTGACGCTGGCGAAACGCCCGACGCCGGGGAGACTCCCGGCGCTACAACCGATCCGGGGAGCTCTCCGAGCGCGATGACCTGTCCCGAGAGCGCACAGGGCGCCACGCTGGAGATGTGGAGCCCGCTCACCGGCCCCGACGGTGACGAGATGACTGCGCTTGCCCAAAGGTTCTCAACCGAGAACGAGTGGGGCATCACCGTCAATCACATTCCCACCCCCGAGTATCTGACGGCCCTGCAGACCGCAGCCGCGTCGCCCGATCAGCTGCCCGAAGTGACCATCGTTCGCGTCATCAACGTCGGTGAGCTGGCGGCGCGCAACATCATCGTTCCATGGGGCACGGAGGCGATGGCCGCCCTCGGCGATGTCGAGAGCAACGTCGCGCCGCTGCCATGGGAGCGAGGCGAGTACAACGGCGAGCGTTACGCCCTCCCACTCGATTTCGCGGCACTCGTCATGTACTACAACAAGGACATGCTCGCGGCAGCGAACGTGGCCGAGCCGACCACTGAGCCCTGGACTCGAGAGGAGTTCGAGGCTGCCCTGACAGCCCTCCAGGGCACCAACGTTCAGCCGATCTCAGTCGGCACTCTGTTCAACAGCGCGACACTCTTCCAGAGCTTCATCGTCCAATTCGGCGGTTCGGTGGTGAACGAAGACGGCACGCAGGCCACCTTCGCCAGCCCTGAGGGCGTCGAGGCAGTCGAGTACATCAAGGGTCTTCGCGACGCCTACGGCAGCCAGGCCAGTGGCCCTGGCGACCCGGAGGTTCAGCCGTTCACGGCAGGCCAGGCGGCCATCGTGATCCACGGCCCGTGGCACATCAGCAACATGAACCAGATCACCGACTTCGAAGTTGGCTTTGCGCCAATTCCCCAGGTTGGCGACGAGTTCGCCGTCTGGGGCGGCTCTCACCAGCTCGCAGTCCACAGTGAGGATCCTGTGATCCAGTCAGCGGCGGCTTGCTGGATGTCCTGGTTCTATGAGAATTCGACCGACTGGGCGGCCGCTGGGCAGATCCCGGCGTACACGCCCGCGCGTGACAATCCCGACCTGGGAACGAGCGCACCCGGCATCGCGGCCATCGCGCCAAGTGCTGCCGACGGCGTGATCATCCTGCCCCAGGTCGCCGGTATCGAAGGCGCCCTCTGGCCCCAGGGATTCGAACCGGCCATCGATGCCATCCTCCTCGGCGAGGAGACTGACATCATGGCCGCCCTCGAGCGCCAGCAGGCTGCTGCGCAACAGGTCATAGACCAGAACGCACAGCAGTACGGGGCACCGCCCGCCTCTCCCTAGTCGTTCACGCATTGCCGGGCAGGCGAGGCACCGCCTCGCCTGCCCGGTCAACTTCTAGAACGTGCAGCTCCAGGGAGGCAGAAGGTGACATCACAGGCAGCGACTGCCAAGTCGCTGGATGCGGCCGCGATTGCTCGGCCCGGCCGGCGTCGCTTCAACCTGACGCCATACCTGTTCATCCTGCCCCACCTGATCTTTTTCATTTTGTTTCTGGTGTGGCCGTTCTTCTTCGGCATGTACACCAGCCTGTTCCAGTACGACTATCTCCAGCCGGAGAACAGGCCGTTCGTCGGACTGGACAACTACACGCGCCTGTTCAATCCCGCGACGATCCAGGCAGCCAACTTCTGGCGCTCGATGAGAGCGACCGTCGAGTTCATGATCTGGAGCGTTCCAGTCCTCGTCATCCTTGCGGTTTTCCTGGCAGTGATGCTCAACAACAGGCTGCGCGGCCGGACATTCTTCCGCGTGGCATTCTTCGCGCCGTACACGCTGTCTGTGACTGCGGCTGCAGTCATCTGGTGGTGGCTCTTTCAAAATCAGGGCCTCATCAACCAGTTCCTGACTGGGCTCGGTATCGGCGGTCGTCAGTGGCTGAGTACGATGCCGGACGCGTGGTTCGCCATCACTCTCGCGACGGTTTGGTGGACGATTGGCTTCAACACCGTGATCATCCTGGCTGCCCTCCAGGAGATCCCCGTCTCGCTTTACGAGGCCGCCGCCATCGACGGCGCCAATGCCATTCGGCGCTTCAGGCATATCACCTTGCCGATGCTGCGCCCCGTCCTGGTGCTGGTCATCACGATCACGCTGCTCGCGTCAGCCAACCTCTTTGGCCAACCTTTCATCATGACCGCCGGCGGGCCGACACAACGCACGGAAACAATCATCTTCCAGATCTACGCGGAGGGGATCCGTCGCGGGCAGATGGGTAGCGCTGCGGCAATGTCGGTGATCGTGACTGGCTTCCTGCTCATCCTCACGGCCATCAACTTCAAGTTCTTCGGCAGGAGCGAAACAGAATGATCGAAGCACTGAGACCTTGGCATGGCTAAGAGCAATGAAGACGAAGGCGGGATGCCCGCCTCCAGAAATCCGGTCTACAACGCCACGCTATATCTGCTCCTCTTCCTGTTCGCCCTGTTCTTCATACTGCCCATCGTGTGGATGGGCGTCACCGCCATCAAGCCGTTCAGCGAATGGTTGACGCCGAATTGGATCCCGCGCAATCCAACTCTGAACAACTTCACCTCGATATTCAACGACCCTTCCCTGCCCGTGGCGCGATGGTTCTTCAACAGCTTCATCATTGCCACGCTCTTCACGACCCTCATTGTCGTTATTGACTCGCTTGCGGCCTACGCCTACGCCAGGATGGAATTTCGCGGCCGCAAGCTGCTGTTCGGCCTGCTGCTCACGACGCTCATCATGCCCGGCATCATGTTCGTGATCCCGAACTACATCACCATCGCCGAGCTGGGCTGGATCGGCACGTACCAGGGCATCGTTGCGCCCGGACTGGCGAGCGTGTTCGGCGTGTTCTTCATGCGCCAGTTCTTCATGAGCCTGCCGCGAGAGCTGGAGGAGGCGGCGTACGTCGATGGCGCGACCACGTGGCAGACATTCTTCAGGGTCGTGCTGCCACTTTCCGGAGGTGCGATCGCGACCCTGGGGGTCATCACCTTCCTGACCTCGTGGAACGACTTCCTGTGGCCACTGCTGATGACCGGCCCCGTGCGCGAGATGCAGACGCTGCCGGTCGGGCTGTCCACACTTCAAGGTCAGTACACCTTCGACTACGGCAAGCTCATGGCCGGCGCGCTGGTGCTGACGATCCCGGTTCTGCTGCTCTATGTGCTGGCCCAGCGGTTCATCATTCGCAGCATCGCGACGACCGGATTGAAGGGCTGATCGTGGCCAGCAGCGCGCGCCGCGCCTCCCTCCCACTGGCGGCGTTTGCAGTTGCGCTGCTCCTCGCGTGCGCCGGTTCGTCGCAGCAGACGGCGACGCCCAGCACTGCGGGGCCCGGCACCGCGTTACCTGCATCAATCACACCGACCGCCGCGGCCACGGCCGCGGAACCCTCACCATCCGCCACGGTGGGCGTGCCGGAGTCGCCGGACGCCAGCAACCCGCCACTGGGCTCGGCGTCACCCGAGCCCAGCTCCACGCCCGTTGAGTCCGCGCCCCCGAGCATCGATGGGCCCGCCTACGACAACCCAGTGTTCAATTCGGACTTTCCCGATCCGCACGTGATCCTGGCGGACGGGACCTATTACGCCTACTCGACCAACTCTTCGGGCCAGAACATCCCCGTCATCAGCTCGACCGATCTCGCGACATGGGAACGGGTCCGCGACGCGCTGCCGGTCCTGCCAAGCTGGACCGCTCTCAACTTCGGCTCCCGCTGGGCCCCTGGCGTGATCCAGATCGACGAGACGTTCGTGCTCTATTACGTGGCCTGTGACGCGACCCATCGGGATCTCGGGGGTCAGTGCCCGCAGGACTCGACCAACCGCCAGTGCATCGGCGCAGCCACGTCAGAAACGCCCGAGGGCCCCTACCGCGCCGAGGGCGACGCCCCGTTCATCTGCCAACACGATCTCGGTGGCTCGATCGACGCATACCCTTTCCGCGACGTCGACGGGCAGCTCTATGTCTATTGGAAGAACGACGGCAACTGCTGTGGCCTGCCGGTCGGACTGTGGGCGCAGCGCCTGTCAGATGACGGGCTCGAGCTGGTGGGCGAGCCGGTCGAGCTCATCCAGCGCGACCAAATCTGGGAGATCCCGCTGATCGAGAACCCGGCCATGGTCGAGCATGAGGGCACGTACTACCTGTTCTACTCCGGAAACTGGTGGGAATCGCACGAGTACGCGGTCGGTTACGCGGTCTGCGAGTCGCCCACCGGCCCGTGCGAGAAGCCGCTCGACGAGCCGATCTTCGAGTACACACAGGAGGTCTTTGGTCCCGGTGGGCAGGCGTTTTTCGAGGACGAAGATGGCGACCTGGTCATGGCCTACCACGCATGGACGGCGCCGATCGCCAGCTATCCTGCCGGACTACGGTCCCTGCGCATAGACCCGGTCCAGTTCGAAAACGGCGTGCCGGTGATCACCGGGCCGACTTCGGACGCCCAACCATTGCCCTAGCCGGGTGAGTCCAGTCGCGCAACGGGCGTCAGCGCTCATCGACCACCTGATCCGCCTCGAGCCCGGCGCGCACATGCGCCGCGAGGAGGTTCGGATCGTGCGCGCGCCGGGACGCGTCAACCTCATCGGCGAGCACACCGACTACAACCTCGGCTACGTCTTTCCGGCCGCGATCAGCCTCGAGACGTGGATGGCGTCGTTGCCACGCGACGACGGCAAGATCCGTGTCATCTCGCTCCAAGAGCCGGGCGATCACCTCTTCGACGCGAAGGATCCTGGCCCGCCGACCGGTGAATGGCGCGACTACGTAGCCGGGGTGGCCAGGGTCCTGGGGGACCTCCAGGTGCCGATCCGCGGCATGACCGCGGTCATCGACTCGGACATACCCGTCGGCTCGGGGCTCTCATCTTCCGCCGCGCTGGAGCTTGCCGCGGCCTGGTCCCTGTCGGAGACGACACCACCGCCGCTGCCGGCGATGGACCTGGCGCGGGCAGCGCAGCGCGCCGAGAACGAGTACGTCGGCGTCAAGTCGGGCCTGATGGACCAGTTCGCGTCTTCGCACGGTCAGGCCGGTGCGGCGCTGCTCCTCGATTGCCGAACGTTCGACCACCACGCCATCCCGCTCCCAGAAGGCGTCCGACTCGTCGCGATCGACACGGCAACGCCGCACCGGCTCGGGGCGTCCGAGTACAACGCGCGTCGCGAGCAGTGCCAACGCGGGGTCGCGGCGCTCGCGACGCGCCACCCAGGTGTTGAGTCCCTGCGCGACGTGACTGTGGGCATGTTGCGCGACGCGACGGACCTTCTTGACGAGGAGACCATCCGGCGCTGCCGTCACGTCGTGGAGGAGAATGATCGCGTCCTGGCAGCGGCAAACGCCCTGGTCAACGGGCAGCTCGACATGGTCGGCCTGTACTTCGCCGAGTCGCACGCCTCGCTGCGCGACCTGTACAACGTCAGCTCGCCTGAGCTGGATGCGCTCGTGGACATCGCAAGGATTGTCCCGGGCGTCATCGGCGCGCGCATGACCGGCGCGGGCTTTGGCGGCTGCACCGTCAACCTGGTCCATGAGGACGCGGTGGACGCCCTGAAGCAGGCGGTAAACGGGGAGTACCCGCGCCGGACCGGCTACCAGCCACGCGTCTACGTCGTCGACGCTGTTGAGGGCGCGAGCCTGCTCCAGCGGGAAGGGCCGGCTCAGCCGGAGTTGGTGACCTAGAAGGTTTCCCGCTGGGCCGGAGCTTTTGCCTCGGCCGGCTCCAGCCCATCGCCGTCGCCGTCGCCCTCGGCAGCGGCCAGCCCCTCGAGCTCGAGCGTGTGCCGGTCCCCCGCGGCGACCATGCCAGCCGCCTGGGCAGCCGCGATGAAATCGCCCGGGATCGCCCGGGACGGCCGCGAAGTGATGGCGCGCAACATCTCGAGATCGAGCTTTGGCGTCCGGTCTGCGCGCAAAAGACCGTTCGTCTCCTGCTCGGTGTCGGTCAGCTGCGTGTAGCAGAAGCCGGCAAGGGCGGGTGAATCCAATACCGCGCTGACCAGCTCCTCGTACTTGCTCAGCAGCTCATCCTCCGTTCGAACGGACCCGTAGCCGAACCAGGGCGTGTTCGGCTCGGGCTTGTAGGTGATGCCGCCGAACTCCGAGAGGATCACCGGCCGGTCACCGAGGGGTGTGTCGTCGAGCACCGCGCGGTAGTGCTGCGGCCGGCCGCGCAGCGCCTCCACGACAGCCTCCTTAGTGCCCCACCGATCGCGCAGCGAGTACCCGTCCAGGGCGTAGTCGTGCACGCCCCAGATGTCGCCAACGACTACCTCCCAGCCGTCATTGCCGATGACGGGACGCGTCCGATCGAGCGCCTTGGTCAGGTGGTAGATGCTGCGCACGAAGTTGCGCTGCGCCTCGTCGCCGGGCAGGTCTGGAACGCCCCAGCTCTCGTTGAAGGGCACCCAGGTGATGATCGACGGGTGGCTGTACTGGCCGCGGACGACCTCCATCCACTCACTGGTGAATCGCTCAACCGCCTTTTCACTGAACTCGTAGGCGTTGGCCATCTCTGCCCAGACCATCACGCCCAGACGGTCGCACCAGTACAGGAAGCGCTCGTCCTCGACCTTCTGGTGGATCCGGACGCCGTTGAAGCCAAGGGCGCGGATGAGCTCGACCTCGCGCCGCACCGCCTCGTCAGACGGCGCCGCCAGGTGCGACTCGGGCCAGTAGTTCTGGGCCAGGACGAGGCGCAGGTACGTGGGCCGGCCGTTGATCAGGTACAGACCATCGTCCGCCTCGACCGAGCGCAGCCCGACGTAGCTCTCGATCCGGTCGAGCACCTCGCCGGCGCCGTCCTCGAGCCAGACCTCCGCATCGATCAGGTTCGGCTGAGCAGGCGTCCAGAGGAGGCGGCGTCCCACCAGGCCGGCCGCATCGGCTTCCAGTCGGATCTCGCGTCCGGTTTCCTGCTGGCGCACGAGATAGGTGTCGTCCGCGAGGAGCGTGTCGCGCACCAACAGCCGAACGCGCAGCTTCAGCGGCTGTGGCGGGGCCTGGTTGAGGCGGACCGACAGACCCAGGCGCCCGCGGCGCGGATCAGGAGTCCACGACAGGCGGCCGATGTAGGTCGAACCGACTGCCTCGAGCCAGACCGGCTGCCAGATGCCCGTCGTGCGGTGATACCAGATGCGCGACGGGTGCTCCTCCCAGTACTGCTTGCCACGCGGCTGCGTCAGGTCAAGCGGCTGGTCCTCGGCCCGGACCACGACCACCTGCTCGTCGCCGCTGACAAGGGCATCGCTGATGTCGATGGAGAATGTCGAGTGGCCGCCGTCGTGACGATCGACCATTCGGCCGTTGACCCACACGCGCGCCGAGTAGTCCACGGCCCCGAAGTGAATCAGCAGCCTGCGACCACGCTCGTAGCCGCCGACATCGCTCAGCCTGAACGTGCGGCGGTACCAGACCACGGGATGGAAGCCGGGCTCGTGGATGCCCGATAGCTCGGACTCGGGCGGGAACGGCACCGTGATCGTGCGCTGGAATGGCGCGGGATCCTCGTGCCAACCGGCGGACTGTCCCACGTTGGCATCGTCGTGGGCGAATCCCCACGGTCCGCGCAGATCGAGCCAACCTGCTCGCCGAAATTGCGGCGACGGGTGCATCGTGTCAGGCAGTGCTCAGCCCATTCCTGACATCGACGGAGGATCTTCGCCCTCGACACCCATCTCGAGACCCTCGATGTCGTGGCGCTGGGTGATCGGCGTCAGCTCGTCCACCACGCGGCACAGGAGGTGCTCGCGCAGCTCGGTCGGCAGCGAGTCGTAGTAGCCGCGCGTCAGCTCGAGGTCGTGCTCGTCGGGGTTTGCCACGTCGCCGGCCACGACGCCCAGGATCATCACCGGTCGCGCCGTCGGCGACGCGTGCGTCGTTCCACGATGGATGGTCAGCGCGGTGCGGCACGAAACATCGCCGCGCTTCGGGAAGCGGCGCTGGCCCAGCCCGGCGTAGCGTGGCCACTCGCCCCGTGGCGGGAACATGCCGTGCTTCCAGTCCTGGCCAGGCTCCCACTGAGTGCCCGGCGCGATCTCGAACGGACCCATGTCCTCGGTCACGTCAACGCCGGTGAGGTTGAACGCGAGCGACGTGATCCGCTGGTCGCGCCACGTCTCGACGGGTGAGCGGAAGTCGCGGTGCCAGGGCTGGTTCTGCGCTCCCTGGAAGGGCACGTCGAAGCCTACCTCGACGATCCTGTAGTCCTGCCCGAGCACCTCCTCCGACATCGCCGCGATCCACGGATTCGATGCGATCTCCGGAAACGCCCGCAGATCCTCAGGATGGACCTCGATGTACCAGCGCTTTGGCCCGCGGTTGATGGCACCGCCTGGACGATCTATGGCCTCCACGTATGCCTTCTCCATGTCCTCGCGAAGGCCGTCGATCAGATCGGTCGAGAACACGCCCCGCGCGCCGACTATCCCATCCCGGATCAGGGCTTCGACATCCCGGCCTACGTCCGAAAGCGTGGAAGTGCTCAACGATCGGTCCTCCCCATGCGGGCATTCGCCGCTGTGGCGCCCGCCGGTGGATTATCGGCCGATCCTCGGAAGGTGGCTTGGTAGCACGGCAAACGCCCCGGCGTCGAAACAATTACGGCTGACGATCGTCGTAACGGACTAGGAGTGTCTGGCCGTGTCCGCCGGGCGCCCTCAGCGGGTCAAATGAGCATCCGACCTATACTTCGCGCTCTGTCATTCGGCGCTTTTGGGGATAAACGTTGATCTGCCCTAACTGTGGGCGGCGCAACCCATCGGGCGCCACCTTCTGCAGTCGTTGTCGCCAGCGACTTCCGCTTGCCACGCGTTACTCCGGCCAGCGGCGGACGATCCTCGCGGAACCATCTGGCGGTGGCGGCGGAGGTGCGCTCGTCCTGGCGGTTGCACTGCTCGCCGGCCTCCTGTTCATCGGCGGTGGCGCTGCGATCTACCTGTCGCAGCCGCAGCAGGCAGCGCCCACGGACGTCGCCATTCTGCCTTCGGCGGGTCGCTCGCTACCCGTGTTCGTGCAGGAAACGGCGACTCCCCTCCCCACCCCGATTCCGATACTCACGCCGATCCCGACGCTCGACCCTTTCGCCACGCTCACGCCGGATCCCTTCGCCACGCCCACTCTGGACCCGCTGGCGACGCCGACACCCACTTTTCCCAGTGGCCCCACACCCACTCCTACCCGGACACCCACCAACGCGCCCTCCGAGACTGAGGCCCGCTTCGGCTGGGAGCAGCGCGCGGGGTTCCGCGTCGCATTCGCTGACGCCAGCCGAGGCGGCGTCACCAATTGGCTGTGGGATTTCGGCGACGGCGATACGTCGACGAGCCGAAACCCTGCACACGAATACTCCGGCCCTGGTCAGTACACCGTCGTTCTGACTGTGAATGGGCCGAACGGCTCGGCGAGCCGCGCCAGACAGATCACCGTCACCAATCCACAGACTCCGCCGCCCACCCCGCCCCCGACGCCGAGGCCGACCCCGACACCAACAAATCCGCCCGGCCCAACGCCCATCGCCGTGCAGGTTCAGTGCAATTGGCAGAACGAGTCTCCGCTGGGCGCCTCTTGCTCCGCATCGACTCCCGCAGGCCTGAACTACTCGTGGGCGATTCTCGGCAAGTGCGTAGGATCGCAAACCAGCGCGGACGGGAATTCGGCGAGCTTCTCGTTCCAGGAACCCGCGCCGGGGACTTCGTGCAGAGCCAGAATTCAGGTCACGGTCACAGACGGGAATGCGACCGGCCGCGACACCTCTGGACCTAATCAGTTCAATGGACCACCGGCTGGGCCTTAGGCGGGGCGCGAGAACGGCAAGCGGCGGGGCTGAGCGCTAACTAAACTCGGAATGTTGAAGGCGATGCATGGGGGTAGGGCCTTTTGATCTGCCCGAACTGCGGAGCCAGCAACTCCACCAAAGCCACTTTCTGCCGCCGATGTCGACAACGCCTGCCGACTGGCAGCCTGGCTGCGGGCGTCACCTACCCGCGCCGACGGCAAGTCGACGGTGGTGGAGATGGTGGCAGTGGTCAGCGGCTGGCGATCTACGCCGCGATCTTTCTCGCCGTTGTCGCCTTCATCGTGGGTGCCCTGCTGGTCGGCTTTGGTCGGCCGAGCGGTCCGGCGTCGACATCCGTCGCGATCGCCTCGCCCGGGATAACGCTGCCGCCCTTCGAGCAGCCGACTCCCGACCCGACCCCGACACCTGAATTCACGCCGACACCGCTGCCGACTGCCACGCCTACAGCTGGGCTCTCGCTCGAACCGTCACTCGAGCCCACAGCCGGCCTTACGCCCAGCCCGACACCCACCACCGCTGCCACACCGACACCTCCGTCGACGCCTCGGCCGACCAGATCACCGACACCGACCCCCAATTCCACACCGACACCGACACCCACGCCGACGCCCACGCCAACGCAGCCCCCAGCGGGCTTCACCTGCGACACGGCCACGGGAACACCGACGAACAACACGACGGTCGGCCCACTCCAGCCGACTGCGGAGACGCGCAACTGGTGCATCGACACCGCGTCGTTCCGGTTCTTCACCGGCTCGGCCTACGGAACCGTGAGACTCATGCTCAACAACCAGCGGCTGGCGAGCTTCACCTGCAACGTCGGCGAGAACTGCTCGGGACCCATCGTCGAGCCGGTCCGCGGGCAGCCCAGGCTTGCCGAGCGCGGCGACGTCCTGCGCTTCGTGGTCGCCAATTGCGTCGACGCGCCAGAAACGCCCGAGAACGAATGCGATGGCGCCGGAGTCATCGCCACAATCGAGGTCGGCTACGAGCGAGCCACTCGACCCTGACGCGCGGCGCTCACGTCTAACATTCCCGGCGAGCGATTTAGGAGAGGTCGGATGCGCACGCTGATCACGAATGGCACCGTCGTCAATGCCGATGGCTCGACGCAGGCGGATGTGCTCGTCGACGGCGAGCAGATCGCGGCTGTCGGGCGCGGGCTGGTCGGTTCGGACCTGCCGTCGGGTGTCGATCGGACGATCGATGCCAGCGGGAAGCTCGTGATCCCGGGCGCGATCGACGTGCACACGCACATGGAGCTGCCCTTCGGCGGGACTTTCGCGAAGGACACGTTCGAGACAGGCACGCGCGCCGCGGCTTTCGGCGGGACGACGACGATCATCGACTTCGCAGTCCAGTCGCGAGGCGCGTCACTGCGGGATGGGCTGGACGCCTGGCATGCCAAGGCGGAAGGCAACGCGACGACCGACTACGGCTTCCACATGATCATGTCGGACGTGAACGACTCCACGCTGGCGGAGATGGACCAGCTGGTGTCGGAGGGAGTTACCGACTTCAAGCTTTTCACCGCCTACCCGGGCGTCTTCTACTCCGACGACGGAGCGATCTTCCGGGCGATGCAGCGCACCGAGAAGAACGGCGGGCTGATCATGATGCACGCCGAGAACGGCATGGCGATCGATGTCGTCGCCGAGCAGGCGGTCGCGGCCGGCCAGACGGATCCGTACTACCACGGCGTCGTGCGCTACCCGATCTTCGAGGGCGAGGCGACCAATCGCGTCATCCGCCTGGCAGAAGCGGCGGGCGTGCCGGTCTACATCGTCCATCTGTCGGCGCGCGACGCTCTCGCGGAAGTGCGCGCTGCGCGCGACCGTGGCGCGATGGCCTTCGCAGAGACCTGCCCGCAGTACCTCTTCCTGTCTCTGGACGACATGGGCGACGGGTTCAACGGAGCCAAGTTCGTGTGCTCGCCGCCGCTGCGTACGGCCGACCACCAGCCCGAGCTTTGGACCGGCCTCGTGAAGGACGACCTGCAGGTGGTTTCGACCGACCACTGCCCGTTCGACTTCCACGACCAGAAGCAGCTCGGCGTAGGAGATTTCCGTAAGGTGCCGAACGGTCTGCCGGGGGTCGAGGACCGGGTCGACCTGCTGCACGACGGTGGGGTGGTCGGCGGGCGGCTCACTCGCGAGCGCTGGGTGGAGATCATCTCGGCAGCGCCGGCGCGGATGTTCGGCCTTGCCGGAGTCAAGGGCGTGGTCGCTGCCGGGGCCGACGCAGACCTGGTCGTCTATGACCCGGCACGGGCTCACACGATCTCCGCTTCGACGCACCACATGGACGTCGACTACTCGTGCTACGAGGGCCGCTCGGTTACGGGTGGGTCCGACGTCGTGATGTCGCGTGGCCGCGTGGTGGTCGACAACGGTTCGTGGACGGGCGAAAAGGGCTGGGGCAAGTTCCTGCGCCGCAAGCCCGCGCGCAAGTACCTCGCCTAGCCCGGTTCCTTGAGCTCTCGCTGGTCCTGAAGGGCGCCATCCTCGGTCTCTTTTGCAGATCCGTGGCCCTTTGCAGATCTAGTGAACACGCACCCTCGGAAATGAGGCTCATCTCGAGGTCAGCTGGTCGTAGGCACGCGACTTTGCAGATCTAATCGGCAAACTGTCTGTCTGCCGGCGTCGACGCAGGCCTAAAGGTGCATCGGCGGGCGGTGGTGTTCACTAGACCTGCAATCCCGTCGGCGCGATGATGTGCCGGACCTGAATTTGATGATGGCGCTGTGCTCAGAGGGATGGAGGTTCATGGAATGACTCGTTGGCAGTACGCGTGGATGACCGATCAACCGGCAACGACGATCGGATTCAGCCACCCCCAGCCCGGTCTCGCGATGGAGCTCGGGGCTGTGCTCGGCCCGGGTGTCTACGTCCAGTCGTCGACCGAATGGTCGGTCTCGCTCGATCGGACGCGAGTGAACCTGGGCTACGTCTCGGGACTGCTGGGCGATCGCGGGTGGGAGATGTTCGCGGTCGAGACACGGCTTCAGCCGGGTGCGATGAGCCCCGCGCAGCTACAAACGAACTGGTATTTCAAGCGCGAGGCACCCGACGTGAGTGGCTCGAGCGCACAGCAGATGCCGTCGTCAGCGGCTGCACCCACCGGACCGCAGAGCGCACCGGCAGGCTTCTCCGCGGCGCCGGGGGCATTCCAGGCCGCTCCGGCCCCAGCGACTGCCGCTCCGGCACCGGCTCCCGCTCCGGATCCCGCACCGGCCGACCCGACATCGGGCTTTCCAGCTCCGCCGGCAGGACCCGGCACGCCAACCGGCTGAGTTCCCGGTTAGCGGGCCGCGCTACTTGTCGAGGCGGGCCGAGTAGTAGGTCGTGAGGATGCGCTCGGCGCTCCACCCGTTCTGCGCGCACTTGCGGCTCGAACGGACGAACAGCTTGTAGCCGGCGTCGTCGGCACATGGCAGGTGCTTGCCGCGGCGGTAGCCCGTGTGCACGAACTTGTCGGCGCGCCACAGGCGCCAGCCCCACACCGCGTTGACTGAGTTCTTGACGCGGGTCGGGATGTTCTGAAGCGGCTTGTTGGCGTACAGCTGGTCGGCAGTCGTGTCCTTCACGTCGAAGCACTGGCCGTTGAACTGGCCACCGCGCCAGCGCAGGACGTGGAACCACGCGTACTGCTTGACGGCCTGGGCGCCCGCCTTGCGCAGCTCACGGCTTTCGACGTTCCACTCGCGCGAGACCACGCGGAATACGTAGGACTTGAAGTCGACTGTGTCGACCTGCCCTTCGCTGACGCGGTACACGCGGATGGTCTCTGGCGGCTGGGTCCGAGACGACCACTGGGTGCATTGTCTGGGCTGCGCGGCTGCGAGCACGGGACTCGCGGGCGCAGACATGGGTATAGCGATGAGGCCAGCAAAGATAGCCAGCACCGCTGGGGCGATGCGCACGGCGGCTCCTTCCTTGTCGCCGCCATCTTACCGGTTGCTGTCCACTAGGCGTAACAAACGCCTCTTTTCACTCGTCGCCGCCGGCCCCTCGGGGAACCCCGCCTACACTCGGTTGATGCTCAAGGCCGACGTCACGTTCCTCGGCCATTCCACCGTTTTGGTGCAGATGGGCGCCGCGCGGGTGCTGACCGATCCGGTGCTGCTCGACCGGATAACGATGCTCCGCCGCGCGGTCACGACACTCCCCGCGGACCTGTATCGCGACGTCGACCTGGTGGTCATCAGCCACATGCACCTCGACCACCTTGATCTGCCCTCACTGCGCATGCTCGGGGCCGATACACCGCTCATCGTTCCGCCAGGCGCGGGTGCCTTACTTCGACGGACTGGATTCCGGCAGGTGGAAGAGCTCCGACCGGGCCGATCGAACACGGTTGCCGGCGTGACGGTGACAGCCACGCCCGCGGACCATTCGGGCTTCAGGCCGCCATTCGGACCCAGCGGCGAGGCTGTCGGGTTCGTGCTCGACCACGACTCGGAGCGCGTCTACTTCGCGGGCGATACGGACATCTTTCCCGGGATGGCGGACCTGGCCGGTGTCGATCTCGCCTTGCTGCCCGTATGGGGCTGGGGTCCGCGACTCGGGCCGGGCCATATGGATCCCGAGCGCGCCGCGGAGGCGGCGCGCGTCCTGCGGCCAACCGCGGCCGTGCCCATCCATTGGGGCACGCTGTGGCCGATGGGAATGGGCCGGGTCATGCCACGCCGACTCTCCCAGCCGCCACTCGACTTCGCCGCGGCCGCGGAGCGCCTCGCTCCCGAGGTGCGTGTCCTGTTGACGCCTCCGGGCGAGACCGTGCCTATCCCGCGCTGACCCGCTCCGCGCCAGCCTCGCGGCGTGGCACGAGAACCGTCCAGTCCTGGGTGATCACGGGCGTGCCGTCCTGGCGCGTCGTCGTCACGCGCAGCATTAGGTAGCCGCGTTCGGCCTTGGTCGTGGAGGGGCGGATCTCGAGCACCTCGGCCGAAGCCCGGAGCACGTCGCCGGGCCGAACCGGCGCCAGGTATCGGAGGTTGTCGACGCCGACGCCGATCGTCGGCGCGCCGGCAAATATGTACGAGCGCATCATCAGCCGCATCGTCACCGACAACGTGTGCCAACCGCTGGCGATGATGCCACCGAAGAACGCCTGCGCGGCATATTCCGGGTCGATGTGGATCGGCTGCGGATCGAATTCGGTCGCGTAAGCGTCGATACGCTCGGCCGTCATCTCGTAGGACTCGGTCGACTCGATCACCTCGCCGGGCGCGAAGTCCTCAAGAAATTGTCCGCTCACCTGAATACGAGTCTAGATCGGGATCGGCCCGGTTCGAAAGCGGATTCGCGACCGAGGCAACGCTCGCCTGAAGAAATTCAATAAGGTCGCGCACGTCTCCGAAAGACCGCGTTTCACCGGTGTCCACTACCTCCGCCTGCCCGCAGACGCTGCCGTCATGGAGTAGCTCGGAGCGAAGTCGGAGAAGTACGGAGATGGTCATGGCGTCAACTCTCGCCGCTGACCGTCCGATCAACGTCCAACATGCCTTAATCTCAGCCCGAAGGGATGCCCGCGGGGCATGGGGAGGGGGTCCATTGCGTTCCCGTTCCGGCGCTCAACTGATCGCTCGACCGCGACTCGAGAAGCAGATGGCATCGGCGGACGTCGTGCTGCTCGAGGCACCAGGCGGCTACGGCAAGTCGACGGCGTGGCAGAGCTGGAGTCGGTCGCTCGACCTGCCGACCATCGGCGTCGCGCTTCGGTCCGTCGTTGGTATGGCGGCCTTCCTCTCGTCGCTGGCAGGCGCGGCCCGCCGAAGCGGGCTCCCGCTCATTGCGGATTCCATCGAGCCGGACGCACCGGACGCGTCGCTCAGCGCGTTGCTGGACCGTCTTGCCGCCGCGGACGCCATCCTGTTGGCTGTAGATGAGTCGCAGCGACTCGACTCGGAGGGAGCCGCCTGGCTGGCCGACCTCGCCGTCGAGCTCCCACAGGGACACAGGCTCGGCGTCTCCGGACGTCGACTCGCCCCGCGCTTGCGCGAGCTGCCGCAGCGCCTCGACGCCACCCTGCTGACCGCGAACGACCTGCGATTTGATCTCGACGAGACGCGCGCGCTGTTGGTGGCGACGCGGGTTGGGGAATCGTTGCCAGACGAGGAGTTCGTCCGCTCAATTCATCGAGCCACCGGCGGTTGGCCGGCCGCGCTCGTGGTTGCGGCACAGTCGAACTGGGAAAGTGACGACAAGGCAGTCGCCAGCCTCGCCCCAGGCGGAGGGGTTCTGCGCACGCTCGTGGAGAGACTGGTCCATTCAGGCCCCGACTCATTGCGCGGCGAGCTGGCCACGATTAGCCAGCTGCCGCTGATCTCGACAGAGGTCGCGGAGGCGGTTTGTGGTCCCGGCGCTTTGGATAGGTTGCTGGAGGCCGGCCTGCCGGTGACCTTCCGAACCGATGGCTGGGCAGAGCTCCCAGATGCGGTGCGCGAGGTGGCCGGCTCCGCCACACTGTCCGTGGAGCAAGCGCGACTGGTGGCGAATCTGTACGCGACCCGTGGCGAGCTGGCCGAGGCGTGCAGCCTGCTCAGCAGACGCGACGACCACGAAGGCATCGCACTACTGATCGGGTCCCAGCCGCGCGAGTCGCTGGCACGCGCTGGCCTGCCGATATGGGATGCGATCGTCGCCGAGATTCCCGACGAGATCCTGCGCTCCAACCCCGGAGTTCTCGTCCAGCTCATTCGCGCTGCGGATCCAAACGTTCGACAACGCGAACGGTGGCTTGCGCGCGCGCGTGTTGTAGTCAACGAGGCCAGCCCAGAGGGCCGCGCGATCGCCGCCGAGCGGGCCCGGGACATGTCTCGATCGGGCGATCTCAAGGGTGCTCTGGCCGTGGTCGAAGACGTTCTCGCCGCAGCCGCGCCCGATGAAGTGGTCACGATCGGCCGCGCCCAGCTCTGCCGCGGCCTATGCCTGGTCGTAGCTGACACCGGCTCGAACGTCGAGACCTACCGAGAGAGCTTCGAGCTGGCCGCCAGCCGTTTTCGGCTGGCGCTGGAGCGCGATTGGGAGGCCGAGGCTCTCCTGGACCTGGGCTATGGGGTCTGGTTCACCTCGGGAGCCTTGACGGCCGCAGCTCAGACCCTCGAAGAGGCGCTGGCCCTCCGAGCTGCGCCGGATGCCTTGCGAGCAGAAACCCTCGTCTGTCTGGCCGAAGTGCTGGGTCAGGTCGGTCGACTCGACGATGCCGCCGTTGCCGTCCGCGAAGCACGCGCCATCGGTCAGCGACTCGCAGACGAGCGCGCGCTGGGGTTCACCGCGTGGACATCAGCGCAGATCGCGGCCGCCAGTCGCGACAGAGAAGCTGCCCTCGCAGCCCTCGAGGAGGCGGAACGCCATCCGGGATCGTGGTTCGGCGCGCTGCCTGGAATCGATTTCCTGTCCGACGCCGCGGAGATTCGGGCGGTCGTCGGCGACGTCGATGGCGCTTGGCGCGATCTCTCACGGGCGGAGAGCAGGGCCGCGGGAACGGCGCGCGAGGGTGAGCCGCTTTCGGCGCGGGTGCGTCTCGAGGCCATGTTCGGCGACGCTCAAAAGGGCCTCGCGCTTGCCGATGAGTTGGACGTGAGTCCTTTCGCGCATCCGAAGGACCGCTGGCTCACCCACCTCTTCCGCTCTGCCTGTCTGGCTCGGCTGGGAAGTCACGAGCAGGCGCTCACGGAGCTGCGCCAGGCGCGCCACATGTGCGCTGAGGTTGATGATCCAGAGCGGCCGCAGCGCCGCGAGCCCGAGTTGCTCGCCCTGGTTGAGCCGGACGCGGCTGCGCCAGAGGCGCTCACCACGATTGTCACGTTGGGGAGATTCGCTGTGGAACGCGCCGGACAGGACATCACACCCCTGCCCGGCCGACCGCAGACCCTCGTCAAGATGCTGGCTGTACGCGGCCAGCTCGCGCTAGACGAGGCCGTCGAAGAGCTCTGGCCGGAGATCGACGAAGAGACGGGCCGGGCCCGGCTTCGAAATCTGCTCAACCGAATTCGCTCGGCGGCCGGCGAGCTCGTGGTGCGCGCCGACGGTGCTGTTTCGATTGCCCCGGGCGTGCAGGTTGATGCGCATCGTTTCGAACAGGAGGCTGCAGCTGCTCTTTCAGCTCCTCTTTCGACACGACCCGGGCTGGCGCGCGCCGCCCTGACCCGCTCAACGGGCGAGCTCCTCCCGGCCGACAAATACGCGGATTGGGCAACAGTCCCGCGCGAAAGGCTGCGTCGCCGCCAGCTCGCCCTGATCGACGTGGTGAGCGAGGACGCGCTCGCCCGGGGTGACTTCGATGAGGCTGACCGCTTGCTAGATGAGGCCATATCGCTCGATCCCCTCGACGAGGTCCGCTACGTTCGGCTCGCCCGCGCCCTGATCGGACAGGGCCGCGTCCGGCGCGCGCACAGGGTGGCCGAGCAGGCGCTGTCGGTCGCTTCCGAGCTTGGCGCGGAGCCAACCGACGAGCTTGCCACCCTGCTGCGCGAACTGGAGATCAGCCTGCCCTAGCGCGGGTCTCTGGTCAGCCTCCCTTCAGAAGCTGGTTCGGCCTCAGCGGTGCCGGAAGGGGCCGCGGCATCGCCGGCGAATTGCGGTTGGTCGAATGGACTCCCGAGTGGCTGCTGCCGTAATCGGCGATGTAGCCCTTCGCCGTGCCGTCCTTGAGGCGCAGCGGGCCGTATGGCCCGACGGCGTCGAACAACTCGACCACAAATTGCTCCTTCGCTTCGCGGTATCGGTCCGCGTTGACCGTCACGCTGATCCATGCTCCCCAATGCCCTGCTGGGATCGTCAGCACCTGGTTGGTGACCGCCACGTAATCGTGAGCGGCTACGGCACTGCCGTCGCGCGTCCGCCAGTGGACGGTGATTGGCCCGTTTGCCGGCCACGTCACCGAGACGAGGAACTTGAGCTTCACCGTTCCATTGCGCGGTTCGCTGATGATCGCGTCCTCTATCGACAGAAGCGGGTCATCAAAGCGGATGGTCCCGAGACCTCGACTGTCGCCGAGCGCCACACCGCTTGCGTTGTAGAGGACGACCTCGAACGTCTCATTGGGCGCGGGCAGCTCGTCACCAACCACCTGGATGGCGATCGTCTTCGTCCTCTGGCCAGCCGCAAAGGTCAAAGTCTTGTTGTTGACTGACACGTAGTCCTGCGTCGGGATGGCAGTCCCGGGCACGGTCTTGTACGAGACCCTGGCCGACGCACTGACATTGCCCGTTCGGGTCACAGTGAATACGAACGGCCGCGTGCCGTGGTCGCCTTCGTCTCCCGTGACGTCGTTGATCCACAGCGCCTTGGGCTCGGCCGGCGTATCGCAGGCGTCGCCGATGCCGTCGTTGTCGGCATCCGCCTGGTTGGGGTTCGCGAGAGCTGGGCAGTTGTCAGCGTTGTCGCCGACACCGTCACCGTCAGCGTCGGCGGATTCAGTTGCGTCGAACGGGAAGTCGTCGTCCACGTCCGCCACACCGTCGTTGTCATCGTCGGCATCGCAGGCGTCACCCAGACCGTCACCGTCGAAGTCGGCCTGGCTTGGATTGGCTAGCGCTGGGCAGTTGTCCGTGGCGTCGGCGACGCCGTCGCCGTCCGCGTCCGGGTCGCAGGCATCACCGATGCCGTCTGCATCGAGATCCGCTTGGCTTGAATTCGCGAGACCTGGGCAGTTGTCCGTGGCGTCGGCGACGCCGTCGCCGTCCGCGTCTGCGTCACAGGCATCACCCATGCCGTCTGCATCGAGATCCGCCTGGTCGGGGTTGGCAAGAGCTGGGCAGTTGTCGACGTCGTCATTGACTCCGTCGCCGTCCGCGTCAGCGTCGCAGGCGTCACCGATGCCGTCTGCATCCATGTCCGCCTGGTCAGGATTCGACACTGTGGGGCAGTTGTCCGTTGCGTCGGCAACACCGTCGCCGTCCGCGTCCGGGTCGCAGGCGTCACCGACGCCGTCTGCATCGAGATCCGCCTGGTCAGGATTCGCCACTGTGGGGCAGTTGTCGGTGGCGTCGGCAACACCGTCGCCGTCCGCGTCCGGGTCGCAGGCATCACCGATGCCGTCTGCATCGAGATCCGCTTGGCTTGAATTCGCGAGACCTGGGCAGTTGTCCGTGGCGTCGGCGACGCCGTCGCCGTCCGCGTCTGCGTCACAGGCATCACCCATGCCGTCTGCATCGAGATCCGCCTGGTCGGGGTTGGCAAGAGCTGGGCAGTTGTCGACGTCGTCATTGACTCCGTCGCCGTCCGCGTCAGCGTCGCAGGCGTCACCGATGCCGTCTGCATCCATGTCCGCCTGGTCAGGATTCGACACTGTGGGGCAGTTGTCCGTTGCGTCGGCAACACCGTCGCCGTCCGCGTCCGGATCGCAGGCGTCACCGATGCCGTCTGCATCCATGTCCGCCTGGTCGGGGTTGGCAAGAGCTGGGCAGTTGTCGACGTCGTCATTGACTCCGTCGCCGTCCGCGTCAGCGTCGCAGGCGTCACCGATGCCGTCTGCATCGAGGTCCGCCTGGTCGGGGTTCGCAATGGTCGGGCAATTGTCCGAGGCATCGATCACCCCGTCGCCATCTGCGTCGGGATTGATGACACGCAACTGGACGTTGGCCGCGTTGTTGAGGACTTCGTACGTCGTTCCACCGGTGAACGTGCCAGGCGCCATCGTGCCTGTGCGCGGGGAAAAGGTGATCACCGTGAAGGTGGTACCCACAGGAGGCGAATACGTCGTGTGGGCGGAGACGGTGCCGGCGAAGTTCATCGGCTGACCGCTCAACATGCGCCCGAAGCTGCCCGCGCTGGCGATCGTGGTGTGAAAGGTGCCGCCTGCAGACTGCGCGTATGCGCCGTTCATCTGGAGGTGGACACCTGGCGCAACGGCGATGATGCCTGCGTTGTTGAGGCTATGTCCGCCCGTGAACGTCGTGGGATAGCCGATGGCGACAGTGCCGCCGCTCGAATTGTCGAGATTGAGATCAATGTTGCGCACGCCGTTCGGGGCAGGAGGCGAATCGATGGTGCCGGTGTTGGTCAGCGAGTTGGACGCGACTCCGTTGTCGCGCAGGATCGCTGTGAACTCTGGGTTGACGAAGCGGATGGTGCCACCGTTGGTGAATGGCGAGGTCAGGTTGACGGTGGCATTACCGGGTCCGCTCACCGCTTGGATCTCCACGGTCTGACCCGGTGCGCTCGTGCCGGACAAAGTGTTCAAGTTGCCCTGGTACCGGAACGTTGAGGACCCTGATCCGGTCATGGACAGGTTGGCGTTAGAGATCAGGACGGCGTTGCCGGAAGTTGTGCCGTTACCCTGTGTGAACAGGCCAGAATTGACCTGCTGAACCTGCCCGGAGCCGGTTCCGTTGATGGTGCCGGCCGTGTTGGTGAAGTTCGCGCCCCCGGAAACGGTCAGTGGCTGCGAGAGGGTGACCTGGCCGCCATTGTTGGTGAAGGTTCGGCCGCCCAGGTTGAAGTTGGTTGGGCGGTCGATGGCCACGGTCCCGCCTGCCGCATTCGAAAGGTTGACCTGGAGGTTGCGCGCCCCGTTGGCGGCCGTGGGCGAGTCGATCGTGCCCGTGTTGGTGAGGGTGTTGGAGGGCGTGCTGCTATCGCCGAGTTGCGAGGTGAGCTCGCTATTGGTGAATCGGATGATCCCGCCGTTGGTGAACGGAGTAGTGAGATTCACGAAGGCGTTGCCGGGCCCGGTTACCGCGTGGAGCGCGAGAGTCTGGCCGGCAACGCTGGACCCGGACAATGTGTTCAAGGCGCCTCGGAAGACGAAGGTCGAGCCGCCAGACCCTGTCATTGCCAGGTGGGCGTTTGATATCTCAACGGGGTTGTTGGTGGTCGTACCCCCACCCTGCGTGAAGGTTCCCGCATTCACTTGACGGACCTGGCCTGCGCCGCTGCCGTCAATGTCGCCGGAACTGTTCACGAAGTTGGCGCCGCCGGAGACGGTGAGAGCTTGAGTCAGGTCGACGTCGCCGTTGTTGGCGAAGGTGCGTCCGCCCAGGTTGAAACTGGTTGGGTAGTCGATGTTGACGATGCCACCCGCGGCGTTGATGAGGTTCGTCTGAAGGTTGCGCGCGCCGTTGGCCGCGGCCGGCGACTGGATCGTGCCGTTGTTGGTCAGTGTGTTCGCTGGCACGCCGCTGTCGCCGATCTGCGACGTGAGTTCGCTGTTGGTGAAGCGGATGGTGCCGCCATTGGTGAATGGCGAAGTCAGGTTTACAAAGGCGTTGCCTGGGCCGGTGACGGCATGAATCTCCATGGTTTGCCCGGCCGCGCTGGCGCCCGACAAAGTGCTCAGGTTGCCGCGAAAGACGAAGCTCGATGAGCCGGGGCCGGCCATCGCCAGGTTGGCGTTGAATATCTCGACAGGATTGTTGGTCGTCGTGCCGCCGCTCTGGGTAAAGGTGCCGGCGAAGACCATTCGCACCTGGCCGGAGCCGATGCCGTCAATGTCGCCGGAGGCGTTGGCGAAGTTGGCGCCGCCCGAGAGAGACAACGGCTGGCTGAGTACCAGCTCGCCGCCGTTGTTGGTGAACGTCCTGCCGCCGAGGTTGTAGTCGGTCGGGTGGTCGATGGCGACTGTGCCGCCCGTTGCGTTGTCGATGCTGATGCCGATGCGTCGAACACCGCCGGTGCCTGGGAGCGTGCGCACGACGCCGACGTTGGTCAGGAGCGAGCTTGCGCTGGTGCCGTTGAGGACCATCGTGCGCCCGGTGGTCGAACCGCTCTGCGAGAGCGTCAGAACGCCAAGGTTGCCGACCTCTGCAGTCGTCGCGATCGTGAGGCGGGCGTCGGATCCGGGAGAGTTCGCCGCGATCACAAGCTCGGCCTTGTCGGTCCCGGACGCAGCGCCGAGCTGGAGGCTGTTGATGGTGCCAGCGTCCGCCGCGAGGGTCACCGTATATGCGCCGGGGACAGTGATGCAGACGTCACTTGCCGATGTCGGCGCACCGATTGGCGTCCACCGCGAGGCGTCAGTCCAGCTGCCCGAGGTCGCGGCGCTCCACGACTTCGTGCAGACCGGTGATGCCCCGACGTCCCCCGCGAACAGCAGGGCGGGGGCGCCGATCGCGATGCTGAGCACGACCAGACCCACGAGCTTCCGACGCAACAGCGACATGACCTACCTCCACCCGCGGCCGCGCGGTTCTTGCGCGACGTTTGCGAAGTTTTGGAGCCGGCCGTCCAACGGGCGTCCAACGGCGTTGGACGTTGAAGCGGTTCATGTGCCGCTCCGTTCCCGCTCAGCGGTTCATTCGTCCGCCGAGACGCCGCGAAGGTGCAAAGCGGGGCCGAGTGCAGGCTCGCTCCGGAGCTCGGCCCGGAGCCTTACCCGCTGAGCGGGTCATTCGTCCGCCGAGGCGTCGTTCTCGGACCGGTTAACGGCCGGCTGCCCGCCCGATTGGGCTCTGTCCGGCTGGATCGGGCCGTTTCCACGCCGAGGCGGGACGGCTCGACGCACAGTTCAACCGCTCAGCGGGAAATCCTTCCTACTGAGGCCGGGGGCTGACACCGCCGAGGCTCCGGAGCATCTTCCCGAACGTACTTTCGGGCGAATCACCCGCTGAGCGGGTAGCGAGCGCGTTGCCGCTCGGTCAGCGGGTGCGGGGGAAGCCCAGGTCCACCTTGGATGTGCCGGGATCGGGCCAGCGCGAGGTGACGATCTTGGCGCGCGTGTAGAACTGAATGCCTTCTGGCCCGTACATGTTCAGGTCGCCGAAGAGCGAGTCCTTCCAGCCACCGAACGAGTAATAGGCCACCGGCACCGGGATCGGCACGTTGATGCCGACCATGCCCGCTTGGACCTCGAACTGGAACTGGCGCGCCGCCCCACCATCACGCGTAAAGATGGCCGTGCCGTTGCCGTACGGGTTGTCGTTCACGAGCCGCACCGCGTCCTCGTAGGTGGGCACGCGCATGACCTCGAGCACGGGGCCGAAGATCTCGTTGCGGTACGACTCGTGGTCGGGCTGCACGTTGTCAATGAGCGACACGCCCAGGAAGAAGCCGTCCTGCGACGCCACCGCCGCCGAGCGACCATCCGCAACGACCGTGGCTCCGGCCTCCTCCGCCTTGCCGATATACGACGCGACCTTGTCGCGGTGCTCGCGCGTGACCAGAGGCCCCATCTCAGAACCCGCATCGCTGCCAGGTCCAACGACGATCTTGGGCAGCCGCTCCTGGATGGCGGACACCAGCGGATCGCCCACGTCGCCCACTGCGACGACCACGGAAACGGCCATGCAGCGCTCGCCGGCCGAGCCGTAAGCGGCCGAGACGGCCGCGTCTGCGGCCATGTCGATGTCCGCATCGGGCAGCACGATCATGTGGTTCTTGGCACCGCCCAGCGCCTGGACGCGCTTGCCGTTGGCCGTGCCCGTCTCGTAGATGTACCTGGCGATGGGCGTCGAGCCGACGAACGAAACGGCCTTGATCGACGGATGCGTCGAGGATCCGATCGACCGCCACCTTGTCGCCGTGGACGACATTGAACACGCCGTCAGGGACGCCCGCTTCGGCGAGGAGCTCGGCGATGAAGATCGACGCTGACGGATCCTTCTCCGACGGCTTGAGGATGAACGTGTTGCCGCACGCGATTGCGTTGGCGAACATCCACATCGGCACCATCGCCGAGAAGTTGAAGGGCGTGATGCCCGCCGCGACGCCGAGTGGCTGGCGGATCTGGTAGACGTCGATGCCACCGGAGACCTGTTCGCTGTAGCCGCCCTTCATGAGGTGCGGGATGCCGGTCGCGAACTCCAGGTTCTCGAGCCCGCGCGCGACCTCGCCCAATGCGTCGGAAGGCACCTTGCCGTGTTCGGCCGTCAGCAGCGCCGCGATGTCCTTGCGGTGGTGATCGACCAGGTTGCGGATGCGGAACATGATCTCGGTCCGCTTCGACAGCGAGGTCGCGCGCCACTCCGGGAAAGCATCGGAGGCAGCCTTGACGGCCGCGTCGACCTCCTCGACTGACGCGAAGTCGACCCATTTCGCCTGTCGGCCCGTGGCCGGGTCGTACACCGGTCCGCGTCGCCCGGACGCGCCCTCGACGATGCGACCGCCGATCCAGTGCGAGACGCGGCCCAGGTCTTCGCCCGGGGCGCTCATGTCCATTGGTCGTTCGGCAATCTCGGTCATCGTCTGGGCTCCCGCGCGGTGGCTGGCTTCACGCTCGTCGTCGGCTCCACGATACCCCGCCATACCAAAAGGAGCGTGCCTGCGAACGCGGCGAGCGCCAACAGCTGCTCCGCATTGAGCGGGCCGAGCGACGACGGATCCCGCCACGTGAAGCCGACCAGGACTCTGCCGGCGAAGAACCACAGCAGGGCACCGATGAACAGGCCGCCGATCCGGTCAACCGACTCACGGACCGCGACCAGCAAAGTGAGGGCCAGGGCACCGACCAACAGCCACAGGCCTTCATATGCCTGCGCTGGATGCGCCGGAATCTCCGGGTTGTTGCTGACCCATGGCCCGGGCGGCAGGAAAGCGACGGCCCACGGCCCGTCGAACGGCAGGCCCTGGCCACTGCCGCCGAGCAGCTGCGCGAGCTTGCCCAGGCCGATCGCCAGCAGCAGCGGCACGGCCGCGATGGCGGCCCACGGCCGGGCCGGAGCGCCGAGCCGGCTGACCACGTACAGCGCTCCGGCCGTGCCCCCCAACACGGTGCCAAGCAGCGACAGGCCGCCGACACGCGGATCGACGATCGTCAGTGGCGCAGCGAGGTATGCGTCGAGATAGGTCAGGACGTGGACGATGCGCCCGCCCACGACCGCAGCGGGCACGATGCCGACGAGTATCAGCAGCATGTGATCGAGCTCGAGCCCGTTGCGCTGCACGGCGCGAGCCGCGATCGCAAAACAGACCAGCAGCGCGACGGTCACGCCAATCGTCTGCCAGCGGATCTCGAGCGGTCCCAGGTGCAGCAGCGGGTCAAACGTGAGCTCGATCAAGGCGGTCACACGTCAAGTTTCGCGTCCTCCGAACACGAAGGTGTCGCCTACGGCACGCGGCCGTGGACCTGTAACTTTTACGGGTGAATCGACGGACGATGGTCGTGGCGCTGCTTGTGGCGCTGGCCTGTGCTGGAGCTGCGGCCTGCGCGAACGCTGCGCCACCCTCGCCCTCGGCCGCCCCATTCGAGGTCATTGAGCTCACGACGCCCGATGGCCTGACGCTCGCCGGTCGGAGCTACGGCAGTGGTGACACGGCCGTCGTCCTCGGCCACATGGCCGGTCCGACGAGCAACCAGGAGGATTGGCGACCCGTGGCGGAACGGCTCGCGGCCAACGGCCATCGCGTGCTGACCTATAACCGCACAGGCGTCTGCGACCCGGACGGCACGGCCTGTTCCGAGCGGCGTGGCGGAGCCCAGAACGCGTGGGCGGACATGGTGGCCGCAGCCGAGTGGCTGCGCAGCGAGGGCGCCGCCAGGGTGATCGTCGGCGGCGCGAGTGCCGGAGCAATGGCCGCGTTGCGCGCCGCCGAAGTGGCCCCGCACGTCGACGGCGTGATCTGGATGGCCGGCGGCCTGCGCGGCAGCGGCTACGACTTCAACGAGGAGGACGTGGCGCAGATCCAGGCTCCGCTGCTGCTCATCTCCTCGACGGAGGACCCGACCACAAGTCCGCGCGGAGCGGAGCTGCTCGCCGCGTGGGCGACAGCTCCGGCAGAGGTGCTCATGCTCGAGTCGAACCTGCACGGAACGGACGTGCTCGAGGGTGGTGGCCCGACCGCCGCGACGCTCCTCGCGACGATCGAGCGTTTCGTGGACGGCATCGCCGGAGCCGACGCCCCCGAGCCGTCAGCCGTCAGCGATTTCGGCCGTAGCGGCGGGCGAGCGTGGGCAGTGACCGCATCTCCGGCCGTGCCGGGAGCCTGAAGAAGCCGATCGCGGCCACGATCATGGCCAGGATCCCGCCCAGCGAAGCGGCCAGGGCCGCTCCGCCGAAGCTGGCCACGACCGCGGTGAAGATGCCGCCGACCGGTGTCGAGCCGGCAAACGCGGTGGTGTACACGCTCATCACCCGGCCGCGCAGCTCGTCCGGCGTGCGCAGCTGGATGAGCGTGTTGGCCGTGGCAGCCATGGCGATCGTGCCCCAGCCGGCGAGGAACATCAGCGCCAGGCTGACCGGCACTGAGCGCGAGATGCCCAGGCCGAACATCGATACACCGATGGCGAACGCTCCAACCAGCAGCCGGCCCATGGTCGGGCGGCCACCGAATGCGATGGTCAATGCGGAAAGGAGCGAGCCTGCCCCGCTGGCCGCCATCATGAAACCGTAGGTGGCCGCCTCACCGCCCAGGACATCGCGCGCCACGAGCGGGATGAGCACCGAGAAGTTGAGCGCGAAGATCGATACGAACGTCAGCGTGCTGATGGCCAGGAAGATGGCTTCGTCGCGCCGCGTGTAGCGCAGACCCTCGACCAGCCGGTCGACCACGGAGCGCACGTTGCGCTCGACTGCCAAGCGGGCGCTCGGGTGGAGCTCGCTGGCGCGCATCAACAGGATGCTGATGACGACCGCAACGTAGGTCAGCGGCGTTGACGAAGAACAGCGGCGCCAGGCCGATGACCGCGATGGCCACCCCCGCGATCGCCGGGCCGACGATGCGCGAGCCATTGAAGACGGCGCTGTTGAGGGCCACGGCGTTGGTCACGTCCTCGCGGCCGACCATCTCGACCACGAACGACTGGCGCATCGGCATGTCGAACGCGTTGACGACGCCGAGAGCGAGGGCCAGAACGAAGACGTGCCATACCTCGACAACGCCCGCGGCCGTGAGCACCCCCAGGATCAGGGCAAGCACGCCGGCCACGGTCTGGGTCACGAGGATTGCCTTTCGCTTCGACACCGCGTCGGCGACGATGCCGCCGAAGAGGCCCAGGAAGAGCACCGGCGTGAACTGCGCCGCCGCGACCAGGCCGAGCGCGATCGGGTCGTCGGTCAGCTCCAGGACCAGCCACGCCTGGCCGACCTGCTGCATCCACGTCCCGATGAGCGAGACGAGCATGCCCAACCAGAAGACGCGGAAGTTGTAGTGGCGAAACGCGCTCAGCCCGCGCGGCAGGCGCGAGCGCGGTTGTGGCAGCAGCTCCGGGTTGATCGGGCCCGTGGTCACCCGGCGGTCAGTCTGTGGGCTCAGCGATGCCGCTGACGGCCTGCTCGATGATGGCCACGCTGCGGGTCACGCCGACCCGGCCCGAATCGATGGCGAGGTCGTAGTGGCGCGCATCCAGCCAGTCGACGCCGAACAGGCGGCGGACGTATTCCGCTCGCTCTGAGTCGATCGACTGGCACAGCTCGCGCAGTGACTTCTCCTCTGGCCGCGCCTCGTCGGGCAGCTCCTCGACGCGCGACATCAGGAGCCGGATGCGCGACTCGAGACTGGCGTGGAGCTGGACGTGAACTGCGTCCGGCCGACGGCCCAGGATGAAGGCTGCGCCGCGGCCGACGATGACGGCGTTGCCGCGCGCCGCCGCTTCCTCGATGACGCCGCGGGTGATCGCGACCAGCCGGTCGTGCACTGAAAGCGCAGACAGCGTTCTCGGCGTAGGGAAGCGCCGGCAGCTCGGGCTCGGGCGAGCTCGACGCCAGGGCGGACGCCACGCGCTGCCAGAAGCCGGGCATGCGCTCGTCGTAGCTCTCCAGCGTCGCGCTCGGGAATGCCCGAGCGCAGCGCGACCTGGGCGACGATCGCCCGGTCCAGGAACTCCGCGTCGTAGCGGTCGGCCAGCGCCCTGCCGACCGGAACCCCTGCCGCGCCGAACTGGCGCGAGATCGTGATGACAGGCAAGTCACACCCATCAGGTCACAGCCCAATCAGGCTTGCGGCGGCGAGCCTCGCCATCGCGTCGACCAGCTCCCGCACAGAGTCGGCGGACTTGTCGAAGGCCGATCCGCTCGTCGTCGGTCAGCTCGATCTCGACGACCTGCGGTGATGCCGGTACGGCCGAGCTTGACGGGGACGCCGACGATACAGCCCATCGACTCCGTACTGCACCGTCGAGGTATGCCGCGCAGGGCAGGATCTCGTTGCGGTCGTTGAGGATCGAGTCGACCATCTGGGCCACGCTCGCCGCGGGCGCGTAGTAGGCGCTGCCGCGTCTTGAGCAGCGCGACGATCTCCGCGCCGCCGTTGCGCGTCCGGTCGACGAGCGCCTCGATCCGGTCCGGCGTCCAGCAGCTCCGTGATCGGCACGCCGCCCGCGGTCGAGTAGCGCGGCAGCGGCACCATCGTGTCGCCGTGACCGCCGAGCACGAACGCGTGGGTGCTGCTGACGCTGACGCCGAGCTCCTGCGCGATGAAGCGTGCGGAAGCGCGCCGAGTCGAGCACGCCGGCCATGCCGATGACGCGCTCCGGCGTGAAGCCGCTGGCCTCGAGCGCGACGTGGCACATCGCGTCGAGCGGGTTGGTGACGATGATCAGGATCGCGTCCGGCGAGTGCGGCCGCGCTCTGCTGGACGACGCTGCGCACGATGCCGGCGTTCTTGGCGAGCAGGTCGTCGCGGCTCATGCCCGGCTGGCGCGCCAGCCCGGACGTGACGACGATGATGTCCGAGCCGGCCGTGTCGGCGTAGTCATTCGTGCCGATGACCTTCATGTCGTGGCCCACGACCGGCGCCGCCTCGGCCAGGTCGAGCGCCTTGCCCTGGGGCAGACCCTCGACGATGTCGATCAGCACCACGTCGGCCAGGCGCCCCTCGGCGACGCGCTGCGCGACGGAGGCGCCGACATTGCCGGCGCCGATGACGGTTACCTGGGGACGCGCCATCAGCGTGCCTCTCTCCTCTCGGTTGTGACGTGGCTCTGAGCCTTGGCCGGATTGTATTAGCCGGCCGCGACGACGCTCTCCGCCTGTGCCTGGTCGAACGCGTAAGCGAACAGGTCGCGCGCGATGGCGGCGATGGGCAGCGCCAGGATGCCGCCGACGATCCCGGCCAGCCCGAAGCCGATGGCCAGCAGCACGAGCACGGTTGCCCGGTCAAAATCGATGATCTTTCCCTGGACAGATGGCACGAGGTATGAGCCCTCGATGTTGAAGATCACGAAGTAGTAGATCGAGACCAGGACAACGGCCGTGGGCGAAGTACGGCCGTGACGACACCGAACGCGGCAATGCTGCGCCGGACGCCGTGCCGCTGCAGCCAGTCGACCACGGGCATCGTCATCAGCGCCACGGCCAGGGCGAAGGCGAGCGTGATCAGGGCCGACCAGGCCGCGACGACGATGACCGCGACGGCGATCAGCCCCAGCACCGCAACGGCGAACGGCAGGCTCGGCGCCTGCATCGACCGGAATCTCACTGGGGGCTGCGCCGCCGTGCCCTGCACGGCGGCCTGATCGGCGTTCATGCCGAGGCCAGCGAGGACTCGTTGACCTGCACGTTCTCGAGGGCGAGGTGGATGCCGTTCTTGGCATACACCCGAGCACTCTCGAGGGTGTAGGCGGTGTTGGCGTATGTCGCTTCCGCCTCAGCCTTGTCCGCCGCAGCTTGCTTGCGCTTGAGCTCATCGACGTGGGCGCTTACGTCCTGCTCGAGGCGCGCCATGTGGGCCTCATGCGCCGTACGGCGCACTTCGATCGCCTGGTGAGCCCGGCTGGCGATGGCCTCGAGCTGCTTCCTGTCGGCATCGAGCTGCGCCAGGATGGCCGCGCGCGCCTGCTCGGGGGCAGCCGTGAGGTCCGCCACCAGCCGCTCGATGTCCGCCGCTGCGGCCATGGCCTCGCGCTCCATTGAGCGGGCTTCCATTTCCAAGGTTGAGTTCTGCTGTGTCACCGATCCGTCCTCCAATGCGTTTGCTGTGGCACGAACGATCGGCACGCGAAGGTGGACCCGGCGTCACACGATCCGGCTGATTCGGATGAGGACGCAGTGGCGAATCGCCCGGATCGGATGACGCCCGCTCATCCGCACCGGCCAGATGCTCCCCACGTAAGCCGCCAGAAATGCGGCGCCAGAACAAAG
Organism: uncultured Chloroflexia bacterium; assembly: GCA_963706095.1. Taxonomy (GTDB): domain Bacteria; phylum Chloroflexota; class Limnocylindria; order Limnocylindrales; family CSP1-4; genus JALYGJ01. The sequence goes on from OY970149.1 coordinate 1,144,658, forward strand.
GGAGCAGATCAATGAACAAGATCCTCGTATCGGTCTTCGACAACGAAGAGTCGGCATACCAGGGCATCAGCGTCCTGAAGGACCTGCACGGCCAGGGCGAGATCACGCTCTATGCCTCGACGGTCATCGTCAAGAACCCGGACGGCTCGTTCAGCAGTCGCGAAGCAGAGGACCGCGGACCGCTCGGCACCTTCGTGGGCATGATCGGCGGCGGCCTCGTCGGCCTGCTGGCCGGCCCGGTCGGCGCGGTCGCTGGTGCCTATGTCGGCACCTTCGGGGGAATGATCTACGACATGTTCCGCTACGGCATGGACATGGACTTCGTGAACGAGGTCGGCAGCTCGCTCGAGCCCGGCACGGTCGCGGTCATCGCCGACATGGACGAGACCTGGATCACCCCGGTCGAGACACGCCTCGCACCGCTCGGCGCGCGGACGTTCCGCCAGGTTCCGGGCGACTGGGTCGACGAGCAGCTCGAGCGCGAGGCTCAGCTGGCATCCAATGAGATGACCCAGCTGCAGGCCGAGCTGCGCGAGTCGGCCGCCGATACGAAGGCGACCATCCAGAAGCGCGTCGACGCCCAGCAGAAGAAGCTGGAGGACCTCGCGGTCCGCATCGACGGACGCATCGATCAGTCGGAAGCCGAATTCAAGGCTCGTCTGTCGACGCTTGAATCGCAGCTCAAGGGCTCCGTCCTCCGCCGCAAGTCGGCGATCGATGGGCGCATCGCCGAGCTGAAGGCTGACCAGCAGGTCCGCCGGCAGAAGCTCGAGCACGCCCGCGAGCTCTCGCGCCAGGCGCATCAGCTGCGCGTCGAGGCACTGACGCGCTAGCCGCGTCGCTCACCCAATCCACCTGGCCCGCGGCCTCACGGCCGCGGGCCTCATCAGGCAACGAACCATGCAGTACTCGATACGCGTCCGCGGCGTCCTGACCGACGTATTCCTCGGCGCCTTCCCACAGCTTCAGACCACGACCGTGGACGGTGAGACCGTCCTGGTCGGGGATCTGCCGGACCAGGCCGCCTTGCACGGCCTGCTGGACGTGATCGAGTCCCTTGGGCTGGAGCTGCTGGAGCTCCGCCAGACCGGCCGACGCAGGCCGCGCGGCCACTTCTGACCGAATCACCCGGATCGGAGGACCACAGGTCATCCGATCGCCGGACACGCTACTCATCGCCAACTGTTCGACAACGAAAGGAGCAAATCAAATGTTGAGCACTCTGACCCGGAACTGGTGGGTCTTCATCGTCCGCGGCATCGCCGCCATCACCTTCGGCATCGCGGCCTTCGTCTGGCCGGCAAGCGCGCTGACGGCCCTGGTGTGGCTGTTCGGGGCATACCTGCTGGTCGACGGCATTGCGGCGATCGTCAGCCTCGCGACGGGCGACCCGGTCGCACGACGCAATGGCTGGGCGGTCCTGCTGAGCGGCGCCCTGAGCATCATCCTGGGCGTTGCCGCCTTCGTCTGGACCGACACGTTCGCGCTGTCGCTGCTGTACATCGCGGCCTTCTGGGCCATCGTGACCGGAACCCTTCAGGTCATCGGCGCGATCTACCTGCGGCGCGAGATCGACGGCGAGATCTGGCTCGTACTGAGCGGTATCGCCAGCGTCATCTTCGGCATCGTCCTGATCGCGTTCCCGAGCGGCGGCCTGCTGTCTCTGGTTTGGCTGGTGGCCTTCTGGTCGATCGTGGAAGGGATCTTCAACTTCGGCCTGGCCTTCCGCCTCCGCGAGCTGAAGTCCGACATGACAGAAGCAGCAGCGAGCTGACCCTTTACGCGACGGCGTGACCGTCGCTCCCAACCCGCTATAAGCCGCCGGCGCCGCAATTGCGCCGGCGGCTTTCCTTACTGCCTCCCGCGCGAGGCGCGCGCCAGCAGGCCGACCTGGCGCGCTCGCTCTACGGCTTCGTTGCGGCCGTGGACCACGAGCTTTTCGTAGATGTGGCGCATGTGCGTCTTGACCGTGCTCGTCGACACGAACAGCTCGTTGGCGATCTCCGGCGCGGACAGGTTGCTGGGCAGATAGCGCAGCACGCGCAGCTCGCTTTCCGTGAGCTCTTCGACCAGCGCCGAATCGGCCGGGCGTGGACGCGCCGAAGCGCCGTCGAGGACGTCGAGGATGTCGCTCACGAGCGAGGCGTGCTTCGTGTCGTGGCGCGGATGCTGCTCGAGCAGGGCGCGCTTGGCGGTGACGACGAAGGGCATGACCAGGCTCTCCCTCTCCGCCACGTCGAGCGCCCGCTCCAGGGCTGCGGCCGTCGCCGCCCGGTCGCCCAAACGGTCGTGCGCAGCGGCGGCGACGATGAGTGCCTGGATCAGCGTGTACTCGCCCAGGTACCTGGTCCTGCCCGCCAGGATCGGCTCGAGCAGCTCGAGCGCGATGCCCGGTTCGCCCGCGTCGAGTCGGATGTCCGCTTCTGCCACCCGGGCCTCTGCCTCGTCACGCTCGTCCTCCGGCAGTCCCTCCAGAAGCTGGCGGGCGGCGGCGGCGTTGCCAAGGCGGAGCTGCAGATGGCAGATGTACTCATGGGCGATGAGCGTCACCACGTGGCGCGTCACGAGTCTGCGCTGGATCGCGGCGGCTGCGGCCATGACATCGATCGCCTTGAGCGTCTGGCCGGCGCCCAGGTCGAGCATCCCGCTCAGGAAACGGACCATGATCTCGATGGCGGGATCCACGTTGGGCGTCAGCGCCGCCTCAGCGCGCAACAGCCACGGCCGGGCGTCCTCGAAACGGGCCTGGATGACGTCGGCGGTGGCCATCGCCGCAAGGCCGGTCACCGCCACCGGGTCGCGGTCCCAGCCGTGTGCTTCCGTCAGCGCGATGGCCTCCGCTGCCAGCTCGCGCTGCCGGTCGAGCGAGATCGTGCTCTGAGCCAGGGCGAGGTGGCTCAGCGACATGATCTCGATGCGTGGTTGGCCCATCTCACGCGCCATGTCGAGCGCCTGCTCCAGGTGACGGATCGCGCTCTCGAGCTGGTATGTCCAGTACTCGACGATGCCCAGGTTGACCAGGCCGATCGACCGCGCCCCGGCGGCGACGATGCGCTCAACCTCCGTACGCGGCGCCGCCGGATCGAGCAGCGCCTGGACTTCCGAGCTGACGGACTCGAAGTCGCCGCGCCGGACGTCGATCGCGAGGCGGATCGTCGCCACCTGCATGTCGAAGGCCGGGCGGCGCGCGGCAGGAACCTCGGCGCTGCGGCTCCGGGCGATGGAAAGCTGCGCCTCCGCCTGGTCGAGTGAGCCGCGTTGCATGGCAATGGCGGCCCGGACCCAGGCCAGCTCGGGATCGTCGCGCGACTCGGCCGGGAAGCTGTCGATTGCCGCGGTAAGCGCTGACGTGTTGCCCTCCAGCAGAAGGGCTGTGGCGTTGTCGCTCACGAGCTGGAGCGCCATCGGCCAGTCCTCCGCCGCCTGGGCGTGGCGCAGGGCTCGCAGGACGTCGCCGCGTCTGGAGTACCAGGCAGCGGCGCGGCGGTGGAGGTCGGGGACCAGCTCGGGCACCTGGCGACGCAATTCCAATCGGAGCAGGTCGACAAACAGCTGGTGGTATCGGAACCACTCCTTCCACCTGTCGACGGCCGTCACGAAGGCGCCCGAGCTCTCGAGGTCGAGCAGTATCCGCTCGGCCGTGGGGTTGTCGGTCAGGGCCTCGGCGAGCGACCCACTGACCTCGTCCACGACGGATGTGCGCAGCAGCAGTTCGCGAACGTCGTCCGTCTGGCGTTCGAGGACCTCGCCCAACAGGTAGTCGGCCACGATCCGGTCGCTGCCGGAGAAGTCGGCCACGAGCCGCTCGGGATCCGGATGCCGAGCCAGCGACAGGGCGGCGAGCCGGAGGCCGGCCACCCAGCCTTCGGTTCGGTCGTACAGGAGCTGGAGGCTCTCGTCCGTCAACGCCACGTCGGCGCCGGAGAGCAGGTCGCGCGTTTCGTCCACCGAGAAGCGGAGATCGTCGAGCCGAATCTCGAGCAGCTGACCGTCCAGTCGAAGCCGGCGCAGCCCGAGTTGGGGGTCATGGCGCGTGGAGAGCGCAATGCGCAGGCAGGCCGGCCGGCGGGCGATGAGTTGCCCGAGCTGTTCGTTCGCCTCAGGCGAAGCCAGCTCATGCAGGTCGTCAATGACCAGCAGAATTGGCTTCTCAACCGATTCCAGGTCGATCAACAGGCGATCGAGCACGCGTCGGCCGTCGAAGTCCGGCGACGGGCGCAGGGTGGTGAGCGACGAGCCGCCCGGCGTGGAGCGCAGCGCGGCAATGACGGCAGTCCAGAAGCGCTGGGGATCCTGCTCGTGCCGCTCCACGGTGACCCATGCCGCGTTATCGCTCAGGCCCTCGGCCTGGAGCCACGACCGGAGCAGGACGGTCTTGCCACTGCCGGCGGGTGCCACGACCAGGATCACGGTCTGGGCCGTGGCGCCGGACAGGCGCTCGATCAGGTCCGTCCGCGCGATCAGAAAAGCCGCCTGCGGGGTCGGGCCGCCGGCCGGTGCGTGCTCATCTCGACGCGATGTGACGGATCGCAACTCTTGAGCCCCTCTGCTCGGTCGTTACATCGTCGCACGGTGGGCAAAGCGCAAAGCGGCGCCTGGCGATCCTTCGGGTCGGGCGTCCGAACCTCCGATGAGGCTGCCGACTTCCGCGAGACGTCCGATCCACCGGCGGGACGCCGGATCAGACGGGAGGGCGCCCGATCACACCGTTGGAGCTGGCCCTACCCGCTCATCGGGTCATTCGTCCGGTGGGCAGGCTCGAACGGTCCAAAGTCCGGGTGCAAGGTCGCCTCGCACCTGTGCCGCTGACGCTCGCGCGGCACAAACGCTCACAGCCTGCCCTCCTGCGTGACCCCGGCGGATGGTATCCGGCGTCGGCCCCGGGCTATGTCATCGCGTTTGACTACCCCCGAGGGGTATTAAGGTTGCACTCGACCGGGTGCTCGTCACCAACCAACCCGAAGGACCCCACATGACCGCAGTCATCCGCACCGAGAAGCTGACCAAGTCGTACGGCAGCCATCGCGGCATCATCGATGTGGACCTCGAGGTCGCCGAAAACGAGTCGTTCGGCTTCCTCGGGCCGAACGGCGCGGGCAAGACGACGATGATCCGGACGCTGCTCGACCACATCCGCCCGACCAGCGGCAAGGCTTTCGTCTTCGACATCGAGACGAGCGCGGACCCGGTCGCCATCCACCGCCGGATCGGCTACCTGCCGGGCGAGTTCGCGCTGTACGACAAGCTGACCGGCGGCCAGACGCTCGACTACTTCGCCAACCTGCGCGGCGGCGTGGATCGCTCCTACCAGGCCGAACTCATCGCCCGCCTCGACGTCGACATCTCGCGCCGATTCCGCGAATACTCGAAGGGCAACAAGCAGAAGATCGGACTGATCATCGCCCTCCAGCACCGACCCGAGCTGCTGCTCCTCGACGAGCCGACCTCCGGCCTCGACCCACTCATCCAGCAGGAGTTCTTCGGCATCATTCGCGAGGCCAAGGCCGATGGGCGGACCGTCTTCCTGTCGTCGCACATCCTGTCCGAGGTCGAGCGCACATGCGACCGCGTGGCCATCATCCGCGAGGGCAGGCTGGCGCGGGTCGATCGGACGGCTGCCCTGCGCGACCTGGCCCACCACCAGGTCGAGCTCGTGTTCAACGGCGCGGTGCCCACGGCCGAGTTCGAGGCGTTGCCCGGCGTGAGCGAGGTGGTGGCGGACGACCACACTCTGCGCATGCGCGTCTCGGGCGACATCGCGCCGGTTGTGCGGACCGCGGCGAAATACGACCTGGCGGACTTCGTCAGCCGCGAACCCTCGCTCGAGGAAACCTTCCTGGCGGAGTACAGCAAAGCCTGAGGCGGCGCCGACCTTATGCCTGAGCTTCCCTCCGGAACCGTCACCTTCGTCTTCAGCGATCTCGAGGGCAGCACGAACCTGCTCAAGCAGCTCCGCGACGAGGGCTACGCACATATGCTGGCCGTCCATCGGCAGCTCGTGCGCGACACGTTCAACGGCATGGGTGGGAGTGAGATCGACACCCAGGGCGACGCGTTCTTTTATTCGTTCGCGCGTGCGCGTGCGGCCGTCGCCGCGGCCGTCCAGCTGCAGCGTCGTCACGCCACACAGGAGTGGCCGGGTGGCGTCAAGGTTCGAGTCCGCCTGGGACTGCACACCGGTGAGCCGATCGTTGGCGAGGAGGGCTACACCGGCATCGACGTTGTGCGCGCCGCGCGCATCGCGGCCGACGGTCGCGGCGGCCAGATCCTGCTGTCGGAGGCCACGCGGGCGCTGATCGGCAATGAGCTTCCTGAGGGTGTGGCCGTTCTGGAGCTGGGCGCACGGACGCTCAAGGACCTGGACCATCCGGAGCCGATATTCGAGCTGGTCTACGACGACGCGCAGAACGAGCTGGCTGACGCCGAGGTGGTGCCGGCCGACGCCGAGGTGGTGCCGGCCGACGCCGCGGCTGTGACGGCCGACACTCCGCCGGCACTCCCCGCCGAGTTTCTGGAAGACTTCAACCCGGCGCGACTGATCGAGGAGAGGGTGCTCAAGGCCATTGGCCAGAGCCTGCGCGAGCACGGCGAGGCGTTCGATTCTTTCCAGGCCGGTATCCCAGGACCACCAACGTGGGCGGTCGAGTCTGGCGACAAGACCGGCTTCGTCAAAGGTGGCGGCGGCGTCGCTGACGAGCTCGACCGCCTGCGTGCGCTGCGCGACGCCGGCGCGCTGACGGACGAGCAGTACAGCCGCGCCGTCGACCGCGTGCTCGACGGCGCAGGTGGGTGAAGTTCGGGAAACCTCGGCTATCCTCGGCCGCGTGACCGACCAGCCGACTCCCGACCGCTCGCTCGAGGGCGACGACCTTCACTCCGCTGCTCACACCGACCCCTCGTGGCGTCCGGGCACGCTCGCGGTCCACGCTGGCATGGCGCCCGATGAGCTGACCGGCGCGGTCTCGCCACCGATCTACCAGACCGCGACCTTCGCCCAGGAAGCGGTCGGCCGGCCACGCGGCGGCTGGGAGTACGCGCGCACCGGCAATCCGACTCGGTCCCGCCTGGAGGCCGCCATCGCGGCGCTCGAAGGGGCTTCGTTCGGCTTGGCCTTTGCTTCGGGATCGGCGACGACACAGGCGATCGCCACGTTCGCGCTGCCCGGCGAGCGCATCGTTTGCGTCAACGACGTCTACGGCGGCACGTTCCGGCTGTTCGAGCGAGTGCTCGCCGAGACCGGCGTCGAGACTGCCTACGCGGCCCTCGCCGGTCGCGAACAGCCAGTGCTCGATGAGCTTCTGGACGAGCGCACGCGCATCGTCTGGCTCGAGACGCCGACCAATCCGCACCTGCGCGTGATCGACGTCGCCGCGGTCGCCGCGCGCCTGGCGGGGCACGTAGGCGCGCGGGGCGACCGGCCGATCCTTGTCGTCGACAACACGTTCGCGTCACCGCTCGGGCAGCGGCCGCTCGAGCTCGGCGCGGACATCTCATATCACTCCGCGACCAAGTACCTGGGCGGCCACTCGGACACGGTCGGTGGCGTGCTGGCGACATCCCGCGCCGATCTGTACGAGCGACTCAAGTTCCTTCAGAACGCGATCGGCGCGGTGCCCGGGCCATTCGACTGCTTCCTTGTCCTGCGCGGTCTCCGGACTCTGGCAATCCGCATGGAGCGTCACTCGTCCAACGCCCAGGCCGTGGCCGAGGCACTCGCTGCTCGTGACGACTTGGCGACCCTCAACTATCCGGGCCTGCGCGACGGCCGTCACGCGCATCCCCAGGCCGAGCTCGTTGCGCGTCAGATGCGCCTCACCAGCGGGATGCTGTCCTTCGTTCCGGCCGAACGCGACGGCCGCTCCCCAGAGGAGCGCGCACGACGCTTCGCCGAGGGCACGCACATCTTTGCGCTCGCCGAGTCGCTGGGCGGCGTCGAGTCGCTTGTCGAGATTCCGGCGGTGATGACCCACGGCTCGGTGGCGAACTCTCCGCTCGAGGTGTCGCCGGCGCTGGTCCGACTGTCAGTCGGGATCGAAGACCCGGCCGACCTCGTGGCCGACGTAGAACAGGCGCTCGACTCAGCCTAGGTTCGCTCGCGCGGGCGCACGAAGCCGCACCGCATGCGACGCGTCCAAGCACACGTCGGAGGCCGACCCTCAGCGGTTGGCCCATCCGCCGATCCGACTACGTATCCGCTGCAACTGACTGACGATCCGCCGATCCGACGACGTATCCGCTTCAACTGACTGTCGCGATCCTGCCGGCGCCCCAACCCGCGCAGGCCAGCTGTTAGTCAATAGCGGAGGATCGTCAGTCGGATACGCGGATGGCGCAGGAGATGGAGAGCAGATGTGCAGCCGCGCAAGCGCCGAAGCGTCAGGCGGGCGTGGACGACGGCGCCTCGCGCTGGTCCGCATGGGGATCCGCCGCGCCGTCCGACGGGACATCCGTGGCGATCGCGGGGTAGAGCTCGGAGAGTCGGGCGATCCGGTCGTCGAGCGAGGGATGCGTGGCGAACAGCGCCCAGCGCGCGACGTGCTCCGTGCCAAACGGTGATGTGAACCACAGGTGCTGGCTGCCGCGGTTGGCGTAGTCGAGCGGATCGCGCTCATTTCGTAGCTCGCCCAAGGCTCGTGCCAGGGCGGTCGGGTTGCGGGTCAGCTCGACCGACGTAGCGTCGGCCAGGAATTCGCGCTGACGGCTGACCGCCGCCTGAACCAGGAGCGAGGCCATCGGCGCGAACACGCGCAGCAGCGTCGCGATGAGGAGCAGGAACAGGCCGAAGGCCAAGCCGGCGGCCAACCCGGCGAGGGCTCCCTTGGCATCGTCCGCATCGGCGCCGCGGAAGAAGACGCCCTCGCCCCATGCACGAACGACCATGCGCAGGAACCCGTCGGTGACCAGCGCCACGAGGCCGACCAGGATCGCCACGTACACGCCGTAGCGCGTGTCGAGGTTGCGGATGTGGCCGAGCTCGTGAGCAATGACGCCCTGTAGCTGCTCGCGATCGAGGCGGCCCAGCAGGCCGGTGGTGACGGCAATCGCGGCGTTGTTTGGCCGCGTTCCGACGGCCATCGCGTTCATGCTTTCGTCGCCGATGACGTACACACGCGGCCGCGGGATGTTGGCCGCAATCGAGAGCTCGTTCACGACATCGTTGAGCATCTGGTCGTCGGCGTCCGTGGCGGGACGCGCTCGGGCCGATTCGAGTACGGCGTTGGCACCCCGAAAGTGGGCGTACGCCGCGCCTCCGGCACCGGCCAGCGCCGCGAGCGCCGCGCCCGCCAGCGCGGCCTGGGCATTGAAGGTCAGGCTCGCGGCGATCGCCTCACCAAGGGCCGTGACCAGGCCGACCATGGTCACGAGCAGCAGCAACGAGATGCGTCGGTTGGCGCGCTGCTGCTCGTAGAACGTGTCGCCGTGCGGCCGGCGGCTGAGCACGAAGGCGAGACCGAGAGCGACCAACGGAATGGCCACGACCGCCCATGCCGAGAGGCGCGGCCAGCGCTGGTCGGGATCGGGCAGGACGTCCAGCAGACCCAGGATCAGCCACGCGCCGACGGCGACAACGAGCGCGATGAGCGCCATGAAGACGAACGTGCCTGCCCACGCGGCGACGATAAATACGAGCTCGCGCAGGAGACTGGGTTGTCGCGCTTCAGCGGTCACGGGCCAAGTATGCTGCCCTCGTGGAGCGCTGGCCGACCATCATCGAGCCGTTCCGCATCCATTCCGTCGAGCCGATCCGGATCACCAGCATCGCCGAGCGCGACGCGGCGCTGGAGGCAGCCGGCTACAACCTCTTCAACGTCCATGCCGACGACGTCATCATCGATCTCCTGACCGACTCGGGAACGGGCGCGATGAGCCGCGACCAGTGGGCGGCCGTCCAGCACGGTGACGAGAGCTATGCCGGCTCGCCGTCATGGTACCGCTTCCTGGAGGCGGTCCAGAAGCTCTTCCCCTTCAAGCACGTAATCCCGACGCACCAGGGACGCGCCGCCGAGAAGATCCTCTTCTCGGTAATCGGCGGCGCGGGCAAGGTCGTGCCCAACAACGCCCACTTCGACACGACGCGCGCGAACGTCGAGTTCACCGGCGCGCTCGCGATCGACCTGACTCCGCCGCGCGATCCGCGCGAGCGCGCGCCCTTCAAGGGCGACATGGACGTCGCTGCGCTCGAGCGGCTCGATGGAACGAAGCGGTCGTCGAGAACATCCCTGTCGTCTTCATGACGATCACCAACAACTCGATGGGCGGCCAGCCCGTGTCGCTGGCCAACCTGCGCGCGGTGCGCGAGGTGTGCGATCGGTTCGGCCTGCCGCTCTTCCTCGACGCGTGCCGTTTCGCCGAGAACGCGTGGTTCATCAAGGAGCGCGAGGAGGGCTACGCCGACAAGTCGATCCCGCAGATCGTGTCCGAGATCGCCGCGCTGGCGGACGGCATGACCATGAGCGCCAAGAAGGACGGCCTGGCAAACATCGGCGGTTGGCTTGCGATGAACGACGACAGCCTGGCCGAGCGCTGCCGCAACATGCTCATCCTGACCGAAGGATTCCCGACCTACGGCGGGCTGGCCGGCCGCGACCTTGAGGCCATCGCCGCGGGCCTCGACGAGGTCGTCGAGGAGGACTACCTGCGCTACCGCATCACGTCCACAGCGTACCTGGGCGACGCGCTCGACGCGGCGGGCGTGCCGGTCATCCTGCCGATCGGCGGCCACGCGGTGTACATCGACGCTCGGTCCCTGCTGCCGCACATCACCCCGCTCGAGTACCCCGGCCACGCGCTGGCAGTCCAGCTGTACCGAGCCGGTGGCATCCGCGGCTGCGAGATTGGCACGGTCATGTTCGGGTTGCGGCCCGACGGCACCGAGTCGGCCGCCTCATTCGACCTTGTCCGTCTCGCGATCCCGCGCCGAACGTACACCCAGTCGCATGTCGATTACGTGATCGAGGTCGTGCGCTCGGTCGCGCAGCGGGCGGCAGACGTGCGTGGCTATAGGATCGTCAGCGCGCCGCCCGCACTACGTCACTTCACCGCCCGCTTCGAGCCCATTTCCTGAGCGCTTCGAGCCCTCGCCTTAAGGGTTGACTTGCACCCGGCCGCGCATAAGATCGCTCCGGGCGCCGCGAGGAGGAAATCACCCGACCGGGCGCCCAATGTGAGGGGAGCGAATGCGCCGTCGAGTTGGATTTGTTGGCGTCCTCGGCCTGCTGGCTCTGGGTCTCATCGCACCACCCGTCGTTTCAGCCGGGGGCGAGGACTACAGCTATCGCGTCATGGCGAACTACTGCGATGGCGACGAGCCCGTCATCAGGGTCAGGCTGATCAAGCACGCAGGCATCTACGCAAGCCGGTTCCAGATCGTGGCCCAGGGCCAACACAAGAACCTGAGCGGTGGCAGCTGGCGCAATCAAGCCAGCAGCACGACGTTCAGCAAGAACATCCCGAACGGATCAGACAGGTTCACCTGGACCAAGGGCATCACCTGGAACCCGCCCGACGGCAATTGGCACCGGATCAAGCTCCGCCTCAAGGCGTACGAGGGCAACACCCTTGTGGCCGTGGAAACGGTCTTCAGCGTTCGCTGTTAGCTAGACACACTGACCGCCAATTCGGCCGGGCTCAAGCCCGGCCGTTTCCTTTGTCCGGGATTTGTGCGTAATGCGGGATCGTGCGCGTCCCCTAGCATCCAACGCGTGAAATCACGACGATTGCTGCCGGCCCTGCCGGCTCTTCTCCTGCTTGTGGCGTGCGGCAGCGGTGGCATCGTGCTGCCGACTCAAGGTCCGAGCCGGGCGCCTGCCGCGACATCGTCGTCGTCGACGCCCACGTCCGCGCCGAGCGCAGCGGCCGAGGTCGTCATGTGCACTCTGGTTCCGCTCGGCGACGTCCAGGCCGCGTCGCCGTTCTCGACGCCGCTCGCCGAAGCTGAGCCCGGGACGCCGCCGAGCATGTGCGAGTACAGCTCGAGCGTCGACGCCGACGACCAGGTGGGCGTGTTGCTCGTCGCCACCGACTTCGGCACGGCCGCGGCCGCACAGGCGCACATGGCCGCCTATCGGCAGAACATGCAGGCGGCCGGAGTAACCCTCGCCGACGTTTCGGGCGTGGGCGACGAGGCGGTCAGCAACGGCGAGGACGAGGTTGGTGTCCACGCCATCGTGGGCAGCTTCGCCCTCGATGCCAACCTGCGCGGGGAGTGGCCCGACACGACCGACGCGGCCAAGGTTGCGGCCGGCATCAGCCTGCTGCGGACAATCATCTCGCGCCTCTAGCCCCAGCCCGGCCCTCGGCGCCAAGGCGGCCGGCTGAGGTCAAATGCCAGTGCGTCAGTTACAGCGGCGGCGTGGTTCCCAGGTGGCGTGACCCGAAGTCGAGCTCGACCTCCATCTGGCGCACCTTCTCGTCCGACCGCAGCGAGCCATGACCCGCGTCGAATCGGTAGACCTGGTGAGGCTTCGAAAGCTGCTCGAGGCGGTCGATGTAGTTGTCGATCTGGCGGATGGGGCAGCGCGGATCATTCGCGCCGGCAAGGATCAGCACCGGCACGCGCACGTTGTCGATGAACGTTATCGGCGAGCGACGCTCGTAGCGCTCCGGATCCTCCTCCGGGGAGGCCCCAAAGAGGGCGCGGTCATAAGCCTTGAGCGGCTCCATCTCGTCCTCGAAGGCAGCGACGTAGTCGGCAACGGGAACAGCAGCCAGGCCCAGTGCCCAGTCATCCGGCTGTATGCCAAGGCCGAGCAGGGTCAGGTAACCGCCCCACGAGCCACCGGCGAGGGCCAGCCGAGAAGGATCGGCGATCCCATCGTCGACGACGCGCTGGCGCACGGCCGCAATGTCCTCGAGCTCGGTCAGGCCCGGGTTGCCGGTCAGGGCATCGCGCCACGCCCGGCCGTAGCCGGTCGAGCCGCGGTAGTTGATGAGCACGACGGCGGCACCATGGTCGGTCCAGGCCTGCACGTCCGGCGCGAACTGGTCGCTATCGTGCCACTCCGGCCCGCCGTGGATGAGAAAGACGGTCGGATGTGGACGCGGTCCCGCGGGCTCGGCGACGAAGGCGTGGATGTCGCCGACACGAAGGTCGGCATACGAGACTCCCCCAGGTGCCGTGTCGCCCTGCGCGCGCAGGACGATGCCGCTGCTGCGGTCGGACGCGACGTAGCGCACCTCGGCGGCGTTGGCGGCGTCGCTCCACCGATACCAGACCTGGCCGTCGGGCCGTGCCGCGGCCGAGTCGATCACGCCCAACGGCGTCTCGATCGTGACCAAGAGCTCCGGATCGAGATCCAGCCGATACAGCGTCGATCGGCCGGCGTGGTCGTGCACAAGCAGGATCGCCGACCCGTCCGGGTACCACGACGCGTTGACGTCGCCCGGCAGGTCCAGGTCGAATGTCCGCGCCTCACCTGAGCTCGGCCACCAGAGCATGGGTCGCTTCTGGTCGTCGCGCTCATGGATAACCAGCACGCGCTCGTCTCCGGGCACGTCGCTGAAGCCGGACGAGCTCAAGCCCAGACCCGCGCCGTCCCACAGATCGGCCACTGTCACTCCACTCGGATCCACGACGCGCAGCGCGAGGTGCCTCGCGTCGCCGTGCTCGGAGTGGTGGAAACAGACCAGCTTCTCGTCGGCCGATAGCCCGCCCAGATAGCTGGTTTCAGCGTGGTGATAGATGCGCTGTGGCTGCTGGCCCTCTCGCCAAACGTGGATCGAGCCCCCGTCGTCGGTCGACTGGCCGATGACGGCGAGCGACCTTCCGAGTGACAGGCCGGTGTTGTATGCCCGGCCCAGGCTCTCCGCCGCTGGCTTCGGTTCGCCGCCCGCAAAGGGCTCGATCAGCCAGCGCCCGAACTCATCGCCGTCGGTGTCGTCGAACCACCACACCTGCTCGCCGCTTGGCTCGAGCTCGCCGTAGACCGTGCCCTCGCGCCGGTCGGTCAGCTGGCGATGGCTGTCGGCTGCCCGATCCCAAGCGTAGAGCTCGAACTTGCCCGTCTGGTTCGAGGCATAGAGCAGGTGCTCGGGCGCGTCGTCGGCCCACTCGGGAAGGGTCGTCCGCGGCGCCTTGAAGCGCCGCCGCCAATTGGCTTCTTCAGTCATGGCCGAGAAGGGTACTTGAGGTCCGTGGCTACGATGCCCGCGGGGCAGGTCGATCGAGGGAGGCAGGGCAGTGGCTCAGTTCGTAGTTCTCGGAAACCTCACGGCACAGGGCATCGCCGATTTCAAGAACACGCTCAATCGCGCCAAGGCGGCGAGCCAGGGCGCTGAAGCGCTGGGCGGCCGGCTGGTCGATATCTACTGGACGATGGGCAAGTACGACTTCGTGGCGATCTTCGAGATGCCCGACGACGACACCATGGCGGCGCTGCTCTACCGCCTGGGCGCGCAGGGCAACGTTTCGACAACCACCATGCGCGCCTTCGATCGAAGCGGGATGGAGGGCATCCTCGCCAAGATGGGCGGCTGAAGCGCCCCGGTCCGTTAGTTGCGCGGGCCGGCGTTCCGGACGGACTCGCTGACGCGGTCCTCGAAGCGCTTGAAGTTCTCCACGAACATGCCGGCGAGGTCCCGCGCGCGGAGGTCGTAGGCGTCCTTGTCGGCCCATGTATCCCGTGGCCAGAGGACCTCGGTCGGCACATCGGGACAAATCGTCGGGACCTCGATGTCGAAGATCGGGTCCGTTCTCGTCGGGACGTCGTCCAGCTTGCGATTTAGCGCGGCGCGAACCATCTGACGCGTCCATGTGATGTTCATGCGCTCGCCGACGCCATACGGACCGCCCGTCCAGCCGGTGTTAACGAGCCAGACCGGGACGTCGAATTGATCCATCCGCTCGCCCAGCATTTCCGCATAGACGCTCGGGTGGCGCGGCATGAAGGGCGCACCGAAGCAGGTCGAGAAGGTGGCGGTCGGCTCGACGACACCGACCTCCGTCCCGGCGAGCTTGGCCGTGTAGCCGCTGATGAAGTGGTACATCGCCTGGTCGCGCGTGAGGCGGGCGATGGGCGGCAGGACGCCGAACGCATCAGCGGTCAGGAAGATGATCGTGCTCGGGTGACCGCACATGCCGACATCGCTGCTGTTGCCGATGAAATGCAGCGGGAAGGCGCGCGCGTGTTCTCGGTGAGCTCCTCCGAATCGAGGTTGAGCTCGCGCGTCAACGGGTCGATCACGACGTTCTCGAGGATCGTGCCGAAGCGCTGCGTGGTGGTGTAGATGTCCGGCTCGTAGATGTGACTGAGCCGGATGGTCTTGGCGTAGCAGCCGCCTTCGAAGTTGAAGACCCCGTCGTCGCTCCAGCCGTGCTCGTCGTCGCCGATCAGGATGCGCTCGGGATCTGCGCTGAGCGTCGTCTTGCCGGTGCCGCTCAGGCCGAAGAAGATCGCCACGTCGCCGTCCTTGCCGACGTTGACGCTCGAGTGCATCGGGAGCACGCCCTCCGCCGGGAGCCGGTAGTTCATGATCCCGAAGGCGCCCTTCTTCATCTCGCCGGCGTACTCGCTGCCGCCGATGAGGATCTCCTGCTTGGCCAGGTTGACCAGAATCACGGTCTCGGTCCGCGTGCCGTCGCGCTGCGGATCTGCCTTGAAGGTGGGCGCGTCGACGATGGTGAAGTTCGGCTCGAACTCGACCAGGTCTTCGGCGCTGGGCCGGATGAACAGGTTGTCGGCGAAGATGCTTGCCCACGCGCTCTCGGTGTAGACGCGGACGCTGCGCCGGTAGCGCGGATCCGCGCCGACAAAGCCGTCCTGGACGAAGACCTCGCGCTCGTTCATGTGCTCGATGAACCGGGCGCGGAGGCTGTCGTACTGCGCCTGGCTGATGGGCTGGTTGAAGCCGCCCCACCAGACGCCATCGTGAGCGTCTGGCTCGTCGACGATGAACTTGTCCTTGGGCGATCGTCCAGTGTGCTTGCCCGTGCGAACGACCAGCGGCCCATTGGCCGCAATCTGGCCCTCTGCTCGACTGATGGCGTGCTCGTACAGCTCCGCCGGTGACAGGTTCGCGTGTCGCGTGCGGCCCAGTGTCGGGACGTCGCTCGCGCCACGCCGCACGTTTGGCGGTGCTGTCGTTTCGAGAGTTGTTGCCAAGTTGCCGGTCCTCCGTCCTCAGCGCGGCGTGCGCACTCTGCGCACCTGCTCTCTGGCGGACCGGCCGCGCGTCACCGGGGCGTCACTCGCAACGCGCATCCGGGAGTCGGCTTTCGCAGTTCGTCGGCTGCGAATTGTACGCCACGCGTCCAGCACCGAAACGTAACCCGCCGCGCTGCAGCGTCTTTCACCCGCCAATCAGACCTGCCCGCCCGGCGCTATTTCGACGCACCCTCAGTGCCAATCTTCCAGAACTTCAGCCAGACCAAGCCTTATCAAGCGAATTGTGCGGATCGCCTGAGCCTGGCGACGGGCGCCGCGCTCAACCACGCTCAACGGACGCCCCGGATGGCCGCCGGACGCGCATCGGGGTCGCGAAGGACTTCATAAGCCCTCCGTGGCTGAAGTTCGAGAAGAAGGAAGCCCCTGCAACTGACCCGGACGGATTTCGAAGCCAGCGCAGAAGGATGCGCGACTCCGTCGGCAGGGCCGCGCCGAACAGGTGGCCAAACCTGGCGAACCGAGCACGATTGGTGCTGCCCTCGGCGATGACCGACCAAGTCGCCACGGCGGCCGGCGACCAGCCCTGATGGTGACCGACTTGCAGGGCCAGCCGACTCTTGCGTCCGAGCACCGCCAACAACCCCTGTGGATCCACGATTTCCGTCTTGAGCTCGATGACCAGCAACGTTCGACTCGGCGCGTGCCAGGCCAGCAGGTCGATCACACCGCGTTCCCCGTAGATCGAGAAAGACACCTCGGGCATTACCTGCCAACCCAACCCGACCAGGAAGGCCGTCACAGCTTCGCCCATCTGGTTGTGGCGGACGTTGATCAGCCGGTCGAGGTCGCCTCCTTGCCAGCGCAGCAACAAATCGAGGCGGGCATCCAACGCCAGCGCGATCGATCTCAGGCTATTCAAGGTGACTTTGCCAACGCGCCCACGCTCGACAGCCGACACGAGGGCGGCGGAAACTCGCGCCCTATCGGCGAGGTCGATCTGGCGCCAACGTTTGCGGATGCGGAGTGCGCGGATCGCGGCGCCGACGCGCTGGTCTTCCATGCAGAGAAGATGGGGTCGAGCGCTTACCAGCGGCTTATCCATCAATTCGCAACCGGTGGCAGACTGGCCGGGTTAGATGAGCGTGAACAGCGAAACGAGAGCCGCACCGTCGGCAGACTGGCTCGTCTTCATCGCCCTCGGCTTCTTCTGGGGCAGCAGCTACCTGTTCATCAAGATCGGCGTCGAGGCCGGGCTGACCCCCTTCACGCTCGTCACTCTGCGTCTGCTGGTCGGCCTGTTGCTGCTCGGCGCGGTCGTGCTTGCGGCCCGCGAGGCGCTTCCGCGCGTGCCCAGGACCTACGGCCACCTCATTGTCATGGCCTTCTTCAGCGTGGCTTTGCCATTCACGTTGATCACCGTCGCCGAGCAACGGGTCGATTCCGCGCTCGCTGCGACTCTGACCGCGCCCGTGCCTATCTTCGTCATCCCGATCGCTGCGGTGATGCTCCGCGAGCGGATCACCCTGAACAAGATCTTTGGCGTCATCGTCGGCCTGCTCGGGGTGGCAGTGCTGATGAGCTTCGACCCTTCGCAGATCGGCAGCACAGACCTGACGCCGCAGCTCGCGCTGGTCGGCGCCGCGGCGTCGTACGCCTTCGGTGGCGTGTACGCACGCCGCTTCGTGCACGGCCAGAAGCCGATGATCACCTCATTCCTGCTGGTCCTGTTCGCCATGTTGATGTCGGCGGGAGCGGCTCTGATTACGGAGAGCCCGCTGGCTCAGATCGGCAGCCTGGGCGGGGAAGCGCTGTTCTCGGTCGTCTGGTTGGGGGTGTTCGGATCGGGCCTGGCCTACCTCGCGTTCTATCGGCTGCTCAATGCCTGGGGTCCGACGCGCACGTCGCTGGTCGCCTACACGCTGCCGATCTGGGGCATCGCCCTCGGGTTCCTGGTCCTGGGCGAAGCCATCACGTCCGGGCTCGTGGTAGGCACGGCGCTGGTCATAGCCGGCATCGCGTTCGTGAATGTCAGACCACAGGCGATCCTGATCCGTGCGCGCCAGCGCCGTGATCGCCTCGGTACGCCGCAGCGACCGACCGTCGATCCTCGGGCGGGGCCGCGCTAGCCGCTCCATTGCCCGGGCGTCCTCCGGGAAACTAGTTACATGGCGTGTTAGACTTTTGCCCATGGCCAGAGCGACGACACCCACCGACTCAACGACCACCCGGCCGATCAGCCTGCGCGACCGACTGCGCGCCTGGGCCGAGATCATGCAGACGGCGAATCCACCGCAGACGCTGCCGCTCGACACGCTTGGCAAGTGGCTCGTGATGACGCGCGCCGCGGTGTTCCCGATGACGATCTGGTCGGGCACGATCGGCCTGCTGGTGGCGGCCGAGGTTGCGCGCAACGGCGCCCCGATCACGATCAACTGGGCCGCGGCCATCCTGGCGATCGTGGGCATCGTCCTCGCCCACGCCGCCAACAACCTGATCAACGACTACTTCGACATGACCGGCGGCGTCGACACGGACGACTACGTCCGCGCGCTCTACGCGCCGCATCCGGTCTTGGCTGGTTGGGTTTCGAAGGCCACGCTGCGCAACGCGATCGTCGTTCTCACCTTCGTCGACGGGCTGATCATGCTCGCGCTCGCGGCGATGAGCCCACAGCCACTCCTGGTGATCGGTTTCGCCCTGGCTGGGCTGTTCCTGAGCGTCTTCTACGTGGCGCCACCGTTCAGCCTCAAGCGCCACGGCCTGGGCGAGGTCGACGTCTTCCTGACGTGGGGGCCGCTCATGATCGGCGGCACGTACCTGGTCGCGACGGGGACGATCCCGCTATGGGTGATCGTCTTCTCGATCCCCTACGCCCTGTTGGTGACGAGCGTCCTTTTCGGCAAGCACATCGACAAGATCGTGCCCGACACCGCGCTCGGAATTCGCACGCTGCCCGTGATCCTGGGCGAGCGCCTCGCGCGCCGAACCGGCCAGGCGCTGATGATCCTCTTCTACCCTCTGGTGCTGCTCGCGGTGCTGGCCGGTTGGGTCGGCCCATGGGTCGGACTGGCCGTGCTGGCCTTCCCCGAGCTGATGAGGACGCTGCGCTACTACAACGAGCCCAAGCCCGATTCGCCGCCGGACTGGTATCCCAAGCGCGGCTGGCCGCTGTGGTTCGTTGGCTTCGCGTTCCGCCACACGCGCCTGGCCGGCGGCCTGCTCACCCTGGGCCTGCTGATGAACGTGCTCATCCCGGTGACGCTGCCACTGCCCTGGCTCTAGGACGTCGTGCGGCGCGAGGCCGCGGCGCGTGTGCCCGGAGCGCTCGACGCCAGATTCCGCTTCAAACACACACCCCGGGCCACTTCGGGGCCAGCGGCGGGCCCTTACGGACGCCCTGCCCGCTCGACACGCGTGCGGACCACGCTAGGAATGGCGGCTGGAGGCTGATCAGACCCCCGACTGGCGGCTCGCAGGCTGAATAGCCCGGCGACCGGGGGCTCGGAGGCTGAACAGCGGGCGACCAGAGGCTGGTGCGCTGAACACCTCGGCCAAGCTGGTGATTCGGGTTCGAAAGCGGGCCGTGTGTGAGTTTGAAGCGGATTCTCGGGAAGCGGCGCGCTAGCTCGCGGATTCCATCGAGTTGGTGCAGCCAGCGTTCCAACGGACCGCGGACCGATTAAAACGGACCGCCGACCGATGCATTTGAAGAGTGAGGCGCCCAATTCGATGCTTCGCTGAGCGTGGTGGTGAGTCCGAAAGCGCCAGGACGGCCAGTCGCGAGCCTCCAAGGCTTATGCAGCGGTCCGTTGGAACGTCCAGCGGTTCACCCGCGCCGCAGCCGGGGGGCGGTTCACCGCGCTGCAGCCAGGCTGACTCACGGCGGCCGGGGTAGGTCGTGCCGCGGGGGCTAGCGGGGCCAGGTGGTTTCGAAGACGTACTCCAGGCCGTCTATCTCGTCCATCTGCTCGCCCACCTTGGCGAAGCCGAACTTGCCGATGAGTGCCAGCGACGCCCGGTTGCTCGGTGCCACCGACGCCACGAAGCGGGTCACGCCGTGCTTCGAGTGGGCCCAGTCGAACATTGCGCGGACGGCTTCGCTGGTCAGACCCTGGCGTCGGTAGCGGGGGTCGATGCCGTAGCCGATCTCGGCCCGGCCCTCCGCATCTGGGCGGCCGTGGAAGCCGATCGACCCGAGCGCGTGGCGCTTGCCCGAATCGTCGGCCAGGACGATCGCCCGGCCGAGCCACTCGCGCTCAGTAGGGTCGCGCTCGAGCTGGCCGAGCCGGTACGCGAGGAAATGCTTGAGCTGGGCGGGCATCCAGCGCGGCACCGTCGCCCCAACCTCACGCTCGGCCGTGGCAAAGTCGCGCCGCTGCAGGGCCTGCATGAAAGGCACGCTCATCGACACGAGCTCGAGCCGAGGCGTGCGGATCGTCTCGGGATCGGTCAAGCGGCGCGACCGCGATGTGCGAGGTACTCGAGCAGGTCCAGCTTGGTGACCACGCCGGCGGCGCGCCCTCGCTCGACCACGACGATGGCCGGCGCGCCGCCCGACAGCAGTGCAAAGGCACTGTCGAGCGATTCAGGAGCATCAATCGTGGGCAGTGGCTTGTCCATGACCTCGCCCACTGTCCGTTCCACCACCGTGGGATCGCGATATGTGCGATCGAGCAGGCCTTTCTCGCTGACGCTACCCACCACATCTTCGATCGCATCGCCTTCCGGCGTTTCCGATACGGGCATCTGCGATATGCCATATAGCTGGAGCAGGTCGATTGCGGCACCGACGCGATCCGTCGTGCGAGCCAGGACCACGGAGGGCATCACCTCCGGCCGGTGGCCGTTGCGCAGCACGTCGGCGACGCGACTCGTTTCGCCGGCCGTGCCCATGAGGCCGTTGATGCGCATCCACTCGTCGTTGTAGAGCTTCGAGAGGTAGTTGCGCCCGCCGTCGGGGAACATGACCACGATCACCTTGTCCTCGGCCTCGCCGGCGTCGATCAGCTCACGAGCGACGGTCAGGGTCGCGATCAGGGCCGTGCCACACGACTCGCCGGCGAGGATGCCCTCCTCTCGCGTGATCCGCCGCGCGGCCTGGAAGGCGTCGCGGTCCGAGACGCGGACCCAGCGGTCGACCATCTGCGGGTCGTACGTGCCCGGAAAGAAGTCCTCGCCGATGCCCTCGGTGAGGTACGGGCGCGCGACATCGCCGGACAAAACGCTGCCCTCCGGATCGCCGCCGACCATCACGATCGTGGGGTTCTGCTCCTTCAGATAGCGCCCCGTGCCGCTGATCGTTCCACCCGTCCCGGAGGCAACCACGAGGTGTGTGATCCGCCCCTCGGTCTGGCGCCACAGCTCGGGGCCCGTGGTGCGGTAGTGCGCCTCGGGATTGTTCATGTTGGCGTACTGGTCGGGCTGAAAAGCGCCCGGGATATCTCGCGCCAGCCGTCGCGCAACCGAGTAGTAGGACTCGGGCGATTCGGGCTCGACGTTGGTCGGGCAGAGCACTACCTCCGCGCCGTATGCGCGCAGCAGCGCTTGCTTCTCGGCTGACTGCTTGTCGGCCATCACGAAGATGCAGCGGTAGCCCTTCAGGGCAGCGGCAATTGCCAATCCGTGCCCGGTATTGCCGGAGGTTGGCTCGATGATCGTGCCGCCCGGCTTGAGCAGTCCGTCGCGCTCGGCCGCTTCGATCATTGGCAGGCCGATGCGGTCCTTGACTGAGCCGCCGGGGTTGAGCATCTCGAGCTTGGCCAGGATCAGCGGCTGGCGCTCCAGTGGCCCGAGCTCGCGCGTGACCCGTGTCAGCCGGACCAGGGGTGTGTCGCCGACCAGCTCGAGGATCGACTCGGCGTAGTGCATCCGCGGCCGAGTATAGGTTGCGACTCGCGCGTATCCTCGGGCATCCGATGACCAGCACCGTTCCTGACGCCACGGCCCGGCTCGAGCAGCGCATCGCCAAGCTGGAGGCGGAGCTCGAGCGGCAGCGCCGTGCCGTGCGCGACCAGTCGGCCCTCTTCCGCATTGCTGCCTTGGCCAACGAGGCGGACGACATGCGCACCTTCTACGAGGGCGTGCACGAGATCCTGCGCGGGCTGCTCTACGCCGAAAACATGTACGTGGCGCTCTACGACGAGGAGCGCCAGCTGATCAGCTTCCCGTACTACGTCGACCAGGTCGACGTGGACGTTCCCGATGCTCGTCAGTGGGATCGCCTGGGGACGGGCCAGGCCTCAGGCGTTACTGGCTTCATTCTCCGAACCGGACGGCTTCTCCACAATTCCTCGGCCGATTGGAGAACGCTGGTCGATTCGGGCGAGGTTTCAGATCTCGGAGCCGACGCGTCGGACTACCTTGGCGTACCGCTCAAGACAAACGGACGCACGATCGGTGTGCTCGCCGTCCAGAACTACACGCCGGGGAGCGTGTACGACGAAGCCGATGAACAGCTCCTCGCCTTTGTCGCCGACCACATCGCGGCGGCCCTCGCCCGGACGCGTACGAATGCCGACCTGCGCCAGCGCAACGCCGCCCTGGCCATCGTCAACGACGTCGGTCAGGGACTGGCCGAGCAGCTCGATCTGACCGCCGTGACCGAGCTGGTCGGCGAGCGACTGCACGGGACCTTCCCCGATATTGACCTCTTCGTCGCACTGTTCCATGCGAACACCAATCAGATCAGCTTCCCGTATGAGTTCGCCGACGGGGAGAGGATCCATACCGAACCCATATCGGCCGAGCGTGGCCTGACGGCGACGGTGATCAAGACCCGCGCGCCGCTGCTGCTGCGCAACACGGACGAGCTCGAGGCTGCAGGCGCCCTGAGCATCGGCATCAAGAACCGGCATTCGTGGCTCGGAGTCCCGGTCTTCGGCGGGTCCGATGTGATCGGCGTGCTGGGCATGGAGAGCACCCAGCCCTACGCCTTTGACGAGGATGACGTGCGGCTGCTCTCGACGCTTGCTGCGAGCACCGGTGCCGCGCTGCGAAACGCGCGCCTCTTCGACGAGACCAACAGCCTCCTTGCGGAGACCACGCAGCGCAATGCCGAGCTGGCGATCGTCAACGAAGTCGGCCATGCGCTGGCGAAGCAGCTCGACCTGACGGCTGTGACGGAGCTCGTCGGTGAGCGCCTGCACGAAACCTTCCCGAACACAGAATCTCTTCGTGGCGCTCTACCACCCCCCGACTAACGAGATCAGCTTTCCCTATGAGGTCGCCGACGGCGAACGTCTGCGGACCGAGCCTATCTCGGCCGAATCAGGGCTGACCGCAACGGTCATCAGAAATCGCGCGCCCGTTCTCATCAGAAGCGAGGATGAGATGCGCGCGGCAGGTGCCATCGACATCGGAGGCGCGTTCAGTCAGTCGTGGCTGGGTGTGCCGATCCTCGCGGGCGAAGAGCTGATCGGCGTACTCGCGATGGAAAGCCCCGAGCCAAACGCCTTTGACGAGGGCGACGTACGCCTCGTATCGACGCTTGCGGCGAGCACCGGTGCTGCGCTCCGCAACGCACGGCTGTTCGATGAGACGAGCCGGCTGCTCGCCGAAACCGAGCAGCGCAACGCGGAGCTGGCCGTCATCAACGAGATCGGCGAGGCGCTAGCCAAACAGCTCGATTTCCAGGCCATCATCGATGCCGTAGGCGAGCGCGTCATGTCGATCTTCCAGGTCGATACCGGTTTTCTGGGGCTCTACCACGAAGCGTCGGAAACGCTGTCCATGGAATACGCGATCGATGTCGGTGAGCGCTACCGGGATCTCCCACCGGCCGCCCTGAATCTGCTGACAGGACCCGTGATTCGCTCACGCCGGCCCGTGCGCCTCGGCACGGCGGCCGAGGCCGAAGAGCTCAGCCCGATCATCATCGGAACAGATGTAGCCGAGTCATGGCTCGGCGTACCGATTCTGGCCGGCGACCGCGTGCTCGGCATGATCGCAATTGAGCGACGGCCCAAGCACGCATTCAGTGAAGCCGACGAGCGGCTCCTGGCAACGATTGCCGCGAACGTTGGCGTCGCCCTCGAGAACGCGCGCCTCTTCGACGAGACCAAGAGCCTGCTCGCGCAGACCGAGCAGCGCGCGTCGGAGCTGGCGATCATCAACGAGATCGGTGCCGCCCTGAGCGAGCAGCTCGAGTTCGAGGCGATCGTCGATCTGGTCGGCGAGCGGCTCGACGCAATGTTTAAAACCGAAAGCCTGTTCATCGGGCTCTTCGACGAGCCTACAAACATGATCTCGTTCCCGTACGAGGTCGACAGCGGGAAGCGCGTCCATGGCGACCCGATCGAGTTCGGCCAGGGCCTCTCGTCGCTGGTGCTCAGGGAGAAGCGCCCATTGAGGTTCGCCACCCAGGCCGAACAGGCGGATCAGGGCGGCTTCATGGGAACCTATGTCGACGCTAACCCAGACGAGCACGAGCAAAACGAGTCGTGGCTGGGCGTGCCCATCATGTCGGGCCGCAAGGCGATCGGACTCGTCGTCCTGGGCGAGCTCGAGCCGAACCACTTCACCGAAGCCGACGAGCGCCTGGTCGCGACGATCGCTGCGAATCTCGGTGTAGCCCTCGAGAACGCGCGGCTGTTCGACGAAACGAGGAGTCTCCTCGCCCAAACGGAGCAGCGCAACGCCGAGCTGGCGGTCGTTAACGAGATCAGCGCAGCGCTCTCCAAGCAGCTCGACTTCAACGCGATCATCGAGGCCGTCGGCATCAAGCTGGGCGAAGTCCTTGGGTCGCAGGACATGTCGATCGGGATTGTGGATGAGAAGGCCGGTCTGATTCGGACGCCGTACTTCACGGAGGACGGCGTCCGCGACTTCGACGTTGAGCCGCTCGAGCTCGGAAAGGGCCTCAGCTCACGGATCCTGGCGACCGGTCAGTCGATCCGGATCGGCAGCCAGGAGGACGCCCAGGGATTGGGTGCCGTGTTTGTTGGCGATGTCGACGCCGAGTTCAAGCAATCCTTTCTTGGTGTGCCCATCCCGAGTGGCGACCGCTTCATGGGCGTGCTGTCAGTCGCGAAGTTGGAGCGCAACGCCTTCAGCGAGCGCGACGAACAACTCGTATCGACCGTCGCCGCGAGCATGGGCGTGGCGCTGGAGAACGCGCGCCTCTTCGGCGAGACGAAACGTCTACTCACCGAAACCGAGCAGCGTGCCTCCGAGCTTTCGATCATCAACGAGATCGGTGCGGCACTGGCCGAACAGCTCGATTTCGCGGCGATCGTCGATCTTGTCGGCGATCGACTGGTGGCGATGTTCCGGGCGCAGAGCTTCCGTATCGCCCTCTACGACCGCGCGACGAACATGATCGACAGCTCTTACGAGATCGTCGATGGGCGACGTGTTCATTCCGACGCGTTCGCATTCGGTCCGGGCCTGACGTCGCAGGTTCTGAGCAGCAAGAAACCCCTTCGCCTGGGGACCTTCACCGAGCAGTCCGAGCTAGGCGGGTTCCTGCCCACTTATGTCGAGGACGACGATCTGTCGGACGACGTCGACGAGTCGTGGCTGGGCGTGCCCATCATGGCCGGACGCGAGGCGATCGGCGTGGTCGTCATCAGCGATCCAGCACCCAACAAGTTCAGCGAGGCCGACGAGCGGCTGGTTGCGACCATCGCCGCGAGCATGGGCGTGGCCCTCGAGAACGCCCGGTTGTTCGACGAGACGAAGCGCCTTCTCTCCGAAACGAACGAGCGTGCCGCCGAGCTGGCGATCATCAACAGCGTCCAGCAGGGCCTGGCAGCCAAGCTCGACATGCAGTCGATGTTCGAGCTCGTCGGCGAAAAGATCGCCGAGATCTTCGACGCGCCGACGATGTCGATCCTGACGTTCGACACCGAGCGCGAGGAGACGACCAATCGATTCGGGTTGGAGCGTGGCGTTCGCGACGAGGCCACGTACACCACCCCCATGAGCCCATTTGCGCGGCATCTGATCGAAACCGGCGAGCCGATCGTGGTCAATCGCGACATCCACGGCTGGCTCGACGAACACGGACTTACGGTCAGGGTCATCGGCGACGATCCCAAGTCGATGGTGTTCGCGCCGCTCGTACTGAACGGTCAGGTTGCCGGTGCGATCTCGTTACAGAACCTTGACCGCGAGGACGCGTTCAACGAATCCGACTTCCGCCTCTTGACCACCTTGGCAGCGAGCCTGAGCGTCGCGCTCGAAAACGCGCGACTGTTCGACGAAACGCAGCGCCTGCTGACCGAGACCAACGAGCGGGCGGCCGAGTTGGCGATCATCAACAGCGTCCAGGAAGGTCTCGCGTCGCAACTGGACATGCGCGCGATGTACGACCTCGTGGGCGACAAGATCGGCGAAATCTTCGACGCGCAGGTCGTGGTGATCATCTCCTACGACACCGCAAGCGACATCGCCCATTACCACTACATGCGCGAGCGCGGTGAGCGCTTCGGGCCGGTCGATGAATTGATCGACGAGCTCAGCAAGCAGGTGATTGCCACTCGCCAACCGGTACGGATCGCCGACCTCGGTGAATGGGAACGTGACAACGGAATTCACATTCCGATCGTTCAAGGAGAGCCAACCAAGTCGCTGTTGCTCGTGCCACTGCTGGCCGGCAGCGAAGTCGTAGGCGCGGTTTCCATTCAAAACGTTGATCACGTGGATGCTTTCAACGAGGGCGATCTGCGCCTGCTGGTCACGTTGGGATCGAGCCTGAGCGTTGCCCTCGAGAACGCGCGGCTTTTCGACGAGACACAGCGCCTGTTGACCGAAACCAACGAGCGGGCCGCCGAGTTGGCAATCATCAACAGCGTCCAGGAAGGCCTCGCTGCAAAGCTCGAGATGCAGTCGATGTACGAGCTCGTTGGCGACAAGATCCGCGAGATATTCGACGCCCAGGTTGTTGTGGTGTCGCTGTTCGACACTGAGGCTCAGACGGCGACATACCCGTACGTGCACGAGCGTGGCGCTCGCCTGGAGCCTACTGAGTCGCCGCTGGGTATCGGCGATCGGCTGCTCATCGATACGGGCGAGACCGTGCTGATCAATGACCTTGCGGCATGGGAGGCCGAGACCGGCCTCGAGCTCCCCGTCATCGAGGGCGAGGCGGTGAAATCGATCGTAGCCGTGCCCTTGCTGGTGGATGGTTCCGTCTACGGAGCCTTGGCCCTCCAGAACATCGATCGAACCAACGCCTTCTCAGACTCCGACGTTCGCCTGCTGACAACGCTCACCTCGAGTCTCAGCGTGGCCCTGGAAAACGCGCGGCTGTTTGCTGAGACGCAGCGGCTGCTCCAAGAGACGAACGAGCGGGCCGCCGAGCTGGCAATCATCAACAGCGTCCAGGAGGGCCTCGCTGCAAAGCTCGAGATGCAGTCGATGTACGACCTGGTGGGCGACAAGATCCAGGAGATCTTCGACGCGCAGGTCGTCACGATCGCCATCTACGACTTCGATGCCGAGCTCAGTCTCTATCCGTATTCGTTCGAGAGAGGCAAGAAGGCGCCAGGCGGGAACGAGTCGACGCCGATTACGGACAACACGAGGCGGATGCTCGCCCTTTACCAGACCGGCAAGCCGGTGGTGATCGACAACTACGAGGAGTTCGAAGAACAGACGGGTATCAAGTTCACCATCAGCGGCGAGCCATCCAAGTCGATGGTGTTCGCGCCGCTCAGCACCGGCGGCAAGGTCTTCGGCCGCATCTCGCTTCAGAACCTCGATCGCTATTCGGCCTTCAGCGAATCGGACGTGCGCCTGATCACGACCCTCGCCGGCAGCCTGAGCGTGGCGCTCGAAAACGCACGGCTGTTTGACGAGACGCAGCGCCTCCTGACCGAGACGAACGAGCGCGCTGCCGAATTGCAGATCATCACCAGCGTCCAGCAGGGGCTTGCGGCCAAGCTCGATATGCAGTCGATGTATGAGCTCGTGGGCAACAAGCTGGTGGAGATCTTCGGTTCGCAGGTCGTGGACATCGCCGTCGTTGACGCCGCTGACGGCAAGATCCATTTCCCGTTCGCGGTCGAGCGCGGCGAGCGCCTCGACGACTACCCGATCGACCTGATCGGCTTCCGCCGCCATGTCCTCGAAACACGCGAGCCGCTGGTCATCGACCGCGACGTGCCAGCCCAGGCCGAGGCGTACGGGAACCCCGAGCATCTGGAGGGCGAGACGCCCAAGTCCGCCGTGTTCGTGCCCATGGTCAGCGGTGGCGTCACGGGCGTCCTCTCGCTCCAGAGCATCGACCGCGCGGATGCGTTCAGCGCGTCCGATGTGCGCCTGTTGACGACTCTCGCCTCGAGCCTGACCGTGGCCCTCGAAAACGCGCGGCTCTTCGACGAGACGCAGCGTCTGCTTAATGAGACGAACGAACGCGCCGCCGAGCTGGCGATCATCAACAGCGTGCAGGAGGGCCTCGCAGCCCAGCTCGACATGCAGTCGATGTACGACCTCGTCGGCGACAAGATCCAGGAGATATTCGACGCCCAGGTGGTCGACATCGGGCTGTACGACTTCGAATCGGAAACCGTCAATTTCCCTTACACGATCGAGCGAGGAGAACGATTCCCGGATACTCCGGCGCCATTCACCGACGCTACCCGCGACGTGATCAACGCCAAGAAGCCCGTACTCATCCCCGATGTTGACGCCGACAATGCTCTACGCGGAACCGAGCCGATGATCGTCGGCGAGAGGCCGCAGTCGATTGTCATGGCGCCGCTGATCTCGGGCGACCGCGTCTTCGGGCGAATCTCGCTCCAGAACCTTGACCGCACGCACGCCTTCAGCGAGGCGGACGTCCGGCTGCTGACTACTCTCGCTGCCAGCCTGAGCGTCGCCCTCGAGAACGCGCGGCTCGTCGACGAAACCCGCCAGCGTGCAGCCGACCTCGCAATCGTCAACGAGGTCGGTCAGGCCGCCGCAGCACAGCTTGACCTCACGCGACTCATGCCGCTCGTTGGCGACAAGATGCGTGCCACTTTCGACGCGGATATCGTCTATCTCGCGCTCTACGATCGAGAGGCAGGTCGTATCTCGTTCCCGTACTACGCCGAGGACGGTGAGCACGTCCCCTCGGCTGATATTCAGTTCGGCGAGGGCCTGACCTCACGCATCATCTCGGCGCGCGAGCCTGTGGTCATGAACCAGCCCTGGCAGTTCGAGTCCCTGGGAATCCCAGTGCTGGGCAGAGAGGCGAAGTCGTACCTGGGCGTGCCGATCATGGTCGCCGACCAACCGATAGGCGTGATCAGCGTTCAGAGCTCGACCGACTACGGTCGGTTCGGCGATTCCGACGTTCGCCTGCTTTCGACCATCGCTTCGAGCATCGGGACCGCGATCCAGAACGCGCGTCTGTACAGCGAATCACAACGCCGCGGGTCGGAGATGGCAGCCCTCGCGGATGTGGGCCGAGAGATCTCCGCCACCCTCGAGCTGTCCTCCGTCCTGCAGCGCATAGTCGAGCGTGCTCAGACCCTGTTGGGCGGTACCGCGAGCGCGGTGTTCCTGCCCGGTGCGGACGGCGGCGATACATTCCGCGCCACTGCCGCCGCCGGCGATATCGCAGAGCAGCTCAAGCAGATGAAGGTCGTCCGGGGCACGGGCATCATCGGCAGCCTTGCCGCCGAGGGACAGCCCGAGGTGATCAACGATGTCAACGCCGATCCACGCGGCGTCCAGATCGAGGGCACACCGGCCAACGAAGAGGAGCGGCTGATCGTTGCGCCGCTGCTCGGCCGCGGGGGCGTCAACGGCATGATGGCCGTCTGGCGGACTGGCCCCGACACCCAGCCATTCACTGCGGCTGACCTGGCCTTTCTCGTCGGACTCTCGCAACAGGCCGCGATCGCGATCGACAACGCGACCCTCTTCGCCGAGCTCGCGCGACGCGCGTGAGGTTGCCGACACGGCCAATCAGGCCAAGAGCGCCTTCCTCGCGGCGATGAGCCACGAGATCAGGA
This sequence comes from uncultured Chloroflexia bacterium, assembly GCA_963706095.1. Classification (GTDB taxonomy): domain Bacteria; phylum Chloroflexota; class Limnocylindria; order Limnocylindrales; family CSP1-4; genus JALYGJ01. The sequence goes on from OY970149.1 coordinate 1,174,704, forward strand.
CGCCCATGAACGCGATCATCGGCATGAGCGGCCTGCTGTCTGAGACCGAGCTCGACGCCGAGCAGCGCGACTACGCCGACACGATCCGCTCATCAGGCGACGCGCTGCTGACGATCATCAACGACATCCTCGACTTCTCGAAGATCGAGGCCGGCAAGGTCGACCTGGACGCCGAGCCATTCAGCGTCTCTGACTGCGTCGAGAGCGCGCTCGACGTCATTGCCCCGGCGGCGGCGGCGAAGGGCGTCGAGCTCGCATACGAGGTCGAGGGCGAGCTTCCGCCGGCCGTCGTCGGCGACATGGGCCGGCTGCGCCAGATCCTGCTCAACCTGCTTTCTAACGCGGTCAAGTTCACCGAGCGCGGCGAGGTGCTGGTGTCGGTCAGCAGCGCGGTCGTCGGCAGCGAGGTCGAGCTTCGGGTGATGGTCAAGGACACCGGCATCGGCATCCCCAAGGAGCAGATGAGCCGGCTCTTCCAATCGTTCAGCCAGGCAGATTCGTCCATCGCGCGGCGCTACGGCGGCACGGGTCTTGGTCTTGCGATCAGCCGCCGCTTGGCCGAGGCGATGGATGGCTCCCTGACGGCCCAGAGCAAGGGCGTCCCGGGCAAGGGCTCGACATTCAACCTGACGGTCAAGCTGCCCGCGGCGACCGATGTCCAGCTGCCGGCCGTGCCGGTGCGCCGGCCGGTCGACGTCGGCGGCAAGTCAGCGCTGATCGTGGACGACAACGCGACCAACCGGCGCATCCTGTCGGCGCAGCTGGCGCGCTGGTCGATCACCGTGCGCGACACAGCCTCGCCGGAAGAGGCGCTGCGCTGGATCCGCGACGGCGAGCAGTTCGACGTGTGCCTGCTCGACCTGTTCATGCCGGGCATGGACGGTGTCGCCCTGGCCGAAGCGATCCGCGTCGCGCGGCCGAAAGATACGCCGCGTCTGATCCTGGTCTCGTCTGCCGCGATGCGCGAACACGGCGCGGCCGTTGATGAGCTCCTGCCAAAGCCGGTCAAGCCGTCGGCGCTCTACGACGCGCTGGTGAACGTCTTCTCGGCGCCCGACACGCGCATGCCGCTTCAGCGGGCACCTGACCTCGCGTCCGACCCGCAGCTTGCAGCACGCCACCCTCTGCGCATCCTGCTAGCCGAGGACAACGCTGTGAACCAGAAGCTTGCCCTGCGACTGCTGGCGAACATGGGCTACGCCGCCGATGTCGCGAGCGACGGCCTGCAGGCGATCGCCGCCCTGGAAGGATCCGACCACGACGTGGTGCTGATGGACGTCCAGATGCCCGAGCTCGACGGCCTGGAGGCGACGCGCCGGATCCGCTCGCAGTGGCCCGATCGGCCGCTGCACATCGTCGCCATGACCGCCAATGCCATGGCCGGTGATCGAGAGGCGTGTCTCGCCGCGGGCATGAACGACTATGTCAGCAAGCCAATCCGGCCGGCCGAGCTGGCCGCTGCGCTGCAGCGCGCGCCGGCCACGTCAGCAATGGAGGTGATCGAAAAGTGACCGACCAGCCACCGATCATCGACCAGCAGGTGCTCGATGAGCTGCGCGCGTCCGTCGGCGGCGACGACGCGTTCGTGGCCGAGCTGTGTGCCACCTACGTGACCGAGGGCGCCGAGCACATGTCGCAGATCGAGGCCGCGGCCGCCGCGGGCGACGTCGAGGCCATCGTGCGGCCGGCTCACTCACTCAAGTCGAGCAGTGCATCGCTCGGCGCGGCGCGCATCTCGGCATCAGCCGCGAGATCGAGCTGGCGGGCCGCGAGGGCCGCTCGGAGGAGATGACAGACCTGGTCGCAGCGGCGCGCGCGGCCTGGGACGAGACGGTCAAAGAGCTGCGCGCGCGCAAGCTGTCGCCGTGACCGAATCGGCCGTGGCGCTCGTCGTCGACGACAGCGCGGTCAACAGGATGCTGCTGTCGCGCCATCTCGCGTCAATGGGCATCGGCGCGCGCGAGGCCGCGGACGGGCGATCAGCGCTGGAGACGCTGCGCGAGTCGGTCGATGACGATCGCGGTCGTCCTGCTCGACGTGATGATGCCCGAGATGGACGGCTACGAGACTCTGGCCGCCATCAAGTCCGACGACGCGCTGCGCCACGTGCCGGTGATCATGATCTCGGGCGTCGATGAGCTCGACAGCGTCGCGCGCTGCATCGAGCTGGGAGCGACCGACTACCTGCCCAAGCCGTTCAACCCGGTCATCCTCGGCGCGCGCGTCCGTGCCTCGCTGGCGGACAAGCGCATGCGCGACCTCGAGCTGGCGCATGCCGCGCAGCAACAGGCGCTGCTCGAGACGATCGAGCGCCAGAAGGACGAGCTCTCGCGCTTCCTGTCACCGCAGGTCGCGGCTCTGGTCTCCAGCCCGGAGGGCGAGCAGCTCCTGGCCGGCCATCGGCGCCTGGCGACGGCGGTGTTCTGCGACCTGCGCGGCTTCACGAACTTCAGCGACTCGGCCGAGCCCGAGGAGGTGCTCAGCCTGCTGCGCGAGTACCACGCGCCGATGGGCGAGCTGATCGTCGAGTACGGCGGCACGCTCGAGCACTTCGCGGGCGACGGGATGATGGTCTTCTTCAACGATCCCGTGCTCCAGGAGGACCACGTCGCGCGCGCCGTGCGCATGTCCGTGGCGATGCGCGCAGATGTTCGGCGGCCTGGCTACGCGCTGGTCGAAGCTGGGCTTCGAGCTGGGTCTGGGCATCGGCATTGCGACCGGCTACGCCACGCTCGGCCGGATCGGCTTCGAGGGCCGCTACGACTACGGCATGGTCGGCACGGCCGTCATCGTCGCGTCACGCCTCAGCTCCGCGGCCGAGGCAAACCAGATCCTGCTCAACCCACGGGCTCACGTCGAGGTGGAATGAGCTCGTCCGTGTCGAGGAGGTCGGTGAGCTGCCGCTCAAGGGCTTCGCGCGCCCGATCCCGACCGTCAACGTCACTGCTCTGATTGAGACAGCTCTGGCCGAGCCTGCGCTCGCGCGCGCCGATCGCTGATCAGTGCCGAGAGGCGTAGTCCTCGGTGTCGAGGTCGGATGGCGGCACGAGATCGGCTGAGGGCTCGAGATCGGCTGTGGGCTCGGTATCGGGTGGCGGCTCACCGTCATGCGCGGGTGGCGTCCACGGCGGCGGGTAGTCGTAGGGCTTGGTGTCGCGCCGGCCGTGGTTCCAGATCAGGATCACGAGGCCGATCATGATCACCAGGAAGCCCACGATCTGGGCCGTGGCAATGCCGCCCAGGGTCCAGTTCCAGCCACTGCGGAATGGCTCCAGCACGATCCGCGTGGCGCCGTACCAGATGCCCCAAAAGGCGACTAGGTCGCCCGGCTGGAGCCGGTGCAGCATGCGGCGCGATAGGTACAGGACGATGAACCCGCCCAGGATGTTGAGCGCGGACTCGTAGAAGAAGAGCGGGTGGAAGCCGGTCGTCGCCTCGGGAAAGAGCGAGCAGGGGTACTGGGCGACGCGATGGGCGCAGTCGATGGCGATGCCCCACGGCACGTCGGTCGGTGGCCCGTACAGCTCCTGGTTGAAGAAGTTGCCCCAGCGCGCGATCCCCTGGGCGAAGAGCGTGCCCGCGATGACCGAATCCAGCGACAGCGGTAACGACAACTTTTTCCAGCGCGTATAGATGAAGATGCCGAGCGCCGCACCGGCGATGCCGCCATACAGGCCGAGCCCGGAATACGGCGGCAGGATGGCGCTGATCGGGTTCTGGCTGTAGATCTGTCCCCATTGATCGATGACGTGGTACAGACGGCCACCGATCAACGCGATGACGGCGACCATGAGCAGGGCGCCGAACGCATGCGCCGGGTCGATGCCGCGGCGTGCGAGCTCCGTCTGCGTGACCAGCAGCAGCACGCCGATGCCGATCACGTAGCCCACGCCATACCAGCCGATGCCCAGCGGACCGAGCATGACGATGTTCGGATCCGGCGTAATCGGGATCAGCGGGAACACGCGGGCAGCATACCTATACTCGCGCTCGTGACAGGCTTTTCGACGACGTGACGGAGCAGTTCATCGGCTGGGCGCTGATGCTCGGTCTTGTCGTCGGAGGAATGCTCGTCTGGTTCGCCGTCGGCCGGCTGCCGCGCAGCGGCGAGGAGATCCCGGAAGACGAGCGCGCGGCGGAGGCGGCCTGGATCAGCCAGACGATCGTCGAGCGCGGCGGCAACGCGCCACCCGAGTTGGTCCAAGAGGTGCTCGAGCTCCACGTCGACTACCTGGATCGCATCGCCGAGGAACGCGGCTAGCTCGCCTAGGCGCGCGGCGCCGAGGGGCGTGGCTTGGGCGCAAGCATTGAGGTCAGGACCCTGCCTCGCACGTTTTCAGATCTACTGAACACGAAGTCCCCGAATTGCTTGGTTTGATCGGTGTGACGCCGCGTGGATCGCCTGTCGCTTCAAATTCCCTGCACGGCCGCGCATAACCGGCCGGCCGGAAGGTCTGGAAGTCTGTCGAAATCGCCGAAATCGGCGAGAGGTGTTCACTAGACCTGAAAAACCGGGCGGTTAGCTTCCCCCTTGTGGGCGCTACCAGGCGGTCAGATGGCGCAGGCCGTCGGTCAGAGAGCCGGCTGGCAGGTGCGCCTCGAGGCACCGAACTCCGGCGCTGCCGACGGTCGCGGCGTGGGTCGTGCCGGCCGGTAGGTCCAGCCGCTCACCGGCGCGCAACTCCACGTCGCGGCCAAGATCGTACGAGATGGAACGTGATGGAGCCGGCGGCCGCAACGAGGACCTTGTCGTACGAGTGGCTGTGCGCGCCGTATGTGTCACCCGGCGCGTTGCTCCAGCTGCCGGCGCTCAGGCCCTCGGCGGCGAGTCGCTCGGCCAGCCCATCCGTGGAGAAGGACTGGCCCGATGCATCGCTCATGCGGCGAGGTTGCCGATCAGCGTTCCCACGGCGTAGGTCATCGTGGCCGCAGCAGCCCCGATGGCCACCTGGCGCGCGCCGGAGAAGAGCAGGCTCTTGCCGGTGACGAGGCTGACTCCGGCACCGACGCCGAAGAGCGCCACGAACGACAGGGCCAGCCCGCCGATGAACGCGTTCTGGCCCGAGCCCAACAGGAACGGAATGAGCGGCACGAGTGCGCCCAATCCGAAGGACAGGAACGACGAGGCGGCCGCGCCCCAGGGCGATCCCAGCTCGTTCGGATCCAGTCCGAGCTCCTCGCGCACCTTGGTGTCCAGCGCCTTATCGGGATCCTCCATGAGCGTGGCGGCGATGCGCTCGGCGTCGGCCCTGGCGACGCCCTTCTCGACATAGATCTCGGCCAGCTCGGCCTGCTCGACGTCGGGCATCACGCGCATCTCTTCGCGCTCGATCGAGATCTGGTTCTCGAACATCTCGCGCTGGCTCTGCATCGAGATGTACTCGCCCGCGGCCATCGAGAAGGCACCGGCCAGCAGGCCCGAGATACCGGCGAGCACGACGACGCGGTCGTCGGAGCTGGCCCCGGCCACGCCCATGATCAGCGAGAGGTTGCTGACCAGGCCGTCGTTGGCGCCGAAGACCGCGGCACGGAGCGTGCCCGACCTGCCGCCGCGGTGCCACGCCTCCTCGGCCAGGGAGTGCGCGCCGGCACCGCTGCGCGACGCCCGCCGCCCGGAAAGCTCGTCCCAGAGCGCGGCGTGCTCACGCTCGTCGGCAGCGATGGCAGCCGTTTCGGGCGTGAGCTGACCGGCGTAGACCTGCTCCTCGTCGCCCTCGAGGGCCTGCACCAGATCCGACACCCGGGCCGTGCCGAACAGCCGTGCCAGGAGGATGATCAGTCGGACGCGCGCACGCGGGCCGCCCATGGGCGGGACCTTCTCGCCCAGCTCTGACAGGCGCGTCGCCCAGATATCGGCGTGGCGACGCTCGTTGGCGGCGATCCGCTTGAAAGTTTCACTGCGGCGTGGGTCAGGCTCGATCTCCGCCAGGCTGTCGTAGAGCACGACGGCGTCCTGCTCCAGCTTCAGGTTGGCGAGGCTCCGCTTGCGCTCGTTGTCTGTCATCGACAGTGCCGGCTGGGTCATCCGTCCAAGCGTATCGAGCGGGCGTCCACGCCGTCTTCGACTCTCGGCTCGTGTATTGCGGTCCGAAGGGCCTAATCTGTCGGCCATGGGCGTGCCACCGCTCCGCTACCTGTCCGCGGCAGAGCTGGAGCGCTGCCTGCCAGATGTCGACGAGCGGCTGGACCTCGCGGCGCGCGCACTGACCGCGCTCGGCCGCGGCACGGCGGAGATGCCGCCCAAGATCGGCGTTCACACGCGGCCCGGCGCGCTGCTGCATGCCATGCCGGCCTGGCTGCGTGACACGGACCTCGTTGGGGTCAAGTGGATTGGCGCCTACCCGAACAACCGCGCGCTCGGCGTGCCCGCGATCAGCGGCCTGGTCGTGCTCAACGACCCGGAGACGGGCGTTCCGCTCTGGATCATGGACGCGGCGCGCATCACGGCGCTGCGTACGGCCGCGGTCAGTGGTGTGGGCATCCGCCTCTTCCAGCCGGCCGAGGTTCAGCGCGTTGCCATTCTTGGCGCCGGAGTGCAGGCATCCAGTCACGTCGAGCTGCTGCGCGCACTGCTGCCCGACGCCGAGCTGCTCATCTACGACCGCCATGCCGAGCGCGCGCAGGGTGTGGCCGACCAGGCGAGGGCTGCCGGCCAGCGCGCGGTTGTGGCAGCCGACGCGCGCGAGGCGACCCGCAGCGCACAGGTGGTGATCACTGTGGCGAGCTTCGGCAGCGCGAAACAGGTTCTGACCCCCGACTGGCTGGCCGATGGCGCGCTCCCGGTTGCGGTCGACTTCGCCACCTACATGTCGGCGGAGCTGGCGCGGAGTGTCGGCCGGTTCGTGGTCGACGATCGCGAGCAGTTCCTGGCGTACCGCGGCGCGGGCTACTTCGATGACTATCCCGATCCCGACGCGACGCTGGGCGAGGAGCTGGAGCGCGGGCAGCGTGGCCGGACTTCGCCTGACGCGCGGCTGCCCGCGCTGGTCACGCACCTCGGCGTGGGCCTCGCAGACGTCGTGTTCGCTGACGCGATCCGGCGCCGCGCCGAGGAGCTCGGCGCGGGCATGGAGCTGCCACGATGAGCGGCCAAGGCTCGTCGGGCGGCCAGGGCCTGGTCGAGTTCAGTGACCGGATCGGCGGCAGTGGCTCGGCGCGGCTGATAGCGCTCGGCGTGGTCGTCGTCCTCGTCGGCTTCGTCGCCGTCGCCATCCTCGGCCGTGAGCCGGCTCCCCCTCCTGTCGCCGTCGCTTCACCGGTTGCGTCGGCTGCTGCCAGCGCGAGCACAGAGCCGCCGCAGGAGGCCGCACCGACCGCGTCACCGATGCAGCCGCCAGAAGACGTCGCAGTGATTGCACCTACGACCGATCAACCGCGCTTCGATGAGCACCTCGCGCTGGTCCTCGAGGTCGCGGGCACGGCACGCTACGCGCCGCTTTTGGAGTCAGAGCCTGGTCACTGGCAAGCGGCATACCACATCCCGTATCCGCGGCCAGCGCTGGAAGCGACGATCGTGCTCACCCAGATCCCGGCGCCGCCAGGCGAGGTGGACCGCCTGTCCATCGGCAGCTGGGAAGTCAGCTTCGTGCCGATGACCCTCGGATGGGCGCAGGCCTTCAATGTTCTCGACGCTGTCGAGGAACCGCGTCGGATGTCCGGCGCGTCGGACCTGGCGCGATCTGGCTTCCGCATCTCCGCCATAGCCGAAAGCCGGCTCTACCACGGGATTCTGCACGTCGACATACAGCGTCACCGTCCACTGCCTCCTCCGAACGAGAGCTACGCGGTGGAGGTCAGGGCCGGCCGGTTCGTGACGAGAATCGACCTTTCTGTGGTGGAGCCCGGCCGGCTGAGCGGGTTGCTGGTCATTCCGGACAGGGTCAGGGCGACTGTGATCGAGCTCACGCTGATGGCCATTCCTGCTCAGAATCCGCTGCTCGGGCTGGTCACGGTGCACAGGTTCGAGACCGCGCTGCCGCAGCTCGACGAATTCGTCACCGGGCATTCGCTGATCTCGGTCAGCCCGGGCGGGGACGTCGGCCCCGGCGAGCCCGAGCTGCTTGCCTACGACTACCGGTTCAGCGCCGCGACCACCTATGCCGACAACCAGCGCGCCTTCACCCTCGACCTGCTGGTGTCTGCCGTCGATGACGAAGACGGCTTCGCTGAGATGTCCATCCCCTGGCCGCCCGACCGAACGACGGAGCAGCCCGATCTAACGGCGGAGCAGCCCGATCTGTGAAGGTCGATGCGCCGCCCCCGCCATCGGCGCCGCGTCTCGAGCGGGTCAGATCGTCCGACCGGCGGTCGCGGTTGGCGGTGGCCGGTTTGGCCGTGCTGCTGATGGGCGTGCTCGCGGTCGGCCTGCTGGGCAGGCCTGGCGCTTCGCCCACTGCTCCGGTAGTAGCCATCGCACCCACTGAATCCGCGATCTCGCTCCCGAGCGAGAGCAGCCCACCTGACCCGCGCCCTTCTGCTTGGCCGGCTGCCAACGGGCCGGCCACGGAGCCGGCCGCGGCGCCGCCGGCCACGGCCACGACTCCGCCGGCCACGGCCAACCAAGTGCCGCGCGTCCGGTTGGGCGGGGGCGGCGCTCGCGGCGACGCCTATGCCGTTTTCGTCCCGATCGATGGTCGCATGTACATGTCGATCCTCGACGAGGTCGAGCGCGGACGTTTCCTCGGAACCATCGTCGTGTCATACCCCGTAGATGTCCGTGCTGCCACGCTGGTCACACTCGCCCAGCTTTGGGCGCACGCGCCGCGACCACGCGGCTACGTCGTGCTCGGGACCTGGCCGCTCGATCTCATGCTCTTCTCGGACAGTGCGCCACAGAGCGAGTCTCTGTTGAGCGTTGAGGCCTCGGCGCAGCGCAGTGGCCGCCTGCGACCGCGTGCATCGCAGCACGGCTACACCTTGTCGGTTGGCGGCAGCAGCCACGCCTCCTACGGGTTGATCACCGTCGACGTCCAGCTCGGCAATGCCCGCCCCGCCACCACCTCCGCCGACTCTGAAGCTATTCGTTGACGGGGATGTGGCCCTCAGGCAGCTCGAGCGAGATGTGGTCACCCTCGATGGAAACCGGATAGACCTGTAGCGGCAGCTCCGCCGGCGGGTCTAGCGCGTCGCCTGTCTGGAGATCGAAGCGCGACAGGTGCAGCGCGCAGGTCAGGGTGTCGCCGGTCAGGAAGCCCTTGTCGAGCTCGAAGTACTCGTGTGAGCAGACGCCCTGGGTCGCCCGGATCTTGCCGTCGAGGTTGACCAGCAGGATGTCCGTGGCGTCCACCTGGACCATCAGCATCGTCCCGGCAGGGATCTCGTCGAGCCGCGCGACGGGCACCAGCCGCGTCGCCGGCGAGTCGGTCACGCCGCTTGCGTCGTTGGCACGGACTCGTTCGGCCACTTCTCCTCGAGCAGCTGCCGCAGCCGGTCCTGCGCCTCGCCCAGCGGGATGCGTGCGACGACCGGCTCGAGGAATCCGAGCACGATGAATTTGCGCGCAACATCGCGCGGGATGCCGCGGCTCATCAGGTAGAAGATCTCGTTCTCGTCGATCGGGCCGACGCTGCTCGCGTGCGCGGCACGACGGACGTCAGGCTGGTCGATCTCCAGGCTGGGGATGGTCACGCTGCGTGACTGCTTGTTGAGCAGCATCGCGAACTCACCAAGGAAGCTGTCCGTGCCGGTCGCCGAGCGCTCTATATCGATCATGCCCTTGAAGTAGCCACGGGCACGATCGAGGAACACGCCCTTGGACAGCAGGTCGCCGGTCGTGTCCTTGCCGATGTGGCGCGTGTAGCTGGTCAGGTCGAATAGCTGCCGGCCATCCCCGAAGCCGATCTCGACCTGGCTGACGCTCGAGCCACGGCCGACTAACAGGTTGTCGATCCGGCTCTTGTGCAGCTCCCCGCCGACGCTGGCCAGGGCCCAGCTGAGGTGTGCCTCCTGCTCAAGCGTCGCGTGCCGACTGACGAACGCGAGGGTGCGCGGGCCAAAGTCCTGCTGACCGGCAAAGGAGAGGTTCGCGCCGCGCGCGAGGTTCGACCTCTGCCGTGCCCCACCACAGGCTCTGCTTCTCGTCAGCGGCGGCTTCGTCGGCGCGAGTCGTTACCTGCTCTTCGAGGATCCTGGCCTGGGCGTTCTCGCCGAGGTTGACGACCGTGCGCGACACGAAGCCGCGACCGGCTTCGCCACACCCCCAGCGGACGACGACGGGCTGCTCGAGAACGACGTTGCGTGGCACGTGGAGGACAGATTCCGACGCCGAAGTGACTGCGCGCGAACTGCGCGAACTTGTCGTCCGCGGGCAGGCTCTTGCCACCCACGAGGGCCTCTCGGAGCAGCTCCGGCCTCTCTCTCAGGACGTTGGCAAAGGTGTCAAGTACAACGCCGGCCTGACGCGCCTGGTCGGACAGGGCGCGGGCAACGACTCGACCTTCGGCGACCTCGATGAGCGCGGCGGCGCCTTCCGGCACGACCTCACCGACATGCGCCGCGTCCCCGCTCTCGAGGTAGGGCTCGATGTCCTCCCATTTCGCGGCCCTCAGGTCGACGTACAACGTGAAGAGGTTGTTCGTCTCGATGGGCAGCTCGTTGTAGGCAGCCAGAGCGGCGAGTCGGTCGGCCAGCAGCCAGTCGGGCTCGCCTTGCGACGTGGAGATTCGGCGAACGATCTCTTCGCCCGCGAAGGGCAGGTTCAGTGAGGCCGCCATCTAGCCGAGGGCGCCTTCCATCTCCATCTTCACCAGTCGGTTGAACTCGATGGCGTACTCCATCGGAAGCTCCTTGGTGAACACTTCGAGGAAGCCCTGGACCACGAGGTTCTGGGCCTCGTTCTCAGAGAGACCGCGGCTCATCAGGTAGAAGATCTGGTCCTGGCTGATCTTGCCGACGGTGGCCTCGTGGGACATCGTCGTGTCCGTTTCCTGGATATCGATGTACGGGTAGGTGTCGCTGCGGCTGTTGTCGTCGAGCATCAGCGCGTCGCAGCGCACGCTGGCTACGACGTTCGTGGCTCCAGGCGCAACCTTGAGGTGGCCGCGGTAGGTCGCGCGACCGCCGTCCTTGCTGACCGACTTGCTGACGATGCGGCTCTTCGTGTCAGGGGCGAGATGGATGGCCTTGGCACCAGTGTCCTGGTGCTGGCCCGCGCCGGCCACGGCCACGCTGATGATGTCCGCAGTCGCGCCTCGACCGCGCAGGTAGATGCTCGGGTACTTCACGGTCTTGCTGCGAGCCTGTGTTGGCGTCGATCCACTCGACGCGCGAATCCTCGTACGCGTGGGCGCGCTTCGTGACCAGGTTGTAGACGTCGTTCGACCAGTTCTGGATTGTCGTATAGCGGACGTTCGCGCCGGGCAGCGCGATCACCTCGACGACCGCGGCATGAAGCGAGTCGGTTGCGTAGATCGGCGCCGTACAGCCCTCGATGTAGTGCACCTTGGCGCCCTCGTCGACGACGATGAGCGTCCGCTCAAACTGGCCCGTGTTCTCGCCGTTGATGCGGAAGTAGGCCTGCAGTGGCAGTGGCACCTCGACGCCCTTGGGCACGTACACGAATGAGCCGCCCGACCAGACCGCGCTGTTGAGCGCAGCGAACTTGTTGTCCTCCGGCGGGATGACCGTGCCGAAGTACTTCTTGACGATGTCGGGGTATTCCTTGAGCGCCTGGTCGGTGCCCATGAACACAACGCCGAGCTTGGAAAGCTCTTCCTTGACCGAGTGGTAAACGACTTCCGAGTCGTACTGGGCGCCGACGCCGGCCAGGAACTTGCGCTCCGCCTCCGGGATGCCGAGGCGCTCGAAGGTCTGCTTGATCTGGTCGGGGACGTCGTCCCACGACTTCTCCTCGCGCTCCGAGGGCTTGCGGTAGTAGATGATCTTGTCGAAGTTGATCCGGTCGAGGCCGTCCGTCCAGACGGGCATCGGGCGCTTCAGGAAGTGCTCATAAGCGCGCAGGCGGAACTTGAGCATCCACTCCGGCTCGTCCTTGAGCGCGCTGATTTCCTCGACCGTCTCGCGCGTGAGGCCGCGCTTGGTCTCGGTCAGGTAGACGATCTCGTCCTTGAAGTCGAAGCGTGAGCGGTCGTTGTCGACCATCTGGCGCTGGTTGAGGGTCATCGAGTCTCCGTTCCGGCAGCTCTCCTGGCTCGCCCGTTAATCCTGACTCAGATTATCGGAATTCCGAGGGCAACCGTCAACGACTCGTCAGGCCAGGCTCATGGACCTCTCCGTGGCGACAACCTGGACGCTCGGCTCGAGCAGGATCAGGTCGGCGAGCAGGGCACGCACGCTCGCCTGACCCAGTGGTTCAAGCGCCGCCGTCAGGGCAAGCCGGGCACTGCTGCCGACGGCGACGCTCTCGCCCGCGCGGGCAACCCACCGATCGCCAGACCGAATCAGCCGGACGGCGATGCCGCCCAGCGTGAACTCGATTGAAGGCCGGTTGCTGTCCACACGCTGATCCTGCGCCGGCGTTGTGCCAGCTGTATGTCACAGCCCTGGTTTGACCGCCCTGATCTGAAGGAACAGCGGCACGCGGAGCCAACGCGTGTCGGCCGGATCGGACACATCGGCCACCTCGAGCAGCCGGTCGACCAGCAACCCCGCGCCGGACAGCATGTCGAAGTACTCCGCCAGCGGCCGATGGATGCTGCTGAAGGTCATTTCCAGCCCGCCGCGCCGCCCCGATGATGCCCAACGCGCGCCGTCCACGTACGACCCCTCGATCACGAATGGCGCATCCGGCGCGCGCGACTCGAACCGTCCCGCGGAGCTCATCGGGTGGACGATCGCCAAACACAGAGACCCGCCCGGCCGCAGAATGCGCGCCATCTCTGCCACGGCTGCGCGCGCATCGTCCATGTCCTGCAGCGACATGAACGCCGTCGCGATGGCGAACGACTCATCTTCCAACGGCAGCGCGTTGCCACTGGCTACCAGATAGTCGCCCGAAGGGTCGGCTTCGCGCGCGTATCGGATGAGCGTCGGCGAGGAGTCCACCCCGACCACGGAATAGCCCCACGATTTGAGATCGCGTGGGAAACGACCCTCACCGCAGCCGACGTCGAGAAGCGGCCCCGGAGGTGGCGGGAGCAGGCGACGGAACACGTCGCGGTGGAAGACCTCGTAGCTGTCGTGTCCCGGCGTCCGAACCCAGGCCACCCAGTTCTCGGCCTGATCCTCCCAGGCGTCGGCCAGACTGCCGTCGAGCTCGCGCCGGCTCCAGGCGGGCGCCGAGGCCGCGGACGGCTCAGTCAATGGCGAACATCTCACGACAGGCGTCGAAACCATCGACCCAGATCTCGGGCCGCTCCTGCGAGTACCAGTTGTCGCGCGTCATCAGGTAGCGCAGCAGATCGCGTGCCTCACCGCGCGGCGCGAGCCGCTCATGGCCGTCCTCGACGTATCCCAACGCCTTCGACACGCCGGCCGACGAAGCGTTGTCGATGAACGCCGACGTCGTCGCCCAATCAGCGCCGAGGTAGTCGAAGGCAAACGACAGCGCGGCCGAGCGCATCTCCTTGCCGATGCCCTGGCCCTGGAACGCCCGCCCCAGCCACGATCCCGTGCCGACCGTGCGCATGACGCTGAACTTCTCGCCGCGCAGGCCCTGCGTGCCCACGAGAGTGCCCTCCGCCCAGACTCCAAAGTCGAGCGTCCACAGGTCGCGGCCCCAAGTCGCACGGGTGCTCCAGTGGTATTGCAGGAAGTTGCGCTCGAAGTAGGGCGGCTCGAAGTCGGTCCAGGCGAAGCCGAAGGGCATCTCGTGCGGCTCGTGGATGCCCTGCCGGGCCACCTCGAGCAACTCCAGCAGCTCGTGCTCGCGTGGCACGCGCAGCTCGAGCCGAGGCGTGCGCACGACGAGGTCCCACAGCGGCCAGGCGCTCCCTTCCACGGCACGAGTGTAGTCAGCGCCGCGCTCGCGGCACGGCCGCTAAAGTCGGAGCGTGACCCGGTTCCAGCGCGCTACTTCGGCGCGCATCCTGCAGCCGCTGCGCCATCGCGATTTCGCGCTGTTGTTGAGCGGCCAGTCGATCTCGCTCATCGGCGACGGCTTCTTCCACGTCGCCCTGGCCTGGCAGGTCTACCTGATCAGCAACATGCCAACGGCCCTGTCGTTTGTGGGCCTGGCGGGAACGCTGCCACTAATTCTCTTCGTGCTCGTGGGCGGCGCATTCGCCGACCGCTACGACCGCCGCAAGGTGATGATCGGCGCTGACCTGCTGCGTGGCGCGGCGGTGATCTTCATGGGCGTTCTGTCCGTGCTGGGCACGATCGAGCTGTGGCACATGGCCGTGCTCATGGCACTCGTCGGCATCGGCGACGCATTCTTCAACCCGGCCTCGACCGCGCTCGTGCCCGATCTGTTGCCGGACCAGGACCTGCCCCAGGCGAACGCCCTCCAGGGGGCGCTGCGCCGGCTCATGCACAGCCTCGTCGGGCCCGCGATCGCAGGCCTGGTCATCGCCCTATTTGGGCCCGGGCCCGCGTTCGTGATTGACGGCTTCACGTTCGGCATATCAGCGGTGGCGCTGTTCCTCATCCGCCATCGGCCGGTGCCACACATCGCGACCGGCTCCGGCATCCGGCACACGCTCGGTCAGATGGGCGAGGGCTTCGCGTACGTTCGCAGCAAGCCGTGGATCTGGGTGACGCTCGTCTCGGCGCTGCTGAGCCTGCTCTTCTTCATCGGCCCGGTGCAGGTGCTGCTGCCCTACCAGGTCAAGAACCAGCTCCTCGAAGGCCCGGAGGCGCTCGGCCTCATCTTCGCCTTCGGCGGCATCGGCTCCGTGATCATGGCCATCGCCATCGGCCATTTCGGGATACCGCGCCGCCGCGTGACGGTCATGTACCTGTCGTGGACGGTGGGCATCGCCTTGATGGCCGTGTACGGCGTGATGACCGCGCTGTGGCAGGCCCTGCTGGTGATGCTCGTGACCCATGCGTTCTTCGAGCTGGGCCAGGTGATCTGGACGACGATGCTTCAACAAGAGGTGCCGCGCCGATTGCTCGGCCGTGTGGTCAGCCTCGACTGGATGATCTCGCTCGGTCTGGTCCCGATCTCCTACGCGCTGACCGGCCCGGTCTCGAACGTTCTCGGACCGGGACAGACGATGGTTGCCGGAGCGCTTATCGGCGCACTGCTGACCATCGTGCTGCTGTTCGTGCCGGGCGTCCGCGATCCCGAGCGCGGGGCGCTGCCGATCCAGCCACCGCCAGGGGAAGGCAGCGAAGATCCAGTCAGCCTGTGACGGGCTGACGGTTTCAGTTGGAGCCGATCAGCCGCCTTGGCCCTGGCCCTCCGACGCGGTCGGCCCGCCATGCATCGTCCCGCGAACGGTTCCGTCGCGGATGTTGTCCGCGCCAACTGGCTCGCCGTCGCCGCCGACGAGAGCTTCGTCGTCGCGTTGCTCGGGCGGCGTCCAGCTCTCGTTGACCGGGGCGTTGCCTTCGTCAGTCGTGTTGTGCTCGTCCATGCGATGAGTATCCGCCCACATCGCAATCAGGCGAGCGCCGTGAGAACGGCGGCCAGGCGTTCGTAGTCATCTATCGAGTTGTAGACCTGGGCGCTGACACGCAAGAGGCGCCGAACCGGCTGCTGGTCCGCTGGTGAGTGCGGCCACGGATAGACCGGCACCTCGATCCGGTGATCGTTCCAGAGCGCATCGTGCAGCGGATCGAACGGGTACGTCGCGTCGCCAGCTGCCGTGTCCGGGCGTTCCGCGGTGGGCTCAAGGCTCGCTGGCAGCTCGACGGCCGCGAGAGAGCCGAGCATCGAGTCGGGCACCAGCGGCGCCTGGCCACCCAGCGCATCGAGCAACAGCCTTCGAGCGGCGACGGCAAGGTCCCGATTTCGGGCCTGCAGCTCCGACCAGCCGCCAGGGAGCAGACCACCCATGAACTCGAGCGCCCTCGGGATGACCAGGTACGGCGATGGATCACCCGTTCCGGCCCAGTCGAACTCGAGCCGGAAGCGAGAGCGATCGTGGCGCGGCGAGTTCGTGCCGTGGGAGATGACCAGCGGTCGCATGCTCGCCTGGCGGTCGCGCCTGACGTGCAAGATGGCACTTCCCTTGGGCGTGCACAGCCATTTATGGGCGTTGCCCGTGAAGTAGGCCGCGCCAAGCGCGTCCAGGTCCAGCGGCAGCATGCCCGGTGCGTGGGCGCCGTCGACGAGCGTGTCGACACCGCGCTCGGCGAGCCCGCGGACGATGTCCGCGACTGGAAACACGAGGCCGGTGGGGCTCGTGACGAGGCTAACTACAGCCAGTCTTGTTCTCGATGTGACGCCCGCCAGGATCGCCTCGGTGACCTGGCCGGGGTCATCAATGGGCAGCGGGATCGAGGCCACGACCTCGCGCGCGCCGGATCGCTCTCCCACGAACCGGATCGCGTTGCGGCAGGCGTTGTACTCGTGGTCGGTCGTCAGGATCTCGTCGCCGGGGTTGAATTCGAGCGAGCGCAGGACCGTGTTGACGCCGGTCGTCGCATTGGGCGCGAAGCAGAGATCGTCAGCGTCCGCGCCGAGCAGCCCGGCCAGCGCGGCGCGCGCGCGATCGAGATGCCCTTCGAGCTCCTGGTCGTTGAAATAGGTGGGCTGGCGCTCCATTCGCGCGCGCCACTCGGACTGCTCCTGGAGCACCGGCCAGGGGCAGGCGCCATATGCACCGTGGTTGAGGTAGGTGGCCGACGGATCGAGCGGCCAGTAGCGCAACAGGTCGTGGTTCATCGGACAATCAGCGGATGCACGTCACAACGATCGTATCGGCCACCCGCTGATGTGCGGCCGGATGACGATGCGCACGGATCCGGCAGACGTGGCCGACGCGTTCGACGCCGAGCTGCGTGACGCTGAGGCCGCGGCGCTCGACGAGCTCGGGCCGCGCTTCAACGTCGCACCGACCCAGCCGATTCCGGTCGTGGTGCAGCGCGAAGGCGGGCGGCGCGCGATCGAGCTTCACCGCTGGGGGCTCGTGCCGACGTGGGCCAAATCGGTCTCGTCGGCCGGTGCCCGCTACATCAATGCCCGCTCAGAGACTGTCGCGAAGTCTTCCGCCTTCCGCGCCTCGTTCCTGCGCCGGCGCTGTGTCATCCCGGCCGACGGCTTCTACGAGTGGCGGCGCGAGGGCCGTGCCAAGCGGCCGTTTCTGATCCATACCCCGGTGGACGCACCACTCGCGTTTGCCGGACTCTGGTCGCCGTGGCGCGACCCGGCGAGTGGCGAATGGCTGCTCTCGGCGACGGTCGTCACGACGGCGGCGAACGCGACCGTGAGCGAGCTCCACAACCGCATGCCGGTGATCCTGACAGCAGAAGCCTGGCCGTTGTGGATCGACACCGAGCTGGACGACGAGGGCCTGCTGCTGGACCTGCTGCGACCCGCTGACGACGATCTGCTCGAGCTCATGCCGGTTTCGCAACTCGTCAATAACGCCAATAACGAGGGACCTGCGCTGATCGAGCCGCTCGAGCGGGAACCCGCGGCCGACGAGCCCGCGCTGACGCTGTTCGGTTAGCAGTCCCGGTCAGAGGCCGCGGATGAAGATCCCGGCAACCATCACCAGTGTGGCCGCGACATAGGCCGCGATGCCGATCGTCTCGCCGCTGATGCCGGCGACTGCCGGGATGAGGCTGAGGAATGTGCCCAGGACGCCGACGACCACGAGGATCGCGGCGATGAGAATGGTGATGCCCCGCGGGGCGTGCTGATCGATCATCAGATGTTGGGCAGCAGCGAGCCGACGATGAGCAGGATCGGCGCCGCGGCCAGCGCCGCCCAGGCCGCGATCTGCTCACCCATGAGTGACACGATCTGGCGCGTTACGTCGTTCGGCAGCGGCAGCTGACGCACGAGATCGATCGTCTGTCCCTGGAAGAAGACGGCTCCCAGGCCGATGACCATCAGGGCGACGGCCAACACCACTGTGACCATGCGCGGCGGATTTGGACGCATTCAGTACCCCCGTTGAGCGTGGCGACAAGTCTACGCAATGGCGCGATCAAGGCTTCCCCGCAGAGAGGCCGTTTGCTAGCCTCGCGCGACACCGGGCTCTTCCGGGATGGATGAGAGGGGACACGATCAATGCCTGCCCGCCTGCGCGCGCCGTTCGGTGCCGCGCTGACCACCGCCTTCCTGGTCTCGCTCGCTCTATCGGCAAATGTCTCGGCCACGCTCGACCAGTGGTCATCCGTGGGCACGACCGGGGCGAACCCAGCGCTGACTCTGGGCGAGGTCTACGCCCTCGCGGTGCATGACGACGAGCTGACCGTCGCCGGAGACTTCGCCAACGCCGGCGCAGTGGGTAATGCCGATTCGATCGCCAAGTGGGACGGCGCCGCCTGGTCGGCATATGGCCAGCACAACACCCAGGCCAACGGCTCCTTCTACGCGCTGCCGGCGACGATCAAGGCGATTGCCTTTGACGGCGACAACATCTACGTAGGCGGCAACTTCCTGAATGCCGATGGCGTGCCCGAGGCCGATCGGATCGCCATGTGGAACGCGACCACCGGACAGTGGCAGGCACTCGATCAGGGCCTCAATGGCACGGTCAACGCAATCGTCGTCAGCGGCGTCAACGTCTATGTCGCGGGTGAGTTCACCGATGCCGACGGCATTCCAACGGCCGACTACGTCGCCAAGTGGAGCGCCGGCGCGTGGTCGAACCTGGGCGCGCAGGGCGCGCCGGCCAATGGCGCCCTCGGCGGCCGAGTGAATGCGTTGGCGATGAAGGACGGCAAGCTGCACGCGGGCGGGCTGTTCACCAACGCCGACGGCAACGCTGAGGCCGATTACGTCGCCAAATGGACCGGCAGTCGCTGGACGAACCTGGGTGGCGATGGCGTCAACGGAGCCCTCGACGCCGAGGTGTTCGCCCTGAAGACCAATGGCGCTGACCTGCTCGTGGGCGGCATCTTCGAAGACGCCGATTCCGATCCCGACATAGACCACATCGCCAGCTGGACCGCCGGCGCCTGGTCCGGCTTCGACACTGACGGCCTGATCAACAATGCCGTTTACGCGATCGAGACCGATGGTGCGGATACCTACATCGGCGGCAACTTCACCGACGCCACGGGGCCCACCGGCGACCGCGTGCTGAAGTACGACGGCACGTCCTGGTCGCCGCTGGGCAACAACGGCGCCAATGGCGCCATCCCCAACAACACCGTCTACGCGCTCCGGGTGTGGGACAACGAGCTCTATGTCGGCGGCTCATTCACCGACGCGATGGGTGACGCGGAGAAGGACAAGTTGGTCAGCTGGGGCCTTCCCGACTTCCAGCCTGACGGACGCGTGCGCAACGTACCCGGCTCTCTGGCGGGCAACAACAAGTACAACGCCACGGGCACCAACCAGACCAAGACGCAGTCCGGGCCGCGTGGCGCGACATTCGTCTACGAGGTCTCGATCCAGAACGACTCGCTGGTCTCGAACGACACCTTCACGGTGCACGCGACTGGCGCAGCGACCACCCACTTCAACATCAAGTACTTCTACAACGGTGGGAACATCACGACCGCGGTCAACAACGGCTCGCACAACACAGCTGTCGTGGCTCCCGGTGGCACGTACGTCATCCGCGTCGAGATCAAAATCAAGAACACCGCGCCGGCCAACGCCCGGGTGAGCCGGCTGATCACGATCAGCTCGCTCGGCGATACCGGCGTCATCGACGCGGTGAAGGTCATCGGCGAGCGATGATCACTTGACCACGATCAGGATCCGCAGCTGAACCGCCACCCGATCTCAGCGCGGCTGCGTTACGCGTTCGACAACTTCATGGCGCGCGGCACGATCGCGCTGATCGGTGGCCTCTTCGTCATATCGGTCCTGTTCGTGCTGGCCGTCTCGGCCGCGATCCTGATCTCGGGCACGCTACGCGAGGCCGCCGACACCCAGGGCATCGACTTCTCCGAGATGATATGGATCAGCCTGCTGCGCACCCTCGATCCGGGAACGATGGGCGGCGACACGGGCAGCGTGCCGTTTCTGCTGGCGATGCTGACCGTGACTCTCGGCGGCATCTTCATCGTGGCCACGCTGATCGGCGTCATCAGCAACGGCATCCAGGGCAAGCTCGACGAGCTGCGCAAGGGTCGCTCGCAGGTGCTCGAGACAAATCACACGGTGCTACTGGGCTGGTCGCCGCAGGTCTTCGAGATCATCTCCGAGCTCGTCGTCGCCAACGAGAACAAGCGCCGTCAATGCATCGTCGTCCTGGCCGAGCGCGACAAGATCGAGATGGAGACAGAGATCCATAAGCGCGTGCCGGACACGCGCACGACGCGGATCGTGTGTCGCAGCGGCAGCCCCATGGACATGACCGACCTGCGCATCGCCAGCGTCAGCATGGCGCGAGCAGTCGTCGTCCTCTCGCCGGAGATCGAGGAGCCGGATAGCGACGTCATCAAGACTCTGCTCGCGCTGACCAACGAGACATCGCGCGCAGACGACCCGAGCTACAGCGTCGTGGCCGAGATCCGCGATCCGCGCAATGTCGACGTCGCCCGCCTGGCGAGCCGCGGCATGGCGCAGCTCGTCCTCGGTGGCGTATTGATTGGCCGCATTGCCGCGCAGACGTGTCGCCAGCCCGGTCTGTCGGTGGTCTACATGGACCTGCTCGACTTCGATGGCGACGAGATCTACTTCGCCATTGAGCCAGCGCTGGCTGGGCGCCCTTTCGGCGACGCGCTGCTCGAGTACCGCTCATCGGTGCTCATCGGCATCGCGCCACAGACCGGCCAACCCATCCTGAACCCACCGATGGACCGCGTGATCGAGGCTTCCGACCGATTGATCTTCATCGCCGCGGACGACGACACCATCCACCGCGCGGTCGTTCCCGGAGGCACTCCGGTCGAGGACGCGGTCCGGATGCACGAACACGCCGAAGTGAAACCGGACGCCACGCTCGTGTTGGGCTGGAACAGCCGCACGCCGGGAGTGCTGGTTGAGCTCGATCGCTATGTCGCGCCCGGATCGCGCCTGACCGTGATCGCCCAGGGCCCGAATGTCGCGGGCGAGGTCCAGGCAGTGGGCGGGCGCCTGCAGCGCATGGCGCTTGACTACCGAGCTGCCGACACGACCGATCGACAGATGCTCGACGCCGTGACGGGCGAGGGGCACGACCATGTCGTCGTCATGTCCTACTCGGACATGCTCGATACGCAGCGCGCGGACGCTAGAACGCTCGTGACTCTGCTGCACCTGCGCGACATCGAACAGCAGCGTGGCGAGAGCTACACGATCGTGTCCGAGATGCTCGACCTGCGCAATCGTGCACTCGCGGCTGTGACCCGCGCCGACGACTTCATCGTCAGCAACCGCATCGTCAGTCTGGCCATGTCACAGCTGGCGGAGAACCGTGAGCTGCGCGGCGTGTTCGACGATCTCTTTGACGAGGCCGGGGCAGAGATCTACCTCAAGCCCGCGGCCGATTACGTCGAGCTGGGCCGCGAGATCGACTTCTACACCGTTGTCGAGTCTGCGCGGCGGCGCGGCGAGGTGGCAATCGGCTACCGCCTCCTTGCCCACGCGGACGACCTGGAACGCAACTACGGCGTGGCCCTCAACCCGGACAAGGCCGCGCCGCTGACCTTCTCGGCCGCGGATCGAGTCGTCGTACTCGCGACCGAATAGACACCGGCGCGGGTGCCGCGGCCCACCGTGCCGAAACTCCCGCAAGGCGTCTGTAATGCGTGAGGACCCGTCACGCGTGTACCACCACCGGACGTGGTGTTAGAACTCGCATATCACACCACGTAGTTGGTGCGAGATCGCGCCGGCATCCGCGGCGCGCCCGTCGTCGGGGGGACGAGGGAGGCACCAGGGAATGCGCTCGGTCACTCATTTCGTCGCCCTCGCAGTCGACGGCACCTGACGGCCGATGGCCGGTCCGGTCACGCCCGCCCAATCGGCAGGCTGGGGTATTTGACGATGTACGCGATCCGTGTGACCCTGCCACTCCGCCGACCCGTCCCAGCCTGGTCGGTAGCAGGGGGAGTCAACATGGTCGCGGCTAGAGGGGGCACTACCCAACGGGGGTGGTGGAGGATGCTCGTCGGCGCCCTCGCCGCGCTTCTGCTCGCCTGCTTCATCGGCGGTCCCGGAGGGCTGCCGGTCGCCTTCGCCGCCGATCCCGAGCCCTCACCCGAGACTGTCGTCACTGACGACGCCACAGAAGAAGAGACGCCGCCCGGCTCCGGACAGCAGCGCGTCGAGAACGTGATTGCGGCGGCGCGCCAGTACCTGGGCATCGCCTATCGCGTCGGCACTGAGGGGCCTTCGCTGTTCGACTGCTCGGGCCTGGTCTTCCGCGCGTTCTCGGACGCATCCCTCGTTGATCGCATCAGCGGCAATCGCCTGCGCGCAGCCGGGTACATGCGCTGGTTCGCGCGGCAGGGCCTGATGACCGCCAATGAGGAAGAGGCACAGCGCGGTGACCTCGTGGTCTACGACCAGGGCCGCCACATCGGCATCTACCTCGGCGACGGGCGCACCATCAGCGCTCTTCTGTCGGGCGTCACGGTCCACTCGTTGCACGGCATCTCGCAGGATGTGACTGGCTTCCTACGCCCCGACTGGTCGGGCGCGGGCGAGGTTGCGCCGTTCGTGCCGGTGGAGCTGCCTGACGTCGTCGAGGAGCCGGCGGTGCTCGTGCCGCCCTCGGATTGGATGCCCTTCTTTGCCGACGACGAGATCGCACCGATTGAGCGCGATGGCATAGAGCGGGCCGACCTGCGGACAGCCAGCTCACGCACGTTCGAGAACCCGGACGGCACCTTCACCACCGAGTTCCACGCCCAGCCGATCCACTACCTCGCCCCCAAGTCGGGCGAGCTCGAGCCGATCGACCTCCACTTCGGCACCAGCGATCGACTGCGCTTCCCAACGGTCACCAGGTCGCCTGTTCAGATCACGGCCCGTCCCGCCGACGATGCCGCAGGCCTGCTCGGCGCTGCTGCCGGGGACTGGGCGGTCTCACTGCGACTGCCTGACGGATCGCGTTCGCAGGCCGCCCCGACGATCGTTGACGACGGCCGCGTGGTCGACTACTTCGACCTCCTGACAGAGGGCGTCGGCCTGCGCGTCATGGCCGCGCCGGACGGTTTCCGAAGCTTCCTCGTGTTGTCGCGAGAACCCGACGCCAACCGCTTCACCCTTGCGCTCGATGCTCCCGGCCTGACGGCCATGCTCGACGAGCTGGGTGACGTGCTGCTCCTCGATGAGGCGGGCACGACCATCGCGCGCATCCCGCGGCCGATGCTGCTCGACTCGTCTGATACCGAGGGCCTCGGTGGTGGTCTCGACTCGGCCGCGACGTCGCTCGAGCTCACGGTCAGCGAAGCGCAGACCCTTTTGACGCTGGTTGTCCGGCCGCGCTTCCTGGCGGAAGCCGCGTATCCGGCATATCTGGACCTGGTGCTGACCGGCTTCCCCGCAGCCGCGCCGGCCGCGGATCTTGCCTTCGTGTCGAGCCGACATCCCGATGCCGCACTGGGCGGCTTCTCCCGGCCCGAGGCGGCCGGCGCGGCGGAGCTGCTGCTGGGCCGTCAGCCACGGACCAGGCACGAATCACAGGCGCTGCTGCGCTTCAACGAGCTGCGCTCGACCTTGGGCACGGTCGATATCGCCGCAGCCTCACTCGAGCTTCTGCCCTACCTGCAACGCGACGCCGAGGTCGCAGCCGTAGTCAGCCGCCTGGACGGCGAGTGGTCGGCCGATGCGGTCACCTGGACGACGTTGCCCGCTGTGGGCGCCGAGATCGGAGAGGTGCTCGGCGCGAGCGGGGCGTGGCTGGGCATCGACTTGAGCGACTACGTCACTGATGTGCTCAGCCGCGGCACGGCAGATGGAGGACTCCTGCTCCACGGCCGGCCGGAGGCGACCGGAACCTGGAAGAGGATCCTCATCGGCGAGCTGGGACCGAGACTGGTCGTGACCTGGTCGGGCCTCCGCCCGACTGCCATCGCCCAAGACCAGGCGGCTCTTGGACCGGAACAGCAGGTAGCTCCCGAGGAGCCGGTCCAAGTCGCGACGACGTTCGGCTGGAAGTTGCCGGCGCTGGCGGGCGCCCACGACCGATTCGCACTCGAGGTGTCGCGCGATGGGTTCGCCACGGTCGACTACGCGACGGGCGTCGTCAAAGGCAAGGCTGGTCGGACGAGCGAGTTCGCTCTTCCTGCTGATGCGCTGAGCGCCAGCGGCGAGTACGCCTGGCGTATCCGGGTCAAGCTCGCCGGCGGTGCATGGAGCGAGTGGTCGGCACCGCAGACGTTCAGCTTCGTAGGCGTTGCGCCAGCCCCAGTCCCGGCCGCGACGCCAACGGCGGCCCCGACGCCGCCGGCGGCCGCGGTCCTCTAGGAGAGGCTCAGCAGGCGACGCTTCGGAACACGGTCGAATGCAGTGTCTGGCGGTTGTGCCAGGCGCGGAGCCGGAAGACGATCCTGAAGTCGTGCGAGCGCGTGCCGTGGTAGCTGCGAAACGAGGTCAGGGTGTGGCGGTTGCCGTTCGTCTCGAAGGCGTACGCCGCGCGCTGCCACGTGTAGACCGTGTGCCACACGCCCGAAACACGGCGCTGCGTCCAGCTGTCAATCGTCAGCCTGTTGGCGTCAGTGTGGCCACGTGAGCTGATGCGCATCTTGAGATGGACCGTCTCGCCATCACAGTAGTTGTGGTCGACGCGGACCGGGTAGTCGGACGCCCCGACGACGGTCGCGCTCGAGGGCAGCACCAGGGCGAGCGCCATCACGAGCGCGGCCAGGAACAGCGCGAAAAGCCTGCGCGAAACCACGGATCAAGATGTTAGCCGCGCGCGACGGGGCCGGTGTTACGGTCGCGGCCATGGACCTTCCGCGGCCGATTGCGCCGCCCCTCCCCAATGGCCTCGACACGCCGTGCCTGGTGATCGACCTCGAAATCGTCGAGCGCAATGCGGCGCGCATGGCCGCGGCGCTGGCGCAGCGCGGCATTTCTTTGCGGCCGCACATCAAGACGCACAAGAGCGTCGCCCTGGCGCGCGTCCAGGTCGCGCACGGCGCGATCGGCGTGACGGTCGGGACGCTGGGCGAGGCCGAGACGATGGCCGCGGGCGGCATCACCGACATCTTCCTGGCCTATCCGATCTGGGCGTCCCCGACCAAGGCGGCGCGCCTGCGCGCGCTGCTCGATCGGCCAGATCTGCGCCTCGCCGTGGGCATCGATTCGGAAGCCGGCGCGCGCCAGCTTGCGCAGGCCGTCGACGGCTCGGCGCGGCCGTTGCGCGTTGTTATCGAGGTCGATCCGCGCTACGGCCGGACAGGCGCGCCACCCCATCAGGTCGGAGATATCGGCGCCGCGGCGGCGCGCCTCGGACTCGACGTCGTTGGTGTCTTCACCCACGGCGGCCACGGCTACGCCGGTCCCGACGCGGCACCGGACGCGGCCGCGGACGAGGTCGAGGCCCTTTCCGCAGCGGCGGAGGCGCTTCGGGCGCACGGCATCGAGCCGTCGGTCCTGAGCGCCGGATCGTCACCCACCGCCATTGCCTCGGCACGGCCGCCGGTGACCGAGATGAGACCCGGTACCTACCTGATCGGCGATCGCCAGCAGGTCGCGATCGGCGCCAGCACAGCGGATGGCGTCGCCATCGCGATCGCCGCCACCGTCGTCAGTGATGCCGTCCCGGGCCAGATCGTGATCGATGCCGGGGCCAAGTCCCTGACCAAGGACCTGCCGCCATACCTGGCCGGCTACGGGACGATCCCGGCATATCCCGAGGGGATCATCGAGCGCGTGTCCGACTACCACGGCCAGGTGCGGTTCGCCGAGGGCACCGCGATCCCACGGATCGGCGAGGTCGTGGCGGTCGTCCCTAACCATGCCTGTCCAACGATCGACCTCTTCGACTCCTTCCTCGCAACCAGGTCGGGCGAACTCGAAGGTGAGTGGCCCGTGGATGCGCGCGGCCGCAGCCGCTGAATGGCTGGCGCCGTCCAGGAGTGGACCGATCCGCGATTCCTCGATGAGGCACACGCCTGGATTCGAGCCCGACTGACCGACACCGGAGCCCAGCTCAGCGCAGACATCACGCAGCAGCACCTGCAGCCGTGGTCGACGGTCCTGCGCGTGCCGACCGATCGCGGCGCGCTGTACTTCAAGGCGATCCATCACCTGCTGCGCCACGAGGCCGCGGTCGCCGCGTACCTCGGCCGTCGCCGTCCGGATCACGTCCCAGAGCCAGTCGCCGTCGACATCGAACGTGGCTGGATCCTCATGGAGGATGCCGGCGCCCGGTTACGCGAGCTGATCGAGACCGAGCGATCAGTCGGACGCTGGCTCGAAGTGCTGCCGCTGTACGCGAGCCTTCAACTCGACCTGAGCGACTCGGTCGATGACCTGCTTGCCCTCGGCGTGCCCGACCTGCGCCACGAACGCCTGTCGGCGCGATACTCGCAGCTGCTCGACGACATCCAAGGTCTCGAAGGCGTGCCCGGTGAGCTCGTAGCCCGTGCTCGCGAGCGGACTCCAGCGGTCGCGGACATGAGCAGCGGGCTGGCGACCTACGGCATCCCCGAGACGATCCAGCACGACGACCTAAACGACAGCCAGATCTATTTCCGCGACGGCCGATATCTCGTTCTGGACTGGGGCGACGCGTGCATCTCGCACCCGTTCTTTTCGTTGTCGGTGGCGCTCGAGGGCCAGATCAGCTGGGGACTGGATGACGTCGAGAACTCGGTCGATACCGGGCCGTTCCGGGACGCGTACCTGGCTGTATTCGCTCAGCGGCTGGGTTCGACTATGGAGGATCTGCAGTCCGCCGCCCAGATCGCGATCCGCCTCGGCTGGGCGTGCCGCGCAGCGAACGGCCACGTCCCGGGAGAGGATCCGATGCCCACCGTGCGCCGCCTGCAGATGTTCCTGGACGGCCGCGTAGACGACTAGGGCGGGGGCAGGCCCATCAGCTGGTGGTACGCCCGGGCGGCCGCGGTGACAGTCGGGTAGAAGCGACCTTCCGTCGCCAGCCAGTCGACGCCGTAGCCTTCGATCTTGAGCCGGACCGCGTCCTTCAGCTCGGCGAACTTGAGCTCGACTCCGGCGGC
Source organism: uncultured Chloroflexia bacterium (assembly GCA_963706095.1). Classification (GTDB taxonomy): domain Bacteria; phylum Chloroflexota; class Limnocylindria; order Limnocylindrales; family CSP1-4; genus JALYGJ01. The sequence continues at coordinate 1,201,794 of OY970149.1, forward strand.
GGTGAGCTCCCGGTCAAGCTCCTCGAGCATGTCCGCAGCGGTGGTGTCGATGTCAGTCATCGGCTCGGCGGCGATGACGATCCAGCGTGGCGGTGGGTCTGCATGGGCGAACGCGCGCACCTCCCTTCGGAACGTCGGCGCGTTTGCAAAGATCAACGGCGCGTCGAAGCGGTAGATCACCAGGCCCGGCACCTGCTCGGCAGCTGTGTAAACGCTCACGTCGTGGTAGCCGGCCACGCCCGGCGTATCGCCGAGAACCGTCCGATACGGGCTCCATAGCCGCCTGAACACGACCAGGATCGACAGCGCCACAGCGATCGCAATGCCGGGCAGCACCCCGAACAGACACACGCCCAGAAAGGCGGTGAGGGAGAGGCCGAACTCGGCTCGGCGCTGGCGCCACAGCCGCGACATGGCGGGGATGTTCGCGAGCCCGATCGAGGCGACGATGACGATCGCTGCAAGCGTCGGCTGGGGCAGGTAGGCCAGCAACCCCGGCACGAATAAGAGCATCAGCACGATCACCGCGGCACCAACCAGTCCGGTCAGCTGCGACTTCGCGCCCGCGCTCTGTGCCACAGCAGTTCGCGAGGAGCTTGTGCTCACCGGGAACCCCTGAAAGAAACCCGCCGCGACACCGGCGGCGCCGATGCCGACCATCTCGCCAGCGGCGTTGACCTCCTGCTTGGACCGAGCCGCAAACGCAGACGAGACCGCGATGGTGTCGGCCAGCGACACGATGGCAATGCCGATGGCGCCGACGGCCAGCAGCGGCAGGTCCGCGATCTCGGCCCGGGGCACGGTCAACGGCGGCAGCCCAGACGGCAGCACGCCAACCAGGCTCACGCCGACCACGGCCAGGTTCAAGGCAAAGGCCGCAATGCACGCCGCCACGACGGCCACCAACACGCCCGGAATCCTGGGCGCAAGTCGAGCGATGACGACCATCAGCACCACGCTGAACAAGCCGATCGCGAGCGCGGCAGGAACCGTCTCGCCCTCGACCACCCCGCGCACGAAGCCGGCGGTCTCGCCGATCAGGCCCGTGGCGTCGACCGAAAAGCCGAAGAGCTTGGGCAGCTGGCCGACGAGGATCGTCAACGCAAGGCCGGTCATGTACCCAACCTGGATCGGCTGGGAGAGCAGGTCGGCCAGGAAGCCAAGGCCCGCGCGCGAGCCGACGATCATGATCACGCCGACCATCAGCGCGAGCACGGAGGCATAGGCGACGGCTGCCTCGGGATTGCCCGCGGCAGCGGTCAGCGGGATGATTGTCGCCGCGATCATCGGCCCGAGCGACGAGTCTGGACCGAGAACCAGCACGCGCGAGGGCCCGATCAGTGCGTACGCGACAAGGCACGTGATCGAGGTGTACAGCCCGGTAATGGCCGGTAGCCCGGCCAGCTCGGCGTAGGCCATGCCCTGGGGCACGAGCAGGCTCGCGAGAACGATGCCCGCGACCAGATCGGACCCGATCCACTCGCGTCGGAAGCGTCCCTTGAAGTACCCGGCTACGCCGAGCCTCGTCCCAAAGTCGGTCGTCAAGCGATCGAGCATCGACGGCCCGGCGTGTTGCTTGCAATGGTGCGCGCCGGTCGTCCGGGACCGGCACGAGCGGTCCTTCACCGACGAATGTCCGCACCCCCATCGAGGGTTCGTGCCTGCACCGTTGCGGCGCGAGTACAGAGGACGAGGATCGGCTCAAGCAGGAGGCGAGACATATGGCAGTTCAACTCGATCAGACTCTGGCCGTATTCGTGCTGGCAAACGACGCATCGGCTAAGAAGTTTCTGAAGAAGGTCCAGCAGATCGACAAGGCCGACGTGCGCGTGCAGATCGTCGACGCGGCGATCGCCCACAAGGCCAAGTTCGGACGCGTCAAGGTCCATCAGACCATGGACCGCGGCGGCATCAAGGGTGGCGTGCGCGGCGGCACGATCGGCGTGGTCGTCGGTGCCATCGTCGCCGGACCAGCCGGTGCCGCGGTCGCCGGCGCCGCCGGCGGAGTGCTCGCCGGTCTCTACAACAAGTTCCACGACATCGGCATCGACGACAAGTGGATGAAGCAGGTCGGCAAGCAGATCGACAAGGGGAAGAGCGCCCTCTTCGTGCAGTACGAGGGCGACTGGTCGAGCTCCATCGGAGCGATCCAGGACGCGGTCAAGTCGAGCAACGCACTGCTCATCGAGAGCAACCTGCCGGCCGAGAAGGCGACGGCCCTGCGCGAGATCATCGAGCCCGCGGTCGAGCAGCTCGGCGGTGAGGAAGTGGTCACCGAGTTCGTGGTCGAGACCGAGGTTCAGCCGGACGACTTGACGCAGCTGCCGGGCATCGGCCCGAAGTTCGCCAAGGCGCTGACGGCAGGCGGCCTCGGCACCTACAGCGCTCTGGCGGCCGCCAATGAGCCACAGATCCGGCGCACGCTGCACGATGCCGACATGACGCCGCCCGCGTCGATAGGGAGTTGGCCTACCGAGGCCGACTTTGCGGCACGTGGCGACTGGGCCGGGCTCATGAAGTACATCCAGAAGAACCAGTCGAAGTCCAAGTCGAAGACGTCCAAGAAACAGGCCAAAACCGCGAAGTCAGAGGCAGCGCCGAAGGGCAAGCCGGACGACCTGACCAAGATCAACGGCGTCGGGCCGCGCATCGAGTCGATCCTCAACGATGGTGGCGTGAGCACCTACGACCAGCTTGCTTCGACAAGCTCGGACGAGCTGCGCCGGATCATGGCCGGCGCCGGCGCACTGCCGCCGGCCAGCCTCTCGAAGTGGGCGACGCAGGCGAAGTTCGCCGCCAAGAATGACTGGCAGGGCCTCGCGGCCTACAACGCCCGCCGCTAGGCGACGCGCTTCGGCGCAAACAACCGGGTAGCAAACCGCCCGGCGAACCGGATCATCCGGGCGCCGGGCGTTTCCTAGTCCGAGTAATTGGAGCGGGAGACGGGATTCGAACCCGCGACATTCTGCTTGGGAAGCAGACACTCTGCCAGCTGAGTTACTCCCGCTCAGCCGCCCGATTCTAGCGATGAGGCTCGCACCCGCCTAGACGCCTCAGACCCCCTAGTCCGTCGAATGGCGGATTGAAGTCCCTCGCCTTAGCGCCGTAGCGTGGCACACAGTGGCGCCCACTGGCACGCAGACGCCGTGACCGTGCCGTGGGCGCCACCTAAGCACGGGAGGCCATGAATGCTTCGTCGTCGACAAATCCGCGCAGCGGTTCTGGCGTCAGTGGCGCTTGCTTTGCTCCTGCCGTCGCTCGCAGCCGCTGCCAGTCCGTACCAGGCAATCGTGGTCGAGCAGGCATGTACTACCTCGGGTGGCGCACATGGGCGGGGCTACGTGCTGCTGCGCGTCAAGGCGCGCGAGGTCGGCATGTCCGGGACCAACTACTTCGTCCTTCGGAGCGAGCTGCAATGGAGCTCTGGCCTGGCCTACAGCACGCGCAAGACTTACCCCGCCGTGACGTCGAGCAACTTCCCCGACAACGGCACCAACTACTACCGAATCCTGCAGCGGCGCTACGACTTCAAGCCGAGCGATGAGGTTTCACACCGGCTCGTGATCACGGTTCGATTCCGATCGAACACGGACGGCCTGCTGGCCACGCGGATCGTTCGCGGACGCGGTTGCTGACCGGTCGCTGACGCTCGTCGCGAAGGGCGGCGAGAGGCAGGCGTGCTGCTATCGTCGCCACGATGGAGGAGCATCAGCTGGAGGTTTCGTGGCTCGGCCGCGTGCCCTACCGCGAGGCCTGGGATAGGCAGCATGACCTGGTAGCGCGCCGCCGCAACGACGAGATCGGCGATCAGCTGCTGCTGCTCGAGCACGAGCCGGTCCTGACGCTGGGCCGCCACGCTGACCCACGCCACATCCTGGCCACGGATCAGGACCTCGCGCGGCGTGGCATCGAGGTCATCAACATCGAGCGTGGCGGTGAGGTGACGTATCACGGCCCCGGCCAGCTCGTGGCCTACCCCATCGTCCGCCTCGCCGATCGCGGCATCCTGCTCAGGCCTTTTGTCCGCATCCTCGAGCAGGCCATGATGGACACGGCGGCGGGCTTCGGTGTCGACTCGGATCGCCGCGAAGGTCTGCCCGGCGTGTGGTGCGACGGCGGAAGCGCCAACCCGCGCAAGATCGGGGCGCTGGGCCTGCGCTTTGAGGGCGGCGTCACCTACCACGGTATCGCGCTCAACGTCACGACCGATCTTTCCGACTTCGATCTGATCGACCCATGCGGCATGCCCGATGCGGAGGTGACCTCGATCGCGCGCGAGGCAGGCTGGCCTGACTCCGAATCGGTGCCCACCACCGCGAGCGTGGCTCGAGCGGCGGATCGGTTCGCCATCGACTTCGCCGAGCGCTTGGCGCAGGCCACACAGGCCGCGGCTCGGCCGACGGCTGCTGGTCGGGTCTAACGCATGGCTGGCGGGCTATTCGAGCTGCGCAAGGACAGCATCACCGGCTGGTGGGTGGCCACCCTGGTCGATCGTGAATTCCAGAGAGAACGGTTCCACAAGCCGGCGCAACACCGGGTGCAGACCGCTGATGAGTGCCAGAACTGCGACCAGGCGGGTACCGACGATGTGCGCCTGCGCATGCTCAAGCCAGAGGCTTTCATCCTCGCCGGAACCGAGCGCGAGAAAGACGCCGAGACCGACGGGCGCGAGCCTGCCCTGGGCCTGGTTGGCGACGGTGGCTCGTGGCAGACGATCCTCGCGCCGCGCGGCCATCACGAGTCGTTCGCCGACACCACGCCCCAGATCGCGTTCGAGCTGCTCGCGCGGGCGCGCGACGTCCTGACATTCGCGCGCGAGCAGGAAAAGACCGACTATCTGCAGGTCGTCGAGAACTTTGGCCACCAGGCCGGTGCCCAGACGGATCATCTGTGCTTCGACTTCTACGACCTGCCACAGATCCCGCACCGCATCGGCGAGGAGCTGGGCGGCGCGGCGCGCTTCGTCATCCGCGAGGGCGTGTGCCCTTTCTGCCGCCTCGTCCGGGACGAAGTCGCCACTCCGGAACGGCTCGTCTACGAGGATGCTGCGAGCGTGTGCTTCGCGCCCTACGCCAGTCGGTCGCCGTTCGAGCTGTGGGTCGTGCCCCGACATCACGCTGCGGACTTCGGCACGGCCACGGATGCGCAGCTCGTCAGCGCCGCGCAGACGCTGCAATCGGTGCTGCGCCTCTTGAACGTCCTGGGCCAGCCGGCGTACAACCTGATCCTGCACACGGCGCCGCTGCGCGAGCGCGTCGACGACACATATCACTGGCACTGGGAGATCCATCCGAGGTTGCGCGAGATAGCCGGGCTCGAGCTGGGCACGGGACTGCCGGTCAACCCGGTGGCGCCCGAAGAGGCCGCGCGCGAGCTGCTGGCCACGGCCCGCGCCGAGGCGATCGACACCGGAGTGGCGGTCGGGCCGCGCTCGTGGGACGACTTCGCGTGAATCGGCGTCCGTCACAGCCGTCCGCTGCCACCCGTCACAACGCGGTGGAGAGGGAGCCGGGGAAGGTTCTATGACGACCGACCCAGCGACCGCGCGCGCGTTCGTCGAACGCATCTACGCGGCGCATCACGGAGAAATCTATGCCTACCTCGCGCGCATGCTGCGCGATGACGAGCTGGCGGCCGACTTGACCCAGGAGACCTTCGTCAAGGCGTACCGCGCTTACGACACGCTCGCCGATCACAACCGAGCCCGTGCGTGGCTCTACCAGATCGCCGGCCGCACGGCCCTTGACGTGCTGCGCCGGCGCAAGATCGTGCGCTTCGTGCCGTGGACGGGCGAGAGTCGGGGCACGGCGGCGAGTGCCGAGGAGCTGGTGCTGCGCTCACGCGTGTCAGCTGAGCTCGAGCGCGCGCTGGCGCGCATCCCGCCGCGCCAGCGCCAGGCGCTGCTGCTTGCCGAGCTGCACGACCTGACGGGTATCGAGCTGGCTGACGCCCTTGGCGTCTCCCACGTTGCCGCGCGAGCCCTGCTGACCCGCGGTCGCGAATCGCTGCGCCAGGCCCTGACCGTCGAGCGCGCGAAGTCGGCCGTCGAGGAGGCCAAGCGCGAGGCGAGCACGTCCGTGGCCCGCGTCCGGCCATCCGATCGCAAGGACGACTATCGCTGATGGCCCTCAAGGACCAACACGCGCCTTTGCGCGAGCTGCTCGCTGTTCGCCTTGATCGGCCGTTGACGCGTGTCGAGTCGCGCACGCTGACCGCGCACCTGAAGAGCTGCCCGTCGTGCCAGCAGGCCGACGCCGAATACCGAGCGAACCACCTCGGGCTGCGCGCTCTGTCGCAGCCGATCCCGCCACGCGACATGTGGGCGCGCACGTCCGCTGCCCTCGATCGCGAAGTGGCACGCGGTGCGCGCGCCGTGTGGGGTCGGCGCATGAAGCGCGCGCGCCGCAAGGCGCAGCCCTCGTCAGCAGTGATGAGCGCCCTGGCTGCGGTCGGGGTGGTCGCCACGCTCGTCTTCTTCCAGCTCGGTCCGGCTTTGACGCCCGCGCCGAGCATCCAGAGCCGGCCAACGCCATTCGCCGTGGATCCGCAACCGCTCGCGTTCCTCGGCCTTGGCGCATCTGACCTCGCGATCTACCGCATGACCGTCAGCGAGGTATGCCCGCAGACGGCCACGCTCGACTGCATCCCTGCCCACAAGATCGTGCGCACACCAATCGCGCTGGGTCTTCCCAACGACCTCCAGGCCAACAACGCCGCTCTGAGCCCGACGGGCGATCAGATGGTGCTGGTCGGCAAGAAGCGCGACAGCGACGTCATCGCCGTGGTGATGATGCCTGCCGAAGATGGCAGCTTCGTAATTCCCACTGAATCTGTGGGTTTGCCCGAACCGACGGGGACGCCCGAACAGCGAACTCCCGCCCCTACGCCGGAGCCCCCGTCGCCGTCGCCATCGCCGTCGCCCGAGCCGACAGCCAGCGCTGATCCAAATGCCACCGACAGCCCGAGCGACGACCCGAATGCGAGCGCCACGCCGGCTCGACCGACCCAGCTCGCGGGCCCCTCTTCCACGCCCGGCAGACCGCCGACCGCGACTCCTGCGCCCACCGATGAGCCAGAGCCCGAGCCGACGGCCTCCCCCGACGACCAGCCGATCGACCCACCGGCCAGCTCCGTGGCCGGCCTGGCAGTGGTGAGCATCCTCGAGGACGTGCACAGCGTCGGCGCTCCGCCCGCCTGGTCGCGCAACGGCGAGATGCTGGCCTTCAGCGCCATGCCGGTCGACGGCTCGCATGGTCCTGACGTCTACGTCTGGTCACCCAGCGACACGAAGGCCCGGCCGATCACCACTGACCACGAGTCGCATTTCGCGTCGTGGTCGGGCAACCGCATCGTTATCAGTCGCGTTGCCACCAGCACTGACGGTGCCGTAGTGGCGCGAAACTACGTCATCGACCCGGGCACGCTCGAGGAGCGGCGCATCCGCGGCGGCCAGCTGTGGCTGCCCGCGGTGAACCGCCAGCGCACGCAGGCCGTGGTCTGGCAGGGCCAGCTCGGCATCCACGACGATCTGCCCGAGCTGCGATCTGGCGGACTGTTCCTGATGCCATGGACCGCCGTCGATCCGTTCCGCCCTGCCGATCCGGACCAGGGAGTGCCAGGAGCCTCGCCCGACAGCAATGACCCAGACCTTGATCCGGGAACGCCGGCTGCGCCAGCGCTGAGCCCGCTCGTCATCGGTCGCGACTCGCGCTCGGCGCCGGTCGCCGATTGGCAGGCAGGCTGGTCGCCCGATGGCCGTGTCCTCGGCATATGGATCGCCGATTCGGTCGGTTCCACCTGGGGCCGGCTGACCGTTCTGGCGATCGATCCCGAAACTGGCCAAGTGGTCACCGGTGAGCCGCTGTTGCGCACCACCCTCGCGCGCCGCGGCTTCTCACTCGGCACGGATCGCGTTGTTTGGGTGGCTCCGTCCGACACCAATGTCGACGGCGAGCTCCGGCTGCGCGCCTGGACGAGCGACGGTGTCGGTGGCCTGCGCGTCGTCTCGCCTGAGCAGGAAGGGGTCCTGCCCGCCTTCTAGGGCCGCTACTCTTTCAGCTTGTGACCGCGCGCGAGATCATGACTGCCGACGACGTGCGCCGGGCGTTGGTTCGCATCAGCCACGAGATCGTCGAGAAGCACGGCGGCACTGAGGGCCTGGCACTCGTCGGCATCCAGACACGTGGCGTGCCGATCGCAGAACGGCTGGCGAGCGCGATCGAGAGCCACGAGGGTGTTCGGCCGCCGGTCGGCTCGCTGGACATCTCGTTTCATCGTGACGACGTCGGATCGGGCAGCCGCCAGCCGCGCGTCAAGGGCACGGACCTGCCCTTCCCTCTCGAGTCGTCGACGCTGGTCATCGTCGACGACGTCCTCTACACCGGCCGAACTGTCCGCGCCGCGCTTGATGCCCTGGTGGAGATCGGCCGGCCCAAGGCGGTCAGGCTGGCCGTGCTGGTCGACCGCGGACATCGCGAGCTGCCCATCCGCGCCGATCACGTCGGCAAGAACGTGCCCACGTCGCGCGACGAGGTGATCCGCGTCCACCTCGCGGAGGCCGATGGTGGCGAGGATCAGGTGATCATCGAGCGGCTGCCGGAGGGAGACGCCGCGTGACCTGGGATCGGCGTCACCTGATCGACGTCGATCAATTCGATTCAGAGGATCTCGTAGCTGTGCTGGATGAGGCGCGGCGGCTGCGTCAGGACATCGCCGGCGGCGACGTTGGGGCGGGTGTGGGCTCGGGCCAGCTCTTGCGCGGTCAGTCGGTGGCCCTTTTCTTCTCGGAGCCTTCGACCAGGACGCGATTGTCATTCGAGCTTGCGGCGCGCAATCTCGGTGCTGAAACGTTCGTGCTTGATCCGTCGGCTTCGTCGCTGACCAAGGGCGAGTCGTTCGTCGACACGGTGCGCAACCTCGATGCGATCGGGTTCGATTGGCTGGTCGTGCGCCATCACCGCGCTGGTGCCGCTGCGGTCGCCGCGCGGCACTTCGGCGGCAGCGTCCTCAACGGCGGCGATGGCTGGCGAGGCCATCCAACCCAGGCGCTACTCGACCTGCTGACGATCGAGGACGCGCTCGGATCGGTCCGCGGCCGCAAGGTCGCGATCGTCGGCGACGTGCTTCACTCGCGTGTGGCGCGGTCGAACGCCTTCACGCTGACGCTGGCCGGAGCCGACGTGTGGTTTTCCGCGCCGGATGCGTGGCTGCGCGCGGTCGGCGAGCTGCCTGTTCATCGGACGAGCGAGCTCTCGGAAGCGCTCAGCGGTGCCGACGTCGTGATGGCCCTGCGCGTGCAGAAGGAGCGCATGGCCGGCGGCGCGCTGTCGGTCGGTGCCTATGTGGATCGCTACCAGATCACGGAGGAGCGGTTGGCGCGTTGGGCTCCGCAGGCCAAGTTCATGCATCCAGGGCCGATCAATGAGGGCATCGAGGTCGCCCGCGAGGTTGCGCTGGGCCCGCGTTCGCTGGTGATGGAGCAGGTCCGCAACGGCGTGCCGATCCGAATGGCGGTCATGGCCCTGATCGCCGCGAGCGGTGGCGGCTGATTCTGCTGGCTACGGATTCTGCTGGCCCGAGCGAGCGCGTCTACCATCGCTCGCGGTGAGCGACCCGAGTCCCGACCAATCCCCCGAGGCCGAACCGGCCGACCCAGCGCCCTCGGCGGCCGACCGGGCGCCCAACGCGACCGACCCATCGCTTCCCGATTACAAGGGCGCTCCCCTGGACTCCGAGCGCGGTCCGGGCCTGGGCTGCTTCTGGGCCCAGGTCGTCCTGCTCGTCGTGCTGCTCGTGGGCACACCGCTGAGCGTGTACATGGCCGCGCCCCCGTGGTTCAGTGCGGCACTGCTGATCATCCTGCTGGTGCTGCTGTTTTTTGTGGGCCAGACGATGATCTTCCTGCTGCGCCTCGTTGCCGCGGATCGACGAACCCGCCGCCGACCGATGGCTCCCAGCGCCCGCAAGACAGTCGGCCAGCTCGAGGACCAATCCACCACCGCAGCTGCCGACACCCCAGACGAGCCGTCAAGCTCGGACGAACCCTCAGACAAGGATCACTCCACTCCCGGGTAATGGCAGGCCGCTGTGCAGAGCTCTGACGATATCGCTCTGCTGAGTTCGGTAGTCCTGACCGAGCGCGACACGAAGCTCGTCAATGAAGGTCCTGTTGTGGCCGGTGTCAGCCAGGACGATCAGAATGGCGTCGACCTGTCCATCGCGCTCTCTGAGACGCGTTCGTCTGACCAGGGCCTGAACATCTCGGACGCGGCTTTCAATATCGACACCGACCAGATGACGCGGCCGGCTGTCGAGCAGCCTCAACGTCTTGTCCCAAGCTCTCATATCACCCCGCGTCGGCAGGAGCGTCTCGTCCATCGTTCGCCACTTGCTCGACAGCATGGCCTCCAGCCGCGCGCCGATCTTCAGTTGGGCGCGATCGCGCACGCCGTCGCCAGAAACGTGGAGGCTGAGGACGAGGTCCAATCCGAGCAGGCTGGCATTCTCGGACAGCCTTACCACCCCGACATCGCTGAGCTCGCCGCCTTCCATTCGTGAGAAAGCCGACTGAGATACGCGGGCCAGATATGCGAGCTCAGACTGACTCAATCCCGCGGTCATGCGGGCGGCGCGAAGTTCGTTGAGCACCCGCCGCAGCTGCTCTCTACCGCGACGACGGCCCCGATCAAGTCGCGTCTCCTTACTGGACACGCCGACAGTCTGTGGATCCCCGCTTATCGCCTTCTTATGCCGCGGTCGCGCAGCACTTACCCGTTCAGCGGGTCATTCTCCCGCCGACCTTCTCGGGCTCTCGTTGGCGCAACGCATTGGAGGCAAACTTGGGCCGAGATGAGGCATAGGGCGTTCATTGAGGCCGGGGATAGGCCGCAAATCGGGGCCCGGGACGGCGCGGGACCAGGTCGGCGAGGCTGCGACGACGGATTCGACGGGTGAGGTCGCCTTCTACCGGACGAATCACCCGCTCAGCGGGTAAGGGCCATGAATCGAAGGGGCTGGGGGCTCCTGCGGCGGGGGGGGGCGAGCGTGCGACAATGCGCGCGCCGCATGGAAGCTGGGACCTGACGACGTGCCCGTTCTGGCCACATTTTTCTCGGTTCGACGTGGGCGCGACCCGTTCTTCAAGTTCTTCATGCGGAAGATGTTTCCGCGCCAGGTCGACCGCTACGAGAAGGAGTTCGGTGTCAAGTTCCTGGGTTGGTACAACGTCGCCTACGGCTGGGACTTCGACAACGTGATCCTGCTCGAGCTGCCCGACTACGGGACCATCGACCGCTCGAAGTCGGACGAGCGGTCCCGGGCCTCGGCCACCGCGCCGGCGAGTGGATGTTCGAACGCCATCATTCGATGTTCCTGCGCGAGCGCATGGGAACCGATCTCGAGTACCACCCCTGATGAGCTCACCCCAAAGCCACCGCCACCCAATGAGCCACCGCCCCCAATGAGCTTCCGCCGCCAGATACCCAACGAAGACACAGCCCAAGGCCAAGGAGGACGAGCAGACATGAGCAGCATGCCGGGTGCCCTGGGCGAGATCGCCGCCGACGCAAGCCTCGAGCGCAACGAGTTCCTGAGCCGCGCGGGAGAGCAGCTCAAGAGCTTCCTCGAAGCGAACAAGGACCGTATCAAGGATGTCGGCGGCCTGGTGCTGATCGACGACGATCCGGACTACCTGTCGGTCGCACCCGACGGCTCGTTCCGCAGCCGCACGCGCTACCAGGACGAGCTGACGGGCGAGTGGCGCTCGGAGACGGAGGTCATCGAGAGCGCGGCAGAGCTGGTCGAGCTCTACAACCCGGCCGAGATCTTCGCCGCGTTCGCGGAAGCGGCGCGCGAGCAGGCCGGGCTGCCCGCCGAGCCGACGGCCACGGACGATCTGATGGATGTGGCCGGGATCGCGCCCGACGAGACGGTCGGCGTGGGCGTCGGCGGAGACGAGCTGGCGGACGAGGGCTATGCCGGTGCGGCCGACCAATGGGCCCGCGGCCAGGATGCGGCGGGTGAGCCGACGGACGCCGAGGATGCTGCGCGCCGCCTGTACGACCTCGCGCTCACTTTCCAGGAGCGCAGCCAGCACACCGAAGCGCGCCTGATCGAGCAGTTCGAGTCGCTCGCTCAGACCCTGACGCCCTTCCTGGGCGACCTGATGGTTCTCGACGACGAGGACGAGCGCCTATGGCTCAAGCGCAACGGCCGATTCGAAGCGGAGGTCGTCCCCGAGCGCGAGGAGGACGGCGCGCTGGCAGAGGGCGACTGGCGCCGGCTCGAGGGTCCCGACGACCTGGTCGAGTTCTACGACCCGACGGACGTCTTCGGCGACCTGGCCGAGGCGCTCGCCGAGTCGTTCCCGGGCATCGCCGCGGACGAGGACGACGCCGACGACGAAGAGGTCGACGACGCCAAGGCCTGACGCCGGCACGTGAAGCTGCTCGAGGCCGAGCTGCTCGACACGCGCGAGTTCCTTCCGGGGCAGTGGCTCCAGACATACAGGGCGCCCCATCTCGCGGCCGGCGCGCAGGCCGGCCAGTTCGTCCACGTGCGCACGCCCGACTACTCCGGCCTCGTCCTGCGCCGGCCGTTCTCGATCAACACCTACGACCGCGCCGCGGGCGAGATAACGATCCATTTCCGGATCACCGGCGTCGGGACGTCATGGCTGGCGCGGATGCAGCCCGGTCAGAGCGCGGAGATGCTCGGCCCCCTCGGCCGCGGCTTCGAGCGCGACCCGCGCAGCACGCACGTGCTCCTGGTGGCGGGTGGCTTGGGCATGGCCGGCGTCAGGCCAATGGCCGATGAGGCGCTCGCCGCCGGCTGCAACGTCACCGTGCTGTTCGGGGCGGCGAGCGCTGCGGAGGTGTATCCGAGCTCGCTCCTGCCCGACGAGGTCGAATACGTCGTCGCCACGGACGATGGCTCGTTCGGGCAAAAAGGCTTCGTGACGGAGCTCGTGCCGCAATTCGAGGCATGGGCGGACCAGTGCTTCGCGTGCGGCCCGCAGCCCATGCTGGCCGCCATGGCGCGACTCGCTGCGGGCCGCCGGCAGCGGATGGGCGTGGCCCGACTCGGCGCACGACGCGGGCGCGCCGCGCAACGGGCCGCGCTAGGCTCTCGGCAGGAGCGGCGGCGCGCCTGGCTTCAGGTGAGCATGGAGCAGAACATGGGCTGTGCGGTCGGTGCATGCCTGGGCTGCGTGGTGATGGGCACGAACGGCCCGCAGCGCGTGTGCCGCGAGGGACCGGTCTTCGCCGCGGACGAGATCGACTGGGAGGGCTGGCGGTGACGTCCGCGCTGGTGCGCTGGGGCCCGACCATCGGGTTCATCGGATCGCTGTTCTTCATCGTGGCTTCGATCGTGGCCGGCCTGGCCTACTCCGGAAGCGCCGGCCAGGGCTACTCGCCGCTCAACCACTGGGTCTCGGAGCTGGGTGAGATCGGCGTGTCCGCGTTAGCGCTGGTATTCAACGTCGGCCTGATCGTCGGCGGCGTCGCATTCGCGCTTTTCATGGCCGCGCTCGGATTGCTGCGCCGCAGCCGGCTGGGCTGGGTCTACGCCGCGATCGGGTTCGTTGCCGGCATCTCATGCGCGCTCGTCGGCGTCTTTCCGATGAACCAGCGCAGCATCCACATCGTCGTCGCCCTCGGCTTCTTCGGCCTTGGCTGGGTAGCCGTGGCGCTCGCCTCGTTCGACATCTGGCGGCGGCCGGACCCGCGCTTCGCACGCTGGCTGCCGATGCTTGGCGGCATCACCGTTGCCCTCTTCCTGCTCTTCCTGTCGGTCTACGTCCCGTACCTGTACACCGGCACCGGCGCCGACCGGCCACAGATGTCGCTGGCGACGATCCTGGAATGGCTGGTCGCGTTCGGCCTGATCGGCTGGGTGCTGGCGGCCTCGTTCACGTGGTGGAGGCACGCGCGTGGCAGCGACAGCACCGCCTGAGACCACGTCCGAGGTCGACCTGAGTGTCGATCTGGGTCGTGGTCTGGTCCTCAAGAACCCGTTGATGGTCGCCTCGGGCACGTTCGGCTACGGCGTGGAGTACGGCGACGTCGTCGACGTCGAGGGGCTGGGGGCGATCTGCTCCAAGGGCACGACGCTGCGCGCGCGCGTCGGCAATCCGCCGCCGCGCGTGACCGAGACGCCCGCGGGCATGCTCAACTCGATCGGGCTCCAGAACCCGGGCGTCGACGTGGTGCTCGACAAGTACGCCACCACCTGGTCGCGCTGGAGCGTGCCGGTGATCGTCAACGTCGCGGGTGAGTCGGTGGAGGACTACGTGGAGGTCGCGCGCCGGCTCGACGGCCAGCCCGGCGTGAGCGGCATCGAGCTCAACATCTCGTGCCCCAACGTGGGTGCGGGCGGACTCCAGTTCGCGCTCGACGCCGGCGCCGCGGCCGAGGTCACGGCCGCGGTACGCGAGGCCACGGACCTGCCACTGATGGTCAAGCTGTCACCGGCCGCCACGGACGTCCGCGGCATCGCCAAGCGCATCGCCGACGCCGGCGCCGACGCGATCAGCGCCGTCAACACGCTGCCCGGCATGGCTCTCGATCGCGCGCGACGCAAGCCTTTGCTCGGGAATGTCTACGGCGGGCTCTCCGGACCGGCCCTGAAGCCGGTGGCGCTGCGCGTCGTGTACGAGGTCGCGCAGACAGTCAAGATCCCGATCGTCGCCATCGGCGGCATCGGCTCGCTCGACGATGTGCTCGACTTCCTGTACGCCGGCGCCACGGCCGTCCAGGTGGGCACGGCCGTCTTTGCGGACCCGGTGCTGCCACTGCGCCTGGCCGACGAGCTGGCCGATTGGTGCGCCGCGGAGGGCTACGCCTCGCACCGCGATGTCATCGGCGCGGCACTGCCGAACCGGCGCGAGAAGCCAAGCGTCAAGGGCGTCGAGTACCGCCCGTGACGTCCGCGTCCGCGTTCGCCCAAAAGGAGGTAGCGCGCCGGGTCGAGGAGCTGTTCGCTCAGTCGGGCGCCTATCGCGAGGGCCACTTCAAGCTCAAGAGCGGCCGCCACGGGGACCGCTACCTGGAGAAGTTCCAGGTCCTGCAGTGGCCCGAGCGCGTGGCCGAGATCTGCCGCTACCTGGCCGACACGGCGATGGTCGCCGCGAGCCCGGACGGATCGCGCGCGATCGACGTCGTTGTCGGCCCGACCACCGGCGGGGTGATCCTGGCCCACGAGGTGGCCCGCAACGTGGGGACGCGCGGCATCTTCGCCGAAGCCGTCGCGGAGGCGGACGGCACAAGTCGGCGCGAGCTGCGCCGCGGCTTCCGAATCGACCCGGGAGAGCGCGTGGCACTGGTCGATGACGTCGTCACGACGGGCGCCTCGCTGCTGGAGATGATCCCCCTCGTCGAGGCCGCGGGCGCCGACCTGGCCGCGGTAGTGGTCATCGTCGATCGCTCCGGCCAGCTCGACGAGCTGGTTTCCCCGGCGACGGGTCGGACCTATCGCGCCCAGGCGCTGTGGTCGCTCGACCTGCCGACCTACGAGCCTGGGACTGCAACGTGCCCCGGCTGTGCCGCCGGACTTCCCCTCGAGTCACCCGGGTCGAGCGGCACCAAATTGGTCTAGGCAGCCCGGCGGACCACGAACAGGACGACGGCGCCATCGACGCCTTTGAGCTCGACCGGGCCGATCTCGTCGAAGCGGAGACCCACGACGCCGGCCGCGGCAGCTACGGTGTCGGCCGATGCGAGGACCTCGCCCGGTCGGGCGAAGTCGGCGATGCGCGCGCACAGGTTCACGGTGCGACCGAAGTAGTCGCCCTGGTTGAAGTGGACTTCACCTGAGTGCAGGCCCACGTGCGCCGGCGGCAGACCGGCCGCGTCGATAGCCTGCAGCATCTCGAGCGCGGCCGTGACCGCACCCTTGGCATCCTCGAAGTGGACCATCACACCATCGCCCAGCCACTTGATCGGCGTGCCGCCGTGCTGGGTCGACGTCCGTTCGACGACACGGGCCAGCTGTTCGGCAAGCTGCGCCGCCGCGGCATCGCCGCGCTCAGCGGTCATGCGCGTATAGCCCGTCACGTCTAGAAAGCACATCGTCGGTAGACGCTCCGGCCGTGCGTGGATGCCGGCTCTGGCCATCTGCTCACTGAAGCCGCGCACGACGTTGTCCAGCCACGCGTGCGCCTGCCGGCCATGGAGGATGGAGAGAAGCACCTGGTCGCCCAGGTCCGCCAGGCGCTCGGACCCGGCCGGCAGCGACTCCGTGCCGATCATTCCCGCTTCGACACCGGGCGCGATGAGCTCGCGGTACCAGATATCTGATTCGGTCTCGGCTGCCCGGCGCAGGCCGTCCCCCATGACGCGGATGTGGCGCTCGATCGACTCGGCCTTCATGCCGACCGCAATGGCGAGCTCGAGGTAGGGCACCGCCTCCAACTCGTTCTCGCGCACGAAGCTGTCCGGCGACGGCGGCGGCGAACCCATCGATTCGCGCAGCGCGACGAGCAGGTCAAGCGGCACGGCCGTACGCTCGTGGACTTCCTGGAATGTCTCGTTGCTCGTCGCGGCGAGGCGCCTGTACTCGGGGCTGTCCAGGAAATCGAGGCGCATCGCCCCATTCGCAATGACTTGCGCCAGCGTCTCGAGGGGCACGCCGGCATCGATGAATGTGGCGACGCACAACGCACGGCGGACGTCGCCCTCAGTGAATGCACCGTCGGCGCTGGGCGTAACGGCACCTGCCGCGAGGAAATCGTTGAGGCGCGCCTCGGACAGGCCGGCGCGATGAGCCGCCTCACGAAGTTCGTAAGCGGCCATTGCGGTCAGTGGCTCGCCGCTACCTCGCCGATGATCTGGGCCAGCTCGCGCGGCTTGGACCACATCGGCCAGTGGCTCGTCGGCAGGTCGATCCAGGTGATGTTCTTCAGCTCGTTGTAACCGGCCAGGAAGCCGAAGCCCTTCGCGGCGTACTCCTGGTACTCCTTCGAAGGGAAGGCAGTGCAGATGGCGACTGTCGGGACGTCGAGCCGGGCCGGGTTCGACAGTGTTGCCGAGCCGCGCATCGCGCCGGCCGGCTCCGGTACCGCCCTGTTTCGGAATTCCTCGAGCTGCTCTTCACTGATGCCGTCGAGGTTCTCGCTGGCGGCCAGCTCGTCCGCGGGCGGCAGCGGCTTCTCGACGCCCTCGAACTCGTCGTCGAGCGGCCCGATGGCGGGACCCGTGTCGACGTACACGGCCGCGCCAATGAGATCCGGCACCAGGTCCGTCGCGGCATAGCCCGGCGCACCTGCGCCGCTGTGGACAGCGAGCACGACCTTGCCGCCGTTACCGGCCGCGCGGACCGCCTGGACGATGGCCTGGACGTGGTCGTCAAAAGTGATCGCCGAGCGATCCGTTTCGAGTGAATCGAGCCCCGGCAGCGTCAATGCCGTCACGTCATGCCCGGCGGCGCGCAGCTGTGATGCGACGTCATCCCAGGCCCATGCACCCAGCCACCAGCCGGGCACGAGAACGATCGGTGCGGCCATGCTCCTCCCCTTTTTCAGTCAGCTACAGCGTCGAATGCGGCGCGCAGCTCCTCGTCCGAGGCGACACCCTCGAACTTGGCAGCCACATTACCGTCCGCGTCGACCACGAACACGTAGGGCTCGGTCTGCAGGCCCCACTGGTTGACCGCGTCGACAGGGATCGGAAAGTTCTGTTCATCGAGCTCGGGTTGGAGCCCACCCTCCACCTGCTTGAGGACATAGGGCTCCACGTGGATGAATGACATGCTGTCCTTGAAGTCGGCCGCAGCCGTCTTGACCAGGTCGAGCGTAGGTCCGCATGCCGCCGTGGCACAGAAGGCGGGCGTGGCGAAGACGAGCGTGAAGGGCTCGCCGGCCTCCAGCGCCTCGACAACCGACTGGCCATAAAAATCGGGATCGGGATCGTCGTCCGTGGAGATCGCGGCGATCTCGGCTTCCGTTTGGGCAGTCGGTGTCTCCGACGAGATCGCCGGCGCCCCGATTGCCGGCGTCGTGCCGGTCTGGCGCACCGGAAAGACCATCCGCCCCGTTCGCGTCGAGCCGTCCGCTTCGTGGGCGATGGCTTCGAGGCCCCACTCCCCGGCGCTCGGGAAGTCGACCTCCGCCCGGTACAGGCCGGGCCGGCCTTCGATCGTCGACAGGTAGGTCGTCGTCGTCGCAAAGGCCGGCGTGGCCGGGTCGGTGGCCAGGTTGTACAGCTGCAGATCGACCTGGCGGTCGGGGTCGGCCACCGGCTCGTTCTGGCTGGTGACGACGTTGACCAGAAGCCGGTTGGGTCCGACGATCAGCTCGCTCGATACGGGGATGGGGATGAGCTCGAAAGTGGCATTGGGCGGCCAGCCCGGATAGCCACCCTGCGGCGCGGCGGTGGGCGATGGCGTGGGCGGGCCGCCGGTCGCGCCGCAGGCCGCCACGAGCACGACGACGACGATCATGGAAAGCGGGAATCGCATCAACCGCACCATAACGCCGATCGCTCACCGGCGGCTTACGCGCCACTGTGTCCGTACAATCAGCGCGTCCCGATGACCGCCCCCGTGTCCGTCCCTTCACGACTCTTCGAGCGCCTCGCGTTCCTGACCGCGGCAGCCACGTACCTGCTGATCGTCATCGGCGCGATCGTGCGCGCGACCGGTTCGGGCATGGGCTGCCCCGATTGGCCGCTGTGCCACGGCCAGATCCTGCCGCCGCTGGGCGACACCGCGGCGTGGATCGAGTGGATCCATCGCACCGTGGCCGCGCTCATCGGCGTGCTCGTGCTGGCCATGGTCATCGTCGCGCTGCGGTCATACCGGCGCCGGAGGTCGATCCTCATCCCGACGGTCGGGGCGCTGGTGCTGGTCGGCTTCCAGGCGTACCTCGGCAAGATCACGGTCGAGACCAACAACGCCGGTGAGTGGGTCACTGCGCATCTCGCGGCAGCCCTGGCGTTGCTCGCGTTGCTGACGTTCGTGGCGATACGCGCGCGCTATCCAGCGGACCTGCCCGCGCGCGGGACCTCGCAACGGCTGACGCTGTTGCTCGCCTTCGCGGCCGCCTCGGTCTACGCGCTGATGCTCTTCGGTGCCAACGTGACGGCCAGCGGCGCCTCTCTCGTTTTCCCCGACTGGCCGCTCTTCAACGGTCAGCTGCTACCGCAGTTGTCGGCCGATCCCGCCATCGCCAGCCTGCAGATGGCGCACTTCCTGCACCGGATCGTGGCGGCCGTTGTTGGATTGTTCGTCGTTGGCGCGGCGGTGGTCGTGTGGCGCGCCGTCCGCGCGGCGCGCCGCGGCGGGCCTCCCGTGGCGGGTGGCGAGCAGCTGCTGATGCTGACAGGGACCGCGGCAGCGCTGTACGCGGTCCAGGTCATCGTCGGCGCGCTGCAGATCACGACGACTCTTGCGTGCGTGGGCCGTCGCGCTGCACCTCGCACTGGGCGCCGCTGATCTGGGCGCTGTGTGTCGGTGCCGTCTTCGTCTCGTACCTCGAAGCTCGCTCTGCTAAGTCAACCTCCGAGGCAACCTCCGAGCCAGAGCCGTCTCCCAAGCCGACCGCCGAATCTGCCGCCGATCACCAGCCAACGAAGCGCGAGCGCGTCAACGCCTACATCGCCCTGACCAAGCCGCGCATCATCGAGCTGCTGCTGGTCACGACCGTGCCGGCGATGTTCCTCGCGGCGCGCGGCGTCCCGCCACTCGGCCTCGTCTTCTGGACGCTCCTCGGCGGCACGCTCGCGGCCGGCGCCGCGAACGCAATCAACTGCTATCTCGATCGCGACATCGACGAACTCATGACGCGCACGCGCCGTCGTCCGCTGCCGGCGCACGAGGTCGACCCCGAGGACGCGCTGGTCTTCGGGCTGGTGCTGGGCGTGCTCGCCTTCGGCGTGATGGCCTTCTTCACGAACCTGGTCGCGGCATTCCTGACGCTCCTCGCGATGGCCTTCTACGTCGTCGTCTACACGATGCTGCTCAAGCGCACGACACCGCAGAACATCGTGCTCGGTGGTGCGGCCGGGGCACTGCCGCCGGTCATCGGCTGGGCGGCGGTGACCGGCGACATCTCTCTGCCCGCGCTGCTCCTGTTCGCGATCGTCTTCTACTGGACGCCGCCGCACTTCTGGGCACTGTCGCTGCGCTTGCGGCGCGACTACGCCACGGCCAACGTGCCGATGCTGCCGGTGACCCACGGCGTCGCAGGAGACGACGCGCCAGATCGCGCTGTACTCGGTGCTCATGGTCTGCCTGACGCTCGTCTTCTTCGCCGTGGCGCGCATGGGCCTGGTCTTCCTCGGCGGCGCGCTCGTCCTGGGCGGGCTGTTCCTGCTCCAGGCGTTCGCCATGTGGCGCGACGGCACCGACGCGCGCGCGGTTCGCCTCTACGCTACTCGATCACGTACCTGACCGCGCTCTTCGCGCTGATCATCCTGGACGTCTTCGTCTTCCTGCCTCTGTGACAGTGGATCCAATCGCCGCCGCGATAGCCCACCAGGAACGGATCGACGCGCTGTGGGACTTCGACGATCCCGCTGGCTCTGAGGGCCGATTTCGAGCCGCCGCCGAACCTGCCGACGAACTCCTGCGATCGATCCTCCTGACCCAGGTTGCGCGCGCGGTCGGCCTGCAGGACAACTTCGACCAGGCGTCACTGACGCTCGATGCGGTCAGCGACTCAAAGGATCCGGAGGTTCGCGTCCGAGCGGAGCTCGAGGCGGGACGCATCTCGAACTCAAGTGGCCATCCGGAACTCGCCCGCCCTCGTTTCGAGGCGGCGTTCGAGGCTGCGACCGCGGCTGGATTCGAGCACCTGGCGATCGATGCGCTGCACATGATCGCGATCGTGGCGGATGCGTCCGATCAGGATGCATTGAACCGGCGCGCGCTCGACCTTGCCTCGTCGGCGGCCGACCCGCGCGCGCGCCAGTGGCGGGCATCGCTGCTCAACAACCTGGGCTGGTCGGCCTTCGATCGGGGCGATCTGGACGACGCCCTCGCGCTGTTCGAGGAGGCTGTGGCTGAGCGGGAGTCGCAGGGCAAGCAGTCGGAGCTGCTCATCGCCCGCTGGTGCGTGGCGCGAACACTGCGCGAGCTGGGGCGCGGTTCGGAGGCCCACGCAATTCAGCTCGAGCTGGCCGCGGCCCACCGCGCCGCCGGCACTGCCGACCCGTATGTCGACGAGGAGCTCGCCGCCCTTCAGACGAGCACGACACCCGATCCCGGCAGCGGCTGACCCACGCGCAGCTTTCTCATTAGCTGTCTGGGCGGGGTCGCATATTCCGGTCCCAACGCTGCGCGCAGCTCTCGCACCAGCTCGCGGTTGATTCGGCTATCCGATAGCACCAGCACGATCGCATCAGTCCCACCATCGCGTTCCCGTTCGCGGATGTGCCTGACCAGCCGTTGAACGTCCCGGATCCGCGTCTCCGCCTCGACACCGACGCGTTGCCGCTCCAGCCTCAGGAGGAGATCCCACGATCGTCGGTCACCTGGAAGAGGCAGGGGCACCTCTCGAGCGACACGCCAGGCCGACGATAGCTCGCGCACGAACCGCTCGATCAACGCCTGATGCCCCGCATCGCGGACCGGCGAACCGCTCAGGTGCAGCCCGCCGGAGAGCTTGAATCCAAGCACGGCCGCAGCGGCGGCGACGTCCACTATCGATGTGGAATCCAAACGGGTCGCGCGCTCGAATCGGGAGTATTCGGACTGCGACCAGCCGAGTGCGACCGCCAACTGCCCCTGGGAGATTCCCGCGGCACGCCTCGACGCGGCGAGCTCAGCAAGGAGCCGACTGGCCAGCATGCGGCCGTGGTCTCGTCCGCGTTGCGCTCGATCGTCCCGAGTTGCCATCGAGGCATGGTGGTCGGAGTCGCTTACCAGTCGGTTATCGGATTCTTAGTCCCCACGTGCATGATGCGTCCGCCGAGAGCTGGGCAACACCACGGCAAGGCCCGTTCGGCGGTCGACTGAGTCTCACCATGACTGAAACGACTGACCAGAGCTGTGATTCGGTGTTCCGAAAGGTCTTCGGAGGTGCCCGCCGGACGCATCAGTCTCCAGGTGGATAGGGCGCTTTCGAGGCTGGAGTCGGCATGCCAGTGGCGGCGGCGGGAGAGGCGGAGGCGGTCGCAGTGGCGGCGGCGGGAGAGGCGGTGCCGGTGGGGGCGGTCGCCGCGGCAGTGGCGTCGGACAGGCGGGCGGCGTGGGTGGCGCGGGCGGTTTCGCGGTCGAGCTGAGCGTCGACGCGCCGTCCCTCGGCCTCCTCGGCGCGCAGCCAGACCCACACCGCGAGGAGCATCGCGATCAGGAACAACAGGTCGCCGACCACCCACATGAGCCCGCCGGCGAGCTCCTGGTCGGCGAGTGGCGTGGGACCCCACGACCGCTCGACCGTGGCGTAGTGGGTATAGAGGACCGCGGGGGCCGAGAAGATGGCCAGGCCCAGGAACGATGACTGGGGCATGCCCAGGAACAGGTAGCCCACGCGGACGGCGTGGGGCAGGCGCCATGGCGATGGATCGGCCCCGACGGCGGGCCACCAGAACAGCAACGCGACGCCCAGGTACAGGGCGTGCTCGACGATATGCCACAGCTCATTTTCGAGAGCCGCGTCGAACAGGAAGCTGAAGTGGCTGGCCCACATGACCCCGGCGAAGAGCACCCAGGTAACGACCGGGTGCGAAATGACGCGCATCGGCCAGGAGTGGAGTACCGGCAGGATCACGCGGCGCCGCGTGCCAGGTGAGGAGATGCGCAGCAGGAGCGTGATCGGGGCGGCCAATACGAGCAGCGGCGCCGCGACCATCGCGATCAGCAGATGCTGCACCATGTGCGCCGCGAACAGAGTCGTGTCGAAGGTCGCGATAGGCGAGCAGAGCGCCACGAACAGCGCCAACAGCCCGCCATACCACGCCCATGATCGGAATCGGGGAACTCGATTCGCAGGATGCGCCCGATCGACAGCCACCACCGTCCGCCACCAGATGAGCGCAGCCGCGACCAGCGGCAGGATGACGTGTGCCTCGAACGTCCACGCCGTCAGCGCTCCGAGCACGGATCCGGGGTCCGGGGCGACGCCATGCGCCGCAACCGGCAGGGCCAGAAAGAGGCAGAAAAGCCACGTCGTCGCAACGAGGCAAAGGGACGCGCGGGAGAGCGCAGTCAGCCGGTTCACGTCCTATTATGTTGACCGCCCACGTTCGAACGTCTTTTCCGACCCTGACAGGGGAGTCTGCGTGCCATTGGTCGGCCTGCCCAGCAACGTCGCGAACCTATGCACCGGCCAGTGCTGACGCGCCTTCTACGCGCGCGCCACGCGCTCGCAGTCACCGCAGCCCTTCTGGCGCTCGGAGCACTTCTCGCGGCCTGTGGCGCCAACATCGCCGAGCCATATCCGCCACAGGCGGGTAACGAGCAGCCGCCGGGCTTTTTCCCAACTTCGCCGATCACCACCCAGGGACTCCTGACGGAGAACCTGTACCTGATCACGTTCGTCATCGCCGTCGATCGTCTTCTTCCTGGTCGAGGGACTCCTGCTGCTGGATTACGCTTCGCTACCGCAGGCGCAAGGGCGACGATGAGCTGCCCAAGCAGACACACGGCAGCAACCCGCTCGAGATCCTGTGGACGATCGTGCCTGCGATCACGGTGACCGCTCTGTTCATCGGCGCCCTGATGACGCTCAACGAGCAGGACGCGACATCCAACCAGGAGGCCGCGGTGGTGGTCGACGTTACCGCCTTCCAGTGTCAGTGGACGTTCGACTACCCACAGCACGGCCTGAGCTTCACCGGCGCGGGCCGCGACGGCCCGGTCATGGCGCTGCCCATCAACGAGACGGTCCACATCCGGCTGCACACCCCGGACAACGGCGTCATCCACTCGTTCTACGTGCCGCAGTTCCTCTACAAGAAGGACGTCGTGCCCGGCCGCGTCAACGAGTTCGACGTGACGATCTCCCAGCCGGGCACATTCGCCGGCCAGTGCGCCGAGTTCTGCGGCATCGGGCATGCCGATATGCATTTCACCGTCCAGGCGATGAGTCGGGCCGAGTTCGACGCGTGGGTGATCCAGGCGCAGCAGGAGCCCACGCCCGACCCCAACCAGCCCACACCGGCTCCCGGCGGCCCCACGATCAGCGTTACCTCTGTGAGCATCGCTGACGGCTTCGACCCTGCCGAGCTGTCCGTGCCGCCAGATCAGCCGTTCACTGTCACCCTGACGAACGCGGATCAGGCAGCGCCGCATGACTTCGCCATCCGCGGTGGCGCTCCGGATGGCAGCGACTGGCAGGGCGATCCAGACGCGCCTGCCCGCGGAGAGGCCACGTACAACGTCGGGCCGCTGCCGGGTGGCTCATACGAGTTCTACTGCAGCATCCATCCCAACATGGTTGGGACGCTGACCGTAGGTCAGTAGGAGCAGAGATGGCGACGACGGCACTCGACCCGCGCGCGACGACCTATAGCTCGCGATCGTCGATCTACGCGTGGCTGACCACGACCGATCACAAGAAGATCGGCGTGATGTACATCGTCACGGCGTTCTCGTTCTTCCTGCTCGGCGGCATGCTTCGCCCTGCTGATCCGGACCGAGCTGGCCGTGCCCGGCGTCCAGCTCGTCGACCCGGAGACGTACAACCAGCTCTTCACGATCCACGGCACGACGATGATCTTCCTGTTCGTCATGCCGATGATGACCGGCCTCGGCGAACTACATCGTGCCGCTCCAGATCGGCGCCGCGGACATGGCCTTCCCGCGCATCAACGCGCTGTCGTTCTGGATGGTGCCGCTGGGCGGCCTGCTGCTGTTCTCGGGCTATCGCCGTCGGCGGCGCGGCCAACGCCGGCTGGACCGGCTACGCCCCACTCTCCGGAGCAGGGCGGCGCGGGCATCGACCTGTGGTTGGCCTCGCTCGTGCTCCTGGGCATGAGCTCCGTCCTCGGCGCGATCAACTTCATCGCCACGATCTTCAAGATGCGCGCGCCGGGAATGACGCTGCTGCGCATGCCGATGTTCGTCTGGAACACGCTGGTCACCAGCGTCCTGCTGCTCTTCGCCGTCCCGGTCCTGACCAGCGGTCTGATGATGCTCTTCATCGACCGCAACTACGGCGGCGGCTTCTTCGATCCGGCCGCTGGGCGGCAACCCCATCCTGTGGCAGCACGTCTTCTGGTTCTTCGGCCACCCCGAGGTGTACATCCTCATCCTGCCGGCGTTCGGCATCGTCAGCGAGATCCTGCCCGTCTTCAGCCGCAAGCCGCTCTTCGGCTACAAGGCGTTCGTCTTCGCCACGGCCTCGATCGGCGCCCTCGGCTTCACGGTCTGGGCGCACCACATGTTCACGACCGGCGCCGTCTACCTGCCCTTCTTCAGCTTCTTCACGTTCCTCATCGCCGTGCCCACCGGCATCAAGTTCTTCAACTGGCTGGCCACGATGTGGGGCGGCCAGCTGCGCTTCGACACGCCGATGCTCTTCGCGCTCGGCTTCATCTCGCTCTTCCTGATCGGCGGCCTCGACGGCGCCTTCCTGGCCGTCGTGCCCTTCGACTTCCACGTCCAGGACACGTACTGGGTCGTGTCGCACCTGCACTACGTGCTCGTCGCCGGATCCGTCTTCGGCATCTTCGCCGCGCTCTTCTACTGGTTCCCCAAGATGACCGGCCGCCGGCTCAACGAGCGCCTGGGCAAGCTCCAGTTCGTGCTGCTCTTCGTCGGCACCAACCTGGCCTTCTTCCCGCAGCACCTGCTCGGCCTCGACGGCATGATCCGGCGCATCGTCGACTACGCCGCCGAACCCGGGCTGGACGGAGCTGAACTTCCTCTCGACCATCGGCGCGTTCATGATCGCCGTGAGCGTGCTGCCGTTCCTGTGGAACGTGTTCATCACGCTGCGCGATCGCCAGCCGACGCCGACGACGACCCGTGGGACGGCAACACGCTCGAGTGGGCGACGACCAGCCCGCCGCCGCCGTACAACTTCGACGCGCTGCCGCCGGTCCGCTCCGAGCGGCCGCTGTTCGACCTGAAGCACGGCGCGGTCGCTGGCCCACGCGGTGGCACTGCCCGCAGCGGCTGGCGAGACTCACGACGAGAACCGCGCCGACCCGCCCGAGGAGAGCATCGGCGAGCCGATCGAGGGCCATCAGCCCCAGGTTGAAGCGGGCGACGTCCAACCCGGCGTGTCGGAGCTGGCGCCTGACGCGGTGCCCCACGAGGCACGACCGGAGACGACGGAGGAGACGAAGTGACGGCCGAAACGCACGCCGTCGTCCTGCCCCACGTCGAGGAGGACGACGCCGGCGGTCACATGTCGCAGGGCATGAACACCGCGCTGCTGGGCATGCTGCTGTTCATCGGCAGCGAGGTGATGTTCTTCGCCGGCCTGTTCGGCGCCTACTTCAACACCCGTGCAACCGCGATCGCCCTGGGCCAGGCCTGGCCACCCGAGGGCCTCGAGCACGTCATCACCCCGGGCGTCATCCCGCTCATCGCCACGACGCTCCTGATCGTCAGCTCGTTCACGATGCAGTGGGGCGTGTGGCGCATCCGCACGCGGCGACCGGACGGGCATGAACCGGGCGCTGCGCTGACCCTGCTTCCTGGGCGTCGTCTTCCTGGCGATGCAGGTGTTCGACTACTTCGAGCTCGTCACCCACGAGGGCTTCGGCATCAACAGCGGCATCTACGGCACGCTCTTCTACACGATGACCGGCTTCCACGGCGCCCACGTCTTCGGCGGCGTCGTCGGCATCGCCGTCATCCTGTTGCGCGGCCTGGCCGGCCAGTTCTCCGCCAAGCACCACATCGCCGTCGAGGCGGTCAGCGCCTACTGGCACTTCGTCGACATCGTCTGGATCGCCCTCTTCTTCGTCCTGTACTTCCTGAAGTAGGCGGTCGCGATGTTCGTCTGGCGCAACGCAATCATCCTCGGGATCGTCTTCATGGCGATCGGCATCGGGTACTGGTACCTGCAGGTCAACCCGGCGGTGATCGACCTCGCCGGCGCGACCATGCTGGTCCTGCTCGGCGTTTCGATGGCCTTCGTCTTCGGGGTCCTGCTGCGCGGGTCGCGCGAGCTCTAGCACTCCGTGGAACAGGAACCCGCGCAGGAAACTCTCATCGACCAGCTGTTCGGCATGCTCGAACAGCTGATCCTGCCGAACTGGTCGGATCTCATCCGATGGCTGCCCTGGGTCCTGATCGGTGCGTTGCTTCTATTCCTGCTGCTGACGGCCTGGGAGTGGCGCCGAACCTGGGCGCGGACCGCATCACGCGTGCCCCGGCAGCTCGCCGGCGGAGCGCCGCCGCCGGGTATTCACCTGCCCGGGCCGTCGCGCTGGCCATTCGTGGTCCCGATCGGCGCGGCGCTACTGCTCTTCTCGTTCGTGCTGGTTCCGCGCGATGCTGACGGCAACCCGAGCGGGCCGATCAACCTGCCGCTCTTCCTGCTCGGGCTGATCGTCTGTTTCGTCGCGATTGGTGGCTGGTTGTACGACGCGATGCGCGAATGGCGGGCCACGGCCGAGCCGGCGCTGGACACCGGACACGGCGCGTTGCCGGCGGGTCATGCCGCGGTGGCGCTGGCGCCGGGTGCGCTCGCGCCAGGTGCGCTCGCGCCGCGACGCTTCGGCGCCGGTGGCCTTGGCGCCGCAGCCGTGGTTCACGCAGAACCCGTCTACCCCGAGCCTCCGCCCGGTGTGCACATGCCCGGTCCCAGCCCGTGGCCGTTCTTCGCCCCGATCGCGATGGTCGTGATGCTCTACGGGGTGATCTTCAGCGCCGTGCTGCTTATCGGTGGGCTGATCCTCGCCCTGATCGCCATCGTCGGCTGGTATCTCGACGCGGGGCACGAGTACCGAAGCACTGAGGAAGTGGGCCACGCTGTCCCCAGGACGCGCGATCCGCAGCGCGTCTGGCCGCGTCGGCTCGTGCCGGTGTTCATCGGCGTCATCGCGCTGTCGTTCTTCATCGCGCTTGCGCCTCTTGGCATCTCGTGGCTGAACACGCTGACGCCGGTCGATGCCGAGGGCGTCGAGACGCCCGTTGCCGTGCCGGCCGTGCCCCAGGTCGCCGCCAACAACACGACCTCGTTCGACACGAAGCTGCTGATCGTGCCCGCGGACAGGCCATTCGATCTCGTGTTCGCGAACAACGAGTCGGGCGTGCCGCACAACGTCGAGATCGCGGACAGCTCCGCGCGCGAGACCAAGTTCCTGGAGGGCGAGGTCATTACCGGCCCGGCCGAGGTGACGTACCAGGTCCCAGCACTCGCCCCCGGTGACTACTACTTCCTGTGCGCCGTCCACCCGAACATGAACGGCACGGTCAACGCGCTACCCGAGACCGGCCCGCCGCCGCCTGCCGGCGGTGTCGGCGGCGAGACCCCTGCTCCCCAGGCGTCCCAGCCCGCAGCTCCCTGAGCCGGCCACTCCGCATCGCGGCCGCGGCCACGGCCGTGGGCCTGGCAATCGTCGTAGTCGCGCTGGCACTGAACCTGTCACTGGGGCGTGACCCCAACCCGAGCCTAGTAGTCGTCGGCGCCAACCCGTTGATCGGCCGGCCTGCCCCGGAGGTTGACTTGCAGACGGTGGACGGCGAGACGGTCTCGCTCTCGTCGCTGCGCGGCCGGCCCGTGATCGTCAACTTCTGGGCGAGCTGGTGCATCCCCTGCCGCGACGAGTTCCCGCTTCTCGTCGATGCCTACGATCGCCACTCGGACGAGGGCCTCGAGATCCTGGGCATCGTCCACGACGACGGGCCGCAGGCAGCATCCGCGTTCGCCAATTCGTACGGTGCCACTTGGCCGCTGCTGATGGACCCCGACAATGTCGCCTGGCGGGCGTTCATGGGCGCCTTCGTGCCGATCACGTACTTCGTCGACCGCGACGGCATCATCCAGTCGGCCAGCTACGGCCCGCCACCGTCGGGCTTCCTAGACGCCGAGCTCGAAAAGATCCTCTAACACGCGCGTTGGCGCCTCGACTGACGCGCCAGAGTACCCGCGAGGTCCGCGCCGAGTGGCCGCGAAGCGTCCAGGGGCATCGTTTCCCGCTCAGTGGTTCATTCGTCCGGCGGACCATTGCGTGGACTGACCGCCGGGCGCCACCGCTGGGTCCACCGCCAGTCCAGCGCCATCTTGCCCAAGCGCGGAGTCGGCCAAAGCGGTTTACCCGCTCAGCGGGTCATTCGTCCGTTGGCAGCGCCGTCCGTAGTCGCCAATCGTCGGTTGAGCTGCCAAATCGGCCGTCGCCACCCTCCCCAGCGGGCAGATCAACCGCTCAGCGGGAAATCCGGTCCGACGGACGGGCCTCCGACCAGACTCGTCCGTTGCGGCGCAGTGCGACCACTTAAGCGGAGGTCTCCGGACGAATCACCCGCTCAGCGGGTAGGCGCGCGGACGACACACCGTTGCGCGGCGGAAGGGGCACGGTTGCGCGGCGGAAGGGGCAAAGGAAACGACCCCGGGAGGCGGGTCCGCGGGGTCGTTCAGTCAGAGTTCTTGGTTGCGGGGGACGGATTCGAACCGCCGACCTTCGGGTTATGAGCCCGACGAGCTGCCGCTGCTCCACCCCGCGACCTCGAATTCTAGCGACTTCTGCAAATCCTGCCCAGCGGATGCCGATTCGACCGCGGATTCCATCGCTGGGGATTGATCCGGGTGCGAGGGACCGATGGGTGGCTCGCCGTGCGCACGCGCGGCGAGGGCCTGGTGCCAGAGATCGACGGCCGTCGGCCACCAGCGGTCGATGACGCGGTCGTCGCCGTACCACTGGCCGCCGAACATGCCGTGGACGACGTCGTCATACGTCAGCTGGTGAGCGCCCTCGAGGTGAACGGCCGCGACGGGCACGATGCCGTCGCCCACGAGCTCCGTCTCGTCTCCGAGCATGACCCTGAACACGTCGTGATACGTGCGGCCGGAGCGACCGGACAGCTTCGCGGACACGTTGCGCGCCCCGACCGTCAGATACGCCGTCCGTGGCGCGAACCACGCACCGGGCGTCTCGCGCTCGAGAAATGCGGCCGCCTCGTGGCCGGCATGGCGATATCGGTTCGGCAACCCCGTAAGGCCGTGCGGCGTGCCGAGCGTCACCAACCCACCCACTGCCTCTGCCACGCCGGCCTTGCGGCCGTGGAAGGGCGCGGGCGACATCGCCAGCCGCGTCGCGATGCCGCCGGCCGAGTGGCCGATCACGATGATCGGCCGGCGGCCACCCGCACGATAGGTCGCGGCAATTGCCCGACCGGTGCGGCGCATGACCGAGCCCATCCCGAGGAAGCCGGCGAGAAGCCAGTCGGGTTGCCACAGCTGACAGATGTCGACGCGTTCGGCGCCGCGGCGCAGCAGACGGCGCTGCAGGGTCCAGTAGTTGGGCGGCATGGTCGCGAAGCCGCCGACGATAAGGACGCTCGGCCGAGGGGTCACAGTCGCCGTTGTAGCACGGCGCCTTCCGATCAGTCGAACAGAGGGCCGTCGAGCCCTAGGCCCCGAGCCCATGAAGCCCCTGATTGCAGATCTATTGAGCACCCGCGGGCGTTTTGGGCATCAATGGGCCTCGACACGGGCAACTTTGCAGATCTGGTAGTAAAACCGTGCCTCTGTGGAGGGTCCGCGGTCTCAAAAGTCCCGTCTGTACCTGATCGTGATCACTAGATCTGCAATTCCGCGCAGTGGGCCCTGCAGATCATCAAGAGCAGCCGCGAATCACGTAGCGGAGCTGCAGGTCACACGTCGCGAACGACGCCGGAGTCAGGTCGCGGAGTTGAGGCCCGTCCACGATTCGTCGATGTCGGCCACTATCTCGCCGCCCGCGCGCTCGACCAGCTCGACCGCAGCGGGAGCCTGATCATCGGGAAAGATGCCCGCAAGCAGCGCGTCGGTGGCTGCCGGCTCATCGGGGCTTGCCAGTGGGGCGACCGCCACGTCGGGCTTGTTCAGCTCCTGCTGGAGCAGCATTAGCGCCGCCTTCGCCTGATGGTGCTCCGCAAATCTCGCCGCGACGACTCTCATTGGACAACGATCCCCCGCCTATAGACGCATGATCATCGCCGGCTGGGCCTTGCGGGCGGGCCGGGAGAGCGGCGACCGTGGCTTTCAGAACAGAGGCATTTCAGGAAATGGCCTCGCGGAATTCGACCTTGACCGGCTCGATCTCGTCGGCAAGGTCGAAGCCGAAGACCTGGGCGTAGAACGACAGCTCGGCCTCGATCGCGCGCCGGATGTTCTGTTCCTGGCGAAACCCGTGGCCCTCGCCCTCGAAGGGCAGGTATGTGTGCGGAATCTGACGCTCGCGCAGTGCCGCAACGATCTGCTCGGCCTGGGCGATGGGCACGACCATGTCGTCCATCCCCTGGGTGACGATCAACGGCCGGCTGAGCCGCTCGACCGAGTGGATCGGCGACCGCTCGCGATAGACGTCCAGTCCGGCCGGGTAGGGCGCGACGAGCCGCTCGATGTAGCGCGACTCGAACTTGTGCGTGTCGCGGGCTAGAGCCTCGAGATCCCCCACGCCGAAGTGCGACGCGCCGCACGCGAACACATCGTGGAAGGTCAAGGCACACAGCACCGTGAAGCCGCCGGCGCTGCCGCCTGTTATCGCCATGCGCTCGGGATCGACCGATCCACGCTCGGCCAGGAAGCGCGCCGCGGCGACACAGTCGTCGACGTCGTAGACGCCCCACTTGCCGTCGAGCCGGCGCATGTATTCACGCCCGTATCCGGTGCTGCCGCGGTAGTTGACGTCGACTACGGCGATGCCCCGGCTGGTGAAGAGCTGCTTCTCGAGATCGAGGGCCGGGACGGCGGCCGAGGTAGGGCCGCCATGGATCATCACCACCAACGGCGGTCGGTCTGTGTCCGGACCGCGGAAGTCGCGGTTGGCAGGCGGGTAAAAGAGCGCGTGGGCGGTGTGTCCGTCTGTCGTCGGAAACTCGATCGATTCGGGCGCGGACAGGTACGCCGGGTCGAAGTCCAGGTCGAGCTGCTTTCGCACCACCTCACGCACACCGGTATCGAGATCGAGCGTCACCAGTACCGTCGGCTGCGCCGGACCGGCGCCGATGTAGCAGACACGCTGCCCGTGGACAACGAGGGTCGGAGCGATGCTCTGCTCGGGGATATCGATCGGTCGCGCTTCCTCCTCGGCGGGTATGTGCCACAACGTGTCCCGACCATCGCTGCGCACGACCGAAATGATCGAACCGTCGTCGGCGATGCCGAACCAGCTCAAGCCGAAGACCCACTGCGGTCCCGCGAACTCGACCTCGCGCGGCACGATGGCGGCAGCCTCGCCCGTGCCCGTCCAGCGGTAGAGGTTCCACCAGCCGCTGCGGTCCGATGCGAAGACGAGCGAGCCGTCGGGCGCCCATTCGGGCTGAACGACCGACTCCTCTCCCCCGCCGGCGAGCATCTGCTTTCCGCGCGGCAGGCCGGATTCGTCGAGATCGGCCAACCACAGCTCCGTGGCATCCCAGGGCATGTTCGGATGCCTCCACGCCAGGTAGGCAAGCCGGGCGCCATCCGCGGACGGCCGTGGCGTGGAGTAGAAGTCGTAGCCCTCAGCGAGGATCGAGATCGAGCCGTCCGCGATCTCGATCGCGACGAGGGCCGCGCTCGGCTCCGGTATCCGCTCGCCCGGCGCAACCTCCGCCTCGTGGTCGAGCCCGGTGTGATCGTCGCGGATACACAGCAGACGCTGTCGCGCGGCGTCGAACACCAGGTCGCCGTAGCGGAAAGGCCCATCCGCGGTCAGCGCTCGTGGCGTCTCTCCGGGCACCACCGCATAGATGCGGCCGTCGGCCATGTTCGAGAAGTAGACCGTTCCCTGGGCAACGCAGTAGGCGCCGCCGCCGTACTCGTTGGCCCTCGTTCGCGCGTTGAAGGGCACAGGCGTCACGTCGCTCACCGTTCCGCTCGCGTCGCGGCGCACGATCACGTGCCGTCCGCCCTCGGCCGGTCGGCCCTCCGTCCAATACAGGTCGCTGCCGTCGAGCTTGGGCGAATGCACCGACAGATTTGCCGCCAGCGCAAGGTCGATGGTGATCGGCGACGACCAGGATCCGTAGGGCAGGACGCGTTGCTCGGTCAATTCGCGTGCGACTGTATCCTGCCGAGCCCATGACCACCGGCGGTCAACCAACGGACCCCAACAAGCGCACCGGTGTCGTTCGCCGGCCGGCGTTGCAACGCCGCACTGAGCCGGCGCCGCTGCGCGACGTCATCGCCCTGGGCGTGCTGGCTGGCCTTGCGGTGATCGCGTTGCTGCTGATCGTCAACACCATCGGCAACACGCCGCCCGTGGTGCCCGTGCCGACCACAGCCACGCCAATACCGACCCCGACTCTGCCGCCGTTCATCCAGCCGACACCCACCCCATCGCCCACGCCCTCACCGACGCCGACGCCAACCCCGACCCCCACGCCGTCGCCGACTCCAACACCGTCGCCAACTCCTTCGCCTACGCCCGAGCCGACACCAACGCCGAATCCGACTCCGATACCGACACCGACGCCGAGCCTGACATCCGAGCCCACCGACCAGCCGAGTACGGGCGACCTGGTATTCGTCGATCCAGCCAACGGGGCGACGGTGACGGACGTGGCCATCGTCATCGAGGGCCGCGCACCGCCCGGCTCGACTGTCACACGGGTCGTGCCCTTCTGGTTCGACGAGCATGTCGTCGCGGACGGCCGCGGCCGCTGGGAGCTGGCCGTGCTTCTCTTCCCGGGCGAGAACGTCTTCACGTTCCGGCTCAATGGTGATGTCGCGACTGAAGTGACCTACACGCTGTTCTTCGAAGGTCTATGAGCACGGCACGGAGGATCAGATATGAGTGACAACCCACGCGAGCCTGAGCAACAGCAATGGACCGGAACCGGCACTCCCCGGTCGGCAGACGACAGACCTCATGAGGAGGACGCGCCCGAGGTGGATCCCGCCGTGATCGTTGGCGCCACGACGAGCTCGCATCCGGCCGATGCCGATGAGGTCGACATCAACCGCAGTGGCAGCGGCGGCACCGGCGGGCCGGCGGTCGGGGACGAGACCTGAGCGTGTAACGTCCCGGAGTGGCAACGGAGCTCGCACGACGCGGACAGGTACTGGTCGTCGGATCGATCAACGTCGATCTCGTCGTGTCCGTGCCGCTGCTGCCGAACCGCGGCGAAACCGTGGTCGGGGGCGCGTTCATGAAGCATCACGGCGGCAAGGGCGCCAACCAGGCGATTGCCGCAAGGCGAATGGGCGCAGAGGTGTGCTTCGTCGGCGCTGTCGGCGATGATGACTTCGGCACGGAAGCGCTCGACGCCCTCCAGTCGGCCGACACCGACACCGCGCGCGTCAGCATCCTCGACGACGTTGCCACCGGAGTGGCATTGATCATGGTCGACGGTCACGGTGAGAACCAGATCGCTGTGGCGTCGGGCGCCAACGGTCGCGTGCGCAGTGACCTCGTCGAACGCTCGCTGGCCGAATATCGGCCGTCGCCGGGCGGCGCCTACCTGGCGAACCTCGAGCTTCCGGACGATGCCGTGATCGCCGGCGCGCGCATCGCCCAGGAACGCGGCATGACCGTGCTCATCAATCCCGCCCCGGCGCGGATGATCAGCGGCGAATTGATCGGGCTGCGGCCGATCCTGGTACCGAACGAGCACGAGGCAGAGGCGCTCACGGGTGAGACGGATCCGCGACAGGCCGGGCGGCTGCTTGTTGGCCGCACAGGCAGTCCTGTGGTCATCACCCTCGGAGCCCGCGGCGCCGTCGTCGTCACCGCCGATGGTGCCGAGATGATCCAGGCGCCTGTGGTCGACGTGATCGACACGACCGGCGCCGGCGACACTTTCTGTGGCGCGCTCGCGGCCGAGATGGCTCTTGGGTCGTCACTCGTCGAGGCCGCGCGCGTTGCAGTGCGTGCCGCGTCGCTGTCCGTCACCGCGCGCGGCGCCCGAACCGCCATGCCAACCCGATCAGATCTCGCGGAGGCCTTCGCATGACAGACCAACAGATGGCCGACCAGCCCGACCAGCAGCTGCCCGAGCACGTTGCCCGCAACCGCGCATATTGGGACGATCTCGCCGCTGAGTACGTCGAGGGTGGCCATCGCAATTGGGCCACGGCGGACATCAGCTGGGGCATCTGGAGCATTCCCGAGACGGACGTCCACCTGTTGCCCGACGACGTGAATGGTCTGGACGTCATCGAGCTCGGCTGCGGTACGGCGTACGTGTCGGCGTGGTTGGCCAAGCGCGGAGCTCGACCTGTGGGCATCGACAACTCGCCAAAGCAGCTCGAGACGGGGCGTTCCTACATGCGGGAGTTCGGGCTCGAGTTCCCCGTGATGCTGGGCAATGCCGAGGAAGTGCCGCTGCCCGACGGCTCGTTCGACCTCGCGGTCTCCGAATACGGCGCGGCCATCTGGGCCGATCCATACCGCTGGATTCCAGAAGCGGCGCGCCTGTTGCGGCCGGGCGGACGGCTGATGTTCCTTGCCAACTCCCCGCTCATCATGCTGTGCCTGCCCGATCTCGAGGCGGAGGGGCCGGCCACGACCGAGCTACGCCGGCCGTACTTCGGCATGAATCGAATGGAGTGGTCGGACACGCCGGGCGTCGAGTTCCACCTGCCACACGGGGAGATGATCCGGCTGCTGCACGACAGCGGCTTCGAGATCGAGGACCTGGTTGAGTTGCGGCCCGGACCTGACGCCACGACGCGATATACCGACCTGGCGACGCTTGAGTGGGCGCGCAACTGGCCGAGCGAGGAGGTCTGGAAGGCCCGTAAGCGCGCCTAGCCTGCTCGGCAGCGGCTGGCGAGGGCCTGGACTGTGGCGAATCGGCCGCGTCCGCGTCGGTTTTGCAGATCTAGTGAACAAGTAGTCGCGCGATTGCGGGTCCGGCTGCTTTGAGGCCGCTCATCTACCGCTGCTTGCGCGCAACTATGCAGATCTATTGGCAATGCTGTCGATTCTGACCGCGGTTGACCTGTGGAAGCTGACAGATCTGGCCTGAGGTGTTCACTAGATGTGCGAAGTAGTCGCGGTGGAGCCTGAGGACTAAATGGTGCTCGGCTAAGCCGGCGTCGCCTCTATGACCGGGAGGCGGCGCGATGGCGCTGCGCCGAGGCTGCCCGTCAGCCGGCTGAAGCGCTCGACCGCGTCGGGTTGGATCGAGTAGTAGATCCAGGTTCCACGGCGCTCGGTCGTGACCCAGCCCGCTTCCCGAAGCACGCGCAGGTGATGAGAGACAGTCGGCTGCGTGACGTCGCAGCAGGACGTGAAGTCGCAGGCGCAGACGCTCTCGCAGTCGGCCAGCTGGCGCAGGATTGCGAGTCGAGTTGGGTCGGCCGCGGCCTGAAGGAGGAGGACATCCGGGTCTGTCGTTCGTGCCATGTGTTGTTGACCAGTGTATTGACACACGTCTATATTGGCAATGTTCGATAGACCCAAAGCCAAGGGGTGCACGCATGAACCCGGTTCACGACCTTGTCCGCGAGCGCTATGCCCAGTCGGCACTCGAGGTTCTGAATGACAAATCGACCTCGTGTTGCGGCGATGATTGCTGCGGCAGCGAGCAAGGTCTTGGCTCAGAGCTGTACAGCGCGCTGGAGCGCGCCGAGCTGCCGGACGCGGCGGTCATGGCCTCCCTGGGCTGTGGCAATCCGATCGCCGTGGCCGAGCTCCACGAGGGTGAGCGCGTGCTCGACCTGGGGTCGGGCGGCGGCATCGACGTACTGCTGTCGGCGAAGCGCGTCGGCCCCACCGGTCGGGTGTTCGGTCTGGACATGACCGACGAGATGCTCACACTGGCTAAACGCAACATCGCCGAGGCGGGCGCGACCAATGTCGAGCTGCTGAAGGGCAATATCGAGGCAATCCCCTTGCCTGCGGCCTCGATCGACGTTGTGATCAGCAACTGTGTCGTCAACCTTGCCGCTGACAAGTCCGCTGTCTTCCGCGAGATTGCGCGAGTGCTCAAGCCCGGTGGTCGAGTCGGCATCACCGACATCGTGGCCGATGACTCGCTCACGCCCGAACAGCGCGACGAGCGGGGCAGCTACGTCGGTTGCATCGCCGGGGCCCTCTCGTTCTCGGAGTTCCGGGCCGGCCTGCACGAGGTGGGACTTGCCGAGGTCACGGTGACACCCACGCACGAGGTTGCGGCCGGCATGCATAGTGCGATCGTGAAGGCCACGATGCCCTCGGCGGCATGACGGATCTGGGCCGGCCGACGGTGCTGTTCCTGTGCGTCCACAATGCTGGCCGCTCGCAGATGGCCGCCGGTTGGATGCGCCACCTGGGCGGCGACCGGATAAGCGTCCTCTCGGGTGGATCGGAACCGGCCGATCAGGTGAACCGGGTCGCGGTCGAGGCCATGGCGGAGCGTGGAATCGATATCGCGACTGAACAGCCACGCCGGTGGGCCGATGACGATGTACGCACGGCGGACGTCGTCGTGACCATGGGCTGTGGCGACACATGCCCTTTCTACCCCGGCCGGCGATATGTTGATTGGGAGCTGGCCGATCCAGCAGGCAAAGGCATCCACGAGGTGCGGCCGATCCGCGACGAGATCGAGCGCCGCGTGCGCCAACTCATCGCTGAGATCCTGAGGTGACAACGAAGCCGGACTCGAACGAGCCCGGCTTCGTGTGCTTCCGCCCCGCTGGGGGCTGATGTAGTCCTAGAGGAACGTGCCGCGCACCATGATGCGACGCGGCTGGACTGGCTCGGCGACGGACGCCTCTGAACCGGTCGGCGCCAGCAGGCCGAGCCCGGTGACACCGTCATCGGCCATGTCCGACTCGTACGTGCACACGCACGGGCCGCGATGGGCGCATCCGCGGCAGCAGTAGGCCTCGTCCATACGGTAGACCGGTGTGTCAGTGATACGGGCCTCGCACGAGGCGCAGTAGCCGCGGCGTGGGCTGGCGTAACGGTGCATCGGGGATCTTCCTTTCAGTCGGTGAGGAGTGAGTCGTCGGTGATCTATGGGTAGAGGCCGCGCAGGCGGGTGGCCTGGGCTACGCGCTCTACCGCGATGGCATGCGCGGCAAGTCGGGGCGCGATTGCGTCGTCTTCGGCGCGGCGCGAGACCTCATCCGCGGCATCGAGGATCTGGCGGCGCAGCCGTACGTTGACCTCGTCACGCGTCCATGCCAGAGCCGCGCGGTTCTGCGCCCACTCGAAGTAGCTGACGATCACGCCACCGGCGTTGCACAGGATGTCCGGGATGACCGTCACACCGTTCTCGCGCAGGATCGGGTCAGCCGCGGGATCGACGGGGCCGTTGGCACCTTCCGCAAGGATTCGGGCGCGGACGTTGGCGGCGTTAACCGCCGTGATCTGGCCTTCCATCGCCGCGAGGACGAGCACGTCCACTTCGAGGCTGAAGAGCGATTCGTTGTCGATCGGCTGGGTGTCCGGCGCGCCGGCAATGGTGCCCTTCTCGTGCAGGTATCGAGTCAGCGCGGGTACGTCCAGGCCCGCCTCGCTGAAGACGCCACCGCCGATGTCGGTGATGGCCACGAGGCGCGCGCCGGCCTGGTGCAGCAAGCGCGCGGTTGCCTCGCCCACGTTGCCGAAGCCCTGTACCGCCACGGTCGCGCCCTTGAGGCCGATGCCGAGGCGCTGGGCGGCGTGCTCGATCGTGTAGACCACACCCTGGCCGGTGGCGTCGGCGCGGCCGGCCGAGCCCCCGACCTCGAGCGGCTTGCCGGTCACGACGCCCGGAACTGAGTAGCCGGCGTGCATCGAGACGGTGTCCATGAACCAGGCCATGACCTGTGCGTTCGTGCCCACGTCCGGGGCGGGAATGTCAGAGTCGGGACCCACGATCGGCTCGAGCTCCGTCGCGAAACGGCGCGTGAGGCCCTCGAGCTCGCGCGGCGACATTGACCGCGGATCGCAGGTGACGCCGCCCTTGGCACCACCGAAGGGCACGTTGACCAGCGCGCACTTCCAGGTCATCCACATGGCAAGCGCGCGGACATCGTCGAGATCAGCCTGGGGATGGAAACGAAGCCCGCCCTTGGCCGGACCGCGCGCCATGTTGTGTTGGACGCGATAGCCCTGAAAGACGCGGACCGAGCCATCATCGAGCTTGACCGGGAAGCGGGTCATGTACTCGCGCTGCGGCACGCGCAGGATTTCGCGCAGGTCGTTGTCGAGTGCCAGGTGTTCGGCCGCGGCGTCGAATTGCGCCGTCGCAGCGGCCAGCGCACGCGAGCCGGCGCTCTGGGGCGCGCTGGGAAGCATCTCCGTGGACATGGTTTCTAGGAACTCCGGGTTGCGGGAGGAAGCACCCTCAGGCTCGCGTGCGAGCGGAAACAACCAGGGGGAATCGTGTGAACAGAACGTGAAAATCGCGGGCCGGTACTTATGCTCGGTCCGTGTCCGGTACGACGGCGAGCCGATCTCCGCTTCTGCAGGCTGCGTTGGTCCTGGTGCCCCCGTCGGCCACGGCCGATGAGCTGGCAGGGCGCTTTGCCGACGCCGGTGCGGACGTCCAGCCACGGACGGCCGATCAGCTGCTGGACGAACTGGCCGAGCTGGGACTGGTCCGCGCCAGCCGCCGCCACGGCGATTCGGACCGGAGACGCTTCGTCACGACCTCGCTCGGCCAGCGCGTGATCGAGAGTGGCGTCCAGACGGATGCGGCCGTTCCTCTCGAGGAGCTCGAGCGGCTGCGCACCGACCTGCTGTCGACGATCGCCCACGAGCTGCGCACGCCGTTGACGGCCGTTCGCACGAGCATTGGCCTGCTGCGCGAGCCCAAGGCCCATCCAACAGATGAGCAGCGCCGGATGCTGCTCGAATCGATCGAGCGCAACGCGGACCGGATGCAGCGGCTGATCGGCGACATCCTGGAGCTGTCGCGCTTTCGAGCCGGGAGCGTCGCGCTTCAGCTGCGCTCGTTCTCCGCGGTGGCCCTCGCCGAGGCGGCGATCGCCGCCGTGGCACCCCTCGCGGCGA
Organism: uncultured Chloroflexia bacterium; assembly: GCA_963706095.1. GTDB lineage: Bacteria > Chloroflexota > Limnocylindria > Limnocylindrales > CSP1-4 > JALYGJ01. The sequence continues at coordinate 1,241,747 of OY970149.1, forward strand.
AGCGCAACCAACAAATCGATCTCGCCGCTGACATCGACTCGACTGACGCCGTCTTCGGCGATCGTCGTCGGCTCGAACAGGCGCTGCTCAACCTGATCGCAAATGCCCAGCGCTTCTCGGCCGACGGCGGCACTGTCCGTGTCCGCGTCGAGCAGCGCGACGACGAGATGCGCTGGTCCGTCGCCGACGATGGTCCGGGCATCAGCGAAGAGGACCAGGCGCGGCTGTTCGAACGCTTCTTCGTCGGCCGCAGCGACAGGTCCGGACCGCGTGAGGGCGTCGGCCTCGGCCTGCCCACGGCACTTGCCATCGCGCAGGGGCACGGTGGCTCGATCGAGGTCGAATCAACGGTGGGAGTCGGCAGCATCTTCACCCTCGTCGTGCCCAGCGCCGGCCCGGAGGACGAACCCTGATGCGGATCCTGATCGTCGACGACGAGCCGGACGTCATCGAATCGGTCCAGCTCGGCCTGACGCTGCAGTGGCGCGAAGTGGAGGTCTTGAGCGCACATGACGGCGAAACGGCGCTCGATGCCGTCGAGAAGGAGAAGCCTGACGTCGTGCTGCTCGATATCGGCCTGCCCGGCAAGGACGGCTTCGAGGTGCTCAGGGAGCTGCGCGAGTTCTCGGACGTGCCCGTCGTCATGTTGACCGCCCGCGACGACGCGATGGACAAGGTCAAGGGCCTCGAGCTCGGCGCCGACGACTACGTCACCAAGCCGTTCAACCACCTCGAGCTCATGGCCCGCGTGCGTGCCGTCCTGCGGCGCCATGGCATGCCCGCGCCGGCGAGCAGGGCGCCGTCGTTCAAGTCGGGCGAGCTGGAGGTCGACTTCGCCAGGCAGGAGGTCCGCCTCCGGGGTGAGCGCGTCGATCTGACGCCGACCGAGTACAAGCTGCTCTACCACCTCGTGCGCAACGCCGGCCACGTCCTCCAGCACGGCACGCTGCTGGCCAAGGTCTGGGGCCGCGACTACATCGACGAGACCGACTACATTCGCGTCTACATCCGCCGGCTGCGCGACAAGCTCGGCGACGATCCGGACAACCCGCGCTACATCCAGACCGAGAGGCGCCTGGGCTACCGATTCATCGCGCCGCGCTGACCGCTAGCCTTCGGCAGTGAGCACATCGCGTCGGCGACATCCCAGCCTGCCCTGGTTCCGATTCCCGGACGGAGAGCTGGACTCGTGGGTAGTGCTCGGCGACGCGACCGACCGATCTGTGCGGGTGTGGGCACGCAACCCGAGCGGTCCACTGCAGGCCGAGTTGGTGATTCGTGGCGAGCAGGCGGCAGCCGCCACTATCGAACCCGATGCCGATCACGACCACGTCGGCTTCGCGGTACTGGATACGCAGATGGCGCACTCGGGGGAGGAGTTCGACGTCCGCGTGGGCGACGAGGTGCGGCGCGGGCGGTTCGCGCAGGCCCAGGGTGAGCGGGCGCGCTTCTCGTTCGCGTTCGGCAGCTGCCACCAGCCCTTCTCCGAGGAGCTCGACGGGGACGGCACTGTCGAGCGACTGCCCGGCGCCGCGATCTACCCGCGCATCAATCGTGAGCTACTGGATCGCGGTGCCTCGTTCGCGATGTGGCTGGGAGACCAGGTCTATTCCGACGCTGTCTCGGAGATGAGCGTTCGCGAGAAGCTCGCCGAAGACCCGACAGTCACCGACGAGGACCTGCTCGCGACCTACCGCCACCTGTACCGCGGCTTCTTCAACGAACGTGGTCATCGCGAGCTGGCCGAGGCGTTACCGGCCTACCTGATGTGGGACGACCACGACATATTCGACGGCTGGGGCTCACTCATCGACCGCACCGCGTTCGACGAGCGCGTGTACGAGGCCGCCGAGCAGGCATTCGTGGAGTACCAGCAGCTGCGCAACCCCGGCGGCGGGTTCGGCTCACGACCGCCGTTCGGCTACTCGTTCTGGCGTGGCGATGTCGGCTTTCACGTGCCCGACCTTCGTGGCGAGCGAGATTTCGAGAAGGGCCGCGTCATGGGCGACAGGGGCTGGAGCCTGCTCGATGGCTTCCTGGAGGAGGCAGCCGAGCGCGGCGTGCCGACCGTGTTCATCGGTGCCAGCGTGCCCATCATTCACGCATCGCCGGCGATGATGACCGCACTCGAGCGCCTCAAGACCTCGTCGGGCCGTGATGTCCGAGATCGCTGGTCGGTGCCCACCTTCGCCGCCGAGCGGACCAAGCTGTTCGAGCGGCTCTTCGCCTGGCAGTCGGCCAAGCCGGAGCGCCAGGTGATCGTGCTCTCCGGTGACGTTCACGTTGGCGCCGCATTCTCCGTCCGACCACGCCGCGGACGCGGTCACTTCCGGCAGTGGACGAGCTCTGCACTGTCGACGCCCGACGGGCTGAAGCACGTCCTCGCCAACCGGCTGATCACCAGGTTCGTGCGGTTGGGCGAGCGTGAGGTCCGCGTCTGGCGCAAGGGGTTGGCTACGAGCAACAACGTCGGCCTGGTCGATGTCGAGCCAGCCGAGGATGGCGGTCACGTCGTGACTTTGACGGTCCTCGAGTACGACTCGAGTGACGACTCGCTCAAGGCGGGCCTCACGGACACGGCTCGTCCCTGAGTCGCGCCCGCAAGGGCGCGATCGACGACGCTACTGGCTCCGGTACTCGGCGGACGTTGAGCTGGGCCGCGGGCTGGGAGTGCCCGGTGCGGCTGGCGTCGGTGCGTCGCCGAGCCGATGCCAGGCCAGCTCGGTCAGGTCGCGCGTGCGCTCGCCAAAGGCGCAGGGGTCGTTGACTACGGTCAGGGTCAGGACGCCGTTGGTCAGCGTGTAGCGGTACTGACCCCGATCGAACGGGCACATCGGGTCGTTGATGATGATCAGCCGGTCGCCCTCGAGCGTGAAGTGGCCGTTCGTCAGCTGGTGCGGCTGCATGTGCGTGTTGGTCCAGCGACCGAGGCGAAACGTCAGCTCCGAGCGTCCACGGTCGACGAAGTACGGCGGGCAGCGCCGGCACTCAGCCCAGTCGCCCTCGAAGGTGTCGGTCGGCTCACGGTCGTAAAGCCCATCAAGAGCCGTGGCCGCAACGGGCGGCAGTGGCGTCACGAAGGGATATGGCTCGCTCGGATCGGTGCGCCAGTCGGGCTGAGCAATGGCTGCGGGGGCGCACGCACCAATAGCAGCCGCGAGAGCGAGAACTGCGATCAGGAACAGGGTGGGCGGCCGGCGCATCTGTGCCATTTTGACGGCCTGTCCCAGACCTGGCCTCAGTTCTGGTTCGGGCTCGCCGCGGACAGGATGTTCTTGACGATCTGCCCGTCCTTCATGATCAGCGCGAAGGCCGTCTCGGGCCGACAGATGAGCGAGATGTCTTCCAGCGGGTTGCCATCGACCACGACCAGGTCGGCGAAGGCGCCGGGCTCGATCACACCCAGCACCCCTGGATACGGATTGCGCGGACCGGACAGCGCGAGCAGCTCGGCATCGACGCCGAGTCGATCGCCTGCTTGAGTCCGAACGCCGGGCCGCCCATGTCGCGGACCGTGGTGAAGCCGCGCATGAGCGTCTCCGACGCGGTGCTGCCCGCTACCAGGGCGAGATACGAGAAGTCGGCCGTCAACAGGGCGGCCAGGGGCGCCGCGGCCATCATCGCGTGCCAGTGAGCGTCAATCAGGCCGGGCATGAGGGTGCGGCCGTCCCCGTCGATGACAGTCGCAGCGTCGGTTTCGGTTTCAGTCTCGTCTTCGGGTAGAGCCTCCTGGACGGGCGTGACGGTCTCGATCGTTGAGCCGCGGACGAGGACATGGGCGGGGTCGGTCAGACCTCCGTTGCGGCTGTCGAAGACGCGAACGTTCCGAAACAGCGTCGATCCGTCGGTACCGGCCACGCGCGCCTCCTCTAGAGCGATGGAGGGCCGACTGGGATTCGAACCCAGGACACGAGGATTAAAAGTCCCCTGCTCTGCCGCTGAGCTACCGGCCCTGACCCGATTTTGACAGTTCTCCGTCCGTGGCCAAACGTTCGCGCGTTGACGCCCAGCGGGCGAGCGCCTCCAAGCCGGCTTCCGATGGGGATCCCGGTGCGACCGAATACGCAACGAGAGAAAGGCCGGGATCGGCTGGCAATTCAAGTACTTCGTAGTCGAGCGTGAGATCGCCGACCAGTGGATGCCTGACGCGCTTCGTCCCGGACAGATGCCGCCGGACGTCGTGACGTGCCCACTCCTGCCGGAACTCCTCGCTCCTGGTCGATAACAGCCCAACCAGGTCCGAAAGGGCCCGGTCGTAGGGGTTCCGCCCGGCTTCGCGATGGAGGGCGGCCGCGACGTCGTGGGCCGTCTGCTCCCAGTCGGTGTAGAACATCCGCGCCCGAGGGTCGAGAAATAGGAACCGCGCCGGGTTCGGCGGCTTGATCGGATCGCGGAAGACGTCCATGTAGAGGGCCTGGCCGAGCGGGTTTGCGTACACGATGTCGAGCCGGCCGTTCTGGACCATCCCCGGTATGTCTCCGAGAGCGTCCACAACACGTGCGATGCTCGGCCGGACTCGCGGCGTCATGCGTGTTCGACGTGGCGTGCGCTCAAGGTTGGCCGTTCGGACCGAGATCGTTGGTTCCATGTGGCCATGACGAACAGCACCCCAGATTTTCAGGCCACACCGGCGATCGCTCGGCGGCCCGTAAAGCTCGTCGAGCACCCGACGTTCCGCCGCTGGCGCAGCCAGACCGACCGTCCGGGCCCGCTCGCGGCTGTCGGCCTCAGGTCGTTCGGTGGCGGCCGGTCGGTCGGCAATAGCAATTCGCTACCAATCACCGTGTTCGCAAGCTAGGGAGAGTCAGCATGCGTGGAGTAGTAATGCACGCGCCTGGCGATGTCCGGGTCGAAGAGCGTCCCGACCCGACGATCATCGATCCGACGGACGCGGTGATCCGCCTCACCGCGACGTGCATCTGCGGTTCGGACCTGTGGCCATACCGCGGTGTCGAGGCGGTACACGACACCCCGATGGGTCACGAGTACGCAGGCGTCGTAGAACAGATCGGCGATGCGGTCCGGACGCTGAAGGTCGGCGACTTCGTGGTGGGCTCGTTCGTCATCTCGGACAACACCTGCGAGATCTGCCGGGCGGGCTACCAGTCTCACTGCGTCAACCGTGTGTTCACGTCACAGATCGGCACGCAGTCCGAGAAAGCACGTATTCCTTTCGCCGACGGCACGCTCGTCGCAACACCGGGACAGCCGGCCCCCGATCTGATCCCGTCTTTGCTGGCCGCGAGCGACGTACTGGGCACGGGATGGTTCGCAGCCGTGGCCGCTGAAGCGGGTCCCGGCAAGACAGTCGCCGTTGTCGGCGACGGGGCGGTCGGGTTGATGGGCGTCCTTGCCGCCAGGCAGCTGGGCGCCGAGCGCGTCATCGCGATGAGCCGCCACGCCAGTCGGCAGGCAGTCGCCCGCGAGTTCGGCGCAACTGACATCGTCGATGAGCGCGGCGACACCGGCGTCGCGAGGATCAAGGAGCTCACCAACGGGCTCGGCGCACACAGCGTTATCGAGGCTGTCGGCACCAAGGACGCGCTCACGCAGGCGATGCGTGCGACGCGGCCGGGCGGCCACGTCGGCTACGTCGGCGTCTTCCACGACTTCGGGATCCCGGGCGACGAGCTGTTCTTCTCCGGCGTGCACCTGCACGGCGGACCGGCACCGGTTCGCCGCTTCCTACCCGACCTGATCGATCGCATCTGGCGACGCGAGATCGACCCGGGCAAGGTCTTCGATCTCGAACTGCCGCTAGAAGACGCCGCCGAAGGCTACCGCGAGATGGACGAGCGGCGGGCGATCAAGACGCTGCTACGCCTGGCCGCTTAGACAAGTTGTCCGGGCCACCCACCAGCAATCTGAACATGGACAAGGATGGAGGCAGCCGATGACTAGCAAGAAGGTTTGGCTAATTACGGGCGCGGGACGTGGTCTGGGTGTGGAAATCGCGAAGGCCGCATTGGCCGCCGGCAACGAAGTCGTGGCGACGGGGCGAACGCCGAAAGCGGTCACCGAGGCGGTAGGCGATGACGAAGCCATACTGGCAGTAAAGCTCGACGTCACGAACCCCACCGATGCCGAGGCCGCCGTACAGGCCGCGGTTGAACGCTTCGGTCGGATCGACGTCCTCGTCAATAATGCCGGCAACTTCTACGCTGGCTTCTTCGAAGAGCTGACGCCCGATCAGATGGACCGGCAGGTCGCGACAACCCTGATCGGTCCTATGAATGTCACGCGCGCCGTACTGCCCGTGATGCGCAGGCAGCGGTCAGGACACGTCATCACGATCTCGTCCAGCGCCGGGTTAGTTGGCTTCGAGTTCGGGACTGCTTACGCGGCGTCTAAGTTTGGCTTGGAAGGTTGGATGGAGTCCCTACGCCCGGAGGTCGGTCCATTCGGCATCCACACGACGATCGTGAACCCTGGGTTCTTCAGGACGCAGTTGCTGTCGCCTGAGTCAACCAACTATGCACCGGCGTCGGTCCACGACTACAGCGAGAGGCGGGGCACGCTGATCGCTGGGTGGACCTCGCATGATGGCAAGCAGAGCGGCGACCCGGCCAAGCTCGCCCAAGCATTGGTCACGGTGGCGAACGAGAGGCCTCCAAGACGCCGGTTTATCGCCGGCGCCGACTCGATCGCTTCGACCGAGCAGAAGGTCGCCGAGCTACAAGCCGACATCGATCTAAACCGGTCGCGGTTCACCTCACTAGATATCGACGGCGTGGCCCCGCCTACGGAGAGCAGGCACTGATGGGCACGGACTGGGCAGCCGATGAACTCGACCGAATTGGGCGGGCTGAGGAGCTTCGACTCGCGTCCCGACACGCAGATGGCTCTATTCGACCGTTCACCACGACGTGGGTGGTGCGAGTGGGTGACCACCTGTATGTGCGGTCCGCCGCCGGCCCGGAATCCCACGCTGGGTGCCACAGCGCACACGCCGAAAGGCTTAAAAGTCCCCTGCTCTGCCGCTGAGCTACCGGCCCGTTGAAACCCGCAGTGGCGGACTCGTGACCACACCACTCGCACAGTCGATAAATCGCAAGTGTTCTCTACTTAGGGCACCTTGATGAGGAACACGTCTCGACGTGACGAACTCCCCCAATTGCTGGTGAAGGCGACGAACCTCCCGTCCCTGCTGATGTTCGCTCGCGGGGAGTCCCAGTAGTCTCGGTAGACCGAGTGGTGATGGGCGAGCCTCCGCACCCTCTGGCTCCCGTCGGTCGAAACCTGGAATATCTCCTGACGGAACGCACCCACTGGCCCGGTTCCCGCCGTGAAGTTGCTGATCAGACACCAGCCCTCGTCGTCTGACAGCATCGAAAGATGGTTGGCCTGCGACCAATCGCTGCCAAAGCCGATGACCGTCCGGAATGCGTGTGGCGTTGAGTATCGCCTCAGCGTGTACTGGTTGTTCCAATTGTCGTGCCCAACGATGATCCCGGAGCCGTTGTCGCTGTGCCCAGGCGAGTAATCGGGCGCTGCATCCTTCAGGCTTTCCACGCTGTCATTCGACAGGTCCACGGCTTGGACGTCAACGCCACCTCCTAATGCTGCCTTCACGGCCAGGAAACGCCCGGACTTGTCGATCTGAACCTCGTCGAGGTTCGCCACATCAACGTCCCGGAGAACTCTGTTCTGATCGCGCCGCCAGACGACGTAGCCCGTAACGGAGTAACCGGGATCCTTCTTTGAGAAGGCGAAGACGTTGTCATCGATGCTGCGGCTCATCTGCCCCAGATGGCCCGGATCGATGGCGCCGGTAAAGTCCTTGACCAACGAGTACGTCAAGGTGGACACGTCGTACGCCCAGAGCTTCAGGCCCCGGTAGCCGTACAGCACGTTGGCATTGGAGCCACTCCACAGTGCATCCTCGACGTTCATGTATCCGCCACCAGGTAGGGGCTGCGCGAACAATGGGCCTTTGCTGACTATCCTGAAGTTAGCCGGGTCAAAACGATACAGCCGGGGACTTCCGTCACACGCCAGGATGAATCGCGTGCTGTCTCTGTTAAAGGTCGGCCAGTAGGAGTAGAACTGCGCGCAAGAACTTCCGTCCGCCTGGTCCGTGACGCGCATGAGCGTCGTGTTGAACGCTGGATCGACAAACGTTTCTCCCGCGTTCGGTAGGGCCGGCGCCGGCGGCTCCGTGTAGATGCCCTTGTCGGTTACGACGACGCCGGCCCGGTTCACGGTCAGCTTGACGGCGTCCTTCCGTGTCGCGGCCGCGACAGAAGCAATGGTCACCAAGCGAGTGACGCTCGAACCCACGGTCGCGGAGGAGCCGACCGTAACCGTTGCGGAGATCAAGAATTTCGCACCAGAGACAAGCGCGCTTGTCTGATACGAGCCGGCAACGACGTCCGATGTGATGTCCACGGTTTGGCGGGCATATTTGACGGTATAGCCATCGATGGGGCCGCCCGAGGCCTTGACGGTGAAGCGGTCGGCGTACTTTCCGTCGTTCTGGATTGAGATTCGGAAGGTAACGCTGTGGCCTGGCGTGGCGGCGGCCACACGACCCTGGCCCGCGGCCGTCGTGTTGTAAATGTTGTTGCCGGCTAGCGAGCCGCCGCTGCGTGCAATTCGGCCGTCGGGCTTGCGGACGACAGCGCCCGCGGCGCCTGCCGTCGTGACGAGCATCGCCATCAACGCGCTGAGAAGCACCACCAGCAGTCGACCCGAGCGATGGTTCATGGCGCCGAACCTCCCGTGCGCGAGAGACGTATCGCCGAATAGCGCGGTCGCTCGGACCCACTTGTCCGAGACGCAGAGTCCGTCCCCCCGCGCGGCGCAGAGACCGCGCCAAGGCAGCATACCCAGTTTGAACGGGACTGGACTCTAGGTCAGACGCCCCAGGGGTGGGGGTACCCGGGTCATTCGTAGGAACGCCTCGCTACCTGTCGCGCACCGAGGGGTGCCAGGGCCGCTTTCGACTTCGCCCCGAACAGGGCAAGGGCTTCAGGCTGGGTGTCGCCGATGGGTGGCGTTTGCCATGAAGTGCAGGCGCCTATAGTCGTCGTCGTCCAGGTAGGAGGTGCCTCGTGCCCGCCGCGTCATTAATTCGCCGTCATGCGTTGTCAGCGTTCTTCGCGGGATCTGTGGGATTGGGCTCGCTGGTTACGGCCGGTGCATTGCTGCTGCCGAAGGGTGCGGCCCTCATGCCGCTCGTGGCCATTCCGGTCAGCTACGTCCCCGCCGTGCTCGCAGTCGCGATCAACCGTGCTTCGCGCCGGTCGCAGGACCGTGCGGCTTTCCACGAACGGTTGACAACGGTGCGCGTCGGTTGGAAGCCGTATGTCATCGCCGGGGGTGCGCTTCCGGCCGTCCACCTGGGTGGGGTGGTGTTGGCCAGGTTTGTTGGCGGGAAAGTCCCGGCACAACCGGCGGGGCTGGCGCTGCTCCCCTTGTTCCTGGTTACAAGCGTGGGCGAGGAGATCGGCTGGCGCGGGTACGCGCTGCCGAAGCTCCAGGAGCAGTTCGGCCCGTTTACGGCCGGCGTAATCGTCGGGCTGGCTTGGGCAGCCTTTCACTGGGTCGCGCTCCTCGCCAACCCCGAGTCGCCAGTCGCCTACGTCGTGGTAAGCACGATTCTGTTTACGGCAATCAGCGTGATCATCACGTACGTGTTCAACGACGCGGGGCAAGCTGTGCCCGTCGCGGTGCTGATGCACGCCGCCTACAACACCGTCTCCGTGGGCGTCGTGCCCTTGGCCGAAACGGGCATACCGCTGACCGCACTCGCGTTATCGGCAGCCGTAGCGTGGGGAGTGGCCGTGGCGTGCGCGCTTGCGCGGCGCGGCGACGTAGCCCCGGAGGTACGCGACGGAATGCCCGCCTGAAGGGCGATTGGTCGGTCCGTGCAGCCGATGAATCGCCGGCAACATGACAACCGCTCGACCGCCTGCATTCGCCCGGCTCCGACTATCCATTGCCGTTCAGCGAAGTGGCCGGGAACAGTCGTTACAGATGATCAAACAGCCGGTGCCTCTTGCGAGACACCGGCTCGATTTGCAACCACAGACGGGGGCAGCTACCTCCCGTCCCCGCGCCTCACGCGGGTGTCGGCGCCGGGTGGAGTACTCGAGCCTTAGCGGTGACCTTCACGGTCTCCGGGCGCGTGGCCCAAACCAGTCCGCCACCTGCCACGATGAACACAAGGCCAACGCCGGCGAACAGGCCGGCCAACCCGAGCCCCATCTGAAGGGTCGAAGCTGTCGTCGTCCCGACACCGAGCTCCGCGATGAGCGCGTGCGCCGTGCCTGTCCAGGCCTGCTCGCGTGCGGCTGCTTCGATCGGGTTCGATCGATCAAAGGCTGCCCAATAGCGGCCTTCCACGGGGAACTCGTAGGTGCCGGCGGCGTAGACCGTCCCGTCCGCGGCAGTGACGTCTTCTTCAAGAACGACCGTCTGCGTGCTGTGCAGGGTGTGATAGGTCACCGTCGCCATCTGGTACATGTATTCGCTCGCGGTATTCACGACCGGGTCGTTCGGATTCAGTTCTGCTGACTGAACCGGGTAGCCCCAGTCGTTGACCAGGAGCGACATGATCGCCTGCGCGCCGACGGTCTCGCCGCGGTCGAGCAGCTGGCCTTGCTCGTTGTAGTTGAGCGTCACGTTTTGAGCGGCACTGAACTGGCTCAGTGAGCGCTCGCCGTCCTGGACTTTGATGAAGGCGTAGCCGCCTGCGGCGACAAACCCCAATCCGAAGATGGCGAGGACGATTCCAAGCTTCTTCAATCGGTTGATCATTCAGCGTCTCCTGACGTTCCTGTAGAGCGGCCAGCGGACGCTCTTGAGACGTAACCGTCAGTCGATGTGGACAGTATGCGCCACCTGTTGCAGTAATGCAAGTCTGTTGCACAACTGCTGCAAGCGGCGTAGCCTGTGTCCATGGCAATCAGGCACGTTCGCCCGTCGCTGCTGGATCCCCAAGCCTTGGCCATCCGCGTCGGGGCGCGCCGGCGCAGTCAGGGGCTAACTCAACGCCAGGCGGCGGCGGCGATCGGGGTGTCTGCGTCCACACTGTCGCGAATCGAAAATGGTCGTCACCTGCCTCATCGCGAGCCGCTCCTGAGGATCGCGCGCTGGTTGGACGTGCCCCTCGGCTTGGTTGCCCACGTCACCTCGGACACTGATCAGTCCGTGCCGCCGCCATCGATGTCGACCGTTGAGACCGTCGAACTCCTCTTGCGAGCCGACTCAGAGATTTCGGCGGCCGACGCCAAAGCGCTCACGGAATGCTTTCGGGTCTTCTATGACCACCTGAGAAGACAGAACGCGTCGCGCGCACAGCGGCAGCGACCTTGATCTATCGGGCAGCGCCCTGGGCAACTCTCGGCCGCCCGGCGCAAGCGTTTCGCGTCGCCCACACTCTCTTCGCCATGCTTAACCTGGCCAGCCTCGCCTACGTCTGGCTTTGCGTCGTGATGAAGCGGCGCGACAAGATCCTTCGCGGTTCGATTGCGTTGTTGTTGGCGGAAGGCGGAGCACTTGTAGTCGGCCGCGGCAACTGCCCACTCGGCCCGTTGCAGCGGAATCTGGGTGACCAAGTGCCGCTCTTCGAACTGGTGCTGCCGCCGCGTGTCGCTAAGGCGGCGATTCCGACTCTTGCCGTGGTGTCCGTCGCCGGGTTGGCCGGTTTAGTCGCGCGAGCCCCAAGTCACCGCCGGGCCAGAACCAGCGTCAGCCCGTAGGGACGGTGCCCATCATCGCTAGAACCTCGCCGAGGTTGGCGGTGACCAGGGCGATCGCCGAGTCACCCGCACCGTAGTAGATGGACAGCTGCTGGGTGGTCGGGTCGAGCACCCAGCCAGTGGGAAACACGACTTTGTCCACGTCCCCGCTGCGCTCGTAGGGCGCCGTCGGCGAGAGGACCCACTCGTCGGTTCGGCGTAGGACCCTGCGCGGTTCGTCGAGGTCCAGGAGCGCCAGGCCCACCCGATAGATCGGCCCCGACGCCGTGCTCTTGACGCCGTGGTAGCAGACCAGCCAGCCGTCGTCGGTCTCGAGCGGCGGAGGACCCAGACCGATCTTGCCAGCGTCCCACCACGCTCCGTCGCGCGCCTCGAGCAGCAGCTCGTGATCGCCCCAGTGATGAAGATCGGGTGAGTACGAGATCCACATGTGCGCGAATCCGCCGATGGGCGACGGTCGATGGATCATCGCCCAGCGATCGCCAATCCGACGCGGGAAGAGGGCCGCGTCCTTGTCCTCCGGCGGCATGACCGGGCCGAGCTTCTTGACCTCCGTGAAGTCGTGACTCAACGCCAGGGACACCAGCGGACCGCGCCGGCTGTATGCGGTGTAGGCGATCGCCCATTGATCGAGCTCCGGAAGCCACGTCAGTCGCGGGTCCTCGCAGCCCCAGATCTCCTCTGGATGGAGGTCGGGTTCGGGCTTGATCAACGGCTCGGCATCGAACCTCCAACCCGTGACACCGTCGCTGCTACGCGCGACCAGCAGGTGGGAGATGCCGCGCAGGTCCTCGACCCGGGCGAGCAGTAGCGTCTCTCCAGCCACCAGCCCGGCGCCAGGGTTGAAGACCGAATTCGCCTGGTACGGGAGTTGGCCAGCGGTAATGATCGGGTTGCTGGGATGTCGAGTGAAGATGCTCGGACGAGTCGATCGACTTCATGCGTGAACCTCCGTCAGGACGGTCACGCCGCCACGTGTCAAGGTCTGGCGCGCAGTCATTGCGTTCGTCCGCAGCGACCGCATCGCTTCGAGCGCAGTCAGCCACATGAGGGTCGATTCGGCGCCCTGATTCAGGTTGACGTGATCCTCGGCCAATCCGTCATGACAGGCTCCGCTGGCCACATCAGCAATGACCAGACCGACGTTGTTGTCACCCAGAAACCACCCGTAGGCCGCCTCAGCGGCTCGGATGTAGCCGCTGTCGCGGGTGCTTTCATAGGCGGCTGTCGCGGCAAGGATCATCGCCGTGGCTTCGATGGGCTGCTGATCGAATTCGGCCCTCGTTCCTCCGCGGGTCCACCAGCCATCGTTGCCGACAGGCGTGAACGTCCCATCCCGCGACGATTGGACTGCGATCAGCCAGTCCAGCACCACCAATCCGACGCTGCGCAGACTCGTATCGTCCAATCTGCGTCCGGCCACGATCAGGGCATGCGGCAGCAGCGCGTTCTCGTAGGTCAGCGTGTCCTCCGGCCACGGCCAGTCGCCGTCGAGGTCCAGGCCACGAAACAGGCCGCGCGGACCTGTTTGACCAGAGAGCCGAAGACGAGCTCCACTTCGCCGGTCATTCCACCCGCGAGCGCGGCGTCACAGCCAAGGATCGCGGACGCCATGGCTCGCGGCGAGGTCAATCTGGCGGCGCCTGGGAGTGCCTCGCTCAAGAGAGCACGAGCTTCGACGGCGCAGCGCCACATCCGGTGCGTCACGCACTGCGATGCCGATCGAGAGCAGGGCGCGTCCCTGGCTGTCCTGCGAAGCAGATGCCGTTTGCCACTCGCCGTCGGCGGCTCGGAAGTTGCGGAACGCTCCGACTGGTGTTTCAAACGCAGCGCTCAGGTACGACATGGACCGGCGCGCACTCGGCCGCACGACTTCCCAGCCGAGCGAGTCCTTGTGGAGCAGGTCCACGGTCAGCGCCCGGGCGACGTCGTCCGTGCAGGTGCCGAAGGCTTCGTCGGGCGTGATCACCTCGTGCGTGCTGCCAGATGCCGAGCGGGCCGGTCATCCGCTCAAGGTGTGACCTGGAGACTGGGAACAGCGGCCGGTCAGGCACTCGCGGCCACCGCCTCGGCAGGCGCAGAAACTGATCTGGGGGCAGCGTCCTTCACCCCGACACGGGCGAACACCCGTTGGTACGCCGCTTCCGACCTCGGGCCAAAGCATCATTCGACTGTGCTCATAGGCTCGACGACCGTGCTCCTTCCGCAGAGTGCTGCTGAGAACCAATTCGATCAGGCCTTCGGCGAGGGCTTCGGCAGAATCAGCCGCGACCAGCCGGCCACGTCCGCTGGCGAGACTCTCGCTCGCGTATGCGTAAGGCGTCGACACGATGGCTTTCCCGGCGCCCATGGCGTATGACAGAGTCCCCGAGACGATCTGCTCGAGGTTTGGGTAAGGGGTGACGAAGATGTCGGCCGCTGTCAGCCAGAGGCCCAGCTCCCGGGCATCGACGTAGCGCCCCACGAAGCGGACATGCTGTGCGACGCCGAGCGATGATGCGAGCTTCTCGAGCCCGGCGCGATACGCCTCCCCTTCACGCCTGATCAGTTCCGGGTGGGTGACTCCGACGATGACGTACATCGCTGTTGGGTCAGCCTGAGCGACGGCGGGCATCGCGGCAATTGCGGCCTCATAGCCCTTGCCCGGGCCGAGCAATCCGAAGCTCAGGATCACCAATCGGCCCTTGAGTCCCATCTGCGGCTTGACCGTGTCAGGCGCGACGAGTGGCAGGTAGGGGACGCCGTGCGGCACGATCTCCACGTGTGAAGGGTCCGTGCCGTATGAGCGCGCCAGCAGGTCGGCTGCCGAGGTGGACATGACGATCGTGGCAGCGGACGAGCGCACCAGCTCGACAAGGATCCGCCGCTGGGATGGGGTCGGATACCGCAGCACGGTGTGCAGAGTCGTGACGGCAGGCGTGCGCAAGGCCCTGACGAAGTCGAGTACGTGCGACCCGTCAGGCCCGCCCCAGATGCCGTACTCGTGCTGAACTGAAACCGTGTCGAACGACTGCGCGTCGATCCAGCTGCGCGGCACTCAGATACTCAGCGCGCACGTCCCGAGCGATGCGACGGCGGACCTCGACCGGGTACAGGCCAGTCTTCTCTGGCGGCTCAAGAGCAACGATCTCGCTGTTGCCGAGCGCGGCGGCAAGGTCGGCGGTGAACGTCGCGATTCCGCAACGCTGCGGCGGATACGTGGATACGAACGCGGTCTTCGCGATGGCCGTCAAGTCCTCTCGGTGGCGCGCCCTGCTGTGTAGTCCCGAACCGACAAACAGACGCACGGCCCGTTCAGGATCAGGGGCTCGACCACGCGGAAGATCACCACAGACGTGGGGACGCCCCCCACCGTAACCCAGACCGTCGGATGTCACAAGACGCGTCATGTCTCAGGGCAAATCGAGGTCCGCATGGCCTCGAGTGACTCGGGACTATCCTTGTCCAACTATGACGACGGTCCTCGATCCCACCGCGACCCTCGGCGGCGACGTCGCCCTGCTGAACGAGCTCGAGCCTGAGGCAGGGCGACTGTTGGACCGCCACGCGAAGGTGGCCCAGGAATGGTTCCCTCACGACTACATCCCGTACCGACTCGGGCGTGACTTCGACAAGGAGCCTTGGACGCCCGACCAGCCTCGACTGACTGGCGTCGCCCAGACGGCATTCGAGGTCAACCTCCTGACCGAGGACAACCTGCCCTCGTACCACCGGCTCATCCACGGGATGTTCGGAGCCGGCGACGGCGCATGGATCAACTGGATCGGCCGCTGGACCGCCGAGGAAGGCCGCCACGCGATCGTTCTCCGCGACTACTTGACGGTGACTCGCAACATCGATCCGGTAGCCCTCGAGCGCGGCCGAATGACTCAGCTCCAGCAGGGCTACGACCGCGACTCCATCGACACGCTGCGCGGCCTCGCCTACGTCGCGTTCCAAGAGTTGGCGACACGGATTTCACACAAGAACACCGGGCGCTATTCAGAGGACCCGGTCGCCGACAAGATCATGAGCCGCATCGCGGCCGACGAGAACCTCCACATGGTCTTCTACCGCGACATCCTGGGGGCTGCGCTGAAGATCCAGCCGTCGCGCGCGGTGCAGGCCATCGTCGACGAGGTGCTCGCCTTCCAGATGCCCGGCAACGGAATTCCCGGCTTCCTGCGCAAGGCAGCCGCCATCGCCAAGGCCGGCATCTACGACATCCGGATCCACCGCGACGAGGTCCTGCTGCCGATCATCCAGCACTGGAGGATCTTCGATCTCACCGGCCTCGACGCCGCCGCCGAGGACGCCCGCCGACGGCTCGCGGAGCACCTCGAGAAGCTCGACCTCGCGGCCAAACGGTTCGAGGAGAAGATGGCCCTGGCCAACAGCCCGAGGCTCGCCCACAGCCGCTGACCGGGAGGGCCGGCTCCTGGCGTGATCGCTTCTCGAGCCACTGGGCCTCTCTGTCGCGACAATTTCGCGAGAGTCTTCGGATCATGGGGTCGGCATCAGTCGTCCAATAGACGCTCATGGTTAGGCTCGTTTTTCTCTGCGCGATCGCGGGGCTCGTCGCCTGCTGTGCAGGCACGCCACAGGCATCCGTCTGGCCGTCGCCATCCGGAACCGAACCGCTGGCGCCGCTCGTCTCCGCCACACCGGCTTTGAGTCCGACTGATTCGCCGACTCCGATGGGCGAGGTCACGCCCGAACCGACACGAGCCCCGATCGCCCCGCTAGCGGGAGACTGGCGGATGCTGCCCAACTCACCCATCCACGATGGTCGTCGCACTACTTCTGTCTGGACGGGATCTGAGTTCATCGTCTGGGGAGCAGCCGGGCTTGCAGACGGCGCCGCGTACAACCCAAGCTCCAATACTTGGCGGCCCGTTCGCGGCGGACCCCGGGGACCCGCGAGATACATGGTCGCGGTTTGGACCGGTGACGTAGTCGTTGCCTGGCACGGAGGAATTCCATCCCGTCCGTTGGAGCCGGAGGGAGGGGTTTACGACCCCGAGAGCGATACGTGGCGTTCGATCAGCCCAGGACCACTTAACAGTGACTACGGGCAGGGCATCGGTTGGACCGGTACCGAGTTGCTGGTGGTGACGCCGGACATGCAGGCAGCGGCGTACAAGCCAAGCACGAACTCATGGCGCGACCTGCCTACGCCGCCACTGCCGCCGGGCTCCGTTGAGGCCGACTGGACTGGCACTGAATGGTTGGTTCACGCGTTCGGCACGGATCCCGATGCAGGAGGCGCGATGGCGGCGCTCGATCCGGCGTCGCTCACTTGGACGGAGCTCACTTCATCGCCGATGAGGTCGGACAACGACGACAGGCGCGCCGTTTGGACGGGCGAGAGCTGGCTCTGGCCCTCCAGCCTCGAAAGCCTCGACTACGACCGTGCCGCAGACGAGTGGCGAGCGCCAGGCGGCGCTGGCTGTGGCATCGAGGCGTCGGCCGTAGTGTCGGGAAGCTTGCTGATCAGTCCCGGGGCTGCGTTCGATCTCGAGAGCGGTGCCTGCTACCAGTTCCCGCGGCCACCGCAGATGGATGGCCTGGGCGAAATCCCGGCGTTCGCGTGGACCGGAGCGGAGGCACTGCTTTGGGGCGGCACTTCGGGAACCGGCGATCCGACGACCACGGACGGGGTTGCGTTCCGGCCGACCATCCCCTTACAGCCCGAACCCGAGCCTGCGTTCGCGAGCTGCCGGACAGTGATCATGCCCGATCCGCTCGGCGAGCTGGACACCAACCTTGCGGTCGAGCTGGGTTGGCTGGACATCGTCGCCTACGGAGATGGCGGCGAGGATCATGCGCGCGTCCTGGTCGAGTTCCTCGATCCGTCATGCCTGCAGCATCCCGTCATTGGGCCGCTCATCGACGGCGTACTCGTTGGAGCGCTCGAAAGTCCGCAGGATGTTCTGAATTGCGACTCATTTCGTGCGCTGCTGGAAAGTGGAACAGTTGGCTACCAAGGTGCGCCGATCCCTGCGGACGCGGTCGAGTCTTACATCAACCGGTGGTGTTTCTCCGAGGCGCCCGCGCTCGAGCTCTCCTGCGATCGAGTGTTAGTCGTGGAAGAGCCGTTCGGCAGCTTCCCGCGCTCGCTGCATTGGCATGTGTACCCGTCCGGCGCAGCGGGCGAGGTTGTCGTCTGGGCGGAACTCACGCTGTCAGGGGCCAACGATGGCCGTCCCGTACGGGTGCCAAACGACGGAGAGAGCGGCTTCGAGTTCGGACTCCGAGACTACGGCGCCGTCGACGTAGCGTCCTTCATCGTTGCGTTGGCGTCCGGTGAAGTCGTGGATGCGACGGTTCAGCTTCAGGACTCTCTGGACCTGCGGGTCGTTCGAACGAATCCTGAAATCGGCGCGTCGAACGGCATCTACCGACAGGTGTTCTCGACATGCCCGGGGTGACCGTAGCGAGCATTGCGCGACCCCTTACGATGCGCGGCAGCGAAAAATGCGCAGCGAATGAGGAGGGGTTGAGGCGATGAATCTGGCGCCTTATCACTCGATGCTCGTATCGGCACACGTCATTGGGGTGCTCATCTTCGTGGTCGCCCATGCCGTGTCGGCCTTCGTGCTGATCCGAATCCAATCGGAGGACGACCCGGAGAAGCTGCGCGGCCTGCTGAGGATGTCACGGCTGAGCCTGAACTTCGCCGGCATCGGGCTGTTGATCTGGTTCATCGCCGGTGTCGTGGCCGGCTTCTCCGGGAGCTGGTGGACGAGCGGCCGGCTTTGGATCTGGGCGGCGCTACTCGTCTCGATCCTGGTCACCGGCCTGATGACGCCGATGGGCCGCATGTATTTGAACCGCATCCGTGGCGCCCTGGGCGTCGACCCGAAGACCGGCGTCTATGTCGAGGGCAACTTTGACGCGGGGGCTCTCCAGGCTGCCAAGGCGTCAGGCCGGCCGTGGCTGCTCGCAGCAATCGGGATCATCGGCCTGGTGATCCTCTTCTGGCTGATGCTGGCCAAGCCCTTCTAGGCTGGGACAGGCCCGGGATCAGCTGAAGATCGGGATCTCGAACGCGAATTCCGCGCCGCCCTCCGGACGGTTGCGGGCGGAGATGCGGCCGCCCATCGCGTTGACCAGCTCGCGGCTGACGAACAGGCCGATGCCGGCGCCGGCGGCGCGGCGAACGGCCGATGGAGAGCGGTAGAACAGCTCGAACAGCTGCCCGACCTCGTCGGGCGGGAAACCCGGGCCAGCGTCGATGACGCTGACCAGCAGAACAGCGCCCTTCGGCTCGGCGGTGACCGTGACCGGGGCGCCGCCGCCGTACTTGGCGGCATTGCCCAGGAGATTGCGCAGGACCTGTTCGATGTACGTGCCCTCGGCGGCGGCCGGTGGCAAATTAGAAGGCAGATCTGTGCGCCACGAGGCATTAGGCCAACGCATCGCCTCTGACTCAACCACGCGCGGGATCAGCCGCTGCAGGAGCACGGGCTCTGTGTCGATGGCCAACCCCTGGCGCTCGACGCGGCTCAGCACCAGCAGGTTTTCTACAAGCCGATAGAGCCGATCCGCCTCGGCCCTGATGTCGTCGAAGACCTCACGCCGGCGTTCCTCGGGCATCGCTTCGGCCGACTTGCGCGACAGGATCTCGCTGCTGCCGTAGATCGTCGTCACCGGCGTGCGCAGCTCGTGCGACAGGACACCCAGAAAAGCGTCGCGCGATGCACGCGCGTTGCGCCCGGCGGTCACATCACGCAGGACCAGGATCGTGCCGCCCGTCGCTGCCGACTCCTCGCCGGCGAGCACTGGGAACGCCGACAGCTCGATCCATCGACCTTCCTCATCACCGGCCAGCTGGAGCTCGACGCCCTGACCTGGAGCCAGTCCGTCCGGGTTGTGATCGGTCGGCCAGGCGAATGCACGCATGACTCCGGCCAACCCGTCCGCGAGGTGTCCGCTCAACACACCGTCAGCCGCGGGGTTCGAGAGAACGACAGATCCCATGGCGTCGAACACGATGACCGCGTCGCCGATGCTTTCGATCACGCCCTTGAGCTGCGCAGCACGCGCCTGCTCGGCTGATGCCAGGGCCGCCAGGCGCTCGTCGTCGTTCTGCCGTTCGCGCGCCGCCGCGAGGACGTTGGCCACTGATTGCAGGAAGTGCACGTCGTCGTCGGCGAAAGTTCGCTTCTCGGTGGTGTGCGTTCCGAGGACGCCGAAGGGTCGGGCGGGGCTGCCCACGACCACCGTCACACCGCTGACGACGTCGTGGTCGGCAAGCAGCGGCGGTGGGGCGAAGCGCGTCTCAGTGCGCAGGTCGCCGAGGACGACCGGGCCGGTCGTGGTCAGGGTGTAGCCACCCTGCGAGCCGAGGCCGACCTTTACGGTTGCGCTGCCGATCTGTCCTTCCCGCCAGCCGATACCCGCGGAAAGCAGCAGCTCACTGCGATCGGGCATGAGCTCCAGGACCTCGACGAAGGGCACCTCCATGACGCGCGCCAACTCGTCTGCTGCGCGCTGGGTGAGCTCTGGGTAAGCGAGGCCCGCCAACGCCTCCTGGCCGAGTGTCGCCAGCGAGGCCTGCCGGACCTGGCCGCGCTGGACTGCGCGATACAGCAGCGCGTTGTCCAGCGCCAGCGCGGCGCGCCGGGCGAGCTCGCGCAGCAACGTCAGATCGGCCGACGTGTAGCGCCGCGTGCCCTCCCCGTAGCCGACGGACAACACACCCAGCACCCGGTCGCGGACGCTGAGTGGCATCCACATCGCCGATCGGACGCCGAGCTCGACCAGCATCCGGAAGTGGTCCTCGTCCCGGGCGAGCTCGCGCAGCTCCTCGTCGTCAACGTCGTACAGGGCGACCGGCTCGAGTGTGGCCAGGACGCGGCCGCGCAGGCGGCCCTCGTTGGCGCGCAGCGGGTAGCGTCTGTGCAACTCGTGGAGTAGCTCGCCGCCGCCGCCGTTTACGTGGGCGACTCCGAGACGCCTGAAGTTGTCGTTGTCGTCAACGACGTCCACGGCTGCCCAGTCGGCCATCTGCGGCACCACGAGCTCGGCCAGCTGGCTGAGGGTCTTCTCGACGTCCAGCGAAGACGCAAACAGCTCGCCCGATGCTTCGAGCAGGCCGCGCGGAGGATCGGTTCCTCCGTCGGTGGTCTTCAGATTGGGGCGGTCAGCACGTTCCGCGACTCTGCCCTCGATCACGAATAGCTCAAAGGAAGGTCCGCGCGCGCCATAGCCAGCGGCATTCTGTCACGTGTACCTGCGCGGGCAACGTCGATCAGCCCATCTGCAACGCAACTGCAAGCGGGGACTACCAGGCAAACTCAACAGAAATGCGAGGACCGCCGGCGGGGGTCAGTGCCAGCGGTCCGAGCACGATGCGAGACTCCGCGCCAGGTAGTGATGCCTCGCCTCGCGTGTGTCGTAGCGGACCCCGGTACGACACGACGAGCAGTGTCGACGAGCAGCATTCGCCGCGACATCAACCCCGACGACGCGCTCATCACGGCCGCATTTCAGCGTGAAGCCAGCCCGAAACGAGAGGCGTTCGCAACGCTCTCAGTGTTCGGTCTTGGCAAGTCAGCGTGAGTGTGTAACACTTCGCGGGCCCCCCAGGAGGCTAGGTGGGGCCACGAGGACAACGGCCGCCGCAAGACATGGGTCTCGACCCAGACACCCCCAGGTGTCGAGGTCGCCGGTCTGAAGCTCGGAAGCATCGAGGCTTCTGTCGCCGCCACCGGGACTTTTTCGCCCAGGTTCGGCATCGGGGAAGGCCAACAGCGATCGCACTGCGCCCCAGCGCAAAATCGGTCGAGGGAGACGTCAATTGCCATACGCCACGGGCGCTGAAAGCGCGCCCACATCTGCCCGCGTCGCGCCCCCCGCGACATTCCGTCGGTTTCGACTCATCTTTCTGGTGGGCCTGCTCGCAGTCAGCCTGCTTGCCATCGGCGCACCCAACGTTTCCGCCGCCAAGGGACGCTACGGCCGGACGGAGGCGTCGCGGATCGTCAGCCACGCGCGCCAGCATCTCGGCCGGCGCTTCCGACTCGGCACTGAGGGTCCCCGCTACTTCGACTGCTCAGGTCTCGTCTTCCGCGTCTACAAGGAGGCAGGCCTGCTCAACCGTGTGGGCGGCGCGCGCCGTCTCGCGGCGGGCTACTACTACTACTTCAAGTCGCGTGGCAAGGCCAGCAAGAGCAATCCCCACGTCGGCGACCTGGTCGTCTGGCGCAAGAAGGGCAAGCGCGGTATCTCGCACATCGGGATCTACGTCGGCAGCGGCCGCGTGATCAGCGCGCTGGTCAATCCGTGGGGTGTTCGGCGCACGACGGTCCGCGGCCTGCGCGGCCAGCGCGTCGTCGCTTACCTGCACGTCAACCTGGAGCGCTAGCTCCCGGCTCCTGACAAAGAAGTAACCGTCGCTCCGCGCGACACCCGTCCAGGCGAGGCGGCCGGTCCGAAAGGATCCGGCCGCCTTTCTTTATTCGACGTGGATCATCGAGTCGAGGATGCGCGTCGGCTCGTCGGTCTCGAACCAGTCGTACGGCCCGTAAACGAGGCCGACCACCACCGCGCCGTCGACCGTCACGCCCGCCCCCGTACGCACGAAGCCGGTGCCGTAGTCGTACCAGCGCCAGGACGTGTCACTCAGCCCCATGAAGTAGCTGTCGGACGTGCCAGCGTCCTCGACGTATGTCGCGGCGGCCGGAAAGTAGCCCTCGAAGCTGGCGACCGTCAGGTCCTCCATCTGAGACGCCAGATCGGGCAGCTCGCGCAGCGTCCCCGGCACCGAGTAGCGCAGCGCGAGCACGCCGCGCTGGCCATCGTCGGGCATGTAGCCGTCGATCAGCCCCGGAAGGCGAGCCTCCAGCCGCTGCCAATCCTGGGGCCGGCAGAAGGCCGCCGTCAGGTCGCGCGCCACGTGCGCTTCGTAGTCGGCCGGTGGTCCGTCGACGGTGCCCTCCGCCCCGAGTCGGCCGTTGACGAAGATCTCCGCTCGATAGCGGCCCGGCGCCAGGCACGCGGCGGGATAGACATTGCTGAGGTACTCCGCGAGCACGTAGTGGCGGCCGTCGGTGCCGACGGTCGGTGTGATCACCTGCGAGATCTCGGGGATGACCGCCCAGCCCAGACCCTCGATGCCCTCGTGATACCACTGGGCAGAGATCTGGTCGCGCTCTGGATCGTAGTTCTCGATCGTCGCCTGCCACTGGACCTCCGCCGGAAAGACCGTCAGCGTCAGGTTGCTGAACGCGGCCGGCGACTGGGCCGGCGCATCGACGCGCTGCGCGGCGACTCGGCCGACGATGTGCTCCTTCAGCAGCCGAATGTGCGGCGCCAGCTCGGGCTTGAAACGGTTGACGATCTCGAGGTCGGTCAGTGCGCCGGCGAGCACCATCTCCTCGAAGAAGGGCTCCTGGCGCAGGTCCGTCAACTCGTCATCGACAAATATCGTGCGCGCCACTGCTTCCTGATACGCGGCGCGGGCCTCGTCGATCCGGCCGGCCGCTGCGAGGGCCACGCCGAGGTTGTAGCGATACACCGGCTCGCCCGGGTCGAGCGCGATCGCCTGGCGGGTGTGGTCGATGCTGAGGTTGAGCAGTCCCGCGTCGCCCGACTGAACGCCCTCGGCGAAGCTGTAGAAGCCCAGCGAGCCGTAGAGCTGCGGGTTGTCGAGGCCCAGCGCCCGCGCCCGCTCGAGGTCTGCGCGCGCTCGTTCCAGCGCTTCGGGCGGAGCGATGCTGACGTAGCCCGATCGCTGCGGGCTGGATGCCTGGAAGATCACGCTGGCGCGCTCGGCGAACGCGCGGGCAAACGTCGGTCGCAGGTAGATGGCCTGCGTGTACAGATCCTCGGCAGCCTCGAAGTCGGCCGTCTCGCGCGCAGTGGCTGAAGCGACGCGCGCCTGGGCGTAGAGCTCCGCCGCCCGATCGTCCGTCAGTGTCGGCGGCGACAGCACGGACACAGCCATCCACAGCGAGCCTGCTACGAGCAACACGACGCCGACGCTCAGGAAGCCCATGCGCAGCCAGCGGCCCTTGACGGCCAGCGTCAGGCCGAGCAGGTACAGGCTGACCGCGATCGTGGCCAGGATTGCCGTGTACGCCGCGGCGCGCTGGTCGATGGCCGAGGCCTCTTCGTTGGCCGCGTCCTCGAGCGCGTTGAGCTTCACGCTCTCTTCAGTCGCCGCGGCGAAGTAGCGCTGCGGGAATGTCGCGTCCTGCTCGGGCCCGAATTCGCCTTCAGGATCGATGTCGCTCTGCTCGAGAGTTGCCGCGGCGATCGTCTCCCAGCGCGCCGATTCTCGTTCGAGCGCCGCGGCGCGCTGGGGGTCGCTGCCGGCATACAGGCCAGCAAGCAGCGCGTTGCCGGCCGCCGTGCGCTGCTCGACCCAGCGGCGGAAGGTCTCGAGCTCGACCTGCGCCTGGGCCTGCGCGCTCTGGCGGCTGGCCAGCGATTGCAGCGCGATCTGTTCCGCGTCACGGCGCCGGTCACCAGCCTGGTTCGAGGCATCGGCCTGAAGGAATCCGGCCAGGGCAGCCATCAGCGTCGCGAACGCGATGACTACTGCGACGGCACCGGACAGGCGATCGTCGGCATCCGTGGTGGTTGGCGACGACGCGGGCGTGTAGTCGACGCCGAGCTGGCCTTCGCGGGTCATGGCTGCGCCTCGTGTCTCACGCCACGACCTCGACGAGAACGAAGGCGAGCGACCCAAAGGCGACGAGCACCGCCCCGGCGACGAAGAACGCCTGGCGCAGCCACAGCCTTGTCCTCGAGACCTGGGCAACGGTCAGGAACAGCAGGCTGGCGACGATCAGCGCGGCGACACCGATCAGCGCCAAGGCCTTCTCGTCGCCGCGCTGGGCAAGAAGGTTGGTGCGCGGAATTGTCGATTCCAGCTCGCGCCACTCGACGTTGCCGGTACGCAGGTTGCGCAGCACGAATGCTTCGTCATACGGGACCTGGCCCTCTGCGTCCAGCGCGACGCCGCTTGCGCCCAGGAAGTAGGGCCGCATCGCGCGTGCCAGCGCTAGACGGGCCTGTGCCTCGAGATCGAGGATGTCGGCGATCGGTGCGTCGCTCTCGCGCACGGCATCGGCCTGGGCCTGCAGCTCGCGCGCCGCCAGCGCGTGCTCCTGGTACTCGGTCAGGAAGCGCTGGTCCTGTTGGACGATCGCCTCGAGCTCGCGCTCGATCTGCTCCTGGCGCGCCTGGTACTGAACGACCAGGCTCTCGTAGCGCGAGGCATCGATCGAGGCCAGCGAGGCGCGCCAGGCGATGACGGCCGAGAGCACAGAGGCAAAGCCAATGAGCAGCGCCAACAGCACCGCGAAGCGCTCGGGGTGGCGAACCAGCGCGGCGAAGCGCGACTCGGCTGGCGGCGCCCCAGGCGGCGGCGCGGGATGCATCGATGGATCGGATGGAAATGCCGGTTCGGACACGTGCGGCGGGAGCATAGCTGCAAGGTCTTCCGAGCGCGTGCACAGGGTGTGAGAAGGCTGCAAGCCTGCTTTCGGGGAGGGTTTGCGCGACTGCTGCGCGGGCGCTCATAGGTTCGGAGCGTTCCTTGTAAGAACCTGCGAAGGAGTCTTTCCCGTGGCCAATGTGGAGCAGTCAATAGAAGTCAAGGTGCCGCTGAGCACGGCCTACAACCAGTGGACCCAGTTCGAGGAGTTCCCGCGCTTCATGGAGGCTGTGAAGTCGGTTCGCCAGCTCGATGACAAGACGCTCGAGTGGACCGCGGAGATCGCTGGCGACGAGGAGACGTGGACGGCCGAGATCTCCGAGCAGGAGCCGGACATGCGCATCGCCTGGCATGCCGTCGGCGGCAAGACGAACGCGGGCGTCGTCACGTTTCACCGCATCGACGACGACACGACGCGCGTGATGCTCCAGATGGAGTGGGATCCCAAGGGGCCAGTGCAGAACGCGGGCGCATCGCTCGGCTTCGACGATCGTCAGGTCAAGGGCGACCTGGAACGCTTCAAGGAGTTCATCGAGTCGCGCGGCCAGGAGACCGGCGCGTGGCGCGGCGAGATCGAGCAGACCAGCGGCGCCAACAAATAAACCCGTCCCTCTGCCGGGCCGGCGGATCCGGAGCGATCGGACCGCCGGCCCGTCAATGACCAATCGCCTAGGCGAGCCCGTGTAGCATCGCCCGTGCCATGGTGCTGAAGACCGAGCCGATGGGCACCGACGCCCTGTACTCCGCTGCCGAGCGCGATTTCGAGCGCTATGAGGTCGTCAAGGACCTCATCGACGAGTGCATCGACCTTGCGCTGAACTACCGCCAGAGCGGTCACCCTGGCGGCAGCCGCTCGAAGGTCCATATGCTCGTGTCGCTGATGCTCTCGGGCGCCATGCGCTGGGACGTGCGCCGGCCGTGGCTGCCGTTTGGTGACCGGTTCGTCCTCAGCGCCGGCCACACCGTGCCACTGATTTACTCAACATTGGCCGTGCTCAACGAGGCGTTTCGTGCGCGCCAGGAGCGAGCCCCGGGCGACCCGCGCTTCGCATTCCCGGACGATGGCCAGTGGGCCCTGACGTGGGATCTGCTGCTCAAGCTGCGTCGGCGCGGCGGTCTGCCCGGCCACGCGGAGATGGAGGGCAAGACGCTCTTCCTCAAGTTCAACACCGGACCGTCGGGGCACGGCATGGGACCGGCCGCGGGCGAGGCCCTCGCGCTCAAGCACGCCGGCGCGGACGACGTCAAGGTCTTCGTCTTCGAGGGCGAAGGCGGTCTGACGCCGGGCGGCGCCCACGAGGCGCGCCACACCGCCTGGGGCCTCGGCCTCAACAACCTCGTGTTCATGATCGACTGGAACGACTTCGGCATCGACGAGCGGCCCCTGTCCGCGGTGGTCCACGGCACGCCGGTCGACTGGTTCGAAAGCTACGGCTGGCGCGTCACCGGCACCGAGAATGGCTCCGAGTGGCCAGACGTGACTCGGGCAGTCCTCGAGGCCTCGCGCGGCGACAACCCGGACAAGGACCCGTCAGTGGCGTGGTTCAAGACGCGCAAGGGCCGTGGCTACGGCAAGTACGACAACAAGAGCCACGGCACGCCGTGGCCGGTAAATGCGCCCGAGTACTGGGCAGTGCGCCGGGAGTTCATGGCGAAGTACGGCGTGACGTACGAGGGCGTCGACGAGCCCGTGCCGGACGATCCGGCCGCGCGCGAGGAACAGGCGCGGGCCAACTTCGGCGTCGCCCTGAGCGTCCTGCGTTCAGACACCGACCTGACGGACTGGCTTACCGACCGCCTGAACGAGGTCGCCGCGACCGTCCCGGAGCGGGCTGACGGCTTCAACCTGGCCGACGACGGTGCCGTATTCAAGGACCAGCGGCTCTTCGATGCGCACTCCTATCCGCCCGAGATGTGGAAGAAGCCGGGCGAAAAGCAGCCCAATCGCGCCGCCTACGGCGTCTGGGGCTCGTACGTCAACGCGTTCGCCAAGCAGGAATACGGCCGGCCGCTCTTCGTTGGCGCCAGCGCTGACCTGGCGGAATCGACCAACCTCGCGGGCTTCGGCAAGGACTTTGGCGACATGCCCGGCTACGGCTGGTACGAGCGCGACACGAACCTGCCCGGCACGGTCCTGCCGACGCAGATCACCGAGTTCGCCAACGCCGGTCTGGTCGTGGGCATCGCCACGGTCAACATGGCCGCCGATCCGTTCAACGACTTCAACGGCCTGTGGGGCACGTGCTCGACGTACGGCTCGTTCTCGTACCTGAAGTACGGGCCGATGCGGCTGTTCAGCCAGCTGGCGCAGGACTGCGAGCTGAAGGTCGGCAAGGTGCTGTGGGTCGCCGGCCACGCCGGGCCGGAGACGGCCGAGGACTCGCGCACCCACTTCGGCATCTTCGAGACGCACATCACGCAGCTCTTCCCCGAGGGCCACGTCATCGACCTGCACCCGTGGGAGTACAACGAGGTGCCGGTCGTGCTGGCTGCCGCGTTGAGTGCGAGACGTCCCGATCGTCGCCCTGCACGTGACCCGACCGGCGATCGAGATCCCTGATCGCGAGGCGCTGGGCATCCCCTCCCATTTCGAGGCCGCACGTGGCGCGTACGTGATGCGCGACTTCCGCGCCGGCCAGCCAAGAGGGGGCACCGTCTTCGTCCAGGGCACGACATCGACGGCCAACCTCGTCAAGGTCCTGCCGCAGCTCGACGAGCGCGGCCTCAACGTCAAGATCGTGGCCTGCATTTCGCCCCAGCTCTTCGCAATGCAGACGAGGGCTACCGCGACGCGACGACGTCGCTGGGCGACCGATGGGACGGCATGGCCATCACCAACCGCGCGTGGATGACCATGCGCCATTGGATCGGCGGGCCTGTTGCTCGGGACTACTCGCTTTCGTCGGACTGGGATGACCGCTGGCGCACCGGCGGCACGGTCGACGAGGTCATCGACGAAGCCCACCTGGGTCCGACCCACATCGTCGATGCCATCCAGCGCTTCGTCGACGAACGCGAGATCCGATTGCGCCGCCTGCGCGAGATCGCGGACGCCGCCGCAGCCCACTCCGGCTAGCTGCCGTTGCGTTGTATGCGCTCGCTGCGTCATACACGCTCTGTGGGCGTACTAGGGGCGCGTGCCCTGGAATCTCGTACCAGTTACGCCTGCCGAGCGTATTAGCCCGCTCAGCTCGCCGTGCGCGCACCAACGACGCTCGGGGCGCGTAGCTGGCGCCTGAATCGGCTTATCGCAGGTCGATTCGGGCCGGACCGAGTGACACCGCCTGCATACGACGCTGCCCGGGCGTAACTGACACTGCCGTTCGTCAGTGGCGGCGTCCCGATGCCATGTTCGACGCATTCACTGGAGAGCGGCGCGCAGCTCCGGCAGTCGCTCCAAAGTGGCGAAGTCGTACGGCTCGTGCATCTGGATCAGCAACTCGTCGACACCCACCGCTTCGTAAGCGCGAATGGCCTCGGCCACCTGGGCCATCGTGCCGATCGCGCCGGGCACCACGGCCGTTGCGCCGCGCTCGCTCGTTACCGGCATGCCGGCGGCAACCCGTATTGCTTTGTGCGCGGCCACCGCGTCCTCGCGCTGCTCCCGGATGTGCATCCAGACCATGACCGTCTTCTTGATCGACGCGTAGTCGCGGCCGACCTCTGCACAGCGCTCGCGCAACACCGCGAGCGATTCCGCGACGACCTCCGGCGTGCCCCAGGACTTGTTCCATTCATCGGCATGTCGCGCGACGATGCCCATCGTCTTCTTCGGTCCGGAGCCGCCGATCATGAACGGAATTCGTTCCTGGATCGGCCGCGGCTCGCATAGCGCATCGACGAAGTCGTAGTAGCGCCCGTGGTGGGTGACGAGCTCGCCGTCGAGCAGCCGCCGGATCAAGCCCAGCCCCTCATCCAGCCGGTCCAACCGCGCCCCGGGCGTCGTTCCGAAGTCGTAGCCGAACGCCTCGTGCTCCCGCTCGAAGTGGCCGCCGCCCATGCCCAGCACCAGCCGGCCGTCGGTGATGTGATCGAGCGTCGTGGCGAGCTTGGCCACGTGGCCCGGATTGCGGAACGCAACGGCCGACACCAGGACGCCGACGCGTGGCGTGTCCGTCAGCGGCGCGAGCGCGGCGAGGGCTGCCCAGCCCTCGAACTTTGGCTGGCGCCAGTCGCCGGCATCGGCGAGCAGGTGATCCTCCGTCCAGAGCGAGTCAAGCCCAGCCCTGCCCGCCGCCTGCCACGCGTCATGCAGGGACGGCCACTTCGCCCCCTGCATCCAGAACACCGCGCCAAATTGCATCGAAACCCTCCACTTCAGCCCAGGACGACGAGAACGACGCCGACGAGAACAACCACGGAGCCGACTATCCGCCCTGGCCCCGACTTCTCCTTGAGCACGACTGCGCCGAGGATCGCAGCAATCACCACGCTTGATTCGCGGACGGCAGAAACGCTCGCGGCAGGAGCCGTCGTCAGCGCGATGAGGACGAGCGCATACGCGGCCATCGAGAAGATCCCTCCGAGGGCGCTCCGCCAGTTGAACGAGGCGCGCAACCTGGGAACTCCGCCGCGCATCAGGACAAAGGCCGTGGCGAACAGCCCAGGGATCAGGAGGATCAACGTGCCGTACGCGATCGGGTCGGCGTACTTCACACCCTCCTTGTCGACCACCACGTAGGCGGCGATCGACAGCGCGACGCCGAGCGCGAGCGCGACGTGGCGCCAGTTGGCGCCGCCACGAATGCCACGGACGATGAAGACTCCGACTGCCACCAGGGCGACTCCGGCCACCTGGGCAGCGGATGTCGGCGCGTTGGTGAACGCCACGGCGAGCGCGAGGACGAGCACCGGCGCCGACCCACGCGCGATGGGGTACACGAGCGACAGGTCGGCTCGCTCGTAAGCAGAGACGAGCAGCGCGAAGTAGACGAGCTCGAGGACCGAGGAGAGCGCGATGAACGGCCACGCCTCCGGTTGCACGTCCCAGCGCAGAAGTGCGAGCGGCACGAATGCGAGCGCGCCAAAGATGATGACGACCGTCGTCGTGGCGGTCCGGTCGCGCGCCTGGACGACTATCAGGTTCCACAGCGCGTGGATGAACGCCGCGCCGAGAACTATCGCGAATGTCGCAGCTGTCATCCGCCGCAGCTTGCCCGGCGGTCGAGCTCAGGCAGAGGCGGCAGTCGGTACCTTGGCGACTGTCTGGGCGATCCGCTCGAGCGCGCAGCTGCAGGTTTTCGCGCGAGTTGGCGTAGCTGATGCGGATGTGGTCGGCGCCGACCTTGCCGAAGGCCGTGCCGGAAAGGGTGCACACGCCGCCGTCGTGGAGCAGCTTGTCGGCCATCTGCGTGCCGTTCATGCCCGTGCCCGAGACATTGGGGAAGACATAGAACGCGCCGTGCGGCATGCGGCAGCGGATGCCGGGAATCGCGTTCAGCCCATCGACGACGATCTGTCGCCGCGCCCGGAACTCCTCGAGCATGGCCGCGACCGCGTCCTGCGGCCCGTTGAGCGCCTCGACCGCGGCCATCTGCTGGAAGCTGCTGGTGCAGCTGACGCTGTTGATGATCAGCTTGCTGAACGGATCGACCAGCGCCGGCGGCAGGATCGCGAAGCCCATGCGCCAGCCGGTCATCGCCCAGGCCTTGGAGAAGCCGTCGAGGATGATCGTCTTGTCGGCCATGCCGGGCAGAGACGCGATCGAGACGTGCTCGCCCTCGAACACGCCGCGGCCGTAGATCTCGTCGGCGAGGACGGTGATGTTGTCGTTGTCACGGGCGATATCCGCGATCGCCTCGATGTCCTCGCGGGCGAGCACCCCGCCGGTCGGATTGTGGGGCGAGTTGAAGATGATCATCTTCGTTCTTGGAGTCACGAGGCTTCGGAGCTCGTCCGGATCGAGCCGGAAGTCGTTCTCCTCGCGCAGCGCGTAGGGCACCGGCGTGCCACCGGTGAAGCGTGTCATCGACTCGTAGATCGGGAAGCCCGGGTCGGGGTGGATGACTTCGTCGCCGTCCTCGATCAGGGCCAGGATCGCGTAGTACATGATCGGCTTGGCACCCGGCGTGACGACGACATTGGCCGGATCGACCTCGAAGCCCACGCCACCGTCCGGATTCTGCGGCAATGGCTTCGCGTAGCTTGGGCTGGCCGAGCGGCGGGCCGTAGTGCGTCCAGCCCTCGTCGAGGGCGCGCTTGGCCGCGTCGCGGATGTTGTCGGGCGTGTCGAAGTCGGGCTCGCCGATCTCCAGGTGGACGATGTGCCGGCCCTGCGCCTCTAGCGCGCGGGCTCGGGCTGCGGCCTCGAACGCCGTTTCGGTGCCGATGCCGACCATGCGCTGTGCCAGTTTCATGCCGGCGATCGTAGCAGCGACGGTTCTCGATTCCGAGTGCCCGTGGCCGGACCTCAGCGCACCGTGACGATCACCGATGCATCGAGCCCAGTCAGCGGCGTGAGTATCCCGAAAGCCCCAAAGCTGGTGCTAACGGAGAAGCGATACGTCCCTGGCGGGAGGAACAGTTGCCCGTCGACGATGTACGGATCCAACGGGTTCGGCTCCGACAGCGCCCACACGGCTGGCAAGAAGCCTGTAGTCAGTGGCTCGTAGGCTCGCAACTCCCGATCTGGAGGACAGCCTCTCACGAACGGTCCCGGCTCAAAGTTGAGGGTGCCGTCGAGTTGCCCCAACGCAATAGTCGGCCCAGAGAGACAACGAACCGTCGCGTCGTACTGCGACACGAGGGAGCTCGTTACGTCGATTGGTTCGCCCGTCGAATATGTGCTCTTACTCTCGATCGAAAGCTCAAATGCCGCGTTTGGTAGAAGCTGAAAATCGGAGCTCCGCGTCGCGTCGCCCGTTTCCTGAGTGATGAAGGCTTCCACGAAGGGGACTGGGATCCGCTGCGACAGCGTTAGGCGGGCCGTATGGACGCCCGTTGCAACGTCACATACTGGCCCGCCGGGAACAAACGGTTCCGAGCTGGTCATCCGCGCGGCCAAGACGTAGCGACCCGGCTCCCGCCCCGGCCACAACTCGAGCGTAGTGTCCTTTGCCGCGCAGTTATCGATTGCGACGGCCCACATGACATCCAGCGAACCCTCGAGCCAAATCGGCCTCTCCGGCGTGGGAAGGCTTCGGTCCGTTTCGGTTTCACAGGCCTGCACCAAACCAGTCCAATCACGTACCGTGATCTCGGGCTCATCGGCGCGAATTTGCCCACAACTCACCGACCGCGCGACCAACGGCGTGGAAGTTGCTGCCGGGATCTGCGGTGTCGCCGGCAAAGGCGTGAGCCTCGGGATCTCAGCCGGAGTATTGACCACCCGCACCTCAGTTGCGTCGACTGGATCGGCGAGGTCAAGGACGATCCGGTGACGGACCCGCGCCCAGCGACATCCGTCGCCAATGTCCACTACGTTGGCAGTTACTAAGCCACCGTCCTCATCGAGGCGGACTTCGTAATCGCACAAACCGCCGACCCACGAGATAGCCAACCGTGACAGGTTGCCCTCAGGGTTTTCGGCTGGGCTTCGTGAATCCGTAGAGTCGCTCCAGCTGCAAGCGCGAACCGACCCGGTCCTATCGTCGACGGTGATCGCAGCGCTTCCTTCGCAGCGAATCGCGGACCCAATGCCCGTCGGATCGGGCGGTGCGGGTTCGGTGGCGACGGGCGTATTTGCCGGGTCCGGCGTGGCGATGGGGGCCGCAACAGGGTCAGCGTCGTTGAGGGTGATGCGGCCCACGACTTCCCACTGCCAACATGGAGTCACATCGGGACAGCCGCTGCCTTCGAGCCGCGGCGCGACGACGTATAGACCGGCGCGGGGCTCCACCGGGTCCTGGTCGCTTGGCGCTGGCGCGAAGCTTGTGTATGCGCCGTCTTGCACGCGCACGCTTACTGACGGATCCGATCCTGCCAAGTTCGTGGTCATTTGTTCGGTCAGCCAGGATTCTGGACCGCATCGACGGCCGGATAGCTGCTCCAGCCAAGCGTCTGGCGACCGCACCGGAGGACAGAAACCAGGCGTGATGGAGCCGGTAATCCAACCTGGAACGACGTATGCAGTGCCGAAGTCGACGGGGTTGGCCTTGCGCACGGCTAGCTCCCGAACGACTTGGACGTAGTCGTCACCGGCGCTCCCCAGCAGAGTGACCCGGTCGTTGTCGTCAACGGACATGACAAGATGACGCGCCGTCGGCGCCTCGAATCCTCGCCAATCAATGGGAGGTGGGTTGGGCATGTCGCCACTAAGGCCAGTTGCGAAGTACTCCGAATGGACCCAAATCGCAGGGTCCGCACCGGTCAGTCGCCCAACGACACACGTGTACTCCGGTCTTTCGGGCTGACCACTCGGTCCATCGCTGCAGTTCGCGCCAGAGGGCAGACTGCCGTTGTCCTGAGTCGATTCGATGTCGCCGAGCACCACGACGCTATGTCCGCGCAAGGATCCAGCCGCCAGCAGCGCGGCGAAGTCGGGGGTAGACATGGCACTGATCGTCGAGGGTGGTGCGTCGAGCAGTCCGCTCGAGAAAGGTGTCCCAGCAGCCGGGCCGCCGAGTCTTGGCAGGGCAAAGACAGCTAGAAGTAGGACCGCGACTACGCCAGCCAGTCCAGCGAATGCGGCCCAGCGCGCGACGGGAACTGGTGGGGCCACGGTTTCCCTTCGGGCGTGGACGGCCGGCAGCACGTCGGGAACGTCCGCTGCGCCGGCGCGACGGCGGAGCTCATTGGCGAGCTGGTCGTCGTTCATGACTCGCTCATCTCGGCGGCCAGGGCCTTCCGGGCGCGAGATAGCCGCCACTTGACGGTGCCTGAGGGAATGCCGAGCCACGCGGCGATCTCGTTGACGCCGTAACCGTGGAGGTGGTGAAGCACCAGAAGGGCGCGCTGGTCGACGTTCAGTCGGTCGAAGGCGTGGTCGAACTCGGCTCCCTCAACGGTCGGCTGGTCAGCCCGCTCATCCATCGGGATCTCGCGAAGGCGGCGCCGATGCCGCAGGACCATGCGGCATTCATTGATCAGGATGCGGCCCAGCCACGCATCGAAACGATCGAAGTCGCGCAGCTTTGGGAATGCGCGCCACGCTGAAACGAACGCATCCTGGGTCGCATCGCGGGCATCGGCGTCATTGCCGAGGATGGCCAGCGCCGTGCGGAAGAGCGGTTCTGTCTTGACCAACACGATCTGATCGAACGCCTCCCGATCTCCGGCACGTACCCGAACCAGGAGCTCGCGGTCCATCCACTCCCTCGATGCGCTGCCCGGTTCTTGAACAATTGATGCCGGCGCAACCCGTTTGGTTGGCCCTCGTCGTTGGCGAATTCAGCCTAGTGCGAGAATTCTGTCGTGGGGAGGTACTTCGGGATCGATGAGGCGAGCGAGCTGCTGCGCGACGTCGAGCCACTGCTCGAGCAATTGCGGGCCGACCGCAACCGGGTCGCCGAGATCCAGCACGACCTATCCCGGCAACGCGAGACGAACGGCAGCGCCGACCACGCCGAACAGATCTCCGAGCTCGAAGCGGAGCTGGTCGGAGCAGTCCACCGCATGCAGTACGCCGTCGGCCAGATCGACGCGTGGGGCGTAACCCTGCGCGACATAAGCAGCGGCCTGATTGACTTTCCGGCGTTGGCGACCGGTCGCCCTATCTGGCTGTGTTGGCGCTTGGGCGAGGGCGATCAGATCGAGTGGTGGCACGAGGCCAACACCGGCTTCGACTCGCGCCAGCCACTGTCGGAGTTGACCTAGCCGCGCTCCTGCGCGAAGTCTCCAGGTTGGTCGCCGGTGGCGATGGGCATGCCGGAGCGGCTCCAATCTGAGTAGGAGCCCACGTACAGGATCGGGTCCGACAGGTCGGCGACGCGCATTGCCATGGCGTGATGGCAGGCATTGGTGCCGCTGCCGCATGAAACGACGACCGGCCGATCATCCGACGCCAGAGCGGCGTACCGCTGTCGCAGTTCGTCTGGTTGCAGCATGAGCTTGTCTTCGCCGAGGTTGCTCGCGACCGGCAGGTTCAGGGCGGTTGGGATGTGGCCCGCTACCGGGTCGATCGGCTCGACTTCGCCGCGGTAGCGCTCGGGCGCCCGACCATCCAGCAGGCTGACTGCGCTCAGTCGGGTGGCGAGCTCGTCACGGTCGATCACGCGATGCCATTCGTGTCCAAGCTCGAGACTGGCTGGCGGAAGCTGCGGCTCATCCTGGCTCAGGCGATGGCCCGAGTCGGTCCATGCCTGGATGCCTCCGTCGAGTAGCGCGACGCCGCCACGGTGGCCGAGGTTGTCGAGCATCCACCACAGCCGCGCCGCGACCGTGCCGCCGACGTCGTCGTACGCGACGACGAAATCGTCCGTGCCGATGCCCGCCTCAGCCAGCCGCGCGGCGAAACGCAGAGGCGTCGGCAGCGGGTGGCGACCCGGGGCGCCATAGCCGTGAGGGTCGGCCAGATCCGCGTCGAGATCGAGGAAGATCGCCTTCGGGATGTGCCCCGCTTCATACGCCGCTCGGCCGTCACCAGGGCGGTTGAGGTACCAGCGCACGTCAACGACCCGGGTACGCGTATCGGCCAAGAGGTCTGCAAGCTGTGCGACGGAGACGAGCGCCACGCGTGGAGTATGGGCTAGGCTCGAGCCGATGCAGTCAGCCACCGCTCTGCCCGCGCCTGAGATGCCCCGCTTGCAGCTGCTGGAGGAGTCGGAGCCGACGCTACTCGCTGCCGACTACGACAAGGCCACGGTCATGCTTACCTGTGCCAACTGCGGCGCAGAGATGGTCGAGCGCAAGTGCAAGCTCATCTGCCGATGCGGCTACTTCCTGTCCTGCTCCGACTACTACTGATCAGC
Organism: uncultured Chloroflexia bacterium; assembly: GCA_963706095.1. Lineage (GTDB taxonomy): Bacteria > Chloroflexota > Limnocylindria > Limnocylindrales > CSP1-4 > JALYGJ01. Next base: position 1,277,728 of record OY970149.1, read on the forward strand.
CCGCTTCGAGCATCCTTTCTGCCAGATTTCAGCCAGGCCATCGTTCGCCGCCCGCGGCGACCGAAATTGGGCAGATTGCCTCCGCCCGGGTCAGTTCGTGAGCGTGAGATCGGACGCTGCCGTGTCGAAATCCGCTTCAGACGGCCGTTGCGGGTGGCTAAGTGCGGCCTCAGTGAAATCTGGCAGGCAAACCGTCAAGGGGACGCGCCGCTCCACGGCTGGAACAGACCAGCTAGTAGACGTACTCGTCGTCGCGAGGGGCGCGGAAACGGCCGCGGGTGATCCACTCGAAGAAGCGGAACGACTCGCGCCGGTGCGAGAACATCCAGGCCACGACCACGAGGATGGCGAAGTTACCCATCGCCGCCGACGCGGCAATGATGTAGCCGAGCTGCTGGCCGATCTCGCCCTCGATGCCCAATGCGGGCACGGTCACACCGAACAGCCCGAGCCGGAAGAACGCGGCGCGTGGGGCGAGGTCGGCGCGAATCGTGGACGTCAGGTCCTGGCCCGCAGCGTCCGTGCCACCGATGACGAACACGTTCTGGCCGATGACCGCGGCCGGAGCGTTGGCGCGCGGGGCCGGCAGCTCGGTCTGATCGAGCCGCTGCCAGCCCGCGATGGTGCCGTCGGTCGCGCTCGGAACGGCCCAGAAGGTCGTGGCCACCGCCGCGCCGTTGGCATCACGGCCACCGATCGCGTAGATGGCGCCCGAGTTCACGAACGTCGTGTGACCAACCCGTGGCTCCGGCAGTGCCGCCGAAGCGGACTGGTTGACCGACACGCCCCACCCAAACGGCCGGCCGGTGGCGACATCGACAGACGGTTCTCCGTGCGTGTCGAGGCCCAGGTAGAAGACGGAGTTGGTGACACCGCTCGGGCCCTCGCCGCCGATCACGTACAGGGCACCGCCGGCCGTCGCGGCCGTGGCGCCGGCGCGCGCCTCTGGCAGCGGCAGCTCGGTCATCTCGGCGAAAGGCTCTAGCTCGGACTCGCCCTCAGGAATGTGGGCGCGAAAGACGGCCGAAGATGGGCCGGCGTCCGTGCGGCCGCCGAAGACGAAGATGCTCGTTGATGTTGCTGCGCCGGCAGCGTCGCTCACGGCGACCGGCAGGACCAGCTCCTCGCTCAGCTCCCAGCCGGTCAGCAGGCCTTCCTCGACGACGCCCTGGAAGACGGTCGTCGTCGGCACCCCGGCCGCATCAGCACCGCCGATGACGTAGGGCACGCCCGCCAGGTTGACGATCGTCGCTCCCGAGCGCGGCTCCGGCAGTGCCGGGCCCTCGGTCCATGCCTGGTTGAAGCTGCCCTCGACCACCAAGTTGCCGAGCACGCTCGCGGTCGCCGTTGCGCCACTGCTGCCGCCGATGAGGTAGACGTTCTCGCCCGATGTGAACACCCCGGCGCCATTGCGGCCGGCGGGCAGAGCCAGCTCAGCGGGGCTCTCCTGCCACGGGATGACCGCGCCCGGCGGCGCCGGACATGGCAGGTCCTGGTTGTCGGTGGGGCACAGGTTGATGATCGGGATGGCGTTGTAGCCAAGGTCGATCGTGGGCGAGACGGTGAAGTAGTACGCGCGGTCGGGCACGTAGCCCAGCAGGAAGATGATCAGCAGAAACCAGAACGTCGCCTTGATCGAGGCCCACGTCCAGCCGTCGGCGTCGAGCAGGCCAAAGGCCGTGCGGCGGCGAATCGCGCCGGGTGGCAGGGCTTGCTGGGCCATCAGCCGCCCGCGGGCTCGGTCGGCGGGGCGGCCGATTCGGCCGGGGTCGTGGTCGCCGGCGGCGAACCTTCAGGCGACGTACCGGGCTCAGGCGACGCGCCGGGCTCAGGAGACGCACCGGGGTTGCCCGATGCACCTGGCGATGCGGGCGCTGCGCCGTCCTGGATCACGATGTCGACGTTCATGTTGCCGTAGTGGCCCAGGACCGTGCAGGCGAACTGGGGCTGCTCGGGCAGGGTGTCGACGGTGTACGTGAAGGTCTGCTCACCCGCCGTGAACGTGTCGACGCCGGGGAGGTCGGAATCCTCAGGAGCCGCCTCGAGCTCGGTAGCCGCGCCGATGTGCAGGTTGTGCGGCACCTGCTGGCTCTCGTTCACGACGCGGAACTCGATCGTCTCGCCGGCCACGACGTTCAGTTGCTCGATCGGCTCGCCCGTGGCCGGGTCGACCCATTCGACGTTCTCGGTGCCCTGGACCTCGATCACGCGCGGGCTTTCGGCCGTGCCCGGGCTCTCCACCGGGGCTGCCGTGGGCGTGTCGCCGCCGCCGCCTGCTGGTGCGCGCCAACAGGCGGGCACGGGCGTTGCATCGGGCGCCGGCGTGAACGCCGGGTCGCGCCAACCCTGGACCGTGACCGGCGGCGCGGCCGTTGTCCCGGGCTCGGGATGCAGCTCCTGATACACGAACTCCGTGTCCGAGCTCGCGGTGATGAACCTGATGATGTCCTCTACCTCGCGGTAGTTGAGCGGGCCGGCAGGCTCCAGCCACGCGGGCATGACGCTGTTCGGATCGCCGCAGACGTAGCGTCCTCCGACCTCGAGCACGTTGCCCAGGTAGTCGGGATTGAGGTGACCCGGGCCGGACAGCCCCTGCTCGGTCAGCGCGTTGTAGAGCTTGCCCTGGTCGTTGAGCACGGGGCCAACGCCGCCCTCGCCGTTGTTGCCGTGGCAACGCGCGCAGTTGGCCAGGTAGAGCGCGTAGCCGCGCGACACGTCGGTCACGTACTGGGCGTCCGCCTGCTGCCGCGAGGCGGCCGTCGACGCCGACCACGGGCAGGCCGATGTCGTAGAACCAGTAGAGCGGGATGAAGAGGACGACGAACAGCACCGCCAGGAAGGCGATCATGCGCGCGTTGCCACTCTGCTTGACGACCTGGGCGGCGCGCTCCTCGGTCAGGCCGACGGTGTGGACCTGCTCGCCGGCGGAGAAGCGCTCGTCGACGGCACTCGTCGACGGCTGCGGCAGGGACGGCTCGCGCGGCGTAACGGCGGACGCGGGTTCTTCCGGCCGCGGCACCAGCTCGCGGCCGCTGCGCTCGTCGGTCACACGCAGCCCTGCGAGCGAAGTCGCCGGGATGAGCCCGGGCTGGCCGAGCGCGACGGGCAGCGGCCCGAGCGTGATGCGCGACGTGTCGACCGTCAGCACGCCGTTCTCGATCGTGTGCGCGAAGCGGTCCAGGCCGCGCGGCGCCGGCCCGAGCTCCTAGCACCTTGATGCCGAGTCGGTCGTAGCGCGAGCCGTGGCACGGGCACTCGAACCAGTAGTTGGTGGTGCAGAAGTTGGGCTTGCAGCCGAGGTGCGGACAGCGCTGGTAGAGCGTGCGCACGTTGGTGTTCAGCCCCTCGCCGTCGCTGCTGTCGCCGTCGGCGAAGCCGCGCGTGGGGTCGATCAGCTGGACGTAGGTGCGGGCCTGCGAGAAGTACGCCGGCGCGCCGTCGGGCAGCGTCACGCCCTGCACGGCCGGGCTGCCCGATACGAGCGTCGAAGTCGCCGAGCGTGATGGTGCCGCCGAAGCCGCGCGACAGGTTGGGCCACAGGAAGCCAAGCAGGCCGCCGGTGACCTCGAGCAGCCACAGGCCGACGCCGACAGCCGATCGAGCGCCGGATGAGCGTGCGCCGTGACAGCCCGCCGGACGGCCGCGGCGCATCTCGCGCAGCACGTCGCGCGTCAGCGTCTTCGGCTCCTGCCAGCGCGCGAGCTTCCAGTTACCCATCGTCTATCAAGCTCCCCGGCCTACAGCGCGAAGCACAGGCCGTCAGTCCACGGCACGGTGTACGCGTAGCCCGGGCCGCGGAAGAAAGCGCCGAGGAAGGTGATGACCAGGCCGGCCGCGCAGAACATCGTGAACAGCACAATGCCCAGCTTGCGGTCCTGCGGCCGCGTCGAGCCGCCGTCGCCGTGCGGTCCGCGGTCGATGTACGGGATGACGCCGATGGCCAGGAAGATGGTCACGATGGGTAGCGCGCCGGCGACCGTCGGGTGGAAGTAGGCCAGCAGCTCCTGGATGCCGACCAGGTACCACGGCGCCTTGGCCACGGCCGGCGTCACGTTCGGGTTGGCCAGCTCCTCGAGCGGCGCGTTGATGAACACGCCCATCAGCAGCAGGAAGATGCTCATCACGGCCGCCGCGAAGAACTCGATCGACAGCAGGTGCGGCCAGGTCATGACCGTGTCGTCCGGCTCCTTCTGGACACGGACGACGGCGTCCTGCTTGACCAGCGCCAGCAGCCGGTACGGCTTGGCGGCCATGGGCACGCGCTGCTTGTCGATCTCCGTCGTGCGCCGCTCGGGTGGCGCCGCGGGCAGCGCGGTGCGCTTCGGGGCGGCGGGCTCCGCCGGAGCGGTGGGCGCTGGGAGTCGGGACTTGTCTTCGTCGGTCATCGCAGCATCTACCTACAGCGGCCCGGAGATGCCGCCGTCCTTGCGGATCCGCCAGAAGTGGACCGCCAGGAAGATGGCAGCGGCGAGCGGCAGAAGGATCACGTGGAGCACGTAGAAGCGCAGCAGCGTGTTCTGGCCGACCTCGATGCCGCCGAACACGAGCAGCTGCGACGGCCGCGACAGGAGCGGCACGTACGAGGCGATGTTGTTGCCGATGGTGATCGCCCAGAACGCGATCTGGTCCCACGGCAGCAGGTAGCCGGTGAACGAAAGCGCGATCGTGAAGAAGAGCAGCAGCGCGCCGATAACCCAGTTGAACTCGCGCGGTGGCTTGTAGGCCCCGTGGTAGAAGACGCGCATCATGTGCAGGAACACGAAGAAGACCATCAGGTGCGCGGCCCAGCGATGGATGTTGCGCGTCAGCAGCCCGAATGGCACCTCGGCCTGGATGCGCAGGATGTCGTCATACGCCGACGTCGAAGACGGCACGTAGAAGAACATCAGGAACACGCCGGTCACGGTCAGCACGAGGAAGAAGAAGAACGACAGCCCGCCGAGGCAGAACGTGTACGCGAACTTGACCGCGTGCTGGCGGACGCGCACCGGGTGGATGTGCAGGAAGACGTTGTTCATGACCGCGTAGGCACGCGATCGCTCGTCGGTCGGATACGGCTGGCGGAAGAGCGAACGGAAGAACGCGGACCGCCTGATGGCCGTGTCTACACGCTCGAGAAAGCTCAACGAACGTATCCTCCCGCGTCGGCCCTGTTGCCGATCCCGACGAGCCCCAGCTGGGTGTCCCGGTAGCTCTCCTTGTAGAGCCGACCGTCAGAGCTGATCTCCTGGAGCTCGAACCGCTCCATGGTAATGGCGTCGTACGGGCATCGCTTCACGCACAGTGCGCAGCGGATGCAGCGCTCCTCGTCGAGCACCATCGCTGCTCCGTCGGACCAGCCGTAGGCGTCGACGAGCTCCGGCAGCGGGCCTTCCGACTTCATCTGGTTGACGTCGATCATGTGGATGACGCCCTCGGGGCAGACGTCCGCGCAGGCCCCGCAGAGCACGCAGCGGAAGGCGTCGAACCAGATGTTGTAGTTGCACATCAGGCAGCGCGTGCCCTCAGTGACCGCCTGCGGGGCCGTGTAGCCGAGCTCGACCGGGGTCGTGAAGTTGACCGACGGGTCCGTGCTGACGGCATGCGCGCGCCGACTGGCGCCATGGGCACGTGGACGCGCGGCAGGACGTCGTAGAACTCGGGCATCTCGTGGCGCCACGAGCGAGACGATGCGGACGTTGGCGTCGACCTCGACCTCGCGCCGGCCGGACAGGTAGCGGTCGATCGCGTAGGCACACTTCTTGCCGTGGCCGGCGGCCTCGATGAGCGTCGTCGGCCCGGTCACGAAGTCACCGCAGGCGAACACGCCACGGACGTTGGTGGCGTACGTGCCGGGATCGACGCGGACGCGGCCGCGGTTGATCTCGAAGCTCGACTCGACCGGCAGGAAGGTGTTGTCGGCGGCCTGGCTGACGGCCGGAATGACCGTGTCGGCCACGATCTCGAACTCGCTGCCCGGTATGGGCACTGGCGCGCGCCGGCCAGTGGCGTCCGGCTCGCCGAGCCGGTTGCGCACGAACCTGACGGCGCGGATGTGGCCATTGTCGTCGCCCAGGATCTCGATCGGGCTGACCAGGAACTCCATGCGCACGCCTTCGCGCTCGGTCTCGCCCAGCTCCTCCTCGTCGACGACGAGCTCGGAGCGCGTGCGCCGGTAGGCGATGGTCACGTTGTTGGCGCCGTAGCGCAGGCGACGTGCGCGAGCAGTCCATGGCGGTGTAGCCACCGCCGATGATGACGACGTTGTCGCCGACCTCGAGCGGCTCGCCGAGGTTGGCCCTCTTCATGAAGTCGACGCCGTACTGGATGCCCTCGAGGTCACCGCCGGGGACGTCGAGCGGCACGGCGTTCATGGCGCCGGCGCAGATGGCGATGGCGTCGAACTGCTCCTGCAGCTGCTCGAAGGTGATGTCACGGCCGATGCGCACGCCGTACCGGAAGCGGACGCCCAGCCGCTCGACGAGCTTGAGGTCCATCTCGATGGCCTCGCGCGGCAGGCGGAAGGCGGGGACGCCGATGAGCATCGTGCCGCCGCCATAGGGCAGCTCGTCGAAGACCGTCACCTGGTGGCCGGCGGTGGCCAGCTCGCGCGCGACGGAGATGCCCGCCGGCCCGGCCCCGATGACCGCGACGCTGGTGTCGCGCGGCGTGATGGCGGGCATGTCGTCGGGGATGCCCGAGGCCTGGTGCCACTCGATCAGGAAGCGCTTCATGGCGCGGATCGCGAGCGGCCGGTCGATGTCGCCGCGGCGGCAGGCTCGCTCGCACGGAGCGGAGCACACGTAGGCGCACATCGCGGCGACCGGATTCGGCTCGCGCGCGAGGATGTAGCCCTCTTCGAAACGACCCTCAGCGGCGAGGTTCAGATAGCCGCGGCAGTTCGTGCCGACGGGGCAGGCTTCCTGGCACTCGATGTTGCACTGGAGCCAGGAGGCGTCGACAGGCTGAACCAGGAACTCCTGGTTGGGATCGATGGCCAAGAGAGTCAGACCTCGTGGGGCAGGCTGGGTTCGATTGCCACCGTAGTTGCCACCGTTCAGGATCGTAGCATCGCGGCCGCTTGATGACACACGCCCGTGATCCAGACCCGTCGTGCTTGCGCGTGCGTGGCACGGTCCCACTCGCGTCCCATGGCCGGCGCAGGCCAACGGTCCCGTAGACGAGCCGATCGGCGCAGACCTAGGCTGACGCTCTGATGGCAGATACGACCGTCCCTTCAGGACCGTGCGGACCAGCGCGTCTGGAGCTCGAAACACGCTGCGCCGAGGCCGAGCGGCTGGCACAGGCGTCGGTCGCGCATGTGCAGCGACTGCGCGACGCCCGCCACGAGCTCCAGAAGATTGCGACGCAGCGCGAGGCCGATGCGCGCGTGCGCGACCGACGCCAGCTCAGCCAGGCCAAAGATGCTGCCCGAGTCGCTTACCACCAGCAGATGGTCACTGCGCCAAACTCGAACGCGGTTCAGGACGCGGCGCGCACCTGGCTGCGCGAGCTCGACCGGCTCAACCGTCAGCTCGAGACGGCCGACCGCCGATCCGAGGACGTCACGCGGCGCGCGGCGGAGCTCGCGCAGGCCCTGCCGCGTATCGAGCTCGCCGCCGACGCGGCACGGATCGCGGCCGAGTCAGCACAGGAGAGATGCGTCGACGCGCGTCGTGCCCTCGCAGCGTGCGAGGAAGAGGCCCAGCTCGGCAACCTGGCGGCGAAGCCTGCCGCGGCACCGGCACGCGGCGGGACGCGCGCCATAACGCTCGTCCTGCGCGGCGATCGCGCCACGCTGCTGCGGGTCTGCATGCGCCTGGCCGAGGAGACCGGCGTCGAGGCCGGCCGGCTGCAGCTCCTGCTGCTCGAGCTGCGTGAGGCCATCTCCGCCCGGGCACTGGAGGGCCACGCGCTCGGTCTGCCGGCCGAGCATCCCTTCTGGAGCCAGCTCCCGGCGGACAGCCGCCCAACGCTGGTGGCCAGCCTGGACGCGATGGGCTATCGCTTCGACGGCACCGGCGGCTGGGTCGACGAGCGGGTACCGACACTGCGCGAGCTGGCGCTGGCCGTCTCCCACGCCGGCGTTGACCCACGCACCCTCCGCCGGCCGCCCAGCCAGCCAGCAGATCGACGAGATGTGGCGCGGCACTACAGTGAAGGTCGAGGAATACCTCGCAGCGTGCGCGCCAAACCTGGGGCTGGAGCAGGTCATGGCCTGCCTCGGACCTCGTGCCGTGCGGATGTCGGAGCTGTGGGACGTCTGGGGCCGTCTTCGACCGATGCTGCTGGCCGCTCCCTCAGCGTAGGTTCAGGACCCGAAACTCCTCCGCGGCGTCGACGCCGATGCGCGAACCGGCCTCCTTGGACCAGCCGCGCAGCATCTCCTCGAGCTCCTCGGGCTTGCGCAGCTGGCTGACGTGCGCGCGCAGCGCGTCGATCTTGGTATCGATCGTCGTCGGTGACATCGACCCAGGCGTTCGGCTTGTCGCTGAAGAACAGGTACACGAGCTGCACGCTGAACGGCTCGAGGCCTTCCTCGGTCACGAGGTGCGGGAAGGCCATCGCGTTGCGCGCCGCCGGGTAGACCGCGTCGACCGCGGCGAGGGCGGCATTGCGATGATCGACGTGCTGAATGAACCCGTCATCGTGGATGACCACGGTCGGGTCCATGCACACCACCGCGTCCGGCTTGAACGAGCGGATGATGCGCACGAGCTGCTCGCGCAGCGCCAGGTCGTTCTCCAGCGCGCCATCGGGCCGGTGCAGGAAGTCGACGCCCTCGTAGCCGACGACGTGCGCCGCGGCGCGCTGCTCCGCTTCGCGCGTCCGCGCCAGCTCGAGCGGGTCGATCGTGGCGTCGTCGGCACCGGCATCGCCGCTCGTGCAGCACACCAGGCGCGCCACGGTACCCGGCGCGGATCCACTTGCTGAGCGTTGCGGCCACTCCGAAATCGGCGTCATCGGGGTGGGCAACGATCACCAGCACGCGCTCGGGCCGGTCCTCATGTGCAGCGTCCAAATTCAACGATTCGACCGGATATCAGGGCCGGATTTCAGGCACGAATCAAGACCTTTTGTGCAGGTTGCATGGGCGTAAGTTCGCTGTATGCTTCGCCCGAGGCATCGCTCGTCTCCCCCCACGGGCGATGCCTCATCATGTCCGCTGCGCGGCACTACTTTCGGGTGCCGCGGCCCTGCTCTCAGCGAGCGCTTCGAGGACCTGCGCGGCGTGACCCTCGGGCTTGACCTTCGGCCAGCCGCGGGCGACGCGACCCTCGGGATCGACCAGGAACGTTGCGCGCTGGATGCCCATGTACGTGCGGCCGTAGTTCTGCTTCTCGACCCACAGTGCCGTACTGCTCGGCGACTGCGTGGTCCTCGTCGGCGAGGAGCGACGAAGGGCAGGCCGAACTTGTCCTTGAACGCCGCCTTGCTGCCACTGCCGAGCACGCTCACGCCCCAGACCTCGGCGTCATGCTCGCCGATAGTCGGCGTTTGCGTCGCGGAACTCGCACGCTTCAGTCGTGCACAGCCCGGCGTGTCGTCCTTGGGATAGAAGTAGAGGACTGTCCAGTGACCACGCCGCTCGCTCAGGCGGCGCGTCACACCGTTGTCGTCGGGCAGCTCGAAATCAGGTGCCGTCGCGCCGTCGGTGGGAATCAAGGTCGTCGCTTGCTCGTTCATGGGTGATCCAGATTAGACCTCGGGATCGCGCGGCGCGAAGACGACCACTGAACCTGGATCTGCGCTCAGGTGCACCAGCTCACCGACGGCCGGCTTCACGCCGCGCAGGTCGACCTCGAGCGAGGGACCCGCTTGACCGTTCGGATCGACGAGGACGCGCACGTGGTCCCCGCGAAACGTCGCAGAACGTACGAGGCCACTGAGCGAGCCTGCGGGATCGAGGCGCAGGCCGTCAGCGCGCAGCAGGAGGCTGCCCTTCTCGGAACCTGCCGTTGGCAGGGGCACATCGCCCCACGGCGTCCGCGCCGCCGACCCGCTGCGCTCGTACTCGACGACGTTGCCCAGTCCAAGGAAGCGCGCCACGAACTCGGTCGGCGGCGCGTGCCAGAGCTCGGCTGGGGGCAGTACCGCTTCGAGTCGGCCTGCGCGCATGACCGCGACGCTGTCGGCGATCGCCAGCGCCTCCTCCTGGTCATGGGTGACGTAGATGATCGGCAGCTCGAGCCTGCTGAACAGTGCAGCAAGCTCGTCCAGCAGCTCGCTGCGCAGCGCGCGATCGAGTGCGCCGAGCGGCTCGTCGAGCATCAGCAGACAGCGGTGTCGGCGCGAGGGCGCGCGCCAGGGCGACTCGTTGCTGCTCGCCGCCCGACAGCTCGGTGATGCGCCGCCTGCCGTATCCGCCCAGGCCGACCAGCTCCAGTGACCTCGTCGACCCGAGCGTCCACCGACGCGCGCGCGCCACCGAACATCTCCAGCCCGAAGCGGACGTTGCCGCGCACATCGCGCTGCGGGAAGAGCACGTAGTCCTGGAACATCAGCCCGAAACGCCGCTGGTGAACCGGCGTTGTTTCGAGGTCGCGATCGTCGCCACGAGATGCGGCCGCGGCGCACCGGCTCCAGCCCGGCGACGGCGCGCAGGAGCGTTGACTTGCCCGAGCCGCTCGGGCCGAGCAGCGCAAGCCGCTCCTGCGCACCGAGCGACAGGCTGACACCGTCCACTGCCAGGGTGTCGCCATAGGCCACGCTGACGTCTTCGATCCGGAGCATGCCTGCGAGCGCCCTACCTACCAGCCGCCGGGGGACGCGCGGCCCAGCCGCAGCCGGTCGAGCGCCATCACGCTCACGGTCGTCACGATCATCAGGACCACGGCCATTGCCATCGCCTGGCCGAACGCGAGCACGCCCGGCTGGCCGAGCAGGCGAAAGATAGCCACGGGCATCGTTGGCACATCCGGGCGCACGATGAAGAGCGTGGCGCCGAACTCCCCGAGAGAAACGGCGAACGCGAAGCCGGCGCCGACGAGCGCCGCTCGGCCGACTATGGGCAGGTCGATCTCGCGCCACGCGCGCGAAGGCGACGCGCCGAGGACTGCGGCGGCCTCGCGCAGGCGACCGTCGACGGACCGCAGGACCGGTACCGTCGCGCGGACCACGAAGGGCAGCGCGACGAGCGCGTGTGCGATCGGGATGAGCAGCGCCGACGTGCGCAGGTCGATGGGCAGGAACGGGACGCTGCCCAGGGAGACGAGGAAGCCGAAGCCGATGATCACGGCCGAGGTTCCGAGCGGCAGCATCAGCAAGCGCGTCGAAGGCACTGGCCACGCGGCCGCGACCGCGCGCGATCACCGTCGCCGCCATCAGACCCAGCGGAACACAGATCGCCGTGGCGACCGCGGCGAAGGCGAGCGAGTTCCAGACAGCCTCGATGGGTGGCACGAACAGCGCTGAGCCGCGGTCGGACTCGAACAGGGCCGTGAAGTTGCCCAGGCCATATCCACTCACAGTCTTCAGGCTGCGCTCGACCAGAACGAAAAGCGGCAGGCCGATGAGCAGGGCCATTACCGTGAGGTTGAGCGCGACCGCGAGCTTCTCGCCCGTCGATCGCGGTCGCCGCGCCGTCACCGAGCGCGGCAGCAGCCGATGGCCAAGCGCCGCGCGCTGCTGGTAGCGCGCATAGGCAAACAGCAGCAGTGCCAGGGCGACCATCTGCAGCAGCGCCAGGGTGGCTGCAACGCGCAGGTCCAGCAGCTGCGCGGCCTGCCGATAGATCTCGACCTCGAGCGTGGCGAACTGCGCCCCACCCAGGATCAGGATCACGCCGAACGACGTGAACGTGAACAGGAAGACGATCGACGCGGCCGATGCGATCGCGGGCATCAGCAGTGGCAGCGTCACGGTCCGAAAGGCGCGCCAGCGCGAGGCGCCGAGGACACGCGCCGCCTCCTCGAGCTCGCGGATCGACCTGTTCCCACACGCCGCCGACGACGCGCAGCACGACCGCGTAGTTGTAGAAGACGTGCGCGATGAGGATGGCCCAGATCGTGTACTCGAGACGAACGCCAAATGGACCGCGCGGTCCGAGCAGCGCCAGGAAGGCCGCGCCGACGACAACCGTGGGCAGGACGAAGGGCACGAGCGCCAACGCCCAGAGCACGCGTCTCCCGGGAAAATCGAAGCGCGCGAAGATCCACGCCGCCGGAAGAGCCGCAAGGACAGCCAGGGCCGTAGAAAGCGCGGCCTGCCAGAAGGTGAACCACACCACCTCGAGCACGAACGGCCGGGTCAGCACCTCGACCGTGCCCGCTACGTCGAGGTTGCCGGCAGGCGCGAGGCCGCGCGCCAGGATCGAGACCACCGGCAGACGAAGAACACGCCGACGAAGAGCAGCGGCGGCACCCCGAGCGCAACGGACGTCAGGTTGGCGCGCCGCTCCGCGCCCGACCGCTCCGCGCCCGAGGGGTCAGCGGAGTACGACGTCGGTCCACTCCTGGAGCCAGCGCTCACGTCTGGCGGCGACGTCGGCCGGGCTCAGGATCAGCGGCTGGTCGACAGTCGCGGCGTGCTCCACGAAGACCTCGGGCAGCTCGAGCTCCGGTCGCGCCGGGAAGACGAACATGTTGAGCGGGATGTCCTCTTGGAACTCCTGCGGTCAGCATGAACTCGATCAGCTGTTGGGCACCGGCCACGTTGTTCGCACCGTGTGAGGACGGCGGCAAATTCGATCTGGCGGAAGCAGCCGTCGGTCAGGACGCCCGTCGGCGCCTCGTCGGTGGGCGGATCCGCAAATACGACCTCGGCCGCGGGGCTGGTGGCATAAGACACCACGAGTGGCTGGTCGCCTTCGCCGGCACCGCCGGAGAAGTGGGTGTAGTAGGCCTCCTCCCAGCCGGCCACGACGAGAACCCGTTGGCGCGCAGACCGGCCCAGAAGTCGAGCCAATCGTAGTCGTCGTTCTCGCCGAAGCGGGCGATCGTGGCCAGCATGAAGGCCAGGCCGGGCGAGGAGGTCGCCGGGTTCTCGACCACGAGCTGGTTGTCGAAAGCCGGATTGGCCAGGTCATCGAAGGTCTGCGGCGCGTCTGACTCAGCGGGGAAGGCATCGTGGTCGTAGTTGACGCAAACGTCGCCGTAGTCGATCGGCGTCACGCGGAACTCCGGATCGAGCACCAGCTCCGCGGGCAGCGTCTGCCACTCGGCGGGCCGAAAGTCCATGAAGATGTCCTCGTCCAGCGCACGCGACAGGAAGGTGTTGTCGACACCGAACAGCACGTCGGCCAGCGGCTCGTTCTTGGTCAGGATCGCCTGGTTGACCACCGAGCCCGCGTCGCCCGCCTCGAGCACTTCGAGCGTCAGGCCGCTCGATTCCTCGAACGACGCAACCACGTCGTCGCTGACCGCGAACGAGTCATGGGTCATGAGCACGACCTGCGTCGGAGCCGCCGTCGGTGTCGCCGCGCCGGAGCAGCCGGCAACGAGGGCCAGGCTCGCGAGAGCGAATCGGAGAAGCCTCATCGGGCGCTCGCAGCGCTGACGGCGCTCGCAGTGTGGACCACGAGCAGGCGGCCGGTCCGGGCAATGATCGTGGCCCGAGCCCCGGTCATCACGTTCGAGAGACCGCGTGCCGGCCCCTGGTGGAGTGGCTCGTCGGACAACGGGAAACGCAGGTCACCGGTGGTCACGCCCTCGACAACCGGGGTCAGCGGCAGCAGTGAGACGAAGTCGCCCGGCTCGCCATCTATCACGATCGAAGAGCCACCTTCCAGCAGGCGCACCACGCTGGCGCCGTCGACCAGGCGCACGTCACGGCCGGTCAGCTCGGGCAGGCACAGCAGCAGCAGGTTGGCGATTGTGTGCTCGAGCCGTGCCCCGCCAAAGGCGCCCACAACGAGCAGCGCCGCCGCGCCCCGGGCCGCAGCCTCGCGCAGCGCGAGCTCCGTGTCGCTCTCGTCTTTCGCTGCCGAGTGGACGATCAGCTCGACGCCCGCGGCCCGCAGGCGGTCAGCCTCGGACTGATCGAGCGAATCCGCATCGCCGACGACGACGTGCGGCGTGTAGCCGAGTGCGGCGGCCTTGAGGGCGCCGCCGTCGGCAGCCACCACCAGGTCCGGTCCGTTGGGCAGGAGGCGCTCGAGCGCCGCGCGCGCAGGGATGTCACCGTCGGCGACGATCAGGGCGTTCAATGGCTGCGCCTCCGTTGGGCCGTGATGGGGACGGAGGTGCGTCGGCGAGGACTCCCTTCGCTGGTACGAACCAGATCAGGTTCCTAGGGTCTGCGGCCGCTATGCCGCACTCTCAGCGCGTCTTCGGCGCTCCCCTGTCCCGTTGTTCGAGTTGATGCCAAATTCTATGCCTTTGGACGAAATAGCCATGCGACCGCGACGTGGGCCTCCGCTAGACTCCGGCCGTGCCCGACCACCCGTCGCCGGTTATCCGTGTTCTCGAAGCCGCCGCAGCGCAAGGGCGTGACGCTCGAGGTCGTCAGCTTCGACGAGTCGACGCATACCGCCGCAGGACGCTGCCCGCGCCGTCGGCGCCGAGGTCGGCCAGATCGTCAAGAGCCTCGTCTTCGTGTCGGATCGGGACGACGGACCTGAGCCCTGCCTCGTGCTCGTCAGTGGCGCCAACCGGGTCGACGTAGCACTGCTCTCCGCGGTGCTGACCGAGCCGCGCATGCGCCGCGCCACGGCCGATCGAGGCACACGAGCTGACGGGCTTCTCGATCGGCGGCATCCCGCCCTTCGGCCACACGCGAACGATCCGCACGATCATGGATCCCGACCTGGCCCGGTTCGACACGGTCTGGGCCGCGGCGGGCACGGCCAATGCCGTCTTTCCGATGGCACCGGCCACGCTGCGGGTCCTGGCCAACGCTACGGTGACGCAGATCGCCGTGCAGCCGGATGAGCCACGGCGCCCCGACCCACCCCGGCCAACCGAGCCGCCCGAGGAACCGACCGAGCAGCAGGCTGCCGGCGCCCCCAGCGGCGCGTGAGCGGAGGCGAAGAATCGGTCAAGCGCCTCTCCGTCCAGTACCCCGGCGGCCTGGCAGCGCGCTACCGCTGGGGCGGCAGTGGCACCGCCGATGCGGTCTTCGGCATCTCTGAGGCAGACGGAACGCTCAATGACTTCGGCGCGCTGGCCGACTCCCGCGCCGGACGGCGCGTGCCGGGCCGAGCTGCGCATCGAGGGCCCGGTAGCGCGCTGGACGGCGCGCTTTGCGTCGGTCGTCTACGACGAGCCCGAGGCGGTGCTCGTTGATACGGCTGGGTTGTTGATCGTCCGCTACGGCTTCCTCGCGTACGCGCTCGAGGCACGCACCGGCGAGCTTGCCTGGTCGCACGTCAGCGGCACCCCCACCATCGCGATACTCGCCTCGAGCCGGCTCGATCACGTGATCCTCCAGACGGAGCTCGAGACGATCGCACTTCGGCCCGAGGGCAGTGTGGCCTGGCGGGCCGCTCACTCGGAGGTCATCGTCGAAGCCCGGCTGGTGGCCGACAGGCTCGATCTTTCGACGTACACGGGTCAGCACCTCTACCTCGACGCGCAGAGTGGCCAGGCTGCCTGACTCGCGCGCCGATGTGGAGGAACGGTGGATAGCTCGCGGGTGGTGACCGGTTTTGGTGGACAAGTCACGTTGACCGTGCCCGGCCCGGGTCGTTACCTTGGCGCCAGCCCGGAGGGGCCAGAAGCGAAGCTAGCGACTGCGATCACATCAAGGTCCACGCCTCGTGAAGGTTCCTTCGGGTTTTTGCTTGCCCCGTGTCCCTGATCCCCCTCTTCCTGTTCGTGGGCGCGTGCGCCTGCCTGATCGGCACGTTCGTGGTGCTGCGCACGCTGGGCAGCCGCTACCGCGTCGGCCGGCTGCTCGCCGCGGCGCCCGAGGTCTCGATCGAAGAGGCGCGCTCGCTCGCCGAGGCCGGTGACGCGCCGGCCTACGTGCGCGTCACCGGCCGCATCACGAGCGACGAGGAGTTCCCCGACGAGAACGATCGGCCGCTGGTGTACCGGCGCAAGCGTCTCGAGGTAGCGCCGCGCGGCGGACAGTGGCAGACCATCTCCGACGAACGGGAGGCCGTGCCGTTCGGCCTCGAGACGCGGTCCGAGCTCATAGCCATCGATGAGGCCGCGATCGACGAGGGGCTGGTGGCCATCCCGCGTGAGGCGACCGGCAGCATCGCCGACCTGCCCGCCGGTGTCGCGCGCGATAGCTCCGATTCGACCGCGGGCATGGCGCCCGACGCACCGGCTCGGCTGCTCGTCGAGCAGCTCTCGGCCGTGGAGCAGGCAACCGCCTGCGGGGTGCCCGTCCTGCGCGCTGGCCAGCCCGCGCTTACAGCGGGCCTGGGCCGGCCGTTGATTATCACCACGCTGGCCGTGCCCGAGGCGATCCGCCTCCTTGCCGGGCCTTTCCGGCGGCGCGTCCAGGCCGCGGCCGCACTCCTGGCCGGAGCCGTTTTGTTGGCCGCGACCTCGCTCGTGGCAGGACTGGCCGGCCTCTGAGCGCCGCCGGTGCTAGCCTCGACATGGTGTTGCGCGGCTTGCTTTCGACCGTCCTGCTCGCGCTCTCGCTGACTCTCTCCATTGCACCGGCGGCGTTTGCCCAGGACCCGACGGCCAGCCCCCGACCGGCGTCTACACCGGTGTTCATCGACCCGCTCGACCCGCGCGCGGGCGAGGGCGCAAGCCAGGTCGGCGCACCGTTTCTGGCTCTCGTAGTAGTCATCGTGTGCGGCCTGACGGCGGCGCTCATGACCTACGCCTACGTGCGCGTGGTGCGCAGCCGATGATCTTCCGGCGGCCGCGCGGCCCGATGATGGCGCGCCGCATCGAGCCGGAGCGACGATCGCCGAGCCCCTGGATGCTGGCCATCGTGGCCGTGCTGGCGATCGGGTTGATCGGTGCCTTCGCGATCTTCGCTCGACCAGAATTGGCCGGCGTCGGCAATGGGCCGTCGACGCCCAGGGCCACCAACCCGGCCGTCGCCAATGTGCCCAGCGCGTCGGCGGATCCCGGCCTGCCGCCAGATGCCACCGCGCGGCCAAGCGCACGACCGAGCGCCGTACCGGCGAGGACCCCGCGGCCCAGCGCCACATCGGCCACGCCCCGGCCTTCCCCGGCGCGCACGGTCAGTGTCCGCCAGACAACGGCACCGCCCAACCCACAGGGGTTCGACCTGACCGGCCAGGTGATCGACATGGCCTTCCCGATCCGGCCCGAGATCGCCTATCGCTATCGCGACAACTGGCTCGACCGGCGCGACGGACCCGTTGATCCGTACAACCATGCGCGCGAGATAGCCGACGGAGCCCTGCAGCGCCTCCACGACGGCATCGACATCTACGGGCCGGAGGGCGCGCCGGTCGTGGCGCCGTTCAGCGGCCGAGTGATCGACCCTGCGGCCCGTTGGCGCCCGTGGGAGCCGGACCGCTACGGCCTGACCGTCGTCATTGAGAGCACCGAGCCCGAGACGCGCGGCTACACGGCCATGCTGGTACATCTCGACCACGTGTGGGTCGAGATCGGCCAGCGAGTGCAGCGCGGCCAGGTGCTCGGCGTACTGGGCAGGACGGGCAATGCCGAGGACGTTCGACCGCAGCTCCACTTCGAGCTGCGAGCGCCGTTCCTGATCGACTGGTCGGCCATCGGCTACGACCGGCGTGTCGACGCGTTCAACCCGTATCCGTCGCTCGTCGAGGCCGATCCGCACCACTAGTAGGCGGCGTCGCCCCACAGTCACGCAACCAGTGGGACCTTTGTCTAAGAGGCGCCGGGCGAGGCCGTGCCTACGCTGCCCCTGCCAGACGCACCAATTCCTGACAGTTCCTACCGGGAGCCGACGACGAACACCGCCCGAACAGCCCAATTCCTGACCGTCAGCGAGGCCGCGCGCTTCCTGGGGGTGCACCCCAACACGGTGCGCGCCTGGACACGCCAAGGTCTCCTGACCTGCCGGCGCATCAACGCGCGCGGTGATCGTCGCTACGCCCAGGAGGACCTCGACCGGTTCGTGGCCGACAGCGGCGATCATGACGGGCTGAGCAAGCGGCTGGCGCAGGCCGAGGAGCAGATCCGGCGCGCCGAGCTGCTGATCACGATCGGCGGCGAGATCGGGCGCCAGCTCGTGCCCAGCCACGTCCTCACCCGGCTCGTCGAACGCACGGCCGATCTTTTCCGGGCCGACCACGCGGGCATCTTCACGCGCACGCCCTCCGGCAACTACCGGGCAGACGTCACACGCAATCTCTCCGCCACATACGTCTCCGCCGTCGAACGGGCGCCGGTGCTGCCTTTTGCCGCGTTGGCCGGCGAAGAGGGCCGGGTCGTAAGCGTCGCCGACGTGGCCGATCACCCGCGTTCGGGCGACCTGGGCCGCATGCTGGAGCGCGAGGGCATCAACACCCTCACTGTCGCGCCGCTACAGGTCAACGGCGAGGGACTGGGCACGCTGGCGCTATACCACGATCAGCCCTACCACTGGAGTGACGATGACCTGGCCCTCCTGGGCCGGCTCGCGGATCACGGCGCGACCGTCATCAACAACGCCCGCAACTACAGCCGCATGGCCACCTGGGCAGCGCAGCTCCAGTCGATCCAGCAGCTCGGCACCAGGCTGACCCGGCTGCGCAGCGTTGTCGACATCGGCCAGAACATCTGCACCGAGCTCAACCAGCTGATCGCCTGCCACAACATCCGCGTCTATCGGGTGGCCGGGGACGACTGCATACCCGTGGCCTGGCGCGGCGAGATCGGCGAGTACGAGGACGAGGACGTCGACCAGCTCCGGCTCAAGGTTGGCGAAGGCATCACCGGCTGGGTGGCGGGCCACGGCGTCGCCCAGAACCTCGGCAACGCGGCCGCCGACAGCCGCGCACAGACTATCCCGGGTACTGACGACGACCTCGACGAGTCGCTCCTTCTGGCGCCGATGCTCTTCGACGACGAGGTCATCGGTGTCATCGTCCTGGCCAAGCTAGGGCTCAACCAGTTCGGGCCGGACGACCTGCGCGTGCTCGAGATCTACGCCTCGATCGCGGCCCAGGCCATGGCCAACGCCGATGCCACCGAGCGCCTGCGGGCGCAGTCCGCGGAGCTCGAGCGCCAGCTCAGCGGCCAGCGCGAGCTGCTGCGCGTGACCGAGTCGATCCTGACCACGCTCGATCCCCAAACGCTCCTCGAGGAGATCGCCGAGCGGCTGCAGACGATCGTGCCCGTCGACAACATCGCAGTCAGCGTTCACGACGCGGCGGCGCGCCGGCTGAGAGGCATCTTTGCGCGCGGCGTCCATGCCGCCCAGTACATCCGCGAGGACATCGCCGACGACGCGGGGCTGAGTGGCGAGGCGGTCCGCCTGGGCGAGGCGCTGCTGGTCCAGGATGCCCTGGCCGACACGCGTCTGCTCCACTTCGACGATCTCGGGCCGCAGCCCGGGGCGGTGATCTGCGCGCCACTGCTCAGCGGCGAGGGCGTCCAGGGAATCCTGACGCTCGAGCGCCTCGGAACCGACGCCTGGTTCAGGGATGAGGAGTTCGAGCTGGTCAAGCTATTCGCGGCGCATGTCTCGATCGCGCTGCGCAACGCCGCGGTGCACCGCGCGGTCGAGCTGCGGGCCGAGACGGACCCGCTGACCGGGTTGCTGAATCACGGCGCCCTGACCGAGCACATCGAGCGGCTGGTCGAGCAGCGGTCCCGGTTCGCGATGCTCTTCGTCGATCTCGACTTCTTCAAGACCTACAACGACAACCTCGGTCACCCCGCCGGCAACGACATGCTCCAGCACATCGCCGAAGTTCTGCGCGCGTCGTGCCGCGACTCGGACCTCGTGTTCCGCTTCGGCGGCGACGAGTTCGCCGTGCTGCTGCCACAGACGAACCTCAGCGGCGCGCGCGTCGTGGCCGAGAAGATCCGGCGCGCCATCGGTCGCCTGACCACCGCCACCGGCGGCAAAGTGCCGATCTCGTGCTCAGTCGGCATCGGCGTCTACCCCAAAGACGGCCACGACGCGAACAGCATCATCGTCGCGGCCGACCGGGCGTGCTACGCGGCCAAGCGCCTGGGCCGCGACCGCATCGCCACGGCCGTCGACGGGCTCGCGTTGGCGACCGAGTTCCGGCCGACCGAGCCGACTTCGCCCGAGCTGCGCGAGTCGACCTACGAGGTCGCCTGAGCGGGGTCCGGCTCCGCAGCGGAGTCGGCAGGGCCCGCGTAATAGGAAGGTCGCCTTATGACAACCGCCGTGCCTTCCGTGAGCGGCAGGGTCCGCGCCGCATCATCCTGGTTCTGCGCGATGCATAGCCGGCCGTAGGAGTCTTCGCACAACAGGTATTCACCCTGCGCGACGCCGCCGAAGGTCGTCGACCAGCGCAGCCGCAGGTGCCGGCGCGCGCCCGGGCCGAGCAGCACATCGAGCTCGTCGCCGTGCTCGAGATCCTCTATCGCGTCGAGCAGGTCCGCGGTCAGGCCGGCCAGCTTGACGTTGCCAAACGTGTCGATGTAAATCGCGGTCGTCTCGAGCTCGTTGGCGCGGACTACGACCGGCGGCCAATGGACGGCGACCAGCGTTGCCGGATCGAGCGGCGGTCCGATGGCGTCGAGCGGGACACCCAGCGCAAGGTGCGCGGCAGCTGGTGCGAACAGGTCGCGCCCGTGGAAGGTCGAGCTCACGATCGGCAGCCGGTACTGGACGTTCTCGATGGCATGGACGCGCACGAGACCGCCGAGGCGCTCGGCGCCGGGCAGCAACAGGCCGTTGTCGGGGCCGAGGAGGTAGTCGCCGCGCGCCGTCTCGATCGCGATCGGCCGGCGCGCCGTGCCGACGCCCGGGTCGACCACGGCCATGTGTGCCCCAATGGGCAGGAAGGGCAGCGCGCTCCACAGCATCAGTGCGCCATGACGGATGCTGTACTTCATGACGGTGTGCGTGATGTCGACGAGCAGCGCGTCAGGGGCGATGCTCAGGATGACGCCGTGACAGATCGCCGCCGAAGGATCGCGCTCCCCCCAATCGGAGAGCAGGCTGACGAACGGCCGGCTCTCGGTTCGTGGAGTGCGCGCCGCGGCGGGCGTGGTGACCACCCAGGTCATGCGTCGGCTCATGAGTGGCCGATGTTAAGCGTGCCCGCGCGCCGCGCTACCGTGGACGCACCAGCGCGAGACGCTACCTTGAGCGCACTGTGAACACGTTCCAAGAGCACGGCAAGTGGGACAAGGCGGCGCGCTACCTCAAGATCGCGATGATGCTGCGCGACCACCCAGACGGCATCTCCGCGCAGGACCTGGCCAAGCGCGTCGGCGTGTCCAAGCGGACGATCTACCGCGACATCGACGCGATGACGATGGACGCCGAGCTGCCGATCTGGGCCGACGCGGGCAAGTTCGGGCTCGAAGCCGGCGCCTTCCTGCAGCCGCTGGCACTGACGTTGCACGAGGCGACCACGCTCTTCCTGGCGGCCAGGATGCTGGCCAAGACCAGCGACGAGCACGACACCGAGCTGATCGGCGCCTTCGTCAAGCTGGCGCAGATCCTGCCGCGTGCGCTGGCCGAGCATGTCCAGGCCACGGTCGATGCCTTCGCCACGACCCCGGAGAATCCTGCGTTCACGCGCGTGTTCCGCGTGTTGGCCGAGGCGTGGGCCGGTCGGCGCGTCGTCGAGATCGAGTACGCCGCCGGTGTCTACGACCCGAGCAAGGGCCCGCGCAAGACGCGCGTCAGACCGCTCTTCATCGAGCCGTCGGCACTCACCCATGCGCTGTACCTGATCTGCTTCGACGAGGAGCGCGATGCGCGACGCACGTTCAAGGTCGAGCGCATCGTCTCCGCCTCGCTCACGCCGCAGACGTTCGAGCCACCCGAAGGTGAGGCCCCGGCAAGCGAGCTCCTGCGCGCGTGGGACGTCATCTCTGACGAGGATCCGATCGAAGTCGTGATCCGCTTCTCGCCAGCCGTTGCCAAGCGGGCCGATGAAACGCGCTGGCATCCGACCCAGCAGACCGAGCCGCAGCCCGACGGCTCGCTGCTGTGGCGCGGCACCGTGGCCGGGTCGCGCGAGATCCGCGTCTGGATCATGGGCTGGGGCGCCGACGCAGAAGTGCTCGAGCCGGCGGCGCTGCGCGACGACGTCGCAGCGGAGCTCGGCCGGGCCGCCTCGAACTACCGCTAGGTCAGTGGCGCTGAAGCGGTCGCCTGAGCGAGCGGCGTTCATCGCCGCGGACTTCAAGGCGCGCGAATTCTTCGAGCACATCGCGCTCCTCGTGCCGAAGGCCTATCCGGACACGTTCATCCAGCTGATTCGCCGCGGGTTCGCGCCGGAGGCCATCGACAACTGCGTCGCATGGCAGCTCAACCTGTATGCGACGGATCCTGCGGACATCGGACCCGAGGCGTTCAGCCATCACGAGCTGAACTGGCATCGCCAGCAGCTCGGCCTGCGGGGGCTTGTCGGGGCCGCCGGGCTGGTCGAGATCGACGGCCGCGTGGAGGTGACGCTCCTCCAGTCGGACCTGGTCCAGCAGGCACACCGCCACCCGGACGTCATCAACACGCGAGCCCGGACGAGGCTGGACTCGCTCTACGGGCACTGGTGGCGGCCGCTGCTGAACGCCTGCCTGGACGCGACCCACGATCTTGGCTACGACGAGTTATGGGTTCCTTCGGCCCGGCAGATCCTGTCGACGATGCGCAATCCGGTCGACGGCGCCCTCTTCGAGCGCGTCTACGACTCACCCAGCCGCCACTACGTGACCACGCGCGTCGAGGCCGGAGCCGCCGAATACTGGCAGGTGCCGCTGGCGACAAACCGATCGAAAATGGTCGGCCTGGTGCCAGTCCAAGGTGGCCACCGGGATCTGCCGCGGCAGCTCCACCCCGAATTTGCGCCGGCGCCCGGGGACGAACAGGTGCCCGCGCTGTTGCTCTTCCATGACATCGAAGAGAACGTGGACACCGACGTCTCGGTCACGGAATGCCGTGCGGCCCTCAGCCGGATGTTGGCGATCGAGAGTGCGGCGCAGGTGCGCCTCACATACAACGTGCTGGGCACGCTGATGGAGCAGCATCGGGAGGCCATCGCCGAGGGCAACCACGTGCTCGGCTTCCACAGCTTCGACCATTCGATCGGCGACACCGACCAGCTGCGCCGCTGTCGCGCCGTAGATCCACGCATCCGCGGCTTCCGGCCGGCGCGCAGCCTGTCCACGGCCGAGCATGGCTCAACGGAGCTGAGGCGCTACGACTTCGAGTGGCTGCTCTCGAGTGCGTGGCGTTTCGGGCGGAGCGAACCCTGGCTCGCCGGAGGTGTCGCCCACCTGCCGGTCCACCTTGACGATTACTCACTGTGGACCGGGGAGCTGGATCTGGCCGCGTGGACCCAGCGCCTCGACCACCTGCTTTCCAGCCAGCCCTTCGTTGCGGTCGGGTTGCACGATTGCTACAGCGCGCGCTGGCTCGACGACTACGCAGCGATGCTCGATCGCCTGCTGCCGCGGGTCAGGCTTGTGACCGCTGAGGAGGTGGCGGCGCGGCTGTTCGTCCAGGCCGCGCTCGAGCCGAGATCGGTCATGGGTGAGCCGGCGCGGCCTCTTCCTTTTCCGTCAGCGTCCGACACGCCGCCTCAAAGCGCTCAAGCCAGTGGCGCCACATCTGCTCATGGATCAGCACCTGCTGCGCCGTGGGCAGGCCGACGTGACGCACCGTGACGTGAGTCCGGGTGCCATGATCGATGGCATCGAAGGCCACGACGCTGGCCGAACCGAGCGACCCGTTGGCCCAGTCCCACTGGTAGCTGATGTGCTGCGGCGGGTCGAGCGCCAGCACCTTGCCGACGGCCTGCGCGTCCCTGAGCGTCGCCCGCAGCTCGCCGCCGACGCGGGCGTCAAGATCGGCCGCATCGAGCCAGCGGCGCAGGCCGTCGGCCGTCGCGAACAGCGGAAAGACGAGGGCGCGCGGCGCATCCACCTCGGTCTGAAGCTCGACCCGGTCCGTCACGGCTGGCGCGCCGGTCGGTAGCGGAAGTACGCCCAGAACAGCAGCGACGCGAGGCCAAAGCTCGCCAGCAACAGGACGAGCGTGAGGAACGACGTGCGCGTCGTGTCGGCCATGTAGCCGGCCCCGGCGGCCGGGTTGAGCAGAACATGTGTGAAGCCGATGATGCCGAGCCCGATCAGCACGAGCCACACGCGCCTGTTCCAGGCGTACACGGCTGCGCCGGGCATGAAACGCAGCGGCAGCATCGCGAACACGGCGTTTTCCAGGCCCGCAACCACGATCGTGACCGCGGCCGACTCGGTAAGGGCACCGACCAGCTCGCCGCTCGGGCCCACGCCGGCGTGGAGCAGGCCGAGGACGATCCAGGCGGCGAATGCCGCGACCAGGGTCGTGCCCGCCGCGGCCGCCTCGGCGCGGCCCTCGAGCTCGCGGCTGACGCCGTGCGCGAAGAAGAAGCCGATGACCAGCCCGTACATGTAACCGGGCTGGAAGTGGGCGAGGCGACTGACCACGACGCAGATGACGGCCACGATCAACGTTGCGGGCAGAGCCCGGACGGTGAGACCGACCTTGCCGCGCGACAGCATGACCAGCGGCACGCCATAGGCGAGCAGCACGACCCCGAGGCCGATAGCAAGGCCGAGCAGCGTGCCCAGTGACTGCAGGCTGAAGCCGAACGTGGGATCCAGGAACGCGTACAGGAAGGCGCTGATCAGCACAAAGCCAAGGATGCCCAGCGGCGTCTTCCAGACATCGTTCGGCGCCGCGGCCGGATCAAGATGGGGCTCGGGTCCGGGCGTGGCCACGGGCGGCGGTGCAGGCGCAGCGACCTCGATCGGCGTCCGACCGCCCATCGCGTCGTCGGGCTGAGCAGGCGCCGGCGAAGCGCCGCCAGATCGCCTTTTCGCCGCTTCACTGCGGCCGCGGGCGACGAGGGCCGCCCATAGGGCGCTCCATCGGCGCCGAAGTGAAGCGATCCAGCCCGCGACCTCGTCGTAGTTTTCCTCGAGCGTGCTGTTGAAGAGCGCCGACGGGAAGGGCACGAGCAGGATCACGCCGGCGCTGATCAAGGCCGTCTGCGCGATCACGATCGGATCGAGCGTGATCTCGGTCGGATCCGGCACGGAGTCCACGTACGCCTCGTCGTCGCCGGACCGGCCCTGGGGAGAGAAGAACGTCTCGTGCGAGAAGGTCGCCGACTGGCCGGCGCCAAGGCTGACCGGCCAGGAGATGCCGGCGCCGTTGTCGAACAGGAACGTGCTGGCGCACTCGCACGTATCTGGAAACTGCGCCCGCGTTCCGATGAGCTGCCACACGGTGCCAAAGAAGCCGGCGTAGTAGTGGCTGCCTTCCGTGATCGGATCCCATTGCTCGATGCGCTGGCCGACTGCGGGATCGACAATGCACGCCGGCGACCCGGCATCGACGCGCACGTACCCCGAGTCGGCGCCCTGGAGGAAACAGTCCCCGGCGCGGTAGATGACGCCTGCCAGCGGCGCTGCGCCAAGGTTGGTCAGCTGGATGTCGGTCCGATATGCCTGGCTGCCGACGACATAGCTGTCGGTCTGCTCGACCCGCAATCCGGCGGGGTCGCCGTCGACGATCGTCACCAGCCGAAAGGGATCGGCCGATCGGCCCGTGCCACTGACGGGCGACTGGCTCACTGTCGTCCAGCTGGTCTGTGTGGCGGAGCCGCCATTGGGTCCGTAGACCGTGTCGGCCAGGGCGACGTACGTGCCGCAACTGCCCGATGTCGAGGACGAGGGGAAGAACTCGAACGCCTCGTCAGCCCGGTGGGCGACCTGGCAGTGCAGCGTGTCCGAGGTGATGATCCGCGTCAGCGGCCCGTCGGCCGAGACGATCTCGAGCTCCTGCGCGCGCACAGCGCCGGCGAACAGCAGCGCCTGTCCGGCCAGCAGCAAGCACACCAGCGCCAGGCGGAGGACGCGAATGCGACGCGGCATAGGCGCAGAGTATGAAACGGAGCCTGCCCGTGCGAGCCCTAGAGCTGCTTGACCGCGGCGACCAGCTGGGTCAGGCCCTCCTTCGCGTCGGCGAAGAGCATGCCCGTCTTGGGATTGGTGTAGAGCTCGTTGTCGATGCCCGCATAGCCGGGCCGCATCGAGCGCTTCATGACGATGATCGAGCGGGCATGGTCGACGTCGAGGATCGGCATGCCGTAGATCGGGCTCTGCGGGTTGCTCCGCGCGGCGGGATTGGTCACGTCGTTCGCACCGACGACCAGGGCGACGTCGGCGCGCTCGAACTCGGGGTTGATCTCCTCCATCTCTTTGAGCTGCGGATAGGGCACGTTTGCCTCCGCGAGCAGCACGTTCATGTGACCGGGCATCCGCCCGGCCACCGGATGGATGGCGTATGAGACCTCGATCCCGCGCTCCTCGAGCAGGTCGGCCAGCTCGCGCACGGCGTGCTGGGCCTGGGCCACCGCCAGGCCGTAGCCCGGGACGACGATGACCTTCTGCGCGTAGGCGAGCTGGATCGCCGCATCGTCGAGCCCGACTTCACGAACCGATCCACCTTCGGCACCGGCTCCGCCCTCCCCACTTGCAGCATCGCCGGTGCCGAAGCCGCCGACCATGATGTTGCGCGATAGAGCGATTCATGGCATCGGCCATGAGCTTGGTCAGGATCGCGCCCGAGGCGCCGACGAGGGCGCCCGAGATGATCAGCACCGGGTTGTTGAGGACGAAGCCGGCCATCGCCGCGGCCGTGCCGGTGAACGAGTTGAGCAGCGAGATCACGACGGGCATGTCCGCGCCGCCGATGGGCAGCACGAGCGTGATGCCGAAGACGAGCGCTGAAATCACGATGAGCCCGAGGACGACGAGCTGCATCTCCGGCGTGAGCGCGATCGTGCCCGCGGCGTCGAGAACGAGCGCCACCAGGCCGCCGACCGAGATCAGCGCCGTCAGCGCCGTCAGCAGGCGCGAGCCCGGGAAGACGATCGGCTGGCCCGGAACGAGACCCTGGAGCTTGCCCGAGGCGATTAGCGATCCGGAGAAGGTGACGCTGCCGATGACCGCGCCGAGCACGACGAAGATCGCGGTGTAGACGTCGAGCTCAGCAGAGTTGGCGATGCGCAGGTAGTCGTCGATGGCCACGAGCGCCGCGGCGCCGCCGCCGACGGCGTTGAACAGCGACACGAGCTGGGGCATGGCCGTCATGGCCACGCGCCGGGCCATCCACAGGCCGGCACCGCCACCGATCAGGAAGCCGACGAGGATGATGCCGATCGCGATCGCCCCCATGCCACCGGGCCGGATGAAGTTGCCCGGCGTGAGCAGCCACAGGAAGGTCACGACAGCGGCGACGGTCATGCCCGCGGCGCTGAGCTGGTTGCCACGTCGTGCCGTGGCCGGGCTGTTCATCTGGTGCAGGCCGATCACGAACGCGCTCGCCGCGATCAGCCAAGAGATGAAGACGATGGTGTAGATCCACTGGTCCGACACGGCTTACTTCGCCTCCGCGCTGGCCGCATCGGCATCCGGGACGGGTGCCTTGGCGGGCTCGCGCCGTCGGAACATCTGGAGCATTCGGTCGGTGACCACGTAGCCGCCGACGACGTTGGCCGCGCCGAAGACCATGGCAATGAACGCCAGCGCATAGCTGACCGGGTTATCGGCGGCGGCGGCGATGATCATCGCGCCGACCATGACGATGCCGTGGATCGAGTTTGCGCCCGACATAAGCGGCGTGTGCAGCGTCGCCGGGACCTTGGCGATGACCTCGAAGCCGACGAGGATCGCCAGCACGAAGATCGCCAGCGCATTAAGGAGCTCTGGGCTCATCGGGATGCCTCCGTGGCGGCCGGTTCCAGGAGCTTCTTGGTTGCCTCCTGGACGACCTCGCCGTCGCGTGTGATGACCGTGGCCGCGGTGATCTCGTCGGCCATATCGATGCTCATTGCGCCGTCCTTGATGAAGTGCATCAGGAAAGCGGACAGGTTGCGCGCGTAGAACTGGCTCGCGCCGGCCGGCATCGTGGCCGGCAGGTTGGTCGGCGCCAAGATGGTCACGCCGTTGTCGGTCACAACCGTTTCGTCGGGCTTGGACAGCTCGACGTTGCCGCCCAGTGCGCTTGCCGCCATGTCGACGATGACCGAGCCCGGCTTCATGCCCTCGACCGCCTTGGCCGTGACCAGCAGCGGCGGCCGGCGGCCGGGCACCTGGGCCGTCGTGATGACCACGTCCATGTTCGCGATATGGGTGTTCAGCTCTTCCTGCTGCGCGGCCTGCTCCTCAGGTGTCAGCTGGCGCGCATAGCCGCCCGTGCCCGTCGCATCGGCGACCGACTTGAGGACGATGAACTGCGCGCCCAGCGACTCAGCCTGTTCCTTCGTCTCCGAGCGGACGTCGTAGGCCCTGACGATCGAGCCCAGGCGGCGCGCCGTGGCGATGGCCTGCAGGCCTGCGACGCCGACGCCCAGGATCAGCACGTTGGCCGGCTTGGCCGTTCCAGCCGCGGTGGTCAGCAGCGGGAAGTAGCGGCCGTACTCGTCGGCCGCCAGGAGCACCGCGCGATAGCCGCCCACGTTGGCCTGTGACGAGAGGACGTCCATCGATTGGGCGCGCGAAAGCGTGCGCGGTATGGCATCGAGACTGATCGCCGTGACCTTCTTCTTGGCCAGCGTCGACATCAGCTGCGGATCGATCAGAGGCTGTAGCAGGCCGACGACCGTCTGGCCGTCGCGCAGCGACGCCATGTCGTCGGCATCGGGCTTCTGGACGCGTGCGACGACGTCCGCCTCGCGATAGAGCTCGTCACGGCTGACGGCACGGGCGCCGGCGTCCGTGTACAGGCGATCCGGGATGGCCGCGCCATCGCCGGCGCCCTTCTCCACGAGGATCTCCGCACCGGCGCCGATCAGCGGCTTGAGCGCGTCCGGCACGAGCGCCACGCGCCGCTCGTTGGGCGCACGCTCTTTGACCACACCTATCTTCATTGGGACCCCTGGGCGACAAAAACGGTCGAGAAAGTGTCAGAAGGATAGAGAACGGACGGCCGACTGTCGCAGCGCCCGATTTGACGCTTAGGGGCGTGCCGGTGCGCCCTGCTTTTCGGCTGGCTCTGGGCCTTCGTGCTCCTGGCTTGAACCGGGCGGTCCGCTCGAGCGCATGTCGCGATCAAGGACCGCGATGGCCGCAGAGCCGATCAGCGCGGCGCTGCCGATCACGAGCAGTGTCTCGAAGCCAAGGGCGTCGATGAGCGGCGCGGTACCGATCGATCCCAGCGCGATGGCGCCGGCGAAGCAGGCGTTGAAGAGGGCGAAGGCACTGCCGCGGTCGGTGTCCGTGCTGCGCTCGGTCAGAGCCAGGAGAATGGGAATGATGATCACGGCCGCGCCGAGGCCGGTCAGCGCGCCGGAGACGAAGAGGATCTCCGTCGTCGGCACCGGCAGCAGCAGGGCCACGCCGACTGCCGTGAGCGCCAGGCCACCGAGAACCAGCGTGATCGGACGCATGCGGTCGGCCAGCCAGCCCGCCGGAATGCGTGCCAGCAAAACGAACAGTCCGTCGGCAACGAAGAACAGGCCGATGTTCGCCCCGGCAGCCTCCGCGCGCTGCGGGAGATACGCCGTCACGACGCCCCAGTGCAGCACGTACAGGATCGTCACCAGGAGTGGCGCGGCCCACGCCCGGCGGTAGGCAAAGCCGAAGCGACGGTTGGCCTCGCCCAGATGCGATTCGACCGTCTCCACAGGGGGGACCGGCCGGGCCACGGCGATCACCAGGCCAACCACCACGAACGCTGCGACCATCAGCACGACAGCGTCGAAGTCATACAGATCGAGAACCGCGATCGAGAGCGGCGGCAGGGCCACGAAGGTCAGGTTGTGCGCCGCGCCGGCAGTCGCGAGGGCCATGCCGCGTTTGACCGTCTCGACCACGCGCGGGATAACCGACATCACGCCCGGAATGGCCAGCCCAAAGCCAGCGCCCTGAAGCATCCGAGCGGCGACGACGAGAGCGGTCTGCTCCTGACTTGGGCCGGCGGCGAGAAGCAGCACGCACGCAATCAGGTACAGCAGGCCACCGACGAGGAACAGCCGGATGCCTCCGAAGCGATCGATCAACGCCCCGCCAACGAGCGCCGCGCCGATCTGGACCAGGGGTGCCACGCCCACGATGGCGCCGATCTGGCTGTCGGTTCGTCCCTCGCGCGAAAGGGCGAGCGGAATCGAGGCCGTGAACCCGTGAAAGCCGGCCTGAACCAGGAACAGGGCGAGCGAGAGCCGGAACATTGGCCCGGATCATCGCCGATCCACGCGCGAAACGAGGACGGCTAGCCTTGGCCGCGTGACGGGCCTGGTCGAACAGCTGAGGGCGGCCCTGCCGGACATGCGGCTGTTGGTTGACGAGCCAGATGTCGAGGCATTTCGCTTCGACGAGACCGCTTTCCTGCGCGCCGGCCGGCCGCTCGCGGTGTGCTTTCCGCGATCAACAGCTGATGTCCAACAGGTCGTGCGACTGGCCGCGACGGCGGGCGTGCCGATCGTGCCGCGCGGCGCCGGGTCAGGCTTGTCCGGCGGAGCGGTCGCGGTCGAGGGCGGGCTGACGGTCGTCTTCACGCAGATGAACCAGATACTCGAGATAGACCCGCTGAACCTGACCGCAACGGTCCAGCCGGGGGTGATCAACGCCGATCTGAACCGGGCCGTCAGCGAGCACGGTCTGCTCTACCCGCCGGATCCGGCGAGCTTCGAGATATGCACCATCGGCGGCAACCTGGCCGAGAACTCTGGTGGCCTGCGCTGCGTCAAGTACGGCGTCACGCGCGACTGGGTGCTGGGACTCGAGGTCGTGCTGGCCGACGGCTCGGTCATTCGGACCGGTGGCAAGAACGTCAAGGACGTGGCCGGATACAACCTGACCGGTCTGTTCATCGGATCAGAGGGAACACTCGGGCTGATCACCGAGGCGACCCTGCGGCTGCTGCCCAAGCCACCACTCAACCTGACCCTCGTCGCGTTCTTCCCGAGCATCCACGCCGCGGGCGAGGGCGTCGCCAACATCACCGCCTCTGGAATCCGGCCGGTCACGCTCGAGCTCATGGACGCATACACGATCGCCGCCGTGGACGATGCCTTCCAGCTTGGCCTGGACAGGACGGCTGCGGCGCTGCTGATGGTCGAATCGGACCTGGGTGGCGACGCCGCGGTAGCGGAGCTTGCGGCCGCCGAGCAGTGTTGCATCGCCGCCGGAGCCACATCCGTCCTGATCTCAGCCGATGCGCAGGAGGCCGATTGGCTACGCCAGGCACGGCGTGCCGCGCATGGCTCGTTCGAGCGCGCGGGCGCGGCGCGCATGGATGACGTCGGCGTGCCGCGCAGCCGCGTGCCCGAGATGCTCGACCGCATTGCCGAGATTGCGCGCCGCCACGAGCTGCCGGTCGGCGTCTTCGGTCACGCCGGTGACGGCAACCTGCATCCGACCTATGTCCTCGACCGCGATGACCCGACCGCCGAGGGGCGCATCGATGCTGCCCGTGACGAGATCTATCGCGCCGCGCTGGAGCTTGGTGGCACCGTCACCGGTGAGCACGGCACGGGGTTGGCCAAGAAACGCTGGCTGGAGCTCCAGCGCGGCGAGCGCGCCGTCGAGGCGATGCGCTCGATCAAGAGCGCGCTCGATCCACACGGATTGCTCAACCCGGGCAAGGTCCTCTAGCAGGACTCGTTCTGCGGGCAGTTGACGTGAATGTGGTAGTCGGTCCACTCATCTGACGACTGGCTGAGGGTGACCTCGTACCACCCGGATTCGGTCCAGAACTGCTCGTCGTGGAAGCCATCGTCATCGGTGAAGCCCAGCACCTCGTCGCCCTCGTCGTCGGTCATGCGCACCGTCAGCTCGACGCCATTCCACCATTCGACCGACACGAAGTTCCAGCCTTCGAGGTACACGGTGCGGCGATCCTGGTGGTCATCCCACGACAGGTGTTCGTCCCACTCGTACTCGGGCCGATTTGAGGGCGGCGGTGTTGGTGTTGCCGTGGGCCGTGGCGTCGGTGTGGCCGTCGGGCGCGGGGTCGGGGTGGCAGTCGGTCGGGGAGTCGGCGTCGGCGTGGCCCGCGGCGTGGCCCGCGGAGTCGGTGTCGGTGTCGGGCTGGGGCTCGCGCCCAGCTCGGCAGCCCGCCGCACGGCGCGCGCGGCATCGATGCGGCCCTTGGTAACGCCGCCCACGCGGATCGTGCTGGTGAGCAGCATCTGCTCGAGATTGGTGCGCGACATGCCCGGCCGCAGGCCCTTGATTAGCGCCGCGGTGCCGGCGACGGCGGGCGTGGCGAACGATGTGCCACACCACCACGACCATGCCGGACCGGGCTTGCCGGTATAGGCGCAACCGGGTGCTGCGAGCTTGACCCAGGTGCCGCGGTTCGACCAGTTGTACAGCGTGTCGGCGCCCGTGCTGCCGCCGACGCTGATGACGCCCGGATAGGCGGCCGGGTAGTACAGCTTGCGGCTGCCCTCGTTGCCGGCCGCAGCGACGACGATCACGCCCTTGCGCCGCGCGTAGGCAACGGCGTCGGCCATGATGTTCGAGGGCCGCGGACCGGCGATGCTCATGTTGATGACGTCCGCGCCGTGCTTGACGGCCCAGACGATGCCCGCGGCGATGTTCGAGTGGGTGCCGCTGCCGTTCCCATTGAGCACTTTGATGGGCATTACCTTGCACTTCCAGCACATGCCCGACATGCCGATGCCGTCATTGCCCGCCGCGGCCGCAACGTTGGCCACGGCCGTGCCGTGACCGTTGTCGTCGCGTGGGCTCGAGTCGCCGTTCTGGAAGTCCCAGCCCGGGACCATGCGGCCGCGCAGCTCGGGGTGGCGCGGATCGACGCCGGTGTCGATGACGGCGATGGTGATCCTGGGGTTGCCGGTGGTGATGTTCCACGCCTCCGGCGCGCGGATCAGACGCGGCCCCCACGCCTTTGTCCAGCGCGGGTCGTTGGGGATGAGCGCCGCCTCGACGACCACGTCCTGCTCGATCGACGCAACGCGCGGATTGGCAGCGAGCATGCGCAGCATCGCGGCCGTGTTGCCGAGGGGCAGGTTGACGACGCGAGCGCCCAGGTCATCGAGCCGGCCAACCTCGGTCGCTCCAACAGCGGCGATCGCGCCATCCGCATCGCGGGTCGCGACGTCGGGCTTGAAGGTGACGAGCCACGAGCCCAGGTGCTGGCCGCTGCCCCGAGACGTGGGCACAGCGTTGCCCGCGACAGTGCCCGTCACCGGCAGTGCCGTCCCTACCACCAGGGCGGCAATGCCGAGCAGACTCAGGCGTCGAGTCAGAGTTTGACGCTGACTGGTCCGATTCGAGGCGCGCGGTGACGTGGACAGCTGGGGCATGTGAACCGTTTCCCTCTCGGCACAGAACCGCGACGACCGGGGAATGACTGAAAAGACCGGCCGGCACGAAGATGATTGCCAGCGCATCGTCAGCGCCCCGTGCGGCCGGCGGTACTGCCGCTCCCTCCCATTTCCGAGTTACCAAAGTCCCGGTCGTGGCTATTCGCATACTTGGACCCAGGCGCTCGCGGGCGGCGGCGCCGCGCTGCGACAATCCAATGCGTCCGATGTCCACTCCACCCGACACGACCGCCACGGTTCACGACCCCGGCCCGAACGTCGCTGGGCGGCGAGCCGCCGAAGTTGCCGATGCCGCCAGTCAGGTCATCCAGATTGCCGACGGCGCGCAGGTACGGATCGGCACCGCGTCATGGACCGATCCGACCATGATCGCCGGCAACGTCTTCTATCCCAAGGGCGCCGACACCGCCGAGGAACGACTGCAGTACTACGCATCGCAGTTCCCGTTGGTCGAGATCGACGCGACCTACTACGCGCTGCCTGTAGCCCGGGTCGCGGAGCTATGGCGCGAACGAACCCCGCCCGACTTCGTGTTCGACGTCAAGGCCCACGCCCTGATGACCGGCCAGCCGACCGAGACGAAGCGTCTGCCCAAGGCTCATTCGCGAGGCGCTGCCGGCCGAGGTGGCGGACAAGCCACGCATCTACGCGCGCGATCTGCCGGCTGAGCTGCGGACGAGGTGTGGCGGATGTTCATGGAGGGCCTCGAGCCGCTGCGCGAGTCGGGCCAGCTCGGATCGATTCTGCTGCAGTACCCGAAGTGGTTCTTCCCGATCTCGCGACAGCCGCGCCGAGATCCTCGCCGCGAAAGAGCGGCTGGCCGGCCAGCCCTTTGCCGTGGAGCTGCGCAACGCTTCGTGGTTCAACGAGAAGAACGTCGATCGGACGATGCGCTTCCTCGAGGACAACGCGCTGCCGTTCGTGATGGTCGACGAGCCGCAGGGTTTCAAGATCGAGCGTGCCGCCCATCGTCGCCGTGACCTCGCCCGATCTGGCGGTCATGCGCTTCCACGGCCGCAACGCGGACAACTGGGAGATGAAGAACATCACCCCCGCCGAGCGCTTCCGCTATCTGTACGACCGCGACGAGCTCGAGGAATGGGCGCCGCGGCTGCGCGAGGCGGGCAAGCAGACGCGCGACCTGCACGTGCTCATGAACAACTGCTACGCCAACTACGGCTCGACCAACGCGCGCGAGCTGGCGGCGCTGCTTGCCGACCTGACGACCGAGGAATCAGCGCAGGACTGAGGGATCGCTGGGCCCTCAGGCCTAGGGCGCGGCCGGTTCGGCCTCGGCCGCGCCGGTCGGCAGCTCACGTGCGGCACGATTGGCACGCGCCTCGGTGCGCAGCACCACTCCGACGGCGACGAGGATGATCGCGGCGCCGACGATCATCACGACGTCGATCGTCTCGCCCGAGCAGCGCCGCGCCGAGCACGATCGCCACGACCGGGTTGACGTAGGCGTAGGTCGCCACGCGCGACACCGATGCGTTCTGGAGCAGCCACGTGTACGCGGTGTAGGCGATGACGCTGCCGAAGATGACCAGGTAGGCCAGGGCGAGCGACCGACTCGGTGCTGAACAGCGTCGGATCGGCTAGGCCCCACTCCCCGACCAGCGAGCCGGCCACGACCAGGCTCGCGCCACCGGACGAGCATCTGGGCACCGGTCGAGGCAAGTGGGTCGCGCGGCAGATCGACGCGTCTGCGAGAAGTAGGAGCCGATCGCCCAGCTCAGCGACGCCCCGAGCAGCATCAGCATGCCAACCAGGCTGACCGCCCCGCTGATGCCGTTGGGCACGATCAGCACCGCCACGCCGAAGAAGCCGGCCGCCACGCCGACGAACGTGCCCAGCGCCACCGCTCGCCGAAGATGCGTCGCAGCAATGACGACGAAAAGCGGCACGATGGCGATGATCAGCGCGGTCAGGCCGCTCGGCACGTCGCGCTCACCGAGCACGACCAGGCCGTTGCCGCCGAGCAGCAGCGCAAGTCCGACGAACCCGGCGCCCAGCCACTCGCGGCGTGTCAGGCGCAGCGCGACGCGCCGCGCAACAGAACCAGCAGCCCAAAGATGATCGTGCCCGCGAGAAGGTGCCGGACGACCCGCTGTCAGCAGCGGCGGCATCGTCTGCACGACCACGCGCGATTGCGAGGTACGTCGAGCCCCAGACGATGTAGACGATGAGCAGCGCAGCCCAAACCTGCCACTCAGGGGCGGTCGTTTGGGGACGTGTTGCTGCCATGTGTCTGTCCTGACGGTCGGCGTGGTTGTGGGTCGTGACGGCCGGAGGCGCTGGCTACCCGTTCACGGGCTTACCTGTACGGAGTCACGGCTCCGTACACGTTTCCGTAGCGTCCTCGGATATGCGCGCCGGCCGGCTTGGCCCATCGTATGCGTTGTCGCCGCGGCTGGCTGGCCGTGACACGAACAGAACATTGCAGCTCGGCGCCACTCTTACACGGCGGAGTGTGCTGACGAGCGATGACGGGAGCCGGATCGGCGCTGGGGCGCGGTCCGGCTCTAGTCTTGTCCCGAGAAAGGTAGGAGTGTCGGCGATGAGTGGCCTGGCCCGCTGGCGGACCTATCATCGCCAGATGGACCGGCTGCGCGAGCGGCGCGATCGACTCGCCGTTCGGCGCCTGGACTTCGTCCTCGTGCGCGACCGCGTCGCGCTGCTCGGCGGCTGACCGCCGCCTTTCTGCGCGACCCGTCGCTCAGCTTCGCGCTGCTCGACCGCTCGGCCGATGTCGCGGTCAACTCGCTGACCGCTGCTGGCCGCGGGCAGCCTCGCCGCTCTGGCCCTCGCGCGTTATCGCGAGTCGGGCCGCTTGGCCGGGCTGTTCCAGGCGAGCGCCTTCCTGCTCATCGCCTGGATCGCGCTGCTCACCGTGGCCGTGCTCGTGTTCCGCGTCGAGACCCGCTTCGGCCTCGTCGCTGGGCAGCCTGCCCGAACAGACGCAGCTGCCGTTCTACATCTCCGCCATCTCGCGCCTCGATCGCCGGCGCGCTGCTCGTCGTCGGCGGCGCGGCGGCGGTCAACATGGTTCGGCGCGTGCCGCGGACGCGCCGCACGCTGCTCATGCCCACCGTCGTCGCTGACCGCGGTCACGCTCGTCCTGTACCTGATCCGCGAGCAGTTGCCGCTGTTCGACGAGCTGCTGCCCGCCGTTCGTCGGCCCGGCCGGCATCACGCAGCTGATCGAGGAGCCACGCTGTCGCCGGTCCGCTGCCCGACGTGACCGGCATTGCCGCTGCTGCATCTCAGGCAGTCGGAGCCGTCGCTGTTCCTCGTCGGCGTCCTGCTCTATCGCCGTTCATACCTGCGCGACGGTCCGGTGGCGGACGGCTACCTCGCCGTGGCGATGCTCATCGGCGCCTTCGCCGAGATCCACTTCTACTTCTACCCGGGCGTCTACGGCGGGCTCGTCACGACGAGCGAGGCGCTGCGCCTCGCCTTCTTCGTGCGTCCTGCTCGCTGGGCATCAACGCCGAGTCGCGCTCCGACCTGCGCGCGCTGCGCAGCGCCTACGCCGCGCTCGACCGGCTGCGCCTGTCGGAGGCCGAGCGGGCCACGCTCGAGGAGCGCACGCGCCTGGCGCGCGAGCTGCACGACGGCCTCGCCCAGGACCTGTGGTTCGCCAAGCTCAAGCACGAGCGCCTGGTGGCCAACGTTCCCGAGGACCAGCGCGCGCTTGCCGGCGGAGGTGACGCAGGCGCTCGACTGCGGCGATCGCCGAGGCCAAGCAGGCCGTGGTCACGATGCGCGCCGGCGACGAGCGCGAGCGTCCACTCGAGGAGCTGATGGCGCGCGCTGTCGACGACTTCGCCAGCCGCTCCGGCGTACGCGCCGACTTCTCGGCGGCCGATCTGCCGGCAGCGCTGCCGCCACGGACCCAGGTCGAGGTGCTGCGCGTCCTCCAGGAGGCGCTGACCAACGTCCGCAAGCACGCCGACGCCACCGTCGTGCGCGTCAACGCCGAGGTGCACAACGACGCGCTGCGCGTGACGATCATCGACAACGGCCGTGGCTTCCGACCCGAGGAGACGAGCGGTGACGGGCTGGGAGTGCAGGGCATGAAGGAGCGCGCGCGGCTGATGGGCGGTGACCTGCGCGTTGTGTCGGAGCCGAGCGGCGGCACAACCGTCGAGCTGGCGGTGCCGATCGTCGATAACGTAGCCATCAGATGAGCGAGATCGACGCCAAGCTGCGAGTGATGCTGGTCGACGACCACGCGCTGGTGCGCTCGGCCGTGCGCCAGGCAATCAGCGCACCAGACGTCGAGCTCGTCGGCGAGGCGGCCAACGCCGAGGAGGCGATGGCGCTCGCGCCGGTGCTGCGGCCGGACGTGCTGCTGCTCGACATCGACCTGCCGGGCATGAACGGCATCCAGCTCGTCCAGGAGCTGGCGCCGCGCCTGCCCAACACCAAGATCGTGATGCTCACCGTGTCGAGCTCTGAGCGCGACCTGCTCGAGGCAGTCGCGCGTGGCGCCGCGGGCTACCTGACCAAGGACCTCAGCCCCGAGGCGCTGCTGCGCTCGCTGCGCGGCACCCAGCGCGGCGAGCTGGCCATGTCGCGCCGCTTCGCCGGCCGCGCACTGCGTTACTTCGCAGATGCGGCGCGGCGCGGCCGGTCCGTGTCTGGTGCGGAGGGCGAGCTGATGGGCCTATCGCCGCGCGAGAACGACGTGCTGGCGATGCTCGCCGACGGCCTGACCGATCGCGAGATCGCGAACGCGCTGACCATCTCGCCGCGCACGGTCGAGACCCACGTCAGCAACATCCTGCACAAGCTCGGCGTGCGCAATCGCGCCGAGGCCGCGCAGCGCTACCGACAGGGAACCTAGACCCGCTTCGTGACCCGCGCCAACTCGCGCGCGAACTTTGTCAAGGGACTTGACAGGGAGGCGCATGATGCGCAGCAGTGGACGGCGGGCTCTGGCAGCGCCCCAGCCGGAGCCGGGAACGGCTCAGAAGACCCGCCGACCCGTCGTCCACTCTTTCCTGGAAGGTCCCTTTGATCGTCAGGCTGCGGCTGCGGCCGCTGGCTGATCGACTGCGCTCAGGAAGTTCCACCAGGCCTCGAGCGCGCGGCGCGTGGCGTCCTCGACCTGAATCTCGTCGCCGTCGATGAGCGTGCCGAGCATCTGGCGCTCCGCGTCGGAATGCTCGATGTCCAGCACGCCGTGGACCTTGAAGAACGCGATCGACCTGCTTGTCCTCGACGCCGTAGTTGCGCGCCAGGCCTTCGATCTTCGAGCCTGACGTCTGGGGCACCTGGCGCTCGTACGCGTATAGCGCCGCGACGCCGGCCGCTACGGGTGCCTCGCGCGTGATCTCCTCGTAGGTCTTCACGAGAGCGTCAGTGGCTTCGTTCCGCTGCGCCGACTTCACGTCGTCGCGATCGACGCCGATGCCCTCGGCGAAGCGCAGCCACAGCTCGGCGTGGTTGTCCTTGCCGTGCTCCTCGTCCCACAGGTTGTCGAGGATCTGCTGGCGCACCTCGGCACTTTCGGTGCGCGTGTGGAGGGCCGAAAGGAAGCGCGGCATCTGCTGCCTCGAACGCGAAGTACTGGCGCGCGTACTCGCGCATGCGCCTCGATGGGCAGCGTGCCCTCGGTCCACTTCGTGTAGAAGGGGTGCTTGAGCAGGTGGCGCTCGTCGATCATCTGATCGAGGCGGTCAAGGATCTCCATGGCTCTCTGGCTCCTCAGGTTACGGCCGCAGCAGGTGTCCGAGTCTAGCGACAGCGCAGTGAATTGCAGGAGGCGCGAGATCGAAAACTACGACGTCGTCGTGATCGGAGGCGGCATCTGCGGCGTGTCGGTCGCCGCATTCCTCGCTGAAGCTGGTCTGAGCGTGGCTGTTCTCGAGCCGACCGCGATCGCAGCTGCGGCATCGGGACGCAACTCGGGAGTCATTCAGCAGCCCTTCGACGCGCACCTCGCGAGCCTGCACCGCGAGACGCTGGAGATCTACCGTGAGCTTGCGCTCGAGGCAGCCGAGTTCGAGCTGGCTGACGCGCCCGCGGGCCTGCTGATCATCAGCCCCGATCACGATGCGGTGAGCGCTGCCACAGCCACCATTGCCGCCGAGGAGCCCGAGTTATCGGCCGAGCTCATCGATAGCGCCAAGCTGGCTGCCATGGAGCCGAGCCTTGCGCCCGGACTTGCTGCGTGTCGCCTGGAGACGGGCTGGCCGGTGGCGCCAGCGGCGGCGACGCGAGCCATGGCCGATCGCGCGGCGCGCGGTGGGGCGGTCCTGCGTATCGGCGACGGCGTCGAATCGGTCGTTGTCAGCGAAGGCATGGCGACCGGCGTTCGGCTGGCCAGCGGGGCTCAGATCGGCTGTGGACGCGTCGTCGTGGCCGCCGGCCCGTGGACGCCAGAGCTGGTGCCCGGCTGGTCGGGATCCGCGCGGATCCGCGCCGTCTGGGGCGTCGTTGTCTCGGTGCGCCTCGAGGAGGCGCCACGACATGTGCTCGAGGAGCTGGGGATCGATCGACCGGGCCGGCCGCCCGACGAGCTGTTCAGTCTTGTCACGGCCGGGCCGGACTCGAGCGTCGGCTCGACGTTCCTGGGCGAGCGGCCGGATCCAGCGGCGCGAGCGCCCGGATTGCTGAGCCGAGCCGCCGAGTTCGTGCCCGCGCTGGCGGGATCGAACCAGCTCGCCGTCCGTGCCTGCGCGCGTCCACTGTCGTTCGATGGGCGGCCGTTTATCGGCGCAGTGCCGGCAGTCACCGGCTTGTACGTGTGCGCCGGTCACGGTCCGTGGGGCATCTCGACCGGCCCAGGCTCGGCGCGCCGGCTCACCGAGTTGATGCTTGGGCGAGGAACGGAGGACCCGGTTTTCGCACCGGCGCGAAGCTAGGGGTCGCGGTCAGGTGCCTGCCACGGCGGAGATCCGTCTGGGGGAGATGTCGACCAGGGTGATTTCGGTGGAGCTGTCTCAGGCTCGGAATCGGGATCGAATGGATCTGTGGCTTCCTCGACCGGATGCCTCGATCCGATCAGGGCAAAGGCCAGGGCCAAGAGCACAACGGCACCGAAGAGGCCCGCGAACAGCAGCACGACCAGCGGGTCATCTGTGACGTGGACCTCCGGTGGCTCGATCGGCATCTGGGCTCGGCGTCAGCAGACGTAGCGGCTCTTCGGATGACCCGCTTCACAGACGCGCACGTGAATGTGGTCGTCGTGGTTCGGATACCTGGTCGATAGGCCGGCGCGCACCATCTGCGGGTCGTTGAAGTAGATGGGCTGCAGGTGATTGCCGAAGGCGTCGTGGATCGCAGAAAGCAGCGCACGTGTGTCGGCGCGGTCGTACTTCGCGTTCTTGTACGAGATGCCCGGGTTGCTGCACTGGCGGCCGTCGGTCCGAATGAGCGCGATGTCGATGTCGAGCCCGTCCTCGTGCGTGGCGTGCAGCCGGATGTCGCCCCCGTGCTCGAAGCTGATGTCGCCTACGGCCAGGCTGTGGCCAGTGCGGCTGTCAAGGAGCCGTGCCGCCGCCTCCAGCAGGGCCACCGTGCTCGCGGTGCCCCAGTCGGCGCTGCGATTGCCGCCGTTGTAGTTGCACAGGCTGCCGTTTCCGTAGGCCGGACGTTCGTAGTGCCAGACCAGGTTGCGCCACGTCGTGACGTCGACGCGGCCCGTATCGGAGATGCGCATGTGGCGCTGGAACGCGGCCACTGCGTTGCGGGTCGACGCGTCGAAGGTCGAGGTGAGTGCGAGCCCTGCGCCGCGCTTGGCATTGAGCTGCTTCTTGAGCGCCAGAACGGCCTCCCCTGACGCGCCCTGGGCGAGGTCGGGCGCGAGGCCCTGCCACGTCGCCACGTTCGCGACGCCGGACTGGTTCAGGCCCGCCGACGCCTGGAAGGCACTCAGTGCCTGACGAGTGGCGCTGCTGAAGATGCCCGTGACGGCGGTCGATTGGCCGCGCGCGCGGAGCAGATGCTGCAACGTGGTCACGTCGCTGCCGCGGTCGCCGACGCTCTGCACCGGGAACTCGGCGCGCGCCAGCGCGCTGGCCGGCGTGGCCGCGAGCAGCACGACGACCACGGCCGCGATGATCGGCATACGCAGATGAATTCGGAAACGGGGCACGGTCTTCCCTCTCGGCTGTGGGCGGCAGCAGGCTTCGAGCCAGCATAACGCGAGGCTCCGTGAGCCTGTGATGCCCGCCCATAAGATGGCACCGTGGACGTTGCCGGCCTGACCGCACTCGAGCGACCGCCCTTCTGCCTTCGAACCGGAGTCCTGACACCGCTCAATGGCGGCGGCTCGCGGTACATCGCCGACGGACTCGTCGAGGTCGACGCCGCGGGCCGCATCGCTCGCGTCGAGGAGTGGCAGCCTGCGTCGGCGGCTTCGGACTTCATCGACCTGCGACCGCTGCTGTTGCTGCCGGGACTGGTCGACCTCCATGCCCATCTGCCGCAGTGGCCAAATGCCGGTCTCGGCGCCGGGCTCGACCTGCTGACGTGGCTCGAGCGCTACATCTTTCCGCTGGAGCGCGAGTTTCGCGCCGACGTTGCCGCGCGCCTTGCGCCGCAGTTCTTCCGCTCGCTTGCCGCCGCAGGAACGACGACTGCGGTGCTCTACGGCGCGGTCTACGAGGACAGTCTCGACGCGTGTTTCGCGGCGGCCGAAGAGCACGGCATTCGCGTCGTCCTGGGCAAGGTGATGATGGATCGGCTGCGCTACGACCCACAGATGAGCGATGGCGAGGTGCTCGACATCAGCCTCGCTCAGACACAGCGCCTCATCGAGCGCTGGCACGGCCGCGCCGACGGGCGGCTGCAGTACGCCGTCACGCCACGCTTCGCGGTCAGCTGCAGCGCGGAGATGCTGCGCGAATCCGCCGCGCTCGCTCGATCGACCGGTGCCTACTGGCAGACACACCTGGCAGAGGACCGCCGGGAGATCGAGGAGGTTGGACGGCTCTTTCCCGACGCGGCCGATTACACGGACGTCTATGACCGCGCCGGCGCGCTCGGGCCAAAGTCGATCGTGGCCCACGCCGTGTATCTCGACGACCGCGAGGTCGCGCGCCTGGCCGAGTCGGGCACGAAGATCGCGCACTGCCCTTCCTCCAACCTGTTCCTGGCAAGTGGCGCGATGCCGTTGGCGCGCTATCTCGACGCGGGGATCGTCGTCGGGCTGGGCAGCGACGTGGCAGGTGGACCGGACGTCAGCATCTTCGGTGAGATGCTCGCCGGGTCCTACACGCAGAGCGGCCGCAAGACGATGCTCGGCGATCCACAGACGCCGCTAAAGCCGCTCGACTGGCTGCGCGTGGGCAGCCTCGAGGGCGCGCGCGTGCTCGGCCTGGAAGAGAACATCGGGTCGATCGAGCCAGGCAAGGAGGCCGACATGATCTGCGTCGATCCGGCCGCTACCTCACCGCTCTATAGCCAGGACACGGACGCCGGCCAGGACACGGACGCCGGCCAGGAATCGATCGAGCCGGCTGAACTGGCCAGCCGGCTCGTGTATCGGACGCGGACTCACATGGTCCGCGCCGCATGGGTCCGCGGCCGGCGCCTGCCGGCCTGAGGGTCAGTCGGCGCTCAGGCGTCGGCGCAGACGAACTGTCCGGAGAACGTGACGCCGTCGTAGGTCAGACCCTCGAAGTCGAACGTCAGGGTCGAGCCCGAACGAGTCACGTCGACGTTCGATGAGCCTTCGTTCTCGCGGGTCGAGGCGCCGGTGTAGGTCGTCCCGATGCCGCTTTCCGTCGCGAAGTCGAAGCTGACGCCACCGTCGGTGATATCCGACGTCGTACCGTCCGTAGCCGGGACATCGTCAGCACCGACGCTGATCCCGAAGCGATGGATCGTGCCATCAGGTGCATCGCTGTTCCAGGCAACGACCGTGAAGTCCGGCTCCTCGAACGCGCCGTCGCACTCGCTGCCCTCGTCGGCGACGCCGTAGATGTCGTGCGTTCCGTCGAAGCCGTTGCGGCCGTCGTTCGTGATCGTCACGCGCGCTGCAACGCCGGCGTCGCTCTGCGACGGGTCGAGGCTCGCGGCCGGATCGGCCGTTGCCGGAGCATCGGTTGAGGGCGCGCTCGTGGCGGGTGCCGAAGTGGCCGGAGCTGATGTGGCAGGCCCGGAGGTTGCCGGCGCGGTGGTCGGGCTGCTGCCACCGCCGCAGGCGGCGACGACGAGAGCGACCGCGATTGCACAGGCCGAGACAAGGCGAATGGACATGACGAAATTCCCCTGAGCTGATTGATCGGTCGGCTGCGGACCGATGCGGCGGCGGACTGCCGGAGACGTTGGTTGGGATTGTAGACAGGATCGCTAGGCTTGCCCGCGATGGCCGAAGTCGACCTCCTGATACATGGCGGCACGGTCGTTGACGGCACCGGCGCCGCGGGCCGGAAGGCGGACGTAGCGATCAGCGGCGACCGGCTGCGCATCATCGAGGTCGGAAGCCAGAGCGGCAGCGCCGAGACAGCGACCAAGAGCATTGACGCCACGGGCAAGGTCGTGTCTCCGGGCTTCATTGACCTTCACTCTCACTCGGGCCTGATGATGCTGGCCGACCCGCGGCACGAGCCAAAGGTCCGCCAGGGAATCACCACCGAGATCATCGGCGTCGACGGCCTGTCGTATGCGCCCCTGCCCAGCCAGGCAGACCTCGATGACCTGATCCTCATGAACGCGGGCCTGGATGGCGCACCCTCCGGAATCGGGGCCGACTGGGACTCGGTCGCCTCGTACCTCGAACGCTTTGACGGCCGCGTCGCGCTCAACGTCGGGTTCCTGGTCGGGAACAGCGCGCTGCGCATCAGCCGGCTGGGCTGGGACGACGTTTCCGCTGACGACGCGGCGCTGGCCGACATGCGCGCGCTGCTCGCCGACGCCATGGCCGACGGTGCGCTCGGGTTATCGTCAGGGCTCGACTATCCGCCCGGTGCCTACGCGACCACCGAGGAGCTCGCGGCGCTGACGGCGGAGGCGGCACGGCACGGCGGCTTCTACCACACGCATGTCCGCTACCCGCTTGGCGATCGCTACCTCGATCCGTTCCGCGAGGCGATAGACATCGGCCACCGTGGCGGTGGAGCGGTCCACATCACGCACTTCTACCACCGCGAGACGCACCCCGGCGGGCCCGAGCCGCTTCTCGGTCTGGTCGACGACGCGGTCGCGGAAGGACTGGATGTCACGTTCGATTGCTACCCGTACGAGTGGGCATCGACGCGACTGCTCATCCAGCTGCCCCAGTGGATACAGGAAGGCGGCCCGGCGCGCACGAAGGAGCGCTTGGCGGAGAATGGCGCGCGAGAGCGATTACGCGCCGACCTGCGGGCGCGCGGCGCCGCCTACGCGTCGGCCGCGGGCTGGTCGGACGTCCGGCTGGGCGCCTTCACCAGGCCCGAGAACATGCACTGGGAGTCGCGCACGCTGGCCGACGTGATGTCGGAGCGTGGCGTCGACGCGGTGGACGCGATGTGCGACCTGCTGCTCTCGGAGAACCTGGCCGTCAACCAGGTCACGACCGGTCCGTGGCACGAGACGCTGCACCATTTCGTGGGCCATCCCCTGGGCATGTTCGGCACGGACTCGACCTTCGTCGGCGCCAAGCCCTCGCCA
This sequence comes from uncultured Chloroflexia bacterium, assembly GCA_963706095.1. Taxonomy (GTDB): domain Bacteria; phylum Chloroflexota; class Limnocylindria; order Limnocylindrales; family CSP1-4; genus JALYGJ01. The sequence continues at coordinate 1,322,651 of OY970149.1, forward strand.
CGGACGTACGGCTCCTTCCCGCGCGTCCTGGGCGAGTTCGTGCGCGAGCGCCACGTGTTGGGACTCGAGGAGGCGGTGCGCAAGATGACGTGGGCCGCGGCGGCGCGCCTCGGTCTCGCCGATCGAGGCGCGCTAATCGACGGCATGCTCGCCGATGTCGTGGTGTTCGATCCTGAAACGGTCGCCTCGAACGCGACCTACGACGAGCCGCGGCGCTATCCCAACCGGAATCGAGCACGTGGTCGTCAACGGCACGCTAGTGATAGCGGACGGAGAGCACACCGGCGCATTGCCAGGGCGGGTCATCCGCCGCTAGAAGGCCTGCGCCGGCCTCGCTAGAACGGCTTGGTCACCATCAGGAACACGATGACCACGATCAGGATCGCGTTGGTCGTGCCGGCCAGCCTGGCGCGACGGACGAGGGCCGCGATGTGCGGCGGCGGGCCAGATGGTGGCGGGGCGCCCGGCGCAGGGGCAGGAGGAGGAGCCGAAGTTGCCGTGACGAGCTTGCTGGCTGTCGGGATCAGGATCGCGAACGCGATCACGAGGGCCACGACGTACAGCACGATCGAGACCAACAGCCAGTTGGTGGCCAGCAGGTTGATGCCGGTGCGCCACACGATGAGCAATCCCGTGACCCCCTGCAGGATGGCCAGCGGCGCGATCACCCGCGTCGAAACGAGGTGCTGGTAGCGGACCGCAAAGTTGGCGTGTTGCGGCTCGCGACCGGCCATGGGCCCGAGCAGGATGAAGGCGTAGGTCGGCCCGAAGGCGACGATCGCGCCGAAGATGTGCAGAAAGAGCAGGATCGCCAGCACCCAGTCCAAACCGACCTCCTTCGCGCAACTCCCCGTCCGCCGCCCCCGTTAGTCCGAAGTTAGCACCGCGACCTGGGTGAATCACGCCAAATCGGCCGCTACCATCGCTCCGATGACCGTCACCACGCGGCCACCGCGCGTCGCGCCACTCCCCGACGCCCCTGTCGCGCCGGTGCGCGCGCCCGAGCGTGGTGAGCCGGGCGTGGGACGGGCGCGCGCGTACCCGCCGCGGCGCGAAGGCCCGGACAAGCTCACCGGACAGGCCCTGTACACCGACGACCTCGTCTTCCCGGGTGCGTGGTACGGCCACACGATCCGCTCCCGTGAGCCCCATGCCCGGCTGCTTGGGCATCGATCTCGATCCAACCTTCGACTGGTCGCGCGTCGTCGTTCTTGACCGCCAAGGACGTACCGGGCGACGAACGTGGTCAGCCTCATCTCGGACGACCAGCCGGTCCTGGTCGACGAGGAGATTCGCCATCACGCCGAGCCCGTGGCGCTCCTCGCCGCCCCGGATCGGGAGACGCTGCGCGCCGCAAAGAGCCGCGTCGCGACTGCGTACCGAGCCGCTGCCGCCGGTGTTCGATCCGCTCGAGTCGGAGCAGGAGTTCGCCCATTTCGCGCTGGACAAGGGCGACATCAAGGCCGGTTTCGACGAGGCCGAGCTGGTCATCGAGGGTGAGTACCGAGTCGGCCACCAGGAGCAGCTGTACATCGAGAACAAGGCGATGATCGCAGTGCCCCGGGCGGATGGCGGCATCACCGTCCATGGCTCGCTCCAGTGCCCGTACTACATCCACAAGGCGATGAAGCGCGCGCTGAACCTGACCGGGGACCAGGCGGTCGTGATCCAGGCCGAGACCGGCGGCGGCTTCGGCGGCAAGGAGGAGTACCCCTCGATCATCGCCATCCACGCCGCGCTGCTGGCGCAGCGCGTGGGCAAGCCCGTGCGCATGATCTACGACCGCCACGAGGACATTGCCGCTACGACCAAGCGCCACCCGGCGATCGTCCGCCACCGCACCGGCGTGATGCACGACGGCCGTCTCGTGGCACAGGACATCGAGGTCGTGATGGACGGCGGCGCGTACTGCGACGCTGACCCCGGTCGTGCTGTCGCGCGGCACCCTCCACGCCGGCGGCCCTTACGCCTGCCCCAACGTGCGCATCCGTGGCCGAGCGATGGCCACCAACACGCCGCCGAATGGCGCATTCCGCGGCTTCGGCGCGCCACAGACCGAGTTCGCGGCTGAGATGCAGGTCAACCGCATCGCCGAGGAGCTCGGCATGTCGCCGCTCGAGCTGCGCCGGCGGTGGGTGTACCAGATCGGTGACGACGACGCCGAGCGGCAGGTCCTGCGCGAGAGCGTGGCCGGCGAGGAAGTGCTCGAGCGCGCGACCGAGGCGGCCGAGTTCGAGCGCATTCGCGCGCAGACGGCTCACCAGCGCGCGGCGCGGCAGGAACGCATTGGGTCGGCCGGCCAGGAGTCGGGCGCGCTACTTCTCCGGGAGCGTGCACAGCTCGCGCGGAATCGGTCTTGCCCTGGCGTGGCACGGCGCCGGGTTCACCGGGAGCGGCGAGGTCAAGCTCGCCAGCGTGGCCAGCATCGAGCTGACCGCCGACGGCGGAGATCCGCATCCTGACCGCGTCGACCGAGATGGGCCAGGGCACCAAGACGATCTTTCCGCAGCTCGCCGCGGAGCAGCTCGGCGTGGCGGTCGACGCAGGTCGAGATCGCGCCGCAGGACACGTCGATCGTGCCCGACTCCGGGCCGACCGTGGCATCGAGGACCGCGATGGTCGTGGGCGGGCTGGTGATCGAGGCCGCCGCGCGCCTCCGCGACGCCGTCGAGGCGGCGACTGGCCGGCCGTTCGCCGAGTCGTACGCCGACTACGCACGCGAACACGGCGCGCTGCGCATCGACGAGCAGTTCGAGGCGCTACCCCGACGTCGTCTTCGACGACGAGACGTACAAGGGCGATGCGTACCCGGCATTCGGCTGGGCGGCGTGCGTGGCGGAGGTTGATGTCGATCTCGACACGGGCGAGGTTTCGGTGCGCAACGTCGTGTCCGCCGACGACATCGGGCACGTCATCCACCCGGTTCTGGCCGAGGGGCAGGTCGAGGGCGGGACGCTCCAGGGCGTGGGCTACGCCACGATCGAGGAGATCAAGCTCGCCGACGGACGCTACCTCAACGACCGCCTGGCGACGTACCTCATCCCAACGTCGCTCGACGCGCCGCGCATCAATTCGATACTCGTCGAATCACCGTTCAGCGGCGCGCCGCACGGTGCCAAGGGCGTGGGCGAGCTGCCCATGGACGTTCCCGCCGCGGCCGTGGTCGCGGCGATCCACGACGCGACGGGCGTCTGGATCCACGACCTGCCGGCGTCGCCGGAACGGATCATGGCGGCGTGCATGGCATGGAACCGCCGCCGCCGCCAGGCATTTCGACCATCACCTCGCGCTCGAGCATCGTCGCGCCATCCGCCGAAGACGCGGGTACGCCCGAAGAAGGCCTTGATCCTGCCCCTGAGGCTCACACCGACCCGCAGCCGATGCGCGGCCCTTATGGCGAAAACGAGCCGTGACCTACCGACTTACGGTCAACGGCGATGAGCACACGCTCGAGGTGCCGGGCATGCGCCGCCTGCTCGATGCGCTGCGCGAGGACCTCGGCCTGACCGGCACCAAGGAGGGCTGTGGCGAGGGCGAGTGCGGCGCCTGCTCGGTCATCGTCGATGGCCAGGTCGTCGACTCATGCCTGGTCCCTATGTGCCAGGTCGACGGCGCCAGCGTGCTGACTGTCGAAGGGCTGGCGCCTGGAGGCAATCTCGGACCTCTGCAGCGCGCCTTCCTAGATGCAGGTGGCGCCCAGTGCGGCATCTGCACGCCGGGCATGCTCATCGCCGCCCAGGCCTACCTCGACGACGGCGGAGGCACGGACCACGACGAGATCCGCGAGGCCATCGCCGGAAACCTGTGCCGCTGTACCGGCTACACCAAGATCATCGACGCCATCGCCATCGCCGCGGCCGACCAGGGTCCGGCCTGATGCCGGTGGAGCCGCCCGTCACTTCTCCGAGCTCGCTCAGCGAGGCGCTGGACATCCTCGTCGCCGGCACGGGCTGGCGGCCCATCGCCGGCGGCACGGACCTGATGGTCCAGATCACGGGCGAGATCGGGCCGCCGCCCGACAAGGTGCTCGACCTGTGGCGGCTCGACGAGCTGCGCGGCATCGAGCTCGAGGATGAGGTGCTCAGCATCGGCGCGCTCACGACGTACACGGAGATACGCAACTCAGCTCTCGTTCGCGCGCATTTGCCGGCGCTCGCGGAAGCTGCCGCGACGATCGGTGCGGCACAGATCCAGAACCGCGGCACGATTGGCGGCAACGTCGTGAACGGATCGCCGGCGGGCGACACGCTGCCGCTGCTCCTGGCGACGGACGCCGAATTGATACTGGCCAGCGCGGCCGAGGATCGGGTCGTGCCTGCGTCCGAGTTCTGGCCGTCGTACCGGGTCACGGCGCGGCGCGAGCACGAGCTGCTCATCCGCGTCCGTTTCCCGCTTCCACACGGTCGACAGGTCGGTTTTCGAAAAGTCGGCACGCGCCGCGCCCAGGCGATCTCGAAAGTCGTGATCGCCCTCTCGTGGCGCGCGGATGGCGGCGTTTGGCGCGACGTACGCCTCGGTCTCGGATCGGTCGCGCCGACACCGATCCGCGCATACGAGACAGAGCGCGTGCTCGAGGGCGCGGCACCGCGCCAGACGACCGCCGATCATGCCGCCGAAACACTTGCCAACGAGATCAAGCCCATCGACGACGTGCGCTCGACTGCGGACTACCGGCGCCTTGTCGCCGCCCGCGTGCTGCATCGGCTGCTGCGCGACGCGGGCGGCTGGTAGGCCAGCGGCTGGTAGTCGGGAACCCCTCGCCCGGTTATCGTTCGCCCGAGACGCGGTTCTCCAGCACGAGGAGTCAGGGATGGCGGCGCGAGTCACGGGTTTGGTCCTTTTGATCGCCATCGTGGTCGCGTGCGGCAGCAGCGCCGCGACGAGCGCGCCGACCACGGGCGCCCCGACCACAGAGCCCCAGACCGGAGATGTCATCGATACACCCGCCATCACCGCGGCCGTTGACGCGCTACAGACGCAGGACTCGTGGCAGTTCACCGTCAGCTACATCACCCCTGGCCCGGATGGCGGGCTCGAGCGGACCGTGACGGGCACCGAGCGGCCCGTCGACAACTCCATCGACGCAGCACACGCGCAGCCCGGTGGCTTGAGCTTCCGCTACGTCCGAATCGGTGACGACATCTGGTTCGACGCGGGAACGGGCAGCTTCACGCAGGTTGAGGCGGACGGTTCGGAGAACCTGATCGACCAATACGAGCCGTACTACCTGAACGGCCTCGTGGAGTCGGCGACGTCGCAGGACTACGAATGGGAACTGGTCGGAGCCGAGACGGTCAGCAACATCGCCACGAACCACTACCGCCTGGGCCAATCGGACCGCGAGGACATCGTCGAGAACCTGCAGGGCATCACCGCCGATCAGTGGGGCGGAGATGTATGGATCGCGACCGACGGCGGCTACCTTGTCGGGCTCGACTGGGGTCCCCAGACGACCGATACGGCGCAGATCCCTACGGGCTTCAGCTACCTCGTAACCGCCGTCGACTGCGAGTGCCCGATCGAGCCGCCCGCCTGAAGCTCCGCCAGTGGACGAGCGCGACGCCCACTTCTTCGCGTCAGTGGTTGAGTTCCGGTCGTGGCTGGAACAGCACCATGAGTCTGCGACCGAGGCATGGATCGGCTTCTGGAAGAAGGCCTCGGGCCGTGGCGGCTTGACCTACGCCGAATCGGTCGACGAAGGACTGTGCTTCGGCTGGATCGACGGCCTCACCAGAACGATCGATGCGGAGCGCTATGCCATCCGCTTCACGCCGCGGCGCAAGGGCAGCAACTGGAGCGAGGTGAATATCCGGCGCGTCGCCGAGCTCACGGCAGAGGGGCGCATGACCGCCGCCGGCCAACGAGCGTTCGAGCTGCGCCGACCGCCGGCCCCAGGGACGTACACCTACGAGACGCGGCCCGCGGACCTGCCCGACGAATACGCGGGCATCTTCCGCCGCAACGATGCTGCATGGCAGTTCTGGTCCGCCCAACGAGCGTCCTACCGGAAGTCGATGACATGGTGGGTCGTCCAGGCCAAGCGTGATGACACCCGTCTGCGGCGCCTTGACGCGCTGATCGCAGAGTCGGCCGCCGGACGAGTGATCGACGAACTCAACATGCCCAAGCTGGGGCAGCGGAGGAACGATGGCTGAGGCGCGCATTGCGGGCGAAAAGGTTCCGGGGATCGAGCGCGTCCTGACTGCCGACGCGCTGGAGTTCCTGGCACGGCTCGCGACGGAGTTCGAGCCGCGCCGCCAGGAGCTGCTTACAGGTCGTCGTGAGCGAGCGGCCCGGATGGCCGCCGGCGAATCGCTTGGCTTCCTGGAAGAGACGGCCACCGTCCGCGAATCGGAGTGGTTTGTCGCGAAGGCACCGGCCGACCTGGACGACCGGCGCGTCGAGATCACCGGGCCGGCGGAAGCCAAGATGACGATCAATGCCCTCAACTCGGGCGCGAGGGTCTTCATGGCCGACTTCGAGGACGCGCTCTCACCTACCTGGGCGAACGTGGTCGGCGGCCAGGTGGCCATGCAGGACGCAGTCCGTCGTGAGCTGGAGTTCCGCTCGCCAGAGGGCAAGGAGTACCGCCTCGATGAATCTGTCGGCACGCTCGTGGTTCGACCGCGCGGTTGGCACCTGACGGAGCGCCACCTCGAGGTGGACGGCCGGCCGATCTCCGGCTCGCTGTTCGATTTCGGCCTGTACCTCTTCCACAACGGCATGGAAGCGCGCAACCGCGGCTCCGGCCCGTATTTCTATCTGCCCAAGCTCCAGTCGCACCTCGAGGCTCGGCTCTGGAACGACGTTTTCCTGTGGGCACAGGACGTCGTCGGTGTGCCGCGCGGCTCCATCCGCGCGACAGTTCTGATCGAGACGATCTGGGCGGCTTTCGAGATGGACGAGATCCTGTACGAGCTGCGTGAGCACGCGGCAGGCCTCAACGCCGGCCGCTGGGACTACATCTTCTCGATCATCAAGGCGTTCGCCGATTCGCCCGAGCACGCGCTGCTACCGGATCGGGCCCAGGTCACGATGGGCGTGCCCTTCATGCGCGCCTACGCGCAGCTACTGGTCAAAACCTGCCACCGCCGCGGCGCGCACGCGATGGGCGGCATGAGCGCGTTCATTCCCAACCGGCGGGAGCCGGAGATCACCGAGAACGCGCTCGCCAAGGTGCGCGAGGATAAGGAGCGGGAAGCCAACGACGGCTTCGACGGCACCTGGGTTGCCCATCCTGACCTGGTCCCGGTGGCGACGGAGATCTTCGACCGGGTTCTGGCCGGCCGTCCGAATCAAAAGGACAAGCAGCGGCCCGACGTCACCGCCGTGGCATCCGATTTGATGAACTTCGAAGTGGAGGGAGCCGCGGTAACGGAGGCCGGCCTGGCGACCAACGTTTCGGTCGGCATCCGCTACATCGCGGCGTGGCTTGATGGCGTGGGGGCCGCGGCACTCGACAACCTCATGGAGGACGCGGCGACAGCGGAGATCTCGCGCTCACAGGTCTGGCAATGGGTCCGCACGGGCAAGTTCACTCGCGAACAGGTCCTACTCGAGATCGAGCAGTGGCGCGCGGAGAACCAGGAGGCGGCCACGCTCTTCGAACAGGTCGCGTTGTCGGACGAATTCGTCGAGTTCCTGACCCTGCCCGCCTACGACCAGCTCGATTGACCAAATACGACGATGTCGACTGGCACCTCGACGGCGCGGTCGAGGCTGGTCAGCCAGAAGAGAACGCGTTCGCCCATATCGGGCTCTATCTCAGCTGGCTGGTGCAGCGCGACCAGGTGGAAACCTGGTGGCTCACGGCCGAAGACCTGCGCGCGGCCAAGGCGGGTGAGATCACTGGGTCAGACTTGGCCGACACTACCGACGGCAAGCTCATGTCGGATTTCATCGCGGAGGATGGCCGCGCCTTCACGGATTGGTACTACGAGCGCTACCTCGACGACTTCGCCCTCGAGTTCGACGATCTCCCCCTCTACGGCGTCGGGGACTCACAGAGCGCACAGGCGCGGCTCCATCCAGTTCTTGATCGACGCTACGCAGAATGGGTGTCCGCGAAGCGGCCGGAGAGACGGACGCAGGCCGAGGACCAGAAGGCTGCGAACTCACCCAAGGAGTTCACCGGGATGATGGTGGGCGGTCTCGGGGGCACGGATGAACTGCGGCCCGAAGCGGCGGCAGCGCTGGAATCGTTCCTGACTCAACTCCAGAAGACGGGCGTGACAGTGTTAAAGGCGCCCCCAGAACCGCACGCTGCTCCGGACTTGGAAAGTCTCATCCCACCTGATCTAGGACCCAATCGCGCGGTGAGCTCCACCACGGCAATCCTGTGGCGAAGCGCGACGCTCGACCGTGTTCTCAGGAAGCTGGACGTCGCGCGAAAGGATGCGGTGGTGGTGATCGGGATGGCTGGGCGGGGCGATGAGGCCGTGACGGCTGACATAACCAGGTTCCCGGGCATTACCGAAGATGAACTTTGGGATGTCGTCCCCACCCTGGCCAAGCAACCCGGAGCGAAGTGCCGCATGCGCTCCCACGGCAGCGTCGATGTCTACTGGTGTTCACGTCTTGAGTTCCAGTCGGCAACGTGGGTTCGAGGCGATTTGGTGTTCAGAGCGTCCGCTACCGACGAACAGCGCCTCGAGGCCCTATTGAACCGCTGGCTGCAGGAGCTCTAAGCAGGAGTCACGGCCGGCAGCCGCAGGGAGCGCGCGGCGGCGGCCACGCGGTCGTCGTATGTCACGAAGGCTTCGAGCTCGCTCTTGAGCTCGAGCGCGGCGGCCAGGTGCAGGGCGCTCGCGAGATCGACCTCCGCGGATGTGACCTGCGCAGCCTTCCGCAAGAGGGTCGAGTCGACCTCGCGGATCGCCACGGCGTCCAAGACGGCCTGAGCTTCCGGCTCGGCCTCGGCGATCCGGCACGTGATCAGGCTCGGATCAGTTCCCAGATAGCGGATCAGCCCTTCGGCTCCGTCATCAATCGCCAACCGAATCAAGGCCGAGGTGTCGAGGTAGACGAGCATCAGTACAGATCGAGCTCGGCGAGGCTGCTCGTCGCCGGCGAGATCAAGCCTTGATCCACGAGCTTGTCGAAGGTCGACCGCGCCGTGCTCAACGGACGGAGCACGGCGACGGGTCGCCCGTGCTCGGTAACCTCGAGGCTCTCACCAGACTTCACGCGGTCGACGTAGATCGAGAGGTTCTGCCTCAGCTCACGGATGCCCACGCGCTCCATACTCACGTAGCACACGGTAGCACAAGTTGTCTAGCACGCCGATCCGGGTGCGAAGTAGCACCATGTAGCACAACATGGCTAGCGCCATGCAAGATGGCGCTCCTGGAACTTGCCGTGGCCACGGCGGCCGACAAAGTGGCCGTCTCGGATCACGAACTCCCCTCTCACGAGCACCGAACGCACTAGTCCAGCGGCAGCCATTCCCTCGTACGGCGTGTAGTCGCTGGTGTGATGCAGCTCCGACTGCGTGATCGTGCGGCGCTCCTGCGGATCGAATATGACCAGATCGGCATCCTTGCCTACCGCTATCTCGCCCTTCGAATTGAGGCCGAACAGGCGCGCGGGCGTGGTCGACAGCAGATCCACCATGCGCTCGACGGTGATGCGCCCGCGCTGCACGCCTTCGCTGTAAGCCACGGCCAGCAGCGTCTCGATGCCAGGGCCACCGTTGCTGATCTGATCGAAGGTCGCGTGCCAGTCCTTGTCCGTCGCCATCCGGTCGGGCACGTGGTCGGTCGAAACGACAGCCAGTGAGCCGTCAGAAAGGCCGGACCACAGCGCGTCGCGGTCACCTGTCGAGCGCAGCGGTGGCGAGATGACGTACTTCGCGCATTCCTCGTCATCGCTCACGTAGCGCGACTCGTCGAGCGCCAGGAAGTGCGGACATGTCTCGGCAAAGACCGCGACGCCCTCGGCCCGGCCGCGGCGCACCTCGTCGAGCGCGGCGGCACACGACAGATGGACCACGTACAGCGGCGCGTCTGCGGCACGGGCCATCGCGATCGCCTTGCGCGTGCCCAGGGCCTCCACGTACGGCGGTCGCGATTCGGCGTGAAAGCGCGGCGCGGTATCGCCCTGCGCGTGTAGCCGGGCGATGTTCGCCTCGAGCTCGGCGCGGTCCTCGCAGTGAACGTTGAGCAGGCCCTTGGCCCGCCCCGTTGCCCGTAAGGCGACCTCGAGCTGCGTATCGGGCAGGCCGAAGTCGTAGACCATGAACGCCTTGAAGGTGGGGACGCCAGCGTCGACCGCCGCCGGAATCTCGCGCTCGAGCTCGGTGTGAGTCGGCTGGAGCACCAGGCTGAGCGCATAGTCGATCGCCGAATCGGAGCCCGTCTGCCTGCGCCATGCCGAGATGTCGGTCGGCAGGTGACCGGTCTGCTCGGAGCCGGTGCCGGGATTGTTGAAGGCCAGGAAGGTCGTCGTCCCTCCGAACGCGGCTGCGACGGAGTCCTGGAAGAAGCGATCGGGATGATCTTCGGAAGCGACTCGGGTGTGTGTATGGACGTCCACGACTCCGGGCAGCACGAGCATGCCGCTGGCGTCGATCTCGCGCGCTCCGGCATCCGCGGGCAACCCCTGAGAGACCGCCTCGATCGCGCCGCCACTGACGGCGACGTCGGCCACGGCTCGCGACGTGGCGCTGACGACCATGCCACCGCGGATGATCAGGTCGGCCATGCGTGCGTCTCGATGAACGAAGGCCATTCATCCCGCGGCAGCTCCAGCTCGAGCTCGTCGCGGATGGGGATGTCGTCATTTCCAAACTCGGCGATCTCGGGCTTGAGCGACTGACGCGCGAGCGTGACCGCGTCGCGGTGCAGGCCGGCCAGGACAAATCCACGGCGCTGGTAGAAGCGCAACGCGTGCGTGTTGTCGTTGGTCGTGATCAGCCAGACGCGGGTCGCACCTGCGTCACGTGCGGCCGCGACCGAGGCCGCCAGCAGCGCAACGCCGACTCCACCACCCTGGGCCATGCTTTCGAGCACCGCGATCTCGAGCGCACCATCGCGCATCTCGTAGGTCGAGTACCCCAGCCACTGGACTTCATCCTCGGCCAGAAAACCGGGCAGGGCGGCAACGTCGAGCAGCCGGCCGCGCGACACCATCCGAGTCGAGCCCCAATCCTGCTCCAGCTGCTGCCGGAGCCGCTGCCGGTCCGAGTCGGCCAGAGACCGGATGGCCTTCAGCCGCCGATCTCCTCGATCGCGATGTCCTGGGCACCGTCCCAGAGCACGCGCCGGCCCATCTCGCGCAGCTGTGAGAGCAACGCTTCGCGCTCCGTCGGCTCGACGATCGTTGCGAAGTGGTTGCCCGCGAGCTGCCCGAGCTTGGACGAGAACGCGACTGCGCCGTAGGCGATGAGGATCTCCCCTTCCGACAGGTCGCCGGTGTAGACGATGACGTCGCCCGGGGCAGGATGCGACGTGTGGTTCTCGAAGCCGACCGGCAGACGCTCCTCCCCGAATGGGACCCAGCAGCCTTCGCCGCTCCAGCGGCAGTGGATCAGCTTCGAGCGCAGTGGGAGCATGGCCGTGATCGCGCTCCGCGTCAGTGGCGCGTCGGGCTCCCAGCGGGCAGTAAAGTTCAGATCGCCCACGCGTATCGACAGGTCTGTCATGACGGGCAGCGTAACGAGGAGTCCGATGGGAGACCAGCCTCCGATCGACAGCCAGCCGACTATCTCGACCCACGTCCTCGATACCGAGCACGGGCGCCCTGCGGCTGGGGTTGCGGTGCGACTCATTGCGCCCGATGGACAGCGGGCTGGCGAAGCCACGACGGATGCCGACGGCCGCGTTCGACGCCTGCTGAACGGTTTGCTCGTCGCGGGCGACTATTGCATCGAGTTCGATCTCGATGCCGCGTTCTTCCGGAAGGCCGTGCTGACGTTTCGCGTCGACGACACCAGCCGCAGCTACCACGTGCCCCTGCTCCTGGCGCCGTATTCGATCGCGAGCTACCGCGGCTCGTGAATCGGCCCGATCGGCAGACGATGGAGACGCTGTTCGAGGGCGCGCCAATGTTCGTGGAGCGGTTGGATGCTGAGGGTGCCGCGACCTGGACCGAGCTCTTCGATCGGGCTGAGCAAATGGTTCTCGAGATGCCGCCAGAGGGGCAGGCGGAGCTTTTGAACGCTCACCCGCGGATCGGGGCGGCACCGTCGTCCGTGTCGGCCATCTCGTTTCGCGAACAGGGCTACGACAGCGACCCGGGAACGACCGCTCTGCAGGAGCGCCTGGATCGGCTCAACGACGACTATGAGGCGCGCCACGGCTTTCGCTTCGTGATCTTCGTCAACGGCCGGTCGCGCGAGCAGATCGCGGACCTGATGCCCGACCACCTGGGACGCGCAACAGACAAGGAGCGAGAGCGTGGGCTGCGCGACGTCATCGCGATTGCCCGCAGTCGCCTTGAGCGCATGACGGAGGAGCACGACGCATGAAGGCCGAGATCTACTACGGCAAGGCCGATGTCGCCACTTACCGGACCTACGCCACGCCGCTGACGGGCATCACGCCGATCCCGGAGTCTTCTTACCGCGGCCGATCGAACACGCTTCTCGCGGCCGCGATCGAGGTCCAGGTCCTGGGCACGGCCTTCATGGCGGCGTACACGGAGGGCGACAACCGCCTCGTCGTGGCCACGGACACGATGAAGAACTTCATCCACCGCGAGTCGCTCGCGTTCAGTGGCTCGACGCTGGAGGAGTGGCTGTGGTTCGTCGGCCGGCGGTTCCTCGAGACGTATCCGCACATGGAGCGACTGCGCGTCATCGGCATCGAGATCCCCTTCGAGCCTGCCGTCGTAGCGGCGGCCGATGGCGACGGCTTCGAGCCGAGCACCGTGCTCTTCGAGCGCCAGCACGGCGACCGTTCAACAGCGCGACTCGAGCTCGACCGGACGGCGGACGGCGAAGTCGCGGTTACGGATCTGACGGCAGGTCGGATAGGGCTGCAGCTGATGAAGGTCAGCGGCTCATCGTTCGCCGACTTCGCGCGCGACGAGTACACGACGTTGCCCGAGCGCACAGACCGCCCGCTGTACGTGCACATGGACGTGGGCTGGAAGTATGAATCGCCAGATTCGATCCTGACCGGCGATCACCATCGCTACGTCGCCGGCGACCAGGTGGCCGATCTCTGCGGGGCTGTCTTCCATCGCTTCGTCTCGCTGTCGATCCAGCATCTCGTCAACGAGATCGGGCTGGCGATGCTGGATCGCTGGCCACAGCTGTCCGAGGTCTCTTTCGAGGCGCAGAACCGGCTGTGGGACCTGTCCGTGACCTCAGAGGACGACGACCGCATCAAGGTCTACTGCGATCCGCGTCCGCCCTACGGCCGCATCGGCCTCGTCCTCAAGCGCGACTGAGCGTCTCCAGGTCGGTGGGCGTGTCGATGTCGGGATTGGTTCCGGGCACATCGACGTAGCGAACGAGCTCGGGGTGGGTGGCGAAGAGTTGTACGAAGCCGCGGTCGCCCTCGAGCTGGCTGGCGAGCGGCCAGATCGAGCGGTCGAGCAGCACCGGATTTCCTGGCTGGCCGTCGAAGCGCGGCACGACGATGTCGCCTGAGGGTTCTGTGATCACTGCCAGCTGCTGGGCCGATAAGTACGGCTGGTCGCCGAGCAGCACCACGCAGCGCATCGCCTGAGTGGCCGTTAGAGCTGCGAGGCCAAGGCGAACGGACGTTGCAAGGCCCGCCTCAGGCGTCTCGTTGAAGGCAATCATCTCGTCTCGCCACGTGCACGCCTTCCGCAGCTCCTCTGTGTCCGTGCCCAGGACGACCACTACTGAATCGAGCTCGGCGACAGCGGCGAGATCGAGGACGTGCTGGAGCATCGGCTTGCCGTCAATCCGTGTCTGGAGCTTCCTGCCGCCGAATCGGCTCCCCAGACCGGCAGCGAGGATCAGTCCCGCGGTCGGCTGCTCCGCCAGCGAGCGCTTCACTGCCAGAGAGTAATGAAGCGGCCCCCGAGCCGGTCATCTCGGGGGCCGCTTGCTCCGCGATCGGAACCCGTCCTTACCGATCGCGTATGTGGTGGCTGGCTGCTCCCCCCGTGCTAGCGGGGCAGGCGTAGGACGGACCGCCGGCGCAGCCAGGTATCTATTCGGTTAGTTCGGCTCCGTGCACTTGGGCGCGCTGTTGTCGAACAGGTAGGAGGTGGTGTTGCGTACTGCGCGCAGGGCGTCAATACGGCCGTAGCCGAAGCACTTGTCATAGCCCTTGGCGCCGATGTCGATGGTCGTCCGGCGTAGCCTGTTCCAGACGGCATCGGGTGACATGACCCAGCGACCGTTGGAGTTCCTGGCGCCGAACTGGCTGATGATCAGCGCCGCGACACCAGTTGTGTGGGGCGATGCCATCGAAGTGCCTTGGATGCAGCCCCAGCCCCCGGGGATGGTCGACAGGATGGTGTCCAGGCAGTTGCCCGTCGTGCCATTGCCGCCCGGCGCCGACACGTCAGCGAAGCCATTGCCCCAGCTCGAGTACGAGGCCTTTTCGCTGTCCGGGCCGAGGGCAACCGTTCCCGTCACGCCGGTCGTCATCGCCGGAACCGACTTGCAGCCCGAGCCGCCTGGCGGATTGGCCATGTTGACGTCCGAGTTTCCGAGCGCGGCGACGAGGCTCACGCCCTGGTTGCGCGCGTACTTGAGGGCACGCTCGACGGACATGATGTACGCCCGCTGCGTGCGGTTGCTCTGGCACTTGAACTCGGTCGACTGCTGGAACTCCGCATCGTCGACGAAGAAGCTCATGTTGATTGCGTTGAGACGCAGGTCGCCGGCATATGTGATGCCCTGAACCGCGTCGCTGACGTAGCAGTGACCGTCCGCGTCGCAGACCTTGATCGGCACGATGGTCACGTTCGGCGCCACGCCGACCACGCCCAGGCCATTCCGCCGCGCGGCGATCGTGCCCGCGACGTGCGTGCCGTGGAAGTTGTTGTCGACACAGGCCAGAGGGTTGCCCACGCCCGGACCGTCCGCAGTGAAGTCGGCGCCGCGCTGGCAGTCGACGTTCGACACGCCGTTGAGCTTGAAGTCGACGTGATTGCCATCGACTCCCGAGTCGACAACGCCGATCCGCACCAGCCTGCGTCCCGCGTGAACCGCGTTCGCCTGGCGCGAGCGGATCATGGCCATGCTCCACTGCTGATCCTCGAGCGGATCGAGGCCTGGCGGTGCGGAGCTGTTGCCGCTGACGACTCGCAGCTGGCCGTTGTTGATCGCTTCTTGGCGGCTCGGGAAACGCTTCTCCGTGAAGTCGTTGCCGACCGCCTCGACGAGGGCGTAGCCGGACAGTGTCTGCGCGAAGGACGTGTTCTTGGATTCGACGACCATCACGCCGATCTGACGGCTCAGGTCTGCCGTGACCACGCCGCCGGCGACACTCACGATGGACAGCGCGTAGTCGCGCGCCAGGGCGTAGTTGTTGCCCAACGCATAAGCGTTGAGCAGCGCGTAGTTGCCACCGAGCGCGTAGCCGGCGGCGTTGTCGGCGAGGGCATACGAGCCATCGAGCACGGTGCTGCCGGCGGCCGTCGCGAGCGCGTAGCCGCTACCCAGGGCGTAGTCGCTGTCGAGGGCGTAGCCCGAGTCGAGCGCGTACTCGCCGAACTGGCGGTAGTCGTCATCGAGGGCGTATTCGTCTGTCAGCGCGTAGTCGTCGAGCAGCGCGTAGGTGCGGTTGAGCGCGTAGAGCGCGTACTGCTCGCCGAGCGCGTACGTGCCATCAAGTGCGTAGTCAGAGTCCTGGCCGACGAGCGCATAGCCCTTGCCCAGCGCGTACGAGCCATTCAGGGCGTAGCCGCCTTTGAGGACCACGACATAGCTCTTCGTGGCCGCGACCGCGGCGTAGGCGGAAACCGGGAGCAGCGTCGCCAGCAAACCGAATGCGAGACCCACCGAAATGGCGACTCTGGACCGGAAGCTAGCCCTTTGGACGGTCATGCGGACGGGACCTCTCATGCGAAAGAGCACGACACCACGCATAGTGGTAGCCCGTGCCGCGAGATGCAAGGCCCACTCCATCCAGTGGCAGGTTGCAATCACGTTTCAGCCGGTCAGTGGTGTTGGATCGGTGTCAACTGCGATACACGCGGTTTTCGTGTAGAACCTAGCCCCGCCCGTTTCCAGCCCGAGGGGCCCCTTCTTGCACTCATTCCTCGCTACATGGCGCCTCAGCCTCCGCCGCACGCGCAACGATTGGCCGATCGTCGCTGCGGCGTGGATCATCACGCTGCTGGCCACGGTCCTGTTCGCCGCCGGCCCCATCTACACGTCAGCCGCGGCGCTGGGCGGCCTGCGTCAGACGCTGGCCGACGCTCCTCCTGCCGAGTCGAGCGTCCAGGTTTCCGTGTACGGCAAACCCGCTGATATCGCCGGCCTGAACGCGGCCGTTCAGTCCGACCTCCAGGCTGCCCTCGCACCCCTGCGGACATCTGTCATCCGCGACGGTAGGGCGAGCGCGACCCTCGCCCTGCCCACTCAACCCGATAGCCAGGGACGCGACCAGGCCGTCCTCGGGTTCCTGGACGGTCTGCCCGATCACGCGACCCTGGCCGCAGGCACGTGGCCACAGGCGACCAGCCCCGGTGATCCGCTCCAGGTGGCGCTGATCAGCGCCGCAGCGTCGCAACTGCATCTGTCCGTCGGCGACGAGCTGTCGCTGTCCGCACCGCTTGTCAACGGCCCTGCCGCCGTGCCCGTCCGACTGGTTGGCATCTTTTCGATCAACGACGTCACGGACCCCTATTGGGACGGAGATGAGCAGCTGACAAGCGGGATCGTGCCGAGCGGCGGCAGCCTTGTGCTCGGTCCGTTCCTGACGACGGCGGAAAGCCTGCTGCAGAACCCCGTGCTCACATCCGCCCATGCGCGCTGGCGAGCGTTGCCCGACTTCAGTGGATTGTCCGTCGACAACGTCAGCGGGATCCGCGGCCGCCTCGACGCGTTGCCTTCGCGCCTGGAGGGGACGTCGGCGGGAACCCTGCGCGTCGCCACGGGCCTGCCCGCAATCCTCACGGCGGCCGAGCGTTCGCTTCTCGTGAGCCGGACCGAGATGCTGCTCGTCATGGCACAGCTGGCGATCATGGCCGCCTACGCCATCGCCCTCACGGCGTCGCTGCTGGTGGATCACCGGCGTGTCGAAACATCGCTCCTTCGATCGCGCGGTGCCGGTGCCGGCCACATCGCGCTGCTCGCCTTCGCCGAGGGCCTCCTCCTCGTTGTCCCTGCGGTCCTCGTGGCGCCGTGGCTCGCTGTCGCGGAGGCGACGGTGCTCAACTTCGCCGGCCCACTCGCCGACATCGGGCTGAGCATCCAGCCCCAGGTCACCGCTGACAGCTACCTGCTCGCTGGAGTGGCTGGGATCGTGTGCCTCGCGATGCTCGTCCTGCCGGCATTCCTGTCTGCGCGCAACTTCGCGTCGGAAGAGCGTGAGCTTTCGCGCCAGGAGACGCGCACGCTCGGCCAGCGGGTCGGACTCGACATTGCCCTGCTCGCCGTCGCCGGAATCGCACTCTGGCAGCTGCAGCTGTACGGCGCCCCACTGACACGCACGGTCCAGGGCAGCCTGGGCTTCGACCCGCTGCTCGTAGCCGCCCCGGCGATCGGCCTCCTCGCCGGAGGCATTCTCGCGCTGCGCTTCCTGCCACTGCTGGCGGCCGCGTTCGAGTCCTGGGTCAGCCGCGGACGCGAGGTGGTCGCGTCGCTCGGATCGCGCCAGCTTGCGCGTCGTCCGCTGCGCTACACGCGCACCGCTCTGCTCCTGATCCTTGCCCTGTCGTTGGGCGTCTTCGCGGTGTCGTACGCGGCAACGTGGTCGACCTCACAACGGGACCAGGCCACCTACCAGGCCGGGGCCGACGTCCGGGCCGCAGCGGCCAATCGGACGGGCCTTCCGGCCGTGTTGCCCGCCGCCTACGCCGGCATCCCCGGGGTGCAGGCAGCGATGCCCGTCGAGCGCATCGAGGGCGCCATATCGCTTGCGAGCAATCGCGTCGATGTGCTGGCGCTCGACGCCGATCTCGCGACTTCAGTGGTCCGGTTTCGCGGCGACGAATCGACACGGCCAATCGGCGAGCTGATGGGTGCGCTGAGCGAGGGCCGGCCAGCGCCGGAGCTCGTCACGCTGCCCGAGGATGCCACGTACCTGCGCATCGATCCGCTGCTCGACATCCGCGACATCGTGCAGTTTCCCGAGGCGTTCGACGAGCCGCCCATACCCCTCGACCCGGCCACGCTGACCGACCTGGGCATGACCGCCACTGCCATCGTGCGCGACGCGCACGGACTCATCTTCCGGCTCGAATCGGAGCCGACCAACGTTGCCGGTGACGACGCCACCATCATTCTGCCGCTCGTCCCCCCCGGCACCGCCGGCCTGGATGGCCCACTGGAGCTCGCAGGCCTGGAGCTCGACGTGTCGACGCCTGATGACACGTCTACTAACGACGCTCGTGTCGGCGTAACCGGCCTGTCGGTTGGCTCGAGCGCGGACGGTCCCTGGTCCCCGCTGGCGCTTGACGATTGGTCGGCCAGATTCTCGCCCGGGACGCAGGTGCTCCAGCCCGTCCCGGTCGCCGATGTCCACGGCCTGGCGATCGCAGTCGACGGCACCGGGGACTCATTCCTGTTCGGCGGCACGTTCGCGGGGCGGGTGCTATTCATCTCCGCGGCCATCGATGCCCTCGAAGACGTGGTTCCGGTCGTTGCCAACCAGGCCTTCCTCGAGGCGACAGGCACTGCGCCCGGGGAGACCCTTGACATCACACTCGAGGACGTCCGGCGGCGGATCTCGCTGGCGGGCATCGTTGACGCGTTTCCGACCACCGATCCGGCGCGACCGCTACTGGTCTTCGACGCCCCGACCCTGGACCTGCTGAGGGTCCAACCGACGGGCATCACCCGCAACGCCGACGAATGGTGGCTGTCTGTCGCCCCCGACTCGTCCGCCCAGGTCGCGGCCGCGCTGCGCGCCGATCCGTTCACGAGCCCCGAGGTCGTAAGCGCGGTGGATCGGACGCGCAGCCTGAGCACGGACCCGGTTGCGCTCGGGATCATCGGCGCGCTGCTGCTGGGCTTCATCGCCACCGGATTCTTTGCCCTGGTGGCCCTTGTCGTCAGCGCCGCCGTCTCGGCGCGCCAGCGTCGAACCGAGTTCGCACTGCTGCGCGCCCTGGGCCTGACCGAAGGTCAGCTGTCGCGCTGGCTGTGGCTCGAGAACGGAAGCCTGGTGCTCGTGAGCCTGATCGCGGGAACGATCGTCGGGGTCGTCATCAGCTGGATCGCCTTGCCCTTCATCACCGTGACCCAGCAGGCGGCGACGCCGGTCCCGGCGGTTCTGGTGCAGCTGCCGTGGGACCGCATCCTGATCCTCGACCTCGTGGTCGTGATCGCGTTGGGTATCGCCGTTGCCATCCTCGCGACCGTGCTTCGCCGCATCGGCGTCGGGACCATCCTGCGCATGGGTGAGGACTGAGATGCGGGCCCTTGGCGCAGCCGCGCTGCTGATGCGCCGTGCTCGAACCGAGGCCGCCTTCCTGTTGCTGCTGTTCGCCCTGATAGCGACGACGAGCTTCCTATTCGCGGCCGGGCCACGGCTCCTCAACCGCACCGCTGACGAAGGCGTCAGCTACGCCCTGGCGGCGACACCGCAGCTCGAGCGGGACATCCGGCTCAACGCTACGGGCCAGATCTGGCCGGGCGACGGCGGCGGTGTGTCGGCCGTGCAGGCCTATGGCGAGGAGCGCGAAGCAGAGCTTCCGAGCTCGGTCCGGGGCCTGATCTCCGACCGCTACATGGGCGTCTCATCGGTCCGACTCGCAGTCGAGCGGTCAATAGTCGCGGTCGCCCTGCGCTATCAGGACGGCGTCCCCGAGTCCACCCAGCTCGTCTCCGGTAGATGGCCGGTCGACCTCGGCATGCCGCTGCGACCGACAGAGCCCGGGCAGGGGCCGGGACCGATCGTTTCTCCTCAGCGCATCAAATTCTTCGCGAATCCGCCCGAGCCCCCGGTCGTGATCGAGGCGGCGCTTTCGACAACAGCGGCAGAAGCGATCGACGCGGCGGTAGGTGATCGACTGAGCGTGATCCTCGACCGAAGTGATTCTCTCCTGCCGCGCACCGCGTACGGCATCGCGCCGACCGAGATCGAGATCGTGGGCCTCTTCGAGCCGACCGATCCCGAGGCGGCCCAATGGGCGACTGGCGGCCTTCTCGAGCCTGCCTTCCGTCTGGGACCTGGCGGCGTCGAGGCAATAAACGTGGCGGCCTTCGTATCGCCGGATGCCTACTCGAGCATCCACGCGGGCAATCTTCCGTTCCGGTACGAGTGGCACCTCCAGACCGATCCGGGACGGCTCGATGCGGGTCAGGTGGCAACGGTCCAGGACGATCTTCGGCAGATGAGCCTCATCGCATCGTCCGAAGACGACCGCAGGCTGCCCGACCTGTCGTCCTTCGTAGTGCTCCGGGACGTTTCCTTCACGAGCGGCCTGCTCGGCGTCCTCGACCAGTTCGCGACTCAACGTGCGCTGAGCGAATCGGTGCTCGTCATCGCTGCGCTGGGCCCGCTCTTCCTCGCCGGCGCAGCCATCGGCATGCTCGCAATCATGCTCGTCCGGCGCCGCAGGAGCAGCATCCTGCTCGCCCGCGGGCGCGGCGCGTCCGGCGCGCTGCTGCTTGGCGTAGGGCTGGCAGAGGCAATCCTGCTGGCGGGGAGCGCCGCGCTCGTAGGCTTCCTGCTCGCCGTGAGCGCCGTGCCGGCACGCGACACATCGACCTCGGCGATCCTGGCGCTCTGCGTCGCCGCAGGCGCCTGTCTGCTCCTGGTTGCCGCTACCTGGCCGGCGGCCCAAAGGCCACTCATCCAGCTCGATCGTGACGATCCACCTGTCCTCCGCGTCCCGGCGCGCCGCCTGGTCATCGAGGCAACCATCGTCGGCGTCGCCGTTCTGGCGCTGGTGCTGCTGCAGCAGCGCGGTCTCAGCTTCAGCTCCGGCGGAGGCGCGGCCCAATCCGATCCGCTGCTCGCGGCCGTGCCGCTGCTCACCGGCCTGGCCGCTGGAATCATCCTCCTGCGTCTCTACCCATTGCCCATCCGCGCCCTGGGCTGGCTCGCGGCCAGGCGCCGCGACTTCGTCCCGGTCGTTGGGCTTCGGACCGTCGCGCGGCACCCATCTATCGCGAACCTGCCACTCCTCGTGCTGATGCTCACTGCCGCGTTCGGAGCCTTTGCGTCGGTCATCGGTACGAGTGTCGACCGCGGACAGGTTGCCGCGTCGTACCTCGATGTGGGCGCCGACTATCGGCTCGAGGCGGCCGCGATCGGCGGGCTGCCTTCGGAGCTGGACCCGACCACTGTCGACGGAATCGAGGCCGCTGCCTCAGGGGCCGTCGTGCCCCGGGCATTTCTGCTGTGGGAGCCGAACCAGCGCTCGACCATCGCGCTACAGGCCGTCGACGCCGCAAGCTACGCCGCAGTTACCGCGGGCACCGTGGCCGACCCGGCCTGGCCGAGGGCCTTCCTTCCGTCCCCGTCGGCACCGGACATCGGGACCGAGGACAACCCCATTCCGGCGCTCGCCTCTGCCGACTTCCCGCCCGGCCGAGCCGACGTGGAGCCCGGTGACACGTTCACGCTCGAGGTCGCCGGCCAACCGCTCGTGTTCCAGCTGCTCCAGCGACGCGCCGGACTGCCCGGGCTGGGGCAAGCGGCCAACTTCGTGATGGCGCCGATGGAGTGGGTCACCGCCGCCGCGCCGGCGCTGTCCCTGGCGCCAAGCGTGATGTGGCTGCGCGGCTCGGAGGACGCCGCGGCGCCGCTGGCGACATTGGCCGGCGCCGCGGCACGAGAGACCCGG
The DNA here is from genome assembly GCA_963706095.1 of uncultured Chloroflexia bacterium. GTDB lineage: Bacteria > Chloroflexota > Limnocylindria > Limnocylindrales > CSP1-4 > JALYGJ01. The sequence continues at coordinate 1,344,539 of OY970149.1, forward strand.
ATCGTTTCGCGCCAGGACGCGTACGAGCTCGTCCACGAAGCGCCGCTCGGGACGGCCGTCGCTGATGGGTTCGCGATCGGTCTCGGGGTGGCCGTTCTCTACCTCGCGATCATCCTGATCGGCGCGGTCATCGTGTCGGCCGCCGGCCATACGCGCGACCTGGCGTACCTGAGAACGCTCGGCGTCTCCACCCGGCAGGCCATGGGCCTCACGGCCGTGGAACATGCCCCGCCGCTGCTCGTAGCGCTCATTCCGGGCGTGCTGCTCGGGGTCGCCGTGGCCAGCCTGGTCGAGCCCGGCCTGGGGCTCGCCCAGTTCACGGGCGCCCAGAGCGTGCCATTGTTCGTCGACTGGCCCACGCTCGGGCTCGTGATCGTTGCCCTGTCGGCGGTCGTTGTCATCGCGATCGGAGCCGGCACCTTCCTGGCGACACGGACTCGCCTCGTGAGCGCGCTCCGAATGGAGGACGGCTAACGTGCCTGACGGACGGCTGACCGCGGACGGCGCACTCATCCTGTGCGACAACCTGGTCAAGATCTACAAGGTCGCCGACCTCGAGGTGGTGGCGCTCCAGGGCCTCGACATGGTGGTCGAGCCGGGAGAGTTCATCGCCCTTGTCGGTGCCTCGGGCAGTGGCAAGAGCACGCTCATGAACATCCTCGGCGGGCTCGACGTGCCGTCGGCCGGCCGGGCGGTCGTCGCCGGCCACGTGCTCGACCAGATGGGCCGGCGCGAGCGAAACATCTATCGCCGAAAGGTGATCGGCTTCGTCTGGCAGCAGACCGGACGCAACCTGCTGCCCTACCTGAGCGCTCGTCAGAACGTCGAGCTACCGATGCTGCTGAACGACATCGGCCGGGGTGATCGGCAACGTCGCGCGGGAGAGCTGCTCGACCGGGTTGGCCTGGCCGAGCGCGCAGAGCATCGGCCCGAAGGCCTGTCCGGGGGTGAGCAGCAGCGCGTGGCCATCGCGGTGGCGCTCGCCAACGAGCCCGAGGTCCTCTTCGCCGACGAGCCCACTGGCGAGCTCGACACGACGACCGCGCACGATGTCTTCGACGTGCTGCGCGCGGTTAATCGCGAGCTCGGGGTCACGATCGTCGTCGTGACCCACGACCCCCTTGTGAGCGAGCAGGTCACCCGGACGATCGCGATCCGCGATGGACGTACCAGCACCGAGACCCTGCGTCGCCGCGCGACTACGGACGAGGGCGACCACCACGTCATCAGCGAGGAGTACGCCGTTCTCGACCGGGTCGGCCGGCTCCAGCTGCCGCGCGCCTACGTCGAGGCGCTGGGCCTGGAGCGGCGCGTCCGCCTCGCCCTCGAGGACGACCACATCAGCGTCTGGCCGGATGTCTCGCGCTACGCGCCGCCGGCCGAGCCCAAGCCGGAGCCCGAACCCGAGCGCTCGCCGGCTGAGCCCGAGCGGTCTATCTACGCGCCACCCATCGATGGGCCGCATGACGGAGGCCGCTCGTGATCGACGACGTGACCGATTCGCTGCGCGCGCCCGCTCCGAGCAACTCACCAATGGTCGAGACGCGCGAGCTGTCGCGTGACTACGAGATGCCGGGCGGCACCGTCCATGCCGTGCGTGACGTGAGCATCAGCGTGGGCCGCGGCCAGCTCGTCGCGCTGCGCGGCCGCTCGGGCTCGGGCAAGACCACGTTCCTGTCGATCATCGGCGCCCTCGATCGACCGACGCGGGGCAGCGTCTCGGTCGATGGCCTGACCGTCTCCGCGCTGCCCGAATCGGAGCTCATCGAATTTCGACGGCGCAAGCTCGGGTTCATCTTCCAGGCATTCGGGCTGCTGCCGGTTCTGTCCGCGGCGGAGAACGTCGAAATTCCGCTGCGTCTCGTCCGGACTGAGCCGAAGGAGCGGAAGCGGCGCGTCAGCGAGCTGCTCGAGCTGGTTGGCCTTGGCGGCAGGGCCAACCACCGGCCCCACGAGCTGTCAGGCGGCGAGCAACAGCGCGTGGCGATTGCCAGGGCCCTCGCCAACCGACCGGACCTGCTCCTGGCCGACGAGCCGACCGGCCAACTCGACTCTCAGACCGGTAGGAGCATCATGGCCGTGCTCCAGCACCTGGTCCGCAGCGAAGGCGTGACCGCCATCGTCGCGACCCATGACACAACGCTCATCGATCTCGCGGACCGGGTCATCGAGCTGCATGACGGCCGCGTCGTCAACGCCGCGCAAGTGCAGGACGCTTGATCACGCAGAACGGGCGGCGGCCTGCTCCTTGCTCTTGATCAGCAGGTCGTCGGCCTGATCGAAGGTCAGGCCCGTCTCCCAGATCGCGTCGAAGGCGGTCTTCAGAACCTTGGCCAGGGACTGATGCTCGACCACGACGATCGTCAGCTCGGCCGAACCCGCCACGGGGTCCTCCATGCCGAACATCACGATCGTCTCGTCGACGATGACGAGCTTGAGCGGCAGGCTGGGCACGAAGCGCGCCTGCTCGCCCGACTCGACGAACCGCTTGACGCCACGCCTGACGGCCGGATCGTCGAAGACGGAGAACTCGTACAGCGACCGGGCGTCGTGGCTCTGGATCACCTCGAGCCCCTCGACGTTCTCCTGCGGCGGAGTCGCGTAGGGCGGCTTGGTGAAGACGAGGATCTCCTTCTTGACGTTGGCCTGGATCTCCGCGAAGCGCTCGTTGATCGCACGCCGATCGCGCAGAACCTCGATGTACTCGAGCGGGTCGGTGTGCTCCTGGCCCTCCTCGAACGCCGGCTTCAGGTCGCTGACCATCTGCTGGGCATCGCGCTCCATGCGTGACAGCTGGTCGCGGTGTGAAGCCAGGAGAAGCTCGATCGCGAGCTCGGGCGGCGTCGCGGCGTACTTGACCACGGTGCCGGGTCGGGCCACGGCGAGGCCCTTCTGCACGAGCGAGCCAAGTACGTCGTAGATACGCTGTCGGGGAAGACCCGACTGACGGGCAACCTGGGCCGCAGTAAAGGAGTCGCGGCGGATCAGGGTCAGGTAGGCCTTCGCCTCGTAGCTGGTCAGGCCCAGGCGGGTGAGCTGGGCGACGAGGTCGTTGTTATCCACGTCGGCCACTATCACCACCATTCAGTGGTGGTGTCAAGCGTAGGATCGGTCCGTAATCGGCGATGGCCACACCAATCGGCTCGCCGGCGAGACCAGCCCGTACCTGCTCCAGCACGCCCACAACCCCGTCGACTGGTATCCGTGGGGGCCGGAGGCGCTCGAGCGGGCCAAGGCGGAGGACAAGCCGATCTTCCTGTCGATCGGCTACGCAGCGTGCCACTGGTGCCACGTCATGGAGCGCGAGTCGTTCGAGAACGAGGACACGGCGCGGCTGCTCAACGACGGCTTCGTGTCGATCAAGGTCGATCGCGAGGAGCGACCCGACCTCGACTCGATCTACATGGACGCGGTGCCAGCAGATGACCGGCCACGGCGGCTGGCCGATGAGCGTGTTCCTGACGCCCGACGGCAAGCCCTTCTACGGCGGCACCTACTTCCCCGACAGCGCCACGACACGGCATGCCGTCGTTCTCAGCCAGGTGCTCGAGGGCGTCGAGCCAGGCGTGGCGCGAGCGCCGCGACGAGATCGAGCAGGCGGGCACGGCGACTGGCTGCGGCAGATCGGCGAGTCAGCTCGCACGCTTCGAGCGCGGCCGGTAGCCGGTGAGGCTGGGCTGGCCGGAGCGGGGCCTCTGAGCGGACGCTCGACTCCGCGCTGCTCGCCCTGGAGCGCGGCTTCGACGCGCGCCAACGGCGGCTGGGGCGGCGCACCCAAGTTTCCCGCAGCCGATGACGATCGAGTTCCTGCTGCGCCTCCACGTCCACACCGCTGACACGCGGCCGCTGGCGATGGCGCGGCGCTCGCTGGACGCGATGGCCGCCGGCGGCATCTACGACCAGCTCGGTGGCGGCTTCGCGCGCTACGCCACCGACGCAGCACTGGCTCGTGCCGCACTTCGAGAAGATGCTCTACGACAACGCCCAGCTCGCGCGCGTCTACGTCCACGCCTGGCAGCTGACAGGGCGATGTCTCGCTACCGGACCGTGGCCGAGGAGACGCTCGCGTTCGCCGAGCGCGAGCTCCTCACCGCGGATGGCGGTTTCGCGGCGAGCCTCGATGCCGACACGGACGGCGAGGAGGGCGCGACCTACGTCTGGTCGGCGGCCGAGATCGAGGAGGCGCTCGGCGCCGATGCGGCGGCCTTCATGCGCGCCTACGGCGTGTCTCCGCGACGGCAACTGGGAGGGCCACACCATCCTGTCGCGGGTCGCGCCGCTTCTTAGCGCGGACGAGGAGGAAGCGTTGGGCGCGGCGCGCCAGAGGCTCTTCGAAGTGCGCTCGCGCCGCGCGCAGCCGGGCCGCGACGACAAGGTGCTGACGGCCTGGAACGGCCTGATGATCGCGGCACTTGCGGACGCGGCGGCGGCGTTTGATGAGCCGCGCTGGGCGGAGTTGGCGGCACGCGCGGCGAGGCTCCTGCTGGACAGGGCGCGCGATGAGCGACGGGCGGCTCTCGCCGTTCGTGGAAGGACGGCCGCGCGCGCCACGCCGGGGTGCTCGAGGACTACGCCAACCTGGCGGATGGCCTGCTCGCGCTGTACGAGACCACGTTCGACGAACGCTGGTTCGTGGCCGCGCGCGAGCTAGCGGACCGTCGCTGAACCACTTCAGCGATCCGGACGGCGGGTTCTTCGACACGGCCGACGATCACGAGGCGCTAATCGCTCGACCGAAGGGACTCCAGGACAACGCCGTGCCCTCCGGCGGGGCCATGGCTCACGACTGTTCTTCAGCGGCTATTCGCCCTGACCGGCGAGGCGAAGTACGACGAGCCCGCGCGCCGGGCCGTCAGCGCCGTACTGCCATACGCGCAGCGCTATCCGACGGCATTCGCACAGTGGCTCAACGCGATGGTCTTCACCATCGCGGACCCGGTCGAGGTGGCCATCAGCAGCGACCCCGCCGCGTCTGATGCGCGCGTCCTGCTTGAGGTCATCCGCGCGGGCTACCGCCCGTTCGCTGTGGTGGCCGCGGGCATCAGCGAAGGAAGCCAGGTTCCGCTGCTGCTGGATCGGCCTATGCGCGACGAGCGTGCCACGGCGTACGTGTGCCGTCAGTTCGCGTGCCGTGCTCCGGTCGTCGAACCCGCCCAATTGGCTTCCGAGTTAGCATCGGGGTCGTGATCCCGAGGCTTCTCGTCACCTTTTTCGTCGCGCTCATCGCCCTCGCGCTTGCAGCCCCCGCGGTCCTGGGCCATGCCGAGCTGGAGGAGACCGATCCACCCGATGGCGGCTCCATCAGCACGCCGTACACCCTCAGCGGCACGTTCTCGGAGCCGCTCGTTGGCAACAGCCGCGTGGTCATTCGTAACGCGACCGGCGAAGAAGTCGCCAGCGCCCTGGTGACGGACGCCGAGGATCCAAGCGTGCTCACGGTCGACCTGCCCGCGCTGCCCGCAGGCGAGTACGTGGCGCGCTGGACGGCCACGACCGAGGACGGACACACCGAGCGCTACTCGACCTCATTCACCGTTGTCGACGCCGCGACAGCGCCACCGACAGCGAGTCCCACCGACGCGCCGACCGTGGCGCCCGCGACCGCCGCAACATCGGCGCCGACGTCGCCCACGCCAGCGCCCACGGCCGCCGCCACGGTTGGTCCAACCGCCTCGCCGGCGCCAGTCGACCCGTCCACACCGACCAGCGGCAACGATCTGCTGATTGCCCTGCTGGTAGCCGGCGTGGCCGTCGCGGGCGTCCTGGGCTACCTCTTCCTGCGGAACCGGCGCTGACCGATCTCGGCGCCCTCCCCGCGCCGCGCGCCCTGATCTTCGATCTTGACGGGACGCTGGTCGACACCGTCCCGACGCGCATCGAATCGTGGCTGGGCACCTTCGAGGAGGAGGGAATCCCGGCCGACCGGACGCAGGTCGCGCTGTTGATCGGTGCCGATGGCAAGCGCCTGGCGCGTGACATCGCGGGCACGGCCGGCAGATCGTTGAGTGACGAGGACGCCGAGCGCATCGATCACCGTGCCGGAGAGCTCTATGACGAGCTGAACACCGATCCGCGGCCGACGACCGGGGCGCGCGAATTGCTCATCGCGCTCGAGCACGGGTCGCTGGCGTGGTCAATCGCCACCTCGAGCCGCGCCCAACAGGTCGGGGCGTCAGTGAAGGCGCTGGATCTACCTGAGCCGCCGCTGATCGTCGACGGTAGCCATGTCGAGCACGCCAAGCCGGCACCGGATCTGCTCCTGTTGGCCGCCGAGCGGCTCACGACGGCGCCTGCCGACTGCTGGTACGTGGGTGACGCAACGTGGGACATGCTCGCCGCCGTGGCCGCGGGGATGGTGCCGCTGGGCGTGCCCTACGGCGCGGTCGGTGCAGATGAGCTGCGCGCCGCAGGCGCCCGCGCCGTCACCACACTCGCCGAGCTAGAGAAGGAGCTGCGCAGACGAGACGTCGTCTAGCGCGGTGGGCAGCGCTGCCCGCTGGGGTTGCCCTCGGGCTCGGGCTCGGGCTCCTGGAAGATGTTGACGATCTTGTCGCGCATGCCGTCCATGCTGCCCAACCTCGTCAGGCGTGCCGGCGCGAAGTCGTAGCGGTACAGCCGGTCGGCATCGACGCGCGACGCGACCTGCGCCAGGAAGGGAATGTCCGCGTCGCTGATCGACATGTACAGGTTGGCCTGGGCGGCATTGAGCAGGCCCGGGATGTTGGGCAGCAGCGCCAGCGGGTCGAGCTGCTTGCGGATCTGCTGGATGACGTACTGCTGCCGGCGCGCGCGCTGGTAGTCGGAGTCCTGGTGGCGTGAGCGCGAGTAGGCGAGTGTTTCCTCGGCGTTCATGAACTGGCACCCACGCTTGAAGTCGACGAGCATCTTCTCCTGGCGCGAGTTGTAGTACTCGTCGTCGAACAGCGGCGAGGGGACGTCGATCCAGACGCCGCGGCCGGGCAGGTTGTCGACGATATCGACGAAGCCCTTGAGGTTGACCGCGACAACAGCGTCTACGGGCACGCCCGACATGTTCTGTATGGCGCCCGAGAGCGCGCGCCAGCCGCGCTGGCAGTCGAACTGCGTCTGGCACTCGGGCCCGATCCCCTCCGAACCCGGGAACTGATTCGGGTCGGGCGTCGATGCGGCGTCACGCCACAGTCCGAACAGGAAGCCCTGGTAGTCCGTCCCGTTCTCGAGCGGGATGTGGAACCAATCCGGGTAGCGCGACGCCGGCCCGGGCTGCTCCATGTTGCGCGGGAAGCTGAAGAGCGCCGCCTTGCACGACGCGATGTCGATGCTCATGAGCATCATCGAGTCGGTGCGCAGGCTGGCCCCGCCTGTGCCGTCGTCGGAGCGCGAGTCGGAGCCGACGAGCAGCAGGTTGACGCGCCCATCCTCGGCCATCCGCCATCCGCCGAAGTTGGGCGCCGGCGGGCATACGTGGGCGCTGGGCGTGCTCGGGGCACCTGAGCCATTCGGCGTGCCCGCGGGCGTCTCCCCCGGGTCCAGTGACTCGGTGGGCTCGCCCGTCGGTGTCGGGTTGAGCGACGGGGCAGGCGTCGATGGGCGCGGCGTCTGGGGCACGAAGGATGGGATGACGTCGTCAGGGTTGTCGTTGGTGACCTTGGAGATGAAGCTGTAGTAGTCCGCCGCGTACACCGCCGGCAGGCCGTGAATGATCATCGCCAGCGCGATCAGGCCAGCGAGCACGATGGGCGCGCCGCCGGCCGAGCGGCGCGAGTAGCTCAGCGGCCGGTCGGTCCGCGCGATGTCGTAGGCGTCGATCATCGCCGCCACGTGATACAGGAAGAAGGCGATGTCGGCGATGATCAGGGCCAGCGTCTTGGGCACCGTCAGCAGCGAGGTGATCGCGGCCGAACCACCCAGGATCAGGAAGAGAACTGCCACGATGAAGAGCAGCATCGGGATCGTCCAGATCAGGCCGCGGCGCAGATCGCCCGCGTAGATCTGCCCCAGACCCGGGAAGATGAAGGAGAGCAGCGCCGCTAGCGCGGGTGACGGATTAGAAGACATGGGTGCGAGTCAAGGCCCCTCGAGTGGCAGGTAAGTCGGCCAGACATTGACTGCCCGACATGATCATTTGTTCCAAGACGGTTGTGAGTGAGCCCGTGCGACGGCTACTGAACGTGATAGATGCCCTGCATCGCGGCACCGTGGACGGCGCAGTAGAAGTAGTAGTCGCCGGGCTCGGCTGGAGTAGTGAAGCTGACGGACTCGAGGGCACCGGGGCCCGTGGCCTGCTCGGTGGCGCCGAGGCTCTCCGCGGACGCATCCGGGCCGGCGAAGAATTCGATGTTGTGCGGCAGGGTGCTGTCATTGAGGTAGTTGACGGTGACCTCGGTCGCGGCTGCCATCTCTGGCTCGGCAGGCTCGAACCCAAGCTGGTTGGCCTGGGTGGTCACGATCTCGATTGCAGTGCCGCTGCCCGGCGTGGTTGAGGGACCGGCGCTCGGGCTGGCGTTCGGATCCGGGGTCGGGCCGAGCGGAGCGTAGGTCCAGCCTGCGCTGGCGGAGCCCCCACACGCCGCGGCTACGAGCGCGATCGCGATCGCCGTCGCGGCGGACAGCGCGAAGCGGCGAGCTGAGGTCGGGGTGTGCATGGCTCCATTCTGGCCGATTCGGCGCGAATACGCCGACGCGCGGCGCCCACGCGAGCCTCAGCGAACGGAAACGGGTTGCCTGAAGCGGGGATCGTCGGGCAAGAGGCCGAGGCGGATGGCCACACCGGCAGCCTCGACGCGGCCACTGACGCTGAGCTTGGCCAGGATGCGCCGGACGTGTACGGCCACGGTCCGCTCGCTGATGAAGAGGCGCTCGGCGATCTCGCGGTTCGTCCGGCCCTCGGCGAGAACCAGCAGCACGCCGTACTCGCGCGGGCTCAGGCCGAATCGAGCAAGCTCGGGTGGCTGGCCAATCGCGTCGCCGCCGGCGCCGGGGCCAGGGCCGGGACCAATGGCCACGAGCTCTCGCTCATCGGGCCTGATCGGGATGGCCACGAACTCGTCGGCAGGCAGCGTGATGCGCGCGCGCTGCGCCAGATCACGCAGCGCGGCGCGGAGTGGAGCGGCGGGCAGGCTCTCGGCGATCTTCAGCGCTTCGCGCAGCGCGCGGCGCGCCTCGGTGCGCCGCGCGCGTGTCGGCAGACAGGCCTGGCATTGCCACCACAGTGCCTTGGCGACCTGGTACGGCACCGGGATCTTGGCCCATGCGTCAGCAATTGCGGCCCACGCCTCGGGCCGGTCGCGACCGCGCACGCGCTCGCTGTGCGCTCGCGCGGTTGCCATGTACACGTCGACCTCGCGTCGCGCCCCAACAGTGCGCGGCAGCGGATGTCGCGCCAGGCTCTCCTCGGCGACGGGCATGACCTCCCTGGCCAGCGCCGATGCAGCCGCAACGATCGACCAGTCGCGTTTGATGCGGCCCGCATCCGCGGCTTCGGCACACGCCTCGAGCACGGTCGCGGCGCCGACCACGATTTGCACCGGATCATCGGTCTGGAGCACGCGCCGCCAGCCCAGATCCGCGGCGTTCAGGGCGTCGCTCCGGTCGCCGCGCCATAGCGCCAGGCTCACGGCGGTGCGCAGCACCAGCGACGACCACTGGCCGGCGGGCACGGTCTCGAGCTGGAGCAGCGTCCGGCCGACAAGCTGCGCCGCTTCTTCGTCGGCGCGCGCCTCGACGACGACCAGGCCCAGGTAGAGGATCGGGCTGAACCAGGCCACGCCGGCCGGAGGAAACTCCATCGCTGCGCGACACTCGGCCTCGGCCTCCGTCCAGCGACCGAGCTGGAACAGGATGTCCGCCGCGTTGCCGCCCAGAAACGCGCCATAGGTCAGGCCCAGGCCGTTACGCGACGCCTCGGCGATGCCCTCCTTGACGACCGCCAGAGCCTGCTCGCGACGCAGGTCGAGGTCGAGCAGCGTGGTCTTGTTGGCGTAGCAGCGCATAACCTCGTCCAGGTCACCGGCGCGACGCGCCGCATCGAGGGCCACATCGAGCAGCTCCAGCGCGCGGTCGATGTCGCCCGCGTAGCCCGCATCCACGGCTGCGGTGTCGATCGTGTGTGCCAGCTCGGCGAGCGCGTCGTCACCTCCCTCGACGGCCGCCAGGCGCGCCTCTTCGGCACGCGCGGCGCTTTCGACGAACTCGCCCTCGAGCATGAGCTGCTGGGCCAATGCCCCGAGCGCGGCCGCGCGCGCGGCCGGATCCGGCGAACCCACTGCGACGGCCTGCTCGAGCGCCTCGCGGGCGCCCGCGGTGTCGCCACTCGAGCGCTTGTAGCCCCCCAGCTCACGCAGCAGCACGGCCGCGCGGGCGCGCGCGGCCGGATCCGCGCGCGGTGTCATCAGTCGCTCGACGCGGCCGCCGGCTACTCGCTCGATCGCCTGTTGGCAGAACGTGGCCGCCCGCCGAAACGCTCCCGCGGCATCGGCCGCGCTGGCGGCGGCCGCGAGCAGCTCGACCTCGTCCTCTGGCCGCGCGTCGCCCGTCTGTTCGAGCGCGGCGACCAGGTGCACCAACGCCGTCGCACCTGGCTCCAGCCGCTCCGCCACCCGCGCCGCCGCGACATACGCATCGCGCGCGCCTCCGGCCGGCCGCGCCGAACGTTCGAGATGCCACGCCGTTTGAGCGGGTGCGAACCCGGCCAGTCCGGCCAGGGCGCCATGGACGGCCTGGCGCTGGGTCGGCAGCATGCCCTCCTCGATCGCTTCGGCCAGCAGCTGATGCGCGATCTCGACGCTTCCGTCCTGCTCACGCACCAGGTCGCTCTGGGCGACGAGGGTCGAGGCGTTGCGTGGAAGATGTCCGTCGTCGAGGCTGAGGGCCGCCAGGTCGGCCGGCTTGAGCATGTCGCGCGCGGCAGCAAGAACGCGCAGCACTCGGACCTGTTGGCGGTCGAGCTGCTCCAACCGCGCGTCGACGGTCTGCTCGAGCGGATCGGACAGCCGCGCGCCGTCGAGCTCATGCTGCGCCGCGATCAGCTGCTCGGCGAGCAGCGGCGATCCACCCGATCCTTCCTTGAGCGCGGCCAGGAAGGCCAGCGTCGGCTTGTCGCCGAGCGCCACCTCCGCGAGTGCCGCGATCTCGTCCGCGTCCAGTGGCGCGAGATCGATCCTGTCCAGGTCGGTCGCAGAGTCGAGCTGCTCGAGGAACGTCCGCGCCTGATGCGCCCTGCCGATCTCGCGCGGGTGTACGCCGATGATCAGCACGAGCGGTAGCCGGTGGCTCGTTCGCATCAGCGCGCCGAGGAGCTCGCGCGTGCCCGCGTCACTGTGCTCGATGTCCTCAACGATCAGACTCACCAGGTGGTCCCCAGCCAGTCGCTCGAGCACGCCGATGAGCGCCTCGCGGACGCGTGCGCCGCGCTGACGAGGCGAGTCGAGCTCGGGCGCGTCACAGGCGATACCGGCAGCGTCGAGCCGTTTGGCCAGCGCCGGAATGACCGCCGCAAGATCGTGCCCGGCCGCACCGACGACCTCGACCAGGCGCCGCTCGGACAGCCTGGTCAGCGCCGGACCGAGGGCTTCGCTCAAAGCCGCGTAGGGCACGCCGGCCACCGGCTCGCGACACCGCCCGCGACACACGACGACGCCGGCCTTGGTGACGCGCTTGGAGAATTCATCGATGAGGCTGCTGACGCCAAAGCCCAGCGGGGCAGAGATGACGACGCGCGCCGGACCGTCGTCAGTGGCTCGTCGGACGGCCGCGGAAAGCACCGCGAGCTCGCGATCGCGACCGACGAACGCCCTCATCGAAGCAGGATAGCGACGGTCTTGTGAATACTGGGACGGTGAGCGACGGTACTGGCACCCCCGAGTACGAGAGATTGGTGCATCCCGACAACACGCTCAACGAGCTGACCGGTGAGGAGTGGCTCTACTTCACCAAGTCGCTGTGGACGACCGCCTATCCGTCCGAGCTCGGGCACCAGGCTCGCAAGACGCACGGCGCCAACAAGCCGCCGCGGCTGATGGCGCGCCTGATCGAGTTCTTCACCAAGCCGGGCGAGCTGGTGCTCGATCCTTTCGCCGGCGTCGGCGGAACGCTCCTCGGTGCCGCCATGTGTCGGACGCCCCGCCGGGCCCTCGGCTTCGAGATCGAGCAGCGCTGGGCGGACGTGTACGGATCGGTCGTGGCCGAGTCTGCAGGCGTCGAGCTGGCCGACCTGGGATCGTCCGACCCGGGCGGCCCGCGTTCGTTCGATGCTTCCAGACTCTGAGCTCGTGGTCGGCGACGCCGTGCAGTTGCTGCGCGGAGTTGGCGATGGATCGGTCGACTTCGTGGCCACCGATCCGCCCTACAACCCCCAGCTCAAGCTGACCATGGCCGGCGGGCGGCTGGCCAAGGAACACGCCAACCGCCGCACCGATTACGCGATGGTCACCACGCACGTGGGCGACCTTGCCAACAGCGCCACCTACGACGAGTTCCTGTCGCGGATGGAAGCGGTCTTCGTCGAGCTGCGGCGTGTCCTGCGGTCGAGCCGGTACGCGTGCGTGATCGTCCGTGACGCATACCAGGACAGCCGCTACCGCTTCACCGGCTCTGACCTGGCGGCGCGTGCCGAGCGCGCCGGATTCGTCACCAAAGGCGACCTGATCTGGTACCAGGCCGGGACTCGCCTACGGCCTTACGGCTATCCGCGCGGATTCGTCCCCAACATCGTCCACCAGCACATCCTGGTGCTGCGCGCCGGCTAACCTCCGGCCGAGATCAGCACGGATCCATCTGGCCGTTGCACATGTTGCCACCGCCTATCGGCGGGGGAGTGTTTCCGCTCTGGGTGTAGGTGTCATCCATCAGGTTCTGCCGCACCACGTTCTTCCACACGGCGGTGTTATTGGTGAACTCGAGGCTGTCCTGCATCCGGTTCCAGCGGACCTTGGTCGCCAAGGTCGAGTTGCCGTCGATGATCAAGTTGTCGTCGATGCGGTTGTGATAAACGCGAATCACCTTGCCGGTGTTGTTTCTGATATAGACGTTCTGTTCCACCCTGTTGAAAAAGAAGCCGATCCGATTGCTGTTGCCCTCGATGATTACGTCGTTATCGATCGTCATTTGACAAACCGCGATGGGTCCCAGATTGTCGATTAGCTCCAGGTTCTCGCCGATCGTGGGGTCGACACGACAATTCGCATCGCCGATCACAACAAGCCCGGTCGTTTCGCTGATCTCAACGTTCCTATCGACGTCTGTCTCAATGACTCTCACGCTTGTCGCCTGGGTGACAAGCAGGTCTTGCCCCAAGTCTGAGCCGGTGATGTTGACGATCGCGCCCGCGCCCGTAGCGTTGCCGATCACCACGTCGTCGGTGACCATACTGTCGCTGATCTGGACGCTCACCGGATCGTCAAGTTCGAGGTCCTCGCCGATGCTCGAGAGGTTGGAGAGCTCGAAGGACACACTCGCCCCACTGGCGATGACGTCACGGTCCACTCGACTCGCGTCGGTCATGCGGACGGTCGTGCCGTTGGCGATCGTTAGGTCTTGGCCAATCTCTGAGGCACTGACGAGAACGTTGGGCGTTGTCCCGTTGACGGTGACGTTCCGGTCAATGGAGCTGCCGTTGGTTATCTGAACGCTGGCCGCGTCGGTCGCAACGATGTCATTGTCGATGTCGGTGTTATCGAGTATCAGCGTGGCTCCAGATCCAACCGTGACGTTATTGAAGTCCGTGTTGGTGAGCGTGCACGTAGCCCCTGCCGGAACGTCGATATTGTCGTTGACGTTGCCGCCCGTGATATCAGGTGGACACGAGACTACGGCCAGAGCTACGGCCGGTGTTGCGAGGCATGCCGCGGCCAGAACGATCGCTGCGAGAAGAACGCGCACGGCAGCACCCCGATTCGCTGTCCGGGCCGCACCAACCCCACGGCAGGGATCCAAGCGCGCCCGTTCATTGAGTCTAAGAGCGGCCGCAATGTGACTAACGACTATTCAAGGTCCTGGTACCGGCTCGCGGTTGATCAAGCGGTCACGCAAATCGGCGTCGGTCGCAGCGTCGATGGCCGTCCATGCCAGCGCCACTGCACCGTCGAAAATTGCCTGGTCGGCAGTGGCGGAAACTGTGGCCGCGGTGAATTCGGGCTGGTGGTTGACTGCCGGCGCGCTGTCGATGCCCAAGATCGGGTGGATCGACGGGACGGCATACGAAACGTTGCCCATGTCGGTCGAGAAGCGGGTCATCTCGAGCCGCGGCGGACCGCCCACACGTGCCTCGAACGAGCGCCCGAGGGCCTCGAGGTTCTGCCTGTAGTAGCCCGTCAAAGATGGGTCGTGGATCATGTCGGCGTAGACCGGCCGGCGCACGATCGACAGTTCGGCACCTGACGCAGTCGCGCCGGCCGCGAAGCAGCGCAGCACCTTCTCCCTCAGCGTGTCCAGGCGGGCGACGGTCGTGGCCCGGATCATCCACTCGGCCGTGGTCTTGGCCGGGATTATGTTCTGCGCCTCGCCACCAGAGGTGACTATGCCGTGGACGCGGTCCGCGGCCGTCAGCTGCTGGCGCAGGAGGCCGAGTGCGACCTGCGCTACGACCATCGCGTCCGCGGCGTTGACGCCGCGTTCCGGGAACGATCCGGCGTGGGCGGGCACGCCAGTGAAGGTGATCTCGATCGTCTCTGCGGCCAGGACATCCGGTAGCAGGAGGTCGCTCGGACCAGGGTGGATCATGAGCGCGCAGTGCACGTCAGCGAAGACGCCCTGCTCCAGCATGATGATCTTGCCGCCGCCGCCCTCCTCGGCCGGCGTGCCGATCACGCTGACCGTGATGTCCAACTGGTCGGCAAGCGGCGCCAGCGCGACGGCCGCCCCGATGGTCGTGGCCGAGATCAGGTTGTGCCCGCACGCGTGGCCCACTTCGTTCAGCGCGTCGTACTCGGCGATCAGCGCAATGTTCAGCGGGCCACTGCCGTAGGTGCCAACGAAGGCCGTCTCGAGACCCGCCACTCCCCGCTCGACCGAATAGCCCGCCTTCTCCAGCCACTCGACCAGCCAGCCACACGCCAGCCGCTCGTTGAAGTTGAGCTCGGGGTTTGATTGGATCCAGTGCGACAGCCCGATCAGCGCCTCGTGGGCGCGCTCGACGCGCTGCCGCGCGGTCTGCTTTGGGTCAGGGTTCGCGGAGGCGTCAGTCATGCCGCGGATGGTAGGGGAGCCAGGATTCGAACCTGGGACCGGACGGATATAAGCCGTCTGCTCTAACCGCTGAGCTACTCCCCCGCGCTATCCAAGGATACGACGAGCACGGTCAGCGGCCGGGCAAAACCTGGAAGACGATGACGAGCACGAGATAACAGATCGGGATGGCGGCGAAGAAGCCGAGGACGCTCGCCCAGGCCGATCGGCGGCGCTCGCCCGATGCGCCGGTAGGCAACTCGACCCACAGGTAAGTCGCCAGGCTGCCGGCGACGATGACGACGATCACGTAGAGGACCACCAGCGGGGCGATGTCGCCTTCGGGAACGAGGCGCGCGTATAGGTAGAGCAGCAGGCCGCCGGCCGCGGCCACGGCCAGGTTGGCCAGCACGGCGCGCAGGACGGGAGGCGGCGGGTTGCGAACCTTGCGCCACTGGATCTCCAGCCACGACCGCTCGCGCGGCGGCGTGCTCACTGCTGACCGAGCAGCGGCAGGCGGCGCGGAATCGAATTGGGCGAGTTCGCCGCGATCTCCGCGACCGCGCCGCAGAACCGATCGATCTCCTCTTCGGTGTTCCACCAGCCAACGCTGGCGCGTACCTGCTGTCCGTCCGGAGTGGCGCCGACGATTGCGAACACCCGCCGGCGCAACTCGTCGAGGGTGTCGTCGACGGACCAGCCCTCAACGCTGAAGTTGCAGACTGCCCACTGGCCGTCTGCCACGACACCGGGGATCTGCGCCAGCGACCGGATCAGGTGAGACGCGAGACGAGCCGCGCGCGAGTAGACCCAATCGAGCCCGACATACATCTCGATCCAGCCGACGCTGCGCGCCAATCCAAGCACTTGGGTGCGCCCTAAGCCAGACGCGGGCGCCACGCCCATGGCCGACGAACGAGCGCTTGGTCCGATCCACAGCGCGGCGGTCTGCTCCGGACCGAGCAGCCACTTGTCGCAGGCGAAGGCGACGAAGTCGACGCCTTTAGCTGCCGCCTGGAGCGGCATGGCCCCGACTATCCGCGAGGCGTCCAGCAGCGACGGCTGCGCGCCTCCAGCGAGGCGTTCAGCCAGCGCGAGCGCGGCATCAATGCCAGGGGTAAGCACGATCTCAGATGGATCGCCGACGACGAGCGCGGCAAGAACCGCGCGCGCCTCCTCGACGCGCTGTTCGAAATCCTCGTCGCGGCCGACCGTTGCACGGCCAACGCGCAGCTCCCAGTCGTCGGCCTCGCGCATGGCCGCAGCCGTCTCGGCCGGCAGTGGCCCAACGGTGGCCGTGTCGAGGTAGATCCCGGCCGAGGTCGCCGGCAGCAGCTCACGCAGTCGGGCGACCTTCTGTTCGTCCGTCTCCGGCTGTTGGTCGGTGCTCATGCGGGCGGGGCTGCGCCGGTGGTCGTCTGGACGCTGAAGCGACGCCCGCTTTCGAGTCGGCGGTAGAGCACCTCGACGTTCGACAGCGTGTCGATCTCGCGCACGTCCTTGTCGGTGCGCAGCCGGAAGATGCGCGGGAAGCGCAGCGCGAAGCCGGAGTCGTGACGATTCGAGCGGTGGATAACGTCGAACGCGATCTCCACGACGACCGTCGGCTCGACGACGTGGAAGCGACCGACCTGGCGAATGGTGTGCTCGCGGAAATACGCCGTCATCTCGGCGATCTCCTTGTCGGTCAGGCCGCTGTATGCCTTGCCGATCGTGACCAGGTGGCCTTCGGGCGCATCTGGCCGATCGTCGCGCACGGCGAAGGTGTAGTCGGACAGTACGCCGTGGCGCTTACCGTGGCCGACTTCCACGCCGACGACGACGCAATCGAGCGTCGCCAGCGGACGCTTGAGCTTCAGCCAGCCGTAGCCGCGCCGGCCGGGCGTGTAGGTCGAGTCAGGGTCCTTGACCATCAGCCCCTCGTTGCCGCGCTCCTGGGCCGCGTCGAAGATCGACGGACAGCTCCTCCGCTGTTGACGCGTTGAGCAGATTGGCCGTGGCCATGCCCGGGACGTCGGGCAAGCCCAGCGCGTCGAGGCGGGCGCGCCGCTCGCGCAGCGACAAACGGAGCAGTGGCTCGACCGGCGCGCCGCCACCCGGACCAAGCGCGAGCACATCGAACCCGACATAGATGACCGGCACCTGCTGCTGCATCTCGACGCTCGGGTTCTTTCGGCCGAGCCGCGCCTGGAGCTGGATGAACGGCAGTGCCATGCCGTCGCGGAAGGCGAGCAGCTCGCCGTCGAGGATGCCGTCCCACGACTGCTTCTCGACGATCGCGACGACCTCCGGATACGAGTCGCTGACCTCGTTCAGGTCGCGGCTGAACAGCTTCACCTTCGTCGCCCTGCTTGTGGAGCTGCGCGCGGATGCCGTCGTACTTGTCCTCGACCCAGACCGGCGAGCCGAGCCGCGTCAGCACCTCCGCCTCGTCGGCGACGGGTGAGGCGAGCATCGACTTCAGCGGCCGGAACAGCGCCAGCTCGGCCGCGCGCAAGCTGGTCGTCGCGCGCAAGCTCGGCCGTGTGCCCCAGGTCGCCGGTGAGCATGCCCGCCCACTGGACGTCGGCAATGGGCCGATCGAAAGCGGCAGCAATGCCCGCCTCCAGGTGCCCCTCACGCAGGCCGATGCGCAGCTCGCCCGACAGGATCTTGACGACCGATTTCGCAGACTGGGCGTCGCAACGCTCGAGCAGCTGGCGCAGTTCGACCGCCTTGGCGGCAGGGCCGCGTGCGGCTGCGACCGCGGTGAACGCAGCGTCGACCTCGGGGAGTGTCGGCGGTGAGCCGACGGGCTCGTATGCGTGCGAGTCGAACAGGTCGTGGACGGCCTGGCCCGAGGTCGGACGACTCGTTGTAGGCCGCTCCGAGCGCTCCCGGCGCGGCACCAACAAGCTCCTGCGCAGTGGCGGCGATCGCTGACCAGCCGATGCCCGTCGTGCGCGACTCGCGCTCGGCGAACGGCCGGCCGGTCATGTACCGGACCGCGATCGGCAGCTCGTCGGGCGTCAGCGAACGCAGGTACGCGGCCAGCGTCGCGACCTTCTCGCTCGTCCGCGACGTCGCCGCGATTCGGCCGCAGTCTCGCTCCAGCGTCGCATCCGGAGCGATGGTAGCCGTGGTATACGATCGGGCCGTGGGTCAGGCCGTGCAGTCATCCACGCAGGCGTCCGAGCGCGATCTGTGGCATCCGCCGCAGATCGTCGGACGGCTTGTCGCGCTGCGCCGGCCCCAGCCCGAGGACCTGTCGGCGCGTCGTGCGCTGGTATCGCGACCCGGAGATCGCGCGTCTGACGCGCTACCAGACCCGGCCCATGACCCACGCCGAGATCGAGCGCTTCTTCCAGGTGCGCATGCTGGCTCAAGATGCGCTGGCCTACTCGATCGTCGAGCTGCCCCAGTGGCGCCTGGTCGGCTTCACGACTTTCTCGCTCACTCGATCCCGACAACGGCGTCGGTGCTGTTCCACATCACGATCGGCGAGCACGACGCCTGGGGCCGCGGCCTGGGCACCGAGGCGACCGAACTGATGGTCGGTCACGCTTTCGAGCGCCTGGTGCTGCACCGCGTCGGGCTTACCGTCTTCAGTTACAACATGCGTGCCATTCGGGCGTACGAGAAGGTCGGCTTCCGCATCGAAGGCCGGCTTCGCGATGCGATCCAGCGCGAGGGCCGCTACTTCGACGAGGTCCAGATGGGCATCCTCGCCGACGAATGGCTCGAGTCGTCCCGTGGATGAGCGGCGCGAGGCGGTCCGACTGGAAGTCGCCGGCTTGATCGATCAGCCCGGCCACGCCGTCGACAACGCGCGCGCCGCGATGGCGGTCATCGAGACTTCGATCGCCGAGGGCGTCTTCGAACGGACGGACGATCTGGACCAGACACTGGCCGACCTGCGACTTGCCCTCGATCAGCCCGAGGGCGAGAAGCTCGGCGGCAAGAGCGCCGAAGCCGCACGGTTCATAACTCGACGTTTGCAGCGCCTGCTCGACGACGCGTCAAGTTGAGCTCCGGGGAGACTCAGTCGCAGAGCAGGTAGGCCTTCGCTCCGGGGATGCGGTCGAGGAACACGACGGTGCCCATGGGCGCAGTGAGGACTGCCGACACCGGGCTGAACATCATGATCGAGACCTCGACCGAGTTCAGTAGCTCGGTCACCTGTTCGGGGCTCGGCTCCTGGCCGTTGCCGTTGTGGCCTCCGTTCGGATCCCACAGGTTGCCGTCGAAGTCGATCGGCGACGCAAGCCCGCAGTGACCCAGCGTGTACTGCTGCGCCTGGCCGACTTCCCAGGTCCCGAGCTCACTCTCGGGCGTGATCGCCACGGATGGATCGTCCGGTCCCGGCCTGATGGCGATGCCCGAAGGCAACGGCCGGCCCGTCGGGCCGGCGCCCTCGGTCGGGGCAGCAGCGGTCGGGGCAGGAGCGGGAGCGGCGCAGGCGACCAGCAGGACCGCGGCCGCGGCAAGCAAGAGCGTTTTCATGGGTGCCGGACGGATCGTCATGGGCGAAGGTTCCCACGATCGCGGCCGCAGGTCCAATCGTGCCCGCACGAACGATCTGCATAGACTGCAACGGTGACGAGCTTCATGGCCCGCGGACCTCGCGTCAGCGAGGAGCAGAAGAAGCGCATCCCGCCGGGCCAGTACTTCACCGAGAAGTGGCCGGTGCTGCACTACGGCTCAGTGCCCCGCGTCGATCTGAAGACGTGGGACTTCAAGGTCTGGGGCGAGGTCGAGAACCCATTCAGCTTCGAGCTGGGCCGAGTTCAAGGAGCTGCCGCGCAAGACGCTCCACACCGACATCCACTGCGTGACGCGCTGGTCGCGCCTCGACGCCGACTTCGAGGGCGTCGCCATCCAGACGATCCTGGAGCGCGCACAACTCAAGCCGAGTGCTCGCTTCGTGATCGCCCACGCCGAGCAGGGCTACACCGCCAACGTGCCTCTCGAAGTGCTGGACGACGACGACGTGATCCTGGCCGACATGGCTGACGGAGCTCCACTGACGCCAGACCATGGCTACCCGCTGCGCCTCGTCGTGCCCAAGCGCTACTTCTGGAAGAGCGCCAAGTGGATCCGTGGCCTTCAGTTCGTGCCTGCCGATCGGCCCGGCTTCTGGGAGCGCTACGGCTACCACAACGACGCCGATCCCTGGAAGGAAGAGCGCTTCAGCGAGTAGCCGCGCGCCGGCCACGTACCCGCTCAATCTCTAGTGCTTGGGGCAGGCCTCGCCTGAACCGGCGGGCGGCGCCCCCGCGCGTTGGTGGATCTCCTCGACGACGACCGATTTGGCGTCCGCGTAGTGCTGCGTGTACTTCCAGGTCCGCTGCGCGAGATCGTGCTTGGTGGACTCGTAGAGCGCCAGATCGGACTCGCTCGCACGGAGGTGATCGCGGAAGCGCAGCATCCGCTCGATCTCGGAGCAGCCAACCGTGAACGTATGCAGGTTGATGTTGGTGTCGGGACCCTTGAATAGTCGGTGCTCGTGCCATTCCGTCTCGCGGATGCGAAGGACATAGCCGGCTGCCTCCATATCCGGGACGTATGCCTCCTCATCGGCCGAATTGGCAACGGCCAGGATCATGTCGATGATGGGCTTGGCCGATAGGCCGGGCACTGATGTCGAGCCGGCATGCTCGAGCAGCAGCACGCGCTCGCCGAGGACGCTGCGGATGCGGGATGCCTCGCGCTCGAACATCCGCGGCCAGTCCGGGTCGTACGGCAGCAGCGTGATGGGCGCGTTGTGCAGCTCCGCCCCGCCGATCCGCGCCGCCGCAATCTCCTCGTCGCTCTGCAGTTCGTTCAAGTGTTCACCGTCAGTCGACGGAGGGCGATGTAGCCGACGCCGCCCGCTATCAGTGACGCGATGAGGATGCCAATCTTCGACGCGGCGAGTGCGCTCGAGTCGACGAAGGCTAGGTTGGCGATGAAGAGAGACATGGTGAAGCCGATGCCGCACAGCCACGCCGCACCGTATATGTGACTCCACGTGACACCCGGCGGGAGCAGTGCCAGCTTGAAACGAACGACCAGCCAGGCCGCCGCGGTGATGCCAATCTGCTTGCCGATGATCAGACCGGCCACGATGCCGATGACCACCGGATCACGGACCATCGCTGCGAGGTCACCGGCGATTGTGACTCCGGCATTGGCCAAAGCGAATAGAGGCACGATCACGAACGCAACAACAGGCGTCAGCGAATGCTCCAGGCGAAGCATCGGCGCCTGCGTCTTCTCGGTCAGCGACTCGAGCTCCCATAGCGATGAGTAGCGCTCCTGGGGCGACAGGACCGATCCACCTTCGAAATCGTCGATGAGCTCGCGTGCGTCGACCGCGAAATCATCATCCGACACGTGCTGTCGCGCTGGGATCATGATCGCCAGCAGCACTCCCGCGACCGTGGCGTGGACTCCCGATCCGAGCACCGCGAGCCACAGGCCAATTCCAAGGAAGCCGTAGACGAACGGTCTGCGAACGCCCATGCGGTTGGCAATGCCAAGCAGGATCAGGACCGCAACGGCGGCCGCCAACGCCGGAACCGAGATCTGGTCGGTGTAGAACAGGGCAATCACGAGCACGGCCAACAGGTCGTCGGCGATTGCGAGGGCAGCGACAAAGATGCGCAGGCCGAGCGGAACCCGGTTGCCGAGCAGCGCCAGGACGCCGAGGGCGAAGGCGATGTCCGTCGCCATTGGCACGCCCCAGCCTCGGGCCTCCGGGCTGCCCGGGCCGACGATCGCGAGGTAGATCAGTGCGGGCAACACGGCGCCGCCGACCGCGGCCGTGACCGGGAGTGTGGCTCGCCGGACAGACGCGAGCTCGCCGACGAGGAGCTCGCGCTTGATCTCGAGGCCGACGACCAGGAAGAAGATCGCCATCAACCCGTCGTTGATCCAGTGCTGAAGCGACATCGATAGCGAGAATTCGCCGAGACCGATCGCCAGGTACGTCTCCTGCCACAGCTGCTGGTACGAGGCCGCCCAGGGCGAGTTGCTCCAGATCAGTGCTGCGATAGCGGCAAAGAGGAGCAGGATGCCGCCAGCAACGGTTCGCTCGAAGAACTCGCGCAGCGGCGTCATCAGACGTTCGATCGGCGGAGTGGTCGGAGTCGTCATGGGTCTAGCAAAGTAAAGCGGCGAGCCTTTCGGCTCGCCGCTTCTGTGCGTCAGGTAATCAGTGGGTCAGTGGTGGCAGGCGCCCGGGCTACCGGCCGACTCAGCGGTGCGGAATGAGCTGCCGCACCCACAGCCTGAGACGGCGTTCGGATTGTTGACGGTGAATCCCGCGCCCATCAGCGTGTCCAGGTAGTCGATCTCTGCGCCACCGAGGTACTGGGTGCTCTGCGGGTCGACATAGACATTGATGCCACGGCTCACGACGGTGAGATCCTCGTTGCTGGGCTGATCCTCGAGCATCATGCCGTAACGGAAGCCGGAGCAGCCGCCGCTGTACACGTACACGCGCAGCCCCATCGACGGGTTCTGCTCGGCCTCAACGAGTTCCTGCAGCTTGCCCGCGGCCGCCTCACTGAGGAAGACGAGCGGAGCTTCTGACTGCGTTGGAATCTCGGGTGTGACCTGTGGTTCGGTGTTCAGCATGCTCAAATCCTACTCGCGAGGTCGTGTATCGGCAAGCGCGGCCGAGCGTGCACCGACGATGACCTGGTTGTTCAGCGCAGGATCGGCAGCGAAGTCATCAGCCACAGGAAGGCGATGACGAGGCCAACCACGACCAAAGCCATGAGCACCGTCAGGCCCACGGTCATCGCCGACGACGGCTCACGTGCGGCGCGCGGCGAGTCATCTGCCCCGACGGTTTCCGTCTCTGACGAGAGGAACCACAGGTCCGGTTGGGCGGTGGCGGCCGTGGCGGGCGCCACCTGAGCCGCTGCCGTGGCGGCAAAAAGGGCTGGTGTCGCTCCCTGCTGACCGCCCGCGGAGGCCTGGGCATCGAGCGTTGCCGCCGGCAGGGCCGCGAGCGGGTCGGGCTCCGCATCTGTTTCCGGCAGATCGTATGACGCCCATGGGTCGGCCACGTCAGCAACGACATCAGCGTCAGCGGCCGTGGGGGCGGCAGGGGCGGCGGCAGAGATGGAGGCTGGCCACACGGACTGCTCGGCCACGGGCCGCGGCATCAGAACCTGTTCGTCCTCGACCGGGGCCAGCCAAGGTGCCGGGGCGGCCGTCTCGGCAGGGACCGCCGCGGCCAGGGTGGCGCTGGTGCCGTTCAGGTGATTCCGCGGCTCGAACTCGGGATGGCGCGGCGTCGGTGAATCTTCCGTCTCGGCCGAGGTGCCGGCCGCTGACTGAGCTACCGGCCGCGCGACATCGATGGGTCGAACGACCGCGCTGCCGTCGACGATGCTGACCTCGATGCGCACGATGACCGGCTGACCCAGCGGAGTCGTCGAGAAGGGCATCGCCACCGAAACATCGGCGGTCGCGGTAGGCGCGGGTTGTGTTTCGGAATCGGGCTCCGGCTCGGCTGCGAACAGGTCGTCGGGCGGCGTCGGGCCGAGTGCGGCAGATGCGTCAGAAGGCGCCACGACCGCGACTGCCGACGACTCATCTGACCAGCCGGCCCAGGGCGGTAGCGCTGGCTGTTCGATATCGCTGAGGACGGGCGCCATGGCGTCGTCGAGATCGGCGGTTGCGCCTGAGACGGCCCATGGCGGCGGATCGGCCTCGGCCGAGCCCTCAACCATGGGTGCGGCGTCCCCGTCCTCCGCGGCGTTCTCGACGTCGCCGGAATCGGCGGCGTGCCCGGCGTCCCGCGCGTTGGAACCGCCATCGGTATGTTCAGCGTCGGCAGCGAAGAGGTCGTCCGTGAATCCGAACATCTCTGCGGGCTCAACATCCAGGTCTGACGCGTCGACCGCCGAGCCGGCCCTGGCCGTCGGCTCTTCCCAGGCTTCGGCGGGCGCATCCCAGGCGGGCGCGTCCCAGGCGACCGTGTCATCGGCTCGCAGGTCTTCGGCGAAGGTCTCATCGGCGGGCGCATCCCACGGCGCGGGCATGTCGTCCCATGTAGTGGGTCCGTCGGACCCTCCCAAGGCGGCGACGACGGCCGGGTGAACGGCTTCAGCCGCCTGTGGCGGTGCCGGCTCCTGCTGGAACGTGGCCGGCTCGTGCTCGAACATGGGCGGTTCTTGCTCGACCGTGGCCGACGGCTCCTGCTCGAACGTGGTCGGCGGCTCCTGCTCGAACATGGCCGGTTCCGGCTCGAACGTGCTCCCGATACCCATATTCGCGGGTCCATCGAAAGTCATCGGGTCCTCGAAGTTCGCGTGCTCTCCAGCGGAGCTCATTGGCTCGGGCCGGGCCGGCATGGGGGGCCAGGCGCGCTCGGCAACGAGTTCGTCGATCGGAGGCCATGCCTCATCGGCAGGTCGATCCCACGGGACATCGGCTCGCACCTCACTGTCCGTGGTCCACGGTGACTGGCCAGATCCAAAGGAGGAATTCCCGTTCTGAGGCTTGGGCGGCTCTGACGGGGGTCTGAGCCGGCGCGCCATGAGGTCGTTGTCCATGGCTAAGCGTCCTCTCCGTCGATGCGCTCGATGATCGTAGCGATCCCCTGGCCGACACCGATGCACATCGTGGCCAGGCCGTAGCGGCCGCCCGTGCGCTGGAGCTCGTGGCTCAGCATCGTGATCAGGCGCGCGCCGCTCATGCCCAGCGGGTGACCGAGCGCGATGGCGCCGCCGTTGACATTGGTCTTGTCGGGATCGAGTCGCAGCTCGCGCATGACGGCGATGCTCTGGCTGGCGAAGGCCTCATTCAGCTCGATCAGGTCCAGGTCCTCGATGTCCAGCTCGGCGCGCTCAAGAGCCCTGCGCGTGGCCGGGATGGGGCCCAGGCCCATGACGCTCGGGTCGACGCCGGCCACGGCCGTGCTGACGACACGCGCCAGGGGCTTGAGGTTGTGGGCGCGCGCGTATTCGCTTTCGACCAGGACGGTCGCCGAGGCACCGTCGTTGATGCCGCTGCTGTTGCCGGCGGTCACGCTGCCGGTCTCACGGAACGCAGGGCGCAGCCTGGCGAGCGCCTCCATGCTGGTGTCGGCGCGGGGATGCTCATCTCTGGTGATCTCAAGCGGATCTGCCTTGTGCTGCGGCACCATCACCGGCACGATCTGGTTCTGGAAGCGCCCCTCATCGATGGCCTGGACGGCACGCTGGTGGCTCCGCAACGCGAAAGCGTCCTGGTCCTCGCGACTCACGCGGCACTGCTCGGCTACGTTCTCGCCGGTCTCGCCCATGGAGAACGGGTTGTGCATCTCCGTGAGACGCGGGTTGGTGAAGCGCCAGCCCAACGTCGTGTCGAACATCTCGCGGTTGCCGCGGTCGTAACCGGCCTCTGGCTTGGCCATGACGTACGGGGCCCGGGTCATGCTTTCGACGCCGCCGGCGACGAACGCATCGCCGTCGCCGACCATGATCGCGTGGGCGGCCGAGTTGATGGCCTGGAGCCCGCTGCCGCACAGCCGATTGACGGTCTGGCCGGCGACATTCGTCGGCAGGCCTGCGAGCAGCGCGGACATGCGCGCGACGTTGCGGTTGTCCTCGCCGGCCTGGTTTGCGGCCCCCAGGATCACGTCATCGATGTCGTCTGGAGTCACGTGGGAGCGTTCGACCGCGGCCTTGATTGCGGTCGCGGCGAGATCGTCCGGCCGGACGCGCGCCAGCGCGCCGCCGTAGCGGCCGACCGGCGTCCGGACGGCACTGACAATCCACGCTTCACGCAGCGGGCGATCGAGCACTCGAGGCATGCCGCGATTGTAGGAGCGGTGCCTATTCGCACCGGCATGGCCCAAAGGTCAGGGGTCGAACGCCTGCTTCGCGCCGCCGTGCCCTCTGCTAGGCCCCCTCTGACCGGCCCGTGGCGTCCGTTGCGAGCATATTCTCAACTGCTGGCCCTGGCGGGTCACTAGGACGGTAGCAAGTGCACTGCAGGCCCATCCTGTGTGTAAATCGCGGGTTCCCACGCTCGCATCGGCCTTGCGGCGGATCAGCGCAGACACGAACTTGCGCTAAGCGTCCGATAAGCGCTGGACATGAGAATGATGCTCGTTCGCCGCTCACCCCGCCGGCAGAGGTCATTGATCATGCCCGGCCGCAACAAGCGCATTCGCACCGCCGCGCGACTGGATGGTCGAAAAATGGCAGCGGCCGTGGCGTTGAAGCTCGGAACCCAGATCGGCGATGCTCGAAAGAGCCGCGGATGGAGCCAACGCCAGCTGGGCGAGAAGATCGGCATCAGCCCGTCGCGTATCGGCCAGCTCGAACGCGGCCGAGTCGCTGGCGCGTCAGTCGAGTTGCTGTGCAGCTTGTCCGTGGCGCTCGGGGTACTACTGCGCCTTGAATTCGCGCGGGATGCGAGCGCGGGCCCGGCCGATGCCGGGCACCTGGCCCTCCAGGAGTTGGCGCTGCGGCTTGGGCGAGAAACAGGGCGCCCGCGGACTTTCGAGCTGGCCACGCGACCGCTCGACACTGGCCATTCGATCGATGTGTGCCTCCGGGACGATGCGCACCGCGTTCTGATCGTTGAGGAGTGCTGGAACACTTTCGGCAACATCAACGCCAGCGTGCGCAGCACGCGACGCAAGATCGCCGAGGCTGAGCAGCTGGCCGTGGCGATCGGCGACGACGCGGGGCCTTACCGCGTCGCCGCCGTATGGATCGTTCGCGACACGCGCGCCAACCGCGCGTTGCTGGCCCGCTATCCGGAGGTGTTCGGAGCGGCTTTCACCGGGTCGTCGTCGGGCTGGGTGACGGCCCTGATGGACGCCGCGCCCGCGCCGCCGATTGACCTCGGGCTGGTGTGGTGCGATGTGCGCGCTACTCGACTCTTCCCCTGGCGGAAGCCTCGAGCTGCTGCTTGAGCACGTTCAGTCGGTCGCGCCAGAAGGTCGCCCAACGCTTCGCCGCGGCGGCATCGGGCAGCTTCTCGTGCTCGATCGCAAGCGACGTCTTCGAGTCGCCCCGCGGGTCGAAGCTGACGATGACGCGACCGCCGCCGTCGGGAATGTCGAAGCGCTTGGCGACCTCGACCTTGTTGGGACGAAGTTTGAGCTCGACATCTGGAAGCCAACGTGCACGCATCGCCTCGTTCAGCCATGCCTCGCGCACCGCCGCGGCAGGAACGGCGATCGTCTTGGTGGCCGTGGCCGAGAATGTCTTGCCGCGCTGGCCGAGCACGCGCCGGCCGATGTGCTTCTCGTAACGGACCGTGATGTCCTGACGCCACCAGGAGGGCACGTTGTGCTCCGCGGTGAGCCACTTGACGATGTCCGGATGGGCCATGTCCCGCCCTCCGGCCGCGTCGAGCAGCGTGAACCACTCGGCGAGAGGGCGATTGGTGGGGCCGTGGAGCGGCTCGGGCTCGGCGACGCCGGGCTCGGCGAGGCCGGGCTCGGCGGGCTCGGCAGGTGGCCCGGCGGTGGCCTTCGTAAGGACCTGGCGGCGGGCCGCCGTGTAGCGCTCGCCGGTCTTGGACATGCGCGCCCGGACGTTTCGCTTCAGGGACTTGTTCGTGGTCACGTTCGGTCTCCAATCCAGGCGGCCGCATCGCGCTCACGCCGCTCCGCGATCGCCGGGACGAGGCCGGTGACCAGATATCCCGAGGACCGGTGTCCCCTTTGCCCCGATCGAGCCGGCTGCGTGAGAGCCGAAGCGAGGTTGCGCGCGGGAGTCGCGTGACCCGGAGGATACGACTGGCAGCGCGGCCGATCAACTAGACGTTCGCGATGTCCCACAGGGTGCGGGCGATACGGAAGCGCTCGCCGTAGCGGGACTCGAGGTCGCGCAGCCCCTCGACCACCTTGCGCAAACCCAGGGCACCGGCGCGCTCGAACGGCCCGTATGGATGGTTCGACCCAAGCTTCATCGCCTTGTCGATATCGGGCGGCTGGGCCACACCCTCGCCGGCCGCCAGGTATGCCTCGTTGATGATCGCCAGTTCGATGCGGCGCACGATCTCCTCGTCGGTCAGTTCGCCGTCAAGGGTCGACTCGTAGGCCAGGCCTGTTGATCGGCCGTCCGCGTAGCGATAGAAGCCCTCGCCCGTCTTCCGCCCGAGGTGTCCAGCTGCCACGAGCGTGTGCTGAATGGGCGATGGCTCGAAGCGCGCCGCTTCGTCGAACCCCTGCCACACGGCGGTCGCTGCGGCGAGATTGACGTCGATGCCGACGAGATCCATGAACGCGAACGGACCCATGGGATAGCCGGCCGATTTGACCGCGCGGTCCACCTGCTCCACGCCGGCATCCCCCTCCCCGAGCATGCGCAACGCCTCCAGGGTGAACGGCCGATTGACCCGATTGACGATGAAGCCCGGCGAATCCCGGCACACAACCGGCTCCTTGCCCAGGCCCACGGCGAAGTCGACCGCCTGCTTCACGACGTCGGGGCGTGTGTGGTCCGTGGCCACGACCTCGACGAGCGGCATGAGCGGCGCCGGATTGAAGAAGTGAAGGCCGACGACTCGTTCCGGCGCGCCGCTGATCTCGGCTATGGCCTCGACACTCAGCGCGCTGGTGTTCGTGGCAAGAATCGTGCCCGGGCTCGATCCGTCGGCGAGCGCCCGGAAGATCGTGCCCTTGAGGTCGAGGTCCTCGAGGGCGGCCTCGATGACCAGGTCCGATTCGGCCGCGAGCTCGTGCAGCGCGTGCGCGTCGCGCAGCGCAGCGAGCATCCGGTCGCGGCCGTCCTGTGGCAGGCGGCCCTTCTCGACGAGGCGGGTCAAGCCGTCCGCGACGCGGCCGCGGCCGCGCTCGATCGCGGCGTGATCGACGTCGTGGAGCAACACGTCGTGCCCGGCCTGAAGACAGACCTGGGCGATCCCCGCGCCCATCGTCCCTGCGCCGACGATGCCGACCGTCAGCGCCGGCGCGGTCTCAGTCATCTGCAACCTTCTCTTCGGTCACGTGACGCAGCGGCTCGACCAGCACCTCGCGTTCCTCAGCGGTCAGCACGTCCTCGAACAGGACCGCGACGATGGCGTCGAGGATGGCCGGCACCGCGTTGCGTCGCAGATTGCCCTGATCGACGCCGGCGGGTACGACGATCGAACGCTCGTACGCGCCCGCCCAGGTGATGCCCAGGTCGTTGACCCAGCCGGCCAGTCGATCGCGGCCCTGTTCCAGCGACTTTGCGCGCGTGTCGTCGCGCGGCACCGACCGAACCTTCGACCATGCCTGCCCACGCACCTCGGCGTCTAAGCCCATCCAAACACCGCCAAGAGCGACCAGGTCGAAATCGTCCATCCTGTCGAGGGAAGCGAAGACCCGGTCGACGCCCGAGTCGGTCGTGTTGTCCGCGGTCACTCTCCGGTGAAGGTCGGCGGGCGCTTTCCCACGAACGCGGCCACGCCCTCCTTGTGGTCGGCGGAGCGGCCGGCGATCGACTGGAGCTGGGCCTCGTACTCGAGCGCGTCCTCAAGGCTCGACTCCAGCGCGCGGTTTAGCGCGCGCTTTGCGAGGCCGAGCGCCAGTGGAGCCGCCTTAGCGAGACGGGCTGCGAGGGCACCCGCTTCCTCCATCAACTTGTCGGCAGGCACCACCCGGTTGACCAAACCGATCTTCTCGGCCGTGGCCGCGTCGACCGGATCGGTGGTGAAGAACATCTCGGCTGCGCGCGCCGTGCCGACCAGCCGTGGCAACAGCCAGCTCGAGCCCGTATCGGGCACCAGGCCGACCCGGCCGAAGACCTCCATCATGCTGGCGCTCTCGGACGCGATGCGGATGTCGCATGCCAGGGCGACGCTGATGCCCGCGCCAGCGGCGACGCCATTGATCGCGCCGATAATCGGCTTCTCGATCGTCCGCATCGCGAGGATGATCGGGTTGTAGCGGGTCCTGAGTTCCGTGCCCAGGTCAGCGGCACCCGGCGCCTGGCGCTCCTTCAGATCCTGGCCGGCCGAGAAGGCGCGCCCCGCGCCGGTCAGGATGATGGCCCTTACATCGCGATCTCGCGCCGCATCCTTGAGCGCGGCGAGCAACGCCTCCTTCATCTCGACATTGAACGAGTTGAGGGCATCGGGCCGGTTCAGCGTAAGCGTCAGCGCGCCACCGTCCGTGGCGCGCAGGACCGTATCGCTCATAGCGCGACCAGCATATTCGGCCGCGCCAGTGGCGCCCTAGTCAGTCACAGTCAACGTGGCGCTCATGCCCAGGCTCTCGTGGCCGGGTAGCGCACAGAACATCGTGTAGTCGCCTGCCACGAGGTCAGCCTCGAGCACGCCCGACTCACCGGTGCTGAGCTCATCCGACGCGGCGACGACTGCATCGGTTGCGTCCCGGATCGTCAGGTTGTGCGGCGTCGGGCCAGCGCTCGTAACGCTGATCACCAGTGGGCCGGCGGAGGTTGAGGCCTGCTCGGGCCGGATCTCAAAGTCCGCGAGCTCGATGGCAAGTGGCACGGACGTTGCTTGAGGGCTGGGCGTGGCCGTTGGTCCGGCACACGCGGCCGCGATGAACAACGCGATCGCGATGAAGAGAGCGCGCATGGCTCTTCCTTTCAACGAGTTGGGGGCGGCCAGGCTTGCGCCGGGCCGCCCCCGAGAGAGGAGGGAGATGTTGGATACGAGGTTGGGGCCCTAGAAGGCGTCCGGCAGGGAGGCAACAATCGCCTCGGCCAGCGGGTCGCCAAGCATCCGCATGTGCATCGCCGCCATGCGATCGGTGTCGGCCGCTAGCGCGGCGTCGCCTGAAGCCTGGGCGTCAACGACGTCCTTCGTCGTCAGCACGTGCTCGGTAATCAGGTCGGCCAGAGCGTCCTCGGGCAGGCCCGTGGCTGTGGCGAGGAAGGTTGCGAACTCCGGCACGTAAACCGTCGTCAGGTCCTCGACCGCCTGGTCCTGCATGGCTTGGTCATCCGTCCCCACACCGGTCGTGTAGTCGACGAAGAAGCCGTTGTGGGCGCTCCAGATGCGGTTCCACTCGTCCTGCGCTTCCTGGCCATAAAGGCTGCCGATCGCGGCGCCGAGATCGGTCCCGTTGGTGTTGAGCGCCCCACCGGCGGCCGCGAACTCGTCGTCGCGCCCGTCCAGAGCGGCGTCGGTGGCGAAACTGGCCAGGAACAGGTGCTCCTGCAGCAGCTGGTTGAGTGCGACCCGGAAGTCGACGCCGGACGTCATTGCGTCGCCCTCGAGGTCATTCGCCTCGGCAATGGCTGGCGCCAGCGCATCGCCGATCTCCTGGATGTGAGCGTAGGCGTTGCGGATCTCGTCGTAGGCCGTGGCCCAATCGCCGGCTGCCTGCGCATCGACGACTTCCTTGGTGTGCTCGACGTGGTGTGCGACCAACTCCGTCACGGCGTCTTCGGGCAGGCCCGTGGCGCCAACAAGGAAGGTCGTGAACTCGGGAACGTAGATGTTCATCAGGTCATCGACCGCCTGGTCGGCGACTGCCTGGTCTTCGGTAGCGACGCCAGTGGTGTAGTCGACGAAGAAGCCGTTGTGAGCGCTCCAGATGCGGTTCCACTCGTCCTGGGCTTCCTGGCCATAAAGGCTGCCGATCGCGGCGCCGAGATCGGTCCCGTTCGTGTTGAGCAGGCCACCGTAGGCCTCGAACTGCTCCTGTCGAGCGTCCAGTGCGGCACCCGTCGCCTTGGCGGCAAGGATCTGGTGCTCACCGAGTAGGTAGTTGAGATCGGTCCGCAGGTTGGCGGCCGGACTCATGATGTCAGCGTCGCCGCCGATGCCATCGCTCGCTTGCGGTGACTCGGGAGCCATCGAACCGTGGTCCATGGTGGGCGCGGGCGAGCCCGGGGCCATCGACACGGGCGCGGAGGACTCGGGCGCCATGGTCGAACGCGCTGATGTGTTGGGCGCCATCGATGATGGGGCTGAGGTGCTCGAACCCGTCGTCGGGGAGGTGGTGGATTGCGACCCGCCACCGGCGCAGGCGCCGATGAGA
Source organism: uncultured Chloroflexia bacterium (assembly GCA_963706095.1). Taxonomy (GTDB): domain Bacteria; phylum Chloroflexota; class Limnocylindria; order Limnocylindrales; family CSP1-4; genus JALYGJ01. The sequence goes on from OY970149.1 coordinate 1,376,598, forward strand.
ACGGCCCCCGACAGGGCGAAAGTCGCCAGAACAGAACGTCGCATTTGATCTCCTGCGTAATTGGTCTGTGAGTTCACGGCAGCCGCGCAGATGCGCGGTCACTTACCTATTCGCAGGGATACGGCGCACGGTTCACGTCCGCGCCTTACAAACTCGTTACTGTCCGCTAACCATTTCGCGCCGATCTGGCGCGTGGTCGCTCAGCGGCCTTTCCAGGTGGGCTTTCGCTTCTCGACGAACGCGGACATGCCCTCCTTCTGGTCCTCGGACGCGAAGAGCATGAAGAAGTTGCGGCGCTCGAACTCGAGGCCTGCTTCGAGCGACAGCTCATGGGCGCGGTTGACCGCTTCCTTCGCGGCGCGAACCGCCAGCGGCGGCAGCGCCGCGATCTCCGAGGCCAGCGAAAGAGCCGCGGGCAGCACCTCCTCGCGCGCCACGATCTGTGACACGAGCCCGCGCTCATGCGCCTCGCGCGCCGAAAGGTTGCGGCCGGTCAGGATCATCTCCATCGCCTTGGCCTTGCCCAGGGCGCGCGTCAGCCGCTGCGTGCCGCCGGCGCCGGGCATGATGCCGATCTTGATCTCGGGCTGGCCGAACGTGGCGTCGTCCGCGGCCACGACCATGTCGCACGCCATCGCCAGCTCGCAGCCACCGCCCAGGGCGTAGCCCTTCACCGCCGCGATGATCGGCACGCGAACGCGCTTGAGCCGCTCCCAGCGCGCGAAGTTGTTGGCAACGCGTCAGCGTCACCGGCGTTGCGTCGGCCATCTCCTTGATGTCCGCCCCTGCCGCGAACGCCCGATCACCCGCGCCGGTGATGACCACACAGCGCACCGATTCATCCGTATCCAGCTGCTCCAGCGCGTCGACCAACTCGCCCAAGGTGGTGTAGTCGAGCGCGTTCAGCACCTCCGGCCGGTTCGAGAGTGACGAGGGCGACGCCGCCAACCGGGCTCTCCACCAGGATCCGCGTGAAGTCAGACATCGTGGATCTCCTGGTCCAGCGCGCTCCCTGCCCGCGCCGAATCGGATGGTCCGGCGCCGGCGTTCTCTATCGACGAACGCAGACCTTCGTAGTCGACATGTCTCTTCTCGTGGAAGGAGGCGAGGCCCTCCGCCACCTCGGCCGAGCCGGCGTGGACGGTCAGCCACTCGCGCGACATCTGGACGGTCATCGCCCACGACTGGCTCTTCCAGTAGTTGAGCTGCACGCGCGTGGCACGGACGATCTCGGGCATCTTGGAGAGCAGCTCGTCGGTAGTAGTCGGCAACGGCCGCGTCGAGCTCCGCGCGTGGGACGACGCGATTGACCCATCCCCAATCGAGCGCCTGCTGGGCGCTGATCGGACGGTTCAAGAGCAGCACTTCCCGTGCCCGCCGGTCGCCGACCAGAAGCGGCATCCACTGCGTCGCGCCACCGGCCGGCAACGAGCCGCGTGACGGCCCGACGTGGCGGAACACGACGTCGTCTGCCGCAATGGCCAGGTCACACGCGATGTTGAGCTCGTTGCCGCCACCGACGGTCATGCCGTTGAGCCGCGCGACAACCGGCTTGGCGCAGTCCTTGATCGACTCGATGGCCTCGATGAAGCGGCCCATCCAGTCCCAGTAATCGTTCGGGCGCTCAAGGAACTGCTGCTGCTCGTCGAGATCGGCGCCGGTGCAGAAGGCTCGGTCGCCAGTACCGGTCAGGACCACGACACCGACACCGTGATCCGCGGAGGCCTGCCTGAATGAGTCGCGGATGGCTTCGAGCGTGGGCCGGTTCAAGGCGTTGAAAACCTCCGGCCGATCGAGCCGCACGGTGGCCACGCGACCCGCGACCTCGTAGTGGACGGTCACGCCCACGACTCCTCGAGGGCGACGAGCGTCAGCAGGTCCGGCGCAATCTCGGCGAGATTGGCACCCGCCGCCGCCATCTCCTCGCTTTTCATGCCGGCCTTGAGCGCCTCGTTGTCGTCGAACTCCATTGAGCACACGGCGACGAGATCTTCGCCGGCATACCTGCGGTTGACGTTCCAGATCTTGGTTCCGCGCAGGCCCGGCACCTTGGCGATGAGCGGCATGTGCTCGTCGCGATAGCGCTGCCAGAAAGTTGCGAGCGCCTCGTCGCCTCCCTCGGGCCGTTTGTACAGAGCCAGCAATGTCGCTGCCATCGAAGTTCTCCTCTCCCCGCCGTGTGCGGCTACCACTTGCTGAAAGGCTCGTCCTCATCGGTCGTCTCGGCAACCATGACCGTCGGGTCGTACAGGGCAGCGCCTGCCCCGGGCTTCGCCGGCTCAGCGTCGGTAGATTGTCTGGCGCCCTGCTCGGCGCGCTGGCGGGCGATCTCCTCGGTCGAGCGGTAGAAGTTCGCGGCCGCGACGTTGAACAGGGCGGGCTGGCTGGCCATGACCTGGTGTGGGCTGTTCGGCGCGATGAACAGCCGTGAATCGGGCAGCTGCTTGTGGATCGTCACGGCGTGGTCGACGGGGACGAACACGTCGCGATCGCCGTAGACCAGCAGCACAGGGAGCCGGATCCGGCGCAGCTCCTCAAAGGTCAGCAGGCGCGCCGTGGCCACGTCGTTGACGATCGCGGGCAGCAGTCGCTTCCACGCGCCCGCGCCCTGGACCGGTCCGTGGCGCCGCTCGAGCTGCGCCGCCCACTGCGGCTCCTCGCGATCGATGCGGACCGGATCCATCAGCCGTCGGGCGACGCTGGTGCGTGGCTCGCGCTGGATGTCGATGCCGCTGATGATCACCGTGCGCAGTCGCTCGGGGTGGCGCGTGGCGAACGTAAGCGCGGTCATCGCGCCCATGCTGAAGCCGACCAGGTGGAACGTCTCAAGGCTTAACGCGTCCGCGAAGCCAAGCAGATCGTCGACGAGCGTGTCGCGATCGAAGCCGTCGCGGACGTCCCATTTCGTCCGGGCGTGGCCTCGGGCGTCGACCAGGTGCACCCGGAACGCCTTCCGGAACGCCGGCCGCTGGGCCGACTAATCCTCGACCGCAGATGACGTTGCGCCGTGCAGCATCACCAGGGGCGGTCCCGCCCCTTCGACGGTGTAGTGGATGTCGATGCCGTTGGCGTGGACTGTTGGCAAGGTCTAGCGCAGCGTGTCGGGCTTGCCGCGCAGATCCGGCGTCTGGGCGCGCTCGATGCTGAGGTAGCGGCGCCGGAAGTACAGCAGCGGCCAGCCAACCTCGTCGCGGCAGCCGGTCTCGATCACACGCCCCAGGTACATGGTGTGATCGCCGGCCTCGATCACGCGCTCGACGTCGCATGCCAGGTAGGCGATTGCCTGCTCGAGCACCGGCAGACCGGCGCGGCTGAGCTGGAACTCGGCGTTGCAGAAGGCCGAGCGCGGGAGCGGCGAGGGCGCACCTGCGAAGCAGTCGGAGATGGCCTCCGAGCCCTCGCCCAGGATGTTCACGCCAAAGCGCCGCGTACGCTCGATGATCGGGTGGATCGATCGCTCCCGGCCGATCGAGACCATGACCAGCGGCGGATCGAGCGAGATCCCGGTGAACGAGTTGACCGTCGTGCCCCACGGGTGGCGGTCGTCAGCGGACTCCTCGATCGTTGTCACGACGGTCACGCCCGTGGCGAAGCGCGTCAGCACCTCGCGGTAGTCCTGGGCTTCGATCGGTCGCAGCTCGACCCTGGTCGTTTCGGCCATCTCGGGCGAGTCTAGCCCCGGCGTCTCTCGCCGCAATTTCGCCAATAGAGTTCCCGCGTGACCACGGACGTGACAATTCGCGAGGCGGGTGATGAAGATGGTCCCGCGCTGGCGGTGCTGCTGACGCAGCTCGGCTACCCGACCGATGCAGCGCAGGTGCCCGAGCGGATGGCGCGGATGCGGGCAGAGACGGGCCAGCACATCCTCGTCGCGGAGGCCGACGGCCAGGTCGTGGGCACAGCCACGGTCATCGTCCGTCACCTGATCACGCGCGACTCACCGTTGGGCCGGCTCGCATCCGTGGTCGTCCTCGACGGCTGGCGGTCACAGGGCATCGGCAGCTTGCTCATTGATGAGGCCGAGCGCATCTGCCGCGACGCAGGATGCGGCGTTATCGAGGTGACCAGCCAGGCCCAGCGCGACCGTGCCCACGAGTTCTACCGCCGCCACGGCTACGAGGAGTATCCGCAGCGCTTCCTCAAGACTCTGTAGGCAGAGTCCCTCTGAAGCCGCGCCGGAGACGCTCGTGGGCTGCACTGGCGCCGGCGCCCGTGACGCGATCCAGCCCCAGCAAGGCGGCGCCCGCCACCGGCGGCAGGCTGGGGCGGACCAGGCGCGCCCTGGGCATCACGGCTCGAATTCCGCTCTCGAGGCGGCCGTGGAAGCCTTCGTCCGTCGTGTTGAACACACCGCCCGCCAGGACGACGTCCGTGTCGAGCCGAACCAGGTGCAGCCGCCTGCTGAGCGCGGCCGCCATGGCTGTCAGTTCGGTGGCGAGGCGATCGATCAATCCTCGTGCCACGCCATCTCCTGCTCCCGCTGCGTCGAAAACTTGGGGTGCGAGCTCGCGCAACCGTTCACTGCCGAGCCGGCCTTCGTACATGGCGAGCATCACCTGTTCCGGGGTCCGCAGGCCAAAGTGCGCCGCCACGGTCCGCTCCAGGCTGGTCCGCGGCGAGCGCCCGTCGCGGCCGCGTATTGCTGCCGCCAGCGCCGCTTCGCCAAGACCGCCACCACCGCCCCAGTCGCCCGAGAGCGATCCAATCCCGGCAAACCGGGCGGTTTTGCCGTTTGGCGCAACTGCCGCGCCATTGATGCCCTGGCCGCACACCAAGACCACTCCCCAGCCCTTCTCAGCACCGGCCCGGAGCGGCGCAAAACAGTCGTTGAGGATCACGGTTTCGCCAGCGAGCTCGTACTCCTCGAGGCTTCGACGGATCAGCCGAACGTCCGACGGGAAATCCGCGCCGGCCAGGCATAGTATTCCGACCCTCGCGGGCCCCGGAGTGAGACCCGCCTGGCGATGAGCCTCGTCTACGAACACATGCAGGCGACGCGAGCCCTCGGCGGCGCCCACCACCTGGTGTGAGACGGTCTCGCCCCTGACCGTCGCGAGCAGCGTGCCGCTGGCGGCAACGAGGGCGACGTCCGTCTTCGAGTTGCCGCCATCGACGGCGAGAACGGCGACGGTCATCCGCGACCGAGCTCGTCGACACCGACGAATCGAGCACCATGTGCTTCCAAGCCGTCGATGATGGCGGGCAGGGCGCGCGCCGTCGAGCGCGGCCACGAATGGAACAACACGATCGCGCCGTCTCCACGCGCCCGCACGCCGGCAATGGTGTCGCGAACCAGGCGCGGTCCCGACATGCCTACGAGCCAGTCGCCCTCGACATCCCAGCCCACGTGGCGATAGCCCACGTCACCGAGAAGGCGGTGCGTGCGCGGATCGTCCTCGCCAGCCCCAAAGGGACAACGGAACCACGGTCGTCCGTCTGTACCGCACACCCGCGCAATGACCCGTGCTGCGGCGGTCACATCGGCCACGAAGCCTTTGTCCGACAGGAGCGGCATGCGGGCGTGGTAGAAGGAGTGATTGCCGATGACGTGGCCTGCCCGGGCTATGTTCGCGGCCTGCGCGGGGTACGCCTCGACCCACCGGCCCTGCATGAAGAACGTCGCTCGGATCGCATGGTCGGTGAGGGTCTCGACGATCGAATCGGCGACGCCGTCCTGAGTCGGCCGGTCCGGATGCTCGGCGTCAATGGTGAGGGCAACACGCAGCAGGCTCACTTCTCCACGCCGGTGAGGACGATGCCGCGCGTGAACACACGCTGAAAGATGAGGAACAGCAACACGGGCACGAAGAGGGTCATGATCGTGCCCGCCTGGACGTACGCCGGATTCGTGTAGTACACGCCCGAGAAGCGCGAGAGCGCGACGGAGATCGGCTGCAGGTCGATGTGCGTCGACAGGTAGATCAGCGGCCCGAAGAAGTCGTTCCACGAATAGACGAAGTGGAAGATGCCGACCGCCGCAATGGCCGGCCAAGCCTGGGGCAGGATGACCGAAACCAGCGTGCGCAGCGGCCCTGCCCCATCCATCGCCGCGGCCTCATCCAGCTCGCGCGGAATGGTCATGAAGAACTGGCGGATGAGGAAGACGTCGTAGGCGTTGGCGAGGAAGGTCGGGACCAAGAGCGGCGCCCAGGGCATGAACGGCAGATCGGAGTTCACCACGCCCAACTTGACCCAGATGATGTAGGTCGGGATCAGCGTCACCGCGCTCGGCAGGAAGATGGTGGCGATCAGAAGGACGAACAGCGCACCTCGACCGGGAAAGCGGAAGCGGGCAAAGCCGTAAGCGACCAGGGTGCACGACACGAGCGTCCCGATGGTGCCGATGATGGCGATCGCGAACGTGTTGAACATGACCCTGGGCAGGTCGAGGATGCGCCACACCTCGGTGTAGTTCTCAGGGTGGGGGGCGAACTCCCAGGCCGGCTCGAGTGCGCGCCACGAGCCGTCCCAGACGATAGGTCCGGCAGCGACGTCCTCGGGATCGATGAATGTGCTCTGTTGGCGTCCCGGGTCGATCAGCGCGAGGTCGCGTGTCCGACCGTCGATGGGGACCTGGTAGACGTCGAACTCCTCGCCTTGGTACTCGAATGTCTGCGGATCGGCGGGCCAGATTGGTGCCTTCGGCTGGCTTAGTTGCTCGGGCGTCTTGATCGAAACGGTGAACGCCTGAACGAGAGGCGACAGGAAGGCGGCCGTGAGCACGACCATCGCGAAGGTCACTGCGAACGTGGCTACCGGGTCGCGTGGCGCGCGGCGCCCGCGAGCGCCGCCGGCCGGTTTGTCGACGACGATTGCCGGTACCGGAATCTGCTGCTGACTCGCCGTCATCGTGGGCTAGCGCTCGCCCGCGTAGTAGACCCAGCGCCGTGCTGACCAGAAGACGAGCACCGTCACCCCGAGCGTGATCAGGAACAGGATCCAGGCCAACGTCGCGCCATAGGACATGTTCTGAAAAGTGAAGAACTGCTGGAACAAGTAGAGGTTGAAGAAGAGCGTCTTGCCGCCGGGTTCGCCCGTGCCGTTGGTCAGCACGAGCGGGATGAGGAAGTACTGCAGCACGGTGACGATGCCCAGCACGAGCGAGTAGAAGATGACCGGCGTCATGAGCGGGACCGTCACATGGCGGAGCTGGCCCCAAGCTCCCGCGCCATCGATTTTGGCTGCGTCGTAGAGCTCGGTCGGGATGCCGCGCAATCCGGCGAGGTTGATGATCACGGCACCGCCGATGCCCCAGATGCCGATGATCACCAGTCCCGGGTATACGAGGTCCGGGTCACTCATCCACGCCGTGGCGACGTCAATCCCAAACAAGGCCAGGAACTTGTTGACCCACCCGTCAAGGCTGAGCATGCTGTTCCAGATCAGTGCGCCGGCGACGAGCGGCACGACGTAGGGCATGAACAGCAGCACGCGAAACGCGCCGCGTGCCCTGAGATGCACGGCGTTGAGGAGAAGGGCCACCAGGAACGGCACGACGATCGAGATGGGCAGCCACAGCGCGGCAAAGCTCAGCGTCACCCGCAGCGACGCGAGTGCGAGGCGGTCCTCGAAGAAGCGCTGGTAGTTGTCGAGCCCGACGAGACGCACCGGCTCGGTCTGGCTCAGCTCAACGTTGCTGAACGACAGGAACAGCGTGAACGCGATCGGGAACGCCGTGAAGACGACGAACCCGAACAGCCAGGGTGAGATGAAGAGCAGCCCCTGGCGCGCCTCGCGGCGCGCCAGGGGCGTCATGCGTGCTCGTCGGGGAAGCCTGAGAGCCGTCACCGAGCGATCAGCAGACTGATGTCGAGGTGGTTGTTGCGCTGGCTAGGGAGCGTCCCACAGCGCCTGGAGGTCGGCCTCCAGCTGCGCGATCTGGGCGTCCAGATCGAGTCCTGATTCGGTCGTCCACGTCGTGAGGTACGGCCGGATGACCGCCAGCGACTCGTTGTACTTGGGCATGAATGCCTCGAAGTTGGGGCTGTCGGCGTAGCTCAGGCTGTCGCGCGCGACCTGCCAGTCAACGTCGTGCGGGAAGGCCTCGTCCTGGGCCTGGAACCATGCGTCCTGGTCGGCAGTGCGCGCTGGCATGCCGCCATAGACGTTGAGCAGTTCAGCACCGCGGTCGACTTGCATATAGGTGAGCGCGTCGAAGGCGGCCTCTGGGTTCGCGGTCGAGCCCATGATCACGAACGTGTCCGCGTTTAGCGGGGACGTCGTCTGACCGTTAAAAGAGGGAAGGGCGGCGATATCCCAATCGCCCTCGACCCCAGAGTCCTCACCAACGCCATAGGTCGTCCACAAGAAGTTGGCCGACATTGCGACACGACCCGAGAAGAAGGCGTAGCCACCGGCATCGGGCGCAATCGAGTCGAACACGGGGCCGGTCATCGTGACATGGGTCGTCCACATCGAGTCATAGAAGTCCTTCCACGCGGCTTGCCACGCCTCAGGTGCCTGGGCAGTCTGGCCGTCATCGGACAGGAACGAGCCGGGGCCGTAGTACGACCCAAGGCCACGCAGGTCGTCACGCTGCGGCTCCCAGCCCCATTGAACGATCGTCTCGGGGTCGAAGTCTGGTGATGTGGCGTCGTTGCCGGCCTCATCGACGGTCAGGATCTTCGCGAGCTCAAGAAGGGTCTCGTACGTCCATTCAGCCTGAGTCCCGTCAGGCATCGTGTAGGGATCACCGTAGGCGTGCGGCGGGTAGTCGAGATCTGCCTCATCGAAGAGCGCGCGGTTGTACCAGAGCATGGACGGATAAGTCGCGAAGGGCAGGCCGATCTGACCGTCGGGCGTGTTGTAGAACTCAACCGCCCCTTCCGGGTATTGGCTCAGGTCGAAACCGCTGCTCTCGATGAAGGGCGCAAGATCCAGCCACTGGCCGTGGAAGCCCTCGATCCCGCCCACGCCCACGGGGCCGACGATGTCAGGTGGATTGCCGCCGGCAATCATGGTCGACAAGGTGTTGACCGCTGCGTCGTAGGTCACTACCTCGAATGTCATCGAAGTGTCGGGATGGGCTGCGGTCCAATCAGCCGCAACCGCCTGCTCGAGCGGAATCTGAAGGTCGGGATCCTCGCCTGTGCCAAGGCAGCAGTACCAGCGCAAATCACCGGTGCCGGGTTCGAAGCTCGGCTCGGTCGACTCGGCAGGTGTCGTTTCTGCGGGCTCCTCGGTCGGGTCGCCGGTTGGCTCCGGCGCCTCGCTCGCCGCGCTGGATGCAGGCGGGGAGGACGCGCCAGGCGATCCCGCAAAGGTAGGTCCGGGAGTCTGCGTCGGGGCGGCGCACGCGACAAGCGCTATCACCAGAAGGGCGATCATCGCGCTGAATGCGCCTCCCCTTCGAGCTTGAGTCATGTCCTCTCCTCCTTGGTACCTACCCGCGCGCCGGGCCGGCCGCGGCTATCTGGCCTGACCGGCGTTGGGCCGGCTCTGACGGGCGATCGCTGGTACGGGCACCCTCGCGTACCACGACGCGCTGCACGTAGTAGCGAGTTCGATCGCCTCTTACATAGGTCCGGCTGAACTCGACCGGAATGCTTGCCGCCGTGTAGGCGACGCCTTCGACGACGAGCGCGGGGGTCCGCGGCCGCTGCCCGAGCAGGCGCGCCTCAGGAGCCTTCAAGAGCACCGGCTCGAGCGTTTCGCGCGCGCTCACAATCTCGACCCCATAGCGCTGGCTGAGAAGCTCATACAAGGAGCCGTGCTCCAGGTCGGAGGCCAGCAGCCCCGGGAATCGCTGCGCGGGAAGGTGCACCTTCTCCAGCAGCATGGGCTCGCCGGATGCCAGGCGGAGGCGCTCGAGATAAAGCGTCGGCGCGCCCGGTTCGAGTTCAAGGGCGTCCGCTACGGCTTCTCCGGCGCCCTCCGGGCGAGCCGCGATGACGCGCGTCTCGGGAACGAGACCCAGGCGCGACATCTCCTCGGCGAAGCTGTTCGTGTCCCCCAGGTCCCGGTCGATGCGCGGGGCGAGGACGAACGTGCCCCGGCCCTGCGTACGCTCGATGCGCTGCTCGCGTGCAAGCTCTGTCAGGGCGCGGCGAACCGTAATCAGGCTGAAGCCGTAGCGCGCCGCGAGGTCGCGTTCGGGCGGCAGGCGATCACCGGGGCGATATGTCCCGTCATCGAGGCCCGCCTTCAGGTCAAGATAGACCTGATGATGGAGCGGTACGGCATCGTTCGTCAGGGCGGAGCGCCGGTTGTGCAGGAGCCGCTCCTTTCAAATTTGACGGACGCCGGTCTTGTCAGGATAACGATTGCTGATAACGTTATAAGCAATATGTCAAGTCTCTTGCACAGGTGAAGGTCGCGGTCATTGGCGGGGGAAGCACGTACACCCCCGAGTTGGTCGAGGGCATAGCGCGCCGCGCCGACCGCCTGCCCGTCGACGAGCTGGTCCTGATGGACATCAGCGAGGAACGACTGTCAGTGGTGGCTGCGCTTGCGGGCCGGATCATGGCCCGGCTTGGCTGGCCGGGACGGATCGTTACGTCGAGCCGCGCTGACGAGGCAATCGACGGTGCGGCCTTCGTGCTGGTCCAGCTTCGAGTGGGCGGTCAGGCGGCGCGACTGACGGACGAGACCATCCCGCCCAGGTTCGGCACGATCGGCCAGGAGACAACTGGCGCAGGCGGTTTTGCCAAGGCACTGCGCACGGTGCCCCTCGTCCTGGAGCTGGCCGAGACTACCGCCCGTCGTGCAGCCCCCGGAGCGTGGTTGATCGACTTCACGAATCCCGTCGGCATCGTCACCCAGGCCTTGCTCGATGAGGGCCACAGGGCAATCGGACTGTGCAACGTTGCGATCGGCCTCCAGCGTCGCCTCGCGCAGCGCTTCGGCGTGACTCCTGAACAGGTGCAGCTGGGACACGTTGGGTTGAACCACCTGACATGGGTCCGCAGCGTCCAGATCGACGGACGCGACCGCCTGCCCGAGCTACTCGAGTCGGACGCTGAAAGCATGGCCGACGAGGCGGGCGGCATCCCGGTCGAGCTCGTCCGCGCCCTGCGCGCGGTGCCGTCCTCGTACCTGCGCTACTACTACTGCTTCGAGTCGGTCCTGCGTGAACAGACAGCCGGTGGGCACTTTCGTGCGAACGAAGTGATCGACATCGAAAACCAGCTGCTCGACATGTACCGCGACCCGGCACTCGACAGCAAGCCCGCTCTGCTCGAGGATCGCGGGGGCGCCTTCTACAGCGAAGCGGCGGCACAGCTGATGGCTTCTCTGCACGACGGTCGCGGCGACATACAGGTCGTGGACGCGCTCAACATGGGCGCCATCCCGGAGTTGCCCCCGGATGCGGTCGTGGAAGTCCCAGCACGTATCGATCGTGATGGTGCCCACCCATTACCGGCGGAGACGCTGGACCCCGACATGCTCGCCTTGGTGCAGCACGCCAAGGGCTACGAGCGCCTGGCGGTCGCCGCGGCGACCACTGGCGATAGGACCACGGCGCTGCGGGCGTTGTTGGCCAATCCGCTCGTGGGCCGTTATGAGATGGCCGCGGCCCTGCTTGACGAGCTGTTGGCAGTGAACACGCCGTACCTACCGCGCTTCAACGGTCGCGCCTGAGCCGTCTCCGGTCCGTACGCTGCCACGCAGCACCACAAACGCCATTGCAGCGAGGCCAATCGCGCTGGCGAGCAGGGCTGCGACGAAGACGGTCTCCAGCCCGGCTGAGGCCGCGATCAGCCCGGCCACTCCGGGCCCAACGGCCAGGGCGAGGCCGAACACGATACCCGATAGGACGCCCTGCGCCGTGGCTGCTGCCGTCGCCGGCGCGTGCCGCCCGACGTGGGTGACTCCGCCGACCAGCAGGAAGGCGAAACCGGCGCCGTGAAGGGCCATTGAGGCACTGACAACGAAAGGGTCCCGAGCGATCACGAGCACGAACGCGCGCGCCAACAGCAGCGCGGCACCAAGAACGATCAGCCGTTCGACGCCGAAGCGCGCTGCCAGGGTCGGGAAGGCGAGCATGAGCGGGATCTCAACAATGGCACCGAGCGCCCACGCGACTCCGACCAGCGCGGCCGGCGCGCCGAGCTCAAGGAGATAGATCGAGAAGAACGCGTTGACAGCGGTCGAGGCGCTCCACACGACCAGGGCGGCGACGATGAACGACATGACCGCTTGCTTGTGCAAGACGGCACGCAAGCCAGATGGCCTGGGTCGAGCTGGCGGGCCCGAACGAGCCACGGACGGGCCGCGAATAGTCGCAGCAAGTGCCGCGCCCAGCAGGACGGCGCCAATCAGCACGACGAACAGCGCCCGAACCTCGGTTCCCTGAATCAGCAGCCCGACCACAACCGATCCGATGACAAACGCGACGGAGCCCCACACTCGAAGACGGGCGTACCGATGTTGATGGATGCCCACCAGGTCAAGTGAGTGAGCGTCCAATACCGGGCCGATGCCGGCGAAGCTCGCGGTATAGAGGATCGCCGCGCCAACCACGACCGTGGGATCCGCACTGAGGGCAAGGCCGAGTGCACTTGCGGCGGCCATGAGCGACGCGGTCACTAGGGAGGCTCGAACACCCCGCAAACCGGCGCGAGCCATTCGGTCTGCGGCAATCCCCCAAGCCGGTGCTGCCGCCCAGGCGCTCAGCGCGGCCAGCGAGCTCAGCAGTCCGATGGACGCGAGAGAGAAACCGAGCGATTCGTAATAGACCGGCAGGTATGGCGCCTGGGCGGCCACCGCGGTGAAAGTTGACAGGAACAGGCCGACCACGATTGCGGTCGGCGTCGAGCGCGCACGTGCCAGCCGGCCGAGCACCCTGGGTCCCTACGAGTCGCTTGTAGCGCTGGCGGGAGGCCACTCCGTGAGCCGCATGCACGAGGGCTGATCGCCGAGCCAGTCGATGATCTGGTCGACGACGCTCGATGGACGACGGCGCTGCGTGTTGACGATCAAGTCGGCCACTGACTTGTATAGCGGCGCGCGCTCGGAGAGGGTCTTCCGCATCCACCCCTCGGCGTCACTCCCGAGCCACGGCCGATGAGCCGCGCCACGCGCGCGCCGCGCGAGGGTCTTGGGTGACGCGTCGAGCCACACGACCAGCGCGTTTGTCCCGAGCTCGCGCCGCACGTCCGCGTCCTCGATCGTGCCTGCGGCCGCGCCGACGATGCACGGCGCCGCTTCCAACAGGCCCTGGCGGAGCGCCAATGCCTCCCCACTGCGCAGCTGCTGCACCCCGCCCGCCTCGAGCGCCTCGCGAGCATTCTCACCACCACGCATGCGCTGAAACAGGTCGTCGTTGTCGAGATACGGCCAGCCGAGCCGCGATGCGAGCAGGCGGCCGATGGTCGACTTGCCACTGCCCATCATGCCGATGAGCACGATGCGACAGGGCTTCTCTGCCACCTGCTGGGCGGTCAGCTGATGCCGGCGTAGGCGACGGGCGAGGGGCCGATGATCCGCTCGTAGGTCGCGATCGCGAAGCGATCGGACATGCCGGCGACGTAGTCGACCGCGCGGGTGATGTCGTCGCCCGACCGATCGCGGAAATCCGCCGGAAGGTCGGCCGGGTGGGACGCGTAGTGATCCACCAGGGCCCGAATGAGCAGGATCGCTGGCTGCTGGTGGGTGCGCTGCTCGTCGGCCAGATAGACGTGGACGAACATGAACTCGCGCAGCTCGTTCATCAGTTCAAGGGTGTTCTCGTCCATGGTCACGCTGCCGGCGACCATCGATTCGTCGATGACCGCGCTGATCATCTCGCCGATCCAGCCGCGCCCGGGTGGGCCGAAGCGCCGGCGCACTCCCGCGGGGAACGAGTCGAGTGACAGGACACCGGCGCGCAATGCGTCGAGCGCGTCGTGGGTCAGGTACGCGATGCGGTCGGCGTAGCGGACACACAGCGCCTCCTGGGTCTGCGGCGGCGGCTCGATCTTCCACGAGTGGGCGCGGATGCCGTCGCGGACCTCCCAGGTCAGGTTCAGGTCCTCGAGCTCGTCCAGCACGCGCACGCTCTGCGCGGCGTGGTGCCAGCCGTCCGGAGGAAAGTACGGAGACAGCGCGTCCTCGCCGGTATGGCCGAAGGGCGAATGGCCGACATCATGGCCCAGGGCGATCGCCTCTGCGAGCGGCTCGTTGAGGCTCAACGCCGCGGCCAGCGCACGAGCGATCTGGGTGACCTGGATTGTGTGCGTCAGGCGCGTGACGAAGTGGTCGCCCTCCGGATTCACGAAGACCTGGGTCTTGTGCTTCAGCCGGCGAAACGCCTTGGAGTGCATGATCCGGTCGCGGTCGCGTTCGAAGGCCGTGCGGTACTCGTCCGGTGGCTCGGCGCGCCGGCGGCCACGACTGTCGGCCGAGCGCATCGCCGCCGGCGCCAGCCGCTCGCGCTCCTCCGCCTCGCGCACGAGCCTGTCGCGGCGCACGAATGTGCCGGCCGTCACGTCTGTCGCGCTCATCAGAGGCTGATTCTGGCGTGCGCCGCTTACTTGTCGCTCAACTGGGGCGCGACTCGAAGAAGCTGGCGTCGACTGGCCGGTGCTCGAGGATCTCCTCCCGCGTTAAGCCGTCCAGCTCGTGCGGGAAGACGAGCCACTGGTCAGTGGCACGCACGTAGTAGTCGGGCACGAGCGAGCTCGTGTTGCGCGACGGCTTGAAGTAGACAGTGGCGATGCGGATCTGGTCGGGCAGGTTGCGCTTGCAGCGCCGCCGCAGCTCGTCGACCACCGCCTCGACCGACCGACCCGAGTCGAAGACATCGTCGATCAGCAGCAGCCGGTCCTCGAACGTGAGGCGCGAAACCAGGTAATCGATGGCGTGCACGCGGACGCGCGCCCCAGGCTGATCGACACCGGCGTACAGCGAGGTGCGAATCGAGATGTGGTCGCACTCGATGCCGTTGAACTCGAGCACTTCCTGGACGGAGATGCCGATGGGAGCGCCGCCGCGCCAGATACCGACCAGGAACGTGGGCTCGAAGCCGCTGCGGACGACCTGCCCGGCGAGGTCGAACGAATCGCGCAGCAGCTCTTCCGCCGATATGAACAGCTTCGGCACAGTGGTGGTCGTGCTCATGAGGCTCCCATTGTGATCCCTGGCCAGGTGACCGGCTAGCCCAGTCGCTGCACCACTCGAAAGCGTTCGCACACGATCAAGGTTTCGTCCGTGATCTCCCGGTCGGCCCAGAAGCGCTCGTGTGCAGCCCGCCAGTCGGCGACCGACTCGAAGCCCTCGCCCTCGTCCCGCGCGAACTGAAGGTCGACCATTGCGGCCGGCACGACGCGGACGTCCGTCGTCTCGACGATGGCGACCGGCTTGTCGTCGTAGCCCACGAGCGCCCAGCGATTGAAGGGTTCAGGCAGGGGTTCGTTCGTGTGCGGGACGTGGTCCGCGGCAAGGCCTGCAGTTGCTGTCTTATCGCCGCGTAGAACGGCGTCCACGAGCTTGCGCCGCAGCTCGGTCCGTGCATAGCCGAGCTCGAACGGTGGCAATGGTCCGGCAATCAGGTATGCCCGGCGGGACTGGAACTCAACGGGCAGCGGATAAGGGTCGCGCTCCTCGATCGAGATGACGTCGACGATGCCCGATTCGCGCAGCAACCGGACGACATGGTCCGGTTTTAAGAAGCGGAAGTCGACGTTGACCGGTACGTCCCACCATTCGTCACGGTGCGTCACGTCGTCGCCTACGTGGAAAGCGAGCGCGACCGCTCCCCACGGCCGCAACACGCGCGCCATTTCACGGAACGCCTGGCGCAGCTGATCGTCGTCGAAATGAACGATCGAATAGAAGGACACGATCTGCGTCAGCGACCGATCTTCGAATGGCAACGCGAGCATGTCGCCGACCACGAACTCGACGTCGGGGAAGAGCCGACGGGCCTGGTCGATCATCCCCGGCGAAAGATCCAGCCCGACGACATCAACGCCCCGCGCGGCGAGATACCCCGCGACGTGTCCCGGCCCGCAGCCCAGCTCGGCGACTCTGCCCGTGAAACCGGCGGCCGCGGTCTGGCGCGCCGTGTCCGCAACGCGATCTAGGAACGCCTGGTCGAAAGGCTTGTTGGCCAGCTCGCCGGCGATCTCGGCTGCATAGCGCTCGGCTACCGCGTCGTAGGACGCGCGTGTGTCCTCAGTGCGGAACCTGCCTGCGTCAGCCTCCACCACCGACCGGTCCAGTCGGACGGTTGTACCCCTCGGGCATGCGCGGCTCGAAGCGGAAGCCGCCGGCGATGCCCGGCTCGGTCAGCTCATGCGGGTCGAGGATCTGGTTGACCTCATCCTCGGTGAACACGCCCTTCTCGATGACCAGCTCGCGGATGGTCTTGCCGGTGCGGACGGCCTCCTTGGCGATGTCGGCGGCAAGGGCATAGCCGATGTAGGGCGCGAGCGGCGTAGCCATGGCGCTCGACTGCTCGAGCAGCCACGCCGCGCGCTCCTCGTCCGCCTCGATGCCGGCGACGCACTCGCGCGCGAACTGGCGGCAACCTGCTGTTAGCACGGTCAGCGCTTCGAGCACGTCGTGGGCGATGATCGGCATCATCACGTTGAGCTCGAGCTGGCCGCGGACTGGCGGCCCAGGCCACGGCCGTGTCCAGGCCGATGACGTGGTAGCAGATCATGGACAGGTTCTCGACCATGACCGGGTTTACCTTGCCGGGCATGATCGACGACCCCGGCTGGCGCGCCGGCAGTCGGATCTCGGCAAAGCCGGTGCGTGGCCCGGACGACATCAGCAGCAGGTCCTCGCAGGATCTTGGCGAGGTCGACGGCGAGACCGCGCAGGGCAGCCGACACCGCGAGCATCGGCGCCATCGACTGCGTGGCCTGGACGAGATGCTCTGCCGTGCGCAGCGGATGGCCGGTCTGCTCCGACGAGGTTCTTAACGACCAGCTCGATGTACTCAGGTTCAGCGTTCAGGCCCGTGCCCACGGCCGTGGCCCCGATGTTCTGCTCGTACAGCTGTTCCGACGCGCGCGCAATGTTCTCGCGCGCCCGGCGGACGGTCAGCGCGTAGGCCGCGAACTCCTGGCCGAGCCGGATCGGCACGGCGTCCTGCATGTGCGTGCGACCGCTCTTCAGCACGTGGTCGAATGCCTGCGCACGCTCTTGCGAACGTGGCCACCAGCTCGTCGAGAACGGGCAGGAAGTCGCGCACCTTGTCGAGCGTCGCCACGCGCATCGAGGTCGGGAAGGTGTCGTTGGTCGACTGGGCCATGTTGACGTGGTCGTTGGGGTTGACGACCGAGTAGTCGCCACGCTGCCCGCTGCCGACGCCCTGCCCGCCCAGGATCTCGATCGCCCGATTAGCGAGGACCTCGTTGGTGTTCATGTTGTGGCTGACACCGGCCCCGGCCTGGAAAGGATCGACACGGAAGTTATCGATCAGCTCCGCCTGCAGCCCCGGATCTCCGCCGTCGCGCTCGCCCAGGATCTCGTCAGCGGCCTGGATGATGGCTCCGGCCAGGTCATCGGGCAGTCGGCCGGTCTCGTGGTTGGCCCGCGCCGCGGCCTTCTTGACCTGCACCGCAGCGCGCACCAGCGCGATGTCCGGCCGGCGGCCGCTGATCGGGAAATTGCGGATCGCGCGCTGGGTCTGAACGCCGTAGTAGGCGTCGGCCGGGACTTCTAGCGGCCCGAGCGGATCCTTCTCGGTTCGCGTTTCGCTGGTCACGCTCGGAGTCTAGTGCCAGTCGGGCCTCGCGCCCGCAGCCGCGTCTACAATCGCGGCTCATGCACGAGACGGTCCCCGAGACCTCTTCCGACCGCGCGCTGACGACCGTTCGCGCCCCGGAATACGCGGCTCTCCCGGCAGAGACGCCGGAGCTGCGCGAGCTGTTCGACTTCATGGCCGAGGCCGAGCTGCGCTTCGAGTCACTGCGCATGCGCATCGTCGACCGCCAGAACACGACGCACGGCGAGGAGACCGTCACGCACGACATCTGGTTGCGTCATCCCAGGTCAGCCAAGATCGTCAGCACGCGCGGTGCCGGGACGGACGGCGACTACGACGTCTGGGTCACGGATGGCGCGTCCGTTCAGACATTCAATGCGTCGGGCAAGCTGGCCACGCGGCGGCGCATGCCCGAGCCACCGCAGGGCGCTCTCGATCCGGACCTGCCCGCGTGGTCGCGCGTCTATCTGCCGCAGACCCTGTTGCAGCCGGAGACCGTCGTCGACACCTTCGTCCACCCGCACGGCTTCTGCCGCAACGTGCTCGCAACGGGGGACGTGTCGCGGCGCGGAACCGCCGCACTTGCGGGCGGACGCGAGACGATCCTGCTGCGCTGCGACCACCCGCGCACCAGCCACCTGTTGAATGATCGGCCCGACCATTGGCTCGAGGTCGGCGTCGACGCCCAGACGGGCATGCTGCTGTTGCTCGCGGAGCACGTCGGCGATCAGATGACTCGCCACGCCGAGGCGGTCAGCGTCAAGCTCGACGAGACGATCCCGGATTCGGCCTTCGCCATCCACGTCTCGGCGGACACGCGGACGATCTACTGATGACGAGCGCGACTGACACGGCGGCCGCGGTTCGCGAGGCCAGGATGTTCATCGGCGGCGAGCAGGTCGACGCACTCGACGGTCAGACCTTCGAAGCGATCAACCCCGCCACGGGCGAAGTCATCGCCACGGTCCCTCTCGGCGGCAAGCAGGATGTGGACCGGGCCGTTGAGGCCGCGCAGAAGGCCCTCGACGGGCCGTACGGCAAGTGGAGCGCGGCCAAGCGCGGCCGGACGCTGATGAAGTTCGCCGACCTCGTCAAGAAGAACGTCGAGGAGCTGGCCCAGATCGACCGCGAGAACGTGGGCAAACCCATCGCATCCAGCCGCAACGAGTCGTTCGCGGTCAGCCTCGTGTTCGAGTACTACGCCGGGGCCGCCAACAAGCACTTCGGCGAGACGATCCCGACATCAGCGCCGGGTTTCGACTTCACGCTGCGCGAGCCGATAGGCGTCGTCGCCGCGATAGTGCCCTGGAACTTCCCGCAGAACATGGCGGCCTGGAAGCTCGGCCCGGCGCTGGCGACTGGCAACACGGTGATCATCAAGCCTGCGTCCTGGACGCCGCTGTCGGCGATCCGCCTGGCCGAGCTGGCACTCGAGGCCGGCTTCCCACCGGGGGTGGTCAACGTCGTGACTGGGCCTGGCGGCACCGCCGGTGCGGCGCTTGCCGCCCATCGCGGTGTCGGCAAGGTCGCCTTCACGGGCGAGACGACGACGGGGCAGGAGATCATGCGCCTGGCCGCGAACAACGTGAAGAAGATTTCGCTCGAGCTGGGCGGCAAGAGCGCCAACATCTGCTTTGCCGACGCGGACATCGAGAAGTTCGCAGCCAGTGCGCCGGACGCCGTGTTCGACAACGCCGGGCAGAACTGCACAGCGCGCAGCCGCATCCTCGTCCAGCGCTCGGTCCACGAGCGGGTGCTTGAGCTCTTCGCGCAGCACACCGCCCAGCTGGTTGTCGGTGATCCGAGCGACGACAAGACTCAGGTCGGCAGCCTGGTGCACATGCGCCAGCGCGAGCGCGTCCAGGAGTTCATCGCTTCGGCCACCGATGAGGGAGCGACCCTCGTCCACGGGGGCCAGGTGCCCACGGACGCGGCCCTCGCCAACGGCGCGTTCCTGATGCCGACGATCTTCGACGGCGCCAACGCGGAGATGCGCTTCATCCGCGACGAGATCTTCGGGCCTGTCGTGGGCATCATCCCGTTCGACACGGAGGAAGAGGCAGTCCGCCTGGCCAACGCCACCCCGTACGGATTGGCGGGCTCGGTCTGGACGCGCGACATCGGCCGCGCCATCCGCGTAGCCAAGGGCGTCCGCGCGGGCACCGTCTCGATCAACTCCAACAACACGACCCACACCGAGGCGCCTTTCGGCGGCTACAAGATGTCCGGCCTCGGCCGTGAGCTGGGCATGCACGCGCTCGACCTCTACACAGAGGTCAAGAACGTCTTCGTCGATCTCTCCTGACGGCATCGCCGGCATCCCGCTCGCAGCTCGCGCCCGGGCCGGAGGTTCTGACCGACCTGACCGCGGTCGAGCAGCTGCTTCCCGAGTGGCGCATCCTGGCTGCAACCTCCGCGCGCTCGCCGCTCGAGGCACCTGACTGGCTGTTGCCGCTCGCGCGCCGCTACCTGGCGCGTTATGGCATCCGCTTCCTGGTTTGGCGCGACGCCGACGGCCAGCTGGCCGGCGTCGCGCCGCTGAGCCTCATCGGCGATCGACCGCCGCTGCGGCCGATCCGGCAACTGGCGTGGTGGGGATCGACCGGGCCGCGAATGCGCGGCCTGGTGGACGTCGTCGCGCGCGAAGACCTGCGCGAGGCAGTCATCGAATCGTTCGCCGCATGGCTGGCGGCGACGAAAGAGTGGGACGTGCTGCGCGTGCTGCGCATCCAGGTTGGTTCGCTGACCGGTCCGCGTCTGGCAGCCCGCGCGAAGTCGGCCGGCTGGTCGTATGCGCCCTATTCCAACCTGCGTTCGACGACGTACCAGCTCGATCTGCCGGCCACCGTCGACGAATGGGAGGTCTTCCTCAAGCCAAAGACGCGCGCAACCGCGCGGCGTGAGGCGCGCCATTTCGCGGATGAGCGTCAGGGTGAGCTCGTACCGGTAGCGAATGCGGACCAACTCACTGAAGGTCTGGACGCCGTCGAGCGTCTGCTGCGCGAGCGCTGGGGCGAATCGGAGGTCTACTTCGCCTCAGATCCCGGATTTCGCGGCCTCGTCCATGAGGCGGTGCCGGTCATGGCGGAAAGAGGCGATGCGTGGATTTCCGTCGCGCGCGACCGAGACGGCATTCAGGCCGTGCTGGTGACGACCGCGCAGAACGGCTACGCGATGGCCCTGCTGGTCGCGGCTGACGACAACGAAGCGCTGCGCAAGTACTCGCTCGGCAAGCACGTCTTCAAGATGGGCATCGGTGAGGCCGTGCGGCGCGGCTGCCACACCTACGACTTCCTGTGGGTCGGCGGCTACAAGCAGAGCTACTGGCATGCCCAGCCTCGGCACCTGGAAAGCGCGATGGTCGGCCGGGGCGGTATCGGCCGGCCCTTGGCGCGGCTCATGGCACGTCGCGAAACAGGCCCAACGGCCCAATCGACCGCGGTGCCGGACAGCAACGCCGAAAGTACCGGATGACTCGACACCCGAAGTACTACGCCACACAATCAAAAAACCACGTCAACGGACGCGCATCGATTGACGAAGCGCGTCAGAATCAGTCAACCGATCTGGGGACGTTTGCTGTTGCCACAGGCCATCTCACTCGCCGTGCTCGCCCTGGCGCATCTGTTCGACTACACGTCGTTCCTGTTCATGGTCGACCGCCACGGGCTCGCGGCTGAAGCCAATCCCGTCGTCGTGCTCATCGCCCAGCAGTCGGGCCTGCTCGGTCTGACCCTGGCCAAGGTGCTGACGGTCGCCTTTGCGGCGTTGCTGATGGTCTTGATCGCCCCGCGACGCAGGCGCCTGGCGATGGGCCTACTGGTATTCGGGATCAGCGCGGGGATGGTTGGCGGCATCTCGAACGTCGCCACTCTCTGACGCGGTGCCGCGCTCGCGCGGCGGCCAGATGACCCATACCAACAGGACGACGAGCAACAGGTTGCGGACATTCAGCGCGACAACTGTCGACTGGTGCGCGCTCATCAGGGTTTGCCAGCCCATCGGGTAGATCAGCGTCGTCAGCGCTGTGATCACGACGAGGAGCAGCGACTGGCGCCGCGGCATCAGCGCCGCAAAAGGCATCAGCCAGACCAGGTACTGAGGCGACAGCACCTTGTTGGTCAGTATCACGACGAGCAGCGTGGCCACGAGATAAGCCACCACGGTCTGTGGCGCGACGGATCCCGTCGCCCGGACGTCGGCCCGGAATCGCCACGCGGCCGTCCCGATCACGGCCAGCACGATGGCCCAGTTGAAGACCGTCAGCAACAGCGCTGACTGGCCGATCACCGGGGACTCGACCTGCGCTGCTCCGAACCCGAAGAAGATCCGAGCCGCTTCGATCCCGTAGGCGTGAGCCAGGAGCGCCAATCCACCGGCGAGACTCTCGATCTCGACGCCGCGGTCCGCCTGATAGAGCAGGAACGAGAAGCCCTCACGGCCCGCGAACAGGTACAGGCCGACGAAAACGGAACCGACGGTGACGGCCGCCGCCACGACCATCGCCAATGCGGACTGCCAGCGTCGTTCGAAGAGCCGCGCGCCGAAGAAGACCGGGCCAAGGAAGGCCGGATAGAGCTTTGTCAATGTCCCGAGGCCCAGGGCCACCCCCGTCCAACCGTCACGGCCTGCGGCGAAGGCCGCGAGCGCGATGGCACTGAACAGGGTCGAGGTGATGTCAAAACGCCAGATGACCAGCGGCACGCCGGCGAAGACGAGGCTCATGAAGATCAGCACCGTGTTGCTGACGCTGTTGAGCGACCAGCCGCGTCGCGCCAGCCAGTAGACCACCACGGCCGTGGCCAGCGCGACGCCAATGCTCAGGAACGTGAACACCCATTCGTAAAGGTTCCAGCTGGTGCCGGCGATCAGCCGCGGCAGGTAGAGGTGAGGCAGGGCCAACGGTGGGTACTCGACCGGGAAGTCGATATACGGGATGAGGCCCTGGCCCATCCTGTCGGCGATCGAATACGTCGGCGAAGCGTCGCCCTCGACCGGTCTGCGGCGGACGACGTAGGCCAGCGTCGCCAGTCCGATGGCGAGGTGCATGATCGGCAGCTCGGTCGCGAGCCGCTGAACGCTCAGGCGCTCTCGATCGGCCATGAAAGTGAGCTACCGAGCGCGCTGAGCGCGGTGTCCGGGTGACGCAGGTCGAGCCAATCGCGCAGCGCCCATGCGGTCGTCTGGAAGGCAACCGACTGCCACGGAATCTCCTGCGGCCGGAAAGTGCGCACCTCCAGACTCTCCGACGTTGGTTGTGCCTCGCCGCCGACGATGCGCGCCTCCCAGCAGATCACGACAACCGCCGCCTGGGTCCGGCTGTACACGCCAACGAGCTCGGTCGGCTCGACGATGAGGCCGGTCTCCTCGAGCGTCTCACGAGCGGCACCCTCGTGCGCCGTCTCGTCGATCTCGAGGAAGCCGCCGGGCTGAGCCCACGATCCGTAGCCGGGCTCGATGGCGCGCCGCAGCAGGATCAAGTCGCCATCGTCAGTCACCGGGAGAGTGCTCACCACCACGCGCGGGTTGACGTACGCGATGTATCCGCAGCTGGCACACGCGAGGCGGTCGCGAGTTTCGGCCGGCAGCGGGCCGTAGCTCAGGCCGGCGCCGCAGCGCGAGCAGTAGTTGAGATTTGCGGCGAGCCACGGCGGAACGCCGAGGGGCCTGAGGCGCTTGGTCACGGGTGTCAGGAGTTCGTCACAGGGTCAGCAACATGACCACGGCCGCGGCGCTGGCAATCGTGATCGCGGCGAGGACGGCACTCCACACGACCCGGAACAGGGCACGGCCGCGATCGACGGGCATCCACGAGCCAACGGAGCGCCACGCGCGCAGTGCCGCATCTGCCGCCAGTGGTACGAGCAGGGCCGTGCCGATCAGCGCCGGCAGGCGCACGATCGGGTCGGTCAGGGAGCCGCCAAAGTTGAGCACGGTGATCACGATGACGCCGCAGACGAGGACGATGACCGACAGGTAGATGAACCAGTCGCCCAGCAGTGGCGGCGTCTTCTCGGGCACGCGCTGTGGCGGCATCGGGCGGCCCGATCGGTTCGGTATCTCCTGGCGGTCGAGCTCCACGCGCCGAGTTTAGATACGCGCCGCCCAACAGGGCTCAGGCCGCATTGCCACGCCATACGCAACGGCACCCGGTCTGGCTCGCACAGCGTTCCAACCGACCGGTAAACCACTGTCGTGGTTTGATCACTGACCCCGGATGTCCCCGAACGACGCTCAATCAAGCGTGCGGTCGTTGGTCAACCGGGCCAACTCGGGGTTCGTCGGCCGGTTTGGCGGTCCGTTGGAACGCTACGCGCAACGCCGACCGATAGCCTGCCTCTCACATGCCCACACAGGCGGATGTCCGAAAGCTCGCGCTGTCCCTGGCCGGCACGAGCGAGGACGACGACGGCTCGTTCACGTTCCGGGTCAACGGCCGGATGCTGGTCTGGCTATGGCGTGAACGGGTCGATCCAAAGAAAACCAAGGTGCCGAATCCGGACGTCGTCGTCATCCCGGTTCGTGACGAGATGGACAAGCAGACGCTGATCGCTGTTGACCCGGACGTGATCTTCACCGAGCCGCACTACGACGGCTACGCGATGGTGCTCGTGCGGCTGTCGACCGTCGATCCGGGCCTCCTCGAGCAGCTCGTCCGCGACGCCTGGACCCTGCAGTCGTCCAAACCGCCGGCAAAGCGCCGGCGGGGTTAGTCGGGCCGCAGCGCCTAGCCGGCTGGCTGCTGGTTGGTCGGGTCTTCCTCTATCTGGCGGCGGGCATCGGCGCGATGGTTGGCCACCGCCTCGGCGATCGTCGGATCTGACAGCCCGATCATCTGCGCAGCGAGCAGCGCTGCGTTCTCGGCCTGGCCCACGCCGACCGTGGCGACCGGCACGCCCTTGGGCATCTGCACGATCGACAAGAGCGCGTCAAGGCCTCCCGCCAGCTGACCCGGCATGGGGATGCCGATCACCGGCAGGGTCGTCTTGGACGCGACAACGCCGGGCAGGTGCGCCGCAAGTCCCGCGGCGCAAATGAAGACCTTGACGCCACGCGCCAGCGCGCCCGCGACGTATGACTCGAGCAGATCGGGCGCGCGGTGGGCGGAGATCACGCGCAGCTCGTTGCGCACGCCGAGCTTCGTCAGGGTGTCGGCCGCCTTCTGGACGACCTCCAGGTCAGAGCGGCTGCCAACGACGATCGCAACAAAGCTGTCCATTGCCGGATCAGATCCTCCAGTAGGGCTCGGTCAGGCCAAGCGCGGCGAAGTGCGCGTTCAACTCGTCGCGGCTGGGTCGGGTGTAGTCGATCTCGAGCCGAGGCTGGTACAGAGGGACGCTCAGGTCGTGTGTCTGCTGCGGCGTCAGTGAGGCGGCGCGATCAGCAGGGGCCGAGAGCCCGGACGCGTCGCGGTGGTCAGCGGAGCAGAAGAAGACCATCGTGTTCGAGCACGTGCTGATGATGTCCTCCCACCATTCGGTCGGCCGCAGCGCAAGGTAGACGATCGTCGTCTGTGGCTCGACGACGGTTGCCTGGCCCGCCCGCAGCTCGATGCGAATCGGTTTTGCGCACTGGTGACAGAAGGAATCGACGACGACGGGATCTCCGGGCAGCAACGCGTGCAGAGCGATGGCATCCCAGGCACAGTTGGTCATGTAGCGCCGGCCGCGGACGATCGAGACGAATGGCGTGGTCACGGCCGAGAACGGCCACGTCATCAGGATTCGGTCCGTGCCTTTGACCAGCGCCACGCTGCGCTGTTCGACCAGCTCCCCTAAAACGGCAACCGTCTCCTCGCGCGTAAGGCCGAACTCCTTCATCAGCTCCTCGACGACCGGCGGCCGGGCATGCTCGAGGAAGTGTTCGAAGATGCGCAGGCGGACACGCTGGGCAAGTGTCGGTTCGCTCAAGGGTTCGAAGCGTAGCCGCTATCGTCCGCAATAATGAGCAGCGGTCGTATCGGGCTGATCTCGGCACTCCCCCAGGAGCTGGAGCTGCTTCGCTCCGAGACCCAGAACCTGCGCGAGCATGAGCTCGCTCCGGGCCTTCGGGCATGGACCGGCCGGCTCGACGACCACGACGTGGTGCTCGCCGAAGCGGGAATCGGCAAGGTCTCGGCGGCCATGCAGGCCACTACGCTGATGATCCAGGCCATGCCCCGGCTGCTGATCTTCACCGGCGTCGCGGGCGGGCTGGATGCGAGCCTGCACCTCGGTGACGTGGTCATCGGCGAGCGGCTCATCCAGCATGATGCCGGCGTAGCCAACCCTGACGGGCTCGAGCTGTACCAAGCGGGCCACCTGCCGTTCTTCGATCCGACCGACAGGCTGGGCTTTGCGCCACGGCCTGATTTGCTCGCCCGAGTCTCAGGCAGACTCGAGGGCATCGAGCTGCTGCCGATCGACGAGGGGTCACCAACGCCGACGATCCGCCTGGGGACGATCCTGACCGGCGACGTCTTCGTCAACTCACCTGAGGTGCGCCACCGCTTGGCCGGCCTCGGCGGCCAGGCGGTGGAGATGGAGGGCGCTGCGGTGGCCCAGGTCGCGGATCATTTCGGCGTGCCGTTTCTCGTCGTTCGCGCGCTGTCCGACCTGGCCGGTGATAACGCGCCGTCACCTGAGGTCTTCAGCCATTTCCTGGAAGTCGCGTCGGCCAACAGCGCGCGCGTGGTGCGCCACCTGCTGCCAGTGCTCTAGCCGCGAACGGATTCGATGCGCGTCATCATCGACTGCGACACCGGCATCGACGACTCGCTCGCGCTGCTCTACGCGGTGGCGTCCAGTGAGGCTGAGATCGTCGCGGTCACGTGCTGCGCGGGCAACGTCGAGGCGGACCAGGTCGCGGTCAACACGCGCGCCGTCCTGGAACTCGCCGGCAGGCCCGACATCGAGGTCGCCCTGGGTCGGAAGGTGCCGCTCGTCCGACCGTTGATGACCGCGCCGGACACGCACGGTGCGCGCGGCCTCGGCTACGCCGAGCTACCCGAACCGAGCCGGCCGCTGAGCGCGCGCCACGCTGCGGATCTGATCATCGAGGAGGCGCGCCGCGCGCCCGGCAAAGTCACCCTCATCACGCTCGGGCCGTTGACCAACCTGGCCGTGGCGCTTGGTCGCGAGCCGGAGCTGCCGCGGCTGCTCGAGAGACTTGTCATGATGGCTGGCTCATACCGGTCTGCCGGCAACACGGCGCCGACGACCGAGTGGAATGTTGCCGTCGATCCCGAGGCGATGCAGACCGTCCTCGCCGGTTGGGCTGCCTGCCCGGAGGTCGGCCGCCCGCTCGCTCTCGGGCTCGATGTCACCGAGAAGGCGAAGCTGACGCCCGATCACCTCGCCCGACTTCACGCCGCTGCCAACGATCCTGACGCGGACCCTGTGCTGACCTTCATCGACGACGCGCTGCGTTTCTACATGGAGTTCCACAGCCGCTACGACGGCTTTTACGGCGCCTTCATCCACGACGCGCTGGCAGTCGCAACGGCGTTAGATCGGTCGCTCGTCCGTACCGAGGCCGTGACGGTTGAGGTCGAGCTGGACGGCCAGTGGACGACCGGCGAGACCGTCACCGACTGGCGCCGCTCGTGGGGCCGCCCGCCGAACCTCGACCTTGCGGTCGAGGCGAGCATCCAATTGTTCTTCGATCGTTTCATCGACCGCGTCGGGAGCCTCGCCAAGCCGCGCTCGAACGTGGCAATCTGATCGTCAGGGAGAGCGGAGAGGAGAGGCAAGTGACTGCTGAGATGACGCTGGATCAAAGTCAGACGCCGGCGCCGCGCGCGGGCACCCGCTGGGTGTGGGTCGCCACAGCGATCGTGGCGTTTGTCATAACGACGATCGTCGGCATCTTCGTGGTCGGCGGCTTCAACGCGCCGATCGATCCGGACGTTGGCTACAGCATCCCCGGAGCCAACGCCTTTGCGCTCGTGCTGGCCGTGGCGCTGCTCGTCGCCGTCGCCGCATACGCCGCCATGGAATGGGTCCAGACGCGGCGCATCGATTCGATAACGAGCCAATTCGACACCCGGACGCTCGTGCTCATGCCGATCGCCATCGCCTTCAACATCATCCTGGGACAGGCGGTCGGGGCGGCACTCAAGATTCCGATCTACCTCGACTCGATCGGCACGATCCTCGTCGGCGCGCTCGCCGGACCGATCGCGGGCCTTGCCACGGGCCTCATATCCAACCTGCTGTGGAGCTACGTGCTGCCGCCGCCGTTCCACAGCGACATCGCCGGCGCGTTTGCCATCGTCGCCGCGGTGATCGGCCTCCTGGCGGGCTGGTTCGCGCGACTCGGCTGGCTGCGACCGAGGCCAAACCGGAGCACGCGCGAACTCGCGCTGGCCGGGACGGCGACCGTGATTGCGATCGTGGTGCTGGCCTACCTCGCATTCCTTGGCTACCAGGCGATCCTGGGCAGCCCGGGTCTGGCACCTGAGAGCGACCAGACGCTGTTTGTCATCCTCGGCTGGCTGGCGCTGTTGATGGTCGTCGGCACGGCCCTTGGTCTGCTGTTCCTGCTCTTCGTGCGGCGCGATCTGACCGCGGCATATGTCGTCCTGGCGGGCGTGATCACGGGCATCGTCGCGGCGGCGATATCGGCGCCCATCTCGGCCAACGTGTTCGGCGGAGTGACAGGCGCGGGCACCGACTTCCTCGTCGCTGCGTTCCGCCAGGCGGGTGCGGACATCCAGGCAGCGACGCTGGGACAGGGCCTGATCTCCGATCCGATTGACAAGATCGTGACCTTCTTCGTCGTCTACCTGATCCTGGGCGCCATGGCCATCCGCACCAAGGCGCGCTTCCCGCAGGGCGAGCGACTCATCACCGTCGACGAGGCGAACGCCTGACCGACGCAGCGGCCCGAGCAACGGCCGCGGCGGCTTCCATACCATCTTTCCTGGGACGCCCCGGACCGACCGGCTATCACCGCCTGAACCCGCTCACCAAGTTCACGCTCGCCCTCGTAACGGCGGCCGCGGCAGTCGTCCTCGGCGGTGTCATCGGACCGCTCGTGCTTGTCGTTGTGCTGGTTCTCGTGCCTGCGGCGGCCGCCCGCGTCCTGCCGACGCTGATCCGTTTCTCGCTGCTGTTCAGCCTGCCGCTCGCGCTCTCGGCGCTGCTCGTGAACGTGTTCTTCTTCCCGGGCGGACAGGACGTCCTGTTCCAGATCGGGCCGATCACCGCAACCCGCGAAGGGCTCGCCTTCGCTATCGAGATTCTGGCGCGCATCGCCGCCATCTCGGGCGCGGTCACGCTCTTCTATCTCACGACAAAGCCGTCCGAGTTCGTGCTCGACCTCGAGCGCCGCGGCGTCCCGGCGCGCCTGGCGTTCGTGGCCAACGCTTCGGTCCAAACCGTTCCTGCGATGGCCGAACGAGCCACGGCCATCGTTGCTGCCCAACGCGCGCGCGGGCTCGACACAGAGGGCTCGATCCTCAAGCGCCTGCGCGGCATCGTGCCCATCGTGGGTCCCGTCGTCCTGGGCTCGATCTCGGAGGTCGAGGAGCGGAGCATGACCCTTGAGGCGCGTGCCTTCACGCGACCGGGCCGCAGGTCCCTCCTCTGGTCACCGCCCGACAGTGGCGTCCAGCGATTGCTGCGCTGGCTGCTGGTCGTTGGATTCGGGCTGCTGGTCGTGGCCCGTTCGATGGGCTGGCTGCCCTTCGCCGGCCTGTAATCGTGCTCAGGCTCGAAAACGTCTCGTATCGCTACGCGGGAATGAGCCGTCACGCCATTCGCGACGTCAACCTCGCGGTGGGCGACGGCGAGGTCGTGGGCGTGGTGGGCGCCAACGAATCGGGTAAGTCGACGCTGGCGCTGGTGGCTGCGGGTCTCGCGCCGCGTTCGATCGGTGGCACGCTCGACGGCCGACTGCTCATCGACGGCCGCGACGTGGTCGGCGCGCCGATGCACGAGATCGCGGCGCTCGTCGGCATCTGCTTCCAGAACCCGCACACCCAGCTTTCGCAGGTTTCGGACACGGTGTTCGAGGAGGTGGCCTTCGGTGCCATGAACCTCGGCCTCGACCGCCTCGAGGTCGCCGCGCGGGTGACGGAGACACTCGACGCGATCGGCATCGCCGATCTGGCCGAGCGGGATCCGCGCCGCCTTTCAGGCGGACAGATGCAACTGGTGGCCGTGTGTGGGCTGCTCGCGATGCGACCGCGGCACCTGGTTCTCGACGAGCCGACGGCGCAGCTCGATCCAGAGGGCAAGGAGCTGGTCGGTGAAACGCTGCGCCGGCTCGCTTCGAATGGGACGGGTCTGCTGATCGCCGAGCACGACACCGATCTTCTGGCCGGCCTGTGCTCACGCGTCGTCGTCCTCGACGGCGGCTCGATCTCACACCAGGGCGACACGGCGGAGGTTCTGGCGGACGATCAGCTCGAGGCCCTTGGCGTGGAGGCGCCGGAACGCGTCCGGCTCGGTCGTGCGCTCGCGCGTGCCGGCGTCGAAGCAGACCTGCCCGCATGACTTCTATCGTCTGCACCGGGCTCACGTACACGTACCCGGCAGGCGTGCGCGCTCTCGACGGCGTGGACCTGGAGATCAAGGCGGGCGAGCGCGTGGCGATCGTCGGCCAGAACGGCTCGGGCAAGACCACACTAATTCGCCACTTCAACGGGCTCCTCAAGCCAGACTCGGGCAGCGTCACCGTGGCTGGACACGACACGACCACGCGCCGGGTTGCGCAGCTGGCGGCCGTGGTCGGCCTGGCCTTCCAGGACCCCGACCGCCAGATCTTTGCGGGCTCGGTCCAGGACGAGGTCGCTTTCGGTGCGCGCAATCTCGGCGGGCGCGGGGCTGAGCTGGAGGCCGCCGTCGAATCGGCTCTATCGGCGGTCGGCCTGGGCGGCGAGCGCAAGACGAACCCGTACGACCTCGGCTATTCGCGCCGCAAGCTCCTGACCATCGCCTCAGTGCTCGCGCTCGGCACGCAGTTCCTCGTCCTGGATGAGCCGACGACCGGACAGGACGCGCGCGGCGTGGCGACCCTCCAGCAGATCGTCAGAGAACAGGGCGCGGCGGGCCGAGCGGTCGTGTGCGTCAGCCACGACATGCGCTTCGTGGCCGAGACATTCGAACGGGTCGTGCTGATGCGCGCGGGCCGGATCACGATGGACGGCTCGCCCGGTGAAGCCTTCGCCGAAGCGAGCTGGCCGGCGCTGCATGCGACCAACCTGCGGCCGCCGTACGCGGCTCGCGTCGGCGCCATGTTCGGACTGGGCGCTACACCCACCCAGGAATCGGTGGTGGACGCCCTTCTCAAGCGCCGCTAGCGGGGACTACGATGCGCGCCAGTCACGTACTACCCGGGGGCACCGGCGAAGGAGAGATCGTGATCCAACGAGCACTCGGTCAGGGCGTCGGAGCATTGGCTGCCTGGGCCATCTTGTGGTGGAACCAGGTGGACTCAGCCGTTGCGACAACGGCGGTCGTCGTGGGCGCACTCGCCGCATTCTTCTGGCCGATCGTTGTCGGCTTCTTCCTGGCCCGCCGCGTCAAGCAACGACGCAACGACGATATCCAGGACGAGGTCGCGCGCCAGGTCGCAGCACAGAACAAGCAGCCCTAACCGCGCCGCCGGCGCGGTTATCCAGGGCGGTTACTCCGTGACCGCGAGCTGAACCTCCGTGACGGCAGCGTCGACGATCGACCACGCCCGGACGGTGGGGCGCTCGTCGTCCATCAGCGAGCAGATGACGTACAGCGAGT
This sequence comes from uncultured Chloroflexia bacterium, assembly GCA_963706095.1. Taxonomy (GTDB): domain Bacteria; phylum Chloroflexota; class Limnocylindria; order Limnocylindrales; family CSP1-4; genus JALYGJ01. The sequence continues at coordinate 1,407,957 of OY970149.1, forward strand.
CGGGGTAGAACGCCAGCCCAACGTCGGTCGCTGACGGCTCCGCCGGCGAGGCCACGTGCGAGTGGACGATCGCCCAAACGACCTCGTTGGCGTCGTCGAGCGCCATCCAGGTCGCGAGCTGCTCCTGCGGATCGATCATGTAGCGATACGGCGACTCGGCCGCGTTGCGCAGCGGCACATATCGCACCGGCGCGCCGCCGTCACCCGGGTACCGATCTGAGACGAGCAGGCCGCACGCCTCGTTGGGCACCGCGGCGCGCGCCGCGTCGATCAACTCCTGGAGCAATACCGCGCTGATCGGCGCTTCGCGGCCGCCGCCGGTCCAACGTGATGTCGCTTCGCGCTTCGCCTCCGACCACTCGGCCTGGTTCGGCAGCCCGCCCTCTCCCCTGTTCACCACAGGTTGAGCGCCTCCATTGACTCGTCATCGAGGTCACGCGACCAGACGTCCTCGGACAGATACTTCCAGCCACCGTCCGCCAGCAGCGCAACGATCGTGCCCGATTCCATCTGATCGGCGATGCGTGACGCCACGGCCAGCACGCCGCCCGAGGAAACGCCGGCGAAGATGCCCTCCGACCGAGTCAGCCGACGCAGAGCCTCGATCGATTCTGCCGTCGTGACCAGGAAACGGCCGTCCAGGACGGAAGTGTCCAAGCACCTCGGGAACGAAGCCGTCGTCGAGCGAGCGCAGTCCCTGGACCATCTCGCCGGGCATGGGCTCCGCCGCGTACACCTTTGCGGCCGGCCGACTCTCGCGCAGTCGCCGACCAACACCGGTCAGGGTTCCCCCCGTTCCGAGGCCGGCCACGAACACGTCCAGCTCGGGACAGTCGTCGAGGATCTCGACCGCGGTCGTCTCGTAGTGCGCCAGCGCGTTCAGTGGGTTGGCGTATTGGTCGGGCATGACGTAGCGCGGATCATCGGCCGCCATCCTGCGTGCCATGGCTACCGCGCCGTTGGAACCCAGGTCCGCGGGCGAATCGATGATCGTGGCGCCGTAGATCTCGAGCACCTGGCGGCGTTCGCGAGTCACGTTGGCCGGCATAACCACGGTCAGCGGCCAGCCGCGTGTGCGACAGATCATCGCCAGCGAGATGCCGGTGTTGCCAGATGAGGGCTCGAGGACGACCGAGCCCGCCGCAAGCCGCCCCGACCTTTCCAGGCCGTCGATCAGGTAACGTGCCACGCGATCCTTGACCGAGCCCGTGGGGTTCGTGCCCTCGAGCTTGACCAGCAGGCGGACGTTGGGGTTCGGGCAGAAACGCGCTATCTCGACCAGTGGCGTGTGGCCGATCGCCTCGACCAGCGATGCGTAGCGCGGGACGGCTAGCGCCCTCCGGCCATCGCGGGCAGGATGATCACCGTGTCGCGCTCGCCGACGGGCGTGTCGAGCAGCGCCATGTAGCGCACGTCCTGGCCGTTGACGTAGACGTTCACGAAGCGGTGCAGCCCGCCGTCGGCGGTCATCAGCTGCTCGCCCATCTGCGGGTGGCGCGAGATCAGGTCGCGCAGGAGCTCACCGACGCTCGATCCCGCGGCCTCGACCTCCTTCTCGCCACCGACCTGTGTGCGCAGGACCGGCGGAATGCGGACGCGGGTCACGACACGGTCGCGAACGCCGGCTCGGCCGGGGCCCGCGCGGCGTTGACGCCGCACGCCGGGCAGTCCGGATCGCGCCGCAGCTTGACCTCGCTGAAGGTGCCGTCGAGCGCGTCCCAGATGAGCAGGCGTCCGACAAGCGGATCGCCCAGGTCGAGGAGCACCTTGATCGCCTCGGTCGCCTGGAGCAGGCCCATCACGCCGGGCACGACGCCGAGGACGCCCGCAACGGAGCAGCCGGGTGCGAGCTCGGGCGGCGGCGGCGTCGGATAGAGGCAGCGGTAGCACGGACCCTCGAAGGGCACGAAGACCGTCAGCTGCCCCTCGAAGCGGAAGACGCGACGCGTGAACGACCGGGATCGCCGCACGGACGGCCGCGTCGTTGAGCGAGTAGCGTGTCTCGAACGTGTCCGTGCCGTCGATGACGAGGTCGTAGCCCGCGATGAGCCGGTCGACGTTGTCGTCGGTCAGCATCTCGTCGTGCTGCGACGACCTCGACCTCAGGGTTGAGGGCCTTGATCGTCATCGCCGCCGATTCGGTCTTCTTCATGCCGATGCGGTTGTCCGCATGGACGACCTGGCGCTGCAGGTTGGAGAGGTCGACGACATCGAAGTCGACGATGCCGATGGTGCCGACACCCGCCGCCGCCAGGTACAGCAGCGCCGGTGAGCCGAGCCCTCCGGCACCGATGAACAGCACCTTCGACTGCTCGAGCTTGGCCTGTCCCTCTGGCCCGACCTCGGGCATGACCAGGTGGCGCGCGTAGCGCGGGTTCGTGGCGATCCTGGGCGTGCTCGACGGAAGCTCGACGGGACGGCCCTGGGCCTTCCACAGGCCGATGCCGCCGGCCATCGAGGCGACATCCGTGTAGCCCAGCTGAGCGAGCTGGTAGGCGGCGCGCATCGAGCGCGCGCCGGCGGCGCAGTAGATGACGACGGGCTTCGACTTGTCAGGCGACGATGCTCTCGACCCGGCCGGCGACCTCGACCGGCGGCAGCAGCGTCGCCCCGGCCAGGTAGCCGGCGCGCCACTCGTGCTCCTCGCGCGTGTCGAGCAGGGCCGCACCGTTGGCGATGAGGTCCGCCGCCTCTTCGACAGACACCTCGCGGACGGGTTGGCTACTCATCGATGGCCCTGCCAGGCGACGCGGTCCTCGACCGCGTCGCGCAGCGTCTCGAGCGACAGCATCGCGCACTTCATGCGTGCCGGGCTGATCTCGATGCCCAGGTTCGCGAGCACGTGCTGCTGGCCCATCGTCGCGATCTCGCTCAACGGCTTGCCCTTGATCTCGTCGGTGAGCATGCTCGCCGAGGCCTGGCTGATGGCGCAGCCGCGGCCGGTGAAGGCCACTTCCTCGACCGTTCCGTCGTCGTTGATGCCGAGCATCAGCGTGATGCGGTCGCCGCACAGCGGATTGGCGCCTTCCTTGGCCGTCGTCGGTGATTCGAGGATGCCGAAGTTGTGCGGGTTGCGGTAGTGCTCGAGGATCTCGTCGCGGTAAAGGTCGTCCATCTCTGCTTTCTAGTTTCGCGCGAAGAGCTTCTCAACCTTGTTGAGCGCCTCGGCCAGGCGGTCGATGTCCTCGCGATCGGTGTAGACGTAGAAGCTGGCCCGGGCGCTGGCCTCCTCGCCGAGCCGCTGGTGGAGCGGCATCGTGCAGTGGTGGCCGGCACGGACGGCGATCGCCTCGCGGTCGAGCAGCGTGGCCACGTCGTGCGGATGCGCGTCGGCCAGGTTGAAGGTGACGATGCCGGCTCGATCGCTCGGCGGACAGCGGGCCATGGATGCGGATGCTGGGCACGCGCTCGGGCAGGACAGCCAGGGCGTACTCGATCAGGTCGCTTCTCGTGGGCGCGGACGTGCTCCATGCCGATGCCGCCCAGGTAGTCGAGCGCCACGCCGAGGCCGATCGCCGCCGAGATGTCCGGCGTGCCGGCCTCGAACTTGTAGGGCACCTCGTTGAATGTCGTGTGGCGCAGCTGGACCTCGCGGATCATCTCGCCGCCACCCATGAACGGCGGCATCTCCTCGAGGATCTCGCGGCGCGCCCACAGCGCGCCGGAGCCTGGCGGCCCGAGCGTCTTGTGGCCGCGAGAACACGAAGAAGTCGCAGCCCAGCTCCTGGACGTTGACCGGCTCGTGCGGCACGGCCTGGGCGCCGTCGACGAGCACCAGCGCACCGGCCTCGTGCGCCTTGCGCGACCATCTCTGCGACCGGGTTGATCGTGCCGATGCCGTTCGAGACCGCGGTGAAGGCGACGAGCTTGGGCTCGGTCCGCAGCAGCACCTCGTAGCGACTCCTGGATGCAGGCGGCCCTCCTCGTCGAAGGGCACGAACTCGAGGTCGGCGTCCTTCTCCTGGGCGAGCATCTGCCACGGGATGAGGTTCGAGTGGTGCTCCATCTCGGTGACCACGATGGTGTCGGCCTGCTGATGTTCTTGCGGCCCCACGCGTAGGCGACGAGGTTGATCGCCTCGGTCGCGTTGCGCACCATGACGATCTCGTGCGGGTCGTCGGCGCCGAGGAACGCCGCGATCTTGGCCCGTGCGCCCTCGTAGGCCGCGGTCGCCTCCTCGCCGATCTCGTAGATGCCGCGGTGGACGTTGGCGCTGTAGCGTATTGAGGTAGCCGCTCATCGCCTCGGCCACGGACGCGCGGCTTGAGGCTGGTCGCGGCGCTGTCGAGGTACGCCAGGCGACGGCCGCGGAACTCGCGCTCGAAGATGTCGAAGTCGGCGCGCACCGCCACCGGGTCAAGTGCGTGGACGGTCGCCATGGCTGACAACTCTCCTTCTAGTGGCTGGAGTCGGGCTCCGGCGGTTCAGGCGTTTCGTGCTCGTCCTCGATTGCGTCCTCGAGTCCGGCCTCGCGCAGGATGGGAGCGTACCCCTCTTCCTCGAGCCGCAGCGCCAGGTCGCGACCGCCCGGTGGCCACGATGCGGCCCGCGGCCAGCACGTGAACCACGTCGGGCTTGATGTAGTTGAGCAGGCGCTGGTAGTGGGTGATGAGCAGGACACCGAGGTCCGGGTTGAGCTGGGCGTTCACGCCCTCGGCGACGATGCGCAGCGCGTCGATGTCGAGCCCGCAGTCGGTCTCGTCGAGGATGGCCATCTCCGGCTGGAGCACGGCCATCTGGAGCATCTCGAGGCGCTTCTTCTCGCCGCCCGAGAAGCCCTCGTTGACGTATCGCGCGGCGAAGCTGTCGTCGAGCTTGAGCAGCGCCATCTTCTCGCGCAGCAGCTTGCGGTACTCGCCCAGCTTGATGCCGCCGCGGGTCAGGTCAGACGGGTCGTAGTCCGGGTTGTTGCCCTGCTCGAGCGGTCGCATGCGCGCGTTGAGCGCGGTGCGCAGGAAGCTCGCCACGGACAGGCCGGGGATCGCGGTCGGGTACTGGAAGGCGAGGAAGATGCCCAGCCGGCTGCGCTTGTCGGGGCTGAGCGTGAGCAGGTCGCGGCCCTTCCAGATGACCTCGCCCTTCGTCACCTCGATAGGCCGGGTGGCCCATCAGCGCGTAGGCGAGCGTCGTCTTGCCCGACCCGTTGCGGCCCATGATCGCGTGGACCTCGCCCTGGCGGACGCTCGAGGTCGATGCCGCGCAGGATCTCGCGGCTGCGGATCGGCGATGGGCACGACATGCAGGTCGCGGATGACCAGCGTTCGGTCGCCCTGATCGCTCGGGGCGGCGGCCGTTGATTCGATGGTTGGTGTCGTCAGGGTGTTGGTCATAGCTCCGATGCGCGTGTCAGCTCCGCGACCGGGATCGGGAGCGAGTGGTAGGGGTGGAGTGGCCGTGGCGTGGCCAGGTCGGCGAGGGTGATGGAGTCGAGCGCGCGCGCTGATCGCGTTGCGCACGGTCAGCCACAGGTGGTTTACGTAGCAGAAGCCGGTCCGATCGCACACGCCCGCGTGGCTCGGGTCTTCGCTCGCGCAGATCATCGGCGCGATCGGTCCCTCGAGCGCTCGGAGGACCTCGCCCATCCGGATCTCCGCTGGCTCGCGGCTGAGCTGGTAGCCACCGTGGGCGCCGCGGGTGCTGTGGACGAGGCCCTGCTCGCGCAGGCTGACCACCAGCTGCTCGAGGTACGGCCGCGGCAGGTTCTCGTGGTCAGCCATCTCGGCCAGGCTGATCGGGCCCGCGCCGTGGTGCCGCGCGAGCTCGACCATCATCCGCACGCCGTACTCGCCGCGCGTGGAGAAGTGGACCGCGCCGCTGCCGGGGAAGATGCTCCGTGGCCGCTTGTTGCTCGCGTGCGCGGGAAGCGGCTCCGCGGACGCAGCGAGAGCCTCCACGGGCGCGGCGAGAGCCTCCACGGGCGCCGCGAGAGCCTCCGGCGGCGCCGCCGCTTCGGCCATGTCCGAGGGGGAATTCCGAGTTATCACGTCAGGATTGAGTCTAGCCCGTGCCCTCAGACGGCGCAATCACGGCAGGGCCCTGTGCGGTCCGGCGCGCGGCGACACGATTGCAGGTCTAGTGATCACATTGGCCGCGCTTGCACGTTTTCTGAGCCCCAGGCCCCAGTGCAGGCGACGACTTTGCACTTAGAACGGCAAAGTTGTAGAGCTGAGCCTCTGAACCAACCGAAAAATGGCCAGCGTGTTCACTAGATCTGCAAACACCGCCAGATCGGCTGCCTCACCGGCGCGTGCCCGATAGGCTCGCGTCATGGAATTCACTGAAGTAGTTCGCCGGCGGCGAATGGTCCGCAACTACGACGCCGATAAGCCGGTCAGCCGTGAGTCGCTAGAGCGCATTGCCGCGGCGGCCCAGCGCGCCCCATCCGCCGGCTTCAGCCAGGGCCAGCGCCTGGTCGTCGTCACCGATCCCGACGTCCGCCAGAGAGTCGCAGAGATCGCCGAGGAGCCTGCCTATGTCGCTGCCGGGTTTGACGCCTGGATCAGCCGCGCGGCGGCGATCTTCATTCCGACCGTCAGCGAAGAGATCTACCACCGTCGTTACCAGGAGCCGGACAAGATCCAGGACGACGGCACGGAGATCGACTGGCCGATCCCGTATTGGTACGTCGATGTCGGTGCGACGGCGATGCTCATCCTTCTCGCTGCGGTCGATGAAGGGCTGGCCGCAGGATTCCTCGGACTGGAGAGCTACGACGCGCTGAAGGCCGAGCTCGGCATCCCGCCCGACCAACAGCCGATCGGCATGATCACGGTTGGCCACCCGCTACCGGACCATCGATCCGGTTCACTGAAGCGCGGCTGGGTACCCAAGGACGACTTCGCCCACTGGGAGCGCTGGTAACCGCGGCGCGCGCTACTGCTAGCGGATACCGGTGTCGTAGTTGACTTCGATGTGGGCGAACTGGCCGTTGACCACGGTTACCGAGACGGGGTTGGCGATCGGGTAGGAATCGGTGCCGGTGGCCGGGGCGACGATGTAGTCGCCGGGCGGGAGCTCGATCACGAACGCGCCGTCGGCGCTCGAAGTGACGCGCCCGACGACGGCGTTCTCACCGTCGAGCACGACGAGCTGCGCCGAGTACGGCGTGACGCATGGCACCGGATCGTTGGCGCCGGGCGTGCTCTCCGCGCCGGCGCATGTAGGCCCGAGCACGACGGTGCCCTGGATCCCGGATGGAGAGGAGGGCGTCTCGAAACCGGGCACGCCCATCTCGTCGCAACCCACGAAGAGCAGCGCGACCATTGCCACGGCGACAAGACGGACAATCACTGGCGCACCTTAGTCGTCGAAGCGTGCTCGGCCTGCTCCGCGACGCGCGCGAGCACCCACAACAGGTCAGCCAGGCGGTTGATGTATGCGAGGAGCCACTCCCCGACCGACTGCTCGCGTGCCAGCGTTACGATGCGCCGCTCCGCCCGACGGAGAACTGAGCGGGCCATCTCCAGCGCCGCTGAGGCGCGCGTCTCGCCCGGGACGACGAACTCGCGCGGCATCTCGATCCCCGACTCCCAGCGCGCCAGCTCCGCCTCTACCTCCTCGACCATGCCCTCCGACACGCGCGTGACGCCGTCCTGCAGTCGGTCCACGGCCGTTGGATTGGTGGCCAGCTCGGCACCGACGACGAAGAGCTCACGCTGATAACGCAGCACCAGCGCGGCCAGATCCGCCAGGTCAGCTGCCACCAACTCGACGCGCGCCAGACCGAGTGCCGCGACGGCCTCGTCGACCGTGCCATATGCCTCGGTTCGAGAGTCGTCCTTCGAAACCCGGCCGCCGTAGAGCAGGCCGGTCGTGCCGTCGTCGCCCTTGCCGGTGGCAACCGCGCTGTTCGCGATGGACGGGCGCCGCGCTGTCACGCGGTCAGGATAGGAGGGCCGACTGGGAGTCGGGCGCCCGATCTACCAGACCAGCCCGGCGTCGCGCGGATCCCAGCGCTCGGCCAGGAGGGTGACCTTGACGTCGTTGTCGACGACCGTCTCGACCTGCTCCTTGACCTGCTGGATCATCGCGCCGGCGTAAGGGCAGAACGGGGTCGTCAGGATCATCTTCACCTCGGTCTGCTGTGGGGCGAGGATGATCTGCCTGATCAGCGCGAGCTCGACGACGTTCATTCCGATCTCAGGGTCGACCACGGCGCGCAGCGCATCGAGAATCGCCAGCTCGGTCGCGCGCGCCTGGGGGTCGTGGGCAGGGGCGACCGCGGCGGCCGGTGCCGCGGGGGGCGTTGCCGTTGCCGTCGCAGCGCCGCCGTCAGTCGTCTGTTCGGTCGAATTCTGATCTGTCATGTCGGATATCCATCCTAGCACTCGGTCGAGTGGAGCTAGGAGACGACGACTCCGGTCAGGTCACGCAGATTCTCCGGGAGGTTGGCGACATCGTCAGCGCTGAAGCCCGGTGCCGCGCAAGGTGCCATCCGGCTCGGAAGAAGTCGGCGTATCGATCGCGGTTGTCGGCGGCGTAGCGGAACGCTTCGGCGATGCCGACGCGGCGCAGCTCGGGGTTGTCGGCCAGCATCTGGGCCGGGGATAGGCCGTTGACGCGCATCTCCAGGATGTTCCGAACCGTGAGGCGCGTGCCGTAGCAGAACGGCTCGCCGTTCATCACGAGCCGGTCGACCTTGACCCATTTGATCGTCATCGAATCAGATCCACTTGTCGTCGCCGATCCCGGCGCCCTTCCAGAAGAAGCGGATGATCGAGTTGCCCTTGTGATCGCCGGGCAGGCGCCCGTGGGCCTTCAGTCGGGCCGCCCAGCGCTCGAATAGCGCGCGCGCAACGGTGTTCTCATCAGGCGTCAGCACCGACCCGGCAGCCTCGCGCAGCCCGGCGAGCATGGCGATGAAGTCGTTGGCCGGGACGCCGCGACGGCGGTAGGTGGGCATCAGCCACTCGCCGTAGTTGACGACGTACGAGTCCTCACCCGTCTCGAGTGCCCGCGCGAGCTGCTCGATGTGCTGGTCGTAGTCGCGCAGGAAGAGGCGCAGCGCTGTCTCGTCGTAGCGCTCACCAAAGCCGGCCGAGATGCGCGTCGTGGCCTGGAGCGCGACGCGCGCCAGCCGTGCGCGGTTGGCGCGCAGACGCTCGGCTGCCTCCGGCAGGCCGGCAGTCACGTCGTGGGGTGGGAGACCAAGGCTTGGGTGGGCCATCGCGGCGACCTAGTCTATCGGGTGTGACCGGACGCCCGACGACGAGCATCGACGACCAGCCCGAGCACGCCACCGAGCCACGTGGGCTTCGCTCTTATGGCCTGGGACTGCTCGCCGGGTTGGCAGTCGCATTGGTGTACGGGTTGTGCGCAGAGCTGCTCGGGCTGCAGCTCGGCCTGGTGGCGGTCGGCTTTGTTGGCGGCATGGGCATCGGGGCGGCCGTAACGCGCGGCGCGTGGCAGGGCCGTCCGCATGTGACCCTCCGCAGGCTGCAGATCGTGGCGGCTCTGATTGGCCTGGGCGCCTGGATCGCGGGCGTGTTGATCGCCTACCTGGTCAGTCAGGCGCTCCTGCCCCAGGCATCGACGCCTTTGCTCGAACGCCTGTCCTTCGGCCGCTTCTCCGACTACTTCGTCGGGCTCGACGAGCAGATCCGCTTCATCCATGCAGCCGCACTCGCGGCGCTGGCCTACATGGCCTGGCGCGGAGCCCGATGATGAGCCGGTCATGAGCAAGCTCCTGATCGCGGTCGTGCATGCCCAGGACGCCGGCCCGCTCGTCGAAGCGTTGCGTGCCGCCGACCTGCGCGTGACCGAGGTCCTCTCGCGCGGCGGCTTCCTCCAGGCGCGCAACGCGATGCTCTACATCGGCGTCGAGGACGCGCAGGTCGGTGAAGCACTGCGCCTCATCGAGGAGAACTGCAGCTCACGCTCGGAGACCGTGCCGGCCGAGCCACTCGGTGGCTTTGACGCCAACTGGATGCCCGCGGAGGTGACCCACGGTGGTGCCACGGTCTTCGTCGTGCCGCTCGACGAGATCCGTCGGATCTGATCGGGCACCTTCCTACCCGAATGCGTCTTCCGATCCTGGGTCGGACACGTGACCTCCGCCCCCGTACCGCCGCGCAGGTGGCGGGCCTGGTCGACCGGCCGCAGGCGCCGCCTGCTGACGAGCTCAGGCGACAGGCTTCGCGCTGCCGCGCGCTGCTCGAACGGTCCGTCATCGGGTTCTACCTTCCCGCGGCCGTCGACACGCAGCACGGCGGCTACCTGCAGGACGCCGACGAACGTGGCGTCTTTCGGGTGGCGCCCGAGCGCTTCCTTTCGCTCCAGGCGCGGCAGATGTGGCTGTTCAGCACACTCGTGGCGGAAAGCGTCGGTCCGCCAGAGACAGCGCTACCGGCCGCGCGGGCGGGCTACGACATGTTGCGCCGCTTCCGAGACGACGCGCACGGTGGCTACCACAGCAAGGTCTCGGTTGACGGCCAGCCGATCGAAAGCCGCAAGGAGCTCTGCCTCCTCAGCTTTGCCCTCTTTGCCCTGGCTGCCTACCACCGGGCGAGTGGCGAGATTCGGGCGCTGGACGAGGCGAAGCAGCTGTTCGGCGAGCTGGAGGCGCACGCCCACGACAGCCGATATGGCGGTTACCTCGAGCTGTTCGACGCTGATTGGACGCCCGTCCAGGACCAACAGGTGCGCTCCTACTGGGCGTGGGGTGGCACCAAGACGCAGAACGGCCACCTGCACATGCTGGAGTCTCTGACGGAGTTGCATCGCGTGTGGCCGGACGAGCTTGTAGTGCAGCGCCTTGGCGAGCTCGTGTCGATCCTCCTTGTCTGTGTCAAGCATCCCTCTCTCAACTGCACCGTGACGCGCTGGAGTCCCGACTGGCGAATGCTGCGGACACCTCCAGAACCTCGTGCGAGCTACGGCCACGATCTCGAGGGTGTGTGGCTTGTGCTCGAAGCGGCGCGGACCCTCGGCTGGCAGGACCACGCTCTGCGCGGTTGGGCGGAGGGAACGACCACATACAGCCTCGGGTACGGCTACGACCCCAAGCACGGCGGCTTTTACACGGAAGGCCCGTTTGGGGGTCGCGCCACGGACCGGCGCAAGGAATGGTGGGCGCAGGCTGAGGCTCTTGTCACGATGCTCGAGCTTTATCGATTGACGTCCGACCCGGGCTACTACGGCGTGTTTGCCGCCACGCTCGATTTCATCGAGGAGCACCAGGTGGCACCCGTCGGAGGTTGGTGGTCGCTGCTCCGCGAGGACGGGTCACGCGTGCCCAAGGCCACCCTGGGGTCGAGCTTCCAGGACGGCTATCACAGCGGGCGCGCCCTGATGCGTTGTGAGCGCCTGCTCGACGAACTCGCCGGCACGGCCTACTCCACCACCTAAGCCTCGCTCGTCTCCCCCAGGAAGGGCATGTTCTGCTCGGCCACTGCCTTGAGGCTCATCCGCAGGGCGGCCGTCTTCTGCGCCGCGACGTCGCGAACGTAGGCCCGCTCCTCCTCGTCGGTCATGCGCCGTCCGCGAACGGCGTTCGACCGTCCGACCGACAGCCAGGCGAGGTGATAGCGATCCATCGAGCCCCACGCCGCGCTCAACAGCTCGTCCGAGATCTGGAGCCACGTGCGCAACGCCGGCAGGCTCGGCTGGCGCTCGAGGCGCTCCCCCTCCGCCACCAGCCGCCTGGTTTGCTCGATCAGCTCACTTCGCGTCATCGCGGGTTATGGTCACACGATGACTGCCGTGGAGGCCCGAAGCGAAGGCACTACCGCCCTGCTGCGCGTTGATCCGGCGCGCCTGGACCCGGTTTTCGAGCGCCTGCGCGCCCGCGTGGAGACTGATCGCGCCCTGCCCGCCGCGGCCCTGGCCGTGGCCGATGCCGACGGGCCGATCCGGGTCGAGACGTTCAGCCAGGGCGCGCCGATCAGCCGCGACAGCATCTATTTCCTGGCGTCGGTGACCAAGCCGATCTTCGCCACTGCGTTCATGCAGCTGATCGAGGACGGATCAATTGGCCTCCATCAGCCCATCGCCGACTTCGAGCCTGGCCTGCGCAATGGTGGCAAGGAGGTCGTCACGCCGTGGCACATCCTGACGCACACCTCGGGCGTGATGGACCTTCAGCCCGAGATGATCCGGCGCCTGCGACCGTCGCCCCAACAGATCACGCAGCTGCTGCTCGATTCACCGCTGCGCTTCGAACCGGGCAGCCGTTACGAGTACAACAGCGCCTCGTTCTACCTGCTCGGCCTGCTCATGGAGAAGCTGACCGGCCTCGACTACATCCACTTCCTGGACGAGCGGCTGCAGCGCCCGTTGGGCATGAGCGCGACCTTCGACCCACGCCGGACCGGGCGACCGATCGTGACCGTCGAGAACGCGGGCGTCGACAGCCGCGTGAAGCGTTACGTCATGGTGCGCTGGCTGGCGCGCACCGCTCTGCCCGGTGGCGGCCTCTTCGGAACGCTCGACGACCTGCTGCGCTTTGGCGGCGCGCTGCTGCGGCCGCGTGACGTGGGCGATCGTGTGCTCCCTCTGCGGCCCGAGACGATCGCGCTGATGGCGGAAGATCAGACGCGCGGCGAGATCAGCGGGGAGATCGACGGCGAGGTGAAGCGGGTCCACTTCGCGCTCGGCTGGGGCAAGCCGACGCTGATGAGTGAGATACCCGGTTCGCCGCGCGTCATCTCGCATGGCGGCGCGACGGGCACGCGCATCTGGATAGATCCTGACAGCGACCTGGTGTTCGTCTTCTTCACCAACCGCTGGGCCACCGAGCGTGCGGTCGAGGTTGAGGCGCTGCGCGGCACGTACGAGGCGCTGCGCGCGTAGTCCTCACTTACGCGATGGCGCCCTCGTCGCGGGCGAACGCCCGCAGGCGCTCGTGACACTCGGCGGCGAGCCGCTCCACCTGGCGTACCAGCCAAGGCTCGGCACGTGCGCTGTCCTCGATCACGATCTCCTCACCGTGGGGTCCCTCCGTCAGGTCGAAGCCGGCTGATGTCCGGAAGTCGGCCACCCAGTTCGCCTGGAGCTGGACCGCGACCGTCACGACCACCTGGCGCGTGAACGACCAGTCGAGGTAGTCCGCGTTCAGGCGGTCGACGATGTCGCGCAGCCGGACCGGGGCGCCGCGTTCGATTCGTGCCAGGAGGTGCGCAACACGCAGCGCGGCGAAGGGGTCGCCCGGCTCGGCGACGATCGGCGGGCGCAGGTCGGCCGAGGGTAGGCCCGCCACGTCACGGAGCGCGAACGTCAACGCGCTGGACTCAGGCTGGTTCGAGGCGAAGTGTCGTGGCGAACGTCATGGGCCGGAGCATCGAGGACAGTGCAGGGTCGCGCGCGTACTTGCGCTCCAACGCTCTGCCCGTGCGCTCGATCGAGTCGGAATCCGTCGCCAGCACGGCTCTGACAGGAATCCTCTGCTTGTCCACGATCAAAGTCAGTGGCCGGTCCTCTTCAGTGGCGGCCTGGAACCAGTGGCCGCGATCGCCACGAACCGAGCGCACGAAGACGTCCTCGCCATCAACCATGATCCAGATGACCGTTCGTTTGGTGCTGCCGTCGAGGCGCTGCGTCTCGATGCGGACCTCGTAGGCGGCGTCGATCTGGGCGAGCGTCTGAGTGTCGAAGGCCACGCTTCTAGTAGAGCTGCCGGAGACCGAGCACGTCGCCTCGGCCCAGCGTCGCCTCGTTGTTCTGGCACGGGCCATCGATGAACGGGCTCATAGTCAGACGGCCGTGCCGCCGCTCACCGACGTGGTCGAGGCCGAACACGTGGCCGGCTTCGTGCACGATCGTTGCCTCGAGCATGGGCATGTCGCCGCCGCACGTGCCCACTGACATTCCCCAGCTCTCACGGTTATTGATGCGCATGTCGGCCTCGACGATGCGCCCGCCGCTGATCCAGAAGCAGGTGACCGCGAGGACACCCATCTGCATCCGGCCGAAGGCGACGACGTTGTGGTTGTCACGCTGGCGACAGTTCGGCGCGCGAGTCGTTACGCCAAGGTACCGGTGGGTGGCCCCGATCCGGTCGGGCATGCCGCAATCGTTGGTGCCGTTGGTGACGCTCGAGAACGACCGAGTGAGCGTGTTCGCAACCGCGGTCCTGTCCAGGCCCGCGGGCGTGGTGGAGCGCTTGAAGGACCACTCGTAGGTGCGTGTCCATTTGCCACCGAGCAGGTTGAAGGTCGCGTCCTGGCACGGTGCCGGAGACACGCTCAAACGGCGCGAGCTACTTGCAGCTGCGCCCAGATCCTCTAGGACCACGACCGATGCGGCACTGGCCGGTGCGGCAAGCGCAAGCATCAACATGACCGTCCCGAGGACGGGCGCTACACGGCGGATGCGCAACATTCGAATGTCCCCCGGGACTTGGAAAACGGCTCGATCAGGATACGCGTGCCTGGCCAATCACACCTCACGCCCGCGGTTAAAGCAGCTCGCCGTGGGCCGACGCGGTGGGCTCACCTTCGCGCGGCCGGGGCTCCTCTCCCGGTGCGTACTCTGTGGCGGCCCCATTGTCCGCGCCAACGCCCGCGGGCAGTACCGGAAGCTCCTTCGTGACCGGTTTGCCTTCGATCGCGCCGACGCCGTAGGGCGTCCATTTCTCGGGCCGCTGGAGGCGGTGCGGCTCGTGGTTGCCGCGCGAGTGCACCTCCGAAAACCCGGTCGGCTCGATCCACATCTTCTCGCCCTGGAGCAGGCCGAGCACGCCCGACTGGCCCGGCTCCGGCCGCGCGGTCTGGCATGACCGACAGGTGGCACGGTCGTGCTGCTTGTACTCGAGCGGCTCTTCGTAGGTCGTGATGTAGCCCTCGTAGTTGCGGAGCACGACCTTGTGGTCCGAGTAGCTGATCAGGTAGTTGGGCATGACCGGGATCTTGCCGCCGCCGCCGGGCGCATCGATCACGTAGGTCGGCACCGCGTAGCCACTGCGTGTGGCCGCGCAGGCCCTCGATGATCTCCAGGCCCTTGCCGACCGGCGTCCGGAAGTGGCCCGAGCCCTCGACGAGGTCGCACTGGTAGATGTAGTACGGCCGGACGCGCATCTCGACGAGGCGGTGGACGAGGTCGCGCTGGATGTTGACGCAATCGTTGACTCCCGCGAGCAGGACCGACTGATTGCCAATCGGGATGCCTGCGCGGGTCAGCTTGTCGACCGCCCGTGCCACCTCGGGTGTCACTTCGTTGGGGTGGTTGAAGTGCAGGTTCATCCAGAGCGGGTGGTAGCGCTGCGAGCATCTCGCACAGCTCGTCGTCGACGCGCTGCGGGCAGGAAGACCGGCACGCGCGAGCCGATGCGGATGATCTCGATGTGCGGGATCTCGCGCAGGCCGCGGATGATCTTCTCGAACAGCTTGGGTGCGAGTGTCAGGCCGTCGCCGCCGCTGATCAGCACGTCGCGCACCTGCGGCGTGCGGCGCAGGTAGTCGAGCTGTGCCTCGTGGTCGCGCGAGTTGAAGTTCTGGGTCGGGTCGCCGACGATGCGCGATCGGGTGCAGTAGCGGCAATAGGACGCGCACTGCGTCGTGACCAGCATCAGCACGCGGTCCGGATAGCGATGCACCAGGCCGGGCACGGGCGAGTGCCGATCCTCGGCGAGCGAGTCCTCCATCATCGCCGTGAACGCTTCCTGCTCGCGGCCGAGCGGGATGACCTGGCGCCGGATCGGGTCGTTCGGATCGTCGGGATCGATAAGCGAGATGAAGTACGGCGTGATGTCGACGCGGAACTTGTCGGGCGCGGAGAGCCCGTCGCGCTCCTCGTCGGTCAGGTTCAGGATCTGCTCGATCTCGGCAAGGTCGTTGACGCGGTTCGACAGCTGCCAGCGCCAGTCGTTCCATTTCTCGTCGGGGACGTCCGCCCACAGCGGCGCGCGGCGGCTGACAGCCGGCCGACCGTCAGGACTCGTCCGGCGCGCCGGGTCGCGCAGATTGACGAACGGCTGCGCCTCGAGCGCCAGCTCTTCGGTGGTTATGTCACGAACCTCCGACGGACCTCCGACCGACTGCATATTCCTTATGCAGTCTGGATAGAACGCGCATCATAGCGTCCCCGGCCCGGAGCACGTGCTCGATGTCAACGCAACGTTGCGACGCTCCACGTCGACTGTGGCTGCGACCGAGCCGCTGCTAGACTCGCGCCCGATGGAAAGCTCAATGGAACGCTGGAAGCGCGCGGCAATTCTCGTCGCCATCGTCATGACCGGCGGCGTCGTGATCTCGCTCTACGCCGGCTTCCTGCAGCTGATCCTGCATCCGATCGCGCTCATCGGGTCGACTCGTGCTGGCCGGACTGATGGGCATCATCCTGCTGCGCGTCGCCCTCGTGCCGTCACGCCGTCACACCGGCTGGGTCAGCTCCGTGGTCGGCCCGAATGGCCGCTGGCTGTTCCTGGTGCTGATCCTGCTGTGGATCGCCGGCATGGCCTTCCTGGCCAGCATGGGACTCGGTCCGCAGCAGTCCGGTGCGCCAGCCTTCGTGATGCTGCTCATCGGCATCTTCCTTTTCATGGGCTTCATCTGGTCGGTCATCGGCGAATAGCGGCTCGCCGTGAGAACCGTCACCGTCAGCTGGGACCAACAGGGCGGCCAATTCGTCGCCCTCGGCTCCCACATCGCCCACCCGATCGCGATCAACGCTCCTCGATCGCCCGAGGAGACTCGCGGCTCGACCGGCTTCTCTGCCACTGAGCTGCTGCTCGCCGGAGCCGGCGCCTGCGCGGCGTGGGACGTGGTCGAGATCCTGCGCAAGCGCCGGGCCCAGATCGCGGACCTTGAGGTCGCCGTCGAGGCCGACCAGCAACCCGAGCCTCCGTGGACCTACAGCCGCGTCGCGCTGCACTTCCGTGTCACCGGCGACAGACTCTCCGTTCCGGTCCTGGCGCGCGTCATCCGGCTCAGCATCGTGCGCTATTGCTCGGTCATCACGACGATCGCCGCCGCCGCCGCGATCGAGGCAACGGTCGAGCTGGTTGCGACCGACGGGACGAGCGCGGGCCGGCGGCACATCGAGCTCGCCATTCCGGCGCTCCCGACCTCCGAACCGGCATTTCTCGAGTCGGACGTGGCAGCGATAGGTTTGCCCGAGCCCATCGCCGACGAGGACCCGCCGACGGCGGAATGACGAGGCGCCACCTCGCAGTAACTCCGTACTGTGCGATCCTACGTTTTGTGATGACGCCCCAGGACCTGGCAGTGACTGCCACCAGCTCCGTCGTCTACCCATGAGCCTCTTTCGGCGTATCGGGCTCTTTGCGGCGCGCCGCCGCTACCTGGTCATCGGCGCGTGGGTCGCCGCTGCTCGTTCTCGCCATCCCGTTCGCACCGCAGCTTCCGGGCGCGCTGCGATCCGGCGGATTCACGCTGAACGATCTCGAGGCATCGAAGGCTCGACAGGCCCTCGAGGAGCTCAACGTGCCGCCCTCGGCGATGGTCGTGCTCCTTCAGAGCGAGACCGATGCGCGCGCCGGCGACCCCGAGTTCGAGCTGGCGGCGTACCGGGCGCTGCGCCGGCTGCCAGCAGGCCGAGCACGTCACGGGTGTCCTGAGCCACGTCCTGTCGCCACGCCAGGTGAGCGCGGACGGCCGCACCGTCTACGAGATCGTCACGCTCGACCTGCCGCCCGACGATTCACCGGCAGCCCTCGAAGCCGGTCGAGGCGGCCATCGACCCGCAGCCCGGACTGCGTGTCCTGCTCGCCGGCGGCCCGGCCTTCTACGGCGACATCCAGGTGCTGTCCGAGCACGACCTGCAGCGCAGCGAGGTCATCTCGCTGCCGCTGGCGGCGCTCGCGCTGTTGCTCGTCTTCGGCAGCCTGATCGCCGCCGGCGTGCCCATCGTCGTCGGCGGCACGGCCGTCGTCGTGGCCCTGGGTGTGCTCTTCTTCGTCGCCCAACAGACGCCCTTGAGCATCTTCGTGCTCAACCTGGCGACCCTGCTCGGGCTCGGACTGGGCGTCGACTATGCGCTGCTGCTGACGAGTCGCTTCCGCGAGGAGCTCGTCGCGCGCGGTGGCGGCCGCACGGCAGAGGGCGCGCGCGACCAGGCGGTCATCAACGAGGCAGTGGCCGACACCGTGGCCACGGCCGGTCGGGCGGTCTTCTTCAGCGGCCTCACCGTGCTGCTCGGCCTGATCGGGCTGATCCTGTTCGAGTTCATGGTGCTGCGCTCGGTCGGCATCGCCGGCGCGGCAGTGGTCGCCCTGGCCGTGGCCGCGGCAGTGACCCTCCTGCCGGCCGTGCTGGCCGTGCTCGGGCCACGCGTCGACGCCGCTCCGATCCGCGTGCCGTGGCGCCATCGCCGCGCCGGCGACGCCGAGGCCGCGCCGGAAACCGACGGCTTCTGGGCGCGCCTCGCCAATCGCGTCATGGACCGGCCGCTGGCCTTCTTCCTGCCCACGCTGGCGATCCTGTTGCTGCTCGGCGCGCCCTTCCTCCACGTTCGATTCAACGCCCCGGACGCCTCGATCCTGCCACCGGGCGTGCCCAGCCGTGCCGCTTTCGATGTGCTGGCGCGGGAGTTCGGCGAGGGCGAGTTCGCGCCGCTCATCGTCGCGGTCGAGACGAACGGGCCCGTCACGGATCCGGAGAACGTGGCGCTCCTCTACGACTACTCGCGCCGGCTCGCGGCGGACCCGCGGGTGAGTCGCGTCGAGGGCATGGTCGACGTCGATCCGCGACTCTCGAAGGGGCAGTATCAGCTCCTCTACTCGGCACCCGGCGGCCCCGCCGACCGTTTCGTCGCCCGAACCCTGGCCGCGAGCGCCAAGGACGATCTCGCTGCCTTCACGGTCTTCACGCCGTACGGTCCGAACCGCGCCGAGGGCCAAGCAACTCGTCGTCGACATGCGTAACCCGGACTCGAGCGTGGCACCGCCGCCGGGCCTGACCGTCCTGGTCGGTGGCGGCGCAGCCGAGGTTCGTGATGTCGTCAACCGCATCGCCGCCGACTTCCCAAGATCGGCCGCGTTCATCCTGATCAGCACCTACGTGGTGCTCTTCGTGCTGCTGCGCTCGGTCGTGCTGCCGGCCAAGGCACTGCTCGTCAACGGCCTCTCGATCACGGCCAGCTTCGGGGCGCTCGTCTGGATCTTCCAGGACGGCAACCTCTCGGCGCTGCTCGGCTTCTCGCCGCTGGGCTACGTCGAGACGACGCTGCCGGTGATCCTGTTCTGCGTCCTGTTCGGGCTGTCAATGGACTACGAGGTCTTCCTGCTCAGCCGCATGAAGGAGGTCTATGACCGGACGGGCGACAACCGCGAGGCAGTGGTGCGCGGGATGGAGCGCTCGGGTCGGATCGTCACCTCGGCCGCGCTGATCGTCGTCGTCGTCGCCGGCAGCTTCGCCTTCGCGGACATCGTGCTCATCAAGGCACTTGGTCTCGGCGTGGCCATCGCCGTCGCGCTCGACGCGACGATCGTCCGTGCCCTGCTCGTGCCCTCGACCATGCGCCTGCTCGGCGATCTCAACTGGTGGATGCCCGCCCGACTCCGCCGTTTCATCGGCACCCGGCTGCACCTGCCCGAGACGGCCACGCTGCCGTGGCTGCTGGTGACGCTCGTGCTCACGGGTGCCCTGTTCATCGGATGTTCGCCGAGCGGGCGGTTGCTGGCCAACGAACCCGCGCCGACTCCTGCGCTTCCCACACAGGTACCGTTTGAGAGCCGGCCGCCCGATCCCCAGCCGGTCGTCCTGCCACGCGACGAGACGCCCCACGACCGACTGACCGAGTGGTGGTACTACACCGGCCACCTGCGCGAGTCGGGCGGCGTGCGCAAGTTCGGCTTCGAGTTCGTGGTCTTCCGTGCCGAGCGCGGCGGATTCCCGGTGACGTGGGCATCGCACCTGGCACTGACCGACGAGACGGCCGATCTCTTCTATTACGACCAGCGCTCGGAGATCGGCCCGCAGGTTGATCTCGGAGCAACGGAGGGCTTCGATCTCTCCCTTCGGGGCAGCGACGACGAGGGCGTCCCCGACCTTGCGGCATCGCCGTGGCAGATGAGTGGGCTTGGCGGCAGCGACTCTCTCGCGGCGTCGGGAACCCAGGTCACGCTGGATCTGGAATTGGACGCGCTGCACGAGATGCCGGTCCTGCACGACGACGACGGCTGGATCGACTTCGGCCCCGCCGGTGGCTCGTACTACTACTCGTGGACGCGTATGGGCGCTGTCGGAACGATCGCGGCCGGCGGCGATGACGCGCTGATCAGCGTCAAGGGCGAGGCCTGGTTCGACCACCAATGGGGCGACTTCATCGCCGTCGGCGGCGGTGGCTGGGATTGGTTCGCGGTCAACCTCGACGACGGCACGGACCTGACCATCTCGCTCGTGCGTGCCGCGGACGGCTCCTACCCGTTGATCTACGGCACGTACGTCGACGCCGACGGCTCGACCCGCCACCTGCCGCGCGAGGAGGTCAGCGTGACGCCTACGGGTTCATGGACCAGCCCGCACACCGGCGCCATGTACCCGGCTGGCTGGCGCGTCGAAGTGCCGAGCGAGGAGCTCGTCATCGAGCTCGAGCCCACAGTCGCGGACCAGGAGCTCGACACGCGACCGACCACCGGGGTCGTCTACTGGGAGGGCTCGCAGCATGTCACCGCGACGCGCGCCGGTCAGCCGGTCAGTGGCCAGGCCTATGTCGAGCTAACCGGCTACGCCTCGGCCGAGTAGGCGACCAGGCCCTTCCGGAAGTTACGGGTTGACGGTCACCCAGTCGCCGACGAAGCGCGGCGAATCGGGATCGTCGAACCTTCGGAACGGCGTCCGGAAATCAGACCAGCTGATGCGCGTGTTGGGTGGCTTGTCGTACCAACCCTTGCGTTGCTTCGGATAGAGCGGTCCGGTGACGTAAACGTGAGTGACCCTGAAGGCGTTCGTGGTTGCGGGGTCGGCCGTTGCCTCGAAGCCGTTGAGCACCCAGGCGTGGCGGCCGCCCATGACGAGCAGGCCGACCGGCTTGCCTGTCACGCGGAGGCGCCTGACCGCCTTGCGCAGCGCCTGCTTGAAAGAGTTCGAAGCCGCGACGGTGTATCCACCGGCGCCGTACTGATTCAGCGTGTTTGCGAAACCGACCGCGTCCGAGCCACCGTTGTTGCTGTTCAGGTGCTCGTCGTTGTTCATGGCGTACTGGACGAGCCGCCGCTGGCGCCGGTACATGTCGTTCTCGGTGCCGTTGATGATGTTGAGCATCACCTGGGCACTGGCGCCCACGCACCAGGTCCACGTGTACTGGGTCACGAAGACACCTTCGCGAAACAGGTTGTATTTGCCCGACCATCCCGAACCCGCCTGCGCAGCACCGGCCACGCCAAAGACCAGAACGAGGGCGGTCATCAGGGCAACGAGGCGCGCGGTCGCTCGAGCCATGGTTCCTCCCACCAGACCCCGCACACGGCTGGCCGGGTCTCAGTTCAATTCTGGCGCCTTGGACGCGGTCCTGTCGAGGCCGTACGAACGTCTACCCGGTGATCAGCTCGCCGCCGTCCACGCCCAGGACGTTGCCGCTGAGCCAATGAGTGCCGTCGCCCGACAGCGTGACGATCGCCTGCGCGACGTCGTCGACGGTGGTCATGCGGCCCATCGGATTGCGCCTGGTGGCGTAGTCGATCAGCTCGTTGTGTTCGGGGATCTGCATCAGCGCCGGGGTGACGGTCACGCCGGCACGGATCGCGTTCACGGTCACGCCTGAGCGGTTGTGGCCGAATTCCAGGGCAAGCTGGCGGCAGTGCGACTCGAGCGCGCTTTTTGCGGCTGACACAGCGCCGTAGGAGGTAACGACCCGGGTGGAGCCCTCGCTCGTCAGCGCATAAATCTTGGAGCCCTCGCCGAACAACCGAGCGCGCCACACGTCCTGCGACCAGTACACGAGTGAGTTGGCCATCACGTCCAACGTCATTTCCAGGTTCTTGCGATTAATGCCTTCGTTCGGCTCCGGCGCGAGGAACGGCTTGAGCGTCCCGAAGGCGAGCGAGTGGAGCATCACCCGGACATAGCCGCCATCGCCGGCCGCTTCCTTCAGCCCAGCGATGACGCGTGCCCGCTGCTCGTCGTCCGCGGCGTTGCCATTGAAGAACAGCGCACGACGGCCATGACCCTCGATCCTGGCCTTGATCTCATCGACGTGGGCCTGTCCCTGCCGTCGGTCCAGGTGGGCGCCGCAGATGTCGTAGCCGGCAGCCGCCAGCGCGATCGCCGCCGCCTCTCCGAAGCCGCTGCTGGCGCCCAGGATGAGCGCCCATCGCTGGCGTTGGTCTGGGGTGTGCGACATGGGATCGACTCCTCGTCGGTGGGTTGCGGCCGGCAGCGTCGTGCAGTGCAGCCCGGCGAGTCTAAACGGCCGATTCGGCGCGCCCCATATGATCGCGTGCATGTCTGCACAGTTGACGTTGATGACGGTCCATGCCCACCCCGACGACGAGACGATCAGCACAGGCGGTGTCATGGCTCGCTATGCCGCCGAGGGCGCGCGCGTGGTGTGCGTCACCTGCACCGGCGGCGAGCACGGCGAGATCGTCGTGCCAGAACTGGACACTCCCGAGAATCACGCTCGCCTGGCCGAGATTCGCGCCGAGGAGCTGCGCCGCGCCCTGGAGCGGTTGGGCAACATCGAATCGCGCCAACTCGGCTACGTCGACTTCGGGAATGATGGGCACGCCCGAGAACGATGCTCCCGAATCGTTCTGGCAGGCCGACTTCGACGAGGCCGTCGACCGCCTCGTGGAGATCGTGCGCGAGGTCCGGCCGCACGTGATCGTGGGCTACAACGACTTCGGCAGCTACGGCCATCCGGACCACATCCGCGCCGCCTTGATCGCCAAGGCTGCCTTCGAGCGGACGGCCGATATGGACGAGCCGCCCCGGAAGCTCTACGAGGTGGCCGGCGGGCGACGCTGGCAGCGCGAAGAGGTCATTGCGCGCGCGAAGGAGCGCGGCGTCACGTCGTGGTGGGAAGCCGACGGCGAGGAGACGGACGAGCAGCGCGCCGAGCGCGAGGCGTACATGCAGAAGATGGTCGATGCCACGGGCCCGACTACGACCGTCGTCGATGTCAGTGACTACATCGGCGCCAAGTACGCGGCGTTCGGCGAGCACGTCACCCAGCTTCCTCGGGACGGCTTCTTCCTGGCCCTGACCGAGGACGACTGGCGCGAGCTGTTCCCGGTCGAGGAGTTGACGCTGCGCGTGTCGCGCGTCGGTGTGCGCATCCCGGAGGACGATCTCTTCGCCGGCCTGCGCTAGCTGCTACTTCCGAGGCGTATTGCCGAAGTCCGGAGTCGGCCCGCCACCCCAGTCGAGCCGGCTCGGCGGGGACTGCCACTTCATGACATCGAAGGCCCACTGAGCGTCCTCGCCGACGGCAAAGTTCGGCTGGGCGTCGACGTTCAGCAGCGGGTGCGCCCAGATCTGGACTGGCGTAGCGCCGTTCCAGGTCGTCTCCACGACGAGCCCCTGCAGGGTCGTCTGGCGGAAGTTCTGATCGAAGATGAAGTTGCCCAACGAGAGCAGTGACACGCGCCCGTCGTACTCATAGATGCCACCCGGGAAGTGGCTGTGTGCCCCGACGATCATGTCCGCTCCCGCGTCGATCCACTGCCGGGACAGCTCGTACTGATATGGCACCGGCTGCTCGTATTCGATGCCCCAGTGAGGGAACACGATCACTGCGTCAGCGTTCTGGCGCGCTTGGCGGATTGACTCGACAACGGGGCCGTTCTGGCAGCTCAATGGCGCGAGGCGGCCTTCGATGGGTGGCCGCTTGCTGCGGATGTAGTCGCAGGCGATTACTGCCAAGGTGATCCCGTTGACATCCATGTAGGCCGGATCCGCGGCAGCATTGCCCTCGCCCACACCGGCCGGGACGATGCCGGCTTCGGTCATGGCCTGAACGCCCTCCTGGAGTCCTCGAACACCGGCGTCGCGGGCGTGGTTGTTGGCCATCGACAGCAGATCGAAGCCGTTATCGGCGAGCATGGGCATCCAGCTGGCGTCCGAGTGGAAAATGAAGCCGCGCGGATCGGGGTGATGGATCGCGTCGTAGCGGACGCCCGACTCCATGTTGCCGATGGTCAGATCGGCACCCGTCAGCATCTCGCGCACCAGGCCGCGGTTGCCGGTGCGCTCGACATCGGGGTACTGGTAGCCGAAGAACGAGCAGCAGCGAAGGCGCGTGACGCGGGACGTGCCGCCGTCGAAGAGGTGCTGCTTCTCGCCGCCGGCCTGGTTCAGGTGATCGATCACGAGGCGGTCAAACATCATGTCGCCGACGGCAACCATGGTCCAGGTCGCTGACTGATCCCACGGCTCGGCCGTCTCGACGGTCGCTGTGAGCGGCCAGTCGGCGACGTCACCTATGCGGTCGTTGCCGAAGAGGCTCACACCATCTATCGCCAGGGCGCGTACTGACGGATGAACGTCGGAGGCGCGCAGCAGCCCCGCTGACCCGTCCTTGACCGCGGCGATGACGGCTGCCGGGTCGGCCAAACCGGCAGCCGGAGAAGCCGACCCGAATGCGTCAGCCAGGGCATCAGCATCCTGGGACGCGTAGGCCAGCTGGCCGCTCGACCAGCGCGCTCGAAGATCGCTCATGGCGATGCCGTTCTGTGTGTCCCAGAAGTTGGCGACAGGCACGAACGGCATCACGGCGTCCTCGGGCGCGGGCGTAACGGCTGGGGTTTCATTCGGTGCCGGGGTAACGGTCGGACCGTCAGTCGGCAAAGGGCTCGACGGAGTGCTGGGCAGGTCGGTCGCGCTCGGCGTCGATGCCGGCGTGCTCGGCTCTGTCGTGGGCGTCGGCGTGCCCTGGATCGGCGTGGTAGGAACGCTCGTCGGAGGGGTGCTCGGGCCGCACGCGGCAAGAATCGCGGCGAGCAGCAAGGGGGTCAGTCGGCTGGCGAAGCGAGCGATATCGGTATCCCTCACCGGCATTCGGCTGACTGATCGAGGTGGAACTGGCGGACCCGACCGGATTCGAACCGGCGATCTCCAGCGTGACAGGCTGGCATGTTGGGCCGCTACACCACGGGTCCAGGCAGCGGACGCGAAGGATACCAGTAAACTCGCCCTTCCCATGTCCAACCGCCGTGTCGATCTGCGCTCCGATACCGTCACCCAGCCGTCTGCCGAGATGCGCCGTGCAATGGCCGATGCCGAGCTGGGCGACGACGTCTTCGGCGACGATCCGACGGTCATTGCGCTCGAGGAACGTGCCGCCGAGCTGACCGGCAAGGAGGCCGCGCTGTTCGTCAGCAGCGGCACCATGGGCAACCTGGTGTCGCTCCTGGCCCACGTGCCGCGTGGTGGCGAGATCATCGGCGGCGAGGGCAACCACTCGTTCGCGCACGAGGCGGCCAATTTCGCGGTCGTGGTCGGTGCCTCGATGAAGTTGCTGCCCTGGGACGCTGAGGGCCGGATGGACCTGGACCAGATCCGGCGCGCAGTCCGCCATGCGGAGGACGTGCACGAGCCGATCACCGCTCTGATCACGATCGAAAACACTCACGCCGACTCGATGGCGCAGCCACTGCCCGTTGAGTACCTCGCGGCCGTGGGCGCGGTTGCACGAGAGCTCGGCGTCCCGCTGCACGTGGACGGGGCGCGCATCTTCAACGCGTCGGTTGCCCTGGGCACGCCCGTTTCTGCCTTGCTCGCGCCAGCCGACTCGGCCACCTTCTGCCTATCGAAGGGCCTGGCATGCCCAGTCGGCTCGATCGTCGTCGGCTCGCGCGACTTCATCTGGAAAGCTCGCCGCGCGCGCAAGCTGCTCGGCGGAGGCATGCGCCAGGTCGGCGTCCTCGCGGCACCGGGCCTGCTCGCGTTGCGCGACGGTCCCGACGGGATGATCGAGCGCCTCGCCCAAGACCACGTCAACGCGCGCCGGTTGGCAGAGGGCATCGCCCGCCTGCCCGGCGTCGTCGGTTTGGACCCGGCACGTGCCAACACGAACTTCGTGTTTTTCGAGCTGGAGCGGCCTGAGCTGCGCATGGCCTTCCTGTCGGCGCTGGCCGACGAAGGCGTGTGGATGATCGATTACCCCGGCGGCGACCGGGTTCGCGCGGTCACCCACTACGGCATCGAGGCGGCCGACATCGACGCGGCGATTGACGCCACGCGTCGAGCACTGGCAACGGTAGGCCTCGCGCCTGCGCCGGCCCAGCCGGCAGCGACCGTGGGCGCCAGTGCCTGATCTCGATCTCATGGCCCAGGCCCAAGAGTTGGACGCGCGCACACCCCATCCGCCGCTGACCGAAGCGGACCGGCGACTCGAGGCGCTGTCCCGGGCGCGGTTCGAGGACGTGATGGGGCGCCACCCGGCGTTTGCCACGTTCCTTGGCTATCCCGGGCACGACGACGAGCTTGCTGACGGGTCGCGCGATGCCGTCCTCGACGGAGCCGCCGCGACCGGGCGTTACGTGTTCGAGCTCGAGTCCATCGATGCGGACGAGCTCTCACCCTACTTCGCGGTCGAGCGCGATCTGGCGCTCTACTCGTCACGGCTGGACCGGTTCGACACGGAGGTCCACCGCGCATGGGAGCGCCGCGTCTCGGCCACGGACGAGGTCGGCGATTCGATCTTCCTGCTCTTCGCCCGTGGCTCGCGGCCGCTGGCCGAGCGCCTGATGTCAATCGCCGCGCGGCTCGAGGCCGCGCCACACCACGTCGAGCAACAGAAGACACGTTTCGGTGAGCGGCCGCCGGTCCGGCTGTGGAACGAGATGGAGCTCGATGCGCTGCGCTCCCTGCCGTCGCTCTTCTCGGAAGTGGCAGCGGCGGCCGTGACGGAGTTCGGCGACGCCTCGAGCGAGGTGACCCGCCTGAACAGGGCCGCTGCGGCTGCCAACGCGGCCTTCGAGGAATACGGCGCGTGGCTGCGTGAACGGCTCGGTGGGGCAGAAGATGACTTCGCGCTCGGCTCCGCGGCATACGACGAGCTGATTTCTCTGCGCGCCTTCGACGGCCTGACCACGGATGAGATCCTCGAGATCGGTGAGCAGCAGCTGGCGGAGAACCGCGACGCGCGAGCCACAATTGCTCGCGAGCTCGATCCGTCTTCTACGGAGCAGCAGGTCGTGGACCGGATCAAGTCGGACCATCCGTCCGACTTCGCCTCAGCCCTGGTGCAATACCGCCTCGCCATGGACGAGGCGCGGTCGTTCGTGCGCGATCACGACATCGCCACGCTTCCCGCCGGCGAACAGCTGTCCGTCATCGAGACGCCCGAGTTCCTGCGCAGCGTCATCCCCTTTGCGGCCTACTACCCGGCGCCCAAGTTCGATAGCGGACATGACCGGCGCGGCATCTATGTCGTCACGCCGTCGGTCGACGGTGAAGCTGGCGCGCTGCGTGAGCACAACCACTCTTCGATCTACAACACCTGCATCCACGAGGCCTACCCGGGCCACCACCTGCAGCTCGCAGCGGCGATCGATCACCCGAGCCTGGTGCGCGCACTCACGGACGCGCCCGAGTTCGTGGAGGGCTGGGCGATGTACTGCGAGGTGATGATGCGCGAGGAGGGCTTCGACACCTCGCTCAAGCACCGGGCGATGATGCACACCGACGCCATCTGGCGCGCGTGCCGGATCATCCTCGACGTCAAGCTTCAGCGAGGCCAGATCGGTGTCGCCGAGGCAACCGACTTCCTGGTCGAACAGACCGGCTTCGAGCGACCCAACGCAGCGGCCGAGATCAAGTGGTACACCAACCGGCCGAGCTACCCGCTCAGCTACCTGCTCGGGCGCGTACTCCTGCAGCGCCTGCGCGAGGACGAGCGCAGGCGACTTGGCGACCGCTTCTCGCTCGGCCGCTTCCACGATGCGCTGCTGACACAGGGCAGCCTCCCGATCAGCTTCCAGCGCCGCCTGCTCAGCGCATGATCATCGTTCCGAGCATCGACCTGCAGGCCGGCCGTTCGCGGCTGGTGCTGTGGCCCGGGGCGGCCACGGGCGAGGGATCGCCCACTGACCGGCCGGAGCGCATCGCGCAGCACTGGGTGGGTCTGGGGGCACCGCTCCTGCACCTGGTCGACCTCGACGGGGCGCAGCGCGGCGCGCCGGCGAACACGGACGCCATCCAGCGCATCTCGCGCACCGTGGCGGTGCCACTGCAGCTCGCCGGCGGCGTCGACGGTCCGGAGCAGATCGAGCTCGCATTCGCCGCAGGCGCCACGCGCGTCGTAGTTCCGCTGTGGGCCGTGGTCGAATCAGTTGACACGCTGCGAGCCTGTCTGCGCGTGGCGGGAGACTGGCTGGCGGTCGGCGTCGATCCGCGGCCGGACCGGCTGGCGGAGTATCCGTGGCACGGCCCAGCACCGACCTTCGCAGCGCTCGTGGCGATGCTCGCTGGCGAGGGCGTGCGCCGTCTCATCGTGTCGCACTGGTCGGCCGTTGACGTGGCTGTCGTCGTCGAGCCCATCAAAAGCCTGGATCTGGAGCTGCATCTCGCCGGCGGCGCGACTGACGCCACCGGAGTCGCAGCCGCTCGCACCGCCGGCGCCGACGCATTGATCCTCGGCGAAGCGCTGTTCACCGGCGCAGTCGATTACATGGAGGAACCCGTATCAATGGTTAAGCAGGCCAATGGCTAAGCGGCGCCGCGTCACGCGCAGTCACTCGACGGACACGTCCTATCGGCCCGGGTTCTCGCGCGGTCCGACGGCGCCGCGCGGGAGCTCACCGGCCCCGAAGAAGTCAGGCATCTCGCGGCTGTGGCTGGCGCTCGGCGCCGTCGCTCTGCTGGCGATCCTGGCGGTGGTGGGCTACGCGTACTTCCTCGCTCCGGCACAGGGACCGGGCGCAACTCCCGGCCGCAGCCTCGGCCAGTTCAATCCACCGTCCGCGACTCCGCTCGCCGACGCGCTCGCGCTGCCGGAGGGCGACGGCACCACGGCCACGATCGTCACCGAGCTGGGCACGATCGTCATGGACATCTACACCGAGTCGGCACCGGTCGCGAGCGAGAACTTCATCAACCTCGCCGAGGTTGGCTATTACAACGGCCTCGGCTTCCATCGCATCGCACCGGGCTTCGTGATCCAGGGTGGCGACCCGAACGGCGACGGCACGGGCGGTCCGGGCTACACCATCGCCGATGAGCACGTCATCGGCGACTACGTGCGCGGCACGGTAGCCATGGCCAGAACGACTGCGCCAGATTCGGCTGGGTCCCAGTTCTTCATCGTGCTCGCCGACAGCGTGAAGGATCGGCTCCCGGAATCAGGTGGCTATGTGATCTTCGGGACCGTCACAGAAGGCATGGACGTCGTCGATCAGATCGTCAGCATGCCGCGCGAGGGCGACAGCGCGATCGACCCGGTGATCATGGAGTCGGTGACGATCGACCGGCCGTAGCCGACCCTGTGAATTCGCTGAATGGCTGTTGCGGAATATTTATGCTGCAACCGGCATAACCCCTTGAGTCGTCGCAGGGGGTCAGGTAAGATACCCACTGGATGTCGCCTCGCGCGGCATGTGCTGCCCCAGGCGCAAGGTCATGGGTAGGTTGGGTTAGGGTAGCCGGTGCAGCCGGCGTGATAGATGCCCTTGTGGCGTGGCAGGAGTCCGGCAACATTGTTGTCGGTTCGGCCGGGACAGTGCGGCGGCCCCTCTTCGGAGGGGTCGCTTCTTTTTCTGTGTGTCATCATCGCCTCCGGTTGATTTCAGGCGTGACACGACACTGATCCGACGGGAGAGTTCGCTTGAGCCGCACCGGCGCCGTTCTCGCCATGGTGAACAAGTCAGACCCGATCCGGCCTTAGCAGCGGCGATGCGCATCTACTTCGCCGGCCCACTCTTCAGCGCCGCCGAGCGCGATTGGAACGACGCTCTCGTGGCCGCATTGCGCGGCGCGGGGCACGAAGTCTTCATGCCCCAGGAGCAGGAGCCGGGCAGGGACGCGGCAGGCATATTTGCGGGCGACGTCGCAGGCATCGACTGGGCTGACAGCGTCGTCGCGATCATGGACGGCGCCGACCCCGACTCCGGCACTTGCTGGGAGGTCGGCTACGCATACGGGAAGAAGCCGATCGTGCTCGTCCGGACTGACATGAGGAACACGGGCAGCGGCGGCTGGGGCTACAACGCGATGCTGTCCGAATCGGCCACGATCCGAGTCGATGCCGTGGCAGCACCGATGGACCAGATCGCGCGCGAGGTTCTGGCTGCGCTCGCGAGGCTCGAGGCTGAATCGTGAGTCACCTGCCTGTAGGCGCCGCGGCGGCCCTGTCAGGCGTCGCGTAACCTAGCCGGTACGCGCCCGTAGCTCAGCGGATAGAGCGTCTGCCTCCGGAGCAGAAGGTCGTGGGTTCGAGTCCCGCCGGGCGCGCCACTTCTCTTATGAACCCTCGTCGATTAGATCTGGCCCGTGACATGCCCGCCGTCGCTGCGCTGCTTGCCCGCACTCGCGCGGATGGCGGGCAGTTCCATCCCGGCGGTATGCAATGGTGGCTGCGCGAGCTGGGCCGCGCGGGATTCGATGCGTTCTTGTGGCCCACGGAGGGCGGTGACTCGGCCGCAGGCTTCGTGATGATCGACGGAAGCATTGCCCTCTCGGTCTCTGATGGACAGGCGGGCAGCCCAACAGCGCTCGAGCTCATCGGTTGGATCGAAACCCATCTCGCTGAACGGGGCCTCGACTCAGCGACGCTCTGGGTTGCCCGCAACGACCCGCTGCTGGCCGAGCTCGAGCTGCGCGGGTACCAGGCAGAGAATGTCGAGCTCGAGTTGATGGCCGACATTGACGGAGAGCCGCAGGCCGCGGTGCTGCCGGAGGGCTACCGATTCGGTTCGCTGCTCGACGTGTCTGACGTTGCTTTCATCGAGATGCACCGCGCAGCGTGGTCCGATGAGCGGCCGTCGTCCTACAAGAGCGAATGGCACGATACCGTCAAGCGCATGCCCGACTTCAGGCCGGAGCTGGTGACGATCGCGATCGCACCGGACGGCACGCCGGCGGCGTACTGCATCGGCTGGGCGGATATCGTTTCGAAGACGCTGGAGATCGAGCCACTGGGCACGCATCGTGACTACCGCCGGCTCGGCCTGGCGCGGGCCGTCGTCCACGAGGTGACTCGTCGGGCCTGGCAGAACGGCATGGAACATGTCCTCGTCTGGAACAGTCGTTGGCGGAATGAAGCCGCTTATCGGCTGTACACATCTGCGGGGATGACTGCTCGACGAGAGATAGTCCACCTCACGCGGTCGCTGACATGATGCGACTGCTCAGCGCGACCTTTATGGCGGTCCTGTTGGTACTGGGCTGCACGATGGGCCGTCCGGCCCTGCAGTTCACGCCCGCTGGCCTGCAGCCGGCGCAGGTCGGCCAGCCGTACCTCGCGGCCATCTCGGTCGAGCAAAACACGACGCCCGTCGGCGACATGTGGGTCAGCGGCGGCGCGCTGCCGCCCGGGCTGGAGCTGGTCTTCGCCGATTGCTCCGACACGGGCGAGATCACCGGCACGCCAACCGCCGCCGGTAGCTACGCCTTCAGCGTTGAAGTGTGGTGCTTCGGCACGAACGTGTCGGGCCAGACCGGGTCGGCGAGCTACACGCTCACCGTCAGTTAACCGCGCGGCGACGGCCGCGCCGCGGCTCAGCCGCGCAGCGTGCCCTGGCGCAGTACCGCGAGGACGCCCGTGGCGCCGAGCGGCTTGCTGAAGAAGAAGCCCTGGCCGTAGCGGCACCCCAGCTCGGCGAGGCGCCACGCCTGCTCGCGCGACTCGACGCCCTTGGCCACGACGTCGACGCCACGGACGTCGGCGATGTTGATCAATGAAAGAGCGAAGGCCGAGTCCTCCGCGGGGCCGTTGATGGCACCGACGAACTCGCGCGCCAGCTTGACCTGATCGATCGGCAGGCGCTTGAGATCTGCCAGCGAAGTGGCCATGCCGAAGTCGTCGAGGGCGACACGGACGCCCGCCTCGCGCAACTCGTCGAGCGCCGCCACGATGGCCGAGGCGTCGCCCGAGATGCCCGTGGTCAGCTCCACGGTGAGCAGGTTCGGCTCGAGGCCCGCGCTGTTGATGGTGCGCAGCATGCGCGTCGCGATACCCGCTTGATCGAGCTGGCTCGGTACGAGGTTGACGCTGACGAAGCCCGGCCGCTCAGCCGAGCGCGGCCATGTGACCGCGGCGCGCGCCGCCTCATCGAGCACGTACTCGCCGATGCTGGCGGTCAGGCCGGCCTCTTCGGCGACCGGCAGGAAGTCGTTGGGCGCGATCGTTCCGCGGCGCGGGTGACGCCAGCGGACGAGCGCCTCGGCGCCGGCCACCGAACCGCCGCCGAGCCGAACGACGGGCTGGAACTCGAGGCGCAGCTCACCGCGCT
The DNA here is from genome assembly GCA_963706095.1 of uncultured Chloroflexia bacterium. GTDB lineage: Bacteria > Chloroflexota > Limnocylindria > Limnocylindrales > CSP1-4 > JALYGJ01. The sequence continues at coordinate 1,440,244 of OY970149.1, forward strand.
CGATCGCTCCCTCGAGATCGACGCGCAGCTCGTCGGGGCCTCCAGCGCTCTGCTTTGCCATGCTCAAACCATACCTGTTGTCGGCCGCGTGGAAGGTGGAAAGCCGGCGAGCATGCGGGCGCGTTCGAAGATCGCGGCCAGCATCGGAGGCGTCAGCCGGCCGGTGAAGGTGTTCTGCTGGCTGACGTGGTACGAGCCCAGCAGCGCGTACGGCCCGACCAGCGCCTCGACACCATGTCCAAAGGATGGCCTGGGCCGGCTGACGTGCCCCAGGTCGGCGATCGCGCGGAGCGCGCCGTCCCACGCGAATGCGCCGAGACACACCAGCACGCGAACCTCGGTCAGCGCCTTGCAGCTCGGCAACGAGGTAGGGCAGGCAGTTGTCGCGTTCATCGGGCGTTGGCTTGTTCGCCGGCGGCGCACAGCGATTGACCGCCCCGACGTACAGATCGATCAGGGCGAGCCCATCACCGATGGCGACGGACGTCGGCTGATTGGCGAACCCGGTGGCATAGAGCGCCGGGAACAGGAAGTCGCCCGAACGATCGCCGGTGAAGATGCGGCCGGTGCGGTTGCCGCCGTGAGCGGCCGGCGCCAGCCCGACGAGCATCACCCGCGCCGCGGGATCGCCCAAGCCTGGCACGGGCGCGCCCAATATGGCTGGCCGCGGAAGCGCGCTGGCGGATTGCGCGCGGCTTCCTCGCGCCACGCCACCAGTCGCGGGCAGCGCGTGCAGTCGACTATGTCCGCGTTGATGCGCTCGAGCGTGGCGCGCGCGTCGGAATGGGCCGCTGTCACCTCACCGCGCCGGCCGTCGCGCCGCGCAGCAGGTGCGAGAGCCGGCTCCGGTTGTCGGCGCTGCGGAAGTCATGAAGCGGGTGCGACGACGAGCAGCGTCTCGGCCGCCGGCCGTCCGGCCTCGCGGACGTAAACGGCGGGATGGATGTCGCCGGCATCGTCGGTCTCGACCGCGATCGCGACGGCCGCTGATCCCTCCTCGTCGACGAATTGGGCCAGGGGCACGATTCCCTCGTCAAGGATGCCCCGCGCCGGGTCGAGCGAGAAGGCGCGGGCAAGGTACGACTTCTGGTTCCACAGCTCGGGTGCAAAGGTCGCTTCTGTCAGGAGCAGGTCGACCAGGTCGTCGGGCTGGACCTGCTGGCGCGTCGGGTCGATGCCGAAGTGCTTCTCGGCGACGTGGAAGACCATCGTGCGCGCGTTGTAGCGCGCGCCGTGGACGGCACCGGAGTTGGCCGGCAGGCCGTACTTCTTCATGCCCGACACGCCCTGGCCGATCGTGCCCGCGAAGTAGATGCCCGGGCACCGACGCGCTCTCCCAGTAGTTGGTCATCGGCCGGCAGCTGGCTGCGACCGAACGACGTCGACACCGAGCGCCGGCAGGTCCAGGAGCGGACACACGAAGCCGGTCGCGGCGATGACCTCGTCCGCGTCGACGCGTTATCTCCGAGCCGCCCTCCGAGCGGACGCAGTGGACGCGGTAGCCGTCGCCGACGCGCTCGATGCGCGAGATCGAGGCATTGAGGATGAACACGCCACCGCCCAGGATCTCGTCCTCGACCGGGCAGCACGTAGCGCGCCCGAACGCCGAGACAGCGAGTGCGTGTTGACCGACAGCTTGGCCGGCCGTGGCGAGGCGAGCACGATGCGCTGTGCCCACTGGAGCAGCCCCGTGGCGAGCTCGAATCCAGAGTTCTCCTTGCCCACGATGAACAGGCGCTTGCCGGCATAGCTCTGCGCCGGTCGCGTGTCGACGTAGTGGGGCACGTGCTCGAAGCCGGGCGTGTCGGGCATGTACGGCTCGGCGACGCCGACTGCAAAGATCGCGACCTTGCAGCGGTAGTCGCCGTCCGTCGTGCTGAGCACGAAGTGCTCACCTTCGCGCCGCGTTCCGACTCCCACGCGCAGTCATAGCGGACCGGCAGGCCGGTGCGCTCGACGAACTCCGCGAGATTGCGCCTCCATCTCCGGCCGCGACGGAAAGGAGGAGGTGCCGTCCATCAGGTCGGGCATGATCGCCCGGTTGTGCGGCTCCTCGGCGAGCAGGCTGTTCCAGTCGTACCAGTAGTAGAAGCGGTCGTCGCGCGGCACGGGGCCGTACGGCTTGGTCCACGACAAGCAGTCGCTGGAAGAACGGGAAGCGGCGGAACATTCCGCCGGCCGACGGGTCGGCCGAGATCACGGCGTGCTCGATGCCCAGGTGGCGCAGGTAGTAGCTGGCCTGCAGGCCGCCGGGCCCGCTGCCGACGACCACGACCGGGTAATCACCCGGCGGAAATGGCCGCTCTGCTAGCTCCGCCATCGGTTCGCATTCCGCAATGCGCACGGCCATCGACTTGAGCATGCGATACATGACCGGCGGGTACTCGCGCAGGAAGCCCTCGAGCTCGGGCCCACCCAGGTGCAGGACGCGCAGCTGGCGCGTCGTGACGACGTCTGCCACCGGCGGCTCACCGAGCAGGATCGACATCTCACCGAAGAAGTCACCCTTGCCCAGGCGCGCGATCTCCGTTGCCGTCGATCTTGATCGCGACCTCGCCATCGACGATCACGTAGAAGCCGGTGCCGGTGAAGCCCTGGCGCAGGATGCGCTGGCCCGGTCGGGTACGACTCCTCGGTCATCTTGTGAGCGACCGCTTCGATCTGCGGCCGCGACAGGTCGGCGAACAGCGTCAGGCCGGCGAGCGTGTCGACCAGCTCCTGCTGACTCATGGCCATTGGCGAGCGACTCCTAGTGGCGGTGCTGCTCGCCCGCATCGCGGATGCGTTCGACGAGGCCCCCGAATCAGGTTGAGCGCCAGCGCCGAGTCCGATTCGAGCAGTGCCAGCAGGTCCCACGAGGCGATGGCGAGCGACGCGCGTGGGCTGCGTCGCCTGGACGCTCGCAAAGCGCGGCTGCTGATCGATCACCGACAGCTCGCCGAAGAACTCGCCCGCCCCGAGCGTCGCCAGCTCGTCGTCGCCACGGACGACCTTGACCGAGCCATCGACGATGACATACGGCCGGTGCCCACCTGGCCCTGCAGAACGATGAACTGACCGGCCGCGAAACTCCTGCTCCCCGGCAACGGCCGCGAGGCGGGTCATCGACTCGGCGCTGATGCCGGCGAAGAGTGGCAGGCGGGCCAAAGCTGCTGCCTTGTCCTCGCTCGACATCGCCATGCGCCTGACGATAGCACCGGCGCGAGCGGACTCGACGCTCAGTCGCCGCGATGGCCGCTCGAGCGGATGCTGAAGCTCGTGAACTCGCTCGTGGCCGGCATGCGCACCGCATCCACGCTCCGGACGTAGGCCCCCGACGGACCCCGCCACAGGCGGCCCTCCAGGTCGTCGAGTGCGGAAGTTGGCCCCTCGGCGACCACGCGCACGGAGCCGTCACGCTCGTTGGCCGCCCAGCCGCTCAGTCCTAGCTCCGTCGCCCGACCGGACAACGAACCAGCGGAAGCCGACGCCCTGGACGATGCCGCGCACGGTCGCCTCGAGGCGCTGCGGCAGCACATCCGCATCAGTCACGCCGGCGACGCGGGTGCGCGGCCACTCGAACAGCAGCGCGTCGAGGGCAAGCTCCGGGTTGGCGTAGGCATCGATGGCGCGACTCACGATCTCGATGCGGCCGAGGAAACGCGCGACATCCGCCGGCGTCGAGGATGGCACCGGCCGCGGCCAGCTCGTCGAGCAGCTCGTGCTGGCGCAGCTCGCGCCGGCCGCCGCGCGCGGCCACTGCCAGGTCGCGCGCGACGTCGCGCCACACCCCCAGCACGGAGCTGATCGCGGCGCGGCGTTCGGCCGGACTGGCGCGCCGGGCGCCGGTCGCCGTCTTGGTAACGCGCCGCCGCGGCGCCGGCTCGCCGGGGCACTCTCGTTCGCGGAGTTCGATGCACCGCCGGCAACGGCCGCCGCAAGCAGCGCGCCGTCCTCGAGCAGATCCACCTGGGCGGCGAGGCGTCGTCGGCGGTCAGCTCCGAGCAAATCGAGCAGCAGCCGCGCGATGCGGCCCTGCGCCAGGACGGCTTCGGGCTCATTTCCCAGGGCGAGCGCGGCGCCCGGCCGACCCGCGGCGAGGCGCGCCAGCGCCGCGCCGCGCGCCGCGTCGGCAACGCCGTTCTCGACCAACAGAGCGCTCGACGACATCGGGCGCGACCGGCCCGAGCCGCACTCGAGCGCAGCGGCTGACGACCGTCGGCAGGAGCGCGCTCGAGTCATCAGCCGCAAGGACGAGCACGACAGCGGACGGCGGCTCCTCGAGCGTCTTCAGCAGCGCGTTCTGGGCGTCTTCGTTGAGACGATGTGCCTTCTCGATGATCGCCGACACGGAAGCGACCCTCGAGCGGCAGCAGGGCCAGGTCGCTCGTCAGCTGCTGGACCTGGCCAATGCGTATCTGCTGGCCGGCACCCTCCGGCGCCAGCCGATGAACGTCCGGATGGTTGCCGTGATCGACCTTGCGGCACGCAGCGCAGGCGCGGCACGGCCGGGTCGGCGGGATCCTCGGCGAGGCACAGCAGACCTGCCGCTAGGTCGAATGCGAGCGTCGTCTTGCCGACCCCGTCAGGGCCGACGAGCAGCAGCGCGTGCGGCGCACGACCGCTGACGATGGCGCGTTCGACCAGGCGTCGTGCGGCAGGATGGCCGCGAGTAGCGAACCCGCCCACCGCGCTGCTGATCGGCTACTCCTCTGTCGTGGCCTTGGTTGTGCGCTTCCGAGTCGGCTTCTTGGGGGCGGCGTCCGCTGTCGCCTCCGTCTCGGCCGGAGCCTCGACGTCGGAATCCTTCTTGGTCGTCCGCGCGCGTGTCGTCGTCCGCTTGGGCTTCGCCTCAGCGGCGGGTGCCTCGGCCGGTGCGGCCTCCGCCTTCACCGCAGCAGGCTCCGCCTTCGCCGTGGCAGAAGCCTCAGCATCGGCAGCCTTCTTGGTCGTCCGTGCGCGCGTGGCGCGCTTGGGCTTGGCCTCGGCGGCGGTCATGCCGTCGGCGATCGCAGACGCCTCGGCCATCGCCCCGAGCGGGGCTGTCGCCACGCGTTCGACCGGCGTCATATCCGTCACCGGCTGCTTGCGCGCCATCTCGGCGCGCAGCATCTCCTCGAGCTCGGGCGGAACCTCCGACCACGGCTCGGTCGACGATGGCCGCGGCTCGCTCGACATCCGGTCCGGCGTTCGCGGGCCGCGATCCATTGGCCGCCCGCCCTGCTGGGGCGGTCGGCCCTGGCGGCCGCGGTCCCGATCGCGGTCGCGACCACGATCCGAACGGTTGCCACCACCGGTACTACCGCCGGTGCCACCACCCGTGCCACCGTAGGACGGCTGCGGGGCGCTGCGGCCGTAGCGCTCGCGGTCGAGGGCGGCCTGATAAGCACTGCGGTTGCGGCCGCCGGGACGGCCCCGGCTTGAGCCGGCCTGGCCGCGCTGCCCGCCACGCTGGCGACGCTCGGCGAGGAGGTACTCGGGAACCTCGGGCTCGGCGTAATCCTCGTCCTCGGTCGCGCCACCGCCCAGATCGACGGTCGGCGGCAGGTTCGTGCTGGGCACGCCAAGCTGGCTGTCCCAGACCGAGCCGAACGCGTGATGCGGTGCGGCTGCGGCCGGTAGATCCTCTGGCTCCTCTTCGTCCTCGCCGATGAACTCCGTCGGCTCGGCGTCAGCGCCGGCATCGGCGCTGGTGCCGACCGCCTCGTCCTCCGGTCGGCGTCCACGGCCTCGGCCTCGACCGCCGCGGCGGCGGCGGCGGCGCCGGCCATCGTCCGGACCCTGGCCGTTGTCCGATCCCTCGGCGTAGGCAGCGTCGTCGAGCTCCTCGGTCCCGAGCTCTGTTTCGCCGATGCCATCGAGGTCGCCCTCGCCCTCGCCCTCGCCGGCGCGCGACAGGCGCTCGCCGGGCAGCACGACCAGGTTGGCGGCGCTGGCGTCCACTTCGGCCGCGACCCGCTCCTCGCGGACCGGCCGGCCGGTGCTGCGCCGGCGGCGCGGGGCGCCCTCGGTCTCCTTCTCGGGCACTTCGGTCATCGACAGGTCGCCTTCTGCGGCGACGCGCCGGCCGCTGCGCGCCGAGCCCTTCTCGACGCGCGCGATCTGGGCGATGTCGGTGAACTGGTCTGCAACGTCGATCAGGTCAGACGCTGGTGTTGCCGCGGAAGCTGATGACCTCGACGCGGACACCCATCTCCTGTACGGCGCGGATGGCCGGCGCGAAGTCACCGTCGCCCGACACGACCACTGCGATGTCGAGGTTCCGGGCGGTCTTCATCATGTCGACGACGAGCTCGATGTCGAGGTTCGCCTTGATGCGGCCGTCGCCGTACTTGCGGATGTCCTTGCTGATGACCTTGTAGCCGCTGCGCGCCAGGAAGGAGTGGAACTGACGCTGGTTCTCGTTTTCCGGGTCGAGGCCCGTGTAGGCGTAGGCGCGCACGAAGTCGCGCCCCGCGGTGGCCGACTTGAGCAGCGTGACGTAGTCGATGTCCACGCCCGCTGCCTTGGCGGCATAGAAGATGTTCGCCACGTCTACGAAGACGGCGACGTTCTTGCTCACAAAGTTCTCCTGTATTGGGATCGCACCATCGAGGCGCGGTGCCGGGCGGTCCCGGCGTGATGTATTGCTGGCAAGCCCTCGCGCCCTACCAGGGCACCGCCGCTGCGCGCACCAACGGGCAGCGCAGCAGTGGACCGGACTCGCTGAAACCCTGTGCCTCCCAGCGCGCCAAGTCGGCAGCGTCGGTCGGGACCTCGCCCTCGAGCACGACACAACCCTTGTTGCGCGCAGAGCGCATGAGCTCTTCGAGCAGCGCTTCGACAACGCCGTCGCGCTCGGATCCGGACTCGACCGCCAGCAGGTCGACCGCTCCCACCAGGCCACCGGCAACAACCGACGGCCGCAGCGACAGCACCGCGACACCAACGAGCATTCGTCCGTCGAGAGCAACGAGCAGCGTTGAATTGGGCAGATAGACCATCTGACGCAGGACCTCGGCCGCGCTGTCGAGCCGCTCGAGCGTCCAGCGCTCGTCGGCACGCTCGATCAGGCCGATGACCCGATCGATGTCCGTCAAACGCGCGTCGCGGAGCTGCAATTCCACGCTGGCTGTGGTCCCTCGTGATAGTCGGGCGTGCCCAATCGAAGCGATGCCCGTGGTGCCTCATCTCAAACCGGTGAAGCCGGTACCCGCCGAGGAAGCGCCGCTCCGGGCGCGTGAACACCTCGTTGGGGAGGCGATAGACGCTTGCCCGGGCGCGCTCCAAAGTCTGTTGCAAACGAGGCGCCGCTGGCTATCATACGGCATCGCGTCAGCGGCACGGTCGCCGCGGACTGAGGATGTCCGGTTTTTCAGGTCGACTAAACCATAAGTTGACCAAACCTGCGATCGGAAACCCGAAGATCCGCGGTACACGCGCCACCGGCGCACGGAGGAGTTAACCAAGAGGAGGAGTTCTTAATGACGTTGCGCATGTCCGGCGCCCTTGGGGTTGCCGTTCTGCTCGCAGCGGTCGCGTGTTCGAGTGGCCCTGGCGCCACAACCGCACCGACCCAGGGAGCCGCCACCGCGGCGCCAACCACCGGGGCGGCCACTGAGGCGCCCGGTACCGACGCTCCGGCCACTGCCGGCGCGGCTGGCTCTGTCACGATCGCTGCCGGCGAGCCGATCGCCATCGGCACGCTGCTCGTGATCACCACCGCGGACGCGGACCTTGGCCTTGACTCACAGGCAGGCGCGGTCGTCGCGGCCAACCTGCACGGTGATGTTCTCGGCCACGAGATCTCGTTCAACCACCAGGACGATCTGTGTTCGTCCGAGGGCGGCACGGCCGGCGGCCGCGCGCTCGTCGCAGATCCGCAGATCGTCGCCATCATCGGCACGAGCTGCTCGAGCGCAGGTGTTCCTGCCTCACAGATCGCGACCGATGCGGGCGTGCTCATGGTTTCGCCCTCGAACACGGCACCGTCGCTGACGGCCGAAGGCCGCACCAACACGTTCTATGCGCGCACCGCGCATAACGACGAGGTCCAGGGCGCGGCAATGGCCCAGTTCGCCACCGAGGTTCTGAACGTCACGACGGCCGCGTCCGTTCACGACGGCAGCCCCTATTCGGAGCAGCTGCAGCAGGTCTTCCGTGATCGGTTCGAAGAGGCTGGCGGGACGCTGGCCGGCGACGCCCAGGCTGTGGCGCCGACGGACACCGACTTCCGCACGGTCCTCGAGACCATCGCGGCAAGCGATCCCGAGCTCATCTACTACCCGATCTTCACCGCCGGCGGCGCGCTCATGACGCAGCAGGCACGTGAGAACACGGACCTCGAAGGCGTGCATCTTGCCGGCGCTGACGGCATGCAGAGCGCGACCTTCCTCGATGCCGCCGGCGAAGCAGCCCTTGGGCTCTACGCCTCCGGCCCGGACCTCAACTTTGCTGGTGACTTCTATGCCGACGAGTTCCTGCCGGCATACGAGGAAGAGACCGGCAGCGCCACACCTCTTTCGGTCTTCCACGCCCACGCCTTCGACGCGATGAACATGATCATCATGGCCATCGAAGAAGTTGCGGTCGAGAATGCCGATGGGTCGCTGACCATTGATCGCCAGGCACTCCGTGACCGGTTCTTCGAGTTCGCGGATTACCCGGGCATCACCGGAAACCTGACCTGCGACGAGAACGGCGACTGCGCTGATCCGAAGATCTCGGTCAGCGAGGTCGTTGCTGAGGGCGACGCCGAGAGCTGCGGTGCCACTGCCGCCGGTGTCTGCTACAACCGCATCTGGCCTGAGGAGTAAGTCTCCTTAGCCACCAGGACCTAGTCCACCTACGCGGGTGGGTCGCACACAGCGGCCCACCCGCGTTCTCTAATCCGCCACAAATCGGCGACCAGAGGGAGAGGGATGCGCATCCGCCGTCCGCAGCGGATCTCGTGGGTTTCACTGACCCTTCGGACCCTTCAATTCCTCGTCGTCGCGTTCTGCGTAATCGGCGCCATCCTGACACTGCAGGAGGGCCTGTTCGACGGCGATGCGTGGCGCAACTTCTTCATCGTCGGCATTGCCCAGGGATCCATCTACGCGCTCATCGCGCTCGGTTACACCCTGGTCTACGGCATCCTCTTCATGATCAACTTCGCCCACGGCGAGGTGTTCATGACCGGCGCCTTCACGGCCTGGTTTCCAGCCGTGGCGCTGGCCAACGCCGGAGTCCTCGACGAGAACCCGATCCTTGGCATCGCGATCATCCTGATCGTGTCGATGGTGACCTCGATGATTGTCGCCGTCCTCCTGGAGCGCATCGCCTACCGGCCGCTGCGCAACGCCCCCCGGCTCGTGCCGCTGATCACTGCAATCGGCGCCAGCCTGGTCATCCAGTACAGCGTCCGCGGCATGTACGGCGCCGGGGTCCGCGCATATCCGTGGGGCGGCGTGCCGCTGCTCAACGGCCGCGTCGACATCCTGGGCATCCCCATCCTGCGCTCCCAGCTGATCGTCATCGTCGCCGCGATAGTGCTCATGGTGCTGCTGTGGTGGCTGGTAGAGCGCTCGCGCATCGGTCGCTCCATGCGCGCCGTCTCGGAGGACAAGGAAGTCGCGGCGCTGATGGGCATCAATGTCGACCAGGTGATCATGCGCACCTTCGCCATCGGCGGCCTGCTGGCCGGCGCGGCGGCGATTCTGTACACGTTCATTGCCAACCAGGTTTCCTTCTCGATGGGCTTCCTGCCGGGCATCAAGGCCTTCACCGCCGCCGTCCTGGGAGGGATTGGCAACATCATCGGCGCGATGCTCGGCGGCCTCCTCCTGGGCGTGCTCGAATCGGTCGGTCCGCAGCTCTTTCTCACGGGATACGGTGTGCCGGCAACCAATCAGCTGCGTGACGTCGTGGCCTTCGTGATGCTCGTGCTCGTGCTGATCTTCCGGCCATACGGTCTGCTCGGAAGGAAATCCTGATGCGACCCGTGACCCTCGTCGACTACCTGAAGCGCTCGCTGTTCCTGGGCCTCATTGCTGCGGTGGCGGCCATCTATCTCGTGGCCGTCGGCATCGTCAGCGCCTTCGCCGAGCGGCCGCTCATCACCGGCGGCCTGAACCTGGGTCTGTCGGTGCCGCTGGCCATCATCACGATGATTGCCTACTTCGCCGGCAACACCCCCAAGAGCTGGATTCCGCCGTCCAGTGGCGTGTTGCCCCGCGTGGTCCCCCCGATGATCACCGGCGCGCTCGGTGGTGCGGGCCTCGCCTTCCTGATCGCGCTGAACGAGTTCGCGGATCCCACTGAGGTTCTGCCGCAGCTCACGCCGGAGACAGCCCTGCTCATCGGCCTCGGCCGGCCGTATCCCGAGGGGGCGTTCGTGATCATCGCCCTCGGGCTGTGCCTGGGCATCGTCAGCTCGATCCTGCACCTGCTGCCGATCCGCGCTCGAAAGTCGTTCGTTTTCGGGATCGGCGCGGTCGTAGTCTTCAGCCTGATCGAGCCTCTGCTGCGCGTGATGCTCCTGCAGCTGAGCCTTCTCTTTGGCACCGGCCTGCCCGACGCGCTGGCGAAATTCCTTTACCAGAGCGGCGGACTGACACAGGTTGCCGCGCTGGTCATCTTCGTCATCTCGCTCATGGCCGCTCTAGGCTGGCAGTACCGCGGCGCTCGGGTGAAGCGCCGCTATTCGGCCCTGCCGCAGGGCCAGCGCACGGGCCTACAGGTGGCCGGCATCGGCGTCTCGGGGCTGATTCTGCTCGTGCTGCCGGCCATCATCGGCAGCTTCCTGAGCGAGACCGTGGGCACGATCGGCCTGTACTTGCTGATGGGCCTCGGGCTCAACATCGTGGTCGGCTACGCCGGCCTGCTCGACCTGGGCTACGTCGCATTCTTTGCGGTGGGGGCCTACGCCATCGCGATGCTCACCTCGCCTGCCTCATCGCTCGGCCTCGAGATGAATTTCTTCGTGGCGTTGCCATTGGTGATGATCATCGCGGCGATCACCGGCATCGCCATTGGCGCGCCGGTGCTGCGTCTGCGCGGCGACTACCTGGCCATCGTCACATTGGGATTCGGCGAGATCGTGCGCATCCTCTTCCTATCTGACTGGCTGCGGCCGGTCTTCGGCGGCGCGCAGGGCATCCTCGAGATCCCCGCCCCGGTGATCTTCGGGTTCGACCTGTTCGAGCCCCAGGTTCTCTACTACCCGATCCTGATAGCCGTGATCCTGGGCGCCGTGATCTCCTGGAGCATGGCCAACTCCCGGGTAGGCCGGGCCTGGAACGCCATGCGTGAGGACGAGGACGTGGCCGAGGCGACGGGCATCAACACCACTCGGTACAAGCTTCTGGCGTTCGCATTCGGCGCAGTCTTCGGGTGCGTCGCGGGCGCGTTCTTCTCGATCAAGATCGGCTCGGTGTTCCCCCAGCGGCTCGACCTCCTCGTCTCGATTACCGTGCTGAGCCTGATCATCCTGGGCGGCATGGGCAGCATCCGCGGCGTCATCGTCGGGGCGCTCGTTCTGGTGGGTCTGCCCGAGCTCCTGCGCGAGTTCGGCGAATACCGACTGCTGATCTACGGTTTCGTGCTGATGACGATGATGCTTCTCCGACCCGAAGGGCTGCTTCCGAGCTCGACGCGCAAGCGCGAGCTGCATGAGGAGGAGCCGCCCGAGGTCCAATATCAACAGGAAGCCGGGGGCGACATCGGGCGCGGAATCACTGTCGGGCAGAACGCATGAGCCTCGAACCCACGGCCACGACTGTCGACGGCACACGCAGCGTCGTCCACGAGGGAAGCTCCCAGATGGAGGACGCCAACCACCTTGTCGAGGTTCGCGGCCTGACCAAGCAGTTCGGCGGCCTGACCGCCAACCGCGACGTCGACTTCAACATTCCACGCAACAGCATCGTGTCGCTGATCGGGCCAAACGGCGCGGGCAAGACGACGTTCTTCAACCAGATAACCGGGCTCCATGTACCGACCAAGGGCACGATCGTGTTCGACGGAGAGAGCGTGGTCGGCCTGTCGCCACACGAGATTGCCGAGCTCGGTATCGGGCGTACATACCAGAACATCCGCCTGTTCCAGGACATGACCGTGCTCGCCAACATCATGGTTGGGCGCCACGTCCGGATGCGCTCGCAGTGGTACCAGATCATCCTCCACCTGCCGCGTGTCAAGCGCGAGGAGGAGGCCACGCGCCAGAGCGCGCGCGACCTGCTCGATCTCGTCGGCCTGTCGCGCCGACGCGAGGACGACCTGGCCAAGAACCTGCCCTACGGCGACCAGCGCCGGCTCGAGATCGCGCGTGCCCTTGCGGGCGACCCCAAGCTGCTGCTGCTCGACGAGCCGACGGCAGGCATGAACCCGGGCGAGACGGCGCAGATGACGCAGTTCATTGCCCAGCTGCGGCGCGAGCTCGGCATTGCCATCCTGCTCATCGAGCACGACATGAAGGTCGTCATGGGTGTGTCCGACTACATCACCGTGCTCGACCATGGCGAGAAGATCTCCGAGGGCTCGCCCGAGCATGTGCGCAGCGATCCCAAGGTCATCGAGGCCTACCTGGGCAAGCAGGCGACCGAATGAGCGACGTTCGGGCGGCCCCGGCCAAGCCGGTGGCAGAGAGCGTCGCGACCACGACTGCCGACGGAGCGCATGTCCTAGAGCTCGTCGACGTGCACACGTACTACGGCAACATCCACGCGCTCAAAGGCGTGTCGCTGTTCGTGGACAAGGGCGAGATCGTTACCTTGATCGGCTCCAACGGAGCCGGCAAGTCGACGACGCTGCGAACCATCAGCGGCTCGCTCAAGCCGCGAACCGGAAAGGTGTTGCTCAACAGTCGGCGCATCGACGAGATGCCGGCGCATGAGATCGTCGGCCTGGGCGTGGCCCAGTCGCCCGAGGGCCGGCGCGTCTTCAGTCGGATGAGCGTCTATGAGAACCTCGAGCTCGGCGCGTTTTCGCGCAAGGGCCAGAAGCTCGGCGACGACATCGATCGTGTCTTCGAGCTCTTTCCGCGTCTCAAGGAGCGGCGCACCCAGCGCGCCGGGACGATGTCCGGCGGCGAGCAGCAGATGCTCGCTATCGGTCGCGCGCTCATGGCCCAGCCGTCGGTCCTGTTGCTGGATGAGCCGTCGATGGGCCTGTCGCCCATCCTGACCCAGCAGAATCTTCCAGATCATCGTCGAGATCAACGGCCAGGGCACGACCGTGCTGCTAGTCGAGCAGAACGCGCAGATGGCACTCAACATCGCCCATCGCGGCTACGTGCTCCAGACGGGCCGCATCATCCTCGCCGACAGTGCCGCAAAGCTGGCCGCCAACGAGCAGGTCCGACAGGCTTACCTCGGCGAGATCTGACCCAGGTTCCAGCCTGCTGAACACGTGACCCAGGCGTTGCGCCGAGCGGCCATCGTCGCTGCCGCGACCGCGTTCGCGCTCTCGAGTGCCTCCGGGCTGTGGGTCACAACCATTCGGCCCATCGGCGGCCAGGGCGCCATGACCGTCTACGGCACGGACACGCCCTGGGACGGCTATTACTGGCCTTGGTTCGGAATCGCCCTGGTCAGCCTGGGCGTCGCGTCGGCCGTGGCAATCGTTGTGCAGCTCCGCGCCGCGTCGCGGCTGGCGACCGCCGAACGACTGGTGTATGCCGCCGCCGGCTTCGCTGGCGGCGGCGCGATGGCCGTCGCGCTCTATCTCGGTCCGGGCGGTTCGTACGCCAGCGACGCCGGTCTGTTCATCACGCGCAACGGTCCGCTGGCGTACGCGGGTCTGCTGCTGGCAGGTTCACCGCTCATCGTCGCGTCTCTGGTCCGCCCTGCCCGGCACGTTCTGGCGCTGGCCACGGCACTGTCGCTCGTGCTGGTCACGGCCGGTCTCGCTGCTATGCCGCCCCACACCGTCCGGCTACAGACGCCCAGCGGCGAGATACCCGACTGGCGGACCGCGCCCGAGGAGCCCTACCCCTTCACTGGCCCGGTACCGCCACTCCTCGCCACGGTCGTGGACGGAACGTACGATCGCCCGCCGACCGACAGCTACGTTGGACCTCCACGCGCGCGCTGCACCCGCTGCCCACCGTTTCCCGAGGACGCCGGGCGCTCCACGCTGCGCTTCGACCGCGGCCGCTACTACCTCACGCAGCAGGAGCGGCCGTACCGCACGTTCGGCCATTTTCAGGTCACACGCGGCCACGTGACATTCTTCAATGATCCCGAGTGCGGCAAAGTGCGCGGCGTCTATCGCTGGCGGGTCGTCGGCAACGAGATTAGGTTGACGACGCTGTTCGACCTGTGCGCTTTCGGACAGCGCGCGCGTGACCTGACCGACAGTGTTTGGTCGCCTATCGGTCCGCCGACGGCACCCACGCCGACTCCCACTCCTGCGGGCTAGCCTCGGTCTAGTCCGCGAGAGATGAGCCTGACGCCAGGTAGCGGCGCAGAAACTGCTTCGTTCGCTCGTCCTGTGGATCGTTGAGCAGACGCTCGGGCGGACCTTCCTCGACGATCGTCCCCTGGTCGATGTAGATCACTCGGTCCGCCGCCTCGCGCGCGAAGTGCATCTCGTGGGTGACGACGATCATCGTCGTGCCCTCGTGGGCAAGGTCCTCCATGACCTTCAACACCTCGCCGATGAGCTCCGGATCCAATGCGCTGGTGGGCTCGTCGAACATCAGCACCTTCGGATCCATGCACAGCGCGCGGGCAATGGCGGTGCGCTGCTTCTGGCCGCCGGAGAGTCGGGCTGGATGCTCGTCGCGCTTGTCCTGAAGGCCCACTTTGGCCAGGTAGTTGTCTGCCGTGGCGACCGCATCGTCGCGCGACCGGCCAAGGACGCGCATCGGGGCCTCGATGCAGTTCTCGAGGACGGTCATGTGCGGAAACAGGTTGAATTCCTGGAAGAGCATGCCCGCCCTGAGCCTGATCTGACGGATCTCATCGCGATGAATGCCCCGCCGGCGGCCCAACGGATCCGCCTCAACGCGGAGCCCGTCGACCTCGATCGCGCCGGCGGTCGGCTCCTCGAGGAAGTTGATACAGCGCAGGAGAGTCGTCTTGCCGCTGCCCGAGCGACCAACGAGCATTACGGCCTCGCCCGGCTCAACGTCCAAGTTGACGCCGCGCAGCACGTGGTTGCTGCCGAAGTACTTGTGCAAGCCTCGGACCTGGACGACTGCGCTCACCGATCGGCCCGCGCCATGCGCCGCTCCAGGCGTTCCTGGAAGAACGAGAGCGCGATGGTGAGCCCCCAGTAAACGGTCGCGGCGATGAGCAGCGCCTCGAGCGTTCGGAAGTGGCGGTTGCCGACCGACTCGGCGCGCCACAGCAGCTCGGTCACGCCGATGATCGAGACCAGCGCCGAGTCCTTGATCATCGCGATGAACTCATTGCCGATGGCGGGAATGACGATGCGCGTTGCCTGGGGCAGGACGATCCGGCGCATGACCAACGGCTCGGGCATCCCCAGCGCCTCCGCGGCCTCGCGCTGACCGGGCGGCACGGCCTGGATCCCGGCCCGGAAGATCTCGGTCATGTACGCGCCGTAGTTGAAGCCGAGGGCCAGGATGCCCGACGGCAACAGCGGCAGGACCAGGCCGAGCTGGGGCAGCGCCAGGTAGATGAAGATGATCTGCACGATGAGCGGAGTGCCGCGCACAAGCGAGACGTACAGCGACGCGATGCCGTACGTGATCGGATGGTGCGACAGGCGACCGATGGCGCCCATCAAAGCCAGTGCCGTGGCGAGGATGATCGACGCCACGCACACGATGACCGTGTCGATCGCGCCGCCCAGGATGAAGGGCGCCCAAATCCAGATGAATTGCGGATCGATCTTGTCCGTGGCGATCAGCGCCAGCAGCAAGGCACCGATGAGCACCACCCAGACCACGGCAACCTGAAGCCGGAACTTTCGCCGGTTGCGGCGGCGTCCCTGCTCGAGCAACTCCACGATGTCAGGTTCGGGAGCCACCTGTGACCGTGGCAATGTGGATTGGTGAGCCATATTTGCCGACTCCTGCGGCACTAAATCGAAAGGGCGGGATGCCGCCAGGCATCCCGCCCGAACATGGGACCGATTACGCGTCCGGCGGCTGCGTCAGATCGGCTTCGAACCACTCATTGCTGAGCTCCACCAGCGTTCCGTCGCTGTGCATCTCGGCAATGATCTGATCGATCTCGAACAGCAGCGCCGCGTGGTCAGGGCCGCTCTTGTCAATGGACACGGCCAGGTCCTCGACATAGATCGGCTCGCCGATCTTGACGACGGGCTGGTCGTTGTTCACTGCGTCATCGATGACCGTCTCGGAGGTGATGAACAGGTCGAACTCGGGCCGGTTCGCGGCGATGGCCTCGATGCAGTTTGCGTCCGTCGGGAGGGTCGTGGCGCTCACGCCGCCCGGAATCTCGAAGGGCACCTGATCGAGCGCGGTGATGCCCGACCGCTCGCTGGCTGCCATGAACGCCGGGGTGTAGTAATAGGGCTGGGTGAAGCTCAGGATTTCCTTGCGCGGCGTGGTGATGGTCATGGAGCCGACGCTGATGTCGAAGCGACCCGCCCAGCTGCCGGCGGTGATGATGTCCCAGTCAACGTGCGCGAACTCCGCCTCGACGCCCAGGCGCTCGGCGATCTCCGTGGCCACGTCAACATCGAACCCGACCCAGCTGCCATCCGGCTCCAGGAAGGACTGGGGCGCGTAGTCCTTGTCCGCGGAGACGCGCAGCTTGCCGCTGGTCTGGATCTGCTCGAGCAGATCTCCTGCAGTTGCATCAGGCTCCTCGATCGGATCGGCGTCGTCCGGCTGAAAATCTCCGTTCAGATAGTCGAGATATGTGGTTGCTTCGCCGACGCACACCACTGCCGGAATGTTGGCCGCGGTGGTCGGCGCGACAGTCGCGGCTGCTCCGGTTGGGGCCGCGCCCGTTGGGGCAGCTCCGGTTGGGGCCGTAGTCGCTCCAGCGCCGGTGCTGCAGGCAGCGATCAGGCCCGCCACAGCGGCGAGAGATAGTGCAATTCGTCTCATGTGAGCTCTTCCTCCTGATGGTGCGCGCCTAAGGTAAGTTCTCCCAACCCCTGTTGGCGCTTCTATATCACCTGACTGGCGATGACACTGAATATTTCCAATCCGTCATGAATAGCCCGGTTGCGCCGCTCTCTCGAGCCGCGACTCTGCCATCCAGCTTCTACCTGTCGAACGAAATCCACGCGACAGAGAAGGAGCTGATATTCGGCCGAACCTGGCAGCTCGTCGCACGACTCGATGACCTGGCTCGCCCGGGCGATTTCGTACCGGCGACGATCATAGATGAGCCGATCGTCATCACACGTGGCGCGGACGACGAGCTGCGCGGCTTCTACAACGTGTGCCGCCACCGCGCAGGCCAGGTGGCGCTATCCAAGGGCAACCGCAAGAGCCTGCAGTGCCGCTACCACGGCTGGACCTACGGCCTCGACGGAACGTTGCGCGCCGCGCCGGAGATGGAGGAAACGGAAGGCTTCAGCAAGGACGAGTTCGGGCTGATGCCGGTGCGCGTCGAGTGCTGGGGGCCGTTCGTCTTCGCCAACCTCGATCCGGATGCGCCGCCGCTCGCGGACGTCATGGGCGCAATCCCGGCAGAGGTCGCGCAGGCAGGCTACGACGTCGGCAGCATGCGCCTCGTCGAGCGGCGTGAGTACCTGATCGAGTGCAACTGGAAGGTCTACGTCGACAACTACCTCGAGGGCTACCACTTGCCGATCGCCCACCCGGACCTATTCCGCGAGCTCGACTACGACGCATATCGGGTGGAGACGTTCCGCTTCTACTCCAAGCAGCACGCCCCGATCCGCGAGCTCAAGCCGACCGAGGAGCTTGGCCGCGATCGACGCTTCGTGCGCTCAGAGGGCGAGAACGAAGCGCTGTACTACTGGCTCTTCCCGAACACGATGTTCAACATCTACCCCGACAACATGAGCTCGAACGTCATCCTGCCCGTCGGCGTGGATCGCACGCTGACCATCTTCGAGTGGTTCTTCGCCGAGCCGGGCAGCGGCGCCGGCTGGGAATCGATGCAGCAGGGCATCACCTTCTCGGACCAGATCCAGCAGGAGGACATCGTGCTGTGCGAGCAGGTCCAGCGCGGCCTCCGCTCGCGCAGCTACGAGGCCGGCCGTTTCTCAGCCAAGCGCGAGAACGGCGTCTACCACTTCCAGTCGCTGGTCAGGGAGTTCCTGGGTCAGACCTCGTAGAGCTCGCGCCGCAGGACGCCGATGAACGGCAGGTTGCGGTAGTACTCGCCGAAGTCGAGGCCGTAGCCCACGACGAACTCGTCGGGGATTGTGAAGCCGGTGTAGTCGATCGGGATCTCGACCAGGCGCCGCGCCGGCTTGTCGAGCAGGGCGCAGATGCGCAGCGTCTTCGGGTTCTTGCCGCGCAGGTAGCGCAGCAGGTAGTTGAGCGTCAGCCCGGTATCGATGATGTCCTCGACGATGAGCACGTCCTTGCCCGATATCGACGCCGACAGGTCCTTGAGGATGCGCACCAGGCCGCTGCTCTCGGTGCTGGTGCCGCCGTAGGACGACACCTCCATCAGGTCGATCTGGACGGGGACGGTTATGGCCCGCATGAGATCAGCCATGAACGGCAGCGAGCCCTTGAGCACGCTCACGAGGGTGACCGAGCTGTCGGCATAGTCCGCGCTGATCTGCGCGCCGAGCTCGTGCACCTTGGCCCTGATCTCTTCCTCGGTGATCAGCACCTGGCCGATGTCGCGCGATAGATCGGGAATGCGCGAAGCGCCTTGAGCCATCAACTACCTCCTAGGACGCGTCGCGCGAGGCCACGTATGCGCGCCGGCCGCGCCGCCGTCGCGAGCCCCGCGACAAGCGCCGCCGGCCGCGCGTGGCGTACACCGGAGCCGTCGCCGGTTCGCTCGGCGCGATCTCAACTTCAATGTCGGTGATTGGCGTGTCCTGGGACGTGGCCATGACGACGGGCGCCGGCACCATGGCGGCCAGGCGGGCGGTCCGATCCACGGACAGCTGGCCCTCGAGCCCGCTCAGCGACTCGGCCAGGTCGAAGCGGCCGTACTTGAGCATGAGCGCGCGGAAGTCCTTGCCGTAGAAGAGCTTGACGCGGATGTCCGGATACAGCTCACGCAGCCGGCGCAGCTTCCGATTCTTGCGCCGCACCAGGCTCTGCTTGAGCGTGGTCAGCTCGACGTAGAGGTTGAGGTCGGGCAGGAAGAAATCTGGCGAGAAGCTCTCGACGACCTTGCCATCGACGCTCCACATGATCGGAAAGGTGCGCGGCTCGTACTCCCACGCGACCCCGTAGTAGTCGAGTATTCGCGCCAGCTCGGCCTCGCTGGCGTGGGCGAACTTCGGATCGTCGCTCACGCGGTTTCGGTCACGCGGGCTGAAGTCACGCGGCCAACAGCGTCCTCATGTCGCCCTCGAACTCCGCCAGGAACTGGTGCATGTCGAGCACGTCGTCGGCTGTGACAGGCGCCGCGCCCAATGGCAGCTCCTCGCCCAGATGCTCGGGTTCCATGTCCACCGCCAGCTCGATGTCCGATACGTCGATGATCGCAACGTCCGACTCGTCGAGCTCGACGGTCACGATGGCAACGGTGTGGCTGCCGCAGCGTGAGCAATCCATGTCCACGAAATAGAGGCCGTCGCGCTCGGCCAGAAGCCGGATCCTGCTGCCGCGATAGCGTCGGCCACAGGCGGGACACGTGAACGACGTCAGTTGCGTGCGCAGCCAGTCGGGGCTGTCCATCGGTTTTGAGTCTAGCCCGATTGGGCCGATCTGGCGGCACAGTTGGAGCCGCGCCGGTTAAGGTCGGAGTAAGAGGTGGTGACTGCTGAGGTGACCCGCGCCGGTATACTCCCGGGCAGTATGACGACACCGCGCACTCCGGCATCCGCACCGGCCACGTCCGAAAAGCCCGGCGACAAGCCCGGCATCGACGGCCCGTCGCGCCACAGCTACACCAAGGATCGCGCGCAGCTGCTGCGCCGCCTGTCGCGCATGGAGGGCCAGGCGCGCGGCATCGCGCGAATGGTCGAGCGCGGCGACTACTGCATCGACATCCTGCAACAGACGGCCGCTTTACGGGCGGCGGTCGATGCTGTTTCGCTGATGCTCATGGAGGACCACGTCGCGGGTTGCCTGGCAACGGCGGTCAAGACGGGCGATGCCGCGGCCTACACCGAAGAGGTCATGGAGGTCGTGCGCCGGAGCATGGGCCGGCCGGTCCGGGCGCGCACCGCCGACTGACCCGCGGGCTCATCCACAACCCGTTCATCCACAACCGCCGATCCGTTTCGGCACCTTTCTCCACAATCGCCGCGACACGCCGCGAAGTCGTGGAAAAGGCGGTTGACCCACCCCTTGCTGCGACCGAGACTTCGCGCCCTGCACACCACAGGCGCGCCCAGCGGGATGGCGCCCCAGAGCGAGTACGGTAACCTCGCCGGCTTTCGGCGACCGGAGAAATTCGGTCAGACAAGCCGACCAGCGGGGGAAAACTGAAAGGCCGGTGGTGTCGGAAACGTCACGCCAGTGGGAGCGAGGACAGCGCAACGGTTCAGGGTGGTTCGGGCATGGACGACCCTGATCGGTCCTCGCTCTCACGGCGACCTTCCTCCTCCCGACCCTCCGCCATGACCGCCGAACGGGCGCCGCTGCCACGCTCAGTCGATGATTTGGCCGAGCTCCCGCCCGATTTCCACTCTGAACTTGATCACGGGTTGGCCGAGATACCGCTCGAGCTAACGGCCGGCCAACGCGCGGCGATCGAAGACCACGTCAGGCTGCTGCTGGCCTGGAACGCGCACATCAACCTGTCCGGCCTCCGGACGGCGCGCGAGATCGCCCGTGGCCACGTCCTCGATGCGCTGATCTGCGTCCCTATCGTGCGCCGTCTCGGCGCCACCAACCTCATCGACCTCGGCAGCGGCGGCGGCTTCCCCGGCCTGCCGCTGGCCGTCGCTGTGCCGGTACGCCGCGCCGCGCTGGTCGACTCCATCGCCAAGAAGGCATCATTTCTGGAGGCCAGCGCGCAGGTTGTGTGGACAGCCCTGCAGCGCGCGACTGAGGCCGAGGCGGAGACGCCGGCACAGATCGTGGCCCTGCCCGAGCGGGCCGAGGACGTTGCCCAGGAACCGGACCACCGTGAGGCGTGGGACCTCGTCACGAGTCGTGCCGTGGGCACGATCGCCGAGAGTGCCGAGATCGGGTTGCCTCTGGCGCGCCGCGGCGGCCACGTCGTGATATGGAAGCGCGGCCGCGGCGCGGGTGGGCTGCGAGCAGAGATCGCGCGGGCAAGTCGAGTCATCCAGGCGTGTGGCGGTGCCCCGGCCAGGATCGTCGAGCTGGAGGCCGCCGCCCGCGTTGGCCTTGGCGACAACTGCCTGGTGGTGCTGCGCAAGGTTCGGCCAACGCCGGATCGCTACCCGCGCTCGCCGGGCGAGCGGCGACGCGCGGCGCTAGCCTGACCGGCGTGCGGATAGCGGTGCTTTCGGACATCCACGGCAACCTGCCCGCCCTCGACGCGGTGCTCGAGGCACTCAAGCCGTACGACGCGATCTGGCAGCTGGGCGACGTCGTGGGCTACGGACCGCAACCCGACGAGGTTGTCGCGCGCCTTGCCGACGAAGGGGCTGTGGGAGTCCGCGGCAACCACGATTCGGCCGCCGTCGGCGAGCTCGAGACCGAGTCGTTCAACGATGACGCGCGCAGCGCAGTCGAGTGGACCGCGGAGCGCATTGCGCCCGAGACGCGCGAGTGGCTATCGGCCCTGCCCCAGCGATCCGTCGAGGAGCCATTCACGCTCGTTCACGGAAGCCCGCGTGACCCTACTTGGGAGTACGTCTTCACCACGAGGGTGGCGCGCGACAACCTCGATTCGTTCGAGACGACGCATTGCCTGGTGGGCCACACGCACATCCCGATGTTCTTTCGCGAAAAAGGTACCGGCGTGGAAGCGGTCCAGCCGGGGCATGGGCGGCCGGTTCATCTCGACGGCCAGCGCGTGATCGCCAACCCGGGCAGCGTCGGCCAGCCACGTGACGGCGACCCGCGAGCGAGCGCCATGCTGCTCGACACAGACGTGCGCTCGCTCGAGTGGCACCGCGTCGAGTACCCGATCGACGAGGTCCAGCGGCTCATGGCCGAGCGCCGCCTGCCGGCGCGGCTGGCGGCGCGCCTCTCACACGGCCTGTGACCGACGACCGCAATCCAAACACGGAAAAGCCGTGGCTTCATGGCCGGCGGCCGGGCGACCGGCGGGTCCGCGTGGAGCGGCCGCACGCGCAGTTCTTCCGTTACTCCGGACCGGGGACGCTGGTCGCGCGCGAGACGGCACACCAGCCCACGACTGCCACCGGTCGCGCCGTCGAGCGCGTGCGCCACGCGCTGTTCGGGCGCCGCTTGTCGATCCATGAGGACGTAAACGAGCGCCTGACCAAAGAAGAAGGCGCTGGCAATCTTCAGCTCCGACGCGATCAGCTCATCGGCCTACGCGACCGAGGAGATCCTGCGCGTCCTGGTTCTCGCCGGCGCGGCCGCGCTGCTGGTCAGCATCCCGATCGCGATTGCGTATCGCCTTTCTGCTGACGGTCGTCTCGATCAGCTATCGCCAGGAGATCTACGCCTACCCATCGGGTGGCGGCGACTACGCCGTGGCCAAGGCGAACCTGCCCGGCATCTTCGCGCTGATAGTGGCCGGCGCGCTGCTCGTCGACTACGTCATGACCGTCGCCGTTTCGACCTCATCGGCGGTCGAGCAGGTCATATCGGCGGTTCCCGGTCTCCACGATCTGCGCGTGCCGATCGCGGCTGCCGCGATCCTGCTGATCATGCTCGGCAACCTGCGCGGCCTGCGCGAGTCGGGCAACATCTTCGCGATCCCGACCTATGTCTTCGTCGTTCTCGACGCTGCTGATGATCGGCATCGGGATCGTTCCGTCTCTTCGTCCTGGGCGAAGGTCAGCCGCCGCCGGACCCGCTGCCCGGGGCGCACGATCCGATCGAGGCCATCGGGCTCATCCTGGTCTTTCGCGCTTTCGCGTCGGGATCGGTCGCCTTGACAGGTGTCGAAGCCATCGCCAATGGCGTGCCGGCGTTCCAGCCGCCCGAGTCACGCAACGCTGCTCGGACCCTGGCGCGTGATGGCAATCCTGCTCGGCGTGCTGTTCGTCGGCCTGACGATCGTTGCCGATGGCTTCGGCGTCGTCCCGGTCGACGAGCCGGTGGTTAAGACCGTCATCAGCCAGGTCGCCGCGACCATCTACGGCGACAGACACGATCGCCTTCTACCTCTACCAGGCGTTCACTGCGATGATCCTGTTCCTGGCCGCGAACACGTCCTTCAACGCCTTTCCGCGGCTTGCCGCGATCCTCGCCCGCGACGGCTACATGCCGCGCCAGTTCAGCTTCCGCGGCGACCGCCTCGCGTTCACCTCGGGCATCGTCATCCTGAGCATCACCGCGATCGCGGTGATTGCCGCGTTCGGTGGCGTGGTCACGGCGCTGATCCCGCTCTATGCGGTGGGCGTGTTCGCCGCGTTCACGATCGGCCAGGTGGGCATGGTCCGGCACTGGTTGAAAGAACGCACAACGGGCTGGCAGCACAAGCTCGGCATCAACGCCTTTGGCGCCACCCTGACCTTCCTCGTATTCGTCGTCGTGCTGGTGGCGAAGGCCCCGACATCGCTGCTGATCGCGGTGGTCGTGCCACTGATGATCCTGGTCATGGTCTTCATCCACCGGCAGTACCGGCCTCGGCCGAGCACCTGGCGGTTCGTGAGGACGCAGTCATTCCCGCGCCGCGACGTGAGGAGCGGGTCATCGTTCCCATCCCGGGCATCAACCGCGCCGTCATCCAGGCGATCAACGTCGGTCGCTCCATCGCGCCCGACGTGCGCGCGGTGCTCATCTCCGACGAGCCCGAGGAAGCCGCCAAGCTCCGCCAGCGCTGGGAGCGCCAGATTCCCGACGTGCCGCTGGTGATCGTCGAGTCGCCCTACCGCGCCCTGGTCGGCCCGATGCTGGCCTACCTCCATGTCCTCGATGAGACGTGGCCGGAGGACAAGGAGGCGCCGGTGACGTTCGTGGTCATTCCCGAGTACGTTGCTCGCAGCTGGTGGGAGCGGCTGCTCTACAACCAGTCAGCCAACCGGCTGCGACAGGCGCTGATCGGCCGGCCGCACACCGTCGTCGTGAACGTGCCCTATCGCCGCGAGGACGGAGGACGACACGTCGCTCCTGAAGCGCTGAGGGGGCGGTGCTACGCTTCGGCGCTCATGGCTGATACGGGCACGCGGGGTCCTTTTCGCAAGGCCGCGCTGGCACTCAACGGCGGACCTACGGACGAGCTTGTCGTAACCCTCGGCTGCCAGCTGGCCAAGCTCGGCAATGCCGAGCTGGTGGCGATCCACGTGATCGAGGTCGACTGGAGCCACGAGCTCTCGGACGAGCTCTCGACAGAGAACGAGGCCGCGTCTGCGGTGCTCGACCTGGCCGAGGGCATCGCCGAGCGCTTCAAGGTCAAGATCACCGGCGACCTGCTGCAGGCACGCGAGGTGGCCGCCGCGCTGGTCGACGAGGCGATCGAGATCGGCGCCGACGCGATCATCGTGGGCCTGCCCTACCGGACCCGGTTCGGCGGCGATTTCGCAGTCGGCGACACGCTGCCGTACGTCTTCCAGAATGCCCCGTGCCAGGTCATCGTCGCGCGTGAAGCGATGCCCGAGGCCAGAACGGTGACAATTGCCCAGACCGAGACGAATGCCCAGACCGAGACGAAGCCTGCGCGGCGGTGGGGCCGGCGCTAGGCGGGCGAGTGTCGCGCGATAACGGACAGGAGGCGGATGACGCCGTGAGAGTAGTGATTGTGGGCTGCGGCCGAGTCGGCGCCGGACTTGCCGAGCGGCTGGCCCGGGCCGGCAATGACGTGACGATCATCGACATCACGACTGATGCCTTCAACCGGCTCGAGCCCGACTTCCCTGGTCAGGCCATCCGCGCCGACGGCACGGACGAGGACGTGCTGCGGCGCGCGGGTGCAGAGAACGCCGACTGGTTCTTCGCCCTGACCGAGGGCGACAACCGCAACGCCTTCGCGGCGCAGCTCGCGGCCGAGACCTTCGGAGTGAGGAACGTCGTGGCCAAGATCAACGACCCGGTCCGGGCCGAGGCCTACACGATGCTCGGCCTGGCCACGATCTGCCGCACGCGGCTGCTGGTCGACGCACTTGTCAACCACGGCCGGCCTGCCGGCAGATCCGGGTGCGTCGGGCGTACGCGCCGCGCAGGGGCACCACGATCATCACGATCACGAGGCTGCGCCGGTCGGCGCGGCCGCGGAGAAGTAGCGATGTACATCATCGTCGTCGGCGGCGGCAAGGTCGGCTACTACCTGGCCAAGGAGCTGCTGCGAGGCCGGTCACGAGCTGGTCATCCTCGAGAAGAGCGGAGCGCGCGCCGGCCAGATTCGCGACGAGCTGGGCAGCATCGTGCTCAATCGCGACGGCTGCGAAGGCAAGCACCTCGCCGAGGCCGGCGCCAATCGGGCCACCATCGTCGTCGCCGTGACCGGCGACGACGAGGACAACCTGGTCGTGTGCCAGATGGCGAAGCACCACTTCGACGTGCCGCGCACCATCGCTCGCGTCAACAACCCCAAGAACGAGGAGCTTTTCCGCCATCTCGGCGTCGACGAGATCATCAGCCCCACGCGCATGGTCCTGGCCTCGATCGAGCAGGACATCCCGGTCCACGAGCTGCTCCACCTGGCGCAGCTGAAGGGCGGCGAGCTCGAGCTGCGTGGAGGCCCAGATCAGCGAGCGACTCGCCGGCCGTCGGCCGGCGCCCGGCGGACATCCCGCTGCCGGAAGGCTGTTCGCTGTTCCTCCTGCTGCGCGGCAACAGCGTCCAACAGATCCGGCCCGATACGGTCTTCGAGCTGGGCGACAAGGTGCTCGCCGTGGCGCGAGCCGATGGCGAGGCTGCGCTGCGGCGCGAGCTGATCGGCGATGGCGAGCACGCCGACGCCGCCCTCGCGCGCTGATCCACTGACGGCACGACAGGAAGGCCCGGCAGAGGTCGACTCGGGCGCCCACGCTCCTGGCGCAGGTCGAATCATGCGCCTCGCCGTCGTCGGCTGGGGGCTGGGCCACGTTGCCCTGGGTCTGCGCCGGGGATGGCTGCTGTTCGCGCTCCAGCCGCTGGCGATCGTCGTCGTCTTCTGCCTGGCCGCGGCATTCATCGACGGCACGCGCTGGCTCGTCGTGTTCGTGCCGCTGGTGCTGTTGTTCGTCTTCTGGATCGGCCAGGCGCTGGATGCCTACCAGCGCGCGCTGCGCGCCGGCCACGCCCCCGGCGGAGAATGGGCGATCGTCGCCGTGCTGCCGGTGATGCTCGTCGTGCTGACCACCTTCTGGCTTCTCGGCGGCCGGCACGGTTCACCCAGCGCCACGCTCCAGGCCTACACCGACGCCTGGACCGCTGATCGTCCGGATGTCGCGGCTCAGCTGTTCGATACGCCGCGCGTGCCCGAGGACATGGATCGGCTGTGGGACGCTGAGCGCAGCGACCTGGTCGAGCGAATCACCGCGGCGCGCGCGGAGTTCGGGCCTGAAAGCGGGCTCGATCCGACTCGGCCGTTCAACAGCCTTCGTTTCCGGGAGGTCGTCGCGGCGGACGGGCGCGTGGCCATGATCGGGGAGATCGTCCGCAGCCGGCGCGTCCAGACGACCCTGCTCGGGTTCATTCCCACCGCCGGCCAGGCGACGGTCGTGGTCGAGCCCGACGTGACGGTGTGGTTGACCCTTCGACCGCAGGAACTGCCCGATTGGCTGCGGTTCCTGCCGGCGGAATCGTTCGCCTGGAAGATCGAGTCGATCGAGGAGCCGGCAAGCGATTGACCAACTGGCGCCGCGGATACACCGGGTAAGAGGGATACTGTGCGTGATGCCGCCGGCCCGAGGGCCCGTGCGGCGACATAGGGAGTGGGGGGCATAGAGGAGTTTCGATGCGTTATCCGCCCATACTTATCTCGGTCATCGGCTTCTTCGCCGTCATGGCCGGCTTCGCATTCCTGTTCCTGGGACTGCGCATGCTCGGCTTCGACTGGTTCGGAGTGCTCGGCGACCTGCCGCAATTCGAGAGTGTCGGCCTTTGGGGCTGGCTCGCCCTTCTTGCGGGCATCGCTTGGATCGCCGCGGGCGCCGGGCTGTGGTCAATGCGCCCGTGGGCCTGGGCCTTCGCCATGATCATGGCCGGCATCTCGCTCTTCGAGGCATTCCTGCTGCTGCTCTCGTACCCGGGCTCCGGCCTGGGTCTTGGCGCGGCGCTCCTGCCCGGCGTCATCCTGCTGTACCTGAACTCACGCGAGGTCAAGCGCGCGTTTGGGCTGCTTCCCGTCGGTGTCGACGTCGTCGACGAGTAATCGCCTGCGTCGGCGTGTTAGCCGGCGTAGGTCGATCGAGGCGAAGGGCGCGGGCAACCGCGCCCTTTCCATTTGAGCCAGTGTGGACTCTTGTCAACACGCTTTGAGGTCCACACGCAACAACGTTGACAACACCATTGTCATGGTTTAGCGTTTTCGCATCGCCTCAAACCATTCAACAAAGAGGCATGCGAGGTGTGCCATGACCATTGTTCGTAGAACCAATCCCCTCGGTGAGCTGGTGTCCCTGCGCCACGCGATGGACCGGCTGTTCGAGGACTCATTCGTCCGGCGCGATCCGGCCGCTGGCGGCCAGTACCAGCTGGCGCTCGACATCCGCACCAGCGGCGACGAGCTCGTCGTCGAGGCAGCACTGCCCGGCGTGAAGCCGGACGACGTCGAGATCTCCGTCCTTGGTGACTCACTGACGATCAGCGCGTCGCATCGCGATGAGCAGAACCGCGACGAGGACGGCTACACGTATCGCGAGATCCGGCGTGGCTCGTTCAGCCGGACCGTCAACCTGCCCTCGAACCTCAGGACGGACGCGGCCAGTGCCACGTTCGACAACGGGCTGCTGACGCTGCGCATCCCGCGCGCAGAGGAGGCCCAGCCGCGCCACATTCCGATCTCGTCCGGCGGCCAGGTCATAGACCAGGTTGTCGACCGGGTCCCGGCCGCTGACGAGCAGCGCGACGAGAGCCCGGTCTAGAGGATGGCGCGTGAAGCGGCTTCAGATCAGCGCGCCGATGACGGCCTGGGCCGCGATCCCGGTCGGCCGGTCTACGTCATCAGCGTGGCCGCGGAGCTCGTCCGCGTCCATCCCCGAACGCTGCGCATCTACGAGCTCGAGGGCCTGATCTGCCCGGCACGAACGCGTACCAACATTCGTCTGTACTCGGAGAACGACATAAGGCGGGTCCTCTGGATCCGCCACCTGACGCGCAATCTTGGAGTCAATCTGGCCGGCGTGCGCGTGCTGTTCGAGCTCGAGGAGCGCCTGGGCATGCGCATCCTCGAGACGCTGTACGAGGATCGCGACCACTCACTCGACAAACCGCCCCAATCCGACCGCTATGCGATGGCCACTCCCAAGGAGCGAAATGACTGATACCACCAACACAGACGAGCAGGACGTGCAGGACGAGCAGGACGAGAAGACCCCGCCGACGCCGCGCGTTCGGGAGCTGCCGCTCGTCGCGCTGCGGGAGACCGTTATCTTCCCGGAGATGATCGTGCCGCTCCAGGTCGGCCGCGACAAGTCGGTCCAGGCCCTGAACAAGGCCGTCGCCGATAGCTCACCCATCGCGCTGGTCACCCAGCGCCAGGCCGACCGCGAGGACATCAACGACCCGTCCGAGCTCTACGCGGTCGGAACGCTGGCCAAGATCGCCCAGGTCGTCCAGCTCCAGGACGGCACGGTGCGCGCCATCGTCCAGGGTCAGCAGCGTGTGAAGCTGCTCGAGTTCATCGAGGCCGAGCCGTTCATCCTCGCCCGCGTCGAGCTGGTCGACGAGGAGCCGGCCGCCGGTCTCGAGGTGCAGGCGCTGGTGCGCACGGTCCAGGGCCAGATCGAGCAGTACGTCCAGTCCGGCGCGCCGGTCCCGCCCGAGGCGGCCGTCGCCGCGCGCAACATCACCGAGCCCGGCCTGCTGGCCGACATGGTCGCCTACAGCCCGGACATGACGACCGAGCAGCGCCAGGAGCTGCTCGAGACGATCGACGTCCACGAGCGCCTGAAGCTCGTTTCGTCCTTCCTCAGCCGCCAGGTCGAGATCCTCGAGCTGAAGGGCAAGATCCAGTCCGAGGTCAAGTCCGAGATGGACAAGACCCAGCGCGAGTACATCCTGCGCGAGCAGCTCAAGGCCATTCAGCGCGAGCTGGGCGAGGACGACCCGCAGCAGGCCGAGGTCAACGAGCTGCGCGAGAAGGTCGAGCAGGCGGGCATGCCCGAGGAGATCAAGACACGGGCGATCAAGGAGAGTCGACCGCATGAGCCGGATCCCCTCCGCCTCGCCCGAGGTCGGAGTGATCCGCACCTACGTCGACTGGCTGGTCGGCCTGCCGTGGGACGTCACGACCGAGGACAACCTCGATCTGAAGGAGGCCGCGCGCATCCTCGATGAGGATCACTACGGCCTCGAGAAGATCAAGGAGCGCATCCTCGAGTACCTCGCGGTGCGCAGCCTTGCCGACAAGATCCGCAGTCCCATCCTGGCCTTCGTCGGGCCCGCCAGGCGTGGGCAAGACGTCGCTCGGCAAGCGGTCGCTCGGGCGATGGGTCGCAAGTTCGTGCGCATGAGCCTGGGCGGCATCCACGACGAGGCCGAGATCCGCGGCCACCGGCGCACCTACATCGGCGCGCTCCCCGGCCGCATCATCCAGAACGTCAAGACCGCGGGCACGAACAATCCTGTGTTCATGCTCGACGAGGTCGACAAGATCGGCATGGACTTCCGCGGCGATCCGTCATCGGCGCTGCTCGAGGTGCTCGATCCAGAGCAGAACAACACTTTCCAGGACAACTACCTCGAGGTGCCCTTCGACCTGTCGAAGGTGCTGTTCATCGCCACGGGCAACCTGCTCGATCCCATCCCGCCGCCGCTGCGCGACCGCATGGAGGTCATCCAGCTGCCGGGCTACACGCAGCAGGAAAAGATCGAGATCGGCAAGCGATTCCTCATCCCCAAGCAGCTGGAGAACCACGGCCTGACGCCGAAGAACATCGATATCACCGACGAGGCGATGGTCGAGCTCGTGCAGGCGTATACCAAGGAAGCCGGCGTGCGCAATCTCGAGCGCGAGATTGCGAACGTGATGCGTAAGATCGCACGCACGGTGGCCGAGGGCCGCAAGCGCAAGACTGTCGTCGATGTCAAGAAGCTGACCGAGCTGCTCGGCCCGCCGCGCTACGAGTACGGCGAGCTCGAGACCGAAGATCAGACCGGCGCGGCAACGGGCCTCGTCGTGACCGAGGTCGGCGGCGACGTCGTCTCGGTCGAAGTCACGCGCATGCCGGGCAAGGAGGACTTCATCCTAACCGGCCAGCTGGGCGAGGTCATGCGCGAGTCGGCCCGTGCCGGCCTGTCGTGGATCCGCGCCCACGCCGACGAGCTCGGTATCGAGCGTGACGCCTTCGAGAAGTACACGCTGCACATCCACGTCCCGGCCGGGGGTATCCCCAAGGACGGGCCGTCTGCGGGCATCACCATGGCCCTGGCCATGGTCAGCGCGTACACCGGCATTCCGGTGCACAAGGACGTGGCGATGACGGGTGAGATCACCCTGCGTGGCCGCGTCCTGCCGATCGGTGGCCTCAAGAGCAAGATCCTCGCGGCGCACCTGTCGGGTGCCAAGGCGTGTCATCCTGCCGCTCAAGAACCAGAAGGACCTGATCGATATCCCCGACGAGATCCGCAAGCAGATGAAGCTGGTGCTGGTCGAGTCGATGGACCAGGTGCTCGAGCACGGGCTGATCCGCGTGCCCAAGCGCCTCGAGGTGAAACCCGCCGAGGTGGTCGAGAAGGGCGACCCGATCGACGAGCAGACACCGGCGGCACCCGACAAGATCCGCCGCGGCTTCCCGGGCACCGATCAGCCGCCAGCCATCGCCCGGGGCCACTGACCGGGGCTGACCCATGGAATACCGCGACTACTACGCCACGCTCGGCGTGCCGCGGAACGCCAGCAAGGCAGACATCAAGAAGGCATTCCGCAAGCTCGCGCGGCAGCACCACCCGGACGTCAACAAGGGTGACGCTGCCGCCGAGCGGCGTTTCAAGGAGCTGAGCGAGGCCAACGAGGTCCTCTCCGATCCGGAGAAGCGCAAGCTCTACGACCAGCTGGGCAGCAACTGGCAGGCATATCAGCAGGCAGGCGCGTCGGATCCGGGCGCGGCCGGGCGTGGTCAGCCGTACGGGGGCTCCGCCGGCTTTCCCGGCAGCGGCAGAGTCCGCTTCGAATACGCCGGCAACCCGGAGGACCTGGCCGGGTTCTCCGACTTCTTCCGCACGTTCTTCGGCGGCGGCTTTGCCGCGGAGGATTTGACGACCGCGGGAGCGCGCGGCCGCACGCAGACTCGAACGCGCACGGCGACGCTCGATGACCTCCTGGCTGACATGGCAACCTCGCCCGGCTCAACCGCGCGACCCGGCAACGGCCGTGGAGCGGCTTCGGGCGCAGACTCGGCCACGCGTTTCGAGGCCGAGTCGGAGCTCACGCTCGAGGAGGTCGCCGTCGGGACCGCGCGACTGCTCGAAGTCGATGGCCGGCGTATCCAGGTCGACATCCCCGCCGGTGTCGCAGACGGCCAGCGCATTCGCTTCTCGAAGGCGATGGCCGGCAACGATGTCTACGTGCGCGTCCGGGTCAAGAGACATCCGGTCTTCACGCGGAACGGCGCCAACCTGACCCGCGAGACGCCCATCTCACTGCGCGACGCGCTTTTGGGCGGTGAGATCCGCGTGCCGACGCTGACCGGCAACGTGCTGCTGCGCATACCGCCCGAAACCCAGAACGGGCGCGTGTTTCGGCTCAAGGGCCAGGGCCTGCCCCACTTCCGCAAGGAAGGTCGCGGCGATCTGCTGGTCAAGACGAGCGTCGTCCTGCCGACGCACATGTCCGAGGACGCAATTGCAGCGGCGGAGCAATTCCTGGATCTCGTCGGCGACCGGGAGCCTGCGTCAACGGTCGATTAGAGAGGTCGTCAGTCGGCTCGCGCCAGCACTTGACGTTGGCAACAACCTTGACAATACTATTGACAACTATGCAACTCGATCGCTTCACTGAAAAGGCGCAGCAGGCCATCCTGGCCGCGCAGCGCATCGCCACTGACGCGGAGAGCCCGGTGCTCGACGCGGAGCACATTCTGGCCGCCCTGCTCCAGGATCCGGAGGGCGTGCCTGCGGCTGTCCTGCGCGACAAGTCGATCGGCGCCGACCCGGCTGAGCTCGAGGTCGAGCTGGCCGCCGTTCTGGGCCGGCGAGCGCGGATCCAGGGCGGATCACTGAGCCATCGATCCGCGTGCGCGCCAGCTCATCGAGCGCGCCGAGGATGAGTCGCGCCGCCTCCAGGACGAGTACGTCTCGACCGAGCACTTGCTGCTCGCCGCGGCAGAGGCGGGTGGCGACGCGCAGCGAGTCCTCGAGAGCGGCGGCGCCGGCCGGGAGCAGATCCTGGCGGCACTTCAGAAGGTCCGTGGAGGCCAGCGTGTCACCAGCCAGAACCCCGAGATCGACCTACCAGGCACTGGAGAAGTACGGCCGCGATCTGACGCGCGACGCGCGCGAAGGCAAGCTCGATCCGGTGGTCGGCCGCGACGAAGAGATCCGGCGCGTCATCCAGGTCCTGAGCCGACGCACCAAGAACAACCCGGTGCTGATCGGCGAGCCGGGCGTGGGCAAGACCGCCATCGCTGAGGGGCTCGCGCAGCGCATCGTGCGCGGCGACGTTCCCGAGGGTCTCAAGGACAAGCGCGTTATCGCGCTCGACCTTGGCGCGCTCATCGCCGGAGCGAAGTACCGCGGCGAGTTCGAGGAGCGCCTCAAGGCCGTGCTCAAGGAGGTCAAGGACTCGGCCGGGCGAGGTCGTGCTCTTCATCGATGAGCTGCACACCGTCGTCGGTGCCGGCGCGGCGGAGGGCGCCATGGACGCCTCAAACCTGCTCAAGCCGATGCTGGCGCGAGGCGAGCTGCACACCATCGGCGCAACGACCCTCGACGAGTACCGCAAGCACATCGAGAAGGACGCCGCCCTCGAACGGCGCTTCCAGCCCGTGTTCGTGGACCAGCCCACTGTCGAGGAAACCATCTCGATCCTGCGCGGACTACGCGAGCGCTACGAGAACCACCACGGCGTGCGCATCACCGATTCGGCGCTGGTCGCCGCGGCGGTGCTGTCCAATCGCTACATCACGGAGCGCTTCCTGCCCGACAAGGCGATCGACCTGGTCGACGAGGCAGCCAGCCGCCTGCGCATGGAAATGGATTCGATGCCCGTCGAACTCGACGAGCTCGAGCGCCGCCGCATCCAGCTCGAGATCGAGCGCGAGGCGCTGCGCAAGGAACGCGACGACGCGTCGAAGGCGCGTCTCGCTGTTCTCGAGAGGGAGCTGGCCGACATCGCCGAGCGGGCCAACGCGCTCAAGGCGCAGTGGGAGCAGGAGAAGGCCCAGATCGGCGAGCTGCGCGCGATCGAAGAAGCAGCTCGAGGATCTTCAGCTCGAGATCGAGAAGGCCGAGCGGGCGGCCGACTACGGGCGTGCCGCCGAGCTCAAGTACGGGCAGCTGCCCGAGCTCCAGAACAGGCTGCGCGAACAGGAGGCCGACCTGGCCGACACAGGCGCGCGCCGGCTGCTCAAGGAAGAGGTCGACGCCGACGACATCGCGCGGATCGTTTCCGCGTGGACCGGCGTGCCCGTTACGCGCCTCATGGAGGGTGAGCAGGCCAAGCTCATTCGCATGGAGGACGAGCTGCACCAGCGCGTCATCGGCCAGGACGAGGCCGTCGCGGCCGTGTCCGACGCGGTGCGGCGCGCGCGGGCTGGGCTGAAGGATCCGCGCCGGCCGATCGGCTCGTTCATCTTCCTCGGGCCTACGGGCGTCGGCAAGACGGAGCTCGCGCGCGCCCTCGCGGCCTTCCTGTTCGACGACGAGCAGGCCATGACACGCATCGACATGAGCGAGTACATGGAGAAGTTCTCGGTCTCACGCCTGATCGGCGCACCGCCCGGCTACGTCGGCTACGACGAGGGCGGCCAGCTGACGGAGGCAGTGCGCCGCCGGCCGTACCAGGTGATCCTGCTCGACGAGATCGAGAAGGCTCATCCCGGACGTCTTCAACGTCCTGCTCCAGGTGCTCGACGACGGTCGGCTGACTGACGGCCAGGGTCGAACAGTCGACTTCAAGAACACGGTCGTCGTCATGACCAGCAACGTCGGCAGCCAGTTCATCACCGGCTTCGCCGGCACGCGCGATGAGGAGAGCTACGAGCACATGAAGGCGCAGGTCACGGACACTCTGCGCCAGGTCTTCCGGCCCGAGTTCCTCAATCGAATCGACGAGATCATCGTCTTCCACGCGCTGACGGAGGAGGACCTGGCGCAGATCGTCGAGCTGCTGCTCGCGGACCTTGAGCGCCGGCTGGCCGAGCACGACCTGCGACTTGAGGTCACGCCGCAGTCACGGATGCTCATCGCGCGTGAGGGCCACGACCCGGCGTATGGGGCTCGGCCACTCAAGCGCGCGATCCAGCGGCTGGTCGAGAACCCGCTCGCGCGGGCGTTGCTCGAGGGCAAGTTCAAGCCCGGCGCGAGCATCCGTGTCGACGCTGACGCGGGGTCGGGCACGCTCGTATTCAGCGATGGCGGCGCGACGCTCGTGACCACTGCCGACTCGGAGCGACGCGACATCCGTCGCGGCGCTGAGCCCGCGCCCGAAAGCGAGCCGGCCGCGAGTGGCAAGACGCGACTGAACTAAATCTCGAGGTCGACAGCGATCGGCAGCGAGTTGCGCGCCCAGCCGCTGAGCGGCTTGCCCTCCGTCCAGCCCTGGTATTTGGCCGCCAAGAGCCTCCGCGCGAGATGCTCGTCGCCGCCGCCCTCGACTTCTTTGGCAGCCGCGTCGGCCCACTGATCCTTGAACCTGATCCGGACCAAGGGCTCGCGGCGAAGGTTGCGCACCCAGTCCGACTCGTCCCGTCCGCCGGACAGCAGGTAGACCCGATCGCGCGCCGGGTCTGCCGCGAACCACATCTCGACGACGTGTGGCTGCCCCGTCCGTCGACCCGTTGTCTCGAGGTAGCAGAACGAGAGCTGAGCCAGCTCTTCAGCGATTGCCACGAACGTATCGTGTAGTTTCGAGAGGATGCGTGCACATCCGGTACGGACGCCTCAGGCCCCGCCCGCTACGGACGACCCCGGCGATCCGCGCCTGATTGCCCTGATCCGATCCGAGATCGATGCGGCTGGCCCGCTGACATTCGCGCGCTTCATGGAACTGGCGCTGTACGAGCCGGGTCTGGGCTACTACGCGACCTCCACGGAGCGTACGACGCCGCAGGGCGACTTCGTCACGGCCCCGGAGCTCCACCCGGTTTTTGGCTGGACCATCGCGCGCCAGATCGACGAGATGTGGCGCAACCTGGGCAGCCCCGCAGAATTCCTGGTGCGCGAATACGGTGCCGGCAGCGGCGCCCTCTTCCTGTCCATCATCGAAGGGCTTACGCGGATCGACTCGGGCCTGGCGCCGATCGTCAGCTACGACCCGATCGATATGCCGGCGCAACGCGCGCTGATCGCTACCCGGCTGCAAACGGCCGGTCATGCATCGCGCCTGATCGAGCGCGAAGATCCGGCCACAGAAGGCCCCCTGAACGGCGTCGTCGTGGCCAACGAGTTTCTCGACGCGCTGTCCCTCCATCGTGTCGTCCAGCAGCAGGGCGAGCTTCGCGAGCTCTATGTCGACTGGCAGGACGACACGTTCGTCGCGGTCACGGGCGCGCCATCGAGCGATGACATCAAGGCCTGGTTCCTGGACGCAGACCTGACGCTGGCCGAGACACAGCAGGCTGAGGTCAACCTGGGCATGCTCGAGTGGATCGACCTGGTCGACGCCGAGCTCGAGCGCGGCTACGTGCTGGTCATCGACTATGGCGCCCATTCGGCCGATCTCCACGGCGTGTCACGGATGACGGGCACGTTGCGTGCCTTTGCCGGCCAGCACGTGTCGAGTGATGTACTGCACGGAGTCGGCCGTCGCGACATCACCGCGCACGTCGATTTCGGCGCGCTCGAGCGGGGCGCGCGCGCCGCCGGCCTCGACGTCCTCGGAAGCCGCAAGCTCAACGAGTTCCTGATCGCGGCCGGACTGGACGACACGTATGCCGCCGCGCGCGCAGACGCCGATCAGGACTGGGACAGCGCCCTCCTGCTGCGTGCGGCCATCCGACGGCTTCTCGACCCGGGCGCACTGGGCGGCTACCAGGTCGCCGTCCTCGCAAAGGGTGTCGCGGCTGCGCCACTCTCGGGCCTGCGTCAGCTGCATACGAGGCCGAGTGATGCGCGTTGACGAGGTGCGGCGGCTTCTGACGCCGATGCCCGACCGCCTGCCGCCCGTGCCGCGCGAAATCATCCCGATCGCGCTCGGCGAGACCGATATCGAGGTACCGCGCCTGCCGGCGCTGCCAGCGAGCGACAAGCAGGCCGCGGTGCT
Organism: uncultured Chloroflexia bacterium; assembly: GCA_963706095.1. Classification (GTDB taxonomy): domain Bacteria; phylum Chloroflexota; class Limnocylindria; order Limnocylindrales; family CSP1-4; genus JALYGJ01. Next base: position 1,476,855 of record OY970149.1, read on the forward strand.
GATCCTGATCTATCCCGGCGTGGACGACGAGGCGCGGATCGTGCTCATCGAGCGCTCGTCAGGCGATCATCGCCACGCGGGCCAGATCGGGCTGCCCGGGGGAAAGATCGACCCCGAGGACGAATCGGTCGTGGCCGCAGCGCTTCGCGAGGCGCGCGAGGAGGTCAGCCTCGACGCGGAGCAGGCGGGCGTCGAGGTGGTCGGCGTCCTGCCCGTCTTCGACGTTCGCGTATCGGGCTTCCTTGTCCATCCCGTTGTCTGTTTCGCCGCCCGTGAGCCGCAGCTCGTGCCCGATGGCTTCGAGGTGGTCGAGGTCCTGACCGCGCCCCTGGCTGCATTCCTGCCCGGAGCCCCGATCGAAACGGTCCAGGCCGAGCGCGACGGTTTCCGACTGCGCTACGGCGGCTACCGGGTGGGCCGGCACCACGTCTGGGGCGCCACGGCGATGATGCTCAGCCGTCTCGGCGCCTACCTTGGTGCCGAGGAGCAAGCTCGAGGCGCCTGACCTGCCGCGGCAGACCGGGTCACGTTCGGACCGGCTACCAGGGCTCCCCTTCGGAGGCGTCATATTCGCTGCGACTCGGTGGTCGGTCGACGAGCGTGCCCTTAGCGGGCGTCGTTGGAGCCTTCGTGGCGCTGGAGGAAGCGCCGTCCGGCGCGTCTTCGACCGGCTTGGCCCCGGCGGCGCTGCCTTTGATCAGCAGGCTGCCCCCGCCGATCAGCTCGACCACCATGGCACGCATCTCAGTGCCGTCGGTGTACGCGCCATGCAGCTCTCCGGCGGGCCACAGAACGGCCTCGCCATGGTTGACGCGCGCCCGCTCGTCACCGACCTGGACATAGCCGGCACCCGAGATGACTACGAACAGGGCGTCGTTGGTCGGGTTCGTGTGAGGCGTCACCATCGCGTAGCGGCCGAACGCCATCTCGCTGACCACGGCCCGGTCGTCGTGCATGATCACCTGCCCGGACACGCCCTGGGTGCCCGGAGGGCCCTCCGCGCGCCGGTGGCCCGGACCGAAGCGCCGGATCTCCAATTTGGTCAGCCCTTGCGACGCCGCTGGCCGCCGCGCGAGCGCTTGGTGCGGATGGTCGCTTCGGCCGTCTTGTGGCGCGACTGGCTGAAGAAGCGCGCGCGCCGGAGCTGCTCGTTGTAAGCCTGGATGTAAGGCGGGAAGCGGAAGAACCGGATCCAGACGAACGTGGCGATGCCGATCACCAGGAACAGCACGATGAACAGGAAGTAGAACTCGAAGACGGTGCCCACCAGGACGAGGCCGAAGGTGATCAGGCCCGTCCAGAGCAGCCATTCCTGCATGGCGCGCAGCGGTTCGTGCCGATGCAGCTGCCGAACGCGGACGTTGTAGAGGATCACCGTGCCGATGAGCAGGATCAGCGACGCGATCCAGATGGGATTGAAGATGTCCGGGAAGTTCGCCGCATTGAACTGCACACCGGGAATCAGGTATTCGTTGGGCGGGTACTTCACGCGCGGAGGATAGCGACGCGCAGAGATGGCGTCACCGGCAGCCCGACTGCCGTTGCTATACTCGGCCGGCCGTGAAGCGCTCCCCAGCGAGCAGCGCGCGGCTTCCACCGAGAGTGGCACAGGAGGAGACGGTGCGGGCCCTGCTCTCGGTCGCTGATCGCGACGGGATAGCCGAACTCGCGCGCCAGCTGGCCGGCCTCGAGGTCGAGCTGTACGCCACGGAGGGCACCGGCGCGATGCTCGCCGAAGCAGGCGTCGAAACGCGTCCGGTCAGCGATTTGACGGGCACCGAATCACTGGCCGGTGGCCAGGTCCGGACCTTCCACGCCAACATCTACGCCGGCATCCTCGCGCGCCGCCAGGTGGCGGACGAGCTTGAGCAGCTGGCGGGGCGCGGCATCGGCCTGATCGACCTTGTCGTGGTCAACGTCAAGCCCTTCGCACCACAAGTCGGCGAGCGCGCGGTGCCGCTCGACGAGGCCATCGAGATGATCGACGTCGGCGGCACGGCCCTGATAAGTGCCGCGGCGCGCAACTATGCGTCCGTCGCGAGCCGTTTCCAATCCAGCTCACTACGAGCAGGTCGTCGCGGAGCTGCGCGACATGGGCGGACTGACTGCCGAGTTCCGGCAGCGGTTGGCCGCCGATGCGCTCGCCGACGTGGCCGCCTACTACGCGGAGATAGCCGGCATACCTCAACCACATCGCCGGCATGCGTTTCCCGCACCGGCTGGCCGTGGTCGTCGAGAAGGTGCGCGACCTGGGCTACGGCGAGAATCCACAGCAGAATGCGGCCTTCTATCGTGAGACAACCCATCGCTCGGGTGCCCTGGCGGATGCGATGCAGCTCCAGGGCGAGGCACCGACCTTCAACGACCTGCTCGATCTCGACGCCGCGTACCGCATCGCCGCGGACTTCACGGCGACCGACGTGCTGCATCGTCAAGCAGGGCAATCCCACGGGTCTGGCCTCCAACGACCGGCTAGCCGAGGCGTACCAGAAGGCGCTCGAGGGCGACCCGGTGTCGGCGTTCGGTGCGGTCGTTGCCTTCAATCGCGAGGTCGACACCGAGACCGCAAGCGCGGTTGCGGGCAATGCCTACGAGGCCGTCGTCGCACCGGGTCTGTCGCAACCCGCGCGCGAGATCCTGGCCGAGAAGGAGCGCCTTGCCGTGCTCGCCGTGCGCAGCGCCGGCTTCGAAGGGCTGAGCGACTACGGCATCGCCCGGCTCGATTTCCAGCGCATCGACGGCGGCCTGCTCGTCCAGACGCGCGATCGCTCGGAGCTCGACCGCTCCCAGCTCAAGGTCGTGACCCACCGCCGGCCGACCCTCGAGGAGCTGACCGACCTGCTCTTCGCCTGGCGCGCGGTGCGCCATGTGACGCTCCAACGCGGTTGTGCTGGCGCGCAATGCCGCACTGGTGGGTGTCGGCGCCGGCCAGGCATCGCGCCTCACGGCCGTCGAGATCGCGCTGCACAAGGCGGCCGACCGCGCGCCTCTGGCCGTGATGGCGTCGGACGCCTACTTCCCGTTCGCCGACGCGATCCAGCTGGCCGCCGAGCGTGGCGTCACGGCCATCATCCAGCCCGGCGGATCGGTGCGGGACCAGATGGCCATCGAAGTCGCGGACCGCCACCACATGGCCATGGTCTTCACGGGCCGGCGGCACTACCGCCACTAATCGAGGGGGAACGAACGCGACATGGAAACGCTGCTTGCGCTCGAGATGGTGCGCGTCACCGAGGCCGCGGCCATCGCGTCCGCTCGTTACATGGGCCGTGGCGACCAGCACGCCGCTGACAAGGCCGCCGTCGAGGCGATGCGGGCCACTTTCGATGAGGTCGAGATGAGCGGCACGATCGTCATCGGCGAGGGCGAGCGTGATGAGGCACCGATGCTCTGGATCGGCGAACCGGTGGGCATGGGCGAAGCCGACCAGCCGCAGATCGACATCGCGGTCGATCCGCTTGAGGGCACGAATCTCGTCGCCTACGGCCTGGCCAACGCCATCACCGTGCTGGCGGCGTCAGAGAAGGGCGGCCTGCTGAACGCACCCGACACATACCTGGACAAGCTGTGCGTTGGACCCATCTCGGCCGGGCACGTCGACATCCGCCTGCCGGTTGCCGAGAACCTCCAGCGCATCGCCGATTCACTCGGTCGCAAGATAGGCGACTTGACAGTCGTCACCCTGGACCGGCCGCGCCACGCGCAGCTCATCGATGACATCCGCGCGGCCGGGGCGCGCATCAAGCTCATCACCGACGGCGACCTGTCGGCCGCGATCTCGTGCGCGGTCATGGGTACGGGCGTGCACGCGGTCATGGGCATCGGCGGCGCACCGGAGGGCGTCATCAGCGCCGCGGCGCTGCGCTGCCTCGGCGGCGAGATCCAGGCGCGCTTCCGCTGGCGCAACGACGAGGAGCGAGCACGGGCCGAAAGGATGGGCATCGATCTTTCCGAAGAGCGCGTGTACACGACGACCGACCTGTGCCCGGGCGAGACGATCGTCTTCTCGGCCACGGGCGTGACCGAGGGCGACCTGCTCCAGGGCGTGCGCTTCTTCGGCGGCGGGGCACGCACGCACTCGCTTGTCATGGGTTACCAGAGCAAGCAGGTCCGCTTCGTCGACACCGTCCACATGTTCGACCGCGACCGCCCACCGTCGGTCAGGCTTTAGGTCTCAAACCGCCACAGGCCGTTGCACGCGGGCCACTCGGCCCGTCACAAGTGCACGTGACGGCGCGGTCCTAGGCGCCATCAATGTTCGTCATCGAGGGAATGCGCGACATGCTCACGGCCCGCTTCGCCGCGCCGCTCCTCGCCCTGGCATTGGCTGGATGCACTCTCTCGCCCGGTCAGTCGCCTGCGCCGCCAACTGACGCTTCGCCGACGCCAGCCGCCGCAGCGCCCACAGAATCGCAGCCGCTCCAGGCCACGAGTAGGCCGTCCGACGCACCGATGCCTACCTCGGAACGCACGATTTCGCCAACGCAGCAGCCAACCGCAGAATTAACACCTGCGGTGGAACTGCCCGATCCAACCGAGCCTCCCAACAGCACGGCATGGGTGCCGACCGAGGACGCCCGAGCCGGTGCGATCAACTGGCAGCGCATCGAGACAACCGGCTTGGACATGGCTGTGTCGTTAACTGGCATTGCGACGTTTCGCGGCCAATTCGTGCTAACGGGTGCAGTCGGTCACGTCGATGATTTCTACCTCGGCCCGGCCGTCTGGCTGTCGATGGACGGTGCCTCGTGGCGAAACGCGCGAATTGAGAACCGGCCCGTGGAGGTTGGCTTCGGCGCCCCGTTCGTCGTCGGTGAACGCGTCGTTACCAATGGCGACGGCAGCATCTGGACGTCAGGTTCAGGCGATGACTGGCGCCGGCTTGATAGTGCGGCCGTCGGAATCGGCAGCGTCCACCAGCTCGCGGCGGCCGGCGGGCGATTGCTGGCATTCGGCGGTTCGGGAGCAGATTGGGACTCGCCCCAAGTGGGAGCATATTCCGACGACGGGCTAGCTTGGACCGTACTCGCTGATGAAACCGCGCTTCATATCGTTCGTGGCTTGCGCGATATCCATACAGCGGACGGCGAGGCGTACGCATTCGTCGCCTCAAACGAGCAGGGCCAGTTCATGGATTGGGAACTGGTGGACTCGATCGAGGTTTGGCGCACGTCGGACGGTCGCGCATGGACGCTACTCGGTGAGCTGGAAGAGTCTCGGCAGGTGGCGGATGTCAGCGGGATGGCGGTGAACTCCCACGGCATGGTGGCCGTGTCATTCAACGAACGCATGGCCTGGTTCAGAACGGACGGCAGCCGCTGGCAGCGTGCAGCGCAGCCCCCGCTGAGGCGGATCTGGCCCGAGTTTCTCGCAGTTGGTGCGACTCCAGACGCCTTCGTGGTCACTTCAGGCCGGTATCCCACTGACGGGACGGGAATATTCCACGAGTCGAACGTCACTGGTCTGACCTGGCTGTCATCGGATGGGGACAGTTGGCCGCTCCAGGACGATGCGGGCTGGGACGGTCGTGAGATCGATCTGCTACACGTGCACGGCGATGTGCTGGTTGGCGTGGGGCGGGATTTCACGGCATCGGAGCTGGGGGCGATCTGGGTGTCTCCGTTTCCGCGACTCGACCGATAGCCTCTCGCCCACTGGGCCAACTTCATAATGCTGCTCGGGGGCTGTCACAGCGCCGAGGTTCAGCGTGGGCCTGTTCCGTTACGGGGTCGCGAGCGGCGATCCTGACACCGATCGCGTCGTCGTCTGGACGCGCGTCTCGGTCGACGACGGGCATGCCGTCCACGTCAGCTGGCGCGTAGCGGAGGATCCGTCGTTCGAATCGGTCATCGCCAGCGGTGAATCGGTGGCCGAAGCGGCGAACGATCACACGGTGAGTGTCGATGTCACCGGACTGAGGCCGGGCACCAATCTCTGGTTCGACTTCGGGGCTGAGGTCGAACGCTCGCCGGTCGGCCGGACCAGGACGTTGCCCGGTCCGGACGTCGACCACATGCGCTTCGCGGTCGTGTCGTGCGCCAAGTTCAACTCGGGCTTCTTCAACGGCTATGCGCGCATCGCCGAGCGCGACGACCTCGATTTCGTGCTGCACCTGGGCGATTACATCTACGAGGCGTCGCAGACGCCGCCGGCGAGCCAGACGCCGGGTGCGGACATTGGCCGGCCGTTCGATCCGCTGCACGAGTGCCGGACGCTGGCCGACTACCGGCGGCGCTATGCGCAGTACCGCGCCGATCCCGACACGCTCGCGATGCACCATGCCCACCCGATTCTGGCGACGCTCGATGACCACGAGCTGGCCGATGGAGCGTGGCGCGACGGCGCGGACGAGCACAGACCAGAGCGTGATGGCCCATGGGCGGAGCGTCGCGCGGCCGCTTTCCAGGCACGGCGCGAGTGGCTGCCGCAGAGGCTGCCCGACCCGTCGGAGCCAGATCGGGTCTTCAGGAGGGTGAGCTTGGGAGGACTCGCTGACCTGTTCCTGATCGACACACGATCGCGCCGCGACAAGCCCACGGCCGGACCCGAGATGAGCGACCCCGCCCGATCGCAGCTTGGCGCCGCGCAGCGCCAGTGGCTCTTCGACGGCATCGAAGCGTCGCGCGCACGCTGGCTCCTGCTGGCAAACACGTCGGTCATGAGCCATACGTGGGCGGCGGACATCTCGGCTGAGCTGCTACCCGGCCTGCGCTCATTGAAATTGGTCAGCGCCGACGGCGGGCCTGATCCCGACCAGTGGGACGGCTACCCGCACGAGCGTGAGCAGCTCCTGAAGCGGCTCGAGCCGCGTGACACGGTCGTGCTCAGCGGCGACGTCCACGTGGCAATGGCGATCGAGCTGGCTATCAAGCCCGGCGCCGACGAGCCGCCCGTGGCAGCCGAGTTCGTGACTGCAAGCCTGACCTCGCAGAACCTCGACGAGAAGCAGGGCTGGGGATACCGCTCCGGCTCACTGCCGACGGAGGCGGCGCTGCGCGATCTGTTGCCCGCGCTGCGCTGGTGCGACCTGGACAGCCACGGCTACATGGTGGTCGATGTCTCCGTCGATCGCGTTCAGGTCGAGCACTGGTTCGTCGATGGCGTTCTGGCGCGCTCGCCCAACGAGCGACTGGGAGCACGGTGGGTCGTTCGGCCGGGTAGCTCGCGCATCGAGGGCGGTCCGGTCCAGTAACTCACCGTGAGTCGGCGTGTCAGCCGTATTGCCTTGCACATCCCATCGGGTGAACCATGCGCGGGGTACTGGCGCTCGTCACGGCGCCGCCGTGGAGGATGACGATGTTCAAGGCGTGGTCGCGTTTGGCTGCTGTGTCGGCGCTGTCTGTGTTCCTGGTCGGCTGTGCCGCGCAGCTGCCCGTGCTGCCGTCGGGTAGCTTCGCCCTGCCATCGGGGAGCTTCGCGCTGCCATCGCTCGATCGGTCGCCAGCGGCGACAGACGAGCAGACTGCCGAGCCGACCGAAGAGCCGACCGAAGAGCCCACGGCGGGAACCACGCCGGAGCCCGAGCCCACCGATGAGCCGAGCGGCGAGCCGACAGCGCAGCCAAGCGGTGACGCCACGTCCGAGCCGACGTCAGGTCCCAGCGCTGAGCCGACCGCGGTCGTGACTCCGGCGCCGGGCGCCTGGACCGGCCCAGAACGCGCGGCGCTGCTGCCCTACTCGGACGTCGACATGGTCGTCACTCCAGACGGCGTCGTACACGCCGCTGCCGCGTTCCAGGACAGGGTCTGGCACCTCACCAACGCGGGCGGTGGATGGGAGGCTGCTGCCATAAGCGACCCGCCGGGCGCGCAGTCGGATGCGTCTCCCTCCATCACGATCGATAGCCAGGGCAACCTGTCGGTCGCGTTCGAACGCCGCTCTGAGCCCGACACCTTCGGTCAGCTGCCCATGGGCATCTACCTGACGACAGGCGGCCCCGACAGCTGGTCAGAACCCGAACAGCTCGATCCCGCAGTCATTCGCGAGCCGTCGCTCGCGGTCAAGCCGACCAACGATCGCCTCAATCTCGTTGCCGGCGAATCGGTGCCAGTCGACCTGGTCGAGGACGGGCAGAGCTTCCCGATCCATTTCCTGGCCGGCCTGCCCGAGGACCCGAGCGCCGAGCGCATCGCCAACATCGGGACGGATCCGGCGCTCGCCATCGGGCCGGATGGCTTCGCGCGCATCCTGCTTGGCGACAACATCGGCACACTCGACGAGCGCGCGCTGCGCTTCATGACTGCAACGTCTGGGCCGGGCGACTTCGAGGTCGCGAACATCAATGGCACGTCCAACTACGACTCCGCCTATGACCTCGTGATCGACAGCAACAACTTGGCCCACGCGGTGTGGACGGCCGAAGACAGCGGCCTCTACTACAGCCAGGGGTCAGGCGACAGCTGGACCCTGCCACTCCTGCTCGAGGAGGATCTCGTCTCTGATGAGGCCGGGATCGGCATCGATGCTGCGGGATCAATTCACATCGTCACGGCCAGCTTCAGCTCAGGCGCGTGGTATTTCACGGACCGAAGCGGATCCTTCACGGCCCAACAGCTGCACGACGACACCACGATCCATGCCGACGTGGCAATCGATGGCAGTGGTCGCGCGCATGTTCTGTTTGTGACGGCAGATCCGGACGACTTCCTGCCTCAGGAGCTGTGGTACGCGGCTTCGCCCGGGATCTAGGCCGGGGGCCAGCGCTCGCTGGCAATTCGGACAACCGCATCAGTGCCCTCCACGCGCGATTGGCGGGCACGAGCCGTCTTGACGGTCTCGTTCCAGCCCGGCGGCCGCAGGCCCGCGGCCAGGTCTGCCAGCGGGGCGAGCACGAACAGGCGGCTGTGGGCCTCCGGGTGAGGCACGATCAGCCAGCGGCCGTCGGGCCGCTCGAGGTGGATCTGGTGGCGGCCGAAGGCGAGGAGATCCAGGTCGATCTCGCGCGGGCCCCAGCGCGCACGTTGAACGCGCCCGATCGACCTTTCGAGCGACTTCAGCGCGTGCAGCAGCGCCACCGCTCCCGTTTCCGGGTCAGGGCCAAGCGGCACGTCGAGCGCAACGACGGCGTTCAGGAAGTCCGGCTGATCGGTGACGCCCACGGGCCTGGTGCGGTACAGCTTCGAAACACCGCGCAGCCGTACGCCGGGCAGGGCCGCCAGGGCGCGAACGCCATTGCCCAGGTTGGCGAACGCGTCACCGACGTTCGCGCCCAAGCCGACGTATGCACGTACTGTCCGGCTGGCCACGCCGCGAGATTACGCGGCAACGCATCGGACTTGGTGATGGGCGGGCGTACCCGAGAAGGCGATGCGTCAGAGTCGGCGGGAGATCCGGCCGTCCCGGATAGCCAGAGCTAGTCCTTCTTCGACTTGCTGGCCATCTTCTCGAGCTCCTTCTCGGACATGTCGGTCTGGGTCTTCTTGCCCTCGCGCTTGCGCTGGAGCTCGGCGCCCATGAACTTGCGCTGCTTTTCCGTCTTCGCTGGCATGCGCTGCGCCTCCAATCGGACTGGTTGAACGACAGCGCTGAGAGTGCCGCGGACAGCGTGGCGGCCGGCTTTCGCGTCGCACCGTCGAGGTGGCGGAAGTGAAACATTTCGGCCTGCTCGTTACGTTTGCTGGCAGCGCGCCGACGCGTAGAATTGAGCACGAGCCACGATCCGGCCCAGCAACCCACGCACTACCAGTCAACCCGCGGACCGTGGCGCCTGAAAGGCATCTGTGACAACCGCTCTCTGGTACGTGGTCGGGTTCGCCTTCGCGGGCACGACCTTCGTCCTGCTGACCATCGGTGCCTCTTGGCTGCTTAGCCATCGCGCCAAGGGCGATCGCCACAAGGGCCTGCCGTACGAGTCGGGCATCGACACGTTCGGCTACACGTGGGGTCGCACCGGCCTTTCCTTCTACATCTACGCGCTGCTGTTCGTCGCCTTCGACATCGAGGTCGTGTTCATCTACCTGTGGGCGATGGTCTTCCGTGACGTGCTCATCGGTGGCTTCCTGGCCATGCTCCTCTTCGTGTTCATCCTGCTGATCGGGCTGGGCTATGCCTGGCGAAAGGGCGTCCTGACGTGGAAGTGATACAGAAGTCGCTCGAGCGACGAGCGTCCGAAGGCATCCGACGAGCCCGCAGCGCTGATCGCGACGGAGGTCGAGTTCGACGACAGGCGGTCGAGCCGATCGTCGTGCCGAACACGTTCTGGACGTCGGCCAACCCGCAGGCGTACATGGGCGGCATGCCGTCGCAGATCACCCACCTGCGCGAGCTCGAGTTCGAGGACAAGGGCAACACCGGCCGCTGGCGCGCGCTCGACATCATCCCGACCAAGGCCGACTACGTGCTCGATCTCATCCGGCTCAACAGCCTGTGGCCGCTGACGTCGGGCCTGGCCTGCTGCGCCATCGAGATGATGTCCTCGGCGACGCCGATCAACGACATCGACCGCTTCAACATGTTCCCGTTCCGGGCCAGCCCGCGCCAGGCTGACGTGCTGATCGTGGCCGGCACGCTGACGACCAAGATGGCCGGGCCGCTGCTCCGGCTGTGGGAGCAGATGCCCGAGCCCAAGTGGTGCGTCGCGATGGGTGACTGCACCTGCTCCGGTGGTCGCTACAAGCGCAGCTACGCGACGGTTGAGGGCATCGACCGGATCATGCCCGTCGACGTGTACGTGCCCGGTTGTCCGCCGCGGCCGGAGGGGCTGATCTACGGGATGATGAAGCTCCAGCAGCTCATCCGCGAGCGACGCGGTCATTGGGACGAGCGGACCGTCGGCCCGACCGTGCCGGCCGGCATCTAGCGAGCCGAGAAGACCGGAGCGACCGAGACGGACACTCAGCTCAAGCGACGCCTCGAGACGGCGTTCGCAGACCAGTTCGCCGCGCCCCTGCGCCAGAGGGCCGACCAGACCGAGATCTGGATCGGACGCCGCGGACCTGCCCGCCGTCATGACGAGGCTGCACGACGACGAGCAGTTCGAGTTCGAGATCCTGGCCGACCTGGCGGGCGTGGACACCGGCACAGAGATGTGGGTCGTGTACCACCTCTGGTCACCGCGCACGTCCGATTGGCTGCGCGTCATTGCCTCCGGCCTGTCACGCGACGACCCGCGCGTGCCGTCGGTGACCTTCATCTGGAAGGGTGCCGAGTGGCCCGAGCGCGAGGCATACGACATGTTCGGGATCATCTTCGAGGGCAACCGCGACCTGCGCCGCGTGTACATGCCGCCCGACTACACCAGCTTCCCGCTGCGCAAGGACTTCCTGCTGCCCGACGACGCCGCCCGATCACCCGGCGAGGGCTTCCGCCACGTCGAACAGGCGCACGCGCCGGCCGAGCTGCTCGGCCAGTCGGCGGTGCGCAAATCGCCCCTGCTTCCGCACAACCTGAGCGCCATCGGCCAGATCCCCGAGGAAACCGAGAGTCCACCTTCATGACCGAGCCGACGACCGTCCGATCACTCGACGATCCCAACATCTTCGTCGAGCAGCCCGCGACCATCTTCGACGCCGTCCCGCCGTATCCGCCGCGGACCGAGCGCGAGGCCGAGTTCTACGACCTGCGCGACGGCGAGATGCTGATCAATCTCGGCCCGCAGCATCCCTCGACCCATGGCGTGCTCCGCGTTGTCCTCAAGATAGATGGCGAGCGCGTGATCGACCTCGACCCGGTGCTCGGCTACCTGCACCGCGGAGTCGAGAAGCTGTGCGAGGTCGGCGACTGGCATCATCGCCATCAGCCAGTGCGACCCGCTCGAGTACGTGGCGTCGCTGTTCAGCGAGGCGATGCCGGTCATGGCCGCCGAGAAGCTGCTCGATCTGCAGGTGCCGCGCCGCGCCGAATACATCCGGACCATGGTCTGGGAGCTCAACCGCATTGCCAGCCACGGCCTGTTCCTGGGCTGGCTGGCGCTCGACCTGGGCGGCCTGACGCCGTTGCTGTACGGCTTCATCGAGCGCGACGAGATCGTCGAGATGCTGGCCTCGCTGACGGGTCAGCGAATGCTCTTCAACTACATGCGTATCGGCGGCGTCAACCACGACCTGAACCACGACTTCCTGTCGCGCCTGGGCGACTGGATGAGCCGCGCCGGGGTCGAGCTCGAGCAGGAAGCTCGGCTGATGACGGAGAACGAGATCTTCGTCCGGCGCACGCGCGGCATGGGCACGATGGATCGCGAGATGGCGCTGCGCATGCGCGTCACGGGACCCAACATCCGCGCCGTCGGCGTGCCCTACGACATCCGCCGGGCGCATCCCTACAGCGCCTACCCGGAGCTCGAGTTCGACATCCCGACGCGCGCCGAGGGTGACTCTTACGCGCGCTACATGATCCGCCTCGACGAGATCCGCGAGAGCATCCGCATCATCGACCAGTGCCTGCACGAGATGCCCGACGGGCCGATCCAGGCGCGCGTGCCGCGCCTGATCCGGATCCCGCCCGGGCGCGCCTTCGTGGCCATCGAGAGCCCGCGCGGCCTGTACGGCTGTTACGCCATGAGCGACGGCTCCGACCAGCCCTTCCGGCTGCGTATCAGCGACCCGTCCTTCTGGAACCTTCAGTCGGTCGGTGAGCTCGTGCCCGGCAACCTGATCGCGGACACGATGGCGGTCATGGCCAGCCTCGATCCGGTCATGGGCGGAGTCGACAAATAGGAATGACCGTGCACGTGGTTAGCAATCCCGCAAGCGACGACCGCAGCCTGGCGGGACGCCAGGACGCGGCCGCTTTGCGCGCAGCAGCGGCGCAGCCGACTGCGGAGGAAAACCGTTGAGCGTCATCACGCGTCCGTGGAACCGCCTGACGCTGGCCGGCAAGATCCTCCTGCCGCTCGCGGCCTTCGTCGTCGTGTCGACCGTGCTGCTGCTCGTGGGCTGGCAGACGGGCCTGATCCCGGGGCTGATCGATCTAGGCGCGCAAATCATCAACGCCAACATCGACATCGTCCGCTTCCTGCTGGCGACGACGGCGATCCTGCTCTTCACGGTGCCGACGGCCTTCGTGATCATCTTCATGGAGATGAAGGTGATCGCCTTGCTGGCGTCACGCATCGGGCCTAACCGTGATCGGCCCATGGGGCACCCTCAGCTCCGTCTTCCACGGCTTCAAGGTGCTGGCCAAGGAGGACTTCACGCCGACCGGCGCGGACGGCGTGGTTTTCACCATCGCGCCGATAGTCACCTTCCTGACGATGGTCCTGACGCTGCTGGTGATCCCTTTCGCGCCGGGCCTCGTCGGCTTCGACATGAACATCGGCCTGCTGTACTTCTTCGCCGTCTCAGGCCTGTCCGTGGTCGGCCTGATGATGGGCGGCTGGGCGAGCTTCAACAAGTACTCGCTCCTCGGCGGGCTCCGCGCCGCGGCACAGATCGTCAGCTACGAGCTGCCGCTCCTGCTGGCGCCGGTCGGCGTGATCATGCTCGCCGGGACGCTGTCACTTAACGGCATCGTCGAGTCCCAGGCCGGCTGGTTCACCGACTGGTACGTCTTCCAGCAGCCGCTGGCATTCATCGTCTTCTTCATCGCCGCCATCGCCGAGGGCAACCGCACGCCGTTCGACCTGACCGAGGCCGACAGCGAGATCGTGGCCGGGTTCGCGACCGAGTACAGCGGCATGCGCTTCGGCTTCTTCTTCTTCGCCGAATACGTGGGCGTGTTCGTCCTGTCGGCGTTGACCATCGTGCTCTTCTTCGGCGGCTGGAACTCGCCGATCAACCCGCGAGCCGATCCTCGACTTCCTGAACGTGACCATCAACCCGGCGGTCGACCTGGCGGCCATGGATGTCTGGCTGCTGTGGGGCCTGGTAATCGGGGTGCCGCTGCTGATCCTGGGCATGACCTTCCTGGTCTACACCTTCAAGAGCAACTGGGGCTTCCTCAAGTCGCTCGTCGTCGCGTTCCTGCTGTTCAACGTCCTCGCCATGGCAGTCGTCGGGATCTGGGCATTCCTGTCATTCGAGGTGGTCGTTGGCCTGTTCTGGTTCATGCTCAAGGCCTTTACCTTTGCCTTCATCTTCGTGTGGATGCGCGGCACGCTGCCGCGGGTTCGGATCGACCAGCTGATGGGCTTCGCCTGGAAGTGGCTGGTCGAGATTGCGCTGCTCAACATCTTCATCACGGCGGGCGCCATCCTCATCGTCCAGGAGCTGTCTCAATGAGCCTCGTCGGACGCGTCGTTCCCGGTTGGGGAATGGCCAAGGGCATGCTGCATACGTTCGTGCGCATGCTCCAGCCCAAGCGCACGGTGCAGTACCCCGAGCAGCGCAAGGAGATCTCGCCACACCATCGCGGCCGGCTGATCCTGCTCTACGACGAGATCGGCAACCTCAAGTGCGAGACGTGCTTCCAGTGCGCCCAGGCGTGCCCGATCGAGATCATCGACATGGGCGGCGTCGACACCAAGAACCGTTTCCACGTCCACTGGGGCGCGCCCGAGCAGTACGCCGAGCGACGCGAGGAGTCGGCGCTGCGCCGATCTGGGCGCCCGGTCGCCGATCGGACCTTCGACCCCTGGCTGCCGATCGATCTCGGCCCGGTCGAGCGCATCCTCATCGCCAACGACTACGACCCGCGCCGGCTGCTGACGATCCTCGAGCAGATCCAGGCACAGTACCGGCTATCTGCCGGTCGCGGCGACTGCAGCACATCAGCCACGCGACCGGCGCCTGGTACAGCGAGATCTACGGCATCGCGAGCTCCTACCCGAACCTCGTGTTCGAGCCCGGGCAGGTCTCGGAGATCGGCCTGTGTCGCTGTCCAACCTGCTCGCTCTTCGGCGCCGGACGCATCCGCGATGCGCTCGTCGCGGCGCTGGGCACGGACGTCGGCGGGGTAACGGCAGACGGTGCGGTGCGCTTCGTCGCCGCCGAGTGTGGCGGCGAGAGTCGCGACGAGCCACTGGTCACGCTCGATGGTCAGCCACAGCCGGGCACGACCGCGGACGGCGCACGCTCGCTGGCCGAATCGTTACGCGCGAGGGCGACACCGGTGGCGCGCGCGTGACCGGGGCAACCGAATGAACATCCTGCCCACTCCCAAGGGCATGCCCCAGATCCTGACGGCGCGCTTCGGCAAGCTCGCGCCGGACAGTGACATGGCCACGGCCGAGCAGGCCGGCGCCTGGACGGCGTGGAAGAGGACCGCCGGGTCGACGAACCCGCCCGCACTGGTCCGCCTCATCGCCGAGTCCGGCCTGCGCGGCCGCGGCGGCGCGGGCTACCTGACGGGCGACAAGTGGCGCGCCGCAGCAGCAGTCACGGCAGACGAGCGCTACGTAGTGGCCAACGGCTTCGAGGCCGATCCCGGCGCGCGCCTCGACCGCACCCTGATGGAGACGGACCCTCACGCGATCGTCGAGGGTCTCGCCCTGGCCGCTTATGCCATCGGCGCGCGCCGTGCGTACGTTGCAGTCCGAGCCAGCATGACGAGCGCGCTGCAGCGCCTCCAGGCGGTCGTGCGCATGGCCGAGGAGCAGGGTTACCTCGGAACGAATCTGCTGGACAGCGGGCTCGATCTGCACATCGAGGTCGTGGCCATCCCTGGCGGAATGGTCGTGGGCGAAGAGACCGTGCTGCTGAACGCCATCGAGAACAAGCGCGCCCAGCCCGACCAGCGACCGCCCTATCCGTCCACGAAGGGCCTCTGGGGTCGGCCGACGGTCGTCAACAACGTCGAGACGCTGGCCCTCGTGCCGTGGATCGTGGCCAACGGCGCGAAGGCCTTCGCCGAGATCGGCGACGACGGTCATCCGGGCACGACTCTCGTTCAGATCACCGGTGCCGTGACCAAGCCGGGCATCGTCGAGGTTCCCCTGGGCATGTCGCTGCGCCGCGTGCTCGACGTGGCCGGCGGCATCGGTAACGCCAAGGCGGTGCTGGTCGGCGGTCCGGCCGGTGGCTTCTTTCCGACGAGCGAGCTCGACACGCTGTACACGCCCGCAGCCCTCAAGGAGATGGGCGCCATCTGGGGCAGTGGCTCGATCGTCGTCTGCGGCCCTGAAACATGCCTCGTCGACATGGCCACCACGCTCGAGCGCTACCTGTCCGACGAGTCGTGCGGAAAGACGATCCCGTGCCGCATCGGCGTCAGGCGTCTGTACGAGATCGGCCAGCGCGCCACCGTGGGCCTGTCGCGTCCGGCAGACCCGAAGATCCTTACCGATCTCGCCGCGGACATCGCGCGCCGCTGCCCTGTGCGGCCTCGAGTACTGCGCTCCCAATCCGTTCCTGACCGGAATGCGATACTTCGCCGACGAGTTCGACGAGCACTTCATGCGCGGCAACTGCCCCGCCGGAGTTTGCACACCCGTCCGTGTTGCCAGCCCAGCCATGACAACTGCGACGAGCGTATGACCGACACACTGCCCCAACTGCGCGACCAGGCGGCGACCGACGTCGCCGTCGAGCGGCTGCTCGAGACCCAGGCGCCACAGCGCCCGCTTGTCTCGCCCACCTTTACGGTCGAGGTCGACGGCGTCCAGTACACCGGGCGTGACGGACAGACGATCCTCGAGATCTGCCGCGACAACGGCATCGACGTGCCAACGCTGTGCTACGAGCCCAAGCTGCCCGGCTTCGGCGCGTGCCGCATGTGCGTGGTCGAGGTCGAGGGCGAGGACCAGCCGCCGATCTCGTGCTCCCGTGCGGCCGAGCCGGACATGGTCGTGCAGACCCAGACGACGCGCCTGCGCGAGATCCGCAAGACCAACCTCGAGCTGATCTTCTCCGACCACAATGCGTACTGCCTGCCGCCGTGCCAGAACAAGTGCCCCAGCCACATCGACATCCCGGGCTTCCTGAAGGCCAACACTGAAGGCAACTTCATCGAGTCGGCGCGCATCTTCAAGCGCACGATTCCCTTCCCGAGCGTGCTCGGCCGGGTGTGCCCGGCGCCGTGCGAGGAGCACTGCCGGCGCGACGAGGTCGAGGAGGCGATCGCCATCCGCGACAGCCACCGCTACGCCGGCGACCAGGTGCTGATTGCGCAGCGCGAGACCGGTGCGGCGGCGCCGGTGCCGTTCGCGGTCCAGCCCCGGACGGGCAAGCGGGTTGCGGTGATCGGCTCGGGTCCGGCCGGCATGTCGGCGGCCTATTACCTGCTCATCGCCGGCCACGACGTGACCGTCTACGAGCGTGACCCGGCACCCGGCGGAATGCTCCGCTACGGCATCCCGCAGTACCGCCTGCCCAAGGTCGAGGTGCTCGAGGCCGAATACGACTCGGTCACGCAGCTCGGCGGCAAGATGCTGTGCGACATGGAGCTCGGACGCGACTTCACCATCGACGACCTCCAGAACCAGGGCTTCGACGCTGTGTGCGTGGCCATCGGCTGCTACGAGGTCAACAAGCTGGGTGTACCCGGCGAGGAAGCGGATGGCGTGCTCGACGGCCTCGAGTACCTGCGCATCGCGACCCTCGGCCTGCCCTATCCGGGCCACGTCGGGACGCGCGTGGTGGTCATCGGCGGTGGCTTCACGTCGATGGACTGCTCGCGCACGTCGGTGCGCCAGGGCGCGGCCGAGGTAACGCTCGTCTACCGGCGCGACATGAAGGACATGCCCGCTGCCAACGAGGTCCACGAGATGCTCGAGGAGGGCGCGCGGGCGATCTTCCAGGCGGCACCGACACGCGTCGTGACCGACGACAACAACAAGGTCACGGGCGTCGAGTTCCAGCGCATGCGCCTGGGCGAGCCGGACGCGTCCGGCCGCCGCCGGCCCGAGCCGATGGCCGGGACCGAGTTCATCATCGAGTGCGACCGCGTGCTGCTGGCCATCGGCCAGGGGCCGCAGCTCAACTGGCTCGACAGCGGCGCGGATGGCGTGACTGCCACCAAGAACCGCCGCCTTGCCGCGGACGCTGTCACCTTCACGACCGGTCGTGCCGGCGTCTTCGGCACCGGCGACGTGCGTGTCGGCGCGGCGACGGTGGTCCAGGCGGTGGCCGAGGGTCGCCGCGCGGCGTACGCGATCGATGCCTTCCTGCAGGGCCAGGATCTCGACGCGATCAAGACACGCCAGACACTCGCCGAGCCGCAGCCCGAGTTCCTCAACATCGTGCCCTACACGGGCGAGGTCAAGGAGCCGCGCTACCGCCTCAAGGCTATGCCCGCCGAAGTCCGCAACAAGAGCTACGTCGAGTACGAGATCCCGTACACGATGCAGGAGGCGATGGCCGAGTCAAAGCGCTGCCTGCAGTGCACGTGCGAGGCGATCGGCTACTGCGACCTGCGCCGCCAGGGCATCGAGTACGGCACCACGCTCAAGACGCTCGAGCCCCAGAACGGCGGCGCCTTCTCGTTCCGGAGCGTGACCGAGAACCGCTTCACCGGCACGAACCACGACTACATCCGCGACGACAGCCACGCTTTCATCCTGCGCGAGCCGTCGCGCTGCATCGACTGCGGCCGCTGCGCCAACGTGTGCAAGGAGGTCGTCGGCGCGGCGTGCTACGACTTCATGCGCACCGGCTTCGACACGCTGGTGACGACGCCGCTCGACATGAGCCTCAACACCACGCCGTGCGTCAGCTGCGGCCGCTGTGCCGAGACGTGCCCGACCGGCGCGCTCATGCCCAAGCCGCGTGTGCTCGAGAAGTACGACATCGACGAGAGTCGCTGCATCCTGTGCGGCATCTGCGTCGATGCATGCCCCTACGACGCGCTGCGCTGCGGCCCCGAGTTCGAGCTGTCACACGACACTCGCGCCGAGCCGATGGTCGACCTGCTCGCCTACAGCGCGATCGACCGCGACACAGAGATCACGTTCGTGCAGCGCGAGCGCGACTGGGCGGTGCGCGCGTCGGAGCAGGGCCGCTTCCTCGACGCAGGCAGGATGCTGCCCGTCCTCCCGGCCAACGTCGCCGGCAACGGCCACTCTGGTAACGGCCACTCCGGTAACGGCCACGCGGGCCACGATCACGGCGGCAGCGACACACACGCTCACTGATGGCCCTGCCCCCGACCATCCCGTTCCTGAACTGGCCGTGGGATGACCTGCTCTTCCTGATCCTGGCCGGCATCATGCTCGCGGCGGCGATCTTCGTCGTCATCGGCCGCAACATCGTCCGCTCGGGCGTGGCGATGATGGCCTGCTTCGCGGCCCTGGCGGGCATCTACGTCCTCGCCGGCGCGGTCATCGTCGCCGCGGCCCAGGTGCTGATCTACATCGGCGCGATCAGCGTGCTGATCCTGTTCGCGATCATGCTCACCCAGACCAAGGCGTGGCCCGGCCGAGCTGGTGTTCCACCGTCAGGCGTGGGCCGGCGCCCTCGCGGCGATCGGCGTCGGGCTGTTGCTGATGGTCAGCATCATGAACACGCAGTGGCCGCTCGCCGTGGGCGAGCGGCTGGTCGCCGCAACGGGCGCGGTCGCGATGCTGCTCTTCGAGGACGCCCTATACATCTTCAGCCTGCAGGTGATCGCGGTGCTGCTCACGGCGGCGGTCATCGGCGGCGTCTTCTTGGCCAAACGCGAGACCTCACATGACCCGGCCGAGCGCGAGATGGCGACACTCGAGCGCCTGCGCCCTGCATCACCCACCGCGCCCGAGGCCGTGAACGCTGCCGTGGCGGACGGCGGGGGGACGGTGTGAGCCAGTCGCTCGACGCCTACCTGATCCTTTCCGCGCTGCTGTTCGCGATCGGCACCTTCGGCTTCCTGGCGCGGCGCAACGCCATCGCCATGCTCATGTCGATCGAGCTCATGCTCAACGCGGTCAACCTGTCGGCCATGGCCTTCGGCGCCTTCACCCCGCAGCTGCAGGCCCACGCGTCGCTGATCGCGCTGATGGTCATGGCCGTCGCCGCCGCCGAGGCGACCGTCGGACTGGCCATCGTCATCGCCATCTATCGCAACCGCCGCACGCCGCTGGTCGACGAGTACGCCAGCATGCGCGAGTAGCACGCCGCCGGAACTAGTCATGCCGACCGAACAGCTGCTCGCAACGCTCCTGCTCGTCCTGCCCATGGCCGGCTTCCTTACGTCGGCGCTCGTCGGGCGGCGGCTGCGACACGCGGGCCTGGATCATCGCCGTGCCGATCATCATCGCGACCTGGCTGGTCGGCGATGTACCTCGTCTACCAGACGCTCTTCGTCGGCGCCTTTGGCGAGGATGGTCTCCACTTCACGCTCTACGAGTGGATCCCGGCCGGCGACTTCGTGGTCGAGTTCAACCTCGCCGTCGATGCCCTGACCGCGGTCCTGCTCATCGTGGTGACCACGATCGGCATGCTCGTCCACGTCTACTCGATCGGCTACATGGCCCACGACCCAGGGCGATGGCGCTTCTTCGCCTACCTCAACCTCTTCATGTTCAGCATGCTGCTGCTCGTCCTGGCGGACAACTTCCTGCTGCTGTTCGCGGCCTGGGAGCTGGTCGGCCTGTCGAGCTACCTGCTCATCGGCTTCTGGTACGGCCGGCGATCCGCGGCACTGGCCGCCAAGAAGGCGTTCCTCGTCAACCGCGTCGGCGACTTTGGCTTCGCGTTGGGAATTGCCGCGATCTGGACGACGGTCGGCACGCTCAACTTCACCGAGGTCTTCGAGCTGCTGCCCGAGGCCCTGCATACCGGCCTGATCGGCCGAATGGCAGATGACCGCCATCGCGCTGCTGCTGTTCATGGGCGCGATGGGCAAGAGCGCCCAGTTCCCGCTCCACGTCTGGCTGCCCGACGCGATGGAGGGCCCGACCCCGGTCAGCGCCCTGATCCACGCCGCGACGATGGTCAACGCCGGCGTCTACTTCGTCGCCCGCGCCAACCCGATCTTCGCCGAGGCGCCGCGGCGCGATGATCTTCATCGCCGTCGATCGGCATCTTCACGGCCATCCTCGCCGCGTCGATCGCCTTCACGCAGCGCGACATCAAGCGGGTGCTCGCCTACTCGACGCTCAGCCAGCTGGGCTACATGTTCGCGGCGCTCGGCGTGGGTGCCTTCACGGCGGCCATCTTCCATCTCATGACCCACGGCTTCTTCAAGGGCCTGCTCTTCCTCGGCTCGGGATCGGTCATCCACGCCGTGCACGAGGAGCAGGACATGAACCGGATGGGCGCGCTGTGGCGGAAGATCCCGATCACGCACTGGACGATGCTCATCGGCGCCATCGCCATCGCCGGCATCCCGCCGCTGGCCGGCTTCTGGAGCAAGGACGAGATCCTGGCCGACGCCTTCAAGAACGGCTTCCAGTGGGTCTGGGCCATCGGCGTCGTGGTCGCGGTGATGACCGGCTTCTACATGTTCCGGTTGATGGGCAAGACGTTCTACGGCGAGAGCCACGTCGATCCGCACGTCGAGCCGAAGATCCATGAGTCGCCGTGGACGATGACGCTGCCCCTGATCCTGCTCGCGATTCCATCGATCTTCCTGGGCCTGGCCATCGGCTTCCCACCGGCCGACGGGCAGCTCCACCACTGGCTCGAGCCCGTCTTCCACCACGCCACCGAGACGCTGGGCATCCACCACGAAGAGTTCAACATCGCCGGCATCGACGGCTACCTGATCATCGCCGGTGCCGCGGCCGCCGCCATCGGAACCGTCCTTGGAATCTGGCTCTTCGGCTTCTTCCGCCACGGTGAGAAGCGCGAGCGCATCGAGCGCTGGACCGACCGGCTGCGGCCCCTCTACAACGGCTCATTCAACAAGTGGTGGTTCGACGACCTGAACGACCTGATCTTCGTACGCTTCGGCGGCTGGGTCGCCCGCGCCATGTGGTGGTTCGACGTCCGTGTCATCGACGGCACCGTCAACGGCATCGCGTCGCTCACCCAGGGCACCGGCCGCGGCATCCGCCAGATCCAGACCGGCCGCGTCCAGAACTACGCGCTGGGCATCGCTGCCGGCCTGCTCGTCATCGCCGTGACTTACATGTTCGTCGTGGCCCGCTGATGGACTTCCTGCGCGGTCTGCCGATGCTCTCACTCGTCATGTTCACGCCGCTCGTCGGCGCCGCTGATCATCGCCTTCCTGCCACGCGAGCGGCTGTCCTGGATCCGCGGCGCGGCGCTGGTCACATCGCTCGTGGCCTGGGTCGTGTCACTCGGCCTGCTGGCTGCGTTCGATCCTCACGCCACCGGCTTCCAGTTCCGCGAGCAGGTCGACTGGGTGCCCGCCTTCGGCATCCAGTACAAGCTCGGTATCGACGGCATCTCGCTCGCGTTGGTCGTGCTCACGACCACGCTGACCGGGATCAGCATCCTGGCCAGCTTCGGTCCGATCAAGGAGCGCGTGAAGGAGTACATGATCTCCTTCCTCATGCTCGAGGTGGGCATGATCGGCGTCTTCGCTGGCGCTCGACATGTTCCTCTTCTACATCTTCTTCGAGCTCGTGCTCATCCCGATGTACCTGATCATCGGCATCTGGGGCGGCTCAAACCGCGTCTACGCCACGATCAAGTTCGTCCTCTACACGCTCGTCGGCTCGCTGCTCATGCTCGTCGCGATCCTGGGCACGGCCTACACCTTCCAGGTCACAACGGGCACGTGGGCGGGCGCGTTCGACTACGAGGCGCTGCGCGGCCTGGGCTTCGACCCGACGCTCCAGTTCTTCGCCTTCGCCGGCTTCTTCCTTGCCTTCGCGATCAAGGTTCCGATGTTCCCGTTCCACACCTGGCTGCCCGACGCCCACGTCGAGGCACCGACTGCGGGCTCGGTCATCCTCGCCGGCGTGCTGCTCAAGCTGGGCGGCTACGGCCTGCTGCGCTTCGCCGTGCCGCTCTATCCCGGACGCCGCCGTGCAATGGGCGCCGCTGATCATCATCCTGTCGCTTATCGGCATCGTCTACGGCGCGATCGTGGCGCTGGTCCAGCCGGACCTCAAGAAGCTCGTTGCCTACAGCTCGGTCAGCCACATGGGCTTCGTCACCCTGGGCATCTTCGTGTTCACCGAACAGGGCCTCCAGGGCGCGGTGATGCAGATGATCGCCCACGGCCTCATCACCGGCGCGCTGTTCCTGCTGGTCGGCGTCATCTACGAGCGAACGCATGATCGGACCATCGCCAAGATGGGCGGCCTTGCCGGCGCCGTGCCGGTCTACGCCGCGATCTTCGGCTTCTTCGTGCTGGCCAGCCTCGGCCTGCCCGGCCTCGCCGGCTTCGTCGGCGAGTTCCTGGTGATCGTCGGTGCCTTCGACTTCTGGCCGATCGTGGCCGCGACCGCGGCCCTGGCGATGATGCTCGGCGCGGCGTACCTGCTGTGGATGTACCAGCGTGTCGTGTTTGGCGACCTGTCCGACTTCCTGAAGGGCCTCGGCCATCACCTGACCGACATGACGCGCATGGAGGTCGCGACTCTCGCACCGCTGATCGTGCTGACCATCGGCTTCGGCTTGTTCCCGGGACTGCTGCTCGAGCTGCTCCAGGTCCCGGTCGCCGAGTTCGTCGCCCAGATGGGGCCGGCCGCCGGCGCGCCGGTCGGGATGCCGTAGGGCCATGATCGCTTTCGACTCGAACACGATCCTCGCGCTGTTGCCGGTCATCGGCACGGCCGTGCTCGCATTTTTGGTTGTCTTCGTCGACCTGGCCTGGCCCGGCCGCGACGGTCGCGTGACGCTCGTGGCGGCAGTTGGCATCGTGATCCTGATGCTGCTCGTGGCCCTGATCGGGCCGTTCCAGCTGGGCGATTACAACGTCGGCCTGCTCGCCGGACCGACGGAGGTGTTCGGCGGCTCGTACGTGCGCGACGGGCTGACCGCTCTGCTCGACCTTCTGGTGCTCCAGATCGCGCTGCTGACGGTGCTGTTCGGGACCGACTACCTGCGGCCGCGCGGGCTGCCCACGGGCGAGTTCGCGGCAATGCTCCTGTTCGCGATCACCGGCGCGATGCTCATCGGCGGCGCACGCGACCTGATCCTGCTCTTCATCGCACTCGAGCTGCTCGTCCTCCCGGGCTACATGCTCGCCGGCTATGCCAAGCGCGACGGCCTCTCGACCGAGGGCGCGATCAAGTACTTCCTGCTCGGATCATTCTCGAGCGCGATCTTCCTGTTCGGGCTCGTGCTCACGTTTGGATATACCGGCACGACCAACATCTCAGAGATTGCCAGCGCGATAAGCAGCGCCTTCGGTGGCGGCGGCATCGGCGGCCTTGCGCCGGGACTCTTGATGGGCCTGGCGCTGCTGACCACGGGCGCCGCGTTCAAGATCGCGGCGGTGCCGTTCCACTACTGGACGCCCGACGCCTACCAGGGCTCGCCGACGCCGGTCACCGGCTACCTGTCAGTCGGCCCCAAGATCGCGGCGTTTGCTCTCATCCTGCGCCTGTTCGTGGAGGCGCTGGGCGGGCTCAAGACTGACTGGACACCGATCGTGGTTGTCCTGGCCGCGCTGACCATGACCCTGGGCAACCTCGTGGCGCTGACCCAGGACAACATCAAGCGCATGCTCGCCTACAGCTCGATCGCGCACACCGGCTACATCCTGGTCGGCCTCGCCGCGTACGGCGCCGCCCCGGCCGGTTCCCCCGCGGAGCAGGCCGGGCTGCAGGCAGTGCTCTTCTACAGCGTCGCCTACTCGTTCATGAACCTGGGCGCGTTCGCAGTTGTCGCGGCCCTGCAGCGCCGGCCGGGCGTGACCAGCCAGATCTCGTCGTTTGCCGGCCTCGATCACGCGCGCGCCGGGCCTGACCATCCTGATGACGCTGTTCCTGCTGTCGCTCGTCGGCATTCCACCATTGGCCGGATTCTGGGCCAAGTGGTACGTCATCCAGGCAGCGCTGCAGGTCGGTGGCTGGCTCAACATCGTGGCCGTGCTCGTGGTCTTGAACGCGGCCGCAGCGGCGTTCTACTACCTGCGCGTCGTCGTCTTCATGTTCATGCGCGCCGGCGCCCGACAACGCGCCGGAGGTCAAGGTCGGCGGATCGACCAGCTTTGGTCTGGGCCTTGCCGCCCTCGGAACCGTGGCCATAGGTCTCGTCCCGCCGGTGACGATCGCCGTCATCGGCATGGCTGAGCAGGCAGCGCGCGCGCTGCTCTGAGAGACGTGTGACGGCCGTCGGCCGCTCGAGTAAAAACGGCCGAGCAACGCTCGCACGCCCCGCCGCGGGGCGCATCGCTCAGTACCTCGACGCCCTTCTGGAACCAGACCAGCGGCTGGTCGTTGCCTCGAACCGCGGGCCGCTGACCTTCCGCCACGGCCGAAGTGGCGATTGGCGCGCGCAACGTGGCTCGGGCGGGCTGGTGACGGCCCTCGCCGAGGTTGGGCGACTGGCCCCGGTGACGTGGGTGAGCGCGGCGATGGACCAGGCCGATCGCGACGCGGCGCGGCTGCTGGCCGGCGAAACCGGCGAGGCCGGTGCGGATGGAGAGCGCGGTGGCGGCAGTGACCAGCGCGCGGACCTTATGGCGCGCATCGAGGAACAGCTGCCCGGGCAGGACCTGCGGCTGGTCATGCGCGCCATTCCGGCCGAGGCGTGGAAGCAGCACTACGGCACGGTCGCCAATCCGTTCCTGTGGTTCATGCAGCACCAGCTGTACACGCTCCCCTACGAGCCCAACGTCGACCAGCAGCTCGTCGATGCCTGGCAGGACGGCTATCGCGTGGTGAATGCCGCATTCGCCGAGACGATCCTGGCCCAGACGAGCGAGGACGGGCGGCCGGTCGTGCTGCTGCAGGACTACCACCTCTACCTGGCCGCGCGCTACATACGTGAGCAGCGGCCCGACGCGCTGCTGCTGCACTTCAACCACATCCCGTGGCCTTCGGTCGACTCGTGGCTGGTGCTGCCCCAGGCGCTTCGTCGCGCGATCTGCGAGGGGTTGCTCGCGAACGACATCATCGGCCTCCAGACCGATCGCTACGCGCGCAACTTCCTCGAGACGGTCGATGCCTTCGTGCGTGATGCGCGGGTCGATCCGGCGGGCCGCCACGTGCGCTGGCGCGGCCGCACGATCTGGGTCCGCGCATACCCGATCTCGATCGATCCCGACTCCCTGGCTGCGTTCGCGCGCGGGCCTGAGGTGGCCAAGCGACGCCGTCAGCTCAGCGAGCGACTCGAGCGCGCCGGCCGGCCGGGACTGATCGTCCGCGTCGATCGACTGGAGCCGTCGAAGAACGTCCTGCGCGGCTTCCTCGCGTTCGAGGCGATGCTCAAGCGCCGGCCCGACCTGCGCCGGAAGGTGCGCTTCCTGGCCATCCAGTCGGTCAGCCGCGAGAACGTGCCCGAGTACGCGCGCTACGCCGCTGCGGTGCGCGAGGTCGTCGCCCGGGTGAACGGCATGTCCGATCCCGACCAGGCACCGATCTGGCTGCTCGACGGTTCCGAGTACGCGCTCGCCATCGCGGCCCTGTCGCTGGCCGACGTCGTCCTCGTCAACCCGGTCGTCGACGGCATGAACCTGGTGGCCAAAGAAGCCGCCATCGTGAGCTCGGGCGCGCTGGTCCTGTCCGAGACGGCCGGTGCCGCCGAACAGCTCGCAGCGGACGCGCTCATGGTCTCTGCCGCTGACGTGTTCGGCACGAGCGAGATGCTCGAGCGTGGGCTCGACATGTCGACGGAGGAGCGCGCGCAGCGCTTGCGCCGCTTGCGCGCCTCGGTACGCCAGGAGGACCTGGCCTGGTGGCTTGCCCGCCAGCTGCGCGACCTGGCATCCGTGGCGCGCGGCGAGCGCCCACCATCACGCGCCCTGCGCGACACCGTGCGCCGCTTCGAGCCCGCCCTGCGCGAGGTCGATTGACCGTCAGCTACTCGACGAACACGATCTCGCGGGCGCGGAATGCACCACCCCCACCGCAGCCGCGCCCACGACGCACCTCGCGGCCGTTGACGCCGATCAGGTCTCCGGATGCCGCGACCACCTCGCCGTCTGGTCCGACCAGCCCCGGGTCGTCGCTGACCGCGGACGTAGGGTCGTAACCACCGAGCCAAGTCGTGTCCCAAGTCAGGCCGGCTGCGTCGATCAACATTGAACATCCGACGCCAGCGTTGGGAAGCATCAGTCGGCCTACCAAATCCGCGGATTCCGCCGAGACCGGCTCGAAGCCCTCGACGACGCCACGCATGACCGGGCCGATGAGCCGGTGGCTGAGACACGCTGCGTCCTCGTAATCGAGCGTCGCGGTCTCGTTGTAGGTCGGGTCGGCGAGGGAGGTCACGCTGACAGTGACCAGGTGCTCATCAGGGTAGGTCGTCGTGTCGATGCGATCCCGACCGGCGTCGTCGAGCCCGTAGAACGTCTCATCAGTGCATGGCACAGGCGTCGGGACACCGTCCTTGATCACGTCGATGCGGCAGCGTTGTGCGAAATACGCCCCGATCTCCACGTGCTGCGTGCCTGACTCAACCGTGAACGGGAGGTAGCACAGCACGTAGAGTTGGTCGGGCTGGTTGAGGTCGTCAGACGACTCCCACACCCCTAGACCGACCGTCCATGGACCGGACGCGAGGTGGGTTGGGCCGTCGATGAGCGGCCCTGCCAGGGGTATTTCAGAGTCGTCACGAGGACCTGTCTCGAAGAACAGCTCGACGTCCGTCAGCTCCCAGTCCGAAAAGTCGGAGTCGTGGCTCGCGGCCAGCAGCAGCAGCGGGCGGCAACTGCCGTAGAAGATCACCACGGCGCCTCCGCATGCCCCGTAGCCGGTGACCGTGAGATCGGCGCGGTCTGTGGCTGGTGGTGTCGGCGCCCGTGACCCTGAGACAGCCGTACCCGCCGGTTGAGTCGAGGTCGCCGTTGTTGGCGAAGGGACGGGCGCAGACGCGCAACCGGCGACGATCAAGGCAACTACGACGGCCAGCCGGACAGGCATGAGTCGGCTTATAGCAGCGCCACCGGTGTTCGGGCGGCGAAGATTCGTTTATCGGAGGATGTAGAGCCGTTCCTCCACGCCGTCCTCACCGAGACCGGGTTGCTCATCGGCGAGCTGGAAGCCAGCCTTCTCCAGCACGCGCTGCGAACCGACGTTGGAAAGGGCGACGTAGGCGTGGAGGGGCCGCTCGGTGACGGCCTCGTCGAGGAACAACCTCAGGGCCTCGCTGGCAATGCCGCGGCCCCAGAATTCGCGCCCGAAGCCGTACCCGACCAGGCGCATGTCTTCGCTGACCCAACTGCCGATACTTCCGCACAGCTCGCCATCGACCAGCACGGCGCGGTTCACGACGCCGGGCATGGCCTTGATGCGCTGCCAGTGCGCCAGGTGCGCCTCCCGATCACGGGAGTCGAACGCCGCCATGGCTGCCCACTCGGAGTCGGCCTGGTGCTCGTAGAGGATTTCCTGATCGGCATCAGTGACTGGCCGCAGCGTGATCACGCGGCCACCAGCTTGCGATAGAGGGCTGCCAGGAAACGCGTCGCATCCACCGGGGACCCGAGCACGATGTCGGCAGAGGCCAGAACCTCGGCCGGCACCTCGGCCCGTGCCTGGATGGCGACGGCCACTCCGTCGGTGCCGCCCTTGGCCCGGATCTCGCGCAGAGCGCGGAAGGCCATCGCATCGCTCACGTCGTCGCCGAGCATGAACACCGACGCTGGTCGGATCTCGTCGATGAGCGAAGTCAGTGCCTCGCCCTTGGCCACTGCCCCAAAGGGCCGAAGCTCGAGGATGCGCCGGCCGGGAAAGCGCTCGAGGACGCCGTCCGGATCGAGCTCGTCGACCGCGGCGCGGACGCGGGCGCCCGCGGCCGGCACGTCGGGCGCGGTGCGGTAGTGGAAGGCGACCGCGGGTGGCTTGCGCTCGACGATCAGCCACGGCTCAGGAATCAACCGCGGCAGCTCGTCCGCGAGCCGCTCGGCGGCATGGACCGCCTCGTGCGACGCCTCGTCGACCGAAGTGCGCAGCCGATCCGGCCGGCCGCGGCGCGGCACGAAGCCGCGTTCCATGCCGTGGTTGCCCAGGTAGGTCACTCCACCGACACGCACGCGCGCCGCCACATCAGCGGCAGTACGGCCGGAAAGGACCACGACGTGAACGTTCGGATGGCCGGCCAGTGCGCGCAGGGCGCGCCGGCCGAGGGGCAGGATCTGGGCACCCCACGGATCATCGACGATGCGGCTCAGGGTGCCGTCGAAGTCGCTGACCACGAGCAGTGGCCGGCGCGCCAGATGGGCAGCGGCCGCGTCCACTGCTGCGCGGACGGTCACCGGCGCCGTCACAGCACAACCTTAGTTCTCGGGCTGCGGAGTCTCCGCGGGATCGATCGACTGATCGGGAATCGGCGTGCCCTCGGCCACGAACTCGGGCACGACCGCAGTGATGGCGTCAACGAAGATCTCGGGCGGAGCGCCGCCGTAGACGACCTCGCGCACGATGCCTTCCTCGTCGAGCCAGAAGTGAACGGGCAATGCGTAGGCACCCCATGCGGCCTGCGCCGCGCCATCCTGGTCGACTCCGGTCGGCAGCTGATCGACCGACAGCGCCTCCATGAAAGCCCGGACGGTCTCGGGATCCTCGCCGACATCGACCACGACCACGTTCATCAGGCCGTCGAGCTGGCGCGCGTAGCGGCGCATCATCGGTAGCTCGTCCTGGCACTGGGGGCACCACGTGGCCATGAAGTTGACCCACAGCGGCTGGCCGCGGAAGTCCTGGGTGTTCATGACGCTGCCGTCGAGGAGCGTCAATTCGAGCGCCGGCGCGCGCTGGCCGATGGCCACCCCTGTGGCAATCGTGGACGTCGGCGCGGCGCTCGGCCCGGCAGAGGGCGCGGAGGTAGCGGCGACGAGTGTCGGCAACGGCGGCAGCGTCGGCGGCGGCTGAGACGGAAGCGCTGGCGGCTCCCCCAAAGCCGAGGCGAGCAGGAGGACCGCCATCAGGCCTCCGACGATCAGCGCGCCCACAACTCCGAGGACGTCGGGAAGGCGCATCGCCGCGGAATGTACTACGGCGCGCCGGATGGGGCTGACCTAGCATCCCGGGGCCATGAAGCGCGGCGTCGTGGGGCTCGAGGGGTTGCTACCGGCCATAGTGATGGCCAGCGGTGTGGCGCTGCTCACCGCCGGTCTGCTCGCCTACGCGCCGTCGGCGTTCGGCGACGCGAGCACTCCACGGCCAGCCGCTGGCGACCCGTTGTTCGGCGGAGTGAGCAGCGGGCCGAACGGCAGCCCACTGGACATCGGATCACCCTCGCCCGCGACGCTCGAACCCGGCGCGAATCGCCCGTACGCCACCCGCATCCGCATTCCCTCGCTGCGCATCGACCTGCCCGTCGTGTCGGGCGACTTGACCGTGCCAGGCTACGAAGGCAGCTACCCGCTGTGCGACGTGGCCATGTTCCTACCCACCTTCTCCCAGCCAGGGGAGCCCGGGACGACCTATCTCTACGCTCACGCGCAGCGCGACATGTTCCTGCCCTTGCTGCGTGCGTCGGAGATCGACGACGGTGCGGCGCTTCTGGGAGGCCTGGTCGAGGTCTACGCGTCCGACGATGAGCTGCACCTGTACGAGATCGTGCGCGTGAAGCGCCACGCGACGGACCTGTCGCTCGCGACCGAGGCTGGCCACACCGCGCAGCTCGTGCTTCAGACCAGCGAGGGCCCGACCGGGACGATCCCCAAGCTCCAGGTCGCTGCCATGCCGGTGAGCGTCATCCGCGCGGAAACGGCCGATGCGCAACCCAGTCCGCAGCCGCGCGTCTGCACACCGAGCGAGTAGCGCTCTAGATCCAGCCGCGCCTCCGGAAATACAGGCCCACTAAGGCGGCGAGGACGATGGCGCTGATCGTCACGATCCAAAAGCCCGGCGCGATGGTCAGGTCGAACGCCGCGCCTGCCTCACTCATGCCGAAGATGCCACCAACCGCGGCGATCGTGGCCAGGATGGCAGTCACCGCGGTGAGCCGCTTCATGACCTCGGACAGGTTGTTGTTGACCTGCGAGACATAGATGTCGAGCGTGGTCCCGACCAGCTCGCGATAGCTGTCGAGCTCGTCGGTCAGCCTGATCAGGTGGTCGTATACGTCTCGGAAGTAGACGATCTGACCCGACTGGATGAGGGTGAGGTCGCGATTCGTCAGCTGGTTCAGGATCTCGCGCTGCGGTGACACGGCGTGGCGGATCAGCAGCAGGTCACGGCGCACCTGGAAGATGCGCTCAACGACCCAGTTGGAGGGCTTGCGCATGACGTCCGCCTGCAGGTCCTCGATCTCGTCGCCGAGCTTGTCGAAAACCGGGAAATAGCCATCGACGAGCCAGTCGGCCATCGCCCACAGAAGGTGATCCGGGCCCTTGGCTATGCGCGTTCGCCCATCGCGACGGCTGAACGGCGCTGCGCGCAGGTCGATGCCCGCGTCATGCGAGCTCAGCAGAAAACGTTCGCCGAGGACGATGTCCACCTCGTGGGTGAGGATCTCGCCGTCGTAGGTCAGCCCAAACATGACCACGTTCAACTGGTCGTCATAGAGCTCGATCTTGGAGCGCTGGTTGCGCTCGTGAATGTCCTCCGTCACCAGCGGATGAAGTCCGAGAAGCGTTCCCAGCTCGTGAATCAGCTCGCGACTTGGCGAGGTCAGGTCGATCCACACAAGGTGATCATCCGAGGCCATGGCGGAGGCGACCTCGGCCACGGTCCCGAGAGTCCGCGCGCCTTCGGCCTCGCTCCACGCAGCCGCCCACAGTGCGACGGGAGCGTCCGGTGGCTCGCCGGCGCCGGGTGGCGCGCTGACCTCAGATGGCAAGCCCGCCTCGCGAAGCGGCGTCGACTGCAGTGGCGTGGTCATCGATTCCCTCATCGGCCGTCCGCGCCTCAGTGCCCGGACGGTTGCGCATTGCGAGCGTAGGCAGAATCGCGACTGCCGTCACGACGGCGGCGACGATGAAGAGCGTGCTCAGGATTGCTGCGGCCTCGCCCGCCGCCCACGTCTCGAGCGCGTCGACGACCAGATAGTCCTCGAGCGGCCGGCCCTGCAGGTGTGGCGGCAGAACGGCGTCGCGCGCTGCCTGGTCGGTGAGCACGATCGACAGGGCCTCGATGCGATTGCTGCCAAGCACCGTCAGCGCGGCCAGCCCAACGGCCATGCCCAGCATGCGCGCCACGGTCAGCGCGGCCGATCCCACGCCAAAGGCCTTCCGTCCCAGCGCCTCGAGTGCCCCCGTAGTTCTCGCCGTCACGGTCACGCCGAAGCCAAGGCCGAAGAGCGCGAGACCCGCCGACAGCAGCACGATCTCCGAGTCGGGGCGAGCGGTCGAGAGGATGAGCAGGCCGCCGATCTCCGCGAGGAGGCCCGCCAGGCTCGGGATCATCACGCCCAGCGGCTTGACCAGGTACCCGGCGGCGAGGGCGCCGATGGCCATCGCGCCCGCGAGCGCACCGAGCGTTAGCGTCTGCTCCGACGGACCCGCGTAGCGCACGCGATCGACGAAGACCGTCGCGCCGACGATCGCCGTGGCCAGTGGATACCCGGTCAGGAGGGCCATCAGCACGGCGCCGGAGAAGGTGCGATCGCGGAAGTGGTGCAGGTCGATGAACGGGTCGCGCACGCGCGTGAAGCGCACGATGGCCGCGGCCAGTGCAATGACCGCCACAACGGCCAGAGGAAGTGGGTCGATGCCCGTTTCATCGCCGACCATCGTGAGCGACAGCAGGCCCAGCGCAACCGCGGACGTGAACAGCGCCGCGCCGATGACGTCAAGCCGGCCCGTGCCCGGCTCGTTGCGCCAGCCGCGCGCTGCGGCCCAGGTGTAGAGCCCGGCGAGCAACGCGAACGGGGCTGCGAGATAGAAGATCCAGCGCCACGCCGGGGACATGAGCTCTGGATACGGGCCGGTGACCGTGGAGAAGGCCTGCAGGATTGCGGCACCGACGAACGGGCCTGCCGCCATTCCCAGGAAGGACAGCGCGCCCACGGCGCCGATGGCCCGGGCGCGGGCGTGACCCTCGAAGAGGTGACCGGCCGCGGCGGTGGCGAGCGGGAAGATGGCACCCGCGCCCGCGCCCTGCACCACCCGGGCGACGATCAGCTGATCCAGGTTCTGGGCGGCGCCGGCCGCCATCGAGCCGGCGGCGAACACGACCAGGCTCGCGCCATACAGCGTGGCGATGTTGAAGCGGTCCGCGGCGCGGCCGGCAAGCGGCATCACCGCCACGTACGCGACGAGATAGCCGTTGATGATCCACGAGGCGCGGCGCAGCTCCGTCCAATCGGAAAGATCGACCAGGATCTGCGGCAATGCCACGGCCGTGACCATCAGCTCGACGCCCACCAGGAACACCCCGATCCCCAGGGCCGCCAACACAACCAGCCGTGCATGGCGCGTCATCACGCGGAGTATGGCCGGGTGCCGGTGGTTGACACATCCCCTGACACGGCCGTAATATCAACTCTGGTTTATGTATTCGGCGCCGGCCCAGTGCGGCGCCATCCCTTCCCCTAAAGGACGAGCGTGCCCTCACCCGCCCACATCCGATCGACCATCGCCGCCATCACCGCGCCGCCTGAAGAGCTGCGCGCCGTGGCCGCATACCACAAGGCACTCTCTGATCCGACGCGCCTGCGCTTGCTCCAGCGCCTGGCCAATGCCCCGGCGACTGTCACCGAGCTGACCGAGCACGTCGACCTTTCGCAGCCGCTCGTCTCGTGGCACCTGCACCGCCTCAAGGCGGCCGGCGTCGTTGAAACGCGCCGCGCCGGCCGCGAGGTGATCTGCACGCTGAGCCGCGACATGCTCGACTACTTCCGCGCCCGCGAGCGCGAGCTGCTCGGACTCGCCGGCTGATGACGGCCGCCGATCAGGGCGCCCGCGGCGCCGCTTTCCGCAAGGGCTTCCGAGCCCGGATCGAGCGTCCCGTCGCGGCCGTCTTCATGCGCACCGGGCTGACGCCCAACATGCTCACGCTGATCGGCTTCGGCATCTCAGTCTTCGGCGCCTGGCTGGCGTCGCAACAGATATGGCTGATCGGCGGCCTGGTCGTGGGTCTCGGCGCCGCCTTTGACCTCTTCGACGGCGCCCTGGCGCGGGCGACCGGCAAGACGAGCAATCTCGGCGCGTTCATGGACAGCGTCTTCGACCGCGCCGGTGAGGTCGTCGTCTACGTCGGCATTGTCTACGGACTCGCTCGGCAGCCCGAGAATGCCATCCTGGGCGCGTCTCTCGCAGCCGCGGCAATGGCTGCCGCGGTCATGGTCAGCTACTCGCGCGCCAAGTCGGAGAGCCTGGGCTTCAGCGCGGGGACGGGCATGGCCAACATCGGCCTGGCGCCACGCGAAGTCCGCAGCGTGATCCTCATGCTGGGCCTGATCGGCGCCGCCTTCAATGTCAATTTCCTTCTCGGTGCGCTGGCGCTCATCGCGATCCTGGCCACCGTCACCACCATCCAGCGAATTCTCTTCGTATACCAACAGTCAAAGACAGCACCCAAGTAGGGAAGGAGAGCATCCAGCCATGGCTTCAGGGAACGGCAAGCACAGCGCTAACGGCAAGGCCGGCAACGGCAGCCGGCCGCAGCGCAAGGACGGCAAGATCCGCGTCGCGATTGTCGGCGTCGGCAACTGCGCGAGCAGCCTCGTACAGGGCCGCTACTACTACGAGAACGCGCCGGACGACGAGTTCATCCCCGGTTTGATGCACGTCAACCTGGGCGGGTATCACGTCCGCGACATCGAGTTCGTGGCCGCCTTCGACGTCGACAAGAACAAGGTCGGCAAGGACCTGTCCGAGGCGATCTACACCAAGCCCAACAACACGTACGAGTTCCAGCAGGTGCAGAACCTGGGCGTGCCGGTCGAGCGCGGCATGACCCACGACGGCCTGGGCAAGTACCTAAGCCAGATCATCGAGAAGGCGCCCGGCCCCACGGCTGACGTGGTCGGCATTCTCAAGGAGCGCGAGGTCGACGTGATGGTCTCGTACCTGCCCGTGGGCAGCGAACAGGCGACCAAGTGGTACGTCGAGCAGGCGCTCCAGGCCGGGGTCGGCTTCATCAATGCCATCCCGGTGTTCATCGGGCGTGAGCCGTACTGGCAGCGCCGCTTCGCCGAGGAAGGCCTGCCGATCATCGGCGACGACATCAAGAGCCAGGTCGGGGCGACGATCACGCACCGCGTGCTGACCCGCCTGTTCATGGACCGCGGCGTGCGCCTCGATCGGACCTACCAGCTCAACTTCGGTGGCAACACAGACTTCCTGAACATGCTCGAGCGCGAGCGCCTCGAGTCCAAGAAGATCAGCAAGACCAACGCCGTGACGAGCATGCTCGACTACGACGTGTCAGAGGACGACGTCCACGTCGGCCCGAGCGACCACGTGCCGTGGCTGCTCGACCGCAAGTGGTGCTACATCCGCATGGAGGGCACGACCTTCGGTGACGTGCCGCTCAACGCCGAGCTCAAGCTCGAGGTCTGGGACTCACCCAACAGCGCCGGCGTCATCACCGACGCCATCCGCTGCCTGAAGCTGGGTCTCGACCGCGGCCTCAAGGGCACGCTCGTGGCGCCGTCGAGCTACTTCATGAAGAGCCCGCCACGCCAGATCCACGACGACGTCGCGTTCAACCGCGTTGAGGCGTTCATCCGCGGCGAGGACAACGAGACGCTCGTCGGCACGGAAAAGGCATCCGTCAAAAAGACGCGCAAGATGGCCAAGGGCCACGACGCCGCGCCACAGGTGCGCAGCGACGCGATCGGGGTCGCTGCCGCTGACTGACCGGAGCCACTGATGGCAGACAAGCGAAGCGGGGTTGAGTACGCCCCGCATCGCCCCACGACTTCCAGCGGGCGGGCGGGCCGTGCCGTCCGCCGAGCGCGCGAGCGCTCGGCGGTCTACGGCTATCGTGCGGCGGCGGCCGCGATTGCCCGCATCCCGCCACGAATCAGCCTGCCTGCGGGCAAGGCCGTCTTCGTGGGCAGCTACTACGCCTGGCCGTACAAACGCCGCATCATCCTGTCGAATGCGTCACACGTGCTCGGCCTGCCTCCGTCCGACAAGCGAGTTCGGCACCTGGCGCGGCGCGTCTACGCCACCTATGCGCGCTTCATCATCGAGTTGATGCGCCTGCCGACGCTGCCTGCCGACGAGCCCAGGCGCATCCTGCGCAGCGGCGGTGAATACGGCGAGGAATCATTCGTCGCGCTGTTCGAGCGCTTGCGCGCCGAGAAGCGCGGCCTGATCGCGGTATCGGCGCACATCGGCTCGATCGACGTTCTCGCGGGCGCGTTCGCGCTGCGCGGGCTGCCGACCTACGGGCTAGCCGACGATTCGGCCTATCCCGAGCTCTTCGAGGAGATGAACGCCAACCGGCGGCGCTGGGGCATCGAGGTCATCCCCTGGCGCAACATGCGCCGTGTCTTCCACGCCCTGCGCCAGCCGGCGATCCTCGGGCTCGTCGTCGACTGGGGCTATCGGCCCGACGGCATCCCGGTGCGACTGTTCGGCGAATGGACCACGCTGCCCGCCGGACCGGCGCTGCTCGCAGCACGAACCGGTGCCGCAATCGTGCCCGTCGTTTGCCGCCGCCGCGAAGATGGAACGTACGACGCTCGCCACTACGACGCGATCGAGGTCGCCGACGACTCCGAGGAACAGATCGCAGCGCGCCACCCAGCGCATCGCCGACGCTGTCGAGGACATGATCGCGACGGCGCCCGAGCAGTGGTATTCGTTCAAGCCGATCTGGCCCGAGTCGGCGGCCGAAAAGCGCGAGCTGGCCGCGCGCGTCAACGCCGCCCCGGAGCCTGCGTGACGAGCGCGGCCGCCGCTCGTGCTGGTGCGGATAGCGCGGCGCTGCGCGGCTCATTGAAGGTCCGCCTTCTGACTGCTTTATCGGCCGTGCTGGTTCGTCTGCCGGAACGGCCGCTGCACCGCGTCGCGGACCTGCTCGGTGGAGTGCTCTCCCGGCTCCAGCCGGCGCGACGGCGGTTGGTGCGAAGCAACCTGGAGCACGTCGTGACCTATCTGGCGGAGCGCGAGATGGGCGGGCCACGCGTCGCCGCCGCCGCGCGCGACGGCCGGGCGCTCGATCACATGGTCCGGGCTGCGTTCGGCCACTGGGTGCGCAGCTATCTCGAGGTTGCGACCCTGTCGCGCCACGCCACTGACGAGGGCGTTGCCCGGGTCCGCGCCGATGAACCATGGGCAGCGGATGCGGCCTTTCCGAAGGGCTCGAGCGGCCCAGCGATCGTCGTAAGCATGCACTTCGGCGCGATCGAGATACCGGCGCTGTGGCTGACACGGCGCGGCGTGCCAATGACCGCGCCGATGGAAACAGTGGACGACCCGGCGCTCCAGGATTACATGGAACGAACGCGCGGCAAGACCGGCATCAACGTGATCCCTCTCAAGGGCGCCGCCGCGGAGCTGCGCGGCGCGCTCGCGCGCAACGAGACCATCGCGCTCGTCGCCGATCGGCCCATCGGCGGCAGCGGCACGCGCGTCGAGTTGTTCGGCGCGTCGGCGCGGCTGCCGCTCGGACCGGCGGTCCTCGCTCTCGAAACGGGCGCGCCGGCCTGGCTGTGCGCCACGCGCAGGGTCGGCCGGGGCGATTACAGGACACGCATCGAGCGCATCGACCTGCCCGAGGCGGGCTCGGTCAAGGATCGGCTGCGCGGCTTCCTGGACAACGAGGCCCGTGCGTTCGAGCGCGCCGTCGCCGACGCCCCTGAGCAGTGGTGGACGATCTTCTTCCCCATCTGGGAAGAGCCAGCCACAACACGCGGCGCGAGCTGACATGGGCCGGGCCGACCTGCACATCCACTCGCTCGCCTCGGATGGAGTCTCCAGCGTGGCCGAGATACTCGACCACGCCCAGAGGCGTGCCGAGCTCGACGTGATCGCCATCACCGACCATGAGCGGGTCGACGCTGCGCATGCCGCGCGGGCGATGGCCAAAGCGCGTGGCATGGATCTCGAGGTGATAGTCGGTGAGGAGGTGACGACGCGTGGCGGGCACGTGGTCGCGCTGTTCATCGAGCGGCGTATCCGGCCCTGGGGCTCGCTCCGCAACACGATCGCCCAGATCCACGAGCAGGGTGGCCTGGCCATCATCGCACACCCCCTCGTGCCCTATCCGCTGTGTGCCAGCGCGCGATCCATCAGGCGCCTGCTCGACGATCCCGACCCGATCTTCCACCCCGATGCGATCGAGGCCTTCAACCCGACCACGGCGGGCATGCGCTGGGGCGCTCGAGCCCCGGCCTTCGCGGCCGCATCGGGCGTTGCCGCGGTCGGTGCCAGCGACGCGCACCGAGCCGAGGATGTCGGCCACGCGCTGACGACGTTCGCGGGCACGACCGCCGACGAGCTGCGCGCCCAGATCTTGGCGCGGCAGACGGGCTGGGAAGGATCAACTCATCCGTGGCGCACCCAGTTCGCCACGTTCCGACGGCAGATGGGGAAAAACGCACTCGCGGTCCGTGACGAGCGTGCGCGGCAAGGTGCTGCGCGATGGCACGGGCCGCGACCTGGGCTATCCCGGCGGCCGGCGCCGCCCGGTGCGGGTCGACCATTCCGCGATGGCAGGCTCCGGGGGATCGGCCGGGGGAACAGGTTCGGAGACGCAATGAAGATCGGCCTCGTGACCCCGTACATCTACCCTCTGCCGGGCGGCGTCAACGCCCACGTGCGCGATCTCTACGAGCACCTCGTCGAGCGCGGCCACGACGTGCGCATCATCAGCAGCGTCCATGGTCCGCAGCGCCAGAGCGAGGGCGATGTGATCCGGCTCGGCTACGGCTTCTCGGTGCCGGCGAATGGGTCGGTCGGGACGCTGACCTTCTCGCCGCGCTACTCGAGCCTGATCCGCGACATGCTCGAGCGCGAGCGCTTCGACGTGCTCCATTTCCACGAGCCGTTCGTGCCCTTCCTGTCGCTGATGCTGCTGCGCGAGTCGCAGAGCATCAATATCGCCACGTTCCACGCCTATGCAGGCTGGAGCCCGGCGCTCGAGTTCGGCAAGCGCATGCTCGGCCGCTTCGCGCGGCGGCTGCACGGCCGGATCGCCGTCAGCGCCGCCGCGCGCCACTTCGCCGACCGCTACTTCCCGGGCGACTACAAGGTCATTCCCAACGGCGTCGACCTGGCGAAATTCGCCAACGCGCGGCCGATCACGCGCTACCGCGACGGCACGCTGAACATCTTCTTCCTCGGCCGCTTCGAGAGCCGCAAGGGCGTGATGTACCTGCTCAAGGCGTATCGCCTGCTGCGCAAGCGCGGCATCGACTGCCGCTTGCTGATCGCCGGCACCGGCCCGCAGGAACGCGAGGTGCGGCGCTACATCGCCACGCGGCGGCTCAAGGGCGTCGAGCTGCTGGGCCGCATCAGCGACGAGGACAAGATCCGCTATTTCGCCACGGCCGACGTGTACGTCTCGCCCGCAACTGGCCAGGAGTCGATGGGCATCGTCCTGCTCGAGGCGCTTGCCTCAGGCACGCCGATCGTGTGCAGCGACATTCACGGCTACCGCAGCGTGGTTCGACGCGGTGAGCAGGGCCTGCTCGTGCCGCCGCGCGACGTCAAGGCGCTCGCCGACGCGCTGGGCCAGCTCCTGTCAGACGCCGACATGCGAGCGCGGATGAGCGCTTCGGCGCGGCAGCGCGCGGTGCACTTCGGCTGGGACAACATCACCGCCAAGGTCGAGGAGTACTACCACTTCGTCGCCCGGCGCCAGATGGCCCTGCACGGGCACCTGCCGGCCCACGCCAACCCGAGCCGGGTCGGCCAGAGCCGAGCCGCCGAGCCGACCCCGATCAGCTCGTTTCGGGCAAAGGGCTGACGTCCTCAGTCTCTTCGCGGAGCGACTGCCAGCTGCGCGCGGCGTACACGGCAGCCGCGCACAGACAGGCAACCGCGATTGTCAGCAGCGAGACCGCGAAAGGATCGATGCTGTTTCTGTTCGGCTCGTCCATGTTGACCGCGAACTGGAAGCCCCAGTTCCAGGTGGGCAGCAGGCCGAGATGGATCTGTGACAGCGGGGTCGGCACGGGCAGGCTGGCAATGTTGGGGTAGAAGGCCACGAAGAAGGCCGCTGCCGCGGCGATGACGCCGATCACGTAGCGGCGCGGGTCCGTGCCGCGCAGCACGAAATAGGCGGGGACCGATAGCAGCAACAGCGCGACCAGCGCCGGTTCCTCGGCCGAAACCCGCGTCTGAAATACGGGGTTGCCCTGCAGCCCGGCACCGATGACCACGAACACGACACCGAGCAGGGCCACGGCGAAGGAGATCGGGAACAGCAGTGTGCGCACGGGCGACTGTCGTTCGCCCGTCGGGTCGGGTCGCAGCGCGAGATAGACCAGGAGCGCGGCGGCCGCGAGCCCACCGATGGCCAGTGCGACACCGATCATCTGGAAGTCGGTCAGCACAAGCTCGCGCGACAGCCCGGCACAGACCTCCGTGCCTGGATTGACCGCCTCTGTGTTGGCGATCGAGCACAGCGGCAGGCGCAGCATCCAGAGCAGCGGCGCCCCGATGATGGCCAGACCCGCGCCGACGCGCGCCAGCCTCCACGTCCGTTCCGAAGGCCCGTGCCACAGCTCGCCCAGGAAATAGGCCAGGGCCAGGAACGAGAAGGGCAGCGTCGTGAAGATGTGGTACTGGAAGGTTGCGCGATCGATGCGCGACCAGGGCAGCCACAGGCACGCGATGGTGATCGCGAGGAAGGTCAGCGACAGGCTGCGTCTCTTCCAGGCCTGCCAGCACAGCCACGCCACCGCCGGGATTGCCAGCCAGAAGATGACCAGGTTGCCGGTGTCGTAGATGACCGCCGTGGTCGAGTTGGCGTAGTCGGCCTGCTCGAACCAGACGGGCTTGAGATCGAGCGGCCAGGCCCACCACGGCGACGAGGCGGCGTGCGTCGCACGCAGGTTGTTGTGGTAGTCGTACATCGAGCGCTGGAGGTCGATGAACGTCTGGCCGGTATTGCCCACCGGCCACGACTCGGTCAGCCGGTTGCCAAGCTCGATCCAGGGCACGTAGCTGATGACATAGATCGCCAGCGGGAGCACGGTGATCGCGACAAGGGCGGCGAACCACGGTAGTCCGAGCAAACCCGAGCCCGGCCGCAGCCAGCCGCGCGGCGGCGGCGGTGCCGCAGGCTCCCGATCCGGATCAATGAGCGCGGGATCAGCCCACGGACCGCGTCCGCGTGACGCCGCCGCGCGCGCGGCGACGAACAGGCCGACGCCGAACGCGATGAGCACCAGACCCGCCAGTAGAGCGCGCATCGGGGTGGCGCTCGCCTCGTCCGCTGTCGCGGCCACCAGCCGATACGCGCCGAAGGTCAGCGCACCGGCGCCAAGGAGCAGTGGCGCGACGATCGCCAGCCGGAGCTCGTCACGCGTCAGTCGCACCGGCCGCAGGGTGATGCCCACTGCCAGGAGGACCGTCAGCGCGGTCATGATCAGCAGGAAGATGTAGTTGAGCTGCGGGTTCTCGACGTCCGGGTTCGGGGTGATGGCGATATAGCCGAGCACGCCGGTCATGGCGATCATCGCGCCCAGGGCGATCATCCGACCAAGGGCCGAGCGCAACAGGAGGAGCAGGCCGACGGCGCCGATGGCATACGCCCCGACCCACTTCGACGACAGCGCCAGGCCGAGCAGCAGGCCGACGCCGAGGATGCCAACGACGATCTGTGGCCGACTTCGCCAGCGACCCAGCCACAGCGGCACGAACAGCGTCATCGCGGCCACGATGAAGAAGGTCACGTAGACATCGTTCATGGCGATGCGCGAGTTGGCGAAGAACATCCCGTCGGCGAGGACCAGCAGCGCCGCGATCACGGCCACGCTCTGACGGCGGAAGAGGAACCGCCCGAGCAGGAAGATCAGCGCCGCTGTCAACGCACCGAGGATCACGCCCGGCAGCCGATAGGCGAACTGGTTGTTTCCGGTGTCGACGATCTGCGTCCGGCCGTCGCCGCCGAGCGAGAGCAAGTCGTTGCGGTCTTCCGCCGGTCGGTCCGGCTGGACGTCCATGACGACGGCCTGGGGGACGAAGTCGAGCCGCGCGTCGGCAAACACCGAGTCCGATCGCGGCTCGACGACGTACACGGTCGTTGCCGCACCGTCCTGGCTCGTGCCCAGGACGTGGACCATCGTCGTCGCCTCGTTCCAGAACACGTCGCTGACCACGTTGGGCATCTGGACGTTGGGGCCGAGGACCGGCGGCTGGTCGTTGGGAACTCGGATCGTGGACAGCCGATCGCCGGTCGCGGCGTAGAGCGTCGGGTGTTCGGGCCCGTCGCTGATCAAGGCCAGGCCGGTGACCTGTGCGCCCGTGTCGACAAAGGCCAGCTCCCCCAGAGATGCCACGTCGAGCAGCGCTACGCCGTCTGACGTGCCCACGGCGACGGCGTCGCCGTCGCTGATGCTGAAGCCCTCGAGCGTACCCTCGTCGATCTGCGCCTGGACGTCATCACCGACGTCGCCCATGTAGCCGGCAATGGCCACTGGCGCATCTGCCTCGACGATCTGCGTCTCGACCTCGAAAGGATCGAGACCGAGCAGGTCTGCCAGCGTGTCCGCGGCTTCGGCAGGATCGCTCACGAGCTCCGGATCCGCGACGAGCACCGAGCGCGCCGGCGCGGTGGTCATTGCCGCCGCGCCGTCGATCTGGGTACGGCCGACTTCGCGCGCGGTCGCAAGGTCGACGCTGACCAGCGTTCCGCCACTCGAACGACCGACGAGGTGATCGCCGACGACCTCGAGCTGCTCGAGCTCACCCTCGAGGCCGCTCATCGACGCGAACGGCAACGTGGCCGGTGGATCAGCGTCAGTGGGAACCGAGCGCAGGTAGTCCAGCTCATCTGTTGGCAGCTGGACCACGCTGCCGTCCGCCTGGCCCACGAACAACGTATGGCTGGCCTCATCGACCGCCACGGCAACGAACGCTCCGGGCACCGTGATCGGCTGCGCAGCGGTGAGGTTGGCCAGGTCGTAGGCGCGCACCTGCTGGCCCGTGGCGACGTAGAGCCGGTCGCCATTGCGCGTGTTCGGCTGGCCGCTCGGGTTCCAGCGGATCTCGATGGCCGCGTCTGCGACCGGCGTCCCCAGGTCGCCTTGAGCAACCACGCGGTTGTTGCCCACCGCCTCGATGCCCAAGGCCATCGCGTACTTGGCCAGGTGCGGG
This sequence comes from uncultured Chloroflexia bacterium, assembly GCA_963706095.1. GTDB lineage: Bacteria > Chloroflexota > Limnocylindria > Limnocylindrales > CSP1-4 > JALYGJ01. The sequence continues at coordinate 1,519,833 of OY970149.1, forward strand.
TGCGTGAACTCGTAGATCGAATGCGTGATGTCGTAGCGCCAGTGCTGCAGGAACTCGACCGCGGTACGCGCGTGGTAGACCTCGTCGAAGTGCATCGAGTAGGGCACTTCGAGCCGATAGCCGCGCAGCAGCAGCGCGCTGACGAAAACCACGACGACGATCAGAAGGTCCCGCCGGTTGAGCCGGCCGCCAATCTCGCCGATCAACAGCGCGCTTCTGTCGCGACGGACGGAGTTGTGGGGCACCAGGCCCGCCAGCGGCGCCCACCACCGCCGTGCCGGGATGTCAGACGCAGCCTCGACGCCTGGGGGCGGCGCACAATCGGAAGGCAGGAGCGGCACGGGCGCCGGCGTGATTCCTGCGTCCTCGAGCGTCGGGCCGTCCTCCGGCACGGTCTCGAAAGCGTCGGCCTCGGCCGCTGCGGCTGGCCTGATCATCCACGCGATGAACGCGAAGCCGGCCACGTGCAATCCGATGCTCGTCAGGATGCCGAGCGGCTGTCTGAAAAGTGCCCCCAAGGGCAGGGTCTCGAGGTTGGGCGTGGCATACAGCGGCGTGGTCAGGACGCCGTGCATGTTGATGAACGCGGCGATGCTCAGGACGACCGTGGCCACCTGCCAGCGCCGGTTGGCCACTGCCAGCAGGGGCAGGATGGCGAAGATCGGGAACATGTAGCGCTCGTGGACGCGCGTCGGCAGCATGAAGAACGCCAGGGCAAGCAGTAGCGTCACCAGCAGGATGCTGCGCCGATCGTCGAGCCAGGCCAGGCGCAGGGCGCCCAGGCCAAAGCCGATGGCAAGCACCACGCCGCCGATCATCACGCCGGGAATCGGGCCAAGCAGGGGCACGTTGTCGGCCGACCACAGGCCGCTGACGAAGTACGGCGGCGTGCCCCCGGCGCCGATGAGCGCCCACGGGTTGTAGGCGTTGACGGTCAGGTACGGATAGCCGGCGGCGGTTCCGGCCATCTGCCGCACAAATCCCGGGATGTCGAGCGAGAAGGGCAACAGCAGCAGCACCATCAGGCCCAGCCCCACTACGGCCGAGGACACCAGCCGCCAGATGCCGCGCTCCTCCTCGAACCAGCCCCGAACGCGTTGCGGCATCAGCACCGGGTGGCGCGGCATCTCGCCAGCGCGCAACAGGTGCCGGCGCAGCAGGACGACGCCGACGACCGGTAGCGCGACCACCCCGAACTGGGGCTTGATCAGGGCGGCGATGACCGCCAGCGCCGTGGCGCCCTCAGCGTTGCCGCGGATCAGTGCCGCGACCATGACCAAGAGGACAAGCGTGCCGACGCTGTCGGTCTGACCCCAGATGGCCGAGTCGTAGATGCTGACCGGGTTGAAGACGTAGATCGCCGCAGCGATGAGCGCCAGCCGGACCGCGGCACGACGGATGCCGCGCCAGCGCTTCACCAGCAGGTACAGCGTCAGGCCGATGCCGATGTCGGCCAGGATCGGCGGGATCTTGATCAGCGCGGAGATCCCGGCCGTTGGGTTGCCGTTGGTCAGCGGCGCGAGCATGAAGCCCAGCTCCGCCGATGAGCCACAGGACGTACAGGTAGCCCGGCGGGTAGTCCGCGAAGCCGGCCGTGGCATAGAAGGAGCCGGGGCCTGTCTGCGCAAGCTGGTAGGCCCACGCCGTGAACGTCCCGAGGTCCGATTCGAAGCCGGAGCCGGGCAGCAGGACGTATGCGATAGTTAATCGCAGGAGAAGACCGACGATCAGCAGGATCGCGATGCCGGAGGCGGCCGCACTCGCGGTCAGCGGACTCTTCGCGACTCCGGAGATCCGGTCGGCCCCATCCGGGTGGGGCACATTCACGACCGACCCAACCTCCAGAGGGTAACGAGGTGCTGCGCAGTATACCAACGGCCGTTGGCGGCGCCCCTCGGCTCGGGGTCCAACAGGCGGGCACCTTGGCCCGCGTGCGCGAGGCGTTCGCGCGCACCAATCCGATTCACATCGGGCTCCTGTTCATCGTCGTCGCGTTCGCCATCTATCTCTTCTCACACCCCTCGCGCAGTGGCTGGTACAACCACTTCGTCTGGCAGGCCGACGCATTCCTGAACGGCCGCGTGGGCATCACCTTCCCTGTCGAGACCGGTCCGTACACCAATGGCTACTTCCAGGACGTCATGCCCCTGCCGTCGGATCCCGGCGCGCCGACATATGGGTTGCTGCCCTTCCCGCCACTGCCGGCCATCCTGCTCATGCCCTTCGTGGCGGTCTTCGGCCTTGGCACGAATTCACAGCTCATGGGCGTCATCATCGGGGCGATCAACGTTGGGCTCGCCTGGCGCCTGACAACGCGCCTAACGGACGATCGTGCGGCAGGCGCGCTGGCCACAATCTTCTTCGCGTTCGGCACGGTCCATTGGTACGCGGCGATGCTGTCGACGACGTGGTTCCTGGCGCACGTCATTGCCGTCGCGTTTCTTCTGTTGTCGATCACGCTCGCGCTGGACGCCGAACGCCGCGAGCTTGCCCTGGCACGTCTCAGGGCCATGGCGCACAGCGTCGCGTCCGCGCCCGGAGAGCTGGCAGTGCTGTTCGAGGACAGCATGTTCGTGTCGTGGTGGCACAGGTTGCGGCGCGAGGTCGACCCCGTCCAGTTCATGGCCGGGTTCGTCTTCGGAGTTGCCGCGATCACCCGCCTGACCGTCCTCTTCGCGGCGCCGTTCTACCTCTTCGTCGGCGGCGGTGGCTCGATCAAGCGACGTGGCTTCTCGGCCGCGCTCGGCGCCATCATCCCCGTCGCGCTGCTGCTGGCCTACAACCTGGTCGCCATCGGCCACCTCTTCAACCCGGCGTACGAGTACCTCTACCAGACCGAGTACCTGGGCTACATGCCGGCCGATCTTGCGGTCAACCGCGAGTACGGCATCGAGGACATCCGCCACCTCCCGGTCAACCTGCTGATCATGTTTGCCTGGCCGCCGCTGGTCACGCCTGAATCGGGCTGCGCGCCGTCACTCCTCGACCCGAGCTGTCCGCTGGTCGTGCCCGACCAGATCGGCATGAGCATCCTGTTGACCAGTCCCGCCTACCTGCTCGCAATCCCGCTCGTGCTGCGCAACTGGCGCGAGCGCATCGTGCTCGGCTCGGCTCTCGCCATCGTGCCCGTCGCGTTCGTGAACCTGATGCACTTCAGCCAGGGCTGGGTGCAATTCGGCTACCGCTTCAGCAACGACTTCGCGCCCTTTGCCCTGGTGCTGGTCACCCTGGCGATTGCCCGGGCCCACGGACCGTGGAGATGGCTTGCCGTGGCACTTGTGGCGCTGTCGGTCGTCATCAATGCGTGGGGCGTGTACTGGGGAGCGACTCTCGGGTGGTGAATGACGCGCGCGCGCAGAACAAGCGCTGGCCGCTGAGCATGCGTGCGCGCCTGGTCGTGACGGTCGGAGCGGTCGCAATTCCGGCACTCGTGCTCTACGTGCGGACGCTGATGCAGGACGTCGGCTTCTGGGATACGGCCGAGTTCCAGGCCATCGGACCGCTGCTGGGCATCGCCCACCCGACCGGCTACCCGACCTACACCATGCTCGCCTGGCTGGCCTCGATCGTCCTCCAGCCCTTCGGCAACGAAGCGGTACGCGCCAACCTGCTCTCGGCCCTGCTCGTGGCCATTGGCTGCGGCATCGTCGGTGCCACGGTCACGTATCTGACCAGGCGGCTGGTAATCGGCATCGGCACCGGTCTCGCCCTGGCTGTCTCGGCTGAGGCGTGGGCGATCGGCCTGCACGCCGACCCCCACGCATTGCACCTGTTCCTCGTGGCCGTGATCCTGGCCCTGCTCGTCGGTTGGCGCAGCCGGGTCGTCGAGGAGCTGCCTGCCGACCGCTGGCTGATTGCCGCCGCCGCGATCTTCGGCCTTTCGCTGGGCAACCACGGACTGACCATCCTGCTCGCGCCCGGGATCGGGCTGTTCGTGCTCGCCGTGCAGCCGCGGATCCTGCTGCGGCCGAAGACCATCGTCGCCTGCCTGGCGGCGCTGGTGCTGACCACGATCGCGGTGTATGCCTACCTGCCGATCCGCTCGGCGATGGATCCGCCACTCGACTACGCCAACCCGCAGACGTGGGAGAACTTTCGGTACGTCGTCTTCGCCGAGCAGTTCCGGGGCACTTTCCAGGCGATGCCGGGCCTGGTCGAGAATGTGAGAACCATCGTCAACGAGACCTGGAGCCAGCTCGGGTTGCTGGCCGTCCTGGCGCTGGTCGGCGTCGTGCACGGGGCACTGCGCCGGCCGGCCATCGTGCTCCTGCTGGGCGCGTGGTTCGTGGTCAACTGGATCTTCGCCCTGGGCTACATCAACGCCGACATCGGCCGCTATTACCTCGTGCCGCTGATGTCCGTCGCGGTCCTGGGCGGACTCGGCGCGGGTGCGCTGATGGATGCGGCGCGCGACTTCGTGCGCCGCGCCGAGCCAGATCGCCGACACGGCCTGCGCTGGGCGATTGCCGCGCTCGCCGGCCTGCTGCTTATTGGCCCGCTGCTCCTGGCCGTGCCACAACGTCTGCCCCAGGTGGATCAGTCGAACGATCTCACGGCGCGCGGCTGGCTCGACGAGATGGCGCGCGAGCTGCCGCCCGACTCGGTCGTCGTCAGCTGGTGGAGCTTCTCGACGCCCATGTGGTACGCCCAGTACCTCGAAGGCTGGCGGCCCGACGTAACGATCATCGACGACCGCACGATGCTCGACGAGGGCCTCGGCAGCGCCCAGGAGGTTATCGACAGCTACCTTGGCGAGCGTCCTGTTTTCCTGATTCGGCTCGATCGCGACATCCCCGCATTCGAGAGCAGATACGAGCTCGAACCGGTTGTCAGCATCGGGCCGGTTTACGCGGTGACGGACCAGCAGTGACCCGTACCTATAATCCGGCCGTGGCCGACGCAGCTCAAGGGGCCGCCGTCGGACCGCGCGTCCCGGCACTGTCCTTCTTCTTCCCCGCCCACAACGAGGCCGAGAACATCGAGGCGCTCGTTGCCGAGGCGCTGGCGACGCTGCCGTCGCTCGCCGACGAGTTCGAGATCATTGCCGTCGACGACGGCAGCCGCGACGCCACACCGGAGATTGCCGACCGCCTGGCCGCGGCCGATCCGCGCGTCCGCGTCGTTCACCACGCAGTCAACCAGGGTTATGGCGCGGCCCTGCGCAGCGGCTTCCGCGCCGCGCGGCACGAGCTTGTGTGCTTCATCGACGGTGACCGCCAGTTCAAGGTGGAGGACGTTGGCCGGCTGTTGGAACGGATGAACCGCTCCGATTCGCCCGATGTCGTGCTGGGCTACCGACTCAAGCGGGCCGACCCCTTCATCCGGCTCGCCTACGCCCGCGCCTACCGGCTGGCGCTGCGGAGCTTCTATGGGCTCAGGGCGCGCGATCCCGATTGCGCGTGCAAGCTCTTCCGCCGCGCCGCCCTTGACGACATCCTGCTCGAGTCGGGCGGCGCGTTCCTGTCCGCCGAGCTGCTGATCAAGCTGCGCGCTCGCGGCAGGCGCCTGAGCGAGGTCGGCGTGCCCCACTACCCGCGTACTGCCGGCTCTCCGTCTGGCGCCAACCCCAAGGTTGTCTTCCGCGCGGTACGCGATTTCTGGCGGCTGCGCATCCGGATGTGGCTCAACCGCGAGGCGGCGCTCAAGCGAGGGGAAGCAGTCCTCGGCTAGCGCCGCCGGGCGGCGGTCTCGATGTCCTCAGTCAGGCCGCGCCGGCCCATCTCCGGACTCGTCGGGCAGGTCGACATTGAGCGAGTTCACGAACTCGCGGAAGACCGAGAGCTTCTCATCCTCGGCACCCTCCGGGACCACGCCGGCTCGGTCGAGGACCGCGTCCGTGGCAAAAATCGGTACGCCGGCGCGAACCGCCAGGGCGATGGCATCCGATGGCCGGGCATCGAGATCCACCTCGCGGCCGTCGACCTGCAACAGCAGGCGCGCCCGGAACGTGTCGTCGGCCAGGTCGCACACGACGATCTGCTTGACCGTGACGCCGAGCTCCTCGAGCGTCTGGCTGAACAGATCGTGTGTCATCGGCCGCTCGGAAACGACGCCCTGCAGGCGGCTGGCTATCGCGTTCGCCTCCCACGGCCCGATCCAGATGGGCAGGTATCGGTCATGCCCGGTGTCGCGCAGGATGACGACGTGCTGCGACGACATCATGTGCACGCGCACGCTCTCGACGACCATCTCGTTCAGGCTGCGCTCGTTTGCCCCGCCGTTGACTCCGCCGTTCAGGGCATCCCCTGCGGACATGATCGAATTCTATTCCGAGGCTTCGGGCGACGGTGACGTCTCAATGCCGGCGCGCGGCGTGCGCCGCGGACGCTCGGTCGGTGCCGTGGTCTCGGCCGGGGGCGAGGCTGAGCCAGGAGGTCCGCTCGTAGCCGGCGTCGGCCGCACGGACGGTGGGCTGCTCGGCCGGGCACTGGGCGACGCGCCCGGTGATCCGCCGGGCGATGCACCCGGCGATCCACCTGGGCCCGGCGACGCGGTGGGTGCCTCGGTCGGCGTCAGCTCGACCTGGTACAGGCCTTCCGGCCGTGCCCAGACCAGGATGGGTGCCTGGACATTGCCGCGGTCGATGACGTACATGCCGCGCACGTCCGAGAGCTGCGGTGCCCCACCCTGGGCGAGGTACTGCTCGACGTACACGCCCTCAGCCTTGTCATAGACAAGGAGGCGCGACCAGAGCGCGTCCCACACGAACAGCTCGCCGACGCCCTTGGTTCCGGTCGCGGAGATGATTCGGTATTGGTGCTCCGGGCGCATGTTGGCGCCATCGGGCGGATCGTCGAGCGAGTAGCCGGTGATGCGGCCGTTGAAGTAGCGCAGGACCTGGGGCTCCGTGACGGCATAGACGTCGCCATCGATGTGGAGCTGCAGGAAGGCGGAAACGTCCTCGCCCTCGCCGACGAAGTACGGCGCCGGCGCCGAGAAGCCACTGCCATCGGCCGTGGGCTCGTACTTGTGGATCTGCTGCTGTGGCGCATAGGGGACGTACAGGCGGTACAGGCCCTGCTCGGCGTCGATGACGAATGTCTCGAGGTCGACTATTTCCGTCCACGGGACGTCACCTGCGACCCGGACCTCGGTCAGAGTGCCGCCGCCCTGGTCGTCCGACGGGCGCCAGCGCCACAGCGCCCCGCCATCGTCCAGCACCAGCAGATCGGGACCGCCGCGCGCCAGGAGGCGCGGCACGCCGATGCCCTGGCCGGTGCCTTCGCCGGCCTGGATGACGGTCGCGAATGCTCCCGATTCGGGATCGATGCGGACCACGACATCGTTGACGATCGCGTACGCAACCTCGTCCGGCCCACGCACCAGGCCGGTGATCTGGGCGCCCCCGGGCGCCGTATAGAACTGCTGGCCGGTAACGGCAGAGGTGGCATAGATCGTGTCGAGGCCCGTGGTGACATCGGCGTGGACGACGTTCCAATCCTCCTCGCTGACGCCGGCGCGGGCGCGCTGCAGGTCGTCCCACGCGTCCTCGAGGACCGTCCGCGCCTCTTCCGGGTCCTCCTCGATCAGGTTCTCGTCCTCAACCTGCTCGACCTTCAGCACGGCCGCGGCGAGCGCCGCCTCGCCCTCGCTTGTTCGATCGACCGGGCTGTCATTGCGGAATGGTCCGAGATACCAGATCGCCAGCCCCATCACGGCCACGACCAGGACAATTGCGACCACGGCCACGGCGATGCGGCGCTGGTTGTCGCGCGCGTCGCTCGTGTTGCGGACGCGCCGGTACTGCGTCCGCCGCCGGGGCATGAGATCCAGCACCCGGCCGACCATGCCGCTGACACCCTCTCCCACCGCATTCTTGGCTGCGCCGGCACGCACGCGCACCGCCACCGCCGCACCGGCGACGGAGTCGGCCAACGGAATTGGTGAGCTGTCGGGCGCGCCGGCGAGCGGCTCCGCGGCAGCGACGGGGACGAGCTTGTGCTCGACCCGGGCCAGTGTCACCTCGGTCGCTTCGAGGGCGAGAACCGCGTCAGAACCCTCGCCACCGGCGGCCACGAACAGGTGATGCAGGTGCTCCACCGCGGACTGCGGATGGAGCGTCACGACCGCGTTCTTGAGCTCCTCCGTGCCTACGATCTCGACCAGGTTGCGCGACGTGAGCACGAGCGAATCGCCGACGGCGAAGTCGCCGCGCCAAACGCCCACGTGCAGGTTGTCGGCGGCGGGCAGGCCCACGCCCGATTGATGCTCGGGCATGAGCAGCCGTGCCGAGCGGATGAGATAGGCGTTGGCATCGCCGCACGTGGCCACGTACAGCTCGTTGCCGCGGACCACGGCGAGCGAGATGCCGATCGAGTACGCGGCGAGACCGCTTCCCTCGCGCGAGTGGCGCAGCCGCCGGTTGGCGGCGCGAATGGCCTTTTCGAGGACGATGGCGATGCCCGCCGACTCGTCGTAGTAGTACTCGCGCCGGATCGTGTCGGCCACGAGGCGGCACGCCTCGCGCATCCGGTTGCCCGTCGCCCGCGAAGTGACGATGAGGTAGAGGCTGCCCTTGGTGCGCGCCTTCGAGCCTGTCGTCGGCTCCGTGACGATGAGCGCGTCGGAGGAGTTCGAAAGGCGGTCCTCGTCCGCGACGAGCCCGTATTTGAGCGCGAGCCGGGACGCCATCGCGGGCAGTCTAGCGCCAGCCGCCGGAGCGGCCGGACGCGCGCACGACGACGCGCAGCTCGATCAGGTGAGTGCCATCGGGCACACGTCCGAATGCCTCGAGCAACTGTGCCTGGCGAAGCCGCAGCTCCTGTGCGACCACGTTGTCCGAGGCACTGACCACGAGAGTCGGGGGCTGGACGGCGAGCAGCTGCGATGCGCCGCGCGCCGCCGGCAGCAGCTCTTCGACGAGCCGCTCCCAGGCCGTCATCTGACGCGCAAAGCGAAGCTCATCCTCGATCCCAATCTCGGCCGCGATCTCGGGCAGCATGTCGCCCACGCGGCTCGGCCGACGTCGCCGGTTCTTCTCGCGCGCCTCAGGAGTCACGCGGCTGCCACGCGCTCGAGCCGGCCCGGGCTGACGCGCCACACCGTGGCTGCGGCCACGAGTGCCGGATCGAGATCGTCAGTGGTCGTCGTTGTCACGAAGGCCTGCGGCAGCTCACCGATACGCCGCACCAGGTGGGCGCGACGGTCCGGGTCCAGCTCAGAGAAGACGTCGTCGAGAAGCAGCAGGGGTGGCCGCCCGGCCACGGCGTGAGCAGGTCGAGCTGGGCCAGCTTGAGGGCCAGGATGGCCGTGCGCTGCTGACCGCGTGACGCGAATGTCGCCAGCTCGCGCTCGCCGCTGGCGAACGCATAGTCGTCACGGTGCGGCCCGATCAAGCGTCGCACCGTTCCACATCTCCTTCTCGCGCGTGTCGGCGAGGCGCCGGCGGAGCGCATCGCGCGTCGTTTCCGACTCGAGCGGCGGCGCGTTCGTCACGTAGCGCAGCTCGAGGGCAGGCTCCTGCGGCGCGATCTCGGCGTGGGCAGCGGCCAGGGGACCAGCCAGCCGCGCCATCGTCTCGTGGCGCCAGTCGACGATCTGGGCTCCGTCCTCGATCACGACGTCGTCCCAGTAGCGCAGCTCGTCCGGGGCAGCCGTGCCGTCACGGATGGCGCGCAGCAGGTTGTTGCGCTGGGTCAGGGCACGGCCATAGTTGGACATCGTCGCGGCCGAGGCCGGGACGGTCTGGACGATCAGCCCATCGAGCGCGCTCCGACGCAGCGCCGGCGCGCCGACCACGAGCAGCATGTCTTCGGGCGCGAACAGGATCACCGGCATCGCCTGCACGAGTGCCGTGGGCCGGCGCGCCACCCCGTTGACCAGCGCCCGCTTGCGGCCGCCGCCCGTGCCCGCCCGTGCGACCACGACCTCGAGGCGAAGGCTCGGCCCGAAGTTGGCCTCCAGCCGGGCAAAGTCGGCTCCCCAGGCGATCAGCTCGCCATCGTTGGCGGCACGGTGCGAGCGTGACGTTCCGAGAACGACGAGGCTCTCGAGCAGGTTGGTCTTGCCCGCTGCGTTGGGTCCGACCACCACCTGGGGCCCGGCCGGGAAGTCGAGGTCGAGCGCCTCGTAAGAGCGGAAGCCCGTCAGCTGCAGCCGTTCGAGGATCATCGAGTCGGCGCCCAGCGCCGCGGGACGCGCCTGGGTCAGGACGGCGTGCGCACCGGCATGATCACGTGGACATAGTCCTCGTCATCCGTCGGCCGGAGGACGCCCGGCGAAAGCGCGCCCGAGAACTCGAGCGCGAGCTGGTCGTGGTCCAGGTTCTGGAGCGCTTCCTGTAGGTATTTGGCGTTGAACGAGATCTGCATCGGCTCGCCCTCGATGGCGGCCTCGACGTCAGTCTGTGCCTCGCCGACGTCCGCGGCGGCGGCGATGTTGATCGTGCCCGTGCCCTCGTCGCCGAGCTTCATGCGGACGACGTTGGCCGCCGATGAGGCGATCAGCGCCGAGAGCCGGACCGCCTTGAGCAGGTCATCGCGGTCGACGACGGCACGCGTCGAGTGTGACGAGGGCAGCACCTGCTGGTAGTTGGGAAACTGGCCGTCGATCAGGCGGCTGACGATGTCGACGTCGCCGACGTGCATGAGCACCTGGCTCTTCGAGCTGGCGAGCATGAAGTCGACCGGCTCGTCGCTGTCCGTCAGGACGCGCATCAGCTCAGCGTAGGACCGTGCCGGCACCACCAGGCTGACGTGTCCTCGACCGGATCGAGGATGGGCAGGGTGCCGACCGCGATGCGGTAGTTGTCCGCGGCAGCAAGGGTCAGGCGATCACCCGCGAGCTTGGTCAGCACGCCGGTCAGGATGGGCCGCGCCTCATCTGAGGCCGCGGCAAAGATGACCTGCGAGAGCGCCCGGCGAAGCTCCTTCTGGCTGACTCGGTCGTGGGCCGCTCGCCGGGCGACGGGATGACCGGGAACTCCTCGGCCTCGATGCCGCGCAGCTGCGTCTGATAACGGCCGGCCTTGATGCGCAGGGTGGTGCCGCCGTCGCTCTCGAGGTCGATCCGCTCGCCCGAGGGCAGGCCCGCCACCAGGTCATTGAAGAGTCGAGCGGGCACGGTCAGTGCACCCTCGGTATCGATCTTGCCCGCAACCCACGAGGTGATGCCGATCTCAAGGTTGGTGGCCGTCAGCTTGAGCCCGGCGTCTTCCGTTCGCAGCAGGACGTTGGCCAGCACGGGCAGCGTGCTCCGGCTGCTGACGGCGCGGCTGACGACCTGCAGCCCGCGTGCCAGGTTCTCCTGCATCACGGAAAGCTTCACGTCCCTCGGGCTCCCTTCAACGAGTCAACCGGATCGGCCGGTCACGAGATGTATTGGCGGCCGCTCACCGGCGCGACAGATGATTCTGAGTATCTCTTCTTATCTTCTCATTCCGTAGTCATCATCATCTTGTTGGCCGCGGGGATATCGGTCGATCCGAGCAGGTAATTGAGCGACAGATTGGGCATTCGCGCGGTGGACGAAGCCGGTCCACGACGGGGGACGACTGATCGAAGGGTGTGGGTAGTTCGTGGCGACCCCCAATTCCACGCACTCCCGATCCACCGCCGGCGCACCGTAGCGAGGTCACATATCCACACAACAGCGCACTAGTCCACAGGAAATGTGAGTCCGGCTGACGCCTCGTCCTCGTATGTGATGTCGCTGCAACGTCTCATCGGAAACAGAGATCTCACAGTGAGCACCGCTCGCCCAGTCAGTCGGAGTAGATGAGCTCCCGCACGGCAGCCAGATCGCGCCGCAGCTCCTCGTTCTCCTGGGTCTCGCGATCGATCTTGTCGCAGGCGTGCAGGACCGTCGAATGGTCCCGCCCGCCCAGCTCCTGGCCGATGCGCAGCAGCGACACGTCCGTTTCGGCGCGCATGAGGTACATCGCGATCTGACGCGGCATGACGATCGCCCGGTCGCGCTTCTGGCCCTTGAGCTGGTCGAGCTCGACGCTGTAGTAGTCGGAAACCGCCTGGACGATCCGCTCGGGCGTGACCATGCGCCGCTTGGGGTTGTAGAGGACGTTCGACAGCACGGCCTGGGCGAGCTCGATGCTGATCGGCATCCCGCCCATGTTGGCGTAGGCGACGATGCGGTTGAGAGCGCCTTCGAGCTCGCGAATGTTGCTGATGACCTTGCGCGCGATGAACTCCAGGACGTCGGCGCCGATATGGACGCTCTGCTCTTCCGCCTTGGCGCGCAGGATCGCGATGCGCGTCTCGAGGTCCGGGCGCGGTGAGGTCGGCGATCAGGCCCCATTCGAAGCGGGAGCGCAGCCGTTCCTCGAGAGTCGTGATCAGCTTGGGCGGTCGATCGGACGAGAGCACGATCTGCTTGCCGTCCTCGTGGATCGCATTGAAGGTGTGGAAGAACTCCTCCTGGGTGCGCTCCTTGTCGGCGATGAACTGGATGTCGTCGATGAGCAGCAGGTCGATGCGCCGGTAGCGCGCCCGGAAATCGTCGATCTTGCCCTGCTGAATGCTGGTGATGAACTCGTTCGTGAACTTCTCGCTGGTCGCGTAGACGACGCGCTTGCGCGGGAAGCGCGCCAGCACCTGGTTGCCGATCGCGTGCATCAGGTGGGTCTTGCCAAGGCCCACGCCGCCGTACAGGAAGAGCGGGTTGTAGGCATGTCCGGGACGCTCGGCGACCGACAGCGACGCGGCGTGGGCAAGGCGGTTGGCTGAGCCCACGATGAAGTTACGGAACGTGTAGCGCGGCGTTGAGATTGAGGCTGCCGCCTTCCGGGCCGCCGACCCGGCCGGGCTCGAGACGGACCTGGTGCGGCACCGCCGGCGATGCCAGCGCGGCGCTGTCGACGCCTGCCGCCGCATCCTCCGAAAGCACGCCGGTGATGCCTTCGCGGACCTCGAAGTCGACCTGGACGTTGTAGCCGACGACGCGCGCCAGAGTCTGGCTGATCAGCGAGCGGTAGCGAGTCTCGAGCCAGTCCTTGGCGAAGCCGTTGGGCACGGCGACTGTGAAGCGGTTGTCATCGACCGCGACGAGAGCGGTTTCCTTCAGCCAGGTCTCGAAGTTCGCGGGCGACAGCGAGACCTGCAGCTCGCCCAGGGCCGCGCGCCAGACCTGCTTCGCGTCCATCAATCCGATTGCCCCGATTAGCTATTTCTGGTGCAGGGCAGACGCTCACGCGCACGGCGACGCAAGGCGGAGCCCTCGAAACTGCCCGACCCGCCCTCCCGCTGGATTCCCTGTCCAGCCGGCGCTATCGGGGTGACCTCCCTCCTTCGGCCGCGGGGGGCCTCGGGCGGCAAACAGTAGCACCGCCCGCGGCGGACTCGCAACCAGATTTCGCGATACTCCCAGGGGGTATGGCCAATTCGCGCGGAGGTGGTGCCGTCAGCCGATGGGATCTCCCGGCGTCGCCCCGCTGTCGACCGAAAGCAGCGGGATGGAGCCATCCGCCGGCAGGGCCCCCAGCACAAGCACCTCGCTCTGGAATCCGGCAATGTTGCGTGCCGCGAAGTTGACTACGGCAACCACGAGACGGCCCTCCAGGATGCTCGGATCGGGATACGTGGGTGGCAACTGGGCCGACGAGCGCTTGACCCCAACCGGCCCGAAGTCGATCGTCAGCCGGTACGCCGGCTTGCGCGCCGCCGGGAACGGCTCGACCGCGAGAATGCGCCCAACGCGCATGTCGATTCTGTCGAAATCATCGATCGTGGCGCTGCCGGCGGGCTTTGCCGAGCGCATGGGTCCGATCTCGGTGATCGCTGGGTCTTCGCTCATGAATGTCCTTTCAGTCGAGAATCGGCGGAATCTGCGAGTGCGCAGATATAATCCCGCGCTGAGTCGATGCGCCGTGGTGCTCGGCATCGACTGCAAGGTGCGCAGGCCCAACGTAGATCAAGGCGCGCCGTCACACTCACACCAGATCGGCAGGCTCGGCCGCCGTCCTGACCACCCTTAAGCGCCAGGAAGCCTCGGGAGCGATGACCAAGCGAACGTACCAGCCCAAGAAGCGCCACCGCGCCAAAGAGCACGGTTTCCGCGCGCGCATGAAGACCAAGGCGGGTCGTCGCGTGCTTGCATCGCGTCGGGCGAAGGGGCGCAAGAAGCTGACCGCGTAGTCGGCACCCGGAGGAGAGGCTGGTGGCCGCTCTCGACATGCTCCGCACGGCCGCCGACTTCAGACAGGTCCAATCGCACAGCCGCAGCCGCGCTCACCCGCTGCTGTTGGTGCGCTACCGCAGGAATGATCTTGAACGCACGCGCTATGGGATCTCGACCGGCCGGAAGATCGGCCCGGCTGTCGTACGCAACGGCGTTCGGCGCCGCCTCCGCAGTGTGCTGCGCGAGCTCGACCCGCTGATGGAGGGTGGCTGGGACGTGCTCATCGTCGCGCGCAAGGACTCGGCGACGGCTCGCCAACACGAGCTCGGCGCGGCGTTGCGCCAGCTGCTGCGCGGTGCCGGCCTGATGGAGCGACCCGAACGCCCCGCGGCGGAGCCGGCGCCATGAAGCGAGTTGGCGTGGCCATCGGTACCGGCCTGATCAAGCTCTATCGAGTCGTCTTCTTCTGGCTACCGTCGAGCTGCCGCTTCGAGCCCTCGTGCTCGCGCTATACGGAGCAGGCGATCATCAAGTACGGCCTGCTACGCGGCAGCTGGATGGGCGCCCGGCGCATCGCGCGCTGCCACCCGTGGAACCCGGGAGGCTACGACCCTGTCCGCTGACGCATCATCCATGAACTCCGGATCGGCGACCAGGACACGCGCCAACAGGGGTCGCTGGCTGATGGCCGGACTGCTGGCCGTGCTGGCGTGGGTCATCTTCTTCGGCGGTCCGATCGGTGTTCTGGGCCAGTCGCCCGACGCCTCCGCGGGCGCCTCACCATCGCCGGCCGCCTCGCCGGCGGCGACGCCAGACAGCGCCTCGCCGACGCCCGACGGCGCCTCGCCGACGCCGGCAGCCTCTCTCCCCGGTGGCGCCAATCCGGCCGTGGCCCAGCCGCCGTGTCCGTACGTCCCGCCGACGGCCGCGCCCGTGATCACCCCTGATCCGGCGGCCACTCCGAACCCATCGGCGACGCCGGCCCCGCCAGCGACGCCGGCGCCGGGCGCACCGCTCTGCCCGGCTCAGCCGTCGGGCAACCCCGCGGACCTTCTGGCGTGGATCTTCAACCCGATCTTCCAGACACTCTTCCTGGCGCTCGTTCTCTTCTACAACTTCCTGGGCGACATCGGCTTCGCGATCGTCGTGCTGACCCTCGTCATCAAGACCCTGCTCGTGCCGCTCAGCCGTGCAGCAGATCGTGTCGCAGCGGCGGATGCAGCTGATCCAGCCCGAGGTCAAGGCGCTTCAGCAGAAGTTCAAGGGCAACCGCGCCAAGGTCAGCGAAGAGACGATGCGCCTCTATCGTGAGCGCGGCATCAGTCCGGCCTCGGGCTGTCTGCCGGCCATGCTCCAGCTCTTCCTGCTGATCCCGATCTACTCGGTCATCAGCCAGGGACTGGCGGCGCCGGATATCAGCTCGGCGCTGCAGGTCCTGGGCATCCCGGTCCTGCAGGACTTCCAGTGCCAGGCACCGGGGACGCTGCAGCCATGCATCGATCCGACGGTCTGGTGGCTGGGCGACCTCGACGCGCACGTGCCCGAGATCCTGTTCCGGCTGCCGGTGATCGGCTTTGGCGTCAGCGGCCTGGCCCTGATCGCCGCCTCCCTGCAGCTCATTCAGACGCGCATGGCGGCGACCAAGACGAATGATCCTCAGCAACAGGCCCAGCAGCGCATCTTCCTGCTGCTGCCGCTGTTCTCACTGATCTACGGCGCGATCCTGCCGTCGGGCCTGTTCATCTACTGGATCGTGTTCACGCTGTACTCGATCGTGCAGCAATACCTGTTCACCGGCTGGGGCGCATTGTTCCCGCTGTTCGGCTGGACACCCGGCTTCGCGGCCGATCACACGCCGCGTTTCCCGGTGGCCATGCCCGCCCCACCACCACCCAGCGCAGATGGCGGCGCGTCGCGCCGCTCCGAGAACGACAACCGCACGGCCTCTGACCGTGCGGCTGGCACAATCAAGCCGGCACGCCAGAGAGCGCGGACCAGCCGGCGAGGGAGACGGCGATGAGCGAATACCAGGAGTTCACAGGCAAGACCGTCGAGGAGGCGCTGCGCGCGGCGCGTGACTCCTTCGGTGCAAGCGGCCTCGATGAGCTCGACTTCGAGATCCTGACACCGGGCAGCCGGGGCGTGCTGGGCATGGGCGCTGAGCCGGCCCGCATCATCGCTGCCCCGCGTTCTGCGCTGGGTGGCGCCGCGCCGCGGCGCGAGGCCGCCGCGGCCACCCCCCTGCCGCCACCGCCACCGCGCGAGCCACGCGAGTACACCGACAGCGCTGAGCGGCCGCGCGAGTACAGCAGCGACCGGAGCGATCGCCCGTACGACAGCCGGGGGCGCGGCTCGCGGCGCGATAGCCGTGGCCCGCGTCCGGCGGGTGCCGAAACGGCCGGCCGCCCGCCGCGTGACGCTCGTCGCAACGATCGCGGCGACCGCGGCCCGAGCTACGGCCGCGACCGCTCCTCTGGCGCGCTCAGCGACAGCGAGCAGGCCGAGGTGCGCGCCAGCCGCGCCAACCTGTCGGTCGAGCGCGAGGAGATCCAGGCCGCGGAGGCCTCGCCCGAAGCGCTTGCCGCCGGGCGCGAGATCCTCGACGAGCTGCTCAGGCACATGGGCCTTGACGTCACGGTCACGGTCGAGATCGGGCGACACGTCGAAGCTCGACGTGCGCGGCAGCGAGGCCGACAAGGAGGCGCTCGGAGCGCTCATCGGACGCAAGGGCGAGCGCCTGTCGGCGCTGCAGCACCTGGTCAACCTGATGCTGTCGCGCAAGCTCGGTGCCTGGACGCGTGTTCTGGTCGATGTCGAGGACTACCGCGGCCGGCGCGAGCGCCAGCTGCGCGAGATCGCCACGCGCGCTGCGGAGAAGGTCACCGAGAGCGGCAAGATGCTGCAGCTCGACCCCATGCCTGCGCTCGAGCGCCGCTGGATCCATCTCGCGCTGCGCAACAACCCAGACGTGGCAACGCAGTCCATCGGCGAAGAGCCGCATCGGCGCGTGGTGATCCTGCGCCGTCAAACGTCATAGTCTGGACCGCCACTAACCCACCTTGACCGTACCCAACCGGGACGATCGCGTCAGGACGGCACCCATGGCAGCACGCTACGATCGAAGGCAGTGACTACACGCTCTGACCCTTACCTGATCCCGTATACGAAGTCCTCCACGAGCGCCACCAAGCTGCGCCGCGCAACGTTCACGTTCGTGCTCACGCTGGTCGCGCTCATGGCCTTCGGCGCGTCGTTCGCGGTCGGCTATGCGCGTGTCCACCAGGGCCGCGTGCTGCCTGGCGTGGAGGTGGCCGGTGTGTCGCTGGCCGGGCTCGATCGCTCCCAAGCGGCGGCCGAGCTGACCCAGGATCTGCCCAGCCTGGGCAGCGGCGATCTTGTCGTGACCATCGAAGACGTCCAGCAGCAGGTGGCGTACGGCTCGTTCGAGCGCGAGTACGACCTCGAGTACATGCTCGACCAGGCCTTCAGCGTTGGTCGTGGCCCGACCTTCGTCGCGCAGCTCCAGGAGCAGCTGCGGGTCCTGCTCAACGGCGTCAACGTCCAGCCCGCGGTCAAGTGGAACAACGAGGAGCTCGTTGCCCAGGTGGCGGCCTTCGCCATGGCCGGGCAGCGAGATCCGGTGAACGCATCGATCGAGCGCGTTGAGGGCCGCTACGTGGCCAGCCCCTCGAGCGAGGGCATGAGCGTCGACGTCGAAGGCGCCGTCACCGACGCCATCGCGGCCATCAACAACACCTCACCGGCAAACACCCAGATCACCGTGCGCACCTCTGTCGTACCACCGGCAATTCCCACGGCCCAGGCGCAGGCAGCCGTTGACACGGTCGAGCGCGTAGTCGGAGCGAGCCTGGCCGTCGCGGGTGCTGAGCTGTCGACCGAGATCCCCGCCGACGCGCTGCGTGGGTGGGTGCACCTCGACGAGACAGGTCCTGGCCAGTGGCAGCTCGTGATCGAGCGCGATCCCGTGCGCCAGTTCGTCGAGAACTACGCCATCCAAACGGACATTGCGCCCCAGAACGCGACCTTCCGCTTCGCCTCGACCAACGACTTCGAGGTGGTGCCCAGCGCCGATGGTCGCGCCGCGGACGTCGAAACGACTACTGACAGCATCATGGCCGCGCTCCAGGCACGCGCACCCGGCGGGCAGGAGCCGCCGAGCGCCGAGCTCGCCCTGGTCACGGTTCCGCCAACGTTCAACACCGACGACGCGCAGGCCATCTCCTCCAGCGTGACCAAGATCGGCGAGTGGACGACGAACTTCACGCCGAGCGAGCTCAATGGCGACGGCGCCAACATCGCCATCCCGACGTCGATCATCGACGGCTACGTGGTCGAGCCCGGCGCCGTGTTCAACTTCCTTGACGTGATCGGCCCGATCACCAGCCCGCCCTACACCGCCGGCGCAGCGATCGTCCACGGCCATACGCAGGAGGGCGTCCTCGGCGGCGGCATGTGCTCGTGCTCGACGACGCTCTTCAACGCCGTCGCCCGTGCCGGCCTCGAGGTCCGTAACCGGCGCAACCACAGCTACTACATCGAGCGTTATCCGATCGGGCTCGATGCGACGGTCTGGATTGCCAGCGCGCGCAGCCGCCAGACGATGTCGTTCGTCAACGACCTGCAGTATCCGGTCCTGATCCGTGGCATCAACGGCAACGGCTCCGTCACGTTCGAGCTGTATGGAGTGCCGGACGGTCGAACGGCCGAGTTCTCCGAGCCGATCGTGACCAACGCGGAAACGGCCGAGGATTACTACGTTTACACGGACGATCTGGCGCCGGGCCAGAAGGACCGCATCGAGTACGCCGTCGATGGCTTCAGGGCGGTCGTCGTGCGCACGGTGCGTGATTCTGCAGGCAACGTCATCCACGAGGACACGTTCAAGTCGAACTACGACACCATCACCGGCACCGTTCTCGTTGGCCGGTACCCAGGTGACCCGCCCGACGGTCGAAAGGTTCTGGCCTCGGTCTGGAACGCGACGCACTGAGCACGGCCGCCACACGAGTTTGAAGCGCGCGTCAGCCTTCTGACGTATGGCCGGCCTCGCGCCGGCGCGTCTATCCTCTTGCCCACGGCGGCGTCTTCCGGGCACTCGCGCACCAGCCGTCAGATCAGGAGGCTTCCTTGACTCGTCGCTTGCTGGCGATGGCGCTGGTGTGCGCGTCGCTGCTGGCCTTTCCTGCTGTCGCCTCGGCAGCGGTGCCCATCTCGGTCGTCGTCTTCACCGGCATGAGCTGCGTCAGCGGCACGGGGCCGGCCAGCTCCGAGGTCATCGCCACGCTGCGCACGCCCGGTGGCCACGTCCGCGGCCGCTTCCGGTCGATGACCGACGGAGCTGGCAACTGGGACGGCTGTTTCCCCTTGTCGGCCATCAACGGCAATGACCAGATGCGGTTGCTCATCGGCAATAGGAGTCGGACCGTCCGGATTCCGCGCCTCGAGCCGGAGATCGATCGCGTAGCCGACACCATCACGGGCTGGGTCAGGCCCGGCGACGTCGTATTTGCCGACATCGGTCACGCGGTCAACCTGCGCGACATGACCGCGCACACGTTCGCCGATCAGGCCAATGGCAACGGCCGCTACGTGATCGACACCAGCTCCGAGGTGGACCTGCGTGGTGGCGACGCGGTCACCATCTTCGCCCCGCACGGCGACGACACGTTCGGAGCCTTTGTCATCGTGCCCCACGTGAACGTGTCACATGCCAACAACTTCTTGAACGGCACCGCCAACAACGGCACTGACCTGGTCTTCGTGCTGACCAACCGCGACGGCAAGCTCAAGGCCGACACGACCGCGGGCACGTCGTCGGCATTGTTCGGGATCTCGCTCTTCACGGTCGACCTGTACAGGGCCAACGGCGCTGCGGCTTATCCCGTGGCCACGGATCTGTTGGCTTCGAACCTGGCCTCGGACGCTGTCCTGCGCATTCCGAACGGCACGCTTGCGGGCAATCCGGCAACTGACGTCGTGACTGGGCGCTGCATGAAGAACGCCCCCTATGCACTCGGCATCGGGGGTGAAGGCTTCTTCGGCACGACAAACGCCAACGGTGAGTTCGCCCGGGATGTCACCAATCGGATGAACCTGCGCCGCGCCGATCAGCTGGAACTGACCTGCCTGTATGCGACGGGTGATACCTGGTTCATGACCAACATCGCCCGCTAGGCAGGATTACCGCTCGCTGAAGCAGAAGACGCGGTGGCCATTCGGCCGCCGCGTCGCCCTCTCTGCAGGATTGAGTCAGAGCCTCGTCTGAGCTCCGGTTGTCAGCTCGGTCTGGTCAGGTCGGTGTGCAGGTAGACCTTGAAGGCGACGTTCAGGTAGCCCCTGACCGGGTGGACTGACACCCCACGCCGAGTGACCAGCGTGCTGACCGCCATGCCCTCACCGATATAGATGCCGATGTGCTGGTTGTTGCCCCACACGACAAGATCGCCCAGCTGGGGGTTCTCGCGATTCGCCCGGCCCTGGTCCTTGAACCATTTGACGTAACCGGAGACGCTGCGATAGCGACCGATCTTGGTTTCGGCCAGGCCGTGCTTCCAGAACGCGTACCAGACCAGGCCCGAGCAGTCGAACTTGTTCGGGCCCTTGGCCCGGTGCACCCACTGGTCGCCGCGCTGGGCGAGGGCGGTTGCTACCACGAGCTCGGCTTCTGTTTGCTCGGCCGCTCCGGCAACGGGAACTGCTACCTGGGCTAGGGCCGCGACGAGCGTCAAGACGACGGCAACGCGCGCCAAATGACGGCGATATGAGGCCATTCAGGAATCCCTCCCACCTGAACTGAACAGAGCGCCCGCTGCTGGGGACAGCAGGTCGATGGCGGAAGCGTCGGCCAGATGCGTCCGCGCGGCAATTATCCGACAGTTCTAGTCGGCCGTACCGGTAGGACTGTGCGCGTACGCGCCTGTGACCTCGCGGACTTACTGAGACACCGGTAAACGAGTCGTTGAGACTGCGTGAGCGTGGGATTGATTCCGCTGGGTTCGGCGGCATAAAGCACTCAGTGAGACTGAGGCCAACTGGACAACGACTAGGTGAGACTGAGGACAGTTATGGAGCGAGGCTGGCCGTGCGCGGTTGGCGGCTGGGGGGCTCGGGCCGAGCCACTTGGTGACTCATTGACGCCCGAGCCTTGACAACCCAGGACACACACCGAGGCTTGTGGTGTCATCACGCGAACCGCGTGCATCCCGCCGCAAGGGCGGGCAGGGCTCGTGACGGCCTAGAGCCGCGGCGGTTCGCCGCGGCTCTCCTTTACTGCGGTAGCGGCACCCACGAGCTCGTTCAGATTGGTACTACCTGCCTATCGCGTTTGCCACTACTCGACTAACGTTGGGGCTGCTACTCCTCGCCGTCGCCCTCGTCCACCCATCCGATCAGTTCGAGAAACGCGGGAGGCTCGAGATACTCGACTCCCTCCCAACGATTACGCCCGTCACTGTCGGGCGGCGGAAAGTCGTCGGTGTTCATCGAGACGACGAAGTCAGCGTTGGCGTTGATTGCCGTGGTCCATATCGGCTCGTCGTCGGGGTCGCCCAGAGACGGCCATGCAGCAGGCTCGACGCTCGGCAACGAGCGAGTGAGTACGAAGACCGGCGCGACGGTGCGCATCATGTTCTTGGCTGCCGATCCGAGGCGCCGCGGGTCATGCCTTTGTTTGACGATCCACCTTTGCGTGAGGATGCGCCAGACCTCGGCCACGATCCAGTCGGACCAGACAGGTGTGTACAGGCCCGCGTATGCCGCGTCGACGATCTCGTGTCTGAGTGTCTCAGGCCACAAGACGTTCGAATCGATGACTGCGACCGGGCGGCGGCTTACCTCCGCCAAGGAGGCGTACCAGAGGTCGCCATCTCCGAGGCATCACCAGCGTCGGGCTCAGCATCCCCCAGAGCGCTCATCGCTACTCGCCTCAAGGCGTAATCGTGAAGACGTGCGATTTCGGCTCGCGCAACGCGCATCTCGCCACTGTCTGGCAACTGCATCACGTCGCGAACGAGGCCACCTCGTATCCACTTCTTGAGAGTATTGCGACTGACTCCCAGCGCCTGGCTCGCCTCTCCCAGTCGCACGTACTCACCACGTAGGCTCGCTTGCGCCCCGACGACCCCATCAAGCCTCTCGGCAAGGTCCGGCCGAATTGCGCGCAGGTCCTCCCGCAGCTTGGCGAGCTCGCGCTCGTTGATGGTCGCTATACGCGCGGCCGTTGCAGTCATGCGCCGAACTTATCACTATTGTCAAAAGTGTCAAGTGGGTTACGGAGAGGCTGACGATTACCTGGACTGGCAGCCACGCCCGTTGGCGGACGCCGACGGGCGTGAGCAACCAATCGAGCCTGCCGTGACTCATTCCCCCTCATCGGCAAGCCATCCGAACAGCATCAATCGACGTCGTGTCGCTTCGTGGGATGCTTCAAATGCAGTTGCCAGTTCGGCAACGATGCTGGTGGCTGCTGTCGACCCGACCTTGAGTGGTAAATAGAGCGGCTCTCGGGCACTGAGCACCTCTCGGGCCAGCTCGAGGAACAGGCGGCGCGGCATCAGCAGCGCTGCCATGCCCATGTTGGCCTGGACTTCGCGCCAGTCGTACGCTGGCTCGGGCCCATGCGCGGCTTCGCGCTCCCCGTGCTGCGAGGGCGTTCTTCCCTCGAAGAGCGACCGATGGAACATGAGGTGGGCGGCCTCATGGGCAAGCGTCGCCCGCCATCGACCGCGAAGCCCAAGAGGCGCCCCGTTCGCGTGGGCCAGCTCGGTCAGTTTCTTGTCGACAACCACCTTTGGCGGATCACTCAAGACGCTGTATCCGAGCGTTCCGTCTACGAGCGCCACGCCGTAGTCCACACTCGCGCCCAGGTAGATCTCCACGAACGTCTCGATGTCAATGCGAACGGAGTCGCCCTTGGGCCACAGGTTGGCGCGACGCAGATTGGACTCCGCTACAGCCTCAACGTCATCTTGCTCGAGCCACGGGCGACGCTTCGGCATTGATCGACGATTAGTCCTTCAGCTCAGGCACTTCCTCCAGCATCCGGCGGATGACCTCTGGCCGCACGTTCTTCTGCGTCAGGCGGCGGAAGAGGACGCCGGCCTCAGGGTTCCGCCGGAGGTAGCGATCGGCGTCGGCCCCAAAGCGGCCTGCCGCCGCCATCAGTTCAT
Organism: uncultured Chloroflexia bacterium; assembly: GCA_963706095.1. Classification (GTDB taxonomy): domain Bacteria; phylum Chloroflexota; class Limnocylindria; order Limnocylindrales; family CSP1-4; genus JALYGJ01. The sequence continues at coordinate 1,543,091 of OY970149.1, forward strand.
CAAAGTCCAGGCCAAGCGCATCGGCAATGCTGCGAAGCACTGCCTCAGAAGGCACGCGCCTGTCGTTCTCGACATCGCTCAGGTAGGAGGCGGTATTGCCAGTGATCGAGCCAAGTTGGCGCAGGGTGAGCTTCTTTCGCGCCCGAGCGATGCGGACTTTATCGCCCAAGGTCTCGAACTCGTTATCGGTCATGTACGCCTCCATGCGTACCTTGTATCATATGTCGGCGTACAGGGCCAACGGGAATGGTCCTAGAGAGTTGGTGGACTATTGGCACTAGAAAAGTGGCGATATCTCACGATCATCAAGGGCTTGCGTGCCGAGTATGGCGCACTGACCGACCTTGGTCCCGACATTGCGGTGACACCGTTGATCCAGCTCGGTGGGCGGCAACCAGCCGTCGAGCCCGACGATGATGACGATGGCGCCCTGCCGATCCCAGTGTTCGAGAACCCAGGACAAACCACGTGGCTGACGAACAAGGGCGAGGAGCACTGGTTCACGCTGTGTCGGCTGCTCCTCGCGCGCAACGGCCATAAGTGGCCGGCTGAACGACCCGTCCTGGTGGATGGTTCCCGGCTTGAAGACGCCGAAGCGTTCGAGTTCGTCCTCGACAACGCACGCGCGTATGGCCACGCCCTCGTTCCGGTGACTGGTCTCGGACGTTCCCCTGCCTACCAAGCGGTCGCAGCGAGTGCGGCCAGACGAGATCAGCTGGGACTGGTGCTGAGGCTTACTCGCAAGGATCTGGATCTCGGGCCAGTGCGACTCGGCGATGACGTCGCAGCGCTGCTGCGCGAGCTCAACCAGCCAGCGACAACTGCTGATCTCGTCATCGATCTAGGCGAGGTCCACGCCTTATCGAAGGAACGGGACGAGATGACAGTCGAGGCGCTCCTGCGCTCCATGCCTGAAATCCGATCATGGCGCAACTTGGCACTCGTGGGCACGAATATGCCGCGCAATGGTGGTCGGTTCCCGATGGGCGACATCACGCCCTTCACCAGATCCGAATGGTGGCTTGGACGCGAGTTGCTGGCGCGCTCGGCGCGGCTCGCGCGTGTGCCAACTTTCGGAGACTACGGGGTGCTTCATCCTGATCCTCTCGAGAAGATTGAGAACCCCAAATCTCTCCCGCGCATCCCCTGGATCCTTTACACCCTCAACGGCAAGTGCCTATCAATCCGTGCCAAGGACTTGCGCCGCGACGGAACGGTCGAGGACCTACGGCGACTGTTCCTTCGATTGCGAGAGGACGGCGACTGGTCAGGTAAGGAGTTCAGCGCCGGGGACGAGTGGATGGCCGGCATCATCGCGGGCAGCCAAAAGGCGGGTAATTGGTATCGCTGGCGACGCGTCGGTCTGGCCCACCACTGGACCTATGTCAGTAGGCAATTAACCAGTCTTGGCGCTGCCTGAGCATCCGGCACACGGCTGCACGGAGCTCGTCCGCTTCGACGAGGCTGAGCAGTCTCGACCAGAGCTCAGGCCGAGTCCCCTTCACCTCCTCCCCGGTGCGCTCAGCGATCAGCAGCACCGTTTCGTCGTGGTGAAGAAGCCTGACCAGAGCGCGTGGATCGGGCGTTGGGTTGCTGCCGGGCGGCCTATCAGTCTCAACAGTCTGCGCAGCAACGTCAGCCACGGCGATCCCCCACCAATCTGGCACAACTTCGCCGACAGCTGTTAGGTGGCGCGGAACCGTCACGACGGTGACGGTGTCGAAGACTTCGCCATACAGCTCGGCCTGCCCAGGCAGGCGCCTCATGTCATCACGTGCGCTCTTGATCTCATAACCGTGAATCCGGTCCGAGATCACCGCGAGGTCGGCGCGCACCGTTCCTTGGCGGAGAGAGAGCTCGCGAACGACCCGGCTGTCGTTACCTCGAACAAGCGAAGAGACGATGAGTTCGCGGATCGCAGCGCCATCGTCGATTAACCCGAGGGGAATCTGACCCGGTGCTACAGCGATGCGCCGCGATTTCATCCGCCGGAGGATAGCAACGCAACGGGCGGGCTAACGAGCCGAGCACGATCCTCGCGACGCTATTGGTGCAGACTCGCCGCAGGCGCAAGGCAAGTCGGGGCGGCACGAACGGTCAGAGGTGCTGCGCAAGGCTGCGTGATCACAGTGCACATCTCGCGCAGCGTGCCCGCGCGAGTTCCGGAACCCTGCTAAGCCGCGCGAGGAAAGTGAGCCGCGCCATTGGTAGTGGGCTCGGCATCACCCGTAGCGTGGGTCACGTTCACCAAAGCGCTCGGTCGACGACGCTTCAGCCGCGCAGGGCATCGGCGCCGAGCTGAGACCGAACACACGCAACCCGGCCCGGCCGGTCCCCTTGTCGCCATTCGTAGCGTTGGCGACACTGAAAACATGGACCAGCGGTTGGGGGAAGAGACCGTCGAGGATCCCGCGGGAGCCGATGCGGAGCGTCAGCCGGCAACGACAGCCCTCCGTCCGCTCTGGGCAGCTGCGACCGCGGAGGACTTCGCGCAAGCTGATCGCGAAGCGCGCGAGATCGAGGCGAGGATCGGGCCTGATAAGCCGGTTGGCGAAGAGATCTGGCGGGCCTCACACGAACGAGGGGACGTCATCGGTGCCTTGCTCCGGCTCGAGTGCGGTGTTCTGTTGATGGACGTCGGCAATGCCAAACAGGCAGCCGAGTGGGGTCACCCACTGGTGCCGACGCACGTCGTCGACGACGAGCCCGTCACGGTCGACAGCGTGCCGGACGCGGTTCGGTCTTTCGCCGAGATGCGCTCGACGACGAACCACCCGGGCGTCGCGGGCCGATGGAACGACCTTCGCTGGTTGCGTTGGAAAGATTTTCCCGCCGTCGTGCCGGCGATTGAGAACTATCTCGCCTTCGCGGCATCGATGAACACATCATCCTTTCACGAGCTTAAGCCAGCCCTCGATGCACTACGACGTGCCGCCGATCTGTCGCTCCGCGTGGGACAGCAGCGCCCAGTGACGTGCGCGGCCATTCGCGAGGGTCTGCGAACGCTCGCCCGGTCGCGGTACGCGGGCATGGTCCAGCAGCTCGCGGAGGAAACCGTGTCGTTGTTATCAACCGAGCCTGCCGAGGCGGCGGCGCTGGCCCATGAGCTCTTCGACGCTGCGAACACGGCCACTGCTGATCACGGGGCTCGGATGATCTTCGAGGCCGTCGAGAACCTGGCGCGAGTCGGGCGGGACAACGACCTCTTCGAGCTGGCAAAGCGCGCCCGGGCTGAGTCGCATGAGCGCGAGGCGAACGCCGCGTCCGGGCTGGTGCGGCTGGTCAAGCTCCGACAAGCCGTCGCGATCTACCAGGAGATCGGGCCCAAGCAGGCCATCGACCGCGTACGCCGGGCCTACGAAGACGCCAGCCGCGAAGCCATCGGCGATCTTAAGCCGGTCGAGTCGGTCATCACGATCAACCGCGGGGAAACGAAGGAGCGGATAGCGAAGTACACGCTAGGCCAAGGCCCAAGTGCCCACGGCATGCTCCGGCTGCCTTTCGAGATCGGCTACTTCGAGCGGTGGAAGTTTGTGCGACGGGACCGCGAGCAGTCGGATGCCGAGAACATTCTCACGTCGCTTGCTACACACGTGATGGTCGAAGCCGACGGGCGTATCCAGCCCGACCCAGACCAAGAGGCGAACCCTGAACAGTTCGCCAGGGCGCGCGACACGGCCTACTACAGCCGGAACATTGCCCTCGCCGCAGGGATTTTCGAGACCGCCGATCTCACCGAGCTGCGCGAGCTCGGAGCGTGGAGCAGCCCATATGTCCTGACAACGTTCTCGCTCGCGGACGAGGACCTTGGCGAAGCGTGCAGCTCCGGCGTTATGGCCTTCGAGGCGCGCGAGCATTGGGCAGCGGCACACATGCTCGTGCCGCAGCTTGAGCGAGCGTTGCGGGCGCTAGGTCGACTGGTCGGCGCGGAGCAAATGAAGTTCGCGCCGAACCAAGGCACGCGCTGGGCATCGTTCGAGACCGTGCTCACCGACGAAGGCATCAAGCGAGCGATGGGCGAGCACCGCACGGGCGCTCTTATTGCCCTGTATTCCGACGAGCACGGGCAGAACTGGCGCAACAATATGGCGCACGGAGCGCTGTCCACCGATACCGCGGCGGCGAGCATCTCGACCGTGACGGTGCTCGCACTGCTGATGATGTGCATGTTCATCCTGCGCGCGAAGGCAGGCATCACCGCCGCAGACCACGATCGGCCAAGGGCCGAGTAACGACACGAGGGGCCAGCGTTCCCCGGCGTTCGCCCCGCAGCCGGTCGTCCTAGGCCCCCGATCCAAAGAACAGATACGACCGCAACGCTCTCGGCGTCTGGAGCGCAGACAGGCGGACGATGGCAGGCCTACCGCGCGGAGAGGTGGCCTGGGCGAACGGGTGGGCGCGACGCACAGGCCAAGATTTTCTACGCCGTCGTCACCACCGAGATGATCAGTCGTGCGACCAAGCAGCGAACCGGGATGCGGATCCTCATGGCGCCACAGCCGTTCGTGTTTGGACCTACCTGGGAGCGCATCCGCGACCAGTTCCGGCGCCTCTCTCGGCGCGCGGGTCTGCGACTCCTAGCCCCACACTGACGGCGGCTGAGACTGTGTACGTTTTCGAGCGCTCGGGCACGACCGAGGGGCTGCAAGCTCGACATACACCGAATGTCGCGGAAGGCCAGCAGAGCGCCGTCGTGGCTGTCACAGTTCTCTTCGATTGGTGTCTCCCCTGCTGGTTACCCCGCGATGATGCTCATGTGGTCGATGACTCTCACCAGGAAGAAGAGGAGAAGTCCGAGCCCGATGCCGAATCCGAACGTGAGCCCGATGGCAGGTCCACGGAGGACGGCGACAAGCGCGGCCCCAATGGCAACGGCGATCGAGAGCGCAGTCACCAAGATGGCTCGTGAGTCGTAAGCGATCAGGGTTACCAGCGAATTCACCAGGAAGATGATTGCCCAAGTAGTCGCTAGCCCAGATACCAGAGCAACGAGCTGCCGTCTGATCGATGGCCGGGCGGGCACTGTGGTGTTTGGAGTCATCGGGCCAGCATGCTCGTATGGGGATTGAATGCCAATGGGTAAATGGTCCACCACGTTGGGGGTGTACGAGACACAAAACGCCCAGCGCACCCTGCAGCACACTCCACGCGTTGCTCGCAGATGCGGTCCAGCCTATCGACTAGCCCAGCGACGTCGACCAGCCAACCGTTAGGCACATGGAGACCCGATGATGAGAAAGACGATCCTCTTTGGGCTAACCACAGTCCTTCTCTTCGTTGCCACGATTGCGCCGATCTACGCCAATGACGTACAGCCACCCCCCGTCACCATCGCAAGCGAAGTCGAGCTCATTCTCCGCGACATCGCTGAAGGCGCCGACATCTCAGAAGAGCAGGCCCGCGCCTACCTGATCAGTAAGGCAGAGACCGCGCCTTTCCTAGATGCCATCAAGGCCGAGCCGGACCTGTTTGCCGCGTCACGTGTCAACGCGAGCGACGGCACGTACACAGTGTCCACGACACTCTCACCAGACGAGGCTGAAGCGCGCTGGGGCTCACGTCCAAACGTCACCTTTGTCCAAGTAGCCAACTCACAGAACGAACTGGACAGATTGAACGACGCTGCCATCTCGTTGCTTATCGCCTCGGACGCCAGCATCACGTCCATCGACTACGAGACCGGTGAAATCGTCATCGCAGACCACAGTCCACCCACTCAAGCAGAGGCTCAGGCACTATTCGACAGCTTCGATGTCGGCGACTATCCCGTCCGCGTCGAGAGCATCGAAGCTGAAGAAGCCCAAGCCTGCAACACCAGCCGCTCAAATTGCACTCCCTGGCGTGGCGGCATCGTACTTACCAGGAACGGCAATCCTCACTGCACCAGCTTCGGCTGGGTCACCCGTCTCAGCAACCGGCCTATCCTCACCGCAGCACACTGCGGCGACAACGCAACCTTCGGTCACGCCGGTGACACCGTTGGCACGGACGCTCGCAACTCCCTGTGGGACGCCACCTACTCGTGCGGTCTACTCGGCCTTGACACGTGTTCGGCCACCGACTCTATGCGCCTTGCTACGGACGCAGGCGATGCCGTCAACGCCAACAACTGGTTCTACAAGTCCCTTGCCCAAAACGACTACGCCCTGACCGGCAATGTCAGTGAAGCCGACCTAGACCTCGACGACATCCTTTGCAGCGCTGGCATCATAAGCGCCTACCGCTGCGGCCCCATCCTCTCTCTGGGCGTCAACGTTGCACGTGACCGCGACGGCGATGGCGACACCGAGATCGTCGTAGCCAACGAATATCAGATTGATTACGCGAGCGCACTTGGCGATAGCGGTGGTCCAGTCCACGGCATCACCAGCACGGGCGTCTGGTGGGCAGGCCTACACCACGGCGGAACCTCCTCCTACGGAGTAGCCAGTCCGGTCATCGAAGTGCAGAACGACATGAACGTCAACACCTGCAAGGTCAGCAACTGTTAACCCCTGCCTCAAATCGTGCTTCGGTTCGGCAGCGGGTACAGCCGTGGGTGGCTCCAATCGTCCACGGACGCCGGCGCTTGGTGGGATATCGAGGACCAAGTGGCCGGGAGCGCGTTACCACCTTCAAGCGCCAAGGGGTGATGTTCTGATCGACGCCTCACGTGTGTCGTCGAGGTCAGCACCCATCACGCCTCGGCGGCGGGCTGGTCAGCAAGTCCCGCACGACGACACTCGTGGGCAGTCGACCACCTGGAACCCACTGCTGCAGTGAGCCGGTGGCCCTAAACACCTGAGCCACCCTTCTAGGGTGGCTCACGTGATAATTAGGTGGCGTCGCGATTGTTACAGGTTCGTCGCCCAACACCAGGCGCGGCTCTGTGACACGTACCAGGGACCAGCGCCTTCGACGTAGAAGCGGCATAAGGTCTGTGACCGCGAGACGCGCGTCGTCAGCGTCATCTGGTAGGGGGGGCGGTTCGATACGGACGCGACCGCTTCCAAGGTCTGCGTGCATTCCGACTCGGATGGTCTCTAGCTCTTCCGCTGTCCGCCTATCCCCGAACGCGCGCACCTGCGCGACAAACCGCTCAGGATTGCCGAGATCCATATCGGCGAAGATCGATTTGCTAAACCCTGCGAACGCCGCGTCAGGATCGCGACGAGCTGGCGTGCGCACGTACAACAGTGCGACATACGTAGCCAGGTTGACGCGATCGACCGTCGGCAGCTGATAGTGGCCCGGCGCTAGGTCTAGAAATCGCCGGACGATAGGTGCTGTGCCCCCCTCAAGCTGACCGAGCGTTCGCTCAACGCGGTTCGGCGTTGCACCGGGTATTGCATAGAAGCCAGGGCGCTGCGCTGCGCGTGCGATAGGCACCGCCGCGAAATCACCAACGTCCTTGTCGTACTGCCGGACGTGCCCAGACTTCCTCCCGAAGCGGCCGCAGACGTATGGCACGCGCAAAAGTGACGTCGCCGAACTCCCGAAGGTGAAACCATGGAATGTAGTGGTGTAGCTCGCGTCGGCCGCATCGCTGACAGACCTGGGGCCGACCATTCGCGTCCGCTGCTAGAACATATGTGCGCTTTCGCGGAGTAAGCGCGCTATGGCCGGACATGGAATTTGCGAGTGGACAGCCCGCGCAGGACCGCGTAGCATCTGATGCGCATGCATGAGCCGTCAGGCAGCCGCGAGGGCCGTTCGGAACCGATTTGGTCGGAATTGGTCACGCCCGGCGCCGACGCGCAGCAGGAGGATCACCGCGACCCACTCGCAGTTGAGTTCGGTCGGCGCGGAGGCTTGCGAGGGGGCAAGGCCAGGGCGGCAAAGCTATCGCCTGACGAGCGCACCGAAATCGCGCGCCGGGCCGCCTCGGCCAGATGGGGCGCCGAGAAGCAGTCGACGGAGCCCGCGCGGAATCCTAGTGTCACCATCGCATCCGCGTCGTCGAGCCTTCTTGAAGCTGTCGGAGGGTCCACGTTCGGGACGATCGTGGCGGACCCACCATGGCGCTTCCTGAATCGCACAGGGAAAGTCGCGCCGGAGCACAAGCGACTTTCCCGTTATGACACCATGACGCTTGCTGAGATCTCGGCGCTTCCCGTCCGCGATGTCGCGGCCGACAGGTCGCATCTGTACCTCTGGGCACCGAATGCGCTGTTGCCTGACGCGTTCGAGGTTATGAAGGCGTGGGGGTTCACCTACAAGGCCATCATCGTCTGGCACAAGGTGCGGAAGGATGGCGGGAGCGACGGGCGAGGAGTCGGGTTCTATTTTCGGAACGTGACCGAGACGGTCTTGTTCGGAGTGCGTGGCAACCTGCGGACTTATCAACCTGGCCGAAGTCAGGTCAACCTCATCGCGACGCGCAAGCGCGAGCACTCACGAAAGCCGGACGAACTGTACCCGGTGATCGAAGCTTGTAGCCCGGGACCCTACCTGGAGCTGTTCGCTCGCTACCCACGCCCGGGCTGGTCCGCGTGGGGGAACGAGGCGCCCCCCGATGTCGTCCCGCGCGGACGGCAGCACCGAGGCTACGGGACGTAGCACCGATCGGTTATCGCGATCGCGAGGATCGGACAGCCACCGCCATCGCCGCGCATCAACCTGGGCTCAAGTTTTTCAATCGTCGTCGTGGTCGTTGTCTTGAACCCGTCGGGTCGCCCAAGCGCGACAGACAGCGCCCGGATGCTGGCATAGTGGCGTGTCACCACGACAGCGGCGTCGATAATCGCAGCGTCGTAGAGCGCTCTGTATGCGGCTACGTCGCGATCCAGGTTCCCGTCTTTGGCGTGCCACTCGACGTCGAGCGCGACGCGGCCCTTTATGTTGTCGATCTTGTAGCTCTCGGTCGCGGCTTCGGTCGCCGTGATTCGTGGTTCGGTCTCGCCTGCCGACGCATACCGCAGAAGCGTAAGGGTCGAGGTGAGACGCGCCGTATACGTACCCTCGCGCCAGTCGCGATCGCGGAATGCGTGGTTCAGTCGCTGCGGCACCGCTGACTCCTGACCGCCGGCATCGGTGATATCGGTCGCGAGAAGACTGAACTCCGCCAGGATCTGGAGCACATCCTCAAATGCCACCGGATTGGTGGACCGCAAAACCGCACTGGCATTCCGTACCTCACGCACGACGTATCGCTGCAGGAGGGACTCGGGCAACTCGGTCGCGTAACTTGCAGTCAGGTCCACTTCGCAAGGTTATTGTTGAGCGAGTTGCTTTGCCGACCTTAGAAGCATGCGACCTCCAAGGACGCAAGTCGGCATGGCCCCGCGATCGCCCGGATGGGTGAATGCCCGTGGCCGGACGCTGCACCTTCGGCGGTGAGGACTCCTGGCGGCTCGCTACGGACCGGCCGGCGTCGAGGCTAGGCCTCGGACTCCAGGATCGCGCCAACGTCTGCGAACGACTCGAGGGCACCGTCAAGGCGTAGCCTGGGCCGCGGTTCGTCTGTCGGCGGCAACGCGAACATGTTCGACACGCCCGCCGGACGAAAGTTCGGTATCACGCCAGTGCTCCCCAGACCGACGACGTATCGCCCGCCCCGTGCGCGCTGTCCGGATTAGGGTTCTCCCTACTTGCCCAACCCGCTCCGTCGTGGTCCTATGCAGAGGACCGGCCGGTCTACTGTAGACTATCGTTCGGGCTTTGAGATCAGACAGCACAGGAGAAGCCGATGGCTGCTAAGCAGGACAACAAGATTGAGCTCAGCGTGGTCGTCTCGGGGCAGCCCGTCGAGGTCGACGTCAACCCACATCAACGCATCGAGCATCTCATCAAAGAGGCACTGCGCCGCTCGGGCAACGTTGGCCGACAGGACGAAGACTGGGAGCTGAAGCGCGAGGACGGCTCGTTGCTCGATCCACAGACCACCGTCGGCGACGCCGGCCTTGCCGACGGAGTCCGACTCTTCCTCAGCCCCAGGGCCGCGGCCGGCGGGTGACCGGATCGACGTCTCCGCCGGTACATGTGTCAGCGGAGATCAGTCGTCGAAAGCTCGAGCGCGAACTCGCGGATTGGCACGCGGTTGAAGACAGCTACGCCCGGCGTGGTTATTGGATCATTCGCCGCGACGATCTGGTGGTTGACGTCGCCTTCCTGGCGCAGCTGACCCTGCAGCGCGCCGCGCTCCCGCTTGTCGCCGCCATCGCCCGTTTCGACTTCGCGAACTACGACCTGTGGCCTGCGTCGGTCACCTTCATTCATCCGCTCACAAGGGAGACGGGAGGCCCTGTGATCATGCCCGTGGAGTCCGACGGCGCTGGCGGCTTGGTGGAGTTGGTCCTTCCGCACCCGGTCCATCAACGCGCTTTTCTGTGCGTGAGAGGTACGCGGGAGTACCACGACCATCCACAGCATTCCGGGGACGACTGGCTTCTCTATCGCGGCGTCGGGGATGGCCGGCTCGCAGTCCTATGTGAACGACTCTGGCGCGGCTTCACCGAATCGCCACTGGTTGCACGCGTGGCTGTGCTGTTCCCGCCACCGCCGGCGCCGATGCAGGTAGCCGTCGAACTCCTCCGCGCCCAACTTGTTCCTGGGGATGGGCAGCCTCCAGCGCCGACCGACGGGTCGTCCGGCAAGCCTCTTGCGGGACAGCCGTGATCAGTGACAGTCGCGGCCTGCTCAGCGTAGATCGTTTCGAAATTCCTCTGAGCGTGCTCGAGACGACCCTTGCGGCAGTCTTGGAGTTAGGCAATGAGGGACTGGAGGTCCTGGTTGCCTGGGCCGGCCGACGCGAAGCGGACGTTGTGACGGTTACTGGTGCGCTCGTGCCGCGACAGACTGCGCTTCGGACGCCAGACGGCCTCCTAGTCGTAGTCGAGGGCGCTGCGCTCTTTGATCTAAACCGCTCCCTGTTTGAAAGCGGCGACCTGCTTGTGGGGCAGGCGCACTCACACGGAGAGTTGGCCTACCACTCAGAGACAGATGACCATGAGCCGATCGCGACGATGTTAGGCGCGCTCAGCGTCGTAGTACCTCATTTCGGCCGAGGCGGGCTGGTCCCGCAGGATTGGTTCTGGGCGAGGCTCGTTTCGCGGGGTTATTGGCAAGAGGTGTCTTTCGTCGAGCTGATCAGGGTGGTGTGATGGCGTTGGCTCGATTCATCGATCGCGCGCTCGATGCGGGATCCGTCCTCCCGGTCCGGCTGGAACGCGACTGGTTTCGAGAGCGACTTGCCTCAGCTGCGTTGACACTGGAAGCGGCCGCCTGGGTCGAGGACGACAATGCACACACGGCGGGCTACATGCTGGCCGTCAACCTCGCGGCCCGGCTCTATCCACGTCTAGCGCTCGCAGGACCCCCGAGCCTGCGTGACGCGGCGGAGGGCCTCGCTCGGCGCATCAATCCAGCCATCGAGATCAGCGATGAAATCAGCGAGTCGCAGCGCTTCGCTTACGGCCTGAAACCGCGCTCGAGCACCGAAGTCGCCGTCGGGGCCTTCGGCTGGAGATTCGAACTGGGGACAAACTCAACCGAATGGCGCCCAGTGGCTGGCCCTGCGGCGCTCGCCGCGGCGTCGATCGGCATGGCCGAGCTCTTCCGCCAGTTGATACGAGACGTTCTGCCGCCGAGCCACCGCAGACGGTCGCGGCAGGTTCGCATGAACATCATCAATTGGGAGCCGGACGCCCTGGTCGAGGTTATCCCAGATGCCCCCATTGACATTGGCCAGATGCACCTGATCGGGTGCGGCGCAATCGGCCAGGCCGCAGCGGCCGCGATGGCCTCGATGCCCGTCACCGGTCGTTTGGTTGCGGTCGATCCGGAGTCCGTCGAGCTCTCAAACCTCCAGCGCTACGTCCTGGCGCTTGACACCGATGTCCTGGCTGCGAAGACGGCGTTGATCAACAGAGCCTTCGCCCACCTGCCCGTGGACATCGAAGAAATCCGGACGGCGTGGGGGGCCGACGGCAGGACGGGGCCGGGTGCCGGTGGCGTTCTCATTGCACTGGACTCGGCACAGGCGCGAATCGAGGTCGCAGGATCCCTTCCCGCTCGGGCGTACAACGCCTTTACGGGCGTCGCCGATATCGGGTGGTCTCGGCACGAGCGCTTCGGCATCGAGCCATGCCTCGCGTGCATGTATTGGCCGACGCAACGCGCGCCACACCGCCACGAATTGATCGCGTCCGCGCTAGGTATCCATCCCGATCGGGCGCTTATGTACCTGGTCCAGCGCGTCGCGGTCGGCCAGCCCGTCGAAGAACAGGCTGCGCGGGTCTTTAGCGCAACCGCTGAGGAGCTTAAGTCGTGGTCGCAGCGAGCGCTCCTCGACGACCTGGCCGATCGACTCGATCTGTCGGGAGATGAACGGCAGAAATGGAATGAGGCGAGCATCGATGCGCTGTACCGCGACGGCTACTGCGGAGGCGCCTTGGTCGCATTGCGTCGCAGCGGCGGTGTGGTGGAAGACGCTGTAGTGCCGATGGCGCCGCAGTCTGTGTTGGCCGGCGTAATGCTGGCCACTCAGGCCATCGCGGCCTGCCACGCGCCCCTATTGGCTCTTCGTCCGCAGTCGATCGAAGCGCGTATAGATCTGCTTGCGCAGCTGCCCCAGATCGTAGCGCGGCCGCGAGCGCGGGTCGCTGGCTGCATCTGCACCGATAGCGACTTCGGCGGCCGAGCGTTTGATTGACCCCAACACAAGGGTTCAGAGTGGCTCGCGGCTGTACAGTGGCATCGAGCGTGTATGCCTGAGTTCCGCGGCCAGTTACGAGCGCACCGCACTCGGTCCGGTTTGTCACTTGCTCAGTTGAGCGAGATCACGGGTATATCTCGCCCATACCTCGTTCGCCTCGAAAACGACGAGGAAGGCAATCCCTCGCTCGACGTGCTTAGGCGGCTGGCTGAGGCACTCGACACCACCATCGCTGAGCTCGTCGGGCGACCGCCGATAGCCGTCGAAGCCGACGACCTCGATATCCCTGCGACGCTGCGCGCCTTCGCCGACGAGGCGGCCCTGTCACGCCAGGAGCTGGTCATGCTCGCGAGCATCCGCTGGCGACGCGGCGAGGAACCACAAACCAGCGATCGCTGGCGATTCGTCCGGGACTCACTACTCGCGAGTCGCGCGCTTGACCGCGGGGATGCCCGGTAACGAGTGGCGCGAGCCATCGGTCGTGCGCTTGATCGCGCGCCATCGTGGCAAGGCGCCTGTGGAGATCGTCGAGCAATATGCACGGGAGCTGTTGCGCGAATGGGGCGTGAACGGTCTACCGGTCGATGTGGACGCGCTCGCGTCAGCCCTCGGAATCAGACAGCGAACGGCTCCCTTTCCATTCGCCGGTCGGGTTTACGTCGAGCCGTCTGGTCAGCTGGTGATGGACCTGAACGCCGACGATGGTTCGACGCGCCGTCGCTTTACGTGCGCTCACGAAATCGTCCATACGCTATTCCCGGGATTTCGGCGGGATTTCCGTTATCGTCTCGATACGGTCACAGGGCAGGCCGATCGCGGCCGTGGCGACGAGGAGTATCTGTGTGACCTGGGTGCGGCGTCTCTGCTCATGCCAGCGGAGCTGGTTCGCGACCGCTACTCGATTGAGCAGGGCCTCTCGGCCATAGAAGAGCTCGCCGCGGACGCCGAAGTCAGCCTCGAAGCTGCGGGCAACCGGCTGGTCGAGTTCGCCGCTCCTGGAACTGGCTTCCTCGTGCTGGAAGTGCGACACAAGCCTGCGGATCAGACCCTGCTGCGGCGCGGGCAGCCGGTCGCGCCGCGTCTGCGTGTCCGTTATGCCAAGTGGAGCGGCTCTCGCGTGCACGTTCCGCGATTCAAGTCGGCTGATGATGACTCCGTGTTGGTTCGTGCTCTCCAGACACAAACCCGCGCGCGCGGCAAAGGGTCACTTCCAGGCGTCCGCGAGCGTTTGTTCGAAATCGAGGCCGGGTGTTATCCGCGCGGTGACGGCAGCGGAGCATACGACCGCGTCCTTGCTGTGGCCAAACGCGGCTAGCCTCTTCCTCGGAGGGCGCGCACTACGGAGACAGCGGTTATCTGGACGCGAAACTTAACTTCGGCAGGTCGTTTCCTAGGCGCTGGACCGTTTACAGTGACGCCGAGGCTCTGGTCAGGCTTCCTTGATGGCGACCGACCGGCAGTGCTCACCTTGGTGGCGACAATGAGCGTCCGCCGAGACCACCAAGTGACGGTTCGCGCCGTTCGACCTCGCTCTCGAGTGTCGCGTTATGCCACGCGCGATAGACAGTCGGCCCACTGGTTGCGCTTCGTGTCGCCGAGCCACGGCCACAGAAGCTCGATTACCTGGCGGGCGTCGTCACCGTACGCGTACCACATGTGGAATGGTGTCCGATTGGTCCTGCAGTCGTGATATGCCCGGCCGCGGAGCTTCCCGACGCCACCGACGGCCCTGCAGAAGCGCGTGAGCATCTGGGCCGTCTCACCGGGGACAATCTGCCCCTGCTTTACGTTGAGCATAGGCTGGCGACCGTTCGGCGTCGCCGTTCCGGTTGCCTCGAACACACCAGCAGCCCACGCGAGTTCGCATGAGTCGTCAGACCGCGACAATTCCCACCTCCTAGACCGCCACTGCTCCCCCAATGCGCTAGCGCGTGAACTGAGTTCTGCTCTTCACCACCCCGATCGTGTGCCCGTCGCCATTCGGCGCGTTCCTGGCCATCTCGACCTCCAAGTTGGCTCGAGCTGTTGCCCGAGACGCCACGCATGCTGAGGCAGGCGAAGTGACAGGTTGTCTGGCACAACGCCTGCAGCCGAACCGAGATTCGTTCGTAGCCCCTCTCGCACAATTCGCGCTCGAACGCCAGCCCAATCAACAAGAACGTCGCGGCAGCGTCCGCGCAGCGCCGGCAAGAAGCCAGCGCATGACGCCGAGCGTTACATCGGAGCGGCGCTTGGCCAATAGGAAGGAGCGACGTCTACGCCGCCTTTCGCAACTCGAGGTTGATGGCAATGACTAGCGGTGACCGCGACGTGGATACCCCGGACGGAGCAGAGAAGGTTGTGCGCGCCGAGTCAGCAACGTTCAAGGAGGCCGTCCGACCGTTCGACTGGGCGCCAGGAGCTCGATTTCCCGCTCGCGGGCACCTATGAGCTGGTCCTGTCGGTTGATGGTCAGCGACTCGCATCGGTCAAGATCAGCATCCAGCACGGTTACGTCCAGTAGCGACGCCGAGTTGACGCTCGCCGACGCCGGCCCGTAGCCTCGATGCCATGACGCCTCGGATCGCGTTCACAATCGGCTACCAGGGCGCCAGCGCCGACGAGCTCGTCGACGTCCTGCGCGACAGCGGCGTCGACACCGTCATCGATACACGGCGCAATCCTCAGTCCCGGAAAGCGGCCTTCCGACGGCGGGCGCTCGAGGCGCGGCTCACCAGCGAAGGAATCTCGTACCAGAGCATGCCGAGCCTGGGTGTGCCACGCGAGTTTCGAGACCTGGCAAAGACCGACTGGGATGCCTTCGTCGCGACCTACGAGGCGATCCTCGCCGATGACCAGGAGGCGCTGGGGCAGGCCGTCGCGGTCGCGTTTGGCTCCGCTACCGCGCTACTTTGCTTCGAGTCCGACGAGCGGCAGTGCCATCGTCTCCCCCTCGCGCTCGCGATGTCTGCGCGCGCCCCGCTGGCGTTCGACCACCTTCACGTGCGGCGGATGGAGAACGCCGATGATCATCCAGTTCTGCCAGCGGTGGTGAGTTCCGAAGATCAGGTGAATGTCGCGGCTGGGTAGGTCCTCGCCGTATTTGCGGCTAAGCGCCGCCTTCCAGCCGCCCTCCCCGTACTGCCGCCGGAAGTTGCGATACGCCTGACCGATCTCCCAGTCGAGGATTTCCATCCGGTGACCAGGACAGTCATCACCCCGGCAGTGGAAACGGTAGTAGAAGTTGTAAGGGATGATCTCGAGGTCGGTTGGGGGCGTCGGTGAGTCCGTCCACTCGAGGCTTAGCTGTTTCAGGTCCTCCTTGCTTGCCTTGTCCCAGTCGGCCGCCCGCTCGATCTCGAAGCCGTCGATCGTCGCCGGTCGGATGACGCCGAGCGACCTGCTCGCGCCGGCGGCCTTGAGCGACTCGAGCGACTCATCGACGATCGGATCCAGCCACTGGCGTCGCTCGGTCCAGCCTTTCCCAGCATCGATCTTTCGGCCTGCGACGATCGTCTCCTGCTGAACGCGCACAGACTCGGCTCGCGAGTCGTCGCGTGTCGGCGTCCACTCGGCTTCGATGAACTGCCACTTCGCGAATTGGCGGTAGTCCTCGAGCGAGCGGAAGTGGACCGGATAGATGCGCACCCACCGGCCGGTCGCGGCGTCGAGGCCTGCGCAGCAGACAGTCTCGCCGTACTTCTTGCTCGGGATCGGATACGTCTTGACGAGCATCAGGAACGAGTTCTTGCCGCCCAGGCTGGGTCTCGCCGGCGCGGCGGCGAGCGGAAGCTGAGTCCCGGGCAGTCCTGCAGACACGGGGCCGAGTGTAGCTTGACGTCTGAGCCATTGTGCGATAATCGCGCAAGAGGAGGAAGCGACTGTGCGAATTGGTGAGCGCGTGAAGCGCGAACGAATAATGTGGGGGATGACTCAGGATGACCTAGCTGAGGCGACTGGCATCGATCGCGACAAAATCGGAAAGATCGAGACCGGTGCGCGCGATGTCGCGCTCGATGAACTGCCGCGCTTCGCCGAGGTATTTGAGCTGTCGACGGACGCGCTCCTCGGCCGGGAGCTTGCAGGCGTCGTCTATCACCGCCTCGATCTGTCGCGGCCGGCGACACAGGAGGCGAAGACATGGCTGGAGGAGTGCATCAACAACTCCCTGTTCCTCCACCGCCTCGAGCGCGTCGATGCCGGGTAACTCCCGCGCCAAGGAAAAAGCCGAGGCGATACGCCATCAGTTGAGCCTCGGAGACGCGTATGTCGACGTGTTCGACGTCATGCGGCGGCTCGGGATCGAGGTCTACCGAAAGCCGTTCGACGAAGGCCTCGAGGGCTCTCTGACTGTGCGCGACGGCGTCTCGTTCGTGTTCGTGAACTCATTGGGATCACTGACACGTCAGCGGCTGACGGCCGCGCACGAGCTCGGCCACTACGTGCTCGAGGAACATCGTGAGGGGACCGAGATCCTGGAGGCCTCGACGTCTGGCGGCGATGGTGCCGGCGAGTGGGAGGTCTTCCGCTTCGCCCGGTATTTCCTGATGGATGAGGGCGGCGTGGGTCGTCTCGTCGCGGGCATCGGCGACGATCGTCACAAGGTCGCCGCCGTCGCCCATGCGTTCGTGACCAGCGCCGTGGTGACGGCGATCCACCTCCGCGAACTCGGCCTGATCAGCGCCGCCGCCAAGAAGCAACTCAAGGACGAGTTCGACTCGGGTGCACTCAAGCCCGCGGCGTTTCTCGCCCGGTACGGCTTCAGCATGGGCGACATGGGTCAGCAAGTCGTTGAGCTCGCTCCGTCGCACATCAAGCGCGCCCTGGGCATGTACGCCGCCCGCAAGCTGTCGATCGCGGCTCTAGCAGAGGTTCTGCAGATGACCGACCAAGAGGCCAGGAACTACGTCGTCGAGGCGGGCATCGCGACATACGAGGAAGTCGACCCGATCGACAGCGCGGCCGAGGGGGAACTGGTTGGCAGCGACGAGCGGCGGTAGGCCGACCCGCCAACCGTGGCCCCATCCTCGTCGTGCGGATGTTCGCGACCTGTGCACCAACGACCCGGTGTGCTTCGACACAATGATCCTGACCGGGCTGGCACGCGCTAACCGGGCCCAGCTCGTGACAACATCCATGTCGCAGCGAGCGAGGATCACGCTCCGCGTCAAGGGTGAACTGACCGGCCACAGCCGAGGCGACGCGCGTATCGCGGCGCTTCTCCCGCCGCCTCTGGGCAACTTCGGACAGCTTGTCAACGGTCGCGAAATCGCCGAGATGGCTTCCGACATCCAGCGCAGCTGGCACGGGAAGAAGGTCGTCGAACAGGAGCCCCAGATCGACCGCGGGGAGGCCGAGTGCCTCGCCGCTTGCAAACTCAATGGCTGGCCGCTGTTCAGCCAGGACCGCCGTGCCGTCGGCAGGGCAAGGCTTTTGGGGATACCGCTCTACGGCCTGCCTGAGCTGCTCATGCTCTTCGCCGGAGAAGGGCAAATGCTGGCCGTGAGCGCCTGGAAGATCTACGCAGACATCGCGACGGCAACGCCGGCTCTCACATGTCGAGGGTGGCCCGTCGACGAGGGATCGGAAGCCCTGTTCGCCGAGTGCTCGGCAGTCCTGGCGCCATAAACCTCGTCGATGAGCCGTGATCGTCGGCGCCATCGCCTTCGTCGGTCTGGTTGCGGTTGCGGCCGCAGCCACGTGGACCGCGTCGCGCATCTGGTCGGGCAGGTATCAGCCGACCGCGACGCTGTTCTCCGGCCTTGTGGGAGAGCCAGTCGGGCGAGGTCTCATTCGAGCCATGCAGAGTCTTGCGCTATTCCTGTGGTTTCTGCCTGCGGTGATCGCCGCGTCAGGGTTCCGACAGGCCGGTCCGCAGCCAGGTGACATGCCACTCGCCTCGGCACTCAGCTTCGCGGCGGTGGCGGTCGTGCTCGTCTCACTCGAAGACCGTCACAGGACGGCAGGTCGCGCGGGACAGTAAGGGCGTTAGTCCAGCCATTCCTCGTCGATCGTCGCCTCGCCATTGCCGGTCTTCGCAACTGCCAGCAAGTCGGCCGAGAAACTCCGCAGTCGCTCGTATGTCGTGAGGAGCTCAAGGTCGACTCGATGGAGCCCCACGGGTTGGCGCAACGTCGGACTGATGACAGATGCGTCGGCCACAAGTCGTACCTTCAAACGGACCTGCCCGAGGCGCCCGATCGGCTCGACCCGAACGCTGAAGTACTCCTGGAAATCATCCGCACCGGCGTCGACTAAGCCGTAGCCTCCCACGAGCGCGGGTGAGGCCTCAGAAGGAAGCGGGTACCCCCTTAAGGCCGCGGCGAATTGAGCTAGTTCATCTGAGTCGCCCCACCAAATCTCGGTCGCACCCGCAAAGCCGGCCGCGCTGGCAGTTACCCGGAGACGAGTGTCGCCGTCGGCGTCGGTGGTGTAGCGCAGGGAAAGACAACCGTCTCCATTCGTCGACACGAGCCGAACGGTCTCACGCCGTGATCGCTCGCGCAACGGCCGTCAGCGGGCGAAACGCCAAGTTGCGAACGGGCTCACCCGGGGTTTCGGTGGCGCTGTTGAGCTCGGTGAAAGAGCGTAAAGGACTAGTGTTCGGCCATGCGGTGGACGCTCAAAAAGATGGACTACTTCACAGCGCTGACGCGGCTGCTCGACGACTGCTGGGCCGCGATGCCACTAGCGGATCGTGAGGCTGGCTTGGAGCGCATCAAGAATGCACTCGGAACGTTTGAGGCCGCTCCTTCGGACGATGCCTGGCAAGACCTGACCGATGCCGTGGCGCGCGAGGTCGGCCGGGACAAAGCGGAAGTTTTCCTCGGTGACTTCAAGCCTTATGTCACAGAGGGCGAGGACGACTAGGTCTGGCCAGCATGGCGCGTGTTGCAGGTTACGCCCGCCGCGCTGGCCTCACACGGACTTTGTTAAATGACGCGCATGACCGCGGATGAGCGACTTCAGGCCGAGTACCGTGACCTCGATGCGTTCGTGCGGCCCAGGATCTGGGCGTGGGATCCACTGGGTGTAGCCGACATCGCTCCTCCGGATGAATACGACTATCTGATCGGCAAGATCATGGGTGCGCTCCACCGCGACGCGTCCACCGAGAGCATCGCCAGGTTGCTCCGCGCCGAGCTCACGGAATACTTCGGCATAAGGGCAACGGGGAGCGTGGACGCAGTTGCGGCCGAGCTGTCAACGTGGAAGCGCCCTTGAGGCAAGGCCTTTCGCAACACCGTTGGTAAGGGGGAGCAGTCGGGTAACGGTCGGCGTGGCCGGCGAGGAAGGATTCGAACCTTCAATCCCCTGACCCAAGTGATCCAAGGAGTCCCGGCTTGCTGCTCTCCTGATTCCTCCGGCTGGTACTTCTATGTTGGGAAATAGCACTGGCCGGTAATGCAATCGCCGTAGGCCCGCTCGATCGGTGTCGGCCTTGTGACTTGCTAGGCTCAGGGGGTGCTGCCGACTCTCGTCCTGGCGGGCCTCTTCCTAGCTTCCTCGGCGGCCATGTGGGCGTCGATGCGCAGGTTCAGTTTGGCGCTCCGCTCGAGTCGCTCGTATAGGTCTCCTGCGGACCGCTACGAGCTGCGCCTAGCCAACCTCGCGCTCGCCTGGGCCTAGTCGGCCAAAGCGCCTACGACCCCGAACGCGGCACCTTCGAGACGGCCGCGCGCAGCATCCGATAGCGAACGGTGAGACGACGGTCCTTATCGATCACCGCTGATCGGGCGACTATGGCTGTGCGTGACATGGGGAACTCCCTAGTTGTGAGCCACTGCGAGACCTGTCACCGTGCAAAGGGGAGCACGATTGGAGGGGTTTGGAATTGGCTGATCGACGAGCAGGCAAGGTGCCACACGTGCCTATGCCGGGGGGCGGAACGGCGCCGCGCGACCGCAACAAAGACGGCACGTGGCGCAAGAAGCGCAGCGACGCTGGTAAGCCGAAGCCGAAGAAGTCGTAGCGCGCGCCGACGCTGTGCTGCTGCATCGCACCGCGCCGCACCCGCCGACGGTGCTCCGAGTTCGCTTGAAGTACAACTCCTGAGTGCCGCCAGTCAGGTCCGCGCCGCGTCCACTCGCGAGAGAGTGCCATGACTGGCGATCTCGACCCAACTGACCATTCGGACAGCGATAGGCGGGATGTCCCTTCCGACCCGCCAGTGCACATCGCCGTCGGCGGTGCCGTGCGCGAATACCTCGCGCTCCTGCTGAAATCATGGCTCCCGCCCGGCTTGGTAATCCTGGCAATTGTCTCCGGATTGCTAGATCTCGATGTGTTCGTCCCGGCCGGGATCGTACTTCTCGTCGTGTTCATCGGGACCCTGCTGCACTTCGCGTGGCGCAAAAGCATGGGTTGGAGGGTCGACTCTCGACAACTCGAACGGCAGGTGGCTAAGACGCGCATGGCGATCGAAAGAACCACGCGCCTGCAGAACGAGCTGGACTTGGCCCAGCGACGGATCGAGGATTTGCAAACGCAGCTTCCCGTTGAACGCGAAGCCGCATGGGGAGACGGCGTCGCAGCTGCCTACGGCGGTCTTGCGGCGCTGGCGTGTCCTCCGCCGGTCATCGTCCGAGGCCGCGTCCACGAGGCCGCGCTCGTGGTCAGTGCTCGCATCGACGCCAATGGACCTGTTGTCGGAAGTCGATACTCGGCCATTCTCGGCGACCCTGATGACGGTGACGTTAAGGGGATCCTCGAGGTGGTTGACGTCCAAGGCGAGAGGGCGACGCTCCGGTGCGTAGTTGAACAGGTGCCGCAGTACTGGGACGAGATCAAGCGGCTTGTGATGACCGAACCGACGGCCGCGAATGGCCTGACGCTCGTGCCACAAGTCCCGGAACTCCACATTTCCCGGTCGGTCCTCGTCGACCGGATGCGGGCCCTGGCCCAGGCCCAGGCCCCGTCTCGCTGAAGCGTGCCATCAACGATGGGAACCGGAGGCGCGCGACGGCTGACTCAACGCGCACGATCGAGGCAACCTCTGGTGCTGGGGTGTGCCCGCGGCGTGCCTACCCGGCGAAAGGCTGCGACGTTCAGGTGTATTAGGCCTGAAGTGTTGCGGTAACTTGACGAGAGGGTGGTTTTCCATGAGTGAAGCGACTGTATTGTTGGCCAGTGAGTTCTCACGCTCACGCCACGGAGAACTGATCGCATGAAGCTTTGGGAGTATCCCGAGAACGACGTCGTCTACGTCCGTCTCGCGGAGGAGCCGGTCTCGGACACGCTGTTTGTCGGCGACAGTGTGGCGCTCGATTACGGCAGCAGCGGCATGCTCGTAGGGATTGAGTTCCTTGCCGCCAGCGCGGGAGTTCATCTGCCAGACGACCTCCCCAATTCTGCCTCGATCGGCCGGTTGCTTGAGGAGAACGGGTACCGGTTGCTCGTAGCGGCCTAAAGCGGCACCTCCAAAAGGCCCGGGCCTGAGCTGGCGCTAGCTTGACTCTTGGTGATGAGACGCGATCGGCCAGGGCTGGGGCCTGTGCGTAAATTGCGCTAGATCCGGCAAGCCAGACGACATCCGACCACACCCATCACCCGACCCTCGGGTTGGTCGAAACGGACGTGGCGACCCTCGATTGGCTGAGAATTGTCGCCGAGGAAAATGCGGTCTCCAACTCCTGGTCAGCCGGGCGAGCTCTCGCTCAGCTAGTCGCTCGCGCCAAGCGCTTTCGCTCGCGGTCGCGCTCCCGGACATACGGCGCGTTCGCTGCGCGGTAGTCGTACTCCAGCGGGTGCGCATCGGCTGATGGGCGTCGGTTGGTTCGGACTCGGCTCCTTCGCAGACCCGACGGCGCCGCGCGGCTGAGCCCACGCACGATCCGTTACCGCCGGCATTTGCGGTGGCAGAGCGGCTCTAGAAGTCTCTTGCGGCTGCCGGGCTCGCCATTGAGCACGAGGGACCCCGGCTCGCGGAAGATGAATTCGACCAGGAGCCGCACAACCTCGCGGTGGTCGCCCACGCGGCGATCGATCATTGCTTTCGTCGGGCTTTTTAGTCAAGGCGATCTCCCGCTGACGGGCGAGCGTCGCCGGCGTGACCGTCGCTTCGTGCGTGCGACGCTACTCGGGGTTTTCACACCGCTGAGAAGGCGCGTTGGGCTGGCTAATCGGATTCAGGGTTTGTCC
The DNA here is from genome assembly GCA_963706095.1 of uncultured Chloroflexia bacterium. Classification (GTDB taxonomy): domain Bacteria; phylum Chloroflexota; class Limnocylindria; order Limnocylindrales; family CSP1-4; genus JALYGJ01. Next base: position 1,565,844 of record OY970149.1, read on the forward strand.
GAGCGCTTTAGGTCACGACCGTCGCGCCCGAGACATCCGCGCGGTGTGCTGGATTAGTGCGCGGCCATGCTCGCCATCGGGGCGAGGTCTCCGCGATCAGTTCTCGGCGCCGTGCGGTGATCGCACTAGCCACGGCTGCCTCCGCCATGGCGAGTTTCTCCGTCAGTGCCTGCGCTTGCTCAACGTCACCGAGGATCCATCGGCGCGCCAGCGAGCGATACCTCCGCTGTTTCGCGGCCTGGTCGCAGACATCGAGAACCGCCGTCACGACCCCCGGGGCCAGTGCGACCGGACTCAAATAGACCAGTGCGCGAAGCGCCGCGATCGTCCCCCCGGCCACCTAGAGGCGTTGGAACGAGGATGTCGTTGAGGACCTCGGAACATAGACGCTTGAACCCGGCCTCGACTTCGTCGAGATGCTCGAGCTGTCGTGCGATCGCCTCACTGTGTTCCCGGGAACGGCGGTCGAGCATGTGAGCCAGCCAGACAGCTGCCAAGGTGCCGACGATTCCGAGCAAGCCGGCCGCGATGGCGAGCAAATCAGGCACGGCTAATGCTTAATATCGCGCGGCGGATTGGGATCGTTGCCGTACGAGTCACTGTCCTGGATGCGGCCGTTGCGTCCGTGGATTACCACCTCCGAACGCTGGTTTCGGGCGATCTCGCGTGCCGCTGCCTCGGCTTCGGCCTTCGTATCGTGCCGTGAGGTCAGGCGCTCGTTTCCGGCACCTCGGACACCCCAGCCATCGCCGCTCGGAACCACGTGTTGCTTCCTACCCATAGCGAAGTCCTCCTATGCCCGATGCCTTCGTTACCTTGCAATGCTCGTGTGCCAGCTTGTCTGTCACACCCGTCCGCCATACGGCGTGTTTGGCTGACTGACCGTATTCACCACGCGCAGCTGCTGGTTCGGCCGCTCCATCACGAACTCGATGCGGAGCGGCTGAACAGCAATCGGCGACGCGGTCTCTTCGAGCGTGAAGGTCGCGCCGATGGCGAGCTTTCCGCCGAACGTCGCGCGGCCTGCAGAATTCGTGGTGAAGGCGGTCCCGACGGGTGCTCCTGCCGCGTCATGCACCTGAAACGTAAACCCGGCGCGCTCGAACCTCCGGCCCGGTTCACTCGGATCAACAACTCGCTTGCGCACGACCAGCTTTCCTTCACGCGGTGCGCGCGCTGGCTCCGGATCGAACATCGTGGCACCGACGAACCGCCCGTCGTAAGAGGGCACGAAGTACACGCCGACGCTTTCGATCGACGTCAAGCCGCGGGCCGGGTCGAACAGAGCGTCCGGGCCCGCACCCTCGCCTGGAAAGTTCGTGCTCAGCATCCAGTCGTTCAGGACCGTGTCGAACTTGTCGAGATTTGACTGGAACGACACGAAGTTCAGGCCAACGCGCAGGTTACCGTCGAGGGCCTCGAAAAACGGCAATCCCCGCCTGAAGATCTGCACGTCGTCATGCTTCCCGCGCGGACCCGCCTTCCGGACATGAGCGGACGCCGGCAGGTCGGGTACCGGCTCTGCCGCCTCCTCGTGCGGATCGACACCCTGAAGGTCCGTGCGAGTTCCGTCGCGCCGGCGTCCAATGGCGGCATCACGTGCAGCTTCGTCGGCGAGTGCGTCGAAGGCAACGCGATTTTGGACGATGCGCATGAACGCCATGTAGGTGCCGTCGTCGGCCCACTCCGGCTCTTCGGGCTCCTCCGTGTCCTGGTGGACGAAAACGTGTTCGGTCCGCGCACCGCGAGGAATGTTGCGAACGCCGTCGGCGTAGCCGAAGGGCTCCTTTCCTTCGAGCCGCTGAAAGCCACGCGCGATCGATATCGATGCGACGTCAGGCCGAGTCTTGTCGATCTCCTCGACGAACCGCGCGACACGGGCCTCGAAGACCGTTGTGACGTAGAAGAGGACATCGGCGTCCAAGCGCCGCACGCCCGACAGCGCGGGCGGACCCGAATCCCATGGCAGCATGTTCGGTTCACCCGCCGGCCGGCTGTCGAAGGCGGCCGGCGGCTCGATCCCGAAGCGCAGGCCTTCACCGGCGAGGAAGAAGCTCGGCGCCAAACCGATCGCGACGGTGGCGACCTTCTCCCCATCTTCCGAACCGCGCCTTCGGTCGTCGTCCGTGAGCGGCAGGCGGGCAACTAACTCGTCGACATGCGGCGAGATGCGCTCGAGCCACGCGCGCAGCGCTGCTGCGTCCATGTCCGAGCGCAACGTGACGCCAACGAAGTACCCGCTTAGCCGCGGGTCGCGAAGCAGCCGGCGCGTGCCGTCGTCGTTCCTGGGAAGGATCCCCTTCGCCTGTGTCATTGGTCCTTACTCCGCTCGCGTCACCAACCGACAACCCATCTCGCCTGAACCAGAACCGGTCGCGCCTCTCAGCAGCGCCGATAACGGGTGTCCTGGCCCTTGCCGCAACTGCCGCACGGCGGCAAGCGGTCGTCGTCGTCGTCGAGATAGACCGACCACGAGCAGTGCGTACAGCAGTACCGGCCTCGGCCCGGCTTCTCTCCCACGTCGTGCATTTCGGCGCCTCCGTCACCGGCTCCATCGGCCGGACTCCGGCGATAATACCACTATGCACCCATAGGGCGTATCACCGAATCTCACTGACGCATCCATAGGGTGTATCCTTCGGCGGCAGCGTGTAGCCGCCAAGGTCGAAGGCGGAGGCGCTACGCCCCTATGGGTTGGTCCCTAAACGCTGCCAGGTAGTCGCTCACAGGTGCATGAAGGTCTCGTAGCTGCGCATACGTGAGGACACGGTCGTGCTGCAGTCGGCCGAGAACGATCGATGGATGCCTACTAATCGTTCTAGCGAACGCGACGATCTCAGCGCGTGTCGGTTGACTCGCAACCCCGGCCAAGAATTGGCGATACGCGTCGGCATCGATCAACCACTGTCGCGCCGACTCATCCGCTCGCCGCTCTGCGGGCGGTTTCATCGCGGCATGGCTAGGGTCGTCGAGCACACCATCCCGGCGATCGTCAAGGACGTGGCCGAGTTCGTGAGCGAGAGTGAACCAGAGGTAGTCGAGCCGGTCATAGCGGAGCGTCAACGCGACGACCGGCCCGTCGTCCAGCCAAAATGCTGCACCGTCGAGATAGGTCTGCGGGAGATGCGGGACGATTACCAGCCGGACGCCCACTTCGGCCAGCAGCGCAGGTATACGGGCGACGTCGCTCGTGTCAGCGGCGAGGGTAAACAGCTTCGGGAGCGCCCCGCGAAGGACGGCCGCGTCATACGTGCGCGGAGCTTGAGACTGCTCAGCCAGCGCAACGGCGCGCATTGTCCAGGCCAAGCGTGCCCGGTGCTCCGGCGTCTTGGTGGCGGTGTTGCGTAGGTTTGCGACCGGGGCTTTGGGCTCGTCCTCTGGCTGCTCAATGCGGAGGAACCTGCAGACGGCGCGCTCCAGCTCATCGACGGTCGTCCCATGGGGTATCCACTGACGCCGCAGCAGCTCTGGCACCGGAACAAGCTCGAACAGCCGGCGCCGGCGTGCGACATCGTCCCGTGCGGGCTCGCGCTGAATTGCGAGCCGAAGTCTGTAGTTCGTTTCGAGAGCGAGCCAGATGTTCGGCGACGTGCCGAAGGCCTCGCCGAGCTGTATTGCCGTTTCCGGCGTTATCTGCTTCGTCCCTTTGACGATCTCGTTGATGGCTTGGACCGGTCGGCCCAAAACGTCGGCTAAGTCCTTCTGGGTCCAGCCTCTCGCGTCGAGTTCTTCGAGTATCCGCTGACCCGGCCCAAGGATCACCGCGGGCTGCAGCGTCTCAGTCATCGCTGATCCGGCTCTATCGCAGTGAACGCAATGACCACGTTACCCTCGCCGTCCTGATCCCGGCGCGCGACGAGCGCAAGGTCGTCGCCAAGAGAAAAGACGAGGCGGTCGCTCTTCGCGAGGAACGAGAGACTCCGGAGAGCGCGCAGATCCTCTTCGCTTGCCGAACTCTCGACGGCTTCGATGACACCGAAGAAGCATCGAATAGAACCTTCGGTGAGCGAGGTCGATGTGCCGCTCGTGTAGAGCGCGACGAGCTCGTCGCTCACCAAGCGCATTCGCAAGGGGACATCTCCGTGCACAATAACCCGCGAGTGATTCGCCGTCAACACCCAATGGGTGAATCGTTGTCAGCTTTAGGTCCACCACCATGGTGGCCGAACAGCGGGCTCTTGGCTATTCGGGAAGTCCCGATGGCTGACCGCAGGATGTATGGCGTCTGTCAGTCGCGGCCGACACAGCGCGTCGAGTTGGGCCCCGATCTCTTTGAGCCAATCTGCACACGTACCCCGAAGTTCGGCCGGTCGTATCCAACCCGCGGCACCAGTCCAGCTTTCAGCCACGACTTGATCGTGTGGCGGTTCACTGTGGCGTGCCCGGCCTCCGGAGCCGTTCCGCCGCCGCATCGAGATGGTCGAACGCGTAAATTGAGTCCAGAGGGCGCATCGTCAGTGCAAGGCAATGACTGACAGATGGGGAACTCCCGACTAGCGTTGGGTCCGTTGGTCGGTCACCATCGCAACCACGGGCACCCACGCGTACTAGGTGCGCGCGGTTATCGCGCGGTTGAGGTAGACATTGACCTCGGGCATGGCGTATAGCGCTCCTTTGAGGTTCCACAGCGTTCGTTCGACTCCAGCGTCAATGCTCGAGGGCGACAGCTGCACCCGCTCGAGCAGCACTGCACCGTCGAGGGTGCGGTCGTCAAAGTCACGCATCGCGACAGTCTTGGTAGCGTTCGCGAACCGTGCAGCAAGCGACCGAGGGCGCAGCCAGCCGGTGACGAGGAGCTCTAGCTCGGGTTTCGAGCCTGCGGCTGCGAGTTGTTCGACGGTCTCGAGGATCAGCGCTATCTCCCACTCGAAGAACTGCAGCCAGAACGTCACGCGGTGCGGTTCGCGGTCAAGTCGAAGGAGAGGCGCCGCCCAGGGGGCCCAGACAGGCGCGAGCAGTGACCCGAACCGCTCCGCGGCCGTGTCCAGGGCGAGAGATCGAGCAGACGACGCGTCTGACATTGCGGCATACCTCACTATCGGACGTGAGCCGCAGACGCTAGGGAGCATCGCGAAGGCGTCAAGCGAAGTCCCCGGTGGCGACTGAAATGGGCATGTTGGTCCGCTTGTTTCTGTTCGCATCATCGTTCTCGATTGCGCTTCTGCTGATTGCGGTGCGGCTGTGGGACCCGCACCGGGACCTTGCGTATATAGCGGCGGTCACGGCCGTCGTGCTCTTGTTGCCGGCGGTCTTGGTCCATTGGTACGCATCCAAGGGGTCGTCGTTTTCTGGCGTTGTCACTGACTTTGATCCCCGTGGCGAGGCAGTCGCGGGCTACCTGTTCGGCTACCTGCTCCCCGTGACATTGCTGGATCCGAGTGACAGCTCAGATGTCATCGTCATTGGGGCGTTTGTCATCTTTCTGTCCATCGTGTATGCCGCGGCGGACCTCCATTACCTCAACCCGCTTCTGCCGCTCGTAGGTGTGCGGGTGTGGCAGGTGACCGTCGAGGCTCCGGATCGCTGCCATAAGTTCATGGCTATCGGTGGGCTTCGGTCGCTGGAACTCGGGCAGGGAATCGCCGTGATCGGTTCGGGCGCAGTGCGTTTGATCCGCTCTGAACGCGGGGCTCGCTGACCGTGGCATTTGACTTCGAAGGGCTCGCCCGCTTCTTGGCGGAGAACGAATTGCAGACCATAGTCGCGGACAGGGAGTCGCCGCGTGCGGACTGGCGCGCGACGCGGCTGGATACGGGCGATGGTGAACTGCGCCAAGCGATCCGATCGGTTCTCCAACGTTCCCTCGCCGGCCTACGCCGACGGCAACCGGTCGACTACGTCGAAGGCTGGACGCCCGATCCCGGGACCTATTCCTTAGCGCCCGCGCGCCTAGCAACTGGGCCACTCATCACGACTCTAGTAGGGGCGTATTCGGCGGCCTCTGCTCGCGACCCATTGCCAACCGCTGCGCTGAGCGGCGAGACAGCGGAAACGGACGACGACATCAGCGCGCGGATGATCGGCGTCGTGGCTCGCCGCGACGACAAGACGCTGGTGATCGTGCGCGCGCAGAGCCCACTGACGCACATGGCGCCCGATCGCGTCACGGCGATACTCCGTGGCAACCGGCTCTCGCTGGCGCGCACGATTTTCGCCTACGACGGGCGCATTGACGTTCTCGTGTTCGGCGACCAGGCCATCATCGTCAACCCTGTCGCCTTCGAGTCGCTTGTCCGCGACCCCGCCGACCTTCAGAGAGAGCTTGCGGCCGCGCTCAACGAGTTGGAGGGAACCAACCTCATCGGTGATATGCCCGCGCTTCGCACAACAGCCGGCGACGATTCGAATTTCGCGCGCGGGCTGCGGCGTATCCACAAGGCGGGATACCTAACTGGCATGCAAGCTTCGGTCCTCGGCGAAGCGATCAGCCGTTGGGGACACGACCAGCTGTCCGTCATTGGAGGCCGCCTCGTATTTCGTCCCGACGCGCGATGGGAGTTTCTCCGCGTTCTCGACGACGGCTACCTGACGAGCGACCTAACGGGGCTGCGCTACGAGGTGAACTCGAAGCGGCGATGGAACCGGGTCCAGGTAACCGGCATTGAACGCGACGCGAATGGGCGGCCCCTGCAACTACTCGGTAACGGCGCGTGGTCGCCGCGCTCCGTCGGCGACGTGTTGCAGGATCTTGACAACACGCGAACTCAGTACCACGTCGCACTCGACGACGGCGTCGTGCTCATCCGGCCGCGTACGGTAGGCGGCCTGCGGACACTGTGGGCGGGGCCGGATGACGGGCCGAACCTGCTTGATCGGCTGCCGGTCGCAACTTGAGTCACAGCGGATGATCGCCGTACCGCCCCCTCTCCTCCCGGAGAAGTGCTTCCGGCCCGTGCGTCGATAACAGCGCCGCGCACGCCATGTTGAACCTGGGCCTTCCGCGGAGGAACCGTCCTAAGGGTTCTCCCTACTTGCCAACACCATGCGGCGCGTCGATGCTCCCTCTCCCTCCGAGGGTGCACCAGCAGCGAGCGAAAGCGTTGCGAACATCCATAAACGTCGTCGTCGCAAAGCATCGTATCCAGAGCGCGCCCTCTCGTTCCGATGTTCACCTCGGCCATCGAGTCACTCGCACGGCGCACCGGAAACGTGGACGATCCTGAGCATCACCCCGAACCGATTGGACTCTCGGCGCGACTCGCAGATGTGAGTGATGGAGCTCTACGAGAGCTCCGGCGATCTTGGATCATTCGTAGCCAGAAGCTAGACCGGCGACTCACGGAAACGCGTCGTCGCGCCGACAGGCTCGCGGTCACGTGCGTCGTTCTAGCCATCGCTGCGGTGATGATCGGTTCGAGTGGCGCCAGCTATCTCTCAGGGTTGAGCTTCGTTTTCGGATGGCTGTGTGGATTGCTATTCATACTGACCGCATACCTCGCCCTCCGCGCCAGGTGGGTGGGGTTCGAGCCACCAACCACTCCCGACTTTCTCGAAGGCGCGTTGGACGAGCGAGTCGTCCGTGCGCGGATGGCGGCCGAACTCTTCAAGAGTGCGGAAAAAAAGCGAATAGCTCTGATAGCCACAGCCAGGTTGACGCGAAGGGCTGAGCTCGTCGCACTCATCGCTGTTGTGTGCACCCTCGGACTCCTTACCGGTGTCGCGAGCGGCACGAGCGCGCCGCCCAACCAAGCAGCCGCCACGCTTGTTCCAATCGCCACCGGCGAAGCCGCTGAGTCGCCGCGGCCGCAGCTCACACCGCGATCTAGTCCGGACGTGTCGCCGCCCTTCTCATTTCCGTCCGCGTCGCCCTCATCGACTGCCTCCCCGACGCCGACCAGCACGGCACCCGGCAGCGCGGCGACATGCCGAGACGTTCTAGCCGACGGCGACTACACGATCAGCTGTTTGTTGGAGATCTTGTCGGTTGCCCCCGAGGATGGAGTTGGTTATCGCCGGGGGTTGTTTCGTCATTGGACGGACGCCGATGGGAATGGCTGTCGTACACGCGCCGAGGTGCTGATCCGGGATGCGATAGTCGGCCCTGATGTTGAGCCGCCGTGCCGGATCGTAGGCGGGACTTGGCTTAGCCCGTACGACGGTCTCACGTTGCGGTCGCCCCGAGAGGTCGACATCGACCACGTGGTACCACTCGCGGAGGCTTGGCGGTCGGGCGCGTCAGCGTGGACCGATGGGCGCCGCGAGGCATACGCGAACGACCTAGCCGTGCCTTGGGCACTCGCGGCCGTGTCGCAATCGTCGAACCGAAGCAAAGCAGACCGGGACCCGGCGGCATGGGTTCCGCCGAGCGCGGAGTTCCTATGCCAGTACCTCGCGGACTGGCTCGGGGTTAAGGCGCGATGGGGCCTCAATATCGATGACCGCGAACGCTCCGCGGTTATTTCGCGAGAGGATTGTTCGGGCGTTGTCGTCCGGGTTGTCATCAGTCGCGATGCGCCCGAGTAGGTGGGTCGCGACGGAGCGACTGAAACAAAGTCCAGGCCACATCAGTCGATCGGCGATCTCGGATCGCGCAATTGCGTCGTCGTTTGCCCGTCCGTTTCGGCTTGCACTCCGCGACGTTGGATCACGCCTCGCGGCGATAGCCGCTAAGTGAGAGCCGTCTACTTCGGCACGCCAACCCACTTGCGCTCGTCCCGGTGTGCCGCTCTCGTCGTTGAGCGTTCAGTGTCCGGGCGCGAGGCATAGTTCAACCGGCATCGAGCTCAAGTGCTGGGCGTAGGTGGCGCTTGCCTTGGGCACCCGTACTTCGCTGTGTGGCTATTGATGGGTTACGAGCCTTGTTCCTCTGGTCGTAGCCCAGGCCACAGTTCCCGTGATGCCCCAACCAGGCCCGCGAGCGCGGCGGCGTGTTCATCACTCCCGTCCCATGCATCGGCAACAGCCGAGATCAGATTAGGCGGCAGGGTCGTCGCCCGTTGTTGCATGAAAACGGATACCGCACGGCGAGCTCGACCGTTGCGGACCGGGAGTCCTCGCAGCATCCGCGAGACAGAGGATTGGCTCACACCCGCCTCGCGCGCGAAGGCGGCCTGCGACATTCCTGAACGGGCCAGGTAGGCCTTGACGGCCTCATCTTGGTCCATGAGATGCAGTAGTATGCATTAAGAGATTTGGCTGTCAACGGAGGACTCGCGCTTTGCAGGGCTTGATCCATCGCTCAAGTTGACGGGTGCGCGTATCTCGCCGACGGGGTTTGTGATCAAGGTGAAGAGAAGCGAGTGGAGGATGAGCCGATGAAGTCGACGAGAGAAGTCCTGAGGAAACTGGCGGAACAGGCGCGCCGTGAGATCGCTGATCAGCCCGACTGGATGCACACCCCTCCGACTGAGCCCGTTGCGCTGCGCCAGCGAAGAGGAAACTCGGCGGTGCGACGTCGGAAGGCAGCTTAGGACGCCCTCCGAAGATTGCTCCGCTTAAGGATCTTCGGACGAGGCCCCAGCGGCCTTGGACCTGGAACGGCGTTGGGTTACGACTGGCGGTCCGTCTGCGACTGGTTCTGGCTATTAAGCCGCTCACGATGGGCCGTGGGTTCGCGCGGTGGCGTCTTCATCCACTGCGGCTGACCTTCCAGCTCACGCCGAGCTTGCTCAGCTAGCCGGCGCAGCGTTTCCCGTGTCCTTGCCATTGCCATCCTCCTCTTGAGCTTTTCGCTCCGCTTCTGGTAGCCACTCTTCCGAACTCGAGACCGCCTGCCTCTCTCGCAGGATGTGGGCAACGACCTCTAGGTCGCCATATGGCGTCTCGTCCGGAATAAGAGGTACTCGGCGTGGATCGTCTACAGGCAGTGCAGTTCCGTCGGCGTTCTTCCTCCGGCGCATGGCGAAGGCCTGGATGTAGCGTCGAGGCGCCACCCCGAGAAACGAGTCGAAGACGACGCGTTCGTAGTCGTAGGTAGGTGTCCCTGGGGCATCGATCACATCGCCATGCATATCGATGGCACGGCTTTTCGGGTAAGGGTCCACGTACACAAGCCGCTCGACCCCGGCGGCTACGACATGCCTAGCACAGTTGTGACAGGGAAAGGTTGTGACGTACATCGTTGCGCCAATCGTTGACACGCCTGTTCGCAGCGCATCGGTAAGACAGCTCAATTCGGCATGCACCGCACGGCCGTATTCAGTGATCTCACGAAGTCCCGTTTGATCCAGCGCTTCGTAAATCTCGTTGTCGCTCGGGTCGGCGCTCTCTATGACCCAGCCTGATTTAGCGAACGCGTCGAAGACTTCGGTTGCCAACGTTCGCTTGGTCTTGTCACTTGAATCGGCGCCGCTCCGGAACTCGCGGTTGTCGCGCATAAGTCCCGGCCCTGTCGGCTGGTCTCGCCAGAAATGGCCGCCGCCGACTGTCGGTACCTCGTTGGTTCCAGCCGCCAGGACTCGGCCATCATGCGACAACAAGCACGCTCCGACCTGTCGGCCCATCTCAGCTGACCGGAGCGCGGCGGCGTAGGCGATGTACATGCCGTACTCGTCGCGCGTTGGCGTCTCGAACGGTGCGCCGAACAAGATGTCCACCGCGCGGTCGACGGTCTCCTTGAGCGATACGTCGTCGGTGGCGTCAATGAAGAAGTCAGCGAGCGGATACGTGGCTCGGACATTCTGTCCAAAACGACTTGGTTCGTAATCGTCGCGGTTGACGATGTCGCGCGCAGAGTTCTCGTCTTCGTCTTTCATTGCTGAACGACGCCGCGCCTGGGAGATGTCGTCCGCCAACCAGCGCACCCGCCTCTCTTTCGGTGCATAGCTGGAGATCAACGAGAATCTCGATCCATAGATGCCGCGTAGAGCTGCGACCTCGTCAGGGTGCTTAAGCGACCAGACGATGTATGCGAGTCCGCCGACCTGGCTGTTTGCCACTGCTGACTCGTCGCTTTGGTCAATCCTGGACGATTGACGGTTACGCTCCACGCGTGCCTCGCGAATGAGACCCGCTGCGACGAAGCCAAGCGCATCGGCGCGCTGAGCATGAGTTCGGATGAGATCGCCGACCTTTTGGAGAGTCGGAGTTCGCTTGTCAGGACGACGCTGATCGGCCGTCGAAAGGTCGGCGACGTCTTCGAGATACCGGCTGATCCGCACCACCTCGACGTCGTACTGGTAGTACGACAGGCGATCTGCGATCGCGCCGGTGAGACGGTCGCGTTTGGTTCCTGACGGCGCGACCAGACCAATGACAAGCTCCGGATAAAGCGGCCCCTCACTCACGGCTGACGAGGAATTTAGCACATCCGTTCGAAATGCGCGGGGACGAGTCCAGTTCGTAGATCCCCTTGACGAAGTGTCGTAGACGCCAGGCGCGGGCTCAACCGGCTTATTCACACTTTATCCACGAATGCCCTGGAGTACGCCTTGGCTCGGTCATCGGCGGGCAACGCGCTCGCTGCACGGACTGTCGCCGCATCGCGGACAGCGCAGTTGTCCGTCGACCCAGAATGCGCTCGACAGTACGGTCGATAACGGCAGTACGACATGGACCACGCTGGTCACGCGGTCTCCCGCGGGCGCTGAATCTGTGGCGGGCCTGGCGGGCGGTACGAGCGTCGACGCTGGGTCCGTGGCCGGCTCGGCGGGCGGTACGAGCGCGGGGGACGTCCGAAAACGATCCATGAACGACTCGGCTCGCTCACCGTAGCCCTTGATGTGAAGGTAGAGCTCGACCAACCAAGAGAACACGTCCGCCATCTCGTCGCCGAATTCGATTGGCTCATCCGCAGGCTGGCCGGCGAGAGCAGCGTCTGCCTTCCGCCGTTCGCCCTCCACCTCTCCAACTTCCTCGAGGAAGTGGAACGTCTTTGAGGCTGACGAGCGCTGTGCCTGATTGTTGCCGTAGAGACCATCGAACAGGCCGACCCAGCCGTCTAGGGTCTCTGGCATCGCCTCAACCTTCGATCGATGGATGCGCAACGTGGGCTCTAGGGCCTCCTTTCGCTGCCTCCTCGCGGCCTTCGACAGCTTGTCGATACTCAGCGCGGGACAGATGCAGCGCTTCTCCGCACAGACCGCGCATACAGCGGGATATTTGTGCCAAGCCATGTCCTCGAGGTAGGCATTCGGCGGAAAGTCCCAGAACACTTCACGCTCACTCCGAACCTTCGACGACATGCTGAAGGATCGGCCATTATCAAGGCGAACAACGGCCCTGCTTCCGAGTAGTCCCGCTTGCGCATCGCCTCGGCCATGCCGGCAGAGTCGGCAACTAGTCGGAGCATGAGGTCGTAAACGGGCGTCGCCGAGGCCGCGGGTCCGTAGAGCACCCAGAGCACGTCTTCCCAGTCACGCAGGCGCCATTGGGCCGCAGTGTTGGTATCCGGGGCTTCAGTAACTGCCGACGACAACTCTTCCTCCTCGCTTCGAAGGGACACCAAGGCTGATCGGGATTTTTCAGCGACCTCCGCAAACCCGACGGCAAAATCGCGAAACGCAGCCGCCACCTCGGCGTATGCGTCATCTCGACGACTGAAATGGGTGATTGGACGACCATCTGGCGGGAGAGCCCTCATTCCACCGAACGGCGCGGTATGCCACTCGCACGCGCGGCAGATCACTGGTACGACGATTGCCCCTCGTTCGTGGCGTTCGAGGGCACTCGCCATCTCGATGCCCCAGCAGTAGTCCGAGGCAATGAAATCTGCGCTTACTAGAAGGATGACCAAATCGGCGCTGGCCAATGCCTCCTTGATCGAAGCATCGATTTCGGCCCCTGGCTTGATCAGGTGGTCTGTCCAAACTTCAACGAGGCTCTCGCGCTTGAGCAACGCCAAGTGCTTGTCCAAACCGCGTCGGAACTGCTCGTCGTGATGGCGGTACGAGACGAAAACGCGTAGCCCTGGCATTGACGCTCACACACTTGAAGACACCGCCATGTGGCGGGTTGCGCCGCAGCCTATGTGTGGCGAATGCGAAGTCGCAATAGGGAAAGCCCTACGTCAAAAGGGTTTTCCCTAGTTGAATCCGGATGTCCGATCGGCGCACCATGAGCACTCTGGCTCAGGGTGGGATGGCCTAAGTGGTCGGATTGGCACAGCATCGCCGACACGGACAAGCGTTGATGGGGTCGCGTTTCCGCCTTCGGCGACGGGTCGCTACGTCTAACCGACCCGCTCTGCGCTCCTGCCGGCGAGTTGCTCCCGATCCGTGCCACATTTAGGACAGGGGACTCCTATGCCAAGAGCCGGCACGGCCCGACGGCACCCGTCCCGTGGCGCGGCCGCAGCCGGAAGCGCTAGCCACGTGGATACGGATCCACACGGCGGTTATCACTACGAGTTCTCCAACGAGTTTTACGCGCTGTGGCTGGATGCCACCATGACATACAGCTGCGCGTACTTCGGGGCCGATGCCGAAACCCTCGAGAGCGCCCAAATGGCAAAGGTCGACCTCACATTTGCCAAGGTCGGTCTTGGCCCAGGCCACCGGCTCTTGGACATCGGCTGCGGCTGGGGCGCCGCGGCCGAGCGTGCCGCGCGCCTATACGGTGCCTCTGCAGTAGGGCTCACGCTCAGCCGCAACCAATATGCGTACGCGCTCAACAGGAGGGATCCGAACCTCGGCCTGGAATACCGGCTCCAGGGTTGGGAAACCTACGAGGAGCCGTGCGACCGCATCGTCTCCTTTGGTGCATTTGAGCATTTCACCGTTGACAAGTATCCAGCCTTCTTTGAGCGCTGCCGCCAGCTTCTGCCGTCGGACGGCAAACTGTTGGTCCAGACGAACACGGTCGGCAAGCCAACTCGCTCGTTCGAGGTTCTGCGCTTTGCCTACTTCCTCTACACGGAGCTATTCGAACGTGCGGAGTTGCCCAGGCCTGAGGAGGTGATCGCACCGGCACGAGAGGCCGGCTTGGAGCTCGTGCACGTCGAGTCGATGCGTCTTCACTACGTTCGGACGATCGAGATGTGGTTGCAGCGGTTATACGAGCGACGCGCCGAAGCGGCCGCGGCCACGAGCTCCGATACCGTCGACAAGTTCATTCGATATCTCGAAGGGTCGGCCAGATACCACCGCGGCGGCGAGACGGGCGTCTACCAGTTCCTCTTTAGCGTCGCGTGAGACGGGCACCGCTCGGTAGAGACTGCCTAGCCAGGGAGCACCAGGGCGGGCTACTGACCTTGAGTGGTCCGGCGGCGACCCCGCGTTTGGGGACGCTGTGCGATCAGCAGCGCGCCTCCGCGGGAAAACAGATTGACGTCAACGGCGTTCATTCGTTCGCGGACGCGACTAAAGGCCTGTCGCACGGTCGGCGGCTTCTCGCCCGCATCCAGCTCGACAAGGTACGCCGATGAGGGATCGGCAGTGGCGGATGCGATGGCCTTCTCGAGCGCGTCCTCGAGCGCCAGCCGCCGACGTTCCCGTGGGCTCGGTTCCCGTGAGCGCTGCGGTGCCGGCCTGTCGAGTACGTCCGCACTCACCTTACGTATCTTCAAGTTGCTCTCCCTCGATGCTTGGTTTGGGCGCGCACACGCAGCAGACTCAGGCTAATTGAGCGCAAGTCATCCGTCCGGTATTGACAGCCGGAGGCGTCGATGCGTCGTCGCTTTCATTGATAGCCCGACAAAGGATCCACGCGCCCGATGCCGCTGCAGGGCCGCCGCGCGCGGCAATCGCCGGACCCCTCCGACGGCAAGACGCCGCTTCGAGCTGCTCAGGGCTGAGCGGTCAACGAAGTGATGCGGCGTGGCAGGAGGGTTCTCCCTATTGATCCGCAGGCCTCGATCGACGTAGGTTAGACCGATCGCGGATTAGCCATACCTGTATAGCCAAACCGGGCGAACGAGCGGCTACCCCGGATCAAGAGCGGGAGGTGCTGACGTTGGACGACGTGGCACAAGTCGACTTCATCGGCGATGGGTTCGGCGACCAGGTCGATCACGACATGTACATAACTCGGATCGAGCATGGGACCAACGAGCGCCCGCGTCGACGGTCGAAAGGGGCGCCGTTGGACGACGCTTCGGCACTTGGTCCGCCGCGCCACGTTCTGTGCACGATCATCGCTCAGGATCCGAACGTCCGAGAGGACGGGAAGGTTCTGCGTGCAACGGTGAACGTTGATGCCGACCGGTTCCGGCCGCCATTCCAGACGCACCGCTTTAACGTCGTCAGCTTCGACCCCAAGAAGATGGAGCCGGGTCGTCCGCTCAGGCTCCTGAACACCAAGTCCCAGTTTCGCGACCGGTTCGCGCGTGCGACCGACGCTCAACTACTTGCGAGCGATGATTTCCACGCTCAGAACGTGTTCGCCATCGCCAGTCGCACGCTGTCGGCCTTCGAGGCGGCGTTGGGGCGCCGTCTGCCGTGGAGCTTCGAGGGTCACCAGCTGTACCTGGTACCCCACGGGGAAATCAAGGCGAATGCGCATTACTCGCCCGGCAACCGAGCCCTCGTGTTTGGTGTAGTTCCGCGCGGCGACGGCGAGGCCACGTATGCGTGTCTGTCGCACGACATCGTGGCTCATGAAACCAGCCATGCCATCCTCGACGGCCTGCGACCTGGCTACTTCAATGCGTCGCTCCCGGATCAAGGTGCCTTTCACGAGGGCTTCGCTGACGTCGTGGCGCTCCTTTCGGTGTTCGCCCTGCCCGAAGTACTCGCATATGGCTTACGTCAAGTCACGAGCTCGCGCGTCCTCAGCTCTGACGAAGTGACGCACCAAATGCTGGAGAAGACGGTCCTGTTTGGACTGGCTGAGCAGCTCGGTGAGGCGGTTCACGGTCGGGAGGGAGAGCCGCTCCGCCAATCGGCGGGCCTGCGACCAGGTCGCTGGTGGCGAAAGCGGGAGGAGTTTGATCACCCCCACCGCCGGGGCGAAGTGTTTGTCGCAGCCGTCACCCAGACGCTCCTGGAGATGTGGCTCGGAAGGCTTCAAACACTCCTCGAGCACGGCCCTGCGCCGCTGCCGCTCGCGGCAGACCAGGGCGCAAAGGCGGCCCAACACTTGCTGACGATGCTCATTCGGGCGATCGACTACACACCACCGGTCGAGTTCGAGTTCGAAGACTTCGTGGACGCGGTTCGGTGGTCGGACATGCAACTAGTCCCCGATGACAGGCACGGGTATCGCAAGTCGGTCCTCAACGGCTTCGCCCGCTACGGGATCGGCCTTCCGAAGGAGTACATCATCGATGTCTCCAAGCTCACCCGTAAGCCTGCGTATGACCGATTCAATTTCAGCGCGCTGCGCAGTGACCGCGACGAGGTCTTCCGCTTCATCTGGGAGAACGACGAGCTGCTCGCTCTGAGACTCGACGTCCCGACGGCCGTCGAGGCTATACGCCCGTCGGTGCGGGTTGGTCCGGACGGCTTCGTTGTCCATGAGACCGTGGTGACCTATGTGCAGCACCTCGATGCGACGATCCAGGAACTCGTCGACTACAGCCAGGATCCGAAGAACCAGTACCGCCCTGTCGGTGCAAGCGAAACGAGCGGCCCGCTTACTGCGCCGGCTGGAGGCGACCCCGCACGAGGCGTCCGGATCTTCGGCGGCGGCTCGATCATCTTTGATCAGTTCGGCCGGCCAAAGTTTCACCAGCACAAGCCGATCTTCGACTGGAAGCGGCAGACAGAGCGGCTCAAGCACCTCGCGAAAGGCGCCAACGCGAGTTCGCGATCACGCTTGGGCGCAGCGCGGCTAGGCGGTTCGGAGGCGGTAGCTGCGCTCCATCGACCGGATCATCTGGCGGCCGAGCGGTGGTAAGCCCGAGCGAAGTCCGGGTCCGCATGTACAACGTCGGCTTCGGCGACTGCTTTCTGCTGTCGTTCGCCTACGACAAGCCAACGCCCAGCCTGCTCGAGCCTGACGCGGCCCGCAGCGAGCGTCACATCCTGTTCGACTTCGGCACCACTAGTAAGGCACGCACGCGGCTGGAGCCGGCCGCCATCGCCAAGGCAGTCAAGTTCGACAGCGGAGGGCGCCTCGACGCTGTCGTCATTAGCCACCGCCACGCCGACCACCTATCGGCGTTTGGCGCCAAGACGACGGCCGCCGTTCTTCGCACCTTGGAGCCACTGCTCGTCGTACGCTCGTGGACAGAAGACCCGCGCGCTGCCGCTGGTGCGGAATGTCCGGTTGACGACAAAGGCGCCGTGGCGCCGGCTAACCGCGATGCGGCCTACCTGGGAAGACTCGTCGCTGGCGAGGAAGTCGCCGCAAAGGTCGTCGCCCGATCACGCGCGGCCGGGCGAGGAGGCCAAAGCAATCTTGTGGAGGCTGCAGAGTCCGCCGTGGCGAACAGGGACGCCGTCGAGGAGCTAGCGCGGCTGTCTCGCGGCAAACGGGGTGAGTACCTGTCCGCCGGGCGCGCAACCCGTCTCAATCAAGTGGCGCCGGGTGTGGAGTTTGTCGTGCTCGGCCCTCCAAAGCCCAGCCAGTGGCCCGATGTTGCCCGACAGGCGGCCGAATCAGACGAGTTCTGGATCGCTGGCGAGCCGAAGGTATCGGCTCTCTATGCCACTCCGAGTAGTCCATCCAAGCTCGCGCCAGGCACTGCAAGGTGGATCGTCGAGCAACTTCGCCGGAGCAACGAGGCGAGTCTTTTGTCCCTTGTGCGTTGGCTCGACGATGCGCTGAACAACACGAGCGTCGTGCTGCTGGTGAAGGTTGGGGAACATAGGATGCTCTTCAGCGGCGACGCCCAAATCGAGAACTGGGGGTGGACGTTGCGAAACATCGACAAGACGCGCAAGGGGCATGATCGTCGGCTCCGAGCTGAGCTTGCGGCGGTCGACTTCTACAAGGTCGGCCACCACGGGTCGCGCAACGCAACACCTAAGTCGCTGTACGAGCTGTGGGAGGCTCGTAAGCCTAAACGCGCACTCCTATCGATGATGTCAACGAAGGCCGCGGTTCACGGTGACGAGCATGAGGTGCCACGCGGCGCCCTGGTCGCCGCACTGAAGGAGCTCGGATCAATCGAGTCAAGCGATGACGAAGCGGGCGCCGATTGGATCGAGGCTCGCGCCGCCGTCCCTAGAGGCGACTTCCAAGTCACTCGCGCCCCGAAACGCTGAGCCCGTCGTCGCGGCCTATTGGCCTAGGGCTGCGCTATGCGCTCGCCTGGGGAACCGGCGCCCGAACGTGGCCCTCAAGGCGAGTTGACCTCAACGAGCCAAACGAAGCGCTCGCGGTCGATCCCGCATGCGATGAGGGTTGCCAGGCCCCATAGGTCTGGCGCTCGGCGAGCCCTAGATGGACCGCAGGATGATGAGGGTCGCCGATGTCGCGAGAAACGTCGCAGCTATGACCCAGGCGAGGCGCGGGTCAGTGCGAGCGACGACCGACCTTGCCTCCGCACGTCGCACCATCGCACGCCAGAGTGCAACCAAGAGCGAGATCCCCAGTGCTGCGCCCGTCAGAAACGCAATTTGGGTCGAGTCCATCCTCACAACGGTCGCGCCCGCTGGCCGACGCCGACCCAAGGTAGGGTGGACTACAGCCGGCAGGCGCTAACTCACTCCGGACACGAAGAGACGAGCGTAATCGTCGCTTCCGGCGGAATGGGCGCGACTGCTTCGCCGACTTTCAATCCGACAGCACCGTTGAGTGCCGCGATCTTGCCGCACGTGACGCTGGTCGGACCATTGACTAGCGCCGACTGTCCGGGCTTTTCGTCCGCGGCCGTCAGCGCGCTCGTCCAGGCGATGGTGGTTGCGGCGATCATCAGTAGCAGGGTGATCACCACCAGGATGCGCGATGCGAGGATCTCCCAGGCGCTCCTCTTCGCGCGAACGCGAGTGAGTGTGCGGTAGTCATGGCCGGTCATGTTGTCCTTGAAAACCGGCGTCCCGTGCTCGGCGAGCGCTGCCAGTAGCGTCGCAGCAGCGGCGCAAACTGCGGCTGCCAGCACTAGAGCGGCTGCCCAAGCGGCAGCTTGTCCGCCGACGTCCTCTACGAGCGCACTCGGACCGGCCACAAAGGCCACTGCGCTCAGAACGCCCAAGAGGGCGGCGATGCTGGCTGCCCACTTCTCGCCAACGCCGCGAGTTGCTGCCAAGCCAAAGTCTTCGTTCGCCCTGCGGGCGCGTTCCGTCCAAATCTGTAGTTCAGTTGAATCCGTTATCGATTGGGTCGGTGGTGTTCGTCGATCCAGCCACAGGATGATGAACAGGATCGCGCCGGCAACGATGGCCAGTCCAACGCCGATCAGAACTTCGGTGCTAATCATTTCGCACCGGAGGGTCGATGTACGCCCATCGGCCGCAGCCTTGCTTCAGTTCGGACGGACGGTTGGGATGCGCCGCGCTGCAGTCGCAGCGAGCGAAGTGGCGATCATCGTCAGGCGACAAGGGATCCGGAATGATTGGCGCTTCGACGATGACTGCGAGCTGGCGATCGGCTGCAAGTCGTTCGGACGCGGCTCCGCCATCCAGCCCGGCACCACTAATCGTTTCAAGGGTCATCGGGTGATCGCAGCGCGGGCACGTCCCGCTCTTGCCCCAATCAGAAAAGCCCAGTCGTCGCCATGGCCAGGAATTGACGGTCGCTCGCCAGTCGTCCGCCGTCTTGCCTTCCCAGGGAAGTTCATTCGTGTCGCCGTCTTTGTCTCCAGCCATCGTGCCTCCTTCAGCCACTTGAGATGGTGCAGCCTCAGAGCCGTGATGCCTTGCGTGGCTCCAGAACACTCTGCTGATTGACTTGGATCAACGCATTCGATTGATGGGCCTACACCAGTCTAGGGTGCCTCACGACGAGAAAAAATCAACTAGGGAGAACCCGCTACTGTTTCGCGTTCGCACACAGGTAGAGACAGGCGACAGACTCCTGCAACGTCGTCGAACGCCTGGTCACGCCGGCTCCTCGAGTGCCACCCTGAAACGCGGCTCGCTCGTCGGTCTCGCTACCACGTCCCTCAACGCGGCTCGTACACCGCTCCGCAGGTGCCAACCACGCCGCCGGGTCCCAATCCACGTTTGAAGAGAAAGGGCCGGGATACCATTTGCGCTCTCATGGCGCCATTGAGTGACCAGAACACCAAAAGTCCCGGGCTCAGTCAGCCGTCGGAACTTGAGTCGAAGCAGACTGTGCTCAATCGACTCGGACCGCGCATACGAGCAACGCGAGCCGATGCCCGGCTGACACAGAGGGAGCTAGCGGGCGATCGCTACACGAAGGCCTACGTTAGCGCTATCGAGCGAGGCCTAGCGCAACCGTCGCTCAACGCGCTGGATTACTTGGCTCGGCGTCTTGGCACGAGCTGTGGCGCTCTGTTAGCCAATGACCACCCTGCGGACGACCCAAGAACGATCTCCCTGGAGGGAGCGACTAGGCGGATGGCTTCGCGAAACGACGACGAGCACCGTTGAGACCCCGTGTGGGCCGCTCTCGATCTGGATCTGTTCTTCTCGCTGGCAAACGACGAATCACGCGAATGCCAATCGAATAACAGGTCTCGGCCTTAACACGTGCGGGCGCGTGGTCTCGACTACCCAACCGTGATCGCCGAATGTCCCGGCAACAGCAGCTCGACGGGCGTTTGATCACCTTGAATGGAGTGTCATACCTCAGCCGTGCTCGCTGAGGTAGCCGCAGTCGATGCAAGCGGAGTAGTCATCATTTCCTTCATCCATACTGTGGTGCTTGCGCTGGTGGCACACTGTTCCTAGCAGGGTCGTCCAAGACCACTTCGGCTGGGGCTCTTGCGGAACCCACGAAGTGCCGCGCCACCTCAATACCTGGCCGCCGGCCACCGTCCACGGCTCAGCAGTCAATCCGGGCGGCGGAGGCTTGTATGGCAGGGAATTTAAGGGGAACGGCAAGGCGCCCGTTCGCCTGAACTCGTCGAGCATCGCTTGGTAGCGCTCCCAGTGCTCACGCTCGTCCTCGTCCTCGAGGTCATCGGCGACATCAGGGTCCACTCCAAGGAACGCATGGAACTCGGGCTCGTTCCCACTCAAGAACCCCGCGAACCAGATGCGCACTTCAGGAGAAGGGTCCTTCACATCCTGAAGTCCTATTGTCACGGATGTATTTAGGGTCTCGCTCCATGCAGATACCCGTCCGCGAAACGTGTGAGCGTTGCCGTCAATTCGGCAGCGCCCATATCCGTCAGTTTCAACCCATAGCTCTAGGTCCACAGTCATTCTTCGCCGTCTCTTCGCGCTACCTAGATTGATCGTGTTGCATTGTCCCGTGACCCGCTCGATCCTATCAGCGGGGCCTATTGGGAAAGTTGTCCTCTCCTAAGACGTCACCGTCTGGCGACACGTTTGTGTGCGTGCGGTCTTCGTGGTGAACATCCCAGTGCCGCCCTCTATGTCCTGATTTATCCGACACCCAAATGTTGTCATCGGCATCCTTCCAGCCGTATTGTCCATCTTTCGTCTTACCCCTCACTGGGGCACCTCGCCCGGACTTGGGTGGAACATACCTTCTCTCCGCGCCAGGGTCCGTGGGAAGCTCTTTGGCGCTTGCCCATACCGCGATCCAGCAAGCAGACATGCAGATCTGGCGTACGATGGGTCGTCCCGGCGGCGGTTGGTTGAGCTTGTGGCAGTGATCAAAACAAATCAGAATTCCAAAGATGTAGATGGTGACGGCTTCGACGATTCGAACGTATCCGGCGCCGGCGCCGCCACCAGTCCGAGTGGTCGCCATCGTCATCATTCCGTCGGGATCGATGTTAGAAACGGGATTGTTCACTGCATAGGCGTAATGGTTCATCTCCGCCGCAATCGGATCGGGCTGCAGGAAGCGGCCGATGGCCGGGGCGTAGTGGCGGGCATGCATGTAGTGCAGTGCGAGCCCTGAGAAGTTGTCCCACTGCACGTCGTGCGCACCGACATACAGGAAGCGGAAGCCGAGATCGGCGATCGAGTTGTGGGTCGCCGTGGTCGGCGCGCCCCAGGATGAGTAGGTGAAGCTGTTGGCCAGGGTCAGGGTCCCATCACCGTTGACCTTGAACAGCGCCATGGCATCGCCGTGGCCGTTCCAGGTCACGAGATAGGTGGCGGTCGGGCTCCCGCAGTTGGGATCGCAGAACTTGATGACCGTGCCGGCGTCGTCGACCACGTACTCGCGGCTGATCGTGCCGTTGGTCTTCTCCTGGACGACCGCGTCGCCCTGGTAGATGAAGTCGATCGTCTTGGAGAGGGTGCCTGCGGTGTACTCCTTGATCTGGGTGCGGTGACCCTCGCCGTCGTAGGTGAACTCGACCCGGTCGGCACTCGTGCCCGGGCATGAGCCTGCCTCGCACGCCTTGACCAGGCGTCCCTCGGCGTCGTACTCGTAGGTCCAGCCGGCATAGGTCTTGGTCCGGCCAGCCGTGTCGTAGGTCACGTTGGGCGTGCCACACGTGGTCGCCCCGACCTTGCACAGCTGGCCCTTGGCGTTGTAGGCGAAGTTGGTCGTAACCCCGCCGACGACCATCTGCGTCCGGTTGCCGGCAGCGTTGTAGGTGTACGACTCGTTGGTCGTGCCCGAGCAGTTGGCAGCGGTCTTGCGGGTGATGAGTCGGTTGAGCGCGTCGTAGCAGTAGTGGTGAGTGCTGGACGTGCCGCCGTTGCTCTCACCGACGGTCGTGCGGTTGTCGTTGTCGTCGTAGCTGTAGCTGTCGGAGCCGGTCGCGGTGGTCGAGCTGCAACTGTGGCCCGAGCTGACCACGCACAGCTGATGGGTGATGCTGGTCGGCCGATGGCGGTCGTCGTAGAGATACAGCGTCTGGTGCTCTCGACCCGATCCGGTTGGCACGTACAAGGCCTTGATCGCGTAGTTGTGATCAGGGTCGTAGGTCGTGATCGTCTCGGGAGCGCTGTTGCGGAACTCGATCCGGTTGTTGCGCGCGTCGTAGACCGTCGTTGTCACCTGCGACGGCGGGTTGCTCCAGGGCGTATGACCCTGTGGGAAGCAGTCGCCGACGCTGATGCCGGGCTTCCAGTAGCAACGGTCGGTCGGGTTGCCGGCCGCGTCGTAGTTGGTCTTGCTCGTCGAGCCGTCAGGCCGGGCCTCGACGCTGACCTGATCGAGCGGGTTGACCGTGAACGTCGTTGTAGATGTGACGCCACCGGTCTTGACCGCCGAGGTCAGCTTGCGGCCGGCCCCGTCGAGCGTCCCGTCGAAGGTCCAGTCGCCGGTGTCGGCACCTGCAGTGACGGCGCTGCGCGTCAACCTGCCGCGGCCGTCGTAGGTATGGGTGATGGTGCGCTGATCAGCGCCGCTGGCGCACCCCGTGTCGAGGCCGCTTGTCTCGGTCAGCGCAAGATCGCGGTAGTCGTAGGTCGTCGTGGCACAGGTAAACCCGTCGTCGACTTGGATGGCGCGACCGCCTAGGTCATAGGTGGTGTCGGTCGTGAAGTCGCCGCCGACGATGACCGATGCACGGCGATCAAGCGAGTCATATTGGTGATCCGTAACCGACGCATCGCTCGTCCCGAAGGCCTCCGTAACGGTGGTCGTCCGGCCAAGCTCGTCGTGTTGATAGTTGGTGTATCCGAGGCCACCACTAACCTGGTTGCGGTCCTTTACGGTCGCGACGTGGCCACCGGTGTCATAGGTCATTTCGCTGGTCTTCGCCGCAGGGGCGTTGTCGGGATCCTCGTACGTCTCGAGCGCACGCCCGGCACGGTCATACTTCGTAGCTGTCACAAGCCCGCCGAAGTCGGTCGACTGGCGGACGCCACCGAGCTCGTCATAGGTTGTTGTGGCAGATTTCGGCGCGTTGGCGTCGTCGGGGTCGCGCGGAGCTGTGGACTTGGTCTGCTGGTTCAGCGCGTCGTACTCGTAGCGCGTGACGTAGCCGTCGGTACCGGGATTTGCGTGCAGCGCCCGGCGCGGATCGGCCGAGCTGATCTGGTTGCCCGCCGTGTCGTAGGTGAAGCCCGTGGTCAGGTCGGTTCTGGCCCCGGTGGCCGGGTCGGGATCGGCGTCGTAGGGATCGGCGGTGTCGCCGTCGGAGTAGTTGCCGATGACCGAGGTCTGGTTGCCGTTGGCGTCCCAGGTGTAGCCGGTCGCGCGCGAGTCGAGCAGGTTGCCCGAGGCGTCGTAGTTCCAACGGGTCTCGCGCGTGCGCTGGCCGTTGGCGTCGTATAGGTAGTCGGTCGTGACGTCCTGCTCGTTGCCCGAGCCGCCACCCTTGGTGCCGTCGACGTAGTTATCGATGACCGAGCGCAGGAGCAGGTCCGTCGCCGAGGTCGAGCAGCCGGAGGTGGTGTAGCAGTAGCGCGTCGTGGTCGAGCTGGCGCCCGAGGCGACGACCACCTGGGTGACGTCGTTGTTCGCGTTGTAGGTGTAGGTGGTGGTGCGGTTGGTCGAGCCGGTGAGTGGCTCGGTCATGACCGAGACGAGGCCCATCGAGCTTGCGACATAGGTGTAGGAGACGGTTCGCGCCGGCGTCGAGAGCAGCGCGCCGTAGTTGTCGGTGACCGATGCGGGCTCGGTCGGATAGGTCGAGTCCCAGACGATGCGCTGCTCGATGTTCGTCGCGCCGAGCAGGCGCTTGATCGACTGAACGCGGCCGTGCGGGTCGGTCGTTGCCACCAGGACATACGTCGTCGTCGAGGCAGGCGTGCCCTGGCGGACGACCTGGACCTCGGTCGTCGATGTCCGCGTGATGGTGGTGCCGGTCGTCGACGCGGCCGTCTGCTCAGCGTCGCGGATCTCGGCAACCTCGCCACCGCGATAGGTGATGGAGGTGGTCACGGTCCTACTTGACGTGCCAAGCACTCCCTGCGGATGAGTCGTCACGGCAAACGTTGTGTAGGTCTGCGTCTTGCTGACCGTCGCCAGCAGGCCATTGTTGGCGTCGTAGGTCAGGCACGTCAGGTTCGAGGCCTGCGTCGGGCAGCTGCCCGAGGTGTTGACCGGGTTGGACCAGCCGATGAGCTGGCCATTCGCGTCGTAGAAGAAGCGGTACTGGCGCCGTGAGCCGGTCGCGCTCGACTGGACCACGCCCGATGAGACATACGCCCAGTCGGTTATCGAGCTCAGGCGGGCCGGGCTGACGCCGGTGTTCCAGGCGAAGTCGACCACGCGACCGTTTGGATCGGTCGCCTGCGACAGGCGGTTGGTGCCACTGGTGTAGCTGAAGGTGATCGCGTTGCCGTGGCGGTCGGCCTGCTTGGCCAGCAGGCCCTCGGAGCCAAAGACGTCGAACGAGTCGACCGAGAGGTCGCGATAGGTGAGCGTCCACTCGAGCGCGTTGGCGGTGTCCTTGCGCAGCGTCCCATAGACGGTCGCCGGCCGGGTGTAGGTGGTGACCGTGCCGACGGTAGAGATCTTGGTGAAGGTGTGGACCGACCCATCGCCGGCGGTGAACACGACGTTGCCATTGCCGAGCTCGACCAGGCGGCGCATGGCGTTGAGGCGCCAGCCGGTACCGGCGCCAGCGTTGACGGTCGATTGGCTGTTGTAGAAGAGGGCCAGGTCAAAGCTGCCGCCTCTTGTCGTCAGACCGACGATCGGATGGCTGATGACCAGGTTGCCGGTCGAGACGTTGACGGAGGCCTGGTCGCCGTTGCCCAGAGCGAAAGACTCGAAGTTGTTGTGATCGGCCAGCCCGAGCGTGGCACCCTGGCGGTACACGAATGGAGTCCACCCAGTCCAACCTGAGAATGCGGCGTTGTTCCCGTACTTGACACGGACTCGCCAGTAGTACAGCTGGCCGTCGATCAGAGCGGTCGTATTCGGGACCATGCCGGCTGGCGTCGTGCTGGTGACCGTGCCTGAATCGAAGTCATAGGTGCTGAGCTGGTCTCTGTCTACCTGGATGTTGTACGCACCCTGGGCCGACCCAGCCGGCAGCGTCCACTGCATCGTGCGGGTCGAGGTCTCGCCCACCGAGCTATTGGGGTAGAACGGCGTCGGCCCTGCGAAAGGGGTAACTGTCACAACGAGCTTCGGCTTCAGGTTCGAGCTGTCGTTGCGCGAGACGAAGCGCTTCCAGCCGGTCTGGCCGAGAGCGTTGTTGTGGATCATGAATCCATAGTTCGGGTAGACGCCGTTGACGACGTCCTGCACGGCTGAGGTCACGTCGAAGTCGGACCAGACGTCTTCTTGCGTCGTATCCGTCACGATCAGCCCATCGATCGCCGGACGGTCGTTCCAGGTGAGCTCATTAACTAGCCAGCTCTCCCCCACCCGCTCCACGTGGCTGTTCTTGGCCGTCGAGTGCGAGTACTGCCAGTACGGATACATCTGCAGCTCGGCCGAGTCGACGTGTGTCGATCCAAGGGTCTCTTCGAGTTCGTCGAAGCGGATGTAGACCTCGTTCCAGTAGGACGTGCCGGGCTCGTTGCCGTGCCACATCTCCCTGTAGAACGGCGAGTCGGGCCGCTGATAGGTGTTGAAGTTCGAGCCGGGATACTTTTCCGACGCGAACGTGTCGACGGCCGTGGTTGTGCCCGTCGGGAATGTCGTCGTGGTCGGATCGACATAGACCGGATAGACCGCGGACTCGAGGAATGCCTCGTCAACGGTCAGGGTCAGCAGGTAGGCGTCGCCCTGTTGCTCGACCACTTGCGTGACGGCCTCCGAATAGAGACCACCGCCACGACCCTCGACTTCCGATGAATCGAGCAGGAATGGTCGGGGGATGCGTCCGACGACGTTGCCCTCGCTATCGCGGAAGCTGAGCGAGCCGTTCTCCTCGGAGCCAAGCTGGAGCTCAGTCCTAATCGCGAAGGTGAACGTGTTGGTCGTTGGCCGGGCCGGCAGCACAAGGAACGACTTGAATCCATCCGCGTGAGGGAAGATGCGAAGTGAGATGGACCCTGGCAGCAAGTCGGGAATTTCGGCGTAGATCCCGTTCTCGCCGATCTCCGCGGTTGTGCCCTGTCGACCGGCAGCGACACCTTCGGGCAGCCCGAACCTGATCGAATGCCCGCCCCCCTCAAGGCTCAGGAACCCATCGGCGGAGTCGGCCTGGAACAACGAGATGCGCGTGGGTGAGGCGGTGACGCTCGCGGTTGCGCCTTCGGAAGTCGGTTCGCCGAAGGTGAGATCGATCGGTGCCCACTCGGACGAGCCCTCGGGCAGGTAGTGGATCGGATCGCTGAAAAGCTCGACGATCAGTTTGCCGTCAGGCTGTTCGAAGGCACGCGACGACGCCGTGCGGAGATCAACGCGCTCCACGCCGGGCGGATCCTCGGCCGGATCGAGCGGTGGATCCGTGAACTCGTACGGCTCCTCGGGAGTTCCCGAGGGCTGCGGGTCTTGGCTTGCCGCCGGTTCGGGCGTTGGCTCGGGCGTTGGCTCGGGTTCTGAGGTGGGAGCGGCCGACTCACCCGGAGCGGGCGATCCAGTTGGTTCCTGGGCAAAAACGAAAGCCGGCTCCGAGAAGCCGGCCTGGAAGATCAAGAGCGCGCCGAGAAATGCCACGAAGTAGCGCCACTTGCCAGCCACGAACCTGTGCCCTCGCCCTAGCGGCTAGCCGACGCCCTCTCGCCGATGATAGAGCGCCGGCTGCACGGCCAAGCGTCAGGTGGCGGGCAGCGTTGGGACAAGGAGGGAGAACCCTATCGCCGCCTTCCGCGGATGCCCGAGTGCTGGACGAGCGTGTCGTTTCGGCTGCTGCCGTGAATCCTTTGTACGACGGAATCAAACCCGCTCGGCCAGGGCCTCCGATATGGCCATTGCGAGCTCCAGGGCTCGGTCATCGTCGGCAAGGCCGACGACCTGGCTCGCGTAAAGCGCTCCGTCTTCGACCATCCAGAGCGTCGAGACGCTCGGCGACCACAAGGCACGATCGCCAACGGGTACTTCGACTGTGTCGCCAAAGGAGGCACCTATCACGTCAAGAGTTTCGAAGACTTCCTCGGTCCGA
Organism: uncultured Chloroflexia bacterium; assembly: GCA_963706095.1. Lineage (GTDB taxonomy): Bacteria > Chloroflexota > Limnocylindria > Limnocylindrales > CSP1-4 > JALYGJ01. Next base: position 1,593,613 of record OY970149.1, read on the forward strand.
AAAGCCACATCGAACGACTCGCCCTCTGTTACCGCTCGGTACGTGCAGACGTCCTCGTTCGAGGATGCCATCACCAGGGTCGCGTCGACCTCCAGGAGAATCGACACCTCGGACGCCGGGATCAGACCACACATCGCCGATCCGCGAGGGCTCTCCGCGGTATTGCTTTCGAGCGGCGCGCTGGTGACGACTTGGTCACCTACTGCAGCTCGACACGACGCGAGCACGAGCAACCCGAGTGCCACCCCGAACAACCCATTGAACGACCGGCGGATCACAATCGATCTCCTGACAACGACGCCCAGTTGAGGGTCAACGGCGGTCAGGCTATTCGCTTATGTCCTAAAAGGAAAGACAGGGGACATCCGCTGTCGCTACTTACGATTAGGACCGCTCAGGCCCACGTCGCGGTAGCTCGCGATCGCGCCATTGAAGGTCAGCGGCCATCCCGTCCCCAAATCTAGGGAAGGCTAAATGAACTGAAAGTGTCGTTGAACGAATTGCCCACATACGAGATCGTTGAGAAGCAGCAGTACGACTGTGCCAGTCCTGCGTAGTTCAGGCCCTGGTGGAAATACCCTGTTGCGCTGGTAAAGACCTTGTAGGAACTGATCCGGTTGTTCCATCCAATGGACCCCAGATTCGGCTGGTCGCCACTCAAAACGACCGATGCACCGCCGTACGAGATGTTCTCGTAGGCGACGACATAGCCTGACGCCAAAGCCGACGACGCCAGAGTCATACGGCGCTCGATCGCGACGTCACGATCATGAGCAGTTGCGTAGCAATCCAATTGTCTGGGCTCGATGCTGAGACAGTGGCTGCCGGCCACTTTCCGCCTGTCGGCGGTCGCCTCGCTTGGCAATAGCGCTACGGTAGCGTCCGGTTTTGCCTCGGCAGTTGTGGGGCTGACACCCAACGTCAGCGCGGTGAGCGCAAGCACGGTGGAACGAACGAGCCAGTGGTGCATGACAGCAATCCCTCCTTGTCGCCAAGGTCGGATGCCGCCAGGGAGCGGACTATCGGTGACTGCCCTATCTGGCCCTAGGGTTTCCCCCAGTCGTCACGCAGTGGGGAAGCGGGCAGGATGAGCGTTCGGCTTCTCAGCTTGACCTTCATGGTCGTGGCATTGGTTGCCAGCGCGCTATCGCTGGCGGTGACTGGGTGGGGAATTCCTGAGACGAACGTATTGGTGGGCTATCTCACACCCGACGTAGTCGACTGGGTGCTGCCCGGAAGCCAGGAATGGCGAAACGGCATTCGTGCCGGCCAGCAAGTCTCCGAGCAGGTGTCCGGCACCACGCCCCAGACGTGGAGGTTGATTACTACTGATGGCCAGCGTTCATTCTCCACCTCCTACCTCGCCGTTGAGGCCGCGCTGCGTGGCGCTCTGCCAATTGCCACAGTCGCCACTGGACTCGGCGTTTTCGCGTTCGTACTCGTTCGTAGGCTCTACCTCGCCGCGGCTGTCGCTGCGTTCTCGCTCGCTCTCGCTGCGCAGGCGCTGCTTGTGGCAGGGATGGCCACTCAAAGCTCCGCAGCGGTTGCGGGCGCCCTGGTGGCTCTGGCCGGATGGCGTGTGCTTTGGTCGCGAGACGATCTTCCGCGAAGCGTCCTCGTGGTCGTGGGGGCGGCTGCAGTCGTCTTCCTGTGGATCTACGCGAGATTCTTGCAGCCAGCGCTCTACGACGCGGCCGACCTCGTTCGTCAGATCGTCCTGCTGGCACTCGTAGTGAGCGTGCTCGTTGGTCTTGCCGACTGGAAACGCTGGCGCGGCCGGTTAGCCCAGTTGGAGAGCGCGCGGGTTGCGGACCTGGTGGCGATCGCGGTCGTCGTCGCTTTGGCCGTGGTTGTCACCATCGTCACTGAGGTCCCCCTCGTGGCCATCGCTCTGCTCGGGCTCGGCGCCTTGCTGCTCTACCCAAAGCTCAGGCACCGAATTGCCGCGACGGTAGACGCGGTGGTGCTTGGACAACTGAGGAGCGACGCGAGCCTTCGTGCTGTCGAGGAGGAACGAGGCCGAATCGCGCGAGACCTGCATGACGAACCCCTGCAGGAAATCGCCGCAGTCATACGCGAACTGGAGCGTCGGGGTGGGACGGAACACGAGGCCGACGTCCTGCGCAGCGCCGCCGGTCACCTCCGTCGACTCACCGTCGAATTGAGACCTCCCGTGCTTGACGACTTGGGACTGGCCGCTGCAGCCTCGTATGTCGTTGAGCAAGCCACCTATAACGCACCACACATCCAGCTCGTCTCGACGATAGGCCCCGATGACCCATTCGCCGACCGACCTCCTGCGGATGTCGAGCTCGCAATCTTCCGGATCGTCCAAGAGGCCGTGGAGAATGCCACGCGACACTCGAATGCCACCACGATCTGGGTTACTGTCGACGTGCAGCCAACAGCAGTTAGTGCGTCGGTTGAAGACGATGGTGAAGGGATTGCCACTGACGCTCAGCGCCAAGCCTTGATGGCCGGCCATCTCGGACTTGCCTCGATGTCCCAGCGCGCGGCTTTGATACACGCCTCATTTGACATTACTCAGCGTCAACCGCACGGAACGACAGTCCAAGTGCAGTGGGAATCACGCCAATGACAAATGTCTTAGTCGTCGAGGACGCGGAAATTGTTGCTTCAGGGATGAGGGCCACCGTCGAATCCGACCCAGCCAACCGCGTAGTCGCAATCGTGCCGTCGGTAGCTGCGGCGGAGGCGGCTATCCAGTCTCAGGACGTCGACGTGGTAGTTGCAGATGTGCGCCTCGCTGATGGAACCGCATTCGATCTCTTGAAACTGCTCGCAAACCGCCCTCGCCGACCCGCAACCCTGATCATTTCGTCGTTCGACCTAGCCCAGTACGTTGACGCGGCACTGCGTCAGGGCGCCTCGGGGTACATTCTCAAGACCGCGCCCGCGCGTCAGCTTCTGGCCGCAATCAGGACCGTCGCGGAGGGCGGATGGGCGTTTGATCCGGAATTGGTGACTCGTTCGACTGCTGCAAAGCAACTGGGCCTGTCCGCCAGAGACCGCGAGGTGGTTGCTGGAGTCCTCGCCGGCAGGTCAAACGACGAAATCGGACTAGATATCGGCGTGTCGCGCAAGACCGTCGAAGCATATATCTCGAGACTGTTCGAACGCTTCGGTGTCGGCACCCGCGTTGAGCTGGCCCGTCGCGCCGAGAAGGAGCAGTGGCTGGAGCCACCTACCAGTGAGGCCGAGTTCAGGCGCCCCACCTGAGCAACCAGTTGGCCGACCGCGGCTGCCGGCTTGGTTGTCTTTGCCGGAGCCGTGATTCCTCAACGAGTTGAGGAGGTCGTCGACTGGCGGGCCGCCCTGTCGTACCAGGACTATTGCTTACGAGCTCGGTCTCACCGGATGCGCATAACCGGCCCGGCTGAGAGGCGTGCGTCCGATCCCTGCGCACCGCAATAGGGTTCTCCCTAATTGCCCTCACGGGGCCTAATGGGGACTCTTGCCCCCGCAGCCGGCGCTCTCATGAAGGCCATCGGGATCGGCTAGCCGCAGTGCGAGGGGACAGGTTCGTGGCTGGCAAGTGGCGCTACTTCGTAGCATTTCTCGGGGCGTTGATGATCTTCCAGGCCGGTTTTTCGGAGCCGGCCTTCGTACGTGCCCAGGAACCGTCGCCCTCGCCCATTGAAAGCCCCGCGACACCGAGTGAGCCGGATCCGACGTCGGAACCTGCCCCCACTGCTTCGCCCACCGCCGATGACGATGGATCGGCTGCACCGCCTGACGAGCAGCCGGTAGACGGATCCATTGATCCACCGGGCGTGGAGCGGACCGACTTGCGCACTGCCAGTTCGCGCACCTTCGAGCAGGCGGACGGGACGTTCGTCAGCCAGTTCTTCTCGGACTCGGTGTTCTATCAGCCCGATGGCTCCGATCAGTGGCAGCCGATCGACCTGACACTCCGGCCGACATCCCGCGAGGATGCTTCGCTTGCCGTTGAGACCGCCCCGGTAACAACCCTTCTCTTTCCTGCGGTCGGGCAGGACCCATTTCTGCGGATCGAGGGTGCCGGCCACGCGATCAGCCTCGCGCGTTGGGACGAAGACTCAGCGGCGGATCCCGTTGCGACGCAGCCGGTCAGTCAGGAAAGCGGGCTGTTCGCCGATTACCCCGGCTTCCTGCCCGGCGGCGTCTCCCTGCGCGTCTTTCCGCGTGACGACGGGTTCAAGACGTTCATTGTGCTGCCGGCTCGGCCTGAAATCAATTCTTTCAGCCTTCGGCTCGATGTCCCCGGCCTGACCGTCGTCGACAACAAGGACGGCAGCTTCTCGCTTCTCGATGAGGCCGGCCAGGTCGTGGGTGAGCTGCCGCGTCCGTTCATGCTTGACTCGTCGGTGCTCGAGACTCCCGAGGGCGACGGTCGGGGCGGCGGCGTCTACAGCGAAGCTGTCACGCAAACGGTCGTCGAGGAGGGAGAGAGCTGGCGTCTGACGCTGACGATCGACCCGGCCTTCCTCGAGTCGGCGGTTTATCCGGTCTACGTCGATCCGACGACGACGACGTTCCCGACCGGATCAACAACCGCAAGCGACACGTTCGCCAATAGCCAGGCCCCGAACACCAACTTCAACACCTACCAGCGGCCCGACTCGCCCTTCTACCACGAGCAATGGCACGGCAACACCCCGGACACCAGCTACTTCAACGAGGTCTACATCCGCTTTAACGACCTCGAGGAGACGCTCGGCGCGGGCCTCATCGAGTCGGCCTACCTGCAAATGTACCCGTACTGGCAGTACTACCACAGCGACTGGCGCAAATCGTGGGTCGAGCGCGTCAGTGCCGACTGGGCGGCGGGAACCCTCAAGTGGAACAACCGTCCCGCCACTGACTTGACGATTGGCGAGTTCACCTCAAAGGAGGACGTCTGGACTAACTGGGATCTAAAGACCTTCGTTCAGGACGTCGTCAACGGCACGGCACCGAACTATGGCGTGATGATCCACGCCAACAGTCTCGGTAACGGCGGCTGGAAGCGCTTCGTCTCGCGCAACGACAGCTCCAACCTCAAACCCAAACTCGTCGTGACGTGGAGCGCGTTCGCCGGCCCATCGGTCTTCTATCCCAACAGCGCAACCGGCGAGACCTCCACGCGGACGATGCAGTGGACGCTGCCGACATCGTCTGCCCAGGGCGCGTACGAGGCGCAGATCGCGACCAACAGCACCTTCACGACGGGGCTGGTCACGTCCGGCACGGTCACAAGCTCCATTACGGCGCACCACATCCCGCTGAGCACGAGCCTCACTGACGGCCAGCTGTACTACTGGCGGGTCAAGGTCAAGTACGGCAACAACACGTCATTCACTGCCTGGTCGGACACAGGCTCCTTCGTGTACCGCCAGGGTGCCACGCTCGGGCTGGCCGATCACAACAACTTCGAGTCTTTCGCTCTGGGCAACGGCGACCAGGCCTCCGTCAACGTCTCGACCGGCAACCTGGTCATCAGCCATCCGATCGTCGGTCTGACGACAAGAGGCGGCAGCTTTGACCTGGCCCTCTTCTACAACAGCCAATCGACCGTCAACGCTGGCGCCGGTACCGGCTGGCGCCTCAACGCCATGCGCCGCCTGGTCGAGCTCGGCAATGGCAACGTCGTGTTCACCGCCGGCGATGGGTCGGTCCACACCTTCACCAAGATCTCTACCGTCGGCACGGTCACCACCTACACCCGGCCGGCGACCGTCTATGGGACGCTGCGCAAGGACACCGCCAACGCGCTCGAGTGGACGCTCACCTATCGCGACCTCTCGGTCGACTCGTTCGACGTCTTTGGCTCCGAGGGCCTGCTGGCCAAGCAGGCCGACCGCCACGGCAACGCGATCACCTTCAGCTACACCAGTGGCACCAACCGCCTGTCGCAGGCGACCGATCCAAACGGTCGCGTGGTCGACTTCGCCTGGAACACCGGCGTCAGCCCGGCCCGCCTGAGCTCGATAACCGACTGGGCGTATGTCTCATCGGGCGTGGTCCAGTCGAGCGCGACCGGCTCACGGCGCCAGTACCGCTTCTTCTACGACGCGAATGGCCAGCTCATCGGCTGGTCCAACCCGGTCAACACCTCGGGCAGCTGCCCGACGCAGGCCTCGAACCTGACGTGCCTGACCTACGACGCCAACAATGGCCTGCTGGCGACGGTCAGCAAGACGCAGACCTACACAACGTTTGCCGTGACGACTCATCCGCAGGGAGTGCTTGGCACGTCAAGTAGGACCGTGACCACCTCCATCACCTATCGCGGTGGCGAGGTTGCCGAGATCCGCGACGCTGAGCAGACGGCCGCGTCGACGACCGGCACCACCATCACGCGGACATCGACGACCGAGGTCCAGGTCGTCCGCCAGGGCACGCCTGCCTCGACGACGACGTATGTCCTGGTGGCAACGACCGACCCGCACGGCCGCGTTCAGTCGATCAAGCGCCTGCTCGGCGCGACGAACATCGAGCAGCGCATCGTCTGGGACTCGACCTATCCGACCGAGCCCGCATCGGTCACCGACAACTACGGCGCGCTGCTCTCGACGCCGGCGCGAACCGTCTCCTACACCTATGTCGCAAGCTCGATGGGCCTCGTCTCGGTCATGACCGAGCCACTCACCGGCTCGACCAACCGCACCACCACCTACACCTACAACGCGAACAACGACGTCACCCAGGTGGTCGTCGCCTCGGGCGCCAGCTCGACCACGACGCGCTACTGCTACACCACCTCCGGCTGCTCGACCTCGGCGACGGACCTGCTCCTGCGCTCGGTCATCGATAACTACGTCGACGGCACCAAGGGTGGCGGCTCGGGCAACGAGCAGGACGTCACGACCGACTACCTATACGACGCCAACGGCCAGCGCACGCGCGAGACCCGTTGGAACTACGACGCCTCGGGCAACCTGCTCGACTCGCGCGCGACCGGCTACACCTGGGACGCCAACGGCAACCAGACCTCGGTCATCGGCAACTACTCCGACGGCGACACCGCCGATCCCTACGACGCCGATCCCGACCCGGCCACCGGGGCCAGAACCGACCTGACCACGGGCTTCACCTACGACACGGCGGGCAACCAGATCAGCTCGGCCGATCCGCGCCGGGCGCTCGGCTCGGGCCTGCACGCCGACGACTACGTCACGCGCTCCGAGTTCGACGCCCTCAATCGCCAAACCAAGGCCACCGCCCCGCGCGACCCGGCCGATACCAGCGCGCCCAAATCTGCCACATCAACCTACGACGAGCTCGGTGGCGTCCGCCAGTCGACCGACTTTGGTGGCAGCATCGCCGCCAGTACTTACGATCGGGCGGCACGTCCAGTCAAAACGTATGAGGACGCAGATGGGGCGGGATCCGGGCCTGCCGAGATTACCGGCGAGTCGACTTATGACGCAGCAGGAAGGATCACTTCACAGAAAGATCGCAACCAGATCGGCAACGCGAGTCTGGGAACCACGCTAAACGTCTATGACGAGCTGAGCAGGCTCGTGGACAAGACTGAAGCGCAGGGCAGCTCGCCCGACGTGTCGTCCACGACGCGCTCGGTCTTCGACGCCCTCGATCGTCAGATCAGCGCAACAGTGGGCTATGGCGACCCGGTCGCGCAAACCACTACAACCAGCTACGACCTGGGCGGTCGCGCAACATCCGTGGACGACGGCTTTGCGTGCACGGCTAGCGCATACAACTTTCGCGACTACCCAATTACAGAAACGACAGGACTCGCGGGCACCACCTGCGCCACCGATAGCGACACCCAAACTATCACCCACACCTATGACGGCCTCGGGCGGTTGACCCGCAGTGCCGTCACCGCTGGAGCGGATACCGGTGACTGGACCTTCGATGCAACCCTAGACGGGGCAGGTAGCCAACTCACCTCGGCGGTCAAGACCGGTGGCGTCACGTCGACGACGACGTACACCCTTAGCCCGCTGAACCAGACCTCGGTCGAAAATCGGCCGGACGGCTCTGTCAACAAGACCAACTACGACGCGGCCGGCAACCCGACCGACCGCTGCTACTGGAAGTCGGGCATCACGGTCGGCGAGTGCTTGGCGGAGGGCAGCGGCGGATGGTCCAACCCTCCTACGCAAGTGACCACCACCACCTATGACGCGCGCAACAACCGAATCGAGCTGCGCGACAGTGTGCTCGGTACCGCTACTACATATGACGCCGACCACAACTACGCCATCAAGGCGTTCTATGTGAAGACGTCGGGGGGTCGAGAGCACCAGACGCTGTATCTCTACGACGACCGCCATCGGCCGACCAGCATCACCCATCAGCTGTGCGTGGTCAGCTCGGGCCACAGTTGCAGCTCGACCACCGCGACCGGCTCCGACAGCTACAGCTACGACGACAACGACAACCGCACGACCGTCGGTGAGAGCAACGGCGGCACGTCCAGCACTCACCACTACTGCTACGACGCGCTCAACCGACTCATCACCCGCAAGACCGCTGCCAACTGCTCGGGCACGACCAACGAGTCGTACACCTACAACGCTGCCGGCAACCGGACGCAGATGGTCGTCGGCGGGGTTACGACCAACTTCGCCTACAACGCCAAGGGCCAGCTGTGCAAGGTCGGGGCGACCACGTGTGGCACGCCCAACGTGACCTACGACACGGCTGGCCGGACCAAGACCTATGCCGGCTGGACCTACGAGTACGACGCCGAGGGACGCCTGGTCAAGGCGTGCGAGGCAGGCTCATGCCCGGGCACGAGTGCCGACCGGGTCGAGTTCACCTACGACGGCGAGGGTCACCGCACCCAGATCAAGGAGTACACCGCAGGCACCCTCTCCAAGACGATCGACTTCATCTACCAGGGCGACGCGGTCGTCCAGGAGAAGACCAACGGCACGATCAGCCGCGAGTACGTGGTCGACGACGCCGGCACGGTCATCAAGTTCTGCGATCCCAACTGCGGGAGCCCGACCGCCACCTATCTCGTGACCTGGAACGGCCACGGCGATGCCATGGCGCTGTTCAAGGTCAACGGTGATGGGACCCTGACCCTGGCCAACAGCTTCACCTACTCATCCTGGGGCGCGCCGACCACGGCGACCCACAACTCGATCGCCGATCTCGGCTTCCGCTTCCTGTATGTCGGTGCGCACGACGTGCAGTGGGACAACTTCTCAGGGCTCGCACTGCACTACATGCATGCCCGCCACTACGCCCCGGCCATCGGCCGCTTCCTGCAGCCCGATCCGTCGGGCGAAGAGGACCAGCGATACAGATACGCCGGCAACAATCCGGTGTCGGCAGTCGACCCGGACGGAGAACTGTTCTGGTTCATCATCATCGTGGCCGTTGTCGGCGTCGCCATCGATACGCACGACTACATCGAGCGCACGCCTGAGCCCCAGCGAAGCTTCGGCGGGTGGCTTGGTCACATGGCGCCAGGTGTCGCGCTCTCGTTCTTCCCCTTCGGCCGCGTCGGCGGCCTGTTCAGTCGGTTCTTCGGCCGCTTCATTCCGCGGGTCGCCCCGCGGATAGCGCCACGCGTCACGCCTACCATCACCAAGCCTTGGTGGCAGACCGTCCGCGAGCTCGGCGAGGCGGGTGAACGAGCGGTTCGCTCAAAGTACCCAATCGGCGCCAAGCAGACGATTTACGTCAATGGACGGGCGAGAGTTCCAGATGGGATCAACTCGGTGTTGCGAACCATCAGTGAGGTCAAGAACGTCTCATACCAAGGGTGGACAAGCCAGCTTCAGGACTATGCTGCCTACGCCGCTACCCAGAGGCCGGCGTTACGCTTCGATCTCTATGTTCGACCGTCAACGACGCTTTCGCCCGAATTGCTTCGCCAGTGGCGCCTCGGCAACGTTCGAATAAGGTACATACCGTGAAGCGATCGATGACGGCTGCGGAGATGCTCGATGAACTCTCGCGCGACCCGGAATACGTCGCCGAGCAGGCCCAGCGAGACCTCGAACATCAGCGCTCGGTCGAGCGCCTCCGAAGTGCCTCGCGAGCAACGCTCGCGGACTTGAAGGCTGAGGGCGTAAACGTAAATGATCTCCAGGAGCTGATCGACAGACCCGATCCGCGAGCCGCGCCGGTTCTTCTTCGTCGATTGCTTTCGGAGCCCGACGCGGAGGTGCGGTCGCTGATAGCGCGGACGCTCGCGAACGAGACTGGCCGGATCGCTTGGCCCGCAATCAAAGGCGCGTACCGGGAGGAGAAGGACCCCTGGGTAAGGGAGTCAATCGCTGCCGCGCTCGCTGCCGCTGCACAACCAGCTAACACGCCCGAGTTGACTGCGCTTGTTCGGGACGTAGCCAACGGCCCGAGCCGGGTGCTTCTACTTGAGCCACTGATTCGTTCGCGCGATCCATTGGTCCGCGGTGTGCTCGAGGAACTAGCTACCGATCCCGATCTCGCAGCGGAACTGGCGGCTCGCATGCCTCGCGGGCAGCAAGCACTTGCTCCATCGTCGGACGTGACCGATCAGAGCGGGCTGGCGGAGACCTCCATCTCGCTCGACCTTGATGGACTGCCGGAGCTTGCCTACCGCATCGAGCGCGCGGTCGGAATTTCGCCGGACGACGCAAACGCAATCGTCGAAGCCGGAAATAACACTCCGGTCGAGCACGAGGCCCGGGTGGCGATTCGAACGAAGCACGGCGACCTCGAAATCCGTGTATTCGTCGACGATCGAGACGCTATTGACCTCTACGTACGAGGCCCCGCGGCCTTGGTCGAGCTGCTCGAAGGCGCATTCAAGGAGTTGGTTTCGGCCCAGTAGGCACGGTAATTGCCCCGGACAACGGGCCGTGGCTTCGGCACCAACTGTGCTGACGGCGGCAGTTCACACGCCACTAGGAGGGGACAGTGTGCACGCGACATAGCGGTTTCCTGGCCGCGATAGCAACCGTTGCCCTCGCAACTTCTGCCGTTGGCGTACCCGCTGTCGTTGGCGCGAACGTCCTCGTTCCGGACGCCGAGTTCTCGCCGCCGAGTGACGCTTCACAAGCTGAACTAGGCACCGATGTCGCGATATCTGGCAACGTCGCCGTCCTGGGCTCGCCGGGACGCGCCTACGCAGTGGTCCGGGATCAGGCGACCGGCTGGGGGAGTCTGAGCGAACTTGCTATCACGGCTCCGCCCGGCTCTGACCCGTCGGGGTTTGGCATGAGCGTGGCGGTGTCCGGCGACACCATCGTGGTCGGCGCGCCGCAAGAGGACATGCCCGACCCGCACAACGCAGCGATCAACCTCAACATGGCGGGGGCGGCCTACGTGTTCGTGCGTGACGGCGCGTCGTGGGATCTCCAGCAGAGACTGACGGCGGCCGTGCCCGGTGCGGGCGACAAGTTCGGCTCGGCCCTGGCTATCGACGGTGAAACGATCGCCGTGGGTGCAGTGACCGAGGACGGCGCGGCAACAGGCGTCAACGGCGACGCCACCTCCGACGCTGAGGCCGACTCAGGTGCGGTGTACGTCTTCGACCGCTCGGGCACGAGTTGGAGCCAAAGCGCGTACATCAAGGCGTCGAACACCGACCCCGGTGATTGGTTCGGGTTTTCGGTGGACGTTGACTCGAACACCGTGGTTGTCGGGGCAGCGGGCGAGGCGAGCTCATCCATCGGAGCGGGTTCGAACCAATCCAACAACGACCGTTCATTCGCCGGGGCGGCCTACATCTTCACGCGCAGCTCGGGCTCGTGGTCTCAGCAGGCATACCTGAAGCCATCCAATACCCGCTCCGGGTTCATGTTCGGCAGCTCGGTGGGAGTCAGCGGGGCCACGGTAGCGGTCGGCGCCGCAGGTGAGGACAGCGCGGCGACCGGTGTCGGCGGCAACCAGGCCAACACCTCGGCCGACGACGCGGGCGCTGTGTACGTGTTCAGGAGGTCTATCTCCAGTTGGGCGCAGCAGGCGTACATCAAGGCTTCGAATACTGACGCGGACGATGAGTTTGGCGTGTCAGTCGGCCTAGACGGCGATCGCCTGGTCGTTGGCGCCATGAATGAGTCGAGCGCCGCGACCGGGATCAACGGCAATCAGGCGAGCGACTCCGAGCCGAGCGCCGGAGCCGCGTACGTGTTCTCTCGGTCGGGGACCTCATGGTCGCAAGCCGCCTACCTGAAGGCATCGGATACCGACGAGCACGACAACTTTGGCCTTCAGGTCGCTGTGTCCGGCAATTCGGTGCTCGTTGGCGCACCAGGCGACGCCCCGAAGTCCGGCGAGGAGCTGGATGACGTTCACGGCGGGCACGTCTTCCGTTGGGTGACTGACGTCACGCCCCCTCAGACGCAAGCTGTTGTTCTAGGGCTAAGAGACGGGGGCCAGATCAACAGCGCGCCGGTCCGGGTTTCGTGGTCGGCATCGGACGAGACGAGCGCCGTCTCGCGGTTGCGTCACACCGTTCAGATCAGAAATCGCACGTCTTCGGGTTGGTCGTCGTGGCGGAGCGTAGTTGCCGGCACAGCTTCGACGGAGGTTCATGCCACGATCGCGCTCGGCACGGTGTTCCAGGCCCGAGCGCGGACCCGTGACGAGGCGGGCAACGTGGGCCAGTGGGCGCTCAGCAACACCTTGAAGGCGTGGACGCGGCAAGAGTCCAAGTTTTCGAAGAGTGGCGGTTGGGCGTCTGCGTCAGACCCGCAGGCTATGGGCGATCGCGTCATACGCAGCAACGATGCGAACGCGAACGCTCGCCTGACATTCACTGGACGCGGTGTGGGAGCAGTAATGCCGCTCGGTCCAGCGCTGGGAACCGCACGCATCTGCGTCGACCGCGGTCAGGCAACCGAGGTTTGCGTCACTGTCAACCTGGCCACTGCGGGCAGTGGTCCGCGGAGGATCGTGGCTCTCTTTGGCGGCCTCGCCGTCGGAAGTCACACCCTCGACGTGAGAGTGGTGACCGGTCTCGTGATTCTGGACGGCGCCATCGTCTTGGAATAGTTCCCTGCGTTGCCGTGAGACGCGTCGGCTGGATGGGCCGACTCGCGGATGCTGTCGTGAGCGCATGAAGAGCCGATCAGCCGATCGCTAAGTCAGCGTTGCCTATTGGGTCAACCCTGTGCGTCGCTTGGAGTGTGGGGCGAGTTGGCGGCTCGCGCGGACGCTCGGGTCTTGGCTGTCGGATGGAAGGTGTTTCGCGTGGCTTGCCGCGCGCGAGGGTTCTCCCTAATTGTCAGAGCCCGCGACGCTGTCGACCATCTGGTCAGAGTGCCGCAGTGTTGGCGGCGGTCACCGGCATCGACGCGGCACTCAGGTGCTAGCGGAGTACGAGTCATGGACGACGACCTAATCATCGAGCCGCTGAGCGAGCTGGTCATCAAGCGCAATGTCGCCTGGGAGACGAACCCGCGCTGGCTGTATCCGCCCCTATTTGGCCGCTGCACCGTCAGGGTCCTGCTCGTGACGGACGGCGGGCTGGATTTCGGATCTGCTGACTTCGGCCTGCGGGCCTTCATCAAGAGCATCCAGGCGGCCCCCTTTTACGTCCGCTACGCGATCACACTTGCCCACCGCCGCTTCCGCTCGGGCGACGCAATGCTCGATGGCGACGGGACCATCGCGCGGCGCATTACGAACTTTCGCTTCGACAACGCGACTCACTTCGCGCCAGACATGTACGACGAGGCCTGGCTTTTCGGCATCGAGACAGCGCCGGGCATTGACGGCAGAGAGTTGCGTGCCATTTCCGATTTCATGAACGCCGGCCGGGGATTCTTTGCGACTGGTGACCACGGAGCCCTAGGCAAGGCCATGGGTGGCGAGATCCCGCGCGTGCGCTCGATGCGGCTGTGGGACCACACTTCGGCAAACTCCGATCTTGACGAAGTCTCAATGCAGCAGCGGCGTCGAAACGACACCAACCGCCGTGGCCATATCTCCACCAGCGAGTTCGACGATCAGTCGGACGACGTGCCCCAGCGGATCAATCCGAAGCTGTACCACGTGTCATCCGGTTTCTGGTCGTACACGTTTCCGCACCCTGTGCTGTGCGGCCCTCGGGGAATGATCAGGGTCATGCCCGACCATCCGCATGAGGGCGAGTGTGTCGAGCCAGCCAACCTCAGCCAAACAGTGGACTTCGGTGGCGGTCAGTTCGATGAGTTCCCGCCGGGTACCGGTGGCAATCCCAGGCCGGTTCCTGAGGTGGTTTCCACGTCCAGCGTCCCGGCCGGAAACACATCGAGCATCAAGGACCCTACCGATGCTCACACCTTCGGCGGTATCGCAACGTACGACGGCCATCGTGCGTCGGTCGGCAGGGTCGTGACCGACGCGACTTGGCATCACTTCGTGAACATCAACCTAATCGGGGACCCGGCGTCGCCCGATGCGAGCAAGCACCTTGGCTTTCTCGCCACGCCATCAGGTCAAGCCCACTTGGACGACATCAAGGCTTACTACGCCAACCTCGCCGTGTGGCTCGCGCCGGTCGAGTTGATCGCGTGCATGAATCGCCGCATCTGGTGGATGACACTGCTCAAGGGCCGTGTCATCGAGGCCGTGTCGACTGTCTACAGCGTGAAGCTCGGCAACTCGTCGGTTCACCATATGTGGGCAGTGGGTAAGCACGCCCGAGACGCCCTTGGCAGGCTGACCAGCGTGTGCCAGAGCCGTCGGTTCATCCTGGACCTGATCCACCCGCTTATCCGCCCTGAGATTTACCGGGTCATCGATCCTTGGTGGCCGCCTGAGCCTCCTAATCCGCCTGATCCTGAGCCATGGTGGGCGGCGCTTGAGCCGCTCCTCGACGCCGCCGCGGGTGCGTCCGCTATTGCGCTTCGCGAAACTTTCCTTGAGGGCGATCGCGAGCGCGACATCTCCGAGGAGGAGTTTGACGAGGTAGCTCGGCGAGGCGCCGAGATCGGCCTGCAGGCGGCCATTGAGAACCTGTCGGAGACGGCCGGCCGGCGTTTGGAGCCGCGCGAATGGCTAACCTTCGGCCGGTCCGGAGCGCAGTCGTAAGCTCGATTCCCGCTCGAAGGAGCCGCGACTCCGCACCCGTCAGCGCGATCCAGTTCTCCGGCGAACCTACTCTCGCATGGCGCGAAACCAGCCCTATCGAGTGGCATTGACCCCGAGTTTCGGCTCCCCCTCGATTAGGGGCAATCGCCGTCCTGCTGCAGTTAGAGCCTTGGTGCCGGGACGGGCATCGCTGAGCTCTAGAGATCCTTTCGGACGACTTCTTCCGGACGGATCGACCGCCGACCGGCGCCCTTGTGAGGGCTTGACACTGTTGCCGCGCCACCACTGTCGCCCGGACCTCAGTAGACAGCAGTCAGGGACGAGAGAGTCGGCGACGCTGCTCGCGCTGCACCTGGGCTCAGGCATCATGCCTCGGGGAACCTACGCGATGTGGGCTGCGGCCGGCTATGTCACATGGGCCGCACTCTGGGCGACCTTTGTCGTTGTGACAGGAAACGCGCTGGTTTCACTGGTTGGCGATCCACGGGCGGTGCTACTGGTTCTGGTGACTTGGACGCTGATGACCGTAGGTCTCGCCCTGCGTCGCGAGTTCCAGTCGAGCCGCCATCCTGAGTGATGGTCTGGATTTGGCCCGATTTGCCAACTGCTGGAATGAAAGAGCCGGTTTGCCAGCCGCCCCTTGGCGCCGGTCCACCCTTGTCACCGCGCCGTCTCAAACGCGCTGACCGCTATGGCTTCCCATCCGGCCACAGCAACGCAAGAGGGACCCTGAAAATCCCGGCCAGCTCAACTGCTTCGCTGAATAGCAATGAACGCTGACCACGTTCGATCTTCGCCAACCAGCTCTTGCGCCGATTGAGCAACGCGGAGGCTTGACCCTGCGTCAAACCCGCATCCCGGCGCAGCGTGGCGAGTTGATGGCCGATTGCCTGCCGGACGGCAGGATCCTCGGATGACCGACGGACCCGGCGGGAGGACGTCTGTCCAGGCGCGTTTTGTTGGAGCTCAGTCGGCGTTCGGCTCTTGACAGACGGCAGGCGATCGCTCCCGAGGGCTGCGGTAGCCGGGCCGCGATGCCCGATCCTGGCCCTGTCACGAGAGTCCTTCGCCACGGCCGAAGCGTAGCGTGACGCGCCGCATCAATTCTGCGCCACTCCCCTTCAGCGTGCCCGCCGCTTTAGGTATGATCCTAAATAAGGATCGTTGCCGGAAGTGATTGGAGGAGCAAATGGCGATACAGGACCTCAGCCCGCGGGACATCGAACGCACCGAGCGCGCCCTTCATGACATCCGCCAGGCTCGCCTGTTGCGAGGCGCTCGTGAGCGTTGCGGATTGACCCGCGCGTCGGTGGCCGAGGCGCTGAACTGGACGATCGGGCGCCTCACGCGCCTCGAAGCTGGGACTGAAACTCCCACTCTCGATGAGCTTCTGGCACTAAGTCGGCTCTACGCCCTCGAAGGCCTGAGCAGGCTTGACGACATCGAGCGCCGCCACCAGGCGCAGCGGCGGCGACGCTCGAGCCGGGCGCGCTAGATGTCAACACGCAACGGGAGCGTTGCAGCGAACGCTGCTGATGTCGCCCGCTCCACTGACCCAGTCCCAGCCAAGGCGTATGAGAGTGGCGTCGGCGCAACTTCCGCGAAGAGCAACGGCAGATACACCTCCCACGAACCAGACGATCGCCAATCGCGAATCGTAAGCACGCAACATTCCCAAACGAAGCAGCTGGCGCGCCGGCTGCGACGCCTGCGGCAACGCCGTGCACTCGATTCCGAAGACGTGCGCTCAGTCACCGGATGGTCGGCCGAGCATCTCGATTCGCTCGAGACAGGCGCCATCGCGCCGCTGTTGAGCGAAGTCGTGGCGCTGGCGTGGATTTACCGCGTCGAGCTCGATGCGCTCAGGCCTCGCGATCTCGCGCCGTCCCGTGGATCCCGACGGTCGCCGCGCAGCGCGGCCAATCCGCGTCCGCGCAGAACTCGGACGGTTGCCACGCGAACCCAGTCAATGGATCGCGCGAACAAGGGCGACAAGTAATGACTGATCAAGTCGCAGATCCCGTTGTGGACGATCACCCGTACCGGGCCAACGACAAGTCGAGCTTCGAACGGATCCCGAATGCAGATACCTCAGGGCGGGCGCGCAAACTGCTCGAACGGGCGCGCTACACCGGGCCGACTGTCACCGCCGATCAGTTGGTTGGGCTGGACAGCTGCCTGCGCCAGCTACGTCATCAGATGAAGCTGCTCAACCGTCCCGAGCTCGGCGAACGGATGGGCCTGGTGCCCAGCGGCACGTTGTTCATCGGACCGCCCGGAACGGGCAAGACGCTTGTAGCGCGCTACCTGGCCGGGCAGTTGGACCTTCCGCTGTACCAGGTCAGTGGCGACGAGTTCGAGAACGAACCGAAACGCCTGCACGACCTGTTCCGGCTGCTCGGCGACCAACGCGCCATCCTGTTCATCGACGAGATCGGCCTGCTGGCGCAGAAGGGCGAGCCTTCGCGCCGCGACATGTTGTCGGCATTCCTGACCAGCCTTGACGGGCTTAACGCTTATGAGTCAGGGCGGCGGCTTTGGGTCATCGGCGCCTGCACGACCGAGGTGGACCTTTCGCCCGCCGCATACCGTTCGGGGCGCTTGGGCGTGGTCGTCGAGTTTGCCCTACCAGGCGCTCATCATCGCGAGCAGCTGCTCAAGTTGTTCTTGGCTCCTGTGCCGAACACCTTGACGCGCGAGGAAATCTCTCGATTGGCCCATTCGGCTGGTCGAGCGACCGGTGCCGACATTCGCGACTGGGTCAACCAAGCTGCTGCCGAGGCACTAGGCGACGATGACTCCAACGAACCGGTGATCCAGTTCCGCCATTTGGAGCTTGTCATTTCCCGGCGCGGCTATATCGCTGCCGAGCGGCCCGAGCGCGAACCGACCTGGGAGGTGGCCGTTCATGAGGCCGGCCACGCGGTTATCGCGTGGAGCCTCTTTGGGGCCGACGCGCTGTCAGTTGTCAAGGCGACATACGGCGCCGACGAAACGCTGGGCGCCAACATCCGCGGACATTTCATGCTCAGCGACAAGTGGGCCGCCCACAACCTGCCCACCAGCGCCACCTGGCGCCACTGGGTCAGCGTGCGACTGGCAGGCGCGTGCGCGGAGCACCACATCGTCGGGGCGCGCGGTCTGGGTTCGGCAAGCGACGTTTCACAGGCTACGGAGTTGATCTTGGCCGAGCTCGATCGCGCCGACCGCGACTTTGGACCGTCGCGCTCGGCACTCGAGCGCGCGCCAACGGGTTATGGCGTCGCGGGCTCCGACGCGATGCGTCAGATCGCTTGGGTCCTGGCACGTTCCCGCTTCGAGCAGTGCTGGCAGCAGACCATGGAACTCGTTGCCGTGGAGGCGCCTCGCATCCGGACCGTTGCCGAGCACCTGCTGAACGTCAAGAGCACGCTATCTGGCGAAGAGCTGATCACGCTGATCGAAGCAGGTGCGCCCGAGGGGGGCCTCTAACCGCCTGACTCCCTGCCACCGAGGAGCACGCACGCACGATTCAGAGAAGTTGCCGACAACCCCTTGACGAGATCTAGAGCCCATCGATCTTCCACGGTCTTAAGTGCCACAGGGCCAACGGGAGGTCAGATGAACGACCAAGAGGTGCGCGAGTACTGCCAGCGGTTGGGCTACGGGTCGGCGACTTTCGAGCTGATCCAGGCGATCCGCACGAATCCGCCAGCACGCACCCCTAAGACCGGCACTCGCAACCGAACGGGCCGGATCGCCAGCCAGAAGATGGGCGCAACGCGCGGCTACGAGTCGGGCACGGTCGAACGGGCATACCTGTTGCTCCACGAGGATGATCCTCAGACGCTCGAGTACTGGGAGCAGCCGGCGGTTCCGGTGTCGGTTTCATACGAGGATGCCACCGGGCGGCGGGTGACCTACCCCACGATCGCTGACTGCTTCGTCCTGACGCAGACCGGGGCGTGGTTCGAGGAATACAAGCCCGAAGCCCGGGTGATCCAAACGCTGCAGGAGCGTCCGAGTTTCCTCCTTCCCGCGGCTGATGGCACGTGGAACTGCCCGTCGGCCACCGCATCTCTCGCCCAATACGGTCTCGATTACCGCGTCCGGACCGACAAGGGCATCCCGCGCCGGCGTCTGCGCAACGTCGAGTTCCTGCGCGACTACTACGCCGAGGACGCCGCGGCTTTGGACCCTGCCAAGGCCGCGAACTTGCATAGCTACGTTGCGCGCCACCCAGGACTGACCATCGCCGAACTGCTGGCTGCCGACGACATCACCGTCGTAGCCGACGACGTGTACCGCTCAATCGTGCGCGGCTCGCTGTACGTGGACCTCGACGAACAAGCGATCGCGGAGGCGTTTCGGACGCGTCTATTCGCCGACTCGCTCGCGGCGCGGAGTTGGCAGCTGCGTCACGACGCGCCATCCAAGGCGGGTCTTGATACACGTCCGCTCGCCATCGAGCCGAGATCGGCGGTCGACTGGGACGGCCAGAGCTACACGCTCGTCAACAGCGGTGGCTACAGCCTGACCCTGCGGTCGCCCGCCGGCGACCTCGTCAGCCTGACCCACGGCCAAGTGGCCGCTCTCGTCGCCTCGGGGGACTTGCGTGGCGCGACCAGCAGCCCGCTGGCCGCCCAAGGCAAGGCTTCGTCGCTGTTGGCCGAGGCGACCGATGAACAGCTTGCCGTGGCGAACCATCGTTTTGCGGCAATCGAACGCGACGATAGAGGCGAGCCGAACCCGGACGTCTCGCGCGCTACGCTCTTCCGCTGGCAAGGGTTATTCCGGGCCGCTGAAGCGAAATATGGCTGGGGGTTTGTCGGACTCATTCCGGCAAAACATCCTGGCGATCGGTCACGCAAGCTCGATCCGCGCGTTGTCGAGCTCATCACAGAGACGATCAAGAGCGTTTACCTAACCGTGCGCGGCCGCTCCAAGCGCAGCGCATATGACGCGCTGGTTGTGCGTGCCCAGCAAGCGGGCCTAAGGCCGCCGTCGTACCAGACGTGGTGCCGGGAAGTAAATCGCCACGATCGCGTTGTGACTACGCGGGCGCGCGAAGGACGCAAGGCCGCGTACCAGCTCGAAGGACCGCGGCTACTGAGCGCCGATACGCCGGTCCACGGCGACCGGCCGTTCCAGATCGTGCACGTTGATCACACCGAACTCGACATCGAGCTTATCTGCGCGCGCACCCTGCGCAACCTCGGTCGACCGTGGCTGACGCTGATGATGGACGCTTGGTCGCGGCGCGTTGTCGCATTCTGGCTTAGCTTCGAGCCGCCCAGCTACCGCTCGACCATGGCCGTGCTGCGTGCCTGCGTCAGGAGTCATGGACGCCTGCCCCAGACGCTAGTCGTCGACGGCGGCAAGGAGTTTCGCTCCATCTACTTCGAGTCGTTCGCTGCCCTCTACGGCATGAGCATCGAGCATCGGCCTGCCGGCGGCGCCCGCCACGGCTCGGTACTGGAGCGCATGTTCGGCACTACTAACACGATGTTCGTGCACACCCTCGCTGGCAACACCCAAGCGACGAAGCGCGTGCGCCAACTGACGAAGGCCATTTTGCCGGCCAACAACGCCACGTGGGACCTCGAGGCGTTGTACGAAGCGTTGGCCGGCTGGTTCTACGAGGTCTACGACGGGCGCGATCATCCGGCACTCGGCCGCACGCCCGGCGAGGCTTTCGCGGAAGGTATCCGGCTTGGCGGTACGCGGCCGACGACGCTCATTCCCTATGACGAGACCTTCCTGATGGCATCGCTGCCGTCGACGCCCAAGGGAACCGTGCGTGTCGACGGCACGCGCGGCGTCAAGGTCAACAAAATTCGCTATTGGTGTTCAGCGCTGGCTGGCTCGCGAGTTCATGGCCGCGACGTGCCGGTGCGCATCGACCCGTGGGATGTTCGACACGTCTACGTCTTTGTCGGCGAGCGCTGGGTCGAGTGCGTCGCGCAAGGCCTATGGCACTTTGACGCGGTCACTGAACGCCAGATCCTGATAGCCACCCAGGAAGCCAAGCGGACCGGGCGCCGGATCGCCTCAGAACGTGACCTCGCGAACACGCTCGAACAGCCGTCGGAAGCAGTCAAACTCGAAGCGCTGCGGAGTCGGGCAGTCATTGAGGTAGCGGCACGGTCAGACGGCCGGCCGGCGGCCTCGCCAAATCTGCCCGAGCCGACGAGCGTTAGCCCTGAGGTAGCCGGCGCTGCCGAGGCCCCTGCTCATGGGAAGCCTGCGCAACGGGCGAAGCGCAGGGCGACCAAGAGTTCGGCGAGCCTGTTCGCGATCGATCAGCCCGCGCCGTTGTTCGAGGACGGAGAGCAGTTCGGGGCATACGAATGAGCGAGGAATTGGCCGTCGACTCCGCGTTGTCCGCGCAAGAGCTCGTCACACGCTTCCAAGCGCAGACGATCGCTCATCCGATCCTGAGGCGAGTCGATGAGATTGCGCGCCAAGCCATCACGGCACCGGACAGCACGAATTTGTCGATCATCTATGGCCCGACCGGTGTCGGGAAGACGACCCTGATTTAACGAATCGCGCGCGTTCTGGACGAGGAGATCGCCGACGAGCTTCGCACCGACATTGGTCGCGCACGTGTGCCGATCGTCACTGCCGTGGCACCAGAGTCAACCACGTTTCATTGGAAGGGCCACTACGGCCGCGAGCTGAGGGCGATCGACCACCCTTTCGCTCACGAGCAACTCCGGGCGCTCGGCCATCGCCCAGATGCCGACCAACTTCGTACGCGAACCGAGCTCGCACTGCAGATCGCACGGCCTCGGGCAGTGATCATCGACGAAGCGCACCACCTCGGGGTCGGCGCGTCGCCCGCCCAGTTGATCAAGCAACTCGAAATCCTCAAGTCCCACGCCTCAGCGAGCACGACGCTGTTCGTCTTGGTGGGGACCTACTCGCTGATCAACTTTCGCAACCTGAACGGTCAGCTCAGCCGGCGCAGTCGCGACATCCACTTCCCTCGCTACCGTCCGGTCAACGACGAACTCGTCGCTTTCCGCGAGACCGTCGTGCAACTGGCCAGCAAGGTACCGATCCCGGCCGACGACCTAGCGGATTTCTGGGACGAGATCTACGAGCGAACCGCGGGCTGCGTAGGCATCCTGAAAGATTGGTTGACTCGGGCACTCGCACTGGCGCTGCACGAGCCGCATCCGCGGCTTCGATGGTCACACCTTGGCCAAACCGCGATGAGCGTCAGTTCGATGAAGGCTATCGCCGAAGAGATCCGCGCCGGTGAACAAGCAACACGCGATGACGATCGCGAGCGCGACCAGTTGCGCTCGTTGCTCGGACTGCCGGGTGGTGTCTCGGCTCGAACACCGAAGGAAACCGGCGACCGGCCGAAGAGCCGCGCGCGTCGCCCTGGTGAGCGCCGGCCCGAGCGCGACCGCGTTCTGTCGCCGCAGGAAAGGATGACCGCCAGTGTTTGAAAGTTGGTCGATCGAGCCGCTGGCTTTGCCAGCTCGGAGTCGACTGCTGCCCGTGGCGCCGTTTGGCCTCGGGACGTCGCGCGTAGAGTCGCTCTCCTCTTACATCAGGGCCCTCGGGGCCGCGCACCTCGTGGGGGTCAGTGCTCTCGTCGTTGAGCATGTGGCCCCGATGTTGAGGCCGGAACCGTTGGCCACGAGGGCCGAGCTGCGTCGAGCGTTGAAGCGACCGCTTCACGATGATCCCGGGATAGTTGATGGTCCGACTCCGACCGCAGCCGCCTGGGCTCAGGCGCTCGGAACACTCACAGGCAAGGCCGACCTCCTGCAGTTGACGCTTGCCGCGTGGACGGAGGTTCTGAGTCCAGTTGGTTTGCGTCGGCCCGAATTGGTCTACTGCCCGGCGTGCTACGAGGACTTCGAGCGCGATCCGCTCGGTGTTCGACAGCCTCTTACCTGGTCGTTGCGCGGGGTCACGGTCTGCGAAGAGCATTCGCTCCGGCTGCGCCTCGACTGCCCTTCCTGTCGCACTCCTCTGGGATCGCAGTCAATGGGCGAGGCGCGGTCCATTTGCCCACGCTGCGGAAGCGACCTTCGATTCGGAGGTGTCGCGTCGGCCAAGGTGGCCGGCGAGACCGATCTTGCTTTCGCCAACATGGCCGGGCGGTTGGTTGCGTCCTCGGGCGGTTCGCCTCGCCGGGACCGAGTAGTCGAACTCGTTGAGCTGGCGGTCGAGTCTGCGGGGTCGTCCGTGGCGCTCGCGCGCTCGATACGGGCGAGCAAGGGCCAGGTGTCGGACTGGCTTCGCGGCAAGGTCCTGCCGACGCTGGAGAATCTCTGGTGGCTATCGGTGGCCGCCGACCTCGACTTGGTGGCTCACTTAACAGCAAACGATCTGCAAGAGCCGGTCGGCCCGCGGGTCGAAATGGCGCGCGACCGTCGGGCGCGTGAGCCCGTCTCGTGGGAACGCGTCGAGGCGATGCTTTCCGATGCGACGGTCGAAGAGCCTCCGCCTTCGCTCGCCGTCATCTACCGCCGCATCGGCCACGCCCAACGTTCTATCCGAACGCAGTTTCCAGAACTCTGCGCGGCCATCCGTGCTCGGCACAAGGCATGGCGTGCGGATCAGACGGCAGCGCGAGAACGCGCGGCGACCGTCGCGGTTGAGCAGGCCGTGCGCGATCTGACGGTCGAGGGAAAGCGACCTTCACGGCGTGAGGTCGAAAGGAAGCTGGGCACATTGAGCATTCGCGAGCCAAAGGTCTCGCGCATATGGCGTGAGACCATCGCGACGATCTGACTCTCTCCACACAGAAGCGCCCGGGAGGTAACCTCTCGGGCGCTTTTTGGTGTGTGGTACTGCTTGGGACTGGAAGTGGCGATCCGTCCTCGACGCCGATCGCGCAACCGGTAGATGAGACTCCCCGGCGTAAACCCCTGGATGAGACTGGGGACAGCCGCGGCCGGGATCGCGCTCGGAATAAGGGACTCTGTGAGACTGGGCCCATCCGTTCGTTGCCATCAACCGGTAATTGAGACTTAGGCCGAACAGGCCCTCGGTGAGAATCTGTCTCAACTAGTCCTTTAAGGCACAGCGCCGCAAGGAGGGATAGGCGAAGTCTGGTGGAGATGGGGGAGAGTTGAACTCCCCGTCCAGAACCCTCAGCCGGAGACCAGCTACGAGCGTGTCCGATGATTTATCGTCGATCGACCGGTCCGCCATCGGCAGCGTACCGACCGATCCATTCACGTTCCCTTGCGGGCTTTGCTACCGGCTACGTGACCTTGTCGATAGCGCATCCCCGCTAAATGACGCTTCCACAACCCGCGGGGATGGGGCTGCTTCCACGCTCACCTTACCGCCTTAGGCGGCGAGGGCGAGAGCAGGCTGGCGGTTGCCAGTTACTTCGTTTTGCCGTCTGTTTAACGAGGCCCGACGGCACCTCGGCTCGCGTTCTCCGGGAATCCGGCCCTGTCGAAACCACTCATCCCCAGACCGACAATTCTACCACTAGAACGCCTGTTCGAGCAACGATCCGATCAGCGGCGGTCGCGCAGGGCGTCGGCGACCTCGCGCTCGACGTCGCGCTTCGACTGGCGGTCGGCGATGTCGCGCCGCCGATCGTGCAGCTGCTTGCCGCGCGCCAGGCCGAGCTCGACCTTGGCCCGGCCCTTGGTCGTGATGTAGAGGCGCAGGGGCACGACGGTCAGTCCCTTGGCCGCGGCACGGCCCATGAGCTGGTCGATCTCGGCGCGGTGCAGCAGCAGCTTGCGGTCGCGCCGCGGCTCGTGGTTGTAGCGATTGCCCTGCTCGAACGGTGCGATATGCGCGTTCATCAGCCACGCCTCGCCCTTCTCGACGCGCGCGTAGGCGTCGGACAGGTTCACCTTGCCGGCACGGATGCTCTTGATCTCCGTGCCGGTCAGGACGAGGCCTGCCTCGAACGTATCGGTGATCGTGTAGTTGTGGCGCGCCTTGCGGTTGAGCGCGATCGTTTCGGACACGGTGCTGGCTCCTTCGACTGGTGAGATGTCGCCGGACACACGAACGCCGGCCCACAGTGGGCCGGCGACTTCGTGGCTGCTTACACCACTTCCCGGTGTCAGCTCAGGCTGAGCGACTCCCGGGAGGTGGTGCAGCGTGACTTATCTGACACTGCACATCACCTCCTTTCGTTCCCGAACACATTACCACACGCGGGCGTGGGCGCCAAACGTCGGTGCTGAGCGGCGGCGTCGGATCGGCGGTCCGAGCATCTGTCCAGCAGCGACCTCGAGCGCGCGCGTCGAGGACCGGCATCCTCGCCCGGCGCCTGGTCGGCGGGCGGCTCGACCTCGACATCAGGCGTGCAGGCCGACGCCGTGGATCCACGTCTGGTCGGGCGTCAGCCACTTGCGCACCGACAGCCGGTAGCCGCCCGCGCCGGGCAGCTCCTTGAACTCCTGGATCGTCGCCCTTGCCGTAGGTCGTGCTGCCGACGAGCCGAGCCGCGATCGTTGCCCTGCAGCGCTGCGGCGACGATCTCGCTCGCGCTGGCCGTGCCGCCGTTCACCAGGACGACGACCGGGATCGACGCGTCCGTGGCGACGCCGCCCGGAGTTGGCTGCTGTGGCTCGGGCTCGCCCGCGGCCGTCTGCTCGTAGTAGAGCGGCCGGTCGGCGACGAACTCGCTGGCGATCTTCTGTGCGGCGTCGACGTAGCCGCCCGGGTCGTCGCGCAGGTCGAGGATCAGCGCCTCGACGCTCTTCCTCCTCGACAAGCTGCGTCAGCTGGTTGTGCAGGTCATCTGCCGAGGCCGAGCTGAAGCCGTCGATCTTGATGTAGCCGATCCGCCCGTCGGCCAGGACCTCGCTGTGCACGTCCTCGCGCTGGATGACGTCGCGCGTGACGGTCACGTCCTGCTCGGCGCCGTCGCGCTCGATGGTCAGGACGACGCGTCTCGCCCTTGCGGGCCGCGAACGGTGGCGACGATCTCCTCGAGAGTCTTGCCGTTCGTAGCCTCGCCATCGACGGCAAGCAGGATGTCGCCCTCGAGCAGGCCGGCGGTCGATCGCCGGCGAGCCGCGGATGACACGCGTGACCACCAGCTGGCAGGTGTCGCAGATCGTTTCACACGCTGCACCAGACGCATCGCGACGCAGCCATCTCGATGCCGACGCCCTCGAACTCGCCCGACAGCCCGCTCAGGCTGGCGCGGTACTCCTCCTCGGTCATGTACGCCGAGAAGGGATCGCCGAGCGCGTTGAACATGCCCTCGATCGCGCCCTGGACGAGCACGTTCGGGTCGAACTCGCCGACGTAGTTGCGGGTGATGTCGTTGTAGGCGTCCCAGAACGGCCGGAACAGCTCTTGCTGGTCGGCGCCGTGCGCCGGGTGTTCCGCCGGCGAGGCGGCCGAGGGCGAAGCCCGACACGAAGAGGGCTCCGCCGCCGATCGCGGCGACCAGGAAGATGGCCATCAGCACTGACGGGCGGTTCGTCCGCGCCGGCGGCGGCTGATCGATTGTCTCGTCGACTTCGACTTCTGCGTCGGCTTCGAGCGGGTCAGGCGTGGTGGACGGGGCGCTCATGGGTGCGTGGAGAACCTCGGGGTGACGTAATGCCAGTCTAGGTCGGCGCCGCGTTTCGCTCAGGGAAGGGCGAAGGACGACGGCAGGTAGCGGCTGTGGTCCATGCGCAGCTCGGTTGCGCAGTAGATCGCGGGCGGGCCCTCGAGACGCATGCCCGCCTTGAGCAGTTCCGAGAAGACCTCGGCTGCCGGTCCGGGCACGTTGACCATCCAGGCCTCGACCTCGGGCATCTGGGTCACGAGAGTCCCGACGAACGGCAACAGGTGCTCGCTCTGCCGGACGACGAACGGGCCCAGGCGCCCAGTGGCCTGAACGTAGCCGTAGCCAACCAGCTCGTTGTGTTCGAAGAGGCCATGACGCACCCGGCCCAGCGACTCCCACCAGCCGTGGTCGTCAGGCCGCGCCAGGCCGACAGATCTCGAGGTCGAGCGGCTCCGCGGCGGCGGATCGAGATGGCTCGAGGTTCAGCTCCGGCGGCAGTGTCGGCAGGTCCGTTCGTGGCGTGCCGGTCAGCATGTAGATCGGAATGCGCGGGACCATCCCGTACGACGCGTAGAGCGCGGCCGATACCGGCTGGTACGAGGCGATGGCACACGGCGCGATACGACGAGTCGTGCATCGACATTTCGAGCAGCCTGCGTCCAACGCCGCCCGCCTGCGTCCCCGGGAGCACGAACAGGAAGCCGAGATGGACCATTTCCTGGTACTCGGTCGACGCGCCGAAGCCCACGATCGCGCTCCCCTGCTCCGCGACCCAGAAGCGATCCGGGAAGTGCACCTGCATGTACGCGAACAGCCGGACCAGGGCCTCGCGGTTGCGCGGGCGAAACCGGCAGAGCGCGCTGCGCAGATCAGCTCGTCGTCGGCGGCGTACAGCACGTCACCGCACGTTTCGAGATCAGCCGGGGTAGCCGGCCGATAGCTGACCTGGGCGTTGCTCACCCGGTCGCGACCGGCGTCTCGGTCGTGGCCAGGCGCTCCAGCTCGGCGAGCATGAATGCGTCGAGGTCGCCGTCGAGCACCTCGTTCGTGGCGCTCGTCTCGTGGTTGGTGCGGTGGTCCTTGACCATCTGGTAGGGGTGCAGCACGTACGAGCGGATCTGGTTGCCCCAGCCCGCCTCGACGTGCTCGCCACGCAGTGCGGCCAGCTCCTGCTCGCGCTCGTCCAGCCGCCGTTCGAGCAGCCGCGCCTTCAGGATCTTCATCGCGAAGTCGCGGTTCTGGTGCTGCGAGCGCTCGTTCTGGCTCTGCGCGGTGATGCCCGTCGGGATGTGCGTCAGTCGAACCGCCGAGTCGGTCTTGTTGACGTGCTGGCCGCCGGCGCCCTGCGAGCGGAAGGTCTCGATCTTGAGCTCGTCGTCGGGGATCTCGCCGACCTCGGTGTCGTCCGCCACCTCGGGCAGCGACCTCGACCAGCGCGAAAGTGGTGTGCCGGCGCTTCTGCGAGTCGTACGGGCGAGATGCGCACCAGGCGGTGAACACCGCGCTCGGCGCGAGGTGGCCGTAGGCGTAGCGGCCCTCGATGCCGATAGTGGCGCTCTTGAGACCCGCCTCCTCGCCCTCCAGCTGGTCGAGGATCTCGGTGCCGATAGCGATGTCGCTGCGCCCAGCGCAGGTACATGCGCAGCAGCATCTCGGCCCAATCGGTCGCCTCTGTGCCGCCCGCGCCGGCAGTGATCGTCAGGATCGCGTTGTGCTCGTCGTAGTCGCCCGAGAACATGAGCGACGTGCGCATGCGGTCGTACTCGGCCTGCAGCGCGCTCAGTTCTGCGTCGAGCTCGTTCGACATCGTCGGCGTCGCCCGATTCGTCCGCCAGCTGGCCAAGCTCGAGCGCCTCGTCGGTGCGCTTCATGAGCGACTGCCAGGCGTGGACCTCGTCGCGCAGGCCCTCGGCCTCACGCAGGACGCGCTGCGCCGTGCGCTGGTCCGACCAGAATTCAGGCTCCGAGGCGAGGGCGTCCAGCTCGTCGACGCGAGCTTGCTTGGCGGCTAGGTCAAAGACGCCCCGAGGTCGCGTGGATGCGCTCGGCGAGGTCGCGCAGCTGAGCTAGTTCCACTCAGGCGATGACCTCTGCCCGGGCACGCAATTCCTGGAGCATGATGGGCCGCAACTCGATGATGCGCAGCGCCGTCTTGCTCCGAGCGACGACGGGGTTGACACACGGACAGTATCCGTTGTGCGGACAGACTCCGCAGTTTCCGTCGCAGTCGAGCGTCGCGGCGTAGCTGCAGCTTCGGCACTCTCGCTCACAGGCGATGAGGTCGACGAACGAATCGGCGAGTGCCTCCTCAGCGGGCTTGGCGTTCACGGCTAGCCAGAACTCCTCTTCGCCCGGGCCACCCTCGACCCCGGGAACGTGGCTAAACACATTCACCGGAGGAGGCACGGCCTCCGGAAGCGGGTGCTACTGAGTATGCCAGCCGGTGCGCCCACGCTCAAGGGGTCAAAACGGGAATTTGAGCGTGAAATTGCGATATTTCGCCGTATTTCAGGCTGGAACCGGGCTCTCCTGACCGATTTGCTCGGCAATACCTGACGGCGTCAGCTGCTCGGTCAGCAACCGCGCGAAGCGGTTGCGCGCCTCAGCTTCGTCCGGCGCGGCGTCGAGCCAGCGGTTGAGCAGGCGCTCGCCGCCGGCGTAGCAGAAGACGTAGGTGCGCCACAGCGGGTGGGTGACGAAGTCCAGGCTCTTCTCGGCCCGGTCGCGCGTGCACCAGTGCCTCCTGCTCCAGGAAGGCGACGACATCGTCGTGCGATCGGCCGTCGACGTGCAGCTGCAGCGCAGCATCGCCGCCGCTGCCACGCAAGTCGCTCGCAGCTGCTTGACGGTCAGCCACTCGCGATCCGCGTCGGCCGGCGACATAGGGATGCGGGCGATCTCGCAGGCGCCGATGAACAGCTCCTGCCAGCGGCCCTCGGGCGCCACAAAGCGCAGACCGACCTCGGCCAGGCCCTCGCTGATGTACGCCTCGGGAGTGTTGATGAGCTGAATGGTGGCCTCGAGGCGGTCCTGCTCGCGCACGAGCCGCTGCTCCTTTGAGGCGTGTTCGAGGTGGTGGCCCGGGAAGGTCTCGTGGGACAGGGTCGAGACCAGCGCCGTCGCCCGTACGGGCAGATCGGTGTTGAACTCGATCAGCGACCGGAGGTTGCCGTCGTACCAGTTGTAGGCGCCCCACGGCTTATCAGTCACGAGCTCCACGTTGAGGTCCTCGCCTGCGGGGATCTCGAAGTGTTGCGCCGCTCCAGCGCGCAGCTCGCCGAGGAGCCATTCAGATCGCTTCCGAGAGCCGATCCGCGGGCACCGTCAGGCGCTCTTCGCGCTGGACCAGGCGGTCGCGCAGGTCGCCCGTGCCGGGCAGCAGGTCCGCGAGCGCCTGCCGGGCCTCGGCGTACTCGCTCAGCGGCGTCCTCTCCGACCGGGCATCGAAGCAGCGCTCAACCTCGTCGACGTAGGGCAGGCGCTCACCGCCGATGTTGCGCGCCAGCGCGGCCAGCGCGACTAGCTGCCGATCCAGCCAGCGCGCGCGCTGCGCATCGTCGACGGTGCCGAGGCTGTCGCGCAGCGCGTCGGCGCGCGCGGCCAGCTTGTCCGCTGGCTGCTTCGCCGCGCGCGCCTCCTCCACCAGTTCCGGCGGACCGAAATAGGCGTCGACGAGGCCCTCCTCGAGCTCGCCGACGCCGAGGCCGATGAGCAGGTACTCGCGTGCCACGTCATCCATGGGCGGTGTCTCCAGCTGGTTCGTCGAGCAGTCGCTCCCTGATCCGCGCCAACTGCTCATCGCTGACGCCGGCAGCGCGCAGGTACGTATCGACGTCGCCATAGTGCTCGCGAACGTATGACAGCACCGCCAGCATGGCTTCGCGCCGCGGGGTCGCCAGGTCGCGCATCTTGGCGCGCTCTTCCTCGTCTTCGTACGTGTACAGCCACTCCATGATCAGCGGCTCGAGGTTGAGCATGGTCAGCGCATAGTCGTCGGCGATGTGCCCATCGCTCACGCCGGCGAGAGCGAGCAGCAGTCCGACAGACATTCCGGTTCGATCCTTGCCGGCATAGCAGTGGATCAGAACGCCTCCAGGCTGCGCATCAGCGAACGCTCCGATCACTGCACCGATGCCCGCGCGGTGCACCTCCAGATCGACGCGGTTCAGATCGGCCAGGTTCTGCGCCGCGTCGCGACGAGCTCGCACCTCGGCCTCCTGGTCCGCCGCCAGGGGCTGGACGAAGGACACGTGCACGTACTCGGGCTCGCCATCTGCACGCGTTTCGCGGAACGGATAGTCGACATCGCGGCCGATCTCCTCGCTCGTTCGCACGTCGACGATTGTCCGCACGCCATGCTCGATCAGAGCGCGACGGCCCGAGGGAGTGAGCCTCGTAAGCACGTCGGACCTGACCAGGGCGCCTTGCCGAATCTGACGGCCATCAGCGGTGGGAAGGCCGCCGGTGTCGCGGGCGTTGAGCGCGCCCTCCCAGTCGAGGATCCGTTCCTCTCCTGCGAGCGCGGAGTCGGTTCCTATTGGCGCGCTCAAGCGCCGTGGCAGCGCTTGTACTTCTTGCCGCTGCCGCAGTAGCAGGGATCGTTACGGCCAAGCTTGGCACCGGAGCCGGCCGATGCTGGCTTGGCCCTCGCCGGTGCGCCGCTGCCGGCCGCCTCTGCCACAGGCTCGTCGCCGTGCTGGTACTGGACGCCGCGCCGCTGCGCCGCAGCCAGGGCCGGCGCAATGACCGCAGGTGCAGGGGCTGCCGCGGTCTCCGGTGGCGCGTCGGCGTGGAACGTCCCGTCCGAGTGGACATGCCCGCCGTCGACTGGCGTGATGGTGTCGAGCTGAGCCCCGTTGCCATCCGTGCCCGTTTCGCTGAATTGAGCGGGAATGGGCATTGGCATGGTCTGCCGCTGAGGCAGCTGCTGGACCTGGACTCGGAAGATGTTGTTGGCGACCTGCTTGCTGATGAAGCCGCGCAGCTCCTCGTAGAGCTTGAAGGCCTCGCGCTTGAACTCGTTGAGCGGATCGATGCCGCCGTAGCCACGCAGGCCGATGCCGCGACGCATGTCGTCGAGCTCGGTCAGGTGGTCGACCCACAGCGTGTCGATCGAGCGCAGCAGGACGAGCCGCTCGATCTGTGCCCAGACCTCCGGTCCAAGGTCGCCCTCGCGCCGCTCGAGCGTGTCATCGACGGTCGTGCGCAGGTGCTCGACGATCTCCTCGCGGACGCCCAGGTCGGCCAGTCCGTCAGCGTCGAGGTCGGGGCCGTCAAGGCCCATCTGCGCGAGCTCGCGGGCGAGTCCGTCGAGATCCCATTCCTCGGGGGTGCCGGCGAGGCGCTCGTCGACCAGCGCCTCGATCTCCTGATCGACGAAATCGCGCACCGTTTCGGTCAGGTCCTCGTTGCGCAGGACCTTGTCGCGCTCGGCGTAGATCGTCTCGCGCTGCTTGTTGATGACGTCGTCGTACTCGACGACGCGCTTGCGGATGTCGAAGTTGTAGCCCTCGACGCGTGACTGGGCGCTCTCGATGGTCTTGCGACACGAGCCGCGATTCGAGCGCGACATCGCCCTCGAGACCCATCCGCTCCATCAGGCCCGCGACACCGGTCAGATGCGAAGCGCTTCATGAGCGTGTCCTCGAGGGACAGGTAGAAGCGCGACGAGCCAGGGTCGCCCTGCCGGCCGGCGCGGCCGCGCAGCTGGTTGTCGATGCGCCGCGCCTCGTGGCGCTCCGTGCCGATGATGTGCAGGCCGCCCGCGGCGACGACCTTGTCATGCTCGACCTCGACCTCGGCGCGCGCCTTGGCCAGCGTCTCGTCGTAAACCTCGGCCGGCGCCTCGGCCGGGTTGATGCCGCGCCGGTGCAGCTCGGCCGAGGCCAGGCCGGCCGGGTTGCCGCCGAGCAGGATGTCCGTGCCGCGGCCGGCCATGTTCGTCGCGATTGTTACCGCGCCGCTGCGGCCGGCCTGGGCGACGATCGGCGCTTCCTTCTCGTGGAACTTGGCGTTGAGCACCTCGTGCTTGATGCCGCGCCGCCGAGCATCTCGGACAGGACCTCGCTCTTCTCGACGCTCGTCGTGCCGACCAGCACCGGCCGGCCGACCTCGGTCATCTCGACGATCTCGTCGATGAGCGCGGTGAACTTGTCGTTCTCGGTTCGGAAGACGAGGTCTGCCTCGTCGGCGCGGACCATCGGCCGATGCGTCGGGATGGCGACGACCTCGAGGCCGTAGATCTTGTAGAACTCCTCCTGCTCGGTCATGGCCGTGCCGGTCATGCCCGACAGCTTCTCGTACAGCCGGAAGTAGTTCTGGAAGGTGATCGTGGCCAGCGTCACCGACTCGCGCTGGACGCGCAGGCCCTCCTTGGCCTCGATCGCCTGGTGCAGGCCTTCCGACCAGCGCCGGCCGGGCATCTTGCGGCCGGTGAACTCGTCGACGATGACGATCTCGCCGCTCTCTGACGATGTAGTCGCGGTCGCGCTGGTAGAGCGCGTGTGCCTTGAGCGCCTGCTCGAAGTGGCGCGCCAGTCGCGGGTCGGCGTCGAACATGTTGTCGACCTTGAGCAGGCGCTCGATCTTGTCGATGCCCTCTTCGGTGGGCGCGACGGCGTGCTCCTTGAGGTCGACGAAGTAGTCGCCGCCAGCCTCCGCGCCCTCGGGCCGGCCCTTCAGGCGCGGGACGAGGCGCGCGAATTGGTAGTACAGATCCTCCGACTCTTCGGCCTGGCCGCTGATGATGAGCGGCGTGCGCGCCTCGTCGATGAGGATGTTGTCGACCTCGTCGACGATCGCGAAGTAGCGCTCGCGCTGGACCCGCTCATCGAGCTCGGTGACCATGTTGTCGCGCAGGTAGTCGAAGCCGAACTCGTTGTTGGTGCCGTAGGTGATGTCGGCCGCATACGCCTCGCGACGAGCGACCGGACGAAGATGTGATGAGCCGCTCGTCGGTGGCGCGATGATTCGGGGTCGAAGACGAAGGCGCTCTCGTGCTGGATGATGCCGACCGTCAGGCCCAGGCCGTGAAAGATCGGGCCCATCCACTGCGGGTCGCGCTTGGCCAGGTAGTCGTTGACGGTGACGACGTGGACGCCGCGGCCGGACATGGCGTTGAGCGCTGCGGCCAGCGGCGCGACAAGGGTCTTGCCCTCGCCGGTGCTTCATCTCCGATATCCGGCCCTGGTGGAGCACCATGCCGCCCAGCAGCTGCACATCGAAGTGGCGCATCGCCAGCTTGCGCCGGCTGATCTCGCGCGCCGCAGCGAACACCTCCGGCAGCGCATCGTCGAGGACGCCCTGGAGGTGCTTGACGTCCTCCTTCTCACGCGCCCGGCGCAGCTCGCGGCGGCGTTCGGAGCTCTCGTGGTTGAGCTCCTCGTCGGACGGCTCGATCGGCGCGCCCTCCTCGCGGATCTCGTCGCGCAGCTCGATCATGCGCTCGCGGATCTGGTCGTCAGTCAGGGCCTCGAACTCGGGCTCGAGCGCATTGATCTCTGTTACGCGCGGCAGGAGACGTTTTACGACACGGTCATTCGAGTCGACGAAGCGGGAAAAGATGTTCAGCACAAGAGGCAAAGTATAGGCGTGGGTCCCTCAGCGACCCTTTCGAGAGCCGTCAGCTCAGAGCATCGGCCCCCAGAACCCGACCCCGTAGCCGACGACCAGAAGCACGAAAGTCAGCGTCGCCAGGCCGACCCAGAAGAGCACCGCGACGCGGTTGCTGGTCGGCTGCAGCTCGGTGTTCTCGAGCGGCGGCGGGCGCCAACGCCGGGACACCAGGCCGGAGCGCCAGGTGCGGTGTTCGACAGGGTTGGGCTCGAGCTGCCCGTCGGGCGTCGGTCGGTAGAGCTTGAGGCTCATCGGGCGGTGCTCAGCTCGCGTTGATCCTCGTGACTCTCGGAGATCGGTGCCGGTGTCGGTCCATCTGTGTGACTGGCCGCGTCGGTTTCGTCCCAGATCAGCATGTCCTCAACCAGCTCGACATCGCTCGAGAAAAGGGCGCCGACCGATTCGCCGCGGTGGATGCGACCGATCGCCTCCCCGATCAGGGGCGCCACCGAGAGCACCTTGATCGATGGCAGATGCTTCGCAGGTGGCAGCGGCACGGTGTCGGTCACCACAATCTCGGTGATCTCGGACTTGCTCAGGCGATCGATCGCCGGGTCGGACAGGATGCCGTGCGTGGCGCAGGCATAGATGTCGGTCACGCCCGCGTCGATCAGCGCCCGCTCGATCTCCATCAGCGTCGCAGCGGTGTCGATCTCGTCGTCGACGATGATCGCGCGCTTGCCCTTGACCTCGCCGATGACGTTCAGTAGTTCGGCCTTGCCCAGATCGGCGGCGCTCGCGCCCGCGCCCGGGCGGCGCTTCTCGATCACGGCCAGCGGCGCATCGAGGATCTCGGCAAACGTTCGAGCGCGCTTGGCGAAGCCAAGGTCCGTCACGACCACGAGGTCACGCAGCTCGAGCCGCTTGAAGTGGTTCGAGAGCAGGTGCACGGCCGTCAGCTCGTCGACGGGAATGTTGAAGAAGCCCTGGATCTGTCCCTGGTGGAGGTCCATCGTCAGCAGCCGGTCAGCGCCGGCGACGCTGATCATGTCGGCGATGAGGCGCGCCGTGATCGGCACACGAGGCTGGTCCTTCTTGTCCGAGCGGCCATACGCGTAGTACGGGATGACCGCCGTGATGCGCCCCGCGCTGGCGCGCTTGAAGGCGTCGATCATGATCAGCAGCTCCATGATCGACTTCTGGACCGGCCGGCACGTGGGCTGGACGATGAACACGTCGCGGTCGCGCGCGTTGTCCTCGATGCGCACGAAGATGTTTTCGTTGGCGAACTCGAACACCTCGGCCCGGCCCAGTGACCGGCCGAGGTAGCGCGCGATCTTACGGGCCAGCTCCGGATTGGCGTTGCCCGTGTACAGGTCGAACTGATCGCTGCTGAATGCGTTCGCGGCACGGCTGCCGAAGGCGCTCACGCTTAGCCTCCCGAGGGGGCGCCATTGTCAGGCATGGGAGCACCGTCTGTCACGGGATCTTCTTCGCGGTTCTCGGCGCGGAAGACAGCGATGCCCGCGACCACGTCGCCCTCGTTGAGGCGCATCACGATCACGCCCCGTGCCTGTGACCCGTAGCGGTTGACGCTATTGACGTCCGTGCGCACAACCTGGCCGCTGCGGCTGATGAGCAGAAGCTCCTCGGCAAGCTCGTCGACGAGCTGGACCGTGGCGACGCGGCCGGTCTTGTTGCCTTCGATCGGGATGAGCGTCACGCCCTGTCCGCCGCGGTGCTTCCTGCGGAAGTCCGTCATCGCGACGCGTTTGCCGTAGCCCGTTTCGGTCAGCACGAGTATGTCGTTGCCTGGTTGGACGACCGCCATGCCCACGACCTGATCGTCCTTGTTGGCGAGGCGGATACCGATCACGCCGGCTGCGTCGCGGCCCATCGGACGGACCTCGCGCTCGCCGAAGCGGCCGATCTTGCCCATCGCCGACGCGAGGATGACATCGTCCTCGCCGGAGGAGACGGCGACCCACGCGAGCTCGTCGTCTTCGGCCACGGTGATTGCCCGGATACCCGTCGAGCGCACCCGCTCGAATTGTTCGATCGGGGTCTTCTTGATGATGCCCTTACGCGTGGCCATGACCATGTTGTGGCCACGCTCGAAGTTGGGGATGGTCACGATCGCCAGGACCAGCTCGCCCGGATTCGATCTGGACGCCCTCCAGGTTGATGATCGGAATGCCCTTGGCCGGTCCGTGTCGCATCCGGGACCTGGTGAACCTTCGATGCAGAAGACGCGGCCCTTGTTGGTGAAGAACAGGGCCCAATCGTGGGTGTTGGCCACGAGGAGATGCGCGATGGCGTCTTCCTCGACGGTGCGCGCGCCGATGATGCCCTTGCCGCCACGCGCCTGGCGGCGGTAGGTGGCCACGGGCTGGCGCTTGATGTAGCCGCGGCCGGAGACCGTGATGACGACGTCCTCGTTGGCTATCAGGTCCTCGTCCGTGAGCTCGCGATCGGAGTCGCCCTCGACACGTGTCAGGCGCGGGCCGGCGTATTTGTCGGACATCTCGCGCAGCTCGTCCTTGATGATCGCAAGCACGCGTGCCGGGTTGGCCAGGATGTCCTCCAGCTCGGCGATGAGCTTGATCGTGGCCAGGTACTCGTCCTCGATCTTCTTGCGCTCGAGCGCTGCCAGGCGGCGCAGCTGCATCTCGAGGATCGCGTTGGCCTGGATCTCGCTCAGCTCAAAGCGGGCGATGAGGTTGCTGCGGGCGGTGTCCACATCTGCGCTCTCGCGGATGGTCTTGATGACCGCGTCGAGGTTGTCGAGGGCGATCTTGAGGCCCTCGAGGATGTGCGCGCGGTCGCGTGCCTTGCCAAGGTCGAACTCGGTCCGCCGCCGGACGACCTCGCGCCGCCAATCGATGTGGTGGTGCAGCACCTGCTTGAGCGTCAGCGTCTGCGGCTGGCCGTCGACCAGCGCGAGCATGTTCATGTTGAAGGCGACCTTGAGCGCGGTGTGCTTGAAGAGGTTGTTGAGCACTTTGCGCGGCGCGGCATCCTTCTTGCACTCGATCACCAGGCGCATGCCGTCCCGATCCGACTCATCGCGCAGATCGGCGATGCCGTCGACCTTCTTCTGCTGCACGAGATCGGCGATCTTCTCGGCGAGCGTGGCCTTGTTGACCTGGAACGGCAGCTCCGTGACCACGATGGCCGTGCGCTGCTGGCGTGTCTCCTCGAACGCAACCGCCGCCTGCATCACGATCCGTCCCCGGCCATGCGCGTACATGTCGCGGATCGCGTCGAATCTCCTCCCACTGACCGGTGACGCTGTTTCGACGTCTATCAAATCGGAAGATCGTCGCGCCGGTCGGGAAGTCTGGGCCGTTGACGAAGGTGCACAGCTCATCGTTGGTGAGCTCGGGCTCATCGATCAGGGCGATGGTGGCGTCGGCCACCTCACCCAGGTTGTGGGGCGGGATGTTCGTTGCCATGCCCACCGCGATACCCGTCGAGCCGTTGACGAGCAGGTTCGGTAGCTTCGCCGGCAGCACGGAGGGCTGCATGCGCGTGCCGTCGTAGTTCTCGACGAAGTCGACGGTCTGCTTGTCGATGTCTGCGAGCACCTCGGCGGCAATCGCGGTCATGCGCGCTTCGGTGTATCTCATGGCGGCTGGCGGATCGCCGTCGACCGAGCCGAAGTTGCCCTGGCCGTCGATCAGCGGGTAGCGCAGCGAGAAAGTCTGGGCAAGGCGAACCAGCGCGTCGTAAAGGGCGACGTCGCCGTGGGGGTGGTACTTGCCCATCACCTCGCCGACGATGGCCGCGCACTTGCGGTAGCTCGCCGCCGAGCTGAGCCCCATCTCGTGCATCGTGTACAGGATTCGCCGATGCACTGGCTTGAGGCCGTCACGCACGTCGGGCAATGCGCGGCTGACGATGACGCTCATCGCGTAGTCGAGATAGCTCGTCCGCAGCTCGTCCTCGATGCGGATCGGCAGCACCCGGCCCCGGTCCTCTGTCATCCTTGCCCACCCCTGATGCCCAGCGCTGTCGCGGCCATGCGCTGGCGATCACCCTGCTGGCTGACTGCACTCTGGGTCAGCTGCTCGTAGCCGGCGAACTGCTGCGCGATGCGCGCTGCCTTGCTCGTTGACGGGGCACCAGGCCGGCGCCGTATAGCGGCCAGCTGGTCGCGAATCTCCTTCGCGAATGGCACGTCGATCGACGGCGCTGTCAAAGCATCGCGCAGCACCCATGCGCGGTGGCCGTCGTCCTCTGCCTGCGCCGTCTGCGCCTCGAACCGGATGAGCTCATGCACCCCTTGCGAGTCGACTTCGAGCCACGAGCGAAGCGCCCAGGAAAGCGCCTTCTGCACATCAGGCTCCGAATCACCGATGAGCTGCCCGATCACGTTCAGCGCCTCGAGCCCGCGCAGCGACGAACGACGCGACCGCGGCAGCTCGAACGGCAGCCGCGCGATCGTCGAGCCGACGAGCCGGCGCTCCCACGGGCTGGTCGAGTAAACGAGCTGCTCGAGCTCTGCCCAGCGGAGCCGCTCGAGCAGGATGCCCTTGGCGAAGAGCTCGGCGAGTGTGTCGACGCGGATCCAGTCCGTTGCACCACGCGCCAGCCGGCGCATCAGCTGCCACGTGCGTTCCGGATCGACCGGCAGCGTGCGTTCCAGGGCGAGCTGGCAGAAGAAGACGAACTCGCGCTCCTCTTCTGTCGCGAGTCGCTCGGCGAGCCAAAGCGCGAGGGCCGGCGAGCTTTCTTTGAGCGCCGGGCGCAGCTGGCGCATCGTCGCCACGACGAGCGGCGAGCGGACGCCGAAGACGAGGCCGGAGCCCGGCGCAACGCGCTCCTGCTCAGCGGCGTAAACGTCATCCGCGAGCCGCACCAGGCCTTCACGCAGCGCTGGCACGAACTCGTCCGGGTAGCCGATCAGCTCGGCCAGCGCGTCGCCGAGCCCGCGCGCTTCCGGCAGGCGCTCGTTGACGAACGCCTGCGCGCGGATCGTGGCCTCAGATGTCAAGGTTCTGGACCTGCCGCGCGCGTGCCTTGATGAAGTCACGCCGCGGCTCGACCTTCTCGCCCATCAGCGTGCTGAAGATGCGGTCCGCCTCCGCCGCATCATCGATCTCTGCCTGGAGCAGCGTACGCGTCGCCGGGTTCATCGTCGTGTCCCACAGCTGATCGGCGTTCATCTCACCGAGGCCCTTGAAGCGCTGGATGTTCAGGTTCTTGGCCTTGAACTCCTTGACCACCTGCTCACGCTGCTTGTCGTCCTGGGCGTAGCGGGTGACCTTGCCGGTGCTGATGCGGTACAGCGGCGGCTGGGCAAAGTAGAGGTGGCCGTTCTCGACGATCACCGGCATATGGCGGTAGAAGAAGGTCATCAACAGCGTGCGGATGTGCGCTCCGTCCACGTCCGCGTCGGCCAACAGGATGATCTTGTGGTAGCGCAGCTTGCCGACGTCGAATGTCTCGCCGATGCCCGCGCCGAGGGCGATGATCAGCGGCCGGATCTTTTCGCTCGAGAGCACCTTGTCGATGCGCGCCTTCTCGACGTTGAGCATCTTGCCGAACATCGGCAGCACCGCTTGGAAGCGACGGTCACGGCCCTGCTTGGCCGAGCCACCGGCCGAGTCGCCCTCGACGATGAACAGCTCGCTCTGCTCCGGGTCACGCTCTTGGCAGTCGGCCAGCTTGCCCGGGAGTGACGAGCCCTCCAGGGCAGACTTGCGAATGACCAGATCGCGCGCCTTGCGGGCGGCTTCGCGCGCCCGGGCGGCCGTCAGCGACTTCTCGATGATGCGCCGCGCGTCCTGTGGGTTCTCCTCGAGGTAACGGTTCATGCCATCTGTCAGCGCGGCCTGGACCTGGCCTTTCACCTCGGCATTGCCGAGCTTGCCCTTGGTCTGGCCCTCGAATTGCGGGTCCGTCAATTTGACCGAGATGACGGCCGTCAAACCCTCGCGCACGTCCTCGCCCGAGAGGTTGGCGTCGGCGTCCTTGAGGATCGTGTTCTTGCGCGCGTAGTCGTTCAGGCACGAAGTCAAGGCGGCTCGGAAGCCGGTCACATGAGAGCCGCCGTCGACCGTGTTGATGTTGTTGGCGAAAGCAAAGACGCTCTCGCTGTAGCCGTCGTTGTACTGCAGGGCGATCTCGATCTGGGTCGCGCCTTCGCGCCGCTCGACGTAGATCGGCAGCGGATGCAGGACGTCGCGGCCCTTGTTGAGGTGGCGCACGAAGCTGACCAGCCCGCCCTCGAAGTAGAACGACTTCTCGCGGGCGGGCGTCTCGCGCGCGTCCACGAACTTGATCCACAGGCCCTTGTTGAGGTACGCCGACTCGCGTAGTCGCTGCTCGATTATCTCGAAGCTCCAATCGAGCGACTCGAACATCTGCGGATCGGGCATGAACACGGTCAGCGTGCCGGTGCGGCCGTTCGACGCGCCAACCGGCCGGACAGGCGTCTTGGGCTTGCCCCGCTCGTAATCCTGGCGCCAGACCTTGCCGTCACGGGCCGATTCGACGTACAGCCACTCCGACAACGCATTGACGACGCTCACGCCGACGCCGTGCAGTCCGCCGGAAACCTTGTAGCCGCCGCCACCGAACTTGCCACCGGCGTGCAGCACGGTGTGCACGACCTCGAGTGCGTCACGGCCGGTCTGCTTGTGCTTGCCGACCGGCACACCGCGGCCGTTGTCCTGGTTGGTGACGCTTCCATCCGGGTTGATGGTCAGCTCGATGTGCGACGCGTGACCTGCCATCGCCTCGTCGATCGAGTTGGCCACGATCTCCCACACGAGGTGATGCAGGCCGCGCGTGTCGGTCGAGCCGATGTACATGCCCGGCCGCTTGCGGACGGCCTCGAGCCCTTCGAGGACCTGGATGTCCTCGGCCGTATAGGACCCTGCAGAGGAGCCGCGGCGGCGGCCGTTTCCGGATCGCGTCGCCTTCGTCGGGTCGAGCACGGAGTCGGTCACAGGCCTCCTCCCGTGAGCCGCTCATAAAGGCGCTCGAGATCCTCTGGGTCGTAGTACTCGATCGTGATTCGGCCGCCCTTGCGGGCACTGTTGATGGTCACCTTCGTGGCCAGCGCGTCGCGCAGACCTGTCTCGATCCGATCGACGTCCGGGGCACGGTCACGGGCCCGTCTGGGCTGGGTTGGCTCGTCGGCATGGATGCGCCGCACCAGCTCCTCGGTCTGGCGCACGGACATGGCGCGCGACCTTACCTGTTTCGCGACCTGGAGCTGCTGCTCCGGCGAGGCCAAGCTGCAGAGCGCTCGAGCGTGTCCTTCGCTGATCTGGCCGGCCTGAAGCATGCGCTGAACGTCGGGCGCTAGATCGAGCAGCCGCAGCGTATTGGCGACCGCGGAACGGGAGCGGCCGACGCGCTCACCGACCTCCTCGTGGGTCAGGCCGAACTCCTCGATCAGCTGCCGGAACGCGGCACCCTCTTCGAGAGCGTTCAGATCGGAGCGCTGGAGGTTCTCGATCAAGGCCCAGGCCAGCTTGGCCGAGTCATCAGCGCTGCGCACCAGCGCCGGGATTCGTTCCAGGCCGGCCATCTCGGCCGCTCGCAGGCGCCGCTCACCGGCGATCAACAGATATCCGCCGGCAGACTCGGTCACGAGGATGGGCTGGAGCACGCCATGCTCCGAGATGCTTGCGGCAAGCTCCGCGAGCTGCTGCTGTTCGAACTCCTGGCGCGGTTGATACGGGTTGCGCGCTATGGCCGCGATCGGCAGCTCGACGCTGCCACGCTCGGCTTCGCGCTGCGGAATGAGCGCGCCAAGGCCGCGACCCAGTCCCGTGTTGTTGCGCGGCACGTCCGCGGTCAAGCGGGCACCTTTGTCACAGCGTCGATCACAGCGGTCCCGGCGATGGGCTGGCGTCGGGCCACGAACTCGTCCGCCAGCGCGCGATAGGCGTGGGCGCCCCGCGATTCGGGGCTGTAGCGCGCGATCGGACGGCCGTATGACGGCGCCTCGGCCAGGCGGACGCTGCGCGGCACCACCGTTTC
Organism: uncultured Chloroflexia bacterium; assembly: GCA_963706095.1. Taxonomy (GTDB): domain Bacteria; phylum Chloroflexota; class Limnocylindria; order Limnocylindrales; family CSP1-4; genus JALYGJ01. The sequence continues at coordinate 1,635,626 of OY970149.1, forward strand.
GAAGACCGCTTGGCCAAGGTGGCGCCTGACCTCGGAGGCGACGTCGGCCGAGAGAGTCGTGCGGGCGTCGTACATGGTCAGCAGGACACCCGCGAGCCGAAGCCGTGGGTTGAGATTGTCGCGGACGAGGTCGATGGTCGAGAGCAATTGGCTGAGCCCCTCGAGCGCGTAGTACTCGCACTGGATTGGCACCAGGACGGCGTCCGCCGTCGCGAGCGCGTTGACAGTGAGCAGGCCGACTGCGGGTGGGCAGTCGAGCAGGATGAAGTCGAATGAGCCGCGAATTTCGGCAAGCGCCTGTTGGAGCCGGCGCTCACGCTGCGGAACGTCGACCAGCTCGACTTCGGCGCCGGCGAGATCGCGACCTGAAGGGATGAGCCACAGACCTTCGACCTGAGAAGCGAGCACGAGTGATCGCGCTCGTTGAGCGTCGAGCAAAGCGGGATAGATCGAGGCGATGACGGCGCCACGGTCGAATCCCAGGCCACTCGTGGCGTTGCCCTGAGGGTCGAGGTCGACGACGAGCACGCGGTGGCCATCAAGGGCCAAATAGGTGGCGAGATTGATGACAGTTGTGGTCTTGCCGACCCCGCCCTTCTGGTTGGCGCAGGCGATGACGTCGCCCACTCAACTGCCAAGGGGGTTCGCATTCACGTTTCCTGATTCTATCTGAACGGGCCTCTTCGGGCGGGTTGTGCGGCGCTCTGCGACTGCGCAGTACACATGTTCCCCACAGGCGCTTATCAGACAGTTATCTGCTGTTTCACGTGAAATAGCTGTGCTGCGGTGTTTCACGTGGAACACCAATTCCGATCCACCCGTGACATGCGCCGCCGACCACCGCTCGGGGGCTGGACGGGGGTTCGCACGTATACTCAGTGGCGTCGCGGCTCGTGCGACGGCGGGTCGCACAAGTCGTCACCGGAGACTCTTCTTGACCATCCCTTTCGCTGCGCTCCTGGCGCTCCTGGCGGCGCTCTTGGAGACGACTGTCCTGCCCGAGGTGCCGATCGCGGGCGCTACGGCCGACCTCGTACTGGTGGTCGCCGTCAGCGCCACCCTGGTGCTCGGAATCGAGGACGGACTGGTCGCAGCGTTTCTGGGTGGCCTCCTCACCGACATGCTCATTCCGCAACGGCCGCTCGGCGCGGGCACCCTTGCGCTCCTCCTCGTGGTAGGCATTGCCGCGGTGCTGGCGCGGGTGGCGGGCCCGAGCCGGCGCTGGCTGGCGGTCATGCTCGCGGTCGTCCTGACGCCGGTCCTGCACATCGCCCTCAACGTGATCCTGGTCCTAACAGAGGGCCAGCCGTTTGTGATGGAGCCCGCCGCAATGCTCATCTCCGCATTCATGAACGGCCTCATCGCGTTCCCGGTCGCCACCCTATTTGGCGCCCTCGAGAACCGCTTCGGCAGCACCGAACGCGTTGACTGGTAACGGATTGGTCAACTCGTGACGGACTACGTCCTCGGCCAACCCGAGCCGCCCCGCTCTCGGCTGGGGGCTCGTTTCGGCGTGTTCGGCCTGATCATCGTCCTAGTAGTTGGCCTTCTGACCACCCGGCTGTTCTACCTCCAGGTGATCAACGGCGGGTACTACGCTGGGTTGGCCGAACAGGCGCGAACCACTGAACAGCCGATCCGGGCAGCGCGTGGCGTCATCTACGACCGTGCGGGTCGCCCCGTTGCGATCAACGTCCCGTCCTACGTCGTGCGAATCAGGCCGGGCGACCTGCCCTTCTCGGAGCGCGACGCGGTCGTCGCCCGGCTCTCCGGGCTGCTCAACGTGCCGGCAACGGACATCATCGAGGCACTCGACCGCAACGCCAGCCAGCGCTTCGAGTACGTGACGATCGCGTCTGACATTCCTGACGACGTTGCGCGGTTGATCGAGGAAGAGAGTCGCGGCCTGCCCGGTGTTGACGTCGCTGTTGAAGAGCGCCGCGAATACGCGTTCGGGCCGATGATCTCGCACATCCTCGGATACACCGGCTCCGTTACGGCAGAAGACATTGCCGAGCTCGCGGCCGAGGGCTACCTCAACGACGACGACATCGGCAAGACCGGCGTCGAGGCCACGTTCGAGGACGTGCTGCGCGGCGAATACGGATCGATGCAGGTCGAACGTGACGCCGCCGGCCGCGTGGTGCGCACCGTCGAGATCGAGCGTCAGCCTGAGGCGGGAAACTCGCTGGAACTGACGATCGATATCGAGATCCAACGTGAGGCCGAGGAGGCCCTCAGCTGGGCCACGGACATCGTCGACCTGCAGCGCGGCGTCGTCATCGTCATGAACCCGCAGACCGGCGAGATCCTGGCCATGGTCTCGCAGCCGACCTACGACAACAACCTCTTTGCGCGCGGCATCTCGAATGCCGAGTACCAGGCCCTGATCGAGGATCCGAACCGCCCGCTCGTGAACTTTGCGCTGAGTGAGCAGTACCCGCCCGGCTCGACATACAAGCTGGTTACGGCGGTCGGTGCCCTCGAAGACAACCTCATCACGCCGAGCACGCAGCTCGAGACCGCTCCGTTCCTCGAGATCGGGACGTACAAGTACTGGGAGTGGAACCGGCGCGGCTTCGGGCCGCAGGACGTCTACCAGGGCTTCGCACACTCGAGCGACACGTACTTCTACCAGCTTGCCGGCGGCCTCGGCGCGGATCGCCTGGCGCACTGGGCACAGGAATTCGGATTTGGGCAGCGAACCGGGATCGATCTGCCGGCTGAGGCGCGCGGGATAGTCCCGACGAACGAGTGGAAGCGCGACGTTTTCGGCCAGGAGGTGTTTCCGGGCGAGGTCTACCAGGCAGGCATCGGCCAGGGTTACGACACGGCCACCCCGCTGCAGGTCCTCAACGCCTACAACGCGCTGGCGAACGGCGGCTGGCTGTACAAGCCGCAGATCGTGCGCCGTGTTCTTGCTCCTGACGGCACCGTCGTGCAGGACTTCCAACCGGAATTGATCCGGACCCTCGATGTCGATCCGGAAACCCTGCGCGTTATGCGCTTGGCCGCACGCGAGGTCATCACCAGCCGCCACACCTTCAACCTCGCCGACCTGCCGATCGTGGTCGCCGGCAAGACCGGCACCGCCGAGTTCGGCGTTCGCGACGCCGAGAATCGGCTGCCGTTCCACTCCTGGTTCGTGGCCTTCGTGCCGCAATTTGATGATGGTCAAATGGGCGATCCGGCGAAGACCGATTCCGAGCTGGCCATCGTGGCTTTCGCCTATGACTCGAACACCAAGGGCAACGCCGCGACCGAGATCGTCAAGTACTTCCTGCAGGAGCACTACGACCTGGGCGTGGACCTGACTCGACCAGACCTGCTGCAGCGGGGCAACTTCTACGGCGGCCATTAACGGTGAGCGGTAGCCACAGATGACGGCGATGCGCGTCGAGCGCGCGGGCACGACCACCTATGCGGCCAGGCCCGAATCGGGCAGCTGGCACTCGTTCGATGTCCAGATGGCGTTCTATGCCCTGGCATTGACCGTCATCGGCCTGTTGATCGCCTGGACCAACAGTGCCGGCGGACCGCTTGCCGCCGGCTCGACATTCACCCGCGCACTCATGTGGTTCGCCATCGCGATCATCGCGTTCACGATCAGTGCCGCGTTCGACTACCGCTGGCTGCGCACTTTCGGCTGGCTGCTGTACCTGGTCAACATCGGCCTGCTGCTGCTGACCATGGCCATCGGTATCGAGATCAACGGCGCCCAGCGCTGGATCTCACTCGGCGGCCTGACATTCCAGTTCTCGGAGCTCTCGAAGCCAATCATGATCGCGGTCGTGGCCGCCTTCCTGGCCCGACGCCAGGAACGCATCGGCAGCCTCTCGACCTTCATCGGCGCCGGCCTGCTGATTGCCCCACCGTTCCTGCTGATCATGATCCAGCCCGATCTCGGAACGGCGCTGGTATTCGTGGCAATCCTCGTCGGCACGCTCTTCCTGAGCGGTGCCGGACTGCGCTGGATGCTCCTTGCGGCGCGGAATTCTGGTCGCAGCGCTGCCCATCGTCTGGTCCGTGCTGCGCGACTACCAGCGGCAGCGCCTCTTGTCGTTCCTCGATCCGGCAGCGGACCCGCAGGGCGCCGGCTTCCAGGTCGCACAGGCGCAGATCGCCATCGGCTCGGGCGGCATCTTTGGCAAGGGACTGACTCAACGGCAGTCAAACCGGCGGTGAGTTTCTGCCAGTCCAATCGACCGACTTCGCCTTTGCGGTGCTGCTCGAGGAGCTGGGCTTCGTCGGCGGCATCGTCGTGTTGCTGCTTGTTCGTCGGGCCTGATCTGGCGCGTGCTGCTCATCGGCTGGCGCTCGGAGAGCACTGTTCGGCGTCGCGTTCGCCGGCGGTGTCGCGGCGATGCTCGATCTTCCAGATGCTGGTCAACGCCGGCATGGTCGCCGGGCATGATGCCGGTGACGGGCATCCCGCTGCCGTTCATCACCCACGGCGGCGCCTCACTCGTGAGCACGGCCGATTGCGCTCGGCCTGCTGCAGAGCATCCAGCATCAGAAGCGACAGCCCGCTCGTCCCTGGCGACGCCTCAGCGACTGCGCCGAGCAGGGCGCTGATCTCGTCGCGCCACTGCCGTCCCGCGGGCACGCGCACCAGCCACTCCAGGAACTCGGGATCACGACGCTCGGATCTGTCCCAGCGACCAGCCGCTGTAGCGGCCGAAATCGATGACGCTGCCCTGCGCCGGACCCACCGGCGTCCCGGCCGCGCCCAATGGAACATCGTGCCTGCGGCTTGATGTAGACGATCGGTGCGGCGCCGATCGCGACGGCTGGCGAGCCACTCGTCGTAGGCGCGGCGCTTGTCCGGATCGCGCAACGTGGCGTAGGCCTCGTTGATCTCGGCCATCCGGCGCGCGGCCTCGGATTCGAGGGGTCGACGTCGGGGTGGTAGCGCTGGGCGAGCTTGCGGTAGACGGTGTGATGATCTCTTCGTCGGCCATCTCGGCGAGCATCAGCACCCTGTAGTGCGTGTGGCGCGGGTCCTGGGCATCGCATCGTCGCTCATGGTCAACGCTCAGGCGGCCGGTGCGTAGACGACGATCGTTCCCGGCCTAGACGCGACACTCGTCCTGGGCCCCAGCCGTCGGCCGGATAAAGCCGGCTCTCGTGGTATCCTCCTCGTTCGCGCCCAGCCGCCGCACACCTCGTTGTCGAGCGCGGCGCCAGACACCAAGATCCATTGACAGGCTCAGTTCGTCGCGCGCCCGGAGAACCATGTACGCAGTAATCGAAACGGGTGGCAAGCAGTACCGAGTCGAGCTCGGCAGCGAGCTGGCGGTCGAGCGCCTCGACGCCACTCCCGGCACGACGATCAGCTTCGATCGCGTGCTGCTCGTCGCCGACGGCGACACGGCTCAGGTCGGCACTCCGACCGTCGCCGACGCGCTCGTCACCGCGGACGTTCTGCGCCAGGACCGCGGCGACAAGGTGATCGTCTTCAAGTACCGCCCCAAGGCCCGTCACCGGTCCAAGAAGGGCCACCGCCAGGAGCAGACTGTCCTGCGCGTCGCCGATATCCGCTTCAACGGCCGCAGCGCCGCCGACGAGGCGGGCAAGAGCGAGGCCAAGGAGCAGACCGCACGCAAGGCCGCCGAGGTCGAGGCCGAGCGCAAGGCGGCTGCCGACCAGGCGCTTGCGGCGAAGTTGGCTGCGGACGCGGCGAAGGCCGAGAAGGCAGAGGCGGCAGTCAAGGCCGAGTCCAAGGCGAAGACCAAGGCCAAGACAGCAGAGTCGACGCCTGCTGACACGTCCGATACAGAGCCGGCGGCCGAGGCGACCGAGACGAAGCCCACGGCGGCCAAGGCCAAGCCGGCCGCCAAGCCCAAGCCTGCAGCCAAGGCCAAGCCGATCGCGGCTGAGACCGACGAGGCTGCGCCCGAGACCGAGCCCGAGACCGATGTCAAGAAGCCCACCCGATCGCGCTCAACGCGCACGAGCACCAAGAAGGACGAGTAACAGATGGCACACAAGAAGGCGGGCTCGAGCTCCAAGAACGGCCGCGACAGCGTCGGCCAGCGCCTCGGCGTCAAGGCCGGCGACGGCCAGCTCGTGTCGGCCGGCTCGATCATCGTTCGCCAGCGCGGTATGACCTTCCTCGCCGGGCCGGGCACTGACCTCGGCCGCGACTACACACTGTTCGCCACGATGGACGGCCGCGTCCGCTTCGAGCACGAGCGCCGCGACAAGAAGCGCGTGCGCATCGTGGCCGAACCGGCAACGGCCGCAGGAGACGTCGCGTGAAGGCTGAGATCCACCCCAAGTACCAGACGGCGAAGGTCGTCTGCGGTTCGTGCCACAACGAGTTCGAGGTCGGTTCGACGCAGCCGTCGCTGCACGTCGACATCTGCTCGAACTGCCACCCGTTCTTCACCGGCAAGCAGATGATGGTCGACACGGCCGGCCAGGTCGAGCGCTTCCAGAAGCGCCTCGAGCGCTCGGCTCGGCTCTGATCCACTGCGCGAATCCAGGCCGCGCAGCTCAACCGGCGTAGGCCATGGCGCGCACTGATTTCGGCGGTCAGGCGCTCCTGGAGGGCGTCCTGATGCGCGGCCGCGGCTCGATCGGAGTCGCGCTGCGCCATCCCGACGGCTCGATCGTCTCCACGGCCGAGCCGCTCAACTCGATCCTGCATCGGAGCCGTTTCGCGCGCGCTCCGTTCTTCCGCGGTGTCGTGCTGCTGTACGAGACGCTGGTCATCGGCACCAAGCTGGCTGATGCGCTCGGGCTCCGTCCAGGCAGAGGGCGAGGGCCAGGAGATGGGCCGCGGCACGATCGCGGTCACGCTGATCTTCACGCTCGCCCTGGCCATCGGCCTGTTCGTGCTGTTGCCGCTGTTCCTGGCCAGGCGTGACCGCGAACGCGACGATCGGTCCCGGACAATACCCTTATCGAACACCTGTTCGAGGGCCTGATCCGCGTCGTCATCTTCGTCGGCTACCTCTTGCTGGTCAGCCGCTCGAGCGAGATCGGTCGCGACGTTCCAGTACCACGGCGCCGAGCACATGACCATCCATGCGCTCGAGCACGAGGATCCGCTCGATCTCGAGCACGTTCGCAAGTACCCCACCGCCCACCAGCGCTGCGGCACCGAGTTCCTGGTCATCTTCATCATCCTGAGCATCCTGATGTTCAGCCTGCTCGCGGGCCAGAGCCTGCTCGTCAGCATCGTCGGCCGCATCGCGCTCGTACCGGTGATCGCGTCGATCGCCTACGAGTTGTTGCGCTTTGGGGCGCGCCACCGTGACCGGGCCGTGATCCGCTGGCTGTACCTGCCCGGGATCTGGCTCCAGGGCATCACCACGCGCCAGCCCGACGACTCGATGATCGAAGTCGCCATCGCGTCGATGCGCGAGGCCCTGGCGGCCAACGGCGAGGAGCCGCCCGCGGGCAGCTGGGACCCGCCGCGGCGACCGATCCCGATGGGCGCCAACAAGAAGGGCGTCAATGAGCAGGAGTCGACGCCCGACCAGCTGGTCGCAGTGACCCTCGAGGCGCGGCTCGACACGCTCGAGCAGCGGCTGACCGAGATCGAGACCGAATGGTCACGGCCCGAAGTCGCCGCGGACCCCGAGCGGCGCCGCGATCTGGGCCGCGAGCAGTCACAGATCGAGCCGATCGTCGGCACGTACCGTCGCCTGCGCGATGTCCGCGAGTCGCTGCGTGGCTGCGCGCGAGGCCGAATCGGATCCGGAGTTGCGCGAGCTCGCGCGGGCCGAGATCGACCAGGGCGAGCGCGAAGAGCAGGAGCTGATCGAGACAGCTGCGGCTTCAGCTGCTGCCGCGCGATCCGAACGACGAGAAGAACGTCATCGTCGAGATCCGCGCCGGCACCGGCGGCGAGGAGGCCGCGCTTTTCGGCGCGCAGCTGTTCCGCATGTACAAGCGCTACGCCGAGCGCAGGCGCTGGCAGACGGAGCTGATCACGGCCAACGAAACCGGCATCGGCGGCCTGCGCGAGGCCATCTTCGAGGTGCGCGGCGACGGCGCCTACAGCCGCCTCAAGTACGAGGGCGGCGTCCATCGCGTCCAGCGCGTGCCCGAGACCGAGTCGAGCGGTCGCATCCACACCTCGACCGCCACGGTCGCCGTGCTGGCCGAGGCCGACGAGGTCGAGATCGAGATCGACGACAAGGACCTCAAGATCGACGTCTACCGCTCACAGGGACCGGGCGGCCAGAGCGTCAACACGACCGACTCCGCCGTGCGCATCACCCACTTGCCCACCGGCCTGGTGGTGGCCATCCAGGACGAGAAGAGCCAGCACAAGAACAAGGCCAAGGCGCTGTCCGTGCTGCGCGCGCGCCTGCTCGAGGTCGAGCAGAGCAAGGCGCACGAGGCCGAGGCCGAGGTGCGGCGGAGCATGGTCGGATCGGGCGAGCGCTCGGAGAAGATCCGGACCTACAACTTTCCGCAGGACCGGGTGACCGACCACCGCATCAACGTCGACCTGCACAACCTGCCCAACGTGCTCGATGGCGACCTCGACCGGCTGCTCGATGAGCTCATCTCGATCGATCAGGCCCAGCGCCTGGCGCACCTCGATGACGGCTCGGGCAAAACGGGTGCGGAGCCCGCCGGAGAACGGTGACGCCGGCCCGCTCCACCGCGACCGATCCCGGCGGTCTGTTCGAGGAGCGCCCCGTGACCGATGCACCGCCGATCCTGCGCGCCACGGACCTGACCGGCGTCCACGTTCTGAAGCACGACAACCTGTTCATGCTCAGCAACGCCCACGGCGACGTCCGGCCCGACGGCCGCGGCCTGGGGCTGTATGACTGCGACACGCGCGTCCTGTCGACCTACGATCTGCTGCTGAACGGCACGCACCCGGTCGTGCTGCGCGCCGGGCCGGCGGCGAGCTACCACAGCACCATCCAGCTGACCAACCCCGATCTGCTCTCGCGATCGTCGGACCAACTCGACGGCTCGGAGATCGTGCTGCGTCGTCAGTCGCTCGGCGTCGTCCGCGAACGCGTCATCAACGGCGGCTTTGGCGAGCGAATCTCGATCACCAACTACACCGCGCAGCCCGAGCGCGCTCGGCTGACACTACGCCTCGACGCCGACTACGCGGACATCTTCGAGCTGCGCGGGGTCGTCCGGCCGCGGCGCGGCAGCGCCTCGACGAATTCGCGTCAGCGATGGGCCGGTCAGCGTTCGGCTACCGCGGCCTCGACGGCCGCGAGCGCCGAACCAGCATCGCGATCTCTCCGGCAATGTCCGATCGTCGCCGACAGCGACAGCGGCGGGCTGTCACCCTCGAGCGCTCGCTCGACCGTCGCGCCCGGGGCCAACGGAGACGTTTGACAGTCGATGTCTGGTGCGATGGCGACGACACTTGACGGACGACCCGGAGAGCCGGCACGTTCGCGCCGCTCGATCCGCGACCAGCCGGCCGCGATGCATCGCGCCTGGCGCCAGAGCATCGGCGGCGATCGACACGCCATCATCTGCTCGCGGAACGCGCGCTCGAGCGCGCCAGCGCCGACCTGCGGCTGCTGCTCAACATGCCGGCGACCCGACGAGCCGGACGAGCGCTACATCGCCGCGGGCGTGCCCTGGTTCAGCTGCCTCTTCGGGCGGGACTCGATCATCACCAGCCTGCAGCTGCTGTCCGTCCGGCCGCAGGTCGCGCAGTCGACGCTGGACATCCTGGCTCGACTGCAGGCGACCGAGGTGGACGACTTCCGCGACGCTCAGCCGGGCAAGATCCTGCACGAGCTGCGCACGGGCGAGCTGGCCCGAACAGACGAGATCCCGCACACGCCCTACTACGGCACCGTCGACGCCACGCCACTGTGGTTGATGCTCCTCGACGAGTACGAACGCTGGACCGGCGACGACGCAGCTGGTCGACCGGCTGTGGCCGAACGCACTGGCGGCGCTGCGCTGGATCGACGAGTTCGGCGACATCGACGGCGATGGCTTCGTCGAGTACCAGCGCCACTCGCAGCGCGGCCTGGTCAACCAGGGCTGGAAGGACTCGGGCGACGCGATCCGCTTCCGGGACGGCACGCTCGCCGAAGGCCCGATCGCGCTCGTCGAGGTCCAGGGCTACGTCTACGCCGCGCGGCGCGGCCTCGCGCGACTGGCACGCCTGCGCGGCGAGGAAGCGCTCGCCCAGCGCCAGGACGCTGCCGCCGAGCTGCTGCGGGTCCGCTTCGAGGAGCAGTTCTGGATGGCCGACGCGGGCACGTACGCGCTCGCGCTGGACGGCGACAAGCGACGCGGTCGACGGCATCGCCTCGAACGCCGGCCACGCGCTGTGGTGCGGCATCGCGTCCCCGGAGCGCGCCGCGAGCGTTGCCCAGCGTTCTGACCAGCGGCGCCATGTGGACGGGCTGGGGCATCCGCACGCTCTCGGCAGAGATGATCGGCTACAACCCGATCGGCTACCACCTGGGCACGGTCTGGCCGCACGACAACGGCATCTGCGCGGCCGGCTTCGCGCGCTACGGGCTGTTCGAGGAGGCACGCAAGGTGGCCGGCGCGCTGCTCGAGGCGACGGTGCATTTCCGCGAGGCGCGCCTGCCCGAGCTGTTCTGCGGCTTCGACCGGAGCTACTCGCCGCTGCCGGTGCCATACCCGGTCGCGTGCTCGCCCCAGGCATGGGCGGCCGGAGCACTGTTCCACATCATCGGCGCCACGCTCGGCATGCAGCCCGAACGCGCGCGAAGGCCGACTCGAGCTGCTGCGGCCGGCCCTGCCCGACTGGCTGCCCGAGCTGCGCCTGCGCAACCTGCGCGTGGGCGACGCGCTGGTCGACCTTGCCTTTGCCGACCGAGACGGGATCGATCTCGGTCGAGGTGCTGCGTCGGACGGGCGACCTGGACGTCGTCGTCCGACTCTAGGCGCGGCACGTGACGGTCGGCGAGCTCCTTCACGAGGCAGCAGGCGGGCTCGACCGGAGCGGCAGTGACACGCCGCGTCTCGACGCCGAGGTGCTCCTCGGCCACGTGCTCGGCGTGGATCGGGCGACGCTGCTGGCCGCGCCCGAGGCGCTCGTCGGCGAGGGCGCGGCGGAGACCTTCAGGACACTCGTCGAGCGGCGGGCCACGGGCGAGCCGGTGGCCTACATCCGTGGCTCAAGGAGTTCTACGGCCTCGCCTTCGCAGTCGACTCGCGGGCACTTATCCCGCGGCCGGAGACGGAGCTGCTGGTCGATCTGGCGCTCGCGCGCATCAGGCACGGCCCTTACCGCGGGTCCGCGGCCGCCGGGCACTCCGCCGCTCGAGTGATCGGACGTGGGCACGGGCAGCGGCGCCATCGCGGTCACGCTGGCAGTCGAGGCGCGTCGCCGCGGCTACTGCGAGCGAGCGTCCACCTGCGTTGCCACGGACGCGTCTGCGGAAGCGCTTGCGCTGGCCATCGAGAACGCGGTCGCCCATGGTGTCGCTGACGTGATCGAGTTGCATTCAGGCCGATCTTGCACCGATGGGCCGATTGCAGCCGGCCGACATCGCTGGCGGCCAACCTGCCCTACATCCCGACGGCCACGCTGCCGACGCTGCCTGTCGCCGCCAGCTTCGAACCGCGGGCCGCTCTCGACGGTGGCTCGGACGGTCTCGACCTGATCACGCCGCCTGATCGAGCAGCTGCCCGGTCTCGTGCGGCCCAGCGGAGTGGCATTGCTCGAGATCGGCGCCGACCAGGGCGACGCGCTGCGCGAGCTGGTCGTGCAACGACAACCTGGCTGGTCGATCGAGATACACGACGACCTGGCCGGCCGGCCACGTGTCGCAGAGTTGAGGCAAGCCGCGTGACAGCCCAGGTGCTGGCCGCGGCCGATCCCGCTTCGTTACAGGCGGCGCGCGCGGCGCTCGAACGCGGCGAGCTGATCGGCATCCCGACCGAGACCGTCTACGGGGTGTGCGCCCTGCCCACGGCCGCCGGTGTCGCGCGCCTCATCGAAGCCAAGCAGCGTTCGGCCGACAAGGGCATCCAGCTGCTGGTCGACTCGCTCGAGCAGGTTGCCGGGCTCGTGCCGTCGCTGACGCCGACCGCGGAGCGGCTCGCGCGGCGCTTCTGGCCGGGCGGCGCTGACCCTCGTCCTCGACCGCCGCACGCGCTCGGACTCGAAGCTGCCCGAGCTGCTCGGCGGCGGGCGGCCGACGCTCGGCCTGCGTCTGCCCGACCACGAGGTGCCGCGTGCGCTGGCGCGTCACCTCGGCCCGCTGGCGGCGAGCTCGGCCAACGTCAGCGGCCGAGCCCGACGCGCACGACCGCCGCAGCTCGTTGCGGCCAGCCTCGGCGACGTCCTCGCGCTGATCCTCGACGACGGCCCGGTCCGCGGCGGCATGCCGTCGACTGTCGTGGACTGCTCGTCCGCCGCTGGCAGTGTCCCGCGCGTTCTGCGCGAGGGCGCGATCTGCTGCAGCGGACGATCACGGCGGCGCTGTCGCTGAGCGGCTAAACTGGCCGCGGCCGTGACCCTTGTCCTCTGCCCTCCCGACTGCGCCTGGGCCTCCATCGCCGAGGTCGACCCTGAGCTGTGGACGGCGATGGTCGGCGAGCGCGACCGCCAGCGCTGGAAGATCGAGCTGATCGCCAGCGAGAACTACGCCTTCGCGGCCGTACTCGAGGCGCAGGGCTCGTGGCTGACCAACAAGTACGCCGAGGGCCTGCCCGGCAAGCGCTACTACGGCGGCTGCGAGTTCGTCGACGACGCCGAGCGACTCGCCCAGCAGCGCGCGCTTGCGCTCTTCCCTGGCGCGGAGCACGTCAACGTCCAGCCCCATTCCGGCGCGCAGGCCAACATGGCCGCTTACATGTCCGTGCTCAACATCGGTGATCGCGTGCTGGGCATGAACCTCGCCCATGGCGGCCACCTGACTCACGGCTCGCCCGTCAACTTCAGCGGCAAGTGGTTCGAGATCCACGCCTACGGCGTGCGCGAGGAAGACGCACGCATCGACTACGACGCACTCGACCGAACAGGCGCGCGAGGTGCGTCCACGGATGATCGTCGCCGGGGCCAGCGCATATCCGCGCATCATCGACTTCGAGCGCCTGGGCCAGATCGCCCAGGACGTCGACGCTCTGCTGATGGTCGACATGGCGCACATCGCCGGCCTCGTCGCTGCGGGCCGGCATCCCAGCCCATTCCCGCACGCCGATCTGGTCACGACCACGACCCACAAGACGCTGCGCGGCCCGCGCGGCGGACTCGTCTTCAGTCGCGCCGATCTCGGCAAGCAGGTCGACAAGACGGTCTTCCCGGGCCTCCAGGGCGGGCCGCTGATGCACGTCATCGCGGCCAAGGCCGTGGCCCTCAAGCTGGCCGCGACGGACGAGTTCCGCGAGGACATGCGGACGCACCGTCGAGAACGCGCAGGTTCTCGCCTCGACGCTCGCCGAGAATGGCGCCAAGGTCGTCTGTGGCGGCACGGACAACCACCTGATGCTCGTCGACGTGACGCCGCTGGGAATCACCGGCAAAGAGGCCGAGCACGCTCCTCGACGACATCGGCATCACTGTCAACAAGAACGCCATCCCGTTCGATCCGCTGCCGCCCAACACGTCGTCGGGCATCCGCGTCGGCACGCCGGCGACGACGACGCGCGGCTTCGGCACGGCCGAGATGCGAGCAGGTCGGCGGGCTCATCGTGGGCGCCATCGAGCAGCGCGACGACGAGGTCGCGCGCGATCAGCTTCGCGGCACAGGTTCACGACATCTGCTCTCGCTTCCCGGTGCCCGGCCTGCCCGAGGAGTGACCCCGGCCGCTCTCGAAGCCCTGCCCGTCGTCCTCGGTGCCCTGCTCGCCGCCGCTGCCGTGAGCTTCGTGCTCACGCCGCTCTCCATTCGCTTCGCGCCACTGCTCGGCGCCATCGACATGCCCGACGCCGAGCGGCGCGTCCATCAACGGCCCATCCCGCGCACCGGTGGGCTGGCCGTGGCCATCGCCTTCGTCGGGGTCGGCGTGCTCGGCATAGTGCTCAACGCCGTCTTCCAGTTCGCGCCGCCGCTGCGTGCCGTGCGCACGCCGGAGGTCATCGCCCTGTTCGTCGGCGTCAGCGTCGGCGCCATCCTCGGCTACCTCGACGACCGCCTCGAGCTCAAGGCGCGCTGGCAGTTCATCAGCCAGTTCGCGCTGGCCGGCATTGCGCTCTTCTTCGGCATAGTCATCGATCGCCTGCCGAATCCGCTGGGCGACGTGCCGATCATGCTCAGCAGCGTGGCCGCGATGGCCGCAACCACGCTCTGGATCGTGGGCATGCTCAACAGCGTCAACTTCATCGACGGCCTCGACGGGCTGCTGACCGGCGTCGCCCTCATCGCCGTGACGACGCTCGGCATCATCTCGCTCGTCGACGCGCCGATCCAGCCAATGGTCGCGCTGCTCTGCGCGCTGCTAGCCGGGGCCCTGCTCGGGCTTCCTGCCGTACAACTTCCATCCGGCACGTGTGTTCATCGGCACGGCCGGGGTCTTCGCCGTCGGCTATGCGCTGGCCGTGCTGTCCGTTTTGGGCACGGCCAAGGTGGCGCTGGCATTGCTCGTCCTTGGCGTGCCGATCATCGACACGTTCTGGATCATCATCCGCCGCGTCTCGTCCGGCCGCTCGCCGTTCAGCGCCGATCGCGGTCACTTCCACCACCGGCTGCTCGACCTGGGCCTCAGCCACCGACAGGCCGTGCTGCTCATCTATGCCGTCGGCGTACTCCTGGCACTCGCGGGGCTGCTGCTTTCCGGACGCGGCCAGATCTCTGTCTTCATGATCGTCGTGCTCGTCGGCGGGATTGCGCTGCTGCTGCTGACGCGGCGCGCGCGCGAGGCGCTCGATCGGCGCAGCTACCCAGATCAGGAGGAGCCGCCGGCGCTCGATGCGGTACGTGACCTGGGGTCGGGCCTGGTCGGCCTGCCCGACGACGACGCGCCGCCCGTCGACGACGCGCCGCCCGACCGCGACGGCGCGCCGCCCGCCACAAAGGGCCGTCGGTGAGCCGCTGCTATACTCCGGCCGCGCTACCGGGACGTTAGGTGAACGACTTCGGCCGGGCGGGTGCCTACCTCGCTCTCTTCTCAGAGATCGCGATCCTCCTGCTCGTGACGACGCTGCTCGGCGTGCTGGCCGGCTACTGGCTGGATCAGCAGCTCGGGACGCTTGCCCGTCCTGGTGGTTGCAGGGTTGCTCATCGGCTTTGGGATGGGCGGACTGGGTGTATACCGACTGATAACCCGCTTCCTCGCCCGCTTCGAATAGCCGCCCACAACAACACCCGACCTCGAAGGACACGCCAAGCAGCCGCGCCCACAGGGCTGCCGACGACAGGGAGAGAGTGACAGACTCGCCGACCGGGCAGCCGCTGCCCGCCGACAACGACGACTCCGCTCAGCCGACCGAGGCCGAGTCACGCATGCGTGACGCGCTTGGCCCGGAGATCGGCAGTGATGCCGTTGAGGCCGCCGGCGCCGTTGCGTCCAAGCCTCCGCGCTCAAACCTGCGCCTGCTGGCGATCGGGATCGTCGCGATCATCGCGCTGCAGGTTGTCGGCCTGATCGTGTCGCCGCCCCTCGCGTGCGAGCCCGGATCGACCCCCTGCAGCCCGACCCACGACATCGGTTTCAGCTTCCCCGGCGACGCCATCCTGGCCAACTTCGAGCTACCGGCGCCGCACGTCGTCTACGACTTCACGCCGGAGACGCACCCGAACGGCATTCTGTACTGGGACGAGACGATCTCGGCCTCGCTGTTCACGGCTGGATCATCATGCTCGTCATCCTCTTGCTCGCCGTCGTGCTGTCGCGCGGCATCAGGATGTCGCCGCGCAAGCCGCAGAACGCGCTCGAATACGTGTACGAGGGCCTGGCCAATTTCGCCACGTCGCTCGGCGGCCCGACGGCGCGCGCGCTACGTGCCGATCTTCGTGACGTTCTTCCTCTTCATCCTGCTCACCAACTGGAGCGGCCTCTTCCCATTCGTCGGCCGAACCGAGCAGCTCCGCGCGCCGACCTCGCGATGTCAACATCACCATCGGCCTGGCATTGGTCGCCTTCGCCATGTTCCACATCGAGGGCGTGCGCAAGCTCGGTTTCCGCGGCTACTTCGGCAAGTTCTTCACGCTCGCCGGCTTCAAGGAGGGCATCGGCGCGGGGATCATCGCGCTCTTCGTCGGCGTTCTCGAGTTCCTGCTCGAGTTCGTCAAGCCGGTCACGCTGTCGATGCGACTCTTCGGCAACATCTATGCCGGCGAGATCGCGCTCGGCGTGATCAGCGCACTGACGATCTTCCTGCATCCCGTCGCTATGCTCGGCCTGGAGGTCCTGCTCAACTTCATGCAGGCGCTCATCTTCTCGGTGCTGACGCTCATGTTCACTCTCGTCGCGATCGAGCGTCACGATGACCATGACGAGCACGAGGGCGCAGCGTCACACCTGCCCGAGGGCAATATCGAACCGGCGATCCACGGCCAGGCGGCTCCCGCCTGAGGCATCCATCAACCAACCCAGGTCCAAATAGGCCGGCGTCAGCCGGCGAGTAGGAGGAAAGACAACAACATGGAGATGATCGGAGCCGGGCTCGCCGCCCTCGGCGTTTTCGGTCCCGGTCTCGGCATCGGCATCCTGACTGGCATGTCGACCGCCGCCATCGGCCGCAACCCTGACGCCGCGCCGCAGATCCGCGCCACATTCATCATCGGCGCCGCGTTCGCCGAGGGCCTCGGCGTGCTCGCGGTCGTCGTCGGCATCCTCGTGATCTTCCTCGGCGGCGCTTGAGCTAACCGAGACTCGAGACGATGGAATTCCTGGCGGCGGCTACAGACATGGCCGAGGTCCTGCTTCGGGTTGTGGCGCAGGCCGAGGAGGAGCACGGCTCCGGGTTCCAGATCAACCTGTTCTGGATCATCACCCAGGCCGCCTCGTTCCTGGTCTTCCTATGGCTGCTCTACGTGCTGGCGTTCAAGCGGATTGGCGCCACGCTCGAGGAGCGTCGATCGAAGATCGAACAGGGACTGCGCGATGCCGACCAGGCGCGCGTCGACCGCGATCAGGCAGCGCAGGAGCGCCTCGCCGTGCTCGCCTCGGCCCGCACTGAGGCGGAGGACATCCTCGTCCGGGCGCAGCGCGTTGCCGACGAGAACCGCGAGCGCGACCTTGCCGAGACCCGAGCGCAGATCGACCAGCTTCGCGAGCGCGCGGCGGCCGACATTGCGACCGAGAAGGAGCGTGCGCTCAGTGAGGTGCGCGGCCAGGTGGCCGAGCTCGCCCTCGCCGCCGCCGCGCGCGTCGTCGGCGAGACGATGACCGATCAGCGCGAGCGCCGCCTGGTCGAGGAGTTCCTCGGCGAGATGGGCAACAACCCGGGCGGCAACGCGCCGCGCGGCAACCCTTCGCGCAGCAACTAGAGAACCGAGACAGCCGATGGCTCGAGCCGGTACGACGACCGCGCGGCGCTATGCCGAGGCGGCCTTCGAGATCGCGCAGCGTGACGCCACGGTCGATGAGTGGCTCAGCCAGCTCGACCGCATCGCCGCGGCGCTGAGCGACCCCCAGGTGCTGCGCCGGCTCGAGAACCCGCAGCTGCCCTTCGACGCGCGGCACGCGGCCTTCCGCTCGCTGTTCTCGGACAAGCAGATGCTGCCGCAGGTCTGGAACCTGCTCGGGCTCGTGCTGCGCCGGCGCCGGCTCGAATCGGTCGCGCGACATCGCACGCGAGTTCCGGCGGCTGTACAACCGCCGCGCCGGCATCACCGAGGCCGTCGCCACCAGCGCGGCGGAGCTGGACGAGCAGGAAGTCAGCGCACTGCGCCAGCGATTCGAGCAGATGACCGGCGGACAGGTCGAGCTCGCGCTGCGGGTTGACCCGCAGCTTCTCGGCGGCGTCCAGGTGCGCATCGGCGACCGTCCTCATCGACGGCAGCGTCCGTGGCCGCCTCGAGCGTCTGCGCAGCCGCCTCGAATCGGGCGCCCTGACGGCATGAACCACAAACAACAAATGAGCGACCACACGCAAACGCGAGCCCGGGAGTAACCGATGGCCATCCGATCCGAAGACATCACGACGATCATCAAGTCGGCCATCGACCAGTTCGATGCCGGCGTCGAGACGCGCTCTGTCGGCACCGTGGTCGAGGTCGGTGACGGCATCGCCCAGGTCTACGGCCTGGAGGGCGCGCTGGCGTCCGAGCTGCTCGAGTTCCCGGGTGGGGTGATGGGCATGGCCCTCAACCTCGAGGAAGAGACGGTCGGTGCGGTCATCCTGGGCGACTTCAAGCAGATCAAGGAAGGCGACCAGGTCAAGACCACCGGCCGCGTGGTCGAGGTGCCCGTCGGCAAGGACGCTGATCGGCCGTGTCGTCGACCCACTTGGCAGCCCACTCGACGGCAAGGGCCCGATCCCGCGCACGATCACTCGCCCGGTCGAGCGCATCGCGCCGGGCGTCATCAAGCGCAAGTCCGTCGACACGCCGGTCCAGACCGGCATCAAGGCCATCGACGCGCTCATCCCGATCGGCCGCGGCCAGCGCGAGCTGATCATCGGCGACCGCCAGACGGGCAAGACCGCGATCGCGATCGACACGATCATCAACCAGAAGGGCAAGGGCCTGATCTGCATCTACGTCGCCATCGGCCAGAAGCTCTCGACCGTGGCCAAGACCGTGGCCACGCTCGAGCAGCACGGCGCCATGGAGCACACCATCGTCGTCGTCGCCGGCGCCGAGGATCCCGCTCCGGTCCAGTACCTCGCCCCGTACTCCGGCGCGGCGATGGGCGAGGAGATCATGGAGAACGGCGTCGAGATCGACGGCCAGCTCGTCAAGGACGCGCTGTGCGTCTACGACGACCTGACCAAGCACGCCTGGGCGTACCGCGAGATGTCGCTGCTGCTGCGCCGCCCGCCCGGCCGCGAGGCATATCCGGGCGACGTGTTCTACCTGCACAGCCGTCTGCTCGAGCGCGCCGCGCGCCTGAGCGAGGACAACGGCGGCGGCTCGCTGACGGCGCTGCCGGTCATCGAGACCCAGGCCAACGACGTCTCGGCCTACATCCCGACCAACGTCATCTCGATCACCGACGGCCAGATCTACCTCGAGTCGGACCTGTTCAACGCCGGCCAGCGCCCGGGCCTGAACGTGGGCATCTCGGTGTCGCGCGTGGGCTCGGCCGCCCAGACCAAGGCCATGCGCAAGGTCGCCGGGCCGCTCAAGCTCGACCTCGCCCAGTACCGCGAGCTTGCCGCGTTCGCACAGTTCGCCTCTGACCTCGACAAGGCGACGCGCGACCAGCTGACCCGTGGCGAGAAGACGTCCGAGGTGCTCAAGCAGCCGCAGTACCAGCCGCTACCGGTCGAGAAGCAGGTCGCAATCCTGTGGGTCGTGACCAACGGCTTCCTCGATGACGTGCCCACGCCGCGGATCAGCGACTTCGAGCAGCGCTTCTATCGCTTCCTCGAGACGGAGCGGCCCGACGTGCTCAAGACGCTCGGCGCCAAGCCTGAGCTGACCGACGAGATCGTCACCGGGCTGCGCGAGGCGACCGACGCGTTCAAGCAGACCTTCGTCGACGTTAGGCCATGCCCAGCCAGCGCGAGATCCGGCGCCGCATCTCATCGGTCCGCAACATCAAGCAGATCACGCGGGCGATGCAGTTCGTGGCTGCCTCGAAGCTCAAGCGCGCCCAGGACGCGACACTCCAGTCGCGGCCCTACGCCGACAAGATCGACGAGGTCCTGGCCGACCTCGCGGCCGTCCTCGGCGAGGAGGAGCACCCGCTGCTCGCGCAGCGCGAAGGGGGCACGCGCCTGATCGTGCTGCTGACGACCGACCGCGGCCTGGCCGGCTCGCTCAACACCAATACCATCCGCCACATCGTCGGAGCTGATCACCGGTGGCGCCGACGACGTCCGCGTCGTGACCGTCGGGCGCAAGGGCCATGGCGCGATGCGCCGTGCGCGGGTGCCCATCGCGGCAACGTTCGACGGCTTTGGCGACCGGCCGGACTTCGCGTCCGTCGTCGCGCTCGCGCGGCTGCTGACGGACGACTACATTGCCGGCACGTACAGCGCGATCGACCTCGTCTACCCGCGCTTCGTCTCGACGCTCGTCCAGCGGCCGATCGTCGACCGTCTGCTGCCGGTCGAACCCACCAGCGACGTCGACGAGGGCATTCCCGGTCGCCAGTTCATCTTCGAGCCCAGCCCCGACGCGGTGCTGCGCCAGCTCCTGCCGCGCTACGTGGCGACGCGCGTCTACCAGGCCGTCCTCGAGCTGACCGCGAGCGAGCAGTCGGCACGCATGGTCGCGATGAAGAACGCGACCGAGAACGCGCAGGACCTGATCGAGGACCTGACCCTGACCTACAACAAGGTTCGCCAGGCGAACATCACCCGCGAGATGATCGAGATCGCGACCGGCGCGCAGGCGCTCTGAGCGAAGGAGGCTTAAGGACATCATGGCTGTAGCCGCACCGGCAACCGGACGGGTGATCGCGATCACCGGACCGGTGGTCGACATCGAGTTCCCACAGGGCCAGCTGCCGGCGATCTTCAACGCGGTCGAGATCCAGCGCGAAGGCGACTCGCTGGTATGCGAGGTCCAGCAGCACCTCGGCAACAACTGGGTCCGCTCCGTCGCCATGACCACGACCGACGGGCTGGCCCGCGGCGCGACCGCGGTCGACACGGGCGCGCCGATCATGCGTGCCGGTCGGTCCGCCCACCCTCGGCCGCGTGTTCGATGTCCTCGGGCGTCCTATCGACGAGAAGGGGCCGGTCGAGGCGACCGAGCACTACCCGATCCACCGCGAGGCGCCGTCCTTCGAGGACCAGGCGACTGCTACAGAGGTCTTCGAGACGGGCCTCAAGGTCATCGATCTGATCGCGCCCTTCGCCAAGGGCGGCAAGGTCGGCGTCTTCGGCGGCGCCGGCGTGGGCAAGACGGTCATCATCCAGGAGCTGATCCGCAACGTGGCCGAGGAGCACGGTGGCTACTCGGTCTTCGCCGGCGTCGGCGAGCGCTCGCGCGAGGGCAACGACCTGCTCCACGAGATGACCGAGTCGGGCGTCCTCGCCAAGACGGTCATGGCCTTCGGCCAGATGAACGAGCCGCCCGGCGCACGCCTGCGCGTTGGCCTGACCGGCCTGACCTTCGCCGAGTACTTCCGCGACGAGGGCCGCGACGTGCTGCTCTTCATCGACAACATCTTCCGCTTTACCCAGGCCGGGTCAGAGGTGTCGGCACTGCTCGGGCGCATGCCTTCGGCGGTGGGCTACCAGCCCAACCTGGCGACCGAGATGGCCGGCCTGCAGGAGCGCATCACCTCGACCAAGACCGGTTCGATCACCTCGCTCCAGGCCGTCTTCGTGCCGGCCGACGACTACACCGACCCGGCGCCGGCGACTGCCTTCGGCCACCTCGACTCGACCATCCGACTCGAGCGCTACCTGACCGAGCTGGGCATCTACCCGGCGGTCGACCCGCTGTCCTCGACCTCGACCGTGCTCGATCCGAACATCGTCGGCCAGGAGCACTACGAGACGGCGCGCGAGACGCAGCGCGTGCTGCAGAGCTATCGCGATCTCCAGGACATCATCGCCATCCTGGGCATCGACGAGCTGTCCGAGGAGCAGAAGATCACGGTCGCGCGTGCGCGGCGCCTGCAGCGCTTCATGAGCCAGCCGATGTTCGTGGCGCGGTCTTCACCGGCCGCGAGGGACGCTACGTCTCGATCAAGGACACGGTGCAGTCATTCAAGGAGATCCTCGAGGGCAAGGCCGACGACCTGCCCGAGCAGGCATTCTTCCTCGCGGGCACGCTCGACGACGTGCGCGAGAACGCCAAGCGTTTGGCCTCGTGACTTTGGTTGTGCTCGCGGGTCCTGTTGCCGGGTCGTCGGCTGTGCTCGCGGGTCCTGTCGCCCGGGCGTCGGTCGGGTCCGCTCGGCCTCGCCTTCGGCTCGCTACTGCCTCGCGGCCCGACGCGGCCGCCCGGCGCCACCGGCGTCCGATCGGCGCCACCCCGGTCCCGCCACCCGCGTCTTTGGGCCACATGCGGCCGCTCACACACGTCGCAGGTTTGAACTGATATGCCTCTCCTTCTCGAAATCGTGACTCCGGAACGGCAGGTGTTTTCGGAGGAGGTTGATTCGGTCGTGTGTCCGGGGATCGAGGGGGAGTTGGGTGTGCTGCCGCACCATGCGCCGCTGTTGACGACGCTGGGTGTCGGTGAGCTGCGCATCCGGCGTGGTGGCGAGGAGGAGTTCTTCGCGATCGCCGGCGGGTTCCTGCAGGTTCGGCCGGACAAGGTCGTGGTCATGGCCGAGACGGCCGACATGGCATCCGAGATCGATATCGAACGGGCAATGGAGGCACGCCGCGAAGCCGAGCGGGCACTGGCCGAGGGCTTCGAGGAGCCGGCCGACCTGGCCCGAGCGCGGGCCGCCCTGCAGCGTGCGCTGGTCCACATCCGTGTCGCCGAGCGACGCCGCCGCGAGGGCCCGCGCTCGCGCGGCTGATCGGTTGGCTGATCGTCGCTTCCACTGGGAATACCAGGACCTGCCGGTCGAGCGGCAGGCATTCCGCGTAACCGGCGGCCGGCCGCTGCGCGGCAGCGTGCGCATCAGCGGCAGCAAGAACGCCGCGCTCAAGCTGCTCGCCGCGGCCACGCTCACCGGTGAGCGCTGCCGCTTCACCAACGTGCCCGAGATCGAGGACGTGCGCGTCATGGTCGAGGTGCTGCGCGACATCGGGGTCGTCGTCGAGCACCCGGCGCCGAACACCTACGAGGTGGCCGCGGGCGACGTCGAGTGGCTGTTCGTGCCGCTCGAGGCCGCGGCCAAGATGCGTGCCCGCTTCATCCTGCTCGGGCCGCTCCTGGCGCGTTTCGGCCGCGTGATCATGAGCAACCCGGGCGGCGACCGGATCGGTCGCCGGCCCGTGAACCTCCACGTGGACGCGATGCGCGCCCTCGGGCGCAGATATCGAGTATCGCAACGGCTACTACTTCGCGCGCTCGCCGGGCCGGCTGCGCGGCACTGAGATCACCTTCCCGCAGGTGACCGTGATGGGTACCGAGAACGCGATCCTGGCCGCCGCCCTGGCCGAGGGTCGAACCGTGATCCGACCGGCTGCGCGTGAGCCAGAGGTCGACGACCTGATCCTGTTCCTGCAGAAGATGGGTGCCGACGTCGAGCGCACCGCGCCGGACACGATCGTCGTCGAAGGCCAGCGCCGGCTGCGCGGCGCGGACCACGCGGTCATGCCCGATCGCATCGAGGCGGGCACGTTCGTGGTCGCGGCGGCGGTCACCGGCGGCGACATGACCATCGAGGCGGCGCCGTGCGACCACCTCGGCGCGTTCCTCGATGTCGTGACCGAGATCGGCGTGCCGGTCGCCTGCGGCCGCGACACGATCGAGGTCCATTGCGACGGCGCCACGCGCGGCTCGTTCAAGGCGCGCGACATCGAGACGGCACCGTATCCCGGCCTGGCCACGGACCTGCAGTCGCCGACCTCGGTGCTGCTCAGCCAGGCCACGGGCACGAGCCGCCTGCACGAGACGATCTTCGAGGACCGTCTCGAGTGGCTGTCCGAGTTGCGCCGTTTCGGCGCGAAGGTCGAGCTGCTCGACACTCACCACGCGTCGATCCAGGGTCCGGCGCCGCTGCGCGGCGCCGAGGTCGAGATGGGCGACCTGCGCGCCGGCGCCTCGCTCATCCTCGGCGCCTTGACCGCCGAAGGCACGAGCGTCATTCATGGCGCGCACCACGTTCGGCGGGGGTATGAGAACATCGAAGGCAAGTTCCTCGATCTCGGTGCGCAGATCGAGCGTGTCTCGGAAGGGGTTGGCGTCACCAACTGATGAAAATCGGAATTGATCTCGGCACGGCCAACATCCTCGTCTACGTCAAGGGCACGCGGCATCATCACGCGCGAGCCGAGCGTGGTCGCGGTCAGCGAGGACAACCACATCGTCGCCGTGGGCGAAGAGGCGCGCGAGATGATCGGCCGCACGCCGGGCAACATCACGGCCATCCGGCCCATGAAGGACGGCGTCATCGCCGACTACGTCATCACCGAGGCGATGCTGCGCTACTTCATCAAGAAGGCCGGCCGCTCTTTCACCAAGCCCGACGTGATGATCAGCGTGCCCTCGGGCGTGACCAGCGTCGAGAAGCGCGCCGTGCGCGACGCGGCGCTCAAGGCCGGCGCGCGCGAGGCATACCTGATCGAGGAGCCGCTGGCGGCAGCGATCGGCGCCAACGTCCCGGTATCGCGGACCGTCGGGCAACCTGATCATCGACATCGGCGGCGGCACGAGCGAGATCGCGGTGATCTCACTCGGCGGCATCGTCATCAGCCGCTCGGTGCGCGTCGGCGGCAACCGCTTCGACGAAGCGATCGCCAACTACGTGCGCAAGAAGTACAACGTCATGATCGGCGACCGCACGGCGGAAGAGGTCAAGATCCAGATCGGTACGGCGCTGCCGCTCGAGCGTGAGCTGCACATGGAAGTACGCGGCCGCGACCTGATCGCCGGCCTGCCGCGCACCGTACCGCTCACGAGCTCTGAGGTCATGGAGGCGCTCGAGGCGCCGCTGCAGCAGATCGTCGGCGCCGTTCGTGGCGTGCTCGAGGAGACGCCGCCCGAGCTGTCGAGCGACATCATCGACAAGGGCATGGTCATGTCGCGGTGGCGGCGCGCTGCTGCGCAACATCGACAAGCTGCTCACGCAGGTCACGGGCGTTCCCTGTCACGTGGCCGAGAACGCTCTCAACTGCGTCGCGCTGGGAACCGGGCTGGCACTCGAGCACTTCGACTTCTTCCGGAAGTCGCTCGTCCAGAAGATCTGATCGACGGCGGGTCGGGCGGCTCGATCCGCTCATTGGCCGATCTCCATTGCCACACGTCGGCGTCGTTCGATTCGCTGAGCAGGCCCGAGGCGGTCGCGCGCGCGGCTGCAGACCGTGGCCTGACGCCACCTGGCGATCACCGACCACGATCGCATCGACGGCGCGCTCAGCGCGCGCGCGACAACGCGCCCGAACGGCTCCAGATCATCATCGGCCAGGAGGTGCGCACGACTGCCGGCGACCTGATCGCGCTGTACGTCGAGCGCCCGATCAAGCCGGGCATGACGCCCGCAGAGGCGGCCCAGGCGATCCGCGACCAGGGTGGGGTCGTCGGCCTCGCGCATCCCTTCGATCGCTTCCGTGCCGGCGCCGGACGCAAGGGCTGGGAGGAGGAGCTCGAGCGTGCTTACGCCACTGCTCGACTTCGTGGAGGCCTGGAACGCGCGCCTGTTCGTCGGCGACGGCAATGCTCGCGCCGCCGAGTTCGCCGTGGAGCACGAGCTGCCCGGCGTGGCCTCGTCCGATGCGCACACGGTCATGGAGGTCGGCGTCGCCTACACGATTCTCGACGGCCAGATCGACGATGCGACGGCGTTTCGCGCGGCGCTAGCCGGCGGGCCGCGACTTGTGCACCGTCGCGCGGATCACGACTCGTCCGCCTCGGAATGCCCGTGGCCAAGTTGGTCCAGCGCATGCGCGGCAATCGCCGCGTCGGTGTGGCATGAGCGACGAGATACGCAATCCGCAGGTCCCGTCTGATCCGGCGCTGGAGGACGAGCTGATTCCCGATTATCCGGGCGTTCACGAGGACTCCAGGCCGCCCACTCCGCTCTCGCAGCGGCTGCGCGACCCGCGCACGATCATCTCGATCGTCCTGCCGATCATCCTGGTTCTGCTGATCGCAGTCGCCTTTGGTGGCATCAATTTCGCGGCACTGGCGACGGCGGTCAGCCAGGCGAACCCGGTGCTCCTGTTGGCCGCATTCGGGATCTATTACCTCGGCTTCCCGCTGCGCGGCTACCGCTGGACGCTGCTGCTGCGCGGCGCCGGTACCGAAGTGCGCGTACGCGACTCGACCGAGATCATCTTCATCAGCTGGCTGGTCAACTGCCTCGTGCCGGCCAAGCTGGGCGACGTCTATCGCGCCTACCTGCTGCGGCTCAACTTCGATGTCTCGCTCAGCCGCACCTTCGGCACGGTATTCATCGAGCGCGTCTTCGACCTGTTCGCGATCGTCCTGCTCGGCCTCGCCGCGGGGTTCTGGAGCTTCCGCGACGGCCTGTCACCGGAGGTTCAGATCGTCTTCGCGATTGGAATCGTAGTAGTGGCGCTCCTTTCGTTGGGACTGTTCGTCATCCGCAACTTCGGCAGCCGCATCATCCGCCGACTCCCGCTGCCGCATCGCGTCGTCGAGTTCTACGACCGATTCGAGGAAGGCCTCTTCTCGATCAGGGCACGGAACCTGCCACAGCTGACCATCCTGACCGGCCTGATCTGGGCAACCGAGGCAATGCGCCTGTACCTGGTCATCCTGGCGCTCGGCTTCGACGACATCCAGATCGGCATAAGCGGCGCGTTCTTCGTGGCTCTGATCTCATCGCTGCTGACCGCGGTGCCGTTCACGCCGGCGGGCCTGGGCCTGGTCGAGATCGGCGTGGCGGGCATCCTCATCGGGGTGTACAACGTGCCGGCCCAGGAGGCCGCTGCGATCGTCCTGGTCGACCGCGCGATCAGCGTGCTGTCGGTGATCATCTTGGGCAGCATCGCGTACGTCCTGTCGGACAAGACCAAGGGGCCGCGCCCGACTGTCGCGGTCGATACAGCCTGAGGGCCAAACTGACGGCGCGCTAGCCGCCACTGACGAGTCTCTCTCGCCCTCAACGCGACGATGCCGGTCTGTTCGACCGGCATCGACGGGACGGGGCGCCCGCCGGCAGGAGGTGCCGGCGGTGGTAGGTTGAGTGCTAGTTGCGGCTGGGCATCCGGGCCACGAGAGCCGGCCCCGGCTGAGGTGTGCCGGGTCGACCGGGCTGGACGTTCTGGCGCGCTGCGGCGAGGCGGCGCATGCGCAGAGCGAGGTAGTACTCCATCACCTGGCGAACCTGCGGCTCGCTCAGCAGGTCGTCGGAGCGCAGTGCGTACTCGACGCGCGCCGTGGGATGGCTGGTCGACGACTGCACGAGGCCGAAGTAGTGCGGCGTCTCGGTCTCGTCGCGCAACTCACGCAGGCCGCGGGCGAGCTTGGTGGCGGTACCGAGTGACGGCGTGCGATCGCCACGAACGAGCCGGGAGATGGTCGAGTGATCGACGCCCGACTGCTGCGCCAGCTGGCGCTGCGACATCTTCTTCGCCTTGAGCTGGGTCCGCAGCCATTCGTTGAAGGCTCGCCCGTTCTGGACGCTCATCGGTGATCGAATTTCTCCGCTGGCCGAGTGACGCTCTGTCCCTCTGAATCGGCCGCTCAGGTGGGCGACGACCGCATGTTCCGGTGCCAGGCCGTTGCTCGATATAGGCCCTTGGTACGGCCCCTTTTCGGACGACCGGATAGCCACCCGGATCAGCCCGCAGGCGGTGCCGTCCGAGCCTTGGAGCTGCGTGTCAGAAACGCCTCGGGCGGCAACGGCGCGGGCGTCTCGCCATCCACGATCTGCCGCGCGCGCTCGAGGTTGACCAGGTCATAACCGACGTCCATCCCGGGTGTCTCGAGGAACGTCGGCAGTGTCTCCAGCCACGGATGAATGAGGATCTCGCGCATGCCGTTCACGCCCATCTGCCCGGCGGCGATGTGCTCATGGCGGTCGAAGCGTGAGCCGACAGCGGCGCGCGAGTCGTTCAGGTGCAGCATCACGACGCGGTCGCGACCGAGCAGCTGGTCGATGCGTTCGACGACGGCGTCGACACCCTGCCCGTTCGAGATGTCGTACCCGGCGCCCCACAGGTGTGCCGTGTCGAGGCAGATAGCCCAGGCGCGCTTCGGGCAACCCGGCGGCGGCTGCGGCATTGGCTATGTCCGCCAGATCCTCGAGCGTCGACCCGATCCCGTCGCCTGTGCCGGCCGAGTTCTCGAGCACGAGCCGCGGCAGCTTCGCGCCCGCCACAGGCTCTGGCACCTCTGCCAGAACCGCCTGGAGGCCCTCGATCAGCCGCGCAATGCCTTGCTCCCGGCCCATGCCGCGGTGCGAGCCGATGTGCATGACCACGAACTCGGCGCCGTAAAGACTGCCGACGCGCAGCTCATTGGCCATCGTCGCGACCGACTTGCGCCAGAAATCGTCCGAGGACCCACACAGATTTACGAGATAGGGCGCGTGAACCGCCAATGACTGCACCCCGGCCGCGGCCAGTCGGGAGCGGAACTCGGCCAGCTCGCTGGGCTGCTCGTCGCGCCGGCGCCATGCAGTCGGGTTGTCAGTGAAGACCTGCACGGCGGTGGGGTTGATCTGCTCCACCCTTGAGGCGGCCTTGCGCAGGCCCTGGGCGAGCGGCAGGTGAGGGCCGATGAGACGGGTGTCGTTCACTCGTCCGATCGTAGACAGCGCAGCCGATTCGGGCGCAGTGACTCGATTTGACGCGTGTCGAACTGCGGCGTAGGTTTGGTCGATGCTCGATGCCGATCTGTTGGTTGCAATGAAAGCGCTTTCGGATGCCTCCCGCCTGCGCATCATCGGCCTGCTCGCAGAGGGCAACGCGTTGCCCGTGGAGGAGCTCGCGCGCCGGCTGTCTCTGAGCGCGGGGACGGTCGTCCACCACCTCAACCGCCTGCGTGCGGCGCGGCTCGTCCACGCGGTGCCGCGCCGGCCGTACATGGACTACTCGCTTCGGCTCGATCGACTGGCGGAGATCGGGGCATCGCT
The DNA here is from genome assembly GCA_963706095.1 of uncultured Chloroflexia bacterium. GTDB lineage: Bacteria > Chloroflexota > Limnocylindria > Limnocylindrales > CSP1-4 > JALYGJ01. The sequence continues at coordinate 1,664,291 of OY970149.1, forward strand.
GGGCAAGCTGGCGCACGAGCAATCGGGCGCGGAAGCGCCGCTCGATGCGCCCGACTGGGCGGGTATCCAGGAAGCGCGGGTGCTGCGCTCTTTCTTCGAGGGTGAGCGGCTGACGAGCATCCCGGCACAGCACTCGAAGCGCCTGGTGGTGCTGCGTCATCTGGCCGAGACGATCTTCGAACGCAAGCACAAGTACCCCGAGAAGGAGGTCAACCAGCGGCTGGCCGTGCGTCACCCGGACGCCGCGTCGCTGCGTCGCTACCTGGTCGACGAAGGCTTCATGGCGCGCAAGTCGGGCGTCTACCGGCTGCGCCCGCGCTCCGACTGGCCGCGGACGGACATGCCCGTCGATGCGCGACTAGAGCGCGTTCAACGTTCGCGCGCGAGTGTCAGCGCCGAAACGGCGGCGGCACCCGACTCATAAAGCACGGCCGCGCAGCCGGCCAGCGTCGCACCGGTCGTTGACAGGTCGTCGATAAGAACGGCCCAGCGGCCGCGGACCATCTGGCTGGCGCCTGGGGCGGCCGCGAACGCATGGCCCACGTTGGCAGCACGCGCCTGCCGTCCGAGCTCGTGCTGGGCCGTCGTCCGAGTCGCGCGACCGACGGCCAGCGCCACGGGCAGATTCAGGATGCGTCCCACTCCGCGCGCCAGCAGCTCAGCCTGGTCGAAGCCACGCTGCCTCTTGCGCGCGGCGTGAACGGGTACTGGCACGAGCACGCCACCGCCGATGGCGGCGCGACGCCAGCGCGCGGCCATCAATTCCGAGAGTGGCTCGACCAGCCGCCGCTCACCGTCGTACTTGAGCGCATGCAGGCATGCCCGCGCCGGGCCGGCGTAGGTGGCGCACCACTCGAGCTGCACGATCCCGGCCGGCCGGCTGCTGGGCAGGCCAATCGGAACGCCGGCCGGCTCGTCCAGGCGCCGTCCCAGGTAGGCCAGGCAGCTGCGGCAGATCACCTCGCCCTCACGTCCGCAACCGGGGCACGTGGCGGGCAATAGCGCGTCGACCAACCGTCTCACCGGACGAGGATCGTGTGTGGCGCTCATCGGTCGCTTAGCGCCCACTTATCATCCGCTGAATGCTCGCGCCGGAAGCCGCGGGAGCCGCGCCCGAAGCCGTGGACGGCGCGCTCACCGAAGGACGCTTTGATCGCTGGGCTGGGCCGATTGGCGCCAGTCTGTCGCTTGCTGGTCTGCTCGTGCTCGGGCTGGCCTTCTCCTTCAGCGCGTTCAACTCGGCAGGTTGGGGCTACGACTTCGAGGCGTACTACGATGCTGCGCTGCGACTCGTCGCAACTGGCTCGCCCTACCAGGTTGAGACGCTGAGCGGGCCCTTCCGACCTGGCCCGTTCGGCTTGTACCTGTATGCGCCGCCACTGGCCATCCTCCTGGTGCCCCTGACCTGGCTCGGCGAGGAGGCCGCGGTAATGCTGTGGCTGCTGGCGCGTCTCGCGATCCTGGCGCTGACCTGCGGACTTATGCCCGTCTCGAGGCCAATTCGGCTCGCGACGTTCGGCATCGCGGCCTGCAGCGCGCCCATCCTGCTGGACCTCAATCTGGGCAATATCAGCCTGATCGTCACCTTCCTGGCAGTGTTTGTCTGGCGCTGGCTGGACCGGCCGGCATCGGGCGCCGCCCTGGCGGTCGCGCTGACCCTACGGCCCACAATGGGCGTCATCGCCCTGTGGTGGATTGTGCGCGGCGCATGGCGGCCGCTGGCGTGGACCATCGCAGTCGGCCTTGCGATCATCGCTGTGACGCTGCCCCTGATCGGGATCGACCCGTGGTTTCAGTACGCCACCGTCCTGCGCAACGTCAACGACGTGACCGGTGTGCGAAGCAACGTAGACCTGGGCTCGGCCGTGCTCCTGCTCGGCGGGCCGGCCTGGGCGGCGTCCATCGCGCTCTACGCCGGATACGTGGCCGCGATCGTGGCCATCCTGGTCAGCTTGCGTCGCGATCGAGAGCTGAGCTACGTCGTGACGCTCATGGCATCGCTGCTGCTGTCACCGTTGCTCTGGGATCACTACCTGACCCACCTGATCGTGCCTGCGGCCTTCCTCGCCTCACGCGGCCGCACGTGGGGCATTCTGTTGCCGCTCGCGGCGTGGCTGCCCATCGTGCTGGCGCCGGTCCTGCCGCTGCGCGGCGCGGCGGAGGGCCTGCTCTCGGTAGTGGCCCTCATCGCGATGCTCCTACCCTTCGCGGCACCCGATCGCGGCCAACCGGCCGGCACGTTCTTCGTCAAGGTGCGCGACTGGCGCGCTACGCGGCCGGCGAGAGCCTGACGTAGTCACCGGCGCGCACGTTCGCGCCGGTCGCTGCACCTGCCGGGAGCTCGAGCGCGCCACGCGCGCCACCGACCCACCACACCACGCCTCGCCAGGGCCGAAGATTTGGCCGAACGGCGACGACGCGCTGCCGGCCATCCGCTTCCGTCGGGCCGAGGAACACGCAGTCGATGGCGAAACGCATGAACAGCATGTGGATGCTGTTGGTGCCCGGAAAATAGAGGCCTTCGCCCGCGGACAGCGCTGCGCGGCCCATCAGGCCACGAAATCGCGCCACGAACGAGTCAGCAACACCGACGGTCCAGAGCGGCGCCTCGTCCGAAGCGGCGTGCTGATCGGCTCGGACGACGACGAGGCGCGCCGCAGTGTCGCTCAGGTACCGCTGCCCATGCTGGTCATGATCAGGATGATCGCCGGTCCGAGGATGACGATGAACATCGACGGGAAGATGCAGCCGACGAGCGGGAAGAGCATCTTGATCGGCGCCTTGGCGGCCATCTCCTCGGCCCGCTGGCGGCGCTCGATGCGCAGCTGCTCGGACTGGATCTGGAGGACCTTGGCGATCGGCACGCCGAGTTGCTCGGCCTGCACGATCGCGCCGATGAAGTTCGACAGCGCAGGCACCTCGGTCCGACCGATCACGTCGCGCAACGCGTCGCGGCGCGCCTTGCCGACGCGGACCTCCGCCAGGGCGCGACGGAACTCGTCGCTCAGCGGCCCCGGGACCTTCTCGACGACCTTGGCCAGGGCGCCGTCGAACGACAGACCGGCGCGGACCGAGATGGTCAGCAGATCGAGTGTGTCCGGCGTGGCCAGCAGGATGTGCTTCTGGCGCTTCTTGATGCGCCGGCTAAGCCAGATCTCGGGCAGCATGAAGCCCGAGCGCTGCCAAGGCGCCCGCGCCGAGCAGGCCGAAGGCGAAGGAGCCGACGATCATCCCGCCGAGCACGAACGCGCCGCCTGCGACCAGGCCGGCGACGACGAGCTTGAGGCCCAGGAAGTCGATCGTGCCCAGATCGCCCGGGTTGCCGGCCATCATCAGCCGCTTCTCGGTCCGACTGACCTTCTGCGGGCTGGCGAAGCGTTGTGCCACGCCCGACAGGCGCGACGCCAGCGGTCGCAGGGTGCGCTCGAAGAGTCGGCTGCTGCAGCTCGAGTTCCTCGAGCGTCCGCGCCTGCATCGAGCCGAGCTGCGACAGGCGGGCCTGGACAGGGTCCATCGGCCGGGCACCGGCGATGGCATAGAAGACAAGGAGCACGCCCACGCCGGCGAGGGCGGCCATAAGGATCGGAATGAGCATCTGACTTAGACCTCGATGTCCACGATGCGCCGGATGAGGATGAAGCCGATCAGCATCATCACACCACCCAGGGCGAGGATGAACAGGCCGAGCGGCTGTCCGAACAGCGAAGGCGGCTGCAGAAACATCGGCTCCATGAACGTTGGCGCAATGACCGAAAGCAGCAACACCAGGGCGATCGGCAGGAACCCAACGACGTAGCCTGACATGCGCTGCTGCGCGGTCAGGGTCTTGATCTCGCCCTTGATGCGGACACGCTCGCGGATGGTGAAGGCGATGGTGTCAAGGATCTCGGCCAGGTTGCCGCCGACCGAGTGGTGAATGGCGATCGCGGTCGTCATGAGGTCGAGGTCGTCCGATTTCATGCGGCGCTGCAGGTTGGCCAGGGCGTCGTCGAGCGGCAGGCCCAGGTTGACCTCGCGAATGACGCGCGAGAACTCGGTCGAAATTGGCGGCTGCGCCTCGCGCACCACCATCTCCACCGACTGCAGGAAAGACGATCCGGCGCGCAGCGAGTTGGCCAGCAGGGTGATCGTGTCGGCCAGGCCCGAGTTGAAGGCCTTGAGCCGCTTCGACTTGCGCCGATTAAGCCAGAACTTGGGGAGCCAGAAGCCGACGCCCACGCCGATGGCCCAGGCGATCGGGCTCCCCAGAAGGCCAATGAACGGACTGAGCAGGATCATCACCAGCGGAATGCCGACGATCGCGGCGAAGCGGATCGCCAGGAACTCGCTCGGCTTGAGCATCACGTCTGCTCGGGCCAGCTCGCGCGCCAAGTTGCTGCCCCAGTCACGCTTCTCGACGACACGATTGAGGCTGTTCAGCGCAGTGGAGCTGGACCAGCGCTCGCCGAGGTCCCTCTTGCCTCGCGTGCGCTCCTCCGGCTCGGGTGACGCATAGCGCTCGAGGCGAGCGTTAACGTCGGACCGACCGGCCAGCGCTCCGAATACGAGCAGTACTCCGAACGCGGCCAGGGCCGCGACGAGGATCGTCATGGTGTCCATCAGTAAGCGTGTCCAAAGAGTCGCGGCGGCAGGTGAATGCCGTGCATCTCGAACTTCTCGGCGAAGCGCGGACGGACGCCGGTTGGCTTCAGGCGACCCTGGACCTTGCCATCCTCCACTCCGGTCTGCTCGAACATGAACACGTCCTGGAGCACGATCACGTCGCCCTCCATGCCCTGCACCTCGGTGATGGCCACGATCTTGCGCGAGCCATCCTTGAGGCGGTCCTGTTGAACGATGAGGTCGACCGCCGAGGCGATCTGCTCGCGTACTGCGCGCAAGGGCAGGTCGACGCCGGCGAAGAGGACCATCGTCTCGAGTCGGGCGAGCATGTCGCGCGGTGAGTTAGCGTGGCCGGTCGACATCGAGCCGTCGTGGCCGGTGTTCATGGCCTGGAGCATGTCCAGCGCCTCGCCGCCGCGGCACTCGCCGACGATGATGCGGTCTGGACGCATGCGCAGGGAGTTCCTGACCAGCTCGCGAATCGGGATGGCGCCCTTGCCCTCGATGTTGGCTGGGCGTGACTCGAGCGTGACCACGTGCTCCTGCCGAAGCTGCAGCTCGGCCGCGTCCTCGACGGTGACGATGCGCTCATCGTTGGGAATGAACGACGACAGGATGTTGAGCATCGTCGTCTTGCCCGAGCCGGTACCGCCCGAGACGAAGATGTTGAGGCGCGCCTCGACGCACGCTCGCAGGAAATCGAACATCTCCGGCGTGGCCGTGCCGAAGCGGATCAGGTCATCCGTCGTCAGCGGCGTCGCCGCGAACTTTCGAATGGTCAGGACCGGGCCGACCAGGCTGATCGGCGGGATGATCACGTTGACGCGCGAGCCGTCGACGAGGCGCGCGTCGACCATCGGGCTCGACTCATCGACGCGCCGGCCGATGGGCGAGATGATGCGATCGATGATGCGCATCACGTGCTCGTCGTTCTGGAACGTGACGTTGGTCAGCTCGATCTTGCCCGAGCGCTCGATGTAGACCTGGCGCGGCCCGTTGACCATGACCTCGGTAATGCCCTCGTCGCGCAGCAGCGGCTCGAGCGGCCCGAGGCCGATGATCTCGTCGGTGATCTGCTCGAGCATGCGCGTGCGCTCGGCGCGCGTGAGCGCCAGGCCCTCGGCGTCGAGCGCGCGGCCGAAGGCCTCCTCGATCTCGCGCCGGACCTCGACCTGGTTGGTCAGGTCGAGCTTGGGATCGAGGTCCGAGATGACACGCTGCTGAATCCGGAACTTGGCATCACGGAACGATTCGCGCAGCGGGACCTGGGCCAGCATGCGGCCCGTGCTCAGGCCATTGCCGGCGCCCGCCGTTGTTGGAGCCGTTGGCGCCACGGTCGGCAGGGAGGTGCCGTTGGACGGCGGCCTGCGACCGCCGTCGCTCGACGCCCCTCCGGGCGCGCCCGGGGCGGCGGGTGCGGGAATGGTCGGGGCGGGCACCGAGCCGAGATCGGCCGCGGGCCGGGCACTCTCTATGCGACGCAGCAGCGACATCTGAACCCTCTCCTCCTAGATCAGTGCGCGCGCCACTGGAACAGCCCCTTGCGTTGGGCTGCTCGAATGGCCACTTCGGGGGCGACTTCCGGCTCGCCGCTCATCACCGCCTTGGCGATGCGCACCACGTCTTCGCTGACCCGGGACTGGCGCGCCGTGACCACGAAGGGCACGCCGCGGTTGAGCGCGTAGACGACGGTCCGACCGTCGGACACGACGCTATGCGAGATCTTGCGACCGATCGAGCTCTCGACGTCCTGCTGGCGGATGCCATAGCCAGAATCGGCGCGATTCAGCAGTAGCTGGACCTTCGCGTCGTCGTAGCCGAGCTGCTCGACCAGCGCCAGGAACTGGCGCATGTTCTTGATGTTGGTGATCTCGAGCGTGAGCACCGCGAAGACCACGTCCGACTGGTCCAGGAATGAGAGCGTCACGTCCTGAAGCAGCGGCGAAGAGTCGACGACGACCAGGTCGTGCGTCGCGCGCAGTGCCGAGATGATGCGGCTCATGTGATCGGCAGTGATCAGCTCCGCCATCTCGGGACTGGGCGGCGCCATCAGGACGCGCACGCCGGAGCTGTGGTCGACCAAGGTGGTTTCGAGTGTCTCCATGTCGCCCGTTGCCATCTCGCGCGCCAGGTCGGCGATCGATTGGTTCTTGGGGTTCAGGTTCATTAGCACGCCCACGTCGCCGAACTGGAGTGCGCCGTCGATCAGCGCCACCCGCAGGTTGAGCTCCGTACGGGCGGCGACAGCGAAGTTAACGGCCAGGGTCGTGCGGCCGACGCCGCCCTTGGGCGAGAAGAACGACACGACCCGGCCCGCGCCGCGCCGCGGCGCCTCATGGCCGTTGCGCTGCTCGGCAGCGGCCGTTGGCGCCACCGATACGCGATCCTGCTTCTGGCGCTCGCGCTTGTGCACGTTGCGGATGGAGGCGGCGAGCTCGTCGCTGCTGAATGGCTTGACCAGGAACTCGCGCGCGCCGGCGAGCATCGCCCGGCGCAGGTAATCGGGCTCGCCCTGGACGCTCATCATGATGATCGCCGACGCCGGTGCGCGCACCGCCAGCTGCTCGGCAGTGGCGATGCCGTCCATGCCCGGCATGTTGATGTCGAGCAGGACGATGTCGACGCCCGTCTCGCTGGCGAGCGTGACCGCCTCCGTTCCGGAAGCGACGCTGCCCGCGACCTGGATGTCCGACTCGAAGCTCAACAGCTTGGCCAGGTGCTCGCGTGTCTCGGCGATGTCGTCGACGATGACGACGCGGATCTGATCAGCCATGGTTGACGTGCTGCCCTCTCTCTCGCCCGCGCCGGACGTCAGGGGACAGTGACTGGCTGAGGCGGCAGTACGCCCCAGTTGTCGACGAGTTCGCGCAGCGTGATGCCGCTGGTCGAGACGTCACCCGCCGCGTAGTCGGCCGGTGCGCGCAGGACCATCGAGATGTTGCCGTCGAGCTGCGCGAAGCGGACGACTTCAGCCTGCTGCGGCGTGACCGCGAGCATGACCATCAGATCGGGCGTGCCCTCCGGCGGCGGAGCCTCGTCGGAGTTCTCCTCATCTTCGGTGGTGACGCCAGAGGTGGGCACGCTGGCGAGCACCTGGACGTTCTGGACGACGACCTTGACGGTGGTGTTGTTGACCACGTCGTCGATGAGCGTGTACGGCGGCACGACAGTGCCGTCGCTGCTGGGGATGCCCGCGCCGGGATTGGGCACGGCAACCGGATTGATGCCGTCGAGCTCCTCGAGCGACAGGATCACATCCACGTAGTCGCCCGGCTGGAGCAGCGCGCCGATGGACTCGCTGCTGACCACGGGCACGGCGATGGCGCGCATGCCCGGTCGAAGCCCCGCCGCCATGTCGGGCACGGCCGCCGTCGTCTCGAAGTCGGACGGCGCCAGCACCTGGCCGGTGAGGACGTTGGTCCGCACGACGCGGCCCACGAGATCCTCGGGATGGCTATACGTTTCTTCCGATTCTGCTGCGGGCCGCATGGCCGTTGTCAGCTTGTCTGCCGAGATCTGGGTGCCAAGTGGTATGTCGGACGCTGCCACCACGACGGTCACGTCCTGCGGCTGAGCTGGGGCTTGGTTGTTGAATGCCCCGAGCGCCAGGACGGCGACGAAGGAGACAGCGGCGAGCCCCACGCCAACGATCAACATCATCCGGTTCGCGCGCTTCAAGATGGTCTCTCCAAAGAGTGGTGCGACAGGTGTCAACGACTCTATGCAGCGGTGCGGGGTGGTCGCGATCCTACGAATGGGCTAGGACCGTCCTCGTTTGGCGGTCCGAATTTCTGGCGGCAGACAGGCGGCCGACGGGCGGCAGACATAAAGAAAGGGAGCGTCACCTGGTCCGGAGGAGGACGGACCAGGAAACGCTCCCAAGCGAGGGAGAGATCCGATCAGAGAGCGTTGCCCAAGGTCGAAAGAAGGTCATTGATCTCGGTACCCATGAACGTCATGCCCACGATTGCGGCAATCCCCACGAGTGCCAGGATGAGTCCATACTCGGGCAGGCCCTGGCCGGATTGTCCCCTCGGGACTGATAGCCGGACTGCTCTGAGTCTCACTTTCTGATCCCACCTCTGCTGCGGTCGCCGAATGACGACGCGCCGGCAATGTCGCCCACGGGAATGGTGCGCGATATAGGAAAGCGGTACCCAATCGTACCGCCGCTCAGGCGGTGATTACGAGCGCCGCCCAGCGCCCTCGTGCAGGCTCCGCCAGCGGCCGAGGTCCAGCAGGACCATCTGGAAGTAGTACGGCAGCCAGTAGGGCGAGGCCAGGAGAGATGCAAGGCCGATCCAGCCGCGCCGGAACGCCAACGCAGAGGCTGCGATGCCAAGCGGGATCCACGCATAGCCGATGACGGCCGAAGGAGCCATGTTCGTCGAGTTGGCTATGTCACCGGTCGAGGCGAGAAGCATGTCGAGCCAGCTGGCGCCGTAGCCGGTCGCCAGGGTCAGGACGCCGATCACGGCCGCCGCCGTCACCATCCCGCGCCGCTGATCAGGGTTGTATAGCCATAGCCAAATCAACAGGGGGATGTACAGGGGACGCGGAACCAACAAGGCGAACACGGTGAAGCCAAGGACGCCCCATCGTTTACCTGACATCGCGAGAAATGCCAAGACAAAGCCAAACGTCACGACGTTGCCCATCGCCACGTCCACCCAAAGGGCGAAACACGCGATCGATACGAGGATCATTCCTCGCGGCAGAAGGAACAGGACGGCGACATGCAGGAGCTGCCATACCTGCAGGCCCGCTGCGGCGAACGGCACGAGTATCCAGGCGGCTAATGGCGACCACCTGAAGGCGTATGTCTGTCCGACATACGGATCCATGCCGGACGAGATTCGGTTTGCTGCGTCAACCAAGCCGAGCCAGTCAGGAGGTGTAGGGGCGAACAGGAGTCCTCGCCAGGTGACGAGCATCAAGACGGCGTTCACGGCGAGGACGAGGACGATGGCGGTACGAACGACGATCCGGCGGACCGTCGGATTGGTCCACGCTCGTGGCGCTCGCTGCCACGCAAGTGACTGGCTCACATGGCGCAGGGTGACACCGGAGCGCTGGGCTCGGACTCCCCCAATCGTCTGGTTGCTTACTGGCGCGGAGGCGGGACCCTAGCCGTTGATCTGGTCGGCGATGGCAGAGAGGATGTCGTTGATCTGGTCCCCGAAGAATGTCAGCGATACGAGCGCCACTATCACGATGAGAGCGACGATGAGGGCGTACTCGGCGAGACTCTGCCCTGAGCTGCCACGGGACCGATCAACCATCGGCGCGATGCTAGCGCCCAAGGCCGGGGCCGTGCTGAGTTCGGGAACCGCGGAGACACAAAAAGGCGCCGGCCTTGCGGCCGGCGCCCGATCTGTTTCGGTTTCAGCTAGATGCTGTTGCCGACGTCCGACAGAATGTCGTTGATCTGGGTGCCGAGGAACGTGACCGCGGCAATCGCCAGAACGGCGATGAGCGCCAGGATCAGCGCGTACTCGGCCAGGCCCTGACCACGCTCGTCGCGGGTAATCAGGCTGTGAAGGTACTGGAACATTTAACCCTCCGAATGAATGAGTCCATCTGGGACGAGGGCAAATTAGTGCCGGCCGGAGGGCGTCGAAACGGGACGAGAGTCCCGGCTGGAAAGACAGGAGTCCTATGCGCTCCCCTTCATGGGAGCGCGGGCCGTCGTGAGCTCGAGTTGCCAGCGATCCTCGCTCAGCGTCATGCCCAGGCCAAGGGGCGTGGCGCGCTGCTCGATCTCGGCTCGGACCTTCTCAGGCAGCCCGGCGTTGCGGGCCGCGGCGTCGCTCTCCTGCTCGTGGATCATCGTCGCCAGGGCCTCCGGGATGGAGCGATCGCGGCGCGCCGCGGCGACTGTGGCGCGTGCCTTGGCTTCGGCCGTGATGTCAGATGCCGCAGAGCGTCCGGCGATCGTGGTCCGCAGTGCGTTGTCCGACCAGTCGAGCCGTACCAGGATTTCGAGCGCGCTCATTGACAGGAATGCGACGACCGCGTCGTCGACGATTCGGAAGAGGCCACTCTCGATCTCGGTCGGCAGGCGTCCATCTGCACCGACCAATTCGAAGCGCACAGTCCTGCCGGCGCGATGGCTGCGCTCACGTGCCGAGCGGCGCAGTGTTGGCACCAGTCCAAGGTCATCGAGGACCATCGGTCGCACGTCGAAGATGAAGCTCTTGGTCTGGTCGAGTGCCTGTTGGACCATGCCCACGAGCTCGCCCAGCTCGTGACGAGCCCGATCGGGGTCGCGCTCGAACAGGCGTTGGACGATCTGCGCCTGAAGCGCGATGTTGGCGATGCTCTGGGCCGGGCCGTCATGCATCTGGCGCGCGATCTCGCGCCGCATCTGCTCCTGCGCGGCAAGGACATCGCCCGACCCGCCGCCGCCCGCTGACCCGCCGCTCGCCCCTGCGGGTGCATCACCGAGCGCCACGCTCGCGGCGTCGCGCACCACAGGCAGCGTCGAGCCAACCCGCTCGCGATAGCGCTGCAGGGCACGCTGCTTGCCGCCGAGCACGTCGAGCTGTGACTGCATCAGCGTGGCTCGACGGGTCTGGCTCATGAGCTGGCTGCGCGCCTCGGCGACCGTGTCCGACGGCAGCGTCGGATCGCGCTCGACCGCTGCCAGCCGCTCCTCGGCCTGCACGCGCCGCGCCTCGTGGCGCTCGGCCTCCGACGCGGCCTGCTTCAGCAGCAGGTCGATCTCGTCCAGCTCGCGCTGAACTGTCGCCTGGTCGCGCTCGAGCTCTTCCGCCAGCGCGGAGAGTTGCGGGTTCATCGCGGCCTTCTCAATCCTCCGGGATGCGAATCCAGCCCTGCTTCATGGCGTAGACGACCGCCTGGGTGCGGTCGTTGACCGAGAGCTTGCGCAGGATCGAGCTCATGTGGTTCTTGACCGTCTGCTCGCTGATCGTCAGCGCGTAGGCGACCTGCTTGTTGGTCATGCCCTTGGCGATGTTGTCGAGTATCTCGACTTCGCGTGGCGACAGCGGCGCGAAGATGGGTGCCGCCTCCTGGCCGTATACGGCCAGCTCGCGGAACTCCTTGAGGACGCGTGACGCGACCGAGGGCCGTGAGAACACCTTGTCGTTGATCAGGTATTCGCCGGCGCGGACGCGGCGGATGATCGTGACCAGGTCATCGGGGTTGATGTCCTTGAGAATGAACGCGGCGGCGCCGGCCTTGATCGCCTCGAAGAGCTGGTCTTCGTCTTCTGCGACAGCGAGCGCGATGATCCCCACAGAGGGCACCTCGCGCTTGATGCGCTGCGTGGTGTCGATGCCGCCCGGCGCGGGCAGCGACAGGTCCAGCAGCACGATGTCGGGCGACATCTCGATCGCCATCTGGAACGCGTCGCGGCCGTCCTCGGCCTCGCCCACGATATCGAAGTCCTGTTCGCGATCCAGCATCTGGCGCATGCCCATGCGGAACAGCGCGTGGTCGTCGACCAGCAGGATTTTGGTGCGCTGGTCCGGCGTTCGTCGGTCGGGTCCACCCCGCCGCCTGTCCGGGCCGTTGTAATCAGCCTCGATCATCTCAACTCCTCTCCTCTCTTGGGTCGATAGTCAGCCGCACGACGGTGCCCGCGGCGGGACTCGTCTGGAAGCTCAATTGGGAACCGAGCAGATCCGAGCGCTCGCGCATGAAGCGCAGCCCGAAGTGCCGGCGATTTGGTTGGGAAGTGATCTGGGCCATGTCGAAGCCACGGCCGTCGTCGCCGACCTCGAGAACCCAGCGCCGTTCATCGGACTGATCGCTCACGTAGGTGCGGATCCACGCCCGGGTTGCGCCCGAGTGCTTGGCGATGTTGCGCAGCGCCTCCTGGGCGACACGAAGCACGACCGTGCGGGCGGCCTCGTGCAATTCCGAGTCCGAGGCGTCGAGGCGCATGTCTACGGGCAGCCCGGTGCGCTGGGTCATGGCCCCGGCGCTGTCGCGCAACGCCTCGTCGAGACCGGCTGCCTCGCCCAGCGAAGGCCGCAGTTGGTTGATGTATCCGCGCAGCGTGTCCAGCTCGCGCTCGAGCATCTGGCGCAGGGCACTGATCTCGGCCCGCGCCTGGGCGGGGTCTTCGCGCACGGCACGATCGACGATCTCGGTCTGGAAGATGGCGTTGGCCAGGGCCTGTGCCGGGCCGTCGTGAAGCTCCTCGGCAAGTCGCTGGCGCTCCTGCTCGTGGGCCGCGAGCAGGGCCATCTGCATTCGTCCATCGCCGTCGAATGGCTCCGCCGCCGGCATCTCACGGCTGATGCCCACGGTCCCGCTCTCCATTGGAGTCCGAGTATAGGTATTGGAATCGTCGGAACCGGTGGTGCGCGCACGCAACATCTCGCTCATCGGCAGGCCTCCGCGATCACGAAGATTCGCGCTCCCGCCGACCCATCAGCCGGCGCCAGCTCCGCGTAGCAGCCCGGCGCCGCAGCCAGCGCCTGGGGATGACGGCCACGATCCTCTACGACCACGACCGCCTGCGCTCCGAAGTCGCGGGCGAGGGTGAGGACGTCGTCGGCGGGCTCGTCGGGGAGCGCGAGCGCGTAACGCCCGAGCGCCTGGGACAGCCACACCGGCCGATCCGTGATGAGCGGTGTGCTGGGGTCTACGCCCGCCGCTGCGAGCGCCTGCGGGACGGTTGCGGCGAGCGCGGCGAAGCGTTGCTGCTCTTCCCTCGAGTTTGTCGCGGCGCCGGTTAGCTGGAGCAGCGTCAAGGGCACGGTCAGTGCGACAAGGGTGGCGGGGGCCAGCCAGGCGTTCGACCGCGGCCAGTTGCGCCACGCGCGGACGCGGGCGACGAACGCGTCCGCGCCGAGCGAGGCGGTGACGATGAGGGCAACCAACAGCGGCCCGGCGGCGTGCTCGAACGTGCCCCACAGGGTTGGCACGGGGAAGAGAACGCTGGTCACGATGAGCGTGAATCCGCCCAGGAGGAGCAGCGCCGCCAGGGGCGAACCCTTGAGGGCTGTCGCGTGGCGCCGTCCGGCGAGCAGCGCAATCGCCGCTATCAGGACGACCGCAACGCTTGGGATGAGCAGGACGTTGACGATGTCGTGACGGAAAGCTTCGGCGATGTTGCCGAGCATCGTTGCCGAGCCCTGGGCCAGGAAACCCTCGAGCGTAGGCTGGTCCATGTACCCGAAGATCTGCTCATTGCGCGTGGCAAAGAGGTTGTCTGAGACCTGTCCGGGCAGGGCAGAGCCGAAGGTCGTGAGGTTGCGCAGCCACCACGGAGCCGCTACGAGCGCCGCTATCGCAGCAACTGCCGCAGCCCGGCCGATGAGCAGCCGCCAGCCGACGCGCAGCCCGATCCCGAGCAGGACAAAGGTCACGCCCAGGTACAGCCCTTCCATGCGCGTCAGGTAGGCAAGGCCGGCGAGCACGCCCAGGGCCGCGATTGCCCGGCGGTCACCCGATATTGCCGCCGGTAGCACGAGACAGGCCGCGACAGCCAGCACGGTAAAAGGCAGGGTCGAGTCGGGCAGGACAGTTGCCAGCACGAACGGCCCGCTGATGGCTGCGAGAACCCCGGCGCCAACGCTCAGGGTGTTGGCCCGTCGTTCGTCCAGACCGATGCGTCGCGCCGCGTCACGGGCGACGTACCAGGCCATCGGTGCAATCAGCGCGCCCATAAACGCGAATGCGAGCTGGGCGCTGGCGAAGCTCGCTTCAAGGAACGGCATCGGGACGGCCGCGATCAGCGACGCGAGTGGCTGCCACAGCTCAAAAGCCGGTCGCGGCAGGATGAGCGGCGGCGTGGCGTAGCTCCAGATCGCGTCGACGACCATGCCCCGGCCGGCGACCAGATTCTGGGCCACGGCCGTGTAATAGGCGCTGCCTTCCGTGAGCGGAAAGCGCACGAGCCCGATCGCGACGAGGCGCATCGTCAACGCCACCACGAACAGGCCGACTGGCGCCACCCAGGCCATGGCCGCAACGCGCGCCGCGCCGCGAGAACGGGCAGTCGTGGCGCTCTGGGCAGCGGCGGTCATCGGGCGCACCGCGTGTCGTTGTGAGCGAGGCACACGGCGTAGACCGCGCCGAGGGGGATTGGGGCTGGCGTGGCGCCCGCAGAGGCCACCGGGGAAGTGACTCCGGGGACAACAGCCACCGGCGCGGAAAGCCACGCCGGACGCGCGGTGCCCATCAACACGGGCTCCAGCGCGGGCACGATCTGCTCGCTTTCGAGAATCAGCCAGCGCACGTCGTAGGCGCGCATCGCAGCCTCAATCGTGGGCAGCGGGTCGTTGGGGGTGACGATGCCCGGATGGCCGGTCAGGTAGTGGAAGGCGCCCGCATCGGCGGACATGAAAGTGTCTGTCGGTTCAGCGCCGGCCAGCAGCTCCGTCGCTAGCGTCGCCTGCACGTCACGAACCTCATGCCAATGGCGGACCGTGCCCGCCGTCTGGAGCGCGGCGCCACATACGGCGATCGCGAGCGCTCCATACGCGAAGAACGCCGTCGCCGCCTTCACGTTCCATTGCCGGCGCCGCGCCGCCCAGCCGACTACGACCTGCACCCCAACGACGACGAGAACGAACGTGTGCGGCAGCAGGGCCACGGCCGAGTGGATGAACGTGCCCTGCGGCACATGAACGGCGAACACCAGGCCCGAGAACGCGAACAACGTGAACGCATAGACAAGGAAGGGCGAGAACCGAGAGTCGCGGCGGCGCGACCAGGCACCCGCAAGCGCGAGCGGCGCGAGCACGACAACGAGCGGCAGCACGGCGAATATCGACAGCGCCGCGATGAGCCCACCTAGCCGCGATGCCAGGAACGGCCCGAGCCCATCGGCGAGCAATGTCGCGGGAGTCGCGGGCGAGCCGATGCTGTACAGCTCGCCGTAGTCGCTGATCCAGAGGATGCGCCCGTTGGCCGCGGACGGGGCGATGCTGCCGAAAACCTCCAGCTGCCGGTAGAACCATGGCGCGACGACGATCACGAACAGGGCAGCGCAGGCGATAGCGGCCGGCCAGCCGATGACTCGCACGACCGCGCCACCGCGCCGCCAGCGTAGCCACAGCTCGCGCGCAAAGGCGAGGGCGAAGGGAATGCCGAGCAGCACCGCGTCCGAGCGCGCCAGCGTCGCCAGGCCGACCACCAGTCCGCCGAGCACGAACGAGCGGCGGTCACCGCGCAGGCCGCGCGCACATAGCCATAGCGACAAAGCGCCCAGCGTCATGAACAGGCCAAAGTTGTCGGGCTGGCCAAAGAACGGCGTCAGCGCGCCGGGCACGGCGGCGAGCAGGGCTGCGGCGATGGCGAGCCGCTTGTCGAGGTCGGCATCTCGCGCGATCAGGTAGGTAAGTGGGACGGCCAGGGCGCCGATGATCCACAGCGGCAGGGCGGCGAGAGCGGAGTCGGTCCCGAAGATCCACATGAACGGCACCTGGATCAACGCGACGAGCGGCATCCAGTGCCCGTTGGAAGGGATGGGCAGCGTCGGGTCCGTCGGCAGCACTCCGCCGACGTCGACGAAGTTCCAGATGTAACTGACGCTCAGGCCGTTGCCCTGTGCCAGCTCGCCGGCGACGTTGAAGTAGTAGTACGAATCCGGGTACGCCGGTCCGGCGAATGCCAGGCCGACGGCCGCTCGAACCACGAAGGCAACGGCAAAAAGGACCAACAGGATCATGGGCTTGTTGCAGCCTAGCAACGCCCCTCCCACCCCCCGTACCGTACGAAAGGCCTAGTCGGCGGGGTCTTCCGGTACGAAATTGCCATGCGGCCACGCCCGGTTGCCCGAATAGCCTCCCGTCGATGGGGACCACTTCGGCGCGTCCATGGCGGCGCATCGCTCGTGACGCGGCAGTAGTCGTCGGCCTGATCTTCGCCGCGTACCTGTTCGTGGTCTCGGCCGGCCAGAAGGGCTCGATGGCCTTCGACGTCGTCGCCTACTGGCAGCTCGACCTCGCCGATCCATACACCGCGAGCGTCGGGGACCTGGGCTTCTTCCCGTACTCACCGGCCATCGCCTTGCTGTTCGCGCCCTTCACGAACCTGCCCTGGCTGGTCTTCGTCAGTGGCTGGTACACGGTTCTCATCGGCGCCGTCGCCTGGCTGGGCCGGCGCAACATCCTGACCCTGCTCGCGTTTCCGCCGGTGGCCATCGAGCTCTACCACGGAAACATCCACCTGCTCCTGGCCGTGGCCATCGTCATCGGCTTCCGCTATCCCGCAGCGTGGGCATTCGTGCTCCTGACCAAGGTCACGCCGGGAATCGGGCTGCTGTGGTTTGCCGCTCGTGGCGAGTGGCGCAAGCTGGGCGCTGCCCTGGGTGTCACGGCCGCGATCGTCGCCGTAACGTTCGTGCTCCTGCCAACACAGTGGATGGCCTGGATCCAGATGCTGCTGGGCAGCGCCGGCACACCGCCACCGTGGCCGGCGCTGCCTGTCCCGCTCTGGCTGCGCCTCCCGGTTGCGGCACTGATCGTCATCTGGGGTGCTCGGACGGACCGCATGTGGGCCGTGCCGGTCGCGGCTGCGCTCAGCCTGCCCGCCCTCTGGCCAGGCGGCCTGGCCATCCTCGCTGCCTGCTGGCGGCTCGGCCCGGCACGCGCGCGGCTTGCCACGGCGCCCGCCGACTACCATGCGCCGGATGCCGTCCGACCCGACGACCGGGCCAACGCCCCAGGACTCGCCCCGCGCGCACGACCCGCATAAGCCGACCGTCACCCTGGTCCTGCCCGCCTACAACGAGGAGGCCCGCATCGGCTCGGCGCTCGACGAGCTGTTCGCGTACCTGAGTCGTGACGGCGGCGCCCGCGACGGCGGCTGGCCCGCGTCGGACATGGGGCCGATCGACGTGCTCGTCGTCGACGACGGCTCGACCGACGCGACCGTCGAGATCGTCACCGCGCGCCAGGAGGCGCACGGCGCTGGCCCAGCGGGACTGACGCTGCTCAGGCGTCCCCACGCGGGCAAGGGCGCGGCCGTACAGGCGGGCATGCTCGCGGCCCAGGGCGACTTCGTCATCTTTGCCGATTCGGACCTGGCCACTCCGCCCGATCAGCTGCCGCTGCTGACCGACGCCCTGGTGGCGAACGACATCGCACTGGGCAGCCGCGTCCACCCCGACGGCAGCGACCGGCGAGCGTCGCAGCCGGCTCACCGGCGCATGCTCGGCCGTGTCTTCCACGCGCTTGCTGCCTTCTGGGTGACCGGGCCCGTGCCGGACACGCAATGCGGCTTCAAAGGCTTCCGGCGCGCCTGTGCGCACGATCTGTTTGCCATCCAGAAGATCGGCGGCATCGTCTTCGACGCGGAGATCATCCACCTGGCGCGGCGGCGCGGCTATTCGATGGCCATCGTGCCCGTCCAGTGGTCAGACAAGCGCGGCTCACGCATGCGCCTGCGACCCGGTTTGGCGTTTCGCGTCATATTCGACCTGTTCCGTATCCCGCTGATCCACCGGAAAGTGCGCCGTGCGCAAAATGTGCGTCGGGCGTAACCGGTGCTACATTCTTAACTGGTGATAGTTCCACGTCTAACGAAATCCCCTTGACCACCACCGCCGCTCTCCAGACCACGGCGCGGCCGGCCGACGCGCCCTCGGACGCGCTCGAGGCTCGCGCCGTTGCCTTCGAAGACATCCCGCGCGAGTGCTGGGATCGGCTCGTGTCGGTCACGCCCTCCGCCACGCCATTCGCCCGCTGGTCATTCCACCGCGCGTGGTGGGACGCCTACGGCGACTCGGCCCACCAGCAGTACCTGGCCATCGTGGCCGCGGACACTGGCAAGCGCCTCGACTGGGAGCGTGTCCGCGCCATCGTGCCGCTGATGCACCGCCACGAGGTCGAGCCCGACGACGTGCTCAACGGCAGTGTCCTGCGCCACCATGAGCAGCCACCCGTCTGCCGCACGGTCCCCGCGGACGCCAAGGCGATCTTCTTCGGAGCGAGCTACCACGCCGACTACGCCACCATCCTTGCTGCGCCGGCCGACCTGCCCGCTGTCGCTGCCGCCGTGGCCGAATCGCTCACTCGACCGCCCGATCCCAGCCATGGCGACCAGCCCTGGGATGTGGTCGACCTGCGCCGGCTGCGGGTCGACGACCTGGCACTTCCCGCGCTCGAGCTGGCGCTGAGCGCGGTCTCGCCCGACTGGGAAGTGGTCAACGAGCTCGAGGACGTGTGCCCGGTCATAACGTCACCCAGCGGCGACTGGGACGAGTACCTGGCCACGCTCGACAAGAAGGCGCGACACGAGATCAGGCGCAAGCTGCGCAGGGCGGCAGTCATCGGCGAACTGCACATCGAGATCGTGCGACCAACGCCGGATGTCATCGACCTGTTCATCGACCTGCACACGCGCCGTTTCGGCGAGAAGGGCCTGTTCCCGAGCGGCCCGGGCGGCGAGCGCAGCCGCCAGTTCGTCCACCGACTGGCCGAGCTGGAGCTCCAATCCACCGACGGTGGTCAGCTTCACGTCGGCCTCGTGCGCTGTGGCTCGCGGCTGATCTGGGGCATGCTCGCCTTTGATGATGGCGCGACCTGCTACCTGTACAACGCGGGCATGGACCCCGAGGCGTCCGAGGCCTCGCCCGGCGTCACGGGCACGGCCGAGTACCTGCGCGAACGGCTCGCCGCGGGCCGTCGCCGCTTCGACTTCCTGCGCGGCAACGAGCGCTACAAGTACGAGTGGGGCGCGGTCGACGAGCCGATCCATCGCCTGCTCTTGCTGAGGGACGCGCCGTGACCCGCATTCGCGTGACCCAGGTCATGGCCAGCGGCGCCGGCGGCGGCGCCCAGGTCCACGTCCAGAACCTGGTCTCGCAGCTCGACCCGGAGCGCTACGAAGTCGACGTGATATCGCTCTCGGACGGTCCGGCGGTCCGGCGGCTGCGCGCGGCCGGGATCGAGACGCACGTGGTCGACTGTGCGGAGGATGCCTGTGCCGTGGCTGCGGTCGTCGGCCTGCTCCAGCTGCGTCAGCCGCAGATCATCCACAACCATATGTATCGCGCCGAGGTCATCGGCACGCGCGCGGCGCTCGCCCTGGGCGAGCTCGGTCTGCCGCGGCCGTACGTGGTCGGCACGGTCCACTCGAGCCGCATCCGCAGCGACGAGGATCGAGCGCTGCTGCGCAGGCTGACGCCGTCGATGGATCGGCTGATAGCTGTCAGTCGGGCGATCATCGCCAAGCTCGTGGATGAAGGCCGCACCGGGGCGCCGGTCGATCTCATCTACAACGGGGTCGATCTGCAGCGCTACGAGTACACCGAGGCGTGCTGCACGCTGCCCGAGGAGTACGGATTCCCGGAGGGCACGCCGCTGGTCGGCGTGGTCGCCCGGCTCGAGCCGGAAAAGGGCCACCGCACGCTGCTCGAGGCGTGGCCGCTGGTGCTCGAGCGCGTACCCGAAGCGCGACTGCTGATAATCGGCGAGGGATCGCAGCGCGCATCGCTGGAGATACAGGCGGAGCAGCTGGACCTCCTCGGCAACGAGTGCTCGGCCGATCAGTGCGTAGGCACGCGCGGTGCGCGCCCGCACGCGAAGGTGCTGTTCACCGGGCTGCGCGACGACGTCCCGGCCGTTACGGCGGCGTTGGACCTGGCCGTGCTGCCGTCATATCGTGAGGCGCAGGGCCTGGCGTTGCTCGAGGCCATGGCGCTGCGCCGGCCCGTGGTCGCGACCGCCGTCGGGGGAGTCCCCGAGATGGTCGAGGACGGAGTGACGGGCCTGCTCGTCGCACCGCGCGACCCGGTTGCGCTGGGTGCCGCGATCGCTCGGATGCTGACCGACCATCCACTGGCCGACATGCTCGCCCGCGCCGGCCACGACTACGTGCACGCGAACTTCTCGCTCGACAACATGGTCACGTCCGTGGCCGCGATCTACGAACAGGGCGCGGCCGTCGTGGCCGATCGCTCCTCACTAACGAGAACCGCCGCCTAGCTCGACCTCCGCGTGGCGATGATCACCGCCATGTCGGGTGCGACCACCACCTCCGTCGCGACCAGATCGTCGTGCTGGAGCAGCATCTCGCGTACGAAGTCGCCATCGGTCGGCGCACCGGGCGTTAGGTCGTCCTTCACCAGGACGCCGCCGGGTGCCAGGAGCGAGATGGCCAGCGGCAAGGTCTCACGTGTCATCCCGGCGTCGCAGAAGACGAGGTCGAAAGATCCGCGCTGAGGCAGGACGTGCTGCCACTGCCCACGGATCACCTCCGCGCACGTGCCGGCCAGCCGCTCGCTGGCGATTGCGAATCGCTCCTGGTCGGCCTCCACGGTTACGAAGGATGAGTCCGCGGGAAGCGCCTCGAACATCGCCAGGGCACCCTCGCCGAACGCCGTTCCCAACTCCGCGACGCGCCCACCCGGCTTCGCAGCGACCAGCGTCGCCAGCAACTGCCGAACTTCAACTGTCGAAGATCCGCCAGCTGTCACCGCAACCTCTTACGAAGGGGCAGTGAGATTTACGGCTTGACGGTCGACCAGTAGCGCTCGGCGTAGCCGGGGACGCCACCCGCAATCGCGACGCGGGAGTGGTAGCCGTACAGGTCGTCGAGCAGTGCCTGATCGGACTCGAAGAGCCGTGGCAGCTGCGAGCCGTAAAGACGTATGCCCGCCGCCTTGCGGTCGATGACCTCGCTGATGTCGGAGTAGTTCGGCTCGAGCTGGACGCCGGCCGGCAGGTCGAACCCCAGCCCGTCCTCGCCAGGAGGCCCGTTGAAGTCGTTCCACCAGGCGTACGGAAAGTCCTCGTAGAACGTGGTCCGGCCGACGAACGAGGGCGCCGGCATTACCCACTGTCGCCGTTCGCCGAGCAGGCCCAGGCCGACCTCCCGGCACAGCTGGTGGTCAACGTGTCCGCCCACGCCGAGCGGGAAGTAGACCGACTGTGGCTCAAGGCGCAGGATCTCCGTTCGCAGCAGGTCATACGGCGCCTCGTCGTCTTCGCGAACCGCGCCAAGCAGCTGCTCGTCTCCTTCGTAGCCGCGGTACACCGCGTCCGGCAGGTCGAGGAAGATGACGGAGACCTCGGCGAAGAACGCGTAGCGCTCCTCCTCGATCTTGCGCATCTCCATTGCGTCCACGGCTTCAAAGTCGATCGCACCGAGGGAACCCTGGCCACCCAATGCATCGGCGACCGGCCGCGCGTCCGTCTCGGCATTGGTGATGTTCGCCGAGCGCGTCCACGCCGCGCGCTGCCAGAACTGGCGCGCCTGCGTGTTGGCACGCTCCTGCGTCAGCTCGATGCGCTCTGGGTCGGCCATCCACGGCGCCTCGCCGGCCGCGACCGCAACCGGGTAATCGGGCGCGATGTTGTCGCGCCGGAATGCCTCAGTGAGCGGCCAGTTGGTCTTCGTGCCGAAGCCCAGGGCGGCGCGCTGGTAGTCGGTCATATGCCCGTCCGTCGCGGCACGCGAGCCGGAGTACACGGTCAGAATCGTCACGTTCTGGCCGAGCTCGCGCAGCGACGCGACGAGGCCGCCACACGAGAGCGCGATGTCGTCCGGATGGGGCGATACGAAGACGTGGGTCATCGGCGACCGAGCATATCAGCGGTCGTGGAAGCCATGCTCGCCCAGCAGCGGCACGAACACGGCCGGCTCGATCACCTCCTGCGCGAAGCCGTCCTCCGTGGGCCGGACGAGCGTCACTGATTGCTCGCGCCGCGTGCCGATGGGGATGACCAGGCGGCCGTCCGGCAAGAGCTGTTCCACCAGGGGCACGGGCACGCTCGGCGCCGCGGCCGCGACCACGATCCCGGCGAAGGGCGCTTCATCGGCGACGCCCGCGCTGCCATCACCGACGACCACTCTGACCCGATATCCAAGCTCTGCCAGCAGCCCGCGCGCACCTTCCGCCAGCTCCAATTCGCGCTCGATCGACACAACCTCCGCGCCCAACTCCGCCAGGATGGCGGCCTGGTATCCCGAGCCCGTGCCAACGTCGAGTACGCGCGCCGGCGCGCCATCGTGCGCCGCCGACCACTCCCGCAGAGCCAGCGCCTGGGTCATGGACGCGACGATGTACGGCTGCGAGATGGTCTGGCCGCGCTCGATCGGCAGGGCGCGGTCGTCGTACGCGGAGCCGCGCAGGTCAGAGGGCACGAAGCGTTCGCGCGGGACGGCTCGCATCGCGGCCAGCACCGCTGGATCGTTGATGCCGCGTTGTTCGAGCTGGTATGTCGCCCAGTCAGCACCCGAGGCTGACCGTCTGTGGCGGTTCAGCCAGCGCGACATGGGAGCGAGCGTGCGCCTAGGTCGGGCTCGGTGCGAGCGTTGGTGCCGCTGACGGGGATGCGCTGGGCGCCGCTGGCGTGCCACTGGGCGCAGGGGAGGCGCTCGTCGCGGGGCTGGCGCTCGTGGTCGGCCGTGGCGTCGTGCTCGGCCGTGGCGTGGCCGTCAGCGACGGGACGGGGCTGGGAGTTGGCTCGGGCGTTGGTCGCGGGCTGAAGAAGCCGGCCTTGCCGCCGAGCAGGCCCCACAGCAGGATGCCGATGAAGATGGCTGCGATAAGGCCGACCCAGATCTTGGAGACTCGGTCGTCGATGTACGGCAGCTCGTCATCCGGGACGGGGCGGCCCTTCTCGTCGACCGTCTTCTTGCCCGACATCTCGGCGGCCGCGACGGCCACCGCCTTCTCCTGGCTGACGACTTGCTCGGGCTCAGGAGCGACGTCCTCTACGAACTCGGATTCCGACTCGAGCTCGTCCGCGTCGTCCGCGTCGGGCAGGACGTCGTCCGCGTCGGCAACCTCCGCGTCGGGAGCCTCCGTGTCGTCGGTCGGCTCTACGACGTCGTCGTCCTCGGGGCGTTCGCCCGTCATCCCAGGAACTCCCTCCTCATCTGGACCACCCGCAGGAGCGCCCGCGCGCCGCGCCGGATGCGCTCGAGCATGTGCTGATTGCGCGTCATGCTCGCGCGAAGGCTATCCGAAGCCGCGCGTTTGTCGGCCAACGAAACCCGGGTCGACTCGAGGCGGGCATCGAGATTGGTCAGCGACCAAAGCGCGCGCTCAGTTTCGCCACGGGCGGAGACGAGACGCTCCCTCGCGGCGGCAGCCGCCATAGGCACCTTGTCTGCGCGCGCAGCCACGCGTTCATCGATCTCGCGTAGTCCGTGGCCCGTGCGGCCGAGCACGCGCCAGGTCACCAACGCGCCGATCAGCGCCAGCGCGCCAAGCGCCACCGCCACGGAAACGACGACAGCCTGTTCCAGGGTCATAACGGGGCCGATTATTGCCTACGCATCGCGCACGGCCGGTAACAGAGCCGCCACAAAACCTGCCGCGGCCGTGAGAGCGCCAGATGCCGCGATGACGATGCCCACGGGCACGCTCTCGGCCAAGACGCCTGACACGCCCATGGCCAGCGTCATCGAGCCGAAGACCAGGCTAGACCGGAACGCCACTACGCGACCCATGAGCTCGATCGGCGTCACCTCGATGAAGATCGTCTGCGTGGGGATGATGTAGACGAGATTGGCGATGCCGATGATCGTCGCCGCGACGAGCGCCACGACCACGTTGCCGGTCAGGCCGAGCACGACCGTCGACAGGCCCATGAAGATGAAGCCACCGACCACCAGCCAGCCCTTGCGCAGGCGCGCGCCGATTGCGCCGACCGTCAGCCCGCCGACCAGGTTGCCGACGCCGATCGCGGTTTCGATCGCGGCATAGTTGCCGGGATACGGAATGATCGAGCCATCGAGCCAGTCGCGGGCGTAGACCACGGTCAGGGCGATCGTCACCCCGACAGACATCTGGGCGACGGCGCTGATGAGGGTGTTCTGCATCAGCACCGGGCGGGTGCGCAGGAAGCGCCAGCCATCGGCCAGCTCGCCGAAGAACGTTCGGACCGCGCTGGACGCGCGTGGCGCCACCTGGCGGACGATGGGCGGCACGCGTATGCCCACGAGCAGCACCGCGGACAACACGTAGGTCGCCGAGTCTGCGACGAAGGCCAGCGACAGATTGGCCGTTCCCGCGCCAAGGAACGCGATGAAGAGCGCGGCAAGGGGGTAGCCCGCGATGTCGGCCAGGGTGTCGGCCGTCCAAGTCGCGCTGCTCGCGGCCATCACGTCGTCCTCGCGGACGATGCGTGGCAGAAGGGCGACCTTGGCCGGCCGGAAGAAGAGGCTAACGGCGGTGATCAGGAATACGAGCGGGTAGACGAGGTAGATGTTGGTCGCGGCGGCAAAGGGGATGGCCAGCACCAGCGCCGCGCGCAGGAGATCGCTCACGATCATCACCGCCTTGTGCTCCCAGCGGTCGACGAACGTGCCCGCGATCGGCCCGAGGACGATGTTGGGCAGCGTCGCGAACAGGAACACCAGGCCGGTCAGCAGCGGCGAGCCGGTGACGCCGTAGACGAGAACGCCCAGTGCGACCTGGTGCAGCCGGTCGCCGAAGAGGCTGATGATCTGGGCCAGCCAATACGCCGCGAAGCGGGCATCCGTAGCCAGGCGCACGTACGGGTGGCCGCGGATGCGATCGCCCAGGCCAAGCTGGAAATCTGACGGCAGAGACTCGGACAGGCCGGCGCCGCGGCCGCTGCCGAGCACGATCGGCCGCTCCAGGCCCAGGCCGGCGTCCGCGGCTGCCTGCGGGCCGGGACCCAGCGTCACGCCTTTGCCGGTGGGGTCCTCGCGGCCGCGGACGAGCGTGGCAAACACGAACCAGCCGAGACCGGCGGCGATGAAGGCATCGCCAACGCTGGCAACATTTGTCAGGAACGGGATGGGCACCGGGATCAGGTCGCCGATCGGTCCGGCCATGAGCAGGAACTGGGCGTTCAACTCGATCGGCAGCAGGACGTGGAAGCCGGTATTGAGATCACCCGCGGACATACCGACCGCTTCGAGGGCCGGCGGCCAGACCGGCATCCAGCCCAGGTTCACGGCGATCGCCAGGCCGTTGGCTGCGGTCCCGACCATCACCGCGAGGATGCCCGGGTGGTGGCGATTGGGCCACAGGCCCGCCAGCAGCAGGACGAAGGCCGTGGCGTAAAGGGGCAGCCGCAGCGTGTCTGCCAGCTCCACGCCCTGTGCGATCGCGAGCTGCGTGCCATAGCGCAGCAGGACGGCGCCGAAGATCAGCCCGACCCAGCGCAGCCGCACATCGACCAGTCGCATTACCCGCCCACCCGCGACCAGCCCGGCCACGAGCCCGAGGATCAGCCCGAGGACGATCAAGTCGCGCTCACCACGGTTTCACGTTAGCGGGCGAGGGACGGTCACGACTCCGGGTTCGCGCGCTGGTCGCCGCCGGCTGTCCGGCGCCATACGACCTCGCCGTCGTCGACCTCGTCCGTGGGTGAAAGCCCCACCTTCGCTGCGACGGCAGCGGACGCGGCGTGGTCTGGATGGATATGGGCGGTGATCGCGGCCACGCCGCGGTGGTCGAGCCATTCGACCATGACCGCGGTCGCCTCGGACCCGTAGCCGTTGCCCTGCCAGGCACGGCCGATCACCCACGCGATGTCTGCGAAGTTGTCGCGGACCGTCGCCTGCACGTAGCCCACGGCTTGTCCGTCCTCCGCCCGCCGGACGATCCAGTTCAGCCACTCCTCGCTCTCGTCCGGAGAGTGGCCCACGACCTGGAATCGGTAGCGCTCGCGCAGCTCGTCGAGAAGAGGCGGCTCGCCGCCCGTAAAGGCGTACAGCTCGGGATCGGAGAGCACCTCGACCATCTCCGTGGCGTGCTCGACGCGCAATGGCTCGAGCACGAGGCGGTCCGTCCGGATCACGCGCCTTTCAGGCGGGGCTCGGTTGGACGTTCTCGCCCAGCATCGGGATGTCGCGCTTGGTCAGGAACTCGGGGATGTTCGGCGCGGCCCATTCCGGTCGGCGCGCGATTAGGCGCTCGAAGGCGGCGACGACCTCCGGGTCGAACTGGATGCCGCTGAACTTGCGCAGCTCGGACAGGGCCTGCTCCTCTGACAGCGGCGTCATGCGGTACGGGCGCGCGGCGGTCATCGCCTCGAACGAGTCGGCGACGTGCATGATCCGCGCCAGCAGCGGGATGTCGTGGCCGACCAGGCGGTCCGGGTATCCCGACCCGTTGAACCATTCGTGGTGATGGCGAATGATCGGCAGCTCGGGGGCGAGCTTCTCGACCGGCCGGATGATCTCCTCCCCCTTGACCGGGTGCGCGTTCATGATCATCCGCTCTTCTCTCGTCAGCGCGCCCTGCTTGAGCAGGATGGCGTCGGGGATGCCGATCTTGCCGATGTCGTGCAGCAGGCCGCCCCACTCGAGCGCCTCGAGCTCGCTCTCGCTACGCCGCATCTCCGAGCCTAGGTCCTTGGCGATGAGCTGCACGCGGACTGAGTGGCCAGCGGTGTACGGATCCTTGGCGTCGACCGCGGACGCGAGGCTCTTCACGGTCTGAGTGAACATCTCGCGGATCTCGACGATCTTGCGATAGCCATCGCGCGTGGCCACGAGCGGGATCGCGAACGGCAGCACGCCGATCGGCCCGGCGACCACATACATGCTCGCCATCAGCCAAGCCAACGGCGCCAACCCCGCCAAACTGAACCCAAACTGCCGCAGGTTTGACGTCAGCACTGTTGCAAACGGGCGATCCTGGCGGACCGCGACGGCCGCTGCAGTAAGGGCGTTGTTGAGTCCGAAATACACGAGGCCCGCGGCAATCACGGCCACTAGGCTGCGGAGAGTCGGATCGAAGCCCGCTCCATTGATCAGGGTGGCGACGAGACTCGAGGCGACGGCAGGAGCCACGGTCGCCGAGTGGTTGTACAGAGTTCCATACCAGGGCACCCCACCTGACCTACCGACGAATCCACGGATTTCGCGCGCCTCCGTGGGCCCCAGTAGTCCGACGATTGCCGCTGCTGGCAGGCCACCGAGGACCGCGGCGGCAAGGATCGGGGCCGTGGTGACATCAACTACCGTTCCGCCGGGCATCCGGACGGGCCAGGCGGCGCAGAGCAAGGCGACGACAGTCCAGAAGGCGATGCCGAGGTAGCCGTTGATTTCGGGTCGCAACGGAGCAAGCGCCCCTAGGACGAAGGCCACAGCCCCCGCGACGCAAACGGCGCCGATCAGAAGGGCAAAGCGGCGAGAGTCAGGCCCGTTGCGTTTGGGCGACATAAATAGAAGTATCGAGGCGCCAAAGGCGCCTCGATACTAGGCCTAACGTACTAATCCGAGCCAGGGTCAGAGCGGTCTCACCCCGGCCCCAGCGGCCAAAGCTAGTCCCGCCAGCGTTGCCGCGAGCGTGACGGCTCGGATCGCGATTACGCGCACAATCCGCCTCTAGAAGGCCTTGGTGCCCTGGTTCGCTTCCATGTGCCCACTCCTAGTCCGAGCCCGGGACGTTGCGGAACCCGAGTATCCCGGCCCGCGTGTCTCACGTGTGAACGCGGGCACTTCGGACGATATGAGTGGACTTGGGTGCGGTCCAATACGCATGGCGACGTATTAGTCCGGCTTCGGAAGCGACCCTCCGACGAGCGACTCGAACGGTGCGGGCTCGAACCCATCGGCAAGTTCGGTGGCTGCGAGATGGGCGTACTGCGCACGCGCCGCGGAGAGCAAGCCAAGCTGCCTGTAGATCCAGACAAGCCGCCGTTCAACATCGGACGCGTCCTCGTCCACATGGAGCACGTGCACCGCGACCCTCACCGCGGCGGGTAGATCGGCTGCTTCGACATAACGATCAATCAGGTCATTCGCAAGATCGAGAAAGGTCGAATGAAGGCGGCTTCGCCAGCTCATCGCCCACTCCTCGTATTCGAATTCTGGAGCGAAGGGCGCCCTGTAGTTCATAAGGTCCCTCGACAGCTCGCCGACTGAACGCTCGGGTCGGAGTTGAGAAGAACGCAGAAGATCGAGGCTGTCGGACCTAACTAGGTCGGGATCCAGCCACACGAGATCGCTTTGAAAATGGACATAGTCGACTGATACGTCGTCCTCATACCAAGGGTCGATCTCGCGACGCAGGAAGTACAGTGACTGATTCAAGTTGTTCGTCGCGCCACTAGGGTCGGCGTCCAGCCACAGTGCGTCTACGACTTGCTCTCGGTTGGCAGAGAGGCCAGGTCGTGTCAAGAGATACATGAGCACCGAAGCAGGCTTGCGGCGCATCTTCGCGAGCAACACGGCGCGACCGCCGATTGCTATTTCGACGCGGCCCAGGTCGTGGACGACCAGATTCGGGCTCACGCGGCGGGCGAGCTTCTTGCCAAACGATTTTCCGGGACCGCGTTTGGCGTATGTCTTCGCGTAGGCTCTCAGCAGGCCGACATCCTCAAGGGCGCCACGCTCGTCGAGGACACTAGCAGCGATGTAGCCGGATCGAGTGTTGCCGTACTCGAGCTCGCGTCGCAGGAGGGGAAGCCAGCGCCGTGGATGGCTTTCAATCGACCGCATCAACTCTTCTGGGATGCCGTCCAGCAAATGGAACGCGGAGATCAACATTGGAGCGGTCTCCAACAGAGTCAACTCGCCGGTACTGGCACCCTGCGCAATCGCACCAGCAATCGCCGGTCCATCGTCGGCGGCGATAGCTCGCACGATGTTCGCCCTAGCTTGGGCTCGAGCGGCACCGTGTGACTGGGCTTCGACGGCAACCGCAGTAGCCTCTTTCAAGGCGTCCGCTCTGTATCCGGCGGCAAGCATCGCCTCGGACAGCAGCACGCGACGGCTTATGGAGAGACCCAGGTCAAACGGCGTTTCGATCGGGGTCGACAGCCTCGTTACCGCACTTTGCGGATCAGTCGCGATCTCACCCACCGCGATTGCGGCCTCAACGAGGACGTCTCCCGCGAGATCAGACGACCCTTGAGTGGCGAGCAATCGAGCCCGAACGAGTAGTTCGGAAGCAGCATCTGCGTTACCGGTCACGTAGGCGGCGAAGGCGAGCAACGCAGGAACGTCAGCAAACTCCCGTCCAGTCGCCAACGCATCCTGAGAGCGCAGCTGCGCGTCCTGTGGACGATCCAATTCAGCATATGCGAGCGCTAACAGTGACAAGGTCGACAGTTGCTCGGCTGCGAAGAACGGAAGGCGGCTGAATGCCTGCAGGGCTTGTTCACCAGCTTGGATCGTCGCCCAATAGTCTCCGGCATTCAGAAAGGTAACAGTCGCGTTATGAATGGCCACGGCCGCGTAGAAGTCGTCTCCGCTGCGTGCGAAGGTGTCCGACATTGCAAGAAGCCGCCGACCCACGCGGTGGAGCCCTACTGGCTTCGGATTATGGCTACTCGTGTCAACGAAAAGTTGAGCTATGTCTTTAAGTGCCTGAGGTGTTTCGTCATCAGCTTGGATTTCGCCCAAAGTTACGACGAGGCCGTCCGTGTCACCAGTCCGCCAATAGGTCGACAGTCGTGCGTTGCGGATTGCTGCTCGAACGCCTGGATTGCTACCTTCAATCGAGACCGCATCGAGCACTGACCCCGCCTCCTCCACTAGCCCTTCGTGAAGTAGTCGCCTAGCTTCAATGGCGGCGACGGCTGGCTCCATTGGGACGCCGCTGATGCGGGCGATGAGGTCAGAGGCGAAACCCCATTGCCCGGATCCCATCATCAGCATGACCGACGAGCCAAGGCACCTCATCGCTTCCGAGTCGTCGCCCGCTTCGACGTAGTGATGGGCTGCCACGAGGGGCTGAGTCGACTCCACGGCGCGTGCCACTCGTACGTTCATCTGTCGGATGGCCGCCTCGGTCGTGCGCTGTTTGAGCTGCTTTCTGAGGAAGTCGCGCAGCAGAGGGTGGAGGTATCGGAACTCCTGGGAGCCGCGCGAGTGGCTCACTAGCATCAGCCGCTCGGCGTCGTCGATCCACCTCAGCGCCGTCTCCAGGTCCGGCGGCGGCTCCTCGTCGCCGAAGAGCGCGACCACGAGGGCAGCGTCGATCCGGTCGAGCAGCGAGCACCGAATCAGTAGCTGGTCCAACTCAGCGGACAGGTTGGAAAGCACCTCCTCAGCCAGAAACTCGTAGATCGGGCCTGTCGCGCCGGACAAGGCTCGAGCGAGGGCGCGAATCTCAGTTGCAGGTCGCCCACGAATAGATCCGTGGAAGAGTTGGAGGCTGGCGGCCCATCCCTTGACCCTGTCGTCGAGGTGGCGCAGAACGTCATCTTCGAGCGGAGTCCCGTAACCGACAGCGAACAGGTCACTCGTTTCGTCGAGCGAGAAGCGCAAATCCTCCGTTGCGAGCTCGGCAACATCGTCCGCGGCGGCCAGTCGCGCCATCTCGAAGGTGGGCCTGCGGCGCGCGGAAACGACGAGGGAGAGCCAGGGCGGCGCATCGCGCGTGAGCCGTACGACGAAGTCGCTCGCCTCTTCGCTCTGGTCGACAGCATGGAAGTCGTCAAGAACGAGCACCGTACGGATGGGGTCGAGCCTTCCCATCTCCCCGATGACGCTCGACACGAAGGCGCTGCGCGGCGGCCCGCCCGCAGGCAGATGGGCCATCAGGTCGAGAGTCGCCTGTCCGAATGTTGGCTCGTACTCGCGCACCGCCGCGATGATGTGGTTCGTCCACGTGACGATGTCACCGTCCGTAGGGTCAAGGCGATACCAGAGCGTGCGCGTGGCGGTCCGAACAGCGAAATCGGCCATGAGGGTCGTCTTTCCATAGCCGGCTTCGGCAATCAGGAGCGTCAACCGTCGTTGGGTCGCCTCGCGCAGCCGTTCGAAAAGGCGCGGTCGAGAGAGGGTCGAGTCCCGCAAAACCGGCGGTTGAATCTTCGAGCGGATGATCGGGCCGAGCTCAGCATGAACGGGCGTCACCGGCGCCGGCGTCAGCGGCGATGCCTCTTCGATCAGGTCCGGCTCAGCCGCCGGGCGGGCAACACCGGCTGGGGACGGCGCTACGCGACGAGAGCGGGTCATCGGCGCATACGGCGACTGGCGGACCATCGGTGGATCATCGCGACAGTCGCTTATCGAACGGTTATCTCAGCCAACTGTGGATATCCAGCCCTGAGCACTGAGCTCGCCTATCCGCCGGTGCCACCCTCGTACTCGAAGAACAGCTTGAGCTCGACGCGGTACTCCACGATCTCGCCGTTCTCGACCCTGGCGCTCGACTTCACGACCTCGATCTCGCGGATGTTGCGCACCGTGCGCGACGCGGTGGCGACGGCCTGGCGCGCGGCGTCGCTCCACGAGCGCGGGCTTGTGCCGACCAGCTCACGGATGATCACGACGCCCATGGCCCCTCTCCCTCGAAAGCTCGACATTGCAAAACGGGCGCCGAGTGTACGCGTGGGGAACCGGCACGCATAGGCGAGCGTCAATCGGCCCATGCGAAAACTGACTGCCCTGCGTGAGCGCGCCACTCGTCCACAGATCTTCCACAGCCTCGCGGTCGTCGCGCTCCTGGCGGCCTGCAATGCGGCACCCGGCGCCACGGGCGTTCCTACTAATCCGCCCAGTGGTCAGCTGCCCACGGGATCTCCGACGGGCAGTCCAACCGGCGCTCCGACAGCCGAGCCCACACCCACCGTCGCCCCCACTCCGACCTTCGGCGAGGGCCAGATCTCGCATCCCACAGGGGCCAACGACATCGTGCTGCGCATGGATGTCGGTGGTGGCTTTGTGCCAATGGAGTTCGTCGCCACCCAGGCCCCGACCTTCACGCTCTACGGCGACGGCACGGTCATCTTCCAGTCGGCCGAGTCGCCGGCCTTCGGCACGAGCGGTCCGCTCCCTGCGTGGATTACGGGCAAGATGAGCGAGGAGAGCGTTCAGGTGCTGCTGCAGTACGCGTTGAGCACCGGCAAGCTCCTGGGCGCCAAGCCGCAGTACGACAACCCGATGATCGCCGACGCGTCGACGACCGTGTTCAACATCAACGCCGGTGGCATCGAGAAGGTCGTCTCGATCTACGGCCTGTTCGAGGAGTCCATGCCGGGCATCCCCGATGCCGCCGACCGAGCCGGCTTTTGGCAGCTGTCCGAGCTGCTGCGGACCTTCGAGAACGAGGCCGAGGCCGGCACCGTGACGAATATCCAGCCATATAGGCCCGAGATGTACCGCGTGACGATGTTCGAGGGCATGGGCCAGCCGCAGTCGGAGCCGATCGAGTGGCCCTGGGAAGACCTGACTGTCGAGGACTTTCCGCGCGGCGACGAGCCCGGGGCGATCCGCATGATGACTGCCGAAGAGGTGGCCGAGCTGGTCGAGGTGCCCAACGGTGGCGCCCTCGCGATCTGGGTGGAAGCGCCTGACGGCGAGCTCGTCCAGTTCGCGGTGCGGCCACTGCTGCCAGACGAGCAGGCCGCGGTCGAGGCCTCCTAAGCCTCTGGTCAGCCGTTGCTGTCGGGAGCGGCTTCGAGCTCAGTTGTAGCGCGCGCCGTCCCCGGAAGCCGTGGCGTAGCGGCTCTCGTCGGCGTACGAAACGAAGCGCGTGTTGCGCTTGCGGAAGTAGAGCTTGGTGTCGCCGGTGGGGCCGTTGCGGTGCTTGGCCAGGCGCAGGTTGATGATCTCGCCCTCCGGATCCTCGTCCTCGCCGCCGCGCTCCTTTTCGCGCCACAGGAACATCACGAGGTCGCTGTCCTGCTCGATGCTGCCCGACTCGCGCAGGTCTGAGAGCCGTGGCTCCTTGTTCTCGCGCATCTCCGCCTGGCGTGACAGCTGGGACAGGGCGACCACGGGTACCTGGAGCTCGCGCGCGAGGCCCTTCAGCCCGCGCGTGATCTCCGACACCTCCTGGACGCGGTTGGCGTCGCGCGACTGGAGAGTCGACTGCATCAGCTGGAGGTAGTCGACGATGATCATGTCGAGCCCCGACTCCGCCTGGAGCCGGCGTGCCTTGGTACGCAGCTCCATGGTGCTGATGTTGGGCGTGTCGTCGATGAAGATCGGCGCCTCTGCGAGCGCGTTCATGGCTGGTGCGAGTCTTGTGAAGTCCATCTCCTCGAGGAAGCCCGTGCGCAGGCGCTGCGAATCGATGTTCGCGACCGAGCTGAGCAGGCGCAGGACGAGCTGCTCCTTGCTCATCTCGAGGCTGAACACGCCGATCGTCTTGCCCTCGCGCACAGCGGCGTGCTCGGCGAAGTTGAGCGCGAGGCTCGTCTTGCCGATGGAAGGCCGGGCGGCGAGCACGACGAGGTCCGACTTCTGCAGGCCGCTGGTCAGGGTGTCCAGATCAGCGAAGCCGGTGCGGATGCCGCTGATCTCGCCCTTGTGCTGATGCAGGTAGTCGAGACGGTCGTACGCGGTGTGGAGCAGGCTCTTGAGGGGCGCGAAGCCGCTCTCGACGCGCCGATCGCTGACCGTGTACAGCTCCTGCTCAGCGCGGTCGATGGCCTCGCCCACGTCCGCCGAGTCGTCGTAGCCGATCGACGCGATCTTGCCCGCCGCGCCGATCAGGTTTCGCAGGACCGCCTTGCGCTCCACGATGCGCGCGTAGTGGACCGCGTTGACCGCCGTGGGCGTGAGGTTGATGAGACTGGTCAGGTACGCCGAGCCACCGACTGACTCCAGCGCGCCCTTGCGTTCCAGCACCTCCGAGACGGTGACGATGTCCACCGGCTCGCGCCGCTCGTAGAGCTCGATGATGGAGTCGTAGACCGTCGCGTTGGCCTGGCGGTAGAAGTCCACCGGGCGCAGGAAGTCGGCCACCTCAATCACGGCGTCGCGATCGATGAGCAGGGCGCCAAGGACCGATTGCTCGGCCTCGATCGATTGCGGCGGTAGGCGGTCTATGGACAACGCGGTCTCCGAAACGGGTCTCGACGGTTGTCGCGATCGTGTGCCCTGGCGACGGCGACGGCAACGGCCCTATCTACGAGTTGCGCCCACGTTTTCCGTGCCCGGTGTGGATTGTGTGGACGAGTTCCTCAGTCCACGCGGCGAATGACGCCGATCAGCTTTCCCTGAATGCGCACGCTGTCGTAGAACTGCGGCGCGTATGACTCGTTCGCCGGCTGGAGGCGGACGCGGTTCTTCTCCTTGAAGAAGCGCTTGAGCGTTACCGCGTTCTCCTCGACCTGGGCGACGACGATGTCGCCGTCGCGCGCCGTCTGCTGCGGCTTGATGACGACATAGTCGCCGTCCGTGATATGGGCATCGATCATCGAGTCGCCGCGAACGCGGAGGACGTATGCCTCCCCGTTGGCGGCCACTGCGTCCGGCACGGCCAGCGTCTCGCTGGCGTCCTGATAAGCCTCGATGGGACCGCCGGCGGCGATCTCGCCAATGACCGGCAGCGTGCGGCCTTCAAATGGAGTGACGTTGGGCGCGTATGGCGCGCTGTTGAGCCCGGCGCGAATTGCCGCGGCCGGGGTCAGACGGATCGCGCGCGAGTGGCTCGCGCCACGCTCGAGGATGCCCTCGCGTTCCAGCGCCTGGAGATGGTGGTGCACCGCCGAAGTTGACGCCAGCTCAACAGCCACGGCGATCTCGCGGACGGACGGCGGATAGCCGCGCTCGCGCACCGTGATCGCGATGAACTCGACGATCTTCTGCTTGCGTGCCGCATCGTGCTTGGTCACCGGCACCTCCTTGCCGCGAACATAACCGAACACCTGTTCGATTGTCAAGCGCGGCAGCGCGCTGGCCAAAGGGCTAATCGGAGTCCATCAGGGCGCATCGGTATACTCCGGGCCTTCATGGCCCGCTCTTCGCGACGCGGCGGCGGAATGCTCCGCGCGCTCAACCTGCTTCCATTCCTGCCGTTGGCTTCTCGTGCGCCGACGTATGGCCGGCTGCTCTGGGAGCTGGCCGTCGATCCCCGTGTGCCGACTTCGCGCAAGGCTTTGCTCGGACTTGCCGGGGCGTACATCGTGTCGCCGATCGACCTCGTCCCGGAGTTCCTGCCGGTGATCGGCGCGATGGACGACGTGGTGGTCATGGTGGTGGCCATCGACATCTTCCTCGAGGGGCTCGACCCCGCGATCCTGGATCAGAAGCTGGCCAACCTGGGCATGTCCCGCTCGGAGCTCGATTCGGACCTGAGGCGAGTGCGCAGGATGGTGCCCCGGCCCGTGCGCAGCCTCGTGTCGAAGGTGCCCGACGCCCTCGACGGCGTGGCCGAGTTCATAACTGATGCTGGCCTCGACCGCCGCCTCAAGGCGATCCTCGCGCGCCGCACAAAAGATACGCAGGAGTTCTCCGCTTGAAAGTCATCCTCACCCAGGACGTCGACGCGCTCGGCAAGAGTGGCGAGCTCAAGGAGGTCGCGGAGGGGTACGCGCGCAACTTCCTGCTGCCGCGCAAGATGGCGGTCTCGGCCACCGGCGGCGCCTACCGCGCGTGGCAGCACGACATCGCCTCGCGCGAGGAGAAGCGCAAGCGCGAGAAGGAAGAGGCCGAGATTGCGGCCCAGCGCATCTCGTCGACGACGCTGACGATGGGCGTGAAGGTCGGCGAAGGTGGCAAGCTCTACGGCTCGATCACGGCCAAGGACATCGCCGACGCGCTCGGACGGCGAGGCATCGTCGTCGATCGCCACAAGATCGACCTAGAGGAGCCGCTCAAGATGCTCGGCACGTACAAGGTCGCGATCAAGGTCTTCGCCGGCTTGACGCCAGAGGTCACGATCGCGGTCGAGCCCAAGGGCTAGCCTCGCGCGGCCGTCGTGGCCGCGACTCACGCCACACGGTTGGTGGCGACTTCGTCCATAGACTCGTCAAATCCCTACTGGACGAGGTCTGGATTGCTCCGTTCGAGGTCCATGAGCGCCGTCTTGGGCGCCCTCGGGCTCGTGGCCGCTCTTGGTTGCCAGCTGCTGCCTGCAGCCAGCCCGACGCCCGACTTGACCGCCCCCACGCCCGCCGCGTCAGACACGGCGACCGATCAACCGCCCACCGAGCCATCACCCACTCCCGAACAAAACGTCCCCACCCCTACGCCAACGACGGTCCCTGAAGCGGAGTTCGAGTTCATCCGCTGGACGGGCCCGCAGGTCCTGGCAGCTGAGCCCGGGGGCGCACTGTACGTGGACGACTCCATGATCGAGTCGCTGGCCGCCGTCGTCGACCGCGTCGAAATCGATGGCGTCGAGTGGGTCCGCGTCCAGTACGGCTCGGAACGTTCAGTCGACTTTTCCAAGTACGTCTGGACACCCTCGAGGGCTGAAGTCGGACCTGACGCGGTGGTCCAGTCTGTGTATGAGTACGTGACTCCCGACTGTCCGAGTGATCCGCCTACCGTGGCCGATTTGTCCGGCATGCCCCCGTTGCAGATCGTTCACTGTTTCGGACCACGAGAGATGACATTCGCTCCCGTATGGGTTCGAGATATCGGAACTGAGAGCCCGTTTATTCACGACGGTCCCGAATGGCTCGCTGTCGGGCTGGGTTTCGTGATGGAGTGGCTGCCAGAGCGACAGGAGATGGGCGGGATCCCAATCTACGTTGAGCCAGCGTCGGGAATTGTGATCAACACGCATGAGTGGGCAGAGATCACAGGCCGGGTCGACCATCCGGCCGCCCGTGAATGCACGCTCGGCGAGGATCTTGGCTGGGAGTACCCCCTCGCCACCGACGATGAGGCAGTGAACCAGTGTCGCGGCCGATTCGTCGTGACCGGCGTCCGACTGCTATCTGAGGGGGAGATACCGCCTGCGCCGGTAGTGGCTACTCCCGGTCCGGCGCCGGAGCGCACAGTTCCTGTGGCATTGAAAGAGATTCGCGGGCCTATCGGGACCCGCGTCGAAGCGGCGAGCGCGTGGACAGGGACGGAGTTGATCGTCTGGGGTGGCTCCGAGAAGGCACGCGAGGGCGCGTTCGGGGGGTCCAGGGAAACGAAGACCGGTGCTGCCTACGACCCGGCCGCCGGGACATGGCGACGCATCTCCGATGGCCCGCTGAGCGCTCGATCTTCCCCCCTCTCAGCTTGGACGGGAACTGAGATGCTCGTTTGGGGTGGCTACGAAGAGGATGGCAAGAGGTTCTCAAATGGCGCCGCCTATGACCCTGCGAGCGATTCTTGGCGACCAATCTCCAACAGCCTCTTGGCGTGGAGGTTCGAGTCCGACTCGGTCTGGACCGGCGACGAGTGGTGGGTTGCCGTTTCGCCGGCCTCGGATCGCGTACGCCTTGCCGCCTACGATCCGGCCACCGATCGTTGGCGTGACCTGCCGGAGCCCGCGGGCGCGAGCAATTTCGTAGAGCTCGTTTGGGGCGACGGGTTCGTAATGATGCTGTCGAACGGGAATTTCTATGTCATGGCTCCTGGCGCTTCTGAATGGTCAACCCAGGCGGTCGACTTCCATGGACCCGTTGTCTGGGGCGACGGCGTGCTCTACGGCACTCGCTTTGATGCCCTGGAGGCCGCCGATCCCTTTGGCAGTGATAGGTGGTCTTATCCCGTTGCCTGGGACCCCCACGCAATGGCAGCGATTGAAATGCAACTTCCGCCCAACGACACCTTCGGCGGGATCTGGACCGGCACCCATCTGGCATTCTTTGGGAACGGACTGGCCTTCGATCCCAGCTCGGGAACGTGGGTTTACCTGCTCGTTGACCACCCCGCGGGCCTGCCCATGGAGCGAGTCGGGGCTGTAAACGTGTGGGCAGATGATTCACTGATCGTGTGGGGCGGCTGGTCAGGCTGCTTCAGCATCGACCCTGAATACGACGTTGGCTATGAGTTGATACCCCAGTGGCAGAGCGGCGCGCTCGAGGGCGTCCGAGTTGGTAGCCAGCCACGTTCGTTGGGTGCCGTCGCGAAATCGAACGGCCACATGTCAGACCCAGCTCAGGCAGCGTTCGCCTGCTGAGGGTGTGACGGGCTAGCTGGCACAACGTGCGCGCATGATTAGCGCGTGACCCAGGGCACTGGCGAACGGACGATCCTGCACGCCGATCTGGACGCGTTCTTCGCCGCGGTCGAGCAACGGGACAAGCCGGAGCTGCGCGGCAAGCCCGTGATCGTCGGTGGCGGAGGCCCGAACGACCGCGGCGTCGTCAGCACCGCGTCATATGAGGCGCGCAAGTTCGGCGTGCGTTCCGCGATGCCCCTCCGGACCGCGGGCGCGCTCTGCCCGCATGGCATCTTCGTGCCCGTCAACGGGCGCAAGTACAACGCGGTCAGCAAGCAGGTCATGGAGATTCTGCGGCGGTTCTCGCCGCTCGTCGAACAACTCTCGATCGACGAGGCATTCCTTGACCTGACGGGAACGGAGGGGCTGTTCGGCAGCGGCGAGGATGCAGCTCGCCAACTCAAACGGACGGTGCACGATGAGACGGAGCTGACCGTGTCCGTCGGCGTGGCCTCGAATCGGCTGGTCGCCAAGATCGCGTCGGATCTGCGCAAACCCAATGGTTTGGTCGTGGTCCCGCTCGGCGAGGAGGAGACGTTCCTCGCGCCCCTCGCGATCGAGCGGCTGTGGGGCGTCGGCGCTTCGACACGGCGGGCGCTGGCCGACTATGGCGTGGCGACCATCGGCGATCTGGCAGCGTTGCCACAGGAATTGCTGGTGCGCCGATTCGGGGCGCACGGCGGCGACCTGGCGGCCCGGGCGCGCGGCGTGGGCGAGACGCTGGTCGGTGATCACGCAGCGGCGAAGTCGGTCAGCCAGGAACACACGTACGACATCGACACGTCCGATTGGGAGGTTATGGAGCAGACGCTGCTGGCGCTCAGTGAAGGCGTCGCGGGGCGCCTGCGGGCCACGGAGGTGCGGGCGTCAACCATCGCCGTCAAGATCCGCGATTCCTCGTTTACCACGATCACCCGCCAGCGCACGTTGAGTCGGCCGACGGACATGGGAGATGTCATCTGGCGGACAGCGGTCGAGCTCACGCGCAAGGAGGTCAAGGGACAGCGCATCCGACTCTTGGGCGTTGCCGCCTCCGGGCTTGGAGACGAGCAGCAGCTGGGTCTGTTCGACGCCGGCGGGGAGCGCGACAAGCGACGGCGAGCGACAGAGGCGGCCGATGAGGTCAGGCGCAAGTTCGGCTCGAAGGCGATCGGACGCGCGCGCCTGCTCGATGCATCTGTGCGCGCGCCGTTCGAGCGCGACCCGCGGCGCGCGCCACTGGTGGATCCGGAGACTCGTCGCGAGGAGTGACAGGCTAGGTGGCACTCGACTAGCGGACGATGGCCTCGAACCGTTGACAACAGAACATCTGTTCTGTACGGTCGGTAGAACAAACGTTCGATCGTCCTGGAGGCGACAATATGGCAATCGTCCGAGTTACCCCGACGCAGGTAGACGTGAACTGCGGCCTGTTCGACGGCCGTCCGCGCTCGATCCGCATGGCGCACGAGGTCGTGCCCGTGATCGAGATCGCGCAGGTTCGCGACGAGCTTGCGGCATATCCGGTGGCGCGCGGACCGCGGCGCATCTTCGATGTGCGAACACCTGACACGCGACTCCGGCTTGCTTATGAGAAGCGCGGCCGGCGCTGGCTGCTCGAGGGTCTCGAAGCGGCCTGATCTGAGCGACAATCGGGCGCGTGGATGAACGCGCGGCATACGGAGAGTTGACACTCGGCGAGTTCAGCGAAGTACTGGCCTCGGCGGAGCCTGTGCCCGGCGGCGGCAGCGCATCGGCGGTGGCTGGGAGCATGGCCGCGGCGCTCCTGGCGATGGTCAGCCGGCTCAGCAGTGGCCGGCCAAAGTACGAGGCTTTTGCTGCCACGCACGAGCGCGCGCTGAAGGTTGGCGAAGCGGCGCGCGCGCGGTTGCTCTACCTCGCGGACGAGGACGCGCGCGAGTACGCCGCGTTTGGCGCGGCGCGGAAGATGCCACGCGAGACAGAAGACGAGCAGCGCGCGCGTGACGAGGCAACGCGCGTTGCGGCGCGTGGCGCGTCTGAAGTGCCGCTGGCCGTGCTGCGCGAGTGTGCCCGAGTCGTGTACGAGGTCGAGGCAATGGCCGGCCGCAGCAACTTGAACGCGGCGAGTGACCTTGAAGTG
Source organism: uncultured Chloroflexia bacterium (assembly GCA_963706095.1). GTDB lineage: Bacteria > Chloroflexota > Limnocylindria > Limnocylindrales > CSP1-4 > JALYGJ01. Next base: position 1,704,700 of record OY970149.1, read on the forward strand.
GCGGCGCGATTGGCCACGGCCGCCGCGCGAGGCGCGGCGGCGAACGTGATGATCAACCTGCCGATGGTCGGCGACGAGTCGTACAGCGGCGGAATGTCGGCGGAAGTCGCGGACCTGCTCGAGAACATCGATCGTGCCACGGCCGCCACCTCGGAGAGGGTCGCCGGAGGGGCGTTGCGAGAGCCGGAAGGCACGTGACGGTCGCGCGACACGTCGAGCCGCTCGTCTTTCCCAGGCTGACGCGGGACTCGGACGATGTACTGCGCTTCGATGAGCCCGCCCGCATCCTCGACGGCCGTCCACTGGCGGCCGAGATCCGCGGCAACGTCCACCGGCAGCTGCGCACCTTTCGGACGCGCTACGGGTTCAGCCCAGAGCTTGTCGCGGTCAAGGTCGGCCGCCAGCTCGCATCGACGGTCTATGTCCAGCAGATACGACGAGCGTGCACACAGGTCGGCATCCCGAGCCGTGTCGTCGAGCTTCCCGGCTCAGCCATTGCCGATGAGCTGCGCGAGACGATCGAGGCGCTGAACGCCGAGGAGCGAGTCGCGGGCGTGATCGTCCAGCAGCCATTGCCGCGCCACATCCGGCTCAGCACCGTGACCGACACGATCCTGCCGGCCAAGGACATCGACGGCATCCATCCGCTCAATACGGGCCTGATGACACTCGGCTACGAGGGATTCCTGCCGGCGTGTGCCGAGGCGGCCGTGGCAGATTCCCAAGTTCTACGGCTATCCGCTCGAGGGCAAGCGTGCCGTCGTCATCGGTCGCAGCAACGTCGTCGGCAAGCCGGTGCAGATGCTGCTCATGCGCGAGCACTGCACGGTGACGATCTGCCATCGGCGCACGGTCAACCTTGCGGCCGAGGTGGCGCGCGCCGACATCGTCGTCACCGCGGCCGGCGCCGCGCGCCTGGTGACCGGAACGATGCTTCAGCCCGGCGCGCTCGTCGTCGACGTGGGCATCAATGTCGTCAACGGCCGGATCGTCGGCGACGTCGACTACGAGTCGGCGCTCAAGGTGGCGAGCGCGATCACGCCTGTTCCCGGCGGCGTGGGCCCTGTGACAAACGCCGTCCTCCTCGAGCACTTGATCCGGGCCGCGCGGTGGCAACAGACCAATCATCCGATCACCGCCGGGCACGGCCGCAAGCGGCGCGCCGCTTAGCACGCCGCCGAGCAGCGCCAGGGATTTGACAAGCATGAAATCCAGCCTGGAGATCTCGCGCGAGGCCACTCTGCGACCGATCGTCGAGATCGCGCGCGAGCTTGGCCTGGCTGACGACGAATACGAGCTGTACGGCACGTACAAGGCCAAGATCGAGCCGGTAGCCCTAGAGCGCCGCGCCGCTCAGCCGGATGCCCACGAGATCGTCGTCACGGCCATCACTCCGACGCCCCTGGGGGAGGGCAAGACGACGACCACCGTCGGCCTCGCGCAGGGACTGAACCGCATCGGCGTCCGTACCGCAGCCGCGATCCGCCAGCCGAGCCTCGGCCCGGTCTTCGGTCTCAAGGGCGGCGCCGCCGGCGGTGGCTACAGCCAGGTCCTGCCGATGGAAGAGATCAACATCCACTTCACCGGCGACCTGCACGCCGTCGCCGCCGCACACAACCTGGGCGCGGCCTTCCTGGACAACCACCTCTTCCGCGGCAACGCGCTGAACATCGATCCGCGCACGATCCGCTGGCCGCGCGTACTCGACGTCAACGATCGAGCGCTGCGCCGGGTCGAGATCGGCCTGGGCGAAACGCGACGTTCGTGAGTCGGAGTGGCACATCACCGCCGCGTCGGAGGTCATGGCCATCCTTGCGCTGGCGAGCGACCTGCACGATCTGCGTCAGCGGATCGGTCGGGCGGTCGTCGCGGAGACGTACGACGGCACGCCGGTCACGCTCGAGCAGCTCAAGGTCGCCGGCGCGATGACGGTCCTGCTGCGCGAGGCGATCAAGCCGAACCTCGTCCAGACGATCGAGGGCGGGCCGGCCTTCATCCACGCCGGACCGTTCGCCAACATCGCCCACGGCAACTCGTCGGTCGTGGCCGACCGCATCGCGCTAAAGCTCGTCGACGCGGTAGTCACCGAGGCCGGCTTCGGCGCGGACATGGGCTTCCAGAAGTTCATCGACATCAAGTGCCGGCTGTCGGGCATCCAGCCGTCCGCGGCGGTGATCGTGGCCACCATCCGCGCGCTGAAGATGCACGGCGGTGTCGGCCACGTGGTCGCCGGCAAGCCGCTCGATCCCGCGCTCGAGCAGGAGAACCCCGAGGGCGTCGAGCGTGGCTGCGCCAACCTGCGTCCAGCACATCGAGATCGTGCGCGGCTACGGCCTGCCCGCTGTCGTGGCCATCAACGCTTTCCCAACCGACAACCCTTCCGAGATCGCCGTCGTCAAGCGCATGGCGCTCGCCGCTGGCGCCGCGGACGCCGTTGTCAGCGACCACTTCGCTCGCGGCGGCGTGGGCGCGGAGGACCTGGCACGTGCCGTCTGGAAGGCAGCGAGCGCCGGTGCGCCAGACTTCCGGTTCCTGTCTCGCGACGACGCCTCGCTCGAGGAGCGGATCGAACGCATCGCCACGCGCGTCTACGGCGCGGACGGCGTCGACTTCACGGGCGAGGCGTCAAAGCAGCTCCACGAGTTCGAGCGGCTCGGCTACGGCCACATGCCCGTGTGCATGGCCAAGACGGCGCTGTCGCTCAGCCACGATCCGAATCTCAAGGGCCGGCCGCGCGGCTTCCGCGTCCCCATCCGCGACGCGCGGCTATTCGCCGGCGCCGGCTTCGTGACCGTGTACTGCGGCGAGATGCTGATGATGCCCGGGCTGCCGTCACAGCCGTCAGGCGAGGACGTCGACATCAACGAGGCGGGCGAGACCGACGGCCTCTTCTAAGCAGCCACCCCCGCCTTACGAGATCGCGACCCAGAAGAAGTACAGAACGACCAAGCCGGACAGGCCGCCGACGATCGCATAGCCCCAGCCCCGGAAGTCGATCGGTCCGAGCGTCGCTTCGGCGTGTCCGTGGTCGTCGTCCGACAGCACGGTGTGGGTGTCCATGTGGCTGTCGGCGTGGTGGTCGATCGGATCGGCCGAATGCTCGCCGTGCTCGACCAGGTCGGCATCGGCGGCGTGAGGCACTGCTGTGGTCATGCCCGCGCCCGGGGTGCCCGACTCGCCCAGCTCAGCAGGCCCGGGCTGCTCCTTGGTGTAGCCCTCCGGTGCGCCGGCGGGAATGTCGCTCTTTGGCTCGTCGGTCATTGGTCGATCAGCTCCGTCGTCACCAGTTGCTCGACAGTGAGGTCGTCCGGGATGTTCGAGTCAGCCAAGCCGCGCATGAACTCCAGCGACTCGGCCCAAGCGGCCTGATCGATCGCACCGAGGCCGTTCGCGAGAGTGTATTCGCCGTTCCACATGTCAATCGTTGCGTCGAGGATCTCCGACTGCGTGTCGCGATCCGAGGCCAGCTCCGGTACCGCGGCAATTGCGTCATCGAGGCCAACGCCATCGTTCGAGATCTCGTTCATGGCGCGCAGCGTCGCGTCGACGAACGCCTGGATTGCGGCGCGCTTCGATTCGAGCGTCGCCGTGCCGACGATCAGCCCCGGCCCGGGCAGTGGCGTGATGTCGTCGACCGTGAGCACGTTCGTCGCGAAGCCCTGGTTGGCCAGCTGTACAGGCTCGTTGTTTGCGAAGCCCGTCGCGGCTTCGACCTGCCCCTGCTGCAGGCCGACGGCCTGGCCGAAGTCCGGGTAGTCGCGGATCTCGATGTCATCCACGGTCAGATCGGCCGAGGCGAGCAGGGCCTGGAGCATGATCCAGCTCGAACCGAAGCGACCGGGGATGCCCAGGCTGTGGCCCTCGAGGTCGGCAGCCTCGGAGATCCCGCTGTCGGCGGCGGTCATGACGATGCTCGGGAAGTCGGCGTAGACCGTCGCGACGTAGCGAATCGGGATGCCCTGGCCCACGGCAGGGATGACGCTCGTGCCATCGGCCATCCCGACGTCGACGGCACCCTGGCCGACGAGGGTGATGAGGTTCGGATCGATCTCGTTCTGGAAGGTCACCTCGAGCCTCGCGTCGCGGTAGTAGCCCTGCTGCTGGGCGCGGTAGAACTGCGCGAACTGGACGCTCGGGATGTAGCCGAGTCCGACCGTGAGCGGGGTAAGCGGCGCTGTGGTTGGAGCCGGCGCTGCGCACCCGACAGCCACAATCAGCCCGACGAGCACGATGGACCCGATGCGACCGAAACGATGCACGCTTACCTCCAAGCTCCCACGACCACGCGCTCGACGAGCACGACTACGAGATACAGAACGACTGCGATCGCCGCGATTGTTACGAGCGTCGCGAACATCAACGGGGAGTCGAACAGCGCCCCACGAGCGAGGTTGACGAGAACGCCGAGGCCTCGGTCGGCGCCGGCCCACTCGCCGACGATCGCGCCGATGACGGCCAGGGTCACGCCGACGCGCATACCGCCCAGGATCTGGGGCATCGCCGCCGGCAGCTCCAGATGGCGGAAGACCTGCCACTTCGTAGCGCGCAGCGAGTGGCCCAGCTCGAGCAGCCGCGCGTCGATTGATCGGATGCCGACCATCGTCGCGACCGCCACCGGGAAGAAGACGATCAGCGCGCAGATGACGACCTTGGGCAGAAGACCCGTGCCCAGCCACAGAACGAGCAGCGGCGCGAGCACCAGGATCGGCGTGGCCTGGGCCGCGACGAGGTAGGGCGACAGGAGCCGATCCGCGAGCTGGGAGCGCGCCAGCACGTAGCCGATGACCACCGCGAACGTTGCGCCGACGGCAAAGCCCAACAGGATCTCGATCAGCGTTGCGAAGGCGTGGGGCGCCATGGTGCCGTCGGTCCAGGCGGTCACGAGCCGGGCCGCGACGACCTCCGGCGCGGGCAGCACGAACTGCGGGTAGTTGCCGATGACGACGACGAGCTTCCAGCCGACGACGAACACAAGAGCGGCGGCCAGCACCGGTGCAATCGATCGAACGCGGCTCATGACCGGCCGGCCCATGGGTCGAAGAAGGCCGGCGCGCCGGCATGCTCGAGGACGTCACGTGTCGGCGCGCCGGCAGCCTCCTCGGCCGCGATATCTGCAGGCGTGCCTCCAAGCTGGGCGCGCAGCAGCGCGGCCGTGCGCACGAAGGCCGCGCTCTCGAGAGTCGCACTGGTGCGCGGCCGGCCGAGCGGCACGGGCACTCGCGCCATTACCCGGCCCGGAGACTTCGACAGCACCACGACCTCATCCGCCAGGTAGACCGCCTCAGGAATGCTGTGCGTGACCAGCAGGATCGTCGTGCCCGTGCGCTGCCACAGCTCGAGCAGCTCGTCGTTGAAACGGTCGCGCGTGAGTGCATCGAGCGCGCTGAAGGGCTCGTCGAGCAACAGGATCTGCGGGTCGCGCGCGAGCGCGCGCGCGATCGCCACGCGCTGGCGCATGCCGCCCGATAGCTGGCGCGGATACGCTCCCGCGAAAGCGGCAACACCCACGAGCTCGAGCAGCTCCCGCGCGCGCTTGCGCCGCTCGTCGCCGTCGATGCCCGCCAGCTCGAGCGGAAACGCGACGTTGTCGATGACCGTGCGCCACGGAAGCAGCCGCGGTTCCTGGAAGACCAGGCCCACGCGCTGGTCGGCCTCGGCCACCGGGTTGCCGTCGATCAGGACACGCCCAGAGTCGGCCGGGATGAGTCCGGCAATGAGGCGCAGCAGCGTGCTCTTGCCCGAGCCATTGGGGCCAAGCACGACACACACCCCGGAATCGGGCACGTCGAACGTGACGTCGTCCAGCACCAGCAGCTGAGTCTTGTCGACGATGAAGCTGCGCGAGACCTTGTCGACGCTGATCGTGGACAGGCTCAGACCTCCGTTGAGCGTGTCTCGTCAACGGGGCAACAGGAAACGGGACGTGCAGGCGCGATTGCGCGTGCGCGCCTCTCTTCTCCCATCCGGACTCTACCGTCGGCTCCCTGCCAGGGAATCCACCGCCGCCGCTTGCGCGGCGTCGGGTCGTGGGCTGAACCACTGAGCGCCACAGAAGCGTCAGAGGCTCGACCACCGGTCGGGAATTTCACCCAACCCCGAAGCGAGGCGTTTATGCGTACTTTGCCCGTCCAGCATACCGGTATCGTGAGCGCGTGCTGACGATTCTCCTGACGCGCCACGGCCAGACAGAGGCCTGGGACCCGGAGCGCTATCTCGGCCAGAATTGGCCCGTCGACCTTTCGGAGCGTGGGCGGCGCGATGCGGTGGCGCTGGGCGAGCGCCTGGAGTCGGTACCCATGGATCGCGTTATCTCCAGCCCGCTGCCGCGAGCGCAGGACACGGCCCGTCTGATCGTGGGTGAGCGTCCCATCGAGATCGAGATCGACCAGCGCATGATCGAGTTCGACTACGGCACCTGGGAGGGAATGTCCACGCCGGAGATCAAGGGCAAGCTCGCGCACGAGTACGAGCTGTATGAGGCGAACCCCGCGATCTATGAGGTGGGTGGTGGCGAGAGCGGGTTCGAGGCAGCCAAGCGCGTTATCGGCCTGGTCGACGACCTGCTCACCTGGTGGACCGGGAGCGGTGATCGGACTGTGCTGTTGGTCGGCCATTCCTCGATCAACCGCGCGTTGCTCGCGGCAGTCACGGGTGTGCCCATGGCCGACTACCGTCGCCGCTTTCAGCAGGATTGGGCCAACCTCACAGTACTGCGCTGGGAGAGCCTGCTGAGTGGCCCGCTGATGGTGCTGGTAAACGACGTCGCTCACGTTCGTGGCGTCAGCGGCATGACCTGGGACTGACGCAGGCCGCGCACGTGATCGAGCTCACCGGTCGTGATCTGTCGCTGGAAGACGTGCACGCTGTCGCGGTTGATGGCGCGGCTGTCTCGCTGAGCGCGGACGCGCGTGCACTTATGGCCGCCAGCCGCGCCGTCGTCGAGGAGCTGGTCGCCTCTGACCAGGTCGTATACGGCGTCACCACCGGTTTCGGCGACCTGGCGTCGCGCCGCATCGCACCGGCAGATGTCCGGCAGCTCCAGGAGAACCTGTTGCTGAGCCATTCGGTCGGCGTCGGGCCGGCCCACGGCAGCGAGGTGGTGCGCGCGATGCTCCTGTTGCGCGCCAACGCGCTGGCCAATGGCTTTTCTGGCTGCCGGCCTTTGATCGCCGAGCGCCTGCTCGATTTCCTGCGGCTGGGCATCCATCCGGTCGTGCCGTCACAGGGTTCCGTCGGCGCGTCGGGCGACCTCGCGCCGCTGGCGCACCTGGCACTGCCGTTGATCGGGCGCGGGCGCGCGGAGGTGGATGGCGAAGAGCTCGACGGCGCGGAGGCGCTGCAGCGCCAAGGCCTCGAGCCGCTGGTGCTGGAAGCAAAGGAAGGGCTGGCGCTGCTCAACGGCACCCAGCAGATGACAGCGCTGGGCGTGCTGGCACTGCTGCGCGCCGAGCGGCTGCTGCAGACGGCGAGCGTGGCCGCGGCGATGTCAGTCGAGGCGCTCCAGGGAACGGACGTCGCTTTTGCACAGGCCTACCACGCCGCACGCCCGCATCCGGGGCAAGCGTTGATCGCGGCCCAGATGCGCCATCTGCTGCGCGGCTCGGAGCTCATGCGTGCACACCACGACCAGCCGCACAAGGTCCAGGACCCTTACTCAATTCGGTGCGTGCCCCAGGTACACGGCGCGGTGGCCGACTCGCTCGCTCACGTGCGCCGCGTGCTGGAGATTGAGGTCAACTCCGCCACGGACAACCCGCTCGTCTTCGCCGATGGAGCCGATGTCGACACCGACGCGGTTGCCACGGGCGGCGGCCGCGTGGTTTCGGGCGGCAACTTCCACGGTGAGCCAGTCGCGTTGGTGCTTGATTTGATGAAGATCGCATTGGCCGAGCTTGGGTCGATCAGCGAGCGCCGTCTCGCACAGCTGACCGATAGCCGCATGTCCGGCCTGCCATCTTTCCTGACCGATTCAGCGGGCCTGAACAGCGGGATGATGCTCTACCAGTACGTCGCCGCTGCCCTTGTATCCGAGAACAAGGTGCTTGCCCATCCGGCGTCGGTCGACTCCATCCCAACCAGCGCAAACCAGGAGGATCACGTTTCGATGGGACCGATCGGCGCGCGCCATGCCACGGACGTCGTGGCCAACGTCGAGCAGATCATCGCGCTCGAGCTCCTGTGTGCGGCCCAGGGCGTTGACTTCCGAACTGATTCCGGCCTGCGTGCCGGCGAAGGAGTTGAACTGGCTCGGGCGGCCATCCGCGAAAGAGTGGATCATCTGCACGCAGATCGCGATCCTCAGCCCGACATTGCGGCTGCGGTCAACATCGTGCGCCAAGGCATTCTTGCCGAACTCGCCAATGACACTGATCAATCGATGGGAGGACCTGCATGAAGAGGCTCAAGACGCTCCGTTTTGCAGGAGCTGGCATGGCTATGGCGGCGCTTCTAGCCGTCGGCTGTCAGACCACGCTCACGCTCAACGACGACAACCTAGAGACCGAGATCACGAGCTGGATCCAGGAGCAGGGCGCCGGTGCCGCGACCGTCGTCTGCCCGGACGATCGGCCGCTCCAGCAGGGTGACACCTTCCAGTGCGTGGGCACGTTCGCGGATGGCTCGACAGTTACCCTGCAGGTCACGCAGACGGACTCCGCCGGCAACGTCACCTGGACGGTGGTTTAGCGATCCAACGTGGCGACGCGGATCGTCGATGTAGGTGATGGCGAGTCGTTTTCGCTGATCCCCGTCTGCGCCGATCCGCGCTTCGACCATCGAACATGCGACTACTGGGAGGAGGCGGACCGCGGCTCGAAGGCGCGCCGTGATTCGTGGCTGACAGCACCTGAGCGACCCGCTTTGGCGCCTGATCCTTTGCTCGCAGAGAACCCGTTTGCTCCGGCGCCGCGTCCGGCGCTGGGTGGAAACCCGTTCGCGTTGGATGGGGAGGGGTTAGAGGACAACCCGTTCGCGCCAACTGTGCAGCGCGAGCGGCCGCTGCGCGAGGGCGTGCCACGCAAGCTCGCGCTGCTCGATCGAGGCCGCGGAGTCTTTGGCACGTACGCGAAAGTGCTGCTGGTCGACGACGCGTCGGTTGCCTATTGCCAGTTCGGCCCGCTCTCGGCCTATCCGCGGGCGATTCGCCTTCGCGATCTGTATCCGCAACTGCCCGATGCGCCACTGCCGGCGGTCATCACGTGCATCGCCTCGACCGCCGAGGCACGTGACCAGGGCTATGCTCGCGAGCTCGCTGACGCCGTGTGCACGGACCTCGCGCAACGTGGCTTCGCGGCGGTCGAGGCCTTTCCCGACCTGACGCTCGGGGAGAACGAGACGAGCGGCGCGCGCCCAGCGTTCTGGCAGACCCTGGGATTCACCATCGCAGTCGACGATGACCGCTTCCCCGTCATGCGCCGCGAGCTGTGAGCCAGGGGACCGACTCGACGCCGGCGCTCCACGCCCTGCACCTGAGCCCCGCGGCCCTGATCGCCGCGACGAACGCGTCCGTCGTCGAGGTCACCTCGCTTGAATGATTGGGCTGCCTACCGGGACGATTGGGAGGCGAGCGGCATCTACCTGACATGAAGGCTTACGCGGAAGTCGCTGCGGGGACTGCCGAGCTGCTGGCTCGGGCGCGTATGGGCGAGGCCGACGCTTTCACAGAGCTTGTCGAACGACACCACCCTGACCTCGTCAGGGTGGCTTATGCGGTAACCGGCGACCTGGACAGCGCGCGTGATGCAGCGCAACTCGCATGGATCAAGGCGTGGCAGCGCCTGCCCAGCGTCCGTGAACCGGACCGTCTCAGGGCCTGGCTGATTGCGATAGCCGCCAACGAGGCGCGCCAGCAGGTCCGATCCCAGCGGCGGCGCCGGGTTCGTGAGATCACCCCCGAAGGTCCGATCGGGGGCGCCTCGGAATTGCCTGCCGATTCGGCCGATCACATCGATTTGACCGCAACGCTTCAACGACTCGCGCCGTCAGATCGGCAACTGCTGGCGATGCGCTATCTGGCTGGGCTATCCGCCGACGAGATTGGAGCGTCGACCGGCATGACTGGTTCCGGTGTACGCACCCGACTCGCACGCCTGATCGCTCGTCTTCGCGAGGACCTGGACCATGACTGAGCAGCACGCGTCGGATCCCTTTGAGCAGCGAATTGCTGCTGCGCTCGAGCGCCACGTGGCCGGTGCCTCGGATCCGCGACCCGCTCGTGAGATTGCACGGGCCGCAATGCGCCCGCGCGGCGTAGTAGCGCGGGCACGCAATGCGCCACGCCCTCGGCGGTACCTGTTGCTTGGGGTCGCGGCAGCGTTGCTCGTTCCAGCCGCCTACTTCGGGGCAACCAACCTGCCGCGCGTAATCGTCGTCAACCAGGTTGAGCCCAACCCGACCCTCGCGCCAGACGAAACGGTCATGCCCGCCGAAAGGCACCAGCCGGTTGTCGTCCGTCGAGTGGAAGCGCCGATTCCCGGTCTGGACATCGTGATGCTGCGTTCGGACGGGTTCGAGAGGACCTTGCGCTTTTTGCCCGATTCTGCAACGGGGACGACCAGGGGTTGGAGCGAGTGGGCCAGCTTGTCAGACGACGGTTGGCTGGCACTGGCTCTCTCTGGAACCGGCCCGCCCTGGCCGCTCGTGCTGCTTGACCTTTCCGATCCCGCATCAGAACCGTGGGTGATCGACAAAGCGAATGTCGGAGGCATTGGGCCGCGATTCGGGCCGGACGGTCTGGTCGCGGCGCCGGCCGCATCGTCTGAAAATCCGTCCACGATGGCTCACGCGCTGGTCATCGTTGACCCGGCTGAGAGAACAACCTCGCGGATGCCCTTGGCTGGCCAACTCATCGGCGGTGGTCCGTCGATCCTTTGGACAGCCGACGGTGGGATCCTGCAAGCGGGCGGCGAGCGCGACAGGTTCATCGTCGGCTATCCGGATGGCAGTCAAGACGACACGGAGTCGATGCGCCTGCATTACGGCGCTCCGCTCTGGGGGCCAGATGGCTCGAACCTGAGGTTATGCGCCGCGGTCGATAGCTGCGGCACGTCTGCCGAGGCCGACAGCGTTCAACGCATCGCGCTCGACGGCTCAGTCTCGACGGTGCCGATACTCGGTCGTCCAGAACGGCTGTATGGCGCCTCGTTCGGGCGGAAGGAGAGCGAGTACTGGCTCTTGTACGAGCAAGACGACGGGCGCCAGTTCTTGTTGTCCCACCTGGACGATGGCACGCACCTCGACGTAGCCACTATCAACAGAGGGGCGGATTGGAGCAACACCAGCGTTTTTCACGCCGCACCGGACGGCTCGAGTGTCTCGCTCTTCGTCGACATCGGCGCGAAGCCGGCCGTCGTCATCGTGAACACCGACCTCGTCAACGGCGCGAGTTATCACCGTGGACATATGGCCGGCTACCTGGACCGCAATCTCCTCGCTGACATCGACTCAGACACCTTCGAGCCGCCCGCGAACACGATGCCGCCCAGCGGGTCCACGTATCGGCTGCCGTCGATCGAGGATCTGATCGCGGAGGAAACGAGGCTCAACCCAGGGCAAATCGTGGTTGGCCAAGCGGCGCGAGACGCAGCAGGCGACAACGAACCGCGCGAGTACCGAGTGCGCGCTACCAAGTCCGGCACTTTCGACATGTACATAGATTGCATCGGGCCGGCGCCTTTGACCGCCGTCGCGAACGGCTCGACCACTTCGCATCCATGCCTGACGGCTGGAGCGATCGGGACGCAAGTGACTCTCGAGTCGGGCGAGGCAGTGATCGTCCGTGCCACCGGCCGCACCAGTTGGCGCGTGGTCCTGTACGAGGGCTACTGATCCGTCGGGGCTTCGCGCTCCATGATGCGCTTCGCCTCGGCCATGGCCTTGCGCGTCAGCGTCTTCATATTCCGCCGTAGCAGTGGCGCCAGCAGCCAGCCCACGGGGGCGTGCCTGAACTCGAGCGTGCTGGTCTGCGTCCAATCGGTGCCGCCCTCGCGAGCGTCATAGCTCCACGAACCGCCGCCGCCGCTGATCAGCCTCGAATTGACGTCCCGGAACGCCGCTGAGGTGCGCTCGCCGCGCCGGTAGAGCTTGTACTCGATGACGAGCGAACCGATCCCCTGCATGACCGCCTCGACCCGGCGCGGCTCCTCGCTCAGCACCTTGGCCGAGATCACTGCCGGATCCCAATCGGTGCGCGTGGCGTAATCCTGCGTGTAGTCGAAGACGTCCTCGGGTGATCCATTCACCCACATCGACTCGGTTGCGGTAACGGTGACTCGGGCCATCGCCACAACGATAATCGGCAGATGGCAGTGGCAACAGGTCCGCGCGTGGTCCGCGCGCCGCGAGGAACAACCCTCAGCTGTAAGGGCTGGCAGCAGGAAGCCGCGCTGCGGATGCTCATGAACAACCTCGATCCGGACGTGGCCGAGCGCCCGGACGACCTCGTCGTATACGGCGGCACGGGCCGCGCGGCGCGCAGCTGGGAAGCGTTCGACGCCATCGTCCGCGAGCTGCAGCGGCTCGAGAACGACGAGACGTTGCTCGTCCAATCGGGTAAGCCGGTGGGCGTGTTCCGCACCAACGAGTGGGCACCGCGCGTGCTGATCGCCAACAGCAACCTCGTCGGCAAGTGGGCGAACTGGGACACGTTTCGCGAGCTCGAGCGCGCCGGCCTGACGATGTACGGCCAGATGACCGCCGGATCCTGGATCTACATCGGCACGCAGGGCATCCTCCAGGGCACGTACGAGACGTTTGCCGAGCTGGCACGCCAGCACTTCGGTGGCACGCTGCGCGGCCGCGTCGTGCTGACGGCCGGCCTGGGTGGCATGGGTGGCGCGCAGCCACTGGCCGTGACCATGAACGAGGGCGTCGCGCTGGTGATCGAGGTCGACGAGACGCGGGCGCGCCGTCGGCTCGAGATCGGCTATGTCGGCCGGCTGACCGACTCCGTGGACGAGGCTCTTACGTGGTCACGGGACGCTGCCAAGGAAGAACGCGCGGAATCGATCGCCTTGATAGGCAATGCCGCGGAGTTGGAGCCCGAGCTGGCGCGCCGCGGCGAGCGCTTTGACGTCGTGACCGATCAGACGTCGGCCCACGACGCGCTCAACGGTTACGTCCCCGCAGGTCTGAGCATTGAACAGGCAGCCGATTTGCGGCTCGCCGACCCATCGACCTACGTCGATCGGGCCATGGCGTCGATGGCCGACCAGGTGCGGGCAATGCTTGCGCTTCAGGCCACAGGCGCAGTGACCTTCGACTACGGCAACAACATTCGGGCACAGGCGGAGACCGCGGGCGTCGACAGCGCCTTCGACTTCCCGGGCTTCGTGCCGGCGTTCATCCGGCCGCTCTTCTGTGAGGGCAAAGGCCCATTCCGCTGGGCGGCCCTGTCCGGTGATCCCGCAGACATCCGGCGTACCGATGAAGCCGTTCTGGAGCTCTTCCCAGAGGACGAGAGCCTGCGGCGCTGGATCCGCACGGCCCAGGAAAGGGTCCCGTTCCAGGGACTGCCGGCGCGCATCTGCTGGCTCGGCTACGGCGAGCGTGCCCGCGCCGGGCTGCGCTTCAACGAGCTCGTTGCCAGCGGGGAGGTCAGCGCGCCGATCGTCATCGGCCGCGACCACCTCGACTCAGGGTCCGTGGCATCACCCAATCGCGAAACGGAAGCGATGCGCGACGGATCGGACGCCATCGCCGACTGGCCGCTGCTCAATGCGCTGGTCAACACGTCGGCCGGTGCATCGTGGGTGAGCATCCATCACGGCGGTGGCACGGGTATCGGCTATTCGCAGCATGCGGGAATGGTCGTCGTCGCCGACGGCACGGACCTTGCGGCGCAGAAGCTCGAACGGGTGCTGACGACCGATCCGGGGATGGGCGTTATCCGCCACGCCGATGCCGGCTACGAGCGGGCGATCGAGGTCGCGCACGAGCGTGGCGTCCGCGTGCCAATGCTCGACCAATGAGGCTGATTCTCGCTTCGCTCGCGGTTGCCGGTGTCCTGGCGGGCTGCGCCGTAGGTCGCGACGCGCTCTTGGGTGGTCGACAGAGCTGCTGGCCCGAATCGGAGGAACGGCTGGCGACCGTGATGAAGGGAACCCTCGAGCTCGATCCAGAGCGGTCGAAGCTCGCCACGCCGGAGGGCGAGGATTTCTTGCTCGAGTTCCCCGTTCTTGTTGTTAAGACAGTGGCGGGCGACGTGGCGATCGTCGATGGCAGCGGCGCGGCACTGGCCACAGATGGCGACCTCGTGACAGTGTTCGGGGGGCTGGGATCCAATGGTGTGATCACGGTGTGCGCGATCGAGGAGCGACACAACGGCTGAAGCGATGTCGCTCGATGAGTTGGCCGCGGCCAGGGGATCTCTACTCGATTAGGGTCGAATCCTCGACATTGATCATTCGCGCGTAGAGCACCTGCTCGTTGACCTCGAGGTTGTTGATCAACGACAGGGCACAGATCACAGCCGTACCCACGACCTCGTCTGCCGTGTCGCTGAACTGGACCTCGATGAGGACGTTGTCGGCGCGTTCGTCGTTCGAAACGTTGTCGGGATCCCGCCAGGTGCCTGCGGCCGCCATCTCGGTCGAGGCCTGCATGAAGTCGAGTGCTCGCGCCTTGCTGCGTGGCAGCGCCAGCGTCAGCAGCTCCGGCTGCGTTCGATCGAGTTGCGTACCGGTGGTCTCATCGCCGAAGAGCAGGGCGAAGAGCACGTCCTTGGCGTGGGCCAGCAGCGTGTCGCCGGCAAGCGAGCGATCGTCCTCGCCGATCAGCGCGGTTCCCTTGTCCGGCGCGTTGGCCGACACGTAGCCATCAGCGATCAGGCCCTCGCGCGTCCGGTCTTCGTTGTCGAGTGTGAAGCGGCGCACGGCGGCCGCATCAAGGCGCAGCTCGCGTATGCGCTCGATCCTCTCGGAGCGGCGAGCCGCCCGTAGCTCGGCTTCTTCCGCGTTCAAGTCGGGCATCTCGTTCGCGGTCAGCGTGAGATGGACCAGCTGGTCGATCAGCCAATCCCGATCGTGCTCGGCCAGCAGTGCGCGCAGCCGTTCCTCGAACGTCGGGCTCAGCTCACGCTTGATGCCGCGCGCGATGTCGTCGATGGTCGCCATGGCGACGCGATTGTCGCCTATGCACCGCCGCCAGCCGGCGCGGTCGACGCCTTGGGGCGAGATGATCTCTAGCGCGACTGGCCCGCCATGCGTGGCTTGGCCGTGACGACCGGCTCGGGCGCGATCATCTGGCCGAGGCCGATGAGCGCCCGGCCGATCAGGCGCCGCGGGCCGGCACCGGCGGAGGTGCTTGTCCGAGCGGTCGACGAGCGTTTCCTGGGCCAGGACTGGCGCCGCCGCAGCGGGCGCTCGTGGCCACCGCCGCAGTAGTAGATGTCGTAGTCGATGTCATTGAGCAGCATGTTGGGTTCTCCCTTCGCCCTCTACTCGGTGACGATCTGCACTCGGCCGCCCTCGTCATCGCCGATGTCGAGGATCGTGCCGCGTGCTCCGGACGCGATTGCGCCACGGATCCGGTCCTTGTCTGAGTCGGAGAGGCCGGGCAGGTAGCCCGACGCCCAGCCGGCGACGTTTACCGGCACGCGCAGGTTGACGACGCGCTGGCCACCCTCGATCACCTCCACGCGCAGATGGCGCGGGCTGCCCTCTGGGGGGGCGGGAATCTCGTAGGCGGGTTCGTCGGGCGTGGCCGCGAGCGTCTCGTGATCGAGGGCGGCCAGGATCTCGTCGGCCTCCTCAGGGGTCAGCGCGCCGTCGGCGACGAGCTGCAGGATCTTTTCGACCTCAGGCATGACTAAGCCTCCTGGAGGCGGCGCGACGCCTCGTCTACGTCGATCTCGCCGCGCTCGAGTGCACGAAGCACCTCGAGCTGGTCGACCCTTGGCTGAGGCGGGGCCGGCTGTGGCGCCTGCTGAGCCGCCGTATCGCCGAACGGTGAGTTGGGCGGCATAGGCGGCATCGGCGGCATGGGCGGCATGCCCTGCATGAACTGGGCCGGATCGAAATCGGGACCCAGGCCATGCTTGTGGCGCTTGCCACCGTGACGCTCGCCGCCCTTGCGCTCCTCACGACGAGCGCCCTCGACGTGGCAGTCACCGGAAAGCGTCCGGAAGCGCAACCGCGCGGCACCGTCTCCGGCAACGATCGACCGGCCGCCTCCGCGCGACAGGTCCATGCTCCGCTTGACGTCCACCGTGACTCCAGTGCTCGATGAGACCGAGAGGTCGCCGCTGACCGATTCGACGCTGTGCATTGCGCCGGCGGCCAGGCCGGCTTCGAACTCGATATCGCCGCTCACGGTCTGGGCGTTGAAGCTGTTCAACACGGCACCCTGGACGTTGATGTCGCCCGATGTCGAGCTCACGGTCAGATCGATCGGCTCCGCCACGCGCAGCTCGATGTCGCCTGACACGCTGGTCGCACGAACGCGTCCGCCGTCCGGATCGATCTCCAGATCACCTGAAACTGTCTTGAACGATTGCTCGCCCGCCAGGAAGCGGGCATTGATGTCCGCGCTGACGGTGTGGATCTCGACGCGGGCTGCGCGGGGCACGCTCGCCTCGAAGTCGATCGAGGCGTCGTTGCGGCGGAACCAGCCGGCCATGCCTTCCAGGCCGCGCTTGGCAACCTCGATGTGCAGGCCGCCCTCATTTCGCTGAACGATCAACGGCAGGCTCTCGGTGTGGCCGTTCTCCGACCGGGCGATGACGACTGCCTCGTCTCCGTCCGTGGCCCGAACCTCGACGTTGCCCGAGATTGCCTGGATGGTCACGTACCCCTCCGCGCCGATCTTGTGCCGGATCTCGGCCGGATCCGTGAATGTCTCGTACTCACTCATTGGGTGTCTCCTCGGCCGCGTTCTCGACGGCCTGGTTCTCTTCGGGCAGCGGCTCTTCGGGCAGCGGCTCTTCGGGCAGCGGCTCGCCGCGCAGTCCCGCGGCGGCCTGCTCGGCGCTGATCTCGTGGCGCGACAGGCGCTCGAGAATGGCGCGGCGCCGCGCGGGATCCACTCCCGGGTCTGCCGGGATGTGCGGCCCGTCTGCGAGGTCGAGCGCGCGGAGCAGCGACTCGACGCGGTTGCGCACCGTTGGGTACGAGATGCCCAGCTCGCGCTCGAGCTCGCGCAGGTTGCCGCGCGAACGAAGGAACGACTCGAGCAGGGCGTACTGCTCGCGGTTCAGTCGGGAGAAGCGTCCAACGCTGAACTCCCCTTCGATCGTGGTGCCGCACGTCCCGCAATGCAGGCGCGTGACCCGCAGCTGGCTCTCGCAGACCGGACAGTTCGAGATTACTTCTCTCTGCATTTGGCTCTTAATGACCCCGTGGTGGTGGCTGATGGCGCGAACTGTAAAGCCATCCTTTAACTTTGTCAATGCCAATGTTGTGTTTGTGAATACGCCGCTCTGCAGCGGTACCTCCCGCGGGCATATCGACGCGCCCGTAGACTGAGCGTCACATGACCCGCCTGGTTGAGTGCGTGCCCAACTTCAGTGAGGGCCGACGACCCGAGACGATCGATGCGATTGCCGCCCGTGTCACCGCCTTTGATGGCGTCCATCTGCTCGATCGGACCTCCGACAGGGATCACAACCGCAGCGTGCTGACCTTCGCCGGTCCGCCCGGAGCCGTGCGCAGCGCGATGTCCGCCGCGCTCGTCGAGGCCCTGGCGCGCATTGACATGAACGCGCACGAGGGTCAGCACCCGCGCATCGGCGCGGTCGACGTGGTGCCATTCGTGCCGATCGGTGACACGACGATGGATGAATGCGTCGAGCTGGCGCGTGAATTCGGCCGCGAGGTCGCCGCGCGCTTCGACCTGCCGGTCTACCTGTATGCCAGGGCCGCACTGTCGCCATCGCGCGAGGTCCTGGCCGATATCCGCCGGCCGCAGTACGAGGGCCTGCGCGAGCTGATCGCTGCCGAGGAGCACGCACCCGACTTCGGACCAGCCCGACTGCATCCAACCGCCGGCGCAGTCGCAGTTGGCGCCCGACCCTTCCTCATCGCCTACAACATCAACCTCGAGAGCCGCGACATCGACCTCGCCAAGGACATCGCGAAGCGCGTCCGCGAGCGAGGTGGCGGATTGCCGCGCGTCCAGGCGCTCGGCCTGTATCTCGATGATCTGGAGTGCGCCCAGGTCTCGATGAACCTGCTCGACTTCACAGTGACGCCGCTGTGGCGCGTCTGGGAGGCAGTGCGCGATCTGGCGGCCGAGGCGGGAGTCGAATTGCGCGAGTCGGAGCTGATCGGGCTGTGCCCGCTGGCGGCGCTGCTGGATGTGGCGGACCATGCGGACGTCGCTCGCGACCTGTCAGACGAGGAGCGGATCAGTGGCGCCGCGGATTGGCTCAAGGTCCGCGAATTCGCCCCGACGATGGCCCTGGAGCTGCGCCTCGCACAGGCCGAGGCAGAGGCGTCACTGCCCCTCGAAGGCGGTTGAGCTTGATCGTCTACAACGCGAGCGAGATCGCGACGCTGGCCGGGGGCGTGCGGCGTGGCGTCGCCCAATCGGACATAGGACTGATCGAAGGCGACGCCGCCGTCGCTGCCTACGAAGGGCGGATCGTGGCGGTCGGGCAGCGGGCTGACGTCGAGCGGCGGCTGGCGGAGATGGGTGTCGCCCCGGACGGGCTCCCTCTCATCGATGCCCGACGCGGCACGGTCACGCCCGGACTGGTTGATCCACACACGCACCTGTTGTTTGCCGGCACGCGCCAGGCGGAGGTCGAGCTGCGCCAGCGCGGCCACTCCTACCTCGAGATCCTCGCGGCGGGCGGCGGCATCCTCCAGACCGTGCGTGCCACGCGCGAAGCCACTGACGAGGAGCTGCTCGCGCATGGCCGCCGGTGGCTCGCCGAGATGGTCAGCCACGGCGTCACCACGGTCGAGGCCAAGTCCGGGTACGGATTGGACGTCGAGACGGAGCTTCGGCTGCTGGCGCTGTGCGCACGATTGCGCGACGAGGGTCCGATCGAGGTCGTGCCCACGTTCCTCGGCGCGCACGCGGTGGCGCCGGAGTTCCGCGACCGTCCCGACGCGGCCGAGCAGTACATAACGCACGTCATCGACGAGCAGCTGCCCGCGGTCGCGGAGCAGGGCATAGCCGCGTCCGTGCGACATTTTCTGTGAGCCGGGCGTCTTCAGCGTTGATCAGGCACGCCGGCTGCTCGTCCGCGCCAGGGAGCTCGGCCTCAACGTCCGCCTCCATGCCGACCAGATCTATCCGTCCGGCGGAGCGGAGCTGGCCGTGGAGGTTGGCGCGCTATCGGCCGATCACGTCGGCGCGATCACCGACGCGGGAATCGACGCGCTGGCGAGGGCAGCGACCGATTCCGGCCGTCCGGTGGTCGCGACCCTGTTGCCGATAAGCAGCTTCTACCTGGCGGAGGAGCACTTTGCGCCCGCCCGCCGGCTCATCGACGCCGGCGTCCCGGTAGCCGTGGGCACCGACTTCAACCCGGGCAGCTCACCCGCCCCAAACGCCCAGCTGGCACTGGCCTTTGCCGTTCACCGGCTCCGACTCACCGCCGCGGAGGCGCTCGCGGCAATGACGATCAACGCGACGGCCGCGCTCGGGATCGAGGACAGCCATGGCTCGATCGAGGAGGGCAAGCATGCCGACCTCGTGGTCTGGCAGCCAGACTCGCACACGCTGCTGCCCTACTGGCTCGGCGCGAACCTTGTGACCACGGTCATCAAACGCGGCCGCGTAGTCTACGACTCCGCCGCGAGTTGATGGGCTAGGTGCGGCCGCGGGGATCGAGCAGCACGACTGTCGTTTCTGCCGGGCAGTGACGAGACGCTGACCGTCAGCTTGGGCTGCGGCTCGCCCTTGGCGACGCTCATCTCGTGGAGGAAGCGCTCGAGCTCGCCGCTCGCGCTGGCGCTGTCGAGGGGCATCGGCACGATGAGACTGGCATCGAGCTGGGCGACGAGCTCGGCGGCACGTGCCGCGGGCAGCGAGCCGCCGATGGGCACGCACACCACGTCAACCTGACCCAGCTCGCTCACCTGCGCCTCGTCGAGCAGATGGCCGACGTCACCAAGGTGTGCGATGTGGATGTTGTCGAGCTCGTAGACGAAGCAGATGTTGCCGCCCCGTTCGGCGCCGTTTTGTTCGTCGCGATAGGTACGGACACCCGTGATCAGGACGTGGTGGACCTCGAACTCCCCGGGTGAGTCGAGCATGAACGCCGGCTCGAGGCTGGTCGGCACCTTGCCCGCGTCCTTCTTGGCCGAGCTCTTGCGCTTGGCGCCGGCCTGGTCCAGGCCCAACGTCTGCTGTCCGTCATCGTGGCTGTAGGTGACGATGTCCGCGGTCATCCCGCGTCCAGTCGGCCCGACTATGCGCGGGAATGCATTGGCAGCGACGATGCCCTCACGGCCGCGCAGACGCAGGCAGGTTTCGCCGAACGAGACAATTTCCATCGCCCTGATTGTCAGGCAAAAGAAACGAGGGGCGCCTGCCCAATTGGCGCCCCTCGTTCCGAGGGAGGGAGAGGGAACAGGAAGCGATGCTTCACGGTTCCGCTTACCGAAGACTAGGCACGTCGCGTGAAGCAACCAGAGGGCAGACGGTGAAGAAACAGATATCTAAGGATCTGGTCCACAATTCGGCCATGTCCCCATTTCGAACCTTGACTTCCCTTCGCGCTGCGTCCGCAGCCCTGGCACTCGCCATCGTCACCGGCTGCGTAAGCGTGTCGCCACCGCTGCCGACCGTGGCACCGACGGCGGCACCGTCGACACAGGCGCCGGTGATCAGCCCCCAGACGAGCGCGCCGCCGAGCTCCGAGCCGACGCCTTCCGATCCTTCCGCGACATCGCAGCCGAGCACCTCACCCGACGGCTCGGACGGACCCGAGACGCCGGCTGCGTCCCTGGATCCTGCTCTGGCCGAGCAGATCGATGCCGTCAACGCCCAGATCCCGCCAATCCGCCAGCTCGAAGCGCTCGAGGACGTGCCTTACACGTTCATCTCGCGCGAGCAGTTCCAGGCGGACCTCACCGAAACCGTCTTCGAGGACATCCCCGAGGAATGGCGCCTCGCCGAGGAGCGTTTCCTCAAGCGGCTGGGTCTGCTCCCGGACGAGGCCGATCTCGAGCAGCTCATCCTCGATCTCTACGGCGAGGCCGTGGCTGCCTACTACGATCCGGAAACGGGCAGCTTCTACATCATTCAACGCGACGAGCCGTTCGGACCGAGCGACAAGGTGACGACGGCGCACGAGTACACCCACGCGCTCCAGGACCAGCACTTCGATCTCGAGGGCAACCGCATCAAGGATCTGCCCGAGGGCGACGCCATCCTGGCCCAGCTGGGTGTCATCGAGGGTGACGCGACGCTCACGTCACAGCAGTGGCTCGTGGACAACCTGTCACAGGAAGAGCAGCTACTGCTGCTCCAGGAAGCGCTCGAGGATCTGGGGAATGACCCGTTCGAGGGTATGCCAATCATCCTGCGCCGCCAGTTGGAGTTCCCGTACGGCGAAGGCTTCCAGTTCACCGACGAGGTCTTCCGACTCGGCGGCTACGAAGCCGTCAACCAGGCCATCGAGATCGCCTCCCGTCTCGACCGAGCAGATCCTTCATCCGCAGAAGTACTTCGACCAGGAGGCGCCGGTCGCTGTGACGCTCGACGACCTGTCGGGCACTCTGGGCGAGGGCTGGTCGATCAGCTACGAGCAGATGATGGGCGAGCTCAACACGCAGGTCTTTGTCGGGGGTGGCGAGATGCCAGTCGTCGCGATCCCGGGCTTGCCGGTCGAATGGCCGCATGCCGAGGCCGCGGTCGGCTGGGGCGGAGACCGCCTCCACATGTACGAGAACGGCGACCAGTGGCTGATCGACTGGCAGACCGCCTGGGACAGCGATGCGGAGGCGGCCGAGTTCGCGACGCGAACGAACGAGCTCATCTTGACCATCGACGGCGAAACACGCGTCTTCACCGATGGGACCAACGTGCGCATCGTGATCGCCTCGGATCCGGACCTGTTCCTGGCATTGCCGTCGGGCTGAGCACGGCCGCCTCGTTGAGGCGGATGTGGGCTACATCGATTCGGGAGCGCTGATCCCGAGCAGATCGAGGGACGCGGCGAGCGTGGTGCGCATCGCGTCGACGAGCGCCAGGCGCTGCGCCGACGTCCGTGGGTCGTCCGCATCGACGACGCGGCGGTCGCGGTAGTAGGCATGGAACGTCGTGGCCAGCTCTGTGGCATACGTCGTGATCGCCTGCGTCTCGCGTTGCGCCGCGGCGTCACGCACGATGTCGGGCAGGCGCAGCAGGTCCTTGGCCAGGCCGAGCGCGACCTCGTCGCCGGAGAGCGTGCCCGCCAGTGAATTCGGCCGCCGTCAAATCGGCCTCGGCAGCCTTGCGCAGGATCGAGCTGATCCGCGCGTGGGCGTACTGGACGTAGTAGACGGGGTTTTCGCCGGACTGCTTGCGCGCCAGCTCGATGTCGAAGTCGATGCCCGTCGACGGCGCGCGCGAGGCAAAGAACCAGCGCGCGGCATCGACGCCAACGTCTGCCAGCAGCTCGTCGAGCGTCACGAACTCGCCCGAGCGCTTGGACATCGATACCTCTTCGCCGTCACGCACGAAGCGCACCCAGGCGATCAGCAGCACGTTGACCGCGTCCCGGTCGAAGCCCAGCGCCTGCGCCGCGTTCTTGAGCCGGGCGATGGTGCCGTGATGGTCGGCGCCCCAGATGTAGATCAGCTCGTCGAAGCCGCGACTGAACTTCTCGAGGACGTAGCCGATGTCACTGGCGAAGTAGGTCGGCTCGCCGTTGGAGCGGATGACGACGCGATCCTTGTCGTCATCGAACGCGGTCGACTTGAACCACGTCGCGCCGTCCTGCTCGTAGATGTAGCCGGCTTCGCGCAGCTGATCGAGTGCCGCGTTCGGACCCAGCCGTCGTCGTGAAGCGAGCCCTCGGTCGTCCAGACGTCGAAGCGCACGCCGAGGTGCTCCAGGCTGGCTTCGATTCCGGCACGCACACGCTCTGACGCCCAGGCGCCGATCACCCAGCCCGCGCGCGACTCATCCGCCTCGGCCTCCCGCCACGATTTCTGTAGGCAGCTCTGCTGGCGAGGTCGTGGACGTAGTCACCGTGGTAGCCGTCCTCAGGCACTTCCTGGCCGCGCCGCAGGGCGAGAATCGACTTGCCCAGCCGCTCGACCTGGCCGCCCGTGTCGTTGAAGTAGTACTCGCGCGTGACCTCGTGGCCGACCGCCTCGAGGACCCGGCAGAGAAGATCGCCGACGAATGCGCCGCGCGCGTTGCCCACGGTCAGCGGCCCGGTCGGATTGGCCGAGACGAACTCGACGTTGATGCGATCGCGATCGTCGGTCTGGGTACGGCCGTATTCGAGACCCTGCGCGCGGATCCCGTCCAGTGCCTGCTCGACGTGGCCCGGCGCCAGCCAGACGTTGACGAAGCCCGGACCGGCCACCTCGGCGCGGACGATCAGCTCGTCGCCATCATTGGCGCCGAGCGCGTCGACCAGCGCGGCCGCGATATCCCGCGGCGGCCGCTTGAGCGCGCCGGCGGCCTTGAGCGCGAGGTTGGTCGCGAAGTCGCCGTGCTCGGCGCGATCGGGACGGGCAACCTCGATCACCTCCGGATCGTGTCCCAGGCCCGCGCTAGCGGCGGCCCGAATGCGCTGCGTTACGAGGTCGCGCGTGGTGAGATTCACCGCGCGAGCCTAGCGGATGTCGATCTCCAGCCCCGGCCGCGCGACCTCGACGTCGCTCAGGAACACCTCCTCGGCCGCGGCGCGCGCCGCGGACTCGTTGCGGCCGTCCTGGATGTGCGTCAGGATCAGCCGCCTGGCGTCGCCGCGCAGCGCGGCGCCGGCCGCCTCGGCGGCGGTCAGGTGGATCGGCGCGTCGCTCTCGCCGGCGCCGAACGCGGCCTCACACAGCAGCGTGTCCCCGGCGCGCACCAGCGGCAGCAGGTCATCGGCGACGGCGCAGTCGCCCGAGTACACGAGGCCGGCGCCGTCGCCGCTCGCGGCGCTGATGCGGAACGCCCATGAATCTGGGATGTGGGTCACCGGCGCCGCCTCGATCCGCAGATCGCCGACGGCGAAGCTTTGTCGAGCGAGTGTCTCGCCGTTCAGGTCGGAAAGAAAGTCACCATCGGCCTGGAACTCACCCAGCCGCCGCCGCAGCTCTGATGGTCCGTACAGCGCCGGGCCGTAGCCCCGATTCTCGAACTTGACCCAGTGGCGCAGCGGCACCAGGTCGACGTTGTGATCGGCGTGCATGTGGCTGATCGCCACGGCCGCGACGTCCGAGAAGGATGTGTAGCGCCACGTCTCCGAGAAAGCCCCCTGGCCCAGATCGAGCAGCACCGACGTCGAGCCACTCGAGACCAGGTAGGACGACGATGCCCGGCCGGGCGCCTTTGACCAGGCCGGCGCACAGCCGACAACCGTGAGCCTCAAATGGAAATGCCCCGGCGCCGGGCGCTAGCCGGCGCGGTCGTAGGCCTCGCGCAGCCAGCCCACGAGCTCGTCATCGAGGCCGGTTGCATCATCTATTCGGACCTTGTGCGTGGCCATGCCCGTGGTCGGCTTCAGGCGGTCAGTCGTCGGCTTGCCGGCAAGGTTGAGACAGACCTCCAGTTGGCCGGCCGCCGGACCGACAGTTGCGAATTGCTTCTTGCGGCGCAGGGCGACGTACGCCTTCTTGGGCGCCAGCTCGATATCGGACCCAAACTCATTGGCCCTCGACACAACCTCGTCGTACAGCGGTCGCAGCGACGAGTTCTTGCCGGCGTAGTGGGAGGCCACGAGATCGGCATCGGTCGTCGGCGCGCCGGTGGCGGCATCTCGAGCCTTGATCGCCAGAAGGTTGGCATTGCCGTGTGAGAGGCCGTGCTCGGACTTGAGCCAGGCCAGGATCTGACCGTGCTTCTCCAGCCCGGAGGCCTGGATCAGGGCCGTCCATTCGGCGAGCGTCTTGCCAGACGACTTCTCGATGTTGGCGATCTGGCTCGCCGTCTGCTGCTCGAGCGTGTTCACTGCCATACCTCGTCCATGCGCTCTACCAACTCGCCCAGTGAATTGACCACGACCGTGCCCGCCGGTGGTTCATCGCGGATGATGAGGCCCCACGGCCCGCGGCGCAGCCAGACGGCATGCATGCCCGCCGCAGTCGCCGGAAGCACGTCGTTGTCGAGCCTGTCGCCGACATACGCGATGTTCTGCGGATCGGCCGACATGAGTTCGACCGCGCGGGTGAAGAACTTCGGTGACGGCTTGTGCACGCCAAGCTCCTCGCTCATGGCGATGACATCGACGCGCACCGCGAGAGCGGTCAGCTCCTCCGTGCGCTGCCGTGGCTGGTTGGCCAGGATGGCGAGTCGGTATCCGGCATCGCGCAGGGCGTCCAGCGTGGTCAGTGCGTCCGGGTAGAGATCGGAGTTCTGGAAGCCGCCGAACAGCGTGTCGAAATCCTGACGGTGATCGGCCCAATCGGGACGGTCGACCAGGTCGAAGGCGGCGCGATGGTCTTCGCCGCGCATGATGACCACACCGTACGCGGCCATCAGAGAGAACGGCGTCACGTCGAGGACCTGCGCCCACGTCTCGCACACGCGCGTCTCGTCGATGAGTGTCTCGCCGACGTCAAAGCAGACCCAGCGGTCTGCCATCAGATGAGGCGCAGCTCCCGTCCGACCGTCTCGAACGCCTTGAGGCATGCGTTGAGGTCGTCACGCGAGTGCTCGCTGGTGACGATCGTGCGCACGCGTGCCTTGCCCAGCGCGACCGTTGGATAGACCACCGACGTGGCGAAGACGCCCAGCTCGAAGAGGCGCGCGGCCAGTTGCTGTGCCTTTGACTCGTCGCCCGCCATCACCGGCGTGATCGGCGTCTCGCTGACGCCCGTGTCGAATCCGAGCCGCTGCAGCTCCGACTTGAAGAAGCGCGTGTTGTCCCACAGCCGCTCGAGGCGCTCGGGCTCCTGCTCGAGCACGTCGATGGCGGCGATGCACGCCGCGGCGACGGCCGGCGGCTGGGACGTCGAGAAGAGCAGCGTCCGGCAGCGCTGGATCAGGAAGTCCTTGAGGTGCTGGTGCCCGGCGATGTAGCCGCCCATCACGCCGATGGCCTTGGACAGCGTCCCGACCTGGATGTCGACGCGGCCGTGGAGGTCGAAGTGGTCGATCGTGCCCCGGCCGTTCCTGCCCAGCACGCCGACTGGCGTGCGCGTCGTCGACCATGACCGCGGCCTCGTAGCGATCCGCGACGTCGCAGATGCCGGGCAGCGGCGCGATGTCGCCGTCCATCGAGAAGACGCCGTCGGTGATGACCAGGATCGAGCGGTACGGGCCCTTCGGGTCCGCCGCTGGCGCGCGCCTCGCGCAGCACCTTCTCGAGGCCGTCGACGTCGCGGTGCGGGAAGACCGCGCGCTGTGCGCCGGGACAGGCGCACGCCGTCGATGATCGAGGCGTGGTTCAGCTCGTCGCTGACGATCAGGTCGCGCTCGGTGGTGATGGCCGGGATTACGCCGCTGTTGGCGGTCAGACCCGACTGAAGGGTGAGCACGGCCTCGACATGCTTGAAGTCCGCCAGCCGTCGCTCGAGCTCTTCGATCAGCTCGGTCGCGCCGGCGATGGTGCGCACCGCGCCCGGTGCCGACTCCAAGCTCGCGCACTGCGCGAGCCGCCGCGTCGACGAGGCGTGGGTGCGTCGTCAGACCCAGGTAGTTGTTCGACGAAAGGCTGATGACCTGTTTGCCGTCGACGACCGTGTGGACGGCCTGGCGGCCGGACATGATGCGCAGCGGCCGATACAGGTTCTGCTCGCGCAGGCTCGCCGAGCTCGTCGCCGAGGTAGCCGAGCGGATCCGCACGCATCGTCTTCATTGCAGTTCCTTCCGTGGACTACAGTCTCGCTCCGCACAAAGATAAGGGGTCAGGCCGTGCTCGACGCCGTGTTGCTGGGGGCGATCGCGCAGTCATCCCTCATCCTGACTGGCCTGGCGGTGTACTTCGTCACCGTGCCCGGCAAGGTCGTGGGCAGCATTGCTGGCTACGGCGTCGGCGCGCTACTCGGCGCTGTCGCCTTCGACTTGATCCCCGAGTCATCCGTGCTGCCGACCCTCGAGAGCGCGGCTTGGCTGCTGCTTGGCGCCGCAGTGTTCATCGTTGCCGACTACCTGGTCGAGACACGGCTTGGCAACACCCGGAGATCAGGCGGTGAAGCATCCGGCGAAGAAGAAGAAGAAGAAGAAGAAGAAGAAGAGGAAGAAGGCGGCCAGGGCCCCATCGGCATCGTGGTCGGATCGGTCGTCGACGGCGTGCCCGAGTCGCTGATCTTCGGTATTGGAATTGCCACGCTGCAGCCGCTGAGCATCCCGTTCCTGGCGGCAGTGTTCATCTCGAACGTGCCGCAGGCACTTGCGCCGTCCGCCGACCTGGCCAAGTCAGGCTGGCGACCCACACGGATGACGATGATGTGGGCGGGCGTGGTCATCGCCTGCGCACTGGCTGCGGGACTTGGCTATGTCGGCGCGTCATTGCTACCCGACGTGGCCGGCGCGCGAGCAGCCGCACTGGCAGCGGGAGGCTTGCTCGCGATGCTGACAAACTCGCTCGTCCCGTTCGCTTACGAGCGCGCCGGTGCCCAAGCGGGCCTCTGGTGCGTGGTCGGCTTTGGCGTGGCCGTGGCCACGTCGGGACCGTAGGTCGCTGCCTGCGGCTACTCGCCCTGCGGCAGCAAAACGATCTTGCCAGCGTGGCCCGACTCGACCAGGTCGAAGGCCTGCTCGTAGTCCGACAGCGGGAGGCGGTGGGTGATGATCGGCGAGAGATCGAGGCCTTCCTCGAGCAGGGCCGTGGTGCGGTACCACGTCTCCCACAGCTGGCGGCCGGTGATGCCGTAGATGCGCAGGCCCTTGAAGATGACCTCCTTCGACAGATCGATCGTCGCCGGCACCGCGTGTGTCCCGAGCAGCGACACTCGTCCACCGTTCGTGACCGCGGCCAATCCCTGGTGCAGGGCCGCGGAAGAGCCGGACATCTCCAGAACGATGTCCACGCCGTCCCCGTCCGTCTCGGCGCGCAGCCGGCCGACGACATCGTCACGGGCATCCAGGGCGAGATCGGCGCCCATCCGCCGCGCCATCTCGAGCCGCTCCTCGTTGAGATCAGTGGCGTAAACCGCGCGGGCGCCGGCCTTCTTGAGCACGGCGATGCTCATCAGGCCGATCGGGCCACAGCCCGTGACGACGGCCGTATGCCCGGCCACGTCCTCGACGAAGGCGGAGAAGACGGCATTGCCCAGCGGCTCCTGTAGCGCCGCCACCTCGAAAGGCAGGCCCTCGTAGACCCACGCGTTGGTCTCGGGCAGGACGACGTACTCGGCAAATGAGCCCGGTATGTGCACACCCAGGATGCGCATGTTCTGGCACACGAAGGCGCGGCCCGTTCGGCACTGGTAGCACGACCAGTCGACGACGTGTGTTTCCGCAGCGACCGTCTCGCCAACGGCGACGCGTGTCGCGCCCGGGCCGCGCGCCACGACCACGCCGGCCATCTCGTGGCCGAAGGTCATGGGCGGCGGGCCAAAGTTCTGCTCTGCCCAGGAGTCCCAGCGCTCGATGTGGACGTCCGTGCCGCAGACGCTCGCGGCGTGGACGCGGACGAGCAGCTCACCAGGCCCCGGCTCTGGAACGGGTACCTCGCGGATCGCGGCGCCCGGTCCGGCGCTCTCCTTCACCAGCGCGCGCATCGTCGTGCCAACCGGCGGAGCGTCAAGGACGGCCGCCGATTGCGAGGTCATGCGCGGGTGCTGGTCTCGGTCACGTCGTCGGGCGCTCCTCGAGCTGGATCAGCAGGTGGGGTTCTCGGGCGCGAATGCGTCGGTCCATTGTTGGGCGAAGGTCAGGCCCGTGTCGAGATCAATTTCGTTGGTCAGCAGCGCGCGGCCCCACGCGAGCAACGCAAATCGCGTGTCCATCGAGTCGAAACGGACCACGACGAGCTGCTTCGGGCAGTTGTTGACCAGCGGCGCCTGGTCGAAGATCTGCTGCATCACGGCCATCTCTTCGACGGTCGGGCAGTCCTCCGCACCGAGCGCGCCGCCTGTGCAGCGATACGCCAGGGCCACGTAGCCGTGCTCGAGGTTGTGCACCCAGCCACCGGGCGGCTGCTCGGCCGAGGGTGGATAGACCGCCGCTCGGACCGGGCCGCGTCCGGCGCTGTTGTAGTGGTCGCCGGAGGTGGGCGGGCAGAAGCCATACCTGATGGTCGTGCCCACGGGCACGTGGTTGGCCCCCAGGATGGTCGTCGTGAAGCCCAGGCGGGCAGTCGGCTCGGGTTCGGGCGTGGGCGACGGCGTTGGTGCGGCCGATGGCGCCGGGGTGCCGCTGGCGGCGGGTGTCTCCGATGCGGCCGGAGTTCCGGAGACGTCCGGAGAGCCCGATGCGGACGGAGAACCAGATGCTGCGGGTGAGCCCGACGCTGCCGGGTCGTCGCTTGCGGCAGGCGTCGAGCTGGCATCCGGCGAGGGGGACTCGGTCAAGCCCGGAGTCGGTGTCGGCGGCCGTGGCGTAACCGTCTCGACCGGACCGGGTGTCAGCAGCGACTCACAGGCGTATGCCGCGCCGCCGCCCGATTGCAGGAACAGGTAGCCGATGATCACGATGCCCAGGACGGCGAAGCCACCCAGGATCAGGCCGCGATAGCGTTCGAACGCTGACTGCTTGGCAACGGCTCGACGGGGTCGGGCTGGGCGAGTCGATCGCGTGCGCGTGGTGGCCGTGGAGCTGGTGGTCGGAGTTGCCGTCGGCTCATCGGCGGCGCTCGCAGTGGCAGCTACGGCGGGCGCAGGAGCACTGGGGGGCGGCGTGCTCGGACGGCGGGAGCGTTTGGCCACGGGTTGGAGATCTCCTTTGGGCGCGCGCTGCGCGCGAGGCGTCGCCCGAAAGCCTACGGCAGGCCGCGTTTCCGTGCCGAGGGTCGAGGCTCGGCGGAGATGGTCATTGCTCGCTGTACCAGGCACGGACACGCGCGCCGCGCAACGCCAGAAAGAGGACCACGGCGAGCGATATCCCGATCAGCCCGCCTATGACGCCGCCCCAGAAGAAAAGGACGATTGCGAGCGGGATCGAGAGCGTGGCGAGGCCGAGCGAGAGCATCCAGGCGGCCTGCTTGCGCTGGAGGATGAGCGTCAGCGTGAAAACCAGGTAGGCAAGCAGCAGCATCCACAGCAGGCCCAGGGCTGAGATCGGCGCTTCGACCGCCTGCTGCACGATCAGGGGCAGCGTCAGTCCCACACCGGCGAGCAGCACAAGTCCAAATCCGAGGACGAGGCGCACGCCATTCGGCATCGACTTGAACAGCTCAACCATCAGGCGTGGATTTTCGCACTATGCGACGTTGATTCTTGACATGCCCAGAAACCGTGCTTACGTTGGTGAACCGGTTTTGTAAACCGGTTGACAAGTCCGCCGTAGGAGTCCATCCGCTGTTGGGAAAGCCGCTGTCGGATCAGCCGACCAGGGCTCGCATCGCTGATGTGGCACGCGAGGCCGGGGTCAGCAAGACCTCCGTTTCGTTCGCGTTCAACAACCCAGATCGGCTGAAGCCGGAGACCGCCGACCGCATCAGGCAGGTCGCGACGGCGCTGGGTTATCGGCCCGATCCCGTCGCACGAATGCTGACAGCCGGCTCCACCGCGACGATTGGCATCCTGTCGCCGCAGGCCCTCGCTCAGGTGTTTGCGAATCCCTTCTTTCCGCTCTTCGCTGAAGGCGTCGCCTCGGTCACGGAGGATCACGGCTTCGGGCTGCTGTTCATATCGCCCTTGCACGGTTCGCTGGAGCGGGCATTGGCGCGGGCAACAGTCGACGGCGTGATCGTCGTTGGTCTGGACAGTCAGCATCCCGAGGTCGAGTCGATCCGGCGGGCGCACCTGCCGACTGTCCTCGTGGATGCGCCCGCATGGTTGGAGCACAGCGCGATCGGCGTCGATGACACATCCGGCGCGTACGCGGCGGCCCGTCACGTGCTCGAGCTGGGCCACCGCGAGGTGCTCGTCCTGACCATGCAACCCTCCGAGGCACACGACGACGCCGGCAGCGTCATGGATCGGCGGATGGACGGATACAGGCGCGCGTTCGATGAGTTCCAGGTCGAGATTGGTCCCGATCGGATCCGGATCGCCGCAGCGACATTTGACGGCGGCGAGCAGGCTTTCCTGCGCGCCTGGCAAGAGGGGCTGCGGCCCAGCGCCGTTCTGTCGATGAGCGATGCCGCGGCCGCTGGCGTCCTTCAGGCGGCGCGTCAGCTCGGCCTGACCATCCCGCGCCACCTCAGTGTCGTCGGCTTCGACGACCTTCCATTGACACGCTTCACCGATCCACCCTTGACCACGGTGCATCAGCCCGTGCGGCGAAAGGGAGCAGAAGCGGCGCGGATGTTACTGGCCGTCCTCAACGGCGAGAACGACCGCAATCGTGAGCACCGTACGCTCGAGACCCGCCTCGTGGTTCGCCAGTCAACGGCGCCCGTGGCGCACGAAGACAGGAGGTGATCCACATCGAAGTGGGAATAGCAACCAAGGCAGTAGTGGCCGCCACCGTGGGGGCCTGGCAGAGGAGGACTTCAGGGACATGAGTTCCTATTTCAAGTTGGGCGGCGTCCTTTTGACGCTCGTCCTGGTGCTGGCCGCCTGTGCCAGCCCGGCCGCGACGACGGCGCCAACCCAGGCGACTGGAACGACCGCTCCGTCGACTGATGGACCGGCGGCTACGGACGAGCCCGCCGCGACCGACGAGCCCGCCGCGACCGACGAGCCCGCCGCGACGGACGAGCCGTCTGCGACGGACGAGCCGGCGGCTACGGACGAGCCCGCGGCAACCGTTGATCCGGCCGTGACCCCAGAGCCGACACCCTTCCCGGAGCCGGAAGTCGCCTGCACCGGCGGCGGCGAGGGGGGCGACCTGGTCGGTGAGCTGACCATGTGGCACTCCTACGGCTCAGGTGCAGGCACCGAGTCGGATGCCCTGGACCAGGCACTGACCGCCGTCTGCGCCGAGAATCCGGGCCTGATCGTGAACGTGGTCGGACTCGACTTCAACTCGCTTTTCGCGGTTTACCAGCAGCAGGCAGCAGACGGCGCGCCGGACCTGTTCATTGCGCCGAACGACTCGCTCTGGCAGCTCGCAGAGGTGCCGCTTCTTCAGGACGTGACGGCGACGCTCGACACTTCCCTGTTCAACCAGCTCGCCCTTGATGGCTCGTCGTACACCACGACGACCGGCACAGCGGGCATCTGGCAGGTGCCGGAATCGCTCAAGGCCGTGGCCATGTACTACGACAGCGAGACGGTGCCGGAAGCTCCGGCAACGACCGACGAGCTGCTTACCGCTGTTCAGGGCGGCGCTCGTCTGGGCCTGCTCGGCGGCACGAACATCTACCACAACTTCGGTTGGTGGGGTGCCTTCGGCGGCACGCTCATGGATGACACCGGCCGGTGCATTGCCGACCAGGGCGGCGTCGCTGAATCGATGCAGTACCTCGCGGACCTGCAGGCGGCCGGCGCCACGTTCTACCCGCAGTACGCCGACATGGCTGCCGATTTCAACGAGGGTGAGCTCGACATGATCGTGGATGGCCCGTGGGCTGCCGGCGGCTACGTCGAGACCGTTCCCGGCCTTGCAGTGGCGCCCATGCCTGCCGGCCCTGCCGGCCCGGCTCTGCCGCTGACCGGCGTCGATGGCTACAACATCAATCCCTACGGTGCCAATCCCGATCTCGCGACCCAGTTCGCGATTCGGATGGTCCAGCCGGACATCCAGACGATCTACGCGGATGTGGCCTACCACATCCCCTCGGCGGAAGGTGTTCCGCCGAGCGACAACGAGATCAGCGCCCAGTTCGCCCAGGCTGTTCAGTCCGGCTACCTGCGTCCGCAGCGGGTCGAGCTGAACAACTTCTGGGGCAACTTCGGAAACGCCCTCACACAGGTGCTCGACGAGGGGATCGACCCCGCGACGGCCGTCAGTGAGGCGTGCGCCGAGATGAACTCGCAAAACGGCCTGTAACAACCCCAACCGGGGATCGAGCTTGAGCGTGGGAGCGCCGCACGGCGGCGCTCCCACGCCTCCTATCACCTGATTACCATGACTCCGCCGCTGTGGCCGGGGCGCTGCGGCAGCGATCAGGACGCGTCGCCGCGATGCGCAGATTGGGGAGGCAGCCTCACTTGACCGCGATATCGGCAGCCGAAGCGCCGGCGCAGACCGCCCCCGCGCCCAGGAAGCGGCGCTGGTTCGGCCGCGATTCGCGGACGGCTTACCTGTACATCCTGCCGGCCGTGCTGGT
The DNA here is from genome assembly GCA_963706095.1 of uncultured Chloroflexia bacterium. Lineage (GTDB taxonomy): Bacteria > Chloroflexota > Limnocylindria > Limnocylindrales > CSP1-4 > JALYGJ01. The sequence goes on from OY970149.1 coordinate 1,738,055, forward strand.
GATGATCACGATCACCTTCTACCCGCTCATCTTCCAGACCGTGATCAGCTTCTACGACTACACCCTGCCCAACGTCGTCCGCACGCCTCAGTTCCCGAATGGCCGGCCGGCCGAGTTCGTCGGCCTCGAGAACTACGTCCGCATCATCAACGACCAGCTGGGCATCCCGAACTTCCACTTCTTCCGAATCCTGTTCTTCAACATCTGGTGGGCGTTCTCGAACGTCGTCATTCACATCGTCATCGGCGTTCTCGTCGCGGTGGTGCTGAACACCAAGGGACTCTGGTTCCGCGGCTTCTATCGGGCGATCTACATCCTTCCGGTCGTGATCCCGCCGATCATCGTGGCCACGATCTGGGCCAACATGTTCCATGAGGACAATGGGGTCATCAACCAGGGCCTGGCCGGCATCGGCGCCCTGTTCCACATCCCGGCAGAGGCCTTCCAGATCGACTGGCTGCGCCAGATCCAGGACCCGATCTCGTTCATCCCGCTGCCCCTGGCCTACTTTGCGCTGCTTACCGCGAATACGTGGCTGGGCTGGCCGCTGAACTCGGTCGTGGCGACCGGCGCCCTGCAGAGCATCCCGACCGAGCTGTATGAGGCGGCCTCGATGGATGGCGCTTCGGGCTGGCAGAAGTTCCGCCACATCACCATCCAGTTCCTGCGGCCGGCGATGATCCCCTACGCGGTCTACGGCTTCGTCGTGACGTTCAACCTCTTCTACCTGACGTACTTCATGAGCGGTGGCGAGCCGCGCGGCCGGACCGAGCTGCTCGTAACCCAGGCCTTCCGGCTGGTCAATGAGCGCCAGCTCTACGGCGTGGCCGCGGCCTTCTCGGTCTTCATGTTCTTCATCCTCTTGACGATCACGCTCGTCTTCAACCGCCTCACCAAGGCGACTGCGAGCTACGAGGAATGAGCAGCACATCGGTAACCGGCGGCGCACTTCGTCCGCAACGCGGGCCGTGGCCGTGGTCGCGTACGACAACGCGTCAGAACGAGGGCCGGCCGCTGCCTCTGCGCAAGCAGGTACTGCTCCAGGCACTTTGCATCTTCATCGCCCTGACCGTGCTCTTCCCGCTGGCCTGGGTGCTCAGCCTGGCCCTCGATCCGTCCAACACGCTGCGCCCGACGAGCATCATCCCGTCCGGCGCGACGCTCGACAACTTCCGCGAAGTGCTCGAGCGGCCGACAATCAACCCGATCTCGTTCTTCGATCTGGCCAAGAACAGCTTCATCCTGGCCACGACCGCGGCGACTGTCTCGGTCGCCCTTGCGGTGACTGCGGCCTATGCGTTCTCGAGATTGCGCTTCCGCGGCCGGACGATCCTGATGCTGGCCATCCTGTCCGTGCTTATGCTGCCCGCGGTGGTCAGCATCGTGCCGCTGTTCATCCAGCTCAACAGCATCCGCTTCGGCGACTTCATCCTGCGCCGTTCTCTGCTGGGCGTCTCGATCGCGGTGATCAGCGGCTTGCTGCCGTTCGCGATCTGGAACCTGAAGGGTTACCTCGACACGATCCCCAAGGACCTCGAAGAGGCCGCAGCCGTGGACGGCGCGTCACGCAATCAGGCGTTCCGGATGATCATTCTGCCCCTGGCCGTGCCGGCGCTGGCCGTCACCGCGTTCCTTGGCTTCGTCGCCGGCTGGACCGAGTACTACTTCTCCGTCATCTTCCTGACCGGCGATGTTCCCCAGTACACCCTCGCGTTGGCCCTGAACGGCATGGTCGGGCAGTTTGCGACGCAGACACCGTGGACGCACTTCGCGGCATTTGCGATCCTGTTCGCGTTGCCCGTATCGCTCGTGTACCTCCTCTTACAGCGCTACATCGTGTCCGGCCTGACCGTGGGCGGCGTCAAGTAGCGCTGGTCCGAACCCGTCTCGAGGACCCGCCGGCGTGGGTCGCGGACGCGGTCTTCTACCAGATCTTTCCAGACCGCTTCGCTTCGTCGTCGCGCGTCGAGAAACCCGGCCCGCTCGAGCCGTGGGACGCGCCGCCCACGGAGAGTGGCTTCAAGGGCGGTGACCTGCTGGGCATCGTCGAGCGCCTGGACTACCTGTCGCAGCTCGGCATCAACGCGCTCTACCTGACCCCGATCTTTGCGTCGGCTTCCAATCACCGCTATCACACGTACGACTACTACCGGGTTGATCCGCTGCTCGGCGGCGACGAGGCGCTGCGTGAGCTGATCGACGCGTGCCACGCGCGCGGCATGCGCGTGGTCCTGGATGGCGTCTTCAATCATTCCGGCCGCGGCTTCTGGCCGTTCCACCATGTCCTGGAGAACGGCCTCCAGTCGCCATATGTCGACTGGTTTCATCTCGACCGAGATGTCCTGCGGACGCGCGGGCTGAAGCCATACCCGACGCGCGACGCGGTTCAGGCCATGGAGCGCGAAGGCTCAGGAGACCGATCCGGTGCGGTCAGCCAACGACACCTCGGCTATCGCGCCTGGTGGGATCTGCCGGCGCTGCCGAAGCTGAACACGGACAACCCGCACCTGCGCGAGCACCTGATGGGCGCCGCCGAGCACTGGCTGCGTTTCGGCATCGACGGCTGGCGCCTTGACGTCGCCGAGGAGATCGACGCCGGCTTCTGGCGCGAGTTCCGGCAACGAGTGCGTGCCGTTCGCCAGGACGCGTACATCGTGGCCGAGATCTGGCGCGAGAAGCCTCAATGGGTCAGTGGCGACACGTTCGACGCGCTCATGAACTACCCGCTGACGGAGGCTCTGCTTTCGTTCGTTGCCGCGCGACTGCTGGACGCGGAGGTCGTGGCGACCCAGCACGAATACCGCGAGTTCGTGCGCCCCATTGATGGCCCGGGGTTCGCTGACCGCCTGTCACACCTGGTAACGATGTATCGGCCGGAGGTCGTTTCGTCGCTGCTCAACCTGCTCGGTTCGCACGACACGGCGCGCTTCGTGACGGTGGCCGGAGGCGACGTCGCGTCGCTGCGCCTGGCGCTGCTCGCGATCATGACCCTGCCCGGCGCGCCGTGCGTCTATTACGGGGACGAGATCGGCATGGAGGGGCGACACGATCCTGACTGCCGGCGCGCCTTCCCGTGGGACGAGGCGCGCTGGAACCACGACCTGCTGTCGTACTCTCGCGCGGTCATTGCCATGCGTCACGCCAACCCAGTCTTCCGCCACGGGTCGTTCCGCGTTCTCGCTGCCGCGGGTGAGGCCGTTGCCTACGCCCGATCCACCGCCGAGGCAGACGCCGCGGTCGTGCTCAACGCGGGCGATGCTGCGGCACGCCTATCGTTCGACTTTGGCCCCGAAGCCATGCCGCTGAGCATTCCCGGTTGGGACGCCCCATCGGTGGAGGGGTCCGACGGTCGGCTGCATGTCTCGCTGGCCGGTCGATCGGGCGCCGTTTTGCTGGCGGCCAGTTCGTGACGCCGCTGCGGATCGCGCTGCTGATCCTGGCCGTGGGCGCGGCCGTCGTTGTTGGCTATGCGCTGTTCATCGATGCCTCGACGTCCAAGCTGCCGCTGCTCGTTGCCGGCCTCGCCGTCCTCGGCGTTGTCCTTGCCATGCTCGGGTTCGGCCTGGCCGGCTCGGCCGTGCGGCAGGGCGAGAGCGGCCGCGGCGGCCGAGCTCTGGGCAGCGCGTTCATCGGTGGCCTGATGGTCATGGCAGCGTGCGGAGCGCTTGCTGCGGCGATCGTGCTTGGCATCCTCGCGGCCGGAGTCGCCTGACCGCCATAGCGCGGGTCTTCAGTCACCTGCTGACTGATGAGTCCGCCGAAGCCCCGCGATCGGGTCAAGCTGCGGCTTAGCCCGCCCGCTCTGCACCGAATCAGTCACTCCGGTGACTGAAAGGACGGCTGACGCCCGCGAATCAGCCTCGGTGGACCGATCCGCCGGACGCATCACCCGCCAGGCGCATAGCCGACCGTTCAGAGCCTAGGGCGGCTGCGGCGGTAAACTCGGTGCCCCGCCCCCATCGTCTAGAGGCCTAGGACGCCACCCTTTCAAGGTGGAGATCAGGGGTTCGAATCCCCTTGGGGGCACTCTCCTACTGAAGTCACGGCGGCTGTGCGGCCGCGGATCAAGTCCGGTTCGTGAACCAGATTGTCGGCGCCGACGTCACGCCAGCGTCGTGCATCGCCGCCTTGAGCTCCGCGCTGGCCGCGAAAGCCTTGGCCTCCTCGACGCTACTGAAGTCGTGGGTGACGGTAATGTCGTTTTCGTCGTCGGCGGCCCGGTAGACGGCCTTGTCGGTCACGCCCATCTGTTCCTGGGTGGGGGCGAACGCGTCAAAAATGCGGCGCCACGCGGCGTAATCAGCGACCGTGTGGCGAACGAACATGGTGGCCATGGTTACCTCGCTGATCGTCCTGGCGGCAGTTTGAGGCTCGCCGCTCAATGGACCGATCGTTTGCGACCCTATCACCAGCCTCAGAGTGAATCGTCGTGTGCTGGACGTCGAAAACCCGCGAGCAAAGTCAGGCGCATGAGCGAAGGAGAGGTCCATGCTGAAGCAGGTTGTGGCGGGTGTGCTGGTCCACCAAAGCGAGCTGCTCCAGAACAACTCCGTTGTCGTGCAGGGCACGGCCGGCGTATTGCTCGTCGACCCCGGGATTACTGGCAACGAAATGACCTGCCTCGCGAACGACCTGCGCGAGTTGGGCCAGCCCGTCGTGGCAGGCTTCGCGACGCATCCCGATTGGGACCATGTGCTCTGGCACGCCGACCTCGGCGAAGCGCCCCGTTACGGCACAATCCGATGTGCGGCCTTCATGCGCGAGCTCCTGTCGAACGGGGACTGGAAGGCCCAGGTCGCCGAGGCTTTGCCACCGGAGATCGCCGAAGAGATACCGCTCGGACTGTTCGGCCTCATCACCGCTCTGCCTGCGAAAATGGCACAGATTCCCTGGGATGGCCCTGAAGTCCGGATCATTGAGCATCCTGCGCATGCCCAGGGCCACGCGGCGCTCTTGATCAAGGAGCGCCGCGTTCTCGTCGCGGGCGACATGCTCTCCGACATCCTGATGCCGTTCCCCGACCTTGAGGCCACGGATCCGATCGAGGACTACCTCGTTGGTCTGCGGCGGCTCGAGGACGTGGCGGAAGACGTTGACGTCCTCATCCCCGGACACGGGTCAGTGGGCGGAGCTGACCAAATGCGCGCAAGGATCGAGCTGGACGGTGCCTACGTACACGCCCTTCGTGACGGCCAGACTCCCGATGACCCGCGCATCAGCCCATCATCCACGTTCGGCAGCGATTGGCTGCCCGACGTTTATGAATGGCAGCGACAGCAGATCGACGCACGACGCGCCGAGCAGACGGGCGCCTAGGGGCTGAGGTCGAGCGCGTACCAGACCTGGTCGTAGTTGCGCCAGTTGGTCTCGCCGACGAACGCCAGCTCGATGCGCTCCATTACTGCACGTGATCGGACGTTGTCGGGTCGCGTGATCGAGATGATCTGACGCGGCTGGCCGCGCGCACGTGCCCAATCGAGGATCGCTCGCGCCGCCTCAGTCGCGTAGCCATTGCCCCACGCGGATTTGGCCAGCGTCCAACCGATCTCCGCATCGTGGGCCGAGGCGACCCAATCGTCGTGGTGGACCAGGCCGGCACGGCCGATGAACCCGCCACTTCCCTTTTCCTCAAGCGCCCACATGCCAAAGCCGTCGCGCTCCCAGTTCTTGACCCAGGTCGCGACACTTTCAGCGGTTCGAGCAGGATCCGGGAAGCCGATCCAGCCGGCGACCTCCGGGTCGGCCCGAATGGCGGCGAGAACGTCGATGTCGTCCTCGCGCCAGCCGCGCAGGCGGAGGCGCTCGGTCTCGAGCTCGGGAATGGGAACAAAGGGAATCATGGCCACAGACGGTACACAGGCTCAGATCGACGCGGTCCTCGGCGCGGTTGAGGTCGTGCTCGGCGAAGACGTGCTCGCTGCGTACCTTTATGGCTCCGCCGTTGCCGGCGGCCTCGGGCCAAACAGCGACCTCGATCTGCTGGTCGTGATTCGCGAGCCGACGACTGCCCAACTTCGAACCGAGCTGGTCGCCAGATTGCGACCGATTTCGCACCGCGGCCAGCGTCCCAAGCACTGGCGGCCGGTCGAGCTCACCGCGGTGGTGCAGCGCGACGTCAAGCCGCTCAGGATTCCGCCGACGACCGATTTTCAGTACGGCGAATGGCTACGCGACGATCTCGAGGCCGGCATGGTCGATCCGCCCAATCCCCTTAACCCCGATCTCCTCATCCTCCTCGCCCAGGTTCGAACAAGCGGCAAGGCGTTGATTGGCGAGCCGGCCGCGGAGGTCATCGAGCCGATCCCGGCGCCCGACCTCGAACAGGCAATGCGCGCCTCGGTCGACGACCTGCTGGCGGACCTGGATTCCGACACAACCAATGTGCTGCTCACGCTCGCTCGCATCTGGTACACGCTCGATACGGGCGAATTCACGACCAAGGATGCGGCCGCCGATTGGGCCGCTGCGCGCATCGCGCATGGAAGCGACCTGCGCCGCGCAGGTGCGATCCATCGCGGCGACACGGCCGATGAGTGGCCGGCGGGCGAGGCCGCAACGGCCGCCCTCGAACTGACGGAGTCGATCCGTGGCTGAACGCGAGGCCAAGCCGGTCTGGTCGGCCGTGCCCGACGCGGTTCAGTCGAAGACCGAGGAGATGCTCGGAGCTGGAGTCAACCGCGCGGTCCGGACATTCGGCGGCTATGGGCCGTCGGCGACCTTGCTGTTGACGCTGGCCGACGGCCGGCGTGTGTTCTTCAAGGGCACCTATCCGCTGCCCGAGGGATCAGAGGTGCGCTGGATGCTCGAGGAGGAAGAGCGGGTCTACCTGGAGCTCGGTGATCGCATCGCGCCCTGGGCGCCGGCCTTCTACGGGACGTTCCGTGTCGAGGGTTGGCACGTCCTGCTCATGGAGGCCGTTGGCGGCGCGCGCGTGCCGCCCTGGACGGAGTCGAGGGCGCGCGCCGCAGCACGTTCCTACGCCGAGTTCCACGCCAGGAACCTGGACCAGCCGCTGCCGGCGTGGCTGCCGCGCGACACGCACCTGGAGTTCGCGCACTGGTGGCGCGACCTCGCGTCAAGCTCCGGCCTGCGCGACGTGGCCGCCCTGGCGGGCAGCGAACGACGCCGCGCCACCGCCTGGCTGGAGGGCAACGTCGAAGCCCTGGCCGAGGCCGAGCGGACACTCGGCCTCGAGTTGCGCCGGTCCTCGCTGCTCCACTTCGATACGCGCTCAGACAACATCCGGCTCGAGGGCGACCTGCTGCGGATCTTCGATTGGCCGTTTGCGTGTGTCGGTCCGCCCGAGTTCGATCTTGCCGCGTTCGCGCAGTCCATCGAGTCGGAGGGTGGGCCGTTGGGCGAGCGCACGATCGCCTGGTACGAGGAGGTTCTGAAGGTCGATCGCCCCATGCTCGACGCGGCGGCGGCAGGGATCGCCGGCTACTTTGCCGATCGCGCGCCCCGACCGCCGTTGGATGGCCTGCCGCGCCTGCGCTCGGTCCAGCGCCGTCAGCTCAAGGCATCGCTTGGTCTCGCGGCGCGGCTGGTAGGCCTGCCGCGGCCCGACTGGCTGGAGTCAGTACCGGACTGAGGTGCCTGACAGCGGCTCGAGCGAGGCCGTGGCTACAATCGGGCCCGATGTCCAACAGTTTCCGCGGCGGGGAGATCTACGGCATCCCGATTTCCACCGTGTTCGACGAGAACGACGCGATCCGGTGTGCGGGCTGCGGAGAGCCGATTCCGGGCACGCCCTTCCGCATCACGCTGCTCGACATCGTCGCGCCGGAGGCCCCGCCGAGCTGGGCGGAAGGTACGAAGCTCAACCCCGGCCCGCACCAATTCCATGCCCAACCCGAGCACTTCCGCGCGTGGGCGCAGCGCCGCGGTCACCTGTTCTGCCGCCTCTCGGACGTGCGCGAGATCATGCGCCCCGTACCCATTCCGGGCGACAGCGTGCGCTGGGGACTGTGCGACGGACTCCATCGCGAGGCCCACGAGTTCGTGCCCGCGTAGCTCGATCCCTGATCTCCTGAGATGCTGGAAGTCCTGATCCCATCCCTAACCGCCGCCCTCGCGTTCGTCTTCTCGATCGCGCTGATCGACCAATGGCGTGAGCGCCGTGGCGCCTTCCAGCTGGTGTGGGCGATAGGCATGCTTTTCTACGGCATCGCCGCCGGTGCGGAGGCCGTCGCCCAGGCCGTGGGCTGGAACGAGATGCTGTACCGGGCGTGGTACCTCGTCGGCGGTGTGTGGCTGGTCGGCTGGCTGGGCCTGGGCACGGCGTATCTGCTCGGCAAGACCCGCTTCGGCTACGGCTTCGCGCTGTGCATCTTCCTGGCCGGGCTGTTCACCTTCCTGACGCCGCGCCGCAATCCGACCGAGTTTGCCGACGCCGGGAGCCTGCCCGCGTTGTACTTCGTCATCGCCCTCGTGCTCGCGATAGCGATCGCGGTCGAGACCTACTTCCAGAACGAGCGCTGGCCGCAAATCGCAGGGCTGGCGGTGGTCGGAGTCACGATCTACTCGTTGGTGCTGATGTTCACGATCCAGCTGCCGCCGCCGGGCTATCTGCTGGCACCGGGTAGCAACACGCCCGATGCCACGCTCTTCCCCTCGTCGCTGCGGCTGCTGACGCCGTTCATGAACGTCACTGGCGCCTTCGCTCTGATCCTGGGCGCGCTCTTCTCGGCGTACGTCTTCATGCCCAAGCGGCGCGTGCTCGACTACTCGCTCGATCCCGGCCAGCCGGGCGACCAATTCCTGTTCAACCTGATCATCTCGCCCGTGGCGCTGACAGTGAACTTCGTCGCCTCTGTTCCGGGCGCGGTCCGGGCCCTGCTGACGAACACCATCCACAGCCGTGTTCCGGCGACGCTGCTGATTGCTGCGGGCGCCTTCGTGCCGACCATCACCGACAGCCTGTATCGCTTCGGCTCGCCGGCGCTCTTCGAGCTGGGCCACCTCATCGGCCTGGTGCTGATATTCCTCGGCTTCCTGGTTTCGATCGAGGTCTTCCGCGAGATACGAATCCCGTTCACGAACCGCGTGCTGCGCGGCGGCCGGCATGAGCCTGCCGGCGCCGAGCCCGTGAGCTGACGATCGCGATCGCCGCGCCCTGAACCGGGTCCTCCTCGGAACGCTGCTCGTCGCGCTCGGCGCGGCGCTGTTCGGCACGCTGAGCTATGTCGCGCGCCAAGCGGCCGAAACCGGCATGCAGGCACTGCCCTTTGTCGCCTGGCGCGGTATCGCGGCCACCGCGTGCCTGTTGCTGGTAAGCCTGTTCATCGGCCATCGCCTGAGCGGCGGTAGTCGGCTGCCCAACTTTCGAGTGCTGCCACGCGACCGCCGCCCGTGGCTGATCGCCGCCGCCATGTGCGGGGCGCTGCTCAACATCGCGATGTTCGCCGCCTTCCTGCGCACGAACATCGCGGTCGCGCTCATCTGCTTCTACACGTTCCCGGCCATCGTCACGATCGCCGCCGTTCGTTTCTACGGCGAGCGGCTCAATGCCGTACGCATCGGCGCGCTGCTGGTCTCGTCGGTCGGGCTGGTGCTGGTCGTGCTCGCGCCGTTGCTGGACAGCAATGACGTCGTCATCGACCTCGTGGGCGTCGGCCTGGCACTTTTCGCGGCGCTGTGCCAAGCGTCGTTCGTGCTCATCTCCGGCCGTGGCTGGAAGCCGATGCCCACCCTTCACGTCTCTACCTGGGTCGTTGGCATGGCACTCGCCGTCAGCGTGCCACTGACCCTCCTCGCCGGAGATGCGGCCGGCCTGTTGGCGCCGTTCAGCACGCCTGAGGCATGGATCTGGATCCTGGCCGGCGGCGTTGCCGGCGCGGCCATCCCCAGCACTGCCTTCATCGCCGGCATCGACATCATCGGCCCCAGCCGGGCGGCGATCCTGATGACGATCGAGCCGCTCGTCGGGGTCAGCCTCGCGGCGCTGTTGCTGAGTGAGCAGCCGACGCCGCTGCAGCTCGTCGGCGGCGCTGCCGTGCTGGTCGCCGCGGCCGTGCTCCAGGTCGCGCCACGCTCCTCCGTGCCGTCCGAGCCAGAGACCGCCCCGCTCGTCTAGCGGCCTCGTCCAAAGCCGCGTCTATACTCGGCGCCGACTCACGGGACCGGTCGCCGCGCCGCTTCGAGCGCCGCCACCGGCACTTCAACGGACCCATCAAGAGGCACGTTTTGCGCGTCCGAAAAGCAGTCTTCCCGGCCGCGGGCTGGGGGACGCGACTCCTGCCGGCCACGAAGGCACTCCCCAAGGAGATGCTGCCGCTCGTCGACAAGCCGGTGATCCAGTACAGCATCGAGGAGGCGGTTGCGGCCGGCATCGAGCACGTGGTCATCGTGACCAGCAGCCAGAAGCGCGCGATCGAGGATCACTTCGATCACTCATACGAGCTCGAGCAGCTGCTCGAGGAGAAGGGCGACATCGACATGCTGCGCACGCGTGCGCCAGATCGGCGACATGGTCCAGATCAGCTACGTGCGCCAGAAGGAGCAGCTGGGCCTGGGTCACGCGGTGCTGATGGCCAAGGAGGTCGATCGGCCACGAGCCGTTCGCGGTGATGCTGCCCGACGACGTGGTCGTGGGCGACCGGCCGGGCATCGGCCAGCTCATCGAGGCATATATGGCAAACGCACTCATCGGTCGTTGCCGTGATGGAGGTCGACCAGGACGAGGTCAGCCGCTACGGGGTGATCGATCCCGATCCGGACGCCGACACGAGCGACAAGCGACTGCACAAAGTGCGCCGGCTTGTCGAGAAGCCGCCGTCGGACAGCGCACCGAGCAATCTCGCGATCATCGGCCGCTACGTGCTCACGCCGAAGATCTTCGAGAAGCTCGAGTCGACCCCGCGCGGCGCCGGCGGCGAGATCCAGCTGACCGACGCGATCGAGGCGCTGATGAGTGAGCAGGACGTCTACGCCTATGCGTTCGAGGGCAAGCGCTACGACGCCGGCACGACCATGGGCTGGCTCAAGGCGTCGGTCGATCTGGCGCTCGAGCGCGAGGACATCGGCGCCGAGTTCCGGCGCTATCTGACCGGGCTCGACCTCAGCTGAACCTGGTGATCTGGGCATGGCCGAAGTAGGACAGGTTCTCGCCGGCCGCTACCGCCTCGTCGAGCTGCTCGGCCAGGGCGGAATGGCGACCATCTTCCGCGCCCACGACGCGCAGCTCGGACGCGACGTGGCGGTCAAGGTGCTGCGCGCCGAGTACGGCCGCGACCCGGCTTTCGTGGCGCGCTTCCGCCAGGAGGCGCAGTCTGCAGCGGCACTCAGTCACCCCAACGTGGTCAACGTCTTCGACTACGGCATGGAGTCGGGCGACCCATTCATCGTCATGGAGCTCATCGACGGCGGCGACCTGGCCGGCGTGATCAAGCAGAGTGGCACGCTCGAGCCACTGGCCGCGGCGCGTATCGCGCAGCAGATCTTCGAGGCACTCGACACTGCCCACGCGCGCGGCATCGTCCACCGCGACATCAAGCCGACGAACGTGCTGCTGACCTCAGGCGGGCGCGTCAAGGTCGCCGATTTCGGCATTGCCCGCGCCTTCTCGCGAGGCGCAGCTGACGATGCCCGGCACGACGCTCGGCTCGGTCCACTACTTCAGCCCGGAACAGGCGCGCGGCGAGATGGTGACGACGTCCTCGGACGTCTATTCGGCCGGTCTCGTGCTGTTCGAGATGCTGACCGGTCGCCGCGCATGGACCGGCGATTCCGCCGGTGCGGTCGCGGTGGCCCGACTCGCCGGCGATCCGCCCGCGCCCTCGTCGATGCGCCAGGGCATCCCTCAGATACTCGACATCGCGGTCAGGCGTGCCCTCGCGCGAGTGCCCGCAGATCGGCCGACGGCCGGGGACATGGCCGCGCTGCTCGGCCGCTACATCGCCGATCCTGCGGGCGCCGCCGCGCCGCCGATGCAGGCGCCGATCGGTGCCGCGGCCGCCGCCATGGCCGGGCTGGCCGCTGCGGGGCCGCCGCCGCAAGGGCCGCAGCCGCCGCAGCCGGGCGTGGTCTACGGCGTGCCAGCGCAGTCACGAGGCGGCCCGCCGCCGCCGCGGCAGATGGCATACGAAGAGGATGACGACGACGGCGGCGGTGCCGGCGCGTGGGCCTGGATCGCGGCAATCCTCGGCGTCCTGGTGCTGATCTCAGGCGGCGTGCTGCTGTTTCTGCTGCTGTCCGGTCGTGGTCCGCAGGCGACGCCCGGCGCGACCGGCCTGATCGTCGAGGTTCCGTCGTTCGTTGGCCTGCCCCTCGCCGACGCGCGCCGCAACGCCCAGGCGCAGGGTCTGGTGCTCAGCGTCGGCGCCTACCAGGTCACCGACGAGGCCGTTGAGGGCACGATCATCAGTCAGGACCCAGTGTCCGGCGGCAACGCGCCGCGTGGCTCAGAGGTCACGGTCACAGTGGCCACGCAGCGCCAGACCGTCCCCGTGCCGGATCTGCGGCTGCGCACGGAGGCCGATGCGTTCGACATCCTGGCCCAGAACAATCTCGCGCCAGGTGTTCGCTCGGAGTCGTTCGATGGTGAGGTCCCGGTTGGCCTGATCATCCGCACCAATCCGCGCGCCGGGATTGACGTTGCGCGCGGCACCGCGATCGACTACATCGTCTCGCTCGGGGCCGCGCCCACTCCGACACCCGCGCCCACAGCCCAGCCCACCGAGTCCCTGGCGGTCCCGCCTACTCCGACGCCCGAGCCGACTCCCATCCCGACGCCCGAGCCAACTCCGACTCCGACCCCGACCCCGACCCCGACTCCGACTCCCACTCCAACACCGGCGCCGACGCTCGTGGTCGTCGGCAACTATCAGACCGGTGCCTTTCTGAGCGAGGTGCGCACACAGATCGAGTCGATCGGGCTGATTGTCGGTGTCGTCTGGCCCGTGCCCGCAGAGGGCGTCGACCCGATCGTGTGCCTCCAGTACCCGCCGCCAGGCGCCGCGGTTCCGCCGCTGACAGAGGTCCACCTGTTCGTCAAAGAGCCGCCCGACGTCTGCTGACGAGGCGTAGACTCGCCAGACATGGCGACGTGGCGTTGCCCGCACTGCGGCACTGCCCAATCGGAATCGGCTGCGCGCTGCTTTCTCTGCAATCGCTCGGCAACGAGTTGCGGGACTTGCGCGCGTTTCCGCGGCTCCGTCGTCGGCGGCGTCGGCTACTGCGCGCTCGATCGACGCCGTGAGCCATTGAGCGGTGCCGAGCAACGCGACTGCTGGACGTCCAGCCCGACAGGACCACAGGAAGGGCTGTTCGGAGGCGCACAGCCGCCGCCCGTCATCTCGGACAAGGTGGAGCTGCTTCCCGCCCCGCTCATCGAGGCGCGCGTCACTCCAGGCTGAACGACCCGTCCTGGCGCAGCTCAACCCCTGACGGCAGAGTTGCGGAGACGGTCACCAGCCACGTTCCCGCAGCATCGCCCGGAGTGAGGGTCAGGTTGGACCAGCGTGCCCGGCCATTCACTGTCGTCAACCGGTAGGTCGTCGTCGAGCTGGTGGGTGGCGATACCCCGAAGGTGACCTCGGCACCATCGACCAGGTCACCAACCTCGTCACGCACCGTAGCGGTCAGGATCACCGTGGCCGGCAACGCCGCCGCCTCGATCAGCTCGGGCTGGATCGATAGCGTCAGGCGTGCCGCGCTCTCGGCGCGCGTGACGTTCATTCGCTCCGTGGCCTGGTTGCCGGCGACGTCGGCCGAGCGGATCACGAAGGCGTTGCTGCCCACGTTCAGATCGAGCGTGGCCGAGAACCGGCCATCGTCCCCGACCGTCGATTCGATCTCACTGCCTGAGCCGGCGCGGGTGATGCTCAGGCTGGCGCCGGGCTCCGTCCGTCCCCGCAGCAGAACCGTGTCCGAGTAGGCGGTCGCGCGCCCGGCCGGCTGGGTGATTCGTATCTCGGGCTGCTCGTCGTCGCGCAGGATCGTCACCTCGGAGGAGCGTTGGCTCTCGCCGCCATCGCCGACGAGGGTTGCGCCGATGAGGTTCGGCCCCTGGACGAGCGGGATATCAGGCAGCGCGAACGACTCGCTCGCAGGCAGCTCGCGCTCGATGACCTGCGCGCCATTGACGTACACGCGCACGCGATAGGCCTGGTCGGCGCGGAGGTTCTGCGGTCGCACGGCGATGAGCTCGGCACTGGCGCGCCGGGTCACCGGCTCGGCGGGCGCAAGCAGGGTCAGGGCCGGTGGCGGCGGCGCGGACGCCGGCGGCCGACGTCCCGGACCGTTGTCGAATGCCTGGCCCGCGAACGCGACCGCGCCGCCGACGAGCAGCACCAGTGCGGCCGCGATGCCGATGCGGCGCGACCAGCTGACACGTCTAGCCAGCTGCTTGGGGGCGGGCCGGCGTGTCCGACGCTGGCGTTGGGCACCTGCGCGCCTGTCACTCGGACCGCCGCTTTTCGTTGTGCGTGACGGTCCCGGCATCTGGGTCCGATTCTGGCAGGACCGGACACGCCGCGCCGGTCGCTCACACACCACCATTGGGCGTGTACGCTTTGTGCACCCCGTCACGTGTCGAGGTTGGAAGAGAGGGCTAGATTGGATTCGAGTCGCAGGCCGCTCGCGACGTTGGCGCGCGCGACCCTGCAGGGCCGTCCGATACCGCCTGCTCCCCCGCGCGGACCGATAAGCCGGGTATCGGGCAATCTCGGCCTGCGCCGCCCGGCCGCACCGCCGGTGGACGGTGCGGGCGTTCCGCGGATCCCGTTCGGCCTGCCCAACCTGCGCCGCAACGTCTGCCCGCACTTCTACATGACCGGGCCGCGTGGACCGATACCGATCAACGCGCCGCACCTGCTCAAGGCGCTGATGCGCCAGGAGGTCAACGTCGCGCGCTGCCAGCTGCGTGGCGGCGTCCACCTCGAGCAGAGCTACGTCTCCGACATCTGCCTCTCGCCGCGCTTCAACCAGTGCGTCTTCTACGAGGACGACCTCGACATCTGAGCGTTTTGAGCGACGAGACCGCGCCGGATTACGTCGCGACGCTGGAGCGTCTCCAGGCCCGTGGCCGTTTCGGGATGCGCCTCGGTCTGGAGCGGACCCGCGCGCTGCTGTCCGCGCTGGGCGATCCTCATGTGGGCCTTCGAGGAGTGCTCATCGGCGGCACGAATGGCAAGGGCAGCACCCAGGCGATGGTGGCCAGCGTGCTGCGCGAAGGCGGCCTGCGCGTCGGTCAGACGCCCAAGCCGCACCTGGTGTCGTATCGGGAGCGGATCCAGCTCAACGGCGAGCCGATCTCGGTCGATGACTTCTGCGTGTTGCTCGACGAGGTCATGGCGACCGACGAGAAGCTTGTTGCCGGCCACGGCCCATCGACCGAGTTCGAGGTCTTGACGTCGGCCGCGTTCCTGCACTTCGCGCGCGTTGGGGTCGATGTCGGCGTGATCGAGGTCGGGATCGGTGGCCGGCTCGACGCCACGAACGTTTGGCAGGGCGGCGTCTCCGCGATCACCAATGTCGCGCTCGACCACATGGAGGTTCTCGGCCCGACGATCGAGGCAATCGCGACCGAGAAATCGATGATCATCAAATCGGGAGACGTTGCGGCCATCACCGGCGCGGCCGAGCCCGGGTTGGCCGTGTTGAAACGCCGAGCACGCGATGTTGACGTTCCGCTCGACGTGGTTCAAGCCCTCGTCGTGGACGGGATGGACCGCTCGGGGCTTCGGACGCGCACGCCCACGGGCGGCCCATTGACCATCGGCTTGCTGGGCGGCCACCAGGCGGCGAACGCGGCCGTCGCCTGGGGGATTCTCGAAGGCCTCGAAGCTGCCGGTATCGCTACGGTCGCCCTCGAGCAGCGGCAACGTGGCTTTGCAAATGCGCGGTGGCCGGGGAGACTGGAGCTGATCAGCCGTGCGGGTTGGCCCACGGTGCTCCTCGACGGGGCACACAACCCGCACGGCATCGCGGCGCTGGCGGACGCGCTCTCGACGCTCCTGCCGCAACTGCCCGGTGGCGCCCCGACCGTGGTAATGGCGGTGATGGCCAACCACTGGCAGGACCAGATGCTCGATCCGCTCATCCCCGTGCTGACCGGTGCCGCGATCATCGCCACGAGCGTCCCGGGTTCCCCTAACTCGCTCGCGCCAGGTCGCCTGGCTCACGAGTGGGGCCCCGGAGCGCGAGCGATCGTAGACCCGGACACGGCCATCGACGCCGCCGTCGCCGCAACTCAAGCGGCGGGCGGGATGCTCATCGTTTGCGGCTCGCTCTATCTCGTCGGCCACGTTCGGGCACTGCTGACCGATTCGGCACCCGCTGCCTGACAATCCGATCGTGGACGCGACACCCTCGGTCGGGCTCCCCACGGACGCCGACACTGGCATCGCGCAGCGGCCGCCTGCGCCGCTGCGCATCGGGCCGCGAACGTTCGAATGGGGTATGCGCACGTTCGTGATGGGCATCGTCAACGTCACGCCCGATTCGTTCAGCGGCGACGGCATCTACGGATCAGGTGACCACTACATCGAAGCTGCTGTCAGCCAGGCCCGGCGGATGGCCGCATGAGGGCGCGGACATCCTCGACATCGGCGGCCAGTCGACGCGGCCGGGACATATCGAGATCGACGAGGCGGCTGAGCGTGACCGGGTCGTGCCCGTGATCAGCGCCGTGCGCGAGGCATTGCCGGACATGCCGATCGCAGTCGATACGACCCGCGCCGGCGTGGCCACAGCCGCGCTGGACGCCGGCGCGGACTTCGTCAACGACATCTGGGGCGTGGCCGCGCAGGACGAGCTCCTGCGCCTCGCGGCAGATCGGGGCACGCCCATCGTGTTGATGCACAACCGCCGCGAGGCGCGCTACCGCAACGTCCTCGGGGAGGTGATCGCAGACCTCGAGCACGCCATAGAGAGCGCCGTCGCGGCGGGCGTGGCGTGGGAAAGCGTGATCGTCGACCCGGGGATCGGCTTCGGCAAGACGGCCGAGCACAACCTCGTCATCCTGCGCGAGCTCGAGACCTTCTCGTCGCTCGGGCGACCGCTGTTGCTCGGGACGAGTCGCAAGTCGACCATCGGCAAGGTGCTGGACCTGCCCGCCGACCAGCGCGTGGAGGGCACCCTGGCGACGACGGCGCTCGGCGTGCGATCGGGCGTCGACATCGTCCGTGTCCACGACGTAGCCGCGAATGTCCGTGCAGCGCGCATGGCGGACGCCATCGTCCGCGGCGCGTGGCGAGAAGCTGGAGGCCAATCTTGAGCGATCGCATCTTCCTTCGGGCCATGGCGTTCGAGGGTCGCCACGGAGTTTCGGACGAGGAGCGAGCGGAGCCGCAGGTCATCGAGATGGACGTAGAGGTCGAGACGGACCTACGCCCCGCGGGCACGAGCGATGACCTCGCCCAGACGGTCAACTACTCAGAGGTCTTCAGGATCTGCCAGGCGCATGTCGAGACGCGCAGCTACAAGCTGCTGGAGGCGATTGCGGAGAACGTTGCCGCGGACATCCTCGAGCGGTTTCCACAGGCGACCAGAACCGTGGTCACGGTGCGTAAGCCGGGCGTGCCCATCGATGGGGTGCTGGAAGACGCCGGAGTGACGATCGAGCGCGGCCGCTAGCAGGCGCCCATCTGGTGGGCTAGTCCAGGTTGGCCGGCCGCGTTCCGAGAGTCACGGGAATGTCGATCGTCGTCCCGTCGCGCAGAACCTCGAGGGTGAGCGTGTCGCCGGGCCCGTAAAGGCTGAGGATGTCGTCGAGCGTTTGCCCTGCATCGATCCGCCGGCCGTCGATCGAGGTGATGATGTCATTGGCAAGTAGCCCGGCCTCCTGGGCGGGGCTGCCGTCGACGATCGGCGAGGACCCATCGCCGGTATCCGGCGAGATCCACGCGCCGTAGTCGATGCCGCAGCTCGTTCTCGTCGGCGACGTTGCGATCGAGCGCGATGTAGACGATGCCGATCCACGGCCGGGTGAGCTCTTCACCCGCGACCGCCTGGCGCATGATCGGCTTGGCGATGTTGATCGGGATGGCGAAGAAGATGCCCTGGGCGTCCTGCGCGTAGGCGGTGCTGACGCCGATGACCGCACCGGTCTCATCGATCAGCGGTCCGCCCGAGTTGCCCGGGTTGATCGCCGCGTCGGTCTGGATCAGGTTGCGCAGGCGACGCGGCTCGCCCGTTGACGGGGTCGCTCACAACGAGCTGACGTCCGAGCGCCGAGATGACGCCCGAGGTCACGCTGTTGGTGAAGGTCCCGAGCGGGCTGCCGATCACGATCGCTGTCTGGCCCGGCCTGAGCGACGAGGAGTCACCTATCGGCGCGGCCGGCAGGTCGTTGGCGTCGATCTTCACGATCGCGAGGTCGGTCAGGGTGTCAACGCCGTAGACGCGCCCGGGAACGCGGCGGCCATCAGTCAGCTCGACCGTGACCTGGGTCGCGTCGGCCACCACGTGGCGGTTCGTCAGCACCCAGCCGCTGGGGTCATAGATGATGCCCGACCCAACTCCGGTTTCAGGCAGCTCGAAGGGATCAGTTGCCTCGCCCTCGCGGACGGTGATCGTGACCACGGCCGGGCTGACCCGCGCGGCCGCGGACGAAATTGCGTCGGGGTCGTTTGGCGCAGTCGTGGCTGGCGGAGCGACGGAGCCGGGTGCGAAGGTGGGCGCGGGTGTCGCGGTCGAGACGGCCCCCAGCGGGGATGAAAGCTGGCTGGTCGCGACAAGTCCGGCGTATGTCAGGACCGAGCCCAGGACGGAAGCGACTATGGCCACGACGAAGAGCGCCCCGAGGCCCGACCCAGATCGGCGTCGATCCTCGTGCGGCTCCTGGCCCGGGAGTGGCTCGAACCAGTGCGCCGGCGTCTGGCTGGGCCAGCCGCCGGCGGAGCCCGCGGCCCACGTGGTGCGCGGCTCGACCACCGACATCGGCGCGTGCTGCGCGGGCGGCGGTTCGTAGCTCGTTGTCTGTTCGTCTGGCGCCGCGTCCTGGCCGGACGCGGTGCGAAATGGGTCGTTTAAATCGGTCATAGGCAATTGCTCACGGCGTGTGTCAGCGTGACACGCGCCTGTTCAGGCGGGGACAGCGGCGGATGAAGAAACGGATATGTCGCGCGGTAGGGAGACGGACACTTCCGTGCCCTTGCCCGGCGTGCTGCTGATCGACACCCGGCCATTGTGCATCTCGACGATGGATCGCACGATCGACAGGCCCAGGCCCGACCCCGCGGCGCGCAGACTCGTGCGCGTCGGCGCCACGGTAGAAGCGCTCGAAGACATAGGGCAGCTCCTGCGGGTTGATGCCGACGCCGGTGTCGTCGACGCGCACCTCGGCGCCGGCGTCCGTCGGCTCGAGCACAACTCGGATCTCGCCGCCGCTCGGCGTGAACTTGATGGCGTTGCCGATCAGGTTGCCGATCACCTGGCCCATGCGCTGCGGGTCGTGGCGCTGGCGGACGGGCTCATCGGGCAGCTCTGCGACAAGATGCACGCCCTTGCGATCTGCGCCCGTCTGGGCCTGCTGGACGGCGCTCTCGACGACCGCGCGCAGATCGTCGGGCCGCAGGTCGAGCAGCACCAAGCCCGATTCGAGCTTGGATAGCTCGAGCAGGTTCTGGGCGAGCCAGTCGAGCCGCTCGATCTGCTGACGCGTCTGCTCGAGGAACTCGCGCTGTGTCGGCTCGTCCACCCTGGTCTCGGTCATGCAGCTCGTTGAACGTCCGCAGGCGGCGATCGGGGTGCGCAGCTCGTGTGACACGTCGGCCAGGAAGTCGCGGCTGCGATCACGGTCGCGGCGGATGTATTCGATCGATTCCTGGACACGCTCGGCCATCGAGTTGAAGGCGGTCGTCAGCTCGGCCATCTCGCGTGAGCTGCTGGGAGAGGTGGCGCGTGCTGCCAGATGGCCCTCGGACAGCTCGCGCGCGGCTCCAGTCAGGCGCCTGATCGGATTCGACAGGCGGTCCGCGATCAGGATCGATGCGACACCGGCGACGACCAGGGCGATCAGGGCGGCGACGCCCATGACACTCGACGATCGTCTCCAGTGTCTGGCTGCGGAACGTGTACGGGTTGGAGAGGGTGACGGTAACCATTCGACTCGGCGCGCCGGCCGGCGACTGGGACCAGAAAAGGTCGGTGATCTCGAAAGACTGTGACCGAGACAGCACCTCGCGCTGCTGGCCCTGCAGCTCGAACTCGTCCGCACGACCGCTCGAGAGCGCGACGGTTGTCTCGTAGACGGGCTGCTGATCCTCCGGCCCGGGGGCAATTGACAGGGTGACGTCGGCGAGCGCCACGTTGTCTGCCAGACGCAACAGGAAACCCTCTTCGGCAGAGCCGAGCGCCGCCTTGAGGCCATCTGCGGCGACCAGCTCCTCCTCGCCCTCGAGCAGTGGCTGCGCTGCGCCGCCACTGGTCTGGTAGCGCAGGATCTCTGTCGTGATGAACTGGCGCGCGACGAGCGTTCTGCGCGTGAGCTCCTGGTTGGCCTGGTCGAGGAAGTAGCCGTCGAGCAGTCGTGGCAGCGTCGCGAACATCAGGCCGAGGGCGATGGCGACCACGAGCATGAACGCCAGGAAGAGGCGGGCCCGGAGTCCGGTGAAGACGCGTGGAATGAAGCGACGCACTGGTGACTTCCTGCCCGAATGGCGCTAGCGCTCGGCGAAGGCGTAGCCGGCGCCGCGGATGGTCAGGATGAAGGCCGGGTCGGCCGGGTCGTCCTCGAGCTTCTCGCGAAGGTGGCTGACGTGGACGTTGATCGTCTTCTCGTCCTGGTCGAGTGCCTCGTAGTCACGGACCAGCTCGAGCAGCTCGCGCCGGGTGAACACGCGGCCGGGCTTTGACGCAAGGTGGCGCAGGATCTCGAACTCCGTCGCAGTCAGCGCCAGGCGACGGTCGCCGCGCTGCACGCGGCGCCGCTCAAGGTCGATCAGCAGGTCGTGGTGGCGGATGACCCGGCCGCCGGCGGCATCGGCGAGGTCACCGTATGCACGACGCAGCAAGGCCTTGATGCGGCTCATCAGCTCGCGCAGCCCGAACGGCTTGGCCAGGTAGTCGTCCGCGCCGAGCTCGAGGCCGATGACCTTGTCCATCTCTTCGTCGCGCGCGGTGAGGAATAGCACGGGTGCCTTGCTCCCGGCGCCGCGCATCCGGCGCAGGACCTCGAAGCCGTCCATGCCCGGCAGGCGCACGTCAAGGATCACCAGATCTGGTGCGCTATGAGTTGCTATCTCGAGGCCTTCTTCGCCGTTGCGCGCGACGGTCACCTCGTAGCCCTCCTGCTGGAGCGCGTACTCGATGCCCCTCGCGACGGCGTATTCGTCCTCGACGATCAAAATGGTCGCCGCCACGAGCGGATCGTACATCCGTGCTACGATCGCGCCTCCCATGGCCAGACCTCAGCTCTCCGCAGAACCACGCGCCGTGCTCGGCAAGAAAGTTGCCCTGCTCCGCCGCGAAGGCCGCGTGCCCGCCGTCGTGTACGGCGCCGGTCGCGACTCAGAGGCCATTTCGCTCGACGCGCGCGAGTTCGAGAACCTGCACCGGCACACCGGCCGCAACGTCGTGCTCGACCTGAAGGTCGCCGGCGACGGCAAGGCTCAGCCCGTCCTGTTGCGGGCGATCCAGGAGCACCCGATCAGCCGCCTGCCCATCCACGTCGACCTCCTGGTGGTCAACCTCGAGGAAGAGCGCATGGCCGACGTCCCGGTCGTGACCATCGGTGAATCCGTCGCGATCGAGCGCCTGGGCGGGGTCCTGCTTCACCTGCGCGATCATGTCTCGGTCCGCGCCAAGCCGGACGACCTGCCCTCGGCACTTGAGCTCGACATCAGCGCACTCGACAGCTTCGAGGCAATCCTTCACGTCTCCGACCTACATATCCCTGACGGCGTGACGCTCGTCACAGAGCCCACTGAGGCGCTGGCTCGCGTTCAGCCGCCACGCGTCGAGGAAGAGGCAGTCGTTGCCGAGGCCGAGGCAGGCGTCGAGGGCGAGCCGTCCGAGACCGCCGGCGCAGAAGGCGCCGCGGATGGTGGCGCGGAGTCGAGCTCCGAAGAGGCGAACGAGTAACCGTCCAGCGTCGGCGACTCGCCACCTGGCTCTGCTCGCTCCTGCTCGTCGCCTGCTCTGCGGGCACGAGCACACCACTTCCGACTGACCCTCAGTCTCCGACTCCCGGCTCGACGCCGGCGCCGACGAATGGGTCCCCGCCGTCCACGACGACGCCTTCCACCGAGGCGCCCCCCTCGGTGTCTCCTACTGAGCCCGCGCTGTCGCCCGTGCCTTCGCCCGTTGATACTTCCCTGCCCGCAACGCCGCCCGCGGCCACCTCTGAGCCGTCGCCGGTCGCGCCCGAATGGCGCGAACGCGGTGACATCGCCGCCGGCCCATCGGCGCGGAGCGACCACACATGGACGCTTGCGGACGACGGCATCGCCTACGTCTTCGGCGGGCAAACCGCCGACGGCTCATCCGCTGAGCTTTGGGCGTTCGACCTCGCGGCAAACTCCTGGTCACTGGTTCAAGCGTCCGATTCGGCGCCTGACGCTCGATGGGGTCACACCGGGACGTGGGTTCCCGGCGCCGGCCTGGTCGTTTGGAGCGGCCAGAACGAGAACGGGTTTTTCGGCGACGTCTGGAGCTTCGATCCTGCGAGCGCTGCATGGACAGAGCTGCCGTCCGCGGGCGAGGTGCCAGCGGCGCGTTACGGATCGTGCGCGAGCCTCGGTCCGGATGGCCGGCTCTGGATCAGCCATGGTTTCACCCAGGACGACGGTCGGTTTTCGGACACGCGCGCCTACGATTTCGGCACCGGCGAGTGGACCGACGAGACGCCGACCGGTCGGGTGCCCACCGAGCGTTGTCTGCATGACTGCTTCTGGTCGGCCGATGGCTCCCAGCTCGTGCTCTACGGCGGCCAGACCACCGGCGTGCCGGCATTGGGCGACGCGTGGGCTTTCGATGCGGAGACGCGGGACTGGACGGCCAGTGCCGATGGTGCCGCGCCGGCGCGCCAGCTGTTCGCCATGGCGCCAGTTGAAGGAGGCGCGCTGGTCTTCGGCGGCGGCTCGCTGGAGAGCAACTACCTCGCCGACGCGTGGCTGCTCGACGCCGCGAGCCTCGCAATGACGCAGCTGTCTGCTGCGGCCGGGCCGGCAGCGCGCGACGGCGCCACGCTGGTCCACGACACCGCCGGCGGGCGGCTGATGCTCTTCGGTGGCCGTGGCGAAAACGGCCCGCTGGGTGATGTCTGGGAGATCGGCAGCCCGTAACCAGTACGGATACCTACTAATCCCCCCGTACCAAGATCAGTAAAACGGCGGATATCGCGCGGAACAAACCCGTCATAAGGTCCGTCTCAGACGTTAACCGCGGAGATCCCTCTCCTCCGCGCGAAACGGCCAGGAGACCACCCTCTCCTGCTGATAGAGGCCGGGCTCGCCGCGCTGGGGCGCGCGCCCGGCCTCTCGCTTTTCCCGCGACTAGGCCAGGTCACGGATGACGTCCGCGAACCGCTCGGCGGTCTGGGGCGCTGTCTTCATGAAGAGTGATGGCTCGGTGAGCTCGAGCTCGATCAGGAGCGGGCTGCCATCCGGTCCCGGAATCAGGTCGACGCGGGCGTAGGCCAGTCGATTGGGACCACCTGGAACACCGTTCAGCGCCAGGCGCGCCACCTCGAGCTCCGCTGGCGTGGCATCACGCGCGGTGATCGTCTCCTCCTTGTAGAGGCCGTCGGCCTCCAGGCCCCGCTCGCCACTGAGCATCGCGCCTTTGCCGATTGCGTGGCTGAGCTCGCCGCCGACGAAGATGAGGCCGGTCTCGCCGCGCTGCTCGATCAAGTCGAGGTATGGCTGGACCATGACCGTGCTGCCGCCATGGAGCAGGCGCGTGGCGTGCTCGACGGCCATGGCTGCCTCGTGCGCGTCGTGCAACGAAAAGGCGGCTGCATCGAGCGACCCCGCACCGATCGACGGCTTGAGCACGTGGCGACCCACCGCAGGCAGGGTCACGATTTCGTCCGGCGACAGCCAAGTCGTCGGCACGACGGGCACGCCCCTGGCAGCGAGCTCGCCCAGGTAGCGCTTGTCCGTGTTCCATTCGACGACGTCCGCAGGGTTGACGAGCCGCGGCACTCGCCGAGTCCACGCCACGAACTCGTCGCGCCGCGCCGGGTAATCCCACGGATTGCGGATGACGGTGAGATCGAACTCGTCCCACTGCACGTACGGGTCGTCCCACACGGCCGCAACGGGCTGCATGCCGCGCGCACGCAGCGGCTCGATCAGCAGCTGGTCATCGGTATCGAGCTCGGGCAGCGTGGCGCACGTGACCAGCGCGACTCGTTTCGTCATGGGCGTCCGAGGCTAGCACCGCCGTTGAGCGCGATACTCGAAGGCAACGAATTGGAGGAAGAGATGGCGACGAAGACGGACTTCACCGACGCCGAATGGCTGGCGCTTCATCGCGGAGCGACGGGCAGCGCGATGCTCGTCTCGATGAGCGATCGCGATTTTACCGACACCTTCGGCGAGGTCGGCGCCATGAGCAAGTACATGGCCGGACAGCAGGTAGCCGCGGCGAGTGAGCTCGTCCGAGAGATCGCCAAGGTGCACGGCACGGGCTTTGGATTGACCACGCCACCGGACAAGTTGCGCGCTGAGACGATGGATGCGCTTGCTGCAGCACAGGCGGCGCTTTCAGCGAAGGCCCCTGATGACCTCGAGCCTTACCGCCGCTTCGTCGTGGAGTTGGCCGAGGTCGTCGCGGACGCCAAGGGCGGCGGTCGATCGACGACAGAGACCGTGATGATCGCGGAGATCAAACAGGCCTTGGCGCCGAAGTAGGCGGGGAAAGAACTGGAGCCGACACTCGGATTTGAACCGAGGACCTGCTGTTTACGAAACAGCTGCTCTACCGCTGAGCTATGTCGGCCCCGAACTGGCAGTTTACCAACGAGGCGGTTACCGCCTCGGTGAGCGACTCAGCGCTCGCAGCCCCAGCCGTCGTTATCGGCGTCGAGGCGGTAGCGGTCGGACCCGGTGACCCGATACGTCACGCCACGCGCGGTGTAGCGCGGGCCGTTGCCGCTGCCAGCGGCGCAGTCGACGTCGGTAGCCCTGTTGGGGATGCACGGTGTGTAGCCGGGGGTGCAGCTCCGCCTGCGTGCCTGGATGGAACCGGCAGATGAATCCTGCAGGGCCAGCACTGGTGTGGCCGACAGGGCCAGCGCCAGGACGACCCCGCCAGCTCGTCCGAGGAACTTCAAAGACAACATGAAATAGTGCCTCCTACGAAATTGGCAGATGCAGACGCGCGCGGAATCGGGGTGACGCGTCTGTCGGAAAGTGCCGAATGTTCCCCCCATTCGTGGCCTCCGTAGGATATAGCAGGTTACAAAGTTGTGTCTTTTTCGAGCTTTGCTATCTCGTCGGCGTCGTAGCCGAGCTCAGTCAGGATCTCCGCTGTGTGCTCGCCGAGGAGCGGCGGCGCCGTCCTGATCGACGCCGGCGTCGCCGATAGGTTGTAGGGCAGACCGATCTGGGGGACGGCCCCGAGCACAGGGTGGTCGACCGAGACCCGCATCTCCCGGGCCACGGCCTGGGGCTGCGCGAATGCCGCGAGCACGTCGTTGACCGGGCCACTCGGGACTCCGGCCTCGTCAAGGCGGTCCAGCCAGTGCGTCGACTCGGCACTCGCGAAGCGCTCCGCCAGCACCGGCCGCAATTCTTCGCGGTTCCGCACCCGGGAGCCGTTGTCCGCAAAACGGGGATCGGCGGTGAGCTCCTCGACGCCCCAGCGCCGTGCACAGCCGAGCCCACTGGCGCTCGCTGCCCACGGCGACCGCGATCTCTCCATCCAGAGTCGCAAAGGTCTCGTAGGGGACGATGTTCGGGTGCGCGTTGCCGCGTCGCGCCGGCTGCTCGCCCGTGGCGAAAGCGTTCTGGGCCTGGTTGATGAGCATCGCCAGCGTCGACTCCAGCAGCGACACATCGATCCGCTGGCCCACTCCGGATCGGAGCGCGGCGAGCACGCCCACGGCGCCCAGCAGTCCCGTCACAACATCGGTGATCGCCACCCCGAGCTTTGTCGGCTGGCCGCCGTCGCCCTCGGAAAAGCCCGTGATCGACATCAGTCCCGCCGACCGCCTGGGCGACGAAGTCGTAGCCCGGCTTCGCGGCGTCGGGTCCGTCGGGTCCGTAGCCCGTGATCGAAAGGTGCACGAGGCGCGGGTTCAGCTCGCGCAGCGTCTCCTCGGACAATCCCAGGCGATCCATTCCGCCAGCCCGGAAGTTCTCGATGAGCACATCCGACCGACCGATCAGCCGGCGCACCACCTCGCGCCCCTCCTCGCGGCGCAGATCCAGGCGCAGGCTGCGCTTGTTCCGATTGACCGACAGGAAGTAGGTCGCGATCCGCTCTCCGCCCTCTTCCGCAGGCCCGATCCAGGGTGGCCCATAGCCGCGCGTTGCGTCTCCCTCTGGCGGCTCGACCTTGATCACGTCCGCGCCCAGATCGGCCAGCACCATGGCGCAGTACGGGCCTGCGAGCACGGTCGAAAGCTCGAGCACGCGCAGCCCGGCGAGCGGGCCGCTTGGCCGGCCGTCGTCCGTCGCGTTCTGATGAGTGGTCATCGCCGCCGATCGTAGCGACGAGCGCGCGCCGATAATCGGCCGAGGTGTTGCCGCTGGTATTGCTCGCGTTCCTCGCGTCCATCGGCGCAGGCGGTTTCGGGGCGCTCATCGGTGTCGGCGGCGGCCTGGTGCTGGTTCCGCTGCTGACGATTGGACTCGGCGTGGATGTTCACGGTGCGATTGCCGTGTCGCTGCTCGGCGTGATCGCCGTCTCGACCACCGCCTCGGCCAACTACCTTTCGAGTGGCTTCGCCGACCGTCGGTTGGCGCTGCGCCTGCTTGCGGCAACGGCCGGGGGCGGCATCCTGGGCGGCTACGTCGCCGGGCTCGTCGACGGTCGCGTGTTGAGCGCGACGTTCGGGCTCGTGTTAGTGCTGGTTGCCATCCAGATGCTGCGAGGCGGCGCGACCCAGGCGACGGAGGTCGTCGACGAGCCGACGGGCCTCGAGTTCGATGCCAGCTATGTCGAGCCCACGACCGGCGATGAGATTGCGTACCGGGCGCGCAATGTCGGCCCTGCGGCTGTCGTTTCGGTTGGGGCGGGTGCGATCTCGGGCCTGCTTGGCATCGGCGGCGGCGTGGTCAACGTGCCGACCATGAACGTGCTGATGGGCATCCCGATCCGAGTGGCCACAACCACCTCCACGTACATGCTCGGCGCCACGGCCGCGGCGAGTGGCGTGCTCTACCTCGCGCGGGGCGACATCGACGCGCTGCTTGCGGCGCCGGTGGTCATCGGCATGTTCGTCGGCGCGCGCATCGGCGCGCGGCTCTCGCATCGCGTGCCGCACCGCGCGTTGACGCTGCTTTTCGTGGCGGTCGCAGCATTCTTTGCGCTCCAGATGCTGTTGCGCGCGGCGGCGACGGCGTGAGCGCGCGGCCGCCAGTCCGCGCCACGGCGACGACCCTGACGACGGGCACGCTGATCTCGGTCGCGTTCTTCATGGGCGGCCTGGTGGCCGCCGCCGCGCGTCTCGACGAGCCCGCGCGGGTGCTGGCCACGGCCGGGGTAGTGGCATTGCTGGCGACGCCCGTCGCGGGGCTGGTGGTGACAGCACTCGAGATGCGGCCGCTGCAGCCACGCTCCGCCATCCTGGCGCTCGTCGTCCTCGGGGTGCTTGGCCTGGCGACAGTGATCGCACTGCTTACGCGCTGAATTGCGCCGGACAGCAAGCACGGCCCGGGGAGGGGGCCCGGGCCGTGCAATATCGATGCGGCAGCGCCCCGTCACCAGACGCTACGCTCGAGATGTGAACGCTTTGAGGTAGAAACTCTAGAAGCGGACTGGGTCGCGCCTCATTGCGTCGGTCGCTTCCGGAATTGCAGAGGCATAAACGTCTGCGGCGGATCAGTCGGAACCCATCAGCGCTTGCTCGGCCAGCCCGACCGGCAGCCGACCCGTGGCGCAGATGCCGTCGTGGAACTCGCGGATGACTTCGACCGGTGCCTCCGCGGGCGCGACTCCCTCGAATCCGCGCGCGTCCAGGAATCGGCGCCGGATGCGCAGGATCTCGAGGCAGCCCGTGAGGTAGGACGAGGCCTGGGTCGGCCAGGTGCAGTACCGGCCGACCTCGGCCCGTGCGGTTGGCTCGGTCAGCGGTGTCGCGCTGGTCATGTACTCAACGCCTTCCTCGTAGGTCATCTCACCCATGTGCAGGCTGGTGTCGACCACGATGCGCGCGGCGCGGAAGATCGTCGCCTCGAGATGCTGGAGCTCCTGGATCGGATCCTCGAAGAACCCGCGCTCACGCATCACGCGCTCTGCGTACAGCGCCCAGCCCTCGCTGAAATAGGGCGTGCCCAGGACCAGGCGCAGCTTCCTGGCATGGATCTTGCTCCAGGTGATGTGCCAGTGGTGGCCTGGGTACGCCTCGTGGACCGCGGTCGTGGGAATGCCGCTGAACGAGTTCGACGCGAGGCGCTTCTGGATCTCCTCCGCGCTGGTGCCCTCCGGCGCGATGGGCACGAAGAAGTGGCCGGCGCGGCGATCGGAGAAGGCCGGTGGTCCGCTGTATGACGCCACCGCGAGCAACGGCCGGGTGAATACCGGTGATGGCTCGACCGAGCACGACTCACCCTCCGGAAGCGTGACCAGTCCCGTCTTGGCCAGGAAGACGCGCGACTTCTCGGTCCAGTCGGCGTACGCCACACGCATCTGTTCCTCGGTCGGCGGGTGGTCGTTTTCGTTGGCTTCGTGGAGGACCGCGCGCCAGTCGTCTGTGCCTCGCGCGTCTAGCGCGAGCGCCTTCATCTCCGTGTCGAGGCGCTCGTATTCGGCGCGACCCATCTCGCGCAGGGAGCGCGCGTCGAAGTCGAGCCGCTCACGCTCGCGCAGCTGAGCGCTGTAGCGCTCCTCGCCGTAGGCCCAATCGCCCTCGGCCTGTTGGGCCACGCCCTCGAGGAAGGCAACGTACTCGTCGAAGGCATTGCCCGCGATCGCTCCCGCGACCCGCAGGCGCTCGCGCTGCGAGTCGGTCTCGCCCTCGCCAACGAGGATCTCGCGCACGTATGCGCCGCCCGCCCGGGCTGATCCGGCGCCGCGCTCGACGATCAGCTTCGAGGCCAGCTTCGGATCGATATTCGACCGTGCCTGCTCCAGCGCGGACGGCACCTGTTCAAGGCGAGCGACGGCCGCGTCGACGAGATCCTCGGCCGGCCGCAGCCGATTCAGGAAGAGGTAGAAGAGGCCATTCAGAATGACCCCGGAATAGGTGACGGGGTCACGCTTCCAGTTCTCGAAGGAGGCGTGGATGAGCCGGCCGCGAAGCATGGCGATGGCCAGCTGGCGATCGATCTCGTCGTCCGCCGAGAGGTCAGCTTTTGCCAGCTCAAAGCGCTTGAGCCACTCTGCGGCGTCTGCGTCGCGCTGGCGAAACGCGTTCGCTGACAGGTCGTCCAGCCGCTCGTCGTATTCCGTGAGTCCGAGCGTCGTCGCCAGGACCGGCGAGGTGTCGTACTCATCGAGGAGGAAATCGTCGACGAGCTGGGTGAAGGTCGCGCTCAAGGTCAAGCTCCTGATTTGTTTGGGCGATTGTCGAGCAACCTCGGTGACTCGTTCTCCAGAGCGGCCCTAAAGTTCGGGCCTGCCATGGTTGAAGACGCGGTCGCGAACGATTCCGGGATCACGCTGCGGCGTGTCGTCCGGCTGTGGCCGGAGGCGGTGCTGCTTCTTTTCACCGGCTGGCTGATCGTCGAGGACGGGCTCCGAACCTCCGCCGGTGACCCGGGCTATTACTGGGAGGTGGCCGGCCGCGTGGGCAGCGGCCTGATCCCGTGGCGCGACTTCCCGTTCGAGTACCCACCGCTCTCCCTTCTGCCGGTGCTGCTTCCGTATTTCGCCCCGAACGGCTCCGGCATCGAGGCGTTCCTGCGTGGCCTGTTCATCGAGAACGTCGTGATGCTCGTGGCGATCGGCATCGGCGTCCTGTGGCTGGCGCGGCAGGGGTGGTCGCGCGAGTCCGTACTGCGAAGCAGCCTCATGTACGTGCTGCTGGCAATCGCTTTGGCGCCGACAGTGCTGTGGCGGTTCGACGCACTTTCCACGCTGCTGAGCGTGCTGGCCGTGGTGGCCGTGGCGCGCAACCATGCGGTGCTGTCGGGCATGGCGCTCGGCGGCGCGATCATGACCAAGCTCTACCCGCTGGCGATGCTGCCTGCGCTGGTGGTCGGGCGCGTCAGGGGACGTGGGCTCAAGGCGGCCGCGCTCCTGGTCGCGGCCACTGTTGCTACCGTCGGCTTGATCGCCGCCCCATTTGCGTTCCTGGCAGGCCGGGGCTCGATCTCGTACGTGGAATACGCCACCGGGCGCGGGGTGCAGATCGAGAGCATCCCCGGTGCGCTGGCGATGCTGGGCAACGTCCTGGGCGGACCGGATGCACGGATCTACCACGGGTTCGGGACGTGGCAGGTCGACTCGCCGCTGCTGGCGATCCTCAGCCCAACGTGGACGGCGCTGACCGTTGTCATGATCGGCGCGTTGGGGATCGCGATCTGGCATCGCTTCCGGGTCGATCGCGCCGCCGCGGGCGGCCTCCGGCCCACCTCGGAGGTGGTCCACCTGATGGCGGCGTTGATGGTTGTGTTGGTGTCGTCGCGCGTTCTGTCGCCGCAGTACCTGTTCTGGGTGGTGCCCTTCGTCGCGCTGTCTAGCAGGCCCAAGACGATCGTCTTCTGGGTCGCAGCGCTGCTGACGGCGTACGGCTACCCGCTCAACTTCCAGGAGATGCTCAACCAGCAGGCCGACGTCGTCATCGCGGTCAACATCCGCAACGCCATCCTGCTCGGCTACCTGGCGTGGGTGCTGGCGCCCGATCTTTTGGGGGCTGCTCGATCGGTCGCCGATCGCTTCCGAACGTCGCCCGGGGCTACGGCGCCTTCGGGTTGAAGTAGCGGCAGCGGTTGGCGATGGCGCAGCGGCCGCACGCCGGCCGCTGCGCGTGACACGTCTGGCGGCCGTGTGTGATGAGGTTCACATGCGCCTCGTGGACGCGCTCATCCGGTAACTGTGACTGGATGTAGTCGTGCGACTGCTCGACCGTGACCTTCGCCGGCGCAATGCCGATGCGCTTGGTCACGCGCTCGATGTGCCGGTCGACGGGCATGAGCGGCATACCGAATGCGAACAGGAGCACGACCGACGCCGTCTTGCGGCCGATGCCGTTGATCTGCGTCAGCCAGCCCAGCGCTTCTGGCGGGGTCATGTCGCCAAGGAATTCGAGTGAGTAGTCGCCCCGCTCCAACGCGATCTGGCGAAGCACGGCCTGGATCCGGGGCGCTTTAGTCGGCCCGAGACCGCCCGGTCGGATGACGTCGATCAGCTCGTCGAGTGGCGCGTCGGCCACGGCCGCCCAGTCAGCCACGGCCTCTTCGATGCCGACTCCGCCCCAGCCCGGCCGAAAGCCCGACCCGGCTCCGGGTATTGGACCGTCCGACTGCACCGGCCAGTGGCGGCATAGTGCGTCGAACGCCTTCTCCGCGTTGATGTCGGCGCTGTTGGCCGAGAGCATCGTCAGGATGAGCTCGCTCGTCGGGTTGTAGACGCGTTGCCACGCCGGCTGACCGTACATCGTCTCGAGCGCGGCGAGCGTGTCTTCCATGAGGTTCGGCCGGTAGCGTCGCAGCCGGTTGTTCCAGGCCCGAACGGGATCCGGCTTGGCCCTGCGCTTACCGCGAGCTTTACGTTGGTCCCGGGTTGACCGCGCTGTACTGGCCATTGCTCAGCCACGATAGCGACCCGGGGATCACTCCAGCTGCGCTGGCCCACGGCCCCACTTTTCCGCTCTGTTCCAGCCATTTGCGGGAGCGGGGCTGATGCTTTGGGCGACATGACGCCGAATCGCGGGATTTGCACCGAAACGCGGGGGTCTGGCTTATCCGCTCCCGCGGACAGCGGGGTTTGTTGGAAAGCCGATGCCGCGATGCGACTTGTCAGGGCAAGCCGAGTGAGAGCAATCGGGCTGCGCGCTCTGCGGCTCGCACGAGCGGGGCGGCGCCTGCGGCCATCGCCTCTTCGACGGTCATGGGCTGCTCGACTACCGGGACGACGAGCGCGCCGACCTCGCTGAGGGCGGCGATGCCCTCTGGGGTGACGCCGCCGCCGAAGCATAGGCAGGGCACGCCCGCGGCGCGGGCGCGGCGCGCGACGCCCATGGCGGTCTTGCCAAACGCCGTCTGCTCGTCGATGCGGCCCTCGCCCGTCAGCACCAGGTCGCCCTCCGCGAGGGCCGCATCGAAACCGGCCAGCTCCATTACGACCTCGACGCCGGGCCGAATCTCGAAGGACGCGAATCGATCGGCGATGGCCAGCAGGCCGGCAGAAGTCCCGCCGGCCGCGCCCGCGCCAGAGATGTCCCGGATCGAGCGCCCGGTCTCCGACTCGAGAACATCCGCGTAGCGGGTGAGCGCGGCGTCGAGCTCGCCAACCTGCTGCTCATCGGCGCCCTTCTGCGGGCCGTACGTCGCGGCCGCACCGCGTTCGCCCAGCAGCGGGTTGGTCACGTCCGAGGCGACCGTCAGATGGACCTCGCCCAACACCTCGGCGCAGGTCTGAGAAGTCCACGCGATCCAGCGCCTTGAGGGCGGCGCCTCCAGGAGCCAGGTCACCTCCGTCCTTGTCCAGGAACCGCAGCCCGAGCGCCGTGAGCAGCCCGGATCCGCCATCCGTCGTCGCCGAACCGCCAAGCCCGAGCACCACCCGACGGACACCGAGGCCGATCGCCGCGGCCAGCACCTGGCCGGTTCCGAAGGTTGAGGCGGCCATCGCATCGCGTTCCTCGACCAGCACGCGCGACAACCCCGAGGCGGATGCCAGCTCGACCACCCCCTCGTCGCCACGCCGCAGGAACGTCGCGCGCAGTGGCTCTCCCAGTGGATCGCGGGCGTGCACGGGCAGCTCGATCCAGTCGCCGCGCGTGGCCTTGATCGCCTCAAGCGTGCCCTCGCCGCCGTCCGCCAGCGGGATCAGTCGGATCGAATCGAGCGGCCTGGCCCGCCGCCAGCCGTCGCTCAGCGCCGTCGCCACCGCGACCG
Organism: uncultured Chloroflexia bacterium; assembly: GCA_963706095.1. Classification (GTDB taxonomy): domain Bacteria; phylum Chloroflexota; class Limnocylindria; order Limnocylindrales; family CSP1-4; genus JALYGJ01. The sequence continues at coordinate 1,771,171 of OY970149.1, forward strand.
GATCGAGCGAGCCCTTGAATGAATCGGGCGCGACCAGAACTCTCACAGCGGCGGAAGCGACTTCAGCTCGCGCGGCGTCGACTGGCGTACTCGGGGATGCGGATCATCGGTGGGCGTTCCTGGTCGGCCAGCTCGCTCGACCTCCAGCGACAGCCGATTTGGCCCGGAGCGCGGCAGCTTGTATGGTCGAGCCAAGCTCGGCAAAAAGCCGCGCCTTGCGGCGCTCCTCGAGCCGCTTCATCACCGCCTGGAGGATGACGAAGCTCATGCGCGACAGGCCTTCCAGCTCCTGGTTGCGGTGGATGCGGATGTCGAGGTCGACCTGACCGAGACCGGCAAGGTCGAGCCGATCTGCGAGGTCGATCAGGTGCCCGATCTCGACCGCGTAGCCCGTGAAGAACGGGATCTGTTCCAGGTGCGTCCGACGACCCGCGTACTCACCCGCGAGGGGCTGGATGTAGCCCGAGAGCTCGGGGAAGAGGAGGTTGATCAATGGCCGTGCGACGAGCTCGGTCACGCGTCCGCCGCCACCCTCCTTGAGCAGGCCACCCTCGACGATCGGGCGCTGGTAGTAGGCCTTGACGTAGCCGATGCGCGACTCGGCAAGGAGCGGACCGAGGGTGCCGTAGAAGAAGCGTGGGTGCCAGTCCTGGATGTCGGTGTCCGACCAGGCCACGAGATCGCCGGTCGTTGCGTAGAGGCGACTTCCAGAGCGCCTCGCCCTTGCCGCGGTAGCTGCCGTAGCGCGGCAGCACTTCCGAATGCAGAGCGACCGTGGCGCCCTCCGCCTCGGCGATGGCCCGAGTCTCGTCCTCCGAATCCGAATCGATGACCAGCAGCTCGTCGACGAGCTTGTGCTTCTCCATCAGCTCGCGTCGCGCGGCACGGACGATCGGCCCGATCGTTGCCGCCTCGTTGAGCGTTGGCAGGACCGCGCTGATGGTCACGCCCTGACGCTCCTTGAGCGCGACGAGTCGTCCCAAGTCACCGAACTCCGAGTGGTGATAGTTCGACTCGGCGAACCAGCGATCGACCCGGGCCGCGGCGCTCCGCCCCTGCTCGACGGCGCGCTCGGCCGCCTCCAGCGTCTCGGCCTGCTCGGCGCGCTGCTCGAAGGTCGAGCGGTTGATCGGGTCGCGCGTCTTGACGACGATGACAGACGGCCGCGCGTTCTGCGCCACCTGTTCGGGCAGGACCCCGAATAGCCCGCCATCGGCGTGGGCCAGGGCAGTGGGCGTCATCGCCGCGGCGCCCATGACCACCAGCTGTGCGGTCTCGGCCTCGCTTGATGATCGATTGGCCGACGTTCAGGCCTTCGACCAGCAGCGGACGGGCGGGATCGCCAGCGTTCTGGCTGACGAACGTTGCCGAGGGCGCGCTCGGCCTGGGCGCGGACCGTCGGCGGGATGTCCGGCGGCACGATGTGCATGACATCGACCGTGGCCTCGAAGTAGCGGCCCAGCGCGGCGGCATAGGCCAGTGCCAGCTCGGCGTGCGGGCCGCCGCGCACCGGCGTCAGGATCCGTTTCACTTCCTTGACGCCGCGCTGCTTGACGACCGCGATGTTGCACGGCGCGTCGCGCACGACCTCGTCGATGGTCGGCGAGAAGATCGCGCCGGCCTCGGCGCCACGACGGCCGCCGGGCCGTCCGCCCCAGCCGAAGATGATGAGATCCGCTTCCTCTTCCGCGGCGAGCTCGACGATGCCCTCTGCGGCCCGGCGGCCGATGCGCACGACCGTCCGCAGCTCGACTCCGTCAGGGGCAAACTCGAGCACCCGCTGAAGCAGCCGCCGCGCCTGGCGCGCCTTCGTGGCGCCTTCGGAAAGGGGCATGCCCTCGGGCACCTCGACGATGCCCAGCGCCGTTAGGGATCCGCCGGGCCGCATCAGCGCCGCGCCGATCCTGACCAGATCCGCGGCCGTCCGCGGGTTGGCCAGCGGCAGGACTATGTGCCCCGGAAGCTCGACGTTCTTCACGGTGCGTCCGAGGGGTGGCTCACCGCGGCCAGCGCTCGAGCAGGTACGGCTTGGCCAGCTCGTACGCTCGCGCCTGGCGCTCGACGAACGCCTCGGCCTGATCCGTTGTCATGTCGCGGGTCTCGATGATCAGCGACGCGACGCGGCCGAAGTAGAGCGGGATCATTGCTGCCACCAGCGTGGCCGTGGGCAGGCGCTTTTCGCGCTGCGCGATGGCCATGTCGTAGACGACGCGTGCCCAGGTCTCGTCCGGGAAGTTGAAGTTGCTGCTCTCGACATCGACGTCGGTGTCCGCGCGCGTCGCCGAATCGACCAGCTGCTCGGCCTCGCTCACCAGCGCCCGCAGTACCTCGACGTTCTCCGGCGCCAGTGCCGTCTGCCACTCGTCGCCCACGTTGAGCCAGCCCTTGGCGAACTCGTCGAGCAGGCGTCTCGTGTTGACCGTCAGCGGCGGTGGGTCCAGCACGCGCTCGAAGCCATAGATCGGTATGTCGTGCGAGCCACGCACATCGAGCCAGCGCTCGGCGTGGCGCTCGGTAAGGCGCAGCAGCGTGGAGACAACCTGGCTGAACATCGGTCCGAGGTCTGCACCAGGATCCTTGGGGTCGTGCACCTTGGCTCCGAGTCGGGTCTGGCACACCGCGAAGCCGCCGGTGATCGCCTTGGTCGTCATCCAGATGTCGATGCCGAACTTGGAGACGTCCGCGTCCCAGTCGTCCTGCTCGAGGTAGTGGCGAACGAGATCGCCGCTGACGCCGAAGTCGCCACCGATGGGCTGGCGGATGCGCAGGCCGTAGAGCGCGCGCGTCATCGGGTAGGTGACTGTGTTGGTGATCGTGCCGTCGTACTTGTAGCGCGAGTACAGCGGCGCCACGTAGTCGAAGCCGCCCTTGTGGATCGGACCGGCGAGGAGCTCGATCCACTCGGGGACGATCGAGCGCAGGTCCGAATCGACGACAACAAGCGCCTGGACCTTGAGCGCATCGGCGATCTGGAAGATCGTGCGCAACGCCGCGCCCTTGCCACCGACGCCCTCGATCTCCGGGTAGGTCAGCGAGATGCGCTGCAGGCGGTGGGTCGGTCGTGTGAGGAGGATGCGTTCGACATAGTCGGGCGGCTCGGTCTCGACGACGACGCGCTGCGTGCCGTCAGGCGAGCCGGCGTCGGCGTTGACGAGGACCGGGCGCAGGTCGGGGAAATACTGGACCAGGCCGGCCTGTGCGGCGCGTGCCACATAGCCGATCGTGGCTGCGTTCTTGAACGAGGGAATGCCGACCATGATGTCGGCGCTGCCCAAACCTGAGATGGCGTCCTTGATCTGCTTTGGGAGGGCAGCTGTGGATGCTGTCGGCATCAGCCCGACCTTATCGGATGCGGCGATTCCCTTGTCGTCACGCTCCGACGGAAGTAGGCGCGTCAGCCAGTAGCACCCGGGCCGGGTCGATGGCCGGCGGCGGATGCTCTGCGTCCAGCGGCCGGGCCATGACGTGCAGCGCCCACTCGGGGAAGACGTAGCCAGCGGCGCGGTAGCGGTCCTCGATGGCGGCGACCAGCGGCGCGTCCGCGGCGTAACGGAAGCGGATCGGCTCTCCGGCCATGGCACGCGCCGCCTCGAGGAGCCCGAAGGCGGCGCTGGATTCGCCGACCAGCAATGCGAATCGAAGCGCCGCATCTTCGGCTGGGGCCACGTCCGCGACGAGGATCGCCATGCCGCGATCGCCGTCCTTGCCATGAACAAGCACTTCGCCGGCACGCACGTGCTCGAGGAACTTACCTTTGGTCAGCTCCTCGAGCGCCCACGGCCGAGGTTCGTACAGCCGCTGAGCCGCGTTGAAGCTGTGGTCGCCGGCAAGCATTTCCCACGACGCAGCCGCGTCCCGCTCGCCAACAACTTGACCCGCCGCCGCCGCCGCACTCAATAGCTTTCGGCGGCGCCGGCGGGCGTCCTCCTGCACGTGCGGCAGGAAGCCACTCTCCTCGTCGTCGGCATGGCCTGTCGACTCGCCGTCCGGGGCGTACCAGGTGCTGAGCATCGACGCCACGTGCTCGAAGCCGCCGCGCGCGCCGAGGCGATGCGAGCCCTCGTTGCGCGCGCTCGTTGCGTAGCGAACGATGCGCGCGCCGTTCGCGGCCGCCCACTGCAGCTCGGCGACCTGCAGGTCCGTGGCCACGTCCATGCCACGCATGTCGGGATCGACGCGGATGCCCTCCAGCCACGCCTCGCCCGGAGCGGGAATGGCAACGCGCACCACAGCGATCGGCGTGTCATCCGGCCTCGTCGCAACGAGCATCACGCCATCTGGCTCTTCGAGCCAGCGTGACCAGGCGTGGGGGATGTAGTCCCAGCCGTCCCACGTCCGGCTCGCGAAGGCGAGGACAGCCTGCTCGTCGTCCGGCCTGGCGCGACGAACGACCAGCGGCCAGGACCGGCGCTCCTTCGCCGTCATCGGCGCTGAAAGCTCAAAAGTTCGGTTCCTTGTCCGTGTCGGTCCACTCCATCGAGGTCGAGCCGGGCACGTAGCGGCTGTTGGCGCCCTTGATGACCACCCCCGGAAAGCCGGCGCGCCGCCACGTCAGGAACCATGGCCGAACTGGCGTCAGTGTCCACGGCGAGACACGCACCAGTGGGCTCTGATCGAGCACGCCATCGAGCAGGCGCTTGCGCTCCAGCAGCGGAACGTCGAACAGCGTCTCATCGTCGACGCTCAGCAGGTCCAGCGCCACGAAAGCCGGATCGGAAGCCTCGCGCGCTCGGTTCAGGCTGCCGAAGTCCATGTCGACACCATGGTTCCAGACCTGCCCGCTGATCACGCCATCGAGCACGGCCTCCGTGGCGTGGACCGAACGGCGCAGCTGGTCGAACGCGCGCTCGGCCTGGGTCAGCGCGTCGGCACCCGCGGCGTCGAGAACCTCCACCGTCCCCCATTCATCGCTGCGCTCCGTCTCGCGGTAATGGGCCAGGACGCGCATGCCGATCCACAGCGGCTCGGCGAGCGGGTTGACGATCTTGTTCGGATCGATGCCGACGCGCACGCCCTGCGGCCGCCACTGGCGGCGATCGCGTGGGATCTCAGCAAAGGGGTCGGTCATGCGCTCCCATAGCCATCGGGATGGGCGAGTCGCCAGTCTCGTGCCGACGCGATCATGTCCTCGAGTGAGCGGCGCGGCCGCCATCCCAGGACCTCCGCGGCGCGCTCGTTGCTGGCCACGAGCACCGGTGGGTCGCCGGCGCGCCGCGGACCGAGCTCGTGATCGATCGGATGGCCCACCACCGACTCGGCCGCGCGCAGCACCTCGAGGTTCGAGTAGCCGCTGCCTGATCCAAGGTTGCACTTGGTGTGGCCGCTATCGGCGGCCGCGGTGTACTCGAGCGCGGCGCCGTGGGCCGCGGCCAGGTCATCAACGTGGATGTAGTCGCGCACGCATGTCCCGTCGGGCGTCGGGTAGTCGCTGCCGAAGATGCTGATCCTCGCGCCGCGCTCGACCGCGGCCAGGATGTTCGGGATCAGGTGCGTCTCGGGTTGATGATCCTCGCCCAGCTTGTCGGTCGCGCCCGCTGCGTTGAAGTAGCGCAGTGACACGGTGGTCATGTCGTAGGCCTGCGCATACGAGTCGAGCATGCCTTCGAACGCGCGCTTGGTGTCGCCGTAAGGGTTGATCGGCCGCAGCGGGGCTTCCTCGGGAATCGGGGTCGACTCGGGCGTCCCATAGACCGCCGCCGACGAGCTGAACACGATGCGCCGCACGCCCGCGCTGCGCATTGCCTCGAGCATGGCCAGGCCACCGACAACGTTGACGCGGTAGTACACGTCCGGCTGCTTTACCGATTCGCCCACTAGCCCCATCGCCGCGCAGTGCAGGACGGCTTCGATGCGCTGTTCGCGCAGCGTCCGCTCCATGAGCGACTGATCGCCCATATCCCCGACGACCAGCTGGGCGCCTTCCGGTACGGCCGCCGAGTAGCCGCGCAGCATCGTGTCGACCACGACCACCTCGTGGCCGGCCTCGATCAGGCGCTGCGCCGTGGTGCTGCCCACGAAGCCGGCGCCTCCGGTAACCAGGACTCTCACTTCTTGGCGTCCCTCTTGCTCTCGTCGGCCCGATGATCGGCCATGGACCGATTTCGGGCGAAAGCGGTCTGCTCCGAGGGACGCACGGCCTGCGGCTGGTGGTGCGGCGGCGCAGCGGCCTTGCGCGCGTCGATGATCTCCTTCAGCCGTTCAGAAAGCCGGCGCCCGTCGTCAAATCGGGGATTGATGCTCAGCGCGACGTTGACGCGCTCGTAGGCGAGGTCCTCGTCCCTGCGCTCCAGGGCGACACGCGCCAGTCCGAAGGCCGCCTCGACGTTTCGTGGCTCGGCCCGGAGCACCTCGTCGTACAGCCGCTCCGCCTGGTCGAGCAGGCCGTACATGAGCAGGCGGTCTGCCTGGATCTGCTTCTCGTAGTTGGTCGGGTCCGTCATGGGCTGCTCGAGCTCGTCGAGATCCATGCGGCGGCGTGGCCGATGAGAACGTCGCGACGGTTCTGGGCCGGGTCGGCAATGACCAGGCCAAGAAGCCGGTCAAGCAGCTCCCCGACCTGCGGGCCTGGCGGCAGCTCCAGCTCTTTCATCAGATCCGATCCGTCGACTGCCAGCTCGCTCAGGCTGAGCGGCGGATTGGAAGCCAGCTCCCTGTCGATGCGGTTCCGCAGCTGGTCGAGCTGGCCCGCGTCGGGCGCGAGGCCGCTGCCGATGTTGTCGGCCGCGCGGAGCTTGATCAGATCGTCGATCAGATCGCGCCCGACGCGGCGCACGAAGCGACGAATTGCCGCTCCGCTCCAGCGTGTCTCGTAGTTGAACATGTGGTTGCGTATCAGCCGCACGACCCGCTCCGAGTCACGCCGCGCGAAGGCGAGGCGCGTCAGCATGGCGTCGGTGAGCAGAGCGCCCTCCACGTCGTGGCCGACAAAGTGGCCGTCGACGAAGGTTCCGGGCTTGCCGATGTCGTGCAGCAGCGCCGCGAGTCGCAGATGCTTGTTTTGCGGATCGATCTGGGCCGCGCCATCGACCGTGGCCAGGCAGTGGCCCCACAGGTCGTGGCCCGGGACCTTGTCCTGGGGAACGCCGCGCTGCGCCGCGAGCTCGGGCAGGGCGTACTCCAGGACTCCGGTCTGGGCGAGGATCCCGAACGCCGCCGATGGCGGGTCCGCCGCGACCATGCGCGCAACCTCCGCACCGATGCGCTCCTGCGACACCCAGCGCACGGTTTGAGCCGTGGCGGTCATGGCCGCGCGCGTCCGTGGCTCGATCTCGAAGCGCAGCTCGGCTGCCAGGCGGGCCGCGCGCAACAGCCGCAGACCGTCCTCCTCAAAGCGCGTGGCCGGCTCGCCAACGGCGCGCAGCACCCGCGCGTCGAGGTCGGCCCGGCCGTTCGTCGGGTCGACCCAGTGGTCGTCGGCCGTGACCCCATCGGCCGTGCCGGGCCGGCCCCAGGCAATTGCGTTGACCGTGAAGTCACGCCGCGCCAGGTCCTTGTCGAGCGAATCGGTGAAAGTGACCATGTCGGGACGGCGGTGGTCGGCGTACTGGTGGTCGCGCCGGAAGGTGGTGACCTGGACATCGGTGCCGTCCAGCGGAACCGTGACCGTGCCGAAGCGGTTCTCGTAGCGCCCGTCAGCGAAAAGGTCCTTGATGCGCTCTGGCCGGGCGTCCGTGGCCACGTCCCAGTCCTTGGGCTCGCGTCCGAGCAGCGCGTCGCGTACGCCCCCGCCGACCACGTACGCGGCGTGGCCGCCCTCCCACAGGCCGCGTAGCACGGCATCGACGGACGTCGGGAGAGCGGGGGGCGGGGCGTCGCTCATCGAGCTCGCGCTCGAGTGCTCAGTTACGGCCGACGAAGAGGAAGTCGCGCCAGGCTTCGTTGCGTGGGTCGGCCAGGTACGGCGTGAAGAGCGTGTAGACGTCGCAGCGCGGCTCGAACGGCGGCCGCATCAGACGCATCCGGGCCTCATCGACGAGCCGGCCGCCCTTGCGATGATTGCAGTGCTTGCACGCCGCTACGAGGTTGTCCCAGGTGTGCGCCCCGCCGCGGTGGCGCGGGATGACATGGTCGAGCGTCAGGTCGCCGGTGGTCACACCGCAGTACTGGCAGGTGTGCTTGTCGCGGATGAAGATCTCGCGCCGGCTCAGACGGACCCGCGGTCGTGGCCGCTTGATGCGGTGCTGCAGACGGATGACGCTCGGCGCGCGGAAGACCTGGGTCGCGGTGCGGACGTCATGGTGGTCGTACTGGATGACCTCGGCCTTCTCAGCGAAGACGAGGCGAAACGCACGTCGGACGTTGCAGACGTTGAGCGGTTCGTAATCCGAGTTGAGCAGGAGTACTGCGCTATCCATCGCTCCCTGAGGCCAGCCGGGACTCGGCCAGACCACATTGGGATCGTAGCAAAAGAGAGCCTCAGATCAGGCGCTGGCCCGTTTCGCTGTCCCAGCCGCCAGCCTGACCGACCTTGCTGGCAAGTGGCTTGCCGAGCGCTTTGGCGATGAAGTTGGCGGCCTCGAGGATCTGCGGCAGGCGCACGCCGTGCTCGATGCCCATGCCGTCGAGCAGGTAGACGAGGTCCTCCGTCGCCAGGTTGCCGGCCGCGCCGGGAGCGTACGGGCACCCGCCGGTGCCTCCGGTCGATGAGTCGAAGCAGCTGACGCCGTCCTCGAGCCCAGCGACGACGTTGGCAAGGGCGGTGCCGCGCGTGTCGTGAAAGTGGTACGCAAGCTGGTCGAGGGCAATGCCGGCTGCGACATGCGCCTCAGTCAAGGCGCGCACCTGGCCGGGCACGCCGACGCCGATCGTGTCGCCGAGGCAGATCTCATCCGCGCCCAGGTCGAGCAGTCGGCGGCTGACGTCGACCACCCTCGAGACCTCAACGCCGCCGGTGAACGGACAGCCGAAGGCCGTCGAGACATAGGCGCGCTTCCACCAGCCCAGCTGCGTCGCCTGGGTCAGCACCGGCGCGAATGCCTCGAGCGACTGGTCGATCGTCATGCCGATATTGCGCTCGGTGAAGGCGTCGCACGCCGCCGTGAACACGGCAAGGGCATCCGCGCCGGCGGCGACTGCGCGATCCATGCCTCGCTCATTGGGCACGAGGACCGGGTAGAGAATGCCGTCGCCGCGGGGCAGGCCGGCCATCAGGGAGTCGGCATCGGCGAGCTGCGGGATCGCTTTTGGGGACACGAAGCTCGTCGCTTCGATCTCCATCAATCCGGCCGCGGCCAGCATGCGGATGTACTCCAGCTTGCTCTCAGTGGGGATTGATCGCGCCTCGTTCTGGAGGCCGTCCCGCGGGCCAACCTCGTAGATGCGAACGCGATCCGGAATAGTCAAGGAACGAGTCTACGGCTGCCAGGGCTATGAGGAAGTTAGGCATGCATGCGCGCAAGTGCTAGCATGCCTGCATGGCAAGGCAGCTGACGGTCAGAGGTGTCCCAGATGAGGTCGCGCGGAAGCTTGAAGGGCTGAGCTCGAACACCGGTCGCAGCATCAACTCGTTGGTCAATGAGTTCCTGTCCGACGCCGTCAGCGAGAGCGCTCGACGGCGTCGACTCGAGCGCTACGCGACGTGGTCGGAGCAGGACGAAGTGGAGTTCAACGCGACGCTCGCCGAGCAGCGCACCATTGACGACGGCCTGTGGCGATGACTTCAGCGGAGAGGCTGGTGCTCGACACCTCGGCGTACACGAAGCTGCGTGTCGGCCATGAGGGCGTCATGGACTGGATAGCCGGCGCTCAGGCCGTACTGGTGCCGACGATCGTCGTCGGCGAGCTGGAGGCGGGCTTCGAAGGCGGTAGTCGCGCGGCGGAGAATCGGGCCGTGCTTGCGGAGTTCCTGAGCGAGCCGTTCGTGACGGTCGTCGATGTCACTCGGTCTATTGCCCGTCACTATGGCCAGATCTTCACGCGGCTGCGTCGTGCCGGCACGCCCATCCCGGTCAATGACATCTGGATTGCGGCATGCACTTTGGATGCCGGGGGACTGCTGCTTTCGCTCGATCGCGATTTCGAGCACGTCGAGGGGCTGCCGAGGGCGATGCTGAGCTAAACCAGCTCTACGAGCGTCTGGGCGCGCTGGACCTGCTGGCCCGGCTCAACCAGCACGCGCTCGACTCGGCCGGCACCCGGTGCCGACACGGTGTTCTCCATCTTCATCGCCTCGAGAACGACGAGCACCTGGCCCGGCAGAACGCTTTCTCCGGCTGCGACGCGAACGGCAAGGACCGTGCCCGGCATCGGCGCGGTGACGCTCTGTGCGCCAGTGCCTACGTGGCTGGCGGCTCGGACGGCCGACTCAACGGTGGGCGGAGCAGCGAGCGCCGCGCGCACGGCCCGGCCCTCGAAATCGAGCATCGCCGCGTCATCGCTGAGCGCGGCCCAGGGCATCTCGGTGCGCGCGGCCGGGACATCGACCGCCTGGCTCTCGCCGTCGATGGCGATGCGCAGGCGCGGCGCGGCATTGAGCCTGAACCCGACGTTGGCGGTGCCCGCGCCTCCCACGGCCTGGCTGATGGCACTCGCCGCCGGTGGCCATACGGCCGTCGGAAGCTCCTGCTCCGGCTGCCAGGACTCGTCGATGAGCGTCGTCCACATCCGGCCGCGCCGCACGTCCTCGTTCGAGGCGAGCCACGACAGGAAGCCGCGGTTGGTGGTGACGCCGAGAACTGAGGTCTGTTCGAGCATCTCGTGCAGGCGACCGATCGCCGCCGCGCGATCCTCGCCCGAGGCGACGAGCTTGGCCAGTAGCGGGTCATAGCGCGTGCCGACGACATCTCCCGCGCTTACACCGGCATCGACCCGCATTCCGTCGCCGCTCGGCCAGCGCGTGGCCAGGACATCTCCCGTGGCGGGTACGAATCCTGCCCACGGATCCTCGGCGTAGAGCCGGGCTTCGAACGCGTGGCCGCGCAGGTTGACCTCTGCCTGGGAGATGGTCAGCGGCTGGCCTGCGGCGATGGCCAGCTGGTCGGCAACGAGGTCGCGGCCGGTGACGAGCTCGGTGACCGGGTGCTCGACCTGGAGCCGCGCGTTGAGCTCGAGGAAGTAGAACGCCCCGTCGTCAGCGAGCAGGAACTCGGCCGTGCCCGCGCTCTCGTAGCCCGCCGCTAACGCAAGCGTGATCGCAGCCTCACCGAGTCGAGCGCGCAGCTTCTTCCCCACGGCCGGCGACGGCGCCTCCTCGATGACCTTCTGATGGCGTCGCTGGAGGGAGCACTCCCGCTCGCCGAGGTGGATGACATTGCCGTGCCGGTCGCCCAGCAGCTGGACTTCCACGTGGCGTGGCCGGGGCAGGTATCGCTCCAGGACGAGGCGATCGTCGCCGAATGCCCCTGCCGCCTCGCGCCGAGCGCGGGCGACCGTCTCGCCGAAATCGCGCGTCGACTCGAGAACATGCATGCCCTTGCCGCCACCGCCGGCGCTCGGCTTGACGAGCACCGGGTATCCGATCCGCTTCGCCTCCTTGAGCAGCCGCGCGTCGCTCTGGTCGGCGCCGTCGTAGCCGGGCAGAATCGGTACCCCCAGGCTCGCCGCCAGCCGGCGTGCGGCGGCCTTGTCGCCCAGCGCGCGCATTGCCTCGGGCGGTGGCCCGACCCACAGGATCCCGGCCTCACCGACGGCCTGAGCGAAGTCGGCGTTCTCGGCCAGAAAGCCATATCCCGGATGGATCGCGTCGGCGCGCGCGGCGACTGCGGCCGAGATCACGGCCGCGCCATCGAGGTAGCTGCCGCGCAACGGAACGAGCTCGTCAGCCGCGCTCGTCCACGACGCCCGCGCCTGATCCTCCGGTACCAAGGCGAGAGTCTGTATGCCGAGGCTGCGCGCAGTGCGCGCGATGCGCAATACCAACTCGCCCCGATTTGCGACCAGCAGACGGCGGATGACCTGTGGGGCGACGCTCGGAGTCGCGGTCAGCGCCGCGGAGTCGACCTTGATCCGGGAGCCGACCTTTACCGCGGGCAGTCGGCCCTCGCGCAGCCAGCGCTGGACGGTCCGCGAGCTGACGCCCAGCCTTCTCGCTGCCTCACCAGGTCCTATCAGCTCGCCCACGATGATCGAATGTCGCGTTTGTCGCGTTCGCTGTCAAACTCGCGCGCCTGCTCAGGCGCGCCAACCCGGCTCGCGCTTCTCGAGGAATGCCTTCAGGCCTTCCTGGCCCTCGGCCGACGTGCGCTGTGTCGCGATGCGACGTGCAGTGTGCCAGCGGGTCGATTCGTGGGGCAGGCCGCGCACTTCGCGGACGATCGCCTTGGCAGCGCGTGCCGCGGTAGGCCCGGCGGCGAGCAGGTCGACCACGGCGGTCTCCACCGCATCGTCGAGCGCGGCCTCACCCTCGACCACCTCGTGCACGAGCCCGATGCGCAGCGCGCGCAGTGCATCGAAGCGGCGGCCGCCGGGGAACAGCGCCCTGGCGTGCGTTTCGCCGATCTTGGCAATCACGAACGGCGAGATGACCGCGGGCAATATCCCGAGTCGCGTCTCCGTGAAGCCGAACTTCGCGCCAGCCTCTGCGATGACGAGATCCGACACCGCGCACAGGCCCATGCCGCCACCCAGTGATGCGCCCTGGACGCGCGCGATGACCGGCGCTGGGCAACGGTCGATGGCGTCGAACATCTCGGCCATGACCATCGCGTCCTGCTCGTTCTGCTCCTTCGAAAGCCCGAGCGAAGCGCGCATCCAGTTGACGTCCGCGCCGGCGCAGAACGACGGACCATCGCCCGCCAGCACGACGGCCCGCAACCGGTCCGACGTCCTCGTCATAGAAGCGGCGGAACAGTGTCCGCAGCTCGCCGATCAGCTCGGCGTTGAACGCGTTGTGGACCTCCGCGCGCGTGAGAGTCACGCGCGCCACGGCCCCGGTTGGCCCGGTGCGCTCGACGCGCAGCAGGTCGCTCACTTCCCGGCGGCCGTGCCGGGAACGTACTCGTACTGGTAGCGGGTGCCGACTCGGCGCAAGCCCATGCGCTCGAGGTTGGTGGCAGACAGGACGTCCGGCTCTGCGCTAGCGCCGACGAGGTCGCAGCCGGCGTCGAGCGCGGCGCGGGAGCGGACGGAGATGAGTGCGCGCTGGATGCCGCGACCGCGAGCCGCGGGCGCCACGGTCGCGCCGCGCATCCAACCAGTCCGGGCGTGAATGTGCAGTGAGGCGTAGCCAACAGGCTCGCCGTCGATCTCGGCGATGAACATCTGCCGGCCGTTGGTGCGCGCCAGCCGCTCGTAGACCTTTGGCCACGGGTCGAGTCCACCGGGCGCGACGCCACCCGGGGTCGTGCTGCCAGTGCTCACACGCGCAGAGAGGCCGCCCTCGTCTGGTTCGAGGCGCCGGATCACGACGCCTTCGGGCTGGCCTGTATCTGGGACCTTCGCCGCAGGCGCGGCAAACACGGCGAGAGTCAGCGCGGGTTCGGCAGCAGGATCCCATGGCGCCGGCTCGGAGAGCCAGATCGAACCCGTGGTGCCGTGGCGATCGAAGAATTTGGTCGCCCGCGGCAGCAGGTTGGGCAGACGGGCGAAGCCGATCGCCTGGTTGAACGCGGGACCGGGAATGTCGACCGCGGCTGACATGGCGATCTCGCCGTCCTCGACGAAGTCGACCGCAAAGCCTGAGTCGACCGCTGCCTTCCATGCGGCCACGCTCGACTTGCCGTCCGCCCGGTCGAGTCGCCGCAGGAGCTCTTCATCGGCCGCCCGTGAATCGGGAGCAGGAGGCAGGACGACGATCGTGTCGCCGGGCATGACCTCACCCTCACGAAGTACGCGCGCATACATGCGCGAATCGGAGGGGTGGCGGTCGATCAGCATGCGGTTGAAGTTGCCGTCGCTGAAGTTGCCCGTCTGGGTCTTGCACGGCGTCGTCGAGGACGAGATCTCGAGCTCCAGATGATCGCCCACGCGTGCTCGGGTGCCGATGGGCAGGAGTGACCACTCGATGCCCCATGTCGTCAGGTTCTCGCCGGCGCCCCCGGGAGCGATCGGATGACCCTCCGACTGGAAGCGCTCGATGGCCTCCATCGCGAACAGGCACACAGCGCGATGCGGACCGCCATGAACGGTGTTCTCGTCGTGATCGTCACCCTCGACGCCGTAGCGACCGACCCACGCGCGTGCCACAGGCTGCTTGGGCACGCCGCCGCCGGACACGTTGATCTGCAGCACGCGGCCGGCGGCGATGGGCTGGTCCGTGCTCACGGCGCGATGCTATAGCCGCTCTGACAGGTCGAGCAGGGCGAGGCCGCTGTCCTCGTCGGGCAGACGAACGATCTCCACCTGATCGGTTGTCAGCGCGATCTCGATGGTGGGCCGCGCCACGAGCGCCATCACGTGGCCGCCGATGACGAAGAGGTCGCGCTGCCCCAGCCCAGCGTGGACATGCACGAAGGGCGCGCCATCGCGCATCGAGATGTTGCCGGTAAGGCTGACGACCTCGAGGTGCTGCTCCAGGTCATGGGTCTCGTATTGCTTCTCCTCTGGATCGAAGAAGGCGAGGCGTGCCGAGCTCGCCGCGCCAAGGCCGGTGAAGGTCGCAAACATGATCTGCTCGCGCTTCGCGAAGCGCGTCAGTGAATCGATCAGCTCGTCATCGCGCTCGAGGCGCAGTTGAAACCGATCCTCGCTCAAGCGCTGGAACTGCACGTTCCCTCCGTTTGCCGACTGTCGCCGCGGGCTTGACCATAGCGCCGTGATCGTTCGCTGGATTCTTCAGGCCATCGCCTTTGCCCTTGTTGCCGCGGCGTGTGCCGGCCCGTCCACGGTCGCAACGCCCGGACCGGCGTCGCCCTCGCCGACGGAGATCGCGACGACGATCCCAGAAACGCCGCCACCGCAGCTGTCGACTGCCGAACCGTCGCCCACGGGCGCGTCGACCGCGCCGGCGACCGAGCTGCCGGGTCCGACGCCGACCGCGGATTTGACTCCGGCCCAGACGCCTGCCACCGAGCCCTTCGTCTTGACCAGCCCCGCATTCGCCGACGGTCAACCGATTCCGACCCGGTACACCTGCGATGGCGCCGACGACCAGCTCCCGGTCGAGTGGAGCGGCGTGCCCGAGGGAACGATCGAGCTGGCCCTGATCCAGCACGATCCGGACGCCGGCGGGTTCATCCATTGGATCGTTCTGGGCATTCCCGCCGATGCCACCGGGCTCATCGGTTCGCTACCGGAGGGCGCGCGCCACGGGTTGAACGACTTCAACCGAGTCAACTACATGGGGCCGTGTCCGCCGCGTGGCAACCACACCTACGTCATGACACTCTTCGCACTGGCCCAGCCGCTCAGCCTGGTGGACACGCCGACGGCACGACAGCTGCGCAACGCGGCCGCGGAATTGACGATCGCCCAGGCGCAGCTTCGCGGTACGTACCGGAGAACCTAGCTACGCCCTAGGCGCGGCTCGTCTTGAGGAGCTCCTCGCCCTCCTCGAACTCCGATTTGTCCGAGCCGCGCAGGATGACCGCGCCGGCAACCGAGAGCCCAACGGCGAGCACCGCGAGCACGCCGAGACCGAAGCGCAGCCCGAACCCCTGCGCCAAGAAGCCGATGAGTGCTGGTCCGATCACGAATCCCGTGTAACCGAACACCGTCAAGCGCGCGATCGCGGCACCGCGCTGCGCATCTCCAACGGATCGGCCGGCGCGGCCATAGAGCGCCGGCGCGACCACGGCAATGCCAGCGCCGGCCGCCGCCAAACCGACGAGCGCCACCGGCGGCGCCGGCGCGACCGTCAACAACGTCAGGCCCACGGCGGCCAGCGCCGCACCGCCGGAAACCATCTGGCGCTCGGTGAAGCGCCGGCCGATGCGCTGGCCGGCGCTGCGGCCGAGGAACATCGCGCCGGCGAAGATGCCCGGCGCGGCGCCGCCGATCGCGGGGCTCGCGCCCAGGTTGCGCTCGAGATGCAGGGCGCTCCAGTTCTGGGCCGCGTCCTCGATGAGATAGCCGACGGCGCACAGCACCGCCAGTGACAGAATCGCCCGTGGCAGCACGATTCGGATTCCGACCGCCGCGCTGCGCGCGACGGCCTGGGCAGTGCCCGCGTGATGCCGGGCGCTCGGAATGTTGGCAACGCCGACCGCGATGATTGACACGGCGACCGTGCCCAGGATCGGAACGGGCTGTGCGCCGAGCTCGCGCGCGAAGCCGGTCGTGAAGCTGGCGACGAGCACGCCCAGCGAGAAGAGGGCGTGGGCGCCGTACATCAATCGGGCGTCCTCGCTTGCCTCGACGTCGCTCACGGCTGAGTTCATGGCCACGTCGAGCGCACCTGATCCAGCGCCCACGAGCCCCAGCGCCAGGGTCAAAGTCAGTGGGGAGGTCGCAAACGCCGGGCCGAGCGTTGCCAGGCCGAACAGCACCGCGGTTACCGGCAGCAGGGCCCAGCCGAAGCGGGCCCAGATGCGGCCGATGACGAGCATTGCGGCGATCGCCCCCGCCCCGCTTACAAGCATCGCCATGCCCAACTCGGCGTCCGAGGCCCCGGTCTGCGCCTTCAGATCCGGGATCAGAGCGGCCCAGGCGCCCCAATAGATGCCCAATGCGGCAAAGCACGCGATTGGCCCGGCAGAACGGAGAGTCGCCCCAGTCACATTCGGAAGACGCCGAACTTGGTCTCCGGAATCGGCGCATTGAGCGATGCAGCGATGGCGATCGCCAGGACATCGCGCGTTTGGGCCGGGTCGATCACGCCGTCGTCCCACAGTCGGGCGGTGGAGTGATACGGATTGCCCTCGCGCTCGTACTTTGCCCGGATCTCTTCGCGGTAGGCCTCGCGCTCCTTGTCGGAAGAGAACGTGCCGACCATCGACAGCACCATCGCGGCCTGCTCACCACCCATGACGCTGATGCGCGCGTTGGGCCACATCCACAGGCCGCGGGAGCCATACGCCCGACCAGCCATGCCGTAGTTACCGGCGCCGAATGAGCCGCCGATGATGACGGTGAACTTGGGGACCTCGGCGCAGGCGACCGCCGTGACGAGCTTCGCGCCGTCCTTGGCGATGCCGCCACTTTCGTACTCGCGGCCGACCATGAAGCCCGTGATGTTCTGCAGGAAGACGAGCGGGATCCTGCGCTGGCAGGCCAGCTCGATGAAATGCGCGCCCTTCAGCGCGGACTGGCTGAAGAGCACCCCGTTGTTGGCCAGGATGCCGACGGGGTAGCCGTCGATGTGGCCGAAGCCACAAACGAGCGTCTCGCCGTAGCCCTCCTTGAACTCGTGAAACTCGCTCGCATCGACCAGGCGCGCGATCACCTCGCGCACGTCGTAGCCCTTGCGCAGGTCGGTCGGGACGACTGCGTAAAGCTCCTCGGGGGCGTGTGCAGGTGGCCGGGCTGGAAGTCGGTCCCACGGTTGGTCGGCCCTGCGCCAGCTCAGGCTGGCAATGATCTCGCGACCGATTGCCAGCGCGTGCTCGTCGTCGAGTGCCTCGTGGTCTGCGACGCCCGAAATGCGGGCGTGGACGCTGGCTCCGCCGAGATCCTCGGCGCTGACCTCCTCGCCCGTGGCTGCTTTCACGAGCGGCGGACCGCCAAGGAAGATTGTGCCCGTGCCACGGACGATGACCGTCTCGTCGCTCATCGCCGGCACGTAGGCGCCGCCGGCCGTGCTCGAGCCCATCACCAGCGCGATCTGGGGAATGCCCGCGCCCGACATGCGCGCCTGGTTGTAGAAGATCCGGCCGAAGTGCTCGCGGTCGGGGAATACGTCGTCCTGGAGCGGCAGGAAGGCGCCGCCGGAGTCGACCAGGTAGATGCACGGCAGTCGGTTCTGGAGCGCGATCTCCTGCGCGCGAAGATGCTTCTTGACAGTCATCGGGTAGTAGGTGCCACCCTTCACGGTCGCGTCGTTGGCAACGATGACGACGTCCGTGCCCTCCACTCGGCCGATGCCGGTAACCATTCCCGCGCCTGGTGCCTCGTCTTCGTACATGCCGTTGGCCGCGAGAGCGCTCAGCTCCAGGAACGGCGCGCCGGGATCGATCAGGTGCTCGATGCGCTCGCGGACGGGGAGCTTCCCCCGCTCGCGGTGCCGAGCGATGGACCGGTCGTCTCCCGCAGCGCCGCGCGCGCTGACTGCGGCCGTCTTGTTGCGCAGCTCGTCGACGAGCGCCTGCATGCCCGCGGTGTTGGCCCGCGCCTCGTCGCTGTTCACATCCACGCGCGTCGCCATCACCGCCATCGCGGCCGATGATAGGCACCGACACGCCATCCGTATGAACGGACCGCCGGTGGTTGCTGAGACTGCGCCAGATCGGGGATTTCGGCCCGCTGAACCCGCCGTCGAGGGCGGCTGAACCGATAGTCCGCATCGGAGTTGGCAGAAGTGTCGAGTCGAGCCCGGTCACGAGGATGTCGGCAGTCAGTTCATTCGCTATCCGTGTCGGAAACGCGGCCAGCCGGCCGCGGACGCGGCGGTGCGATAATCGGCGGCGTGAGCGAGCAGCAGAAGTCGACCTGGACGACCAAGAAGGGCCTGGCCCAGATGCTCAAGGGCGGCGTGATCATGGACGTCGTCACCGCCGAGCACGCCAGGATCGCCGAGGATGCCGGCGCCGTCGCCGTGATGGCGCTCGAGCGCGTCCCGTCGGACATCCGTGCCGCGGGCGGCGTCGCAAGAATGAGCGATCCGACGCTGATCACGGAGATCATGGACTCGGTCAGCATCCCGGTGATGGCCAAGGCCAGGATCGGTCACTTCGTCGAGGCGCAGGTGCTCGAGGCGCTCGGCGTCGACTATATCGACGAGTCGGAAGTCCTCACGCCCGCCGACGAGACCAACCACATCGACAAGCACGCCTTCAAGGTGCCCTTCGTGTGCGGCTGCCGTGACCTTGGCGAAGCGCTCCGGCGGATAAACGAGGGCGCGGCCATGATCCGCACCAAGGGCGAGGCGGGCACGGGCAACATCGTCGAGGCCGTGCGCCACATCAGGTCGCTGTGGTCCGGCATTCGCCAGCTCCAGGGCATGCGCGAGGACGAGCTGTTCGTCGCCGCCAAGGAGCTCCAGGCCCCGTACGCGTTGGTCAAGGACGTGGCCGACAACGGCAAGCTACCTGTCGTCAACTTCGTCGCCGGCGGGATCGCCACGCCCGCAGACGCGGCGCTCGCGATGCAGCTCGGCGCCGAAGGAGTCTTCGTGGGCAGCGGCATCTTCAAGAGCGAAGACCCGTCGCGCACCGCGCGCGCCATCGTCCAGGCGACGACCCACTTCGACAACCCGCAGATCATCGCCGAGGTCTCCAAGGGTCTCGGCGCGCCGATGGCCGGCCTGGAGGTTCGCACCATGGCCGAGAGCGAGCGGCTCGCCGTCCGCGGCTGGTAGGCACACGACGGCCCCGTCGCGGAGGCCGGAACAGTGACAGATCCGGCTCACGTCCACTCAACCAGCACGGACAATCCGACCATGCGCATCGGAGTCCTCGCAGTTCAGGGCGCCTTCCAGGAGCACATCGACCTGCTGCGCCACATCGGCGTCGAGGCCATCCCGGTCAGGCTCCCGCAAGACCTCGACGGGCTTGCCGGGCTCATCCTCCCGGGCGGCGAGTCGACCGCCATGCGCAAGCTGATCGATCGCTGGCAGCTGGGCCAGCCGATCCTGGACCTCGCGCAGACTGGGGCGCCGATCTTCGGCACGTGCGCCGGCATGATCCTGCTCTCGAGCGAGATCACGGACGGAGACGCGCCCGTCTTCCCGCTGCTCGACATCAGCGTCAAGCGCAATGCCTTCGGTCGCCAGCTGGAAAGCTTCGAATCGGATCTGAGCGTTCCCATCCTCGGTGACAAGCCGGTTCACGCGGTTTTCATAAGGGCGCCCATCGTCGAACGCGTCGGCCCGGACGTGGACGTGCTGGCCCAGCTCGAGGACGGACGCGTCGTGGCCGTGCGCCGAGGCAACGTCGTCGCTACGGCGTTCCATCCTGAGTTGGCCGGCGAAACGAGATTTCACCGGCTGGTGGCCACGATGGCCAGTGCCTTCGCCGAGCCAGGTGAGGGATCGGGCCGTCGACCGCACCCGGTGCGCAGGCGAGCGTGATCGTCGCCCGCCGGTCGCCCTCACAGCTAACCGGGCGGGTTCGATCGGCCCGCCTGACGGATCTGGCTGCGGTCGGTGAGCTGTCGCGTCAGGCGCACAGCGCGCCATCTGGCAACGACGGGATGCGAACCCTGGGACTTCCCGTCGGCGGCGGCCATATCAGTGCCTTCACGCTGTTCCGGCTACCACTTGCGGCGCTCCTGCCGAGCGACCTCCTGTACGTGTACGAGGAGCACGGCCGCCTGTGTGGTCTTGCCCGCGTCGAGCACGAAGCGTCGCGCGACGAGTGGACGATCGTCGAGCTCGACGCCATCGACAACGGCACCGCTGGTGACATTCGCCTCCGTCTCGTTCAGCGCATGCTGAGAGATGCAAGCAAGCGCGGCGGCCTGCGCTTCCATGTCGCCTGTGCCGACCAAACGGATAACGTCGAGCTGTTCATGCAGGCCGGGTTTGTCCGATACGGCGAGGAGACCCTGCTCTACCGATCAGTTGACCAGCGCCCACCAGCACGTGTCGTGCCGGCTGAGGCCGCCCGGGTGGGCATTCGTCCGGCCGTGCCGCTCGACGCGCTCGAGCTGGACCGGCTCTACCGAAACGTCGCGCCGCGGCCCGTGGTAAGCCTCGAGGATTACCGCCAGCACGACTGGGAGCGCCAGGGCAACCACTGGCGTGTGCCACGCTCGGCACTCACGCCGATCCTGCGCTTCGCCGACATCGACGGCTTCGTACAGGCGTCGACGACGCGCGGCGACAGCCAGATACTGGCCTTCTGTCAGATCGGGACGTCCAAGGAGGAGCAGCCGCACTACATGCGCGTCATCTCTCGTCCCGACCACGATCCTTCGGACCTGATCTCATTCGGCCTGTCGACCATCGGGGGCAAGGCTGACCGTGGCGTGCTGAGCGCCGTCAGGACCTACGAATCCCCCATAGATCGGCGGCTCGAGGACAACGGCTTTGTGGCAATCGCAACTGTTTCGCTCCTGATGAAGGAAACCACCGAGAGGGTCCGCGAACCCGCTCTTGTCCCGGTGGCCTCAAGATGACGCGGAAGATGACCGATCAGACCGACCACCAACCCGCCACCGACGCCGCCGACGCATCCGCTGCCGAGCGCCCGGCTGATCTCGAGGCGCTGCTTGTTGCGCTTCCGCCGGAGATCGCCGATCGGCTGCGCGCGCTGCCGCCGGAGCGCGACCTGATCGAGGTCGTGATGGATCTCGGACGCGCGCCGGAGGCGCGTTTCGGCGGCGGCGGCGAGGAGGTCCTGCTCGATCGCGAGGTGTCCGAGGAGGACATCCAGTACGTCATCGACCACATCGGCTCGTTCGGCGATGACAACCGCGCCGGAATCGAGCGCACGCTGCATCGCATCAGCGCCATTCGCAACCGCAGCGGCAAGATCGTCGGCCTTACCGCCCGCATCGGCCGCGCGGTGTTCGGGACCATCGAGATCATCGAGGACCTGGTCGAGTCCGGTAAGAGCGTGCTGATCATGGGCCGGCCGGGCATCGGCAAGACGACGATGCTGCGCGAGGCGGCGCGCGTGCTGGCCGACGAGCTCGACAAGCGCGTCGTGGTGGTCGACACCTCGAACGAGATCGCCGGCGACGGCGACATCCCGCATCCGGGCATCGGCCGTGCCCGTCGCATGCAGGTGCGCACGCCCGACCACCAGCACGCGGTGATGATCGAGGCCGTCGAGAACCACATGCCCCAGGTCATCGTCATCGACGAGATCGGGACGGAGCTCGAGGCGGCCGCGGCGCGCACCATCGCCGAGCGCGGTGTGCAGCTCATCGGCACGGCGCACGGCAACAACCTCGACAACCTGATGCTCAATCCAACCCTGTCCGATCTCATCGGCGGCATCCAGAGCGTCACCTTGGGCGACGAGGAGGCTCGCCGGCGCCGAACCCAGAAGAGCGTGCTCGAGCGCAAGGCGCCGCCCACGTTCGACGTCGTGGTCGAGATCCAGTCACGCGAGCGCGTCACCGTCCACCCCGACGTCGCCGACACGGTCGACGCCATGCTGCGCGGCGACCCGATCGCGGGCGAGCTGCGCTGGCGCGACGACGGAGGCGTGCATCGCTCGCAGGCCCGGCCGCGGCCCGGGCCGCAGGCGCAGATGCCCGGCGAGCGCTTCGGCGGACTGGTCGGGCAGGGTGCCGGCTGGCGCACCGAGCCGGGCTGGCGACCGGGCGCGGGACGGCCCGCCGATCCGCGATTCGGTGGCGGCGAGCTTGGTCTGCAGCAGCCCGAGCGCGGCTACCGGCCGGGCTACAGGCCGGGCGCGACCGGTGGCTGGCGGCGCGGCCGCAGCGGCCGGTCCAGTGGTGCGACGAGCGGATCGTCGGCGCCATGGGAGGATGATCAAGGACCCCAGGCAGGGTGGCAGGCCGGGTCGCCGGCGCTGACGGAGGGGTTCCAGGCCGGATCGATCGCTGATCGAGGTCCGCTCGAGCGTGGCACGCCGGCGCCAGAGCCACGGGCGCGAGATGTGCGCGAGTTCCAGCGCCAGCGCGAGTGGCGCGAT
The DNA here is from genome assembly GCA_963706095.1 of uncultured Chloroflexia bacterium. Lineage (GTDB taxonomy): Bacteria > Chloroflexota > Limnocylindria > Limnocylindrales > CSP1-4 > JALYGJ01. Next base: position 1,793,748 of record OY970149.1, read on the forward strand.
TCCGCTGCGCGCGCAATTCGCGAGCTGCGAACGGTCGACGCGCATGAGGACCCCGATCCGCAGGAGGAGCCCGAGCGCGAGGCGCTGCGCCTGCTTTCATCCGATACGGGCCCGGTCGACGAGGAGCTGACCGGCGAGCGCACGCCAACCCTGTTGCCAGCACCGGCGAGCGCGTCGCTACCGAACCTGAACGTCCTCGGTTTCGGGGTGTCGCACAAGCGCCTCGAGCAGGCGGTGCGCGAGCTGGACCTGCCGGTGACCCTGGTGCGCGAGCCCGATGAGGCAGACGTCGTTGTCACGCTGCGCAACTACTTCAAGCAGAAGGCTCCGGCGCTGCGCGAGGCAGAGGAGCGCGGGCTGCCGATCTTCGTGCTCAAGTCGAACACTTTGATACAGGTCGAATCGGCACTGACATCGATCTTCGCGCTGGAGGTCGACCCGCGCGACTGCCGCGCTGCGCGAGGTGGAGGAGGCCATTGGCCTGGTCCATGCCCAGTCACAGCCGGTCGAGCTGTCACCCCAGAACGCGTACATCCGACGGCTTCAGCACCAGATGGCCGAGCAGGCCAACCTTGTTTCGCAGTCGCGTGGGCGCGAACCGTACCGGCGCGTTCGCCTCTACCCGGACACCGCCCGCGCCCAGCGCTGACGATCAGGCCGCGAGGGCGGCGAGTCCCTGGCCCGTGATCAGCAGACCTGCGCCGAGCACGATCGCAGCGGTGACCAGCGGCAGCCGCGTATCGAGGCGCAGCGATCTCGTCCGCGGGAACCGTTCCACGAAGCCGCGCGCGTAGACGAGCGCCAGGCCGATCCCGACGAGCACGACCGCCATGCCCATACCAAAGGCCACGGTCAGGACGATGCCCCACTCCGGCCGGCCGATCGAGATCGAGCCGATCAACACCAACAGGGCCGACACGGACGGGATCATGCCGCCCGACAGGCCAAGGGCGAAGAGCCCACGGCGTCCCATGCCCTCCTGCGGCAGGTGGGTGTGGCCCATGCCGTCGTGCTCATGCCAGCCTGGCGGACGCTCGACGTGCTCGTGTTCGTGCTCGTGCTCGTGGTCGTGCTCGTGGTGGTCGCCCGCCTCGACATGACTGTGGGCCGGCCGGGCACGTAGTCGGGTCAGGAGCAGCCAGCCGCCGATGACGATCACCAGGGCGCCAGAGACGACGCTCAGGATCGGGTACAGCCGCTCCGGTGGGATCACGACAGCGGCCGACAGGTTCAGTGCGCCTAGAGCCAGCACACCCAGCGTGTGCGACACGGTGACCGTCATGCCCAGGCCGACCGCCTGGCGGAAATTTCCGTTCGAGCCCACCAGACAGGCGGCCATGACGGTCTTGCCATGGCCGGGCGACAGTGCATGGAGCGCTCCCAGGCCTGCCGCCACGAGCAGCGAGAGCAACACGATGGGCGGTGTCAGCTCGGGCGCTTGGAATAGCGCGGTGAAATCGGCGCCGATATCGGTCACCCCGGCCGGAACAACGCCCGTGGCGGGCTCAGCCGCCTCGGCCGGCGGCGCCGGCTGGTCGCCGATGGGCGCAGCGTCGGGGACGCTGAATGCGGGCAGTGCCGGCCCGCCGACCGTGGCCGTGAACTCCGTGCTGCGTTGGTCGAGCGGCAGTGCGAGCAGGTCCGACGGGTACGTCGTCAGCCGGTGCGATGTGGGCTGGCTCGCGCTGCCCTCGACGGTGACGCTGTCACCGACCGCCACGATCTCGCGCCAGCCCAGTCGCTCCGCGTATGAGTTGTCCGCGAAAGAGATCGCGACCGAGCCTGCAATCGGGGCAGTGAGAGGCGCGTTGTAGACGCACACGAGCCGCATCGTCGGCGCGCCCTGGCCCATCGGAAAGGAGATCCCGGTTTGCGTCAGGTTGAGCGGTAGCGCGCTGCCGTTGGCGGCAAGGCTGAGGTCGTCGCGAATGCTGGTGCATCGCTCGGCGGCGCCGGCGGTCGCTTCCTCGTCGGATACGGCGTCGTCGCCGTTGGTATCCATGGCGCGGCGCTCGGCAAAAGTCGGCACCTCGGCAAAATCGATGACCTGATCGACGAGCACCGCCCCGGTGGCCACGCGCAGGCCGCTGTAGTGATTGATCGTGAAGTTGCCGAGCGGGTGAGCGCTCGTCGCAGGGACGACGAGCGCCAGTGCCGCCAGTGACAGGAAAAGGGAAAGAGCCAGTCGGCGGAGCTTCATCTGCCAAGCGCCTCCCGTGCCATCTCAACGACCAGTGGCGAAACCTGGGGTCCCAGCGCGAGCGCTGTCTCGAGATGAGCGCGCCCTTCGTCCTCGAGCCCGTTGGCGAGCTCGATCAGGCCGGCGTGCATGAGCATTCGCGGATCGGCCGTTCCAAGCGCCAGCGCCCTGCGTGAAGCATCGAGCGCTTCGGCGCTGCGGCCGTTGGCGTGAAGCGCCCAGGCCAGCGCGTCCCAGCCGTGGACGTCCTCGCGCTCCGTGATCTCCGACTGGGCCAACGCAAGTGCATGCTCGAGATCGCGGCCGTGGTCGGCCAGGAAGAACGCGTACTCACGGTCGAAGACCGGGCCGGATGAGGCTGTCGTCTGCGCGATGAAGTCGACCGTCGCGTATTGGTCGGCCGCCTGCGCCTGGTTGCCCGAGACCGCGTAGAGGTCGCCCAGGAAGGCAAGCATGTCCGGCCGCGGCACGGCCGCGACTGCCGGCTCGAGGTGCGCGATCGCGCCGGCCAGATCGCCGCGTGCGTATGCCACGCGGGCGAGGCCATATCCGGCGAGTGGATAGCCCGGCAGGGCATCCAGCGTCGCGCCGTAGCGGGCCGCAGCACCATCCGTGTCGCCATTCAGCAGCAGGTACTCGGCCGCGGTGTACTGGAAGAAGGCGACTGTCGCCGGCAGGTTCGCGCTCGCAAGCGCGTCGTCCGCGGCCTGAACGGCCAGCGTCGCGGCGGCGGCCGAATCGCCTTCGATGAACGAGAGCCGCGCGTGGCGCGTCATCACCGAGGGCGCATTAGAGCGCTCGTCGAGAAGCTCGAGCGCGGTCCTGGCGTTGTCCAGGTTGCCCAGCTCGAGCGACGCGTCGAAGACGATCGAGAGCGCACCATCAGATGCAGGCTCGAGTTGAAGGACGCGAGTTGCGGCGGCGAGGGCGCCGGAGAAGTCGTGCAGGGTGGTAAGCACGCGTGCCTGTCCGGCATGGCCTGCGGCGCTGTTGGGCGCGATGTCGAGCGCCGTCTGGTACGCCTCGCCCGCGGCCACGAACTGGCTCACGTCGCCGGTCATGCGGCCTTTCTGATCGAGCAGGTCGCCCAGGTAGATCCATTCGATCTCCGACTGCGTGCCCTGCTGGGTGCGCTCGCGCCAGAAGGCGATGCGGCGGTCGGTGTCGCTTGTGTCGAGGATCCCGACGGGCGCGATGTCAGAGCCGATGACCGGCTCACCGAGGTCGCTGCCGGCGGCGGGAAGGCTGACCGACGTGTCGCTCAGTGGCGCGGCCGGTTGCTGCTGGCTGCCGACGACCTGTACGCCGACGACGACGAGCAGTGCGATGACCGGTAGAAGCAGGTAGCGGACGCGCGTTCCGGTGATGCCGGCGATCACTCGACGCCGGCGGCTGCCCGGCGACCGTCGGGTGACGGTCGCCGGGCGTGAAACGAGCGTGGAATTCGCGCTCAATGATTCGCCGGTGCAAGGTACGGCCAGGCGCTCGAGAACGCGCTGTCGTTACCAATGCAGTCGGATGGGATGCCGCCATCGGTGACGAGGTTGAGCTCGGCGTCGATGACGTCGTCGCGGAGGCGGCGACCGTTGAGGAAGCTCATCCGGTTGCTCGTTTGGTACGTGAGCACGTCCGGGATGAGCACTGCAGCGAGTCCGGCCGGATCGGCAGCGCCGAGCGCGGTCAGGACCTCTTCCGTCGAATCACGGAAGCCGGCGTCGACCATCTCGGACGGCTGAGTCCGGTTGAAGAGCTCGCGGTCGTACTTGTGGGCGTTGGCGTTGTTGAACACGGTGTTGATCGCGGGTCGACCCATCTGGTCGATCTGGATCATCCGGCCGCCGCGCATCGACTCAGTCGTTGCCCAGATGCCGACGTTCTTGTTGTTGCCGCCCAGCTGGCTGTTCGGGATCCGCATCACGATCGCGTTCAGGTTCAGGCCGAGGAAGAAGTTCTCCTCGTTGCCGTCGCAGAAGCTGCGACCGTTGCCCGAGCCGAGCACTGCGCCCTGGAACGCGGCCAGGTCGAAGAAGAACGGGTCGTCGAACAGATCGCCGGTGATCGTGCCGCCGCCGCTGATGGCGTTGTCCGCGCCCGTCCAGCCGTTGGCGACGCGGGTCCCGTTGCGGTAGAGCTTGAGGCTCTGAACGCCCATGCCGTTCGCCTGACCGAAGTCAACGCGATACGTGACGTCGGGCAGCAGATCTGCGTTGGTGTCGACCTTGATGAAGTAGTCGACTCCGGCGCCGAAGGTGGTGCCCGAATTGGGCAGGACGCCTGCGCCCGGGTTGACGCCGACGATGAGGACGGTCTGGTTGCGACTGTCCGTGCTGAAGGCGTAGATGTCCGTGATGTCGGTCGCACCGGCCTTGGAGACGAGTGGCGAATCGAGGTGATCCGCCGCGCTCGCGACCGGTGCCAGGCCGACGATCAGGATGATGAGCGAGCTGGCGATCGAGATCACCCGTGCCCGCGTGCGCGGTTCGCGCATGAGCTTGCTACCTCCTCAGGTAAGCGTGCTGTGACAGCCCCCCTGAACTTCCAAGCAAGCAGCGATCGCTAGGCGTCCCCCTCCTCGTGACGGTTGCCATTGCTTGCTCTACGCAGCCGGCAGCCGTCCGGATCACTCAGGGGGCTGTGGCCACCTCCGCGAGCGCGGCCTCGGCGGCCTGGGCCTCCGCGGCAGAGATGGTTCCGCGCATCTCGAGCGCACGGGAAAGGTGGTGCCGAGCCATCTCGGGATCACCCGCTGCCGCGGCAATCATCCCGGCGTGAAGGTGGAACGAACCGAACTCCGACCCGAGACGCAACGCTTCCGCGCTGTAACGCTGTGCGCCATCCAGATCGCCCGAGCGGTAGAGGGCCCAGGAGAGAGCGTCGGCCGACTTGATGTTCGGCTGGCTTGCAAACGCGGCCTGCGCGAGCTCGAGAGACCGGGCCGGAAGCCCGTGATTGGCTTCGAAGAGTGCGAGCTCCAGCTCGGCGCGCACCCCGTTCTCGACGAACAGCTGCTGCACGGCACGCACCAGCTCGAACGTATCTTCGGCAGCGTCATCCATGCCCGCCGCCTGCTCCGCTTCACCGAGCGGCACCAGGAACTCCGGTAGCGGCACGGCTCTTGTCGCCGCTCGGTAGTGCTCGACCGCCAGGGCATGGTCACCGAGGGCCGTCGCGACCCGGGCCAGTCCAGCATGGGCCCACACGAAGTCGGGCAGCACCTCGAGCGAGGCGCTGTAGATCCGTTGCGCGGTGGCGGTGTCGCCCTGGGCAAGGTGCAGGTCGCCGATCAGGACCCGCAGATACTCGCGCTGCTCTGAAGGCGCCCCCGCCGAGGCGTCGAAGGCGCGCGCCATGGCGTCGATCGCGCCAGCGACATCGCCATGCAGCTCGCGCTGATAGGCCACACGGCTGAGCGATGTGAGGTCTGGGCGGAGGTCGACCATGCGCTGTGCGCTGACGACGGCTTCGTCGTATCGGCCCAGCTCGGTCAGGGCGTCGACCACGACGCCGTGCGCACGGGATGTGTTCGGGGCGAATTGGATCGCCTGCTCGCCGAAGGCGAGGGCCTCCACGAACTCGTGACGCGCGAGAGCGATGACGCCGAGCCCAATCAAGGCGTCTGCGCTGTCGGGCCGGCGCCGCAGGGCTTCGGCAAACGCAGCCTCGGCACGCGCGTAGTCCTGTGGGTCCGCCTTCTCGCGGACGTGCTGCACGTATGCGTTGCCGAGCATGATGTAGGCGTCGACGGTGTCGGGGTACTGGCGGACGGTGTTGTAGTGCTGGGCGATCTCCAGCTCCGTCCGCGTGGCGCCATCCGGTGGAACGTATTCGGTGACGCTCGATCCTGGAGGCGCCATCTCCACCAGCTGCGTGCCCGAGTTGCCCGCTGATGGGGGGCCAAAGGCAAAGAAGACGACCGCGACCGCGGCCAGCAGCGCGACCGGGAACCAGACGCGCCGGACGAGCCGCCTCACTGGAGCTGGCTCCCCGACTGCAACGTGATGGCCACTCCGACGACCAGGAATACGACCGCGGTGACGAGCGGGGCGATCGCGAAAACACGCTCGAGATTGCGGCTCGGAAGGCTTTCGACTATCGAGCGCGCCCTCACCAGCAGCACGCCCAGACCAACAAGCACTGTTGCCATGCCCAGGCCGAAGGCCGTGATCAGGACCATCCCGAAGGCAGGTCTGCCAGCCGCGATCGATCCGACCAGGATCAGAATTGCGGACGCGGACGGCACGAGCCCGCCAACCAGCCCGAGCGCCACCAGGTTTCTGCGGCGCAATGGCCCGTCGGTCGACGGCAGGTGCGTATGGCGGACGCCGCCGTGGCTGTGCCAGCCCGCACCTTCATCGGGAGCGTGGCTGGCCTCATGCGGCGCGTGTTCGTCATGAGGCGCAGGGGTTCCGCCCGGACGAGTGTTACGGCGCGCTTCGCGCAGTCGTTGCAGGAGGAACGCCGATCCGAGAAGAGTGACGGTGACTCCTGATACGAGGCCGAGCGCCGGCAGGAGCCGCTCGGTTGGCACCGCGGCGCCGGCGGCGAGGACGATCGCGCCGAGAACGAGCACGCCGAGCGTGTGAGTCACCGTGACGGTCAGGCCGAGGCCGATCGCGTGGCGTGTCGACCCACGGGACCCGACGAGGTAGGCAGCCATCAGGGTCTTGCCGTGGCCGGGAGTTGCCGCATGGAACGCGCCAACCAGCGCCGCCACCAACAGGGCAAGGATGACGGCCGGCGCGTTGAGATCCTGCGCTTGCAGCACCGACGTGATCTGAGACGGCAGATCGTCTGCTCCGCTCGGCCTTGACATGGGAGCAGCCCCGGAGTCGCCCACGACTTCGCTCGAGACACTGCCCAACGGGACCGAGTCCGCAGGCATCACAGTTGCCTGCGTGACTGGACTTGCTATGGCACTGACCGCGATGAGTGCGTACGGCTCCGTCAGCACGTCCGTGCTTTCTGCGGGATACGAGGTAAGTCGGTCTGATCGTCCGGCCACGAAGGCGTCGGCGTCGACGAGGGTCAGTCCGGCAGGTGCGATCACGAGCTCCTGCCAGCCCTGCCGGTCCGCAAACGAGTTGTCCGTGAACTCAACAGCCGCACCAGGGGTGAGCGCCGCGTGTGTCGCCACGAGACCGCACACCAGCCGGAGCGTCGGCAATCCCGCCTGACCGGCAGGAAAGGAAACACCCACAGTCCTGGGCATGAACTGGACCGGGTTCCCAGCCACCTTCAGAGCGAGTTCGGCACTTGAGGCTGAGCACTGGGACTCTGCCCAGGCCGCGGCCTCCTGGTCCGACGTAGCGCCGTCGTCATTGACGTCGATGTCCTGACGCGCCCGCACCGTGGGCAGCTCCGCCATGTCGACCACGCGGTCGAGCGACGTCCACTCAGGCGAGATGGTCAGGCCGTTGTAGCGATTGATCGTGAAGTTGCCGAGCGGGTGCGCGACGACTGACTGGGGCAGCACCAGGCCGACCAGGATCAGGACTGATGCTGCTGTGATGGCGGCGCGTGCCGTTGCTGCGAGCCGTTTCATTGCGTCGTGCCTTCCGCTAGGGGGAGCGTGGGCCGGACGCCGCGCATGCGCGCGGCGTCCGGCTGACCGAGTGCTTTGGCGCAGGGCCTCAGCGACCGGTGCTTGTCTCGTCGAGCGCCTCGCACGGCGAGTTGTGGTGGACACGGTTGTCGTTGTCGTACCCCGACCATGGATTGGCGACGTACGGGAACGAATGGAGGAACGAGCGATCGTTTGCGTCGCAGCCATCACCGACCATGTTGTTCGGCGACTCGTTCGGCAAGTCGAAGTTCTCGTTCAGGAAGGTGCCGTAGCCATCGGCGATGGCCCGGATCTCGATGTCGACGACGTCATCCCAGACGCGACGCCCGTTGGGGAAGCCGGCCAGGTCGCCGTCGAGGACGCCGAGGCGGCTCGGGTTGGCGCTGGGCGCGATGCCCATGTTCAGGCGGAGCATGTCGTACAGCGTGTCACCGGTATTGGTGGCATTCAGTCCGGGCACGCCCTGGCCCAGGATCAGCACCAGGTCGCTCCGATCGCTGGTCCGGGCGTCCGGCAGCGATGGATAGATGGTGTTGATGATGGCCGCCAGCTCGGGATTCAGGTAACGATCCATGTAGTCGGCGTCATTCACCGGCTGTGAAGCGTTCCATCCATCCTTCTCGCCGAGCGGGATGATGACCTCGTTGATCAACGGGTTGCCCAGGCGCGAGACCTGGACGTACTCGCCGCTGATCTCTGGCAGGCCGGTGTCGTTGAGCACCGTGGTTGCCTGTCGGGCTGCACCGGCCCAGATGCCGATTACTGCGTTGGCAGCGTCCGGCGCCGACACGGCCATGCCGTCCTTCGTCAGCTCCGTGATCGGGACCTGGATGGCGACGCTGTTTACGTTGAACCCGCTCAGATCGTCGACGCCCGGTGCCGTCGGCAGCGGGATCAGGTGCGCCTCGTTGAACGGGCGCAGCCCGCCCAGATCGAAGATCGAACCGACGTCAACGAAGAACGGATCGTCGCGCTGGCCGGCGAACACCGTCCAGCTGTCCACGTTGTGGACGCCATCTTCGGCATAGCTGCCGTAGTCAGGCGTCGTGCGCGGGCCGATGTTCGGCGGCGGGACAGAGAGACCGGTCGCCAGCTCGGTGCCGTTGAGCGATACCGAGTAGGTCTGGCTCATGTTCGACGGGGCGTACGGCGCACCCTGAGGGGCGCTCTCGTCCTCGATCGGTCCGTAGCCGCTGTACAGGAAGCTGTCCGGGTTGGCTACGTTCGTGTCGAAGTCGAACACGATGGTAGGTCCTCGACGCCGTCGCCGGTGTTGTCGACCTTGATGAAGTAGTGGGCCGCATCGTCGAAGGGATAGAAGTTGGGCCCACCGGCCGGCTCCTGGAACGGCAGGAAGTTGGCGATGATCGTGACCGTGTCTGGCTTGTCGGGGCTGACGAAGGCGTACAGGTCGGTGATGTCGCCGGTTGGATCCTTGGCGATGAGAGGCGCCTCGCGGTGGCTTGAAGCCAGCGCCCCGCCGCTCAGAGACGTGATCGCCAGGACGCCTGTGGCGCCCAGAATCGCGATCTTTCGCTTGGTGTTCATCGAATCCTCATAGTTGGATGGAGGGGTGCGCAACACACCCTGGCAGTAAGGCGATCGTGGATCGGAGCCTCCTTCCCCCCTTTACGCGGAGACGTCCGTTCCGACGTGCCGTCCGGTTCCCGGGAGTCGACTTGGCTTTCGCGCAGCCTTGTCCTGCAGATCATTCCCAGTGGCCGCGTAACGGAACTGCAAGGACCCTGAACCCGTGCCAAGCGTCATCTCGGCGTTTCGGGTTGATCCGTCTTGCCCGACCGAACGAACACCGAGCATGAACTCAGGAACTGATCGAACATCCACGCGCCGTACAGCAGGTCTTGCCGCGGCGATCGTGCTGTTGGCGGCCTGCGCCGGGCCAACGGCCCTCACCTCCCCGGCGCTCACGTCCAACCCCGCGGAACAGCCCGGTATCCAGGGCGGCCCAAGTGCTGCGCCATCGGCCGGGGCCGCGCCTTCTGCGACGGCGCCCGCGCGCACCCCGGGTCCGTCAGTGCCGCGTGTAGCACCTCTTCAACCGCCGGCCTACGCCAGTCGAGTCGTCGTGGGCGCCTATGACATCGACCTGCCCGTCGTTTCGGGCGATCTCCAGCCCCCGCCCAACTATCCGTTTTGCGACGTAGCGGCGTATGTCACTCGATTCAGCCAGCCGTACGAGTCGGGTGTCACGTATATCTCCGCCCATGCACAGCGCGGCATGTTCCTGCCCCTCCTGCAGGCGTCTCAGCGCCAGGATGGAGACGAGCTGCTCGGCAAGACGGTGGACGTCTACGTCAGCGACGGTCGCGTTTTCACGTACACGATCGAGCGGGTCCTGCGCCACGCCACTGACTACGCGGTGCTGAACGAGATTCCGCTGGCGGAGCAGCACCTGATCCTCCAGACCAGCGAAGGTGTGTACGGGACCATCGAAAAGCTCCAGGTCATCGCGCAGTTCGAGAGCGAAGCCCAGGTCGACGCGACCGATGCCAACCCGGAGCCGAGGCCGCGCGACTGCGAGCCCGACGGTCCCGCAAGCAGCCCAAGTCCGGACTGATCAGGTGAATGCCATGGGGCGGCTGGCCGATGCAACAGTTCCCAGTGGGCGCCTCGATAAACTGCGCTCATGCGTGCGTGCCTCGCAGCCCCGATCTCGAGTGAACCGCCGCCGCCTTATCCGCGCACGTATCAATGAGCGTCCACAGCTCGCCAGTCGAGCCGGCGCTCGTACGAGAAATGCCAGATGAAGCCCTGCTCGGACGCCTCGCTGCAAATGTCGATGAGCAGGCACTTTCTGAGCTATACGACCGCTATCAGGCAGTGATGTACGGACTCGCTCTGCGCATAACGTCAGACTCGGCGCTCGCCCAGGACGCCGTCCAGGAGGCGTTCGTCGGCGTCTGGCGTAACGCTGCGACCTATGCGGCCGACCGATCCAGCGTGCGGACCTGGATTCTCTCGATCACGCACCACCGCGCCATCGACATCATTCGCCGCCGTAGACCGGCGAGCCCGTTGCCGGAGACGGAAACGGTCGCCGAGTCGATGCGCGTCCCGGATGTCTGGGCCGAGGTCGCGCGCGCCGCCGACGCCCAGGCCGTGCGCGCGGCGATGGACGAGCTGCCCGTGGCCCAGCGCGAAGTCATCGAGTGGGCCTACTTTGGCGGCTTGACACAAACCGAGATCGCGCAGCGCGCCGACGTGCCCCTGGGCACGGTCAAGGGTCGGGTCCGCCTAGGTCTGCAGGCACTGCGCCGAGCGCTCGAGGAGCCGTCGCCATGACCGAATCGCGCGCGGCGCTGACCTGCGACGAAGTCTCCGAGCTGACCGGCCTGTACGTCCTCGACGCCCTTGAGGCGGACGAGCGAGCGGTCGTGGCCGACCATCTGGCCACCTGCACGAGCTCGGCACATGGCGAGTTCGCTGAGCTCGGCGCGGTCGTACCCGCGCTCGCGAGTGCCGCACCTCCCGCCGGGGCCCCGGCCGCGCTCAAACGCCGCGTCCTCGAGTCTTACCGAAGCGAGATGGCAACGACCGCGACCGCAACCGAGGCGAGCCTGGACCGCAATGTCGAGCCGACCCCGCCCAAGGCGAAGGCGCGCGACTCCAGATGGCCGACGCCTACTTCGTGGCTGCCGGCCATCGCCACGCTGCTGCTCCTGGTCGTGGTCGGCGTATGGGGCTTTGGCCAGGCGCTCGAGGCGAGCCAGGCTCGGGATCGAGCCGCCGCATTGAGCAGGGCGATTGCCGCCATGTCGGCACCCGGGTCAGAGATCGCAGTGCTGCAGGGCAGTGGCTCCGCGACAGGCGCGAGTGGCTTTGCCGCCTTCCCGGCCGACGGTGGCGCTCACGTGGTGCTCGTCGGCCTGCCCCAGGCACCCACCGGTCAGGCCTACCAGGCGTGGTACATCGCCGACGGCACGCCCACGTCGGCCGGCCTGATGTCGGTCAGCCCGGACGGCTACGTGATCATGTCCGACCCTGAGCCGTTGCCCGGCGCCGAGGTCTTCGCGGTCACGCTCGAGCCGGCCGGTGGCTCCGCGCAGCCCACGACGCAGCCGATCGTCGTCGGCGACCTCACCGCGCCCGGGTGAGCAGCCCGATATTCATCACCCTCGAGGGACCGGACGGGGCAGGCAAGAGCAGTCAGCTGGGTCCACTCGCGGAGCGCGTACGTGGCCAGGGCCGCGAGGTTGTGACGACGCGCGAGCCGGGCGGCACCGCTGTCGGCGAGCGGGTACGCGAGGTGCTCATGTACTCGCCGGCCGGATCTCTCGACCCGGCCACTGACGCCCTGCTCTTCAACGCCGCACGAAGCCGCCACGTTGCAGAGGTCATCAAGCCGGCGCTGGAGCGCGGCGCCGTCGTTATCTGCGACCGCTACGGGGACTCGTCACGGGCCTACCAGGGATACGGCGGCGGCGTACCGATGGACGCCCTGAACTCGGTCATCGAGCTGGCAACTCAAGGCCTCGTTCCGACACGAACCGTCCTCGTGGATCTTCCCGTGGAGGCCGGCCTCGCGCGGCGCCACGCCGGGGAATCGGGCGGCCTGACCCGGTTCGAGACCGATGAGACGGCACACGGCACCGAATTCCATGAGCGCGTCCGCAGCGGCTACCTGGAGATGGCTGCGGCCGAGCCTGCGCGCTGGCGCGTGGTCGACGGGGCGCGCGATCCGGACGATGTCGCGCAGCAGATCTGGGCCGCGGTGGCGGACCTGTTCTAGTAGGCGCAGGGGAGGCGGGTGCCGCTGGCCCCACTGGCGCTAGGCGCCGCTCGGTACGAAGATCGAACCCCGGCCGCGGCGCTTGGCTTCTGCCAGCGCCTTGTCCGCGGCCCTGAGCAGCTCCTCGCTACTGGCACCGTCGATGGGATAGACGACCGCGCCAACGCTGATGCTGATCGGCCCGGTGACTGACTCGCGACCGGTCAACGCATCGCGCACGCGCCTACCCGCAATCTGTCCGCCGCCGCCCGGCGCAATGAGCGCAAACTCGTCCGCGCCGAAGCGCGCGACCGTGTCGACCAGCCGGACCTGGTCAGCCAGCGTGGCCGCGACGTGGCGCAGGACCTCGTCGCCGGCTGGCCCGCCGCCGCGCTCGTTGATCTCGGCAAATCCGTCGACATCGAACAGGACGACGCTGAGCTGGGTCTCCTGGCGCGTTGCGCGGGCGATCTCGAGCTCGAGCATGCGCTCGAAGGTGACGCGATTGGCCAGGCCGGTCAGCGAGTCGGTTGAAGCCAGGCGGCCGATCCAATCGGCCCGTTCGAGCAGCGCGTTCTGCAGCCGAGCCTGGCGGATCGCTATGGCGCTCATGTCGGCCAGCGCGGTGAGGGCGTTCTCGGGGCTGTTCGGATCCGGCGGTGTGCCCTCGAAGGCGGCGACCAGGGCGCCCTCGGCATCCTCCCCGCCGGCCTCGTCGGCAGCGATGAGCGGCAGTGCGACGAGGCCCTGCCAGTCGATGTGCTGTCCCGTGAATGCGCGTGCCGCGGACGCGCCCGATGCGGTCGCGGCTCGGCGCTCACGAACGACCGTTGCTACCAGCTCCTGGGGGTCATCGGCTGAAACCTGTCCGTGCTCGGCCAGGATGTTCTCGTCGAAACCCGCCTGCGCAGCGGGGACGAGGATGCCCGCGACTGGGTCGTTCAGGTAGATGACCGCGGCGACGGCGCCGGCAGCAGCAAGGACGTGGCCGCACAGCGCATCGAGCTTGGCATCGAGCTCGCCGCCGCGGGCGACGATGCGCGCGGCTTCAAGGAGGGTGAACGTGCTCTGGGGACGATCCATCGGACCGGATGATAGTCGCGCCGCCACCGCCCGAGAGGTCAATCGCGACCGAGCAACGCGCGGAAGCGATCGGTGTCGACGTTGCCGCCACTGAGAACGGCAACGTGCGCGCCGCCCGGAATTTCGTCGGCATAGCGCACCAGGGCCGCGAGCGATACCGCGCCCGACGGTTCGAGCACCAGCCGAAGCTCGCGCGCCGCAAGCGCCACCGCCGCGGCGATCTGGTCCTCGCTCACGAGCAGCACGCCGTCGAGCGATGCGCGCAGGTGCTCGAACGGAATCTTCGCGGGTACCTCTCCACGAAGACCGTCGGCGATTGTTCGTGCCGTCTGCTCGGCGGGCCACGGGCGTCGCTCGCCGGCGGCGAGGGAGGCGTAAGTATCGGCGGCGAGCTCGGGTTCGACGCCATAGACATGCCCGTCCGGGCGCAGCGCCTTGACGGCCGTGGCGACGCCGGCCGACAGGCCGCCCAGGCCCACTGGCACGAGCACTACCGGCGGGCGAGTGTCACCCAGCTCGGCGAGCTGCTCGACGATCTCGAGACCGATCGTGCCCTGGCCGCTGATGACGCGCTCGTCGTTTGCGGACGAGACGAGGGTCAGGCCCTGCTCGTGCGCCAGATCGTGTGCGCGCTCGACGCGCTCGGCGTTGTGCGGCCCCACGAAGACGATCTCGGCCCCATCTGCCCGAACCCCCTCGACCTTGACCCGCGGCGCGTCGTCTGGCATCACGATCACCGCGCGCATGCCCATCAGCCGTGCCGCGCGCGCCACTGCCTGGCCGTGGTTGCCGCTCGAGTGTGCGATCACCCCGGTGCGCCGCTGGTCGTCCGGCAGCTGCGACAGCGTGTTGTAGGCGCCGCGGATCTTGAATGAGCCGGTGGGCTGGAGGCATTCGGGCTTTACGTAGGCCCCCTCGCCAAAGGGCAGGAGCGGCGTCCGCAGCGCAACGCCGCGGATGCGTTCGGTTGCGGCACGGATGTCGTCGAGGGTTACCACGGAACCTATACTGCCCGACACACAAGCCAGTCGCCGCGTCTGGCTTCGAGTCGGAGGGAAGGGTCGATCGTGGGCATCGGTAGCGCCGCACCCGCCGAGCTGTTCGGTGAGACGCGCGCCGCCACGCGACGGCGCTCTAAGACGGACGATCTGCGCCCGACCTATGGATTCGACGATGTCTCGCTGGCGCCGGGCACTGAGACCCTCGATCCGGCCGATGTCGACACGTCGGTCGACTTCTGCGGGCTGACGCTTTCCATTCCGATCCTGGCTGCGGCCATGGACGCCGTCGTCGACCCTGCGTTCTGCGGCCTTCTGGCGCGCGCCGGCGGCCTCGCAGTTCTGAACCTCGAGGGGTTGCAGACGCGCTTCGCGGACCCGACGCCGATGCTCGAGCGGATCGCCACAGCGCCGCGCGAAGACGTCCAGCACATTCTCGCGGAGGCCTATGCCAGTCCGATCTCCGAGGAGCTCGTCGCGCTGCGTCTGAGCGAGATCCGCGCCGCGGGCTCACCGGCCATGGTCGCGGCAACGCCCGCGGCGGCGCGCCGCCTTGGTCCGTTCTGCGCCGAGCACGGTGCCGACGCGTTCCTGGTGCAGTCGCAGGTCTCGTCAGCGCGCCACATCGCCTCCGGGTACGAGGCGCTTTCGCTCGGCGAGTTCACGCGTTTCATGTCCATCCCCGTGGCCGTCGGCAACACGACCTCGTACGAGGCGGCGCTCGAGCTGATGCGCCAGGGCGCCGCGGCGGTCTTCGTGGGCGTCGGACCTGGCGCGGCGTGTACGACGAGAGACGTCCTGGGCATCGGCGTGCCCCAGATCACGGCCGTAGCGGACGTGGCCGCGGCGCGCGACGACTACCTCGAGCAAAGCGGCCGCTACGTGCCCGTCGTCGCCGATGGCGGCATGCGCCGCGGCGGCGAGCTGGCCAAGGCTGTTGCCGCCGGTGCGGATGTGCTGATGCTTGGTTCGCCACTCGCGCGCGCAACGGAAGCCCCGGGGAGAGGCACCAACTGGGGAATGGCCGCGCCGTCGCCAACGCTTCCGCGCGGCACGCGCATCGACGTGGGCACGGCCGGCCCGCTCGACAAGATCCTGTTCGGGCCGGCCGACGTCACCGACGGCAGTCAGAACCTCGTTGGCGCGCTCCGCCAGTCGATGGCCGCGCTCGGCGCGCCCACGATCCGCGCGATGCAGCAGGTCGAGATGGTCTACGCCCCGGCGGTGGCGGTCGAGGGCAAGTCCTGGCAGCGCGGCGCCTCCCGCTAGTCGTCCGCATCGCCGCGCCTCCCTCGGCGCGCCACGCCGATACCAGCGCTGGCACCGACCCTTTCTGAGGTGACACGCGTAGCGAATGATCCGACCGGCGAACAGGTCAACACCGCCCGCACCAACCATCAAGTAACTCGGTTTGCTCTGCGCGCCACCGGTGCGATGGTGGCGCCGCAGTGGAAAGGGCGCCGCGACGTTTGACATCGGCGGAATCGAGGCGACAAAGCCGAATCGCCCGATGGCGACCGGCAGTCGGCGGTCCGTTCATACGCCATCCGTGTCGATTGGGGCGATGATGGCTCTGAATGGAGCATGACCGACGTCCCGACGAGATGGGCCAGGAGCTGGCCGACTGGGGCAAGGTCGTCCTGCTCGAGACACGCGGGCGCCGCAGCGCGAGGCCGCAGCTCACGGCCGTCGGCTTCGTAGAGGAAGAAGACGGGAGCCTTCTCGTCGCGGCGGGAGAGCCGGATGCCGACTGGGCGCTCAACCTCCGCGGCGACGCGAACTGCAGGGCCACCATAGGCACGGAGACGTCGTCATATCGGGCGCACGAGCTGGAGGACGGGGATCGCGCCTCGGCGGTCGTCCGGCTGATCCTCAAGTACGGTACGCCGGCCGAGCGGCTGGGCCGCGGCCCCGCCTTCCGATTGATACCGGCTGCAGCGGCGCTGACGGGGGATGAATGACCGACGACGAGGCCAATTACGAGACGAGCACGCGCGGGCCAAGCCTGCGCGATCGTGGCTGTGGGCTGATCGGCTGCCTGCTGTTGATCGGCCTGTTGGTCGGCCTGGGTGCGCTCGTCTACTTCGGTGGCCGAGCGCTGGAACCGCTGGCCGACAGGTTCCTATGGACTCCGAGCGACGTGGTGCGCGAATACCTGCTCGCGTACCAGGACGGAGACATGGACCGCGCGCGGAGGTTCCTGTGCTCGGACATCCGCGACCGCCAGCCGCTTGACCCGTCCACGCCCGTTGGATCGCCCCAGTCGTGGACGGCCGCAGTCGAGGACACGTTTCCGTATCCGCGGCCAAACGGCCGCCTAGCGATCTACTACCAGGTGACCTCCGTCCTCGGCGACAGGAGTGCCCAGGCGTTGCTCCAGCGCGAGGACGAGGGCTGGCGCATCTGCGCCCTCGAGCTTTAGACCATGGCCGCCCCTGAAACGCTGAGCACGCGCCGGCTCAACCGCGCGCTCCTCGCGCGACAACACCTGCTCGAACGAGCAGCCATCTCGACCACCCAGATGGTCGAGCAGATGGGCTGCATCCAGATGCAGTACGCGCCCTCGGGCTACATCGGGCTCTGGTCGCGCCTGGCCGACTTCGAGCGGAACGCCCTGACACGAGCGCTCGAGGCGCGCGAGGTCATTCAGGGCACGCTCATGCGCGGCACGATCCATACCGTCTCGGCGCGCGACTACTGGCCCATTGCCGAGGGCATTCGCGCGTCGCGCCGCGAGTGGTACGAGCGCGTTACGGCGCGCGAACGCGGCGACCTGCAGATCGAGCAGGTCGCGGAGGCCGTGCGCGAGATCCTGGCCGACGGCCCGCAGCGCCAGAAGGACGTCGATGCGGGTCTGGTCGAGCGGGGGCTGCCGGCCCGAGCCTTCGGCTGGTCCCAGGTCGCCGTCGACCTGGTGCGCGTGTCGCCCTCCGGCACATGGGAGCGTCGTCGCGCGGATCTCTACGGCCTGTCGGAGCAGTGGCTGCCCAGCGTCCACCGGCCGTCAGAGGAGCAAGGGCTCCGTCTGCTTATCGAGCGCTACCTGACGGCCTTCGGACCGGCGCGCGTCAACGACTTCGCGGACTGGGCTGGTGTTTCCCTCACCAAGGCGCGCGACGCGCTGGGGTCAATGAAGGTTGAGCGCTATTGCGACGAGCAGGGCCGCGAGCTGGTCGACATGCCCGGCGCGCCGCTGCCGCCCGAGGACGCGCCGGCGCCGGTGCGCTTCCTGCCAACCTGGGACGCGACGCTCCTCGTCCACGCCCGACGAACCCTGATCCTGCCCGAGCACTACCGGCCGCGCGTCTTCCACATCAAGATCCCGCAGTCGATCGGCACCTTCCTCGTCGATGGCCAGGTTGCCGGCACATGGCGCTGGGATACGGCAGCCAAGTGCGTGGTGACCGAGCACTTCGAGGCGCCTGATCGGGCCGTTGCACGTCAGGTCGAGCTCGAGGCCGCGGCACTGACGGAGTTCCACAGGTGAGCGCGGCGCTGCGCGAGGTACCGCGCCGGCTGCTGATCGTGATGGCAATCGTGGTCGCGGTCGTCCTCGTCGCACCACGCATCTCGCCGGTGCGCACGGCCGTGCTGACCGCCGCGCTGGTACCGGAGATGATCGGCCTTGGCATCGGTCCGATATCGGCCACGACCGGCGAGCCCACGGTGCAGACCACTACCTACGGCGCTCCGGCCGACCGAATGGACGTCTACCTGCCCGCCGACGCCCAGCCCGGCGACCGTCTGCCGGCCGTCGTGCTCGGTCTTGGGGTTCATCCGCAACCCATCGACTCACCTGAGATCGTCGCCATCGCACAGGCCATCGCCCGACTCGGCGTGGTCGTCGGCGTGCCCGACTCCACGGCACTGCGCAACCTCGAGCTGACTCCAGATGAGCCGGCGCACCTCGCCGACGCGGTGCTCGCCCTGGGCTCGCTGCCGGAGGTCGATGCGTCGCGTGTCGGCCTGGCTGGCTTTTCTGCCGGTGCGAGCATCGCCCTGACCGCCGCCGTGGACCCGCGGCTCATCGACCGGCTGGCCTGGGTGTCGTCCTTCGGCGGGTTCGCCGACGCGAAACGGCTGCTCGTCGACGTGGCGACGCGGACATCGGTCGATGAACAGGGCGTCGTCACCGAGTGGCAGCCAGATCCGGGCATGCGCCGTGACGTGCTGGCGCTGACGATCAACGCGCTCGACGACGAGCCCACGCGCGCTGCGCTGCACGCGGCGCTGGATCCGATCGTCAGCTCGGAGCAGAGGATTGCTGGGCCTGACGTCGCGCATCAGTTCAGCGGCGACGCGGCAACGATCTATCGGCTCTTCTCCGCCCCCGACCGCGCCGCCGCCGGAGCGGCCGTGGCCGAGCTGGGCCCTGATCTCAGCGCACGCCTCGATGGCATCTCACCGCTGCCCGTGGCGGATGCGATCGGCGTGCCGATCTTCCTGCTGCACGGCCGGCCGGACACGGCAATCCCGGTCGCCCATGCCGAGGCGCTGCGCCGTGCGATCGGCGACGAGGTCGTCCGGACCACTGTCTTCGGCCGCTTCGGCCACGGCCAGCCCGGTGCCAACGGCCTGAGCGTGGACGACTCGGGTGACATCTTCGAGCTGAGCCTCTTCCTGCGGGACATCGTGGCGGCCGCCACCGAATAGGATGAGCGCCTCAGGCAGCGCGGGAGTTGAGCGTGGATCTTGACCGGCTCATGCCGCTGGTAATCGGCGCGATCTTCGGTGGGCTCAGCTGGCTGTTCGTGGGGCTGTACCTGTCGCGCCGTGCCAACGACCGTCTGGCCAGAAATGCGGCACGGGCCGTGTACTTCGAGTTGGTGATGAACGAAATCGACATAGATGTGGCGGTACATCACGGCGTTTACGGGTCCCTCCGACGCGGCGCCTTCGACCGGTTGCTGCCGGAGCTGGCGACATGGCTCGAGCCAGACGAGCTCGAGACGATCGTGCGGGCGTACATGAGCCACGCCGGATACGAGCAGGCCCAGCGCGATGAGCATCTCCCGGTGCCTGTCAAGACGGCCCTGCTCGGCCGTGTGCTGAGCGAGCACGAGGCCGCGTCGGGCATTCTGCGCGAGCGCTCCTTCTCGGCCAAGGAGGCGGCACGTCTGACAACGACCGGTGCCACCGCGCGCGCCGCTGCGACCGGTACGCCCGCGCCGAGCGAGGGAGCACGCAATGTCTGAGGAGACCCGGCAGTTTTTCCGGCGTTACATCCAGGCCATCGCCGAGCACGACTACGCGGCTCTCGAGCAGATGATCCACGCCGACTACGTCGGCGAGTACCCGCAGTCGGGCGAGCGTTTCCGTGGCTTCGCCGCCTTCCGAGCGCAGCTCGAGAACTACCCGGGTGGCGCGCCGGCCTCGAGCTACGACGACCCCAAGACCAGGATCCTGGGAGATGAGGAGCGGTGGGCAATCTCGCCCGGCTACACCGTCTTGCCCCTGGCCGGTCCGGAGCGCTACACGACTGTCAGTCGCGCGCCTTATCCCGACGGCTCGCGCTGGTGGGTCGTTTCAATTCTCACTCTGAAGGATGGCAAGATCGCCCACGCCGAGACCTACTTCGCGCCCGAGTTCGAGCCCCCGGAGTGGCGCAGGGACATGGTCGAAGTCCTCCCGCGCGACTGACTCCACACATGTCACTGGCTCCTCGCGAGATCCTCACGCGCCTCGTCCGCGCCCTCGAGGAGAACGACCATGCCGCCATCGAGGACCTTGTCCATCCCGACTTCGTGGCCGACATGCCGCAATCAGGAGAGCGCGTCCGCGGTGCCGCGGCGATCATCGCCCAGAACGAGGCGTACCCGAAGGGCCTGACGGAGCCTGCTCCGTGGGAGACCCAGGGAGCGACGGTCATCGGTGACGAGACGCGCTGGGCGATCTCGCCGGCCTACACCGTGGTTCCTCTGGCTACGCCGAACCAGTACACGATCGTGCAGCGCGCCCAATATCCGGACGGCTCCTGGTGGCGCGTCGTGATCCTGGCCGAGCTTCGCGACGGCAAGCTGTACCGCGGCGAGTTCTTCTTCGCTCCGGAGATGCCCGCTCCGCTTCTGCCGACGATCGCGGGAGCAGCCCCCGACTGAATCGTGAGCGGTCGCGCAGGTAGACTCGACGCCACAGCCAGGAGGGAGCGATCGACCCGAGTCAGCGCGGCAAGACGGTTCACGGGGACGCGGCGAATGCCGGTCACCGCGTCCTCGCGCCCGATGACGCCGAGGTCGAGGCGTACCTCGAGGTCGCACTCGACGCGCCGCCGCCCGACCGGGCGGCGGACGCGGAGCCACTGACACCGGACAGCGTCATCGTTCTCGACTTCGGCGGGCAGACGGCGCAGCTGATCGCGCGCCGCGTCCGCGAGCTGAACGTCTACTCGGAGCTCGTGCCCTTCGACACTCCATGGTCCGAGATCCGGCGCCGTCAGCCGCGCGCCGTCATCCTGTCGGGTGGCCCGATGAGCGTCTACGAGGAAGGCGCGCCACACCCTGACCCACAGATCTGGCAGGACGCGGGAATTCCCCTACTGGGCATCTGCTATGGCGTCCAGCTCATGGCTCACCACCTTGGCGGCAACGTTGAGCCCGCTGCAAAGCGCGAATACGGTCCGGCCACGGTCTCGATCACGACCGAGGACGGGCTGTTCAATGGCATCGCGCGCGAGCAGCCGGTGTGGATGAGCCACGGCGACTCGATCCTGGAGCCGCCGCCAGGCTTCAAGCCGCTGGCCGAGTCCGAGAACACGCCCTACGCCGGCTTGGCAGACCCTGAGCGGCGGATGTACGGCATCCAGTTCCATCCCGAGGTGGCGCACACGCCGGCGGGGCGCGACATCCTGCGCAACTTCGTCGTCGGCATCGCCGGCGCACGGCAATCCTGGACGCCGCGCAGCTTCATCGACTCGACCGTGGCCGACATCGGTCAGCGCATCGGCACGGGCAAGGTCATCTGCGCTCTCTCGGGCGGCGTGGATTCGGCCGTCGCAGCGACGCTCGTCCACCGCGCCGTGGGCGAGCAGCTGACCTGCATCTACGTCGACCACGGCCTGATGCGCAAGCGCGAGTCGGAGCTGCTGCGCGAGACATTCGAGCGCAACCTGGGCATGAAGCTCGTCATGGTCGACGCACGCGAGCGCTTCCTGAAGCGGCTCGCCGCTGTCGAAGAGCCGGAGCAGAAGCGCAGGATCATCGGAGATGAGTTCATACGCGTCTTCGAGGAGGAGGCCGCCAAGCTGGGTCAGATCGACTTCCTGACCCAGGGGACCCTCTACCCGGACGTCATTGAGTCGACCGCGCCAGAGACCAAGGCCGCGCAGAAGATCAAGACCCACCACAACGTGGGCGGCCTGCCGGCCGACCTGCGCTTCAAGCTCATCGAGCCTCTGCGCTACCTGTTCAAGGACGAGGTCCGGCTGGTCGGCACGGAGCTCGGGCTGCCGGAGCACATGGTCCAGCGCCAGCCTTTCCCGGGTCCCGGGCTCGCGATCCGGATCATCGGCGAGGTCACCGCGGAGCGGCTCGACACGCTGCGCGAAGCGGACTGGATCGTCATCGACGAGATCAAGGCGGCCGGTCTGTACCGCAGCGTGTGGCAGTCCTTCGCCATCCTCACGCCGGTGCGCAGCGTCGGCGTCATGGGTGATGGTCGGACGTACGCGAACGTGGTCGCCGTCCGCGCCGTGACCAGCGAGGACGGCATGACCGCCGACTGGGCGAAGCTCCCGTACGAGGTGCTGGCCAAGATCTCGAGCCGCATCGTTAACGAGGTCCCGGGCGTCAACCGCGTCGTCTACGACATCAGCAGCAAGCCGCCGGCCACGATCGAGTGGGAGTGAGCGGCTCCTAGGTCAGCGCCGTCAGGGCGGCAGCGACTCCGAAGCCGAGGGTCGTCGCGAGGCCGGCCTCGAGCCGGGCGTGGTCGAAAGCCTCGGGGATCATCGTGTCGACGAGCATCGTGATGATCGCGCCCGCAGCGAAGGAGTTGACCAGCGCCACAGCGGGACCGCCGGCTCCGGCCAGGATGGCGTAGCCAAGAGCGGCGGCAAGGCCGGACACGGCCGCCACGCCGAGCCATAATCCGGTGACCTTGCCGCCGGACCAGCCACGACCGCGCAGGCCCACCGTCGCCGATACCGACTCCGGGACGTTGGACAGGAAAACGGCGGCCACCAGCGCGAGCTCGATCGACCCACCACCGAGCAGAGTCAGGCCGATAACGATCGACTCCGGGATGCCGTCGAGCACGATGCCCAGCACGATCGCCAGGGACGTCCCGCCGGCCTCCTTTGCGCCGACCTTCTTGCGCTCCGCACCACCCATCCCATCGATGAGCCGGTCGCCGACATAGAAGGTGATCGCACCGGCGGCGAGGCCGAGGCCGATGCTCACTGATGACTCCGAGGCAACGAACGCCTCGGCGATGAGCTCGTAGGCGACGGCGCTGATGAGCACGCCCGCGCCGAAGGCCATGGTCAGGCCGAGTGCCCGGGATCCGACCGTCCAGACGAGTGCGATCAGGCCGCCGGCAACGAGCGATAACGCCGCCGCGAACGCCCAGGCGAAGGCTTCGAACATGGTCGAGCTACGTCGTCTGTGGCTGTGCCTCCGCCTGCCGTGCGGCCAGCTTGGGCGTCTCCGTCGTCTTGATCCGCAGCAGCTTCTTGACCTCGGCGAGCACGATGATCACGCCGAAGCCCAGGAGTGCCGAAAGGCCCCACTGCTCCAGGCTCAGGTTGACCGTGTCGAGCAACCTGTTGAGCAGCCCGATCTCCGTCGCTGCGATCGTGAACAGGAAGGCGATGAGCGAGCCCTTGAGCAGCACCGGGTTCTCGAGCGTCTCCGAGCTGAAGAGCGAGCGCTCCTCGTTCGATGTCTCGAGGGCAAAGGCGATGTTGGCCAAGGAGAACGTGACCACAGCCATTGAACGGGCCACGGCCTCGCCGTAGAGGGGCGTCGCCCAGGCAATGATGCCCAGGCTGATCGTGCCCATCCCCAGTCCGACGAAGACCAGCCAGGCCATCAGCCGGCGCGGCAGAATGCGCGTGTCGGGTGAGCGTGGCGCTTCCTGCATCAAGTCGAGCCGCGCCTTGCCGTAGCCCAGGCCGATGGCCAGCGCGACCTGGACGGTGAAGTTGATGTACAGCGTCTGGAGCGGCAGGAAGGGCGTGCCCTGGGCGATGAAGAAGACACTCGCGCCAAGGAAGGTGGCGATGAAGCCGAAGAGCGCCGCCATCTGGTAGCGGATGTAGCGCACCAGGTTGTCGTACAGGGCGCGACCGAGCTCGACCGCCTTGACGATCGTCGCGAAGTTGTCGTCGGTCAGGATCATCACCGCCGCTTCCTTGGAAACCTCGGTGCCGGTGATGCCCATGGCCACGCCGATATCGGCCTTCTTGAGGGCCGGGGCGTCGTTCACGCCGTCGCCGGTCATGCTCACGACGTGGCCCTTGCGCTTCAGGATGTCGACCAGGCGGACCTTGTCCTCGGGCGCAACGCGGGCGATGACCCCGATCGTGTCGATCTCGCGATCGACAGTCGCGTCGTCCATCGCCGCAAACTCGGCCCCGCTGATGGCGCGGCCGGTGATACCCAACTGACGAGCGATGGCCTCCGCCGTGACCGCGTGGTCACCGGTGATCATGCGCACCTGGATGCCGGCAGCGTGGGCCTTGGCAATGGCGACCTTGGCCTCAGGCCGTGGCGGATCGACGATGCCCACCAGAGCGAGCATCGTGAGGTCCTCGACCATCGGCAGCATGTCGTCGACGGCCTTGAACGTCGCGGGGTCGAAATCGCGCTGGCCCGTGGCCATGACGCGCAGGCCCTGGGCGCCCAGGCGCTCGTTCTCCTCCATGTACTTCTGCTTGCCTTCGCCCGTAATCGGTCTGATTGAGCCGTCGGGCTGAATGAACGTGCCTGCGCGTGCCAGCAGCTGATCCGGGGCACCCTTGACGTAGGCGCGAATGACGTCCTTGCCGGCTTCGTCCTTCATCGCGTGGAAGGTGGCCATGAACTTGTACGCGGCGTCGAACGGCACCTCGGCAACGCGCGGGTACTTCTCGCGCGTGAGGATCGGGTCGACGCCGCCCTTCTCGGCGAGCACGACGAGCGCGCCCTCCGTTGGGTCGCCGACCAGGTTTCCGTCCCTGGCGACGGCATCGGCGCATAGCGCCATGGGCATCAGGTAGCGCTCGAGCGGCACATCGCCACGGCCGGCTTCGCCACTGATCGTGCCAATGGGCGAGTAGCCCTCACCGGTGATCGTGAAGCGCTGGCCGACCACGGCCATCGAAACGGCCGTCATCTGGTTGAGCGTCAGCGTTCCGGTCTTGTCCGAGTTGATGGCGGAGGTCGAGCCCAGCGTTTCGACCGAGCGCAGGCGCTTGACGATCGCGCCGGCCTTGGCCAGCGTCGAGGTGCCGGCGGCGAGGATCGTGGTCACGACTGCCGGCAGTCCGGTCGGGATGGCTGACACGGCGAACGCCACCGCGGTCAGGAACAGGATCTGGAATTCCTGGTTGCGCGCGAGGCCAAGGCCGATCGAGACCGCCAGCGCGACGCCGGCGATGATCAGGATCTGGTTGGTCAGGCTGTTGAGCTGCTTGGTGAGCGGTGTTTCCTCGGCCGTGGTCTGGGCGAGCATGCCCGAGATGTGGCCGACTTCGGTGTTCATGCCGGTCGACGTGACGAGGAGCGTCCCTGCGCCGCGCGTGACCTGGGTGTTCATGAAAGCCATGTCGATCCGGTCGCCAAGTGCCGACTCGGCCGCGACTGCGTCGAGGCCTTTGGGCACCGGCGCGCTCTCGCCGGTCAGTGCCGATTCGTCGATCTCGAGCGTGGCGGCACGGACGATTCGGCCATCGCCGGGCACGAGATCGCCCGCCTCGATGTTGACGATGTCACCGGGGACGAGCTCCTCCATGGCGACGAGTTGGGTCTCGCCGCCGCGGACGACCTTGGCCTTGACGATCATCATCTTCTGCAGCGCCGCGACGCTCGCCTCGGCCTTGCCCTCCTGGCTCAGGCCCAGGAAGGCGTTGAACAGGGTGAGCAGGATCAGCAGCACGCCCGTGGCGAATTGGCCGGGCAGGAACAGGCTGATGCCGCCCGCGATCAGCAGCACGATCTGCATCGGGTCGGTGTACTGGCGCAGGAAGAGTTGCCAGCGCGGCACCTTGGGCGCCTCGGCGAACTTGTTGGAGCCGAACTCGGCGCGGCGCGATTCGACTTCCGTCGCCGATAGGCCGGCGGCCTGGTCGACGCCCTGGGCGGCGAGCACCTCGTCAGCCGACATTGCGTGCCAGCTCTGTGTCGGCATTGCGGCCGCCTGATCGGTCATTCGGTCTCCTCGTTTGAGCTCTGCCAGGACGCCGCGGCGAGTGCCTCGTCGACCGTTCGGTGCAGGATGAAGGGCTTGATCTCTGGCTCGGCGCTCGGCGCCGCCTCGATGTGGTCGCGGACGGGGCCCGGGAAGCCGGCGAGCACAAGGCTCACGCCGAGTGCGTCGAGCTCCTTGCGCACGCGATCGAGCGTGTATAGGGCCGTGGTGTCGATCTGGGTGATGCCGCTGCCGTCGATGACTATCGCGCGCGGCTTGTTGCCCTCGTCGTCTGCGAGCTCACGCAGGCGGTTGCGCAGCGACTCGGCGTTGGCGAAGAACAACGGCGCGTCAAAGCGATAGACAAGGACATCGGTGCTGTCAGGCTCGGTCACGTGCCGCGCCGCGTCCACCCGGCCGCCCGTGGCCAGCGCGCCCGTGACCGCGTCGTGCGGCGCCGCGAGCCGGCGGACGACATCGAGCAGCGACAGGAATATGGCGATGAAGACGCCCGCAAAGGTGCCCAGGAACACGCATCCGAGCAGGCACAGCACGGCGATCCAGAACTCGGCGCGGTCGAGCTTGCCGACCGTGCGGATGCCGTAGATGTCGACGATGGTCAGGCCGGCGAAGATCAGCACGCCGCCCAGCACCGGCCAGGGCATGATTGCCAGGACGCCGGTGAAGAAGAGCAGCACGATGAGCAGTAGCCCGGCGGAGATGAGCGGCGCCAGTTGGGTCGACGCCCCGGCCGCCTCGGCCAGAGATGTGCGCAGGCCGCTGCCGCTCGCCGGCAGGCCGCCACTGATCGAGGCTGCGATATCGGCGGCGCCGATGCCCAGCGCCTCGGTGTCTGTGTCGACGTCTTCGCCGTGACGCGCGCCGAAAGAGCGGGCAGTGAGGGACGAGTCCACGAAGCTAAGCACCGCGATTGCCAGGGCCGGCAGCGCCACGGCGAAGATGTCTGCCGGAACCGGCACGGGGAAGGTCAGCGAAGGCAGGCCAGACGGGATCGTGCCCACGAGCGCCACGCCCTGCGTTCCCAGGTTCAGCGCCGCCACGGCCACGGTACCGATGGCGACGACGATCAGGGCGTTGGGCAGGTTTGGCCCGACGCGCGACAGCACGAGCATTCCGGCCACGGCGGCGGCGCCAAGGAGGAAGGACGCCACGTGTGTCTGGGGCAGGTCGAGCACGAAGTTGATCGCCTTCTGCGTCGCCGTGTCGCCGACAACGGCGTAGCCGAATACGTCGTCGAACTGTGAGGTGACGACGGTGATGCCCACGCCTGAGAGGTATCCGATGAGCACGGGTCGAGAGACGAACTCAGCAAGGCGGCCAATGCGCAGCAACCCGGCCACGATGAGCATCACCCCCGCCACGAGAGCAGTCAGGAGTGCCAGGTCGAGCGCGCGGTCGGCATTGCCCGCGGCGAGCGGCACGACCGACCCGGCGATGATCAGGGCCAGCGCCGAATCGGGCGCCATGACGATGCGCCGCGACGAGCCGAGGATGGCATAGGCGACGAGCGGCAGGATGGTCCCGTACAGGCCGACCTCGGGTGGCAGGCCGGCCATGGCACCGTAGCCGAGCCCGAGCGGCACGGCCACGCACGCGATCGTCAGGCCGGCCAGCGCCTCGCGCGGGATGTTGCGTACCTCGATCCCGGCAAGGCCGCGGAAGAGCGGCATCCGGCGCGCGCTGCGTCCTACGGCCATACCGGCCTACGATCGCCGCAGCTCATGACAAAACCCATTGCCGTTCCCGGTCCCTCATTCGTCGCCGAAGAATCCGTCGCTCGCCGCATCGATGCCAGCCGGTCCACCCCACTACGCGCGGGGTTGATGGCGCCCAGTGTCACCGACGACGGCTGGTGGCTGACCCATCTGTGGGTCGCCGACGACCAGGGTGTCGTCGATGCCCTCGAGCTGGCGCCGGCGGCTGGCCCGCCACCGGGCACCCCGATCAGCGCGATCGGACCGCGGCTGGCCGGCGCCCTTTCGGGCCTCATCGGAGAGGCGGACGGCCGCCAGCTTATTCGGCTGCGCATGCCCGCCGCGGTCGATGAATCACGGCCGTGGGAGCGGCCGCTGCTGTGCATGCTCGCCATCAGCTGGGATCCCGTCAGGTCCTCGGTCATGAGCCGCGAGCAGCTGGCGCGCGAGCTATTGGTCGGTTTTGCGGCTGCGGTGGAGGCTGTCGGCCGGCCGGGTTGATCGGCCGTGCATGATGGGGGGCAGTGGAGATCCAGCTGGCGCCCGAGCGCCTGTTCGTCCTCGAGGATCGTCTGTCCGCCACTGATGCCGAACAGCGCGCGTTGGAAAAGCGGACGCAGGCCTTTGGTTCGGGCATCGGATCGCTCCTGCAGCGGCCCAAGGCGGACGACATCAACCTGATCGCCAGCGAACGACGCCTCGAGCCGTTCTGGCACGTCGCCGCCAGCGCCTCGTACGTCTACGAGCGGCGACGCGACTACACCGTGCCGCCGAGCGCGTCGGAGGTTCACGCGATCACGGTCGAGGGCGTTCGCTACGAGCTCACGACGGGCAGCGGCGCACGCGGCTTCCGCATGATCGCGCTCGAGCACTGCCGCGACGAGTTTCGCCACGAAGTCTTCCTCGATGGCCTGAGCGGCGAGACCGTTGCCGATGGAGCGGCGCTGGTCGACAACCCGAAGAACGAGATCGATGACCCATCGGGCCTGTCGGCCGACGGCACCATCGTCGTTCCCCCGGAGCAACGCGCCTCTTTCGTCGTTCGCAAGGCGCTGTCGGAGGTCATGAAGCCTGTCCAGGCAGACCGCATCCTCGAGGAATCGATCGCGCTCGAGATCACAGATCTCTTCTATCGGCCAATGCGTGCCTACGAGTTCATGTGGCGCGAGAAGACGGGCGTGATCGAGATCGACACGATCAGCGGTCAATTCCGCCAGGGCAAGCCGCTGCTCGGCCACATTCGCGGCATCCTGACGCGCGACGTCCTGTTCGACGTCGGTGCCGACACGATCAGCATGTTCGTGCCCGGCGGCGGTATCGCCGTCAAGCTGGCCAAGGCCGCGATCGACTCCAAGAAGTAAATCGTCGAAGTGATCCTTCAAACGGCATAGCTGCCGGCCAGCGACAGTTCAGGCGAGAGGGGCGAGCAGGAACACGTGGGTACTTCACGCGGCATCGCGATCGTTGGTCTCAGCACGCTTCCACGCGCCGGCTGGCGCACAGACATCAGCGCCGCGGTGGCGGTCGTCCGTGACCGGCCGTACCTGTGGCTACTGGGCATCATCGGGTTTTCGCTGCGCGGCGGCATCCTGCTGCTGACGCTGCCGATCATCATCCTGCCCACCCAGGTCGAGGTGCGCCTGGCGCTCGGCAACAACCTGGATTCGACGGGCCTGACTGATGGCTTCTGGCTGCTCGTCGTTGGCATGACGGTGCTGACACTGGTGGCGCTGCTGTCGATCCTGTTCGCGCTGGCGCGTGTCGAGATCGCGACCTTCAGCCAGCTCGTCCACGATCCACACAGCGCAGATCAGCGCTCAGACATTGCGCCACGATCCTTCGGCCGCGGCGGGCGCCGGACGCTGGCCTCGCGCCTGTATGTCATCAAATCGACGGCGCTCCTGGTCGTCCTGATCAGTGCCATTCCACTCGCAGCCGCCATCGGGGACGTCGCGACTCGTGAGATCGTGGCGCCGACGTCGTCCGATCCGATCTACCTCCGCGTGCTGGGTCAGCTGCGCGAGCCGATCCTGCTGGTGATCGGTGTGATCTTCGTGGTCGAGTTCGTGTCAGCCACGCTCAGCCGGCGCGTACTCATTCGTTCTGCCGGCCTGACCCGCCGCGGCACCTTCACCGCCCATCCGCTGCGCCTGGTGCTTGCCGCCATCTTCGGCTGGGCGCTGTTCTTCGGTGCCCTCGCCATCGCCGTCTGGACGACTGGCATCGCGTGGCACACCGCGCGGTCCGTTTTCCTGTCCGCCGGCTGGTCGACGCAGGCCGAGCAGGTCCTGGCATTGCTCGGCGCGGCGATCCTCCTCGGAGCGGTTTTTGGCCTCGCGCTGCTCGTATGCGGCATCGCGTCCGCAATCCGCGCGAGCGTTTGGAGCCTCGCGTCACTGCGCTGATACTGCAACCGTCCGACTGTGCGCGGGGCGGTTGGACCGGTTACCCCTGCTAAACTCGGCCGCAGGCCGCGCGCTGTGACTCGCTTATGAGGCGCCTTCTCGGATGATTGACCAGCTCCTGCAGACGCTCGGGAGCGAGATCCAAAAGTTCCTCGATTCGCCGGTTGTGCGGCTCTCCCTGCAGGCGGTCGCGTTCTACTTTGTTCTGCTCTGGGCGGCGACGGCCTACTGGGCCTACCGCGACCTGCAGACGCGCACGACAAACCCGGTCGCGCCGTACCTCGCCGCTGCGCTGATCATCCTGTTCACGCCCGTCTTCTTCGTCTTCGGTGTCATCGTCTACCGCATCCTGCGCCCGGGCGAGACGGTCGCCGAGGCAAACGAGAGGGCCCTCGCTGAAGAGGCGATGATGGTCGAGATCGAGTCTCAGCCGCACTGCGCGAACTGCTCGCGCCAGGTGCACGAGGACTGGATCATTTGCCCGACCTGCCGCAACCGCCTGCGCCGCGTGTGCCCCAACTGCTCACGCCTGGTCGAGCTCGACTGGTCGCTGTGCGCGTGGTGTGGCAAGGACTTCGAGCGACCCGAGCTGCTCCACGACGTCAGCCTCCCGGCGCCGAGCGGCCGCCCCGTGCCTTTCCCGGAGCCGCAGACAGGCTTCGACGAGGTTCCCCCGACGGCGCCGGTGCCACAGCTCTCGTCCAGCTCGATTGACACCCGTGTGACCGAGCGAACCGCGCCCCAGTCGCCCCGCGCCGCCACCGGCGACTGACCGGACCTCTAGATAGCGCTCCGTAATCGGCCCGCCGGCGGGCTGTACCTGCTCGGCTGGCTGCTCACGGGTGTTGGGCTCGCGCTCTTTTTCTTTGCGCCACTGACGGACGCTCCGCTGCGCGGCGTGCTGCTCATGGCCGCGCTGCTGCTGCTCATCTTTGGCCTCGCGTCGGCGGCGGGATATCAGGCCGTCGCCCGTCGCAGTCGAGCAACAGGCTTCCGGGGGCCGTCGCCGTTCGTGCTCTTCGCGCTCCAGGTGGTGCTCGTCAACACGGTCAGCCTGGTGCTGATCGCCCTCGGCATCGACCTCGCCACGACGGGACCGGGTTTCCTGCTTGCGGCGGTTCTGCTCTTCGCCGGCTATGTCGCTGTTGTCTGGCTATTCGGCATCCGTACCGGAGCTCTGACATTGGCCGACATGGGCCTGGTGCGCCGCCCCGGCTTGGACAGGATTGCGGTCGACGTGCTCGGCGGAGCCGGCCTGATGCTCGCCGTTGCCCTCGGGGCCAGTCTCGTGGGTGGTCTCATCGCACGACTGATCGACACGAGCGCGCCTGAGGTCGTGCCTTTGCCAACTTCCGGCGCGGACGTGTTGTTCGTGATCCTGGCGGCGGTGATCCTCATCCCCATCGGCGAGGAGCTGCTCTTCCGCGGCTACTCGATCCCCGCATGGTCGCGTGATCTGGGCGTGCGCAGCGCGTTGTTGCGCTCGACGATCTTCTTCGCGCTCGTGCACATCATCACCATCACCTCGCCGACGTTCGTCGACGGCGCCAAGCAGGCGTTGCTGGTGGTGCTCGTCATCGGACCGGTTGGCTTCGCCCTTGGGTGGCTTTTTGTGCGACGCGGGCTGCTGGCCGCGATAGCCGGCCACGCTGCGTTCAACCTTTTCGGCGTATTGATCATGATCCTGGCCCAGAACCTGCCCGAGATCCCAAACCTGCCGAACTGACCGGCGCAGCCGGGCTCAGTGCTCGATTCGAAGTTTGTCCCCAAGGCAAAATTGAGTCGCGGCGAAGTCAGCGCGAAGTGGCAGTTGAGGCCCGCTGAGTACATTGCGCTCGCTTCCTGGTCGGGACGGCGGGGAAATCGGCGGGCTCCGTTGTCCGGGCCAGGAAGCATCTGTGTCCCATCACATCTTGTGTCCCATCGCCTCGAGGCAACGCGAATGCCCAGACACTCGATCCGCGAGGTGCCGATCTCCGAGCGACCGCGCGAACGCATGAGCGCCCTCGGTGCGGCCGCGCTCAGCGCGCCGGAACTCCTCTCGGTGCTGTGGGGCAGAGCCGGCATCGCCGAGGACGCGATTGCGTTGCACGGTTCTCTCGCGGATCTGGCGCGGGCCGACGTGGTGGAGCTGACGGCCGTGCCCGGGGTCGGCGAGGCGCGCGCCGCGCAGCTGGTCGCGGCGTTCGAGCTGGGTCGGCGCTCCGCCGTGGTCGCTGGTGGCGTCGGTACCCGTTGGAGTGTCCGCACGCCGCGCGACGTGGCCGATCGACTCTCGCTCGAGATGGCGGAACTTGAGCGCGAGGAGCTGCGCGTGCTGCTGCTCAACACCAAGAATGTCGTGCAGCGCCAGGTGACGGTCTACGTCGGCAACGTCGCGGCCGCCGTGGTGCGCATCGGCGAGCTCTTCCGCGACGCGGTCCGGACCCACGCGGCGGGCGTGATCCTTGTCCACAACCACCCTTCTGGTGATCCCGAGCCATCGGCCGATGACCTCCACCTGACGGCCGAAGCAATCGCCGCGGGACGCCTGCTCGACATCGCGCTCCTCGACCACGTGGTCCTGGCACGCGACGGCTATGTCAGCCTGCGCGACCGAGGAGTGGCCTTCGACCGCCGCTGACCTTCTGCTGACCGCCGATCACGAGCGCTGACCGCCGATCACGAGCGCCGACCGGCGACCGCGACCCGTCCCGCATCGACCGGCCACGCGACCCGTACCGCAGCGACCGGCCACCGGCGACAGCCGTCCTTACCCGCTCAGCGGGTGATTCGTCCGGCGACTCTTGGATCCATCGCCGAAAGCCAGGTATCTGGCGACTGAAACGCGGCCAAAAGGGCGAATCCAGCCCGAATAGCGTCGGTTCGCCAGCTTGGATGTGCCGCAGCGGCCCATTTACGGCCAGAAATCGGGCTCACCAGCGCGGCAGGCGGCTGATCGTGCCTCGGCAGCGGACGAATGACCCGCTCAGCGGGTAGCAGTGTCCTTTGACTCGTGTTCCAGATCCCGCCTGGCGTCTGGCGCATCGAGCCCCGGGCCGTGCATTACCGCTCAACGGTTCATCCGTCCGGCGAAGCAGCGGTTGAGGTGACGAGTCGGGCGTTTGGGCAGCGCTTGAGTGCACTCGTCCGGGCCAAGAGGCCGGCTCTGAGCGTGCGGGCAGCGGAATCGATCCCGGCCCATCCCAAATCGCGGGCCGGCCGACCATCCCGGCGGACAGTTCAACCGCCGAGCGGGAAAAGCTCCACGCTCAGCCCGGGATCGGGGATCGGGGATCGGGGATCGGGGATCGGGGATCGGGATCGGGATCGGGACGGGACGGGATCGGGCCTGGGGGGCCGGGAGCGGCGGCCAGGACTGGGGAATGGGATCGGGATCGGTGGCGGGGCCGGGGCCAGATTCGGGGCCGGTATACACTGGCGGGCGCTCCCCGGCGCCACGAGGCTTCAGGCGCGGGACCCCCAAATCCCAGCCACTAAGGACCAGTCACTTAATGCTCGACGCCTTCCTGGGCATGTTCTCGCGCGACATCGGCATCGATCTCGGCACGGCGAACACGCTCGTCCACGTGCGCGACCGCGGCATCGTCATCAGCGAGCCGAGCGTCGTCGCGATCGACCAGCGCACCAAGCGCGTGTTGGCAATCGGGGCCGAGGCTAAGCGCATGCTCGGCCGCACACCGGCCAACATCGTCGCGGTCCGACCCCTGCGAGACGGCGTGATCAGCGACTTCGACGTGACCGAGCAGATGATCAAGTACTTCGTGCACAAGGTGCACGACCGCGTCGGGCTGATCCCGCGACCGAGAATGCTCATCGGCATTCCCAGCGGCGTGACCGAGGTGGAAAAGAGAGCGGTCCGCGACGCGGCCCTCAATGCCGGCGCCCGCTGGGCGAGGCTGATCGAGGAGCCCATGGCCGCGGCGATCGGTGCCGGCCTGCCCGTGGGCGAGCCCACCGGCAGCCTGATCGTCGACATCGGTGGCGGGACGACGGAGGTCGCCGTCATAAGCCTGGGCGGGATCGTGGTCAGCCGCAGCCTGCGCATCGGCGGCGACGAGCTCGACCAGGACATCATTGCCTACGCCCGGCGCGAGTACAACCTGCTCCTTGGCGAGCGCACGGCGGAGGACGTCAAGATCGCTGTCGCGTCGGCCTACCCGGGCGACTATGACGATCAGCGCGTCACCCTGCGCGGGCGCGATCTCTTGACCGGCCTGCCGCGCGCCGTCGAGGTCACGGCCGAGCAGATCCGCGAGGCGATCGAGAGCTCGGTCCAGCAGATCGTCGACACGATCAAGGACACGATCGAGGAGACGCCGCCCGAGCTCGTCGCCGACATCATGGATCAGGGCATCGTTCTGGCCGGCGGCGGCGCGCTCTTGCAGGGGCTCGACCGCCGCGTCAGCGAGGCGACGCAGATGCCGGTTCACGTCGCCGACGATCCGCTGACCTGCGTCGCCCGTGGCACGGGCAAGGCGCTCGAGGAGCTCGACGTGATGGAGCGGACCCTCGTAGCCGAGACGTATTCGCGCACGCCGCGCTAGGCCGCGCTGGCCGCGCACCAAATTCCGGTGATCAAGAGCCGATCCGCCCGCCGCCAGGCCATCCTCTACGTTGGCCTGCTCGCGATCACGCTGCTGCTGCTCGCCTTCAGCGCGTCGGCGCCAATGACCGAGCTGCGCCGCGGGGTGGGCTTCGCCATGGCGCCGATCCAGAACGTGCTGCGCCAGAGCGGCCGGACGGTCAGCTCGTTCTTCGCCACGCTCGGTGAGATCGACCGGCTTCGCCAGGAGAACCAGGCGCTGACGACGCGGCTCAACGAGCTCGCGACAGAGATCCGCTCGCTCGAAAGCCTGCGCGTCCAGAACCAGCAGCTGACCGCCATCCTGGACGTGCGCTCGGCGCTCGACTACGAGTCGGAGGCGGCCGAGGTGATCAGCCGGCGCATCACCGGCCAGGAACACGTGATCAGCCTCGATCGCGGAACGGAAGTGGGCATCGAGATCGACGATCCCGTGATCGGCGGCGGCGGCGCGCTGGTCGGGCAGGTGGTCGAGGTCGGTCCCAACTTCAGCCGCGTCCTGCTGATCACCGACTCGCGCATGCGGGTCGTTGGCCAGCTCGAGGAGGATCGCGGCGTTGGCACGGTCGAGGGCCAGCTCGAGCGGCCGCTCCAGATGACCGGCATTCCGGTCGCCGACGCGGTCAACATCGGCGAGGCCGTCCTGACCGCGGGCATCGAGCTCGCCGACGGCATCCGCTCGCCGTATCCCAAAGGTCTTCTGATCGGCCAGATTGCCGATATCCAGCGCTCGCCCGACCAGCTCTTCCAGACCGCGCTTGTCGTTCCGGCGGCGGATCTCGATCGGCTCGAATACGTGCTCGTGATCACCGACTACGAGGGTGGCCTGCCGCCGATCGACGAGGGGTCGCCCGCCCCGTCAGGCGAGCCTGCGGCCGAGGAAACGCTCGAGCCCGACTCGACGCCCTAGTCCCGCGGTCGCTGGGTCGGTGCGACGCCGTAGCCCGGGATCAGGATTTCCTGGCCCACCTGGATGCGGTTTGCGTTCTCGATGTCGTTGAGCTCCAGGATGTCCGCGACCGTCACGCCGTACAGCGACGCGATGTAGTTAAGCGACTCACCGCGGCCGACCACGTGGACCAGGGGTTCGGGCGTGACCTCGATCGTCGGCAGCGGCGTCGGCGTGCGCCGCGGAGCGTCGGTCTCAGCTGCAGTCGCAGAAGGCTCGGCCGTCGTCGGCGCGGCCGTGGCACCAACCGTTGGCCTCGCTGAGGCCGCGCCGACCGGACCGGGCACGGCGCGCGAATTGGCCACGATCCAGGCCGTGAACAGTCCGCCGGCCACAGCGAGGATGAGCACGATGGCCGCCGCGATGATCCACGACAGTGGCCCGTCGCCTGACGAGCGCCGGCCGGGTCGGGGCGCGCTCGTATCGACCGGGTCGCCGCCGGCCGGCGGCTGGTACTCGTCGGACACGAGGGCAGATTAGCGGGCGCGACAGGTCCTCGCGGGGGTGACCCAATCGGTGGCCGGGCCTGGTACCTGTGCCGAAACTCGGCGCGCCCCCGGAGTGCACAAGTCCACCACGCACTCCACGGACTCGGTCTGTACCGCCACGCCGGGGCGCCGTCGAACCCGGCCCGCGCCGCGTGGGTGTTGCGTGGACGCCTACAGCCAACGGACCAGCGCGGGCAGGACCTTCTCGCAATGGCTCGTAGAGGCCCCGATCGCGAGTCTGATGCCACGTCGCAGGCACGCCCCCCAGGCGTGTCCCAGCCTGAGACGAGGAAGAGGGAACAGAGTTGCATTTCGCCGTCGCCCCGCACGCGCACCTCAATCGAGCAGCGCTCTTCGGATTCATCCTGGCCGGCCTGATGCTGGCCTCCGCTATCCCGTTCGCATCACCGGCGCGCGCCGCAGACCCGGCGCCGCTCAAGGCGGTCTTCATCGTCGGCCCGACGAACGGCCTGACCGATCAGAACCTGGTCGATGCCGAGCTCGTCGCTGACGAGGCCGAGCTCTACGGCATGGACGTACGCCGCGTCTACTGGCCCAATGCCACGTGGGAGAACGTCCTGGCCAATATCCAGGGCGCGAACCTCGTCTACTACGCCGGCCACGGCTACGGCTGGCCGAGCGCGTACACCAAAGTGCTGACCGAGAGCCGCCAGAACGGCATGGGTCTCAACACCTTCGCCGGCAGCAGCCGGGCGCAGTACACCTACTACGGCGCCAACATGCTCAAGCAGTTCGTCACCCTGGCGCCCAACGCCATCGTCTTCCTCAACCACCTGTGCTACTCGGCCGGCAACGGCGAGTCGGGCCAGGCCATTCCGACGTGGGATGTCGCTCGCCAGCGTGTCGACAACATGGCCAACGGCTGGCTCGCAGTCGGTGCCAAGGCGGTTTTCGCCTACCCGCAGCAGCTGTTCCTGCGCACCATTCGCCAGCTTCAGACGACGCCCGAGATGAGCGTCGAGGACATCTTCAAGTTCGTCGGCCCCAAGCCCATCCCGTACTACGGCTGGATCGGCTGGGATCCGCGCAAGTTCGACTCTGTGCGCACGCCGGGGACCAAGAACTTCCTGGACCCGCACCAGACCCAGGGCTTCTACCGCGCCATCAGCGGCGACCTGTCGCTGACGGGCACGCAGTGGAAGGCCGGCCCGGACGGCCCCGGCGCGCCGACCATGAACGATCTCGCGGCCCAGGGTGGCGGCTCGACGGGCGCCTCGCTCGTGGGCAGCAACCAGCCGCTGATCACGCCCAACGGGGACGGCGTCAGCGACAGCCTGGCCATGACCTACCGCGTCAACAAGGAAGCGTTCGTCGACTTCACGGTCCGCAATGCCGCAGGTGACGCCGTCCGTAACTTCAGCAGCTGGTCGCGTTCCGGCAACGGCACGGCCGTCTGGGACGGCAAGAACAACGCCGGAAGCTGGGTCGCCGACGGCGACTACACGGTCACCGGACGCCCGCGCAACCGCGCCGGCGAGGAAGGTGGCAACCAGTCACTGAGCGTGCGCGTGCTGACCACCATGCGCGCCCCGACCGTCGCCCCGGCCCACTTCTATGCGGCTGACGGAGATGGCCTGGCGCCGACGTCGACCTTCTCCGTCACCTTCACACAGGCCGCGACCTTCAGCTGGAATGTTGTCAACCAGAACGGCGACACGGTCCGTACGCGGATGGTCGACCAGAGTGTGGGCACGGGTGTCCAGAGCTGGGCGTGGGACGGCAAGAACGACGCCGGCGCGTACGTGCCCGACGGCACCTACTACACGGTCATGACGGCCGCGACGGCAAGTGGCGCCTACAGCCATAAGCTGCCGGTCGAGGTCCGAGCGTTCCGCTTGACGCCACAGGTCGCCGCCCCGTTCACGCGCGGCCCCAAGGTCAAGTTCTTCGTCTACTCCGCCGAGACGCTGTCGGCCAAGCCCAAGGTCCGGGTCACGATGCCCGGCCTGGCGGCCAAGACGTACACCACGTACGCGATGGCCGGCGGCTGGTACGCCAACGTGGCGGTCCCGCTCGCCGCCCAGGTCGGAGCGGCAACGTTCACGGTGTTCGGCTTCGACAGCGCGAGCGTCCGCCAGGAGAGCACCTTCACCTTCCAGGTCAGGTAGCCAATCGCAGACAGGTGCGGACCCTAGCCTCGGGTCCGCAGGCAGGGAGCGTCGAGCCGGCCCGCAATGGGCCGGCTCCACGCATTCTGTCGGTAGACTCCCGCCCAATGAACTCGACACAGCCCTACGCCGACGTGTGGGTGGTGCTCCCGACCTATAACGAGAAGGAGAACCTGCCGCAGATTGCTCCGGCCATCCTCGATCGGCTGCCAGGGGCGACGCTGCTTGTGGTCGACGACTCATCGCCCGACGGCACGGGCCAGCTGGCCGACGACCTGGCCGCACAGGACGATCGCGTCAGGGTGCTGCACCGAGCCAGCAAGGAGGGCCTGGGCAAGGCCTATGTCGCGGGCTTCGCCGCGGCCATGGAGGCGGGCGCACAGCGCATCGTCCAGATGGATGCCGACTGGTCGCATGACCCCAGGTACCTGCCGTCCCTGGTCGACCGCCTCGAATCGACCGACCTCGTAGTGGGCTCGCGCTATGTGAAGGGCGGCGGCGTCCGCAATTGGGGCATGAGTCGCAAGCTCGTCTCGCGCGGTGGATCGCTCTTCGCACAGGTGGTGCTCTTGCTGCCCCAACACGACCTGACCGGCGGCTTCCGCGCGTGGCGCCGCGAAACCCTTGCCGATCTGCCGTGGGGCGAGCTGCATTCGGGCGGCTACGTGTTCCAGATCGAGACCGCGTACCTCGCTTCGCGCAACGGCGCGCGCATCGCCGAGGTCCCGATCATCTTCGTTGATCGCCGGCTGGGCGCCAGCAAGATGTCGCGCCGGATCATCGTCGAGGCTCTGGTCGTTGTGATCCGGCTGCGCATCGACGCTCTGCGCGGGCGGCTGCGGCGCAAGTCCCAGCGCTGATGGACACCGCCGAGCGCGCTGCGGGCAGCGCCACTCGAGTCGTCATCGATGCCCGTCCCATCCAGGAGCCGGACCGCTCGCCGCTGACGGCGTGGTACCTGCGCCGCCTGCTCCATGCCTTTGCCAGCGATCCGGTCGCGACCGAGTCATTCGTTCTCGTCTCGACCACCTTCAAGCCAGACCCGACCGACGCTCTCGAGGAGGCAGGCCTCGCCGTGGCGGCGTCACGCCGCATCCCGCCAACGACGCGCGCGCTGCGCTCTGCCGGCTTGACGCTCGACTCGTTCCTGTTGCGCGGCGCCGAGATCGGCACGGGCGGGCCGGGAGAGGAGGGCGCCGTGTTCCACACCGCCGGCGGTGCGGTGCCGCTCGCCTCGCGCCTGCCGGTCGTGGCGACGATCCTCGACATCGCCCCCTGGGAGCTACCCGATACCTACCAGGCCACGGCGGCGGCGCGCTTCGGCTACCGGCTCCGCGGACGCGTGCTGCGCGACGCGGCGCGCGTCGT
Organism: uncultured Chloroflexia bacterium; assembly: GCA_963706095.1. GTDB lineage: Bacteria > Chloroflexota > Limnocylindria > Limnocylindrales > CSP1-4 > JALYGJ01. Next base: position 1,833,285 of record OY970149.1, read on the forward strand.
GGTGTGCTCGCGCGCCGTCGGCGAGTTCGCGCGGCGTCGCCTTCATGTGCCGGCAGAGCGCCTTGTCGTCGTGCCACTGGCAGTCGACGACCAGCTGATCGAGGCTGCGCGCGACATCGACGGCGTCGCGAGCGAGCGAGCCCGCCTGGGCGTGCCCCAGCGCTACCTCTGCTTCGTCGGCCGCTACGACGCGCGCAAGGACCTGCGCACACTGCTCCAGGCGATGTCGATCCTGCGTCAGGACCCGCCAGCGGCGACGAGCGGCCGTGCACGGACCAAAGGCGCGCCGGTGCTGGTCCTGGGCATCGAGGGCAGCGCCGAGGAGCGCCAGCGTGTCGAGCGACTCGTCGACGCCACTGACGTGCGCGACTCGGTCAGCGTCGTGCCCGTGACCAACGAGCGCGAGCGCGCGGCCGTGCTCGCCGGTGCGTACGCGGCGGTTCAGCCGGCGCTGAGCGATGCCACGGCACTCGGCGCCCTCGAGGCGCTCGCGCTCGGCCTCCCCGTCGTGTGCTCGCGCGCCGGGTCGCTGCCCGAAGCCGTGGGCAGTGCCGGGATCGTCGTCGAGCCGCGCGACCCGGCGCGCATGGCCGCGGCCCTCGAAGCCATGTGGGCTGGCGGCTCGCTCGCGCAACAGCTGCGCCGTCAGGCTCGCCGCCGTGCCGACACCCCGCAGCGAACTTGGGCCGACGTGGCGGCCGAGACGCGCGCTGCGTACGCCGCGGCCGCGCGGCGCGCGTGACCCGCTCGGACCCGGGAGCACCGGGAGTACCGAAAGCGCCGGAAGCACCACCCGGAAGCGAGTTCGCGTCGTTCGCGCTACCCTGAACGGCCCCTGTCGGTGCACGGTCAACGTTCGCCTGTGCCCCGGGCGCGAGAAGCGAGAGCCGCTGCGAATAGGTCACCCCAGGAGCTAACCGTGGACAACGAACAGCCAGCCATGGAAAACGACCAGCCAGCCATGGAAAACGACCAGTCGACCATGCACCACGATCAGGATTCGGCCGAGTTCCGGACGTCGGACGCCGCTTTCGAGCCGGTGCCACCCGAGAGCGACGACACCGCCGCGACCGGCGAGCCGGACGACGACTCGGACGCGCCGATCCGCCTGGATGATCTCGCGCCGGATGCCGAGGCCGGGGCTGAAACCGTTGCGGTTGGCCCGGGCACCGAGCCGATCCGTGCCGAGAGCGTGAGTGTCTACCAGAGTGGCGCCCAGTCGATCGAGGCCGCCACAGTCAGCATCACCCAGGGTGGCGCCGCGCAGGTCAAGGCTGACCACTTGAGCGTGTCACAGGGTGGCGTCGCCCTCGCCCGCGCCCAGCAGCTGACCGTCCAGTCGGAGTCTTCGGCCTTTGCGGTCTACGCCGAGAACGCGACCGTGGAAGAGGGCGCCAACGTGTTCCTGCTCATCAGTCCGTCGGTCAGCGGCGAGGTCCGCCCGGTGCTCGACTGGCGCGCCGCGTTGGCCATCGGTGGCGGCTTCGCGCTCGTGCTGTCGATCCTGCGCCGCCTTCGATGACCCTTCGCACCCGCCGCCCGCAGGGTGGCATCCGCACGCGCCTCGGTCGGATGGTCGACACCGAGGAGCGTCAGCAGGCGGTCGTCACAGGGCTGTTCATCGGCGCCATCGGGCTCGTCATATTCATCCTCGTCGGCGCCTTCGTGCTCGCCTGGTACAACGACAACGTGCGCCCGCTGGCCCGTGTGGGCTCGGTCGAGGTGCGGCCCCAGCAGGTGCGCGACTACCTGCGCCTCGAGCAATTCCGCATCAATCGTGACGCGAGCCGCCTGACCCAGGCGCAGATCGACGGCGTGATCGATGAGGCAGAGGCCGCGGCCCGGCAGCAGGAGCTCGACCAGCGCGAGGAGGCGCTCCAGACCACCGGTCTCGACAACCTGGTTGATCTCATCTACCAGTCGCAGCTCGCGTCCGCGGAGGGCATCACCGTCACAGATGCCCAGGTCGACGCCGCATTCGCCGACGAGCTGGCCAGCCAGGAGCGACGCCACATCCTGTCGATCACGGTCGAGCCCCAAGCGGCGGACGAGGAGACGGGGCCCACGACCAGCGAGCGCCAGGAAGCGCTGGATCGCGCGACGGAGGCCCTGGCGGAGCTCCAGGGGGGAGCCGATTGGGCAGAGGTTGCGCGCGAATTCGGCACTGATTCGGTGTCACAGAACGGCGGTGATCTGGGCGTGGTCACAGAGCTCGCCGTGGGCGACCGTCGATTTGCAGAGAAGGTCTTCGAGCTCGAGGCCGGCGGCACGAGCGCGGTGATCCTGGGCGAGGACGGCAATTACCACATCGGACGGGCCGTCGAGATCCAACCCGCCACGGAAGAGCCTGGCGCGCACAGCCGGATGAACGAAAGCGTCAGCGACGCAGCGGTCGAGGAGGTGCTCGCGCTCGAGGCCGCCTCGCAGACCCTCGAGGACAAGCGCGTGGCCGAGGCGCTGGCCGTCACGCCTGAGCAGATTCGCCTCGGGATCATCTACATCGAGGGCCTCGAGACGGGCGACGCCGATGAGGCCGACGGCGAGGTTCATTACTCGGAGATCGTCTACGCGCCCAACGACGACCTCGATGGCGCGCCTGACCTGGCCGCGGAGGACCCCGCGTGGGACGAGGCCAAGGTTGAGGCCGACGCCACGCTCGCCGAGCTCCAGGCGATCACCGATGACGAGGAGCTGGAGACGAAGTTCGCCGAGAAGGCGGCCGGAAGTGATTCGCCAACGGGCGAGGACGGCGGCGACGTCGGCTTCGTGACGCGCAGCATCCCGCCGGTTGCGGTCGGCGACGCGCTGTGGGATGGCGAGCACGAGGAGTTCGACCTGATCGGCCCGATCCGCGGCGATGCGGGCTGGTATGTCCTCATGTTCCACGAGAAGCGAGAGTCGGTAGCAACGAGGCTCCAGGAAGTGGAAGACGCGCTGGCAGCGCCGGACGCCGATTTCGCGGAGATCTCCCGGGAGCTGTCCGACAGCCCGCAGGCCGAGGATGGTGGCGATGCCGGCTGGTACACCCAGCAGGGCCTCGAGGACAGCTCGACGCCGGAGTTCGCCGAGAGCGTCTTCGCCCTCCAACAGGGCGAGGTGAGCGACGCGCTCGAGCTGGGTGAGGGCCACTATTTCGCCAAGGCGCTCGAGCGCATGACGCGGCCGTTCGATGCGGACCAGGTGCCCGCGATCGAGTCGTCGGCGTTCACCGACTGGTACGCCGAGAAGCGGACCGCGGCGGAGGAGGACGGCACGATCGTCATCCCCGGCTCGACCGACCTTCCGGACGAAGTCGAGGGTGGCGACGACCAGCCCTAGGGCTGATCCTGCCCTGCGCGCCACGGTAGCCTGACCGCAATGCAGGCGCTGCTCGACGAGATCTCGGAGCGCTTCGGCGTGACTGCCACGGACGGCATTCAGCTGCTGACGCCTGGCGCGTTGCTGGCACGGCCCTTTGACCCGGGCATGGCCCTCGTGATCGTTCCCGGCGCAGCCACTGCGGCCGTGGCAACAACCGCGCCGCTGGCCGGGCGCGCAGCCCATGCGGACTCTGTTGCACAGATGCTGCGCGCCCTCTATCCGCGGGCGCATCCGGCATACGCCCTTGGGGAGGACGCGGTGGCCGCGACCGTCGGTGAGCTGGCCGATGACGAGCTGGGCACCCGCGTGTACTTCGTGCCTGCCCTGGCCCCGCTCGACAACGCAGCGAGCCCATACGGCCTGCCCTGGCTCGTCGCTCGCCTGCGCGCGCCGGACGGCTGCCCGTGGGACCGCGAGCAGACCCACCAGTCGTTGCGCCAAGTTCCTGCTCGAGGAGACGTACGAGGTTTACGACGCGCTCGAGCAGGGATCGACGCCCAAGCTCGCCGAGGAGCTGGGTGACCTGCTGCTGCAGATCGTGCTCCACGCCCAGTACGCGGCGGAGGAGGGCGTCTTCGACATGAGCGACGTCCAGCGCGAGGTGATGACCAAGATCGTGCGTCGCCACCCGCACGTCTTCGGCGAGACCGTGGCCAACTCGGCGGCGGACGTGGTCCGCAACTGGGAGCAGATCAAGGCGGGCGAGCGGGCGGAGCGCTCGGCCGCCAACGGTGAGGCGGCCTCATCAGACCGCGCCATGCCCGCGGCCTTCGCCGGGCTGTCGCGATCGCTGCCGGCGCTGGCCTACGCGCAGGAGATGCAGGAACGCGCCGCATCGCTGGGCTATGACTGGCCGAGCGTCGAGGGCGTCCTCGAAAAGGTGCGCGAGGAGGCCGATGAGATCGTCCAGGCGCGCGACGCTGCGCACCAGCGCGAGGAGTTCGGTGACCTGATGCTGGTGCTGGTCAACCTGGCGCGCAAGCTCGGGATCGACTCGGAGGCCGCACTCCGTGCGGCGAGTGCCAAGTTCGCGGCGCGCTTCGCGCATGTCGAACGTCTCGCCGGCGAGCGCGAGGTGGCGCTGCGTGACATGACATTCGAACAGCTCGATGAGCTCTGGGAGGAAGCAAAGATGGCCTCGATCGCGACGGTGGCGGGCAAGTGAGCATCGGCGGCGGTCGCTTCCGGGCAGATGGGCGGTCGCCCGGTCAGCTTCGGACGGTGCGTTTCCAGCTCGACGTCCAGAAGTGGGCCGAGGGCTCGTGCATCATCGAGATGGGCGACACGCGCGTGCTGTGCGCGGCGTCCATCGAGGACCGCGTGCCGCCGCACCTGCGCGGCAAGGGCCTGGGCTGGGTCACGGCCGAGTACAGCATGCTGCCGCGCGCAACCTCGGAGCGGACCCAGCGTGAGGCGTCAAAGGGCCGCCAGGGTGGCCGCACGATGGAGATCCAGCGCCTGATCGGTCGCGCGCTGCGTGGCGTGGTCGACACGTCGAAGATCGGCGACCGCACCGTCACGGTTGACTGCGACGTCCTCCAGGCCGATGGCGGCACGCGCACCGCGTCGATCACCGGCGGCTACGTCGCACTTGCCCTCGCGTTGCGCAAGGTTGGCGCAGAGAGCGCCCTGGACGGCCAGATTGCGGCCGTTTCGGTGGGCATCGTGGATGCCGTGGCGCTGCTCGATCTCGACTACTCGGAGGACTCGCACGCCGAGGTCGACTTCAACGTCGTCGGCACGGACAGGCAGTCGTATGTCGAGGTCCAGGGCACGGCCGAGGGCAAGCCCTTCGATCGTGCGGGCATGGATTCGCTGCTCGAGCTCGCTGACGCCGGCCTGCAGCAGCTCTTCAAATACCAGCGCACGGTCCTCGGCCGCGAGTGACCGAGGGGGCTCGGCGGCAGCTGCTCGTGGCGACCGGCTCGACGCACAAGCTGGCCGAGCTGCGCGAGCTGCTCGATCTGCCGAATACGGACCTGCTGTCGCTCGCAGAGCTGGGCATCACCGACTCGGCGGTCGAGGACGGCCTGACGTTCGAGGACAACGCGATCATCAAGGGCCTGCTCTACGGGCGCCTATCGGGGCTGCCGACGCTGGCCGACGACAGCGGCGTCGAGGTCGATGCGCTGAACGGCCGACCCGGCGTCCAGACCCGCCGCTACGCCGGTCCAGACGCTACTGACGAGGAGAACAACGTCAAGCTCCTCGGCGAGCTGGCGGATCTGGGGGTCGAGGGCGAGGCGCGCTCCGGGCGCTATCAGTGCGTACTCGTCCTGATCGAGGACGGCATCGCGGTCGAACAGACGAGGGGCACGTTCGAGGGCCGCATCGCCGAAGCGCCTCGGGGCGAGAGGGGCTTTGGCTATGACCCAATCTTCGAGCCTTCGACGGAACCCATCGGCGGCCGCACCGTCGGCGAGATGTCAGCCGAGGAGAAGAACCGAGTCTCCCACCGCGCACAGGCGGCCCACGCCATGCGCGACCGACTACTGGCCCGCGGCTTCTGACTCGCTTCGCGGTGCCGTTGTTCCGCCGTTTTCGCGGCGGTAAGGGACGTTGACGACGACCGTGTGCGGTCGCCCCAGCAGCGCGCGGCGGAGGCGGTTGGCGGACTGGTTGTAGAGGACGCGCTCCCACCAGTGGCGCGCTACGAACTCAGGGATGACCACGAAAGTGATTGGCTCTTCCCGGTCCGCCGGCCACATCCGGTCGAGCACGTCCAGGTATGCCAGCACCGGGTTGACCAGCTGGCGATAAGGCGATTCGACCACCACCAGCGGAACGTCGGGCAGCTGCGTCGTCCAGCGTGCTCGCAGCCGTGCCGCCTCCTCGGTGTCATCGGTAACGAGCACCGCGAGCACATCATCGGCGATCGAGCGTCCGACGTTGACCGCCTGTACGACGGCGCGGTTGATGCCCGCGACCGGAATGACCACGCGCTCGTCGCGCCGTGGTCCGGGCAGCTTCACGTCGGGCCTGACCGCGAGCTGGTCGGCAGTGGACTGGTACTGGCGCTTGATCAGGAGCATTACCGCGATGAGGACCGGGATCAGGATGAACACGACCCACGCGCCGTAGAGGAACTTCGTTGCGCCCACCTCGACGGCGACGATGCCCGTAGTCAGAGCGCCGATGCCGTTGATCGTGGCCTTGCGCCACCAAGCGGACTCGTCCCGGCGCAGCCGCCACCAGTGGCGGACCATGCCTGACTGGCTGAGCGTGAAGGCCATGAACACGCCGACCGTGTACAGCGGGATCAGGGCCGTGACCGAGCCGCCGAATGCCACCAGCAGCACGCCCGCGACAAGAGCGAGGGCCACGATGCCGCCGTTGAAGGCCAGCCGCTCGCCGCGGAACTGGAAGACGCGCGGCAGGAAGCCGTCGCGGGCGAGGATGCTCGACAGGCGCGGGAAGTCAGCGAAGGCCGTGTTCGCGGCGAGCACGAGAATCAACGCGGTCGAGATCTGGACGATGTAGTGGAAGGGCGAGCCCCCGCCGACGATCAGCGCCGTCAGCTGGCTCATGACCGTCACCTGCTCGTGCGGGTCGGGCACGATACCCGCCTGGCTGGCCAGGAAGCTCATTCCCAGGAAGATCACGCCGAAGAACGCTGCCATCAGCACGAGCACGATCTGGGCATGGCGCACCTCGGGCCGCTTGAAAGCGGGCACGCCGTTCGACACGGCCTCGGTGCCGGTCAGCGCGACTGATCCCGACGCGAACGCGCGCAGGATGAGCAGCCAGCCGAGCGGTTCGGCGACCGACTCCAGCCACTCGGCGGGAGGGTGGTACTCGGGCAGGGTGCCCGTCGCCACGCGGAACAGGCCGAAGCCGATAAGGCCGAGGACAGCCACGAGGTAGACGTACGTCGGCGCGCTGAAGACCATGCCGCTCTCGCGGATGCCGCGCAGGTTGACCAGCGCCAGGAGAGCTGTCAGCCCAACCGCGATCTGTACGCGGAACTCGAACAGCTCCGGAAAGACGGACGTCAGCGCGGCGACGCCGGCGGCGATGGACACCGCCACGGTCAGGATGTAGTCGGTCAACAGGGCCGCCGCGGCGACCAGCCCCGGCATGCGGCCGAGGTTCTCGCTGGCGACGATGTATGAGCCGCCGCCGCTCGGATAGGCGGCGATCGTCTGGCGGTAGCTCACGACGACGATGGCGAGGACGACGATCACACCGATCGTGATCGGCATCGTGAGCGCCAGGGCACCCGCCCCGGCGAGCACGAGGACGCGCATGATCTCCTCGGTCGCGTAGGCCGAGGACGAGATGTTGTCCGACGCCAGGACTGGCAGGCCCGTGCCCACGCCGAGTCGTTCGCTCGACTCGACATCGTTCGACAGCGGCCGGCCAAAGAGCACGCCGCGCACCCGGGCCGTGGCCCGACCGAAGCCGGTGCGCGGGACGGATGCCGCTGCGCGGGCCACGAGTGTGCCCTCACCCGAGTAGCGGAAGTAGTCGGCATGTGGCCGATCGACGCGCACACGCCGGTCGCCGGGCCGCCTGCCCGGAAGCGGTCGCCCGGCGTCGTTCTCCGTCTCGGTCATGGTTGGATGGGCTCGACCACCAGGTCGGCCCCGGTTCCCTCCGCTCGTCGAAGTGGGCTCACGCTCACACCGGCATCGAGCGCCAGCCGGCGCGCGTCCTCGAGGATGGTTTCGCCGAAGCGAATGCCACACACGACCACGCGCGGCGACGCACCGGCCGCCACGAGGGCAATGGCCTCCCTGGCGAGCGTCAACTCACGTTCCTGCGCCGTGATGCGTGACCTGACGGCGCGCCGGGATAGTCGGCCGTTTCCGTTCATGTCTCGAGCATCTGCCCGAGTCCCAAGAGGGAACGAGCAAGAAGGACCCGGAGAGGCCTTAAGCGCGCCTAAGAACTTCCGGGATCGGTGTGTTCAGATGTTGCGTCGCCTGCTGCGGAGGCGCCGTCTGGGGCAACCCGGTAGCCGACACCCGGCTCGGTAACGATCAGATCGTGCAGTTGCCCGCCGGGATCGGCCGCAGCCAGCTTGCGCCGCAGCTGGCTGACGTGCACGTAGACGTAGCTGTCCTCGCCGCGGTACGCCTCGCCCCACACCGCGCGGAGCAGGTGGCCCTTGGTAACGATCCGGCCCGAATGCGCCAGCAGCACGCGCAGGATCTCGAACTCCCTCGGCGTCAGGTCGACCCGTTCGCCGGCCACGCGCACCTCGTGCACCTGCGGATCGAGCACCAGCGGTCCGACCGACAGCCGGCCACTGCCATCCGCTCCGGCGCCCGAGGAGCGGCGCAGGGCGACCCGCAGCCGGGCATTCAGCTCCTCGACGCCGAATGGCTTGGTGACGTAGTCGTCGGCACCGCGCTCCAGCGCGGCGACCTTTTCGCGCTCGTCGTAGCGACCGGAGAGGATGACGATGGGCGTGGCGGCCTCACGCCGCATGCGGGCGATGACCTCGATGCCGTCGATGTCGGGCAATCCCAGGTCGAGCAGGACGACGTCGGGCCGGCGCGCGTCCCAGCGGCGCAGCGCGGTCTGGCCGTCGGCGGCCTCCTCGACGCGATATCCGCGACCTGTCAGCTCGCGCACAAGTGCGCTACGGGTCTCGTCGTCGTCCTCGACGACCAACACGGTCGCGCCCGCCGCCCGCTCCGCGCGACTCATGACTGTGTGACAGCGGCGGGCGCCAGCTCGGCCGGAATGCGCGCGGCCTGGAGGTCGATGTCGATCGCCAGGCCTCCCAGCTCCGAACGACGAGCATGGATCTGCCCGCCCATGGCCTCGACCAGGCCGCGCGCCACGGCGAGGCCGATGCCCGTTCCGCCGCGCGACGCGCGCCGTGCCGGCCCTCGGTAGAACTTCTCGAACAGACGCTCGGTCAGTTCATTCGGCACGCCGGGGCCCGCGTCCTCGACCGTGAGCCGCACGCTGCCGTCGTCAGCGGCACCACTCACGACCCGGATCAGTGTCCCGAGCTCGGTATGGCGGACCGAGTTCTCGAGCACGTTGGTGAGTGCCGCGTCGAAGAACACAGGGTCGACCTCTACGGCCGTCGAATCAACCTGTACCTCCAGCGGCCGGCCTTCGAAGCGCGGGCTGATGCGAGCCACCGTGGCGTCAACGACATCGTCCAGCTCGAACGTGTCCAGGACGGCATGAAGGGCCCCGGCCTCGATGCGGCTGAGGTCGAGCAGGTTGCTGACAAGCCGGTTCAGGTACTCGACCTCACGCTCGATCGCGTCGACGCTGGCTGTCTGTGTCTCCGCGTCCGCGCCGCCTGTCGGTCGAAGCGTGCCCGCGGCGGCCCGAATCGTCGCCAGCGGTGTGCGGAGATCGTGCGACACGGTCTGGAGCAGCGCCGACTTCAGCTCGTCGCTTTCTCGCGCCACCTCCGCCGCGCGGCTTTCCGTGGCCATCCGCTGGTGGGCGATAGCCTGGCCCAGCTGGTCGGCCGTGGCGGCAAGCAGGCGGGTCTGCTCTGAGTCGGGCGGCCCATCGGCGCGTCGGCGCACCGCGAGGATCGATCCCAGAGTTGTTCCGCCGGACTCGATGGCAACGCGGTACAGCTCTTCCTCGGAAGCCGACCGGGAGCGCCCGGCCGGCTGGTGGATGCGCACCCACTCCGGCGGAGACTCGCCGGGCATGCGCCGCAGCTGGTTCATCACGCCGGGCTGGCTGCTCGCCGGCTCGGGCATGCCGATCGTGATCAGCACCTGCTCCATGCCGGCATCGCGCTCGAGCAGCCGAGCAATTTCGCTGAGTACCGACTCGACCGAGTCGCGGGTAACGAGCCGCCGGCTGATCGAGAACAGGGCGCGCGCCTCTCCCTCGCGGCGCAGCGCGACTTCCGCGCGGGATCGCTGCATCGCCGCGAGCTGGCCGACCACCACGCCAACGAAGAGCAGCAGCACCACGCTCAGCCAGACACCTGGCTCGTGCATCGAGAGCGTGTAGCGCGGCTCGGTGTACAGGAAGTTGTAGAGCAGAAACGACGCGACAGCCGTGACGATGGCCCCGCCAACGCCGGATACCACGGCCGTGGCAACGACGGCCACGAGGTAGACCGCCGACGGGTTGGGCACGCCCAAACCGTCCTGGAGGATCGCCACGGCGACCGTGGCCAGCGCAAGGCTGGGCAAGGCCACGGCCAGAAACCGGAGAAGCGCCCCCCTGTGGAACGACCTCACGCGGCCATCGTAGGCCGCGCCGGGCTTAGCGGACCTGCTGGGCGGCGTCCATGATCCGCTCGACGAGCTCGACCGACGACGGCTCCATGCGGCACATGACCTCGGTCACGCCCTCTTCCTTCCAGGCGTGGAGGCCTTCGGCGATCTCCGACACGCTCCCGCCCAGGCCCTCATCTGGCTTCTCCTGGTCGACGACGGCCAGGCCGGCGCTGACCTCGATCGAGGCTGGATCGCGACCGATGGCCTCGCAGGCCGCCACCAGGTCTGAGCGCTCGTCGCGGAACTCGTCGGTCGGCATCCCGTACCAGACGCTGTTCCAGCGGTCTGCCCAGCGCGCGGTGAGGCCCATCATCCGCGGCTTGGTGCCCGCGATCAGGATCGGTGGTCCGCTGGAGCGAGGGCCGCGCGGTCGCAATTCAGCGTGGCCGCCAGCGAACTCACCGTCGAAGTCGACGCGGCCCTCGCGCAGCAGCGGCACGATGACCTCGAGCGAATCGGCGAAGACGCTGACGCGGCGCTCGAAGTTGAAGCGAAATGCGTCGAACTCTGGCTGGTGCCAGCCCGCGCCGAGACCCATCACGAAGCGGCCGCCGCTGATCTCGTCGAGCGTGTTCGCCATCCAGGCGATAAGGCCTGGATTGCGGAACGGCGTGCACATGACGAGCGGTCCCAGCTCCGCGCGTTGCGTGGCCTCAGCGAGGCCGCTGAGGATGGTCATCGACTCCCAGATGCCCACGGGGCCGCGGTCGTCGCCCTCCGGCACATAGAAGATGTGGTCGGCGACCCAGATCGAGTCGGCGCCGTTCTGGTCGGCCGCAACCGCCATGTCGCGCATCTCGCGGTACGACTTGGCCACCCGATCCGGCCCGCGCTCACCGATCGGAAGACAGATACCTACTCGCATCGGCGGAGCGTAGCGCGAACTGCAGGAAACCGTTCGACGTCGAACCTTCGACCCTCCCTATCATCGGGACGTGGAAGCACCAGACGACGTAATCGCCGAGGAAACGCCTGAGCTCGCAGAGGAAGATGCAGTGCCGCCCGCCCGTTCGTGGCGACCGCGCCTTCCCGATTGGCGCTTTGTCGTGCCCATCCTCGGCGCCCTCCTCGTCCCGTTCGTATGGAGCTCCGATCCCGGTCCGCTCCTGATCGCGGTCATCGCCGCCGTGCTCGTCGCGTCCGTCCTGGCTGCGGTTCACCACGCCGAAGTGATCGCGCACCGGGTCGGCGAGCCGTTCGGGACGATCACGCTGGCGATCGCTGTGACAGCTATCGAAGTGGCGTTGATCGTGACACTTATGGCCGCCGGCGGCGACGGCACGGCCTCCCTGGCGCGCGACACGGTCTTCGCCGCGGTGATGATCACCTGCAACGGCATCCTCGGGGTGTCGGTGCTGATCGGCGCCCTGCGCGATCGCGTCGCAACGTTCAACGCGGAGGGCATGGCCACGGCGCTGGCCACGGTCACCACACTGGTCACGCTCAGCCTGGTCCTGCCGAACTTCACCACGTCAACGCCCGGACCCGAGTTCTCCGGCGCCCAGCTGGCCTTCGCCGCCGTCGCCTCGATCGTCCTCTACTCGGTCTTCCTGATCGTCCAGACCATCCGCCACCGCGATTTCTTCGTCGAGGACGGCTCCGACGAAGACGCTGAAGCCGATCACGAAGAACGACCGTCCAACCGCCAGACGTTGCTCAGCCTCGCGATCATGCTCGTGGCGCTGGTCGCCGTCGTTGGCCTGACCAAGTCCCTGTCGCCGGCGATCACCGATCTGGTAGCGACGATCGGCGCGCCGATCTCGGCAGTCGGCGTGCTCATCGCGTTATTGGTGCTGCTGCCCGAGTCGCTGGCGGCCATCCGCAACGCGCGTCGCGGCCGAGTGCAGACGTCGCTCAACCTGGCATTTGGCTCGGCCATTGCCAGCATCGGGTTGACCATCCCGGTGGTCGCCATCGCGTCGATCTGGCTGCCCGGCCCGCTCGTCCTGGGGCTCGAGCCGACTCAGATAGTGATGTTTGCGCTGACGGTCGTGGTCGGAGCGCTGACCGTGCTGCCCGGTCGCGCCACTGTCCAGGAAGGGGCGCTCCACCTGGTCCTGGCTGGCACGTTCATCTTCCTCGCCCTGGTCCCCTGACAGGCTCGAGGAGACGCGGCCCTAGAATGGACCTCGTTCCGACGGGGTGTAGCGCAGTGGTAGCGCACGTGCTTTGGGAGCACGAGGTCGTGGGTTCGAGTCCCACCACCCCGACCATCTCGCATGGAACCGCAACTCCCGGCGCCTGACGGCCAGAGTCGCTGGAACGTGTCGCGACGCACCGTGGTCGTCCTATCACCGCCGTCCATCCGCTATCGCGGTAGGCAGCAACGGTGGCGACGTTCGACGGCGGAGGATCCGGGTGCACGACCGGTCATCTTCGCGAACCCACTCTCTGACGGAGAGTTCGTCGCCTTTGTCGACGTGTGCGTCGAGCAAGCGAGCAGCCCACGGCGCCTACAGGATGCGCTGCGCAGGCGCTACCCGGGCGCAATCGTGCGGCCTCGGGTGCTCGACGGCGAGTCGATATCGGTCTGGTACGCGTACCGCGACGGCAAGTGGATACAGAGCGGGGGCCTGGAGGACGTCCATGAATGAAGACATCCGCGACGACCTGCGCAGTACCAGCGAGGAGCTCATTGCCGACTCCCAGCAGCTGACCCAGCTCGAGCGCGGAAAGCTCGATCCGGACGCCTCGGCCGCCGAGCTCGAGCAAATCTCCGCGAAGGCGGTCGAGTTGACGCGCGAGATGGCCGAAAAGGCGGAAATTCAGCAGCGCATCGCGAGTGGAGCCAATCGGCCAAACTAGGTCATGCAGCGCGCTACTTCGTAATGCATCTGCAGCAACGGTTGCGGCTTTGGCTCCCGTGGCACAGGCGCGCGCGTGCGAACTTGCCGCCGATGACGCCCGTGACGCCCGACGCCGCGCCGGCGCACAGGCTCTATGCGTTCGAGCGACGCGCACGGCGCAGCGACGCGCAGGAGCTGACGGTCCAGGCCGATTCGGAGGAAGAGGCCGTGCGCGACCTGGCGCGCCAGCTGCGTAAGGCGCGACCCGCGCGGCGTCGCTGAATCGCGATCGTTCGCGCGTCATCGCCAGTGCTCGCGCCCGCGAGCCTATGATCGGCCGGCATTCGCTAGCTGAGGGACCGAGTTGACCGCGCCTTCGATCACGACGCCGCCGCACATCGAGCACCGCTTCGCCACGCCCGACGGCCGAACCCTGGCCGTGGCCGAATGGGGCGACCCGGATGGCCTGCCGTTCATCGCCATGCACGGCACGCCCGGTGGCCGGATCAGCTACTGGGAGGACCCGGGCATCTACGCGCGTCACGGCCTGCGCCGGCTGACATACGACCGGCCCGGCTACGGCGACTCGACGCGGCTGCGCGGGCGCGTGGTCTCGGACGTCATAACGGACGTTGTCGCGGTTGCCGACGCGCTCGGTATCGACCGCTTTGTCGTCAGTGGTGGCTCCGGCGGTGGACCCCATGCCCTTGCCGCCGCGGCCCTGCTGCCAGATCGTGTGATTCGCTGTCAGGCCATCGTGTCGGTCGCCCCGTTCGACGCGGAGGGACTGGACTGGCTGGCAGGGCAGACCGCGGGCAACGTGGAGGAGTTCGAGGCTGCCGCCAAGGGCGAGGAGTTCTATCGGCCGGTGGTCGAGCGCGAGCGGGCGACGACTCTCGAGCGCCTGGCTGAAGGCCGGACGGACTTCCTGGGCGATAGCTACGAGATGTCCGAATCGGACAAGAAGCAGATGGAACGTCACTTCGCAATCGCGGCCGATCACATGATCAGCTGCCTGGCCAATGGCGCCGACGGCTGGGTGGACGACGGCATCGCGTTCACGAAGCCGTGGGGATTCGAGGTCGAGTCGATTCGCGTGCCCGTCTATCTGGTCTACGGCCGGTCGGACACCCTCGTGCCGGCAGCACACGGCGACTGGCTCGCGGCGCGTATCCGTGGAGCCACGGTTCAGGTCACCGACGCGGGTCACATGGGCGACGACGCCGATGTGGACCGCCATCTGGCCTGGCTGGCCACAGGGACGCTGCCGGCTTAGACGCTGCCCCATGGAACGGGCCATCGTCCTTATCTCGCCGGGGGCGCGGCGCGGGGCAGCGGCCCATCTGCGGCCGCGGCTCGAGGCCGCGATCAGCGCCGCCCTGGCGACACGCGGCTTTCTGGTCGAGTTCGCCACGCCGCCGAGCGCGCTCGCAGCGGCAGAGCTCCTGCGCAGCGCCCCGGCAAGTGGATATGCGCTTGCAGTGACAGCGGGCGGAGACGGCAGCGTTCGCCTGGCAGTTGACGCGCTGGCCGGCTCGGGTGTGCCACTCGGTATCGTGCCGCTTGGGACGGGCAACCTGCTCGCGGCCACGCTCGGAATATCGCGTGATCCGATCAAAGCTGCGGCCAAGTTGGCAAGCGCTCAACCGGTCACGATCGACACAGGGCTGCTGACCACGCCCGAGGTCAGTGAGTCGTTCGCCGTGGCGGCCGGGCTGGGCTTCGACGCGCGACTGATGGCCGAGACGAGCTCGGCGCTCAAGTCACGGCTGGGCGTGCTGGCCTATTTCGTCACCGCGCTGCGCATGCTTCCCGCTTTGCCCGCGGCACGGACCGAGATCGTGGTCGACGGTCGCCACTACGAGCTCGACGCAGTTGTCGTGTTCGTGGCCAACTGCGGCCAGATCCTGCCCGGTCTGATGGGGCCACGTGCGCTGCTCGATCCGACCGACGGGTTGCTCGACGTCGTCGTGATTCGCAGCGGAGTGTTCCCACAGGGGCTGGTCGTGAGCGGCCGATCGGCGCTGGACGCCCTTCTGCGCGGCGACACCGGCACCAACGGACCCTCGCTGCGGCTGCGTGGCGCAGACATCAAGGTCCTGACTGATCCGCCAGAGCCGATTCAGGTCGATGGCGATCCGCTGCCCGGAGTCAGCGGCTCTTTCAGGGCCGTGGTTCGGCCCGCGTCGCTGACCGTGCTGGTGTAGGCCCGGCCTATTCGTCCCGGGCAGCTCGGCCGAAGAGCGTGCCCAACACCCGCGCTGTCGTTGGAAAGGCGTGGAGCGTGTCCGCCAGGACATCGATCGGGGTGCGCGTCTTGATCGCCAGCACCGCCTCGTGGATCACCTCGGACGCTCCGGGACCGGCGACGAATGCCCCGATCAGCTCGCGCGACCCGCGATCGACCACGATCGTCACGTGGCCCTGCGCGTCGGCAACGTAGCCCTTGGCCGTCTTGCCCAGGTCCTCGGTGTACTCGACCGCATCGTGGCCGGCCTCGCGCGCCGAGTCTACCGTCACGCCCACGCCACCCACCTCGGGATCGGTGTACACGGCGCGTGGGATGGCACGGTAGTCGGGCTCGACGTCCTCACCGAGCGCCATGCGCACGACCATTTCGCCCTGGTAGTGCGCCAGGTGGGTGTGCATCTCCGGGCCGGCAGGATCACCGGCCACGTATATGCCGTCGGCGAGTTTTAGCGTGCCGTCTCCGGCCAGGCGGCCGTCCGTCAGCTCGACGCCGGCGTTCTCCAGGCCCAGGCCATCGATCGGCACGGTGCGGCCAAGCGACAGCATCATCTCGGCGCCACGGACGGTGCGGCCATCCGCGAGCTGGATCTGATGCTCGTCGTCCTCGTCCTGGCGCGCGATCACCCGCTCGGCGCGGGCGGGCGCGTACACGCTCACGCCATCGCGCTCGAGCGCGGCCATGATTGCCGCGGAGTTGCGCGGGTGATCGCGCTGGTTAAGCCGTTCGTGCGAGTGGACGACCGAAACCGGAACGCCGAAGCGGGCGTAGACCTGGGCGAGCTCGATGCCCGTCGGCCCGCCACCGATGATGGCCAGGCTGCGCGGCAGCTTCCGCGCGGAGGTGCCTTCCCGATTCGTCCACGGCTTGACCGCGTCCAGCCCTTCAATCGGTGGGATGGTCGAGCGGCTGCCGATGGCAACGACGATGTTGCTCGCCTCCAGAACCTCAGAGCCGCCGCCGCGTAGCGCCACGCTGACCCGTCCCACGCCTTCGATGTGTGCCTCCCCTCGAATGACGCGCGCGCCGGCGTCCTGGAGGGACTTGGCATGGCTGGCATCGTCCGGAAAGTCGGTGCCCTCGCGGTTGATCATCCAGTCGCGCCGGTCCGACGCCTGCTGCCACGAGTGATCCGGCTTGAGCACGTGGACGCCCGCGTCGTGAAGCAGAGACTTCGAGGGCATGCACGCCCAGAAGGCACACGAGCCACCAACCAGCTCGCGGTCGACGATGGCCACCGATGCGCCACGACCCGCTGCCAGCAGGCCGGCAGCCTCGCCCGCTGCGCCCGCGCCGATGATCACAAAGTCGTACGGCATCGCAGCGGAGCCTACCCGCGTCACGGCGCTCTCGCCAGACATGGGTCAGATCGGGCGTCGTTGCACCTCCTCCGGTGCGGGCCGGGAACGGAAGAGAGCGAAGAGTGCGACGTCGTAGGCGATCTTCAGCACGCCGGTGGCGACGAGCGGCACGCCCAGGCCGAACGGCACGAGAAGGACTCCGGCGACGAACGGACCGGGCACCTGGGCAATGCCGCGGGCGAGGCTGGTCACGCCGGCAGTCGCGGTTCGCTCGGCCGGATCAACTATGGCCATGGTGTAGCTCTGACGCGCTGGAACGTCCATCGACGCTAGCGCTGAGCGTGCCAGGAGGAGCAGCGCGGCGACGGCAATGCTGGGCGCAAACGGCACGGCTATCAAGAGAATGCTCGATGGAATGTGGGTGAAGACCATCGTGTTGATCAGGCCGAAGCGTCGGGACAGCCACGCCGCCACGGGAAACGAAGCGGTCTGGAGAAGGCCGGCGGCGAAGAACAGCACGCCGAGCTGAGCGGGCTGGGCACCGAAACGCGAGACCAGGAAGTAGGCCATGAAGGCCTGGACGGTGAAGCTGCTGGCGAACGAGTCGAGGCCGAATAGGAGCGAAAGGCGAGCCACGATGGGACGTGAGCGGTCGATCGCCAGCCGTCGCTGTACGCGCTCGCCGGTCTCTGCCCGGCGATCGAGTCGGGAGAGCAGGACTGCCATGAACACGCCCAGCGCTGCGTAGATGAGGAAGGCAGGAGTAAAGGCGGCCGTGCCTTCGAGACCGAGGATGTTGGCGATGGATGGCAGCAGGATGATCGACAGCGATCCGATCGCTGACGCTGCTGCCGCGAGCACGTTGTAGAGCGCGAACGCAGCCGTCCGCTGGTCGTTCGGAACGGATTGGGGGAGCAACGCCTGATCGACCGTCTGCAGCCCGGTCGACTCGTTGGCGTTGACCGCGACCATGCCTGTCGACGCGATCAGAGCCAGCACCAGTGGAGCATCCCCGACGAAAGGTACGAGCGCTCCCGACGCCATCAGCCCAGATCCAATGATGAGCAGGCGGCGTCGGCCGATGCGATCGCCGTACAGGGCGACCACCAGTGTGAAAAGGAGCGTCCCGGCGAGCGCTGCCGAAAGGATCAGTCCGATCTCGATGTCGGACCAATGGAGCGCCGACAGATAGAGGCCGAGTGCGACCGAGTTCAAGCCGAAGCAGAAGCTGCGCAGCGTTCGAGCGAGGACAACGATGCGCCCGTTGCGGTCGAGGGCAGGAAACCGACCCTCTTCTGAATGGCGGTGCATCTGGTCCACACTAATGGGCCGTTAACTAGTACTTATGGCAGCGTCGGCAGTACGATCGCCGCACCCGACCGTGGGGTGAATCGCCCGCCCCGACCTTGCTGGGCGAACGTCCGCTCAGGTGCGCATCGATCAGCTAGCCCTTCTGTTCGCTCTCGTCATCGCCGCCAACCTCGTGCTTTTCGTCGCGCTGCAGCTGCCGTTGCTGGGACGGCGCAACGGCAGACCACCGGGCACGGACGACAGCGTGACAAGGGCCGACAGCGGGGCCAGAGGCGACCACGCGGGCCAACCGCCGGGCGATCCGCGCCACCTGTCACCCGATTCGGGCGCAGGCCTGCCCGTCCAGGTCTACCAGCGCATGACGCGCGTGGTCAGCTTCATGTTCATCGGCTCGGCCATGGCCATCGTCGTTCTGACCGGCTCGGACAACCAGGCGATGGTGATCGTTCTGCTGGCATTCGGCCTGATCCTGATCGAGCTCTTCCAGGACGTGCTGCCGCCGGCTGCCCTTGGTCGCTGGCGGCTGCCCATCGAATCGGCCACGGCGCTCATCTTCCTGACCGTGCTTGTCGCGATGACGGGCGGACATCAGAGCCCGTACTTCTTCGGCTACCTGCTCCTCGTTGGAGCGGCCGCGCTGTCGAGCGCGGGCCTGTGGGCCGTCCTGCTCGCCGTCGGCAGCAGCCTCTCGTATCTGCTCGCCATCGTCTTCGCCGGTGGTGCCCGGGCGCTCGCGCCAATGGACCTCGGACTGGTCTGTTTCAACCTGGTCGCGATCGCGCTGGTCATGTACGTGGCGTCAGTCATCGGACGCGAGCAACGCGGCGCGCGCGAGGCGGCCCTCCGCCTGTCGCGATTCGACTCGCTGACGGGCCTCTACAGCCGTGGGCACTTCACGACCGATCTCGAGCAAGAGATCCTGCGTGCGACCCGCAGCGGGCGGCCATTCGCGGTGGCAATGCTCGACCTCGACGGGCTCAAGGCCGCCAACGATCGCTTCGGCCATGAGTGGGGCGACCAGCTGCTGCGCGCCGTTGCGAACGTGCTGAGCGGCGACATTCGGGTAACCGATGTGGCCGCGCGCTACGGCGGCGACGAGTTCGTGCTGATGCTGCCCGAGACTGACCTGGCTGGCGCCATCCTGGTGGCGGAGAAAGTGCGCGTCGATATCTCGCGCGTGGCGCTGCCGCACAACGGCGCGGTCGTGCGGACGTCGGCGTCGATCGGCATCGTCACGTTCCCCGATGACGGCCGCACCTCGGTCGAGCTGCTGCGGCGCGCCGACATGGCCATGTACGAGGCCAAGCGTCGCGGGCGCGACCAGATCGTCAGATTCGCGCGCGAGGTCGGCGCGCCGCCCGTACGGGCCACGGCCGCTGCACCCCGCGTTTCAGCGGCGGCTGTGCCAGCAGCCATAGCTCCGGCCGCGCCGGATGTTCCGCCAGCCTCTCCCGGCCGCGCCCCGTGGGAGCCGGCATAGCCGGCCAGATTGCAGCCTGACTGGCGTTAGCAACAGCCGAGTCGCACCTACCAGGCCAAACTGCAGGCACGGCGCGAGTTAGGTCCCGCCGCGGGCGGTTTAAGAGCCGGAAAGGGACGCGAGGTTGGCTTGCGGTGGGCAGATTGGGATTTGGCAGGAATCACCCGACATTGGCCACTCCAACGGAACGGTGCGCCGGCCCATGTAGCATCACAACGTGAGCGATACCCGGCCGAACAAGGGCGCCGGCTTCGGCACGCGCGCGCTGGCCGCCGCGACCCGAAACCCCGTCGTCAAGCAGCAGCCCGACACCGTCCCGATCTACCAGTCGGTCACGTTCAGCGCCGAGTCAGCGGCCGAGCTGGCGGACCTTCTGGCCGACAAGCAGCCGGGCTACTCGTACTCGCGCATCGACAACCCGACCGCGAGCGCGCTGGCTGACGCCCTGGCAGAGGTCGAGGGTGCCGAGGCGGGCTACTGCTTCGCCAGCGGCATGGCCGCGCTGCACGCCACGTTCACGTCGATCCTCTCCGCCGGTGACCATGTCGTTGCCACCCGCCAGATGTACGGCAGCGTTCAGCATCTGCTCGAGAACGTCCTCGGCCGGTTCGGGGTGGAGACGACGTTCGTCGATGTCACAGACGCAGACGCCATCGAGGCCGCGATCACACCGCGTACCCGGCTCGTCCATCTCGAGACCATCGCCAACCCGACGATCGTCGTCGCCGACCTGGCCGAGATCATCGCCCGCGCCCACCACCGCGACCTCATCGTCAGCGTCGATAACACGTTCGCGTCGCCGTACCTGTGCCGGCCGATCGAGCTCGGCGCCGACCTGGTGACGGAGTCATTGACGAAGTGGATCGGCGGCCACAGCGACGTGCTCGGCGGAGCCGTGCTGGGCCGGCGGGACCTGATCGCGAATGTCAGGCGAATCGCGATCGACACCGGCGGCAACATCGCACCCTTCAGCGCCTTCCTCGTGCTGCGCGGGCTGGAGACCCTGCACGTGCGCATGGAGCGTCACTCGCAGACCGCGCTGACGCTGGCGCGGCACATCGAGCAGAGCGGCGTCGCGCGCCAGACCTGGTATCCGGGGCTGTCCAGCCACCCGCAGTACGACGTCGCGCAGCGCCAGCTGCGCTCGGGCGGCGGCATGCTGGCGTTCGATGTCGGTGACCAGGCGGCCGCGGAAGCGCTGCTCGACACGCTCACGCTGCCGCCGCGCACCGCGTCCCTGGGAAGCGCCCGGACCATCGCGGTTCACCCCGCGTCGTCGACGCATCGCCAGCTCGACGCGGCCGCGCTCGAGCGTGCCGGGATCCCGCAGGGCCTGATCCGCGTCTCTGTCGGGCTCGAAGATGCCGAAGACCTCCTCACCGATTTTGACAACGCTCTCATCGCCGCGAGGGCCGCGCTGGCGCCGACCACGGCGTAACGGCGGCATTCTGGTCCTGTCATGGCCACGCTGAGCGTCGGTGCCCGCCGCACCGGCGCCGGGCTCAATCCTCTTGGCCGCCTTGGCTGGGCCGTGTGGCGGACGCTGAGCAGCGTCCGTTTCGCGGTTCTCCAGATCAGCATCCTGGCCGTCGCCGGGGTGATCGGCACCGTCGTCCCGCAGCTGCCGGCGTTCTCCCTGCACGACCCGGCCGCCTACGCGCTGCAGATGGCCCAGCTCGAAGCGCAGTACGAGTCGCTGTCGATCCTCGGGCTCAACATCGGCCCGCTCATGGTCGATGTCTTCGAGCGCCTCGGCTTCTTCCGCGTCTTCTCGTCGCCGTGGTTCATCCTCCTGCTGACCGTGCTCGTGGTCAGCATCATCGTGTGCACGCTCGATCGGACCCCCGACCTCTGGCGCAAGGCACGCATGGCCAAAGTGGACCAGGCTCCGCCCTTCTTCGACCTCCGACTCGACGAGCGCGCGCGCTTCAACGCCGTTGATGCGACCGCACCGGCCGAGCTCGAGCAGGTGCTTCGCGGCACCCGCTACCGCATACGCCACGAACGAGTCGCCGAGCCCGGCGGAAATGACGTGGTCCATATCTACGGGGACAAGAACCAGTACTTCAAGCTGGCCACGCTGTTCACGCACCTGGGCCTGATCCTCTTCCTCGCGGGTGCCGCGGTGACGACGGCCATCGGCTACGAGACGGTCGTCTTCCTGGGAGAGGGCGACACGGCGCCGGTACAGGCCGTTGGCACGCCCGACAACCTGCTCGTCAAGAACGTCCACTTCGAGGCCCCGACCGACGCCGAGGGCAACTTCATCGATTTCCGCACCGACCTCGCCGTGTACCAGAACGGCGAGCAGGTCGCGCGAAAGATCATCCGCGTCAACGACCCGCTCGAGGTCAACGGCTTTGTCTTCCACCAGAACACGTTCGGGCCGGCCGCCCAGATCGCCATCCACGACCCGAACGGTCGCCTCGTCTGGGACGGCCCGGTGCTCCTGGCGGGTGAGCTGGCCGGCCTGCCCCAGGGCTTCATCACCATCCCGGGCAGCGACATCGGCCTGCTTGTCGTCCTCGACAAGGGCGCTGACGATATCGGCTTCCTCGCGCTTACCGGCATCTGGACGACGCCGCCGGTGCCCGGCAGCGGCAACATCGCCTTTTTGCGCACGCTTGGTCAGGGTCAGACGACCGAGCCGGGTACGACGTCGGGATACGCCATCACGCTCAAGTCACTTGGCGCCTATACGGGCATGGTCATCAAGAAGGATCCTGGGGCGCCATTCATCTGGATCGCCTACCTCAGCCTGATCCTCGGCCTGGCGCTGACGTTCTACTTCCCGCGTCGTCGCGTGTGGGGCCGGCTGTCAGAGGGCAGGCTCGAGCTGGCCATGCTGGCCGACCGCTACGTCGATGCCGATCGCGAGTTCGGCCGTCTTCTGGACGAGCTCTCGGCCCGATTCGGTAACCGTCCCGAACGCCGATTGCAACCCTCGAACGGGCGCGCCCCGGACTAGACTCGGATTACCCGTGCGTCGCCGAGAACCGGCACGCGCAGGAGCGACGGAGGGTTCATCGGCGATGGTGGTTGAGCTGGCAGACCATGCCGCGACGCACAATGGTCACGTGACCGAAGCGAACGGCAATGGCAACGGCCGAGGCAAACAGGGCGCGGCAGCCGCGACGGCAGCAGGTGGCATGACGGCGCGACAGGTGTCGATCAGCACCATCGCCAACCACAAGGTCGGCGCCACCCAGGATTACCTCGAGCACGCCGGCGAGGAGATCTACGGTCAGTACGTCTTCAACGACGTCGTCCAGCGCAAGTACCTGGCCAAGCCCATCTACCAGAAGCTGCGGCGCACGATCGACGGCCACGAGCCGTTCGACCAGGTCATCGTCGATGCAGTCGCACACGCCGTTAAGGAGTGGGCGCTCAGCCACGGCGCGACCCACTACACGCACTGGTTCGTGCCCATGACCGGCTCGACCGCCGAGAAGCACGATTCGTTCCTGAATCCGACCGGCGAGGGCCGGACCATCGCCGAGTTCAGCGGCAAGAACCTCGTCCAGGGCGAGCCCGATGCGTCGTCATTCCCGTCGGGCGGCATCCGGGCCACCTTCGAGGCACGCGGTTACACCGCATGGGATGTGACGTCGCCGATCTTCCTGCAGGTCGAGCCCAACGGCGTGACGCTGACCATCCCGACGGCCTACATCTCGTACACCGGCGAGGCACTCGACTACAAGATCCCGCTGCTGCGCTCCCAGGACGCCCTGGGCAAGCAGGCCCTGCGCATCCTGCGCTGGTTCGGCAACGAGGCTGCGTCACGCGTCTTCACCAACATCGGTCCCGAGCAGGAGTACTTCCTCGTCGACCGTCGCCTGGCCGAGCAGCGGCCCGACCTGCTGCTCACCGGCCGCACCCTCTTCGGCGCGCCGTCGCCCAAGGGCCAGGAGCTCGAGGACCAGTACTTCGGCCCGATCCGCGAGCGCGTGCTGGCGTTCATGATGGATCTCGATCGTGAGCTGTGGCGCCTGGGCATCCCGGCCAAGACACGTCACAACGAGGTCGCGCCCGCGCAGTTCGAGATGGCGCCGGTGTTCGAGGCGACGTCTGTCGGATCGGACCACAACATGGTCGTGATGTCGACGATGCGCCGGATCGCCCAGAAGCACGGCCTGATGCTGCTCATCCACGAGAAGCCGTTCGCCGGCATCAACGGATCGGGCAAGCACAACAACTGGTCGATGGCGACCGATACCGGCGAGAACCTCCTCGACCCGGGCAAGACCCCGCACGACAACGCGCAGTTCCTGGCGTTTCTGCTGGCCGTCATCCGCGCCGTCAACGTCCACGCGGACCTGCTGCGTGCCTCGATCGCAGACGCCGGCAATGATCACCGCCTCGGCGCCAACGAGGCTCCGCCGGCGATCATGTCGATCTTCCTCGGCTCGCAGCTCGAGGATGTCATCCACCAGATCGAGCAGGGCCCCGCATCGGAGTCCAAGGACGGTGGCAGCCTGGACCTGGGTGTCCACTCGCTGCCCGGCCTGCCGCGCGACGCCACTGACCGCAACCGAACGTCACCCTTCGCATTCACGGGTAACAAGTTCGAGTTCCGGGCTGTGGGCTCGTCGGCACCCATCTACTGGCCGCAGACAGTGCTCAACACCGCGGTTGCCGACTCACTGACCCAGCTGGCGGACGAGCTGGACAAGCTCGAGCCGGCCGACTTCGATGGCCTCACCGGAATCCTGTCGGACATCGCGCGCTCGCACAAGCAGGTGCTGTTCGAGGGCAACGGCTACTCGGCCGAATGGCACGCCGAGGCCGAGCGACGCGGGCTGCCTAACAACAAGACCACGGTCGACGCGCTGCCGGCATTGCAGACGTCGAAGGCCAGGGCCGTCTTCTCGAAGCTGGGCGTCCTGTCGGAGCGTGAGCTGGCAGCGCGAGCGGAGATCGCGTGGGAGCGCTACGTCAAGGTCGGCAATATTGAGGCCAATGCCGCGGTCGACATCGCGCGCTCGATGATCATGCCCGCCGCGGTGCGTTATCTCGGGCAGCTGAACGCGGCCGGCAGCGCCTCGCGCGCGGTCCTCGCGCTGGCTGATCGCGTCGGCGGGCTGGTCGACCGGCTGAGCGACGCGATCGACGAGCTCGAACACGCCCAGCACGCCGCGCACGAGGCAACGGACGTCCACGACGAGGCGCGAGCGTTCGTTGACCGAGTCATCCCGACCCAGGAAGTGCTGCGCAACTTCGTCGACGAGCTCGAGACGCTCGTGCCCGACGACCTGTGGCCGCTGCCCAAGTACCGCGAGCTGCTCTTCCAGTACTGAGGCTGCGCTATCGTGCGCACATGATCATCCTTGGCTTCATCGTCATCGCCCTCGTGGCCGGCTTCATCGCCAACTGGCTCGTCGGCAAAGGCCGCGGCTACGAGAACTGGGAACTGTTCCTGGCCGGCATCGTCGGCTCCTTCGTCGGCGGCGCCATCTTCAACCTGCTGGCCGGCAATGGCCTCGAGTTCCATTGGACGGGTCTGCTCGGTTCGATTCTGGGCGCGATCGTCGTCCTGCTGATCTACGGACCGCTGCGCAAGATGCTGCGGAAGGACGCCGCCTGAGCACTTACGTCGATCCGGTCACTCAGGCGGCCGAATATCAGGAGCTCCTGCTCTCACTGCTGGGCGACCAGGACCCGGCCGAGGTCATGCAGGTCACTCCAGGCGCGATAAGGAGCATCGCCGCGGAGTCGGGTGAGCAGCTGCGCCAACGTCCCGAGCCCAGCGAGTGGTCCGTTTTCGAATGCATCTGCCACCTGACCGATGCCGAGCTGGTCATCAGCGGCCGCCTGCGCTGGATCCTCGCGCATGATGAGCCGCCCCTGATCGGCTACGACCAGGACCGCTGGGTCGACCGCCTTCATCAATCGAGCGCCGAATCCCTCGACGAGGTGCTGGCGTGGTTCGAGCCGATCCGCGCCGCCAACCTGCGGCTCTGGCACGGGGCGTCGGCGCAAGAGAGGGCGCGCGTCGGCATCCACAGCGAGCGCGGCCCGGAGAGCTTCGAGCTGACGTTTCGGCTGTACGCCGGCCACGACATCTTCCACATCAACCAGGCGCGCAGGACCCTGGCGCAGGTGCTGTCCGGGGCCTGACCCCCAACGCGACCGGCTCTCCGTCCGCGCGAAAGGTCAGATCCGGGCCAGCAGGTCCTGCTTCTTGGCCTCGAACTCCTCGGCCGAGATGACCCCCGAGTCGCGCAGCTGGCCAAGGCTGGTCAACGCGGCCATCGTCTCGGTCTGGGATGGACGAGGGGCCGCCGCTGCCGCGGCCTGAGCGGTGTCTGTGGCACCGGCGGCGGCGCCAACCGCAGATGCGAAGGCGCCCGTCTGCTTCATCTTCTGCTCCAGGATCCTCTTCTTGAGCGTGTCCACGTCCTTCATGGACGTGAACTTGTCGGCTCCGGCTTCGCCCGAAGCCGTGTACAGAGTGATGTCCCCGTACTTGAGCCGGCCGCCGACGAACGAAGACCTGGTGCGCACGTCCGAGATGGACTGCAGCAGTGAGTCGGTCTCCCTGCTTCGGATCAGGCCCTCATGACCGAGGACGCGGTGGTTCGTGACCTTCACCCAGGCGACGCGCCAGTTGACGATGTTGAAGACGATCCAGAGCACACCGCCGAGGAGCAGGCCGAGCCGCAGGAGCTCCATCAGGCGCCCCACGAAGCCCATGATGCCATCGGTTTGATCCGGCTGGAACCAGGCCAGCAGCGCCGCTCCGATCAGCAGCAGAATGGCCTTCCACGAGTCGGCAAGCGGGGATGCCCAGTGCTTCTCCGTGGCGAAGATGACTTCCTCGCCCTCCATGAGCGGGTCCTCTGCCATGTTGTCAGCTCCCTCTGCTGCCGCTCGAGACCAGGTTCGAGATGAACAGTGCCTCGGCCACGGCCATGCGCTCGATCTCGTTGGGATCGACGCTTTCGTTGGCGCCGTGGATGTTCGAGATCGCGTCTTCCGCACCGGTCAGCACGAACTCCGCGCCGGGAGATGCCGTGGCCAGGGTCTCGAGCAGCGGGATCGAGCCGCCGCTGCCGATCTCTGCCACGTCACGTCCGTAGGCGACGCTCATCGCCGCCTTCATCGCGCCCGCGGCTGGCTTGGTCATGTCGACCTTGAATGGGTCACTGGCCTTGACGCGCGTGACCTCGACGTGGACGCCCCACGGCGCGCGGGCGCGCAGGAAGTCCATCAGCTTGGCCAGCTCGGCCTCGGGATCAGCGCCGGGTGCGACGCGCATCGCGACCTTGGCCCGAGCCGAGGGCAGCAGCACGTTTCCGGCCTCCGCGACCGACGGCGCATCGAGGCCGATGACCGTCGCGTTCGGCTTGCTCCAGAGCTTGGTGGCGACGTCACCATCGCCGATGATCTCGACGCCGTCGAGCATCCCGGCCAGCCTGCGGAAGGTCTCCTCGGGATAGGGCGCGCCGTCCCACTGGAAGTGGTGTAGATCCGGGACGATGGTGTTGCCGCGCTCGTCCCACAGCCCGTCGAGGATTCGGATGAGCGCCACGAGAGCGTCCGGGGCGGCACCACCGAAGACGCCCGAGTGGATCGGATGGTCAACGGTCTTGGTCTCGACGATGCACTGGACATGGCCGCGCAGCGAGCGCGTCAGCACCGGCTCGCCGGCCTGGATGTTGCCCATGTCGGCGATGACCATCACGTCCGCCTTGAACAGCGCCGGGTTTGCCTCAACGAACGCCTCGAGGTGGCTGAGGGTCTCCTCCTCGCCCTCGATGACGAGCTTGAGGGCCACCGGGAACTTGCCGTCGAAGAGTCGCGCCGTCAGGTAGTGGATCAGGATGCCGCTCTTGTCGTCAGCGGCGCCTCGGCCGAAGAGCCGGCCGTCGCGCTCGGTCAGCGTCCACGGGTCTGACTCCCAGCCCTGCTCCATCGGCGCCGGCTGGACGTCGTAGTGCGCGTACAGCAGGACGGTCGGCGCCCCGGCCGGTCCGGGCACGTCTGCGTATACGGTCGGATAGGCGCCGTCGCCAAGGTCCATCAGCCGCACGCCGGGAATGCCCGCGCTGGTGAAGAGGTCCTTGACCGCGTTGGCCATGCCATTGACTGGATCAGAGGGAAATCCCGGGAACGCGACGGAAGCCTGGCCGACGAGGGTGCGCAGCTCCTCCTTCGCCGCGGGCATCAATTCCTTCGCCTTGGCCTTGGTCGCCTCGGGATCGAGGCCGCTTACTGTCTGCATGTGTGAATCCTCCTGATGGTCAAACGTGGGTTGGATGGTCGGCCGACCACTTGGCCAGGACCTTCTCCTTGCGCCGGTTCCAAACGAGATCCAGACCGATCGCGGCAAGCACCACGAGTACGAGGATCACGACGGTTGTTGGCGCGTCGATCCAGGTCGAGATAAGGAAGGCGGCGAATGTCAGTACGGCCGACACGATCCCGATCCAGATCAGCCAGCGGTTGGCGCCCGTCTGGTCGATCAGGCGCAGGTGAGCAAGGCCGGCCATGATGAAGACCGCCAGCGAGACGGCACTGCCCAGCGACGCGATCGCGCTCAAGTCCATGAGCACCGAGACGACTGCTGTCAGTACGGCTGCGATGATCAGGCCCATGGATCCGCCAGGGCCGACCTTTTTGGCCAGGATCGGTGGCAGCATGCCGCTCTCACCCAGCTGCGCCGAGGCCCCGGTCGCCGCATAAAGGTTCGAGTTCAACGCCGACGAAGTTGCCAGAAGGGCGACCAGCGATACCGCGACGAAGCCCAGCTGACCAAAGACCGGTTGGGCCGCGACGGCGAGGGCGTTGTCGCCCGCCTCGATCACTTCGGCCGGCGTCAGCGTCCCGAACACGGCAAGGGCGATGGCGATGTACGTAATCGTCGCAATGACGATGGCCGCGTACATCGCGCGGCCCAGGTTTCTCTCCGGGTCCTTGATGTCCTCGGCGCTGAAGGCGATCACGCCGAAGCCGAGGAACGCGAAGAAGGTCAATGCGACACTGGCCAGGATCTTGCTGAGCGGTGGGTAGGTTGACGGGGCGAGGAGCTCAGGTTCGAGCTGGGTCAGGCCGCCGATGCTGAAGATCGCCAGCACCGTGAGCGTGACCACTACCAGGCTCGAGAGCTTGGCCACGGCCGACGATCCGGCAAGGTTGACGAGCGTGATGACGGCGATGATGGCAACCGTCAGCACCTTGGCGATGATCGGATCGGCGTTCTCGCCGAAGACCAGCGACGAGGCGTAGCCGGCGAACGACACCGCGACCATCGAGGCGACGATGACCAGGGTGATCATCAGCAGCCAGGCGGTTGTGCCCGTCAGGTGTCCGGTTCCGAATCCCTGGACGATGTACTCGATCGTTCCGCCACGGCTCGGGAACTTGGTCCCGAGCTTGGCGAACGAGTAGCCCTGGAAGAGGCAGATCAAGCCGCCGATCAGGAACGAAAGCCAGACCGCGGATCCAGCGACCCTGCCCGCCTCTCCGAGCAGGGCAAAGATCCCGGCCCCAACCATCGCGCCAACGCCAAGGAAGATCGCTCGCGACGTGGTCAGTGTGCGCTCGCGAGCCGGCGCAGCCTCGCTATCGGAAGCGGTCAATCAAGTACCCCTATGCCGGCGGCGCAGTCGATGACCCGAACAGAAGCGTCGCAATGACGATGCCGGCGGCCACCGACACGACAACGCCGATCAGAAGCGATGGCTGGAAGGAGTGGTTGATCACGAACTTGCCGATCTTGGTGCTGCCCGTCTCGTCGATGCTGATCGCCGCGAGCTGGGTGCCGTTGGCGGGCAGGAACAGCACCGCGGCCACGGCCTGCCACATCGCGATCAGGTACTGCATCGGCACGCCGAGGGCGATGCCGATCGGGATGATCGTGCGCGTGGTGCCCGACTGGCTGGTCGTCAGTGCGGCGACGATGAAGATTGCTCCCACGATCGCGATTACGGCCACGAATGCGGCGGAGTTCTCGATGACGCTCTGCAGCGCTGCGACGATCGCCGGCTCGTTGGCGGCGACGAACGTGTCGGCAAGCCAGGCGAGACCGAAGAGGGCGATCATCGCGACCATGCCTGCGCCGAACATCTGCTGCTTGGGCACGTCGCCGACCTTGACCTTGGTCACCACCAGCATCAGCGCCGCGACCATGAGCATGACCAGCTGGATCATCGTCGTTGAGTCGGGCGGAGCGTCGCCGAAGGTATAACCCAAAGTGTTCGCGAAGAAGTCGAGGATCGGCTGCTTGAAAAGGCCGTAGAAGACGATGACCATCACCCCGGTCAGGAAGATGATCGCCGAGGTCATCGCGGTTGCGGGCAGCTCCACGGGTTCCCCGTCGTCGGCCTTGGGAGGCTCGATCTCGCCTGCCGCCAGGCGCCGCTGGTATTCGACGTCATCGGCAAGGCTCTTGCCCATTCGGGACTGGACGACGGAGAAGACCATGATGGCGATCAGCGACGCGGGGACCGTAATCAACAGTACCTGCGCCAGCTCGTAGCCGCCAACGGCCGTCAAAGTGATCATGGCCGCCATTGCGGCCGATACCGGCGAGGCCGTGATCCCGAACGCTGAGGCGACCGTCGATGGGCCGAGGGCCTTCTCGGGCCGGATGTTGTTCTCGTAGCAGAGCTTGTAGATGACGGGGATGAGCGGGAAGAAGATGTTGCTCGTGCCGGCCAGCATGGTGAACACGAACGACACCGGCGGCGCGACATAGACCACGGCCGATGGCCGCGCCTCGAGGATCTTCTTGGCGATCGTGACCAGGTACTCGATGCCGCCCGCGGCTTGCATAACCGAGGCGGCAGTGATCACCGCGATGATGACCAGGATGGCCGAGGTCGGCGGCGAGCCAGGCGGCAGGCCGAAGCCGAAGATTAGGACGAGCGTTCCTGCCGCGCCCCAGGCGCCCAGGCCAACGCCTCCGGCGCGCACGCCCATGAAGATGAAGACGACGACTACGAGCGCTTCTAGCCAGAATTTGAGGTCCACTGTGTGACGCCTCCCTCTAGATGACTGGGGCTACGTGGGGCGCGCTGGCCGCGTTCATACGTTGCATCCGAGCTCGGATCCGAGTGCACGCCACGCCGCGGCGACGGCGTCGAACTCCTCGCTCAGCAGGTCGCGAGCGTTTTTAACTGAGGTTCCCTCGGGCAGCTGGCCAGCTGCCGTCTCGAGGTCGCGCATTGCCGACGCAAGGGCCGCGACGCGCTCCTCGCTGAATTCGCCCAATGCTTCCTTCAGCTCGTCATAAGCCGCGACCGACGCCGCCGCAGCGATCTTGACGTCATCGACAGGTGACGAGGCATCCATTTGTCGCAGCGACGTCAGCGACGCCTCGAGTGATGCTGCGGCGTCACAGACAGGGTCGGGATTCGGCGTCCCAGCCGGGCGCGCGCCGACACAGCCGGCCGTGACCGCCACCAGCGCGATTGCTGCGAGCAACACCTTCGCCAGGTTCATTGCCTCCTCCTACGCCGCGGGCTGCGTGACGATCTGGACCAGGTGGCGCGTGCCGTTGATCAGGTCCTCGACCTTGATGGATTCGTTCGGCCCGTGCTCTTCGGCCATGCCTGTCGAGAGCGCAACGCAGGGGATGCCGGCCGCGTTGTAGACGTTGCCGTCCGTGCCGCCGCCGCTCTGGCGTTTGCGTGCCTCGATGCCCAGCGCCTCCGCGGCGCGTGCCGCCTCGACGAAGGGCTTGCTGTCGAAGGGGATGAGGTAGGCGCGGTAGATGTCATCGCGGTCGATCGTCACCGTGGCGCCGCGATCGGCCGCGGCCCTCTCGAACGCGGCGATCATCAGCTCGACCTGGCGGTCGAGCTTGTCGTTGGCGCGGCTGCGAACCATGGCCTCGATGTGGCAATCATCGGGCACCACGTTACGCGCCTGGCCGCCACTGATCGTGCCGATGTTGGCGACGGTCTCCTCGTCGATGCGTCCGAGCTGCATGCTGGAGATGGCGGCCGCAGCGACCTCGATCGAGCTGATCCCCTTCTCGGGCTCGACGCCGGCGTGGGCGCGACGGCCCTTGATGTCGACCGCGAGATAGGTCGTCGATGGCGCGTTATAGGTAATCGATCCGATCGGGTCGCCGGTGTCTAATACGAACCCGTACGCTGCCTTGAGTTGGCTCTTGTCCATTGCGCGGCTGCCGCGCAGGCCGGATTCCTCGCCCACCGAGACCACGATCTCCAGCGGCGGGTTCGACCAATCCGGATTTGCCTCGAGCAGCGTCAGCAGCTCGATCAGGCCGGCCAGGCCGCTCTTGTTGTCCGCGCCGAGGATGGTTTCGCCCTTGCTGCGCACGACGCCGTCCTCGATGACCGGCTGGATGCCCGTGTCGGTGCCGGCCGTGTCCATGTGGAACGAGAGCAGGATCGTGTCCGCGGCACGACGCCCTGGATAGTCGGCAATCAGGTTGCCATGCTCGTCGCGCCGCACACTGGCTCCAAGAGCCGTCAGGCGGCGCTCCAGCTCGGCGCCGATCTGCTCCTCGTGTCCGGTCGGGCTGTCGATCGCGATCAGCTCGAGCATGGTGCGAAGGACACGGTCGCCATCGACCGAATCCGCAGGTCGCATCCAACCTCCTCTGGCGGCGTCGGCGACAAGCCGCCGCTCCTATCAAACCGTGCCACCACAGGGTACGTGGCGCGATAGGGCAGGCGCTCCTATGGCGGGGGGTGTGCGCCACTCCCCATGGAATTCAGCCCGTCTGGTCCTCGCGCCGAGAACCGATCATCTCGCCGCCATCGACGCCGAGAATGTTTCCCGTCATCCAATGCAGGCCGGGCGCCGCGAGGGCGACGATCGCCTCGCCCACGTCTTCGGGGCGCGTCAAGCGTCCGCCCGGGTTGCGCTGCTCGGCGACGGCCCGCAGCTCCTCGTGGCCCGGGATCCTGCGCAGCGCCGGCGTGTCAGTCACGCCTGCTCGAATGGCGTTGACGGTGATGCCGTGCTGGATGAGCTCTAGCGCCAACTGGCGGACGTGAGCCTCCAGCGCGGCCTTTGCTGCCGACACCGGACCGTAGGTCGGGACCGCGCGTGATGCCCCCTCGCTGGTCATCGCAAAGACGCGCGAGCCGTCGCCAAGCATGCCCGCGTGGAAGAGGTCGCGCGTCCAGTACACGAGCGAGTGCGCCATCACGTCGGCGGTCATCTCGAGCTGCTTCTGGCTGACCTCCTTCAGCGCTGGATTGCTGGTGACGTAGGAGAGCGTCGTACCGAAGGCGAGCGAGTGGAGCAGCACCGCCACGAACGGATCCTTGCCCTGGGCACGGCGCTCTTCGAAAAGCTGGCTCGTGGCTTCGACCACGCCGCGTCGCTTCTGCTCGTCAGCGGCATTGACATTGTGGAAGGCAACCGGCGCGCCCAGCGAAGCGATCTCGTCGCGGACTGCCTGAGCCGCAGCAACGGTGCCGCGCAGGTCCAGGTGAACGCCCACGATGCCGTAGCCGGCGGCCGCCAGGGATATGCCGGCCGCCGCACCGAAGCCGCTGCTGGCACCCAGGATCACTGCCCAGCGTTCGCGGTCGTCAGTCCGTGCTTCCATCACGGCCGAGTTTAGGCGATCGGCTGCGGGCTCCGACGCGTCGCGGTAGCCTGCGTCGTCGATGCCCGATCCAGACATCGCGCTCCAGGCCGATGAGGCTGGGATCCGGCCGATGCGCACGCTGTGGTTGCTCAGCGCGGCGCACGCCGTAAACCACGCCCAGGCGGCATTGCTGCCGCTGGTGTACCTAGCGATCATCCCCGAGTTCGGCATAACCGCCGCCTCCATTGCTTTGTTGGCGGCCGTCGGCAACGTTGCCTCAGGGGTAGTCCAGCTGGCTTATGCGTGGCTGACGCGCGTGCGATCGCGGCGGGTCATCCTGACGGCCGGTGGCCTGCTGTTCGGCGGCGGCATGGCGGCACAGGCGCTCGCGCCCGGGTTCGGCCTGTTCTCGGCCGCCAATGTCGTCTCACGAGTTGGGGCATCGCCCCAGCATCCGGTCGGAAATGGCCTGCTGGCTGAGCAGTTCCCGAGCCATCGCCAGGGCTTCGCCATCTCGGCCCACATCGCCGGTGGCAACCTCGGCACCGTGGTTGTGCCACTGCTCGGAGCGTGGCTCATCGCCGGTATCGGATGGCGCTGGACGGTCGTCCTCTTCGGCGTGCCGGCCCTGCTCATCGCGCTCGCCATCTTCATGCTGGTTCGGGAGTCCGGCGCCGACCGTGCGGCCGCGCTTGCCTATGGCTCGATCCGCTCCGCGCTCCAGGCCGTGCTGCGCGACCGCGATCTTCGGCTCGTCTTCCTATCCGCCGTGCTCGGCGGTGGCGGGCGCGGCCTGGGCGTCCTGAACGTCTTCGTGCCCCTCTACCTCACTCTCGTCATCGGACTGGACAGCATCACGGTCGCGCTGATGTACACGGTCCTGGTCGTGTTCAGCGTGCCCGGGCCCATCGTCGCCGGCTGGCTGTCCGACCGAATCGGCCGCAAGCCGTTGATCCTGGCCGCGTACGCCGGCGGTGCCATGGCCCTGGTCGTGTTCGTGGTCGCCGGCGACAACGTCGCGCTGCTGTGGCTGGGCATCCTGTTGATGGGCGCCTTCAACTTTGTCGAGAGCCCACAGCTCCAGGCGCTGCTGTCCGACCTCACGCCGCCGGCGCTGCGCGACGCTTCGTTTGCCGCCTACTTCACGCTGGCCTTCGGCGTGGGCTCGCTGTGGGTCGCCGTCTACGGCTGGGTCATCGCCTCGATGGGCGATGAAGCCGGCCTGCCCGCAACATTCCTGCTCATGGCGTTCGCCTTCGTGGCCGCGGCCCTGGCCGTGCTGCCCATCCGGATGCCTGCGGCAACGCGCTGACGCACTCCGGATCGGCCATCGGAGCGGGCTCGACTATACTTTCGGGGCTTCGAGGCGCGCGTCTCGCGCCGGAGCGACCCTCGGTCGGGGCGTAGCGCAGCCTGGTAGCGCACAGCGTTCGGGACGCTGGGGTCGCCAGTTCAAATCTGGCCGCCCCGACCAACTTCCTTTCCATCAAGCCTTCTACGTATAGAACGTCGGTTCTATACTGGCCGAGTGTCGGACCTCGAACCCACCAAGAGATGTGGTTTGTGCCATCACCATAAGCCGCTACGTGATTTTCACAATCGCGGCCTTGGAAGGCAGAGTTGGTGCCGTCCCTGCCGCAAGCAATACGACGCTGAATACCACGCACGAACTCGTGCGCACAGAATGACCCGAAAGCGTCAACGGATCGTGGCTCACGTTGCTTGGATGCGAGCGTTGAAAGCGCGACCTTGCGTCGATTGCGGCGTGCAGTTCCATCCTGCCGCGATGACGTTTGATCACCTACCGGGCAGCGCCAAGGTCCTCGATATCGCCAGCCTCGTGAGGCGCGGCAGCATCGGCCTGGCAAGAGTTGAAATTGCTAAATGCGAAGTGGTCTGTGCCAATTGCCACGCCGTTCGGACGTTCGAGCGCAGGGCGAAGGCGGCCTAGCCTGAACCTCGTGTGGACGGTCACGTCCTACTTCTGAGGCTAGGATCGAGGCGTGGTTTCGTCGACGAGCCTGGGCCTGGTTGGATTTCGGATTTCTGCCACTGACGGAAGCGGCATCGACTGGCCGCGCCTGGAACAGACCTGGGCACTGGCCGGCCAGAACCAGGTCTTCAGCGCGGGCTGGCTGAGCGACCATCTGTCGGACGCCGGCCGCGAGCGCGGCGGTGCCGCATTCGAGGCGTTCACTACGGCCGCCGCGCTGGCTCACCACGTACCCGGCAGGTGGATCGGCCTGGCGGTGGCAGCCAACACGTTCCGCCACCCGTCGGTCCTCGCCAAGCAGGCGACGATGCTCGACATCGTCACCGGCGGACGCTTCATCCTGGGTCTTGGGGCGGGCTGGCACGTCGGCGAGCACGAGGCGTTCGGTATTGCGCTGCCCGAGCCGCGCGAGCGAGTCGACCGCTACGAGTCGGCGCTGCGCGTGCTCGGAGCCCTCTTCAGCGACGGGGCGCGCACGGCGCCCGGCGTGACGCTCGACGACCCGATCTACCCGCTCGACCGGGCCACCAACGAGCCGCCACCCATCACGCCCACCGGGCCGCCACTCTGGCTGAGTGGGCTCGGCCCGCGAACGCTCAAGCTCGTGGGAAGATACGCGTCGGGCTGGCCAATGCCGGGCACGCACGCCGGCGAGGTCGAGTACTTCGTCGAGAAGCGGGACCTGATCCTGCGCGTACTCGACGCCGCCGGCAGAAACGCCGAGAGCTTCACCTTCGCGGCCCAAATCGATGCCGGTGCGGACGTGGCCTCGCGCCGGGCGGCGCTCGAGGCAGCGCGTGGATTGCGAAGAGCGGGCGCGCACCACGTGATCATCGGCATCCCCGGACGTGCCGCTCCAGGAGCGCTGCCGGCCATGGTGCGCGAGGTCGCGGAGCCGCTGATGGAGGCCGCTTGACCAGCTATTTCGTCCGGGCCGGACCCAATCGCTTCAGGCCGACCGAACACACCGGGGGCGGCTGGGATCCACGGGAGCAGCATTTCAGTCCGATGGGCGGCCTGATGACCCATTGCATCGACCGCTTCGTCGCGACCCGTGAAGCGGACGACCTGCTGACCTCGCAGATCACGTTCGACATTCTCGGAACGGTCTCGATGGACGAATTCGACGTCACGGTCGAGACCATCAGGCCGGGCAGATCGATCGAGCTGCTGGAGGCCGTGGCCGTATCGCGTGGCCGGCCCGTCGTCAGGGGCCGGGCGTGGCGCCTTCTCCGGTCCGATACGTCGACCGTCGCCGGCGGCACGCCAGCGCCCCTCCCGCACCCGGACGAGGTCGAGCCGCACTCTCTCAGCGCCACCTGGCCGGGTGGCTACATCGCGTCGCTCGAGTTCCGTCCGATCGATCGCTCTGCCACCGGCCACGCGGTCGCCTGGGTAAGGACGTCTGTGGATCTTGTCGCCGATGAAGAGGCGAGCGACCTCGCCCGCTTCGTCACGCTGCTCGACACGGCCAACGGGATCGCGCCGCGCGCTGCACCGAACGAGTGGTTCTATCCGAACGTCGACCTGTCACTCCATCTCTACCGCGAGCCGCGCGGCGAATGGGCCGGCCTCGATGCGAGCGTCGTGTT
This sequence comes from uncultured Chloroflexia bacterium, assembly GCA_963706095.1. Taxonomy (GTDB): domain Bacteria; phylum Chloroflexota; class Limnocylindria; order Limnocylindrales; family CSP1-4; genus JALYGJ01. The sequence goes on from OY970149.1 coordinate 1,870,089, forward strand.
CGGCGCAGACGGCCGCGGCCTCACGAGCACGGTCTTGCACGATACGGATGGGCCGGTTGGCCGCGCGGAGCAGTCGCTGACGGTCCGCGCGGCGCGTTAGCGCTGTGCCAGACTGAGCCGCGGTGTCACTGCCGAGGGATCCATCACGCGTTCTGAGACTCGCACTGCGCGCGGCGGTCGAGCTTCTCCGGTCCGGCGCGCAGTCGGACGATGTCGAGGATGCAATCGTCGACGTCTGCGCCGCGTACGGGGTCGCGCCGGTCCAGGCAGCGGTGACTTTTTCGATCATCTCCGTCTCGCACGACAGCGAGGCATCCGGCCCGCAGACCATCGTCCACATCGTTCGCGACCGGACCCCCGACTTCGGTCACCTGGCCGGTGCCAGTGGCGTCGTCCGGCGCATTCGCGAGGAGCAGCTCGATCTCGATGCTGCCGAGCGCGAGCTTGCGACCATCGAGAGCTCCACTCCGCCATACCACCGGGCGTTGTTGTTCGCGGCACCGGGCGTCTCGGCAGCGGGCTCGACCCTCGTCTTCGCCGGGACAGCGCTCGATGCGACGGCCACGCTGGGCATCGCGCTGTTGCTGCAGCCAGCGATCTCAGCGCTGGATCGTTCGACTTTTCCGCCCTTCTTCCGCTCGATCTTCGGTGCCTTCGCCACGACGCTGCTCGTGGCCCTGCTCGTGGGCGTCGGTCTGCCTGTCGCGGGTGGGCTGGTGCTGACCGGCAGCCTGCTCCGCTTCCTGCCCGGCGGCGCCCTGGTCTCGGGGTTCCGCGATCTCGTCGGTGAGTCGATCATGTCCGGGTCGGCACGGCTCGCGGAGGCACTCCTCCTGGCTGCCGGTGTGGCCATCGGGACGGCATTCGGCGTGGCCATCGGTGCGTCGTTTGACGTCGAGCTGGCGATCACAACCGCCGGCTCGCAGGATTGGGGCCTGCTCATCGGCGTTCCCGCGGCGTTTGTGGCGGTGGCCGGCTTCGCCGTTCGTCTCGGGATGCCGGTCGGGGCCGTCGTTGGCGCGGCAGCGCTCGGCGCGCTGGCATGGCTCCTGTACATCACGTTGGTTGATGTTCGACAGATCGCCGATGCTTCGGCGGCGACCTTCATCGCCGCGATCGTGGTCGGTGTGCTAGGCCGCCTCATCGCTCAGCGCTTCAAGACACCGGCGGCCATCTGGATCGTGCCCGCGATCCTGCTCCTGCTGCCCGGCCTGCAGCTGGTCACGGCGATGCTCGCCCGGACGAACGCGGCACGGATCGAAGGGCTGCTCGCCGCCGCGACCACAGCCTTCCTGCTCGGTACTGGAGTGGCTTCCGGCGACATCATCATCTCCACGGCGCGGCGCCTGCGTGAGCGTGTTGTCCAGCCGGCGGTCGGTGCCGTGGCCGGTGGCGTCGACGTCTTCCTGGTCGATCCGGTCGAGCGCGCGGCAGAGCGCTTCATTCCGCAGTCCAACCGCAGGCCGAAGACGCCCACCTCGGCCGACGAATCCCAACTTGCAGACAACGGCTGAGGCAACGCTCTCGGCACGGAACCAAAACGGCAGGTGCGGCGTTTCTTCGCCGATGAGGGCTCCTGCCTGGCTGCTCGTGCTGCCCCTGGTCGTGGCCTGCGCCTCCGCGCCCGGCGACTCCCCGACACCGGTAAGCGTGGCCACGCCAACGCTCAGCCCAACGGCTACGCCACGAGCCACGCCCGCGCCCACGCCGGAGCCAGTGCTCGATTTCCCACCCGTGACGGGCGTGGCCCTCGAGCCCGGCCGCTACTCGAGCCAGCCGCCTTTCGACGTCCCGTTCAGCTTCGAGATTCCGGTCGATGGCTGGGGCACCGCCCATCACCACGCAGATTTTCTCGACATCATCCAGCCCGTCTCGGTGGGCGTTTCGCCGACACGGTGGGTGGCCTTTGCACGACCGGAGGTCCTGTATGGGATCGAGGACATCCCAGCCGACGGCTTGACACCGGCCGATGTCGTCGCGGTCTTCGACGGCAGGTCAGACATGGAGGTTGGTGAGCCACGGCCGTACGAGATCGACGGATTGGCAGGCCTGGTCTTCGAGATGTCGACCGACCAAACCGATGTGGAGCCTTTCGGCGGTCCCGGTGGCGATCTACAGCTCGATCCAGCGTATGAAACCCGGACCATCGCCGTCTCGGTCGACGGGGCGCCGCTGCTGGTCATTGTCTTCGCGCCGCGCGGCGAGATGGAGGATGCCTGGGCCGACAGCAAGCCGGTGGTCGATAGCATCCGCTGGTGAGTCTGCCCCGCCAGCCGAAGCGCTTCCCGATTCGCATCGGCCCCAGATCCCGTCTGCTGTTGCGCGCGCTCTTTGGAGTCACGCCCGAGAACGCCTACGTTGACTTGAGCGATGAGCTCGACGCACGTTTCGGCTGGTCGCGCGTCACCACTCCGATCTCGAACATCGCCCGATGGCGAATCGAGGGTCCGTGGCTGTGGATCACCGCGATCGGGGTGAGGCGCGGCATCTTTCGCCACGATGTTTCATTCGGCGGCAACCATCGCGGTGGGGTGCGCCTCGACTTCCATCAACCGGTCAAGTACTTCTTCCTCAAGCCGCCCATCCTGTACGTGACTGTCGCCGATCTCGAGGGCCTCACGCAGCTGCTCAGCGCGGCCGGCATTCCCGGTGAGGACACCCGTGCCAATCAGTGAATGATCTCGGCGGCGCGGCCGCGGCGGTCGACTGACAGTCGTCCGTCGACCAGGGCAAAGATCGGCAGATCCAGCCCGTTGGGATCCTCCTCGGCGATCTCGTCACGCAGCCAGGCGATCATCTCGCGGTCCGTGTCGAACGGTGCCGCAAGGAGGAGGTTGCGCATCGGCGCGACAAGCAGCCGGGGTTCGTCCCCATAACGCTGCACCAGCTCGTCCTCCAGGAGCAGCAGGCCCGACGCCAGGCCGCCGTTTGATTGATACCACCAGACGGGCACGTCGGCGACTGTCCCGTACTCCATCTCCACGAAGCGCTCGGCTGCGATCGACGTGCGCAGGTTCGCCATCGCCCGCGCGAACGCCTCATCCGCACTGACCGGCCACGTCTCGAGGACATTCGCGCCGACGTACAGGAAAGCTGGCCCGATATCAACGCCGAGTGCGACGCTCAGGCCGGGCTCGACGCTGAACATGACCGGCCGCTCGACGCCGGGCGGCAGTGGCCTGCGCCGCACGAAAACGGGGCGCAGGCCGTATTGCAGCGAAGCCCAGTCAAGCTCTGGCGGCAGTGCCTCGATTGCCGCCCGGACCTCGGTCCGGCTGGGGCCTACGATCATCGATGCCTCGTCGTGACGCCGGCCGCCCCGGCCGCCCGCTGCTCGCCTGTTCACGCCAGCCATCTTGGCCGCGGAGACTCATCGACGAGTTAGCCCGGGCTTATCTCCGCGTTATCCGCGTCGACGTCATCGAGCGCGTAGGCGGATGCCTCCTCCGCCGACATACGCGTGCCCGCCTCCCAATCGGCCTTTGACTGGGGGTCATCGCTCGGCTTGGTTGGCGCCAGGAAGTCGACAAGATCGATTGGGCTGTCAATCAGCGCCGCGCCCGTCGCCTGGCGCAGGCTCTGGGATGCTCCGCCGAGCCGGTCAGCGCGTCGCTGCTGTCCGCGATCGGCGGCAAACGTGTGAAAGCCGATGAGGTTGAGCAGAATCCCGGCCCGGTCGTCAACCCGCCGGAACGTCTCGAGCGACTCGCGCAGGTATGCCTCAGCTTGCTCGGTGTCATTTTCGCGCGCAGTGAGGCCGGCGAGCAGATACAGGCCCCATCCGATCCGGAATGGGTCGCCCACGCGTCGGTAGCCCTGTAATGCTTCCCTGCCGTGTTCGATCGCTGCCCTGCGATCGCCCTGACCGGCGCGGGCCATGGCGAGGCCCCAGCTTGCGTCGGCCACGCCCTTGGGATCGTCGAGTTGGCGGTAGAGCTCGAGCGCCTCCAGCCACGGCTTCTCCCCCGCGGCGTAGAGCTCGTTGTTCATCCGTGCCTGCTCGATCGGCGCGAAGCCAAAGTTGTAGAGCGCCTCGGCCAGCAGGGCACGGTCACCTGACTCGCGCGCAGCCTCGATCGCTCGGCTGTAGTAGCGATGCGTGCTTGGCACATCGGCCTGCCAGTAGCAGATGCTGCCGGCCGCTCCAAGGCCGCGCGCTCGCAGCGCCGCGGCCTGCGCCGGAAAGCCAGGCAGCGCTGCAACTGCGTCGACACGTCGGCGCGCCTCGGTCAGGTGGCCGCGCACCTGCCAGAAGCGCCACATCGCGACGATGAAGCGCAATGCGTTCTCAGCCTGGTCATTGGCCACGGCCCAATCGAGGGCGGCGCGCAGGTTGTCGTGATCCTGCTCCAGGCGGTCGGCATGGTCGCGGCCGTCCGGCGCGGTCAGCTCGGGCGCGAGCCGCTCTGCGAGCTCGAGGTAGGTCTCGGCATGCTTGCGCGCCAGGACCGCGAAGTCGACGCTCGACTCGAGTCGCTCGTGCGCGTAGTCGCGGATCGTCGTGAGCATCGAGTAGCGCGGATCGACGGCGCCGTAGAGCTCGGGTCGGACGAGGCTCTTCTCAGAAAGCGAGGTCAAGCCGTCGAGCACGTCCTCGCCCAGGTCCTGGGGCGGGCCACAAACGGCATCCGCTTCGCTCAGGTACGCGCCACCGGCATGGACCGAGAAGCGCTCGAAGAGCTTTCGATCGGGTCCTTCCAAGAGGTCGTACGACCAGTCGATCGCGCCGCGCAAGGTCTGTTGACGTCCCGGCAGATCGCGCGATCCGCCGGTCAGCAGCGCGAGGTGCTGGTCGAGGCGCGAATGGATGGCCGCCACCGGCAGCGAGCGGGTGCGCGCCGCGGCGAGCTCGATCGCCAGCGGCAGACCGTCGAGGCGGCGCACGATGTCGACCACCAGTGGCGCGTTTTCGTCGGTGAGCATGAACTGCGGCTGCGCGGCCCGGGCTCGGTCGGCGAAGAGCTCGACGGCCTCGTAGCGGCCTGCCTCGTCGGCCGTGGTCACGACTACGTCCGCGGGCGGCAGGCCGAGTGGCGGCACCGGGAACTCGCTTTCGCCGTACACCCGCAGCACGATGCGCGTCGTGACCAGGATCTTGATCTGCGGCGCCTCGCGCAGCAGCCGGCCGACGATCGCGCCGGCGTCGACGACCTGCTCGAAGTTGTCGAGCACGAGCAGCAGGACGCGTTCGCGAACGTAGTCGATCAGTGCTGCGAGCGGATCGGCCGTACCCGACAGGGTCAGGCCGAGCACCGCCGCAATCGCGGGCGGCACCAGCTCGGGATCTGTGACCGACTCGAGCTCCACGAAGTGGACGCCGTGCTCGTACTCGTCACTCACGTCGGCAGCGAGCTGGAGCGCGAGGCGCGTCTTGCCCGTGCCGCCCGGTCCGGTCAGGCTGAGCAATCGTGTCCCGGCCAGCGCCTCGCGCGCCGCGGCAAGCTCAGCTCGGCCGACGAAAGTCGTCAGCTGGACGGGCAGGTTCGCCTGGTGGGCATTCAGGGTCTTGAGCTGCGGAAAGCGCTCCTCGAGCCCTTCGGCGGCGAGTTGGTAGATGCGCTCAGGAGCCGCGAGATCCTTGAAACGGTGCTGGCCCAGGTCGCGCAGCTCGACGCCGCTGGGCAGGGACGACGCCAGCCTGCGCGTGGCCTCCGAGACGAGCACCTGACCGCCGTGGCCCGCAGCCGTGATGCGCGCGACCTCATGCAGCACCAGGCCCACGTAATCAGCGCCCGAGTCGGTCGCTTCCCCGCTGTGAATGCCCATGCGAACGCGGATCACGCCGTCGCCGGGCCATTCGTGTTCGGTCAGTGCTTGCTGCGCGACTACCGCAGCGGAAATCGCACCTCCGGCTGTCGGGAACGCACAGAAGAGCGCATCGCCCTCGCTTCCGAAGACACGGCCGCCGAACGTCTCAACCGCCGTCGAGATCAGCGCTCGGTGCTCCTGGAGCAATGCCGGATACCTGTCGCCCAGGCCCTGGATCAGGCGCGTCGAGCCCTCGATGTCGGTGAACAGGAACGTATGCGTGGCGCTGCCCAGCTAGAACTCCTCGAGCACCAGGTTCGTGCCCGGACAGCTCAAGCCAAGGTCCGCGAGCCCGGCCAGCTGCCCGTTGGTCGCGTCAACGGCGCGCGCCACCTGGTTGCGTGCCTGGCGGGCCGCACGGCCGAGCTGCCTCCCGCCCTCGTCGAACCACGCCTGGTAGGCCGTGGCGGTGGCGGCATGCAGCTCGAGCATCGCGGTCAGGTCGGCCTTCACCTCGGCCGCGGGCTCCCAGTCACGAATCCGCGCGACCGCGGCCGTAGCGATCGGGATCGTCTCGGCGAGCTCCGTGGTCAGGCCGACCGCGTCGTCGCGGGCGTCGTCGTCGAGCGCGCGCTGGATGTCGATGACCAGCTCGTGAGTGACGACGGTGTCGCCGAAGCCAGTGCAAAATGCCACGTCCCAGCCCACCGGCCAGTCGCCGGCGATGGGCGTCGGGCTCGAGTCGCTCGGGCTCGATATCGGCTCCCGGGTTGGAATGGGCGTGAAGTCGAGCTCGACCAGCGACGCGCTGGGGCGAGCCGTCCCGCTCGGCGAGTCGCAGGCGACGGCGACAGCCGCGATGAGCAGCGCGACACACACAGTCAACCAACGCATCGTGTTTCCCACAGGCCGAGCGTGAGCATAACTGTCACCATGCGCCGATGGCACGCGCCACTGCTGGACCGATGCTCGAGCTATCCGATGATGAGCGTGCTCTTCTGCGCGGCGACGCATCGGAGGCGTTGGCGATGGCCATGCACGTCATCGTCAAGATGGCCGAGGTGTCGGGCGCCGAGCGACTGATCGAGATAAGCACCGCGCATATCGATTCGTGTCTCTACCACGGCCCGGCCGGCCTTGATTTCGCGCAGCGGCTGGTCGCGGGCGGTGGGCTTGTGTGTGTGCCGACGACGCTCAACGTATCGGCGCTTGACCTGCTCCACCCCGAGCTGATCAGGCTCGATCCTGAAACGCGCACGCAGGCCGGATTGTTGATGGATGCCTACGTGGCGCTGGGCTGCGCTCCAACCTGGACCTGCGCGCCGTACCAGCTGCCCGACCGACCGGCGTTCGGACAGCACGTGGCCTGGGCCGAGTCGAACGCGATCGTGTTCGCGAACTCGGTTCTGGGCGCGCGCACCGGCCGCTACGGCGACTTCGTCGACATCTGCGCGGCCCTGACCGGACGCGTCCCGTTGAGCGGGCTGCACACCGACGACGGCCGGCGCGCACGCATCGCGTTCCTTATCGAAGAGCAGCTCGCGACCCGGCTGGCCGACCAGCCACCTACCGAAGAGGTGTACGGGTTGGTCGGCCATGTCGTTGGCCGCCGTGCCGGTAGCGTCGTCCCGGCCATCGTGGGCCTGCCCGCGTTCGCGAGCGAGGACGATCTGAAGGCGCTCGGCGCGGCGGCGGCTTCCTCCGGCTCGGTCGCGCTGTGCCACGTCGTCGGCGTGACTCCCGAGGCGGGCACGCTCGACGAGGCATGTGGCGGCGCGGCGCCGGGTGAGGTTTTGACCATCACCACGGCCGATCTCGACGCGGCCTGGGACGAGCTCACCACCGCGTCAACCGGCGCGGAGCTGGCCGCGGTCAGCGTCGGCACGCCGCACTTCTCGAGCGCCGAGTTCGACCGCCTCGAGACGCTGCTCGACAGCCGCGCCGCGCGTGTTCCGATGTACGTCTCGACCGGGCGCGACATCCTCGCTGCGATCGAAGCCACAGGCCTCGCTGCGCTGCTGCGCAACAGCGGCGTGACCCTGGTGACTGACACGTGCACCTACATCACGCCCATTCTCGACGGCCGGCGGACTGGCGCGGTGATGACGAACTCGGCCAAATGGGCGTGGTACGCGCCGGCCAACATGGATGTGGAAGTGGTCTACGGCGGGCTCGCAGATTGCGTCGAATCGGCCGTGGCTGGAAGGGTCGTACGTGGTCGACCGAGCTATTTGGACCGCTGACGTCCGGGCGCTGATCGAGGGCTCGGCGCAGGGCAGCGCCCTCGTGCTCGATGAGCCGCTGAGCTTCTGGGGCGGACTTGCCCATGAGAGCGGCGAGATCATCGACGCGCGACACCCCCAGCGCGGGGCCAACGTGCGCGGCCGGGCGCTGGTGATGACGTGTGGCCGTGGCTCGAGCTCATCGAGCAGCGTCCTGGCCGAGGCCATCCGGGCGGGCACGGGTCCGGCACTGATCTGCCTCAGCGAGCCAGATGAGATCGTGGTGCTGGGCAGCCTCGTCGCCCAGATGCTCGACGGGACGATCGTTCCCGTGGCCGTCCTCGAGCAGGCCGACCATGCGCGCATCGGCACCGGCGACACGGTCAGCATCGGAGCCGACGGCCGCCTCGAAGTCAGACCTGCGCCTGCTCCTCCGGGACCAGGAACGAGCCCTCGGACATGATCTCCTCGCCGCGCACGTAGCGCACCGTGTACAGGCCCGGGCCGTCGATCATCGTCGCCAGCCGGACGCGGCGCAGGAAGCGCTGCACATCGGTGACCACCGGTCGAACCGCGCTCTCGGCGACGAGGCGCTGGCCCTCCGCTGTTGACGGATCGAGCTTCAGGACCAGGATTCGCAGGTCGGCGGAATCGGCGCTGTCGGTCAGGTAGGCGCTCCAGACCATGCGCTCTTCGGGGTCGAAGACGGTCTTCGGGTCCGTCACCTGGAGCTGCGAGTCGGAGTCGGTCCCGAAGGTTATGTACCCCGGCCCCACGTTCACAGCCGGCACGAAGGGCGTCGGGGGCGCCGTGATCTCCACGCTTGCGGCCGGCGACGGGTTGTCGGTCGCGGGCGCGAGGGTCGCCGGCGCGAGGGTCGGTGCGATCGCCGCTGACGCGGAAGCCGACGGTGAGCCGGCGGCGGCGGTGGGCTCTGCCGACGGGCTGGCCGCAACCTCTGGAGTGGGCGTCAGCGCGGGTGCGACGGCCGGGCGTTGCTGCAGGAAGGTGATGATCCCGAAGGCGAGCAGGCCCACGGTACCGATGACCACGAGGATGCCGAGCAGGCTGCCGATGATGGCGCCACGATCGCGCCGTCCGGCTGGGCGGACGGGACCATAGACGACCCCTTGGCGGTGTTGCTCACGCTTGGCCACGAATGGATTGTTGCATCACAAACGGGAATCGCCGTCTCCCGCCAAGTTGCGTAGTTCCGTCAGATGGCCGCGATCGAGCGGGCCGCCATGCGTGGTGCGCGTCGCTGGGGATAGAGGCCACCGCGCTCGAGCAGCAGCACGACGCGCGCGCGTTGCCCGCGGTACGGCTCGAGCAGCTCGAGCATGCGCGCGTCGTCGCCGTCCGGCTCGCCGGCCAGAGCGCGACAGACCAGGCGCGGGATGTGAAAGTCGCCGACGCTCAACGCATCGGGATCGCCGTATGCCAGTCTTGCCGCCTCGGCGGCGGTCCACGGCCCGATGCCCGGCAGCGCCTGGAGCCGTTGCAGCCGCTCCGACGCGGGCGCGTCGTGGAGCGTGGCCAATCGGCGCTCGGCGGCCGCCGCCGCCCGGATCGTGTCCGCCCGGCGACGCTCGACGTCAATTGGATGGAACGCCCAATAGGGCATGCGCGCCAGCTTCTCGGGCGGCGGCGGCAGCCTCAAGCCGAGTGGCCCGGGTGCGGGTTCGCCGTGCAACCGGATCAGGGCGCGGTACGAGCGGCGCGCTTCGAACGACGTGATCTTCTGGCCAAGGATCGAGAACAGCAGCGTGTCCATGATCGGCGCGCCGCTGGTCAGCCTCAATCCAGGCAGCCGGCGCTGCAGGTCGCGCACCAGAGCGTGGCGCGGCATGAGCGGCGCCGGGTCGTCGCGTTCGCCGACCAGCGAGGGCACGAGATCGAGCGCCTCGGCCGCAGCCGCGCCCCACGCCTGCGCGCGCACGGCGCCCGGCTCGAGAACCGTCAGGCGCAGGCTGGCCGTGCCGCTCGACAGCCGCAGCGCCCGCTCGATCACGCCGCCAGACACGTTCATCATCGGATCGCCGGGTCCCTGCCAGAGGATCCCCATGGTCGCCACCGGATCCGTGCCGGTGCGCAGCCGGAACAGGCGCTCCGTGGGCTGCGGGGGCTCGGACCAGGGATCCACGGCCATCGTCTGAGTCTATTGCCGGACACCGGTACCAATAGGACCTCCGTTCCGTTGCCCACCGTCAACTCCTCTGCGAAATTCGCCATCAGTGACCGCATCACAAGGCACCGCACCACCCGCGATCAGTCCCGCACAGCCAGGCCGGCCGCGGTTTTCCTCTGCGCTCCAGCTGCGCCGGTTCGCAGGTCTGCTCCTCGTGACGCTGGTGATCGCCGTGCTCGAGGTCAGCGGCCGGCCGGCGGGCCTCGACCCTGCGGTGCTCATTCCGATGGCCGTGCTCTGTGGGGCGGCGCTCGATGGCCTTCTCGGCGGAAGCATCGGTGGGGTGATCGGTGCCGCCTACATCGTCATGTACTACTCCGACCCGGCGCTCGCAAGCGCGGCAGCAGGAGCGCGTGTCCTCGCCGGTCTCGCGGCGACCGCCCTGTCGGTCCTGATAGCGGTGGCGCTGCGCGACCGCGCCACCGCGGCACGGCGCCGCGCCGCGCGGCGGATCGCGGAATCAGACGCCCTGGTCGCCTTCGCCGCGCGGCTTGGAGCGGAACCACCAGAGGCTGTCGCCCAGACCATCGTCCGCGGCGCAGTCGAGGTCCTGGACGCTGACATGGCAGTGTTGACCGTGCTCGATCCCCCTTCCGGCCGGCACATCGTCCGCGCCGCGTATGGCGGCAGCGGCGCGGCCGTGGGCATTGAGGTCCTGCCCGGCGCGGGCATCACCGGACTCGCCATCCGCGACCGGCGCATCGTCGTCGCCACGGGGCAGGCGTCCGATGCCCACGCCGTCACGCGTATCCAGCGCCGCCTGCAGGGTAGGACCACGGCACAGGCGATGGCCGCACTGCCTGCTCTGCAGGCCGGTCGCGTCATCGCCACGCTGACCATCGGACGTGCCGACGGCACGCCCTTCGGCAGCGACGAGAAGCGCGTCCTTGCGGCAATGGCGCCGTTGGTGACGCTCGCTGCGACGGGCACGCTCGCACGACGCGAGGCGGACGTGGGATCGCCGCGCGATGCGGTCACGGGCCTTTACAACAAGGCCTACCTCGAGGCCGCGCTCGAGCAGCTCATCGCGCTGCGCCGGCGCGAGCCGGCCGAAGAGCGACCGCCGCTGTCATTGATCATGTTCGACATCGACGGCTTCGCGACGATCAATGACCGCCACGGCCGCCACGTCGGCGATCACGTTCTGCGCTCGGTGGCCACCGTGCTCCGTCAGCGCTTCCGTGCCAGCGACGTCGTCGCGCGAGTTGGGTCCGATTCCTTCCTCGTCGTGCTCAATGGCGCCACGCCCGAGATCGCCGCCGAGGCGGCGGCTCAGATCCGCCGCCAGGTGCGCGACCTGCACCTGTCGAGCTCGAGTGGCGAGGCCGTTTCGGTCACGCTCTCGGCCAGCAACGCGCTCTACCGCGAGGGCCAGCGCCCGGTCGAGCTCTTCGGCGCCGCGGAGACGGCGCTCGAGAAGGCGCGCTGGTCGGGACCGGGAGCCGCCGTCGCGATCTAGGCCTCGAGCTGGCCTCGGCCTATGCCTGGGGTTGAACGATCACCGACTGGCCAAGCGACCACAGGGTGACCGTTGTCAGCACCACCATCAGGACAGCCAGCGGGATCTGGCGCGCTATCGGCGCCCTACCCTCCTCGTCCGCCAGCGCGGCGTGGCCGGCCCACGCGCCGATTATGTGTCCGCCGACCACGGCGGCAAGCTGGATGCTCCACACGATCGAGGTCGGGATGAACGACGTCGGCTCCCAGAAGCCGAGATCGGCCGGCAGCAGGTTGTCGCCACGGATGAGCGGGTCGTTGAGGGCGAGGATGATGCGCTGGCCGTCGACCAGCAGGAACGTCAGGTAGTGGGCGATGAGGTAGCCAACGGCCACCGGCAGCAGGCCAGCTGACACGGCGCGCACGCCGAGCGACCTTGCCGTCAGCAGCACGATGCCCACGACCAGCCCTAGGAAGACGACGGCGGTGATCGTATCGCGCACGACGCCGGTCCCGAGCGGTGTCTGGGCTATGAACAGGTTGAAATAGGGCTCTGTCTGCGACAGGCCGTCGAAGATGATCGCGCCAGTGCCCAGGGCGACCATGACCAGCTCGGCCCTGGCCCATGACCGAGTCAGCAACCCGGAGGCGAACGGGCGGCGCTCGACCTGGCCGTCCTCGGGCTCTCCGGCCAGCCCGAAGGGCGCGAGCCGATTCAGGAGTTCGAACCAGACGCTGAAGATCTCCCCGTGGCGGCGCCACGTTTCGCGCCCGAACCAGCTCATCGCCGCGACCGTGATGAACGTGTACGCGAGCATGAACAGGCCGAGCGTGGAGCCACCCTCGACGCGGCCGACGAGCTCGAGCCACAGGATCACCGCGAAGCCGATGACGGCCGGCCAGCGCCCCAGCCGTTCGGGGTATTCCGCGCTCTCGCCGCCGCCCAGTCCAAGGCGCGATGCGGCCGCGGATAGCAGGGCATGGATGGTCGAGAAGGGATCGAGCCACGCCCAGACCGGGCCAACAAGCGCGCTCAGGAGCGCGACTCCGACCCAGCCGTAGACCCACAGGAAGAGCGACGCGACATCGGCGTCGCCGAATCCGCCGAACAGGGTCTGGGCCGCGACCCACAGCCAGCCGATGAGGCCGATCGCCTGCAGCAGCCGGCGCAGCCACATCGGCACCGTCCGCGGGTCCGATCGAGGCGCCGGCTCGGGCCGTGCCGAAGGATTGCGCAGCATCACGAAGACGAAGGACATCGCCACGGCGATGGCGGCGCCGGCCAGATAGGCCACCAGCGGCAGCGGCGCCTCGTATTGCTCCTGGATGACATGCGCCTGGACCGGCTCGGCCAGCAGCGCCAGGCCGAGCATGCCGCCGAGCGCGGTCAGCGCGCGGGCGACCGCGCGCTTGGAGGAGGTCATGGCCTCACGGTATCGGCTAGGACCCGAGAGCGTGGCTGTCGAGCAGGTCGGCGCCGCCAGCGCACGCATCCTCGGCCCATGCGGCGAGTGCTTCGTCGCTGTAGGCCGACTCGCGGATCATGGCGATCACGCGTGAGACGCCGAGCTCGCGGTACTCGGCAACCAACTCGGAACGCCGCTCGTTCGACAGCCCGGAGAAGGTCTCCCACCAGACATGGACCGAGACACTGAGTGACCCTGGATCCCGCCCGATCTCCTCGCAGCGACGACGGATGGTGGGCAGAGCCGCGCCAACCTCCGCTGGCGTCATGCCATCGACGTTGAGCTCGTCGGCATATCGCGCCGCGAGGCGCCAGGTCACGTTCGGTCCGTTGCCGCCGACCATGATCGGAATGCGCGGGTGCTGGACCGGCTTTGGCACGTTGATCGCGCGCTTGATGCTGAGGTGCTCACCGGCGTACGTGGCGTGATCGTCGGTCATCATCGCCGTCGTGATCTCGAGCGTGTCCTTGAGCATCGCCAGTCGCTCCGGGGCCTCCGGAAAGCCGTAACCGTAGGCGCGCCATTCGTCGCGTTTCCAACCCGCGCCGAGCCCGAGCTCGGCGCGGCCGCCACTGATCGCATCGAGCGTCGAGATCATCTTGGCCGTCAGGGCCGGATTGCGGTACGCGGCGCACAGCACGACGTGGCCGAGGCGCACGCGGCGTGTCTCCGCCGCCAGCGCGGCCAGTGCCGTGAACGCTTCGAACGTGATCTCGAGAGTCGGCCGCGGGACCGTATGAAAATGATCAAACAGCCAAATCGACTCGAAGCCGAGGGCCTCTGCCTGATGGGCCACGGCGCGCGTACGCGACCATGCGTCAACCGCAGTCCGGCCCTTGAACTCACCGGTCCAGCCCTGCGGAACGATTACGCCGATATGCATAAAGGTGCTCCTTCACATCGTGGGTAGAATTGCGAACAGCCGATTGCCCCATGGTGCGTGAATTTCAGCCGTGCCTATTGCAGTCTGGGTTTCAGTCGGAGAAGGAAATATCAATGGCAAAGATTCGACAGGTTGACGTGGCGCTGCTCGACAGACCAAAGTCCGCAGCGGCCAAGCCGCGGGAGCTGAGTCCGGCCGCCCAGGCGCGCCAGAAGCAGCACCGTCAGTTCGTGCGCATGATCTCGAAGATCGCGGATTCGGACACAGTTTTCGAGATTCGACTCGATGGCAACGAGAAGGCGCTTACCGTACGACAGCGCTTGATGAAGGCCGCGGACGACGCCGGTCGAGAGATCGTCGTGCGCAAGTCTGACAAGGGTTGGCTCGTCGGCCTCGCAACGCCCGAGCGGCGCTCGCGCCGGGGTCGGCGCAAGAGCAGCGCCGCCTGACCCAACTCGGGCCACGCCAATAGAACAGGTCCAGGTCTTTGGGCGGCGCGACTCGCGCGACACCCAGAAGGCGCTGCGCTTTTTTCGCGAGCGGCGCATCAGCGTGGTCTTTGTCGATCTCGCGACAAAGGCCATGGCCCCGGCAGAGCTGCGCCGCTTCAGTGATCGGCTGAAGCCGCGCGCGCTGCTCGACGAGCAGTCGCGCGCGTTCCAGGATGCAGGCCTGGGCTACATGCGCCTCGAGGACGCCGAGCTGTTCGAGCGCGTCCTTGCCAACCAGCGTCTGCTCAGGCTGCCGCTCGTCCGCGCTGAACGAGAGCTGTCAGTCGGCTATGAGGAAGCGACCTGGAGGCGCTGGATCAGCGCCTCCAGGTAGATCGCCTAGAACGCCTCGAAGCCGCTCGCCGGCATACCGGCGTCGGTCAATGAGCCAGCCACGACCATGCTTGCGGGCACTGTCGTGCGCTCCACTGTCCGAAGCAGCGTGACCTTGCCACCACTGAAGATGGCCAGGTCGTCCATCGAGTCCCAGTTGGCATTGAAGGCCTGGACGCGCATGTTCGTCGAGCTGATGCCACTGAACGTTCCGAGCAGCTGCGGGTCACCCAGCAGGCCGTCGGCGCGTCCGCGAAGGACATACACCTTGACCGAGTTGGGACCGTCGGGCACGACGCTGTAGACGTCATCGCGACCGTCCCGATCGAAGTCACCCAGGGTGTTCCTGGCATCGAGCGCCAACGGTGGATCGCCGGCCGCGTTCAGGGCGGCGAGGCCGACCGAGGAAATGGCGCCCGCTGGGCACGCTCCCCAGACGGACAGGTTCGTGCAAGTTGCACGCGAGATGGCGGTTGAATAGGCGCCTGTGGTCGCATCACGCGTCACCAGGTCCGCCTTGCCGTCACCGTTAACGTCACCGGCAGCGACGAAGGCGTCGGCGCCGACCGGCCCGCTCCACCAATCGACAGCGCCGTTGAACTGCGCGCCGTCCGCGGAACGGAGCATCACCTTGAGCGTGGCCGTGCCACCGTTGAAGGTCACGAAGCCTGCGTCGCTCATGAAGTCGCCGTTAAAGTCGGCGACGACGAAGCGATCAGCCGCCGGCGGAGCCACCGGGTTGGCGACGGGTGCCGTGAAGGTGGTGCCGTTGCTGCGCGCGACCTGGAGCGTCCCGTTCTGTGTCAGGACGACGAGGTCGGCCAGCATCTTGTCGTCGGCGGCGCCGTTTGCATCGGCCGCGTTGACGTTGCCCAGGCCGGCCGCCTTAACGTTGACTCCGAGTGCGCCGTTGACAACGTTCGAATCGAAGCCCGTCATGTCTGTCTTCGCGCTGTACATGCGCCACTGGCCGGTATCCGTAACAACGCCGGTCTCGCCGCGCCATGCGCCACTGTCGCTCAGGACGTCGTGGCCGCGCGCGTCAACGAGGAATGACGGCTCAAAGTATTCACGCACGACCTCTTCGAAGGTCAATCCCTTCACGCCGCAGTCGCGCAGACTCTTCTGGAAGATCTTGAAACCGGTCGAGTCAGCACCGCACGGCTTGCGAATCCCGGACCGATAGCCACTCAGGTACATGCGCGTCTGGTTGGTCTTGTGCCACTTGCGCATCGAGATATGCCAGGTCTCGCGCATCGCCTTGAGATTTGCGGCAGATGCCCACGGCACATTCTTGGGCACCCACGCGCCAAGGGTCGCGTCCCATCGCTCAGGCTTGTACAGCTGATCGGCCGTGGTGTCCTTGACGTCGAAGCACTCGGTCCGGATGAGCGCGCCGTTCGAATCGTAGAAATTCTTCTTGGCGCCGCGCCAATAGCGCGCGTAGTACCAACCGTATTGCTTGACCGTGAGCGCGCCGATGGTCATCCACGGGGCGGGCTTGTCAGAGCCTGTCGAATACTCGGCGCGGAGCACCGTGCCGACGTAGGTCCAGAAGGGCACCTTCTCCACCCGACCGGCGTTGGGGCCCTGCGATCGGAGGACATGGATGTACTGCGGCGGACGCAGGTCGTCGGTCCAAAGCGTTGGTCCGAAGTCGCACACGGACGGATCCGCGGCCAATACGGGTGTGGCCCCAATGGGGCTGGACATCAAAGTAGCGACGAGAACGCCAATAAGCGCCCACGCGCTGGGACGCGGGTTTCGCATGTGCAGCAACGTATTGACTCCCTCTCCCCGGGTCGATCATCCGATGGGCCCGTTCCAAGCGGGACCATCGGGCACGGCTCCCTCCGTTTAAGGGCAGTTCGGTTCGCTCCACGGCGGACCGCCATAACGTACCCTGCCGGTATGGCGTTTGCAGCCCCGAACGGCCAATTTCCTCTCACGGCTGACGAGATCACGGCAGTGCGTCAGCCGGTCGATCACGCACGGCTCTTGCCGCCGCGCGTCTTCCACGACCCGCGCATTTTCACCTATGAGCAGGATTCGTGGTTTGCCCGCGCGTGGCTGTGCGTGGGCCGGGAGGAGGACGTGGCTCAACCCGGCACTTACCTGCTGGCGACCGTGGCCGGGGAGGGCGTGATCGTCCTGCGTGATCAGCAGGGCGTCCTGCGCGCCTTCCACAACGTGTGCCGCCACCGCGGCTCGACTCTCCTCGATGCGCCCGACAACGGCGTGGCCGGCCGGCTGGTGCGACTCCAGTGCCCGTACCACGCGTGGGTCTACGAGCTGGACGGTTCGCTTAAACGGGCGCCACACACCGAGGAATTGGCCGACTTCGATGCGGCCGACAACGGGCTGCTGCCGGTCCGCCTCGAGACCTGGGCCGGCTTCGTCTTCGTGAACCTTGAGCCGGCCGCGCCGCCGCTGCTCGACTACCTGGCCGACCTCCCTGCTGCGACCGCCGCCTATCCGCTGGACGGCGTGCGCCGCGGCCGGCGCATCGAGTACGACGTCGCCGCCAACTGGAAGGTCATCGGCGAGAACTACTCGGAGTGCTATCACTGCCCCGGCGTCCATCCGCAGCTCAACCGCCTGTCGCCCTACGACCGCGGCCGGAACCTCGAGTCGAACGGCCCGTGGGCGGGTGGCTGGATGGAGCTGATCGAAGACGCCGAGACGATGTCGGTCGACGGTGCGGCGCACGGCCGCCCGCCGCTGTCGGGCATTGGCCAGGAGAACACGCGCCGCGTCTACTACTTCGTGCTCTGGCCGAACCTGCTGCTCAGCCTGCATCCGGACTACGTGATGACCCACCAGGTGTGGCCGGTCGACGCTGAGCGCTCGCGCGTCGTCTGCGAGTGGTTCTTCGATCCCGAGGCGATGGCCGCGTCCGACTTCGACCCCTCCGACGCGGTCGACTTCTGGGATCTGACCAACCGCCAGGACTGGGCAGTGTGCGAGCGCCAGCAGCAGGGCACGCGCTCGCGTGCTTACACCGCCGGCCGCTACTCGCTGATGGAGGACATGGTCCACGCCTTCGACCTGATGGTCGCCGACGGCTACGCCGCCGACGGGGTCCGGACACGCTTCGCACCACGCCACGACAAGTGGTCCTCGCGCACCCGGCCTACACCGCCGGCGTCTCCTTCTCAACCTCAGCCTCAGCCTCAGCGCGCTCCCTCACTGCCTGGTTAACGAGGTCAAAACCGGCACGAGTCCGTGCCAGGCGCAGGCGCGAATAGAGCGGAACCAGCAGTCCCCTGAACGTCTCGTCCTGGACGAAGCGGACGCGGTCCGGCCCGGTCGCCTCGAGCCTGAAGCCGTGCTCTCCCCGAAACAGCCGCCCGAACGCAAACGTGGCTTGCCAGCGCAGCTCGTGGGGCGGCTCCCAGCGTGTCACGGTCGGCCGCATGACGATCATCCGGCCGCCCGGCGGACGCGAGTAGATGGCGATGCGCCGGCCCTCGGCCGGCGTGCCGCGGACACGCCGGATGTGCGGGTTCCACTCCGGGTACGAATCGAAGTCGGTCAGGACGCCCCAGACAGTCTCTATCGGCGCGCGGATCTCGATTGCACTCCGAATTGTTCGCGTCGTGCGCAGGTCCAAGCCGGGGAGTTCCTCCTTAGCGCGGAAAGCAGACTTCGATGCGATCGCCGTTGATCCGCACCGGGTAGTAGCGCAGCCGGCGAACGCGCGTCTGTGCCCGAGCCTGCGCCTTGGTGTCGGTCGGTTGTTCCCGCTGCGGCGCGTTCTCCGGCGTCCATGGGGCGTGTGATGCGCCGTCGGCATCCAGGCCGCCGGTCGTCGGAAACTGCGTCACGTCGCCGCTCCGCACATCGAAGCGACCACGATGCAGCGGACAGGCCAGCTCGGACCCGTCCAGGGAGCCAACCGAAAAAGGAGCAGCCATGTGCGGGCAGCGATCGTCCGTCGCGCACAGCCCGGCCGTGGTGTGGACGAGCAGCAGGTCCGTGTCTGTCCTGGTAACGCGCTTCATCGACCCGATCGGCAGCTCGTCGACATGTGCCACGTCGTCGAACTCCATGTGGGCCGTGCCGGGCGCGGTCAATCCGTCTGGGATGGGCATCAGGTGAACGATCACTGAAGGGATGTTATCGAGGGCCAACGGAACTTAACCGTGGCGAGGCGGCGTCCTCATCGTCGGCACCTCAACCTATGCGCTGTCTCTGGGGGCTCTGGAGGTCGAAGATGAACAGACGTCTCGGTTTCACGCTCTTGTTCCTTCTCGCGTTGATGAACATTGCCGGCTGCAGCGCGTCAGGTTCTCCGATCCTGTCAGACGTGGGCAACTCCGCCGGAGATCCAACGGCCGGCGAACCGCCCGCGCAGCCCGGCGGTGAACCAGACACGAACGAACAGCTGGCCGACCAGCAGCTGATCGTCTACACCGGCTCGCTCCAGCTCGAGGTCGACGACCTGCGCCCGGCCATGGACCAGGCCGAGCAACAGGTCCGAATCCTGGGCGGCCACGTCGCTTCCTCGAGCGTGGAGAGCGATGACGACAGCCAGTACGCGACGGTCACGTATCGCGTCCCGGCCGAGCGTTGGAACGAGGCCCTGACTGCGCTGCGCGCGGTGGGCACGCGCGTCCTGAACGAGTCGACCGACTCAGAGGACGTCACCGCGCAGGTGGTTGACATCGACGCGCGAATCGAGAACCTGCGCGCGACCGAGACGGCGCTGCAGGAGATCATGGATCGCGCCGGAACGATCCCCAACGTGCTCGAGGTGCAGCGTGAGCTGACATCGGTTCGGAGCGAGATCGAGAGTCTGACCGCGCAGCGCGACCTGCTCGCCAGCCGTGCCGCCCTAGCCACACTCGAGGTGACGTTCGGCGTGCCGGTCGTCGCGACAACGGTTGCCACCGGCGGCTGGGACCTGGGCAAGGAGATCGACAACGCGGTCGCCGCGCTGGTGCGCGTTGGACAGGGCCTGACCAGCGTCGCCGTGTGGCTGCTCATCGTCGTGCTGCCGGTCTTGCTGCCCATCGTTGTGCTCGCATACATCGCCATCCGGCTGCGCCGGCGCTGGATCGCGAACCATCCTCCGGAGCCGCCCCTGGCCCCAGCGACGGCCTCTGTGCCGCCGGGCCCGTGGGCTGGCGAGGGCTGATCTCGATCAGGCAGTGCCATTCGTGGCGGCGTGTGACCATTAGCGCGAGATGCGATTTGCGTTGATGAGCGAGCCCCAGCAGGGCATGAGCTACACGGAGATCCTGGCGCTGGTCAGGACCGCCGAGGAAGCCGGCTTCGAAAGCTACTTCCGCTCCGACCACTACGCGAGCTTTCCGGGTGAGTCCGGGCTGCCGACGACGGATGCGTGGGCGACCCTCGCCGGACTCGCCCGCGAAACCACGCGCATAGCCGTGGGCACGCTCGTCTCACCCGTCACGTTCCGGCCGCCGGGCAACCTGGCCAAGGTCGTGACGACCGTCGACGGGATGGCCGACGGGCGGGTCGAGCTCGGCCTGGGCGCGGGCTGGAACGAGCAGGAGCATCGCCAGCATGGCCTGCACTTTCCCGACTCGCCGCGTGAGAGATACGACATGCTGGAGGAGCAGCTGGCCATCGTGCACGGCCTGTGGACGGAGCCCGATGGCTGGTCCTACGGCGGCCGGCACTGGCAGGTCGTGGATGCGCGCTTCGCGCCCCGGCCTGCCGAGCGCAATGGCCGCAGGCATCCCAACCTGATCCTGGGCGGCGCGGGTGGCCCGCGCATGTCGGCGCTCGTCGCGCGCTACGCGGACGAGATGAACATCACATCCGTGCATCCCTCGCGCATCGGCGAGGCATTCGCTCGCGCGGCCGACGCCTGCCGCAAGATCGATCGTGACCCGGACGAGGTCGTGCGCTCGGCCATGGCCGGTGTGCTGGTCGGCCGCGATGAGGCAGAGGTCCGTGACCGGACGCGGACGCTCATGAGGTCGTGGGGCGCGGATGACCGCGACGACGCCGAGCTGTGGCTGAGCGAGCGGCGGCCGCGCTGGATCATCGGCACGCCCGACGAGGCGCGCGAGCGCGTCGCCCAGTTCGAGGCGGCGGGTACTCAGCGGATGATGCTGCAGACCTTCCTGCCGCGCGACCTCGACATGGTCAGGCTGCTGGGCGAGATCTTCCTGGGCTGACCGCGCGGGTCCGATCAGTCGGTTGCGGGGACTCCGGCAGTGGGTCGGCGCGCAACCATGCTGCCCTCGTGGACCGAGGTTCGCAGCGGCATTTCGCGCAGTGCCAGCGTCGCCAGGGCCGCCACGAAGGCCGCCGCGGCGCCGATCCACATCGTGTTGGCGATCGCGAGCGAGAAGGCCTCGTGGACGCCGGCCACGATCGCCGAGATGAACGGCTGGACCATCGCCGCGACCTGGTCGCCCGCCTCGATCCGGATCGACTCGAGGATGCGCGCACCCATGTCGCCAACGGCTGATAGCTGGTCGAGGCTGAAGCCGCCCGAGCCGAGGTTGGTTCCGAGCTGATCAATCATCTGCTGCGGGGCGCCCGCGGCGGTCAACGCACTTGCCACCTGGGGCGGCGCCTGCGTTTGGAGGGTCGATCCGAAGATGGCGCCGGCGATGGCCAGGCCGATGGTGCCGCCCATCTGGCGGAAAAAGGCCAGGTTGCTGGTGGCAACGCCGAGCATTTGCCACGGCACAGCGTTCTGGACGATGATCGTGAACACGGCCAGCGTCGGGCCGATGCCCAGTCCCGCGAAGAACTGCCAGATCCAGACCATCTGCGGCGGCGTGCTGGCATCGAGGTTGGTCATCAGAAGCAGCGCGCCGGTGAGCGTGAACAGCGAGCCAACGGCCAGCCACTTGTAGCGGCCGGTGCGGCTCACGATCTGGCCGCTCACGATAGAGCCGAGGATGAGGCCGGCCAGCAGGGGTAGGAGCTGGTAGCCCGACTCTGTTGCAGTGCTGCCGACTACGACCTGGTACCAGCGCGGCAGGAAGATGATTGCCCCGAAGAAGCCGAAGCTGGCCAGGGCACCGGCGAGGATCGAAACGCTGTAGGTGCGATTGCGGAAGAGTCCGAGCGGAACGATCGGCTCCTTGGCCCGCGTCTCGATCCACAGGAAGACGAGACCGAGCATCAGTCCGAGCACGATCAGCCCACCGGTCCACGGATCGGACCAGCCCAGCTGTGGGTTCTGCATGTTCGTCAGGCCGATCAGGATCGGCACGACAGCGGCCGTGAAGATGGCTACGCCGAGATAGTCGATGGTGCGCGTCACGCCACTTTCGGTGTGCGCCGGCAGCAGGCGCCAGATGATGTACATGGCGATTGCGCCGAGTGGCAGGTTGACCCAGAACACCCAGTGCCAGCTGACCTGGTCCGTCAGAAAGCCTCCGAGAGCCGGGCCGATGATCGCCGCGACACCGAACACGGCGCCGAAAAGACCCTGGTATTTGCCCCGCTCCTTGGGCGAGAACAGGTCGCCGATGACCGCCAGCGAGATCGGAAAGAGCGCGCCGGCGCCCAGTCCCTGAAGACCGCGGAACAGGATGAGCTGAACCATGTCCTGGGCCAGCCCACACAGGAATGAGCCGAGCAGAAATAGGCCAATGCCGATGAGCAGCAGCAGCTTGCGCCCGAACTGGTCGGACAGCTTGCCGTAGATCGGCCCGGTGATGGTCGATGTCAGCAGGTAGATCGTGACCACCCACGTGTACAGCTCGTTGCCCGACAGGTCGGTCACGATCTGGGGCAGTGCTGTGCCTACGATTGTCTGGTCGAGCGCCGACAGGAACAGGCCGACCAGGACCGCGAAGAGGATGCGGTTACGCGTCCGATTGTCGACCTGGACTGTGTGTTCGTCGGCGCGCACTTCGGCCGCGGGCATTGCTTCCATGTCAGGCGGCCTCGTGGGCGTCGAGCGCCTCGGCGGCGCGGCGCAGGTCGGTAAAGGTTCGCAGGGCGCGTCCCTGCTCATCGGCCGAGAGGCGCTCGAGCAGCGCCGCCATCTGCGAGCGGCGGATCATGTCGATCTCCTCGACCGTCTGGCGGCCCAGATCAGTCATGCGCACGGCGACGATGCGCCGGTCGCCGTCCGCGCCGATGCGCTCAACGAAACCACGCTCGACCATGCGCTCGACGATGCCGGTGACGTTGGGCAGCGATACGTCGAGCTGCTCCGCCAGGCCGCCCATCGTCAGGTCGCCGTCGCTCACCAGCAGGAAAAGCACGTGCAGCTGCGTCGAGCTGATCGCTCTCAGGCACCCCTGGCGGGCAATTGCCCGGCGCTGTCGAGCGATGATCGGGTTGAGCTGCTCGAGAATCTGGTCCGCGACGGAGAGATCCTTAGTGACGGAAATGTTCATCAGACGCGGAAGGTTAGCGTCGCATTAACTATCCCGTCAAACGCGACGCATCAACGGATTGGTCCCAGGCCTTCTGTCGGCCAGTAGCGAAACCATGGCCGCCCCAGTACGTCCGCCGCGGCCACCGGGCCGATGCGATCTTCCTCGTGCGCCGGGTGGTCGCTGCCCAGCAGCAGCCTGTTGCCGTCCTCGATCACTCGCTTGACAACCACTCGACCGCGCTGGCGGGGATCGCGGGCGACGACCAGCTCGCCAAGTCGCGGCGCGCGGCGCTCGTAGGCGCCTGGGTCAACGAGCAGCCAGTCACCCGCGCGCAGGGTCGGCGCCATGCTGTGGCCGCGCACTGCGACGCGCGCTTCCCAGTCTCGACCGAGCCGGCCGATGACGAGCACTGCGCCAACGAAGAACGCCACCCCGAGCATCTGCGCAAGGCGGCGCACCTTGGCGGTTCCTGGAGTCGGTGGTCGCTAGGCGGAAGGCTGAAGACGCGTGGACTGCGGGCCGCCCGTCTCGCGCCACATCTGGTCGATGCGGTCGATCAGGTCGAGCAGCTTCTGGGCCTCCGCCACGTCGACCGTGCGCTTGACCTGTGACGCCTGCTTCGACGCCTTCCAGCACACGTCGTGCAGGTCGGGGAACTTCTCGACGTGCTCGGGCTTGAAGTAGTCGTGCCACATCACGTCGATGTGGTGCTTGGTCAGCTCGGCGCGCTCTTCCTTGACATGCAGGCAGCGGCCGCGAAAGACCTCGTCATTCGACTCGTGATACTTCTGGATGATCTTGTAGCAGGACTCGGCCTCGATGCGCGCCTGGGCGGGGTCGTAGACACCGCACGGAATGTCGCAGTGGGCGTGGGCAGTGTTGCGTGGCGCGATTACGCGCAGCACACGATCGATCACGTTCATTCTCCCTGAGATGTGCTTGCTGATGGGTCGATTCTGCACTACGTGGCCGCACGATCCCATGCCAGGACAGGCTGCGATGTCAAAGTTCCGTTCCTGTGAGCCAATGCGGCCGTCCCGGGGGCGCGATCAGGCCCGCGCCGAAGGGTTGGGCTATACTACGGCGCGCCTACTACATCACCAATCCCTATAACATTCATGGGGATTAACGAGTGTGTGACCAGCGAGCGACCACGGGCGCGGGCCGGGTTGTGCGGTCGCCGAGCAATCTTCTCGAATGACAGGACGGGTATGACGCCGACTCAGACATCTCTCGAGCGTTCGATCCACGGTGGATTGAGCCATCTGGCGGCCCTCGAGGCCGAGTCGATCTTCATCATGCGCGAGGTCGCAGCCGAGTTCGAGCGGCCGGTCGCTGCTGTTCTCGGGCGGCAAGGACTCCATCGTCCTGCTGCGCCTCGCCGAGAAGGCATTCCGACCGGCGCACTTCCCCTTCCCGCTCATGCACGTCGACACCGGCCACAACTTCCCCGAGGTCCTCGACTTCCGCGACCGGCGCGTGGCCGAGCTGGGCGAGCGGCTCATCGTCGCCAGCGTCCAGGAGTCGCATCGACAAGGGTCGCGTCCGCGAGGAGCCGGGCAACCCCTCGCGCAACCGGCTGCAGACCGATGACCCTGCTCGACGCCATCCAGGAGCACCAGTTCGATGCCGTGTTCGGTGGCGCCGGCGCGACGAGGAGAAGGCGCGCGCCAAGGAGCGCGTCTTCTCGCTCCGCGACGAGTTCGGGCAGTGGGAGCCGCGCTCGCAGCGGCCCGAGCTGTGGAGCCTCTACAACGGCCGCATCCGGAAGGGCCAGCACATGCGCGTCTTCCCCATCTCCAACTGGACGGAGATGGACGTGTGGCAGTACATCCAGCGGAGGAGCTCGAGGTCCCGTCGATCTACTTCGCCCACGAGCGCGACGTCTTCCGGCGCGACGGCATGTGGCTCTCGACCGGCCAGTTCCTGCACCCGCGGGACGACGAGCCGATCGAGCAGGATGATCGTGCGCTACCGCACAGTCGGCGACATGACCTGCACCGGCGCGGTCGACTCGAACGCGCGCGACGCTGGACGAGATCATCATCGAGGTCGCCGCCGCGCGCATCACCGAGCGAGGCGCCACACGCGCCGACGACGCGTTCAGCGAGACCTCCATGGAAGACCGCAAGCGCGAGGGTTACTTCTAGAAATGGCCATCAACACGATGCGCGCATCGGGTCAGATGGACCTGCTGCGCTTCTCCACCGCCGGCTCGGTCGACGACGGCAAGAGCACGCTCATCGGCCGCCTGCTGTACGACTCCAAGGGCATCTTCGAGGACCAGCTCGCCGCGATCGAGCAGACCAGCCAGCGACGCGGCAACACCAGGTCGATCTGGCGCTGCTGACCGACGGCCTGCGCGCCGAGCGCGAGCAGGGCATCACGATCGACGTGGCCTACCGCTACTTCGCCACGCCGCGGCGCAAGTTCATCATCGCCGACACGCCGGGCCACGTCCAGTACACGCGCAACATGGTCACGGGCGCCTCGACGGCGGACCTCGCGATCGTGCTCATCGACGCGCGCAAGGGCGTCGCTCGAGCAGTCACGCCGCCACGCCTTCATCGCCGCGCTGCTGGGCATCCCGCACATCGTCGTCGCGGTCAACAAGATGGACCTCGTCGACTACAAGCGAGGAGGTCTTCGAGCAGATCACCGACGAGTTCGCGGCATGGGCGGCCAAGCTCGACGTCCACGACATCACCGTTCATCCCGATCAGCGCTCTCCACGGCGACAACGTGGTCGCGCGCTCGCTGACGATGCCCTGGTATCAGGGGCCGTCGCTGCTCTACCACCTCGAGCACGTGCTACATCGCTCCGATCGGAACCTGATCGACACCCGCTTCCCGGTGCAGTGGATCATCCGTCCGCAGACGGACGAGCACCACGACTACCGCGGCTATGCCGGCCAGGTCGCGACGGGCGTCGTTCCGAAAGGGCGACGAGGTCATCATCCTGCCGTCGGGCAAGCGCACGCCGTATCACGCGCATCGAGACGTTCGACGGCGAGGTCGAGGCGGCCATCCCGCCGATGTCCGTCTCGATGCTGCTCGAGGACGACATCGACATCTAGCCGCGGCGACATGATCTGCCGCCCCACAACCAGCCCACGGTCACGCACCGAGCTCGAGGCGATGATCTGCTGGATGACCGACGCGCCGCTCGAGCCCGGCGGTCGCTACGTGCTCAAGCACACGACGCGCACCGTCCGGGCCATCGTCGACGACCTGCGCTACCGCATCGACGTCAACACGCTCCATCGCGACGAGGCTGCCGTGGCACTGGACCTCAACGAGATCGGCCGCGTGCACCTGCGCACGAGCACGCCGCTGATGCTCGACGAGTACCGGCTCAACCGCCAGACGGGCAGCTTCATCCTCATCGACGAGACGACCAACGACACGGTCGGCGCGGGCATGATCGTCAGTCCGGGCACGTCCGCCGCCGGCGCGGACGATGTGGCCGACGACCTCTCCGAGGCCTCCGCGGCCGCGTAGAATCGCCGCCGATGGCGGCCTCCGGTAATCCGTTCGACGCCCCGCAGGCCTGCCCGTTTGTAGCCCTCGAGCTCGACCGCGACCGGCGCTCGGAGCGGCCCGACTACCGCCACCGCTGCTTCGCCGAGCCAACGCCTGCGCCACGCTCTATTGCCCACCAGGAGGCGTACTGCCTCTCCCCGGGCTTCTCGGCATGTCCGATCTTCCAGGACTGGGCACTGCGTGCCGCGGCCCGGCCCATCGGCGCCCCTGCCCCGGCCGCCGCCGCTGGCGCGGCCGCGCTGGCCGGCCTGGCGGCCGTGGGTGGTTCCGCTGCCACGGACGCTGATGTTGGCCCGACCGTCGAGCCGCCAATCGACGATGAGCTGCCGCCGCTGCCGCCCCTCGCGCCGGTAGTGGTCGCGCCGGAGCCGGAGCCTGGGCCTGCCGAGCCTGAGCCACCGCTGCCTCCGGAGCCATTGCCCGAGGTGGGGCCAGAGCCCGAGGCGGAGCCCAACCGCGTCTTCGCGCCGAGCGGATTTGGCGACGACTGGGACCAGCTCGGCGAGACCCAGCAGCTCGGTGCATTCGACACCATGCAGTCGCAGACTAGTCTGCCCGGTGCCCTGACCGCGCCCGTGTCGGAGCCCGAGCCGGCGGCTGGTGAGCGAGATGCCGGCTACGTGCCGCCGCCCGCCCGCCGCGACGATCCGACACCCTTCGTCGAGGACGCGGCGGTGCCCGCATTCCTGGTCGGGCGGGCGGCCCAGCGGCCGTCGACGACGCTCCCGCCACCCCAATCGCTCGAGCGAGTGACACGCGAGGAGCTCGTGCCCTCGTGGGAGATCGACGGGCGTTACGGTGCCGAGGCCGCGGGCGTCGATGACAGAGATGGTGGGGGAGGAAGCCGCTTCGACTCGCTACTGACCGCGATTGCGGTCATAGCCATCCTCGCGCTCGGTGTCGCGGGCGTGCTGTTCCTGCCCGGCCTGCTGGCTGGCGGACCCGCTCCGTCGCGCACGGCGCCGCCATCGGTCGCTGGTCAGTCGCTCGCGCCGAGCGCGGAGCCGACCTTGGTCGCCAGCCTGGCGCCGACCAGCGTTCCCGCGACAGTCCAACCGAGTGTCGAGCCGACCTCCGCGACGACGCCCGGATCGAGCCCGCGTTTCTACCGCATCCGTGCCGGCGACACGCTCTTCCGCGTAGCCCGCCGGTTCGACACGACCGTCGAGGCCATACTCGCGGCGAACCCTGAGATCGCCGACCCGAACGACATCTTTGCCGGCCAGGTGATCGTCATTCCCTCACCATGAGCGGCGGCAAGGGCAGTGAGCCAACAACCGAGCCGCTGACCTTCGAGGAGCTCCAGCTCGCCGGCCGCAACCGGGGCATGCCGCTCGAGGCGCTGCGCTACGACATCACGCCGACGGGCCTCCATTACCTGCTCGTCCATTTCGACATCCCGGCGATCGACGCCGCCACCTGGCGGCTGCGGATCCACGGTGCGGTTGCAGACGAGCTCGACCTGGCGTTCGAGGACATCCTCGCCCTGCCCCGGCGCAGCGTGACAGTGACGATGGAGTGCGCCGGCAACGGCCGCGCCCGGCTCACGCCGCGGCCGCTCAGCCAGCCGTGGCTGGTGGAAGCGATCGGGACGGCGCAGTGGACGGGCGCGTCGCTGCGCGATGTCATGGCATTTTCCGGGCTCGCCCCCGACGCGCTCGAGCTGGTCTTCAGCGGCGCCGATCGCGGCGTCCAGGGCGAGGTCGAGCACGACTACGCGCGCAGCCTGACGCTCGACGAGGCGCTCAACGAGGACGTGCTGCTGGCCTACGAGATGAACGGCGCGGCGCTCCAACCGCAACACGGATTCCCGTTGCGCCTGGTCGTGCCGGGCTGGTATGGCATGACCAGCGTCAAGTGGCTGACCTCGATCGAGGCCGTGCGCGAGCACTTCACCGGCTTTCAGCAGGACACGGCCTATCGCTACATGCAGGACGAGGACGATCCCGGAACGCCGGTCACACGCATCCGGCCGCGTGCGCTGATGGTCCCGCCGGGCGTGCCCGAGTTCTTCAGCCGGCGCCGGCTGGTCGAGGCGGGCAGCGTCGGGTTGATCGGCCGTGCCTGGTCAGGCCAGGGCGCGATCGTGCGCGTGGAAGTCGGTGTCGATGGCACGTGGCACGACGCCCAGCTGGCTCCGCCAGTCGGCGACTACGCCTGGTGCGGGTGGTCGTTCGACTGGCCTGCGCAAACCGGTGACCACGAGCTGACGTGTCGGGCGACCGATTCGGCGGGCAACATCCAGCCCATCGAGCAGCCCTGGAACTGGCAGGGCATGGGCAACAACATGGCCCAGGCGGTGGCGGTGACGGTCCGCTAGCGCGGGGTCAGGTTTATCGCGGTGATCTTGCCGGCCTCGACTCGGAACGTCGCGTCGAGATGCTGTGACGCTGCACCGGGGCGCAGCACCAGCAGGTCGCACTCGTAGTTGACGCCCGTGTCGCGGACCTCGCCCGGGATCATCTTGAGGCCCTTGTCGGCGCGGACGAACCAGCCACCGGCATTCTCGAGGCCGCGCAGCGTGCGGCTGTTGCCGAGCACGTGCACTCGCATCTCGACCCTGTCATCCATCAGCTTGAGCGCGGACTCGCGCTCTCCGTTGTTGAGCAGCTCGAAGAACTGCTCCATCGTCTCAACAGCACCCATCTCGCGGCCAGTCTAGCCGCGGACCTTGGCGCTGGCCCGATGGCGACTCAGTAGCCGCCGCCGGCACCTCCGCCACCGCCACCGCTGCTGCCGCCGGAGAAGCCGCCCGATCCGCCGCTGCCGCTCGACGACGGCGAGTTTCCGATCGTGCCCAGGACGTTCATCATGCCGTTGAAGTCGGGCAGGGCGCCCGACGAGAAGAGGCCCGGGGCCATGCCGCCGTAGCCGGCGTTCGGGCTGCCGTACGTCGCGCTCGAGGCATACCAGACGGGCAGCCACGGGTTGTAGGTCGTCACGCCGTGCGACGCGTCCTCGGCGCTGCGCGAGAGAACTTCCTCGACCTCGCGGTTGAGGCCCAGCGCCGTGCCCCAGACGACGGCCTGATCGGGCGTCTCGAGCCAGTCGAGGTGGGCTTCCTGGACCACCTGCTGCATCGATCGCGCCTGCTCCATCGTCTTCTGCAGGGTGCGCCGATACGCGGCGAGCATGGCGTAGATCATTGCCCCGGCCATCGTCCGTGCCGGCATCGCCCGGGCGATCACGAGGATGACCACGCCGGCCACGATCAGCGAAGCGCCGAGCAGCGTCAGGCCGCCACTCGGCAGGTTGAAGCCGACGATGACCGCGATGACTCCGCCGACGAGCGCCAGCCCGCCCCGGCCGGCCCAGCGCGACGTGACCTTCTTGGGCCGCTCGCGGAACCAGCCCTTGTCGACGACGTGGCCCTCGATCCTCGAATCGAAGGTCGCGACCTTGGCGCCGAACTTGAGCATCTCGTCGGGCTCGATGTATGACCCGCCGGCGGCGCGGGCGATGTCGCCCAGCTCCTGGTATGCGTACTCCTCAGCCTTGCTGAGCGGGCGGCGGCGGTTGCGCAGCACCTGCGGATCGTTGGTATCGGGATCGTTGAGCTGCGTGCCCGCCTTCTTGCCGCCGATGCCCAGCACCCCTGCATCCTCCTGGATGAAGGTGATGTAGCCGCGGCTGGCGAGGTCGAGCATGGCCGTGGTCAGTGCGCGGCGCGTGGCGCCGCCCTCCCAGACGACCGCGCCCGAGGCCGCCGTCAGGTCGGGCGGCGGCGCAGGCATCAGGATCGATGCGTCGTCGAGGTAGACCGGGTCACGGCCGTAGCGCAGCCACGAGAAGAGCGTCCAGCCGATCAGCAGCAGCGCCAGCACCACGCCGCCGACGCCGACGAGGGCGTCGATCAGGCGGGCGGTTGCGAGCCGCTGTGCGTGCTCGGGCGTGGCCAGGGCATCGAGCCGCTCCATCGCCGCGAGGAGCGCGCCGTCCTCGTCGCACTCGCGCAGCAGCGGCACCATCGTGTTGTCGAAGATGTCCTGGCGCTCTTCGTTGGACGCGTATGCAGCGGCGTAGCCCGGAGCGCCGTAGAGATTGACCTGGCCGTTGCCACTGACGTTGGGCAGGCACGTCTCTCGGTTGGTGTTCCACATGATGGCCATGCCGTCGTCGAACCCGAGCCGGCCGACGCCCCACTGGTCGATCAGCGCCACCGCATCGGAGTTCGTCGACTCCTCGGTCGAACCGGGCTTGTACTGCGTGTACACGACCAGCTCGGCGCCGGTGCGCTGCTCGATCTCGGTGATGGTCGCCGTCACGCTCGCTTCGGTCTGGGGCGACAGGATGTCGCCGAAGTCGTAGACGACGCGGTCGGTTTCCGGCGGCGGGAAGGGCGGCCCAGCCGGTGGCTGGGCGAGGACCGTCGCCGGCAGCGTCAGCAACGCAAGCCAGGCAGCGGCTATCAGTCGGGCGTAGTGCCTCATACGTGCGCGGCCAGTCGCGGGCCGATGGTGCTGTCCGCGCGGACGCGGCGGACGAGCTCGGCGGCCTGCTCGTAGCGTCCGAAGCTGGGCATGATGTACGTGCCCTGGACCATCGTCGGCCATCTCGATCGAGCAGCGCGTGGGCGATATCGAGGCCGATCTCCGCACCACGCTCGCCCGCGCCAGCCATCGCCGCCCGGACCTCGTCGGGGATGGTGATGCCGGGCACCTCGTTGTGCAGGAACTCGGCGTGACGCTGCGTGTGCAGCGGCAGAATGCCCAGCAGCACGGGGCGAGGCAGGCCGCTCGGCCAGCGCTTCGAGGCGGCGTCCATGAAGCGGTCCCATTGCTCGGGCGGCATAGATGGGCTGGGTCATGATCACATCGGCACCGGCGTCGAGCTTGGCGGCGAGGCGCTCCATCTCCTGCTCCAGGTCCTCGGCGGTTGGGTCCAGCGCGCACGCAACGGTGAACCCGGCCGGCGCGCCGATGGGCTTGCCCGCCTGGTCCTCGCCTCGGTTGAGGCGGCTCAGGATCCCGATCAGCCCAATCGAGTCGACGTCCCAGATGCCCGGTGCCCGTCGGATAGTCACCGACGCGTGGCGGGTCGCCGGTCAGCGCCAGGATGTCGCGCACGCCGAGCGCATGGGCGCCCAGCAGCTCCGACTCGAGCGCCATCAGGTTCCTGTCGCGCGTCGTGAAGTGGACGAGGCACTCGAGGTCGAGGTCGTGCTGGATGCCGAAGGCGACCGCCAAAGCGCCCATTCGCACCCGGGCCATGGCCGAGTCGCTGATGTTGACCAGGTCGACGCCCGCGTCCCGGAGCAGCCGCGCTGCTTCGATGGTGCGATCGATGCGCACCGAGCGCGGCGGATCGATCTCGACGCTGATCACGAAGCGCTTGTCGTCGAGCAGTCCCGCCAGCCGTGTCGGCGGAGGAGGCTCGGAGCCTGAGCCACCGGAGCCCGCGGAGCCGGAATACCGCTCCGCGATCGGCGTGCGCGGGCCGGCAAGGCGCTCGGTTGTCGGCTGGCCCAGTCCGCGACCGCGGCCGCGCCCATCGTGCGACGCGGTCGCACCGCTCAGGGCGTCGAGTGCCTCGCGCATGTGCCGGATGTGCTCGGGCGTGGTGCCACAACAGCCGCCGACGATCGTCGCGCCCGCATCGACGAAACGCGCGACGGCCTCACCGAAGTACGCCGGCGGCGCGGCATATACGAACTGGCCCTCGATGCGCTGCGGCAGACCGGCGTTGGGCACGATCGATCGCGCGAGCCCGGCCGATGGACGGCCCATCTGGACGAGCGCGTCGAGGCAGATCGTCGGCCCGACGCCGCAGTTGACGCCGACGGCATCCACGCCGGCCGCGGCGAGCGCGGTCGCGGCCGTCTGCGGGCTGCTGCCGTCGATCGCGAGCAGCTCCTCACCGAACGTCATCTGGGCCACGATCGGCAGATCGCACAGAGTTCGCGCCTCGGCCACGCCGAGCAGCAGCTCCTCGAGGTCGCTGAACGTCTCGAACAGGAGCACGTCCGCGCCACCCTCGAGGAGACCCTCGATCTGCTCGCGGAACGCCTCGCGGCTGCGGCCGTCAGTGAAGCGATCCGGACCATGGACCGGCGCTTCGAGCGGACCGATGCTGCCGAAGACGAGCACGTCACGCGCTCCGGCAACGTCGCGCGCCTCGCGCGCGATCTGCGCCGCGCGCCGGTTCAGCTTCGCCGCCCGGTCCTGCAAGCCCGAACTGGGCGAGGCGCAGCCGGTTCGCGCCGAAGCTGTTTGTCTCGATCGCGTCTGCGCCGGCCTCGATGTACTCGCGATGGATGGCGCCGATCAGGTCCGGCTGGGTCTCGACCAGCGCGTCGAGCGACGTGCGCTGGGGGATCCCGCGCGCGAAGAGCAGCGTGCCCATGGCTCCATCGAGCAACAGCGGTGCGCGCTGCAGCCGCTCCTCGAATGCTCGGCGCTGGTGAGAGGTGACGTGGTCGCTCATCGGTTGCGTAGGTTAGCGTGGGTCCGCGAGGGTCCAGAAGGGCCCGACCGTACTGGCCCGGCGTCGCCAGACCGCAGCCCCGAACGAACAACGGCGGCGCGGCGTACCGTCCGCGCGACTGACCAGGAGGGGCGACGGCGTTTGGCGACTATCGAGCATCCAGAGGCCGCGGCATTCGAAGAGGCCGCGATACGCGGCACCGACCTTCGAGTGTGGCTGATAGCGGCATATGTCGTCACGTTGCTCTCTCTGCCGCCCGATATCGGCGTATCGGTCGCCGGCGTGGTGCTGTCCGCGTCGCGCCTCGTGCTCCTTGTCGCCATCGTCGCTGCCCTGCTTCAGGCGCGACAGACGCGATCAACAGTGGCCACGGTTCCGGGTGTGGTCTGGGTAGGCTGGCTGTTATTCCTGGGTTCGGCGCTGGTGACCACACTGCTCTTTGCGTCGGCTGACAGCTTCGCGCGCTATGTCTCGCTGGTGGTTGAGGGGCTGGTCGTTTTCACGCTCGTCTACGCCGCCGGTGCGACACAGGGAGGGGTCAGAACGTTGTCCGCGGTCTTCGTCGCGACATTGGTCGCTGTCGCGGCGGCGACTCTTCTCCTGGCTCTGGGCGGCTTGCGATACGAGCAAGTATTGGCCGACTTGACTGGCTCACTGCCCGCGCGCGTGGTCGATCCGCGCTTTGGATTCGAGCGTTTCTCAGGACCGTTTCGCGCGCCGCTCTATTTCGCCATATGGATGACCGCGGGAAGCGCGCTGCTGCTGCCCGCGATGGCAGCTGGAGCACGTGCAACGCGCGCGCTCGCGCTTGGGGCGTGGGCCGTGCTCTTCGCGGCCGTGATCTCGTTGACCCTCAGCCGGATCGCGATCACAGCCATGCTCGTGCTGCCCGGTGTCTACTTCGTGGTGCGTCGTCCGCGCTGGATCGGAACTGTGTTCCTGGCCGCTGCTTGCGTCGTCGCCCTGGGAATGGGGTTCTTGACGGTGGACCCTTCGTCGGGCATCTCGGAGTCCGGCGCCATGCGCTTGTCGGCATTCGAAGCCACGTTGGTCGCGCTGCGCACACACCCCGTCTTCGGCTGGGGCCTGCTGAGCGACGTGACCGTCTTGAGCGAAATCATCGGCACCCGCAATTGGGTCGACAACACGTACCTGTCGTATCTCGTCACTCTGGGGGTGGCTGGCTGCGCAGGCTTCATCGTGCTGATGGCTGCCATTCTGGCGACGAGTCGGCGAGGGTGGCGGACTCCGAACGGGCTCGCGCTGGCGATCTCGGTCGTCGCCATCCTGGGCATGGGTCTGCTTGCTTCGATCTTCCAGTCGAGCCAGGGCTACGCCGCGTTCTTCGTCCTCGCGGCACTTCTATCGGCCGCCGCTCGTCCGCTACGTGAACCTAGGGATCTGCAGATCCTCGGGCCGCAGGCGCCAGCGTCGCCGTCGGACAGCGTCGCGCACGTTCCAGACCAGGGGATCAGCCGCGAGGTGCAGCCCGGCGCGTAGACCGAAGCGAGGCACCAGCCGGCCGACCGTGTAGGCCGGCAGCCACAGCAGCCCGTAGTAGAGCAGGAATACCGGCTGCGTTGCGAGCGAGCCCCGAGCCCTGATGAGTCGAATCCTTGCACGCATGATCCAGGCCACGCGGTCCGTGGACGAGGAACTGCGCCCGCGTGCGTGACGCACGCGGGCGACGGGCACGACGTCGAGCGTGTAGCCAGCGTTGCGAGCACGTACGGACCAGTCGACATCCTCGCCGTACATGAAGTAGCCCTCGTCGATGCCACCGATAACGCGGAGAGCATCCACCCGGACCAGCACGCACGTGGCGGGGAGGACGGCGACCGAGAACGACTCAGCGGGTAGATCCCCGAGCGCCACGTCTTCGTGGCGGTTTCGGACGCTGCTGCGCCACAACGTCAGATCCATCCCCGCCCCCAGGACCCGCTCGCCGGTTTCCCAATCGACGGTGACCGCGGCAGCGGCGGCGGCACGAGGCGTGAGGTCGAGATGGCGGACGAGTGCGTCGAGCGCTCCGGCTTCGATCAGCACGTCGTTGTTGAGCCACCACACGTAGTCGGCCGCGCTCTCCGTCGCCAACTGTGAGGCGACATTGCACGCGGCCGCATAGCCGCGGTTCCTCTCCAGCTGAACGATTGATGTCCCAGCGTTGGGCATCGCTTTCAGGAGAGCGATGTCAGCCGCGCTCGAGCCGTTGTCCACAACGATTGCGCGCACTTCGGTCACGCCCCGCTGCTCGAATAGAGAAGCCACGGCCGCAGCAGTCATCGCCGCTCCGTTGTGGTTGACGAATGCCGCCAGGACGCGGGGCCTCGAGCGCGCGCCGGTCATGCCGACCGTTCCGGACGGGTGCCCTCTTCTCGGGCGAGGCGACGGTACAAATCGAGCAACGGACGTTCCCTGTGTGCCCAGCTGTACTTCCCAAGCGCGAGCTTGCGGCATCTTCGCCGGATCGCGCGGCGTTCCGCGTCGGGCATTAGGAGGAGCGCACAGATGTCGGAGGCGAGGCCGTGGGCCGACTGGGCGCTGGTGGCTCGCCCGACACGCTCGGCCGCGACCAGTTGGCTGGTGGCGGTTCCCTGGTGGCAGACAACCGGGACGCCGGCCATGAGGCTTTCGAAGAGCTTGTTAGGCAAGGTAAGCCGCAGGTTGAGCGTGCGCGGCGGAAATCCGACGTAAGAGACGTCGGCGCCCGAGATCCACTCCGGTAGAGCGTCTGGTGGTACTGCAGGCAGGACGAAAATGCGGCCCGGCCTGTCCGATGCCAAAGCTTGGAGCCAGGGCTTGAGTCCGCCGAAGCCCATGATCACCACGGCTGCGTCCAACTCAACAAGTGCCGGTTGGTTGGCCGCCGTAATGAGCTCCTCGATGCCACGATGGCGCGTGAGGTGGCCGTGGTAGAGGACGACCGGACGCTCTGATGGCAGGGCCAGCGCGTCGCGCAACACGTTCGATCGCGGCTCCGCCTCGGCCGGCCGCCACGGCGGAGAGCAGTTCATGACGATGCTCGGTGGACTAACGTCAAGCCGCCTGGCAACCAGCTGCGCCAGTCCGTTGCTGGCTGCCATCAGGCTGCTGGCCTCACGCGCCCAGCCCCGCTCGCGCCGGCGAAGCACCTCACGAATCACCCACGGCAGGCGAGCAATGCGCGCGGCCTCGGTCTGGTAGTCCGCGAAGTCATAGACGTGGCGACCGCCGGCAAGCCGGGCCGCACGACGGACAACGGGCAGTGCCAGGAGGGTTTCGGTCTGGAACACGTCGGTTGCCGGCGCCGCCGACATTACTGCTCGCGTCCACGGCCCGGTCCGCCTGGCGTGCGCGGAGAGCTCCAGCAGGCGCCTCAGCGGGTGACGGATCCGGTCCAGCCCGCGGACCTCGGCTGTCGGCAGGGTCGTCAGGGATGGGTCCATGCCAAGGGCACGAGCTACGACGCTTCGAAGTGCCTCAGGCAAAGGTCGGAGTGCGGAGACGATGCGGCCGTCGATCACAAGCCTCGTCACGGTCAGGCGATCTGCGACCACCTCGTGCACCGGAAGGCCTGTGCGCGACAGCGCGAGGACGTGAACAGTGTGGCCGTCGCTTGCCAAGGAACGTGCCATGCGCAGGGCGCGCGTATCAAATTCGAAGGTGTTGGCGGTAACGATCGCGATCCGCAGACTCACTCGGGGACGACTTGGCGACGCCGGTCGCGTCAGGCGCGAGGCGTGGCCAATCGGACGAATGCCGCGAGCGCCGAAACGATGCTCAGCACCACGGACACCAGGAACGCGGCGACCAGCGTGTCGAGCTCGATAGGGCCGGGCGGCCAGCCACCGAGCTGGAAGCCGAGGCTGAGGTTGTCGCTGATGGCCGCCACGAGCATGACCATGGCGGCGTTGATCACGAACCCGATCAGCCCGAAGGTGACGAAGTTCAGCGGCAGGCTCAGCAGCTTCACGATTGGTCGCACGAAGGAGTTGACGAGGCCGAAGATCACGGCCAGAAAGGCCATGTCGATGAGGTCCGTGGGCGCCGTGACGTTTGGCACCAGGCGCACCGCGGCCAGGAGCCCGATGGCGTTGATCAGCGCGCGGATGACGAACTCGAACACAGCCCCTCCGTGTTGGTCGCCGAGATGCTACATGCAGTCTGCGCGGCTACGATGCCGATGATGACGTTCGCCAACCTCGCTCCCGACAATCGCCCCGAGCCCCAGAGCCCGTTCGACCGGGCCGTCCGCGACCTGCTCGACGACCTCTTCGAGCTGCAGCCGGTCTGGGCAACGGACATGGGGTATCACGCCTTTGACGACCGTTGGCCGGACGTGACCGAGCACGGCCGCCAGGCAGTCCTGGCCGCGGTGGGACGGCACCGCCAGGCGATCAGCTCGCTCGGCCAGGCCGAGCTCACGAGCGACGAGCGCATCGATCACGGGCTCGTTCTCGAGACCCTCGATGCCATCGAGTTCGCGGAGGCGGAGCTGCGCCAGACAGCATGGGATCCTCTGTCGTTCGTCCTGCTCGGCGGGGGCGGCCTGTTCAGCCTGCTGGCGCGTGAGTTCGCACCATGGCAGCACCGTGGGTCTGCGTTCATCGGCCGCCTCCTTGGCCTCCCCGCGCTGCTCACGGCGGCAGCTGATGGTCTGGTCGGCCTGGGTGACCGGCCGGTCTCACTGCTCCACACCACCACCGCGCTGGCGCAGCTCTCGGGCATTACCGAGCTCATCGACGAGGGGGTCGCCGAAGCCGAACGCCAGACAGACGCGGGCATTCGGAGCGAGATGGCCGACGCCGCCGTTGTGGCGCGCAACGCAGTCGACGAGTTCCGACGGCGTCTCGAGACAGAGATCGCGCCGCGGGCTGAGGGCGAGGGCCGATTGGGTCGCGACCTGTTCGCCAAGAAGCTGCGCCACACTCTTGCAAGCGACATAACGCCCGAGGACGTCCGTAACCGCGCCGAGCGCGATTACGTGATGGTCCGGGCGGAGATGCTGCGCCTCGCGCGCGCGGCCTGGAGCGAGTGGCTCCCCGACGCGCGTCCACCCGAGGACGATGACGAAGCGATCCGGGCCGTGCTCGACGCCATCGGGAGCGAGCACCGCCAGCCCCATGAGCTGCTCGACTTCAGCCAGACGGAAGTCGAACGGATCGAGTCGTTCTGCCGCGAGCGCAACCTGATCGGGCTGACTGACGAGCCGATGCAGATCACCTGGACGCCGGTCTTCATGCGCGCCTACGGCCGTGCGTTCCTGTCGTCGCCGGGTCCGCTCGACAAGGGCCTGTCGAGCTACTTCTGGATCACGCCCCCAGACGAAAGCCTGGGCCAGGAGGCGATCGAGTCGTATCTGCGCGAGGACAACGACCGGATGCTGCGCCTGCTGGCCATCCACGAAGGCGTGCCCGGCCATTACCTGCAGGGCGCATGGGCAAATCGCTCGCCCAGCCTGGCGCGTGCCGTATTCGCGAGCGGCATCTTCGCCGAAGGCTGGGCCGTCTACGTGACGCAGGTGCTGATGGATCTCGGCTACGGCGAACACGAGCCGGCGCTGCTCCTCAGCCACTGGAAGTTCTACCTGCGCGCCATCACCAACGCGCTCATGGATGTCGCCATCCACTGCGATGGCATGACCGAGCAACAGGCGATGAAGCTGATGGTCAATGGTGGATTCCAGGAGCAGGACGAGGCGCGGGCCAAGTGGCTGCGTGCTCGGTTGACATCGACGCAGCTCTCGACCTACTACATCGGCTCGCTCGAGATGTGGGACCTCGAGGAGGCGGCTCGCCGGCGCGCCGCGCAGGCCGTGGGCGAAAGCGTCGAATCGGTACCGGCGCAGCGCGTGGTGGGCGACTTCGGCGAGACGCCAGGCTTCGACTATCGGGCGCACCTCGAATCGGTCATCTCGCACGGCACACCACCGATCAAGTGGCTTCGCCGCGCGATCCTGGGTGAGAGCTGGTAAGTGGACTTCGGCCTCGTCCTGCCGTCATATCGACCCGGCGCCAGCGTCGAGTCGATCGACGCCACCGCAGACGCCGCCGCGCGCCTGGGCTGGCACTCGGTCTTCACCACCGACCACCTGTTGGTCGATCCCATCGCCCGGTCAGAGGACTACTTCCATCTTTTCGAGGCGCTGCTGACGACGGTCCACGTTGCGGCCAAACAGCCGACCCTGCGCGTCGGCGTGAGCGTGATCGTTGTTCCCATGCGCAACGCGGTCGAGCTGGCCAAGGAGCTGGCCACGATCGATGCCCTGTCGGGCGGTCGCCTGATCGCGGGTGTCGGCGTGGGCTGGAACAGGGTCGAGTTCGGCAACCTCGGACTGTCGGAGCGGTTCACTCGGCGCGGCCGATACCTCGATGAGGCGATCGCACTCTGGCGCCACCTGTGGGCCGGCAACCAGGGCCCGTTCGACGGCGCGTTCCACTCGTTCGGCGAGGTCCGCTTCTCGCCACTGCCGGCGCAGGGCGCAGGCCTTCCGATCTGGGTCGGTGGCCGGCACGAGGCCGCCCTGCGCCGCGCCGGCCGCCTCGGCGATGGCTACCACTCGTCGGCGGCAGGACACGATCAGCTGGCCGTGCGAGTGCCCGTCATCCGGGCCGCAGCAGAGGAAGCCGGCCGGCCGATGCCTCTGATCTCGGCGCGCGTTCGGGTTCACTTCGGTCCCGACGAGAGCCCGTTCTACGTCATGGCCGGGACGCCGGAGCAGATGATCGGCGAGGTACGCGCGTTCGCGGAGGTGGGTGCGTCGCACCTGGCGGTTGACTTCAATGAGACCGACCCGGCCACTGCGGTGGCACTCATCGAGCGCTTCGATGCGGAGGTCGTTGCGGCCTTCCGATGAGCGGCCCAGTCCGGCCTGCTTCGGCGCGACCGCGTCGCGACGCCTCGGTCGAGCACGGCGATGTCCTGCCCCCCAGCGCCGCGGAGCTCGACGCCATCGAGCGACATCGGATCGACTGGGCGACGCAGCTTGGAGCGTCGGTCCAGGAGGATCCGGAGCTCGGACTGGTCGACGTGCGCCACGATCAGCCGGGAAGCTCGCTCAACTACGCGGCGGCGCTGCGCTGGAACGATGACGCGGTCGAGGATCGCCTGGCCGCAGCCGCCGCGCGCATGCACGAGCAGGGCGTGTGGCCGTCGATCATCGTTTCAGAGGGAGTCAGCCAGCCGGCCGACCTGGCCGAGCGGGTGCGCGCGGCCGGCTGGGTGCCGGTCTTCGACGATCGAGTCATGTGGACGCGTCATCCCGCGACCGTGCCCCATCTCGATCCGGGATTGCGTGTCGAGGCGGTCACACCGGCCACAGCTCGCGAGGCGGTGCGTCTCGAGACGGAGGTCTTTGGCCTGCACCCAGAAGCCATGGGCGAGAGCGCCGAGCTGCTGGCCGATGCCGTGACCTCCGGTGGCACGCGCGGGTTCCTGTTGCGGCTCGTCGATGAGCCGATCGCCACGGCCAGACTCGTGCCCGGGCCGGGGATCGCCGGGTTGCATGGCATTGCCGTCGCGGCGCGCCACCGCCGGCGCGGCTACGGCCGGATGATCACCACGGTCGCTACCCGCGCCGGCCTGGCCACGGGCCACAAGCTGGTCTGGCTGTCGGTCCTCGAAGGCAACACCGCTGCCGTCACGACGTATGAATCACTGGGCTTCCAGAAATCCTTCAAGTGGACCCGCTGGGCTGCGCCAGCCTGAGACTGGCTGTTCGGGCTTCCTAGCTGGCCTCCAGTTCTTCGGCGCAGCGGTCGCGTGACTGGGTCACGCTGAAGGTCGTCGTAAAGGACGCTGCTTCGCCTGCTGCGATCGCCAGCGGCCAGCGCTGCGTCAGGCACGAGCCCTGGTAGACGCGCTCGAAGCCCGACTCCGAGTTGGACACGGTTTCGACAGGAAACCATTCCTGCGCCGCCGGTGGATCGGACACGACTGACAGCGCCGCCCCTTCGTGCTCGTTACCGACTGAGAGCTCCTCGCCGGCCTCAAGGGCGCCCGATGCGTCGTGGCGCGTTTCACTATCGTCCCAGCGGTAGTACGCCGCGGGATTGCCACCGCCGCCGAGCAGGTTGAGGTTCCACTCGAGCTCGAGCGTGCCTTCGAAGTCGTGATCGGAAGTCACGTCCAGGGTCAGGCGCAGCGTTCCCTCCAGTCTCTCGCCATCGACTTCCACGCTCTTCTGGAGCGTCACGCCGTCGGTTTGCCGGCTGGCCACGAGGCCGCGTTCGGTGACGCCCTTTATCTCCCACGCTGCCGTGTCGAACGCGCCGACCGCAGCGCCGTCCGAGCGCAGCAGTCGGGCCAGGCCGGATCGTCGCTCGTGGTCGTCGTACACGATCTGGTCGGCCAGGTCCTCGCCCTTCTCCACGATCCCGGCGTGGTATGGCTCAGGCCGGCGACGCAGCACTGACGCCAGCGCGAGGCGCGTCGCGCGCAGGTCCCACGCGCCGATACCCGCGCCCTCGGCGATGTCCACGAGCACCGACTGCCCAGGCGTTCCCAGCAGCACCTCGTCGACGCCATCGAGGTCGTAATCGGCGACACCCGCCAGCGCAACGTCGCCCAGCACCAGGTCCTCTGCCGCGATCAGCTCGGCCAAGGTGGCCATGCGCATGTGGACGATGTAGATGCCGCCAAACAGGCCGTGCCAATAGCAGTCGTTCGATTGGCCGCGATACAGGTGATCGCGCGCGGCGTCGCGCCGCGCCCCCTCGGGCGCAACGGCGGTGAGGACCGACGCGCGCAGCATCTGCTTGTGCATGTCGTTTATCTCGCGGTAGCGCACCTGGAAGTTGCGCCACAGCCCGCCACGCAGGAAGCGCAGCGGCGTCCGCTGTTCTCCGGCGTCGCTGTGGTCGGCGGCATCGTCGTCGTCGTCGGCCGCCTCGTTCTCGTCGCCATTGGGGGTATCGCGGTCGACAAGCTCATGGAAGGCCATCTGTTCGTGGGCGGGCAGCGCCCACTCGGTCATTTCGACGTACGACGCGGTGGGCACATAGATGCGGCCGGTCGGCGTGTGGCTTGCCATCCACTGTGAAGGGGTGACCGTCGAAAGCCAGTCGCTGTGTTCCTCGAGCGCGCTGAAGAAGTTGTCGACCCACATCTCCCTGGTCCAGCACAGCTCGTCCGTGCCCGGCCACGCGCCGAACTTCTCGCCGTCGTCACCCATGAATCCGACGCGATCGCCGGCCTCGGTCGCGTTGGCGCGCAGGTAGTCGATTACGTCGCCGACCGGCTTCCAGGGGATGCTGTTGCGCAGACCCCTCTCCGTTCCGAAGACGGTCAGTCGCCTGCCCTGGTCGTCTGTGGTGTACGTGCTCCAAATCCCATCCTCGGGCACGAAGGCGCCGCGCAGGTGGTTGTCGTCGAGGCAGGTGTACTCGTAGCCGGCGTCCACCAGGGCCGTGGGCAGAGATGGCTCCCACACTCGCTCGGCCAGCCACGCTCCGCTGGGCGCCCGGCCGAAACGACGCTCCAGATCGTCGCGCATCAGTGTCAGCTGGCCGATCCGATCCGCGTCTGGCAGCGCCACGAGGATCGGTTCGTACATTGCGCCACCAAGGATCTCCACCTGGTCGCGTTCGACGAGGGCGCGCAGCCGATCGATGAAGCCCGGATCGTTGTCGTCGATCCACTCCAGCAGCGGCCCGGTGTAGTGCAGGGCGAGGCGGACCGAGGGATGGCGCTCCAGCGCCCCGACCAATGGCTCGTACGCCTTGCGGTAGACGTCCTCGATCACCCAGCCGAAGTTGCCGACCGGCTGGTGGTTGTGGACGATGAGCGCGAGGGAGATTCGCTTGTCGGTCACGCGGGACAGGCTGTTGCGATCGGGAATTTCACTGTCACTTCCACCTCGTGGGCTTTGCCAGCGGCAAAGGCTGGAGCAGGCGCCCCACCGCCCTTGTTTCGAAAGCTGTCGAGCGTGATTCAGCCGCGCCACAGCGGCGCTGGCAGCCGCGGATGCCTGTTGAGCGTTCGTTCATCAACGACCTGAAACTGTCAGTGAATTCCGGAGCAGTTGCGTGGGTGCGGCGGGTAGGTCCCGGGGCGCAGTAGCGAGCCGGGCTAAGCGCTCTTGGCGCGGGCGGCCCCGACTCCGGCCTCGTCCGGAAGCCGGCCGGCGGCGGGGAGATAGAGCTCTTCGACGTACTCCTGGAGCATTCGGCTCGTCGAGAACTGCCAGACCGTGCTGGCCATCGACTCCTTCATGGTGCTCAGCCAGCGCCGCGGCAGTCCGTCCTTGTCGCGATCGTAGTAGGCCGGGATGATCTCGTTCTCCAGGAGCCGATACAGGTCTTGAGCATCTGCCCAGTCCTGGGC
The DNA here is from genome assembly GCA_963706095.1 of uncultured Chloroflexia bacterium. Taxonomy (GTDB): domain Bacteria; phylum Chloroflexota; class Limnocylindria; order Limnocylindrales; family CSP1-4; genus JALYGJ01. The sequence continues at coordinate 1,913,449 of OY970149.1, forward strand.
GCCCTCGTCGGCACTGGCCTCGCGGCCGCCGATTGCCCAGCCGTTCGTGCCGTTGAAGCCCTCGTCCCACCAGCCGTCGAGCACCGACACGTTGATCACGCCGTTCATGGCGGCCTTCATGCCGCTCGTCCCTGACGCCTCGAGCGGCCGGCGTGGATTGTTGAGCCAGACGTCGACGCCCTGGACCAGGTAGCGGCCGACGCGGATGTCGTAGTCCTCCATCACGAACACGCGCCGGGCAAACTTCGGGGAGCGGCTGCGGGTGAATATGTCCTGGATCACGCGCTGGCCGGGCCGGTCGGCCGGATGCGCCTTGCCCGCGAACACGATCTGCACCGGACGCTCGTCGTTGAGCAGGATGCGCGCCAGGCGCTCCTCGTCCGAGAAGATGAGTGCCGCGCGCTTGTACGTGGCGAAGCGGCGCGCGAAGCCGATCGTCAGCACCTCGTGATCGAGCGCCACGGCCAGGTCCTCGAGCAGCGCCGGCGCCTCGCCGTGGCGCGCGAACTGCGACTGCAGCCGGCGCCGGCAGAAGTAGGCCAGCTCGAGCTTCTGACGCCGGTGTCGCCTCCCAGAGCTGGGAGTCGGACAGGGTCGTCACCTTCTTGACCAGGGTCGTGGGCTCCGGGTCGAGGTTGTCGAGATCGCCGCCGATGCCCTCGTACAGCTGGCGCGTCGGCTGGCCAACCCACGACGGCGGGTGTACGCCGTTGGTGATGCCCAGGATCGGGTTGGCGATGATCGCGCTCCAAGTCGCGTTGGCGGTCTCGGCGTGAAGCTTGCTGACGGCGTTGGCGCCGTTGGTCTGGCGCAGCGAAAACGCGGTCATGTCGAACTGCTCGGCATCGTTGTCCGGCCCACGAGCGAGCTGGATCAGGCGCTCGATATCGAGTCCGGTGTCAGCCACGAGGGGAGCCGCGAGCTTGCGCACGAGCGAAGCGTCAAAGCGCTCGTTGCCGGCCGATACCGGCGTGTGGATCGTGAACACGGCGTTGCGCTTGACCTTGGCCAATGCCTCGTCCATGGTCGCGCCGTCGAGCGTCAGCTCGCGCATGCGCTCGACGATCATGAACGCGGAATGTCCTTCGTTGAGGTGCCATACGCGGGGCTCGATCTTGAGCGCGCGCAGCGCACGCACGCCACCCACGCCGAGCACCATCTCCTGGTGCAGACGCATCTCGCGGCCGCGGACGTAGAGGATGTGCGTGATCGGCCGGTCGGCGACGTCGTTGTCGGGGATGTCCGTGTCGAGTAGCAGGAGCGGCACGCGCCCGACCTGGGCCAGCCAGACGGCGCACCACACAGTGCGTCCGGGCATCTCGACGCCGACCGTCAGCGGATCGCCGTCGGAGCCCGCAACGCGCTGACGGGCAGCCGATCTGGGTCGTAGTCGGGGTAGGCGTGCTCCTGGTGGCCGTCAGCGTCGATCGTCTGTCGGAAGTAGCCGTGGCGATAGAAGAGGCCCACGCCGATGAACGGAATGGCCATGTCCGACGCTGCCTTGAGATGGTCTCCGGCCAGCACACCGAGGCCGCCGGAGTAGATGCCGAGCGACTCGTTGAGGCCGTACTCGGCACAGAAGTAGCCGACCGGGCCGTCCAAGTCGCGGCCGTGCGCACGCTCGAACCAGTGACCCGAGCCGTTCTCCATGTAGCGGTCGAACTCGTCGACGAGGGTCCGGTACTCGGCCATCAGGTCGACGTCCTCGAGAACGGCCGACCAATCGCGATGGACCTGCAGCAGGGGCACGGGGTTGCGGTGGCGCAGCCACGACTGGACGTCGATGCGGCGGAACAGGACGCGCACCCGCGGATGCCACATCCAGTAGTGGTTGTAGGCAAGTCGCTCGAGACCCTGGAGTTGCGCGGGGAGCCGCAGCCCTGCCGGCGGCAGGGTCGATATGTCTATCCCATGTGGCACGGCGGGCATCCTACATGAGCCCCACACCCAACGCGGTTCCGATCAGCCGGCCTACAGATAACGTTTTCTGAATTCGCACGTGGCGCTCCGCGGGTGGCACTTGGCGCTGCGCGCGGCGGCTACCATTCGTCGCCAATGCGCATCGCCATGATCGCCTCCGAGTGCGAGCCGTACGCCAAGACGGGCGGCCTGGCAGATGTGGTCGACGCCCTCGCGCGCGCGCTCGGCCAGGCGGGCCACGAGGTCGACGTCTATCTGCCGCGCTACCGCGGGCTGGATCCGCTCGATGGATCGTCACGGCTGGAGCTGAGTGTTCCGACCGGCACCGGTCAGCCCGTCGAGGTCGCGCTGTGGACGGCCCAGGGGCGTGGCTACCGACTGCGGCTGGTCGATCACGCGCCCAGCTTCGACCGGCCCGACTACTACGTCACCGAGCCGGGCGCCGGAGTCGATCATCCCGATAACGGGTTTCGATTCACGCTGCTGGCGCGCGCTGCGCTCGAGACGATGCAGGCCGAGGGCCGGTCCGTCGACATCATCCACGGCCACGACTGGGAGGGAGCGCCGGCCATTCTCCTGGCGCGCTGGCGCTACGACCGCGACACGCCGGTCGGCGGCGCTGCGACGGTGATGAGCTGTCACAACCTCGCCTACCACGGCTGGGTGCCACGCGCGGTCGCCGCCGAGCAGCTTGACCTGCCAATCGACGTGGGCGCCGTGGACGGCGTTGACCTGCTGCGCGAGGGAATCCTGGCCGCGGACGTGGTCAACACGGTTTCGCCCGGGTTTGCCGGGGAGTCGCTGACGCCAGAGTTCGGGGCGGGCGTCGACGACGTCCTGCGCTCGCTCGGCGATCGCTACGTCGGCATCCTCAACGGCATCGACACCGAGCTCTGGAACCCAGCGACGGATCCGGACATTCCGGCACGCTATTCCGCGCTCGACCTGTCGGGCAAGGCCGACTGTCGCGCGTCATTGTGCGGCGAGCTCGGGCTCGCGGACGACGGGCCGCTCCTGGCGATGGTCTCGCGTCTCGACCCGCAGAAGGGCTTCGACCTGGTTGCGGCCGCGGCCGAAGAGCTCGTCGCCGACGGCGCCCGCATCTGCGTCCTCGGAACCGGCGACAGATCGCTCATCGAGGGGTTGCAGATCTTTGCGGAGTCGGACGCCGGCCGCGGCCGCGTGGCCGTCGTCGATCGCTTCGACCGCGGCCTGGCGCGGCGCATGTACGGGGGTGCCGACGCGTTCCTGATGCCGTCGCGCTTCGAGCCATGCGGCCAGGGCCAGATGATCTCGATGCGCTACGGCACGGTGCCGATCGTGCGCGCGACCGGCGGCTTGCGCGACACGGTCACCGACGCCGACCTGGATCCGGAACGTGGCACCGGCTTCGTCTTCGAGGCAGCCGAGCCGACCGCGCTGGCCGTCGCGTGCCGACGCGCGATGGCCGTGCTGCGCGAGACAGCGACCTGGAGCGCGATCCAGCAGCGCGGCATGGCGCTCGACTTCTCGTGGCGCGGACCTGCCCAGGAGTACGTCACGCTGTACCGTCGCGCGCAGGAGATCGCGGCCGCCCGTTAGTTGGTTGGCTGTTAGCTAGTTCGAGATCACCGCTATCGCGTCGATGTCCACTCGCGGCCGGCTCGTCGGTTGCCCGTCCACCTCGATGACCAGGGAATGCGGCCCCGACGCCGACCATGACGTCGCGAACAGCATCTGGCGGTTGCGCTTGGCTCCGGCATATGTGTCGATGGTTGCGGCGACGCTGCCGTCGACCCGAACCTGGGCACGGCCGCGTGCCGGACCGCGGCTACCGATCCAGGCCACGCTCCGGCCGGTGAAAGCGAGGGTGACAGTGGCGCCATCATCTGTCGAGAACACGGGCACATCGCTTTGTGAGTCATTGAGCCGCGCCGGTTGCCAGGCGCCGGCGAGGTCGACCGGTGCCACCGGCTGGTAGACCGTGACGACGGAGCTTCGACCGAGCCTCCACTCGCGCCAGACTCCGCCTACTCGAGCACGGACGCGGTACTGATATCTGACTCCGGCCGCCGCGCTGACGTTGATGCCGAGGCCGCGCGTCTGCCCGACGCTGACCCATTGGCCGCCATCCACGCTGCGCGCCAGCGCGTAGCGCCCGGCGTTGGCCACGGCCGGCCAGCTCGACTCGAACCGGGATGGTGACGACCCCGGCTATTACGCCTGCACGCAGTGACATGACCGGTCCCCCGGCGGCGCTGTCGGAGTCGAAGACGATCAGCCGGAAAGTTGCCCGGTCCGTGTGGGCGCCTGCGGTGCCGGTGGCCGTGACGTTGTACGTGCCCGGCGCAGCGTTGGCCGGCACGTCGATGGTCAGTGTCCGCGCCTCGATGTTGGCCTCGGCACCGGGCGGCAACGTGTCGCCATCGACGGCCAGGTTGACGGCCGCGCCGAAGCCCGCGACACGGGCCACCCAGAGCCGGTTGCTGATGGTCGATCCGGCGGCACCGCGAACGACGTGGCGGCGCACGCCGATCTCGAAGAAGGGGTCAAGCGCGAAGCTCGAAACGAAAAGTGCGGGCTCACGCACGCTGCCGTTCCGGTTGCGATCTGAGTCGGTCGTCGTATTCCAGTCGAGCGTGCCCTTGGCCACCAGCGCGGCGCGCACCTGTTCAGGCGTCGGTCGGTCGCGGCCGGCGGCCTCCTCGGCGAGGTAGTACAGCGCCGCGCCGCCGGCCACGTGGGGCGTGGCCATCGACGTACCGGTCATTAGGCCCAGACGATCCACGGGCAGCGTCGAGAGCACGCACGTGCCCGGCGCAATCAGGTCAATGTCGGCGCCGTAGTTGCTGAAGCTGGCGAAGGCATCGTCGGCGGTGGTGCGCGGGCATTCGTCGGGTGGCGCGCCAGGGGCAGGAGGCGCGGGGACGTTGTCGGGCCGGCCGTTCCAATCGGCCATCGCCGCGACCGTGATCACCTCGTCGTATGCGCCGGGGATGTAGCCCGCCGCGTCACGGCCGGCATTGCCCGCAGCGACGATCATCGTCACGCCCGCTTCGTTCACGCGGCAGACGGCCTCGTGGAGCAGATCAGAGCTGGTGCGTCCGCAGTCGCCGTCGTCAGCGCCGCTCGCGGCCAAGCTCATGTTGACGACCTCGATCGTGGGCGTGCCATCGCTGCCGCGCATCGCGGCCACACGGTCGAGGCCGCACATCACCCATGACCAGTAGCCGTTGCCGCTCGAATTCAGGACCTTGATCGCCCACAGCCGTGCGCCCTGGGCGACGCCAGCGACCCCACGGCCGTTCTGTTTCGCGGCGGCGATGCCGGCGACGTGCGTTCCGTGGCCGAAGTTCTTTCCGTCGCCGTACGCGTCGGGGCCGCCGGTGTCGGTGCAGTTGTAGCCGCCGACGACGTTCAGCTCGTGGTTGTCGGGCTGGATGCCGGTATCGAGCACGGCGATGTCAACGTCGAGGCTGTCTGTGTCGCGCAGGGCGTTGCCGGTCGCGCCGGTGCGCGACAGCCCCGGCTGGATCTCGTCCGGGTTGATCGGATAGGGGTCTCCAGCCGAGTGAATCGGCAGATCGGGCACGATCATGCGTACGCGTGGGTCAGCGGCCAGAACGTCGCGTTGAAGGCGCGTCATGGATGCCGCGAAGCCGTTGACCACGTTGCTGAAACGCTGTCCTGGCAAGACACCGAGCCGCGCCCTGGCCGAGCTGACGACGTCGCTGATGCGTTCGCCCGACTCGAGCTGGACGATCCAGCGCTGGCGCATGCTGCCGCTGGCCGCGGCCGGCTGAAGCCCGAGCGCGAACAGGCATGCGATGGCTGCGACGATTGCTAGAACACGGCGCACGGCTGCTCCACCCTGGTCTGGCTCGGTCGAGATCGAAGCCTACAGCGGCAGTGAACGCCCGATGAGGCCTCTCGCGACGCCAGGCACCCGATACGATGCCGGCCATGAGCGAAGTAGAGAGCGGTCGAAGTCCGCACATTCCGACCGGTCTCTTGACCGGCCGCAAGGCGCTGATATTCGGCGTCGCCAACGATCACTCGATTGCCTGGGGGATTGCGCGGGCACTGCACGAGGCGGGCGCAGAGGTCGGCTTCAGCTCGATCGAGATGCTCATCGAGAAGCGCGTGCGCCCGCTCGCCGAATCGATCGGATCGACGTTCGTCGAGCCGTGTGACGTCCAGAACGATGCAGACATCGAGCGTGTCTTCAGCCGTTGGGAGCAGGAGCGCGGACGGCTCGACATCATGGTTCACGCCCTCGCCTTCGCCAAGCGCGAGGAGCTCGACGGCCGCTTCGTCGACACCTCGCGCGAGGGTTTCGCGCTCGCGCTCGACGTCAGCGCCTACTCGCTGGTCGCGCTCGCTCGCGGGGCCGCGCCGCTGATGTCCGGCGGTGGGACGATGCTTACGCTCAGCTACTACGGCGCCGAGAAGGTCGTCCAGAACTACAACGTGATGGGTGTCGCCAAGGCTGCGCTCGAGGCGTCGGTGCGCTACCTGGCCGCTGACCTTGGGCCTGACGGGATCCGCGTCAACGCGATCTCGGCGGGGCCGATCCGCACGCTGGCCGCGCAGGGAATCTCTGGTTTCAAGACCATGTACGGCCGCTTCCCCGACGTGGCGCCGTTGCGCCGCAACGTGTCCATCGATGACGTGGGCGCCACGGCCCTGTACCTGGCCAGTGACCTGTCCGCGGGCGTGACCGGCGAGACGATCTACGTCGATGCCGGCTTCAACATCCTGGGCGTGCCCGCGGAGGCCTGACCAACACGGCACGTATCCCTTCTCTGGGACCCCGCGGCGAGGGCTGGGTTGCGCTCCAGTTCGTGCTTCTCGGGGCGATTGTCGCGGCGGGTGTCGTTGCCCGAACAGCCGTCGACGGTCCGCCGTTCGTGGTCGCGCTGGTGGCCGGCGTCGGCCTGATCGTCGGTGGCCTGGCCCTGGCGTACCTCGGTGTGCGCGACCTCGGAAGATCGCTGAGTCCGATGCCGCGGCCGCTCGAAGGCGCCACGCTCGTTGAGAGCGGCGCCTACGCCCATGTGCGCCACCCGATCTATGCCGCGCTGATCCTGATCGCTCTGGGGTGGAGCGTCGCCACGACCTCGCTGGTGGCGCTCGGTTTGACCGCCGTGTTGGCGCTCGTTCTCGATCTCAAGTCACGGCGCGAGGAGGAGTGGCTCGAGGAGCGTTTCTCCGGCTATGCCGCGTACGCAACTCGCACCAGCCGGTTCATTCCGCGCGTGTACTGACACCGTGACACTGAAGTTCGCAGCCGGAACGACCGAACGAAGTGACGGGTGGCTCAGGCATCCTCGCGGGACGTGGCCATCGCCGTGATTGATGACCACTCGCGCGGCCTTGCGGCCGCCGGACGCCATTCGCTCTCAGCATCGGCAACCTCGATCCGACCGTCGAACAGGGCGTCGAACGTATCGCCGTCGATGCGTTCCTGCTGGACGAGGTAGACGCCGATGCGACGCAGCGTGTCCATGTTGTCGATGAGAGTCTGGCGCGCGGTCGCGTAAGCCTCGTCGAGGATCGCGGCGACCGCGCGCGTGGCCGCGGCCTGGAGCTCGGACGGCAGTGCTGCGTTCTGCTTTGCCGCGAAGAAGGACAGAGAGCCGCGACCTTCCTGGTCGGCCTCGTGCGGATCGCGGCCCATGCCCCAGCGATTGACCATCATCGACGCGATGTGCGTCGCCTTCTCGAAGTCGTTGGCGGCGCCGGGCGTCACCTCGTGGAAGAGCAGCTCCTCGGCCGCTCGGCCGCCCATCAGCGCGACGAGTCGGGCGCGCAGGTCCGACTCGGCCGGCAGGTCGTTGTCCTCCTGGGAGCTGACCGTCACCCCAAGCGCCTCGCCGTGGGCGAAGAGCGATATCTCCTCGACCCGGCGCGTGTCGCCATGGACCTTGCCGCAGATGGCGTGGCCCACCTCGTGAGCAGCGATGATGGCCCTGTCGCGGTCATTCATGGAGCGCCGCCGGCCCGTGCCCACGGCGACCTTCAGCCAGCCGTTGTGGATGTCGTCGTTGCCGATCTCGCGCGACTCGCGCCGCGCGGCCAGGATCGCCGCCTCGTTGAGCAGGTCGGCCAGCTGCGCGCCCGAGAAGCCGTAGGTCTTGCGCGCGACATGGTCGAGTTCGACATCAGCGGCCAGCGGCTTGCCCCGCGCGTGGACCTCGAGGATCGCGCGCCGCCCGGCAACGTCTGGCAGGCCGACGTGAACCTTTCGGCTGAAGCGGCCAGGTCGGAGCAGAGCTTCGTCGAGGATGTCGAGCCGGTTGGTCGCGGCGATTACCACGATCTCGCTCGACGTGCCAAAGCCGTCGAGCTCGACCAGCAGCTGGTTCAGCGTCTGCTCGCGCTCCTCGTGCGAGTTCGAGCCACCGCGCGCCTTGCCCAGCGCGTCGAACTCGTCGATGAAGATGACGCCCTTGCCCAGCTTGCGGGCCTGCGCGAAGAGGTCGCGCACACGGCGCGCGCCGACGCCCACGTACTTTTCAACGAAATCGGAGCCACTGGCGTGGTGAAACGGGACGCCGGCCTCGGTGGCGACGGCGCGCGCGAGCATGGTCTTGCCCGTTCCCGGTGGCCCGTACATGAGGATGCCGCGAGGCACGCGCGCGCCGAGCGACCGGAACCGGGCCGGCGAGCGCAGGAACTCGATCGGCTCGGCGAGCTCGAGCTTGGCCTCTTCGCAGCCGGCAACGTCGGCCAGATGGACGGCGTTGCCGTCGCCGATGGGCGCCGACGGCGCCACTGCAACCGCCGCGGCCACCGATCCGTTGCTGCGCGGAGTGGCGGGCATGATGGTCGAGAAGCGGCCCGACCCACGCCGCGCCAGTAGAGGGACGCGGTCGCGGACCTGCCACAGCAGGAATGCGGCCGTGCCGACGAGCAGCGCCAGCATCCCGAAGTTGATCGCGTTGCGGAGCGGGTCGCTGGCCCCTGCCGCAAGCCGTGATGCGGCATCCATTCGTTCGCGCACATTGGCCGTGAGCAGGTCGCCATAGCCGAGTACGGCTATTGCTCGCGCTCCATCGGGCACGGAGGTCACCATCTGGATGGCGACGTACCCACCGGCCAGGCGCTCGGCCACGAGCATCTCGCCACCGGCGCTATTGCGGCCGAGAGTGATTGCCTTTACCTGCGCCGCATCGATCTCGTCAGCGAGCTGAAGGAGCGTCAATCGCTCGCCGGCAGTCGGCTCGGGAAGACCTGCGGTCGAGGTGGCAGGCCTGTTGTTGTTGAGCAGTAGCGAGCCGGCGACCGCGGCGACAATCAGGATCAGGGCCGCGGCTCCGAGCCACGCGCGAGGGTGCCGGCTCAGCCTGCCGCGAATTCTCAGCCACAGTGCGCGCATCGATCCCCACCATGAAGCAAGTGGGACCGAACGAGCGCGCCGCCTCTGGCCTGCCCCCTCAAACAGGTCCCGTTATGTCCTTGCAATGTAGCACGGCGCGAACGCAACGCCGCTGAGAGGATCGGCTTCAGTCAGGAGTACCCAAGCAGGATGCGCGCCAGCTCTGCCTGGCCCCGCGCATCGTCAAGTGCGTGGTGACTGTGACGGCGCGTCAGGCCCAGCCGCTCGTTGATGTGCTGCTTGCGCGTTTCCGCCCACGACCCGACACCCTCGCGCGCCATGTAGTACGCCTTCAGATCGAGCGCGCTGATGCCAAATGGGTTGCGGCCGAGGAAGCGCCAGAAGTAGTCGGCAACGAACATCCAGTCAAACGGGGCATTGAAGCCGACGAATACGGGTTGGCGGCCGCCGCAGCTCTGCGCCAGCCATGACTCCAGTTGCTTCAGCGCGTCGGCCGGCTCGAGGCCCTCCCTCTCGAGCCGATCGCGCGCCAGCCCGTGGATGCGCTGCGCTTCCTCCTGCCACGGCATGTCCGGTTGCGGCTTCAGCTCGAGGTACACGCCCTGTGCCGGATCCTCCACGAGACACGCACCGATTGACACCATGCTGCCCTGCGACGGGCTTGGCCCCGACGCCTCGATGTCAACGCTGACCAGGCACTCGCTGTCCGACATTCGCGGCATGGTCGCACGCGCCACCGCCCGCGCGCGTTCTCCACAGGCTTATCCCCAGTCCGGGTCGTATCCGTGGATAAGAATCCGAGGGTCCGCGAAAAGTCGTGGATGACTCGCTTGTATGCCGATTCCGGCGACCCTAATCTTCGTCTCAGCCCGAAGGGGCCACGGAAAACCGAACCTGAAAGCAGGAGCTTGCTTCAGCGGTCAGGACCTCGGTCCGGCAGAGCCGGAGGTGCGGGAGTTCGCTCCCAAACCGACGCCAGAGAGCTTGCTCTCAGGCGGAGCGCAGGAGGCTCGTCCTCATGCGACCGCTCTACCGACTTCCTGGTTCCTTCGGGTCTTTCGTTGCGCCCGACGCGCCGCGCGCGCTGCGTTCAGCGAGTGACGGTCAGGATGTGCTGGAAAATGTCTCGCGCGGAGACGATGCCAGTTGCGCGGCCGTCCTCGACGAGCGGGATGTGGCGGAACCCGCCTACCGCCATCTTGTGTATCGCGACGGCGATGCTGTCGTCGGGTCGCAGCACGACCGGATCGGGCGTCATCACGTCAGCCACGCTCTTCGAGCCGAATTCCACACCGTCGAGCTTCATGACCAGGTCACGCTCCGAGAGGATGCCGCGTACCCCGGCCGCGTCTTCGACGATCAGGCAACCCGCGTTGGCCTCCTGGAGCTGGCGCACAGCGTCGGCGAGCAACGAGTCGGGCGCGATCGTCAGTGGCGTGTGATGGTGCACCGCGGCGAGCGTGACGTGCACCAGCTCGGCTTCGAACTCGGTGCTCGGGCTCGGGATGTCGCTGGTTCTCAGGTCGGCGCCACAGTTCTCGCACTCGTCGACGCCCTGCAGGTTCTCGAACCCGCAAACCGGGCAGATCACGTCAGGCGGCTCAACTAACGGTCCAGGTTTCGCCGCTGACGAGCAGCTTCTCGAGGTCGCCCACGCCCTGCCGTGTGGTTGCATCCTCGATCTGGCCAACGGCGAGCTGGTCGTGCGTCGGCCGCATTGCCCGGCGCAGGACACCGACCGGCACCGGGAAGTCCGGCCACCACATGCGCGACAGCATGTAGGCGAGGTAGGGCTCTTCGGCCTCCTCGTCGTGGACGAGCAGATCAGCCTCGGTCACGCCGCCCTGGCCAAGGGTCACGATCTCTGGCTTCAGCCCGTTCAATCGGATCCCCTTGTCGCGGTCCGTCCCGAAGATCATCGGCTTGCCGTGCTCGAGCACGAGCATCCGGTCCTCGCGCACGTCACGCTCGGTGAACTCGCGGTACGCACCGTCGTTGAAGATGTTGCAGTTCTGGAGCACCTCGACGAAGACCGAGCCATGGTGGTGGCCGGCGCGCTCCAGCGTGTCCTGGAGGTGCTCGGTGTGGGTGTCGACCGAGCGCGCCACGAAGCTCGCCTCGGCGGCAAGGGCTATCGACAGCGGCTGAATCGGAAAGTCGATCGTGCCCGCCGGCGAGGACTTCGTCTTCTTGCCCAGCTCCGAGGTGGGCGATGCCTGGCCCTTGGTCAGGCCGTAGATGCGGTTGTTGAACATCACGACCTTGATGTCGACGTTGCGCCGCATCGAGTGGAGGATGTGGTTGCCGCCGATCGAGAGGGCGTCACCGTCGCCGGTGATGACCCACACCATCAGATCCGGGTTGGCCAGCTTCAGGCCGGTCGCGAGCGTCGGGGCGCGGCCGTGGATCGAGTGGAAGCCGTAGGTGTTCATGTAGTACGGCAGCCGGCCCGAGCAGCCTATGCCGCTAACGAAGACGATGTTCTCCTTGGCCACGCCGAACTCGGGCATCTGTCTTCTGTGTCTGGGCGAGGATCGAGTAATCGCCGCAGCCCGGACACCAGCGGACCTCCTGGTCGCTCACGAAGTCCTTGCGCGTGAGCTCGATCACCTGGGCGTTCTCTGGCGAGAGGGCGGGGGCGCCGGCGCCTGCGCCGTTGGCCGTGGCGTGGCCATTGCCCTGGCCGTTGGTCGGGTTCACTTGAGAAGCTCCTCGGCGGCCTGCTTGATCTCGATGATGCGGAACGGCTTGCCGCGTTCCATGTTGTAGCCGATAACGTCGATCAGGTAGCGCGCACGGATGAGCATCGACAGCTGGCCGAGGTTGATCTCGGGCACGAGCACGCGCTTGAACGAGCGCAGCACCTGCTCGGTGTTCGCCGGGAACGGGTTCAGGTGGCGCATATGAGCGTGAGCCACGCTCCAATCTTCGGCCTGCAGGCGCTCCACGGCGCTGCGGATGGCGCCATACGTCGAGCCCCAGCCGAGCACGAGCAGGTCGCCCGACTCCGGACCGAAGACCTCGAGCGCCGGGATGTCATCAGCGATGCCCGCGACCTTGTCCTGGCGCAGCATCTGCATGCGGTGATGGTTGTCGGGGTCGTACGAGACGTTGCCGGTGATGTCGGCCTTCTCCAAACCGCCGATGCGGTGCTCAAGGCCGGGCGTGCCGGGGACGGCCCACGGTCGCGCGAGGGTGTTGGGGTCGCGCGAGTAGGGCTGGAAGGTCGCTCGGTCGGTGTGGTTCAAGACCGAGATGTCGGGCAGATCCGCGAGCGACGGGATCTTCCACGGCTCGGCGCCGTTGGCCAGGAAGCCGTCCGACAGGTACATGACGGGCGTCATGTACTTGAGCGCAAGGCGCCACGCTTCGACCGCGTAGGTGAAGCACTCCGCCGGCGTGGCCGGGGCGACGATGGGCACGGGCGAGTCACTGTTGCGCCCGAACATGGCCATCAGCAGGTCGGCCTGCTCGGTCTTGGTGGGCATTCCGGTCGATGGCCCGGCGCGCTGCACATCGATCACGACGAGCGGCAGCTCGACCATGACTGCGAGGTTGAGCGCCTCGCTCTTGAGCGCGATACCCGGTCCGGATGAGGCGGTCAGGCCCATCGCGCCGCCGTAGCTTGCGCCGATCGCGGCGCCGATGGCGGCGATCTCGTCCTCGGCCTGGAAGGTCTTGACGCCGAAGTTCTTGTAGGCGGCGAGCGAATGCAGGATGTCGCTCGCCGGCGTGATCGGGTACGACCCGTACACCAGCTCGCGCTTGGCCAGCTTGGAGGCGGTCACGAAGCCAAGCGCGGTCGCCTCGTTGCCGGTGATGTTGCGGTACGTGCCCGGTGTCAGGCGTGCCGGCGCGACCCGGTACGTCGTGTGGAACATCTCGGTCGTCTCGCCAAAGGCGTAGCCCGCCATCAGTGCCCGTCGGTTGGCCTCGGCGATGACCGGCTTGGCGCTGAAGCGGTTCTCGATCCAGCGCAATGTCGGATCCATCGAACGCTCGTACAGCCAGAACATGAGGCCCAGCGCGAAGAAGTTCTTGGTCAGGTCGACCTGCTTGGAGGTCATGTCGAGGCCCTCGAGCGCGCGCGTGTTGAGCGTGCTGATCGGGATCTCGAAGACGGTGTACTGCTTGAGCGAGCCGTCGGCGAGAGGTGACGCCTCGTAGCCCGCCTTCTTCAGATTGTTCGGCATTGAAGGCATCGGCGTTGACGATCAGTGCGCCGCCCGGCGGCAGATCGCCGATGTTCGTCTTGAGCGCGGCCGGATTCATGGCCACGAGCACGTCCGGCTCGTCGCCCGGCGTGTGGATCTCGGCGCTCGAAAAGCTCAGCTGGAAGCCGCTCACGCCGGGCAGCGAGCCAGCCGGCGCGCGGATCTCGGCCGGGTAGTCGGGAAAGGTGCTGATGTCGTTGCCGAAGACCGCGGCTGTCCGGGTGAACTGCGTGCCGGTCAGCTGCATGCCGTCGCCCGAGTCGCCGGCGAAGCGGATCGTTACCCGCTCGAGCTCCTGGACGGTGACGTCCTTGTGCTTCTCAATCTCGGTAGTCACGTGCCAGTCATGCCCCCTCGGGTTGCTCTGCCATCTGGTGAGGACGTGGCGGAAGGTTGAGGATCTCCTGCGGGAAGGCCTCGGCGAGGTACTCGATCACGTCCTGCTGGCGCAGCACGCCAACCAGCGTCCCGTCGGCGTCGACCAGGGGCAGGTTGCGGTAATGCCCGCTTTCCATGGCCTGCATGGCCTCGAACGCACTGGCGTCGGCGCTGAGGGTGTGGGGGTCGGCCGTCATGAAGTCGCTTACAGGCTTGCTTTCGTCGACGTTCGAGCCAAGTACACGTAGCAGCACGTCGCGCTCGGTCAGGATGCCTGCGAGCTGACGGCCATCGGTGACGAGAACCGCATCGCCGCCATGGGCGCGCATCTGCGCGAGCGCATCGCGCAGGCTGGCGTTCGGCGCGACCGTGCCGGGCTCGCGCTGCGTCAGGGCGCGCGCCTTCTCGACACGAAGCTCCAGCCGGCCGATGGCGGCCGTGGTCGACTCTGCGCTTTTCGTCCGGGCGCTGCCTTGGGTTGGGTCCACGGTCCTCTCGGGGCGATGCTTGCGCGCGCACAAATGCTGGCGCGGGCCGCTGATTCTACTCGGCGCATAGGACTGGCAAGAAGCACGACTTGTCGGTCGACTGAAAGCAGGCAGCCTGCCTGGATTGGCGCGGGCTTTAGCGCAGCGTATCCATGCTGTCCCTGTAAGGACGGCCCGATCGGTATATGGGCCGCGCCGCCATGACGGGGAGGTCACTCTGATGGGTAACGACGACCAGCTGCAGGGCAAGCTCGAGCAGGCCGGTGGCACGCTCAAGGAAAACGTCGGCGACGCCATCGGCAACGAGCAGATGGAGGGCGAAGGCAAGATCGATCAGGCAAAGGGCAGCGTCCGCGAGGGCGTCGGTGACGTCAAGGAAGGCATCGACAACGCCGTTGACGATCTCAAGCGCTAACCGTCAGCTCTTGGGCTGAAATCACAGAGGCCGGGCCGCCCAGACGGGCGGCCCGGCCTCTTTGTGTCCGGATTGCTGTGGCTGCGCGCCGCCGCGGCGCGAACTCAGTTAGCGGCGGGCACCCACCACCAGGGTCAGGTAGTACAGGAACGTCAGCAGCGCGGTCAGTGCCGCGGCCACGTAAGTCCAGCCGGCCGCGCGAAGCACCTGGCGCGCCCCGTCGCCGCGCTCGCCGATCATGCCCAGCGGCTCGACGAAGGCCAGCGCTCGCTTGCTGGCGCCGAACTCGACGGGCAGTGTCACGAACGTGAACGCGACGGCCGCCGCAAAGAACGCCAGCCCAATGATGGCCAGGCCGAAGACATTCATGAAGACGCCGATGATCACCAGCCACGGTGCGAGGGTCGAGCCGATCTGAGCCACCGGGACGACGACTTGGCGCAGCGCCATGGCCGGGTCGCGCTGCTGGTCCTGCTTGGCGTGGCCAACCTCGTGCGCGATGACCGCCACCGCCGCCACGGACAGGCCACGCGCGGAGTCGGAGTAACCAAGCTGCTGCCCGAGCGGACTGAAGTTCCCACGGATGGACGTGCCCGACACACCCTGGCTGACGCGCAGCGTCTTGGAGCGCGGGTCGTAGTGGTCGGTCAGGTTGCCCGGCGTGGGCTCGACCTGGACGTCATTGAGGCCCTGCGAGTTGAGCAGGTAGCGGGCGAAGTCGAACGCGGACATCTGGATGCCCGAATCGACCTTGTCCCACTTGGAGTATGTGGACTTGACCTTCCATGCAGCCCACAGCGACAGAACCACTGTTGGCAGCAGGACGAGAACCAAATACGGCAGTAAACCCACCGATCAAAGCCTCCAAAAGAGATGCGAAACCGGCGCCTACGTTAGCGCGACGTGCTGAGAGCATCCTGTGAACGTTGGATTACGCGGGTGTAGACGCGCTCGTAGTCATCGACCATTCGCGCCGATGAGAAGCGCGCCAGCGCGCGCTCTCTGATGCCTGGCCGATCCAGGCTGCCGACCTTGTCGACAGCCGCTGCCGCCTGCTCCGGCGAATCGACCACGAAGCCGTCGACGCCTTCCTCAACGATCTCGGGTAAGGCGCCAGAACGCTGCGCGATCACGGGCGTGCCGGTCGCCAGGGATTCGATGGCGACGAGCCCGAACGGCTCCGGCCAGCGGCTGAGCATGATGGTTGCCAGGGCCTCTGTATAAAGTCGATCGCGCTCCGCCGGCTCCACCTCGCCGATGAACTCGACGACGCCCTCGGCCTCGGCCGGCTTGATGATCGACTCGTATACCTGAGTCTCGTTTGGAGCGAGTGCCTTGGCCGCGACCAGTAGCCGCCGCCCCGCGAGGCGTGCCGCCGCAACCGCCTCGGCTACGCCCTTGTCATTGGAAAGTCGGCCAACGAACAGGAGGTGGTCGCCGCGCCCGTCGCTGAGCGGAGCGTCGGCGAGTGGCAGGCCGTGATGGATCGTGGCCAGCCAACCGGCGCCGGGCACGAAGCTGCGCTGGCTCTCTGAGATTGCGACCAGGCCAGCATCGGGCTGGCCTTCGATCGCGGCGCGCAGTGGATCGATGTCCGTCCGGCCGTGGAGCGTGCTGACCATGGGCACGTTCGTGAGGCGCGCGAGCTCGAGGCCGTGCTGGTCCATGTGGTTGTGGATCAGGTCGAACTCGGTCGCGAGATCGATAACCGCGGCGCGGGTTGCTGCGTAGAAATCGGCTGGATCAGGGTGAAAGCCGTCGCCCCACAGCGCGCGCGGGACGGTCGCCACGAGGCGGCCAGGAACGTTCGAGTCGCCCGGTGCGAAGACCGTTACCTCGTGTCCGCGCTGGTGCAGCTCATCGGCCAAAACGCCGACGATGCGCTCGACACCGCCGTAGCGAACGGGTGGCACGGGCAGCAACGGTGGCGACACGAGGGCGATCTTCACGGCCGCCAATCATGCCCTGCCTGCGCCGACGTGTCTCCAGACGCCGCGGCCGTGGCCGGGCGCCGGGCTAGACTCCGGCGCGATGCCGAGCGTTGCCTACGATCCCCAGCGCTCGCGCGTACGGCTGCATCCGGCTCTAGAGGCCGGTGCCCGACTTGCGTTCGGCTACCTGCGCAACCAGTTCGGACTGCGCGACCGCCGACCGCTCGGCCCCTTCCTGGAGCGCAATCTCGAGTTCCTGCAACTGGCGGGCCAGGTGCCCACGGTGGAAGCCGACATGGACGGATTGCGCGTGCTGGTGAGCACCTCGGATCGGACGATCGGCAGGTCCGTGTACGCGTCGGGAGACTGGGACCCACAGCTCGTCGGCACCGTTTTCGGTGCTCTGAGTCGCTTCGGCTCGGAATGGCGCGGCACGACTTTCCTGGAGATCGGCGCGAACATGGGCGTCTATTCGCTGCCTGCGGTCGCGAGCTACGGCTTCGCGCGTGCCGTGGCGTATGAGCCCGATCCTGGGTCGTTCGAGCTGCTGACAAAGAACATCGCGCGCAACGACCTGGGCACGCGGGTGTTCGCCCACAACGCCGCGTTGTCGGCCGCGCCGGGCGAGCTGACGCTGCAGCTGGGGAGCTTCAACGCCGGCGACAATCGCATCGTCGCGGCCGGCGCTGCGGGCGCTGCGGGCGCGATCGTCCAGGTGCCGGCACGGACGTTAGATGACGAGGTCGCCAACGGCACGATCCCGCTGGCGGATCTGGGACTGGTGTGGCTCGACGTGCAGGGTCACGAGGCGGATGTGCTCGAAGGCGCGGCGTCGCTGCTCGCCGCCAGGGTGCCGCTCGTCGTCGAGTACGCCACGGCAATGATGGCGGCACAGGACCGGCGCAAGCTCGAGGAGCTGCTCTCGCAGAGCTACGACGTGATGGTCGACCTTGGCTGGAGTGCGCTGACAAACAAGGTGCGCTTCCAGCCTGCCTCGGCCATCAGCCGCCTTGCCGCCGATGGACGGGAGGTCGAGACCGATCTCCTGCTGCTGCCTGCCGGCCCTCACTGAGGTCGCCCGCTGCCCTGGCGGGCGACGCGGGATGTTGCGTACCTGATAGGTCCCGGGGGTTTCGTGGTCGTTCCGACTCGGCGCCAGCGGTCGCATGCTCGCCGCCGGCGATTGCCGAAAGCCTTCAGGGAGGTTTGACGTGGGCCAATACGACGAGAACCAGAGGAACACGGGCGAGCCCGGCTCGACCGGGACCGAGAGTGGCTCCGACTGGGGCAACTCCGGCGGCTCGGGAATGGGTGACAGCATCGGCTCGACCGGAACCGACAGTGGCACCGACTGGGGCAATGCCGGCGGCTCGGGTATGGGCGATCAGGGCACGGACATGGGCGGCGGCTCCGACGTGGGTGGTGGCTCTGACATCGGAAACCAGGAGGACAGCGGCCAGGGAATGTGACCGTCGAGACGCGCTCTTCGAGCGCCGAAACCGAGCATGACTGAGGGCCAGGCGCCTGAACGGGCGCCCGGCCCTTTTGTGTGCGCTTGATACGCTGAGCGACAGGCCGATGAATGTCGTTTTCCTGTCGCCGCATTTCCCGCCCAACTGGTATCGCTTCGCGGTCGCTCTGCAAAACGCGGGTGCGAACACGCTCGGCATCTCAGATGTGTCGCTGGAGGGCATGCGGCCGGAGCTGCGCGACGCGTTGAACGATCACTACCGCGTCGACGACCTGGGAAGCTACGACCAGCTGACGAGAGCCCTGGGCTGGTTCACCCATCGCCACGGCCGAATTGACCGGCTCGACTCGCTCAACGAGCACTGGCTCGAGATCGAGGCCCAGCTGCGCACGGACTTCAACATCCCGGGCATCAATGAGCGGATGATCACCGCGATCAAGCGCAAGTCGCTGATGAAGAAGCGCTTCGAGGCGGCCGGCATCGATGTCGCGCGGGGCAAGGTCTGCCGCTCAGAGCGAGCGCTGCGTCGCTTCGTGGACAAGGTCGGCTATCCGGTCGTGGCCAAGCCGGACATCGGCGTCGGCGCGGCGGCGACCTACAAGCTGATGGCGGACTCAGACCTCGAGCGCTTTCTGCAGGACAAGCCACCGGTCGACTACATCGTCGAGGAATTCATCGCCGGGCAGCTGATGACCTACGACGGCCTGACCGACCGCGACGGGGAAATCGCTTTCGAGTCGAGCTTCATCTATTCCACCGGGGTGATGGAGTCGGTCAATGAGCAGCGCGACCTCTTCTATTGGATCCCACGCGAGGTGCCGGCGGACGTTCGTGATGTCGGCCGGCAGATGGCCAAGGCCTTCGATCTGCGCGAGCGCCCGTTCCACTTCGAGATGTTCCGGCTTGGCGACGGCCGTCTGGTCGGCCTTGAGGTCAACATGCGCCCGCCCGGCGGCTACACGGTCGACATGTTCAACTTCGCCAACGACTTCGATTTCTACAGCGCGTGGGCGAACATGGTCGTCAACGGCCGTTTCGAGGCCACCGTCGATCGCCGCTACGCATGCATGTATGTCTCGCGGCGCGACGGCCGCCGCTACGCGATGCTGCACGAGGACGTGCTGCGCGAGTTCGCGCCGTTGATCGCGTTCGAGACGCGCATGGAACGTGTCATCGCCCCGGCAATGGGTGACCAGGCGTTCATCCTGCGCGCCGTCGAGCTGGACGAGCTGTTCGAGGCGGCGCAGCGCATCCAGGAGGTCGCCTGACGGCGCAGCCGCGCTGCCTCACCATTGGCGAGTGACGATGTTTCGTAGAGCCGGCCTGGTTGTCCTCGTTCTCATGTTCAGCGGATGCAGCCTCGCCCAACTGCCATCGCCTCGGCCGACCCTGGCCCCGGTCCCGACGCTCGCTCCCGACGCGACGCCGCTGCCCACGCCCGCGCCATGCTCCACCGCGCCAGAGCTGCCCGTTGGCGAGGGCGTCGTCCAGCTGACCGATTTCCCTCTGGCCGAGGCCTTCGAGGTGACCGGGGTGACCTGGACCGGCACGCGCTTCGTGGCCGTTGGTTTCCGGGCACTCGCCGATGCGGGCTATGACGGACCGCGGCAGGGACTCGTCTGGACTTCGTGCGACGGCGTCGCGTGGCAGGCCATCATTGATCCATCATTCCAGTACGTGACGCCGCTGGCGGTCGCGGCCGTGGGCGAGGACGTATACGTCCACGGGACGATCTCCGTGTGCGGGCCCATGTACCAGGGCCAATGCGAAGACGACGTGGCCGAAGCCGGCAACGTCTTCATGCGCTCCCTTGCCGGGGGCCCGTGGCAGCGTCTGACGCAGAACCCGGAGATGCAGACCGCGTATGACCTTGGTGTCCAGGCCGTTGGCGACCAGATCGTGGCTCATGGCGAGGCAGACGACGACAACCTGACCTATTCCCTGTGGCTGAGCGACGACGGCGAGACCTGGCGCACGACGACCGATCTGGCGGACATCAACCCGATCTACACGCTCGTTGCCCAGGGCGACGGCATGGTCGCGTTCGGCGACTTCTACGTCGATGAGCTCGAGGAGCCGACACTGGCCGTCGCCACCTCCGCCGACGGGAATGCCTTCACGACCGCTTCGGCGCCGCAGGTTCCGGGCGCGGTCATTTACGACGCGGTGGCGGGGCCCGGTGGCTACGCGGCCGTCGGTGTGGGCTATCCGGACTCGGAGGAATTCGGGGTCCTGGCTTTTGCGCTGCGCTCAGCGGACGGCTCGACCTGGACAGAGGCGTCGGCGTCTGACGGCTCGTTCGGCGAGAGCCAGCTCGACAACGTACACTCCCTGCCTGACGGCAGCGGATACGTGGCGGTCGGCTACCGGCTCGATGCGGACGATTTCACATCGCAGCAGGGCAAGCTGTGGGCATCGGCTGACGGCTCGACGTGGAGCTCGTTGCAGGATTTCGGGACGACGGCCAGCTACGACACTTCATCGGCGATGGGACCACACGGCCTGGTGATCTTCAGCTCCGATGAAGACGAGAGTGGCGAAGAGATCGAGACCGGCGTAAGCATCTACTTCGCGCCGACAGCGGAGCTGATTCCCTAGGCGGAGCTGAGCCCCAGGCGGAATTCGGGCCCCGGGGGACTTCGGGGACGGCTATCAGTCGGCTCCCAGCATGCTCCAAGGGACGGCTCATAGAACATGGGCATGCATGAGTTCCACCACGACGAGCGGCGGCCGCGCGGACTCGGCGCCTTGCTCGGGGTCGCCCTGCTGTCCGCCACGCTTGCTTCGGTATCAACGTTCACCCTGCTCAGCTCGCTTGGTGGGATAAGTCCCATCAGCGTCCAGCCGACGACCCCGGCGGCCGTCGTCGATCAGCAGGCCGAACCGGCTTCGAGCACAGACGCGACGCCCACTGGCGACGTCACTGACATCGCGGACATCGTCGCCGCGGCCAAGGACTCCGTGGTGACCATCACCATGGAGGGGGCCGCCGATGACGGAGGCTGGCCGTTCAGCATGCCCACCAGCGGCGTCGGCTCGGGCATCGTCATCTCCGCCAACGGCCTCATCCTGACCAACAACCATGTCGTGGAGGGCGCCAGCACGCTCAACGTGACCACGGCGGACGGCCGCGACATCTCGGCGACCATCGTCGTCACCGACCCGGATAGGGACATGGCAATCATCCGCGCCGATGCAACGGACCTTACCCCGGCGGCGCTGGGTGACTCGTCTGCGATCGAGGTTGGTGAGACCGTCCTGGCCATCGGCAGCCCGCTGGGAACGTTCACCGAAACCGTCACCCGCGGCATCGTTTCTGCCCTGGGTCGTGAGATCACTGTCGGAGACGAGCTTGGAGGTGGCCAGAACACGTTGTCCGACCTTATCCAGACCGACGCCGCGATCAACCCCGGCAACAGCGGCGGCGCGCTGATCAACGACGCGGGCGAGGTCATCGGAATGAACACTGCGGTCTCGCGCAGCGCCGAGGGCATCGGCTTCGCGATCCCGATCAACGAGGCACGCGAGCTGATCGAGCAGGCGGTGCAGAGCATCGCTTGATGGATGATCGGCGCACGTTGCTGCAACGTGAGCTCGCTTCCTTCGTATTGAGCGGTCGCGGCTCGGTCATCTAGCGTCGGGCCGTGGCAATCCTCACGGCGATCGTCGGGGTCCTCGGCCGTTTCGCGGGCCGGGTACTGAACCTGACCCTTGGCTGGGCCACGATGTTGCTCTTCGGCAAGGTTCCGCAGAGCCGGCAGATCCTGTTGCTGGTCATCGTCTTCGGGTCGCTGATCTGGGTAGCACTTGTGATCGGCGTGTTCGTGCCGGAAGTCGGCACGCTCCTGGTCGCCCTGGCGCCCCTGCCCGACTTCATCGACGAGAACTGGGTCCGGCTGGCGATGCTCGTTGGCGCGGTGATCACCCCGTTCATCCTGGGCATCCTCGGAGCCATCGCCAGCACGGGCAACGAGGACCGCAGTGTGGGCAGGCTGTTCGTGGCCGGCCTGCGTGGCTACCCATTCTCGGCAGCGCTCGTGGTCATCCTCGGGGTGTTGCTGGTCGTCGGCGTGGTGCGCAAGCTGCGCTCCCTGGCGCGACGCTGGGAGGACGCGCACGTGCCGATCATGGTCAAGCCGGGAAAGCACAACTACGAGGCGGTCCTGGCCAAGGTTAAGGAGACGCTGGACGAGGCCGGACTCGACATGACCGCGCGTGACGCGGGCGTCTTCCTTTCTGGTCCGCCAAAGCTGCTGGACAAGATCGCCGGCCGTGGCCTGGCTGAACTCGTGCCCGATCGGCTGATGGTGCTCGGCGGCGAGGGGCTTGACGTGCTCGTGTATCCGTCAGATCTTGCCATCTCTGGCACCAAGGAACGCGTCGCGCGGGCGCGTGCGGCGCTGGCCAGCCGCGTGCCTGACGCGCCCGCCTATATGACGATCAGCGCCGAGGCCCAGGAGATCGAGGACGCACTCGACCGGATCCGGGATGGCACCCAGCTTCAGTCACCCGCACTGACGATTCAGCGCTTGAGTGCGCTCGACGATCGACTCGCCACGGAGCCGCTGCCCTACGACGAGTGGGAGGTGCTGTATCGGCTCAGGCTGCAGCTCGAGCGCGACGCTCGCCGCGCCATGGCCGGCGTATCTGACGATGACTTCACGAGAGCTGCAGAGCCGGAGCGATCGCGGTCGCCCTTGGGGCTCGTGCTCGGCGCCGCTGGGCTCGGTCTGGTCGCGCTCGACGTCGCGCTACTGATCGCCACCCGCCGCGACGGAAGGCACCAGCGCCGGTCCTGACGCTCTTGAAAAGTGGTGGAGCGGGAGACGGGATTCGAACCCGCGACAACCTGGTTGGAAGCCAGGAGCTCTAGCCAGCTGAGCTACTCCCGCTGAAGCCGTTGCCGACGTTCATAGGTTCGCATGCGGTGACAGTTGGCGCAAACCACATCGCATTTGGCGGCCTCTTCTTCGATTTCGAACGTCGAGGCGCGAAGGAGCATCCGACTGACCGTTGTTCGTGTAGCCGGGTCGCGATGGTCGAACTGCATGACGGCAGTAATAGCGAACGTTCGTTGGCCGCTGATCGCGGATCCGGGGCATGGCTAATTATCGAACATGCGTTCTTTTTGTGCAATACGAAAATGGTCCTGAAACGGGTTTGTGACCGTCCGCAGGCGAAGGTGTTCTTGCCGACGGAAGTCTGCTTGCGGCACCCTTTTCCGTGATCCGTTAGCCGTGAAAGACGGAGGAGAAGGTTATGACTCACGTTAGTGATCACGATGACGACGTGATCTTCGAAGGCGAGGGCACAGGCCTCGGGACGATCCTCGGAATCGTTCTGGCCATCGTCGTCGTCGTGGCCATCATCTGGTTCTTCTTCCTGGGAGGCATGGGCGCCCCAGCGACCGACAGCCAGCCGGGAGACCAGACCGTCCAGACAGAGGTTCAGCTGAATGATCCCCTGACACAGCCGGAGAACGAAGCCGCTCCGTAGACAGGGGGCCAGCAACAGCAGAGCCGGGCAGACAGCCCGGCTCTTTTCCGTTCCCGCCATCGGTCCCGGTAACGTGTCTGAGTGGCCGCAGCGAAACTCACTTCGTTTGACGTTCGGCTGGGCCGTCCCGTCGATCTCCAATCAAGCCTGTCCGGATTCGGCCGGTGGGGTGACGACCTGCTCGACCGATTCGACGGAAGAGTGCTCGTCCGATCAATCCGCTTGGCAGCCGACGAACCCTCGGTGCCCTATTCGGCCGAGATCGCGCCAGGGTTGACGGACCGTCTGCACCTCACGGCCGCCGGGGGAGGCGACGCCGGTGGAGGCGACGCCGGCCGGCTGGCCGATGCGATCTCGGACACGTTCGTCGTGGACGATGGCGCGCTGCGACAGTTGGCGCTCGCCGACCCGGCCGTGGCCGAGCTCCTGCGCCGCTACCCCGGCCACGTGCCGGTCCTCGTCACTGATCCGTTGCACGCGCTGGTCCGGTCGATCAGCGCGCAGCAGGTGAACCTGCGCTGGGCGGCGACGGTCCGCGCCCGGTTGGCCGAGCGATATGGAACGCGCATCGAGACCGGCGCGCATTTCGTCCACGTGCTCGACGCGACCCGGCTTGCGGACGCGACGGTCACCGAGCTGCGTGAAGTACAACTGACCAATGCCAAGGCACGGTCCGTTGTAGCCGTCGCCCGCGCCGCGCGCGACGGCGAGCTTCGCCAAGACGAGCTTGCGTCGATGAACGATGAGCAGCTCATCGAATATCTGACGCGGCTGCCGGGCATCGGCCGTTGGAGTGCCGAGTGGTACCTGGCACGGACGCTTGGCCGTCCGCGCGTCGTCGCCGGCGACCTAGGGGTGAGAAAGGCGATCGGCCGGCTCTACGCAAGCGAGATGCCGACCGAGGACGAGGTGCGTCGCCTGACCGAGCACTGGGGCGCCGCGGCGACCCTCGCCCAGGCGCTCGCACTGCACGACCTGGTGATCAGCCCGAGTCCCGCTCCAGCTCGCTGATCTTGGCCACGCGCCGAGCGTGGCGGCCTGCCTGGAACTCGCCGTGGATGAACTCGGACACACACGCCAACGCGACCTCGCGGCCGACGATGCGCGCGCCCATCGCCAGCATGTTGGCGTCGTTGTGCTCGCGCGCGAGCAGCGCCGTGACTGGATCTGCCGCCTCGACACAACGGATGCCGCGGATCTTGTTGGCCACGATCTGCTCGCCCGTACCGCTGCCGCCGAGGACGATCCCGCGCTCGCAGTCGCCGCCGGCGACCGCTCGCGCGGCCGGCGCGATGACGTCGGGATAGTCGACCGGCTCCGAATCGGTATCCACTCCGAAGTCGACCACCTCGTGGCCCGCGGAGCGCAGCCAGTCGACTATCGGCCCCTTGAGCACGAATCCGGCATGGTCCGTCGCAATTGCCACGCGCATGGCGTAATTGTGGCATCGGCTATCGTCGGTTGGTGCTGTCTAATTCGATCCGCCTTTTCACGATCCGCGGCATCGAAGTCGGGGTGCACTACAGCTGGCTGATCATCTTCCTGCTGATGACGTGGTCGCTCAGCACCTACGTCTTCCCGCGCGACCCGACCCTTTCGCGCGGCCTCGCGACCCTGGAGTTCTGGATCCTGGGTGTCGTCACGACGCTGCTGCTCTTCGTCTCGGTGCTGATCCACGAGCTGGCCCACTCATTCGTGGCCAAGGCGCGCGGTCTCGAGGCGCGTTCGATCACGCTCTTCATCTTCGGCGGCGTCTCGAATCTGTCCGGGGACGCCAAGTCCGCGAGGACCGAGTTCATGGTGGCGATCGTTGGCCCATTGACGAGCTTCGCCCTGGCCGCGGTCGCTTACGGCGTCGACGTCGCCGTCGCCGAGCCGCGTGTTTCCGTCGTGGCCGCCTATCTCGTTTTCATCAACCTGACCCTCGGCGCCTTCAACCTCATTCCCGGCTTCCCGCTTGATGGCGGCCGCGTGCTCCGCGCTGTGCTGTGGGGAGCCACGGGCAGCATGCGCAAGGCGACGGTGTGGTCGGGCAACGTGGGCAAGCTCATCGCGTGGCTGATGTTCGGCTTCGGACTCTTCCTGGCCTTTGACGGCAACGTCGTCAACGGCGTCTGGTTCGCGGCCATTGCCTGGTTCCTCCACAACGCGGCCGCGGCGAGCATCGAGCAGGTCGTCGTCCAGTCGCGCCTGGACAGGGTCAAGGCGCGCGAGGTGGTCCAGCCCATGGAGGTCACAGCACCGCCGGGCATCAGCGTGGCCGAGCTGGTGGATGGCTACATGCTGCCCCACAACCTGCGCGCTGTTCCGGTTACGGACAACGGTCGGCTGGTTGGCATCGTGACCATCTCTGACGTCATGCGCGTGCCCGTCGACGGACGCGCCAAGGTGGCGGTCGCCGAGATCATGGGCGGCAGCTCCGGCATCTACTCGGTTCCCGGCGAGGCGCGTGTGCTCGATGCGATCGAGCTCATGGCCGAGCACGACCTCGAGCAGCTGCCGGTGATGGAGGAGGGTCGCCTGCTCGGCCTGCTGACGCGCGCCGACGTGATGCGCCAGCTTCAGCTGCGCGAGGCGCTCAACGTCTGACCCGGCAGATCTCACCCGGTCTCTCGGACACGAGATCGCCAGGCGTCACCGCTCAGCCGGTGATTTGTCCGCGAGCTCGCCCGGGAGTTACCCGCTCAGCGGGTGATTCGTCCGGTCTTCCCCCGGCAATCGCCGAGATGTTCCTTCATACCGCCCAGCGCCGGCCTGCGGGCGCTGAAAGTCGAACGACCACCCGGATTGGAGCCGAAATCCCCTCCGGAAGGCCCGAAATGCCACCCCTATCCGAGCGCCAGCAGCCCCTCGGCGGGTGGATCAACCGCTCAGCGGTAAGAGCAGAACCCGAATTCGTGGGGGATACGGGCTATCGGGGGCGAATGACCCGCTCAGCGGGGTAGCCCGCGGTGGTCAGGAAATGCGGTGGTGGCGCGGAGTTCGAAGCCGAGCTGAGTCGGCGCGATTGAGCTAGACGGTGGGCTCGTCCGGCGGTGCCGCGACTGTGCCGGCCGGCACTGAGTCCGCCGCGGCGCCGGCCGGCACTGAGTCCGCCGCGGCGCCGGCCGGCATTGAGTCCTGCGCGGCGCCGGCCGGCACTGAGTCTGTCGAGGCGGCGGCCGCTGGTTGCTTGCCGAGCTTGATGCCCGAGGCCTCGAGCCAGCGACGGAGCTGCCAGTAGACCGCCTCGGCGCCGATGAGCGGCTCGTCGATCGTCCACTCTGACGGATACAAGATGAATGGCTCCGTCTGCGGCCCACCGAGTCCGCCATGCGAGCCGATGAGCTCCTCGAAGGCCGCCACCTCGCCCGTGCCCGGATCGACGAGGCTGATGGCCACGAGATCCGGGCAATGCTCCATCCCGTCCAGGCGCCGCAATCCGGCATCGGCGTACTCGCCGTAGGGCTCGGTCGGGTCGTCGCCCTCGACGGCACCTGAGTCGTCGAGGAACTTGTGGCCGGGCTTGCCCATCACGGTCGTGCCGCGCGAAGCCGAGCGGCCCATCAGCAGGCCGACGCCGGGGTGGGCCACGAGCTTCTCGATCATGCCCGGCCAGTGCTGCGCCATCTGCTCGAGCGTGACTCGGCCGGGCAGTCGCGGGAAGTAGATCAGCGCAAGGTTGCCGCTGGCGCAGACCACGAGCTCGGGCGGCTGATCGTCCATCGCCGATGATGCGGGCTCGACGCGCTGCTCCGACTTGGGGGCGAGGTCGATGGCGCCGTCCTCGGCACGGCCGCCGAACGCGGCTTTGGTCAGCGCGCCGGTCGTGCCGCCGGCGCGCGCCGCCTCGGTAACGACGGCATTTAGCGCGCCCCACTCCTCGACGCGGCCGGTCGCGGCCGCCACGTCCTGTGCGCCGCCCATCAGCTCCGCGATGACGTCCTCGAGTGCCTTGCCGTAGCGCTGCTTGAACGTCGCTCCGAGGCTCTGTCCGTGATCGGACAGCAGCACGAAGCGATACGGCCGCGGCGCGTCCTCAGTCGCCTTGACCAGGGCGCGTACCTGGGCGTCGACACCGTCGAGTGCTTCGAGCGTCTCGCTTCGCTCAGGGCCTGAGTGGTGAGCGATCTCGTCGTAGTCGGTGAAGTCGACATAGATGACCGGCGTGCCGCGGTAGATCTCTTCCATCACGAGCGAGGTCACCAGCGAGCGCAGCACGACGTTCGTCGCGGCTCGGGCGATGGGGTAGGGCATGCCGCGGTGCATCGACGGCTCGATTCCGCGCCGATGTGACCGCGTCGACTGGAAGTACTCCTTGAATACCTCGGCCACGGTCAGCACCGCGGCGCGGAGGTACTTGTCCGGGCTGACGAAGAACGCGTACCAGGCGTGACTATGGCCGAGGCCCTGGCTCGGGTCCTTGATCGTCGCCATCGTGATATAGCTGCGCACCGCGTCGCCCGAAACCAGGTTGCCCACGCTGGCGCCATTGTTTGACAGCAGGCCCTCGCCGTTGGAGGCGCGGCGGACGATCTCGGTCGCGTCCGCGGGGTGGTTCGAGACGAGCATGCGCTGGCTGTCCTTCTCCCACCAGCGGAAGGCCGGGATGAAGCTGTTGTTGCCATGCAGGATGCCCGCCTGGCTGGCCGAAGTCTGCGATGGCAGCAGCGCGATCCAGCGGTCGAGCGTCATCTCGCGCGAGCGGATCCAGCGTGCGATGAAGGGCACGCGACCGGCGCGGATCTGGTGGGCCAGGATCGGTTGGGCGAGGCCGTCGATCTGGACGATGACCATTCCCGGCTCGTCGGACACGATCGTGTCCGGTTGCCGTCGCGCAAGCTGCGCCACCAGCGCGCCGTAGAAGGTCACGTCGCTGTCGAGGTTGAGGACGGCGGCCAGGATCGTGTTGAAGAGCGCGTAAACGATCGGGCCGAAGAACGCGGCCAGGAGGCCGTCGACGACAAAGGCCGGGATGAGCCACTCGACAAAGAGGAAGGACAGGACCTGCATGACAACCGTTGCCACGATCACCGCGACCGTCGAAATGCCGGCGAACAGGCCCAGGACGACCGGGCGCAGGAGCATGTTGAAGGCGGCTAGGAGAACGACTGCGAGTACTAGCGTGCCCAGCGAGTCGACCCGGATGCCGGGCAGCAGCACGACCGTCAGCAGTAGCGCGATCGTGCCCGTGATGAGCGACACGATCGCTCGCTTGAGTAGCGCAACTCGGCCCGGGCGCCATTTCCACAACAGCTCGATCTGGACCCTGTAGAAGCCAGCGATCCGGCGCAGCACGGGCGCTATGTTCCTTTGTTCAGGCCGACGTGTGGGCTGGTCTGCAATTCCTCACCAGCAGATAGAGCACGGCGCCGATGAGCGCAAAGGCGACGATCCACGCCGTCAGCCAGCCACCGAGCGATTCGACGAGCTCGCCGCCGATGGCGAGGGCGAGGGTCGGACCATCTCCGGCGGCGATCGATAGCGCGGCCGAGTTGCCCAGCGTGGACGTGGCCATCAGGGACACGAACAGCACCAGCTCGACCCCGAGCACGATCCAGGCGACGGCACGCTTGCGTCGGTCTGCAACCCAGAGGGCGATCAGCGTCACGACGATGGCGAGCAGGGGTAGCGCAATGACCAGCACGTCGAATGCCTGGACGACCGTCGAGGCGGCCTGGAGACCACGGACGTTGGCGACCTCGATTATGCCCAGGTCATCCGGCACGTCGCGCGGCAGGGCGGCGTCGAGGCGGTCGATGAACGCCTGACGGTTCTCGTCGACGGTCATGTCGGGGATCGCAATTTCCGTCTCGATCACGCCGTCGGCCTGGAGCTGACGCAGGGCGTTGCCGAGCACCACCAGCATGTCCACGCTCAACGTGCCGTCCGAGATATCGGTCGCCGGAGTCGTGTTGCGCAGCAGTGCGAGGAGCTGCGAGTGGAGCCCGCGCAGGACCGAGTTCCACACGTCCTGTGCGCCATCGCTGGTCAATACCTGCTCGAGGGCATCGGCCACACGCTCCTCGACCGCGGCAACGACCGGCGCGACAAGGCGGTCCAGGCGGTCGGGCAGAAGCTCGACCAGGCGCGCCTCGAGATCCAGCCCTTCCATGACCTGCGCGGACAAGCGCTCGCTGGTCGAACGCAGCACGACAGGATCGGACGTGGCGGCAGTCACCGTCCCGACGAAGCGGTCCGTGTTGAGCGCCGTGCCGTACAGCCACACGCTCAGAACGCTGCTGACCAGCAGCAGCCACGCGAGCGTCCCGAGGATGAAGGTCAGCCCGTTGTGGAGGAGCTTTCTCATGGTAACGCTGCGCCCCTCCTAAAGGTCGCTGCGGCAGACCAGGGCGTGCCTGCACTCGCCCAGAGAATCCGGCCCGCGACAGGCGTCGGGCAATGGGGCCAGCCGGTGTCAGCGCGTCGTGCACTCTCTCGGCAACCGCGATGCCGACCCCGAGCGTGCCTGCACCAGCGCCCCGATGCCGGTCTGCGCCATGGCGTCAGTGGCGCCTCCGCCCAAGATGAGTCTTGAGCCGTCACCGCCAACGGGATGCCGTGACCATCAACGAATTGCATGCTCGACAGGCCTATGCCAGGGCCGAGTGGGATCACCTCGCTGCTCGGTTGCGGACGGTCACGCCCCAGGCCATCGGTCGTGGCGCGCTGATATCGCTCGTCGCCGTCGTGGCGGTTTGGCTGGCCTCTGCCACGTGGCCGGCACTGCTGCCCTTTGTTGTCGGCGCGCTGATCGCCTACCTGCTCCTGCCGGCCGTCGACACGCTCGAGAAGTTCATGCCCCGACCGGCGGCGGCGCTGCTGTCGGTCCTGGCCGTTGTCGGGGTGGTGGCCATGGTCCTGTTGATCGTCATCCCGCCCATGGCCAACGCCTTCGTGCGCTTCGCCGTCGACCTGCCGACTGCCGCTGACATCGATGCCGGGGTGGCCAACCTGCAGGATCAGCTGGGCGACCTGCCCGAGGGCTCGGCCGCAGTCGTCATCCCGGTCGTCGTGGCACTCGCCGAAGCCGTCAAGGACGCCTTTGCAAATGCCTCGGGCTCGCTCGATGACATCGTCCGCACCGGCGTCCGGGCCGCGCTGTCGGCGATCGGCGCACTGCTTGGTTTGATCGTCCTGCCGGCGTGGATGCTCGTCCTGCTAAACAACAAGCGGCGCGCGCAGATGACGTTGCAACACAGCGTCGCGCCGAGCCTGCGCCAGGACGTCATGGCCGTCGTCGGCATCGTCGATCGCGCCACCGGTGCCTACATCCGCGGCTATGTCGTAGCCGGTCTGCTCGTCGGCGCATTGACGTACGCCGGCCTGGCCCTGTCAGCCAGATTCGGCGGGCCAACCTTCGGCGAGCCGCTGGCGCTCGCCGCCTTCGCCGGCGCGACGCAGCTGATCCCCATCGTCGGCCCGTTCCTCGGGCTCATCCCGGCGCTGCTTGCGCTCGTCATCGCCCCCGACCGCGCCGCGGCGTACGTGCTGATCTATATCGCAGCGCGGGCAATTGGCGGCACGGTCCTGGGGGCTCGGCTGATGGAGCGCCGCCTGGGCGTTCACCCCGCGGTGCTCGTGCCCGGAGTCGTGCTGATCGGCCAGTTCGGGATCCTGTGGCTGCTCCTGGCGGCACCAATCGTGGCCATTGCTGTTGATCTCGTTCGCTACTTCCACGGACGCCTGTCGGAGCCGGCCGCACCTGCCGGAGTCATTCCGAACCACCTGCCCAAGACCCAAACGGCCCAGACAGCCGGGTCGTCCACGGTCGCGCTACCGGCCATCTACCGCCAGCCGCAGGCACCGCCACGCCTCCAGCGCACGCCAGTCGCGCCCGCTGAGCAACACATCTCCTAGGCCAGACGGAGGCCCCCGGTATGGACGATTTCGAACAGACCAGCCCGAGCACCGCGACGTCGAGCGCGGCCCCGCCCATGGTGGCGGTCGGACCGCCGCCGGGCAGCGCGGCGGCTCTCGCTCAGGTAATCGGCCCGCAGCTGACCCAGGTTCGGGTGCCGCTCGAGGACGTTGCCGCAGCCTTCTCCACGGCCGACGAGGCGGGCCGCTACCCGGTGGTCGTCATCCCACAGCAGATCGCCCGGATCAGCAACGGCCCGGTCATCGCGGGTGTCGTGCTGCTCGGCATCGCAGTCGTGTTCAACATCGACCTGGCGCTGCGCGCGACCGTGGTCGGCGTCGGCGCGCTGCTGGTCGCCCTGGGCATCTTTCGCTCGTTCATCGTGCCCGTGCCCATGGGCAGCCAGGCCGTGCTCCTGCGCCGCGGACGGTTCCACCGGACGGCCGGTCCGGGCACGCGCATCGTCCCGCCGTGGATCCCGGTTAGCCACATCGTCGCCACGCGCGAGATCCCCTTTGACGCGCCGGCGATGTCAATCCCGACCAGGGACGACGTGCGCGTCAACATCGACATAGTGATGACATTCACCATCGCCGCGCCGGAGAACTTCGTCTTCACGATCACCGCGCCCGACTTCGACCAGGTCGTCCTGGCGACCTGCCAGCAAAGCCTGCGTGAGCTCATTCGCGAGAAGGACTGGGGTGAGGTGCTCGACATGAAGGACGAGGACCACGACCGCCTGCGCTCGGACATTGCCTCGACGCTCGACCGTTACGGCGTCGAGGTGG
Organism: uncultured Chloroflexia bacterium; assembly: GCA_963706095.1. Taxonomy (GTDB): domain Bacteria; phylum Chloroflexota; class Limnocylindria; order Limnocylindrales; family CSP1-4; genus JALYGJ01. The sequence goes on from OY970149.1 coordinate 1,945,711, forward strand.
TGCGCGTCGTGATCACCCACATCATGCTGCCCCTCGACTTCGTCGCGTCACGCGAGTCGCGCCGTCTGGCCGCCGTACAGCTTGCTGAGGAGCAGGAGCAGCACTCCCTCGAGCAGCAGCGCCTGGCCGCGCGCGAGGATCTCGCACGTCAGCGCATAGCCGCCCAGCGCGAGCAGATCGAGCTCCAGGCGGCGAACGAGGTGACGCGCCTCGAACGCCTGCAGAAGCGACTTGGGGACTTCCCCGATGCGATGCGCTGGGACGTCGAGTCGCAGCGTCTTGAGGTTGCTCGGGCGCTTGCCGCCAACACACGGGCCATGGTCCAGGTCGGGCCGGGCGGCGATGTCGCCCGTTCACTGCTGATGCACACGCTGGATGACGGCGTGCCCTCGACCCCGGTTGCCCCGACCAGGAAAAGCGACAGGAAGTAGTCGCGCAGTCGCGAGCCCTCCCTGCACGTCACGACAGAGAGGGCTCGCCGGGAGAGGGATGTCCCTTGTAGATCACCCAAGTTGCCGCGCGCGGGGGATCTGCGCAATACGGCCCACGCGTGTCGGCCGGTCGTATCGGCACGCAGCCAGCACCGCGTGGGTGCCCGCCCACCGTGGGTAGGGCGAGTCTGCCCGCTCGACACCGACACACCCGCGCGTGACGCTGGCCCAGAACGGCGAGCACAACGCCGCGCACCCTAGGGGAGACCACGCATGGGTTGCCTGTTCGCGCTGATCGCCGTCCTATCGCCGCGAGTCGGCGTCTTCCTGATCTGGCTCGCCCGGCCGGTGATCTTCGATGCGGCGTTCGGACCTGTGTTCGCGATCCTCGGGATCATCGTCGCGCCGTTCACGACGCTCATGTACGCGTTGCTGTGGTCGCCCACCGGCCTGACCGGCCTGGACTTCGTGTGGCTCGGCCTCGCGCTCTTGATCGACTTCGGCGGAGCAGCCGCGGGCGGCGGCCGCTGGTGGCGCCGCGACGAGCCCAACGCCTACGGCATGTAGCTCATCTGTCGCCGCCGCTGCGCGGTGCTTTAGCGGGTGTCTTGGCGCGGCTGGCGTGCTACGCGCTGAGGGCGGTCGGGCGACCGGAGGTCAGGGATTCCTGCAGGTGCTGCTCGACGGCGTGTGACAGCCGTGTCCGGAGCACGGTCCCGCCATAGGGCGCCAGGGCGTCGATCGTGCGTTCCGGAGTCGACTTCTGGAAGAGAATCGTGACCGCGGCGGTGCCCGGTCTGAGCAGGTTGCCGACCCTCGCCTTGAACTCGTCATTGATGCCCAGGTCCGACATCTGGTCAAAGAGCGTGCCCATGGCCCCACCCGCGACCACGCCGCCAGCAGGCATGAAGAACAGCAGGCCTATGACCATCCCCCACAGCGCGCCACTGGCGGCGCCGGCGCCGGCAGCATGCGTGGGCGTGGCGACGCGCAGCTCGCCGTCGTCGTCACGGACGACGACGGCGCTACACGCGGTGTGGATGACGCGGTCGCGCTCCAGGGCGCGGAGCACGCACATGACCTCCTGGGCCCCGGCCTCCGTCGGGTAGCCGATGACCACGAGCTCTGCCATCACTGCCTCCGGCCGCGCAGCGGCGGAATGTGGCTTGTACGGGCGACTTAGGCGAGGAGCTTGGCCTTGGCGGCCTGGAACTCCTCTTCGCTCAGGATGCCGGCGCTCTTCATCTGGGCCAGCTGGTTGAGCTGGGCCATCATGTCCGGCGCGGGAGCGGCGGCCGCCGGCGCGACCGTCGTTTGGACCTGCTGGGCCTGCATCTGGGCCATCTGCTGCTGCATCTGGTCCATCTGCGCCTGGTTGTCGACGGTCTGCTGATTAGCAGCCTGCTGCGCGTTCTGGTTGGCCCACTTCTGCTCCTGGCGGTGATGCACTGCGCCCGCAGTGCCGGCCACGACGGCCGTAGCCGCCATCGTGCCGATCAGGCCACGTCCGGGTCGTCCGATGCCTCTGCGCATGATGTCCTCCTTCGCTTGTTCGGCTGATCAGGCGGCCGGAACGGCCATCCCGTCGACGATTTCCTTGGGGATGCGCTCCGAGATCACCAGCTCGCCCTTGGCCTCGAGCAGGGCGTCGCGGAACTTGGTTGCCCACTTGTTCTCGAAGAGGAGCACGGCCAGCGACGAGTTCGGCCCGATGCGCTCAGCCATGGCGCGCGCGTCGTCGTGCGTCAGCAGGCCGGTCAAGTCCTTGACGATCGGGTCGTACTCGGACTGCGCATCCGGTTCGAGCTCGGACAGCTCGAGGACGGCGATGTTGCCCTGCTGATCTGTCGTCACGAACAGCAGGTCGATGATCCCGATCGTCCCCGCGTCGACCAGCTCGCGCAGGGCGGGGGCAACGTTGCCGGTGAACTGGTTGCCCGGAAACTTGATGACGATCAACTCGACAGGACCCATGGTCCACAGCTCCTTATCTGGAAACTTCAGCTGGGCGACCTGGGGTATCGCCGAGCCCGAGCATCTGCTTGACCGCGGGTTTCGGGCAATGGGGCGTGCCCGCCTCCGCTAGGCCTGCTTGCCCGAGTTGGCTGAGGTGGCCTGCTCGTGCCACAGGCGCACCAGCGAGGCGCGTGAGAAGTCCGCCTTGCTCAGAAATGGCGCCGCGCTGCACGGCAGGCCCTGAACACCGTGGCGCGGGTCATCCTCGACCGAGCACAGGATCACGAGCGGCTCGGGCCTTAGGGAGTGCAGGCGCCGACACGTTTCCAGGCCGTCAATGCCGGGCAGGATGACGTCGACGATCACGAGATCGACCTGCTCGGTCGCCGCCATGGCGATGCCCTCCTCGCCGCTCGAGGCACGACCGATCAGCAGGAAGCCGGGAACGGCGCTGACTACCTGGCTGGCCGCCTCGAGGAAGACGTCACTGTCGTCGATGACCAGCACGCGGACGCCCATAGCGTGCTCCGGCTCCGTCGTGCGTCCGCTGCAGGCCCGGCCAGACGCTCAGGGCGTCAGTCGGTGGCCTGGCGACTCGCCACGTCCATGGCGAATAGACGAAGGAAGTGGCCGAAGCCGGCCACGATGAGTGACAGGAAGATGGGCATGCCTATCGACAACAATGAGGCGCCGAGTGCCTCGAGCCAGTTGACGGCATCGGTGCTGGCGAGGGCGATGAACCACATCACGCCCGCGACTATCGCGTAGATGACGAAGAACCAGCCGAGGGTGACGAACACTGTCGCGATGGTGGCCAATCGCCGCGCTTCCTCGAGGACGCTCATTCGCATCGATCCTCCGCTCGGAGAGCTGGCGCTACATTCCGGCTCGTGCCGCAAACCGTGTCACCGGTGGGCACGCGACGCTATGGCGCGGGCAGGCACATGGCGCGGGTGCCCGCGCCCCGCGTCAGCCTTCGATCGTTTCCGACGCGACGCGGCCGAGGTACAGCAGGACGGCCGTGACGCGGCGACTCACGACCTCCTCGTCGTCCAATTCGAGCTTCTGGAAGATCGAGCCGATGTGCTTCTCCACGGCTCGCTTGGTCAGCGTCAGGTCTTCCGCGATGGCGCGGTTGCTCATGCCGCGCGCCATCAGCGATAGCACCTCGCGCTCGCGCGGCGTCAGCTCGTCGACCGGCGAGCGTGCCGGCTTGCGGGCGCTTTCGATCAGCTCGTGCACGACCAGTGGATCGATCACCGAACCGCCCTCGGCAACCACCTCGATTGCGTTGAGCAGCTGGGCCCGGTCGTGGAGTCGCTCCTTCAGCAGGTACGCTCGGCCCGTCGCGCTGGGCCGCAACAGGCCCACCGCAAGTGAGGGCTCGGCGTACTGGCTCAACGCGACGACGCCGATCTGGGGATGCTCTTCGCGCAGGCGCGCCGCGATGCGGACTCCCTCGTCGTCGCCCGACGGCGGCATGCGGATGTCGACGATGACGACGTCCGGGCGCTCCGATTCGATTGCTTCCCACAGCGCCGAGCCGTCCTCGCTGCTGGCGACGAGCTCGACTCGCTCGCTCGAGGCAAGGACCGCAGCGATGGCCTCGCGGATCAGATAGGAATCGTCTGCCGCGGCTACGCGCAACGGATACCCGGTCCTGCGCGGCTGGTGGGCGAGAGATACGCCGGTGACGCGGTCACGCCGCATGGGCTGTCTCTGGCGCTGGTATGAGCCCCGACACGCGCACACCGCGACCCGGAGCGGTTCTGATCGCGGCGCAACCTCCGGCAAGCACTGCCCGGTCGACGATCCGTGCCAGGCCGGCACCGCGCTCCGTCAGGGCGGGATCGAAGCCGACTCCGTCGTCAGCCACGACGAAGTGGATCCCGGCACGACGCTCGATCAGGCGGACATCCACGGAAGCGCCGGTGCCCGCATGGTCCGCGACGTTCTGGAGTGCCTCGAGACAGCAGTTGTACACAGCAAGCTCCACCTCGGCCGGGTGACGCATCAGGCCCCGAGCTCGGACGGTAACACGGATCGGCCAATGCTCCGCCAGTGCGCGTACGGCCGGCACAATCCCGTTCTCGAGCGCTGTCGGCGCCAGGAATCGCCGCGCCAGCTGGCGCAGGTCCAAGATGGCCAGATCGAGCTCTGTCGCCAGGTGGTCCGCAATCTCGCGATTCCTGTCGAGCTTCTCCAGGCCTTCGCTGGCCAGCATCATCTGGACGCGCAGGGCGACGAGGCGCTGCTGCGCGCTGTCGTGAAGGTCGCGCGCGATCCGTTTGCGCTCCGTATCACTGGCCTCGACCGCGCGCGCCCGCAACGCGTCCGATTGCTGACCGGAAACCAGCGCCCGGACTTCGATCAGCGCGGCGGTGGAGAGCGCGGCGATTAGCTGCGGCGTAGCCCCAAGGCCGGCATCGGTGGCAACTCCGGCAAGCCGTTCGCCATCGTCCCGAACCGAGATCCATATCTGATCGTCAGCGGTGCCCGCACGGCTGAGCGTCTCCCCTTCTGAGCCGCGGTACACGTGCGCGCGCACATCCCAGATGCCCAGGCGCAGCGATAAATCGTGGACCGCGCTGGCAAGACGCTGCTCGATCTCCGATGCCGAAGCTGGCGATGACAGGTTGGCCGCGAGGCGGCGCGACGAGTCGACAGCGAACAGCTCCGCGGCCAGTAACGCACCCAGGAAACCAAACGGGAAGCCGAGACGCGCCGCGACCATCAGGCCCTCGGTTGCGTCCTGAAGCTCCGTCGAGGGGCCGATGAAGCGCGCGCCGTGATGAAGGGCGAACGCGCCCAGGTAGAAAACCGCGACCGCAAAAACCGGCAAGAGCTCGCGGCGCTGGGCCGGCGTCGCGCCCCTCAGGCCCCTCGACAGCGCGATCAGGGCGCGCACGATGACGAACAGGCCGGCGATGGCCAGCAGCGCCCAGCCAAGCTGCTGGCCGCCCGCTGACAGCGCGCCCAGGGCGAAGGGATTGGGCGGGCAGGACGGCACACACGCCGAGAGTGGGCTCGCCGGCCCGAGGTCGGTCACGAAGAGGATCGATCCGAGCCAGCCGACCGCCACCACCAGAGTCCAGGCACCCATCGTTACTCGATCGGTCAACGCGCCGAGTCTTCCGGACGGGAACGACAGGGCAACGTGGAGCGTCAGCACCGCCAGGATCGGCTCGGCGGCGATACCCAACACGAACAGCGCAGGAGCGTCGCCGCCCTGCCAGGCCATCACCCACGTCACGTAACCCAGCGCGACGAGCAGCGGCCCGATTCGACTCCGTGGTCGCCGCGCCCCCCACGCGAGCCCGATCAGCACTGGTGCCGCGATCGTGGCCACGATGTACGCCGCCCGGAATCCGGGATGTGCCAGGTGTTCACTGTGCAGGCTGATCAGCGCAGCCACAACGAGCGCCGGACCCAGGCAGATCATTGAGATCTGCCGCCAACCGATCGTCGCGACCTCTCGTGCGCTCGTGGCCGGAAGCGCGACCTCGGACATCGTGCCCCCGGCAAAGCTCGGCCCGCTGCCAGCCAGGAACCGGCGCCCGGCGGCGAGGGCGTTGGACAGTAGCTCGCTCATGGCCGGACAGGCATCGGCGAGGCAGCATCCATAAGGGACCGCGTTTCACTGGGCACCCAGCCAGTAATGACGGTGCCGTGGCCCGGTTTGGTCGCTACCTTGAGCCAGCCGCCCAGGAGCTCCACGCGGTCGCGCATGGTCTGAAGCCCGACGCCGACCTGCTCTGCTCCGTCGTCGAAACCAGCGCCCTCGTCGGCAACCGAAAATGCGATGCCGCCCTCCGGCCCATCGCGGAGCCGAATTGTGACCGGTACGTCGCGGCCCGCATGCTTGATCGCGTTCTGCAGGGCCTCAAGGCAGCAGTAGTACACGGCGAGCTCGGTCTGCGGATGACTGCGCTGCAGCCCGCGGTCGAGGACGCGCACCGTGGTGGGCGCGGCCTTGGTTACCGATCGCAGGGACGAACCGAGGCCGCGCCGAGACACCGCGGCCGATCCGCCCGCCCAGACGATCACACGCAACTCGTTGATTGCGGCGTCCAGCTCGGTCGCGACCAGCGTCAGGAAGTCGTTGCCGCGACCTCGCGAGGTTCCCTCGGCGGCCATATTGACGGCCACGCGCATGGCCGCGAGACGCTGTTGGGCGCCCGCCTGGACGGTCCGCGCCATGCGCGAGCGCTCGGACACGGCGGCCGTGGCCGCGCGACCCAGCAGATCGCGGCGCGTGGTCTCGATCCGGTCAGCCTCGACCGCTGCGGCGGTGGCGAGGGCGGCGGCCGAAACGACCTCGGGGCTGTAAGTCAGCGAGCGGTCGACGATCAGCGCCGCGAGCTGGCGGCCATCGTCGTCGACCTCGAGCCACACGCGGTCGGGGTTGCCTTCGATCGGCTGGAGGACGTTGCCGGCGCGGTCAAGGTAGCTGGCTGACTGCTCGTCCCAGAAGCCGACCTGGAGCTGCGCGTCGCCCAGGGCAGCGGCCAGTTGGTCGCGCCAGCGATCGCGGCGCCGTGGCTCCGACAAATCGCCCAGCAGCGCGCTCAGCGTCGATGCAGCAACCACGTCCTCGCCGACGAAGGGCAGCGTGAATCCAAGCGGAAAGACGAACCACAGAACGACAACTGCGATCGTCGCGGTAGTCAGCAGCTCGTCTGTGGGCGCGAGCACGAACCCGGCGGCGTGATAGAGGGCCATCGCGGGCAGCAGGAGCAGCGATGTCCAGCCGATGGCTGCGAGCATCCGGCGCGGCGGCCCGGTGGCGGCCAAGGTGCGACGCACGAATTCGATCGAGACCGCGAGCGCCGCCACGATCAAGAGCATGGCCCCCAGATCGCGCAGCGCGGCCATCGTGGAATCCGCGATCGACAGGACCTTGAACGGGTTAGGCGGACAGGGAGCGCAGTCATAGGCGGGATACACGCTGTGCAGCTCGGGCGCGGCCAGCAGCGCGGGAAGGTACAGGATGGCCAAGGCCAGCGCTGCCGTAGCCATCAGGACACGCCCGTAGCGATCGGAGAACGCACCTTCCGGGAACCCGATCAGCAGGCCGAACACCAGAGCGGTGGCCAGTGGCTCGGCCGCGATTCCGAGGGCATATAGAAGCGGCAGGTCGGCATTGACCAGGCCATAGACAGCGATCACGCCGCCGAGCGCCACGAGCAGGGTCCCGGTACGCCAAGTGGCTCGACGGCGCCACCACAGGAGGCCGATCGCGACGGGCATGAGGATCGAGAACGCGGCGATGCCGACGGCGAAGGCGAAGTCGTCAGAGTGCTGGCTGACCAGTGCGACCACGACCGAACCTGCCACAAGGCTGGCGGCCCCCGCAAGCGTGGCGCGCTGGAATTGACGCGTTGAACGGAGCCCCCGTTCTGCCGGAAGGCCCAACCTCAACCGGCTAGACCCCTGGACAGCAACCCCAGCTGACCGATATCAAATTGGTGTGCACGGCTTGACGGGCCTCGCTCGGTCTAATTCCTCCATAGGATGAGCGACGCGAGCGCGTCGGGCAAGAGGGCTCTTTGACTAGTCCGCTGCGGCGGGCTGTAGTTGGGTCGCGGTGACCGTCTCGGGCTGGAGGCCGGGCGGCGCGGTGGCCTCGAAGAAGTACCCGAACAGGTCACGCGCAATGGCCGCAACCGGCAGGACCACGATCGCGCCGAGGACTCCGCCCACGGCGAAGCCGACGGCTATGAGCAGCAGGATGGTCGCCGGCCGGAACGAGATGACTTTGCCTTCGATTGTCGGCACGAGGATCGCGCTCTCGACCTGGAAGGCCACCAAATAGAACACGAGGACGATCACGAAAGCCGTCGGCGAGATAGTCAGCGCGATGAGCAGTGCCGGGATCATCGAGATGATCGGCCCGATGGTCGGCAGGAACTCCATTACCGCCGCGATCAGGCCCAGGATGAAGGCGAATTCACCCAGCGGGCCGCCGACGAAGGCGCCGATCACAAGCATCCCCACGGTCACGATCACGCCCATGATTCCGCCTACCAGCAACTCGCCCTTGAAGTAGTTGACAAAGTCGTTCCGAAAGATCTGGGCCACGGCCCGTATGTGGCCGCGCGTATCGGCCGGGATCTGAGCGCTCACCTCGGCGGCGATCGCCGGCTGATCCTTTACCAGGTAGAAGATGTAGAACGGCACGATCATCAGGCTGAGCAGGCCAGCCACGAAGCCAGCGATGCCCAGCAGGAAGCCCAGCGCCAGGGTCCCGCCATCGATGGACGCGAGCCACTCGTTGATCGCCCCGAACAGAGCATCGACGGCTGTCTGAACGACCTCCGGAAGTCCGAGCGCGCTGATCTGGAGGTAAAGGCTGTTAATCAGCGACGGCAGGCTCTGCAGGAACGGGATGCCCTGGTTGACGAGAATGGCGAAGACGCCGACGAGCAGCACGGCAACCAGCAGAACCATGACCAGCACGGTCAGCCCGGCGCCGAGGCCGCGCCCGACGCCTTTGCGCTCCAGCCAGCTGACGAGCGGCAGCATGAGCATCGCGATCGCCGTGCCCACGCCGAAGACGAACACCACCGACCAGCTAAGGACAACGAGGCCCAACCCCGCGAGGGTGGCAGTTAGCAGCAGCCAGGTTCGGCCGCTCGCTGTGCCAATTGCGCCGATGCGGCTGGCCGGCCTCACGCGTACGGCTTCTTCGTGGGCCTTTGCGTCGTGGTCGTCTAGGACGGCCTCATCCGGCGCCGCCGCAACTTCCGATTCGCCCTCAGCCATTGGACCGCCAACGCTCGCGTGAGCCCGATCCTCGGACAAGGGTGCAGGCCGGTTCGCAACGCAGGATGCGGGCACGAAGCGCGGTGAGCATGCGTCTGGGGGGCCTATTCGGGATGGCTTGTGACCTGTTCTCGACGCTCACGCGCCGCGTCCACCTGATCCTGGCCGGCGAGGCTGTCTTCCTCCTCGCGCTCGGCCGCATCGGCCTCCACGAATGACTTCTCGATGAGGTTCAGGATCTCGTCGAGGTCGTCGGTTACCCGAAAGAGGGCCAGATCAACGGCGGAGATCATCCGTTCCGCTGCGACGGCGTCTGCCAGCCAGTCGACCAGCGGCCGCCAGTACTCGCGCCCGTACAGGATTACCGGGAAGTGGTCGATCTTGCCGGTCTGGACCAGAGTCAGCGACTCGAACAGCTCGTCGAACGTGCCAAAGCCGCCGGGAAAGATGACGAAGGCCTGGGCGTACTTGACGAACATCGTCTTGCGTACGAAGAAGTAGCGGAAGTTGACGGCGATGTTGCAGAACCTGTTGATGGACTGCTCGTGGGGCAGCTCGATACCCAGCCCGACGGAAACGCCGCCTGCCTCGGACGCACCCTTATTGGCCGCCTCCATGATCCCCGGCCCGCCGCCGGTGATGACGGTGATGCCGCGCTGGGCGAGGTGGGCGGCGAGGTTCTCGGCGGCGCGGTAGTAGTGATGATCCGGCTTGGTCCGGGCCGAGCCGAAGATGGTGACGGCCGCCCCGAGGCGGGCGAGCGTGTCGAAGCCCTCGACGAACTCGGCCGTGATGCGCAGTGCCCGCCAGGCGTCGGAATCCAAGAATGAGGCGTCGGCATAGGGCGCCGAGCGCAGTAGCTTGCGGTCCGCTGTCGGCTTGGACCGGGGCCTGCGTTCTTCGGTCATCGGCGCGAGGATATTAGGTGGCGCGGCTGCCACCTCTCTAATCGGCCGTGCCGGGAGGTTGGCGGCAGCATGACGATGGCAACGGATCCGGTTTGCGGAATGCAGGCCGACACGGAAACGGCCAAATTCACGGCCGATCATGAAGGCACCACGTACTACTTCTGCTCGCGCGGGTGCATGCTCGATTTCCAGGACGAGCCCGAACGCTTCCTCGATTCGACCTATCGGCCGACTGACATGGACATGGGCGAGCCCCATTCAAAGTGACGGGCTGACTCGAAGTTACGGTTGACGTGGGCGTGCGTGCCGCTATAGTCCGCGCGTCTCTGGTTCTGAGGGAGGTTCTTTTTCCAAGGTGTACACGGATCGTTCGATCGCCTGTGTCGATTGCGGCCAGGAGTTCACATTCACGTCTGGTGAGCAGGAGTTCTACGCGCAGCGCGGCTTCACGGAATCGCCCAAGCGCTGTCCGTCGTGCCGCCAGATTCGGAAGGCCCAGCGCAACCGCGGATCAGGCGACGGCTACGGCGCGTCAGATGGCGGTTCCGGGAACGGTGGCAGCTACGGCGGCTACGACTCGGCCGGCTACGGCGGCGGCAGTGGCGGCGGTGGCGGTGGCGGTGGTGGCGGCTACTCGAGTGGCTACGGCGAACGCCGGCAGCGCGAGATGTTCGATGCTGTCTGTGCCAACTGCGGCCGCACCGCGAGCGTGCCCTTCCGGCCGTCGGGCAACAAGCCGGTCTACTGCAGCGACTGCTTCGAGAGCCGCCGCTAGGGACCCAGCGCGGTCCACTGCATCCGCGAGGTTGCGCGGGCCGGTTATCCACAGAGCGCGGTAAGCCGCCGATAAGCGACAGCTAAGCAGCTGTTTAGCTCTCCTTCCTACGCTGCCCGGAGCCGATGCCAGAGGGTCATCGGTCCGTCGCCAGGTGAAGGAATGGAGAGCCAACATGAGCGCCGCATCGTCGCCCCGCTTCCAGCCAGACCAGCAGATCGGGGCAAGCAATGGGCTGTGGTACGCGCTTGTGCTCGCCCTGGTCCTCCTCGGGTGCGCCGGCCTCCTGGTGGTCGCCGCCCTTCAGGGTCCGCCGGCTGAGGGGCAGCTGCTCGCCCCGTTCCGGTGGTTCCCGATGTCGATGATGGCCTGACCTCGCCCGCGACGAGGCGGCTGGCCGCCTCGTCGCTGTCGTCATACTGGCGGGCACGAAGGTGGCACGAGCAAGTGCTCACGCGTCCGTCCCTGCGTCGTGAGCGATCGATCGGGGACGAGGCTGAATTGGCCGGCTACAAGGCGCCGGCGTGTGGCCGCGGTCATTGCCCTGTTGGCCGTTCTCCTCGCAACGTCCGTCGCATCAGCGCGACTGTTGCGGTTCGTCTTCGAAGACCTCGACCTGCTCGCCTACCTGGGGCTGTTCATCGCGTGCTGGATCGGGGCGGGCGGCGCACTCGTGCCCGTGCCCGGCGTCCGCCCCGTGAGCTGGCTGATGATCGTCCAGCAGGGCGGCACGCTCAACCCGGTCGTGGTCACGCTCGTGGCGGCCGGCGCAATGGTCATCGGCCAGTCGTCGTATTTCATCGCCGCCAGAACGACCAATCGGCGACGACGCGCCGGCATGGCGTCGGCTGGCGAAGCAGCGCGTGCCGATGAGGGCGCAGATGACCCGCCGGCCCAAGGGTCGACAGATGCGCGGCCGGGACGAATGGCTCGTGCCCAGTCGCGGATAGGCCGATTGGTCCACGAGCACGGGATGGCAACGATCCTGCTGGTTACGGCACTGCCCAGCCCTTTCACAGGACTGGCCACGACGGCGGCCGCGGTCGAGGAGATGAGCTACCCGCGCTTCGCGCTCGCGGCGACGTGCGGTTACCTGGTCCTGTGCGCCGTTCTGTCGCTCATGGGCCAGGGCCTGTTCGCAGGACTGAGAATCTGTCCTGCCCCTACCCGATTGAGGACACATCTGCCCGACAGAGGACACATCTGCCCGACAGAGGACACATCGCCGCAGGCGCCATAAAGTCGCAGGCATGTCGGAGGGCGCAAATCGGCGAGCGTCGCGTGGCCCGGTGGCGTTGCTGCTGTTGGGCGGCGCGCTGGCCGTAGGCCTGGTCTTTCTGGGTGCCGCCCTGGCCGGTGCGCCGCCGCCTTCTCCGGGCGCGTCCGATCAGCCCGGGTCGGTCGCCTCGCCGCGGCCGATCACGGTCATCATGCGCGACTACCGCTTCGATCCGACCCCGCTGTACATGTACCGCGGCGAGACTGTGGATCTGACCGTTTTCAATGGCGGAATGATCGAGCACGAGCTCGTCCTCGGCGACGAGACCGTCCAGCAGGCCTGGGCCGACGCCGACGCTCAGGCCACACCGCCCGCACCGTTCGCCACGCCGCCGCCCGCGAGCGTGGCGCCCGGGGTCGGTGGCCTGCGCGTGCTCCTGACGTCGGGTTCGTCGTCCACGATGCGCTACGAGGTTCCGGCGGCCGGCGTTCTGCTGCTGGTATGCAACCTGCCGGGGCATGCCGAGAAGGGTATGGTCGGCCGCGTCGAGTACGTTTCACGCTGAGGGTGCTGGCCGTGTCCGGAGCAGCCGCTAACATTGGCTCCCGGACAACACAGATGGACAAGCCAGCGCGCCCAACGAGCAGGAGAAGTAGCGGATGACGTACGTCATCACCGAACCGTGCATCGACGTCATCGACCAGTCGTGCGTCGCCGTTTGCCCGGTGGATTGCATCCATTTCGATCAGGGCACCGACCGCATGCTGTTCATCGATCCCGACGAGTGCATCGATTGCGGCGCGTGTGAGCCGGAATGCCCGGTCAACGCGATCTATCCCGAGGACTCGGTGCCCACCGAATGGGCCAACTTCACGGTCATCAACGCCACCTGGTTCAAGGACAAGGACGCCGCGCGGCAATCTGTCGACGCGCTCAAGCCACCTGCCTGACCGGCCGCCGGTGCGCGGCCGAGCGCCGCTGGGCGGCCAATCCCCGCTGCGCGGCTAGGCGCGACCGAACATCGCGCTCGCGATCTGGCGCGCGCTCGGCCTGACCCCGTAGAGCAGCACCGTTGCGCGGAAGATCCGGCTGCTGGCGGCAATGGCCAGCACGACGAACACGACCTGGCTCAGCAGCGCAATCCCGACCAGCAGCCACGGAGTCTGCTCGGACACGGCGATGATTGCCAGGGTGGCCGCCGACGAGGTGAGCGGGAAGATGCACAGGAAGAGCACGATCGGCGCGTTGGGGTCGCTCAGGATCAAAGGCATCAGCACGATCGGGATGACGGCAAGGAAGCCGAAGAAGCTGGCGTACTGCTGCGCCTCGCGCGCGCCGGGTGAGAGTGCCCCGACCGCTGCGTAGATCGCTCCGTAGGCGAGGTAGCCCAGAGCGAAGAAGACTACCGCCAGCACCAGAGTGACGGCGGAGACGTTGATCGCGATCTCGAACTGCTGGTTGATGAAAGGCAGGGCCAGCAGGGCGGTGCCCACCCAGATGGCAACCTGGGTGAGACCGGCAGCGCCAAGGCCGATGATCTTGCCCGTCATCAGCGGCAGTGCCGGCACGGAGCTGAGCAGGATCTCGACGACGCGGTTTTCCTTCTCCTCTGTTACCGACTGGAGCAGGTAGCCGCTGGTGATGAAGATGCTCAGCATGAACACGAGCGTGAAGGCGTAGGGCACCAGGTAGGCGGCGGCGATATCTGCCCCGCTCGAAGGCTCGCCCGATTGGCCGACGGGCTCGTAGCTGACCGGCGTCAAAAGCTGGCTGATCATCGAGTCGGGCAGGCCCGCGCCGCGGACGAGGGAGATGCGCAGCAGCAGGTCGAGCTCCGACTGCTGCTCGGACTGGCGCGCAAAGTCGAACGCCGGCTGTGATCCGCTCCCGCTGTCGCGCTGCACGACGAGCACGCGCGGCTGCGCGGGCCACTCTGCGGGCACGAGGTAGTACTCGCTTGCTGCGCCGGAATCGAGCCGCTGCTCGGCCTCGTCTCGACTGACAACCTGGGCGTTGGGTGTGGCCGACTCGTCGGGCACGATGGCTACCGTCGACTCGTTGACCACCAGGAACGGACCCGTCTGGTCGACCAGCGCGGTCGAGGCAAACGTCGAGATGGCGAAGATCGCAACGAACGCGAAGGGCAGCAGGAGCGTGCCCGCCACGAAGCCGCGGCGCTTGACCGTGCGCAGGTAGTCGCGCTTTGCGACGAGCAGCACCAGGCGCGTGAAGCTCGAGCTCATGGCGCTGTCTCCATGTCACTGTCTCCGGCGACGACGCGGACGAAGATCTCGTTCAGGTTCGGCGCCTCGACGGCGAAGCGCTCGACCACCGCCGGTGTCGCGGCCAGCTCGCGGAACAGGTCCTGGGCGCTCGCGTTCTCGCTCAAGAGGTAGCGCACCGTTCCGTCGTAGGCCGTTGCGTGGCCGGCGCTGCGAAGCTCCGTCGTGTCCGTCGGCAGGTCGCTCCCGACGACCTCCACTGCGCCATCGCTGTAGGTGCGCCGCACTTCGTCGACGCTGCCGTAGAGCAGCCGTCCGTCCGCGATCTATGAGCAGGATGCGGTCGCACAGCGTCTGCGCGTCCTCCATGTCGTGGGTGCTCATGACCACAGCGGCGCCACGGTCGCGCTGCTCCAGCAGGAGGCTCTTGAGCATCGTCGCGTTGACCGGGTCAAGACCCTGAAAGGGCTCGTCGACGATGAGCAGGTCGGGCTCGTTGATGATCGTGGCCACGAGCTGTGCCTTCTGGTGCATGCCGCGCGACAGCTCGGCACCCTTCTTGGTCAGCGACTCTCCCAGGCCGACCTCGGTCAACAGCGCCGTCGCGCGGCGGCGCGCCTCGCCCGACGACAGGCCGCGCAGCGCGCCGAAGTAGGCCAGCGTCTCGACGATCGGGACGTCGCGATACAGGCCGCGGTCCTCGGGCAGGTAGCCGATGCGGGCCTGGTGGTGAACTCCCGGCTCTGACCCGAACACGCGAATCTCGCCGCGATCGGGGCGGATGATGTCGAGGATCATGCGCATCGTCGTCGTCTTGCCGGCGCCGTTGGGCCCGAGGAAGCCGAGCACCTCGCCGGCGCGAACGTCGAAGGAGAGATCGCTCACGACGTCGGTAGTGCCGAAGCGCTTGCTGACCGCGTCGACGATCACCGTGGCCTGCACCTGATCCGTCACACGCAAAGCGTAGCGAACAGCTCCGTTTGGCCGACGGAGCCGCATGACCCGACGGCATATGCTGCCCCGCATGCGCATCGTCTCGCTGCTGCCGTCGGCGACGGAGATCTGCTTCGCGCTCGGGCTGGGCGACGAGCTGGTGGGTCGCACCCACGAGTGCGACTACCCGCCCGAGGTGGAGGCCATCCCGGTCCTGACGTCCGACACCGGCGCCGTGGCCAACGCGACGGGCCGCCAGATCAACGACCGTGTCGCTGAATCCGTCCAGGGTGGTGAGTCCATCTACCGGCTCGACATCGGCGCACTTGCCGACGCCGATCCGGACCTGATCCTTACCCAGGAGCTGTGCACCGTCTGCGCGGTCAGCTATCGCGACGTGGCAGATGCAGTGCGCATGGCCGGCACGGACTCGGACATCGTCAGTCTCGAGCCGACCTCCATCGAGGGCATCTTCAACTCGATCTCGACCGTGGGTGCAATGGCCGAGGCAGAGGACGAGGCGGTGGGCCTGATCGAGATGTTGCGCGAGCGTCTCGCGCACGTCGAGAACCGCGTGCTCGAGCGACGGCTGGCGGGTCTGCCGCCGCGCCGCGTCGTCTGCCTGGAGTGGCTCGATCCACCTTTCGCCTCCGGACACTGGGTGCCCGAACAGGTCCGGCGCGCCGGCGGCTGGGACCTGCTCGGCAACGCCGGCCAGCCGGCGCGCGAAACGACCTGGCTCGACGTGCGCGACGTGGAGCCGGAGATGCTGCTGCTCATCCCGTGCGGTTTCGACGCCGAACGCGCGGCGCGCGAGTGGCAGAGCGGCCGCTCGGCGCGGCCAGAATGGGTCGAGGACCTGCCCGCGGTCGCGCGCGGCGATGTCTACGCGCTCGACGGCTCGGCGTACTTCAGCCGGCCCGGCCCGCGCGTGATCGAGGGCATCGCGCTCCTGGCTGAGATCTTCGATCCGGGCAATTTCGGAGACGATGTCCCGGCCGGCTCGTGGCTCAAGGTCGCCGCGGCTTGACGGACGCTTCGGCCGACGGCGCAAGCGACGGCGCACGCGACGGCGCGCGCGATACGGAGCGGCCACGATTCCAGGCGGCCTTCAACTGCCTGTGGTGCGGCCGGCCGCACCGGACGCGGACCAACGACGACATCGAGGGCTGGGCGTTGCTCTGCTCCGAGTGCGTCGGTCGCGCCCAGGACAACGACTTCCTGCGCTTCCGACTGCGCGAGGGGCTGCGCAAGCGTGCCGCGGCTGCCGAATTCGAAACAGACCGAGGACGCGGAGCTGCGCGAGTACTACGCGGCCCGCGCACCCGAGTACGACGAGTTCTATGGCGGCGCGTGGTTTCCGCCGCTCGAGCGCGCCGTCTTCCAGGCCGACCTCGATGCGGCGACGCTCTGGCTCGATCGACTGCCCATACGCGGCGAGATCGTCGAGTTGGCGGCGGGCACGGGCTGGTGGTCTCCGCTGCTCGCGCAGAAGGGCGAGCTGTCGCTCTACGACGTCTCGGACGAGGTGCTCGTGCACGCGCGCGACCGGCTGCTGGCGCACGGCCTGCGCGCACACATCCACGAACGCGATGCGTGGGCCGAGCCCGATCGCCAGGTCGACGCCGTCTTCTGCGGAGCGTGGCTGAGCCATGTTCGCCGCCGGCGCCTGCCTGAGTTCCTGTCGATCGTGCGGCGCTGGCTCAAGCCCGGCGGCCTGTTCGCCTTCATCGATGAAGCGGGCCAGCCGGGCTACACGCCGATAGTCGATGAGCGCCAGCCGCGCCAGCTCAAGGACGGTCGCTCGTTCGAGATCATCAAGGTCTACTACGAGCCGGCGGAGCTCGAGGCGGCCCTGGCGGGGGCCGGCTTCGAGCAGATAGAGGTGACGACCAGCAGTCGATTCTTCATCCTCGGGCGGGCCGTCGCGGCGGGATAGACTCGCGCCGATGGCGCTGAGGGATGCGACGATCGCGACGGTCGGCTCGGGCGTCATGGCCGAGGCCATGATCGCCGGGCTGCTGCGTGGCGAGCAGGTCACGCCCGACCAGATCATCGCCAGCCACCCGCGCGCCGACCGCCGATCCGAGCTGATCAGCAGTTACGGGATACGCACTGTCGAGGACAACGCTGCGGCCGTCGAGCACGCCGATGTGATCGTCCTGGCCATCAAGCCGCAGATGCTGGCGCGCGTCGGCCGCGAGCTGCGGCCACGGATCGCGGAGCGTTCCTCGAGCCCCCTCGTCATCAGCATCATCGCCGGGGCGACGACGCGCGCCCTCGCGAGCGCGCTCGGCACGCGCCACATCGTGCGCAGCATGCCCAACACTCCGGCGCAGCTCGGCCGGGGCATGACCGTCTGGTACGCGACGCAAGAGGTCACGGACAAGCAGAAGGCGCAGGCCAAGGTTCTGCTGGGCAGCCTCGGCGTCGAGCTCGAGGTCGACGACGAGAAGCTCGTGGGCATGGCCACGGCCGTCAGCGGGACCGGCCCGACCTACGTCTTCCTGGTCATGGAGGCGCTCATCGACGCGGCGGTTCACCTTGGCTTCCCGCGCCATGTGGCGCACGATCTCGTCATCGAGACGCTCGAGGGCAGCACGCTCTTCGCCAAGTCGAGCGGCATGCACCCGGCGCAGCTGCGCAACATGGTCACCTCGCCCGGCGGCACCAGCGCTGCGGCGCTGCACGAGCTCGAGTCGGGTCGGCTGCGCACCGTCCTGTCGGAGGCGGTCTGGGCGGCCTATCGGCGCACCGAGGAGCTCGGTCGGAACCTCGAGGCAGAAACCGCCGCCGAGTAACCGGTCCGTTGGCTAGGGCAGTCGGAAGCCAACCAAGCGCACGCTGACCTCGCCGTCGGGCTCGGCGCTGAAAGCGAACGCAACCTCGACTGTCGTCCCGGCGGGCAGGAAGTCGACCGTGATCTCGCTCGCCTCCTCCTCGCCACCGACCTCGGCGCTGGCCTCGAAGACGACCGCAACGCCTGCCTGGTCGCCATCGTTCGAGGCGTCGGCAGGGATGATCCAGCCTGCGCCCGTGCTGCGCCCTTCGTCAATGCGCAACTCGATGTTGGGGCTGACCGGACGGCTCTCGCCCAAACCCTGCACGACGAGGATGCCGACGAGCGCGACGATGGCGACGATGCTGACGCCGAGCACGATCCACTCGAGCGCGTTGCGCCTCACCCGCCACCTTCCTTCTGCCCGCTGACGAGCAGCCGCGCGATCGCGGCACCGACTGATGCCACTCCGGCAAGCATGACCGTCATGCCGACGATCGACATGAGGCCCACGCCGTCGGTCCGGCCGAACGACCACAGCAAGAGCAAAGCCACGCCGACGCTCACGGCGTACGACGTCAGCGTCTCTGCCCATGGTTCATCGAGCACGCCGTCGGCACGGTGCGTCTCCTTGCCACCGAAATCCGCGTAGAACACCAACGCCAGCGTGAGAACGAGGGTGGCGGCCACGACGCTGATCAGGATCAGCGGTGACGCCTCGATGCCGAGGATCATCGGCTCCTCGGTCGGGGCGACATTGAGTGCGAACAACAGTGCCCCGCCCGCACCCACGAATAGGCGCTGGAACGGGCCGACATTCTTCTTGCCCGCCGACGATTGGCCGCTCAGCTGCGTCGCCGCAACGGACGCGCCGAAGGCGATGGGGATTGCCTCGAGGGCGACCTTGCCCGCCGCGTCGCGCACGGAGGTGTCGGGACCGATCCTGCCCAGGATCACCAGCGCCACGAAGGCGATGACGATGCCCAGGCCGATTGTTGCCACGGAATCGAGCACCAGCTCCGTCCAGGTGCGCTCACGGCGGAAGCCAGCCGTCGCGTTGTAGCCAACGACGATCACCGCGGCGATGACGAACAGCAGCAGGATCTTCCACCACGGCAGGGTGAAGCCGTGCGCCCAGACCTCCATCGTGTACAGCAGCGGCAGGCCGATGACCAGGCCGCCGCCGATCGCACGGATGTAGTCGCGTCCGCTGCGCCGGATGTCGTCGTTCATTGGCACGCATCCATGGCGCGTGTATAGCAAACGGCGGCGATCGCGCGCACCACTGCCGGTCTATCGAAGCCGACCGCGGCCTATCATCCGCGCGATGCGCGCCACAGCCTGGCTTGCCTTCCTGATGCTCGCGTTGACCCTGACCGCCTGTATCGCCGACCCAGCCGCGGTCGCCTCGGCCCCTCCGGAAACCATCCCGGTTACGGACCTGAGCTCCGCCAGCCCGGCTTCGCCAGCCGCTCCGAGCGCCGCCCCACGAACCCAGGTCCCCGCTACGGCGCAGCCGACCGCCGCGCCCACGCCGGCGCCCACGCCGGCGCCCACCGCCACTGAGCCGATCACGACGGAGCCGGCGCCGTCGACATCCGGACCCGCAGCCGCGGACTGCCGGGACGGTTGGGTCAGGCCCGCAGCCGGATCCACGGAGTACGAGGCGGCGCTCGCGCTGCTCAGCGCCCAGATGGGCGTGGAGGGCCCGTGGATGGTCGACGACATGCGCTATTTCACCGGACCTGAGGTTCCGTTCTCCGAGCCAGCGTACGAGCCTGTCGAGCGCTGGTACGTCAAGGCCGCGCTGGCCAATGACCCTGCTTTTCGAGCGCGCTGGATCCTCGAGCGCCGAACGGACCTGATCCAGGGCATCTCGGCCGTCGCCGCATACGAGAGCACGGGCTTCGAGTCGCCCGACTGGACCGCCTTCGTTGGCGAGGGCGAGCCGGTCAGCTATCTCGGCCTACCCGGGCAATGGGCCGGCATTCCCTACGACTTCGTGACCGGCGAGGGCGACTCGGGGAACCCGGGACTGCCCGACCAGGTGCTCGGCTGCATCAGCGGCGCGTAGCCCACCTATGAGAGTCGAGCTCCTGGCCACGGTCGACTGCCCCCACGTCGATCGCGCGATCGCCCTCGCAGAGACTGCTCTGAGCGATAACGGCCACAGCCCCAAGATCGACGTCGTCTTCGTGAACGACCTCGATGACGCGGCTGGACTGGGCTTTCACGGCTCGCCGACGCTGCGCATCGACGGCCTTGACGTGGTTGCTCCGAGTCCCGCCGAGCCAATCGGGCTGGCGTGCCGGATGTACGCGCAACCCGACGGCACGCGCGACGGTGTCATCCCGGCCGAGACCATCGCTGCGGAGGTTGAGCGGCGGCGCGAGGCCGAGCTCTACGAAGAGGCCACGCGCGCGCGCCTTCGCGACGTCCCCGCGAAGACATCGCGTGCCCTGTTCCTGTGGGCCTCGCGACGCCGCCTGCTGGGCCGCTTCGCTACGGCCTTCCCGCTCACGCGACGGATGGTCCGCCGCTTCATCGCCGGCGATGACCTGCCCGCTGCCCTGGTCGCGCTCGAGGCACTGCACAGCCAGGGAATGCGCTGGACCGTGGACGTGCTTGGTGAATCGGTGTCATCGCGTGAGATGGCCGCTGCCGCCGCTGACCGGTACATCGCCACGCTCGATGCGCTCGCACTGCGCGGCCTCGAGGCCAACGTCTCCCTCAAGCCGACGCAGATGGGGCTCGACATCGATCCCGACTTCTGCCGCGAGAACATTGGTCGCGTAGTCGCGCGTGCGCGGGAAATCGGCGCCTTTGTCCGGGTCGACATGGAGGACCACACCAAGACTGACACGACGCTCGAGATCGGCCGTGCCCTGCACGAGCAGTGGCACGACGTGGGCGTGGTCATCCAGTCCTATCTGCGACGCTCATCGGACGACATCGATCGACTGATCGAGTCCCAGACCCGGGTACGGCTATGCAAGGGTGCCTATGACGAGCCGGCGACGGTCGCGTTTCAGGCCAAGCAGGAAGTCGACGACAGCTATCGCGACCTGATGGAGCGGCTGCTGCTCAACGGCCGCTACCCGGCGCTGGCCACGCATGACGAGGCGCTCATCGAGCACGCCATCGAGTTCACAACCGAGCACCGCATCACGCCCGACCGCTTCGAGTTCCAGATGCTCTACGGGGTGCGGCGCGACCTGCACGAGCAGCTCGTCGCTCGCGGCTACACGGTCCGCGTCTACGTTCCGTACGGCACCGAGTGGTATCCGTACTACATGCGCCGCCTCGCGGAGCGGCCGCAGAACGTGATGTTCATGGTGGTCACGACGCTGCGCGAGGGCCGCGCCAAGAAGAGCTGACCGCTACTTGAGGCGATCCTCGATCTCCCAGGCGTGGTCGAGCGCATGCCACGCCGAGCGGCGGATCGCGTAACGCGCCGGCCAGCGGTCGCCACCGCGTGGGCCCTTGTCCGGCAGCTCGCCGCGCAGCTTGGCGTGAAGCGCATCTGTGAATGCTTCCTGGACCTGCTTCCAATCGGCACTTGAGGCCGGCGCCCTGGCTCCGAGCGAGCTGATGTAGGCCCGGTCGGCCTCGAGCACGTGATCGCGGATCCTTCCAAGATCGCGGCCGCCGCCGCGCGGGCCAGTCGCGAGGGTCTTGCCCTCGGCCTTCTCCGTCGCCTTCTCGAAACAGGCCCATGCGCCGCGCAGTCGTTCGATCTGCGTCTCGAGCTGCTTCGCTGTGGCTGCTGCGCGGTCAAAATCGGCGACGGTGGAGGGCACGCCGAAGTCCGTTCCGGAACCGCCCGCGAGCCGCGCCGACACAACCAGATCCGTCGCCGACGCGGGTTGCCTGAGATCGGCGGCGGCTGCACCCAGGCTTCGCCTGTAGCGCGGGACGTACTCGAGCAGGCGGCCCATTGCCTCGTCCTCGGTCTTGCCTGAGCGCGCCAGGCCAGGCCACTCGATCGTGCCTGCGAAGACCTTCTTGGCGCCGGACTCGACGAAGACCTTCACCCGGCCAGGCTGTCGAGTTGGTCGGCGTGCTCCTCGAGATGGTTGACGATGAAGCGCTCGACCATCGCCTCGACGTCCAGCTCGCCGCGCGTCGGATGCAACCCGACCGCGTTCCACTCGGCCGGAGTCAGGCCGCCCAGGTGCGCCTTCAGCTGGGCGATGGCGTCGGCCGTGCGCGCCATGTGATCCGCGATCGGCTCGCTGCGGCCGACCTCGATGGCGGCAATGCGTCCCGGGTCGGTCTTGGTCCTCCCAAACGGCACCGGCGTACCGTCGTACTCGCCGATCACGCTGGTCAGCTCGGCATGCCAGTAGGGCACGAACTCGGCGATGTGCGCCCACACCTGGCCCGCCTCCCAGCGCTCCTCGGGCGTGTCCGGATCGGGATCGGTCAATCCCGTGGGCTTTGCGCTCCCGGCATGTGCAGCCAGCCGACGCTCCACCTCGTCGAGCCGGGCAGACACGTCCGCGCCATCGAGCATCGAAGTCGAATAGGTTTCCTCCATGGGCCGTATTGTGCGCCGATGCAGCGAACAGGCACACCACCGGACAAGTTCATCAGCGCTCTGCCAGATGGAACGCGCGAGGACGTCGCAACCCTGGATCGCGTACTCGCCGAGGTCTTCGCCGCCCAGGACCGGGTGATGTGGGAAGGCAAGATGTGGGGTGGGACCGACCAGCGCCTCATCGCCTACGGCGCCCTCCGACAGCCCCGTCCAAACGGCGAGGCGGTCGACTGGTTCAAGCTCGGTTTGGCTGTGCAGAAGAGCTCATCTCGCTCTACGTCAGCGCGGTTGAGGATGGGGTTTACCTCGTCAAGCGCTACGCCTACCGCCTCGGCAAGGTCAAGATCGGCAGCGCTAACGTCGCCTTCAAGCGGTTGGCCGATATTGACCAGGACGCCCTGCGCGAGATGGTGACGCGCGCACAGAAGCTGCTCGTTTCTTGAACCGGCGGCCGTACTCCCACCGTCATTAGTTCAGACGCGGCCAGATTGGACCGCGCACTGGGAGGTTCGAGAGGGTGACACGAGCTCTCGTCGAGGCGGCCCAACGGGGCGACCACGGTGCCTTTGAGGCGCTCGCCATCGCTCGCGTCGACCGCCTGTATGGAGTCGCCCGACTGATCCTCCGCGACGTTCAGCTGGCAGAGGACGCGGTGCAGGAGACCTTGATCACGGCGTGGCAAAAGCTGCCGCGCCTGCGCGACGCTGACAAGTTCGATGCATGGATGCATCGACTGCTGGTCAACTCGTGCGCCGATCAGGGCCGGTCGCGCCGCCGAATCGCCAGGCACCTGGACATCGCGCGCGTCGAGCCGTCAGGTCGCGACGCGAGCGGAAACACAGCGGATCGCGACCAGCTCGAGCGAGGCTTCAGGCGCCTGAGGCCAGAGCAGCGAGTGGCCGTGGTCCTGCGCTACTACGTGGGATACAGCACCGAGGAGATTGCCGACATGCTCGGGATACCGATCGGAACGGCGAAGTCCCGCATCCACTACGCGACCGAGGCAATGCGCGCCGCCCTTGAGGCCGACGGCCGCGCTCCGGTTGCACTAGTTGACGGGCGGACGGCATGACGCAGCAACGCGACATCGAAGAACACCTCTCGCTCTGGATGGAGGAGGAGGGAGCGACCCACTTCCCCGACCGAGTCCTCGAGGCAACCTTTGGACAGACGCGGAATCTGCGCCAGGTCGGATCGTCCCGCTGGAGGACTTTCCCAATGCTCCGCTCATTCGGCATGTTGGCCGCGGCTGGCGCCGCCGCGGTGATGGTCGTCGTTGTCGGCGCTCTGTTCCTTCGGCCTTTGCCCGGCCAGCCTGGCGTGGGCGCATCGCCGTCAGCGAATCCACGAACGCCATTCGTTCAGGTCGTGTCCTACACCTCCCCGGACGGTGAGGTCTCCGTTTCGGCGCCGAGCTCATGGAGCGCGTGGCTGCCCGGCAGCACCGGCGGTCACGAGCTTGGCTCCGGCGTGTGGTTCGGGCAGCTGTGGCGGGTCTCCGATCATTTCTTCCATGACAGCGGGGAGCACATCGCCTTCGTCGACCCGGTGGCCTACGACGCGTGGTGCGCAGCCAACGACGGGTCACCGCTTCTCTCGGCGCCGGCCAACGCAGCTGAGATAGCGCAGCAGGTCATCGCGGATCCCAACTTCGAGTCGACCGAGCCGGTGGCCGCGCGCATCGGTGGCCTGGACGCCTTGTCGATGGACGTGGCTCTCGCGCCCGGTGGCGAGGCGTGCGGGATTGGGATGATCGAGATCGGCCGTTGGATCCACTCGATGGGCTGGCAACCGGGGTTGCGCCAGCGTCTGTACCTCGTCGACCTCCCGGACGGAATGTCGGTCGAGACGCTCGCGATCTCCGTCCAGGCGACTGCTGATCGCCTCGACGAGTTCATTGCGGAGACCGCTCCGATCATCGAGTCGATCGAGTTCCATCCCGGCCGATGAAGTTGACCCGCAGCTAACCGCTCGAGGGGTCGGACCGCCACCGACCCCTGAGCGGCGCCTCTAGTTCCAACTCAGACATCTCAACGGACCAGCCAGGTCAGTTTCGTGCTGCCCCAATGGAGGTGAGGTCAATGTTCCGCTTCGCGATTGTCGCGCTCATCATCGGTGCCTTGGCCGGATGCGCCGCACCTTCGTCGACCCCGGCAGCTACCAACCCGGCAACGGGACGGCCAACTGCCACGCCAGTGGCGAGTACAACGCCAGGTGCTTCAAACCCGGCCACGGCACGGCCGACACCGACAGCGACGAACCGGCCAACGGCAAGGCCGACACCAACAGCGACGAGCACGCCCGCGGCTGTCTCGACCGAGCTGTTCGCCGCGATAACGGAAGACCCGGTTCCCGAGGACCTCGCGGCCGAGCTCCAGTCGACCCTAAAGAGGGTGGCGCTCAATGCGGGGGTGTCCGCAACGATCATGTCAGCCCACGGCACGTGGAGCGGGACAGCTGGCACGGCTGACGGCAATCGAGACGTGACGATCAACGATCAGTTTTCGATCGCCAGCACGACGAAAGCGATCACGGCCGCCCAGGTGATGCAGCTGGTCGAGGCCGGTGAGCTTGGCCTCGACGACCTCGCCGCGGATCATCTGCCGGCGGACCTGGACTTCGACACGAACGGAGCCACCATCCGCGACCTGCTGGGGCACCGCAGCGGCCTCCCGGACTATGCGTCAACGGTCGACCTACTCGAGGATCCCCTCAGGTTCTGGACGCCGGACGAGTTGCTGGCCGCGATCCCCGCGGATCGGAAACCGGCTGGCGCCGAATCCGAATACGCGAACACCAACTACCTGTTGCTGGGGTTGGTCATCGAGGAGGTTACGGGGCAACAGATCGTGGAGGTGCTGCGCGACGGCGTCCTTGGCATCGACGGCGTTGAGCGCCTGATCTATCAACCGGCTGAGGCTCCGACCGAGCCGATTGCCTTCGACAATGGCCAGTCGGCCGATTGGTTCGAGTCCGTTGGTGGCTTTCTGCCGTCGTTCTCTCTGACGTCCGATGGAGCTGCGGCGGCGATGGCGTCGGACTCCGTTTCCCTGGCCCGTTGGTGGCGCGCCATGTGCGCCGGCGAAATCGTCTCGCAGGCATCGTTGAACGAAATGCTCCCAAAGGACGACTGGTACGGACTTGGGCTCGGCACGTTCTTGGAAGGCACCGTCGGCCATTTTGGTTCGGACCCCGGTGGTGTGTCACTGGCCGGGTGCGTGCCGGAGAGTGGGGTGGTCTTCGTGGTCTTGGCCAATCGAGGCGGGGACGTCATCTCTGCCGGCACGCCCGGGCCACTGATACATGACGTGGTCACGCCCTGACTGCTTAGTCCGGAAAGGCCTCCGGGCCGCGGGCGGAGAGCTCGTCGGCGTGCTCGTCGGGGTTCTCGGGCGGCAGCCAGGAGTAGGGGTAGGAACCGTCCTCAAGCTCGGCCGCATACTTCGTCATGTTGAGCGGGTGGAAGGTGTCGACCATGACCGCCAGCTCCTCGGTCCGCGGCTTGCCGATCGACGCCTCGACCGTGCCCGGATGCGGCCCGTGTGGGATGCCAGCGGGATGGAGCGTGAATGACGAGATCTCGACTCCGCGGCGGCTCATGAAGTTGCCGGCGACGTAGTAGATGACCTCGTCGCTGTTGATGTTCGAGTGGTTGTACGGCGCCGGAATGGCCAGCGGGTGGTAGTCGAACATCCGGGGCACGAACGAGCACACGACATAGTTGCGACCGGCGAAGGTCTGGTGAACCGGCGGCGGCTGGTGGACGCGCCCGGTGATCGGCTCGAAGTCGCCGATGTTGAAGATGAACGGGAAGAGGTAGCCGTCCCAGCCCACGACGTCGAAGGGATGGTGCGTGTAGTGGTACGCGGTGATCCGGCCACGGACGCGCACCCAGATGACGTAGTCGCCCGGCTCGTCGCGGACGTCGACCTCGTCCGGGACGCGGATGTCGCGCTGGGACAGCGGTGAGTGCTCGAGCAGCTGGCCCCAGTCGTTGCGGTAGCGCTTGGGCGGCACGATCTCCGTACGGCGACTCGACGTACAGGATGCGGTGCTCGCTGCCCGTGTCCTGGCGGAGCCGCCACGTCGTGCCTATCGGGATCACGATGTAGTCGCCTGTGGCGTAGCGCATCTGCCCGAAGTTGCTCTCGAACGTGCCCGTGCCCTCGTGGACGAAGAGCATCTCGTCGCCTTCGCCGTTGCGATAGAAGAGGTTGTCGGGCAGGTCCTCTGTGGGGCGGACGATGCCCATCAGCACGTCACTGTTGAAGAAAAGCGGCACGCGCCCCTCGATCACGTTGCCGTGAGCCTTCATCGCGCCGGTCTTGACCAGCCGATGGTGATGCATGCCGTCGTCGACCGCATCGACGCGCAGATCGCGCACGGGCTCGATCTTGTGCGTTCGCGTCGGTGGGACGAGGTGGTAGAGGAGGGAGGATCGGCCGGTGAACCCCTCCATGCCGAAGAGCTCCTCGGCGTAGAGCGAGCCGTCGGGCTGCGCGGTGCTGGGTGTGGCGCTTGTGCGGGACGTTGCCTCGGCTTACGTAGAACACGGCGGCATTCTAGGCTGCCCCTCAGGCCGGGTCGGCCTCCGGTTGCCCGGCCACGGACCGGGCGCGGGCGCGCCAAAGAGCGGCTGCCATCAGGCCGACCGTGATCACGAGGCCCGCGATGCGCACCAGCCAGAGCAGTGGGTCTGGAGCGCCAATCAGGGTGAGCACGCTGTCGATGCTCAGGAAGATGATCAGCACGCCGACGGCCATGCCCAGCGCGCGCTCGTCGACGTGCTTGACCAGCCAGGCCGCGGGCACGGCCGCCAGCAGGCCACCGAGCAGGATGGCCGCTGTGATGTCCCACCGGACGCCCTCCTGGCCGAGGTGCTGCAGGAAGCCGATGCTTGCAGCGACGGCCACAGCCAGCTCCGCGGCATTCACGGTGCCGATCGTCGTCCGCGGGCTCAAGCGCCCCGAGGCCACCAGCGTAGATGTCGTCACCGGTCCCCAGCCGCCGCCTCCGCTGGCGTCGACGAAGCCTCCGATCAAGCCGAGGGGCGCCAGGAGCCATCCCGGGCGCTGCTTGCGTGGGGCGACCGTTGAGTCTGTCGTCTCTGCCGAGCTCGACCCGTTTCCCTTGCGACGCCCGTGGAGGAAGCGGGCGATGATCACGACGCCGAGCGACATCAGGACGAGGGATACATAGGGCTTCGCCAGCTCGAGACTGAGGTTGCTGAGGACCGACGCGCCGATGTAGGCACCGATAGCGCCAGGGATGCCCAGCAGAAACATCGCCCTCGTGTCGACGTTGCCGAAGCGCCAGTGGGCCGCGCCTGAGATCACGGCCGTGCCGATCTTGGCCACATGGACTGTTGCCGATGCGGCGGCCGGAGCGACGCCGATGGCGAGGAGCAGGCTCATCGACAGGACGCCGAAGCCCATGCCGAGTGACCCGTCGATCATCTGGGCGATGAACCCGACGATGACGATCAGGAGCAGGAAGGGCAAGGGTTCTCCGCGGCTGCTACGGGTGGGAACGAGACCGAAACCGCACTAATCGCGGGTTTCCGACCAATTAAGTCGGATTAGGCGCCATGGTGATCGCGCGCGCGATGGCTGTCAAGTCGAGGCAGCTATTTGACACCCCTCGCGCTCTCCTCTACTGTCCCCATCATTCCTACCGTTCACATAGACAAAGCCTGCAAGGAGAGTTCGTGTTCAAGTCCCGTCACTTGCTGAGCATGCGGTCGGCTGCGATCGCCTCGGCACTCCTGGTTGTCGCTGCGTGCAGCGGCGGAGGGGCCACCAGCGCGCCGACTGGCAACGCAAGCCAGGCCCCCGGCGCAACGCAGGCTCCGGGCGCGACCGATGCTCCGGCCGCGACGCAGGCGCCCGACGCAACGCCGACTTTCAACGCTCAGCCAGGCGCCGTGACCCTCGTCGCCTACTCGACGCCGCGCGAGGCGTATGCCGAGCTGATCCCGCTCTTCCAGGCAACCGAGGCCGGCAGCAGGCGTCACGTTCGAGGAGTCATATGCCGGCTCTGGCGACCAGAGCCGCGCTGTTCAGGCCGGGCTGCCGGCCGACGTCCTGGCCTTGGCCCTGTGGCCGGACATCCAGCGCCTTGTCGAGCCGGGCATCGTCGCCGAGGACTGGTACGACAACGATCACGGCGGCATCATCCACAACAGCGTCGTCGTCTTCGACGTCCGACCGGGCAACCCCAAGAACATCCAGACCTGGGATGACCTGATCCGTGAGGACGTCGTCGGTCATCACCCCCAACCCGATCACTTCGGGCGGCGCGCAGTGGAACATCCTCGCCGCCTACCAGGCGCAGATCGAGGCCGGCAAGTCCGAGGAAGAGGCGATCGCGTTACCTCGAGCAGCTCGCCCAGCGCGTGCTGGTCTGGGATCCGAGTGCGCGCGACGCACTCAATACGTTCCTCCAGGCCGGCCAGGGCGATGTGCTCATCGGCTACGAGAACGAGGCGATCTTCGCCCAGCAGGCGGGCCAGGCGCTCGAGTACGTCGTTCCCGACAGCACGCTGCTCATCGAGAACGCGATCTCGACGACCTCAGTGGGTGACGCCCCGGATGCAGGCCGCCGGCCTTCGTCGAGTGGCTGTACACGCCCGAGGCGCAGCGCATCTTCGGCAAGCACGGCTTCCGTCCCGAGCTCGAGGAAGTGGCCGCGCAGTTCCCAGACTTCGTGCAGCCCGACGAACCTGGCCACGGTCGATGGCGACCTTGGCGGCTGGGCGGAGGCCCGACCCAAGTTCTTCGATCCCGAGGACGGGATCATGGCCGGGATCTTCGAGAACCTGGGCATCGAGAATTGAGTAGTTCGGTGAGTGCCCGACCGCTGGGGCGGCCGGGCACGATCCGCGGGCTATGACGGCCGGGGCCTTTTGGGTCCCGGCCTTGCCGCGTTCTATCTCGGACTGATCGTCCTCATCCCGATCGCGGCGCTGTTCTGGCAATCGCTTGGCCAGGGCCTCGACGCGTTCGTCGCGGCCGTCACGCGCCGCAGGCAATGGCCGCTCTCCAGCTGACGTTCGTCGTGTCCGCCATCGTGGTGCTCGATCAATGCCGTGATGGGCACGCTCGTGGCCTGGGTCCTCGTCCGTGACGACTTCCCCGGCAAGCGCGTCATCGACGGTCTGATCGACCTGCCCTTCGCCCTGCCGACGATCGTGACCGGGCTGACGCTGCTCGCGCTGTACGGCCCACGCAGCCCGTTCGGCATCAACATCGCCTACCAGCAGGTGTCGATCCTGATCGCGCTGCTGTTCGTGACGCTGCCCTTCATGGTCCGCTCCGTGCAGCCGGTGCTGCTCGAGCTTGACCGCGACATGGAGGAGGCCGCGGCTTCGCTCGGCGCCTCTCCGGCCACGACCCTGCGGCGCATCGTCCTGCCTAACCTTGCCCCGGCGATCCTGACCGGCGGCGCGCTCGGTTTCGCGCGATGCATGGGCGAGTTCGGCTCGGTCGTGCTCATCTCGGGCAACATCCCGCTCAAGACCGAGGTCGCGTCGGTCTACATCAAGGGCCTCGTCGAGGGTGACCAGCCCGGCGCAGCCGCCGCCGTGTCGGTCGTCCTGCTGCTGGTTTCGCTCGTGCTGCTGACCGTCTTCGACATCATCCGCCGGCGCATCAGCCGCCACTCGGAGGCGGCATGACCGCCGCTGCCTCCAGCGCCGCCGCATCCGGCGCCCGATCCGTCGAGGGCGGCGGCCGGCAGACTCGCGCCGTCCGTCTCACCGTGCGCGGCATCGTCCTGCTCTACCTGGGACTGCTGCTCGTGCTGCCCGTGGCGATGGTCTTCGTGCGTGCCTTCGAGGGTGGCATCGAGCCGGTGCTCGAGGCTATCCAGCGTCCGGCCTTCCAGTCGGCCTTCTGGCTGACCGTGATGATCACCGTCATCACGGTGCCCGTCTGCACGGTCATGGGCGTCATCACCGCGCTGGCCATCGCACGCCGCCGGTTCCCCGGTCGATCGTTACTGAACGCCCTGGTCGATCTGCCGTTCGCGCTGTCGCCGGTCGTGATCGGCCTGGCGCTGTTCCTGGTCTATGGAGCGTCACAGCCCGATCGGTGGCTTTTTCGCCGATCTCGGCATCCAGGTCATCTTTGCCGTGCCAGGCATGGTCGTGGCCACGATCTTCGTATGTCTGCCGTTCGTCATCCGCGAAGTCGTGCCGGTGCTGCGCGAGATCGGCACGGACCAGGAGGAAGCCGCGTACACCCTTGGTGCCGGCCCGATGCGGACCTTCTTGCGGGTCACCCTGCCGGCCATCCGCTGGGGAATTCTGTACGGCGTGATCCTTACGACGGCCCGGTCGCTGGGCGAGTTCGGGGCCGTGGCCATCGTCTCGGGCAAGCTCTCGGGCAAGACCATCACGCTCACCACCCACGTGCAGGAGCGCTACGAGGCGTTCGACGTGGTCGGTGCGTACACGGCGTCGATCGTCCTCGCGAGCATGGCCCTGCTGGTTCTGTTCGGGATGCAGCTCTACCAATCAGGGCGGCTGTCGCGCAAGTCGTCGCTTGATGAGGAGCAGCCCAAGGGCCTGCTGCTTGAGCCAATCGGCGCTTCTGATTCGAACGCAAGGGGAGGTGCCTGATGGCCATCCGCATCCAGGGGATAAGCAAGCGCTTCGGTGAGTTTCAGGCGCTCGACGACGTGTCGCTTGAACATCGCCGACGGCGAGCTGACGGCCCTGCTCGGACCGTCCGGCAGCGGCAAGTCGACGCTGCTGCGAATCGTCGCTGGCCTGGAGACACCCGATGCCGGCGCGGTCTGGCTGGGCAACAAGGACGTCACCCGGGTCACGCCTCAGCAACGCGGCGTCGGCTTCGTCTTCCAGCACTACGCCCCGTTCAAGCACATGACGGTCTTCGACAACGTCGCCTTTGGCCTGACGATCCGTAAGCGTCGCCAAGGACGAGATCCGCCGGAAGGTGCATGAGCTGCTGCGGCTGGTCCAGATCGACCAGTTCGCCGACCGTTACCCGGCGCAGCTGTCGGGCGGTCAGCGTCAGCGCATGGCGCTGGCCCGCGCGCTGGCGGTCGAGCCCGAGGTGCTGCTGCTCGACGAGCCCTTCGGCGCGCTCGACGCGCGCGTGCGCAAGGAGCTGCGGACGTGGCTGCGCAAGCTGCACGACGAGACGCACG
Organism: uncultured Chloroflexia bacterium; assembly: GCA_963706095.1. Classification (GTDB taxonomy): domain Bacteria; phylum Chloroflexota; class Limnocylindria; order Limnocylindrales; family CSP1-4; genus JALYGJ01. The sequence continues at coordinate 1,977,410 of OY970149.1, forward strand.
TCACGACCGTCTTCGTGACCCATGACCAGGAAGAGGCGATGGACGTTGCCGACCGGATCGTGGTCATGGACCACGGACGGATCGAGCAGGAGGGCTCGCCGCGCGACCTGTACGAGCGGCCGGCTAACCGGTTCGTGATGAGCTTCATCGGTCCGGTCAATCGACTCGGCGCCGCGTGGGTGCGGCCGCACGACATCGACCTGCTCCTCGATCCGACCGAGAACGCCAGCGAGGCGCTGATCGAGCGCATCGTCTATCTGGGCTTCGAGGTTCGCGTCGAGCTGACCCGGCCCGACGGCTCGTTCATCTCGGTCCAGCTGCCGCGCGACGAGGCTGAGCGGCTCGAGCTCAGCGCCGGCCAGATCGTCTATGCCCGGACCAACAACGAGCGCGTATTCGAGGAAGGTGCGCCGACCAGCACGGAGGCGGTTACCGCCGGCTGACGGGGCTAGGCAGGCCCGCGGATACGGCCGAGTGACTGCCACGCGTCGGGCGGCTCGGTCAGCTCACTGACCCGGTCGGGCATCGGTCCGCTCACCAGGTCGGCCAGGCTTGTCTTCTCCAGAACCTCTCGCAACGCGGCGCGGACGGCGATCCAGATCTGTGTCAGCTGCTCCGCTGCGCCGCCGTAGTGAGCATCTTCCGGCCGCTCGCCGCGCACGTTGGCGAGCGGCCCATCCACCGCCCTGATGACGTCTGCGATGCTGATCTCGGCCGCGGGTTGAGCCAGCGCGTAACCACCGTCAGCGCCGCGGATGCTCTTGATGATGCCCGAGTGCTTGAGCTCGAGCAGGATCGCCTCGAGGAACTTGATCGGGATGCCCTGGGCCTCCGCGATGCGCTCCGCCTTCGTCAGCGCCGGCGCGGACCCGTCCGCGCGAAGTTGCACGGCCGCAAGCTCGGCAGCGGCGCGGACAGCGTAATCGGCCTTGGCAGAGACGCGCATGTGCGCCGATTGTCACCCATTCCGATAGAGGCGGTCGACTCCTCGGTCGCGGCCCGTTAGGACGGTCTGGCGATCACGGGCGAGGTCAGGTCGCCCAGGCGTTCCACGCGCAGTGTCACGGCGTCCCCTGGCTCGAGCCACCTGCCGAAGCCGGACTCGTCTTTCATCTCGAGCAGGCAGCCAGTGCCCACGGTGCCCGATCCGAGGACGTCGCCAGGCACCAGCTGCACGTCGGCCGAAGCACGCTCGACCATCTCGCCGAACGAGAACGCGATTGAGCTCCAATTGCCACGCGAGATCTCCTGCCCGTTGACCTCCGCGCTCGCCTCCAGGTCGTAGCTCTTCGCCGAGCGCTTGTCGGCCAGCTCGTCGGGCGTCACCAACCACGGACCGAGCGTCGTCGCGAAGTCCTTGCCCTTGGCCGGCCCAAGGCGCACCTGAGTCTCGTCACGCTGCAGGTCGCGCGCCGACCAGTCGTTCATGATCATGTAGCCGCCGATTGCTTCTTCGCCGCGCTGCGCGCCCAGGTTCTTGACCGGCGTGTCGACCAGCGCGCAGATCTCGAGCTCGTAGTCGAGCTCCTTCGAGTCACGCGGCGCCCAGACCGGCTGGCCCGGTGCGCGGATCTCGGAGACGTTCGAGAAGTAGAAGATCGCGAGCCGGTACCAGGCATCAGGGATCGGCATATCGCGCCGCTTCCACATCGTCCCGACGTGGCGTTCGAAGGCATAGAAGTCACGCAGGCTGGCCGGGCGCAGGATCGGCGGCCCAAAGGCAAGGTCGGCCGCGTCTGCGACGGCGTCGTCGTCTTCACCCGCCTGCTCGAACCGGTCTCCGATCTCGGCCAGCGATTCCACGCGCAGACCGCGTGCGAGGTGCTCGTCGAGCGTCGTCAGCGGTTGTCGGAAGAGGATGCTGTTGTGCTCGAGCCGCTCGTCACGGCGCAATGCGCGGCGCCGAGCCACGTCCAGGTCGAGCCAGCGCGTGGCCTCCGGGTCGAGCGCTACGTGCAGCCGGTACGGCGCACCCTGTGGGGCATTGCGCTCGCGGGCGTGGGCAATCTTCACGGTCGCGAGTCTACGGGTACCGTGGGCGGATGAAGAAGATTGGCTTCCTGTCGTTCGGGCACTGGTCCGCATCTGCCTACTCCCAGGTCCGTTCGGCGGCCGATGCGCTCATCCAATCGATCGAGCTTGCCGTGGCCGTGGAAGAGCTGGGTGCCGACGGGGCCTACTTCCGCGTCCACCACTTCGCCCAGCAGCTCGCGTCGCCGTTTCCGCTGCTCGCCGCGATCGGGGCCCGAACGAGCCGGATCGAGATCGGCACGGCGGTCATCGACATGCGCTACGAGAACCCGCTGTACATGGTCGAGGACGCCGGCGCGGCCGACCTGATCGCAGGTGGCCGGCTGCAGCTGGGCATCAGCCGCGGCTCACCGGAGCAGGTCATCGACGGCTTCCATTACTTCGGCTATGTCCCGACGGAGGGTGAGACGGACGCCGACATGGCGCGGCGCCACGCTGAGACCTTCCTCGAGGCCCTGGGAGGCGAAGGGTTCGCGCAGCCAAACCCGCGGCCCATGTTCCCCAACCCCCCGGGCTTGCTGCGCGTTGAGCCCCATTCTGTCGGCCTGCGGGACCGCATCTGGTGGGGCGCGGCTTCAGATGCGACTGCGGTGTGGGCCGCTCAGCTGGGGATGAACATGCAGAGCTCGACGCTCAAGTGGGACGAGAGTGGCGAGCCGCTCCACGTCCAGCAGCGCACCCAGATCGAGAAGTACCTCGCGGCGTGGAAGGAGGCCGGCCATGAGCGCACGCCACGCACCTCGGTCAGCCGCAGCATCTTCCCGATAGTCGACGACCGCGACCGCAAGTACTTCGGGCACGAGCGCAGCGACCGCGACACGGTTGGCTGGCTGGACGACCGACAGGCAGTCTTCGGGCGCACCTACGCCGCCGAGCCGGACGCGCTCGTCAAGCAGCTTGCCGAGGACAGTGCCATCGCCACCGCCGACACGCTGCTGCTGACCGTGCCCAACCAGCTCGGTGTCGACTACAACGCGCACGTCATCGAGAGCATCCTCAAGTTCGTGGCACCGGAGCTTGGCTGGCGCTGAGGTGTTGACAGGTATCGACCACGTCATCCTCGCGTCGGGCGATCCGGATGCCGATGTCGCTGAGCTGGGGCGACGGCTCGGCCTCGCAGCTGGCGGTGGCGGGCGGCACGACGCGCACGGCACCTTCAATCGTCTGATCTGGTTGGGCGACAGCTACATCGAGCTGATGGGCGTCTTCGACGAGCCGCTTGCCGCCGAGTCCTGGTGGGGCACTCACATGCTCGGCCGAATTGCCGCCGGTGGTGGATACGCCGGCATGGCATTGGCGACGGACAACGTGGCTGCCGACGTCGAGCGGTTGCGCGGGCTGGGGTCTGCCATCTCCGAACCGATTGCGGGCGAGCGGACGCGTCCTGACGGTGATGTTGTCCGCTGGGCGATCGCGCGGCCGCCGTCACCCGACACGGAACTTGGGTTGGCGTTCCTGATTGAGCACGACTCGTCGGCCGCAGAGTGGCGCCCAGTGGATCGAGAGGCTCGTTCCGTGGTCGTGCATCCGCTCGGTGGCCCGGCCTCGCTGCTACGCGTTGAGCTGCCCGTCGCGGACACGGCGCGCGCCACCATGCGTCTGTTGCGCGACCTTGGCCTTCAGTTCAGGCCATCGCTGGCCGGTGGCGGCGCGCGCGACACGTCGATCGGCGCACAGACGTTGCGCCTGAGGCCGGCCGCCGCGGGTGGCGCGCCGACGATCGTCATCCGTGGCGGCAGCGCGGCGCTAACCGAGGAAGTGCTCGGCTGCCGCTGGGAGCTCGTGCCCCGCTAGAGGTTGCCGCGCAGGGCCTGCTCGCGTTCGATCGCTTCGAAGAGCGCCTTGAAGTTGCCGACGCCGAAGCCGCGTGAGCCGTGGCGCTCGATGATCTCGAAGAAGAAGGTCGGGCGATCCTGAACCGGCCGCGTGAAGATCTGGAGTAGGTAGCCTTCTTCGTCGCGGTCGGCCTCGATGCCCAGCTCCTCGAGCGTCTCGATTGGCACGCCCACGTCGCCCACGCGGTCGGGCAGCGCGGCGTAGTACTCGTGCGGCATTCCCAAGAACTCGACACCGTTCGCGCGCAGCTGGCGGACGGTGCTGACGATGTCTTCAGTGCGCAGCGCGATGTGCTGGCAGCCCGATGACAGGTACCAGTCGAGGTATTCCTGGATCTGGCTCTTCTTCTTGCCTGTCGCCGGCTCGTTGATCGGGAACTTGATCCGGCCATTGCCGTTGGTCATCACCTTGGACATCAGGGCCGAGTAGTCGGTGTGGATGACCTTGTCGTCGTAGTGGATCAACTGGGAGAAGCCGAACACGTCGCGGTAGTAGGCGACGAACTTGTTCATTTCGCCCAGTGACACGTTGCCCACGCAGTGGTCGACCTCGAGCAATGACAGCCCGCCGGCGGCAGCGGCCGGGTTCTTGACCTTCCTGTAGCCGGGCGCAAACACGCCGTGGTAGTCGTTGCGATCGACGAAGGAGTGGATCACGTCGCCATAGGTGCGCACGGCCGACTTGCGCAGGACGCCGTCCTCACCGCCGTCGAGCTCCGTCGGCTCGAGCACCGAGACGGCGCCGCGCGACGTCGTCTCGCGCCACGCAGATTCGACGTCGTCGACGGCGAAGGCAATGTCCTTGACGCCGTCGCCGTGGTGATGAACGTGCTCGGCGATCTCGCCCTCGGGCGTAAGAGGCGCGGTCAGCACGAAGCGGATGTCGTTCTGCTGGATCACATACGACGCGCGGTCACGTACCTTCGTTTCGAGGCCGGAGAAGGCAGTCGGCGTGAAGCCCCAGAGTGTGCGGTAGTAGGCCGACGCCTGACGCGCATTGCCAACCCAGAACTCGACGTAGTCGATGCCCTTGAGCGGCAGGAAGTCCTGCGCCTCGGCGTAGGCGTCCTTGTTGATGATCGCGCCGGTCTGGTTCGCGGCGCCCTGGGTGAGGGTTTCGGTCATCGGGCTAATCGGCCTCCCTGTCGCTGAGCATGGCTATCGTACGCCCGTGCCCACCACCGTCCAGCGCGCCAAGGACCCGAGAAATTCCAAGGTCCTCAAGATTCCGAAGGCATCGAGCGCGCGACGCCTCGAGGAGCTCGAGTTCCTGGCCGAGGTCGCGCGACTGACCGGCTCTGCCCGAACGTGGGAAGAGCTGATGAGCACGATCGTCGATCGCGCCACGGCGGCGGCACGCGCGGAGGTTTGCTCGCTCTACCTGATGGACCGCGACGGCTCGGGCGTGACACTGGCCGCCACGAACGGCCTCGATCCGGAGCAGGTCGGCCACGCGCGGCTGGCGCTCGGCACCGGCATCACCGGCATCGTCGCCGAGAGCGGCAAGCCGACCACGAGCCTCAATGTTCACGTCGACGATCGCTTCGCCTGGATCCGCGGCGTCGATCAGGTCGAGTACACGTCGATGTGCTCCGTGCCGTTGATCTGGAACGAGCAGGTCGTTGGCGTGCTCAACGTCCAGACGGTGCGCCAGCGTCAATTCACCAAGCGTGACGTCGCGTTCCTCGAGACGCTGGCGGCGCTGCTCGCCGGCATCGTCGAGCGCAACCGACTTCAGATGGAGGCCGAGGGCCAGGTCGAGAGCCTGCGCGCGATCGATGAGGCACGCGCCTCTCTCGTCGCCGTGGTGACCCACGCGCTGCGCACCCCGTTGGCCGTCGTACGGGCGTACGTCGAACTGCTGGGCAGTGCCGCGCGGCGCCGTGACGCGGTCGACCCCGAAGCTGCAGATGCTGCCGACTGGGAGCGGTCGGCCATCGAGCAGGTCGATCGCCTCGACCAGACTGTGGATTCGATCCTGGCCAGCCTGCGCGTCCTGAGGTCTGATTCGGGGCCGCTGGTCGCGCTCGACCTGGCGGAGATCGTCGACGAGACGACGCGTGAGCTCGCGCCGCTCTTCCGCCGCCACAAGCTGTCAACCGACTTCACCGAGAAGCCGTTACGGGCCTTTGCATCGGCCGACCAGGTGCGCCGCCTCCTCGGCTACCTGCTCGAGAACGCCTCGAAGTACGCGCCGCTAGACGGCACTATCGATATCTACGGCTGGCGCAAGGGTGAATACGCCTTCCTGGCCATCACCGACGATGGCCCGGGCATTCCCAAGGACTGGCGCGAGAGGATCTTCGAGCCGTTCGTGCGCCTCGACGATTCGCCCCGAGGCGCGGGCATCGGCCTCTTCGCGGCGCGCCATCTGGCGCGGTCGATGGGTGGCGACCTGAGTGCCGAGGATCGCGCGCCACGCGGCAGCCAGTTCGTCCTGGAGCTGCCGGCCGCGGGATAGGCGCCGCTACCATCCGTCGACCGATGGACGAAGATGCCGAGGCCGTAGCCAAGTCCCGTCCGGGCCGCGATCAGGATCTACGCGCGGCTTTCTGTTCGCGGATGTGCGCGGCTATTCGCGGTTCGTCGAGCAACACGGTGCCGAGGCGGGATCGCAGCTGCTCAGCCGCTACCGCTCGATCGCTCGCGCAGCCATCGCCCGCTTCGACGGCGCCGAGGTCCAGACCGAGGGCGACAGCTTCTTCGTCGTCTTCAGCTCGGTCAGCGCCGCGGTGCGCTGTGGGCTTGCGCTGGTAAACGACGCGGGCTCCGAGTCAACGTCCGAGCAGCCGATCCCGGTCGGCGTGGGCATTCATGCCGGCGAGACCGTCGAGACCGGCGACAGCTACATCGGCTCGGGAGTCAACATCGCCGCGCGGATCTGCTCCCAGGCGCAGGCCGGAGAGGTGCTTGTCAGCGAAACCGTCCGCGCTCTCACTCGCAACGTGCTGGTCGTCGGCTTCACACCGCGCGGCCGGCCGCAGCTCAAGGGCATCGCCGAGCGCCTCCCGCTCTACGCCGTCACCGAAGCGCCATCCGACGCCCGGTCCAGGCTGGGCCGGCGTCGGCTGGTTGCGGTTGGGGGCCTCGCGCTGCTGGCCTTGTCCGTCGCGGTGATTGGAGTGGGATGGGCGATGTCCCAGCGCGCTCCAGGACTACCGCCCGGTGACTGGAAGATCGGCCTTATCACCCCGTTGAGCGGCTTCGACGAGGGAGACGAGTTCTTCCATCACGTCCGCAACTCGGTTGACCTCGCTCTCGACGAGCTCAACGCCGCAGGCGGGGTCCACGGACAGCCGCTCAGCGTGACGGTCATGGACGATCAGCTCGACGAGTTCCGGCCGGCGGAGCTGACGGAGAACCTTGTCGCCGATCCGTCTGTGCTGGCGATGCTCGGGCCGTATGCCTCGGGTCAGGCGGTCCACGCGATGCCGATAAGCCATGCGGCCGGCCTGCTGCAATGTAGTCCGACCAACACTGACCCGGTCCTGACCAAGCCGCGCCACGGGGCCCTCGATCTGCGCGGTGACCAGCCCGATCGCATCAGCTTCGTTCGCATACCTCCAGCGGACGATATCCAGGGCAAGGCCCTGGCGATCCACGTATTCGCCGAGCTGGGCGTGCGCCACGTTCTCGTCGTCGAGGACTACGAGATCGGCCGCGACATGGCCGAACAGTTCCGTCTCGAGTTCGAGAAGTTGGGCGGCGTTGTGACCATGCGTCAGCTCCCCGAAGATGCCGATGCGCTTGCGTTGATCGAGCCGCTCCTGAATGGCAGCTCGCCACCGAACGCCGTCTTCTTCAGCGGCATGACCCAGACCGGGGGGCCTGAGGTCAGGGCGGCGATGGCCGAGGCGGGGCATGCGGACATGCCCTACTTGGCCTGGGATGCCATGCTCGATAGTGCCGGTGACGTCAGCGGGAGCTATATCAACCAGGTCGGCGCGGAGCTCGCAGCAGGTACCTACGTCTCGCACGCCGCGTTACCGGCTCCGAAGTTCTCCTTCGTGGACCGTTATCGCGCACGATTTGGAACCGAGCCCGACGAGTGGGGCGCGGCCGCATATTCGTGCATGGAGATCATCTTCGACGCGATTCGCGCGACCGCGACACAGGACATGACGGCCGCGCAGTTGCGCGATGGAGTCAGGCAGTACGCGGTCGACGAACAGCGCCGCTATGAGACGGTGGTGGGTGACGTCGCCTTCGATGCGAATGGCGACAACGTTCGACAATTCGTCGGCATCTATCGGGTCGATCCATCCGCGGCAGGTGGGGCTGGTGACTGGGTCCTCATAGAGCAACGAGACTACGGCCCGGCTCCCTGACGCTGCCGAATTAGCGCGGCTCAGTTGTGGGGAATGTTGGGGCCCTTCCACCACTCGACTATCGCCACGACGGCGGCGAGGGTCATGAGGACGGTAACAATCTCGAACATGGGGGTCCCAGTCTCAGGAGCACGCCTCCCCGAGAAAGGGGAGGCCCCGAACGTTTCCGCCCGGGGCCCCGCCCAGCGACAGGGAGGCTAGCCGCCGCTATGCGGCAGCCGCATCATTGGCCGCCGAGCCGCGCCCCGACTCGACGGGAATTAGCACGCGTCCCTCGTGGTCGTGGAGGGCGTCGACGCAGTGGGGGCGACAGCCCCGCGCATCCTGGCCGGCCATCAGCGACGGGAAATGGCGCCACGCACCGTCGTCTCGGCCGCTCTGCGCGACCAGCCGGCAGCCGCACACCGCGCACGTCACCGGTCCCGACGGCTCGCGGGGTGGCAAAAACCTGGTGACCGACGAATCGCTCATGCCGCACACGCTACGGACGCGGACGGCCACAGTCAGCGGCGCGCGGGTATCCGTTCGGTAGCGAAGCGGTTGCGAAGACTGGCCGGTGCCCAGGCTGTATCGTCGGCGGCCGTGGCGCTACGTCGTCGGCTGAGCTTCGAGGGTCGCGAGCTGCCGGCCGAATTCTGGTACCTGTGGTTCGGCACGATCGTCAACCGGCTGGGCGGCTTTGCCGTGCCATTCCTGATGCTGTACCTGACCACCCAGCTGGCCATCACGCCGGCCACTGCGGCGCTGATGGTGTCTGTGCTCGGTGCCGGATCGTTCCTGGCGCAGCTGACCGGCGGCGAGCTGGCCGACCGGCTGGGGCGCCGGCCGGTGATGATGCTCAGCTTCCTCGTGACGCCCGTGGCCATGGTGCTGCTCGGCCTGACGCGCGAGCCGGCGCTCATCGTCGGGGCGATGTTCGTGCTCGGCTTCTTCACCGACCTTGCGCGCCCGGCCATCAGCGCAGCCGTGATCGACCTCGTGCCGGCAGAGCGGCGCACCCGCGCCTTCGGGTACATCTACTGGGCGATCAACCTCGGAGCCGCGCTGGCGCCGATCGTGGCCGGCCTACTGGCCAACTTCAACTACCTGCTGATCTTCGTCGGCGACGCGATCACGACGGCGATCTTTGGGGTGATCGTGTTGCTCAAGGTGCCCGAGACCCAGTCGCGCGAGATCGCCGACGCAGCGCGAATGCCCACACGCGCGCGGGCCGGCCGCGCGCTGGGCGATCCCATGCTCCTCGTCTTCGTCCTGCTGTCGCTCCTGGTCGGCATCATCTACTCGCAGAGCCACGTGACGCTGCCGCTCGACATGGCGGCGAACGGGCTGCCGCCTTCGGACTATGGGCTGGCGATCGCCGTCAACGGCGCCCTGATCGTGCTCATCACCTTGCGCCTGACGCGCTTCGTCGAGAAACTGCCGCGCTTCGGCGTGATGGCCGTCGCCGGGTTGACGCTGGGCATCGGCTTCGGGCTGACGGGCTTTGCCGCGACGCTGCCCTTCTACGCCCTGACAGTCGTCGTCTGGACGATGGGCGAGGTCATCGGCGCCTCCGTCGCGCCGACGATCGTCAGCGAGATTGCGCCGCCGGCGCTGCGCGGGCTGTACCAGGGCGTCTGGGGCTCGTCATGGGGCCTCGCCTTCTTCATCGGCCCGCTCTTGGGCGGGTTCCTGTTCGAGCGCGCCGGCTCCGAGGTGATGTGGGCAGTTATGTTCCTGATCGGCTGCGTGGTCGCCCTGGGATACCTGGCCATGGCCGGTCCGGCGCGACGGCGACGCGAGAGGCTCCTCGCCGCGCAGGCTGTTGAGGCGGCCACTGGCTAGGACTGGTAGGCCGCCTCGCCGTGGATCGCCAGATCCAGGCCGAGCTGCTCGTGCTGCGGCTCGACGCGCAGGCCGAGCGCGAAGTCGACCACCTTGATGATGAGGAACGTGCCTCCCGCGGCGAAGGCGGCCGCGGCACAGATGGCCACTACCTGGACGCCGACCTGGGCCAGGTTGCCCTCGAGCGCGCCACTCACGCCGCCGATCGCGGCCGTGGCAAAGACACCGGTGGCGACAGCCCCGAACATCCCGCCGACGCCGTGCACGGCGAACACGTCGAGCGCGTCATCGATGCGCAACCGCTCGCGCAGCAGCGTCGCGCCGTAGCACAGGGCGCCGGCGCCAAGGCCGATGAGCACGGCACCGCCGGCGCCGACATAGCCTGCCGCCGGAGTGACCGCCACGAGGCCGGCAACAGCGCCGGCGACCGCGCCCACCACCGACACCTTGCGGCGGTGGGCGTACGAGGCCAGAACCCAGGTGATCGTGGCGGCCGCGGCGCTCACGTTCGTGACCAGCAGAGCATTCGCGGCAACGCCGTTGGCGGCCAGTGCAGATCCGGCGTTGAAGCCGAACCAGCCGAACCACAGCAGGCCCGCGCCAAGCACGGTCATGGGCACGTCATGTGGATCGCGTGAGTCGCCATCCGACGTGCGCCGGCCGATGACCATCGCCGCTACCAGCGCCGACACGCCCGAGCTGATGTGGACGACGGTCCCGCCGGCGAAGTCGAGCGCCCCGAGCTCGCGCAGCCAGCCGCCCGGCGCCCAGACCCAGTGGGCCAGCGGCGAATAGACCAATACCGACCACAGGCAGGTGAAGAGGACGAACGCGCCGAAGCGCTTGCGCTCGGCGAAGGCGCCGCTGATCAGGGCGGGCGTGATCGCCGCGAACATGAGCTGGAAAGATGCGAAGAGCACGAAGGGGATCGTGCCCGCGTAATCAGGGTTCGGCTCGAGCCCGACGTTGGCGAAACCGACGAAGTCCAGGCCGCCGATCAGCCCCAGGCCGTTTACGCTCGGAGCGAACGCCAGGCTGAAGCCGATCAGCACCCAGATGACGCTCACAAGGGCGAGCCCGAAGAAGCTGTGCATGATCGTCGAGAGCACGTTCTTGCGGCGCACCAGCCCGCCGTAGAAGAGCGCGAGCCCGGGCAGCATGACCATCACCAGGCTTGTCGCCATCAGCAGCCAGGCTGTATCGCCAGCCGAAATCGGATCCATCGTCAGCCATCCCTCCCGCATCGACGTTTCTTGCGATCAGCCGCGGCACGACTCGGCACGCAGACGCTATGGCGTAGCGCCGGCCGAGTCAGCGACGGGAGGGTTTCGCTTCGGTGGCGAGCCGGCGACGGCGGCCCGAGGCCCCGATGCGGGCCTAGCTCTCCAGGCGGTAGCCCACGCCGCGGACGGCGACAGGCCGCGGCGCTTCGGCCGCCTCGAGCTTGTCGCGCAGGCGCGCGAGATGGGGCTTCAGCCAGAGCGGGTCAGGATCGGGCACATCCGGCCACCCGGCGGCCAGCAGGTCCGCGTGCGCGACGAGCTCGCCAAAGTGCTCGATAAGCTCGCTCAGCAGCCGGAACTCGATCGCCGTCGCGGGTATCAACGCCTCGTGCCAACGGATCTCGTGGCGGCGCAGGTCGAGGTGCCAGCCCGCGGCCGAAGCGCGGCCTGCGCCACCCGCCGACGCCGTTGCCGCGGCCTTCGCAGCCGCGCCGCGGCGCCGGACGACGGCGCGGATCCGTGCCAGCAGCTCGGTCGAGGGCGTGCCTTTGCGGACGTAGTCATCCGCGCCCGCATCCAGCAGCTCGGCCGGCACGGAGCGGTCGCGCTCGCCCGAGACGATCAGGATCGGCACGTCCGATTCGGCGCGGACGATGCGGCAAACCTCCGCGCCGTCGAGGCCGGGCATAGCCAGGTCGAGCAGCACGGCGTCCACCGAATCGGCGCGAAAACGACGCAGCGCCTCCTCTCCGTCGTAGGCGGCCACGATGCGATGCCCGGCCTTGCCCAGCACGGCGCCCAAGGCACCGACCCACGCCGGCTCGTCGTCGACGACAAGCAGTGTCAGGCCCTCGGTTTCCGCTGCGCTCATTGTGCTGCCATCACGTGACCCGCCGCGGTGACGAGTCCACGGCCAGATGAATGCCCTGCTCGACGACGTTGCGCAGCCGGTCGAGGCCGTCCCAGACATCCACGAAGCGCGTGTACAGCGGCGGGAAGCCGAAGCGCACGACGTCAGGCTGTCTGAAATCAACGATTACCCCTGCGCGGTCGATAAGGGCGCGGCAGATGGGCCACGCGTCGCGATGGCGCAACGCGACGTGAGCGCCGCGATCCTGTGCGGCTCGCGGCGTGGCCAGCTCGAAGCCAAGTGGCGCGAGCCACGCGTCGTGCAGCTCGATGGCAAGCTCGGTCAAGGCCGCGCCTTTGGCCGCCACTCGGGCCATGCCCGCCTCCTCGAACATCGCGAGGCTCTCGTCGAGCGCCATCAGGCCCAGGATCGGCGGCGTCCCGGCGAGGAAGCGCTCGATGCCGGTAACAGCCTGATACGGATGGCCCATTGCGAACTGGTCGGCCTGACCGAACCAGCCCTGGATGGGTGAGAGCAGCTCGTCCTGCAACTCGCGCCGAACGTAGAGGAACGCAGGACCGCCCGGACCAGCGTTGAGGTACTTGTACGAGCAGCCGACGGCAAGGTCGGCGGTGGACAGGTCGACGGCCACGGCGCCCACGGAGTGGCTCAGGTCCCACAGGACGAGCGGCCCGTCGCGCCGCCCGATCGCCGCCATTCCAGCAGCCGGCCGGATCGGTAGTCCACGTGCGACAGACAGATCAGCGCCGCGTCCGTGCGGCTGAGCGCTTCCTCCGGTGACGTGGCCAGGACAAAGTCTCGTCCGTGCGCGGCGGCGACGCCACTCAGCACGTAGCGATCGGTCGGGAAGTTGTCGGCATCGGTCACGACGGGCCCGTCACGGACGTCGAGTACGGCGCCGGCGAGCTTGAACAGATTCACCGTGGTCGAGTCACACGCCAGCACCTCGCCCGGCCGCGCCCCGAGGCAGGCGCTCGCGAGCCGATCACCAACCTGCGCGGGCAGTCCGATCCAGTCCTGCCAACCCTCGACCACCAGGCTGCCCCAGGCCGCCACGCCCCTCGCAAGCCGTTCGGAGACGGGCCGGGACAGGCGTCCCAGCGAGTTGCCGTCGAGGTAGAGGCGCTCCGGATCGTCGATCACGAAGCTTTCCCTGAAGCTCGCCAACGGATCTATGGCGTCGAGCGCGACGGCAGCGTCCCTGGCCAGTCCGAGATCGATCGTCATGGCGCGACTCTAGCCACGGACGTCACGCTCCTCGCGGCACTCGTTGACGAGCGAGCCGATGCCCTCGATGCGCACCTCGACAACGTCGCCGTCGCGGAGCATTCGTCGTGGCTCACGGAACCAGCCCACGCCGGCCGGTGTCCCGGTGGCGATAACGTCGCCTCGCTCGAGCGTGAATGCATGCGAGCAGTACGACACCAGGGCGGCCACGCCGAAGAGCATCTCGGACGTGGATGCATCCTGCATCAGCTCGCCGTTGACGAGGCACTGGATGCGCAGCGCCTGAGGATCCGGGATCTCGTCCGCGGTCACGAGCCACGGACCCATGGGGCAGAAGGTGTCGAGCGACTTACCGCGCACGAACTGCTTGTCCGCGTACTGCAGGTCGCGCGCGCTGACGTCATTGAGGCAGGTGTACCCCGCGACATGGTCGAGCGCATCTTCGGCCGCCACGCGGCGCGCCGTTCGCCCGATCACGACCGCCAGCTCAGCCTCGTAGTCGACTGCCTGTGTCAGATCTGGTGACCAGCGAATCGGCCGGCCGTGGCCGATCACTGCCGTGTTGAACTTGGCGAAGAGGACCGGGTGGTCGGGCGGCTCGCGCTGCTGCTCGGCGCCATGGCTGTGGTAGTTCACGCCCGCGGCGGCGATCTTGCCGGGTCGCGGAACGGGCGCCAGCAGCTCGATGTCGTCGAGTGCGAGCGTCGCGGCCGGCGTGCCCGTCGACGCTACCAGCTGATTCCAGGCCCTACCGACTGAGGCGACCGATTCGGGCCAGCCGGCGAGGAGCTCGGTCATGGTGCCCGGCAGGTCAGGGCCGAGGGATGACGCAGGCACTACACGATCGCCCTGGACTATGCCCAGCCGGTCGGCACGCCCCGGCTCTTCGCCGAAGGCCGCAGTCGACCGAAACGAGACGAGCTTCACGCCGTCAATGATGAACGAGGATCCCTAGACTGCCCGGCAATGAACCAAAGGGCTCCCGCCGATCTTGCCACGGTGTTGATCGTCGCCGACGACCTGATCTGGTCATCGCGATTGCGGGAAGCGGTTGAGCGCGCGGGCGCCAGGCCTTCTGTTGTGGCCTGGAACTCGCTCGAGGAGAGCCATGGCGACCTGGTGGTCGTGGATCTCGGCGGTCGAACCTACGACGGCGTCGCAGCGGTAAGGGATGCCAGCCAGGCCGCGCACGTAATAATCGCCGTGGGTCAGCACGAGGATCTCGAGCTGCGCAAACGTGCCCTGGCGGCCGGCGCTCAGCGCGTGTACTCGTACAACAAGCTATTCACAGACGGGCCGCAGGTCATCGCCGGCTGGCTCAACCGCGACACACCAACGAGTTCGGAGGACGACGATTGAGCACGCGTTCCATCGCGCCGGAGCGTTATGCCGCGCGCATCGCCGCGGCCCAGCAGGCGCTCCCGGCCGAGGACGCGTCGGCGCTGCTCGTCGGCGTTGGCGCGGACCTGCAATGGCTGACCGGCTACGCCGCCCACGCGCTGGAGCGCCTGACGATGCTCGTCGTGCCGGCCGATGGACGGGCAACCCTGATCGTGCCGCGTCTCGAACAACCTGCCGCGGCCGTTGCCACGGCGGTCGCTAACGACCTGGTCGATCTGGCCACCTGGCAGGAGACCGAGGACCCCTTCGCGCTCGTGGCCGGCCGCCTCGAGGCGAGCGACAGCCGGCCCGAGATCCAGCTCGGTGCGCTGGGTGGTGCATGGGGCCGTCTGGGTGGGCTGCTCGTCTCCGACCGGCTGTGGGCGACGTTCCTGCTGCGCCTCCAGGCGGCAGTGCCCGACGCGGCCTTCGGGCTGGCATCGGCCGTGCTCGGTCCGCTTCGGGCAATCAAGGATGCCGAGGAGATAGAGCTGCTCCGGCGAGCTGCCCATGCGGCGGATCGGGTGGTCGGGCAGCTCGCCGCCGGCCGTCTCATCGGCCGCACCGAAGCGGACGTGGCGCGGGAGGTGCGCGATCGGCTGGTCGCCGAGGGGCACGACGAGGCCGCCTTCTGGACCGTCGCTGGCGGTCCGAACTCGGCGTCGCCCCATCACGAGGTGAGCGATCGGGTCATTGCCGCGGGCGAGCCGCTGGTAATCGACATCGGCGGCCATTTCGAGGGCTACGCCTCGGACATCACGCGCACGCTGTGGGTCGCCGGTGACGAAGGCCACGGACCGACCGACGAATTCGCCACGCTGTACGAGATCCTGAAGCGGTCACAGGACGCGGGCCGCGCGGCAGTCAAGCCGGGCGTCGCCTGCGAGGACATTGACCGAGTCTCGCGCAAGGTCATCGTCGACGGCGGCTGGGGCGACAACTTCATCCACCGCACCGGCCATGGCATCGGCCTCGAGGTCCACGAGGACCCTTACCTCGTCGAGGGCAACGTCGATGTGCTCGTGGCGGGACATGCCTTCAGCGTCGAGCCGGGGATCTACATCGAAGGCCGCTACGGCGCGCGCATCGAGGACATCGTGGTGTGCACGGCCGATGGCGGCGACACGCTCAACCAGGCGCCGCGCGAGCTGTTGGTCGTTCGCGGCTGAAGCTCGGCCGTCGGACTATCATCGAGCGCCGAGGGTGTTCTCATGACCGTCGATCAGTCGACCGCATCAGCAACCGAAGAGGGTGACTCCGCCCCGGGCCCAACGGCCGCCCAGCTGCGCCGCTTCATCAAGTCGCGCCCGTATGTGCCGCTCCACGAGCTGCGCCGGCGCTTCGAGCTGAACGGCGACCTGGACGAGGTGGCCGCGATTGAAGTGCCCGAGGACGGGCTGATCTTCGTCGGCCTGCCGCGACGCGAGGCGGACTTCATCGAGACACTGGTGCGCGACGGCGAGGTCGGGCTCGAGCTCTGTCGCGACCCGATGGTGCCGCTCGTGGTCGGCCTCTTCGCCATGAGGCCCGTCACCCGACCCTGACTTCGTGCCCGCCGCGTTGCGCACGGCGTTCCAACGGACCGCTGGACGGGCAGAACCTGACGCCACCATGGCAGTGGCGAGGGCGGCGAGGCTGCCGTCAAGCGTGGATTTGGCGACGGGATGTGCCGCCCAACTCGGTGCGAGGCTCTTGGCAAGCGCTTTGGCGGTCGGTTGGAACGCCTGGCGGTTCACTGAGGGCACGAGGGCCACCGGCGTATACTAGGGGGGAGTATGCCGACGACCTCTTCATCGATCTCCCAGCCGACCGAGACGCTCCAGCCGATCGAGCTGGTCGAGCCAATTGAGCTGAGCCTGCCTATCGAGGGCATGACCTGCGCATCGTGCGTCAACCGTGTCGAGCGCTTCCTGCGCCGAACGGACGGTGTGCTCCAGGCCAACGTGAACCTGGCCACCGAACAGGCGCATGTGCGCTTCGACCCACAGCTGGCCGGCCGTGAGGAGCTGGCTCGTGCCGTCGAGGCGGCCGGCTACGGCGTGCGCCAGGTTGCCGCGAGAACAGACGGCGCGCTCGATGACGCGGCCGTCGCAGATGCCGAGCGTCGTTCTCGCGAGACGCGCCGGCTCGGCTGGGAAGCGGCGCTCGCCGTGGCCGCGGGCCTGGTGATGATGGGAATGACTCTGTGGGGAACGTCCTTCATTCCGCTGGCGCAGCTCAATTGGCTGCTGCTCGTGCCGGGGACAATCGTCCAGTTCGGACTAGGCCGCCGCTTCTACAGCGCGGCCTGGCGGGCGGCCCGCCACGCCAGCGCGAACATGAGCACGCTCGTGGTCCTGGGCACGACCGCAGCGTGGCTCTACTCCGTCGTGGTCACCGTCGCGCCCGAGCTGGTCATGGCCGCGCAGATGGAGCCGATGACCTACTTCGACAGCGCCGCGGTGATCATCGGACTGGTTCTGACCGGCCGCTGGCTCGAGGCGCGGGCCAAGTCGCAGACGGCGGGCGCAGTGCGCCGGCTGGCGGGACTTCAGCCAACGACGGCCCGCATCTCGCGCGCTGGGCGCGAGTTCGACGTGCCACTGGGCGACGTGCTCGTGGGAGATCTGCTTCGAGTACGACCCGGCGAAAAGGTGCCTGTCGATGGCCGTGTGGTCGAAGGCTCGTCCGCAGTTGACGAATCGATGCTGACGGGCGAGGCGATGCCTCGCGCGAAGGGCGCCGGTGACGATGTCATCGGAGGCACGATCAATGGAACGGGCACGTTTCTATTCCGGGCGACGCGCGTTGGCCGCGACACGGTACTGGCGCAGATCGTGCGCCTGGTGGAGCAGGCCCAGGGCTCGCGTGCGCCGATCCAGCGACTGGCCGATGCGGTCACCGGCTGGTTCGTGCCGCTCGTTGTCGTCGTCGCGCTGGCCACGTTCACGGTCTGGATGCTCTTCGGACCGGAGCCGCGCCTGACCTTCGCGCTGATCAGCACGATCAGCGTCCTGATCATCGCGTGCCCGTGCGCGATGGGCCTGGCGACTCCGACGGCCATCATGGTGGCCACGGGCCGAGGCGCCGAAGCGGGCATCCTGATACGCGGCGGCGAGGCCCTCGAGCTGGCCGAGAAGGTCGACACGGTGGTCTTCGACAAGACGGGCACCCTCACTCGCGGCCGCCCCGAGGTGGCACGAGTTGCGGCCGTGGCGGGCGCGACGGAGGGTGACGTCCTGCGCCTGGCCGCGGCCGTCGAGACAGGCAGTGAACACCCATTGGCCGCGGCGATCCTGGAGCGCGCCAAGCGTGGCGAGGTGGAAATTCCTGGTGCGACGGGATTCGAGGCCGCCGCCGGGCACGGCGCCCATGCCGTCGTCGACGGCCGCCACGCGGTGGTAGGCAACGCCCGATTGATGGCCGACCACGACATCGACGTGACCCAGCTCGGCGCGTTGGCCAGCGAAGCCGCCGTGGCCGGGGAGACCCCCGTTTTCGTTGCCGCGGACGGCGAGCTGCGTGGGGTCATCACGATCAGCGATGTCATCCGACCTGATGCCGCCGCGGCCATCCGCACGCTGCGTGAGCGCGGGATCGAGGCGTGGCTTCTGACCGGCGACCAGCGCCTCGTCGCCGAATCCGTCGCTCGCCAGGTCGGTATTCCGAGCGACCGCGTGATCGCCGAGGTGCTCCCCGCCGAGAAGCAGGCCCAAGTGGCTGCGCTCCAGTCGCGCGGGCGGCGCGTGGCCATGGTCGGCGATGGCATCAACGACGCGCCGGCGCTTGCCCAGGCGGACATCGGCGTGGCCATCGGCACGGGCACTGACGTGGCCATCGAGGCATCGGACGTGACGCTCGTCGGCGGCGACCCGCGCCTCGTGCCAGTCGCGATCGACCTGTCACGCAGGACGATGCGCGTCATCCGCCAGAACCTGTTCTGGGCGTTCGCCTACAACGTCGTGCTCATTCCGGTCGCAATGGGCGTTCTTTACCCGTTCACCGGGATGCTCCTCGATCCGATCCTGGCCGCGGCGGCGATGGCGCTGAGCTCGGTCAGCGTCGTACTGAACTCGTTGAGGCTGCGCGGCTTCACGCCACTCAACCCGCCACGGGCCGACGAGCAGCTCGAGACCACGCCCCAGTCGGTGTGACCCTCGTACCGGGCCAACCGGACGATCGCGCGGTGGTGCGCCGATGCACCTTCTCGATAGCGTCCTCGCAACGTCACCTGGCGCTGCCCCAGCAGCACATCACGGCTGATGCTCGAGGAGGGTTACTTGCTCGTCCGCCAGGCTTGGCGCGTTGTGCTGGTCCTCTGTCTGCTCGTGCTTGCCGGCGTGGCCCCAAGCATGCTTGCGTCGGCGGCCGAGACGACCGTTGTTGACGTATCCGCGGACGCCTGGGTCAGCTCGACCCGGTCGCAGCGCAACTACGGCAGCGCTCGTGAGCTGAGCGCCGCGGCCCCGACGCGCGAGGCATACCTGCGCTTCAGGGTCGGTGCCTGGAAGGGCCAGCCGGTACGCGGTCTCGAGCTGCGGCTCTATGGCGTCGACGGCGATTCGGCCCAGCTGAGCGCCAACCTCGTCAGCGGCAGGTGGGGCGAGTACTCGATCACCTTCGGCAATCGCCCGAGTGCCGTCGACGAGCTGACCGTAACGGGCGCCGCACGGACCGATCACGTCGCGTTCCCGCTCGCGGCCTTCTTCGAGTCGGGGCTCATTGACCGCGCCGTGATCGCGTTGCGCATCACGAGCAGCGACGGATCTACGGTTGACTTCGCGGCGCGGGAGAGCGGCAGCCCCGCACAGCTCGTCCGCAACCCGGCGCCGCCCGCCGTGGCGGCGCAGCTCGACAGCAGCGCCGACGCGTACGTGACGCCAGAGCTGCCAGGCACCAACTTCGGCGCTATTCGCAAGCTCTTCGCCGACGGCGCGGCAGTAGCCGAGTCCTACCTGACCTTCGATGTCTCGGGCTGGATGGGCGAATCCGTGCGCTCCGTTCATGTGCGGATCGCGACAACGGATGCCGCCGGTGCCGGGCTGACGGTGTATCGCATCGACCCGCGCTGGTCGGAAACGTCACTGACATGGGACACGCGGCCGGCGCCGGGCGTCCAGCTCACGTCGGCGGCAGCGGCGCTGCCTGCAGGCATCGTCGATCTGGACGTCAGCGCCGCCTATCCGAGCGGCCGAGTAGACGCCGCGCGGCTGTCGCTCAGGTTGACGAGCTCGAACGACAACGGAGTGTCCTTTTCGTCGCGCGAGGGTGCCGCGCCGCCGAGGCTCGTGATCGAGCCTGCTGATGAGACGGTCGTCCCGACACCGACGCCGACACCGACGCCGACCCCGACGCCGCGCTCAACGAATACTTCGCGCCCGTCGGCAACGCCGACGCCTCGGCCGACGACGTCGCCTACCCCGCGAGCGACCCCGACACCGACACCACGACCGACGGCGACGCCACGGCCAACTGCCACCCCGACCCCGACACCGATCCCGACACCGACTCCGACACCTACGCCCACGCCGAGCCCGACTCCTCCCTCCACCGAGACCCTCTTCTACTTCAGCGGGCGGGGCACTGACCACGGCGTCGGCATGAGCCAGTACGGGGCGCGCGGCCGGGCAAGCGCCGGCCAGACCTACGACCAGATCCTGGGCCACTACTACACCGACACGACCATCGCCACGGTCGACCGGCGCACGGTTGTGCGCGTGCAGCTGGCCGAGTCACATCGACCGACGGCCGGCGCGCCGGCTCGCATAACCGCCCGCGGCGGCACGTGGTCGAGCGAGACCTTCCGGGACGGCTCGGGCGCGGCGACGGTCTTCCCGCCCGACAGCGGCGCAACGCTGGCCAAATCACTCATGGGCTGGACCGTCACCGTGCGCGACGGCTCGGGCAACGTGCTCGCCGAGACGGCAACGGCAGACTTCGTGATGGAGCCGGAGTCCGACGCGACGCGCTTCGAGATGACGTGGCGCGACAAGCTGGCGCGCTACACGCTGTATCGCGGATCCTTCCGACTGCTTGTCAACGGCGACGGCGTCCAGGCGGTCAACATCGTGACCATCGATGACTACGTGAAGGGCGTCGTCCCCGCCGAGATGCCGCCGCTGTGGCCGATCGAGGCCGTGAAGTCGCAGGCCGTCGCAGCACGAAGCTACGGCTACGTTCGGCTGCGCATGGACCGTGTCTACGACGTGCTGCCCACCGCCGCGCATCAGGTTTACGGCGGAGTCCGTCTCGAGCACCCGCGCTCGAACCTGGCCGTCGAAAACACTGCCGGCCAGGTGCTGAAGTACGGCAACACCGTCGTCAACGCCTTCTTCTTCACGGTCGGCGGCGGATACACGGAGAACAACGAGAACGTGTGGGTGTCGGGCACCGGTCGAATCACCGCGGCGCCGATCGGATACCTGCGTGGCGTGTCCGACTACGACGAGCACGGCGTGGCATATGACTCCAAAGCGCCAGGCTTCGCATATCAGACCGCCACGTTCACCTGGGCCGAGCTCGAAAGGATGCTCTCGCGCGACTCACGCACGAACGTCGGCCGGCTCATCGACCTGCGCTTCGAGCGCGGCGTGTCTGGTCGGATCATCCGCCTGACCATCGTCGGCAGCGCGCGCACGGCGTTCGTGTCGGGCCCGACTTTCAAGGGCATCTACAACGGCCAGCGCCTGTCGGGCGGGACGCTCAAGAGCAGCATGTTCTACCTCGAGCGCGTTCGCTGACGCAACGCCGCCCGTGCGATCATCGCGCGGTGGGCAGGCGCACGGAGCCGGTTTCGGGCGACTTCGCATACGAGCACCCGATCGAGGTCCGCTTCCGCGATACCGACGCCTTCGGGCACGTGAACAACGCGGTCTACCTGTCCTACTTCGAGGCTGCGCGCGCCGGCTACTACGCCGCCGTGACCGGGACGCCCTTCATGACCGGCGACCACGGCTCGGCCCACAACTTTGTCATCGCCGAGGCGCGTGTCGCCTATCGCGCAGCCGTGCTCTTCGGCGAGACCCTGCTGGTCGGATGCAGGTTCGCCTGGGCGGGCAAGACTTCCTTCGGCATCGAGTACCGGATCCGTGCCACGAAATCGGCCGTCGGCGAGGCGCGGGTGGTCGCCGACGGTGAGACGGTGCAGGTCATGTTCGATCTACAGCGCAACCGCATCAGCCGCGTGCCGCCGGAACTGATGGCACGTTTCGAGGCCTACGAGGGGCGGCCGATCCCGCGCCGCTGAGGGCGCACTCGCTCAGGCCGCGAAGCGCCGGAAGACGGCCACCGCGTTCTGGCCGCCGAAGCCGAAGCCGTTGATCATCGCCGTGTCGACCTTCGCCTTCGCGCGCCACGAGCGGCACGTAGTCGAGGTCGCAACTCGGGCAGGTCCGGGTTCTCGAGGTTGATCGTCGGCGGCGACGACGCCCTCGCGGATCGCGCCGATCGCGGCGAAGCGCGTTGATGACGCCCGCCGCTCCGATAGGTGGCCGACCATCGACTTGGTCGAGCTGATCGCGACCCGGTGCGCGTGCTCACCGATCGCTGCCTTGATGGCGCGCGTCTCGGTCACGTCGTTGAGCGACGTGCTCGTGCCGTGGGCGGCGATGTAGTCGATCTCGTCCGGCGCGACGCCCGCGTCGCGCATCGCCTTGGTCATGGCCATGCACGCGCCGCGGCCGGTCGGCTCGGGCGCGGAGATGTGGAACGCGTCGGCGGTCAGCGCCGCGCCCGATGACCTCGGCCTGGATGGTCGCGCCGCGCGCCAGCGCATGCTCGGCGATCTCGAGCACGACCACTCCGGCGCCCTCGCCGTAGACGAAGCCGTCGCGGTCGCGGTCGAACGGCCGCGAGGCGTGCTCCGGATCGTCGTTGCGCTTCGACAGGGCGTGCATGTTGCCCAGCGCCGCGAAGCCGATCGGCAGCAGCGGCGCCTCCGTGCCGCCCGCGAGGACCACGTCGACCTCGCCGCGCTGGATCATGCGCAGCCCGTCGAGGAAGCAGATGACCGATGTGGCGCACGCGGCCGACTGGGTGATGACCGGCCCCGTCAGGCCGTACTCCATCGACAGCTGGCAGGCCGCCATCGACGCCGACAGGGCCGGGAACGCGAACGGGCTGACCGAGCCCGGGCCCTTCGTCAGCAGCGTGTCGTGACCCGTCGTGACCTGCTCCATGCCGCCGCCGCCGGTGTTGACCGCAACCGCAACCCGGTCGCGCTGCTCCGGGCGTCCACTCGGCGAAGTCGAGACCGGCGTCGGCCACGGCCTCCTTGCCGGCGGCCATGGCGAGGTGGATGAAGCGGCTCATCCGGCGCGCCATCTTGCGGTCCATGACGGTCGTCGGGTCGAAGTCCTTGACCTCGGCCGCGATGCGCACGTCGAAGCCGGTCGCGTCGAAGCTGGTGATGGGGCCGACGCCGCTCACGCCGGCGACGAGGTTGCGCCAGAAGGTCGGGTGGTCGTTGCCGATCGGCGTGACGGCGCCGAGGCCGGTCACGACCGCTCGGCGTGAAAGATCCTGCTCGGGCAAAGGGAAAGGCTCCTTGTCGCTGCGCCGCGAATTGTACTTACGGCCCAACCGCTACTCGTCGGGAGGCTGACCGAGCCTGGGGCATCGACCGCAGCGCGACCGGCACGATGGCGACCCAGACGCGGATGGCGCCGCCGATCAGGGCTGCCAGCAGCTCCCTGCGCCGGCTCCAGGGAACACCGAACTCCTCGCGCAATCGAGCCGGCAGGAGCGACATCCCGGGCAGGGCAAGGAGGTCCACCGCGAACGTCGGTAGAAAGGGAATTGGCGGTCGGAGGATCGCCGGCGACAGCCGGCGCGCGGTTTGTGTCGCGTGGATCGGTCCGTCGTCGGCAAGCATCCGCTTCCAGTAGGCCATCAGTGCGTTCCAATCGGCCGGGCTGCGCGAGTGGGAGATGCCCAAACGCACGCCGACGTCGCGTGCCTCCTGCCAGAACTGGTCGCGCTCGGCAAAGCTCAGGGGACCGACCCAGCGCTGGTACGCCTCGACGCTGGTGACGATGAGGGTGACCTGGACCCACAGCAGCAGGTCGGGATCGAGGGCGCGATAGGCCGTCGCCAGCTTCCTCGCGTCCGCGTCGGCGACGTCGCCGCGAACCGATGCGTGGACGCCGTTGAGCTTGCGCACGGCTCGGTCCGCTGCGCGGCCATCGCCGAAGACGAGGTCCATGGTCGTCACGATGGTTCCATGGAGCCGCTTGAACGGGTCCGCCGCGAACGTGCTGTGCGCGGCGACACCTTCGGCGACCATCGGGTGGCCGATCTGGAGCAGCAATGCCGCGGGCCCCGCCCCGAGCAGGACGGCCTCGCGGTTGATGCGCCACATCATCGAATCCGGCCCGTAGAAGCCCAGCAGCGGATCCGGTCTGACGGCAACGTTCACACTTGCATCGTGGCGCTCGATCTGATTGTCCGCAACGGCACCCTGGTCACGGCCGACGGCCGGCGCGCTGCGGACATCGGAGTACGGGACGAGCGCATCGTTGCCATTGAACCTCATGGCCGACTGCCCGAGCCTGCCACTGACGAGCTCGACGCCATGGGGCTGCTGGTGCTACCCGGGCTGATTGACGGTCACGTCCACTTCCGCGCGCCGGGGCTGGAGCACGAGGAAACCTGGCTGACGGGCACGCGCTCGGCCGTCTTCGGCGGTGTCACGACCGTTCTCGACATGCCCAACACGATCCCACCGACCGACACCGTGGCGCGAGCCCGCGACAAGCTCGCCCTGGCGGCCGCGTCGGCCTACTGCGACTTCGGAATCTTCGGACTGCTCGGCGAGTCGGAGGAATCGATCAAAGCACTGGTCGAGTCAGGTCTGATCGTCGGCATCAAGGCTTTCCTGGGGCCGACTACTGGCGGTCTGGCGAGCCCCGGCGACGACGGACTGCGTCGCGCACTGGAGGTCTCGCGCGCTGCTGACATGCGCGTCGCCTTTCACGCCGAGGACGCCGGGATCATCGGCGGAGCATCCGAGCACGCCGCCCGCAGCGACGCCACCGCGCATCTCGAGTCGCGCCCGCCTCGGGCGGAGGTCAGGGCGATCGATCGCGTGGGTGAGTTGCTTCGCGACAGTGGTGCTGGTGGGCATGTCCTTCACGTGTCGAGCGCCGAGGGCCTGGCCGCGGTCGACTTCTGGCGTCGGGACAACGCCGACATCACGGCGGAGGTCACGCCGCATCACGTCCTGCTCGACCGCGACGTATACGAGCGCTTCGGCGGCATCGCGAAGGTGAATCCGCCCATCCGCGGGGGTGAGCACCGGACTCGACTGATGGCTGCCCTGGCCGACGGGTACATCGACTGCCTGGGCAGCGACCACGCGCCGCACCTGCTGGCGGATAAGCAGCGCGAGTCGATCTGGGACGTCCCCGCTGGCATGCCAGGCGTTGAAACGATGTTGCCTTTGATGCTGACCGAGGTTGCCGCGGGCCGCCTGACGCTCGAACGGCTGGTCGAGGCCACGTCCGAGCGACCGGCACAGATCTGGGGGCTGTGGCCGCGCAAGGGGTCCGTCGTCGTTGGTTCCGACGCTGACCTGGTGCTGATTGATCCTGCGCGTCCGGGCACGGTGCGCGCCGATGGGCTGCACGGGCTGAACAACCTCTCGCCGTTCGAGGGCCGGGCCACGATCGGCGCCCCGGTCACGACCATCGTCCGGGGCCGCATCGTCGTCCGTGATGGCGAGCTCGTCGGCGACGCGGGTTGGGGCGCGGCAGTGCCCTCGCGAGGCAGAATGCTGAATTCGATCAAGCCTCAGGGCGGTACGGCGATTCAGCATTAGCCCATGGCCACCACGTCCGTCGACCCTTTTGCTGTCTTCGTCGAGGCCGTCGCGCGCAACCTCGGCGTCGGTCAGCGTCGCTCAGATGGCCTGGCTGCCGAGATGTTCATGTCGCGGTCGCAGTTCGACCGCGTCATTCGCGCTTCGTCGGGCGAGCCTCCAGCCACGTTCCAGCGACGGATCATGCTCGAGCGAGCGGCCTACCAGCTGGCCACGACGAACGCGGGAATACTCGAGATCGCCCTGGACGCCGGCTACGCCTCGCACGAGGCGTTCGTCCGCGCGTTCCGACGGGCCTACGACGTGAACCCATCGGTCTGGCGCGAGGCGCCGCGTCAGATTCGATTGGCGACCCCCAACGGCGTCCACTTCCACCCACCCGGCGGCCTGCGGCTGCCGACAAGGACGGAGATCACATCGATGGACCTTCTCGTACGCATGATCGAGCACCATGTCTGGCTGGTCGGCGAGCTCGTCGATCGTGCCGCCCGACTCGACGACCCGGTGCTCGACGCACCGATTGCCGTCTCAGTCGCCGGCATCGACGACCAACCGACGATGCGCAGCCTGCTGTCGCGCCTGATCGGCCAGATGGACATGTGGAACAAGGTCATGGCCGACCGTCCGTACGACTGGTCGGTCGAGGAGGGCGAATCAACGGACGCGATGCGTTCACGACTCGCCACGGCCGGAGACCAGTTTCTGGCGGAGGTTCGGCGCGTCGTCCAGGAGGGTCGGCTCGATGAGACATTCGTCGACGCCCACTGCTCACCGCCCGAGATCTTCACCTACGGCGGCCTCATTGCCCACGTGCTCACATTCGCGGCGCATCGCCGAATGCTGGTGCTCGGCGCGCTCGAATCAGCGGGCGTGACCGATCTGGGCAACGGAGACCCGCGCAATTGGGTAACCCAGGCAGCCTGAGCGGCCCACGCCTCAGCCGGCCTTTACGAACGCGGCGAGCGCGGCGATCGCCTGATCGACGGCTCGCCGCACATCGCGTCCAGGCACTGCGCCCTCCCAGTGCAGCTTGCGCACGACGAGCTCGTCGGTCCTGCGATCGCGCTCGGAATCGAGCCTGCCCACGAGGTCGTTGTCGTGGATTATCGGCAGCACGAAGTGGCCGAACTTGCGCTCGTCTTTGGGCACGTACATCTCGAGCTTGTAGCTGAAGCCCCACAAACGCTCGGTCCGGGGCCGGTCGTAAACCAGTGGGTCGAAGGGCGAGACCAGCGTCGTCCGTGAAGTAGCGTCTGTATCGGCCAGCGCCAGTGCCTCAGGCGTCGTCCAGGTCGGTCGCCTGAGAGTGGTTATGTCCGGCAGGCTGACCGGCGTCAGTCGGCCATCCTCCACGAAGCGCTCGATCGTCCGCGGCAGGACAGGCTTGGGCACCCAATACGTGCGCGTCTTGATGTCGGCCAGGTCGGCAACGCCGAAGCGGCGCATCGCCAGCTCCAGCCGGCGCTCGCCGTACGTTTCGTCGTCGAGCGTGTCGTCGGGGGCGTCGGCCGGGATCACCCGCTCCGGCAGGTCCCACAGCCGCTCTCGGCCCACCCTGCCGGAGACGACAACCTCCATGCCCTTGCCCATGAACTCGAGCATGCGCGTCGTGTTCTTCTCGTTCGTCCAGCCAGTCGACCGCCAGCCTTCGGCGAGGGTCGAATCGTCGATCTCGCGTGATTGGAGCGGCCCGCGGTCGCGCAGCTGGTCGACGATCGATCTGCGAAAGGCCCGATTCGTCTCGAGCCATTGCTGGACGCCTTTCCAGGCCGTCAGCCACGGACCGCCCTCGTAGCGCAGCTCCGGCAGCCGCTCGATCGGAACGTAGAAGGCGTTGTGCTCGAGAAGTCGCCGTTGCGCGTTGGTCACCCGATCCAGGGTCTTGCGGTCATATGCCCCGAGCCGGCTCCAGAGGACCAGGTAATGGGTGCGCTCGACCGTTCGCGTCGGGTCGATCTGGAGCGAGCCGAAATGGCGGACTACGGCCAGGAGTGCCTCACCGTCATCTTGCGGGCGCTGCCAGTCCGCGCCGAGCAGCGAGGCGGCCGCGGCTATTCGCCGCGCGCCGGCAAGGCTCAGTGGCTGGGTCACGCGGTTTGCCTCAAATCCGCCTGATGGCGGGACCGAGGCGAATAGATCGGCCCAATTGGGTCCATCTCCCCTGAGTCTGCGGGATCTGGTCCAAATTGACGAACACGCTCCCGGAAAGAGCGGGATTCGACGCTAGCCAGGCGCATGGCCGGCGTGCAGCGACGGGTCAGTCGCCGTCGTAGCGCTTGAAGATGACCGCGCCGTTGTGGCCGCCCAGGCCGATGTTGTCGCTCATCGCGTAGCGGATCGGCATCGACTCGCGGCGCCGCCGTGGACGACGTTGAGGTTGATCTCCGGATCGGCGTCGCGGTAGTTGAGCGTCGCCGGCGCACACTGGTTGTAGACGCGACAGCACCGTGAACACGCCCTCGACCGCACCGGCCGCGCCCATGAGGTGGCCGGTCATCGACTTGGTGGCCGAGATCGCGACGTCGGGCGTGTGATCGCCGAACACCGACCAGATGGCCTGCGCCTCGCGCAGGTCGCCGAGCGGCGTCGACGTGCCGTGCGGGTTGATCAGGTCGACCTCGTCGGCGGGCACGTTGTGGCGCTCGAGCGCCTGGAGCATCGCCCGGCGCGCGCCGTCGCCCTTCTCGACCGGCTGGATGAGGTCCCACGCGTCGGCGGCAGAGCCGTAGCCGACGACCTCGGCGTAGATCCTGGCGCCGCGCGCCTTGGCGTACTCGAGGTCCTCGAGCATCAGCGCGCCCGAGCCCTCGCCCAGGACGAAGCCGTTGCGCGTCTTGTCGAACGGCCGCGAGACGGTCGTCAGGTCCTCGCCCGGCCGCGGCAGTGCCCATGCCGCGCATGTTCGAGAAGCCGATGTAGACCATCTCGTGGAGCGGGTTCTCGGTCGCGCCGGTGAGCGCGGCGATGTAGTCGCCGCGGCGGATGCCCTCGGCCGCCTCGCCGATGTTGTGCGTGCCCGTCGAGCAGGCGGTGACGATGCACATGTTCGAGCCGCGGATGCCGGTCTCGATCGCGATCTGGCCCGACGCGGTGTCGGGCAGCATGTTGGCGATGAAGAACGGCGACACCGTGCGCGCGCCGCTCGTACGCCCACTTCTCGAGGTTCTCCATGAGCAGGTACGGACCGCCGCCGCCCGAGCCGAAGATGACGCCGATGTCGTCGCGGTTGTCGTCGTCGACCTCGAGGCCCGAGTCGGCGAGCGCCTGCTTGGCCGCGGCGACGCCGAAGACGACGTTGCGATCGGTGCGCCGGATGGCCTTGAAGTCCATCCACTGCGTGCCGTCGAAGTCGTTGACCTCACCGGCCGACCTGGGCCTCGTAGGGCGACGGGTCCCAGCGCGTGATCTTCTTGAGGCCGGAGCGGCCGTTGACGAGGTTGTCCCAGACCGTGTCGATGTCCTGGCCGATGGGGCTGATGATGCCGAGACCGGTGACGGCGACTCGGCGGCTGAAATCGGGACCGCGGAAAGGCATGGCTAGCTGGTGGCTCCTGTGGCTTGGCGGGTGAGGAACACCGGAACCGCTATCCGGCCCGGTGCGGATTGATCGTCCAGCGCGAAGGCCTCAGCCTGCGCATCGATGCGCTTGATGAGTCCGGTCAGGACCTTGCCCGGCCCGACCTCCACGAAGGAGCCGACTCCCTGCGCAGACATGCTCTCGACCGCCGACCCAGTCGACGCCCGCGTCAGGTGCTCGACCAGCTCGGCTCGGCAGTCCTCGCCGGTGGTCGAGCGGCCGCGCGTCGGCGTTGGCGAGGAGCGGCGCGCTCGGATCGGTGAAATCGACGTCGGCCAGGACGCGCTTCATGCCCTCCGCGGCGTCGGCCATCAGCGGTGAGTGAGCGGCGACGCTGACCGGCAGCACGATGGCGCGCTTGGCACCCAGCTCCCGCGCATTTTCGGCGGCGCCATCGACGGCCGCGCGCTCGCCACTGACCACGATCTGGCCCGGTGAGTTGCGGTTGGCGATGGTGAACTGGCCGAGCGCGCGGCCGGCCTGCTCGAGTGCAGCGACGTTCTCGTCGGGCAGGCCGATGATCGCGGCCATGGCCCCGTCCTCGGCCGACGCCTGCATCTGCCGGCCGCGCTCACGCACCAGGCGCAGGCCGTCGTCGAGCGAGATGACGCCGGCGGCGACCATCGCGCTGTACTGACCCATCGAGTGGCCGGCGTAGAACTGCGGCGCCGTGCTCGCCCCGTCCGTGCCCGCCGTGCGCTCCTCGAGCGCGCGCAGGTAGGCGATCGAGGTCGCAAGGATGGCCGGCTGCGAGTTGACCGTCAGGTCGAGCTCTTCCTGGGACCCTCGAACGCCAGGCGCGAGAGCGGCTCGTTCAGGACGGCATCGGCCGCAGCGAAGACCGCGGCCGCGGCAGGGGAGGCGTCAGCGAGCGACTGTCCCATGCCGACGTACTGGGATCCCTGCCCGGGGAAGACAAATGCAAGCGTGAGCACGGTCGGACGTTAACAGCGGCGACCCTTCTCACCGGCGATTTACGTGCAATGATGCACACATGGACGACGATGATCTGAGCCCCGCGGTCCTTGCGGCGCGCGACCAGATGCAGAACCCTAGGTTGCTGTCAGACCGCATCGCCATGGGCCGTGCCCTTTGGCGCGACCTCGTGGTTGGCTTCGCTGCCCAGCTGGCCGATCTGCACATCGGATTCACGGAGCTCGCCGCCCTGTATGCCGCGGACGGCAACGAGTCAGTGACCATCGCCGACCTTGCCGAGATGATCGGCCGCTCGCCGTCAGCGACCAGCCGCGTCGTGACCTCGCTCGAGCGGCGTGGGCTGTTGCGCCGCCACGAGGAGGAAGCCGACCGGCGGCAGCGGACGCTCGAGGTGACCGAAGACGGCCGATCGCTGCTGGCGCGCATCGACAGCGCGCGCGCCGAGGAGTTCGTCTCGATCGTGCGCCTTCTTCCGCCCGGCGAGCGAGCGCTCATCGCGATGGGCGTGGCCGCGCTCTCGACGCGCGCGCTCAACCGCCGCGGACGGCTGATCAAGGCGCGCTAGACGCGCTGGGTTCGTCAGCGCGTCCTGGTCAGCGCGGCGCCAGGCACTGCCCGACGTTCACCGGAGCGAACCTGTTGAGCGCACCGCTGAGCGCGGCGCGAACCTCCAACGGCGAGATGGCATAGCCGATGTCGCTGTCGGCATGCGACTCCGAGAACGTGACGCCCCCGACACTGCCGTCGCGCAGCAGCACGGGACCACCAGAATCGCCCGGCGCGACGTCAGCGCGCAGCTCGACGATGCGCCGGCTGACGATGGCCGTGCCGTAGATGTCGCGACCGAGCGCCTCGACCGTGCGGTTGATGACCGCCGGAATGACACGCTGGCGGCCGCCGCCGGTAAAGCCCAGCGCCGCCGCGGCGTCGCCGCGTTCGGGCAGCTCGGAGGCCAGGGCGAGCGGCTCGACGTCCAGCGGAGCATCGACGGCAACGAGCGCAGCGTCGAGGTTTGGATCGAACATCACGACCGTCGCCCGGGTCCGATCCAGCGCGCCGTCGAAGGAGACCCATACGTCGTTGGTGCCGGCGACGACGTGGGCGTTGGTGACGAAATGGGTCGGCGACACGGCGAAGCCCGACCCGGTCACGAAGTTGCCGCAGGCGATTCCCTCGACGCGCACCGTGCTGGCGCGGGCATCGGCGGCGATGGCGGCAGCTTCCTCCGCGCCGACGCCAACGTCCGGCGCTGCGGCCGGCGGCGGCGCGCCAACGAAGACATCCGGCAGGCCGGCGGCCTCGATCAGGCGGCCCAGCTCCGCGGCAAGAACGACCGGCGAGGGGAGCCGGGTATCGAGCGTCTGCAGGATGGCCGACGACTGCGCCTCGGCGGCCAGCACGGGCGTCGGCAACAGGCCGATCAGGCCGCCCATGAGCCACACCAGGAAGATGCCGCGGGCCAACCCGAAGGCAGCGCCGGCGCCCTGGTCCACGCCACCCAGCACGCCGCGGCCGAGCCTGCGGCGGACCTGGCCACCGATGGTGCCGCCGATGGCCTGCGCAGCCAGGACGACCGCCGCCACGCCACCGATGACGAGGATCGTGCGCAACCACGGATCGACCTCCGACAGGGCGCCGGCGATGTGCGGGCCAAAGAACACGACCAGGCCGATCCCACAGATGAACCCGAGCAACGCCGCGCCCTGAATGACGAAGCCGGAGCGCCAGCCGAAGAAGATGGCGACGACGACGACCAGCAGCGCGATGGCATCGACGAAGTTGAAGTTCACGACGCTGCCCGCCAGCTGGTGGCCGTTTCGACCTCGATGCGGATGATCGGCCGCAACTCCAGGGCCTGGCCGGCGTACTGGCTGTACTTCGCGCGCAGCAGTTGGACGGCTCGGGCGTGCTCTGCGACGTCCTGCTCGTCGGGACCGATCAGCCGCGCCGTGCCGTACAGGCGGACCCAGGCCAGCTCGGCCCAATCCTCGCTCCAGCGGTCCATGAGCACGGTCACGCGCGGCCGCGCAGCGATGTCGCGGACTCGTGCCAGGTCGCGTGGGTCGGCCACCGTCTTCGGCTTGTCATCGAGCGCGGAGTAGAGGAGGAGTAAATGGTTCGAGTCATCGATCGCGAAGGTCATGGGCACGAGCCGCGAGCGGCCGTCCGGGGCAGTCGTGGCCAGAACCGCCCGCCGCGCGCCACGCACCAGATCTCGCTGCGCGGCGGTCAACGGCTCCACAGACGAGTTACTCCTCGCTGATCTCGACGCTGTTGATGGTCACCGGCTCTACCGGCCGGTCCTGGGCGCCGGTCTGGGCCGTGGCGATGGCATCGAGCACGTCCTCGCCACCGGTCAGGCGGCCGAAGATCGTGTAGTTGGGCGGCAGGCCGTAGTTGGCATGCATGATGAAGAACTGGCTGCCGTTGGTGTTCGGGCCGGCGTTGGCCATGGCCAGGATGCCGCGGTCGTACTTGCGCGAGACGGGCTCGTCGCGGAACTTGTAGCCAGGGCCGCCACGGCCGGTGCCGGTCGGGTCGCCGCCCTGGATCATGAAGCCCGGAATGACGCGGTGGAAGATGACGCCGTCATAGAAGCCGTCGCGCGCCAGGAACACGAAGTTATTGACGGTGTTCGGCGCATCGGTCGGAAGGAGCTCGGCCGTCATCGTGCCCGCGCTGGTTTCGATCGTTGCCTTGTAGCGGTGTGCTGGATCGATCGCCATCGCCGGCGGCGTGGGGTACGACTTCATGAGGTGTCTCCAGGCTGGGTTTGGTGCTTTGGGCGAGCCTAACGCACCTTCCTGTGAAGTCCGCTGTGGGCCGGCTGGTACTCGATGCCGCGCGGTCTGGTACTGGAGGGGTACTTCCGACTCGGTGAATCGCTCGCCCATCGCTGCCAGATTGAGGTAGGCCTCCCCCGGAGAGGCCATGCATTCGCGAGGGGCTAGACCGACCAATGGCCAGCTGGCTATCCAGAAAGACCTCTTTCCCAGCGTCGCCGAAGCGGCGTTCGCGTGGTCAGTCGCTGGTGGAGTTCGCAATTGTCGTGCCCGTCTTCCTGATGATCGCCTTCGGCACGATCGACTTCGGCTTGGCCTTCGACGGCTCGATGATCATCACCAACGCTGCGCGCGAGGGCGCTCGCGAAGGAGTCACCAACCCCTCGACGACGGCCATCACCGCGCGTGTCCGCGAGGTCGCCGGTCGCCTGAACAACAGCGGGTTGACGGTCAATGTCTCGTGTCGCACGGCCGCCGGCGCGGCTTGTTCGGGCGGGATGGCCGGGGCAACCACCGGCACCACACTGGTAGTGACGGTCAACTACAGCTACCCGATGATCACCCCGATCGCCTTCGGCACGGTGATCCCGCTCTCGTCCACAGCACAGATGCGGGTCGAGTGAGCTCGCTCTCGCGCTTCCGTGCGCTGATGCGCAGAGGGTCGCTTTCGCAAACGTCCGCGCCGCGTCGGCGCGGACGCCGAAACGGCGAGCGTGGGCAGGCGCTCGTGCTGTTCGTGATCTTCCTGATCATGATCCTGACCACGCTGGCGCTGGTCATCAACGGCGGCATGTTGCGCCGCTCGCAGAACGAGCAGTGGAAGGCCCTCGACGCCAGTGCGCTCGCCGGTGCCGCCAGCCTGCCGAGCAACCCGACACAGGCCAGGGCGGACGCTCAGCGCTTCGCGCTGCTCAACCACCCGGGCCTCACCGCGGGCCAGCTGAACATCACGTTCCGATGCGTCGTTGGCGATCGAAACAACGACAACCGCCCGGACTCGGCCGACATCCCGGCTGTATGTGACCCGGGAGCGGGCGCCAGCTGGACGTGCGCCTCCGGGCGTTGCGTGGCGGTGTGCGATCCGTTCCGCTCGGGCCGGACGTGCAACACGGTCGTGGTCGGCGGAACAGTGGTGACCGACTACGAGCTCGATGGCGTGACCGGTGTCGATGGGGCGACCAGCGTGTTCCAATCGGCCGCCTGTAGCGGATTGTGCGGCGCAGATCCGGCGGTGCCAATCGACGTCGGCATCGTTCTCGACCGCACCAGCAGCATGAGCAGTGCGGACCTGAACAACGTCAAAACCGCCGCCCAATCGATGCTCCGCCTGTTCGACCCCAACCTTCAGCGCGTCGGCATGGCCGTGCTCGGACCGAGCCAGACCTCGCCCAGCTGTAGTGGCGGCAACGGCCGTGGGCTGGCCGCATCGTCGGGCGGCACGTGGGTGGTACTGCCATACCCGACGACCGGCTCGCTCAGCAGCAACTACCTGAACTCCAACGGAACCATCAACACCAACAGCCAGCTGGTGCGGACCATCCAGTGCCTGAACCATTCGTCTGTGCGAACCAACCTGGGCGACCCGTTGCTGGCCATGGCGAACACCCTCGTGTCGAGCGGCCGGTCCAACGTGTCCAAGGGCATCATCTTCATGACCGACGGTGCCGCCAATCAACCCAACTCGAGGTCGTGCCGCTACGCCAACGACCGGGCTACGACGGTCAAGAACATGGGCATCGAGCTCTACACGATCGGTTTCGGCGTCGCCGGGGACCGCTGCGAGGACATCGACGGCACCTATAGAAATGCCCTGGCGAGCACGCTGCTCGCGAACATGGCCACCGGGCCGACGACCGACAACGGCTGCACCGATGCCGAGAACTCGGACGGTGATCACTTCTTCTGCGAGCCGCGTGGCGACAGCCTCAATTCGGTGTTCCGCGCCGCAGCATCCCAGCTCTTGCAGGGTGCCGTTCGCCTGATCGACGTGCCCTGAATTCGGCGCCGCGTGCCCTAATCGGCGCCGCGTGCCCTAATCGGGCGCTGCGTGCCTGATCCGCTGACACCCTCGCCGGACGCTGGCTGCTAGGCTCCGGCCCGATGAACGACGCCTTCGCGAAGCACTTGTCGGAGGGCTATGCCCTCGACCAGCCGAGCCTGCTGCTCGGTGCCCCGATGCTCGACGACGCGGTCTATCCACAGGTCCGCGTGCAGGTCGCGCTGTCCATCTTGAACCGCCACGGGCTCATCTGTGGAGCGACCGGCACGGGCAAGACCAAGACCCTGCAGCTGATGGCGGGTCAGCTGTCGGAGGCCGGCGTGCCGTCCTTCGTGGCGGACATCAAAGGCGACCTGACCGGCATGGCCGCGCCAGGCGACGCCTCCAACCCGAAGATCGCTGAGCGCATGGCGTCACTTGGGTTGCCCTTCCAGGCCGCCGGCCACCCGGTCGAGTTCCTGTCGCTCTCAGGCGCGCGGGGTGCGCAGGTTCGGGCCACGGTGAGCTCGTTCGGGCCGCTGCTGCTGGGCAAGGTGCTCGATCTGAACGAGACCCAGACCTCGATCCTGTCGTTGATCTTCAAGTACTGCGACGACCACGACCTGCCGCTGCTGGATCTCCAGGACCTGGCCACGACACTCAGGTTCCTCGACTCCGACGAGGGCAAGCCGTTCCTCGAGGAGTACGGCGGCATGTCCTCGGCGTCGGTCGGCGTGTTGCTGCGCTCGATCGTGGTGCTCGAGCAGGAGGGCGCCGACGAGTTCTTCGGCGAGCCCGAGTTCGACGTGGAGGACCTGCTGCGCACGACCGCTGACGGCAAGGGCATCATCTCGCTGCTCGAGCTGGCGGACGTTATGGACAAGCCGCGCCTCTTCTCGACGTTCATGCTGTGGATGCTCGCCCAGCTCTACGAGGCGCTGCCCGAAGTCGGCGACGTCGACAAGCCCAAACTGTGCTTCTTCTTCGATGAGGCGCACCTGCTCTTCGACGATGCGTCGGAAGCGCTTATGGACGAGATCGAGCGCACCGCGCGGCTCATCCGATCCAAGGGCGTCGGCATCTACTTCGTCACCCACTCGCCCATGGACGTGCCCTCACCGGTGCTGTCGCAGCTAGGCAACCGCGTGCAGCACGCGCTGCGCGCCTTTACGCCCGAGGATGCGGACAACCTCAAGAAGACGGTGCGCACGTTCCCGATGACGGACTTCTACGACGTCGAGCGGCTGCTGACCACGCTGGGCATCGGTGAGGCGGCCGTCACCGTGCTCTCGCCACGCGGCATTCCCACGCCGCTTGCGGCGACGAGGCTGGTGGCGCCAAATTCATCGATGGAGCCACTGGCCGA
Organism: uncultured Chloroflexia bacterium; assembly: GCA_963706095.1. GTDB lineage: Bacteria > Chloroflexota > Limnocylindria > Limnocylindrales > CSP1-4 > JALYGJ01. The sequence continues at coordinate 2,013,564 of OY970149.1, forward strand.
TACCGAGTTCGCGCGCCTCGTCGCCGCCAGCTCACTCCAGGCCAAGTACGGCGAGGACGTGGATCGTGATTCGGCGCACGAGCGCATCACGGGGCGCCTTGCCGCGGCGCGCGACGCGGCCGCCGCGGCTGCGGCGCGCGGCCAGATGTCACCGACGACAGATGCGGGCCTGAACACGATGACCCCGGCCCAGCAGCGGCGCGAGATCGAGCGCCAGGCGCGCGAGATGCGCGCTGCACAGAAGGCGGCCGAAAAAGAGGCCGCGCGCCAGCGGCGCGAGCAGGCAGCCGCCGACAAGCGTTATCGCGCAGAAGAGACGCGCGCCGCACGCGAGCGCGATCGGATGATCAACACCGTGCTGCGCGGTGTCTTCGGCACGATCCTGGGCGGCCGTCGCCGCTGATACGCCAGCATGGCGAGGGCTCCTGATCACATTGCAGATCTAGTGAACAACAGCCGGCAATTCGGGCAGGAATTGCCCACGAGACCGCCAACTTCGCAGGTCTAGTAACAATTCCGTGCCTCTGGAAAGGTCCGCGCGCTCGATAAACGCCGTCTACACCCCAGTTTGATCACTAGACCTGCAATCTCGCGCAAGGTGGCGCTGCAATCTCATGGAATCCGGGCCACACGCCAATGGGCCCGTGATGGGTGGATTCGGTCGGTTCCGGCGGCTACTCGATGACGAGATTGGCGGGCAGGTCCGGCTCGGGCGGGTAGGCGGGCTTCAGATCGGAGATCGTCTCGGCGAGGATCGAGGCGACGGCTAGGTTGCGGAACCAGTTGCGGTTGGCCGGGATGACGTACCAGGGCGCAGCCGCGGTCGAGGTTTCCGATAGGGCTTCCTCGAACGCCTCGACGTAGTCGTCCCACAGCTTGCGTTCGTCGAGGTCGCCGAGCGCGAACTTCCAACGCTTCTTCGGGTCGTCGTAGCGCTCCTGGAAGCGCTGGCGCTGCTCGTCCTTCGAGATGTACAGGAAGAACTTGATGATCGTCGTGCCATTCGCGACGAGATGTTCCTCGAAGCGCCGGATCTGCTCGTAGCGCTCTTTCCAGACCTTGGCCGGGACGATGTCGTGGACGCGCACGACGAGCACGTCCTCGTAGTGCGAGCGGTTGAAGATGCCGATCTCGCCCTTGCCCGGGACCCTCTTGTGGATGCGCCACAGGAAGTCGTGGGCCATCTCCTCCGACGTCGGCACCTTGAATGACGACACGGTGCAGCCCTGCGGATTGAATGCCGTCATGACCTTGCGGATCGTGCCGTCCTTGCCGGCGGCATCGATGCCCTGGAGCACGACCAGGATGGGATGCTTGGCTTCTGCCCAGACACGATCCTGGAGTCCGGTCAAGCGTTCGAGCAACTCGCCCGTCGCCGCCTCGCCGGCCTCCTTGTCCCAACCCAGATCCTCATCGGGGTCGACTTTCGACAGGTCGAGTCGGCTGCCGTGATCGACGCCCAGCGCCTTGCGAAAATCGGTGTTGCCCATCAGGGCGAAGACTATCCGCGCCTACAATCGGCTGCGCCATGACGCTCGCGCCGGCCAGACCCCATCCGATCTACCTCGCCGGGCGCTGGGTCGAATCCTCCGACATCCTTGAGATCACCAATCCCTTTCGGCCCGAGGAGCCGGCCGGCGCGACGTACAACGCGACCGAGGAGCAGTACGAGGAAGCCGTCCAGGCCGCGATCCGCGCGTTCGAGGTCACGCGCAGGATGCCGTCGTACGAGCGCGGCAACATCCTGCGCAGCATCAGCGCCGGCATCAGGGAGCGCCGGGAGGAGCTCGCGCGCACGATCACGCTCGAATCCGGAAAGCCGATACGTGACGCGCTGGTCGAGGTCGACCGGGCCAGCCTGACATTCCGGCTCGGTGCCGAGGAAGCCGAGCGCATGACCGGTGAGCTCATCCCGCTCGACCTGTTGGCTACCTCCAAGGGCCGCATCGGCATCACGCGGCGCTTCCCGATCGGGCCGATCGCCGCGATCAGCCCCTTCAACTTTCCGCTCAACCTCGCTGCACACAAGCTCGCGCCGGCCATCGCTGCGGGCAACACGATCGTGCTCAAGCCGCCTTCGAAGGACCCGCTGACGATGTTGACCGTGGCCGAGATCGTCGAACGTTCGGGCGTCCCCGAGGGCGCCGTCAGCATTCTGCCGATGACCCGTGCACTGGGCGATCGGATGGTCGGTGATGACCGCTTCAAGCTGCTCACCTTCACCGGCAGCCCGGGCGTCGGCTGGCGCATGAAGGAGCGTGCCGGCAAGAAGAAGGTCGTGCTCGAGCTGGGTGGCAACGCGGGCGTGATCGTCGACGAATCGGCCGATCTGGGCTGGGCCGTCAAGCGCAGCCTCGTCGGCGCCTTCAGCTACGCCGGGCAGGTGTGCATCAGCGTCCAGCGCATGTTCATCCACCGCGCAGTCTTCGACCAGTTCATCGAGCGTTTCGTCGCCGGCGCGCGCGAGCTGAAGGTGGGCGACCCGCTCGATCCGGAGACGCAGCTCGGGCCGATGGTCGACGAGCAGCAGGCTCAACGCACCCAGCGTTGGGTCGATGAGGCCGTAGAGCTGGGCGGACGCGTCCTGACCGGCGGTCGGGCAAGCGGCGCGTTCTTCGATCCGACCGTGCTCGTTGACACTCCGGCGACGGCCCAGGTGTGCAGCAATGAGGCGTTTGCGCCACTCGTGGTGGCCTTTCCGTTCGACGACTTTGGCGATGCCATCCGCCAGGTAAACGACTCCTTCTACGGACTGCAGACAGGCGTCTTCACCAACGACCTAGAGCACTCGTGGCGGGCCTTCAACGAGCTCGAGGTCGGTGGCGTGATCGTCAACGACATCCCGACGTACCGCATCGATCACATGCCCTACGGCGGGGTCAAGGACTCCGGCCTGGGGCGTGAAGGGCTGCGCTGGGCGATCGACGACATGACTGAGCTGCGGCTCATGGTCATCGCCGAGCCCGACCGTCCCGCACCGCCCCCAACGGACTAGCGGACGTCGAAACAGGACCAAGGTAAGGCGCTCGTTACCCCCGCCGGCTCATAGCGCCGCGCTCGTCCTCACTGTTCTCTACTCATAAGCGGACGAAGTCACGCGACCGCACCGCACTGACGGTGCGTCTTGAGGGGTTTACAGGAGTAGGGAACGAATGAAGCCGATACTGCTCGCGCACAAGAAGCTGATTGCCCTGGGCTTGACAATGGTTGCCGCCGGCAGCCTGGCGCTGGGCACGATGTTCTCGGGCGCGCTCTTCACCGACCAGGAGACCGACCAGTCGACGTTCACGACGGGCACGATCATCCTCGACGCGGCGAAGATCGCGGCGCTCGACCTGACGTCGACGGCGATGATGCCCGGCGACTCTGAGTCAAGCTCGGTCACGGTCGAGAACGACGGCACGGCGCAGTTGCGCTACGCGGTCAGCCAGTCCAGCACCAACGCCGACACCAAGAACCTGCGCAGCGTCCTGGACCTGGTCATCAAGACCGAGGACACCGGCGGCGGCGCCTTCGGCACGGATGGTGACTACTGCGATGACGGCAACGGCACGACCGTCCGTTCGTCAGCGGCCATGGGCGCCAGCGGCAGCCTGGTCGGCGATCCCGCCCAGGGCAGCGATTCGGGCGACCGGACGCTGAACGCCGGTGCGTCAGAGGTCCTGTGCTTCTACGTCACGCTGCCGCTGAGCACGTCGAACGCCTACCAGGGCGCGACCACGACGACGACCTTCACGTTCGACGCAGAGCAGACGGCGAACAACTAGTTCGCCGCCCACCAACTTAGATGGCGGCCCGTCCTCGACGGGCCGCCATCGTTTCACCCGAGGGGACGATGCTGCTCTCCGCACTGCGCCTGACCCGGATCTGCCTGCGAGCGACGTGGCTCGCCGGTGTGATGGCGCTCATCGTGCTCAGTGCCGGCCCCAGCGTCTTGCGCTTTGCCGGCTTCGAGACCTACACCGTCCGCGGCGGCTCCATGGCGCCGGCCATACCGATCGGCTCGATCGTGGTCGTCGAACGCGTGGCTCCATCGTCCATCTCGGCCGGTGACGTGGTCACTTTCAGGGCGGCCAACGAGGTCGTCGTTACCCATCGAGTGCTCGGCCGGTCAGCCGGTCCGGAGCCGACTTTCATCACCCGGGGTGACTCCAATCCGGGCCCAGACCCGGACTTGATCTCCAGTACCGCGCTGATCGGCCGCGTCGCGATTGCGGTGCCCGTCATCGGCAGCGCCCTGGTGTCCTTGTCTTCGACCACGGGCATGGTCGTCGTGGTCCTGCTGCTCGGGAGCATCCTGCTCGCGGGCTGGTTCATCGATGAGCTGCGCACGGCCATGGCCGCGAACTCCCGGAGGTCCGCGACCGAGCTCGCGCTCTGATGATGCGTCGCCCGATCCTCGCCGCGACTGTGGGGTCGCGTCTGGGCGCGCCAGCAATCCTGCTCCTGGTGACGCTCAGCTTCTCGCTCGTCGCGTTCGGCGTGCCCGGCACGGGCGCCCTGTTCACCGCCGACTACCCAGACGACGTGACGATCAGCGCCGGTCAGATCTTCCCGGACGAGCGCATCTCACCGGCCTTCAGCGTCATCGACCGATCGTCGGGCAGCGCCGTTGACGTTTCCAGCTCTGTCGCCTTCGCCAACGACGGACTTATCCAGGCGACCTCGGCGTGGCCGGTCGCGTTTGCCGGCGGTCGCTACGTCGAGTTGCGCTTCAACGAGCCGCTGCCGGGCAGTGTCGGCCTGACCGCCGCGTCCTTCGACCTGTCGTGGGCGACGGCTTCAGGCACGGCGTGCGTCTACCTCGAGGTCCGCGACCAGTCGGGCACGCTCGTCGACTCCCAGGGCGACAGTGGCAACCCGCTGTCGTGCACGTCGAGCGCGAGTGCGGTCGACCTGGTCACACCGCTGCCGGGTGTTTCCGCGACGGACGCGGCCAATGGGGCGCGCGTGCGCATGTTCGTGTCCAGCTCCACCGGGGCGGGCACGGTTGTCGATCGCGCCGTCCTCAAGGCAACATACGGCGCCGAGCAGTTCACGCTCCACGTGGTCGACCTGATCGATGTCGCCGACGGGACGCCCGCGCTCTACCACTGGGGCCTGGCCGGGCCATGAGAAGGACTTTTGCGCGCCCACCGATCAACGGCCGGCTGCTCATCGCGATCTGGCTCGGCTGCGCGGCGCTCGCCGCGCCGTTTGCCGTTGGTGCGGTCACGAACGACACGCAGTCATCGCCCGCACCGAGCTCCCTGGAGAATCCTTCAGCCGAGCCGACCGAGCCGACCGAGCCGACCGAGCCGACCGCGGCCACCGAGGCCACCGAGGCGACCGAGGCGTACGACCAGCAGACCACGACCCCGTGGCCGACGGGCGTTCTTTCGCCTGCGCCTCAACCGACCGAGGTCGCGACAGCGTCACCCGAGCCGCATGCATCAGACCCGGCCCCGAGCGAAGACCCGACCCCGAGCCAAGACCCGACAGTGAGTGCGCCTGGCTCGGCCAACCTCCGCCTGATAGTCCGCTTCACTGCCGCTGGCTGGGCGGCGCGCCAGGGCGCCGTCGAGCAGATCGGCGGCGTCATCGACGGCGAGACCCCGGAGCTGCGCCTTGCCGCCGTCCGGGTTGCCGACGATGCCGCGGTTGAGACGCTGCGCGCGCACGCCGGGATCGCCGCGGTCGAGCAGGACCGGACGCGCAGCGCAGAGAGCGATCCCGCTGACCCGCGCTTCAGCGACCAATGGGCACTGCCCAGGATCGGCTGGACCAGCGTTTATGGCGCTGTCTCACCGGCCGCTGCGGTGACGGTCGCAGTTCTCGACACGGGCGTCGAGGCCACGCATCCGGATCTGCAGGGACGTCTGCTCGAGGGAGCGTCGTTCGTCGAGGGGACGCATGCCGGCACTGACCCGAACGGCCACGGGACCTGGATGGCGGGCATCGTGGCTGCGTCCACCGACAACGACATTGGAATCGCCGGCACGGCCTGGGGCGGCGTACGTGTCATGCCGATAACGGTCCTCGACGCCGATGGCAACGGCCTCGACTCGAACATCATCGCCGGCGTGGTGCATGCCACTGACGCTGGAGCGGACGTGATCCTGCTCTCGATGAGCAGCCGCGGCTACTCGGCCGCTTTGCAGGCCGCAATCGACTACGCGTGGTCGCACGACGTCGTCGTCGTCGCGGCCGCCGGCAACGACGGGACATCGGCACCCGCCTATCCCGCCGCAGATCGGGGCGTCGTCGGCGTCGCCGCGACCGATGAGCTCGACCGACTCACACAGGCCAGCAATCGCGGCGCCGCGGTCTTCATGGCGGCTCCGGGCACGAGCATCCCGACGACCGACATTGGCGGCGCCTACCGCTCGGTAGACGGTACGTCTGCTTCAGCCGCGATCGTCGCCGGCGCGGCGGCGGTCATGCGCTCGGTCGATCCACAGGCGTCGAACGGCGTCATCGTCGGTCGTCTGGCGCGAAACTCGGCTCTCCTGGCAACAGGCAACGACGCCGGAAACGGGCGATTGGACCTGGCCCGGTCACTGGCCGACACGAGCACGAGTGCAATGCAGCCCTCCGGGGCCGCACCAAACGGCTCGGGCGGGCCCTTCCTGGGCCCGTACACCGCCGCGACAGTCGTCACGTGGACTGGCGGGGGCGCCGACGCCAGCTGGACCAACGCCCAGAACTGGGGCGGGGCCGCGCCCACTGCCGGCGACGACCTTGTCTTCCCGACCGGGGCAGCGCAACTGACGGCCAGCAACGACTTTGCGGCCGCGACGGCCTTCAATTCGATCACCATCTCGGGCACGGGCTACACGCTGACGGGCAACTCGATTGCCCTCGGCGCCGGCGGGTTGACGGCCAGTGCCGTTGGTGCCACTGCAACGGTCAGCCTTGGGATGTCTCTCGCCGCAGATCGGGCAGTGACGGTCACAGATGCGGGCTCCACGCTGACCCTCGGTGGCGTCGTGAGTGGCACCGGCGGTCTCGTGAAAGCCGGTTCGGGTGTGCTCGCGTTGAGCGCCACGAACACCTATACGGGCACGACCACCGTCAGCGCCGGCACGGTCGATATCCAGAGCAACGCGGCTCTCGGCAGCACGACCGCCACGGTCGTCGCGGCCGGCGCGGCAGTGTCGATGACCGGCAGCGGACTCTCGAGCGCCGAGCCGTTCAGCCTCAACGGAAGTGGCATCGCCGGAGGTGGGGCGCTGCGCAACGTCGCCAACAACAACACTCTGTCGGGCGCGATCACGCTCGCATCGGCCACTACCGTGACCTCGGCGAGCGGCACGTTCACGTTGTCAGGAGCGGTGACCACTGCGGGCTTCACGCTGACCGTCGACGGTGCGGGCAACACTAACAAGTCGGCCGGCGTCACCTCCGGTACCGGTGGCCTGACCAAGGAGGGGTCGGGGACGCTGACGCTGAGCGTCGCCCAGACGTACAGCGGTGCGACGACGATCAACAACGGCACGCTCCGCGCCGGCATCGCCAACGCCGTGGGCTCGAGCAGTGCGGTCACGGTCGCCGCGACCGGAACCCTTGATCTCAACGGCTTCAGCGCCACGATCGGCTCACTGGCGGGCGCCGGGGTGGTGACCAGCTCCGCCGCTGGCGCGGTAACGCTCACGACGGGTGGCAACAACTCGTCGACGAGCTTCTCGGGATCGCTCAGCGATGGCAGCGCGGTCCTGGGGCTGACAAAGTCCGGCAGCGGCACGATGACGCTCTCGAGCTCCAATGCCTACACCGGCATCACGCGCATCAACGTCGGCACGCTGGCGGTTTCGGCCGATGACCAGCTGGGCACGCCTCCAGCAAGCGCGGTGGCCGGCCAGGTCACATTCGGCGGCGGCACCTTGCGGGTCACGGCATCGTTCACGCTTTCGAGCAATCGCGGCATCGCGATGACCGGCGCGGGCACGATCCTGACCGATCCGACGATCACGTTGACATATGGCGGAGGGATCGCCGGAACGAGCACGCTGACAAAGTCCGGCACCGGAATGCTCGTGCTCTCGGGCACGAACACGCACACCGGCACGACGGCCGTCAGCGCGGGCGTGATGCGGATCCAGAGCGCGAGCGCGCTCGGCGCCACGAGCGGCGCCACGACCGTAACCTCGGGCGCGGCGATCGAGGTTGATGGCAGCGGCCTGGTCATCGCTGAGCCGATTACGAGCCTCAACGGCACGGGCGTGAGTGCCGGCGGTGCCCTTCGCAACCGGGCCAACGACAACACCTGGTCGGCATCGATCGTCCTCGGCGCGGCGACGCGGATCAACAGCGACTCCGGAACGCTCACGCTGGGCTCCGGAATCACGGGAGCGGGTCAGGCGCTGACCGTCGGTGGCGCGGGCAACGTCACTGCCAATGGCATCATCGCCACGACCACGGGCTCGCTCACCAAGGACGGCGCAGGCACGCTCACCCTGGCTGCAGTGAACACCTACACCGGCGCCACCACCATCAACGGCGGCATCGTCCGCCTGGGCGTGGCCAATGCCATCGGCCCGAGCAGCGCGTTGACGGTCGCGGCCACCACGAGCCTCGATCTGGCGGGCCACTCCGACACCGTCGGCTCACTCACCGGCGCAGGCTCGATCACCAGCTCAGCTTCGGGCAGCGTGACCCTCTCGAGCGGCGGGCTGAACACGAGCACGACGTTCTCGGGCGTGATCTCCGACGGGCTGGCCACTATCAGCCTGGCCAAGACCGGCACGGGCACGTTCACCCTGTCGGGCGCCAACACCTACTCCGGTGCCACGACCATCGGCGGCGGCACGATCTCGATCGCGGCCGACGCGGGCCTGGGCACGCCTCCGGTCAGCCCGACGGCGGGCCACCTGACGTTCAACGGCGGCACGCTCCTTGTCTCCGCCAGCCTGACGCTCGATGCCAACCGCGGCATCGCTCTCGCCGGTGCGGGCACGATCTCTGTCAACACCAGCGTGACCGTGACCTACGCAGGCGTCATTGCCGGACCAGGCAGCCTGGCCAAGGCCGGCTCGGGCACGCTCGCCCTGGGCGGAGCCAACACCTACACCGGCGCCACGAGTATCAGCGCCGGCATCCTGATCGTGTCCGCGGACAACAACCTGGGAACGGCACCGCTGAGCGCCACGGCGGGCCACCTCACGTTCAACGGCGGCACGCTCCAGGCGACCGCAGGCTTCACACTCGATGCGAACCGTGGCATCGCCCTGACAGCCGCGGGCACCGTTTCGATCAACGCTTCGGTCACCGTCACATACGGCGGGTTGATCGCCGGCACGAGCACGCTGACCAAGACCGGCACGGGCACCCTCGTCGTGTCGGGCACGAACACCTACACGGGCACGACCGCGCTCAGCGCCGGTGTCCTCCGTGTCCAGAACGCGAGCGCGCTAGGCGGGACCGGCAGCGGCATCAGCATCACCTCAGGCGCCGCGCTGGAGATCGACGGCTCGGGGCTGGTCATCGCCGAGCCGATCACGAGCCTCAACGGCACGGGCATCAGCGCCGGCGGCGCGCTGCGCAACCTGGCCAACAGCAATACGTGGTCCACCTCGCTTCCGATGGGCGCTTCGTCGCGCATCAATAGCGATGCCGGGACGCTGGCCATCGCCGGCGTCACCGGCAACACATTCACCCTGACCCTCGGCGGAGCAGGCAGCATCACCGTCGGTGGCGCCATCGCGACGACGACCGGTGGCCTGACCAAGGACGGCGCTGGCACGGTGACGCTCAACGCGAGCTCGACGTACACCGGCGCCACGACGGTCAGCGCGGGCACGCTGAAGCTCGGTCTGAGCAGCCCGATCTCCGCCAGCAGCGCGCTGACCGTGTCATCGGGCGCGACCCTGGACCTGAACGGACTCGGCCATACCTTCGGTTCGATCGCGGGCGCTGGCTCGATCACCAGCTCCGCCGTCGGCACCGTGACCATTTCGAGCGGCGGCCTGAACACGAGCACGACGTTCTCAGGCGTGATCTCCGATGGGCTGGCCGCGGTTGCGCAGACGAAGACGGGATTGGGCACGCTGACGCTGTCGGGCGCCAACACGTACAGCGGCGCCACCACCATCAACGGCGGCACTCTCTCGATTGCCGCTGACTCGGGTCTCGGCGCGGCGCCGGCCAGCGCCACCCCAGCACACCTCAGCTTCAACGGTGGCACGCTGCTTGCGAGCGCAACGCTGACCCTCAACGCCAACCGCGGCGTGGCGCTCGCCGGGCCGGGCACGATCTCGGTCAACTCGTCCGTGGTGGTCAGCTACGGCGGCATCATCGCGGGATCAGGCACGCTGGCCAAGACCGGCACGGGCACGTTCACCCTGTCGGGCGCCAACACCTACTCCGGTGCCACGACCATCGGCGGCGGCACGATCTCGATCGCGGCCGACGCGGGCCTGGGCACGCCTCCGGTCAGCCCGACGGCGGGCCACCTGACGTTCAACGGCGGCACGCTCCTTGTCTCCGCCAGCCTGACGCTCGATGCCAACCGCGGCATCGCTCTCGCCGGTGCGGGCACGATCTCTGTCAACACCAGCGTGACCGTGACCTACGCAGGCGTCATTGCCGGACCAGGCAGCCTGGCCAAGGCCGGCTCGGGCACGCTCGCCCTGGGCGGAGCCAACACCTACACCGGCGCCACGACGCTGACCCTGGGCACGCTCGCCATCGCGGATGACACAGCCCTGGGCACCGCGCCAGCGAGCTTCGCGGCCAACCAGCTGACGTTCAACGGCGGCACCCTCCAGACGACGACCAGCTTCAGCCTGGCCACCAACCGTGGCCTGACCCTGACCGGCGCAGCGACGCTGTCGGTCGATGTGGGCACGACCCTGACCGTGCCCGCAGCCATCAGTGGCGCGAGCACGCTGACCAAGACCGGCACGGGCACGCTCGTGCTGTCGGCCACGAACACCTACGGCGGCACGACCGCGACGAGTGCCGGTGTCATCCGCGTCCAGAGCGCGAGCGCGCTCGGTGCCACGAGCGGCGCCACGACCGTCGCCTCGGGCGCGGCGATCGAGATCGACGGCTCGGGTCTCGTCATCGCCGAGCCCGTGACCAGCATCATCGGCACCGGCATCAGCTCCGCCGGCGCGCTGCGCAACCTGGCCAACGACAACACGTGGAGCGCCGCCCTCGCCCTGGGCTCGGGCGGCGCGCGCATCAACAGCGACGCGGGCACGCTGACCCTCTCGGGTGGCGTGACCGGCGCCACCCGGCCGCTGACCGTCGGTGGCGCGGGCAACGTCACTGCCAATGGCATCATCGCCACGACCACGGGCTCGCTCACCAAGGACGGCGCAGGCACGCTCACCCTGGCTGCAGTGAACACCTACACCGGCGCCACCACCATCAACGGCGGCATCGTCCGCCTGGGCGTGGCCAATGCCATCGGCCCGAGCAGCGCGTTGACGGTCGCGGCCACCACGAGCCTCGATCTGGCGGGCCACTCCGACACCGTCGGCTCACTCACCGGCGCAGGCTCGATCACCAGCTCAGCTTCGGGCAGCGTGACCCTCTCGAGCGGCGGGCTGAACACGAGCACGACGTTCTCGGGCGTGATCTCCGACGGGCTGGCCACTATCAGCCTGGCCAAGACCGGCACGGGCACGTTCACCCTGTCGGGCGCCAACACCTACTCCGGTGCCACGACCATCGGCGGCGGCACGATCTCGATCGCGGCCGACGCGGGCCTGGGCACGCCTCCGGTCAGCCCGACGGCGGGCCACCTGACGTTCAACGGCGGCACGCTCCTTGTCTCCGCCAGCCTGACGCTCGATGCCAACCGCGGCATCGCTCTCGCCGGTGCGGGCACGATCTCTGTCAACACCAGCGTGACCGTGACCTACGCAGGCGTCATTGCCGGACCAGGCAGCCTGGCCAAGGCCGGCTCGGGCACGCTCGCCCTGGGCGGAGCCAACACCTACACCGGCGCCACGACGCTGACCCTGGGCACGCTCGCCATCGCGGATGACACAGCCCTGGGCACCGCGCCAGCGAGCTTCGCGGCCAACCAGCTGACGTTCAACGGCGGCACCCTCCAGACGACGACCAGCTTCAGCCTGGCCACCAACCGTGGCCTGACCCTGACCGGCGCAGCGACGCTGTCGGTCGATGTGGGCACGACCCTGACCGTGCCCGCAGCCATCAGTGGCGCGAGCACGCTGACCAAGACCGGCACGGGCACGCTCGTGCTGTCGGCCACGAACACCTACGGCGGCACGACCGCGACGAGTGCCGGTGTCATCCGCGTCCAGAGCGCGAGCGCGCTCGGTGCCACGAGCGGCGCCACGACCGTCGCCTCGGGCGCGGCGATCGAGATCGACGGCTCGGGTCTCGTCATCGCCGAGCCCGTGACCAGCATCATCGGCACCGGCATCAGCTCCGCCGGCGCGCTGCGCAACCTGGCCAACGACAACACGTGGAGCGCCGCCCTCGCCCTGGGCTCGGGCGGCGCGCGCATCAACAGCGACGCGGGCACGCTGACCCTCTCGGGTGGCGTGACCGGCGCCACCCGGCCGCTGACCGTCGGTGGCGCGGGCAACGTCACTGCCAATGGCATCATCGCCACGACCACGGGCTCGCTCACCAAGGACGGCGCAGGCACGCTCACCCTGGCTGCAGTGAACACCTACACCGGCGCGACGACGATCAACGGCGGCACGATCTCCATCGCCGCCGATTTCGGCCCTTGGCACTCCGCCAGGCAGCCCGACTGCCGGCCGGCTGACCATCAACGGCGGCACACTCAGCACGACGGCCTCGCTGACGATCGATGCCAACCGCGGCATCGCGGTGGGCAGCTCGGGCGCCACGTTCGACGTCGCTTCGGGCACGACGCTGACCTACGCCGGCATCGAGACCGGCTCGGGACCTTTCGCGAAGGACGGGTCGGGAACTCTTGACTGGGCCGCGGCCACGGTCACCACCGGCGCGCTCACCATCGCGGCGGGTGACCTGATTGCGCCCGCGGGCACGCTGTCGATCGGTGGCGATTTCACGAACGACAGCTCGAGCGTGGCCTTCCTGGCCAATGGTGGGACCGTCAGCCTGCCCTCGGCTTCGGCGCAATCTGTGGGCGGCGACTTCCCGCTCGTCTTCAACAACCTGACCGTCAGCAATGCCGCCGGCGTTGCCCTTACCGCGGACGTCACGGTGAACGCCGTCATGACGCTGAGCAACGGCAGGGTGACCACCAACGGCAACGTGCTGTACATGAGCTCGACCGGTTCGGTGACACGCACGAGCGGCCATGTCGTCGGCGCGCTGACCAAGTACGTGCCAGCGGGCAACCCGAGCGTGACCTTCGAGATCGGCGACGCGGCCCTGTACGCGCCGGCAACCCTCGTATTCAACGGCGTCGCCGGTGGCGGCGACGTCGCCGCCAGCACGACGCCGACCGAGCACCCACAGCTCGCCGCGTCAACGATCGATGGCAACCTGAGCGTAAATCGCCACTGGACTCTCGCCGGTCCGGCCATCTCGTACGTCGACTACGCGGCCACATTCAGCTTCAACGCGGCAGATCTCGACGTGGGTGTCAACACGGCCAACTTCATTGCCGCGCGCTATTCCGCCGGCACGTGGGCCAGCCAGGCGACGATTGCCGCCGCGGCGACGCACACCACGGTCAGCGGCGTCAGCGGCTTCGGCGACTTCGCGGTCGGGACTCCGCTGGGTGGCGCGGTTGATCATTTCGTCGTCGCGGCGCCGCCGACCGCGACGGCCGGCACTGCCGTCAACCTGACGATCACCGCGGTCGACGCTGCAGGAAACCGGATCGCGGCCTACACCGGCACGGTCGACCTCTCGAGCAGCGACGCCTTTGCCGCGTTCAGCCCGTCGAGCTACACGTTCACCTCAGCCGACGCAGGGCAGCGGACCCTCAGCGCTGCGGCAACCTTCAAGGCGGCCGCGGCCCAGACGGTCAGCGCCACAGAGGGCGCTCGGACGGGCACGTCCGCTACGGTGACGATCACAGCCGCGGCATTTTCGAAGCTGCAGATCCTCGTTCCCGGTGAGACCTCCGTGCCCGGATCGGCGACCGGCCGCACCGGGGCGCCGACAGCGCAGCAGGCGAACACGCCGTTCAACGTCACCGTGAGCGCCGTCGATGCCTACTGGAATGCCGTGTCGTCGGCCGACGCCGTGGCCATCACATCATCGGACCCATTGGCCGTGCTGCCGCCAGACGCCGCGCTGGTCGCCGGCAGCGGGACCTTCGCGGTAACCCTCCAGTCGTCCGGATCGGCAACGCTCACGGCGACCGACGTGACCGACGGAGCCAAGACCGCCGACACCAGCACGCCCGTGCCGATCACCAACACTGCCCCCGTCGCGGGCGACGACAGCTACGAGATGACTGCCGACCAGACGCTGATCGTCGCCGTCGCGGGCGTGCTGGTCAACGACAGCGATCCTGAGCTGCAGGCGATCAGTGTCGGCCTGCCACGGCCCATCAGCGGTCCGGCTCACGGCTCGCTGACGCTCAACGCGGACGGCTCGTTCGAATACACGCCCACGGGTGGCTACACCGGCACCGAAAGCTTCGAGTACCAGGCCAGCGATGGCTCGCTCAGCTCGGGCACGGCCACGGTGACGATCGTCGTGCGCGACCACGCGCTCATCTCGACCAGTGGCTGGGGCACTTCGTTCGATGCCGCCCGGTATCTCGAGCTGGACTACCCGCGCTACGTCCCTGTGGGGGCAATGGTCGGCGGGGCAACGGTCCACTTCGGGTACCGCTCGCTCGATGGCGCGGGCACCACGTGCTACTACGTCGAGGTGTACGCCGATGGGTTGCTGGCCGGAACCCATGGGAGCCCCGGCTCACCTGTTTCGTGCAACTCGGCGGGCGCGTATGTGACCGATGACATCAGTCTGCCGGAGATCGACACCGTGGCCGAGGCCAACGACGTCTCGGTCCGGGTCTTCATGGCCAACAGCGCCGGCGCACGGGCTCAGATCGAGCGCGCCACGCTGGGCGTGGACTGGTATCTGCCCTAGTCGACCTTCACCAAAGCAGGCGCCAGCTCGTCCGTGGGCATCAGCAGCGGCATCGTGGCGTAGCTGCTCGCCGCTGGCAGCGGCGCGGCCACATAGGTGTCGGTGGAGTGGCGCGGCAGGCGGTGGAAGCGCTCAGCGACGATTGCCTTCAGGATCGTCCAGCCGGCAGAGAACGTGCGCAGCTTGGCCTCGCCGGCCACGCGCGGCGCCTCGTGACTGGCCACCTCGGCGATGCGCAGCCCGCGCCGGTGAGCGCGGATGTTGCCGATGATTTCGTGCGCCCAGCCGTCGATCTCGGGCGCCAGCAGCGCATGGTGCTCGCGCCACATGGCGTTGTAGCCGTAGGTGATGTCCGAGAAACGGCTTCCGAAGAGCACGTTGGCGACGACGACGAAGCCGAAGTTACCGAGCCAGTGCAGCGGCGTGATGTCGTCACTCCGGCCACCCGCCGTGAAGCGGCTGCCTTTGGCATAGTCGGCGCCGTCGAGGAGCTTGTTGACGAAGGCGGGAATCTCGGTCGGATCGGTCGAACCGTCGGCATCGAGGTGGACCACGATGGCGCCGGTCGCCGCCTGAAAGCCCTGTCGCAGCGCGGCGCCCTTGCCACGTCGCTCCTGGCGGACGATTCGGATATCGGGGCGCAGGCGGCGCGCGACTGCGATCGTGTCGTCGGTCGAGTTGCCGTCGACGAGGATGACCTCGTACACATCGGCCGGGAGTCGCGGCAGAACGTGGGGCAGGCTATCGGCCTCATTCAGGGCCGGAATGACCACGCTCACCGTAACGTCCCGCAACAAGTGTGACTCCTGGTACTGAGCTCCTGATCCCACCGTCGCCTGAACAGCCGACGCGTAGCCGCAATCGGCATGACCGGTTCAAGGGGACCCCGACGCCCGCGGCGCCGGATAGGCAACGTAGTACGTACGTACTAGGCAAGTCAATACGATTCGGGCCTTCTAACCTTGCGAAGCGGTGCACCCCGGCACCGGCTGGCTCAGTCTTGGGAGGACTTGTGTACTTCGGTGAACAGCCGTTCGTACGCCGCCACGGTATTACCCCAGCTCTGCGGCTGGATGAACCGTTGACCCATTAGTCCGGGGAGCTGGCGCAGCCCCGCGGCGATGGCGTTCACGTCAGCGGGTGGCACCAGGGTCAGCCCAGCGTAGCCGCGTGCCGCCTCGGCATTGCCGCCGGTGTCGGTCATCACCACGGGCAGCCCATAGCTCATGGCCACGTGCAGCGGGGCGCTTATGGAAGAACGCACGTAGGGCAGCGCCACCGCGTCAGCGCCGCGCAGGTAGCCATCGAGCTCCGTGTCGGTGACGTAGCGGTTGACGAGCGTCATGCGCGCGCGGCGCCGGCTGGCCTCGATCATCTCGATCGGCCGCGTGTAGCCCTCCCATGTCTCGCCGACGACGGTCAACCAGAAACGATCCTGCTCGGCCTCCGGTATCTGTTCGAACGCGGCGACGAGGTGCTCGAGGCCCTTGTACTCACGAATCACGCCGAAGAACAGCACGTTGATGACGCCAGGTGGCGCCTCGCGAAGCGGTGCTGCGGGCTCGCCTGCAGCCCGGTCAGGTTCCAGGTCGTGCGGCCCCAGCCAGGTAACGGCGCGCGGCCCTTCGAGCCGCCAGGTAGCGCTGGCGAGCTCGCGGTCGAAGTCGGAATGGAAGGCGTATCCACCGGCCAGACGGAAGAAGAGCGGCGCAAACGCGCGCACGTACCGTCCAACCATGGGGATGCGCAGCTCCTCGACGGCGAGAATCTCATGGAACTCGACGATCACCCGGGCGCCGGCGAGGCGCGCGAGCAGGGCCAGCGCCAGGTACGAGTGGACGACGGCGCCGGTCCACCACTGGAATACGACGATCTCGGGCCGGCGCCGCATCAGGAAGACGGCGGCGCGAAGCATGCTCGGTATCCAGAACCAGTCGATGCCGTCGTAGTGAGCCACCCGCTCACTTGCCTGCAGCGCCGTGAGGTTGGCGCCGACGCGGGCGCGTCCCGGGTAGAGCCGGCGCGGGATCACGCGCCGCATGGTGACGAGCCCGACACGATGACCGCGCTCGGCGAACGCGTTGGCCAGCCGGATGGTGTGAACGCTCACGCCGCTCAGGAAGTGCGTTCCCGACCCGACGACCACGATGCGCCGCGGTCGGGCCGTCGTGCCCTCCGCGACTGGAGGTTCAGTCACCTTCAGAGCCTATCGGCCCGTTGCCTGCGCGCGACACCCGCTGCTTGACCGGGCTGGTGTGTGGTACCAAAGTACTGGACGGGCTCGCTAGACTCGCGGTCGGCGCGACGCTCGAGGTCGTGCCGGGGGAGGCCCATGTCTTGATTGCGTCGGCGCACGCCATGATCCCGAAACGACTGTCACGACGCCCGGCCGCAGCATTGCTGGCGATGCTGTTGGCTCTGTTGTCCGGCCTGGCGCCGGCGAGTGCCGTCGCGGCCGACGAGCCGCCGCTCATCGCTGCGGACGGCTTTGCGCGCACGTCCGGCAGCGGCTGGGGTGCGGCCGATCTGGGCGGTACGTACAGCTACGAGGGTGGAGCGGCTTCGTTCAGCGCGGACGGGGCGCAGGGCCAGATCGCGCTGCCCCGGGCGGGCTCGAGCCGCGGAGCGTTCCTGAGCGACGGTGTCGCGCGTGACACCGACACGCTGCTCCGGGTCGAGCTCAGCGCCCGCCCCGCCGGCGGTGGCCTGTGGGTGTACGCCGTCGCCCGCCGCAGTGGCGCCAATGAGTATCGGCCGAAGCTGCTCGTAAATCAGAACGGAGTCATAAGCGTTCACGCCGGCGCGTTCGTCAACGGCGCCGAGTCGCCCGTGGCGCCGATCCAGGCGACGGGCCAGACGCTGCCGCCGGAAGGTGGCTCGCTCTGGCTGCGCAGCCAGGTGACCGGCATCAATCCGACCACCATCAGTGTGAAGGCGTGGCTGGACGGCACACTCGAGCCCAGCGCGTGGCAGTTCAGCGCCACATCGTCCGCGGCAGTTCTGCAGGATGTCGGGCGACCGGGCGTGCGGGCGTACGTCTCGTCGGTCACAAATGTGCCATTCGTGGTTCGAATCGATGACCTCGCCGTGCGCTCGCTCGATGCACCGTCGGCACCGGTCGCCGACTTCACCTGGCTGCAGCAGGATGCAACCCTGAGCGTCGACTTCACGGATGCTTCATCCAACAGCCCGACCGATTGGCTGTGGGACTTCGGCGACGGTTCGACTTCGACCGAGCCGAGCCCGACCCACTTGTACGCCACCGATGGCGAGTTCACTGTTTCCCTGACCGTGACCGGGCCGGGTGGCAGCGACTCAGAGACGCACCTGGTCGCTGTCGAGGCGCCGCCGCCACCTCCGACGGTGACCACGATCGCGGCTGACGACTTCGACCGCTCCGGGGCGTCGTTCTGGGGCGTCGCCCAAGTGGGTGACCTGTACTCCTATCAGGGCACGGTGGCAAACTTCTCCGTCACCAGCCAGCGCGGCGTCGTGACGCTGCCCGCGGCCGGCGCGTCGCGCGGCGCGTTCCTTTTCAGCACGCTCGTCCGCGACGCCACGATGCATCTCGCGGTATCGACGGACAAGGCTGCCGCGGGCAGCTCGATCTACGTCTACGGTGCTCTGCGACGCGCGACTGATGGGTCGATGTATCGCGCCAAGCTGCGCTTTGCGCCGAACGGCGCCGTTTTCGCGCATGCCAGCCGCTTCGTCAACAACGGCGAGTCGTCGCTTGGGCCGGAGATCCGAGTGACTGGTCTGACCCACGGCCCGAACGCGGTCATCCACATGCGCGCCGAGGTGGACGGCATCGACCCGACCACCATCCGTGTTCGCGCCTGGGCAGATGGATCGCCCGAGCCGGAGACATGGTCCTTCAGCGCCACCGACGCCACGGCCAAGCTCCAGGCGGCTGGCGCCGTCGGCGTTCTGGCACACCTCGCCAGCGGTGCCGGGAACGCGCCCTTGGCCGTTCGCTTCGATGACCTGCTGGTGACGACCATGAGCCCGATCGATCGCGTCAGCGGCGAAACGTTCGTGGGCGCCTCCGACATCGCCCTGTGCACGAGCCAGGGCGACGAGGCGACCGCACGACTGCTCGACATGATCGACGGGACCGTCTTCACCGGCGGCGATAACTCCCAGACAGATGGCTCGGCTGCCGAGTTCGCGAACTGCTACGACCCGACCTGGGGCCGACACAAGGCGCGCACGCGTCCGGCGGCGGGCAATCACGAATACCACGCGGCCACCGATGCGGGGCCCTATTTCGACTACTTCGGTGCCGCGGCCGGCACGCGAGGAAAGGGCTGGTACGCATACAACGTCGGCAGCTGGCGCATCTACGTCCTCAATTCGAACTGTGGCTTCGTTGGCTGTGCCGCCAGTGGCGAGCAGGAACAGTGGCTGCGCACCGACCTGGCGGCCAACCCCAGGACCTGCTCACTGGCGGTCTGGCACCACCCGCGCTACAGCTCGGGCTCGGAGCACGGCTCGACCATGGCCGTCCAGCCGTTCTGGCAGGCGCTCTACGACCATGGTGTCGAGCTCGTCTTGTCGGGCCACGATCACCACTACGAGCGCTTCAGGCCGCTCAACGCGTCCGGGGCCGTCGACGTGGCAAACGGCGTGAGGCAGTTCATCGTCGGCACCGGCGGTGTCGCGTTGCGACCGCTGCTGCCCAATCCACCGTCGACGAGCGAGATCCGCCAGAACACCAGCAATGGCGTCCTGCGCCTGGTCCTGGGCGGCGGGGAGTACGAGTGGGAGTTCATTCCCATAGCCGGACAGACCTTCAGCGACAGAGGATCTGCTTCCTGCCATTGATCGCCCAGCCTTCCGATGTGGTGCGCACGCACCACGATCGTCCGAGGCGGGCAGAGGGGTTACTCAGACTTGGATGAAGCCGTTCACGCCTCCACGGACCGCGATGACGACGCCGACCCCGGAAGCTCTCAAGCGTCCGGCGGCGGCGCTGTTCGCCTGCCGCGTAACAGGAACAGGTCACCGTGGACGTGGGGGCTGCTCGTGATCAGCGTCATCGTGGTCGTGCTGCTGACGCCCCTGTGGCTCGATCCGTGGACGCTCGAGGAGCTGTTCGGCGGCAGCCACTCGCCGACGCCGGCTGCGAGCCAGCCGGCGCCGACCCCGGACGCACGTCCCAGCGAGGTGGCGCAATGACACAGGTACAGCCACGCTTGGATGCCGCGCCACCGACGGAGCGGAAGGAGCCGGTCACCCAGCGGCTCTATGTCGCCGGCGGCCAGCAGCGCAGCCTGCGCGGACTCGGCGGTGACATGGACAGCTGGTACGAGTACCAGCAGGGCCGGGTGCTCGAGCTGGACACGGCCAGCGGCACCACCCGGGTCGTGCTCGATTACGTTTCCCCGCCCGAGGTCTGTCCCGAGGAGCAGCCCGCGATCCTGTTCAAGTCGGGCACGCTTGTCGGTGACCATCTGTACACCTGCACCCAGACCGAGGTGATGGTCTACCGCGTGCCCTCGTTCGAGCGCGTGACCTACATCTCGCTGCCCATGTTCAACGACGTGCACCACGTCCGGCCCACGCCCGACGGGACCCTGCTGGTCGCCAACACCGGCCTGGACACCGTCGTCGAGGTGACCCATTCGGGCGACGTCGTCAACATCTGGAACGTGCTCGGCCAGGACGCCTGGGGCGACGGCCGGTTCTCAGCGGATGTCGACTACCGCCGGGTCAAGACGACCAAGCCCCACCTCGCCCATCCGAACCACGTCTTCTACATCGGCGACGAGCCATGGGCGACGCGCTTCCAGCAGAAGGACGCGGTGTCGCTCGTGGACGCCTCGCGCCGGATCGAGATCGGGCTCGAACGAGTCCATGACGGCGTCGTGCACGGTGGTCACGTGTACTTCACGACGGTCGACGGCCACGTTGCTGTGGCAGACACGGCCACGCTGATGGTGGTCCGTGTGCTCGACCTGACAGAGGCCCATCCGGCCGACATGCTGCTTGGCTGGGCACGCGGCGTGCACGTCGATGGCGACCGCATGTGGGTCGGCTTCTCGCGCATCCGCCCGACCAAGATCCGTGAGAACGTGGGCTGGGTGTTGCGCGGCCTGAAGCGCGACTTCGGGACGCACGTGGGCTGCTACGACCTGCGCTCCGGTGAGTCACTGGCCCAGTACGGGGTCGAAAGTGCCGGCCTGAGCGCCGTTTTCGGGATATATCCCGTTCCGGACCGCTTTGCCAGCGACCGCACCTGACTCCACGCGGGCATTGCCGGCAGGCACCACATATGCTGACCGTGGTACCAGCAAACCTTGACTTTGGTACCAAGGGGTCGGACGATCGGCCACGCGGGGGATATGGAATCCGTCTCCATGGACCCTCCTGACGCCGACCCTCCCAGAGGTCCAACCTTGCGCTCGATCGTCACTCTTCTTCTCGTCTGTGGCGCCATCCTCGGCGCACCGGCCGCCGCCGCCGCCGCGGGCACGCCCGCCGACGCCGGCCTGGTGCGCGTGACGCTGCCCGCCGCGGGCAGCGCCGCCGAGACGCTGGCGCTCGAGTTCAGCCTGCCCGCCCAGGCGGCGGCAGTCGACGGGCGCATCCTGTTCGACACCACCGCGGCCGAGGTCGTGGGCGTCGCCCCGGCCGGCGGCGGCAGCGCGCTCGCGCCACAGCAGATCGACGGTGGCGTGGCCTTCGGCGCCTACGGCCTGCGCGCGCGCGGCGGCCGGACCACGCTGCGCGTCGTCATCGCGCCGCTGGCCGCGGGCCAGCTCGAGCTGCGCCTGGTGATCGATGCCGCGGCCGACGCATCGGGCCGCCGGCTCGGGCTGCGCCGCTCGAGCGCCGTGGGCACGACGCGCATCGACGGTGCGCTGCGGCGCATCGGCGCGCCGGCCGAGCCGACGCACTTCGCGCCGCGCCGCGCCGCGGGCACGGTGCGTGACCTCGTCGCCGACGGCGCGCTGGGCAAGATGGATCTCGACGTGGTGCGCGCCGGCTGGGAGCTGGCCCACCTTGCCGCCAGCCCGTGCGCGGGCATCGATCCCGCGGCCGACGCCAATGGCGATGGCTGTGTCGACATCGTCGACATCCAGGCCGTCCTCGCCGGCCAGGGTGAGCGCTCGGGCCGCCCGCTGATCCTGACCGGCGATACGCGATCGCACATCAACAGCGACGCTGTGTCACGCCCGGCCAGCGACGGACCTGGGGGCACAACAGCAGCGCGCAACGGCGCTGTGCTGAGCATCGCCGCCGCGGGCACCTTCATCGTCACCAGCACGGCCGACACGCCCGACGCCAGCAACGGCGACGGCCTGTGCGCCGACACTCAGGGGCGCTGCACGTTGCGCGCGGCAATCACCGAATCAAACTGGCAGACCGGCGACAACCGGATCGAGTTCAACCTGACCGGCACCGCGCCGGTGATGATTCAGCTGTCGTCGAGCCCCTTGTCGCTCGTCCAGGATCGCACCGGCGGCCTGGTCATCGACGGCTATAGCCAGCCCGGCAGCAGCGTCAACACCGCGGCCGTCGGCTCCAACGCGGTCATGGGCGTTGAGCTGCGCGGCACCACCAACAATCCGCAGGGCTGGAACCTGTTCATCACCAGCGCCAACAACGTCGTCCGCGGCATCCTCTTCGCGAACGGCCACAAGACCGTGTTCATCGATCACGGCGACGCCCACGACAACCTCATCGTCGGCAATTGGTTCGGCTACGTGCCGAGTGGCGCGGCGAGCGCGTACCGGCCGTACAACGGCGTGTACATCAACGCCGGCGCACACCACAACCGGATCGGCACGCCGGCGCTCGAGGATCGCAACGTCGTCCGCGGCACGAAGGGCATCTACCTCCACGGCCCGGGCACGGACTACAACGTGCTTCAGAACAACCTCGTCTGCCTGACCACATCGGGCATGGGCGGCGCCTCGTGCAACACCGCCATCGACCACGACTTCGGTCCCGACAACAACCTCGTAGGCGGCGCCGGACCTGGCGAGCGAAACATCGTCGGCCCGACGACGCTCAACGGCATCGAGATCTCACATGGCTGGGATCCTAACGGCAGCGATACCCGCTACCAGAACAACAACAACAGCATCATCGGCAACTGGGTCGGCTTCCGTGGCGATGGCCAATACGACGCGAGCTTCAGATCCGGCCAGCAGAACCCCGGTGGCGGCGACAACGGCAACGGCATCAACGTCTACGACGGCTCGAACTTCAACCTCGTCCAGGGCAATCACGTCGCCTCGGTCTACGACGGCATCCAGACGATGTCACCCAACTCTGCGGGCAACATCATCCGCTTCAACATCGTTGGCGAGTCGCCGCTCGGCCAGCCGGCGCCACTGACGCGCTACGGCATCGTCGTCCGCCAGAACACGCGCTCACACGTGGTCGAGGACAACATCGTCCGTAACGCCGGGACGTACGGCATTGCCCTCAGCAGCAAGGACATCCTGTGGGTGCGCGTATCGCGCAACATCGTTACCGACACGTCCGCACCGGCGCTGTTCTTCGCGCCCGATCCTGACGATCCGACCAAGGGCGCTGACAATCTCCAGCCCGCTCCCGCGATAACGTCCGCGACGACCCTGGCGGTCGCTGGAACCGCGCTTGCGGGTGGCACCGTGGAGGTCTACCGCGCGTCGCGCGCGGTGGGCGAGATCGGCTTGCCGGTCGAGTACCTGGGATCGGCTATAGCCGCCCCGGACGCCAGTTGGTCGATGCCCATCAACGTCCAGAGCGGCGATCGAGTCACTGCCCTCCAGATCGCCTCGAACGGCAACACGTCGAACCTGGCTCCGAACGTGGTCATCACTTTCGAGGAGCCGCCGGCGCCGCCGGTCGCCGACTTCACCTGGAGTCAGCACGTGGGCACGCTCGAGGTCGCCTTCGCCGACACGTCCACGGGCACGCCGACCTCGTGGAGCTGGGACTTCGACGATGGCACAGGCTCGACTGATCAGAACGCCAGCCACACCTTCGCCGATCCGGGTGAGTACACGGTCCGCCTCGTTGCAACCAATGCCGGCGGCTCGAGCACCGTGACCAAGATGGTCGAGGTCGAGCCGCCCGCCGGCCCGAACGTCGTCGCTGCCGATGGCTTCGGCCGCACGGCTACGGGCGGCTGGGGACATGCCGACATCGGCGGCCAGTACACGACCAGTGGCACGGCCGCCAACTACAGCGTCGCCAACGGCGCCGGCTCGATGATCATGCCCAGCGCCGGCTCGTCGCGCTCGGCGCTGCTCGGCGAGGTCACCCAGCTCAACGTCGACCTGCGCTTCCGCGTCGCCGTCGACAAGCCGGCCGCCGGCGCCGCCTACTTCATCTACGCCGTCGTGCGCCGCAACACCAACAACGAGTACCGGCCGCGGATCATCCTCAATGGCAACGGCACCGTCTCGGTCGGCGCCAGCCGGCTGCTTAACGGCAGCGAGGCGACGCTCGGCCCGGCCGTCGTCGTGCCCGGCCTGACCCAGGCCGCCGGCCAGTTCATCTGGCTGCGCGCCGAGGTCACCGGCACCGATCCGACGACAATCAGGGTCAAGGCCTGGGCAGACGGCTCGGCCGAGCCAGCGGGCTGGCAGTTCACCGCATCGAACAACTCGGCCGCGCTCCAGGGCGCAGGCTCGATCGGCATCCGTGCCCACATCGCGCCCGGCGTGACCACCGCGCCGGTCCAACTCACCTTCGACGAGATGATGGTCTCGACCATCGCCGCGAGCACCAGCTTTGCTGCCGATGGCTTCGGCCGCACGGCTACGGGCGGCTGGGGACATGCCGACATCGGCGGCCAGTACACGACCAGTGGCACGGCCGCCAACTACAGCGTCGCCAACGGCGCCGGCTCGATGATCATGCCCAGCGCCGGCTCGTCGCGCTCGGCGCTGCTCGGCGAGGTCACCCAGCTCAACGTCGACCTGCGCTTCCGCGTCGCCGTCGACAAGCCGGCCGCCGGCGCCGCCTACTTCATCTACGCCGTCGTGCGCCGCAACACCAACAACGAGTACCGGCCGCGGATCATCCTCAATGGCAACGGCACCGTCTCGGTCGGCGCCAGCCGGCTGCTTAACGGCAGCGAGGCGACGCTCGGCCCGGCCGTCGTCGTGCCCGGCCTGACCCAGGCCGCCGGCCAGTTCATCTGGCTGCGCGCCGAGGTCACCGGCACCGATCCGACGACAATCAGGGTCAAGGCCTGGGCAGACGGCTCGGCCGAGCCAGCGGGCTGGCAGTTCACCGCATCGAACAACTCGGCCGCGCTCCAGGGCGCAGGCTCGATCGGCATCCGTGCCCACATCGCGCCCGGCGTGACCACCGCGCCGGTCCAACTCACCTTCGACGACCTTTCAGCCACCACTTCTCAGTAGAGGGGATACCACCTTGCGCTCGATCGTCACTCTTCTTCTCGTCGCTGGCGCGATCCTCGGCGCACCGGCCGCCGCCGCCGCCGCGGGCACGCCCGCCGACGCCGGCCTGGTGCGCGTGACGCTGCCCGCCGCGGGCAGCGCCGCCGAGACGCTGGCGCTCGAGTTCAGCCTGCCCGCCCAGGCGGCGGCAGTCGACGGGCGCATCCTGTTCGACACCACCGCGGCCGAGGTCGTGGGCGTCGCCCCGGCCGGCGGCGGCAGCGCGCTCGCGCCACAGCAGATCGACGGTGGCGTGGCCTTCGGCGCCTACGGCCTGCGCGCGCGCGGCGGCCGGACCACGCTGCGCGTCGTCATCGCGCCGCTGGCCGCGGGCCAGCTCGAGCTGCGCCTGGTGATCGATGCCGCGGCCGACGCATCGGGGCGCCGGCTCGGGCTGCGCCGCTCGAGCGCCGTGGGCACGACGCGCATCGACGGTGCGCTGCGGCGCATCGGCGCGCCGGCCGAGCCGACGCACTTCGCGCCGCGCCGCGCCGCGGGCACGGTGCGTGACCTCGTCGCCGACGGCGCGCTGGGCAAGATGGATCTCGACGTGGTGCGCGCCGGCTGGGAGCTGGCCCACCTTGCCGCCAGCCCGTGCGCGGGCATCGATCCCGCGGCCGACGCCAATGGCGATGGCTGTGTCGACATCGTCGACATCCAGGCCGTCCTCGCCGGCCAGGGTGAGCGCTCGGGCCGCCAGCTGATCCTGACCGGCGATACCACAGCCGTATCCGCGCCTCAGCGGGGCACGACCCTGGCCGCAGTTATCACCCCGACGCCGGCGAACACCTTCATCGTCAACAGCACGGCCGACACGGCGGACGCCAACAACAGCGACGGCCTGTGCGCCGACAGCCAGGGCCGGTGCACGCTGCGCGCGGCGATCACGGCCGCCAACTGGATGCGTGGCGACAACGTCATCCACTTCAACCTGACGGGCGCGGTCCCGGTCGCGATCAGCCTCAGCCAAAACCCGATGTCGCTCATCCAGGATCGCACCGGTGGCCTGCTCATCGACGGCTACAGCCAGCCCGGCAGCCGCGTCAACAACGCGGAGTTCGGCTCGAACGCCATCATGGGCGTCGAGCTGCGCGGTACCCAGGGCTCGCCACGCGGCAACGCGTTCCGAATCACGAGCGCCAACAACACCATTCGCGGACTTTCGTTCGTGCGCTTCTACCGCACGATCGTGCTTGACGGCACGGCGGCGCGCGACAACCTGATCGCCGGCAACTGGTTCGGCTATACGCGCAGCGGCGCCGTCGACACCGATTATCGCGGCAACCAGGGCGTGCGCCTCGACGCCGGCGCCAATCACAACCAGATCGGCACGGCCGCGCTGGCCGATCGCAATGTCATCGGCAACTTCACCCATGCGATCGATCTGTACGGACCGGGCACGGACTTCAACGTGTCCCACAACAACCTGATGTGCATCACTCCGAGCGGCAACGGGACTGCCTCGTGCTCGACTGCCGTCGACCATAACTTCGGGCCCAAGCACAACGAGACCGGGGGACTCGGTCAACGCGAGGGCAACGTCATCGGGCGCACGACGCTCAACGGCGTCGAGATCTCGCACGGCTGGAATCCCGACGGCGCGGATGTTGACGACACCTGGCACAACGACCACAACGAAGTGCTCGGCAACTGGGTCGGCTTTCGCGGCAACGGGGCCTATGACCCGGACTTCCGATCGGCCCAGAACAATCCGGGCAGCGCCGACAACGGGAACGCGATCAATGCCTACGACGGCTCCAACTTCAACCTGATCCAGGGCAACTACGTCGCGTCGGTGTGGGATGGCATCCAGACCATGTCGCCCAACTCGACCGGCAACATCATCCGCAACAACATCATCGGCGAATCGCCGCGCGGTGAGGCCGCGCCCGTTGGTCGCTACGGCATCAACATCCGCAACAGCTCACGAAGCCATTTCGTCGAGGGCAACATCATCCGCAATACGGGCTCGCACGGCATCGCGCTGACCCAGAAGGACGTGCTCTGGATCCGGATCAGCCGCAACATCGTGACCAACACGAGTGCGATGGCGATCTTCCTTGCGGTCAACCCGAACAACAGCGCGCAGGGCGCCAACAACCTTCAGCCTTCGCCGGTGATCAGCTCCGCAACGACCGCGCGCGTCCGTGGCACGGGCCAGACCGGCGCCACCGTGGAGGTCTACCGCGCCTCGCTCAACGCGGGCCAGAGTGGCCTGCCAGTCGAGTTCATCGGCTCCACCGTCGTGCCCGCGGGCGGCCTGTGGGAGCTGCCTGCCAGCCTGGCCGTGGGCATCCGCGTCACGGCACTCCAGATCAGCTCGACCAACAACACGTCGCGGCTGTCAACGAACGTGACGGTCACCCAGGACAACACCCCACCGGGCGTCCTGGCCGCCGACGCCTTCGAGCGGACCTCGAACGACTCGTGGGGCCAGGCCGACACCGGCGGTGCCTGGACGGTGTCCGGCACCGCAGGTAACTTCGACGTCGGCGGCGGCATCGGGACGATGCTCCTGCCAGCGGCGGGCAACACCCGCTCAGCCATGCTCAACAGCGTCAACGCACGCGACGTGGACGTGACCTTCCGGGTCGCCGCTGACAAGGTCGTGAACACGGGCGGGTTCATCGTCTACGCCGTCACGCGGCGGAACACGACCAACGAATATCGCGCCCGACTCGTCTTCAATCCCAACGGCACGCTTTCGGTCAACGCAAGCCGCGTTGTGAGTGGCGCAGAGACGGCACTGGGCGCACCGGTGGTTGTCGCCGGCTTGAGCCAGCAGCCGGGGCGCAGCTTCTGGCTGCGTGTCCGGGTGACCGGCGCCAATCCCACGACCGTCCAGGTCAAGGCGTGGCAGGCCGGTCAGTCCGAGCCCGCGGCCTGGGCGTTCAGCGCGACCGATTCCAACGCCAACCTGCAGTCTGCCGGAAGCGTCGGTCTGCGCGTCTGGCTCGGCAATCAGGTCAACAATGCCCCCGTCGTCTTCAGCTTCGACGACTACGCAGTGCGCGCCGTTCCGTAACCGGTGGAGGCGGTCGCGAAAATAGATAAGGCGGGGCGACACCGGCCCCACGTCGGCGCGCGCGGCTTGCTCCGCGCCGCATCGGGCTCGTTCGGGCTCAACGTGGCCAACACCGCGGCGACGGTGATCACCACGGTCGTGCTCGCGCGGCTGATGGACCTGACGGCCTTTGGCACGTACTCATGGGTGGTCGCCACGGTCTACCTGCTGAGCGTGCCCGCCATCATTGGGCTCGACCGGCTGCTGGTCCGCGACGTGGCCGTGTTCATGAGCCGCGGCGACCACGCTCGCGTGCGCGGCATGCTCCGCCGGGCCTTCCAGGTCACCATCGTGACGAGCAGCGCCATCTGTGCACTCGTGGTCGCCTGGGCAGCGTTCGTAGCCGCGCCGGGCAATCAGGCGGCCGCGGCGCTTTCGATCGGCGTGCTGGCACTGCCCGCGTTGACACTGGCCTGGATTGCGCAGTCGGCCCTGATGGGAATGCATCGCGTCGTCATGGGCCAATCGGCCGAGCTCATGCTGCGACCGCTGTTGCTTCTGGCGCTGGTGCTGATCGCGGCACTGCTGTTCAACGGCGTCATAAGCGCGCCCGTGGCGGCGTCGTTGTTCGCTGTCAGCGCATTCATCAGCGCCGCATTCGCGCTGACCATGCTCTACCGCCGGCTGGGAGCCTCCGTGGAGGCGGAACCGGCCGTGTTCGAGACCCGCATCTGGCTGGGCGCCGCGTTCGGCCTCGTGCTTCTCAGTGGGGCGCAGTTCGCCAACAGCCAGGTCGGCACAGTGCTACTCGGAGTGCTCGATCACGCGGACTCGGCCGGCCTGTACGCCGTGGCGCAACGCGGCGCGATGCTCGTCGCCTTCCCATTGCTCGCGCTCAATGCCGGCCTGGCGCCGACAGCGGCACGCCTGTGGGAGCGTGCTGAGGGAGCCGAGCTTCAGCACCTGGCGACGTTCGGCGCGCGGGTGGCGCTCTTGGTGTCGCTGCCCATTGCGCTGGCCTTCATCGTCCTCGGCGAGCCGCTGTTGCGGCTGGTCTTCGGCGCCGCGTTCACGCCGGCGGCCACCGCGCTGACGATCCTGAGCGTTGGTCAGCTGATCAACGCCGCGACCGGCGCCGTTGCGACCCTGTTGATGATGACCGGGCAGCAGGACCGGGCCTCGATCGGCGTTGCCGCCGGCCTGCTGACCAATATCTGCCTGGGCGTGCTGTTGATCCCCGGATCGGGGCCCACAGGCGCAGCCATCGCTGCCGCCACCGGCATCGTCACGGCGAACCTCATCCATGTGATCGTGGCGCGCTCGACGGTCGGCATCGATGCCACGGTCCTGGGCCTGAGGCCGCGCCGCACGTGACCGGTGCGACTGGCGCGGCTGGCGCGGCGATGACCGCGCCCATCGCTCAGCCGTTGAGCGGCACAGCCTTGCCGCGTTGGCGGTGGGGCATGCTGCCCTTCCTGACCCTGACGTCAGCCCTCGGTCTTGTCCTCGTCGCGATCGCCAACCGCGCGGCGGCTGACAACGCATCGTGGGCGATGCTGCCCTTCTATGTCGGGCTGTTGATCATTGTTCTGCCCACCGCCGCGCGGCTGCTGACCACGGCTGCCGATGGCACCGAGCGCGTCTCGCTGGTTGCGTTGCTCGGCCTGGCCCTATTCCTGTGCAAGACGGTCCACGACCCACTGCGCATGGGCGCCTACGACGAGTGGCTGCACCTTCGCACCGCCGAAGACATGCTCGCGACGAGCGGCATCTTTGCTCCTAACACTCTGCTCGGCGTCAGCCCCTACTACCCCGGACTCGAGCTCGTCACGACCGCGCTCTCGAACGCCAGCGGGCTACCGGTCTTCGAGTCGGGCATCGTCATCCTCTTCGGTGCGCGCCTCGTATTCGTGATGAGCCTGTTCTTCTTCTTCGCAATGGCCTCGGGCAGCACCCGCGTCGCCGGCATTGCCGCCCTGATCTACATGGTCAATCCCAAGTTCCTGTACTTCAACGCGTCCTTTGCGTACGAATCACTGGCACTGCCCCTGGCTGCCCTTTTGCTCTACGTCCTGGCGCGGCGTGGCCATTCGGGACCGACGCGCTGGCTCGGCCTGACGGTCATCGCCCTCGTGACCCTGCCGAGCATCGTCGTCACCCACCACGTGACCTCGGCCATGCTCGCGGGGTTCCTCGTGCTGTGGGCCGCCGTGAACTTCGTCATGGGTCGCCGCGACCGGGCACGGCCGACAGGCATGGCCGTGCTGCTGATCGCGCTTATCGCGGGATGGACGCTGCTCGTAGCCACGGCCACCATCGGCTATCTCGCGCCGGCGCTGACCTCCACGCTGTCGGAGGTGCTGCGCCTGGCGCTGGGTGAGTACGAGCCGCGTGAGCTGTTCGTCTCCCGCGCCGGCGACGTGGCCCCGCTTTGGGAGCGACTCCTGGGCAGCGCCTCCGCGGCGCTAACGATCGTGCTCATCGTGCCCGGCCTGCTCGTGGTCTGGCGACGCCACCGCAGCAACGTCACGGTCATGACCCTGGCCCTGGTGGCATGCGCCTTCCCATTGACGCTTGTCGCGCGATTCACTTCCTTCGGCTCCGAGGTGGCCGGCCGGACACCCGAGTTCCTGTATCTGGGCGTGGGCATGGTCGTTGCCCTGGCCCTGGCACGGCTGTCGTTCCAGGGTCGCCATGGCGTAGCCCAGATGGCGGTGGCAATGCCGGTGCTTGTCGTGCTGGTGATTGGCGGTGTGCTGGTAGGGCTGCCGCCCTGGGCGCGGCTGCCCGGTCCCTACCTCGTTTCGGCGGACGGCCGATCCATCGAGAGCGAGGGCATCGCCGCAGCGGAGTGGACCGAGGAGACGCTTGGACCTGGGAATGTCATGATCGCCGACCGCGTGAACCGCGTGCTTATGTCCGTGTACGGGCGGCAAACCTTGGTCACGCCGTATGAGACGCGGGTGCCCGTGCGCAACCTGTACATCTCATTGGAGGTCGGGCCCACCCAGGAACAGATCGTCCGCGCCGCCGAGATCGAGTACCTCGTTGCAGATCAGCGCCTGACCACCGGGTCGCCCGTCGTGGGCCACTACTTCGACCGCGGCGAGACGCAACAGCTGGGCGAGCCCGAGCCGCTCGATCCGGCCTTCCTCGAGAAGTTCGATAACGAGCCCGACATCAGCCGCATCTTCGACAGCGGCAACGTCCGCATCTACGACGTGTCCGCGCTACCGGCTAGGCCCCGCTAGGGAGACTGGTAGAGAAGCTGGCCATCGTCAGCGGCTGAGACGGCCTGGTGCCCGGCCGGGCTCGGCCGACTTGGAGCATGACCAGGCGCACCGCCTCCTGGAGCCACTGCCACTCCGGCCCGCGATAGGTGCGATAGATGTCGATATCGGCCGGCTCACCGCGCGCCACGAGATCACGCAGCATGTTCACGACAGCTGCATCGACGTTGGCAGCGTCGCCATCCAGTGCATCGAGCACTGCCGCACCGGCGGCGATCGGCGAAGCCGATCCGTAGAGCTGCTCGCGCAGCGCGACCAGCATGCGCTCCACCTCTGGCGACACGCGGAACTCCGAATCCGGCGCGGGGAACTCCTCGTGGACGCGGCGAAAGACGTGCTCGCGTTCGGGAAACAGCTCAGGTACCGCGGCGTCACCATCGATCTGCGCGAACCAGATCTCGTGCTGGCTCCGCAGGTAGGCCGCCAGCTGCCACGCCCGAAGGAAGGACGCTGTCTCGGGGTCGGCGGAGGGTCCTTCGGCTCGTGCGGGTGCGGGGCTCACGCTGACTATTCCCGCCTCAACTGCGACCTCCCAGCCGTCGAACTGACCGCGCAGAGGGGTAGCACCAGCCCACGATTCGTACGGATTGGCGGAGCGCAGCTCCCATCGCGTGGTCACGTCAGCGGCCGGCGCAGCACGAACTGCCAGGCGTAGGGAACGAGCTTGAGCGGGCGGCGCATGCGCTTTACGAGCCAGCGCACGGAGCTCGGTGCGGCCTCCGGCGGGTAGTTGAAGTCGCGCACCAGCGACACATCGAACCCGGCGGCGACAGCACGCCGAGCGAGGTCCTTGACGCTCACCGAGTAGAAGCCTTCGCCGCGGCGCGCCGGCGAGATCTTCCAGTAAATGTTCTGGGCGCGCCTCGGCAGCCAGCCCATGAGCGGCAGCTTGCTATGCGACTCGATCGGGAAGTGCGGGTTCGGCAGCTGGCCGACGACGACGCCACCGGGGATGAGCACGCGGCGCATCTCGACCAGTGAGGCGTCGCGCTGTGACGGCGTGATGTGCTCGTAGACGTTGGCCAGGACCACGCAATCGAACGTGGCGTCAGCGGCCGGAATGTCATCGGCAAGGCCGTAGTCAAGCTCGAAGCCGCCACGCGAGAAGTGACGGCCGACCACCGGGTCGATGCCCCACCAGCGCTTGGCCGTGAGCGGCGCCAGGCTGTCTAGGAACGGTCCCCACTGACAGCCGATCTCGAGGGCGCGGCCGGTGCCGGCCGGAGCGTACTCATTGACCAATGCAGACAGGGTGGCGGCCAGCTCGCGGTTGCGTACGGCCCACTCGGCGCGCGAGGGCAGCAGCCCACGACCGATGGCGACGCCAGGCGTCTGCCGCGCGCCGGGCAGGCTCTGCCGCTCATCGCTGTCCGTCGATCCAGCTACGTGTCCGCCCTCCCATCACGCCCACGCCCCTGCGCGGGCCGGCACGAGGACCGAATCATACGTGGCCCGGAGGGCTGCTCAATGCGACCGACGGTACGCGGCGCACGGGACCTTCAGGTCGTTTGCCGCGCGCGCCCTGCCTGCGAGCCTGCGCGTGCCGGACGAGTTCGGCGAAACGAAAAAGGCACAGCCGTCGTGAGGCGGCGTCGCAAAGCCACGGGCCTGTCGCACACAGGTAGCCGGGCCGTCGAAAGCGCAGTGAGACGCGTCCACCCGGTGGTTCGCGCCCAGTCCTCGTCTGCCGACGTCCCCCGGTCCGTGGCCTCGCGATCAGAGGGGAAGAGGCAGGCACATCGAGAATGGGCGTCCCTAGGGCAGCCTTCGTTCTGACCGCACTGACGATTGCCGTCGGCGGCTGGATTGCGCGGCCGATCGACGCGAGTGGCGCCGACGCCATGGTCATGGGTGCCGCCGCGCGATCGGGACACGTCCATATTGAGCGCAGCGGGCTGTCGCGCGAGCTTCAGCTAGCAGTCGCCGACAACACCATCCTCGACGTCCGGCTGGCATTCGCCAGCAGCGCCAATTCCGTCGGTCGCGGCCAGAGCGTGACGCTCGTCGCCCGACGCCGGACCGGTGTCGGCGAATATCGCGTCCGGACCCGGTTGACGGCCGACCGGCGCGTCGAGATCACCGTGGTTCGGTTCCTGGGGGGCCGGCGCACGGTCCTGGGCCGGTCAATCCGCCTGTCGACGCTCACGGTCGCTGCCGGGGACAGGATCGCCCTGCGGGTCCACGTCGGCGGACGTACGCGCACGGCCATCAGTGCCAAGGCCTGGCCCGCTTCAGAGGTCGAGCCTGCGCGTTGGGTCGCTATCGTGACCGACGTCGCACCGGCGCTCGCCCGGCCAGGCTCCGCCGCAGTGCGCTTCGCCGTGTCGCGAACGATGACCAATGTCCCGGTGCGTTTCACCTACGACGGGGTGCGCGCAACTTCCGACGCGCCGCCGAACGAGCCAACGCCAAACCCTTCGCCCACGCCCGATACATCGCCAACAGCCGAGCCGTCATCGGCACCGACGTCAGCTCCAACGCCGAGCCCCACCGCAGCGCCAACGCCCACGCCCACGCCCACGCCGACCGCGACTCCCACCCCGACGAACTCGCCGACTCCAACTCCCACGGCAACGCCGGCGCCGACTCCCACGCCGACTCCCACACCCACGCCCACTTCCCCTCCGACGCCCAGCCCCACTCCGACACCCGCAGATCCAACCGTGCCGAGCGGGTCGTTCTTCGTGGCGCCCGACGGCAACGACGCCAATCCAGGTTCGCGCAACGCGCCGTGGCGGACACTCCAGAAGGCCGCCAACAGCGTGACCGCGGGCATGACCGTCGTCGTCCGCGAGGGCACGTACGGTCCGTTCTCGATGCACCGATCGGGTTCCGCCGGCGCGCCGATCACGTTCATGGCCTACCCCGGCGAAGAGCCGGTGGTCGACGGCCGTGACTCGGTCGACTACACCATCAAGCTGACGGCCGTGAGCCACGTGACACTGACCGGACTAACCGTGCAAGGTGGCTACGCCGAGCGGCAGGCCGGTGGGGGAATCGTCGTATCGGGCAGCTCACACGTCACGGTTCGAAACAACCTGGTGCGCAACAACCACTCGTACGGCGTGCGCTCCTACAACTCGGATCACGTGCTCATCGACAACAACGAGATCACCGGCAATGCCGTTGGCGTGACCATCGGCCGTGGCAACGAGGGCACGGTCGTGAGCAACAACCTCATCCACGACAACAACCAGATGGCGGTCAACACGGCGGACGTGCCGGGCGATGACTCTGGCGGGGAGGGCCTCACGCTCGTCCGCAGCACGGGTCACGTCCTGGTGCGCGACAACTACATCTGGGGCAATCGTGCCCGGAGCTACGACTATGGATGGGACGGAGGCGCCTTCTCGATCCATGCGGCCAGCAACTGGACCATCACCGGCAACGTGACCTGGGACAACCGCAACGTGCTCGAGACGGGCACGGAGGCGGGGACGCCCTGCGACAACGGTTCATTCACGCGAAACCTCAACTACGGCGCCACAACCGCCGACCGCACGGTTGGCATGGTCCTGCGCTGCGCCTCCAACACACTCGTGGCCAACAACACGTTCCATGGCATCCAGCAGTGGGTTTTCGCCATCTCCCACGAGCGCGGCAACTGGGGCGCGTCGATTGAGAACCTGCGCATCGTCAACAACGTCGTCTCGATCTCGACAGGCATGGTCTACGGCATCGAGACGGCGCTGCCAGAGTCGGTCGTGATCGACCACAACGTCGTTCATAACTCCGGGCCCGGCTACCTCGGCACGGTCATGGGCCGGGGCACGACCAGCCTCGCCACGTTCACGGCATGGACCGGATTGGAGGAGCACGGCCTGGCTGGTGATCCGCGCTTCGTGGACCCCTCAGGCAACGATTTCCGCCTGCGTGCCGACTCAGTCGCCGTCGACAGCGGCCGCGAAGTTCCCGGCGTGACCAACGGCTACAGCGGCGCCGCTCCAGATCGCGGGTACGCGGAGCGCCGCTGACCAGCGCGTCCGACAATTTGGTTGAGATGGTTGGCAGAGGGGGATTTCCGGACTTCCTGATCGTCGGCGCCCCGCGCGCGGGCACGACCTTCATGTTCGATTACCTGGGCGAGCACCCTGACGTCTACGTGCCCGAGCGCAAGGAGCCGCACTTCTTCGCGACCGATCTTGACTCCGGCAGCTACCTCGACTCGCTGACCTTTGTCCGCGACCGCGCCGAGTACCTTGACTTGTTCGCTCCGGCCCGGCCCGACCAGCTGACCGGCGAGGCCTCGACCTGGTACCTGCTTTCGAAGGACGCGGCGCGCAACATCCACGGCGCGAACCCGGATACGCGGATCATCGCCATGCTCCGTGATCCGGTACAGATGCTCTACTCGATCCACGGGCGGCGCTTCTACGCCGGCTCGGAGGACATTGCCGATTTCGGCGAGGCGCTCGCCGCGGAGGCAGACCGCCGCGCCGGCCGGCGCATGCCGGAGCGGGCGCGCAACGTGCAGGCGCTCCAGTACCGCCAGCTCGGCCGTTACTCCGAGCAGCTGCAGCGTTACCTGGACAGGTTCGGGCGGGAGCAGGTTCACGTCGTCGTCTTCGACGACTTCGTAGCCGATCCGGCCGCGAGCTACGACGAGGTGCTGGCGTTCCTGGGGTTGGATATGAGCTTCGAGCCCGATTTCAAGGTGGTCAACGCCGGTGCGGCGCGGCGCAGCCAGCGCCTGCAGCGGCTGCTCTTGTCGCCGACGGTCATACGCACGGCGCGGACCGTGATCCCCAAGCGCGCGCGACCGGCCATGGGCCGCACCTGGGATCGGCTCAACAGTCGCCCCGCGCCCCGGCCGCCGCTCGATCCGGAGGTTGCGGCCGCGCTGCGTGCCGACCTGCAGCCGGACATTCAGCGCCTGAGCGAGATGCTCGGGCGGGACTTCGTCACGCTCTGGTCGTAAGCGACTCCACGACCGCCTCAACGTCCGCGTCAGTGCGGCAGCGGACCACCTTGGCGTCGTACGGCGCGAGGACTTCGAGCAGAGCGCCCTTCGGCGCTCGCGCATCGGGCAGTGACACGCTCAGCTCGCGCATCTTGCGCGCGTAGTCGCGCATGCGCAGGAAGCGCTCGCGGCCCTTGCGGCGGCGCGCCTCGGCAATTGCCTGGCCGGCAACTCGGCGCATCACCCGGCCGCTCGCGCGGCGGGTAGGCACGTTGTCGAGCCACACGATCACGTCCGCTGCCTCGAGGAGCGGCTGCGTCCACCCGGTGTGAATGCCCTCGACGATCCACGATGCCGCCGCCACGATCGCCGCGATATCGGCTTCGCGCTCGCTCGCCGAGCGCTCGGGGCCGCGGCCGCCACCCTCGCGTGCGATGTCGTCCAGGTGATGGACGGTCAGGCCGGTTGCCTCGCCGATGCGCTCGGCGATCGTCGTCTTGCCGCTCCCTGAGCCGCCCGTTATGTAGACGCGTTCGCCCACGCGTGGGTCAACCGCCATTGCCCGGCCGCAGCACAACCCAGCGAACTTCCTCGTCGCCCTCGAAGAGCCGGGCGAAGACCGACTGTTGGCGCTGTTGGGGGCTCAGTCGGAGCTGTGTTTGCCAGGTCTCGCCAGCATCAACCTGCAGCGCGAACTCGTGGATAGGGTCGTCATCAATCAGCACGACGAGCCGGTACTCGTCCGCGTCCGCTCCGCCGCGGACGCCCAGGAGCGCTGCACCTGGATCGTCCGCGTCGGGGACGAGCCAGAGCTGGAGCGGTGCCGCCGGGTCGTTTCCCGCGGCGCTCAGGCGCGCGACGGCAACGACGTTGGCCGCGAGCAGAACGGCCAGGACGACGGCGAGTGCACCGAGGCGGGGCATGGTGGCCACGCGCGCATGCGGTCCGTTGAGGCCGGCGCGGACGCGTCGCACCCAGGCGGCGACTATGCCGGTGACGGTTACGACAGTGATGCCAACGGCCCACCGCGCCGGGCTCAGATCGCCGGTGCCCGCGATGACGAGCCCGAGCAGGATGGCGAGCACGATGCTCGAGCCGATCGACAGCAGCAGCCGCTCCACGGCTGGCAGCTCCAGGGCCGGAAGGAGCGCGCTCACGATCGCGTAGCCCGGCAGCGCCAGCACGAACGGGATGGCCAGCACGACGCGCACGGCAGACGGCACCTCGATTGCGCCCGATGCCAGGAGTGCCGCCGGCAGCAGCCACAGCAGGCACAGCACCAGGTCCAGCTGGTCGACGGCCGCGCGCAAGCGGTTCAAGCCGCCACCCGCCCGTAAATGGCCTCGATGCGTGGAATGACCGCGCTGGCCATGAATTGCGGCGCGCGGGCGCGCGCAGCATCGGCCATGCGCTCGCGGGCGGGCTCGTCGGTGGCCACGCGCGCCAATGCAGCGCGCAGCTCGGTCACGTTGCCGGGCTCGACCAGGACACCGGTCTCGCCGTCGATCACGAGGTCGGGCATGCCGCCGTTACGCGAGCCTACGACGGGCACTCCGGCAGCCATCGCCTCGATCACCACGGTCGGGCAAGGGTCAGGGAAGAGCGATGGGACGATGCCCAGGGCGGCGCGTTGCCAGGCGGCCATCACCGCCGCGTGTGGCAGGTCCGTCAGGAGGGTCACGTTTGCCGGCAGCGCCGTCGGCGTGTCCGGGCCGCGCCGGCCAATGACCACGAGCGGCGGCGCCTCGACCAGGCCGGCATATGCCGCCAGCAAGGTGTGGATGCCCTTGTGGCGAGACAGTGCACCGGCGTACAGCCAGAACGGACCGGCGGGCAGGCCGGCCAGTGATGGATGAGTTGGATCTGCCTCGGCCAGGACATCGTCGACCACGAAGTTCGGCACCACCTCGTGGTCGATGCCCGCCGCGGTAAGGCCGTTGCGCTGCGCGACGGCCTGGCTGACCGGGATGAACAGGTCAATCAGTCGTTCGCGCAATGGGCTCATCGCCCAGTTGGCGAGAGTGATCATCTGTCCGCGCGCCGTGCCGTAGTTGCGGCCGGCGCAGCGCAGGCACTTGGCCGGCGCCGGCCCGCTGCACTCACGATCGCGGTAGAGCAGGCTGCGCTTGGCGCACACAACCGAGTAGTCGTGCAACGTCATGACCAGACCGGCGCCGCTCCAGGCCTTGAGCGGCACGAACGAATCGACCATCCAGTTGTGAGCGTGCACGACATCCGGCCGGTGCTTCGCCACGATCCGGCGCAGGCCGGCCACGACATCGGGATCCGGCGCGGGCGGCAGATACGGCCGGCCGCTGGGCATCAGCCCCGAGAGCCGGCCGGTCGTCGAGCGCAGGCGGTGGACCGTCACGCCATCCTCGTCATCGACCGAGGGCTCGTTGTCGGCGGCGATGGTGGCCACGGCGACGTGGTGTCCGCGCCGCGTCAGGTCCCGGCTCAGGTTGCGGACGTATTCCTCCGAGCCACCGATGAAGGGCGGGTACAGCTCGGAGATCATGAGCACGCGCATCAGTCGAGCCCGAGCACATCCCGGTAGACCTCGGCGAGGCGCGCAGCCGATTCATCCCAGGTGGGCAGGTTGAAGTCCGCAGGCTCGGGCGAGCGCAGCAGGTCGATCAGGGCGCGGCCCACCTGCTCGTCGCTGGCGTCGATCGGCACCGCGCGCGCCATGCCGGCGCGGGCGATCTCCGACAGGCCGGAGGTGTCCGCCACCAGCACGCGGCGGCGCAGGGCGAGCGCCTCCATGACCGCCACCGGGTTTGCCTCGTACTCGCTCAGAAGAGCCACCACGCTGGCGCTCGCGATGGCACGCGCCATGCCGCCGCGATCGACAGGGTCGATGCTTCCGATCTCCACGCGCTCGCTCATTCCGGAGGCCTCGGCGAGCCGGCGCAGCTCTGGCTCGAACTGACCCGCGCCGACGATGCGCACGCGCGCGCCAGGGATCTCGGCGATGACATAGGGGAGGGCGTCGATCAGTCGGTGGTGGCCTTTGAAGCGCTCGAGGCGGCCGACCGACATGATCACCGGCGCGGCCTCGTCGATCGTGACCGGCTCGTCGGGCGCCCTCATGGCCGCGCCGTTCTGGATGGTGACGAATTTGTCAGGCCCGATGCGCAGCTCGCGCGAGAAGAAGTCTGCCTCGAACTCCGAGACCGCGACGAGCCGCTGCGCGCGCGCCAGCAGGGGCTGCATCAACGCGCGCTGTAGGCCACGCATCCTCGTTCGCGTGACGGAGGGGTGGCCGCCGCTGTGGAACGTGAGCATGTACGGCATGGCCGTACGCAGGGCGGCCAGCATCGCCATCGGCGGCACCAGCGTGTGGTAGCCCTGGCAGTGAACCAGGTCCCAGCGACCGTGGGCCACGTAGCGGGCGATGCCCGGCGCGAAGTAGTAGTCGCGTTGCGCCGGCCGGGCGCGAACCCTGATCACGGGCACGCCGTTGTCGGCGTCGCGTACCGGCAGCGTGGCGCTGCGATCGGTCGTCAGGATCGTGACGTCGAACCCGGCAGCGGCGATACGCGGGGCCACTTCGTGGACGTGCGTCTCGACGCCGCCCATGAGCGGGAAGGCGGTGGCCGAGACCATGACCACGCGCGGCGGACGGCGCCTTTGGGCCGTGGTCCGGGCCGCGCGGTTGGGATTTTCGGGCGCGCTGCCCTCAGCCCTTGCCATGGCGGGCCTGGAGCCGCTCCAGGTCGGCATCGACCATCATCTCGACCAGGTCACGGAAGCTGACCTGCGGCTTCCACCCGAGCACGTTCGTGGCTTTGGTCGGATCGCCCAGGAGATGGTCGACTTCCGCCGGCCGGATGAACGCCTGGTCGGTCACGATGAATTCGCGGTAGTCGAGCCCGACGCGCGCGAAGGCCACCTCGCATAGCTCGCGCACCGTGTGCATCTCGCCCGAAGCAATGACGAAGTCGCTCGGCTCGTCCTGCTGCAGCATCAGCCACATGGCGCGCACGTAGTCGCCGGCAAAGCCCCAGTCGCGGTGCGCGTCCAGGTTGCCCATGCGCAGCTCCTTGGCCAGGCCGAGCTTGATGCGCGCCGCGCCGTCGCTGACCTTGCGCGTGACGAACTCCATGCCGCGGCGCGGCGACTCGTGGTTGAAGCAGATGCCCGAAGCGGCGTACAGGTCATAGCTTTCGCGGTAGTTGACCGTGAGGTAGTGGGCGTAGACCTTGGCCACGCCGTACGGGCTGCGCGGATAGAACGGGGTTGTCTCGGTCTGGGGCGTCTCGCGCACCTTGCCGTACATCTCGGACGAGGATGCCTGGTAGAAGCGCATCGACGGATCGACCTGGCGGATCGCCTCGAGCAGGCGCGTGACGCCGAGGCCGGTCACCTCGCCAGTCAGCACCGGCTGGTTCCAGCTCGTTGGCACGAAGCTCTGGGCGCCGAGGTTGTAGACCTCCTGGGGCTTGATGTCGCGCAGTGCCTCGACAAGGGACGCCTGGTCCAGCAGATCCCCCTGCACGATCTCGATGTCGTCAACGATGTGCGCGATGCGCTCCAACGTTGCCGTCGATGAGCGCCGCGTCATGCCGACGACGCGATAGTCGTTCTCGAGAAGGAGCTCGGCGAGGTACGAGCCGTCCTGCCCGGTAATGCCGGTAACGAGTGCGGTCTTGGTCACTTGGCGAGTGTATTCGCCGGTCTCGATCGAGAAAGTCCGGAGCGAGTTCGACCCCGGCCGGGACGAATGGGTCATGGCGACGACCACATGGGCGGTGCCATACGTAAACACCTCGGAGGACCAACCAACTTTGGCCAACGGCATTGCCACCACGACAACTGAAAACAGGGTGCCCTCGAGCCCGGCTCGACGGCAGCTCCGGCTGTTCGGCCGGCGCCCTGCCGCGGACGCCAAGCCGCCCAATGCGCTGCGGCTGGTAAAGCTCCGGCTGCGCCTGTCCCTGCTGACCATGGCGGTCGCGCCCATGATCCTGGCGATGGTGCTGTTCAAGGCATCGGTTGGTTCACAGCAGAATGGTGAGTCGGTGGCACTCCTGGGCATGATGGTCGGTCTCACGGTGCTGCTCGTGGCCCTGACCGTCTGGATGTCGCGCCAGATCCTGCGCCCGGCGGAGGACCTCGAGCGCTCGCGCAACGAAATGGAGCACATGTACGAGCTCGCGCGCGATGACTCGCTGCGCGACGGCCTGACCGCCCTCGGCAATCACCGCGCGTTCCAGGAGGAGCTCGACCGCGAGCTGGAGTGGTATCAGCGCTATCGCGTGCCCGTGGCGCTGCTCTTGATCGACCTCGACGATCTGAGACTCGCCAACGACTCAGAGGGCCATGCCTCGGGCGACGAGCTCTTGCGCGAGATGGGCCGGCTCGTGCGCGAGGTCGCACGCTACGCCGACCGTGCCTTCCGCATCGGCGGCGACGAGTTCGCCATCCTGATGCCCCATACAGACGCCGAGGGCGCGCTCCAGATCGCCCATCGGCTGCTCGAGCGCGCGCTCCAGCCGGGCAACGGCGGCCGGGCGCTGCCGTTCTCGGGCGGCATCTCGGCCTGCCCGCAGTACGCAACGACCCGGACCCAGCTCTACGCCCAGGCCGACGCAGCCCTTTACTGGTGCAAGCGTCACGGCCGCGCGTCTGTCGATGTCTTCCACCCGATGCGCGACCGCGGTGCCAGTCAGGAGGCCTCCAACGAGCTCTCGGCCCAGATCGCGCGCGTAGTTAACGAGCGCCTTGTGAAGCCCGTCTACCAGCCCATCGTCGACCTGGCGACGGGACGCGTGCTCGGGTTCGAGGGCCTGAGCCGGCCGTCGCCCGATAGCGGCTTCGCCGACCCGGCCACGATGTTCAGCGCCGCGGAGACGGTCGGTCGGACGGTCGAGCTTGACCTGGCCTGCCTCCACGCCGTCGTGGCCGGTGCACGGCAAATGCCCCAAGACCAACTGTTGACGATCAACGTCTCGCCGCGGACGATCGAGGCGCCGCACTTCACCACCGACGCGCTGTTGTCGATCCTCTCGCGCAACGGCATCGCGCCCGGCCGCGTCGTGGTCGAGCTCACCGAGCGCGAGCGGGTCGAGGACATCAACCGCCTGCAGGGCGCGCTCACCGCGCTCCAGCGCACGGGGGTGCGCATCGCCGCGGACGACGTCGGGGCCGGCAACGCGGGGCTGCGGCTGCTGTCACAGTTCCGCTTCGACATCGTCAAGATCGACCTATCGCTGGTACAGGAAGGCGCGGAGCGCGACTCGTCGCGCGCGGTGCTGCGCTCGCTGCGCGACCTCGCCAGTCGGTGGGGTGCCTCGGTCATCGCCGAGGGCCTGGAGACGGCCGGTCAGCTGCGCACCGTGCGCGAGCTGGGCATGACCGCCGGGCAGGGCTACCTGCTGGCACGGCCGATGCACCAGCCGGTCATGACCCAGATCGACCTGACTGCCCTGGCGGCGGGCGGAAGCGTGCTCGAACGCCGACCTCAGCCAGCGCCCGCCGACCCGACGCTCAACCCGACCAGCGCCTGACCTTCGCCGTGGCCGCTCGGCTACGGCCCGCTCGGGCTAGCTAACCCGGGCCGGCGCGGCGGCGCAGCCCCTGCACGATGGCTGCAGTCTCTGGCGCGCTGACACCGAGGCGGCCGAGCGTGAACCGAGCCATCTCGAGCGCCACTTCCGTCTCGGCGACCACGATCTCGCCGACGCCCTCGCGTTGGAGCATCTCGCGATCGCTGTTGCTGCGCGATCGAGCGATGATCGGCACGCGCATGTGCTCTTGGCGCACGAAATGGACCACCTGGCGAAGGGCGATCGAGTCGGGCACGGTCACGACCACGACCTGGGCGCGTGACAGGTCGGCGCGCTCGAGGTTGCGCTCGTTCTCGGCGAGCCCCTGGACCACGGGCACGCCGTGCGCGCGCAGCTCGCGGCACACACGCGGGTCGGCCTCGATTACCACGAACGGGAAGCCACGCCGCTCGAGGGCCGCGCCCACGAGCCGGCCGACGCGGCCGTAGCCGCAGATGACGGCATAGCGCCGCAGCCCGCCCGTGGCGGGCACGACGGGCGTTGGGTCGGACGTCGCGCGGCGGCGGTCGAGCGCGCGCAGCACGCCCGGTGTGTAGCGCGAGAGCGAGGGCGACAGGACAATGCTCACCGCGGCACCGGCGAGCATCAGGCTGAACATCTCGTCGCCGACGACGCCCAGGTCGACACCGAGCCGTGCCAGCAGGAATGAGAACTCGCCCGCCTGGGCGAGCGTCACGCCGGCCAGCACCGCCACTCGTCCGGGCGCGCCCAGCACGAATGACAGACCGGTCACGAGCGCGCCCTTGACCGGCGTGATCAGGATCACCGCGAGGATCACGAGCAGCGCCGCGCCGATGACGAAGCCCGGGTTGAAGAGCATCCCGATGGACACGAAGAAGACGCCGGCGAACACGTCACGCAGCGGCGCCAGCTCTGCGGACACCTGGTGGCTGATGTCACTTTCACTGACCAGCAGGCCGGCCAGGAACGCTCCAAGTGCGAGGGACACGCCGAAGAGCTCGCTGACGTAGGCCGTGCCCAGGGCGACGGCGACGACGCTGAGCACGAACACCTCGCGGCTGCGCAGCTGGGCGATGCGCTCGAGCAGCCATGGCAGGACCCACAGCCCGAGCGGCAGCAGGATCGCCAGGAAGATCGCGGCCTTGCCCGCGGCCAGCGCGACCTCGGTCACCAGATCACCACCCACGGAGAGCGCGCTGAGCAGCACCACGAGCACGATCGTCGACAGGTCCTGGAGCGTGGCCCAGGCGAGCGAGATGTGACCGTGTGGCGAATCGAGCTCGCCGCGTTCGGACAGGATCTTGGCGATGACCGTGCTCGACGACTGCGAGATGAAGGCCCCGAAGAACAGCGCTTCGAGCTGGCCGAATCCAAGCGCGATAC
Source organism: uncultured Chloroflexia bacterium (assembly GCA_963706095.1). GTDB lineage: Bacteria > Chloroflexota > Limnocylindria > Limnocylindrales > CSP1-4 > JALYGJ01. Next base: position 2,058,089 of record OY970149.1, read on the forward strand.
CGATCAGGTAGCCGATGACGACCATGGCCACGACCTGCAGAGTGCCGCCCACGATGGCGATGCGGCCGACGCGCAGGATGTCCCGGAACGACAGCTCGAGACCGACCGCGAAGAGCAGGAAGATGAGCCCGATGTCGGCCAGCGCACCGACGGTTTCGGGATCGGCCACGGGCCCTGCCGTGAACGGCCCGATGACCACACCGGCGGCGACGTAGCCGAGGATCGCCGACTGGCCGAGGCGCACCGCAATCGCCGCACCGATCGTCGCGGCGATGAGGGCCAGGGCGAGCGTTACGAGGAACGCGGTGTCGGTCATTGGCTACCTGTTCGGGGCCGGCACCAGACTGGTGAACCGTCAGATCGTAACGGTCGGTCCGCTTAGACTGCGCCCAGATGAGTGACGAACGGCGCGTCGTGACCGTGCTCTTCGCCGACGTCGCGGGCTCAACTGGCCTGGGCGAAACCCTCGATCCCGAAGACCTGCGGGCGCTGCTCGCGCGTTATTACGCCATTGCGAAAGAGGTCGTGGCTGCGCACGGCGGCACGGTCGAGAAGTTCATCGGCGATGCGGTCATGGCCGTGTTCGGGCTGCGTCGCGCCCATGGTGATGACGCCGTTCGCGCGGTGTCGGCGGCGCTCGAGCTGCGCGATCGCGTGCGTTCAGATCCGCGCTTGGGCGATCGAATGCCTATCCGGCTGGGAGTCAATACGGGCGACGTCATTGCCAGCAGAGACGAGGGCAGCGACGACTTCCTCGTCACCGGCGACCCAGTGAATGTGGCGGCCCGGCTTCAGCAGGTCGCGCCGACGTGGACGATCCTCGTGGGCGAGCGAACGGCACGTGCGGCGCGTTCCGAGTTCCGCTTTGGCAGGTCCGAGTCGATCGAGGCCAAGGGCAGAAACGCAGCGGTCACCGCCAGCGAAGTCCTGGGGCGGGCACACGCCATCAGTAACCGAACCCCAATCTACGGCCGCGAGAGCGACCTTGCTCAGCTGGAGCTGGTCGCTCGTCGAGCGTTCGACGAGGCGAGGCCGTACATGGTCAGCGTCATCGCCCCGGCAGGCACGGGCAAGACGCGGCTGCTCGAGGAGTTCCTCGCACGGTTGCCGCAGATCGACGATGACGCCCGCGTCGCCGTGGCGCAGTGTCTGCCGTACGGGCAGCGACTGACTTACTGGCCGCTGCGCGCAGTGTTGTTCCGCCTCGTGGGAATAGACGAGGACGCCTCAGCAGAGCAGGTGCGTGCCTCAATCGACGCGTGGCTCGCCGACAACCAGGTGGAGGACGCGCCGAAGGTTGGCGCACTGCTCGCTTCGACCCTGGGTGCCGGCGAAACGGAGACTACCGATCGAGCCGCCCTTTTTGCGGCGTGGCGGACATTCATCGAGGTGGCCAGCCGGCGCGCTCCCTTGGTCGTTGCCGTGGAGGACCTGCATTGGTCGAGCGACACGCTGCTCGACCTGTTCGAGTACGTCCTGCAGCCTCGCGGCGGCACTCGCTCGCTGCTTATCGCCATCGCCCGGCCTGAGCTCCTCGACCGTCGGCCGGCGTGGGGCGGAGGTCGGCGCAACCACTCTTCGATCGCGCTCGAGCCGCTCGATGACGCCGCCACCTCGAAGCTCGTGGCTACGCTGGCCGAGGGAGCGCCGCAGGCTCTCGTCGATGCAGTGGTGGCACGGGCCGAGGGAAACCCGTTCTTCGCCGGGGAGATTGTCCGCGCGCTGATTGAAGACGTCCGCTCCTTCAGCGATCCGACTGCGCTCGAAGCGGCCGTCGCGCGACTGCCGGATACGGTCCAGGCGACGGTCCTGGCGCGCCTCGACTCGTTGCCCGCTGAGGAGCGCGAGACGCTGCGGGTGGGATCCGTATTCGGACGAAGCTTCCGGCCGATCGCCGTTGCGGCACTGCATGAGGTGTCTGGACGGCCACCGGATGAGGACATCGATCTGCTGTGCGAGCGACTGGCAGAGCGAGACCTCATCCGACCGTCGGGCGCGGACGGCTACACGTTCCGCCACATCCTGATTCGCGAGGTCGCTTACTCGACTCTCCCGCGCGCCACCCGGGCGTTGCTGCACGGGGCGGCGGGTCGCTGGCTCGAGGAGCGCTCCGTCGGGCGCGAAGAGGCCGTCGCCGAGCTGGTTGCCCTGCACTTTCGGGAGGCCGCAACACTGGCCGGCACGCTCGACCTCGACGACACCGCCGAGCTGCGTCGCAGCGCCCACCAATGGCTGGTGCGCGCCGCCGACGTCGCTCGCTCGGCCGCGGCAAGTGTGGAGGCACGCGAGCACGTTCGCGCGGCCGTGGAGTTTGCCGAGCCGGCGGATCTGCCCCGGCTCTACGAGATGCTCGGCGACGTCGAGATCGGAGGCCAGCAGATTCTGGCGGCCTACTCGCGTGCGTTGGAGCTGTCTGCGGGAGACAGCGCATCTGTGGAGGCGCGGCTGCGCATCCTCGCCAAGATGCTCATGGTCGAGACCCGATCCCAGGGTGCGGTCGCGTCCCGGCCGTCACGCGAGGATCTGCTCGAGTTGCGCGCCGAGGGACGGCGCTTGATGGAGGTCGTGACGGACCCCAGGACCCGCGCCCGATTCCTGGCCGCGGACGCCTTCTGGCCGTTCTGGGTAAGTGCGGCGGGCGGCGATCCGTCGGCGGAGGAGTTGGCGGCCGCGGAGCGGGATGCCAGTGAGGCACTCGTCCTGGCCAGGGACCTGGAGGACTACAACCTGCAGAGCGCTGCCCTCGATGCATTGGGCTCGATCGCAGGGGCACACTTTGAATGGGCTGAGCAGCGACAACTCGCCGACCAGCGGATCGCGATGGGGCCACGCCTGGCCATGGTTGAGCGTATCGACGCCTACTCGGTCGCCGCTTGGTCGGCCTTCATCGAGGGCGATCTCCAAGCGGCGGAGCGACTGTCCGGGTCGGGGTTGGCAATTCTTCAACCCGGGCAGGCGCCCGAGTGGACGCTGCACCTCTTGGCGTGGCGGGCCGACACACTGCTGCTGACGGGCGACTGGGATGAGCTCGAGTCGATCATGGACCGCTCGTGCCGGTTGTGGGTCGACGCCGGCCGACCCGCGGCCGGCTATGCGATGCGCGGCTTCGTGGCCGGCCTCATCGTTGCCCACGCGCGGCGGAATGGCTCGTTGGCGGAGCGGATCGCGCAGGTCATCGAGGATGTGAACGCCCAATTCACTCCACCGCGACCTCTGCTCGCACAATTCCTGCGCTGGGACCCTAAAGCGATGGGCGATGAGCTTCGTCCGGCGATGGTGCCGGCGACGACGTTCGAGAACCTGGCCATGGGCATGGGGATGTGCTCGGATGCCAACCAGCGGCTCGACCACGAGTTCCTCGTGGCGGCGCTGGCCGAATCCGAGCGCACCAAGAGCAGCCTCGGTCGAGCGGAGGTGCTGCGCGCGATCGGCATCGCCAATGTGGACACGGAGTCCCTCGCGGCGGCCCACGCGGACTTCTACGCGCACGGCGCCGCGCCCTACGCGGCGCGGACGGCTGCCGAGCTCGCGATTCTGACTGGGGATCGAGCGCGTCTCGACACGGCGATCTCGTATCTCGAGTCGATCCGCGACGACACACAGGTGCAGCGCTACCTGGCGGCGGCGCGCGACGCTCGTCTCTAGACTCCCTTGGATGGAACTCAAGGGCGTAGAGCTCACCAATCCGCCCGCGATGGCTGCGCCGGTCGGCGCCTACAGCCACGTGGCGCGCGTGCCGCTGCCTGGCGCCGATCTCCTGGTCATATCCGGCCAGCTGGCGACCGATCTCGACAACGACGATCTGCTCGCTCAGTCCGAGCAGTGCATGGAGCAGATCAAGCTGGCCGTCGAGAGCTTTGGCGGCACCCTGGCCGACGTCATCAAGCTGACCACCTTCGTGACACACATCGAGCGTCGTCCGGAGCTGGGCGCCCTGCGCCGGCGCTACTTCGGCGAGCGCTTCCCGGCGAGCACGCTGGTCCAGGTTGCCGGACTGGTCGATCCTCGGGCCCTGGTCGAGATTGAGGCCCTGGCGGTCATCTCCCGGTCCTCTTCCTGATCAGTCGAGCGGCGTCGGCGTAGCCTCTATAGGGAGCCTTCGAACCGATGGCCTCCTCGTAGCCGACATGACGTGGCTTGTGCGAACCGCTCGGATCGAACATGACCAGCGTCGAAGTCACTCCTGACGCCGGTGGCCGGCCGCTCCACCAGGCATCGAATGCTGCCTGCCCATCGGGGCACAGCGCCTTGAAGGTCGATTGCCGCTGACGCAGCTGTACCACTACCTCATCAGTCCACAGGGCCGCCATCAGATGAGTGATGCTCGCCCAACGGCGCACCCCGAGCCGCTTCCCAAGCTCGGGCGGCAGGTACTGGCGCTTGGCATTCCAAGAGCCCGCAACGGCCTGCATGTCGGGGAACATCGTTCGGTTCTCGATATGCAGAAGCGCGCGGCTGGGCAGGTCCCAGGCCAGCACGTCGGCCCGCCCCGCGAACTGGAAGTGCTGGTAGGGCTCATCCACGCCGGTCTTGAAACCGAGCCGTTGCAGGTCAACTACCTGGCGCTCGCCCATCGCCGAGTGCACCAGGTCCGCCGTGTCTTCGTATCGCCCGGCTCGGACGCGCACGTTCCTGAGGTCGAACTCGAGCCGCTGCCCCAAGGCGACACTGAGCCGGCAGTACGTTTCCAGGGAGACGGCCTGCCCCGACTCGGCCGCGTGAGCCTGGCCGACAGACAGGCCGGCAGCCTCCGCCAGCTGGCGCAGAGTCCAGCGCCGTCGCAGTCTCTCGGTTCGGATCTCGTCCGCGAGCGATACGCGTAGCCGAGCAAGGGCCGTCACCACATTGGCCGGTGGAGTTGGACTGGGCCTGCGCGGTGACATGTTCGGACCTAGTGAACACATCAGCACTTACCAGCTGCTGATTACCGTCTCAACCGCCCCTTACCCGGTCACCCGAGGGTTTTCTGTAGGTGCTTCGGTTGCATTGCGCTCGGCCGCCGAGGCCGGCACGCTCGAAAACGCTGCCAGTTGGGGCGCGGACCTCCTGTAGACGCGTGTCACATCGCTGCGGACCGCGTGTCTGTTCAGTAGGTCTGAACTCCGACCCGCGACACTGCTCCGCCCGCCCGTAAACTCGGGTGATGAACACGAGGCCGTTGAAGGTTGGGGTCCAGCTGCCGGAGGTCGAGTATCCGGTTCGGTGGCCGGAGCTGCGCGACATGGCCCGTGCCGCCGAGGACGTCGGCTTCGACTCCATATGGGTGGGCGACCACCTGCTGTACCGTCGCGAGTCGGGCAATGTCGGGCCGTGGGAGGTCTGGACGACGCTGGCCGGCCTTGCGGCGGCCACGGACCGGGTCGAGATCGGTCCGCTCGTCGCGGCCACGAGCTTCCACAGCCCGCCGATACTGGCCAAGATGGCGGCCACGGTCGACGAGATCAGCGGCGGCCGGTTGATCCTGGGCTTGGGCGCGGGCTGGAACGAGCCCGATTACACCGCCTTCGGCTTTCCGTACGACCAGCGCGTGAGCCGTTTCGAGGAGGCCTTCACCATCATCCGGACTCTGCTCCGCGAAGGCCGCATCGACTTCGAGGGCAAGTTCTACAGCGCCCGTGACTGCGAGCTGGTGCCGCGCGGCGCGCCTGAGCGTCATCCCAACGGTCCGCCGCTGATGATCGGCTCGACGAGCCCGCGCATGCTCAGCATCGCCGCGCCGCACGTCGACTCCTGGAACGAGTGGCACGACCGCTTCGGGAACCAGCCAGACAACCTTCCGCCGCTGCAGGCGGCAGTCGACGACGCGGCCCGCGCCGCCGGTCGCGACCCATCCGAGATCGAGCGCACCGTGACCGTGCTCGTGCACCTGACCGGCGGCAACGGCCGGGGCAGCTCGTACGCGAAGCCGACGCCGCCGCACGACGGCACCACGCCAGATGCAATGGCTCAAACGCTGCGGGCGTACGCCGCCGCAGGCATCAGCCATGTCCAGCTGGTTCTCGATCCGATCACGCGTCAATCGATCGAGGAGTGCGCGCCCTTCCTCGAGCTCCTCGACCGACCCTAGTCGCGCGTTGGCCACGCCGCCGCTCGTCCAGTCCTTTCCGTACGTCCTATGGATTCTTCTGTCGGCGCTGGCCTTCGGCAGCTTCCTGTTCGCGGTCGTGACGCGCCGCATGTCGGACGCGACTACTGGCTACCTGCGCCTCACAGCCGTAACCGCCGCGATCCTCGCCTTCCTGGCGCGCCTGCTCGACCCCGCGCTCGATCAGCCGATCCCGGCACTGGCGATCGGCCCGTCGCCGCAGGAATTCATAACCTGGCGCTGGCTCGGTCTAGTGTCATTCGTAGTCGTCAGTCTCTTCTGGGCGTACCAGATCCACCGACCAGTCGCGTCGCTCGTGGCCGGCGTGGTCGGCTTGGTCTGCGCGTTAGTTGCGCTGGCGGCCGCTGCCTTCGGCTGGGCACCTACCCAGCCCGACGCGGTCCCTTTCCTGGTCCAACTCGTTTCGCTGTCGGTCGTAACCGGCGGCTCGCTCGCCGCGATCGTGCTCGGCCACTGGTATCTCGTCACTCCGAAGATCTCGGAGCGCCCGCTCCTCCTGCAGGCACGGATGCTGCTCGCTGCGCTGGTCATGCAGGCCCTGCTCTTTGTCACCTGGACGACGCTCGGCGGCGGCCCGGGCAAAGAGCCGTTCAGCGCGTTCGAGACAGGATCCCTGCTGCTTGTGATGCTGCGCCTGGGCGTCACGATCGTCTTTCCGCTCGTCCTCGTGTACATGGCCCTGCGGACGGCGCAGACTCGTTCGATGGAGTCCGCCACGGGCCTGCTGTACATCAACCTCGCTGCCGTGATGGCAGGCACGATCGGCGCCGCAGCGCTATACGTCTCATCCGGGCTGCTGGTCTGAGACGTGCGCATCACCGTGCGGCTGTTCGCGATGCTCCGCCAGCAGGCCGGCTGGCGCGAGCGTGAACTCGAGCTGCCCCCTGGCGCCACGATCGACGATGCCTGGCAGGTCCTCGCGCAGGAGATCCCCACATTCGCCGCCCAGCGCCATGCGATCCGCTTCGCCCGCAATCGCGAGTACGCCTCGGCCGATCGGGTGCTTTCCGACGGCGACGAACTGGCGCTGATTCCCCCCGTTGCCGGCGGCTCCGACTCATACCTGCGGGCCGAGATAACCGCCGACCCGATCACGGACGAGCTGCTGGCCGACCTGCACCGCGACGTATCGACGAATGCCGACGGGGCGGTCGTGACCTTCATCGGCCAGACGCGCGAGACGCCGGGAACGCCCTCTCCCACAGAGGAGCTCGAAGCGCAACAGCACGCCGGAAAGCCGGTCGTCGGACTCGAGTACGAGTGTTTCGAAGAGATGGCGCTCGACGTGCTGCGCGCCATCGCGGCCGAGATCGAGCAGCGCTTCGGAGTGCGCCGGCTGGCCATCATCCATCGCACCGGCCGCGTCGATCTTGGCGAGGCCAGCGTCGTCATCGCGGCCGCGGCGCCGCATCGAGGCGCGGCGTTCGATGCTGCGCGCTATGCCATCGAGGAGCTCAAAGCACGCGCCCCTATCTGGAAGTCGGAGCAGTACGCAGATGGCTCGGTCTGGATCGGCAGCCCCGCACTCGAGAGCGCGCCTCCCGACTGCTAGGCTCCTCTGATGAACGACCCGGTTAGCGAGCCGAGGAACGTGACCCCGGGGATTGCCGAAGACCCTGGCCAGCGCGATTGGAGCAGCTGGTCGTGGGACCCGCCGACACCCGGCCGAGGCATCCCGTGGCTGGGCGTGCTGCTGGTTCTCATCGGCATCGCGCTGCTCATCGGCTACTTCGTCCCGGCCCTGAGCGCAGGAACGCTCATCCTCCTGGCCATCGCCGCGGCTTTCCTTGCGGCGTGGCTGATCGGTGGTGCGTGGGTCGCGATGGTGCCCGCCCTGATCGTGCTCGCGCTCGGTGTCGCGGAGCTGATCGAGGACCTGGCGTTGCTTGGTCCGGCGGGCGAGGATGTCAACGGGCTGTGGTCGGTCTCGCTGGCCCTGGCGTTCGGAGCGATCTGGCTGATCGGCCGTGCGCGTGGCCGGCGCTCGATGTGGCCGCTCTGGGCCGCTGCCATCTTCGGCCTGATCGGCGTGGCCCAGCTCTCGGGCCGCCTGATCAACATCCCGTCGCTCGAATTCCTGTGGCCGGTGCTGATCATCGGCGTTGGCGTGCTGCTGCTGTTGAACGCCCGCCGCCGCTGACTATCGCGAAGTCCGGGGCGTCTGCGGACAGCACAGCTGATCAGGAGACACATTGGGAGACGCGTCGCGCCACGCATCGCTGCAGGTGCTGGCGCTATCTCTAGCGGCCGTTGGATGCGTGTCGGCCGCGACAGCGACTGTCGCGCCTGAGCCCACAATCGTCGGTGACCCATTGCCGGGGAGTTTTCACCTGACGTCGATGCCGCGAGTAGCGCCCTTTCCACTGACCATTCGGGTGGACGACCTCGGCGGTCCATCGGGTCGATCTGAGCAATTCGCGCCTGGAGAGGTGGTCTCGCTGACCTGGTCCACTCTGCCCCTGCCACGCGAGAAGTGGATTGAGGTCAACGACCGGGACTGCGATGGGACGTTCGAGGTCCGAGAGCGATGGGAGACGGACCTGCTCCTCGTCGTCGACGGTGAAACGTGTCGCGTCGAGGTAAAGCTCATCCATCAAGAGGATGCGCCACACCCGCGACCGTGAGCTCAGCGTGGCTTACTTCGTGTAAACCCCTGCGGGGTCGAGCTCTTCCTACTCGCGGCCCTAACTTGCTTAGATTTGTAACGTAACACCACTGCCAATGGTTGCACTATCCGCGTGATGCGCGTAGTACTTACGTACCGGCCCGCCGCTGACGCGGGTGCGCTGAGGAGGTAATCGTGGTGGCAATCGAAATGGAGTCGACGTCCATACAGCAACGTCGAGGCGTGGGATCCCGTGGGCTCATTTCCACGGTTGGAGTCATCGTGCTCCTCGGTGTCGTGGTGTTGGCCCTGGCTTGGTCCTCCAGCTCTGGAGGCCAATCCTCACCCGGGAGCGGCGGCCTGCCAGCTGCAGTCGCGCCAGCATCCGCTGGACCATTCCTCGGAAACAAACATGGCTGTGATTCCGAATTCTGGGCAGAGCCGAACAACTTCGGGCGGTGGGAGGAGTACTCCCCCGATCAGTTAGTCGGCGCCCTGTTCACGCAGGCCGGGGACTACAAGCCGCTTTCCTTGAGGGAGGCCCTTGCTGCACCGTCCGGGGCTGAAGATGTGAAACGAGTGCTGCTCCGCGAAGGCGTCACCGCCACCCTGAACGCCTCCAACGATGCACTCGCATATCCGTTCGCCAAATTCACCGTGGGCGTCGACGATCGGCCAGCGCTGGTTCCGACGATCAACCAGCTGCTTGCCAGCGCAGACAACGAGCAGCAGATACGTGATTTCACGTCGGAACTTGTTGCAGCCAACGGGCTGGGCTGCCCCCTGACCTAGGGCGACCACGTTCAACCGACGTCTTTACCGGGTGTAAATGCCGCCCGGGTCCAGCTCGTCGCGGATCAGGCGCAGCTCTACGTCGGTCGGCGCCGGGGTCTCAGCGAGCTCGTCGCTGACGACGGGCTGCCACGCCATTGAGGCGCTGACCTGATCGAGGGTTACGCCCGGATGTAGGAAGTCCAGGCGCATCTCGCCACCGTCGAGGTGGTAGATGCCCAGGTCGGTGACGACGACGCGCGTTCGTGTTCCGACCGACGTGCGGAAGTCCAGCCGCTCCACGAACGAGCGCGGCGACTGGCGCATGATCACGAAGATCTGCTTCGCGTTCTGGGCAATCTCGCACGCGCCTCCGGATCCGGGCAGCCGCGTGGTCGGCGCTTCGTAGGACCCGATAACTGTCGTGTTGAGGTTGCCGAAGCGGTCGATCTGGGCACCACCCAGGAAGCCGACATCGATCAGCCCGCCCTGCAGGTAGAGGCCGAAGAGCTCGAGCATGCTCGTCACGGCTGTTGATCCCGTCACGATCGTGGGGTCGCCGATCGACAGCGGCAGCCGCTGTGGACGGGCGCCGAACACGCCCGCCTCGTAGACCAGCTCGAGGTCGGGCGCGACGGTGCGCTTCGCGAGGTTGACGGCAATGTTGGGCAGGCCCACGCCGACGAAGCAGACACGCTGGCCGGCCAGTGCCCGCGCCGCGGCCACGATCATCATCTCCGACTTGGAAAAGGTTGCGGGCTGCGCCGCGGCTCCCGTCACCGGTACTCCCCGTAGTCGACCGAGCCCGAAGGTGCCGGTCCGGGCCGCAGCCCATCGAGGCGATCGCGGCCCAGCTTCTCGACATACTCGGCACGGTCAGCCAGGCCATGAACCCATTCGGCAAGCCACGCGTCGAGCTCCGCAGCGTCGCGCGAGATGCGGTCCCACTCGAGGTAGAACGCGTTGTCGCGATCGTAGTAGCCCTGTGCGTACGAGGGATGTGCGCCGAACGGCTCGACGACGACGGCATCGACGACCAGCCCGGGAAGGATGGTCCGGTTCGGATCCGCGCGAATGACGGCCTCGTCGACGAGCTCCTCGACGACGACGATGACGCGCTCGGCCGCAAACGCGGCCTCCTTCTGGCAGCCCAGAAGTCCCCAGACCTGCGTGTCGCCGGCGGCATCGGCGCGCTGGGCGTGGACGATCGTGACGTCGGGCTTGAGCGGTGGCACCGCGTAGACCTGGTCCTCGGCCGCATCGGAGTAGGGCGACTGGACCGGCCGGATGAGCGGGTTCGCCCGTGGCAGGTCCGTGTCGGCGTACGAGCGCAGCGGGAAGAAGGGCAGGTTCATCGCGCCTGCCGTGTAGCGGCAGACCATCCCGAAGTGCGAGTACTCTTCCAGCTCCAGGCTTGGCGGAGACGACTCGGTCGCCCGACGAACAGCGTGGAGCGATCCCACACCCGGGTTGCCCAGCCAGCTGAAGACGAGCTTGCGCGCGACCCCGGCGGCGATCATCTGGTCGTATACGAGGTCCGGCGTCATGCGGCACAGGGTCAGGTCGCGCCGCTGCTGGCGGATGATCTCGTGGCCCGCGGCGAAGCCGATCAGGTGCGTGAAGCCCTCGATCGCAACCGTGTCACCGTCACGCACCAGCTCAGCTACTGCATCGTGCATCGTGGCGACCTTGTTGTCATTCACCGCACCATGATCGCGCAACGGGCGATCAGCAGAGTCGTGCGTTTCAGCCCTGACAGCGCCGAAGTGTGAACACGTGAGTCGTCGTGACCGGCCCGACGAGACCAGGAGCAGCGAGTACCGATGCGAACTCGTTCGTCGCTTGCAGTGCCGTTCCCGGTGCACGCCTAGGCCGCATGAGGACGATTACCTCCCAATGCGCACCAATGGCACGAGGTGTCGCCAGGCCTACGGTGTGTGCCTCCTCGCGATTTGGCTAGGCATGCCAATCGCCGCCAAGGTCACGGATATTGAGCCCCGTCCGAAGGCGCTCTGTGAAACCGAATAGCGACCAGCAGACCGCCAAAGCCGGGTTCGCAGCAGCTCTGCCATGCTGGGGGCGTGGAAGAGCCGGTCAGAATCGATCTTCACTGCCACACGAGTGCTTCGTACGACGGCAGGATCCACCCCGTGCGGCTGCTCGAGCTTGCCCGCGATCAAGGGTTGACGCACGTTGCAATCACAGATCACGAGACGATCGACGGAGCACTTCTCGCGCGGGCGGCACAGTTGGACGAAATTGAAGTCATCGTCGGACAGGAGGTCCGCACGAGCGATGGCGACCTCATCCTCCTTTACGTGTCGCAGGTGATTCCGGCCGGTCTGTCACCAGCCCAGACTGTTGAGTACGCCCGGGACCAGGGCTGCATTATTGGACTGCCGCATCCGTTTGACTTTCGCAGGCCCTCAATCGGGCGGTCGGCCGCGAGCATCAGGGACATGCAACGATTGGCGGCTCTCGTCGATTATGTGGAAGTGCACAATGGTCGCGTTCGCGACCTTGAAGCGAACGCGCGTGCCTCCGACTTCGCGCGCGATTTCAATCTGCCCGGTGTTGCTGTGACGGACTGCCATGGGGAGCTCGAGATAGGCAAATGCTACGTCGACGTAAAGCAGTCGCCAGCGACGCCTTCCGACCTACTGTCCGAACTTGTTGGCGGGCGCCTTCGAGTGCGAACCCCTCAAGCCAGCTTGCCGAACATTTTCCAGCGTCTACGAGACCGGCTGGGCAATGGGACTGAAGAGTGATCGACGTTTGAATGGGCGCATCATGGCGCCCACTGAGCCACGTACGCGAAGGCGGCTGGCCCGGCCCACTCCGACCCGAAAAGTACATTCGTGCCGTCGCGCGACACCGTGGCCATAGGATCGTTCACATAGATGTCCAATCCGTGGTGGGCGTGCGCGAATATCTCGACGGTTTGCGAGCCATCAAGCTTTAAAGCAAATACCTGGTCGTTTCCAGCCCTAGCGCTGGTGTTGGTGGAGTCGTACACGGAGCAATACACCCATCCCGGGCGGTCGTTGTTGCGTCCACTCAGATGGCCACGAAGCATCGCCGTGCCGCCCTGAAGCACGACCGTGACAGTCCCGTTGCTCAGTTGGTCCATCATCACAGCGCCAGTCTTCGGTGCAATGTAGACGAGCACCTCATTGCCCTTGCTGTCATACGCAAAGTCGCTGTGGCTCTTCATCGGCGCAATCTGACGGAGGGGCGTCAAGTTGACGTCGAAGAGCCATATGCCGTGTTCCGGACCAGAGCCTGACTCATTCCAGTTGAGGGCCACATAGCGACCGCCGTGCGAAATCGAACCGGCATGTGGTTTCGTGGCCATGTCAAACGTCGAGAACTCTTTGGATAGCATATCGACGGTGATGACAGTGTGCTGACCTGCGGCGGTTACACCAGATAGCAGCAGATATCGACCGGCGTCGTCGAGGCTTGACTGGGCCATGATCTGAAGCTGGGATCCAAAGTTGAATTGCGACAGGTTTATCACGGTCGCGACTCGCCTATTCGTCATGGGGTCGAACGTAAATACATCGCCGGTGGAACTGCTCGCTCGTATCAAAACGTTTGGGTCGGTCTCAGACCACAGACCATCGCCCGCGACGGATGGGTTCAGGATGGCATAAGTCGACCCATCCACCAGCATTCGAGGCGCTGTACCGCCTATTCCCAACAGCAGCAATGTGCCGTCTTTGTTCCACGCTTGACGACGCGAGTATGTGTTGCGTACGCCCGGCACGTTGGATATCCGCGTCACGCTGGTGTTCCACGTTGGATCGACGATCGAGTCGAGGTAGCCAGGCATCAAGACTCGTGGAGTTGAAACGTGTCGCAACGTCGACGCTGGCGGGAATGCTCGTGAGCCGCTTGGTGGCGGGCTCGCGGGGGGCGGAGTCGGGCTCGCGGGCAGAGGAGTCGGGGTTCCGGGCGCAGCCGTAACCCGGTGGGCGTTCAGGTCGTCAAACAGCACCGTGGTAGCTTCCCTTGAAGTCGGTGATATTTGAGCGCCGAGCGTGATGCCGCTCGTTGTCGCGCCGGGGCTATCGTCGACCACATCCAGCTGCCAGGCTGTTGGTTGACGCTGCCCGACCGACCACAGCTTGACCTGGAGACGAGCGGGGTTCGTGCCCGCGATCCTCACGCGCATCCACTGCCACTTGGTAGCCGTATGGCCATCAGGGGCGGACTGTTTACCAAGCACGAGCGTTGTCGACTGAAGGATTGATCCGGATTGTCTGCGCACGCGACTGAGGGACAAAGTTGAGGTCCTGCTCGAGCCGATGGTGACACCAACCCTGTACCCGTTTCCGCGCTTGTCAGCACGCAACACAGCAGCCACCACTGCTTCGGCACCGTTCGGACGCTCGTTAACCGAGAACCGGAACCTGAGATCGACATCGCGCATGCCCGCATTGAGTAGCTGTGCGGATCGCCGCATTCCTGGCCTATCGAGCCGGATGCGGCCGGCACCGGATGTTATGTCGAATCCCGCCGGCGCGGGCGAGTATGCGTACCGGCCGCCGCGTTCCGCAGCCTGCCAACCTACGTCGACGCGCCGCGTGAACAAATCTCGGATGGGGCCGGAGCTATTTGAAGCGGTTGTCGCCGACGAGAGAGACGAAAGGATGAGAAGAGCCATCGCCGCGGCGACGATGGCCTGCTTCTTTCGGGCGCGAACCATTGTCAAGTTGACCCTACCGGGGCGCATTGCCGAGCTCCCTGTGTGTGGCGGACCAGTTGAACGTCTGTGGACGACGCGGCGGGGTCAGCGACTTCAGCCCCTACGCAGGAACGCTCCCACCGCCACCCAGATGAGCCCATGACTCGTTAGTCACGGCGGGGAAGTACGGACGGAGCATTGCGCGCGTTTCGGGGCGACACGCCAGGAACGTGGTGCTAGGACTGAGGCCCGTACATGTTGGCCGCGAGCCGTTATCGCATGCTTACTTTTCGATTAGCGTCCACTGCCGCGAAGTCGAGCCCGCCGGCGCAAGGCATCCGAGGCAGGCGCTTGATGCTGTACTGGCCGGCCCTAGCCGTCGACGCGGCGAGCGCCGCAGCCAGCATGTCCCTGTGCGTTGAGACGAGACTCACTCTAATGGTCGTCAGCGAGCTGACGCGTATCAGTCAGGACGGGGTAACGCTCGTCTCTCGTGGACCAGCAAACTGGGGGCCCGGGCGCGCTGGGGTAGGAATCTCCCTATGATGCCGAAGTGTTGGGTGCACATCAGTCTGGGGTGGCATGCCCGTTTCTAGGCCTGCAGTACGATTCCGATACGCATTTCTCGTTTCCGGAATCCGCCCATCAGTGCTGGGCGCGGGCCAAGTCATCATCGATCAACCTTGCCTTCCAGTCGAGGACGTGTCTGGGCGGCGATTACACATCATGCCAGAGATTCCGCTCGGCGACGCGGCCCCTTCCAGTCGGCCATGGCGCGGCGCTTGCCGCAACAATCAAACCTGGAGCCCGACCACGCGCTCGCGCACTTTTGACGACAGGGCTCGTGCTCGCTATCGGGGTGGGGCTGCTCGCTGTCGTTCTCGTGAACGCGGGCCAGTGGTTCTCGAGCGCGGGCTCGCCCACACCGACTGCTAGCCCAACTTTGTCCGGGACTACAGTCTCGGGCGCGACGTCGGCGGCCACGGTCGCGGCCTCGCCGGGTACGACCGCCCCGACGTCCACAGCCGACTCACCAACTCCCGATCAAACCCCCGAGCTGCTCACCCGTCCGCCTACCCCAACGGCGCAAATCGCCACATCTCCTCCCACTACGACCGTCGCGCCGCCAATCGCCACACCGACATCGGCTCCCTCGCCGTTGATATACATCGTCCAACCGGGAGACACGCTCATCGGCATTTCCAACCTGTTCGCGGTTCCGGTCAATGAGATAGCCGCTGCCAACGGAATATCGGACGTCCGCCTCATCCGCACTGGCCAGCGTCTTGTGATCCCAAACTGAAGGTGGGCAAGCAGGGTGACACAAACAGCGGCGTTGCTGGCTCCTCCGGCTCGGCCGTTGACACGCAGGGACGTGCACATCAGTCTTCGGGGGTGAGTGACGGCGCGCTGTCGACCGGTGCGGGCGGAATCCAGGCCGCGGACGATGCATATCACGGCCACAGGCGCCGCGTGCGCCGTAGGCGCCGTTCGCCGCGAGTCGCCGAGTTCCTGAGTTTTGTGTGGCCCGGCTTGGGTCAAGCGTATGCCAGACGCCCTTGGGTCGCAATTGCCTTTGCCGTGCCGCCGGCGGTTCTTCTCTTGGCTTTTCTCGTCGTCGCAATAACGGCGCCGGGGACCTTCGCTCTGAATCTCCTTGCGCCCGCGTTCGCATTGGCAGTCATCACGGCCATTGGGTTTCACGGGGTTTGGCGCTCGGTATCGATCCTCCACGCTTGGCGCATCACACAGGACGGTTCCGGTCGTCGCTACCAGAGCCTCCCGCTAGCAGTGGTGCTCAGCGCTGTCGTCCTTATCGCTCACGCAGCCGCCGGAGTTTACGTGCAGTCGTTCGCTGATGCTGGTTCCAAGATCTTCACCGGGGCGAGGCCGGCTGGCCCCGACGACATCGACAGCATCCTGGGTGGCAATCCGATTTCGAGCCCGAGCGCCTTGGAGTCGCCGGGCGCTAGTCCGGGCTACAACGGCCTTCCGGGTGACACCAACGGCGACGGAGTTGTCGACGGCAACGACATCATTCCCGGGGACACTAACGGCGACGGAGTTGTGGACGGCAATGACGATCCCGAGACCGACCCGGGTGACGGCACGGACGATCCGGGTGGGACACCCAGCGCCGGACCCGGGGCCAGTCCGCCGCCGTTCGATCCGGGCGGGGTTCCCACTGGTAGCCTGCCGGAAGCAGGTCCCATCAACGTTCTGTTTATCGGACTCGACAGTAGCTTAGATCGTAGTCACTCGTTGAGCGATTCACTGATTGTTGCTAGCTACTACCCAGAGCGTGGCACTCTGACGATGATCAGCTTCCCGCGTGACACTGGCCGTTTCCCACTCTACAAGGGGGGGACATATCCCAATCGCATCAACTCATTCCTCGGCTATGCGAAGGGCAACACCTCGTTATTCCCGGAAGGCCCTGTGGCAGCGTTGATGCACGAGCTGGGCTACCTCCTCGGCTCACCTATCCAGTTCTATGCAGCAACCAACATCGACGGACTCCCCCAAGCGGTCGACGCGGTGGGTGGCGTGGACGTAGTAGTCGACCGGCCCATCGCCGATCCAGTGAGCGAGCTGTACCTAGATCCCGGTCCCTACCACCTAGATGGGCCCCAAGCCCTCGTCTTCGCACGTTCGCGCCATGGTCCGAACAACGACGACTGGAAGCGCGCAGGCCGACAACAGGACGTGCTTGTTGCCTTGGCTCAGAGACTGAAGGACCCGACTGTCGCCCTCAATCTGCCCGACGTTATTCACGCGCTGTCGGCCGTCGTCAGGACCAACGTTCCTCCTGATCAGATACCCGTACTGCTCAGCATCCTACAGAAGGCCAACGATGCTCCTACTGAGCACGTCGTTCTGTCGACGACGAACGGATACGCGACCAGGATCCCGGCTGCGGAGATCAACGGCCGGTACATGATCGAGCCGGACATCGCCGCCATCCGTGAGTTGTCCATGAGGATATTCGGCTCGTTCAGCAGCTACCGGTGACTCGCACACCCTCGGCGAGCGCTATCATGGCGCACCCTCCGCTGTGGCCGTCCTGCTCGTCTGGGGACTTTCCTCTCGGGTATTCCTAAGGAGGTCAATGGAACTGCGTCGCCAGCTCTCAGTGGTCTTACGCTGGTCGTGGCTGATCGCACTCAGCGCGATCGGGATCGCGGCGCTCGTGTACGCCATTTCGGCAAGACAGCCAAAGACCTACGACGCCCAGACGACACTAATTGTGGGCCAGTCACTGAGTGCGGTGTCATTGGACTATAACGCGCTGCTCGCGTCGCAACGCCTGTCGCAGACGTACGCCACTGTCGCTACGACGCGGCCAATACTTGAGCGCGTCGTCCAACTCGTGGGTCCTGACATCACCGTGGAAGAGCTCCAGGGGCGCGTGTCTGCCGTGGCGCCTCGCGATAGCACACTAATTACCATAACCGCAGGCGACTCGGATCCTATTCGGGCGGCGCGTATAGCCAACGAGATCGCCAATGAACTTATTGCAGCGTCGACAGCCATCCAGGGCCGCCAGCAAAGCGTTCAGGAATTCGTCGACCATCAGGTCACGACGACACAAACAGACATAACGAATACGCAGGCTGCGATTGATCAACTCCTCGCCATCAGCGCTCCAACAGACGACGACGTGCTACAGTTGCAAGCACTGCAAGGCAGGCTCGCGACCCTCCGTTCCTCGTATGCGCTGCTCCTTGGATTCACGTCCGATTCTGGTGGGAATACACTCACACTGATCGAGCCAGCGATCCCTCCAGATTCGCCTTCATCGCCGCGAATCCTTGTGAACAGTATCTTGGGTGGGGCCGTCGGTCTGCTTCTAGCCCTGACTCTTGTGTTTGTAAAAGAGTATCTCGACGACACGATAAAGACTGGACAAGACGTCGAGGATGTGGCGAGTTTGCCCGCGCTTGCGTTCGTCCCCAATGTAAAGGCGAGAGGCGAGCGGAACGGACGTTGTCTGCCCACGGTCGACAAGCCAAGATCGCCGGCTGCCGAGGCCTTCCGTTCCCTGAGAACGAATCTTGAGTTTGCCCGGGTCGATGCGCCGCTGAGATGCTTGCTGGTCACAAGCTCGACGCCAAACGAAGGTAAGTCAACGATCGCTGCGAACCTTGCAGTGGCATTCGCCCAGGCCGGTCATCGGACGTTGCTCATAGACGCCGACCTACGAAAACCTGCCGTCCACCGCATCTTCCAACTCAGCAACTCGCAGGGGATCACGACACTGCTGAGGTCGAACGACGTCAACGAGAGCGTAATCATTCAACGCACGGGAATCGACAATCTGTCGGTCCTAACGACCGGTCCGCTCCCACCGAATCCAGCCGACCTACTCCGTTCGAAGCGTTTCCAAGACCTCCTTACGAAGCTCGATCAGACCGCTGACGTCGTTATCCTCGACGGCCCTCCGCTTTCTGGGCTCGCCGATGCGGCGATCCTATCCAAGATGGTCGACGGGACGCTGCTGATAGTGCGTGGAAGCAAAACGCGCCGGGGCGCATTGGGCCACACGCGCGAAGTTCTCGCGCGGGTCGATGCCTCCGTCCTCGGCGTCGTGATAAACCGCGCGAAAGAGCCTGCGTCGGCCTACTACTACCAGTACTACGCTGCGTCGACCGTCGCCCCGGCGCCTGGAGACGGCGCCCCGGCACATGTGGATCGCTGATGCGGACGCGGGCCGGCGGCTGTCGCCGCTTGTAGGATCTTGCGGCCGATGCCGTCGCCGCTGATCGCCGGATGAGTCGAGCCGACCACATAGCTTGGTCCAGGCCGCCAGCGATAGCTGTTGGACGTGTTGCGGCGCTACGCCGGCCGATGGCCGCCGGCGCCCCAGATCCTCGCCCGACAAACCAACGCGCCGCTGGGCGTCCCGATACTACCCAAACGACGGTGCCTCGCACACAAATGGCCCTTGTCGTCGCCTTGGCAGCTGGGATCCAGGCATTTCTTGGCGCGGAGATGGGGGGCGCTGCGACGCTGTTGGGTTACGTAGTACTCGGTGTCGCGTTCGTAACCCCCGCGACGGGATTGGCGGCTTTAGCGCTACTGGTCGCTCTTCGTGCACCCATTGGCTTTGGTCCACTAGGGTTTCATACCGTCCTCGCTGTAAGCATTCTTTTAGGTTGCCTCGCCGAGCTCGCGCGTGACAGGGGTCGCGTCCATCTAGATCCCCTGTGGGCGATTCTCCTCGGCTTCGGGGTTTATGCCGGGTTACAGGTCGTGGCTACCCCCGCTGACGTCCTCGACCAGCAACGTCTATTTGCCCAGTCTCAGCTGTTTGAGCTGGCGGGTGGTGGCGCGATGATGCTCGCTGCTCAATACCTCCTCCGACGACGCGACTGGGGCCAGTTTCTGGATTGCGTCATCGTGTCAGCGGTAGTCGCTTCGAGTCTTGTGATCGCCTCGGTGAGTACCCAAGGCGCGACCCAGGCTTCGCTTCCGGGGATGTACGGCGTCTCGCAGCTATTTGCCGAGAGGCCGGCTGGCCCATTTAACCTCACGAACTACTTCGGTCTCTTCGCGGCGATGGCCTGTCTGGTCGCGATCTACAGGGCATCAAGCGTCCAATCCTGGCACCGGGTGTTCTCGGCGATAGGAGCCATATGGATCCTCGCGGCTTTGATGCTAAGTTACTCACGCGGCGCTTTGGTGGCCTTCGCCGTTGGCATCATCATCCTTGCGTTCTCGCGCAGCAGGTTACTGGGATGCGCAGCGGTCGCCGGGTGTTTAGTCGTCGCGGCCGTAGGATATTCGGGGTTCTACGACGCGCGTTTCGCCGTTACGAATCCGAACTCACTGACACAGGCGCAAGATGTACTGGAGGCGAGCGACGCAAGTCGATTCGCCGGGGGCGCCGTGTCGCTACAACTCTTTCAACGTGAGCCCGTTTTCGGGATCGGGTTCGGACAGTATCACTTCGTTAGCCCACTCTATGTCGGGGGGACAGACGCCACGTACTCACACAATTGGTACCTGAATGTCCTTGCGGAGCAGGGTCTCGTGGGCATCTCATTGCTGCTCATGGCGTCCATAGCCGTCGTGGCGATGCTGAGGGGAGCGCGTCCAAGCCGCCGGAACTTGGCATTTTCGGTCCTTGCTGCATTCGCTGCGGGAAATCTGTTTACGGAATCCCCAACGCAGCTCCAGACCTCGGGCATCGCCTGGCTCGTTGTCGGAGGAGCGCTTGCATCTGTTGAAATGGCTCCCAGATTGCGCGATGCCATCGGCGAGTCCGGAATACGAGCGGTCGATAGTCGGAGCCGACGCGCTACAGCCGGAGCCAACGACTAGATGTGCGGAATCGCCGGCATCGCCGCGGCTACAGACTTCGAACCTTCCGATCGAGATCTTGTCGACACGATGTTACGAACTCTCGCCCACCGCGGCCCCGACGATCATCAAACTATGTTTGACCGTCGGATCGCCATGGGCGCCCGCCGCCTCTCGATCATCGACCTCGAAACAGGTCGGCAACCGCTGTCGAATGAGAACGGAAGCATCTGGGTTACGCAGAATGGGGAGATCTACAACTACCTCGAATTACGCGACGAACTGATCGCACGCGGGCATGTCCTGAAGACCAAGGGCGATACCGAGACGATCGTTCATGCGTACGAGGAATTCGGTGCAGACTTTCCGAAGCACCTACGCGGAATGTTCGCTGTGGCGCTGTGGGATGCGCCGCGGCGGCGCCTCGTATTAGCCCGCGATCGATTGGGAAAGAAACCATTGTATTGGCGGCTGGCTGACGGACGCCTCTCATATGGTTCCGAGCTGAAGGCTCTGCTGGCTGACCCTTCAATGCCTCGAGTAGTCGACGAGGATGCCCTCGCGCTCTATGTGCAATACCAGTATGTACCGGCCCCGCGGACTATCTTCGAAGGAGTACATAAGCTTCCGCCCGCGAGCGTTCTCGTGTGGGACGGTGGCGACCCACAAATCAGCCGCTACTGGTCGCCTGTATACGAACCCAAGCGGACTGGCAAGCCTGGCGAGGACGTCGAGGAGTGCCTGTCTCTGCTGAGGGAGTCCGTCCGCCTTCGGCTAAGGAGCGACGTGCCACTCGGGGTGTTCCTCAGCGGCGGTATGGATTCCAGCGTCGTGACCGCCTTGATGGTTGAAGCTACAGACCAGCCGGTCCGCACATATTCGATCGGGTTCACCGAAGAGGCATACAACGAACTACCGTACGCTCGGGCGGTAGCGAACCACCTTGGTACCCAGCACGTCGATGACATCGTAACCGTCGATGCGATCGACCTGCTACCCAAACTTGCCTACCACTACGACGAGCCGTTCGGCGATCCTTCTGCCATGCCAACCTACAAGGTCGCCGAGCTTGCCGGTCGTGAACTCAAGGTCGTTCTCACGGGCGACGGAGGGGACGAATCCTTTGGTGGCTATGGCAGGTACCTTGCCGCGCGACGCTTGCGCAACCTGGCGGGCGTCCCGGCTAGTCGTCAGCTCGCGGCCGCCGCCCGGTGGACGTTTTCCAAGGTTCCGGTAAGTAGCCATTTGCGGTGGCGCGCTGACCAGTGGCAGCGACTCGTCCGGATGACTCCCGAGCAGCGATATGTGAGGAGGATATCGGTCATTCGACCGGAATTGAGCAGCCTTTTGCTCACGAACCCTTCAGCTTCCGACCAAAGTGGTTACCTGGCCGACGCCCTCGCCTCTGGTCCCTCCGATCCGCTCGACCGACTCCTGTACGCCGACCTGCTCACTTACCTACCCGAGGATTTGCTCGTCAAGATGGATCGCGCGACGATGGCTCACTCACTGGAGGCGCGCGCCCCGTTACTTGACCACAAGGTCGTCGAATTTGCCGCCTTGCTTCCGACCGAGCGCAAGATCAAAGGCGACGACACGAAAGCCATCCTGCGTGCCGTGGCCAAGACGCTATTGCCGGCGGAGCTTATTGATCGTCCGAAGATGGGCTTCGGAATCCCGATGCGTGAGTGGTTTCGTGGGAGTCTCGGAGATGCCTATGCGGATCTCGTACTTGCCAGCGATGCGGCCACACGGGACTACGTCGACCAAGAGGTCGCGGCATCTCTCCTCTCCAAGCATCGAACTGGTCGGGTATCGCACGCCCACGATCTGTGGGAATTGCTGATGCTTGAGCAGTGGGCCCGCACGTGGCTCCGATCACCCGCTTGAAGTCTGACATCCATTGGTAACTACCCAAGCCGGGACGGCGAGCTCGGGCAACTGCAATGGCTGACCCGACACCGGGGGATCCTGCGCCGGCGACCACCGTCGCCCCTGCCTTCTCGATGCGCACCGTGGGGAGTGCCACGGCGGTTATGGCCGTTGGAGTCGTAATTGGCCAAGTGTTCGGTCTGTTGCGGACCCTATTCGTCGCGAATGAGGTCGGGGTTTCGTCGACCTTTGATGCCGTCCTCGTCGCTCTGGTATTGCCGACGATCATCGGCAGTTGGCTAAGCAATGCGATGCGCGTCGCGATCGTGCCTGCGTACGCACACATTTCGGATCGAGCAGGTGACGCGGAGGCTCGTCGCTTCGTCGGCGCCGTCCTGACCTATCTGACTTTGGTCTCGATTGTCTCCGTCGTACTTGTTATTGCCTTTGCAGATTTAGCCGTGGAGATTTCTGGACCGGGCCTTCCGCCTGGATCAAGGCAGTTGGCCGTACTGAGTGTCCCCGTACTGGCGCCGATGCTGGCCTTCGTAGCGATGGCGAACATGCTCACTGCCGTGTGTCAGATAGGGCGGCGTTTCCGGCCAATCGCCGCTTCTGCGGCGTTGGGAGCCGTTGCGGGACTGGTCAGCACGGTGCTCTTGTGGGATCGCCTCGGCATCACCGGCTACGCGGTGGGCACAACCGTCGATGCCGGCGTGAGTCTCGTCATCCTGGCGGTGGCAGCAAAGCGGCAAGGGCTTCTCCATCGGCCTACATTGCGCGCAAATCCGACCGACGCCAAGGCATTCGCGAAGCATGTGTTGCCGATGGCGGTCGGCTCGGGCGTCCTACAATTGAATTTAATCAGCGATCGCGCGATCGCAACGATGCTGTCCATCGGTGCTGCGAGCGCGCTAAAATACGGTCAGCAGATCGTGTCCGCCCCAGCCGCGGCGCTATCCACATCCTGGGCGACAGCTATTTACCCAACCGTAGTTACGTCCGGCGGATCTCGTTCAGGCGGCAGCATGGGCGAGGCCATGACGACGTCCCTGCGATACGCCGTATCCATTTTCCTTCCATTGACCGTCGCGACTGTGGCGCTCGCGCCATTGGTCGTCGATTTGGTCTATGGACGTGGCGCGTTCGGCGGCGGTTCGATTCTAACAACGGTCGGCGTTGTCGTTGCCTTTGCGCCGATGCTGACTCTGTCGATGATCCAGCCTGTATTTACGGCCGCACACAACGCGCGTCGCAGGGGCACGCTCATGGCATTCACTGGCGTCTGCAACGCGATTCTCAACGTCGTGTTCAATCTGACGTTTGGGAAGGCTTTCGGAGTCGCTGGAATAGCGTTGTCGAGCTCGGTGACATTGAGCATCCTGCTCATATTCCTCGCGTCGCGTATACCACGCGACGAAGGGTTTCGTCCGCGGGAAGTATTGCGCGCAGGAGGACAAGCGCTCGCGGCAAGCCTCGTGCCTGCAATCCCAATCGCCGCGCTGGTCTGGTCTACGCCCACTGACGGCAACGGTCTCGTACAAGCCGCGCTCGGCGCATCTTGCGCGACGGCAGGAGCAATCGGGTATGTCGTTGTCGCTGCCCGCATCGGGCTTCGGGAGCCCGCTGTAATCGCCGATTCAGTGGGTGCACGGCTTCGGCTCGGCTCACACCGACGTTCGCGCCGTGGTTCCGGACGGCTAGATCCTTGACGCGCAGCGGACCGCGAGTTCCTCCGGCGACCACTGCTATGCGGATCGTCTACATCATGGGCAGCAGCCGCAGTGGGTCCACCTTGTTGGACATCCTGTTGGGAAGCCACGCTGATGTCGTTGGAACTGGCGAGTTGCGTCACTTGGTTGATCGGGGCTGGGCGAACTCTGAGATCTGTGCATGCGGCAACTTAGTCAAGGAGTGTTCGTTCTGGTCCATGGTGCAGCGGCGATGGCGCAACGAGGTAGGGAGTGGCGCTGATAACTACGCGGAACTACAGCGATCCACCGAGCGGTTGCGGCAACTACCTCGGCTGATGAGGCGTGCTGGGCGCGGTCATGCATTCGCACCCGCATACGCAGCATCGACGACGGCCCTAGTTCGGGCAATCGCCGTCTCTAGTGACACTTCAATTGTCGTGGACTCCTCAAAACAACCTGTACGGGCCTTAGCCTTGTCTCGGGTCGAAGGCATCGACCTTTTCGTCGTGCATCTGGTCCGCGACGCCCGGGCGGTGGCGTGGTCGTTGTCAAAGCCCTTCGCTAAGGATCCCCAAGCGGGCATACAGCGTGATCTACCGAGAATCGCTGCGTGGCGCTCAGGTCTTAAGTGGCAGTTCGTCAACGCTCAGTGCGAGTGGGTCCGGACACAGATCCCCCGGCAGCGATCGATTCGTGTTCGTTACGAGGATCTCGTTCGCGACCCACGTCGAACTTTAGCGTCGATCGGCGGGCTCATCGGTGTCGACGTTTCCTATGTGGCTGAATACGTCGCGTCTGCGGGGTCGGTGGAGGTCCAGCATCCCGTGGCCGGCAACCGCCTACGGATGCGACGGATCATTGAACTCACAGGAGACGAGGAGTGGCGTCATAACATGCCAATCAGTGATCAACGAGTCGTTCGCGCCCTCGCTTTTACCCTCATGAGAAGGTACGGGTACCGGTGAACACGCCGTCAGAAGTGGATGCCGTGACGACGCCCGGCATCACCGCTCGACTCCGGATCGTGTTGATCATCAGCTCGTTGGGCGCCGGCGGCGCCCAAAGGGTCATCGTCTTCATCGCAAACCAATGGGCCGCAAAGGGTCACCACGTTACCCTTATCACGTTCGACCGATCCGGCGGCGCTTCCTTTTTTCCTGTGCACCCAAACGTGTCACGTGTTCATCTCGAAGTGACGATGCTCAGGTGGAAGCCATTTAGGGGTTTCAATACAGTACGTCAGGTCTTCGCAATACGGCGCGGGCTCCATGAGGCAGACCCGGAGATCGTCATCTCGTTCATCGCAAAGGTCAATATCCTGACAATCCTTGCAAGTCGACGCCTCAATGTCCCTGTCATCATCAGCGATCGCGTTGATCCTAGGACACACGCCTTGGATCCAGCCCGACGGATATTTCGACGGCTGCTTTATCCACGAGCTAGTCATCTTGTAGCACAGACGCAAACGGCGCTTTCGTTCTTTCCTCGTGGCGTACAACGGCGAGGTCGGGTCATTCCAAATCCAGTCCCTTTGCCTGCGCCGGTCACAAATGGTGCGCCAACCGGTCGTGCGGGATGCGTTGTCGTCGCCGTGGGCCGTCTCCACGAGCAGAAAGGCTTCGATCTTCTGCTCCGGGCGTTCGCGATCGTGCAACCGCGCCACCAGGACTGGACATTAGAAATCTGGGGTGAAGGGGAGGAGCGTGGGCGGCTCGAGCAGTTGGTGCACGAGCTATCGCTCGAGGCATACGTCCGCCTGCCGGGGTTGACAACCCGTCCTTACGACGTGCTTCGTGGGGCAGACCTGTTCGTGATGTCATCGCGTCGTGAGGGCTTTCCTAATGCTCTATGTGAGGCGATGGCGTCTGGTCTGCCGGTCATCAGTGCCGACTGTCCCAGCGGGCCTGGCGAGATCATCCGATCTGGTTTCGACGGAGTCCTCGTGCCTCCCGAGAACGTGGGTGAGCTCGCAGCAGCGATGGATCGGCTCATGTCGAATAGGACCGAGCGCGACAACTTAGCATCGCGCGCTCCCGAGGTCGCGACCCGCTTTTCGCCAGCCAAAGTCATGGCGGATTGGGACACGCTACTCCAAGAGTCGCTAGCTGAACAGAGATGACGTTTCGATGCGACGCCACGCTGACCCGCTCGTCACGGCCTACTCGAAACCCTGCGGCATTGCGTAGGCAGCCGTCACGCGACTTGGTATCCGAAGTCCACCAGAGTTCGCTCGAGGAGTTCGTTCACCATCGAGACCTCGCCCGCATCAAACGCATTTCGCCATTGGTAATTCATGTCCTTCAGATCGAACCGCGTCTTTAGAAACTCTTGCGCACGGTTCGATTGCGGCAGTTCACAGAAGCTAAGTACGTCGCTCAGTACTGTCGCCGCGTCTTGTGTAAACGCTTCATAGTGGAACTCGGCGTACCTACCACTGGTCAGCCTTGCCTCATCTCGAGTTGACTCAAGTACTCGTCGCCATTGCACGGCGGCGAGGGCTAGGGGAGACCGTCCGTAGCGCTCCCAGTCTGTGTAGTCCGCCGGAGTGAGCCCGTCGCGCCAAGCAGGTTCAAACATGCGGCCGCGATCTTTCCAGAACTGGACCCTCATTAAGGATTGAACTACAGCCCGCCCATCACGCACGATGTGGACAAATCGCGCGTCAGGAAACACACTCAGCAAGTAAGCAATGCGGCCCGGTCCCGTGAGCTTCGCCGCGAACCGCGCTTTTCCCTGGTACCGAAGAACGCTCGCTACCGTGGCACGCACACAGTCAACTTCGTCTGACGACGCTTGAGCTCCAAGCAGATAGCTATAGCGAAACTTCTCGCCGCAGCAACGTTGCCAGACGTTATACGCCTCCGAAGGTCCAACGCGAAGTCGATCACGCCACGATTGGCTCTCGTCAGAGCGGGTAACGGAGCGGCGCATGCTTGCCGTCCAGTCGGCCGCTCTGGCCAGCGAGGCAATCCCCAACAGATTCGGCTTCCACTCGAGATGCTGAGAAAACCATCCGACGTTCTCGTGCGCAGCGAAAGCCTCGAACGTAACCGTAGTGCCACTCCGGGGCATTCCAATGAAGAAGACCGGCGACTGTATAGCACGGGCGGACGGGTGTCTCATGTCGGTCGTTGAGTTGATACTTGACTCAGTCGACCCGTAGGATTGTTCAACGCACAATCCTTACTCGATGGCGCCAGAGTGAAACCCGCGCCCTCGTCAATCACGGATGTAGGGGCCCATGAGGCGCCGTCCGGAGTAGGACGCCAAAGACGGAATTCATGCCGGCGGGCTCCAAGTTGATGGTCGGACCCAGCGTGCTAGTTGACAGGTCGAAGTAGGCGATCCGAGTGGGCAGGCTGGCGCGAAAGCCACGTCGCATCCAACTCAGATTCTCACGAAACCGCGTATGACGGATACGCGAAAACCCCACCCAAAGACCAGATCCATCGACCGCCAGACCGCGAGTCCAGCCTAGCAGCGTATCGGCAGGATAGAACTCGCTAAGGTCAATCTCCGCCTCGACTGCCAAGCTCTCCCTACCAACGACACTAACCTTGCCATCCACATGGGTGAAGTAGATGCGATTGCCATGAACCACACCGTCGTGAATCCGCTCGCCAGGCATCCTAATGACTCGGCCTGGATTGGTTAATGAAATGGCATCTCGCTGTTCAAACCGCGTGACCCATAACTCGTCTTCAAGAAAGAAGGTAAAATTGGGGTGCGCGCGGTGTGGTTTCGTTGTTTTGACCTTGCGGTAGTCGATGTCACGCGAAAAGCGCACCCAAGGACTCTCATCGACGGCGCTCCATTCTTGCCATACGGAGCCGTCGGGCCCAAGTTCGACGACCATGTCCAGTCCAGTATTTGTGACCACGAGACCACCGCGTGGCGACGGACGAACGTGGTGTACATCGTTGAACATTGGTATGGACACGTTGGCCAGCATGTGGCAGTCAGGAAGGTGGTAGATCAAGATCTCTGTCTGAGTGGGAACGTACAGGGTGTCGCCTTCAATATGAGCGGTTTTGAACAGGATGCCAGGGCGGTCGTCGGCGCTGAGGTGGGGCGGGGTTTGATACTCGACAATTGATGCGGCCGAGCGTCGAGGAACGTCCACTCTGCAGATCAAAGCGCGGTCGTAATAGGCCTCGTATCCCGTCGGGACCTTGGCGTGCGGAACGACAAGCGCTCCTTGACGCGCTCCTGTCACGTACAGCTGCTCGGCGGTATGACCTGCCGGGAACGGGATTGGCATTCTAGAGGCACCGTCCGTTTGAGAGGAACTGGTCGGGGAGGATGTAGAGTTGGGGCGTGAAACCGCCACTCGCGGTCCGGTGCAGCGCACCGAGACTGGGAACGCTAGCGTCATGGCGGCGGGCGAGTCAAGCCGACCCACGGATACTAGAAGTGGTCGGCGCGCTTTGCACAGCCGAGCGTTCAGCCTTGCCGTCGTGTCAGTTGCGGGAGCGGATCGCCACGGCTCCGAGTAAACCCACAAGCGCGAAAGTAATGGTACGACCGCCGAGCAGCAGCAATACACGGAAGGGCGGTCTCACCGCGAGAGTGTTTTGACGGCTCTGTTGCCGACCGAGGGCGGTTCACGAGTGGCGCAGTCAAAGAAACCTCGCATCGTGCACGTCATCAATTCGCTGTCCACGGGCGGTGCGGAAACGCAACTGGCACGCCTCGTGACAATGTTGGCGGCCGCACCATTCGAGCACATCGTTCTTCCACTGCGCGGCGGCGGCGGCGTCGAGGAGCGAGTACGACGGGCTGGCGTCCTCGCCGCGCCTTTGGGAGTCGATGGGCTTGCTCTGCCACTGGCCCCCGCACGACTGGCACGCCGATTGCAACGTTTGCATCCCGATCTGGTGCACGGGTGGCTCCTGCAGGGAAACCTAGCGGCCACGACTGGCACTTCGTTGGCGCGGTTACACGTTCCGGTAATGTGGAACGTGCGGTGGACCCTGTACGACCTTGAAAGCGAACGCCGCCGAACACAGTTGCTGTTAAGGCTCAGTGCCCGACTCGGACGGCGCACGGAACGTATTGTGTTCAATTCTCGCCTGGCGGTTTCTCAGCATACGGCGATCGGCTTTCCG
The DNA here is from genome assembly GCA_963706095.1 of uncultured Chloroflexia bacterium. Classification (GTDB taxonomy): domain Bacteria; phylum Chloroflexota; class Limnocylindria; order Limnocylindrales; family CSP1-4; genus JALYGJ01. The sequence goes on from OY970149.1 coordinate 2,087,238, forward strand.
GCAGACCGGGCGATTGTCATCCCCAATGGATTCGACCTGGACTCTCTCCACCCGGACCCGGCAGCCCGGGAGGAAGTACGGCGTGAACTGGATATTCCGGCCACGGCGACCGTCGTCGGAATGGTCGCGCGCTACCACCCAATGAAGGACCACGTCATGAGCCTTCATGCGGCAGCTCGCGTGCTTGAGCGAGGACTCGATGTGGTGTTCGTGTACGCTGGCCGTGATGTTGACGATGCCAATCCGGAGCTTCAGGCGACGATCCGTGACCTTGGCCTCCGTGAGCGAGTGCGATTGCTCGGCGAACGTCAAGACGTGGCCCGGCTCTATGCGACGTTCGACTTGTACTGGATGTCGTCGTGGGCGCGCGGAATGGCAGAGGGATTCCCTAATGTCCTCGCAGAAGCCATGGCATGCGGCGTGCCGTGCGTCGCTACCGACGTCGGCGAGGCTGCATGGCTAATCGCCGACACGGGTCGGGTAGTACCCTCGCGCGACCCTGAAGGTCTGGCCGACGCCGTGGCCGAACTGCTTGGACAAGGCCCGGATGCGCTCGGCCGATCTGGACGCGAGGCCAGGGAGCGCATCAAGCGCGACTTCGCGCTCGATTCGATCGTGGATCAATACTCGACGCTATACCGCGACGTGCTGAACATCGCGCCAGCCTGATGAACGCTGGCGTTCAGCGGGCGACAAAGCGAGCTTTAGATGCCACGATCGCCGCGGTGCTCGTGGCCGGGTTCCTCCCCCTGCTCGCCTGTGCCGGTATTGCTGTACTCGTTGGGGATGGGCGCCCATTGTTGTTCGTTCAGCGCCGATCTGGAAAAGACGGACTCGAATTCAACGTCAGGAAGTTTCGCACGATGCGGCTCCACGACGCACTGCCCGAAGAACTCGGCCAAGTTAGGGACGACCACGAGTTGGTTACCCGTACGGGACGACTGCTTCGACGTCTGAAGATAGATGAACTGCCTCAACTACTCAACGTGTTGAGTGGTGACATGAGCCTCGTGGGACCTCGGCCTACGCTGCCATCGCAAGTCAGTTCGTACGACAGGTTTCAGTTGCGACGACTCGAGGTGCGACCCGGACTGACTGGTTGGGCACAGGTCAACGGAAACGCAACACTGACTTGGCCGGAACGCATCGCGCTCGACGTGTGGTACGTGGACCACTGGTCTCTCGGCCTGGACTTGAAGATCATGGGTAGAACCGTTGGCGTCATACTTCGCGGCGAACGCCCTGACGCATCGGCCATCTCGGAGGCTCGGAAACATGAGGACAGCGCTCGTAGGCGCGGTGGAGAGCACCAGGGTCGCACTTGAGGTGTTGATCGCGGTAGGTCACGCGCCCCTGGCAATCGTTACGCTGGCTCCCGAAAGCGCCGGCCGGCACTCCGACTATGTGGACCTGTCTCCCTACGCTGCGCGGTCGGGCGTGGACGTGATCCAGTCTTCGAACGTCAACGCACCCAATGTGGTGAGCCGGCTGTCAGCGCTCGAACTGGACTATCTGGCGATCATTGGTTGGTCGCAAATCGGTGGCCGCGAACTACTTAGTTGTGCGGCTCAAGGTACCATTGGCTACCATCCGGCCGCGCTGCCGCAGAACCGTGGTCGGGCCGTAATTCCTTGGACCATCATCCAGGGTCTCCAGACGACCGGGTCGACGTTGTTCTGGATCGATGAGGGCGTAGACTCCGGGGACGTGCTGGCACAGCTGACCTTTCCCGTCGCACCGGACGAAACAGCATCTTCCCTTTATCAGAAGCACATGGATGCACTAACGCGGATGCTCGCAGACGTCAGCCCCATGCTCGCGGCCCGCACGGCACCTCGATACCCCCAAGATCACTCCCAGGGTACGTATTGTTCTCGGCGCACAGCGGATGACGGCTGGATAGATTGGTCTCGACCGGCGCATGAGGTGTGGACACTCGTTAGGGCCAGTGGGGACCCATACCCGGGGGCCTTCACAATAGTCGGTGACGCTAGGTTGGTCTTATGGGAAGCTGATTATGTGGGGACTGCGCCTTACAGCGGAACGCCCGGCGAGGTGCAGGCAGTCTTGGCAGACGGGGCGTTGGTCAAGTGCGGCGACGGGGAGCATGTGCTCATCAAGGTAGTTCAGTTGGGTGATGGGCCCCGTGTGCACGCTCTAGAGGTGCTGAGCAACCACACGCGGCTTGGGATGCGCCCGTGGGATATCTTCCAAATGACCCATCCGATGATCCAAGCAGAGTGATCAACAGACGAGTTTTGGTCGTGGCGCCGCACCCAGACGACGAGGTGCTCGGCGTTGGCGGGACATTGGCTGCTGTGGCCGGATGCGGTGGGGAGACCTTTGTTGTGGTGGTGACTCGGGGCTTGCCGCCGGAATTTGACCCGGGCGAGATCGCACGCGGGCGCGACGAACTGACTCGGGCGCACGCTTTACTCGGAGTGCATGAGTCGTTCGCGCTCGATTTTCCAGCGGCTGCTATTGACTCCGTGCCGCACCGCGAATTGAACGCCGAACTCAGTCGAATCGTCAGCGACGTACGGCCAGAATGGCTTTTTACGCCATTCGCCGCGGATCTTCACGTGGACCATCAGCGTACTGCCCATTCCTGCCTCGTCGCGGCACGACCCTCGACCGGTTGGACGCCGTCCGCCGTATACGCATATGAAACACTGTCGGAGACGAATTGGAATGCACCCTATTTGTCAGCAGGGTTCCACCCAAACGTCTTTGTCGATATTTCGTCTTACCTTGAGACGAAGATCAGAGCGATGCAGGTGTATGAGTCACAGATTCGTCCGTTCCCGCACGAACGATCCGCTGAAGCACTGCGGGCATTGGCGATGCTTCGCGGCAGCACGGTGGGCCGCGCTGCTGCCGAGGCCTTCGTGCTGATCCGGCAACTCCTGTGATTGCGACGTTCAGTCTATTCCAAGTGGTGCCGCATTCGCAGCAACATCAGGCAGGAGCAGTTCGGCGCGCGCGAGCCTCCAAGACCTGAGCGTAAACCTCGTCATGTTGGGACGCTACGACATCAAAGGCGTACGTCGCAAGCGCCGCAACTCGACCGGACGCCCCTAGTCGCTGCGATAGTTCAAGATCGCCCCCCAAAGTCGTCATCGCCTTCGCGAGCGCGGCGATATCGCCCACCGGAACAACCAGTCCGCCAGCTTCTGCGAGCTCTCTGCTGCCCCGGGTGTCGGTCGCGATAATTGGCGTTTCAAGACTCATTGCTTCTAGCAAGGACCGGGGTAGGCCCTCCCGCTCCGACGGAAGCACAACCGCGGTTGCCAAGACCATCAGGGGACGAATGTCCTTGACGTGACCCAGGAAATGAGCGCGTGGCGAGACGCCCAATTCTTCCGCGGCGGCGCGCACAGACTGCTCGGCAGGCCCATTGCCAGCGAAGGCTACGTGTACCCCCGCGTTTAGCAGAGCCAATGCCCGGATTAGGTCTAATTGTCGCTTTCTCGCGTTGAACTCACCGACACAAACAAACAATCGCGTCGACTGCGCTAGGCCGAGGCTATGTCTAAGCGTCTCAAGGTCGCCGGGCGCAACAGCTGAGATGTCGAAATGATCGGTGTCAACCCCGATGCCAGGAATGCGCACTATGCGTTTGCGCGGAACTCCAATCGTCGCTGCCTGTTCTTCGTCCTCTTCCGTGAGGACGATCAATACATCCGTCCAGCGCGCGCCGGTTCGCTCCAGGAGTCGCATTAGTCGAGCGAATATTCCTCGTGACCCCGGCATGAAGGGAAAACCATGCGCGGTGTAGACGGCACTCGGGCGGCTGTGACCAAGGGCGGCGATCGCGGCTCTACCTAGGAATGCCGCGACTGGAGTGTGCAAATGGACAATGTCGTAACGGCGACGTCGCAATCCGCGGTACATCTTGGCTAGAGCAACCACATTGGATGGGTACAGCGGGTGCCGCTTCCACGGCACGTTCCAAACATCGTCGAATTCTTTGCCGAGCACGGCTAGTTCCTCGGCGCCATCTGCCGCAGCGTCAACCAAGAACCCCTCCGCTCGATATCGGCGGGCATATGGCAGGAGGAAGGCCTGTAGAGTGATAGGGACGGTAGTGGCAAAGAGAATGCGAGCCCGTCGCTGCGGATCGTTGCGCTGCTCAGGCACGCTAGCTTCGTTTGCCTGAAGTGGTTGGCCGAGCAGGCGAACCAATAACGACAACCGCGCCATCCACGTCGTGCGTCACAACCGCTCCCGCGCCCACGAAAGAGAACGCGCCGACCGTGCGCCCCTGGAGCACGGCAGCATTACTGCCAATAGTCGCTCCACGACACACTTGGACGCCGCCGGAAACATTCGCGCCCGGGTACACCGTGGCGAGGTCCTCCAGTACAGCGTCATGGCCGATCGTCGCGTTGTAGTGGACTTGTGCGTGCGAGCCGATGCGGACGCTGCTTGAAATGTAGGCACCGGCGAGGACGATGCAGCCAGGCCCAAGTTCGGTCTCGGGGGCGATCACAGCATGAGGATGGATGATGGTCGAGGCGCGTAAACCGCGCGAATCGAGCAATGCTGAGAGGCGAGCACGTACGTTCGGGTCCGCGATGCCGATGACGTAGTTGGCGTCATGCGGCGATGACTCTGGCGCTAGAACGGGGAGCCCTCGCACCTTCAAACCTACGAGTCCGTCGTCAAGGAACCCCGCCACGTCCATGCCGGACGCGAGGGCGGCGTCAAGCGTCTCGCGCCCGACGCCGCCAGCGCCGGCGATGAAGAGTGCCAAGCCTAGGACCGTGTCGCGACGGAGGCCGCGATGGCCCGCCCCTGAGAACGACTGACTGTTCCCGCGGTCACCGCGTCCATAACGGTGGCGATCACGCGGTCTTGATCGTCCGCGCTCAGACTCGAGGACGAGGGCAGACACAAGCCGGAGTCGAAGTAGGCCTCGGAAACAGACCCTCCCCAATGTTCCGCCTCACGAAACACCGGCTGGGTATGCATCGGGCGCCATACCGGCCGCGACTCTATTTGCTCGCGATCCAGACTCTGCACGACGTCCGAAGGTGATATCCCACGCGGAAGGGTGAAGACACTAAGCCAACGAGTGTGGAGACCCCAGTGCGCCTCCGGCTGGAGCGACATGCCACCGACGTTCGCGAACGCTGCAGAGTAGCGAGCTGCAATCGCGCGCCGCTGCTTGACGCGGTCGTCTAGGACGCGGAGTTGTCCTCGGCCGATACCGGCGAGAACGTTGCTGAGCCGATAGTTGTATCCAACCTCTGCATGAACGTATTCGATGGCTGGCTCGCGTGATTGGTTCGCCCACTTGCGCATAAGAAGTGCCAGTTTCGGGTCTCTTGCGATGACCATCCCGCCGCCGGTCGTCGTAATGATCTTGTTCCCATTGAAACTGAGAATGGATAGAGGTGCGGTCGTGGCGGTTTGCCTTTGCTGGTAGGTCCCGCCGAGCGACTCCGCGGCATCCTCGACGAGTGTCACCCCGAACCGGTCGCAAAGCTGGGATAGCGGTTCCAGATCGGCGTGTTGACCGTACAGATGAACGGCAATGAGTACCTTCGGCAACCGGCCACGCCGCTGGCCGTCGCGGAACAGGTCCTCGACCAAATTCGGATCAATGTTCCACGAGGTTGACTCGCTGTCCACGAACACCGGCTGAGCCCCAAGGTACAGAATCGGGAACACTCCTCCGGCAAACGTGAGCGTCGAGACTGCGACACGGTCCCCAGCGCCGACACCAGCCGCGCGGAGGACCAGGTGCAAGGCAGCGGTACCGCTCGAAACCGCAATAGCTCGAACATCGCTACCGAGTCGCTCAGCAACCTCCTCTTCGAAGGCGTCCAGGTTCGGCCCAACGCTGGACAACCAGTTCGATCGGAACGCGTCCTCGACGAAAGCCTGCTCGTGCCCACCCATGTGAGGTACGGAAAGGTATATTCGAGGGCGTAACTCTGAACGCTTGCTCATGAGTACGGTGCCTACCTGGACCTGACGCCTGATGGATGGTCGGCTCGAACGCTTTGAAAGGGCTGGGCCATCTTTGGACTTCGCCCGGTCGCCATGATCGCCCGACCCTCATAAGGATGCGGACGCATGACGCCGACTCCCGAACCGGGCTTGGCGTCCTCGGCGCGACGACCGTTTCCATGCGAGGACGCGACAGCTGCCATCAACGCGTTCCGAAGCATCACGGGGTCTCCCGACACCGCCAGGTTGAGCAAGCGCGCAGCTGTGGCGCTTGCGTTCATTATCCGCCGATGGTCGTTACGCACCCTGAGGACTTTGGCGTGCGCCGTCGGTTCTACGTCCTCGGTCCCGTAGTACAGCTGTTCGTGCATTTTTTCACCTGGTCGCATACCAACGAACTCGATCCGCGCCGGATCTGGCTCAATTCCGCGAAGACGGAGCACGTCCATCGCAAGATCCATGATCCGCACGGGGTCGCCCATTTCGAGTACGAACAAGTCACCGGATCGTGATACTGCCGCAGCTTGAAGGATCAAGTGCACCGCCTCGGGAATCGTCATGAAGTAACGAGTCATGTCCTCGTGCGTGACGGTAAGACGCTCACCGTTCTCAAGCTGTTGCTGAAATATAGGAACCACGCTGCCGGACGAACCGAGCACATTGCCGAATCTCACGGACACCCACGGCTTTTTCGTTCGCGTGCTGAACTCCGCGACCAACAGCTCGGCGACTCGCTTGCTAGCGCCCATGACGCTAGTGGGATTGACGGCCTTGTCCGTCGACACGAGCACAAACCGCTCGACGCCGTGCTTCTCCGCGGCCTCGAGCATGGACAATGTGCCGCCGATGTTTACCTCAACCGCGCTCGACGGATGAACTTCCATGATAGGAACGTGCTTGTACGCGGCTGCGTGGAAGATCACGCTCGGGCGAACTGCCTCAATTAGGCGTCCCAGCGCGATACGATTCGTAATGTCAACGACATGGAACTCGATTGGCGACGGTGGAAGTTCTCCACGCCTCTGCCGACCGTCAAGTTCACGTTGCACATCGTAGAGCGGTCCCTCGGCGCGATCCAACAGGACGAGCCTTCGGGGTGATACGACGGCGAGCTGTCGGGCGAGCTCCGATCCAATCGAGCCGCCTGCCCCTGTAACCAAGATGGTTTCGTCACCAAGATCTTCGGCCAGCGCTGCGAGGACCGACGCGGGAACCGGCCGGCGACGAAGCAGATCCTCCATGCGCAACGGCCGCACGGCAGTCATCTGAAATGTTCCGTTGAACATGTCACCGAGAGATGGAATGGTCTGAACTCGTAGCCCGAGCGCGAACCCGGCGTCCGCGATGGCACGGACAACCTCACCTGGGGCACTCGGAATTGTTATCAGCACTACATTCGCGCCCGTTGACTGCGCCACCGACGCGAGCGACTGAAGCCCTCCCTGCACACGCACCCCGGCGTGTACATGCCCCCACTTGGATGCGTCGTCATCCAAAAACGCAACCGGCCGGAGGCCGGCCTCCGGCTGCTTTATCGCAGCGTGAGCGATCATCGCGCCTGCCTCGCCGGCACCATAAAGGATGGCTGGTGACCTCCTGTCGTTAGCCGACGACACTGAGGTCCAATTCGTGACGATCCTCGGGGAAAGACGGATCGCTCCCATCAGCAAGAGGCTGATCATTGCCTCGGCAGGCCAAAAGGATCTTGGGAAACCCGTAGCGAGCGGCGAGCCTGCAATCGATGTCGCCACGAACAGGGCGAGCATCACCATCGTCCCGGCCGCCGTCGACCAGACGACGTGCAGTAATTCAGGCACACTGACGTGTCGCCAGGAATGGCTGTAAAGGCCGAACACGTGGTTCACCACGGGGCGGACAACCATCGGCAGCAAGATGACTGGCAACCATGAAAGCAGTGCCGCGCCGGGCGTGAGGTCGTCCAGCCGTAGCGCGATGGCCAGGTAAGCGGCGAATGCCACGGCGATGACATCGGCCAAGGGCACCAACAAGCGCCGCGCAAACTTTCGGGCGCCCTCAAGATGCCACACGATGCGAGTGGTCATCCGCTGCTGGCCGCGAACCGCCAGCGGCAATCCACTGGCGGCGACACGCGATGCCGTTCGTCGTCGAAGCAACGCCACGGGACCGTCCGCCTGCTGGCGGGGACTATCCGCCTGCGGGCGCGCCTCAGTCGGCGTCGCCGTCATATGTGATGCCCGGGCACGTGGGCTTCCTTTCCTTCTCGGCCAAGTCAGAACTCGACCGTATGTCTCCTTGGCGCTAGGGGACAACGGCCCGTTCGGACTGAACCGAACTCGCCCTCTCTCGCCCCCCTGAGCCGAGTGGGTAACGATAGTACTAAGAGTCAAGGCAATAGTCATGTCGCTACCCGGGCTCGACGCACGAAATGGTGTCTGGACGCACCGGAAGGAACTCCATCTGGCAGGCTGACCCGCTCCGCACTGTTCACGGAGAGTTCACTGCCGTCACGCCGACATTGCAGTTTTCTCACGATGAGATGCCCAACGTTCTCAAGCCCGTCAGCGTCTGCGAGCATGGGCGCGCGCATCGGGACGTGAAAACCCAGACTGTCGGAGGACGAATGCAGGAACCCAGTTCCATCGCTGTTGTCGGTTGCGGTTACGTTGGCCTGGTCACTGCCGTGGGGCTTGCCGAACAAGGGAACCGTGTTCGTGCCTACGACATCGATTCAATTCGGATCGCTGCTTGCCGCTCGCTCAGCTTCCCGATGATCGAACCGGGCCTCGAAGAGGCTGCCAGGGCAGCCGGCGACTTGCTCACTTTCCACGACGTGGGCGAGGAGGCATGGCCTCAGGCGGCCTTTACCTTTCTCGCGGTGCCCACGCCCCAGGGCGATTCGGGGTACCCGAACCTCTCCATGCTCCGACAAGCTCTGAAGTGGATCGCGGACGGCCACCGGCGCGCGACGCGCGACAACATCATCGTGATCCGAAGTACTGTCCCGCCGGGGACCGCACGATGGGCACAGGGCGAGATCGCGCGATTGATGGGTGGCGACGTGCCGGTCGTGGCCAACCCCGAGTTCCTTCAGGAGGGTCGGGCGCTGGCGGACTTCCGAGAGCCATCGCGGATACTCATCGGATCCGAAGATCGGGCTGCAGCCGAGAAATTGCGCGCGCTCATGGCATTCAGCGGCTCGCCCGCAGTCGTAACCGATACAAGTACCGCTGAGCTCGCAAAATACGGCTCGAACGCCTTTCTGGCCATGCGCATCTCCTTTGCCAACGAGATCGCACGCCTTGCCGAACGGGAGGGCGCCGATCCCATGGTGACGCTCGAGGCAGTGGGGCTGGATCCTCGGATCGGCTCGCGCTACCTCCGGCCTGGCGTCGGCTACGGTGGCAGCTGCCTCCCCAAGGACGTAGCCGCGCTAATCAGCATGGGTGGAGCGGCCAATGAGCCGATGGAGCTCATGCGTGCGACGCAGGAAGTTAACGAGTTGCAGCGCCGCAGAATCCTGAGGACGCTTGGAGAATCGCTGGGTGGCCTGAGCGGTCGCCACATAACCGTTCTGGGCCTCGCTTTCAAGCCTGATACGAATGACCTTCGCGAAAGCCCAGGTCTCCGCGTGGCTCGCGAGCTGGTCGCCGCCGGAGCCTTGGTCGTCGCGTGGGATGGGGCGGTCACCTCGGACCTCCTGGAGCGCGCTGATCCAGACCTGACCTTGGTTTCAGACCCGCTTGAGGCGTTGCGCGGTGCGGACGCAGCGGTCCTATGCACGGAGTGGCCGGATGTAGTGGAACTCGACTTCGCCAAAGCGGCCGACGCAATGGCAGGCACTTTGCTAGTGGACGGTCGATACGCTTGGGATCCAGCGCGCGTGGCGGACGCTGGCCTCGAACTTGTTCGAAATCGGCTCGGCGCGTCCCGTGCTGCCGCGGTCGCGATCGGACGAGCTTGCCCCGACGGACGCTAGGGTTCTGGCGTGACGGTCGTTGTCACGGGCGTTGCCGGTTTCATTGGGTCGCACGTTGCGGAACGTCTACTGGCTGACGGCGAGGAAGTCGTTGGCATCGACTGCTTCACGGACTACTACGAGCCCTCGATCAAGGAGGGAAACCTGCGGCCGATCAGCGAACATCCGCGCTTTCAACTCGCGCGTGTGGACTTGGCCACCGACGACCTCAGCCGCATCAAACGGGCTACGCACGTGTACCACCTCGCCGGCCAGCCGGGAGTCCGCGGCAGTTGGGGAGACGGCTTCGCCAATTACATGCGCAACAACATCGCCGTCACTCAGCGCCTTGCCGAAGCGTTACGGGGATCCACGACCAAGATGGTCTGTGCTTCATCCTCCTCGGTCTATGGAGACGCTGACGACTACCCAACCGCCGAAGACTGCGTCCTCCGGCCGAGTTCTCCTTATGGCGTCACAAAACTTGCGGCCGAGCAGCTCGTGTTGGCCTATCGGCGGACGTCGAGCCTCGACGCTAGATGCGTCCGCTACTTCACCGTTTATGGACCTCGCCAGCGCCCCGATATGGCCTTCGCCAAGTTCATCGCTGCCGCGCAACGCGGTGACGCAATCGAGGTATACGGCGACGGTCGGCAGACACGAGACTTCACATTTGTGTCGGATGCGGTGGAAGCGACAATTAGGGCAGGCGCTGTTGACGATCCCAAGCAGGCTGTATTCAACGTCGGTGGAGGGTCACGTGTGCCAGTGCTGGACGTGCTGCGGATCCTCGGCGAGATCCTGGGCACGACTCTTGACGTCCGAGTCGGACCACCGCAGCGTGGCGACGTCCGGGACACGGGGGCGGACCTGACGCGTGCAGAAGCGACACTAGGGTGGCGTCCAGTCGTTAAGCTGGGCGACGGCCTTCGTGCACAAGTCGCCGCCGCGTTTGCCAGGCGCTTAGGCGAGTCGACTCCGTTCCCGAGTTGACCCAATTAGTACTCTCGTGAGCGCGCCCCATCCGGAGTCTGCCGCCGCCGCAGCAACCGACTCCCGAAAGGATGTCATTCGACGCCGGCGCGTCCTCCTTCTAATCCCAACTCTTGCGTTCGGCGGCGCCCAACGGCAGCTGATCGAGTTAGCCACTGGGCTCGCTACAGCCGGCTGGAGGGTGACCGTTCTGGTGTTTTATGGCGGCGGCGCGCTCGAAGGAGACTTGACCAGCCGCGGCGTGACGGTGCGATCGCTTCAGAAACGCGGACGGTGGGACCTACTTGCCTTCTCGTACCGTCTCATCCGTGAGCTTGGACGAGAGCAACCAGACGTCGTCCACGGGTACTTGGGCAGCGCTAATATCTTCGCCTTTCTTACAAAACTTGTTGTCCGAGGGAGCCGGATTGTATGGGGCGTCAGAGCCTCCGACATGAACCTCGATCAATACGATTGGCTCGCGAGGACCGTCTACCGCGCCGAGTGTCGACTATCTCGGTTCGCGGACCTAATCATTTGCAACTCGTTCACAGGTAGAGACACACGTATTGCTTGTGGTTACCCAGCGGCGAGAACGGTCGTCGTTTCCAACGGCATCGACAGCGAGCGTTTCGCGCCCGACGCTAGTGCGCGAAAGGCACTGCGACGCGAATGGGAGATCAGCGAACGTGAGTTTCTTGTAGGATTGGTCGGGAGGTTCGATCCCAAGAAAGATCATGCCACGTTCCTCCGCGCAGCGGCTAGGGTTCACGAGGACCTGGAACATGTCAGGTTCATCTGCATTGGGGGGGATCCAAAAAATAGACGCTTTCGATTTGAACAACTCGGTTCGGCTTTGGGATTGGACGACCATCTAATCTGGAGCCAGGCGCGACCGGACATGCCATTGGTCTACAATGCGCTTGATCTTGTGGTGTCGTCGTCTAGTTGGGGGGAAGGCTTTCCAAACGTTGTGGGCGAGGCGATGGCGACAGGCATCGCGTGCGTCGTGACAGACGTCGGGGACTCGGCTCGTGTCGTTGGCGATGCCGGCTGGGTGTGCCCCCCCGGCGACCCGGTTGCACTCGCCGACGCGATCCTGCTGGCTCTCTCGAACAAAGACAAACTGACGGATCAGGGTCCACGGGTCCGAGAGCGGATTACCTCAGAATTCAGCGTGGATCGATTGGTAAAGTCGACGTCCGCCCACCTCACTACACTGCTGGATCCATCGCCGCCGCGTTAACTCGCGTGGGCACCAGTTCGTCGTTGGCGCAAGCGACGCACTGCCGAGCCAAACGTAACGCCTAAGATCAGCCCGATCTCGTTGGCGGCAACGTCATCTATTTGGCACGCACGGTCTAGCGCCGGAACCACCAGTTGCGTCCATTCGACGATGAGAGGCAATGCCAGCGCCCCACCAACCAGCGCGACTCTCCAGAAGGGCCGGGACACGAGTCCGAGCGTGAATCCTAAGGGCAGTAGCAGAAGGATATTCAGGCCCGAATCGACCGGGTCTGGCAGTTGGCCGAGCCATGGCAGGCTCAGCGTCAGATCACACGTTCCTCCGCTCTGCGCACCAAACTCAAGCGCTGTTACCTGCGGCGTGAGAGTCGACGAAAGTATGAGACCCAGGCAGAGGAGGGTCGCCCCGCCAACCACCGGACCGGTGCCTAACTGCCTACCTACGCGGCTCCCAGCCACCAGCGACACGATGACGGCGATGAGCAGACCAGGCAAGAGCCACGGGACGGCAGTCATGGATGGCTATGCTTCAGTATTAGCAGCTGCGGGCTCGGGGTCCTTCCGAGGCGAGCGACCGGCTCACCCGCCACTTAGAACGCTCGAGTCACGGCCGGTGCACACCGCGGGGCGCTCGAGTTATCGTGACAGCAACCATGCGCGCGCCTTGAAACGGGCACAGCTCGTGGATCGCTCAAGCTGCCGAGATACCGCTCGCTCATCGGCTGGACATGGTATGACCGATGGCGACTTTCGCCTAGTTCTTCAGTACTACCCCTCTAGCGCCAGTCGGGTGGCGTTCCCTAGGGGTACAGCGTCGGGAAGCGGTTCTGGTGCGGGTAATCGATGCCGGCGGCGGCGTCGAGCGCATCCAGCAGCTGGCGCGTGCCGCCGATGTCGAAGCGGTAGCGGCCGTAGTAGTTGGCCAGGCCCCGCCAGAACTTGGTGGCGCCGACCGTGTCGCGGTATTGGCGCAGGTAGTTGACGCCCTGCACGTAGATGACCCACGGGTAGCAGCGGCCCAGCTCGTAGATGGACTGGTCGAGATCGTCGGGGGCACACTGCGAGCTGACGTAGCGGTTTACGAGGGTGCGCGCCATCAGGTCCGACACTGCCTCGTCGGCGAACGGTTGGGCTGCCTGGTCGTTGCCCACGACCGAGTAGAACCACTGGTGCGCCGTCTCGTGCGCCACGGTCCATGGCAGCAGCCGCTGGCTCAGGCCCTTGGGCAGCCAGAACATGGATGGCGACTCGATGGCCGCCCACGGTCCGACCTCGGCGATCGCGAGCTGCGAGTACGGGTACTGGCCGACCTTGGCCGAGTAGTCCCGCATGGCCCGGACAGTCCAGTCGAGCACGGTGTTGGCGGGCAGCGTCCTGTAGTAGAAGGTGACCCTGGTCCCGAGCACGGTGCGCGAGCGCGTCTTGTAGTCCGGGGCGGCACTGAAGTTGAAGTCGCGCACATTCGTCGCCTCGAACGTCTGCGTCAGGCCGTTGTTCGACACGCGGCGGCCGGAGGTGGCAATGACCAGCGACCTGTCGGTGGTGATCGAGACCACGACGCGCCGGCTCGAGGGAGTGACCCACGGCTCGCCCACGCTCGGTCGGTCGAAGCGCACTGGCCGGCTGAGCCAAGGGATCCAGCGGAACGCGGTCATGACGCCAGCGAGCCGGGCGAACTGCCACAGGTCGCCGCCACTGGAGCTGCTCAACGTTGCTGTGTAGTCGATGCGCACGGGCGCCGATGCACCCGGGTTCAGCGCCGGCGAGACAGGCACCATGACGGTCTGGTCATCCGTGTACGCCCCGGCCGAGTTGCCGCGGACGGTGACGGTCCCCAGGTGGGCGCGCCCGATGCGCAGCGGCGCGAGATTGAACGCCAGCAGCGAGACGGTGCGGTTTGTGGTGTTTGTTACCTGGGCGACTGTCGAGACGGCGACGGATCGGTCGGTCCAGTTGAACGTCGCGTCGACGTCGTACGTGGCCGAGAGATTTAGGCTGTTCGCCTCTGCTGCTCGAGCCGGCGCCGCTCCGCCGAGCAGTACGGCAGCCACAAGCAGCGCGGCTCCGATTGCTTTCGTTGTCATTCCCCCGCCCGTTGGGCTATGGATCGCAAAGGGTCGCGGCGTTGACGATGGGCTCGTGAACGTCGTCGCGATCGCTCGCCGTTGTCCAGTCGAGTTTGCCACACATCGTCAGTGCAGCCCGGATCTGCTCTGGCGTGGCCCCCGGAAAGACCATGCGGTAGAGCGCGACCGTGCCTGAGACGTGCGGCGTGGCCATGCTGGTGCCCGACATCTGGCGGTAGCGGTTCTTGGTGTACGTGGACCAGATGCATTTGCCGGGGGCCATGACATCGACGACGCCGCCGAAGTTGCTGAAGGGTGCCAGGCGATCGTCGCCGCTGCGACGTGAGTCAGCGCATCCGATCGCGGTGCGAACCAGGCTTCCGGGCAGGCCATCGAGGTCGGACAGGGCGCTGACCGTGACCACTTCCTTATAGGCGCCCGGCCTGAAGTTCGCAGCATCGCGTCGTTCGTTGCCGGCCGCGGCCACGACCACGGTCCCTGCCGCGATCACGGCACAGATCGCCTGGTGGACGACGTCGACCCGGGTGTATCCGCAGTTGTCGTCGTCGGCGGGCTTGCTTGGCGGCTTGAAGCGCAGGCTGAAGTTCGCTACTTCGATCAGTGCGCGCTCACCGTCGCGCTGGGCGGCGATCCAGTTGACGCCACACAGCAGCCAGCTTGCCTTGCCGACGCCTCGCTTGTTGAGCACGCGCACGGACCAGATGCGCGCGCCCGGGGCCACGCCGACGACACCCAGGCCGTTGTCGAGCGCCGCCGCCGTGCCGGCGACGTGCGTTCCGTGGCCGTTGCCGTCGCGCCAAGTGCGGGCTCTCGACCCGGTGCAGTCGTGGCCGCCCACGACGTTGAGATCAGGGTGATCGGACACGCCCGTGTCGACGATGGCTATGTCGGCGTCGACGCGGCTATCCGCGCCGGTGATCGGAAAGCGATTGAGGTCCGGGCGGCCGATGCGGCGCACGCCGCGCGGCACGACCTGGAAGTCGGGTCCGGGTGTCGGCTCCGCGGTTGGCGTTGGGTCCGGCCCAGGGGTCGGGTTCGAGTCGGGCGATGGCTCGGCCGTCGGCTCGGACGTCGGATCGCCTACCGGCTCGTCCTGGGCAAGCTGGATTGCCTCGTCCGGAATGACGGCAGCCACTCGTGGATCACGCAGCAGTCGTGCGCGCTGGGTCGGCGTCAGCTGCGCCGCAAAGCCGCGCACCGCGGACTCGTAGACGAGGGTGGGGATTACGTGCAGGCTGGATCGGAGGTCGGCAACAGTGGCCGTGACGCTTGGCTGCGGCACACCGGGCCGTCCGCGAAGGTCGACCCGCTGATCTCGCAGCACAACGATGAAGTCACCGCCCATGCCCGCCCCGGCGACGCCGCTTCCCGCGATCAGGAGCGCAAGCGCCGCCACCACGGCAGGCAACAGCCGCGTGGTCTTACGCGCCACCTGCACAGGTCAGTTCCTTCCACTCTCAAATTGCGCAGCCGCTCAAGATTGGCAGCCACCCGCTGCTCATTACCCGGCCGGAGGCTGAACGATAGCTGCTCGATTCCGTCGAAAGGAGCCGATTTCACCACCCGCTGGATGGGACTCGGACGACCTGCCCCGGGCGTGCGATCCTCCTGCCCGATGCGCATCCTCGTCCACGACTACGCGGGCCACACGTTCCAGACACAGCTCAGCCGCGAGCTGGCGAGGCGCGGGCACCTCGTCGTGCACGCGTTCCGCGCTCGCTCCGGCGGTCGCGGTGGAGCGGTTGCGCGGCGCGCCGGTGATCCTGAGTCGTTGACGTTCGTGCCTGTTAGCCTCGGGCCCCGCGCGTCGGAGAGGCGCGGGGTCCGGCGACGGCTGCGCCACGAGCTCTTCTACGGACGAGCCCTCGTCCGGCTCGCTGCCGAGCAGCGCTGCGAGGTGGTCATCTCCGCCAACACGCCATTGCTTGTCCAGCGCCGGTTGGCTGGTTGGTCGGCCCGGAACGGCGTCCGCTTCGTGTACTGGATGGAGGACTGGATCAGCCTCAGCCAGGCGCGCAAGCTTCGCAACCGCTTTGGTCGGCTTGCGCGTCCTTCGGCCTGGGTGGTGCGAACGCTTGAACGGTCGTGCCTGGTGCGTGCCGACGCGGTCGTGGCCGCGACGCCGGGCTTCCTCGAGGCGCTCGATGCCTATCGCGTGCCGCGTGAGCGGGTGACGGTGATCCGCAACTGGGCGCCGCTCGACGAGCTGCCCGTGCGTGAGCGTGACAATCCGTGGGCGGCGGAGCACGGCCTGGTCGGCCCGCTCGTCTTCCTTTACGCCGGCTCGCTCGGGTTGAAGCACCAGCCCGAGCGCCTGGTCGAGCTGGCCCAGGCACTGCCCGAAGCCCTGGTCGTGGTCGTGGCCCAGGGCTCCGGCGCCGACTATGTTCGCTCCCGCGCGGCACGCCTCGGCCTCGCCAACGTCCTGGTGCTGCCGAGTCAGCCCTACGACCGTCTGCCCGAAGTGCTGGCCAGTGCCGACGTGCTCGTTGCGCTGCTCGACCACGAAGGCGGCAGGTACTCCGTACCGTCCAAGGTCCTCAGCTACGTGTGCGCAGCGCGGCCCGTCCTGGCGTCCGTGCCGCGCGCCAACCTCACGGCCCAGGTCGTGGCCGAGTCAGATAGCGGCATCGTCGTCGAGCCCGACGCGGCCGATGAATGGCTGGCGGCGGCTCGACGGCTGGCGACAGACGAGACGCTGCGCCGGCAGCTCGGCGCCAACGGCCGCGCTTACGCGGAGAGGACCTTTGACATCACACGCATCACCGACGCGTTCGAGGCAGTGATCAGTAGCGCCGGTGCCCCACGTGCAGCCTGACGACACGATCCTCGTGGCGGGTGCAGGTGGGTTCATCGGCGGCCACCTCGTCAGGCGGCTGCGCGATCTTGGATACCGGAGCGTCAGGGCAGTCGACATCAAGCCGCTCGACGAGTGGCACCAGCGCACGGACGGCGTCGACGACATCACCCTCGACCTGCGCCTGCGCGAAGCATGCCTCGCCGCGACCGCAGGCGTGGATCACGTTTTCAACTTCGCCGCTGACATGGGCGGCATGGGCTTCATCGAGACTCATCGGGCCGACTGCATGCTCTCCGTGCTCATCAACACGAACCTGCTGCTCGCCGCGCGCGATCAGTCGGCGGGGCGCTACTTCTACGCCTCGTCGGCGTGCGTCTACGCCGCCGAGAGGCAGCACGAAGCGGCCGTAGTGGCCCTGCGCGAGAGCGACGCCTATCCCGCTGATCCAGAGGACGGCTACGGCTGGGAGAAGCTGTTCGGCGAACGCATGTGCCGCCACTTCAGTGAAGATTTCGGCCTCGAAACGAGGGTCGCGCGTTTCCACAACGTCTACGGACCCTTGGGCACTTATGCGGGCGGCCGAGAGAAAGCTCCAGCGGCCATCTGCCGCAAGGTCGCCCGGGCCGTGCTCGAGGGCACGTCGGAGATCGAGATCTGGGGCGACGGCGAGCAGACGCGCAGCTTCACGTACATCGACGACGCCATCGAGGGCACGCTGCGGCTCATCGACAGTGACGTACGCGAGCCGCTCAACGTCGGCTCATCCGAGCTGGTGACGATCAACCGCCTGGTGTCGCTCGTCGAGGACATCGCCGGAGTCCGTCTCGAGCGCCGCTACGTCCTCGACGCGCCCAAGGGCGTTCGCGGCAGAAACAGCGACAACACGCTCATCCGCGCCCGCCTCGGCTGGGAGCCGTCTACGCCCCTCGTCGAGGGTCTGAGACTGACCTACGCCTGGATCTACGAGCAGCTGGCAGACGAGGCGCCGCCCATGAAGGCGTCAGCCTGAGTCAGCCGCCGACTTGCTCCTTGTCGAGGGCACCCCAGCGGCGCGCCTCGTCGATTGCCCGCGCCGGGTTTTGCGCCACGGCCGACACTGCCTCGCCGAACAGCCGCAGCGCGGTATCGACCTCGTCGGGGGTGATGACCAGCGGCGGCGACAGCCGGACCACGTCCTCGCCCGCCTCGAGAACGAGCAGGCCGCGCGTGAACGCGGCCCACTGGACGGCCTCGGCCGTCTCGCCCGAGTCGAACTGGACACCGATCATCAGGCCCTTGCCGCGTACGTCGCGCATCAGCTGCGGGTGATCAGCGGCGACACGGCGCAGCCCGGCCATCGTCTGCTCGCCACGCGCGGCGGCGTTGTCGATCAGCCCCTCCTTGAGCAGCGCAATAGTCTCCAGCGCGGCGGCGCATGAAACCGGGTTGCCGCCGAATGTCGAGCCGTGGTGCCCAGCCGACCACTTCATCAGCTCCGCGCGCGCGACCGCAGCGCTGATGGGCATGCCGCTGCCGATGCCCTTGGCGACGCACATGATGTCGGGCTCGACGCCCCAGTGCTCGACCGCCCACATCTTGCCGGTGCGCCCTGCGCCCGACTGGACCTCGTCGGCTATGAGCAGGATTCCGTGCTCGTCACAGATGCGTCGCAGACGGGGCAGGAAGTCGGCGTCGGGCACGATGTAGCCGCCCTCGCCCTGGATCGGCTCGACGACGATTGCGGCGATCTCGTCGGCGGGTATGAGGCGCTTGAACACGCGGCTCTCGAGCTCGTCGAGGCCCTCGCTGCCATACGGCACGTGGAAGACGCCGGGCAGCATCGGGCCGAAGTGCGAGTGGTACTTGGCCTTCGATGCGGTCAGGGTCACGGCGCCGTACGTGCGACCGTGGAAGCCGCCCAGGAAGGCGACGATGTACTGACGCCCGGTGGCGTAGCGGGCAAGCTTGATCGCGGCCTCGACCGCCTCGGCGCCGGAGTTGCCGATGAAGCTGCGCGTCGGCCCGTCCATCGGCGCGATCTCGTCGAGCGCGGCGGCAAAGTGGGCATACACCGGCGGGTAGAAGTCGGACGCGCTGAAGTGGAGCAGGTTGCGAGCCTGATTCTCGATCGCCGCGGTGATGCGCGGATGGTTGTAGCCCGTCGACGAGACCGCGATGCCCGCCGTGAAGTCGAGAAACACGTTGCCGTCGATGTCCTCGATCGCCGCGCCGTTGCCACGGATGGGCACGATCGGGTAGGCGCGCGGCAGGCTGGGGGAGGTGAACTGGTGGTCGTACGCGACGTGCTGGCGCGCCAGCGGCCCTGGGATGGCCGTCCGCAGGTCTGGCACCGGTCGGTTCTCAGATGTCATCGTCTGCGTCGGGCGCTCCGCCAGATCGGTCACGTAGATACCCCATCAGCGTCTTGGTGTGGCTCAGTGCATAAAAAACATGCAACCTGCATCAATCAGTCTACAGGGTCGGTCATTTGGCCGACGCCAGCGCGTGGCAGGACCAAATGGCTAGTCCCGCGCTGCCTCCCCAAGTGCGATCGTGCGCCGGTGGATGGCCGCCGGGTGTTCCCCAGTTGAAGGTTAGTTTGGCGTGGGGCGGTATCGAGCGCCTTCTGGACAGCTCGCTCGTCCCGCGGACCTTGCCCGGAGCACCAGCGTCAGGGCAGGGCGACTCGCTGCGTGCTCACGACTTCCGGAGAGTCGTGGCCATAGTGGCCGCCGCCGCAGTCGGATTCTTTGCTCCCTCGTTGCTCATCGCCGACGTGCCGATCGAGCGCTGGTTTATCTTTCTCGTCGCCGCCGGAAGCGTCGGCCTAGCTGTTTCCAGCTCCTTCTACCTCCTTGCCCCTGGGTCGCGCGCTGCGAACCTTGGCGCGATCATCAATGTCGCCCTTATGGGTGGCCTGGGCATCCTCTTCGGCGCCTACTACCACCAGCTCGGCCTGCTTTTCGCGCTGATCGTTGCCGCTCACGCCGTCGTGCACGGGATCTATCCGGCCTTGCTGGCGGCCTTCCTGGGCGCACTGGTGGTGCCCTTCACGCTGCAAGCAGGGCAATCCATCAACATGACCGATCCCGGCTACGCCCTGATCTACCTGACCGGTGCCGCGCTCGTTCCGTGGACGGCCGGCCAGCTTGCCAGCCGGCGCGCCGCGGCGCTGCGCGAGCAGCTTGGCGCGACGACTGCCGCTCAGCGCGAGGCAGTGATGATCCTCGCCCGTGCCTCGGAGGCCAAGGATCATTCGACGGGCGACCACGTAGTGCGGGTCGCAGATGTGGCTGCCGAGTTGGCGATCGCCACGGGCATGGATGACGCGATCGCCAATGACCTTCGATTTGCGGCCATGCTCCACGACGTAGGCAAGCTGCACCTGCCAGATACCGTGCTGCAGAAGCCGGGTCCGCTTACGGCAGAGGAATGGCAGCTCGTCAAGCAGCACACCATCTGGGGAGAGCGCATTCTCGGTTCGTCAGCGGGCTTCGAGATGGCCCGACACGTCGCCCGCTGGCATCACGAGAACTTCGATGGATCGGGTTATCCCGACGGCTTACAAGGCGAGCAGATACCACTCGAGGCGCGGATCGTTCGCGTCGCCGACGTGTACGACGCGCTCAGCCACAGCCGGCCGTACAAGGACGGCTGGGATCTGGCGCGGGTACTCGACGAGATCCGCCGTGGCGCAGGGATCCGCTACGACCCCGAGCTGGCGCGGACACTGATCGCGCTGCTCGAAGCCCGAGGCGCAGTTCCGCAACCCGGCAACGTCGGAGCGCTTGAGCTGCGCTTGTTGGCCGACCCGGCGCGCGTGCCCAGCGCCGCCTAGCAATCGGAGCCGCCGCGAGCCTGCCTTATGGCGGCGGCAGCGGCCTCAGGCGTGATCGGATACGGGCCGCGGCGTCGCCGGTGGCGGGCCGCGGGAAGCCATCTCGGATGACGACGGGTATCCAGTTGACGCTCTCCACGCCGTCGCGGCTGAGGGTGACATCGAGGATCGCTGTCTCGGTCATCGCGCCGCTGAAGTAGTCGAAGACGAAGTTGCCGATGCTGTAGGCGATGAGCGATTTGTTGGTCAGGACGTAGCCCTGCAGCACGTGCGGGTGGTGTCCGATGACCATCGTCGCCCCTGCGGCGATGGCGGCGCGATCGAAGTTGCGGACCTTGAGGTTGGGCCGGAAGACGTACTCCGTCCCGCCGTGGACCATCACAATGACCAGATCGACCTGGTCCTTGATGGCCTGCACATCCGCGGTGACGATTTCCGGGGTGCCGATCGCCAGCCCCGGTGCCGACGCAGTGGCCGCCCACTGCCGCGTGTTGAAGGCAGGCCTGCCCGAGAAGGGGAGGACGTAGCCCAACAAGGCGATGCGTAAGCCGTTTTTCTCCACGATCAGCGGCGCGCGGGCCTCGTCGATGTCCATCCCGCCGCCGGCGCGGCCGATGCTCCGGTCGTCCAGGTACCCGAGCGTGTCGACGAACGCCGTCGTGCCGTAGTCCATGGCGTGGTTGTTGGCGAGGCTCACGACATCGACCCCGGCGGCCACGAGCGAGTCTGCCGCGGCGGGCGGAGCGCGGAAGGTGAACGTCTTGTTCCACTTCGTGCCGCGCGTCGAAATGGTGCACTCCAAATTGGCGACCACCAGGTCGGCCTGGTCGAAGTAGCTCTTGACGCGCGTCCACGGTGCCATCGGGCCGTTGCGGACGATGCGCCGGCCGATGCTCTGGCCGAGCATCACGTCGCCGATCGCCATCAAGCGAACCGTGCCCGGCTCGGACTGGTCCTGGGCGAATGCGCCGCCGTAGTCGATGACCGCTCTCGCGCTCGCCGGCGCGGCGAGCGCGAGCGACAGCATCAGGACGAGGAGCGCCACCAGTCGGCGCCGGGGCTTACGCATCGACGTCTGGGACGTGCGACAGCTGCTCCATGATGCGCGTCCGTTCAGGGGCCGTGGCTGGTCGCGGCAAGCCTTCCTCGATCACGACCGGGATCCACCCCACGGTTTCCACCCCGTCTGCGCTGAGTGTCACGTCCAGGATCACGCTGTCATTCTGAGGCCCGGTGTAGTCGTCGAACACGAAGTTTCCGAGGCTGTACGCGATGAGCGTCTTGCCGCGCTGCACATACCCCTGCAGGTTGTGCGGGCCGTGGCCCACGACCAGGCTCGCGCCGGCCGAGATGGCGGTATCGGCCATGCCCACCTGGCTGCGCTTGGGGTAGCGCCGGAACTCACCACCGTTGTGCAGGAAGACGACGATCACGTCGGCGACTGATTTCGCGGCCTCGACGTCGGCGCGGACTTGGTCGTGGCGCGCGATGGCGACGCCAGGCAGTTCCTCTTTGGCGGCCCACTCCTTTGTGTTGAAGCCCTGCTTTGCGCTGAAGGGCAGCACGTACGACAGCAGCGCCACGCGCACGCCGTTCCGCTCGACGATGAGCGGCGCGCGCGCGGCCGCGACATCGCGGCCGGCGCCGGCATGCCCGATGCCGGCCGAGTCGAGGATCCCAACCGTTTCCATCAGCCCCTCGCGGCTGAAGTCGAGGCTATGGTTGTTGCCCAGCGTGACGAAGCCGATCCCGGCGGTCACGAGTGACGCGACGGCGCCGTCCGGCGCGGCGAAATGCTCCTCCTTGCCGGGCCACGGCTCGCCCGCATCGGAAAGGCTGCACTCGAGGTTGGCCACCACCATGTCGGCCGGTCCGAATAACCCCGCGATGCGGTCGAAGACCATCTCCGGGCCTTCGCTCGCGATCCGCTCGCCAACGTGCCACGCCAGGTTGACGTCGCCGACCGCCATCAGCCGCACACGGCCCGATTCATCTGTCGGCGATGGCGACGGCGTCGCGCTTGGCGTCGCGCTTGGCGTCGGCGTCGGCGTCGGGCTGGGCGTCGGCGTCGGGCTGGCTGTCGCACTGGGTGTCGGAGCAGGAGTCAGCGCCGTGGTCGGTGTCGGACCGGCTGTCTCCGGGATTGCATCGGTCGCGATGGGCGGGGGTGCCGATGCACACGCCGCGACCAGGACACAGGCCAGCGCCATCCTGAAAAAGCGAACGATCATGCCAGGCCCCAACCCCTCAGGGCACGCAGTCGATCAGTCGACGACTGTTTGGGACTGCTCGCGCATGAACTGCTGGACGTAGTACAGGCCACCGCCGGCCTTGCCCGTCGAGCCGCTGCCCTTCCAGCCACCGAACGGCTGCACGCCGGGCCACGCACCGGTCGTCGCCCCGGCGCGCCGATTCACGTAGACGACACCGGCGTGGATGTTGTCCAGGAACGTGCGCTGCTCAGCCTCGTCCTCGCCGTAGAAGCCGGCGGTAAGGGCGTACTCGGATTGGTTGGCGAGCTCGATGCCCTCCTCAACCGAGTCCACGGGAGCAACCGCGACGAACGGCACGAACAGCTCGTCACGGAACAGTCGGTGCGTTGGCGGCAGGCCCGTCGCGATGGCCGGCTCGACGAAGTAGCCGCGCTCGAGCTCACCACTGGTCACCCGCTCGCCGCCGACGATCTCGCCCTCGCGCCGCGCTTCCGCGACCGCGCCCGCGTAGCGCGCGAGCGCCTTGCTGTTGATGATCGGACCGAGCCAGTTGGCGCGTTCAGTTGGGTCTCCGACGCGGATCTCGCGGGCACGGTCGGCCAGCCGCTGCACGAACTCATCGTGGACCTCGCGCTGAACGTAGACGCGGCTGTTGGCCGAGCATTTCTGCCCACCGAAGCCAAAGGCCGCGCGCGCCACGCCATCGGCCGCTTTGTCAAGGTCGGCGGTGCGACCGATGATGGTCGGGTTCTTGCCGCCCATCTCGGCGATGACCGGCTTCGGATACTGCGTCGCGAAGTTCTTGTAGAGCGAGAAGCCGACCTCGAAGCTGCCGGTGAAGACGATGCCGTCGACATCCTGTGATTCGGTCAGCTCCGCGCCGACCGTCTCGCCCGGGCCGGCAACGATGTTGAAGACTCCGTTCGGAAGACCCGCCTCGACAAGAATTTCGTACAGCTTCAGGGCCAACAGCGGTGCGTCGCTGGACGGTTTGCACACGACTGTGTTGCCAGTGACGAGCGCGCCAGCGGACGGCCCTCCCGTGAGCGCCATCGGGAAGTTGAAGGGGCTGACGATGGCCCACACGCCGTGCGGCTTGAGCACCGATCGTGTGTGGACGGTTTCGTCGCCGAGGTTGTCCATCGGTCGGTCGAAGCCGTCGTTCTCCTCTACTTGGTCGCTGTAGTAGCGGAAGAAATCGGCTGTCTCCTCGACGTCACCGAGCGCCTCGAGCCGGTTCTTGCCGACGTCAAGCACCATCAACGCGGCGAGCTCCATCTGGCGCTCGCTGATCAGGTCAGCAGCTCGGCGCATGATCGCCACGCGCTCTTGCCAGGGCGTGTCGCGCCAGGCCGGAAATGCCGCCCGGGCGGCGGCGATGGCGTCTTTCGCGTCCTGTCGCGTGCCGCGCGCGAACCAGCCCAGAATCAGGTTCTCGTCGATGGGCGAGCGGTCCTCGAACTCGCCATCCCCGTGGCGCGGCTCCCCATTGATGAAGTTCGAATAGTGCTTGCCGAGCTGCGCCCGCGCGCGCTCCAAGCCGCGCTCGAACTGCTCGTGCAGCTCCTCGTTGTCGGCGCGCAGCGTGGCGTAGGTGATCTTCAGGCGCGGCCGCTCCATGGTGTCCGTCATTTGTGCTGGGGTCCTCCGTGTCGTCGGCACGCAGTCTACGCCGAGCACGTGCGACCGCCCCTCCCGCGGCAGGAGTCAACCCCGCGCCGGACACCGCTCCTCGCGCCGCCTTACCGCTCCCGCGCCGCCTTACCGCTCCCGCGCCGCCTTACCGCTCCCGCGCCGCAGCCACCCATCCCACGCCGGGGACCAGACCAGTACACCTCTAACCGGCTCAAGGGCGTCATTTCACCCACATTGGGCCGACTGGGCGGAGGGCTGGGACTGCCACCAGTCTCCCACCCGACTGACGACCGGCGTTCCACGCTCACCCAGCCCCGACTGACCCCAACCGCATTGGCCCGACTGGCTCAGTCCTAAGGACGCATGGCTTAAGTCGGCCCAAACCAAGCGTGAACGAGCGCCGGCTAGTCGCGCCAAAGCGACTGCGGGCAGTCTGAGGGTAGTGTTCAGTCGCCCTATTCGACTGAGAGGTCGGCCTTGAGTCGGTTAGCCGACACGGAGTCGGGCGGTCGGCGTAGGGCTGGTCTGCCGGCGGCCTTCAGCCGGTTAGCCGACACAGAGCCGCGAGGTCAGCCGCGAGCCGGGGGGTCGGCCTTGAGCCGGCCACAAGCTAGGCGGTCTGGACGTCCCGGAAGCAGTCGGAGCAGTAGACGGGCCTGTCCATGCGCGGCTTGAACGGCACCTGCGCCGCGTTGCCGCACTTCGAGCAGATCACCGCGAAGTACTCGCGCTGCGGTCGGTAGTCGCCGCGCTCGTAGCCGCGCGGACCGCCGATCTCGCGCACGTCGAAGCCGCTCGTCTCGCGCATCGAGCGGCGCGATGCGCGGCACGATGGGCAGCGCTTCGGGTCTGATGCGAACCCCTTCTGCGCGTAGAACTCCTGGTCGGCGGCGGAGTGGATGAACTCCACGCCACAGTCGGCGCAGGTGACGGTTCGATCTGAATAGGACACCGATGGACCTCCCCTTGGTCAGCACTAGGACAGATACCGCCGGTCACCCGTGCGAGCCTGATCTCGGGGACGCGGACACGAGCGCTGACGGTGGCGAGGCGTCGGAACGAGAAGCCGGGCGCCGCCGCCAGGTGCTCTGCCGAGGTCCCTGAAACTGGGGCGCACCGGTAACGGCGCGAAGATTATCACCGGCCATTCGACGACGGCGACAAGCAACAGTCGCTCGGCTGGCCTCGCTAGCCATTCCGTCCTATGGACCGCGCAGGACCGCCGGCTGTCAGAATTGGCAAACCAGTCCACACCGCACCAGACCACTTCCGGGAGGGAATCCAGCCCACATGCCACGGCTGCTGCACATGGCCGACGTGCACCTTGGCGCCCGACATGACGACCTGGGGCCGGCCGCGGCGGCGCAGCGCGAGCGCCAGTTCGAGGCGTTCCAGCGCGCGATCGAGCTCGCCCTCGCCGAGAAGGTCGACCTCGTCCTCGATCTGCGGCGATCTGTTCGACTCGAACAGCCAGCCGCGCCGCTCCGTCGAGCGTGCCGCGGCCGAGCTTGGCGCGCCTGGTCGAGCGCCACATCCCGGTGGTCGTCATCCCGGGCACGCACGACTGCTACGACGCCGTGCTCGATCTACCGCGTGTTCGACCTGGCCGAGATGGCCGGCGCGCCCGCGGACGGCGACATGGTCACGGTCCTGACCGACCAGCGCGCCCAGGTCGAGTTCGATGCATCTCGGCCTGACGGTGCGCGCGCGCGTCTTCCCGACGAAGCGCGCGTCCGAGAGCCCGCTGGCGGCACTGGCGGTCGAGCCCGATGCCGTCAGGCACGATCCATGGCTGGCACGTCGGCATGATCCACGGCTCGCTCGCCGTGCCCGGCACGCTTCGACGCAGGACGAGGTCACGTTCACCGACCAGGAGGTCGCGGCCAGCGGCCTCGACTACCTGGCGCTCGGCCACTGGCACTCGTTCCGCGAGGGCCGCGCCGGACGAACCGCGTGGGCCTACTCCGGCGCGCCCGAGCCGGTGGCGCTCGACCAGGACGGTGCCGGCCAGGTGCTGCTGGTCGACGCTCGACGAGCGCGACCGGCGCAGCGGCAGGTAACGGTCGAGCCGCGGACCGTCGGCCGGAGCCGCTTCCGGAAGGTCGAGATCGACGCCGCGACAGTGACCTCGCAGGCCGAGCTGGAGCGCACGCTGCGCGAGCTGGCCGATCCGGATCTGCGTGCTCGACGTGCGCCTGCTGCGGCGTGCGCAACGAGCGACCTCGACCTGCAACGTCGACGAGCTCGAGCGCCAGCTCGCGGGGTCGTTCCTGCGCCTGCGCGTGCGTGACTCGTCGCTGGCGCCGCTGCGCCGAGACACCGTCGCGCGCCGCCGGACACGATCCTGGGCGCCTTCACGCGCGACTTCCGGGCGCGCATCGACGAACAGGAAGCGCGCGGCGACACGGCCTCGCGCGGCCGAGCTGCGCGAAGCGCTGCGCCTCGGCATGCTCCTGCTCGACGACCCGCAGCGCGTGACCCTGGCCTGACGCGATGATCATCACGCGCCTGCGACTCAACGACGTCCGTCGTCACGACGAGCTCGATGTCGAGCTGCGGCCCGGTCTGAACATCGTCCGTGGCCCGAACGAGGCCGGCAAGTCGACGATCCAGCGCGCGATCGAGATGGCGCTCTTCCGACGACCGACCTTCGCGTCGGCCGAGCTCGACGACATGCGCCCATGGGGCCAGCCGGAGGTCGAGCCGACGATCGAGATCGACTTCGAGGACGGACGGACGCACGGGCTCGCTGCGCAAGGTGTTCGCCGGGCGCGCGCGGGCACGGTCGAGATGACCTGGGACGGTCAGACGCTCAACGATCCGGCAGCGGTCGAGCAGCAGGTCGCGACGCTGACCGGGCTGCCATCGGAGAAGTTCCTGCGCGCGACCGCGAGCATCCATCACCAGGAGCTGACCGGACTGAGCCAGGACGAGAGCACGCTGCGCGACCGGCTGCAGCAGTCGATGAGCGGCGCCGACCGCGGCACCCAGGCAGCGCGCAAGAAGCTCGAGGACATCATCCGGCGCTACCGGACCGAGGGCGCCAAGAACCCCGGCTACCTGAAGGTCCATCGCACCGACGTCGAGCGGCTGCGTCGAGGAGGTGCGTCGCGGGCGAGAGCGCGCTGGCCCAGCTCGAAGCCGATCGGCGCGCTCTCGCCGAGGCGCGCGCGGCGCGCACGGCCGCGGACGCCGCCCTCGCGGAGCAGCGCGAGGGCGCCGCGCGCGCCGACCGCGCGGTGCAGCTGACCAACCGCGCCACTGACGCGCAGCGGCGCTACGTGCTCTACAAGCGCGCGGCGGAGCTGCACGAGGAGATCGGCAGCGCTCGAGGCTAGCGCATCCGTCGCCGAGTCGCGCTGCCAATGCTGCGCGCCGACGGTCGAGCACCTGCGCGGTCTCGAGTTTCGGCTGTCGGAGCTGCGCGCCGAGCATGGCGGCCGAACCTGATCTGTCGGGCTATGACGTCGCTGAGCGTGCCGCGCTGGAAGCCGTGGCTGATAGCCGGCGTGGCGCTGCTCGTCGGCGCGCTCGTCGTGGCCGCGGCCGGTTTCGCCGCCGGCGCGATGATCCCTGGTCTCGGGGGAGGGGCCGCGCTCCTCGCTCTGGGTGGCGGCTCTTTGTTCATGGCCAGTCGCCAGCGCCGGCGGCTCGCGGACATCGAGCTGCAGAACGAGCTGCGCGAATTGGAGATCGCGCGCCGGCTCGCCGGCCGGACTCAGCTCGCCGAGCAGGTCCGCCAGGCCGAGCAGGAGCGCGCCGAGGCGCTCGCCGTCGCTCGATCAGCGCGGATCTGGCCGGGGCCGAGAAGCTGCTCGCGGCTGAGACCGAGCACGCCGCGCTGATCAGCGCCAAGCGCTCGGAGTATCGCGGCCTACATGGGCGACGACCACGCGTCCGAGGACGTGGCGACGTTGCGCGACGAAGCAGCGGCCGAGGCCGACGAGTGCCGCCACACGCTCGCCGGCATGGGCGACCTGGCCGCGGACCCGGAGCGCCACGCTGCGGCCTACGACCTGGCCATGCAGCGCCTGGCCCCGGAGCGCGAGGCCGCCTTCCAGGCCGAGGCGCAGGCCGAGGCGCGTGTCAACAACAATCCGGTCGACGCCGAGCAGGTTGCCGCAGCGGCCGAGGCGCTCGAGCAGGCCCAGGAAGCCGCTCGCGCGCGGCCGAGCGTCGGTTGCGCATCTACGAGGACGTGCTGGCGACGCTCGACCGCGCCGAGCAGGGCACGATGAAGAAGGCCGCGCGCTTCCTCGAGCAGCGCATGGCGCGCGACATCGAGCGCATCACCGGTGGCCGCTACCGGCGCCTGCGCGTGGACGAGCAGACCCTGACCTTCACCGTGTACTCGCCCGAGCTCGACGACTGGATCGACGTCCGGCGCCTGTCCCAGGGCACGCTCGACCAGCTGTATCTGTGCGCGCGCCTGGGCATCGTCCGCCAGGTCACCGAGCCGGGCACGCCGCCGCTCATGTTCGATGATCCGTTCGTGACCTTCGACGACGGCCGGGCGCGAGCGCGCGCTGGATCTGCTCAAGGACCTTGCCGCGCGAGTACCAGGTCATCTACATGACGGTTTCGGACCGGTACGACACTGCGGCCGACAATGTCATCGTGCTGCCCGGCCCGACCGCGCGCGATGAGCCTGAGCCGATCGTTCCGGCGACGGAGGGCGCCGAGGCGCTGCCGATGTGGTCCACCAGCGCCATCGCCGCGGCGACCCCTGTCGTGGCTACTACACAGCCGCGTGGCAGCGCCACCGGCCAGCCAGGGTCGGCCGTGACACCGCCCGCCTCGACGGCCACGCCCGCGACCCCAGTTGCGCCACTTTGGCCGGAGGAGCGCTCATCGGCCCTGGCGCCCTGTTCGGACTCGCGTCGGGGCTCACCTGGGGGGCTGGTGACTTTGCCGGTGGCCTGATCGGCCGCCATGCGAGCGCATTGCTGGCGGTTGTCGTCAGCTACTCCATCAGTGTCCTCGGCATTCTGCTCCTGCTCGGGATCACGGGCGAGGCGGCACCGAGCCAGGCGTCGCTGTGGTGGGCTGCAGCTGCCGGCGCCTCGGGGGTGATCGGAGTCGGCTGCTTCTACTACGCGCTTTCGCGCGGGACGATGGGCATCATCGCCCCGCTGGCTGCCGTGATCGGCGCCGGCGTGCCGGTCCTGTTCGACCTCTACGGCGGCGGCGCCTTGCCCGACTTGCGCCTCATCGGCATCGCTATCGCACTCGTCGCGGTGGTGCTCATCTCCATGCCAGCCGGGACCAAGTCCACGGACGTGCGGCGCAGCCAGCGCATCGATCTGGCCGAGCTTCCCTTCGTGATCGGCTCGGGGCTTGGCTTCGCATTCTTCTTCCTGTTCATCGACCAGGCCTCCGCTGACGGAGGCGTGTGGTGGCCGCTGGCCACGGCCCGCGTGGCCGGCCTGGGCATGCTCGGGCTCTTCGTCGGTGCCCTGCTCGTTCGTGGCAGCGGTAGCTGGCGCAGCCGCGGCGAGCGCACGTTGGGCCTGGATCGGCTGCGCGCGAGCAAGCCAAATAGGCTCGCCGCAGTGGCAGTCGTGCTAACGGCAGGCCTGGGGGAGCTGGGCGGCAACGCGTTCTTCGTCTTCGCGACTCAGAGCGGCGACTTCGCCGTCGCCGTCATTCTCGCGTCGCTGTACCCGGTGGTCACGACGCTGCTCGCGGCGCTCTTCCTGCGTGAGCGCCTGACGCGGCTGCAGTTGGTCGGCGTCATGCTCGCGACGGTCAGTGTGATCCTGCTCCGGTAGCGGGCGACGCCGTCGGCTCGGTCCCCTGGCCGGGGATTACCCGACGGACTTCCCAGCCTCCGCCCTCGGCGGCGCGGACGTCATAGATCGGCTGGTCGAACGTCGACGGCCCCTGCTTGCGATGGCCGGTCGCGAGATCGAAGCGTGAGTAGTGCCATGGGCACTCGATGCAGCCATCGACGATGCGGCCCTCGGCGAGCGGCCCGTTGGCGTGTGCGCACTGCGCGTGAAGGGCGTAGATCTGCTCGCCCTGGCGCACCACCACCAGCGTCTGGGCACCCGCCTTGCCCGGGGTGGGCGTGTTCTCCGGGATGTCGACCAGGTCGAGCTTGACCCAGTTGGACCGCGAGCCGAAGCGCCAGGCGTGACGGTTGACCATGTTGCCCATGGCATAGACCACCTCACCGCCCACCCACGCTCCGAGCGCCATCACCAGGTAGCCGATGACCAGCAGCGCGATCGCGATCGTGCGATCGCCCTCCGGGCTGGCCAGGCGCATCACCAGCGAGACCACGAAGACGAGCAGCGCGACGACCATCAGCGTCGAGTGGACGGTGGCGGCGATGCGGGCGTCGTCGTCCGTATCGACGTAGTCCGCAACTCCGGCCAGCGCCGCGCCGAGCATCGCCAGGATGCCCAGAACGAGCGCGATGTCGGCCGCGGCGCGCATGTTCAGGAAGTCGAGCACCAGCGCGACGGTCAGCGCGCCGATGGGCACGTCGGTGATGGCGGCGTGGAGCGAGTGGCCGATCCACTTGCCGTTGAGGAAGTCCTTGACCGGCCGGATCGGGCGCAGCAGCGCGCCCTGCCAGCGCACGTTGAAGTCGCCCAGCGGCTCTGCCCAGCCGCGTTGGGCACCGAGGATCCTGCTCAAGAACCGGCCGACCATCGACGCACCTCCTGCGCGGATTATTGCCGGGCACGCAAGTGACCGCGCATCGTTACCCACGTCTTGTCCAGTAAATTGGTGAAGATGGAAGACATTCGGCCGAAGCGCGA
The DNA here is from genome assembly GCA_963706095.1 of uncultured Chloroflexia bacterium. Classification (GTDB taxonomy): domain Bacteria; phylum Chloroflexota; class Limnocylindria; order Limnocylindrales; family CSP1-4; genus JALYGJ01. Next base: position 2,118,672 of record OY970149.1, read on the forward strand.
GATGGGCCTGTGGGAAGCGTTTCGTGTCTGGTCATACGTGGCGCTCAACAGCTTCGGTGGTCCAGCAGGGCAGATAGCGGTCATGCACCGGGTGCTGGTCGATGGCAACCGATGGATCGGGGAACGCCGTTTCCTACATGCCCTGAACTACTGCATGCTCTTACCAGGTCCCGAGGCGCAACAGCTGGCGGTCTATATCGGCTGGCTGATGCACGGCGCTCGGGGCGCCCTCATGGCCGGCATCCTGTTCATTCTGCCGGGCTTCATCGCCATCCTGGCACTCAGCATCGTCTACGCCGGCAACCAGGACACGACGTTCGTAGCCGCGCTCTTCTACGGTGTGAAGCCGGCGGTAATGGCGATTGTCGCCGCGGCCGTGGTACGCGTTGGCAAGCGGTCGCTGACCAATCGGACGCTGATATCCATCGCGGTCGCTGCCTTCATCGCCATCTTCTTCTTCGAGGTTCCATTTCCACTAGTCGTAGTGCTGGCTGGGGTCGTGGGCTGGGCGGGATCTCGCTTCGCGCCGGCGACGTTCGTGGGAGCGGGCGCTCACGGACCGTCCGCCACGGGGCCCGACAACGAGGAAGCGGTGCTCATCCACGACGATGCTGTGCTGGCCCAGTCGCGGCCGAGTCTCATCAGGAGCGCCGGAGTGCTCGGCCTTGGACTGTTCTTGTGGCTCGCGCCGATCGTTGGGCTGATCTGGCTGCTGGGTCCGCAGCATGTCTTTGCCAGCGAGGCCACTTTCTTCGCTGGCGCGGCCGTGGTCACGTTTGGCGGGGCGTACGCGGTGCTGACGTACATCACCCAACAGGCCGTCGAGACGTTCGGCTGGGTGACGCCGAAAGAGATGCTCGACGGGCTGGGCATGGCCGAAACGACCCCGGGACCGCTGATCATGGTCGTGGAGTTCGTGGGCTTCCTGGCGGCGTATCGCTTCGCCGGTGGACTGGACCCGATGGTCGCCGGCGTGCTCGGCGCGGTCCTGGTGACGTGGGTCACTTTCGTGCCTTCGTTCCTGTGGATCTTCCTGGGCGCCCCGTACGTGGAGTACCTGCGCGGCAACCTGGCCTTGAGCGGTGCGCTGTCGGCGATAACGGCGGCCGTCGTTGGCGTGATCCTCAACCTCGCCGTCTGGTTCTCACTTCAGGCGGTCTTCGGCACCGTGGGCGAGACACGCTACGGGCCCTTGAGGCTGTATACGCCCGATTTCGCGACTCTCGATGTGGCTTCGCTCGCCATCGCGGTCTTGGCCTTCGTGGCGGTCTTCCGTCTGCGGTGGCCGATGCTCGGGACGCTCGCCCTGTGCGCCGCTATCGGAGCCGCGTACTACCTGCTCGTGCTCGCCTGATCGACTTGGGGCAGTGAGGCTGCGGCGGCGCGATCGAGTAGCCAGATCGAGTTAGGCACGCGCGCCGCCTGGGCGGGCCAGCGTGACACGTCGATCTCCGAACCCAGCACCTGCGCAACCATCTCGGCCTTGCCTTGGCCGGTGGACATGACCAGCACCAGCCCGGCCGCGGGCAGCACGCGCGCCGTCAAAGTGACGCGCGCGATGTGCGGCTCGACGTGATCCGGCGCGGGAATGGCCATCACGATCGGCGCGTCCGGCGCGAGGCCGGGGCTGCCCGGAAAGAGCGAGAAGATGTGGCCGTCCGGGCCAATGCCGGTCAGCAGCACGTCGAAGATGGGCACGCCACCATGGCCGAGGGGTACGAAGCGCTTGATCTCGCGCTCGTACAGCTGCGCTGCGAGCTCCTCGGGCTGGTCGTCACTGAGCGTCTCGACAACCTCGACCGGATGCACGTGCGCCGGATCGACCGCGAGGGCCGGCACCGCGCCCTCGGCGACGTCGTTGAAGTTGCCGCCCTGGCCCGACTGGCCCATGTGCTGGGCCACGCCGAGCAGCAGTCGGTACGTGGCGCCGGCATTCGACTCGGGGTGGTCATTGGGCACGAAGCGGTCGTCGACCCACCACAGGTGCACCTTGCCCCAGTCAAGCGCGCTGCGGTGCGGCTCCTCGCGCAGAGCCTTGAACAACGGCACGGCCGACGACCCGCCGGTCAGGCCGAGATGACCCGCGCCGCGCTCTCGGACAGCCGAGGAGAGGGCATCGACGATGAGTCGCGCCGACTCCTGGGCAACGGCATCCTCGTCGTCGAGGACAACGATCCTTTCCTCAGCCACTCGACACCAACCTCACCGCGCGTATCAGGGCCTGCTCGAAGATACTTGTCAAGGCCGGGCGAGTCGAGCGCCTCGGCGATGAACGGCGTCTCGTCGAAGGGCTCGAGCCGGCCGGCGCGGCGCGAGACCTGGGCACCGTTCCAGTCGGCCGTGGCCAGCAGGTGGTCGGCCTGGCGCGTGATCCGCGCGCGCACAGTGGCGCGCGGCCGGGTGGCCTCGATGTCGACGCGCACCAGCGACCCAGCCGCGCGCTGCGTGCCGTCCAGGGTCGTGCGCACCGGGCGCAGCTCGACCGTGATCTCGCGCCGGCCGCGGCGGAACGCACCGTGCAGATAGCCCGCCTCGGCATCGTCGGCGGTCAGTGGCCGCGCGACCTCCCAACCCAGCCGCGAGGCGAGCCAGCCCAGGTAGAACGCGGCCTTCGAGATGCGCAGCGTTGAAGTCGGACGGGCGACGTCGATCCGCACCGCGCGAATGTGGTCGAGCTCCCGCTGGAGCAGCGGATGATCGAACAGCCCGGCAAGCAGCTCGCGCCACAGGTTCAGGCGCAGCCAGCCGATGTCGGTCACCGAGATGCCGTTGGCCACGACAGTGGCCATTCCCGCCAGGCGCTTGGCGCCGTCCTCCTGGAAGCCACCCGAATCGACCAGCAGTCGATCCGCCGTACCGATCACCTCGGTGAACTGCTTGCGTGCCGAAGGGTGGGTCGTCGGGCCACCACAGCACCACCGGCAGGTCGTGGATCAGCAAAGGCGTTACCACGCGCGACAGGTGCTGGGCCAGCTCGCCGCCGGTCTTGATGAGGATTTCCTCGGTGCACATCTCAGAGCCGGAGCGGTTGTTGAGCGTGCATTCGGCATAGATGTGGGCGTCCATCGTCGCCGGGCCGTCGATGTCGGTCGGCGATACGACGATCGCACGCGACGGGTGGCGCCGATGAAGTGGTTGATCGCCGCCAGGGCGCGCTCCGATGTCTCCCGGCGCGGAGCGATTACGACGAGGGTCAGGACGCTGGTGCGCATGCGCACCCGGACCGCGACATCGGTGGCCATGTGCGCGGCGAGGCGCGGATCGGCAAGCGCCTCGCCGCGCACCTCTTGGCTGACTGCCGTGCCTTCAGTCGAGACCGCGGCGGCGCTCCACACCTCGGACAGGCGCTCGACGCAGTCCGACACGCTGTTCGCGCGAACGTGCCAACGCGATGTCGTCGGATCCATCTCCAGCGACGTCTGATCCATCTTCAGCGAGGTCATAGCCGGCGCCAGCGCCTGCCGTCGTGCTCCATGAGACGGTCGGCGGCATCGGGACCCCACGACCCCGCCTCGTAAAAGCAGATGTCGCTGTCGGGCGTTCCCTCGGCGTCCCAGCCCTGCCACGTCTTGATCACCGGGCTGACGATCGCCCAGGCAGCCTCGACCTCGTCGGCGCGCGTGAACAGCGAGGCGTCGCCGAGCATGGCATCGAGGAGCAGCGTCTCGTAGGCCTCCGGTGCTTCGCGCGCGAACGACAGCCCGTACGTGAAATCCATGTTGACGCTGCGGACGTCGAGGCCGAGCTCGGGCACCTTGGCCGCGAAGCGCAGCATGATGCCCTCGTCGGGCTGGATGCGCATTGCCAGCAGGTTCGGCTCGGGCGGCGTGGCGCTCTCACCGAAGAGCATCAGCGGCGGCAGCTTGAACTGGATCGCGATCTCGGTCGCGCGGCGGGCCATCCGCTTGCCGGTGCGCAGGTAGAACGGCACGTCGGCCCAGCGCCAGTTCTGGACCTCGAGCTTCAGCGCCACGAAGCTCTCCGTCTTGGAGTCCTTCGCGACCTCCTCCTCGCCGCGGTAGCTGAGGACGTTCTTGTCGCCGACCCAGCCCTCGGTGTACTGGCCACGGACGACGTTGGCGCGCACGTGCGCGTCGGTCCAGCTAGGGTCGATCGCACGCAGGACACGCACCTTCTCGTCGCGCAGCGCGTCGGCGTCGAAGGCGATGGGCGGCTCCATGGCGACGAGTGTCAGCAGCTGCAGCAGGTGGTTCTGCAGGATGTCGCGGCTCGCGCCGGCCTGCTCGTAGAACTCGCCGCGGCCCTCGACGCCCAAATCCTCGGCCACGGTGATCTGCACGTGGTCGACGTAGCGCCGGTTCCAGAGCGGCTCGAAGATGCCATTGCCGAAGCGGAAGACCATCAGGTTGCGGACGGTCTCCTTGCCCAGGTAGTGGTCGATGCGGTAGACCTGCGACTCGTCGAAGACCTTGACCAGCGCGTCGTTGAGCTGGCCGGCCGATTCGAGGTCGTGGCCGAACGGCTTCTCGATGACGATGCGGCTCCAGCCCTCGCGCTCACCGTTGCGATTGAGGCCGCTGTGGCCGAGGTTGGCGATGATCTCCTCGTACGCCGCCGGCGGAGTGGCCAGGTAGAAGAGTCGGTTCGCGCGCGTGCCCCGCGCGGCGTCGATCTGCTCCAGCCGTTCGGCCAGCTCCCTGTACGCCGCCCGGTCCGCGAACTCACCCGGCTGGTAGAAGATCCCCTCGGCGAAGTCGTGCCACAGCCCGTCCTCGACCTTGACGCGCGAATTGGCCGTGACCGAGTCGCGCATCATCGAGCGGAAGTCGTCGTCGGTCAGCGGCCGCCGCGAGAAGCCGACGACGGCCGTCTCGGCGGGCAGCAGGCCCGAACGCCGCAGGTTGTAGATCGCCGGCAGGATCTTGCGGCTGGTCAGGTCGCCCGTCGCGCCGAAGACCACGAGCAGGCACGGCTCGGGCACCTTCTCGAGCGCGAGCCCGGCGCGCAGCGGGTTCTGGAGAGTTTGCTCGGGCGGCCGGTAGACGTGGACCGTCTCGCGCGGCAACGAGCCCTTGGCCGTCTTGGCTGCCCTGGTCGACTTGGCCGTCTTGGTCGTCGAGCTCGCGTCGCGCGCCTTGTCGGTGCCCGTGGCGGTACGAGGTTTGCCGCGCTTGGTCTCAGTCGCCACTGCGGCCATGATAGAACGGGCTCGTGGCGAGGCGACCCTGATGCACATCGTGTACGTGGCGCCGGCATTTCACGCCACGCATGAAGACATCTGGATGCCGGCCGTTGTCGACATGGTCGAGCGCGTTGCCGCCGTTCACGAGGTAACGGTCATCTGCCTGCGCCACCCGCCGCGCCGGCCGCCGTTCGAGCTTGCCGGGGCCACGGTGATCACGCTCGGGAACGGCCGGCGCGGCGGCCTGATCGGCCGTGCGCGGGTCGTCGGCAGTGGCGTCGCTGCCGTTCTGCGCCGGCACAGGCAGCGACCGATCGACATCCTCCATGGCCTGTGGGCCGACGAGCCGGGCGCCGTCGCCACGGTCTGTGGCAGCCTGCTGCGGCGACCGAGCGTCGTCTCGGTCATGGGCGGCGAGCTCGTGGCCATGCCCGACATCAGCTACGGCGCAGCCCTGGGCATGGGCGGTCGCCTGACGGTGCGCGTTGCCCTGAGGATGGCCCGCGAGGTCACCGCGCAGTCGACGCCGGTGCTGGAGATGCTGCGCGCCAGCGGACGCACGACCCGCACTCGGCTGCTGCCGCTGGGGGTCGATCTGTCGCTCTTCAGACTGACGGATCCGGCGCCGGCCACGGCGCCGCGGGGCGAGACGGCGCGCGTTCTATTCGTGGGCAACCTCTATCCGGTCAAGGACCCGCTGATGCTGCTGCGCGCCTTCGCCCGAATCGCGGCGGAGCGTGCGGTGACGCTCGATGTCGTGGGCGACGGCAGGATGCGCGACCAGGTCGAGCGAGCCATCGTCGATCTCGGCCTGGCGGACAGGGTCGTACTCCACGGCCAGATGTCCAGGGCGGCGCTCCTGGAGATGTTCCGATCGGCAAGCGTGCTCGCCATAACGTCGCGCCACGAGAGCCAGTCGGTGGTCGCGGTGGAGGCCGTGGCCAGCGGCGTGCCGGTGGTCGGGACGCGCGTGGGCATCGTGCCCGACCTCGGCGACGCCGCGCTGGTGGTGCCGCCCTCTGATGAGGCTGCTTTCGCGGACGCGCTGGCGTCGGTCCTCGACGACCCGGTGCGCGCCGCGCGCATGTCCGTCGCAGCGCGAGATGTTGCGAAGCGCTTCGATCTCGACGTAACGACGGGTCGGGTGCTCGAGCTGTACGAGGAGCTCGCTACTCCGTCTTGACCGCGTGGCCCCCGAACTGCTGGCGCAGCGCGGCGAGCACGCGCGCCGAGTAGCTCTCCTCCTGGCGGCTGCGGAAGCGCGTCATCAGGCTGGCGGTGATCACGAGGGCGGGCACGTCCAGATCGATAGCTTCCTGGACTGTCCAGCGGCCCTCGCCCGAGTCGGCCACCCAGCCGCGGATGTCACCGAGGTCCGCGCCGTGCTCGGCGAAGGCCCGGCCGGCGAGCTCGAGCAGCCACGACCGAATGACCGTGCCGTGCATCCACGCCTCGGAGATCGCGGCCAGATCGAGCGGGTACTCCGAGGCGTGCAGGATCTCGAAGCCCTCGGCATAGGCCTGCATCAGCCCGTACTCGATGCCGTTGTGAACCATCTTGGTGTAGTGGCCCGAGCCGGGCGGGCCGCAGTGCACGTAGCCGCCCTCGGGCGCGAGTGCCAGGAAGATGGGCTCGAGCGGCTCGACGGCTTCGCGGTCGCCGCCGACCATCGTTCCGTAGCCGTTGGTCAGACCCCACACGCCGCCGCTGATGCCGGCATCGACGAACCTGATGCCACGCTCCTTGAGCATCGCGTGGCGGCGCTTGGAATCCTTGAAGTTGGCATTGCCGCCGTCGACGATCGTGTCACCTTGAGATAGCAGAGCAGCGAACTCCTCGAGCGTCTGCTCGGTCGCATCGCCAGCGGGAACCATCAGCCACACGATCCGCGGCGCGCTGAGCATGTCGACGATCTCCTGGGGCGTAAAGCCGCCCTCGAGGCCCTCGCCGATGATCTCCTCGGTCTTGTCGCGCGATCGGTTGTAGGCAACGACGCGGTGACCGGCCTGGTGCAGCCGGCGCGCCATGTTGCCGCCCATGCGGCCGAGACCGACGATCGCGAGCTCCAAGGATTTCCTCCTTCTGGGAAGTGAGCGTCAGGACGTGAGCGGTTCGGCGAGCGCCTGTTCGAGTGCCGCGCGAAGCTCTGCCAGGCCCGCATCGGGATTGTTCGACAGGTCGATCCGCGCGACGGGCAGCTCGTGCGATTCGAGCGACATGAAGTCGCCCGCGGCCTGGGCATCGATGAGCGTGCCGAAGCTCTCCTGCCAGCCATGGATCGGCAAATCGACCGGATGTCCGGACGTCAGCTGGAGGAAGCAGCCGGTTGCCGGGCCGCCCTTGTGCAGCTGCCCGGTCGAGTGCAGGAAGCGCGGGCCGAAGCCAACGGTCACGGCGCGCCCGGTGCGATCGCGGACGAGCCGCTGGATGTCCCTCAGGGCCTCCTCGCGTTGACCAGTTGGCGCCAGGTACGCCTGGATGGCGAAGTAGCCACGCGGCCGCGCGCGAGCCAGGTGGCGGCGCAGCTCGTTGACCAGCCCGTCGTGACCACCGGTCAGGCGGAGCGGCGCGTCGCCGCTCAGCGTCAGGGCACCGTCCGTGGCGAGCACCTCATCGGCCGGCAGCACGCCGCTGCGCCGGAACTCGTCCAGGACGCGCCGGGTGTTGTCCTTCGACTCGGTCACGTTCGGCTCGTCGAATGGGTTGATGCCGAGGACAGCGCCGGCCACGGCCGTGGCGAACTCCCAGCGGAAGAACTCGGCGCCGAGCGTGCCCTGCGCCGGCAGCATCGGCACGTCGATGACCGGATGTCCGGCGGCGGCCAGCCCATCGAGCGTGGCATCGGTGGAGGCCTGCCAGGCTCCATCAGTGCCGCTGCTGAGGCGCACGAAGACACGGTCGTCGCCGTAGACGGAGGCCTCACCGAGCGCTTCGCCATCGACGGGCAGGATTCCTGACACCACGCTTGCCGGTGCTCTCGGCGACGAGCTGCTCGATCCACATCCCGAGCGTCGCGAAGCGCGGCTCGATGACCAGCGTCAGCTTGTCCCGGCCCGCTGCAGCGAGCGTGCCCAGCGCCACGCCCAGGCTCAAGCCCGGGTTGTCGGGTGCCGCGTTGCTGCACTGAAGCGCCATTGCCCCGGCCTGGTCGAGCAGCGCTCGCAGGTCCAGCCCGAGCAACGCGCCGGGCACCAGCCCGACATAGGTCAGCGCGCTGTAGCGACCGCCCACGTCGGCGGGGTTCAGGAAGACGCCCCGGAAGGTGTCGCTGTGCGGTATCGCGGTCAAGCTCGGTGCCGGGTCGGTGATCGCCACGAAATGCTCGCCACCGGCGCTGCGTGGGAAGTCGGGGTGGACCTCGTCCTCCTCGTGCCAGAAATGGGCGAGGAAGGCGAGAGACTCGGTGGTCGTGCCGCTCTTCGAGGCGATCAGGTACAGCGTGCTCCGCGGGTCGCTCTCGGTCGCGGCGAGGATTGCCTCAGGGTCGGTCGAATCCAGCACGGCGACAGGGATGCCCGCACCTGCCGGGGCCATCGCCGCGGCAAGCACCGCCGGCGCCAGGGATGAGCCACCCATGCCGCACACCAGGGCAGAGGAGAAGCCCTCGTCGCGGACGCCCGCGGCGAACGCCTCGAGCTCCTCGATTCGATCCGCGAACGCCGCAGGCAGGTCGAGCCAGCCCAGCCGGTCCGCGATCAGCCGGCCGACGCTCTCATCACTCGCCCACACGGACGTGTCGCGCTCCCAGATGCGCGTCACCCAATCTTCTGCGAGAGCACGCTCGAGGGTGCGCTCGATAGCGGCCGCCAGGTCGGCCGGAACGCGCTCGGGCGCTGAGGTGGCGGGGGCGTCAGTCATAGACCCAGCAGCTCGCGCGCCGCGCGCTCGATGGCCGTGGCATCGATCTCCGCCTCAGCCAGCTGTTCCTCAGGTGTGGCCGAGCGCGGCATGATGCGCACCGCGAGCATCCGTGCGGCGACCGACAGGCCGGCCTCGGCCAGAGTGGTCAGGACGGCCTCGCCGAGTCCGCCCTCGGGCCAGTGATCCTCGACGGTCAGCACGCGCCCTGTGACGCCCGCCGACTCGATGAGCGTGTCGCGGTCGAGCGGCTTGATCGAGTACAGATCGATGACCCGGACCGGGACTCCGTCGGCGGCGAGCCGATCGGCGGCCGCCAGAGCCTCGTGCAGGGTGATGCCCGCGCTGACGATGGTCAGTCGGTCATCGGCAGTCGAACGGAGCACGCGGCTGCCGCCGATGGCGAACTCCTCGTCGGGACTGTAGATGACGTCCAGCGCCTGGCGCGTCGTGCGGATGTAGTTGATCCCATCGTTGTCCGCCATCAGCGCCATCAGTCGGGCCGTCTGGTTCGGGTCGCTCGGGTAAAGCACCGTCGAGCCGTAGATCGCGCGCATCGCAGCGAGGTCCTCGAGACCCATCTGCGACGGACCGTCCTCGCCGATCGATACCCCGACGTGGGAGCCGGCCAGGTACAGGTTGGCGCGACTGACGGCGGCCATGCGGATGAAGTCGTAGGCCCGCGTCAGGAAGGCTGCGAAGGTGGCCGCGAAGGGCTTCCAGCCGCGGACCTGCATGCCCACCGCGGATCCGATCATCTGCTGCTCGGCGATGTACATCTGGAAGAAGCGATCGGGCAGGGCCTTGGCGAAGATCTCCGTGTACGTGGAGTTGCCGACTTCGCCGTCGAGCGCGACCACGCGCGGGTCGGCCTTGCCCAGGGCAGCGAGGACGTCGCCGAAGGCCTTGCGCGTCGCCACCTTCTGGCCCATCTCGTAGCGCGGCAGCTCGAGCGTCCCACCCTCGAAGGAGTGCGCCTGGCCAGCGCCCTGAGGCGCGAGCGGTGTCACGCGGATTTGGGTCTGGCCGCCCAGCTCGCGGATCGCCTCGTCGGCCTTCTCGACGGGCTTGCCGTGAGCGCCGCTGGCGTTATCGACCCACGAGATGCCCGCGCCTTTTCTGGTGCGGGCGACGATGGCAGTGGGCTTGCCGATGGTGGCAACGGCCTCGGCCAGTGCACGATCCACCGCCTCGACATCGTGCCCGTCGACCTCGATCGCGTGCCAGCCGAAGCTGCGCAGCCGGTCGGAATAGACCTCGAGGTTCCACTCGTAGCGTGTCGGACCCGTCTGGCCGAGGCGGTTGACGTCGATGATCGCGGTCAGGTTGTCGAGCCCGTCGAAGCTCGCCTGCGCGAGCGCCTCCCAGACCGATCCCTCGGCCATCTCGCTGTCGCCGAGCAGCACCCAGGTGCGGTACGGGAGCCGGTCCAGCCGCTTCGCAGCGAGCGCGACACCGACCCCTACGGGCAGGCCCTGGCCGAGCGATCCGGTGGCAACGTCGACGTAGGGCAGGACGGGCGTGGGATGACCCTCGAGGCGGCTGCCCTTGAGCCGATACGTTGCGACCTCCGCTTCGTCGATCGCGCCGATGGCCAGCAGGATCGCGTAGTACAGCGGCGACGCATGGCCCTTGGAGAAGATCAGGTGGTCGTTGCGCGCGTCCTTGGGCTGGGCGACGTCATAGCGCAGGTACTTGCTGACCAGCACGGACATCAGCTCGGCGGCCGACATGGACGAGGTGGGATGGCCCGAGTTGGCGCTCGCGGCCATGCGGATGGAGTCGACCCGGAACTGCCGGGCGAGATCATTCCAGGCCTGAGCGTCGGGGTGCGCCGCGCTCTGGTCGGTGGTCGGGGCGGTCGTCTGCATCGTCGGTCCGGTCATCCTCGTACCGTCAGCTGTTCTACGACCGATAGGCTAAACCCGTGCTGATGGCGACGTGTTGCGCGGCCATTAAATCCGTGGCCGGCGCGTGAAGAAGCCACGCATCGTCTGCCTCGGCGACCTGATGCTGGACGTTGTCGTGCGCGCGTCAGCCGGGATCGAGGACGGCACGGACGTGCCGGGGACGGTGCGTTTTCGTCGCGGCGGATCCGCAGCGAACACGGCAGCCGCTGTCGGAGCGCTGGGCGGTGCTGCCGTTCTGGTCTGTGCCGTGGGTTCGGATGGCCTGGGCGGGCGCATGATCGAGGCGCTGCGTGCTGATGGGGTCGTGGTTCGGGCGGTGCGAGTCCGCGGCTCCACGCCGCGGCTCCTGGCACTGATCGCGGCCAATGGCGAACGGTCCTTCGTGACGGACCGTGGGGTGGCCGATGCGCTGGCTCCCGATGCGCTTCGGACGGCATGGTTTGCGCGGGCCGACGTGCTACACGTGCCCGCCTACTCGTTGCTGCGCCCGCCGACGTCCGATGCTGCGATGCGGGCAGCAGACCTGACGCGCGCAGCCGGCGGATTCGTGTCCGTCGACCTTGCGTCGCGCGCACCGCTCCTCGCACAGGGAGCCGACCACGGCCTGCGTGCGGTGCGCGCCGCCTCTGTCGACATCCTGTTCGCGAATCGCGACGAGGTGACTGCCCTGGTTGGCGCCCGCGGCGCGCGTCGGCTGCTCGACATCGCGCCGGTGGTTGTCGTCAAGCAGGGAAGTGCCGGTTGCCGTGTGCTGTGGCGCGGTGCCGCGCCGGCGCCCGGCGCGGCACCGGTGCGGGTCATCGAGATCGACGTGGCGACCAAGCCACTCGCCGTTTCCGATACGACCGGCGCCGGCGACGCATTCGACGCTGGCTTCCTGTATTCGTTGATCTCCGCTGGGTCATCACCCACGACGACGTCCGCGCCCCTGTTGCGCCGCGCCGCGCTGGCGGGCCATCGCGCCGCGGCGCGGCTGCTCACCTCGCGCCGCCCAGAACTGTCACTCTGAACGTGATGGATATCCCGCTGCACGTCGCGCCACGCGTGCGCGAGGCGCTGGACGCCGGCCGCCCGGTGGTGGCGCTCGAGTCGACGCTGATCACGCACGGCTTCGCCGCGCCACTCAATGTCGAGGCCGCGCGCCGTGCCGAGGCCGCGGTTCGCGCGGGCGGTGCCGAGCCGGCGACCGTGGCCGTGGGTGCGGGACGGCTCATGGTCGGCCTGTCCGAGTCGGAGCTCGACGAGATCGCCGCGGCGCCGGCTCCGCGCAAGGCCTCGCGGGCCACGCTCGCCCTGGCGCTGGCCGAGGGCGGCTGGGCGGGCACGACCGTTTCGGCAACGATGATCGCCGCAGGCCTGGCCGGCATCCGCGTCTTCGCCACGGGCGGGATCGGCGGAGTGCACCGCGGCGGCGAGACGACGATGGACGTCTCGGCCGACCTCGACGAGCTCGCCCGAACACCGGTTCTCGTGGTCTGTGCCGGGCCCAAGTCCGTGCTGGACATCGACCTGACGCTCGAGTACCTCGAGACGCGCGGCGTGCCGGTCCTTGGCTGGCAGACGCGCGAGCTGGCTGGCTTCTACGCACGGTCGAGCGGCCGGACCCTCGAAGGCTCAGTAACGGACGCGAAGTCGGCCGCAGCCGTGGCGTCGACGCATTGGGGGCTGGGTCTGGGCTCGGGACTGCTGGTGTGCGTGCCGCTGCCCGAGGAAGCCGCTCTGGCCCGCGACGAGGCTGAGGCGGTTATCGCCCAGGCAATCGCCGACGCAGACGCGGCGGGCATCCACGGACCTGCCGCCACTCCCTTCGTCCTGTCGCGCGTCGCCGAGCTGACCACAGGGCGCTCGGTTCAGGCGAACCTCGCGCTCATCGAAAACAACGCCCGCGTCGCCGCCGACATCGCCCGGGAGCTGTTCCGGACGAAGGTCTTCGATCAGCCCGGCTAAGCCTCGAAGCTCTCGTACCGGCACCGGATTGCAGGTCTAGTGAACACGTCCCGGTGCCGAGAGGTGGCTAGGGCGCTATATCCGAGGATTTGCTGACGGCTTTCACTATAGATCTGCAAAGTTGCGGTCCCGAGACCCGCTTGACGGTCCTGAATCAGTCTGTGTGTTCACTAGATGTGCAATTGCAGATCCGTCGGGCGACCGCAACCGTTGCGCAGACAATCCCGCGAAGAGCACCCAAGCGCGGTCGGGAAGGTTGGCCGCTAGGGTCGGGTGGCGTCAGCCGTTGCGGAGGGTGGAGGTGTCGACCACCTCGAAGTCGGAGCCACGGATCTGGTGCAGGTCGTGCATGTCGTCGTCGTCCCAGCCCGCGTCCGGGGCGCCGGTGACGTACCACGGCGAGCCGTTGTCGGCCAGGATCATGCCGTAGACCTGGAGCGCCCTAAGGAGCACGCGCGCCTGCGGGCCGTAGCGGGAGATGTCGACCGAGGCCTTGAGTCGGACGCGCAGCCCCATCGGCGGCAGTGCCGGATCGTTCGACTCGGAGGCGTAGTGGCGTGCGGGGAAGATGTACGCGCGCCGCGTGCGCGGCGCCGTGAAGCGCAGCGCGTGGGCGATGACGCCGGCGGCGACTTCGTCGTAGCGCACCAGGCCCGGCAGGATCGGCAGTCCGGCCGCATCGGCAGAGGTCCAACCCAGCGGCCGCAGGGCATTCGAGCGAAGGTCCCAGATGGCACCCGAGCCGGCGCGCCAGCCGGTTGACGTCTTGCGCGTGTCGAACAGCTCGTACAGTCGGCATTCGTCGCGGTTGAGCATGAGGATGTGGCGATCGGAGCCGCTCTCGATCTTGGGTCGGCGCGGGATGGGATACGGCCCCGGATCCGATTCGGACGGGTAGTAGAAGCGCACACGCTTCTTGGCCAATCGTGAGCCGACCACGTTGTAGGGGATGCCGTAGCCGCCGCCGGCGTACGACGAGAAGTCGGGATGGAGATAGCTCGTCAACCCGATCGAACGGACCAGCGTGTCCGAGTTGGCAGCCACGGGCAAACGGTCGACGGGCTTGTTCCAGACGTTGGTCGCGGGAAAGATCTGGCACGCCGGTGCGCCGGGCACGGTGACCATCGGCGCGGCCGCGACCGGCCCGGCACTGACCGGCAGCAGGCCGGCCACGAGCAGCGACACGGTGAAGCGCGCTCGGCGCGAGACTCTCACGTACGCCATCCTCCACCCGTGGCTGCGCCCTCGGCAATGCACGTGCCGGACCAGAACCACTCGTACTTTCGGCCGTGGCGGAACGGCAACGCTCTGCGGCGCGTCCTAAGTCGGTAGGCTAGTGTGGCCAAAGGAGGCGCACCTCACTCTTGAATCAGGCACATCCGCAGCGACCTCGCCGCGTCGTGAACGGCGAGAAATCGGCAAGCATCGCTGCACTGCTCAGCTTCATCTTCCCCGGCCTCGGCCAGGCGTACCTGGGCGATCGGCGCATGGCGATCGTCTTTGCCGCGCCGGTGTTGGTCGGGCTTTTCCTGCTTGCAATCGTCGTCATGAGCCAGGGCATCACGCGTGTCGGCGCGCGAGCCTTCGACCCTGCGGTCGCGTACCCCGGAGCGCTCGTCATCGTCCTCTTCGGGCTGTGGTGGATCGCGGCCATCGTCCACGCGTGGCGAAGCGTTGGCACCCGTTCCACGACGCCCCTGGTGGTCGCGCTCGTCCTGATCTTTGCGATCGGCACCGTCGACGCATACGCGGCAATGGCGCTGTATCGCGTCGGCAGCGCGGGCGGCGACATCACCGATCCCAATCGCGACCCGCTTGCTGAGTCCAACCGGCCGACCCCGCGACCGACATCGGTTGCGCTGCCTTCGGGCGCAACCCCCGATCCCGCCGCCTCACCAACGCAGCCACCGCCCGATATCACTTACCCGGAAGACAACCCCACGGACGAGCCCGAGCCATCGATCGAGCCCGGCCCGACGCCGCGATTCGACATCGGCTCGATCGACGCGAGCAGCGACGGCTATCTGAACGTGATGCTCGCGGGCATCGACTGGATCGAGGGCCGCACCGGCGCCCGAACGGACACGATTCTGGTTGTCAGCGTGAACAACACGACGGGGGAGGTGCTGCTGTTCAGCTTCCCGCGCGACCTGCAGGATTTCCCGATCTACAACGGCGGCACGTTCAGCGGCAAGATCAACACGTTCGCGGGCGTGACCAAGCTCTACCCCGAGCAGTTCGGCGAAGGGGGCATGCCTGTCCTGGCCAACCAGGTCGGCTTCATGCTCGGCATCCCGGTCGACTACTACGCCGCCGTGAACATGAGCGGCTTCCTTGACGTCGTGCGCACAGTCGGCTCGATCACGGTATGTAACCCGCGCGAGATCATCGACGACCACCTTCAGTTCTACCTGCCCGCCGGCCGGCAGCGGCTCGGCCCGGAAGATGCGCTGCGCTTCGTGCGCAGTCGCAAGGGTCAGTCAGGCGGCGACTTCGCACGCTCCCGACGCCAGCAGGAGGTTCTGTCGGCGCTCAAGCGCGAGATGCTCAAGCCGGAGAACCTGCCACGCATCCCGGACATCGCCGAGGCGCTCGCCGAGGTCATCGGCACGAACTACCCGCCCAGCCAGATCGACCAGCTGCTGACGCTGGCCGAACAGGTCGAGGACGAGCCCAGCCGGACCTGGATCTTCAAGGACCCAGAGTGGGCCGACTTCCAGACCCGGCGGGAGACAGGTGGGCGCCAAAAGCTGATTCCGTACATGGATCGCATCGCCGAGCTGTCGAAGCAGGTCTTTGGCGAGGCGAGCCTGTACTGGGACGGCCAGCCCGTGGGTACGCCGCTGCCGCCATCCGAACCAACCCCTTCCGGAGAGCCGACCGACCCCGACAATCCCTGCTGAATGCGGATCTACGATGGGGCACCGCGCCAGAACTACGAGGAGCTGCTGCGCTCTCTGGGGGCGCTGATCGATCAGCGCGGCATGCGCGAGATCACCCTCAACGAGACCGACGATGGCTTCATCGTCCAGGGCCTTGCGGCGGTCCCGGGCGAGGATCGAGCATGGACCGATCCCGCGGCGCGCCTGGACAAGGAGACCTTCCACCTGCGCGAGGACGATCTGCCGCGCTTCATGGAGGAGTCGCTGTCGCGCCGGGCCGGGCGGACCACTCCGCGGCCCGGCGAGGCCGCAGGAATGGTCAACGCCGGCTTCTACGAATCGGCGCTGCGTGCCATTGGCTCATATATCGACCAGCAGCAGCCGCGCGACATCTTCTTCTTCGAGCAGGATCACCAGTTCGTGATGCGCCTGCTGATGTCGACGCGCGCCGGCCTGCGTCATGTCCTCGTCGAGTTCACGCGCGCGGAGATCGAATCGATGGTCGCTGCCGCCCACCAGATGCGCGGGCGCTGACACCCTCGACAGCCGACGGACCCCCGGCCATCTTTGCGCTACCGTTGCGCTGACGCGGACCAATACGTCTGATAACCGCAAACCACCCAACGATCGGAGGTCTCCGTGAAAGGCTTGATCAAGCTGGTGGTAGTGCTTTTCGCGCTGCTGCTTGCCGTCGTGATAATCGTCCCGCTCGTCGCCCTGGCCGGCCTGTTCATCTGGCTCAAGCTGACCGAGGAGGCTGACGACGAGGCGCTCGATCTCGAGGTGGACCTCGACGCCCCGGCCGAGTCGACCGCGATCTGAGGTCGGACTCGCACATCGCGCCGCCTGAGGCGGGCGGCGCGCCGGTCAGCTTTCTCGTTGACTACGACGGCACCATCTCGCGCGTCGACATCGGCGACGCGCTGCTGACCCGCCATTACGACAACCGCGCCGAGTTCGATCGGCTCGACGCGCTGTACGACGCCGGCAAGATCGGCTCGCGCGAGCTCATGAAGTGGGACATGGACGTACTGCCGCGCGACGCGCAACTGCTGCGCGACGAGTCTGCACAGATGCCCCAGGACGAGGCGTTTCCGGGCTTCGTCAGGGCCGTGCGCGAGCGCGGCGCGCTGGTCGAGATCGTCAGCGACGGCCTCGGCTTCTACGTCGGCCCCAATCTCGCCGCACTAGGCCTGGGCGACCTGCCCATCGCCACCAACGAGAACCAAGTCGAGGGCGGTGGCAGCGGCATGTCTTTCCCATTCGGGCACCCGTCGTGCTTCGTGTGTGGGACGTGCAAGCGCGAGCGTGTGCGCCTTCACCAGGCTGCCGGTCGGGTAGTCGTCTTCATCGGCGATGGAACCAGTGACCGCTATGCGGCGGCGCACGCCGACGTCGTCTTCGCCAAGGAGTCGTTGGCCCGAATCTGCACCGCTGAGGGCTGGCCTTTCAACCCGTGGGACCGGTTCGAGGAAGTCCATTCCGCGGTGGAGGGCATGTTTGGGGATGGCCGACTACCGGCTGCCGCTGACGACCTTCCGAATTGGCGAGCGTCCCACGCCCACGCTCCGCGGGCGTTCATCTGCGGGCCTGAGGTGTGGGGTCCCGGCCGCACGATACCGGGCCCCGGTCCGCATTAGCGCCACGCCGGAAGTCGGCCCGCAAACCGGCTGAAACGGGCATCGCGGCTATGATCGGGCGCGATGGTTCGACTTTCCCTGATCACCAGCCTGTTGCTTGCGTTCGCCCTTACGGCGGTCGTCGTGGCCAGCCTGTTCTTCTTCAACATCCTGCCCGCGCCGCGCGTCGCCGGCGCCAGCCCGAGCCCTTTCCCCTCCGGCCTCACTTTTCCTACACCGACGCCCACCGCGGTCGCGGCCACCACCGAGCCGACGCCCACCGTCGAGCCGACACCCACGACGCAACCCACTCCGGGCGGCACCTACACCGTCCAGCCCGGTGACTCCCTGGCCGCGATCGGCCTCCTGTTCGGGGTTCCGTGGGAAATGATCGCCGAGGCGAATGGCATCGAGCCGCCCAACTACGTAATTCAGCCCGGCCAGACTTTGACGATCCCGGTGCTGCCCCAGCCGAGCGACGGCAGCGAGATCTACGTCGTTCAGCCAGGCGACAGCGTGATCGGCATTGCCGAGCAGTTCGGCATCGACCCCACGGAGCTGGCCGACTTCAACAACCTGGCCGACTGGAACTCGATTCAGCCCGGCCAGATCCTGTACATCCCCGAACCGGGATCCACGCCACTGCCGCTCGAGTCTCCGGAGGAGTAGCGATCGGCGCCCGCTGGGGGCGCGAATTGCATATGCCTGGGACAGCCCGGGCATGTTCGGCATCTACCTTTCATGGCAGACCTGGTCGTGGCCGCGACCTCCACCCTTGAGGCCGTCGTTGTCCGCGCCAAGGGGAACGAGCAGGCGTTCGCGGTGATTGGTGACAAACAGGTTTGCCAGCGCGCAGTCCCTGACTCTCCAACCCCAACGGCAGAAAGGCACTCGAGACCCAGCACAATCGGCCCGGGAACCCAAGCTTCGGAGGCTTCATGAGTCGTGCATCAGCCCTCATTGGCGCACTGTTGTTAGTGGCGTGCTCCGCCGCGGCGCCCGCCAGTCCCGACTCGACGGTGGCTCCGTCGCCGACCACGGCCGCGGTTGCCCCACCGCCGACGGCCGCGCCATCACCAACGTCGCCAGTATCGCCATCGCCGTCCGCATCACCGATCGCCCGGGAATTGTTGATGACCTGGTACATCGACGACGATACGAAGGCCGCTTATCTGCTCTCGAGCGATGGCTCGAATCAGCGACGCATTCTGGGCAACGTCGAAGGGAGCATTCCCGCAATTTCGTGGTCTCCAGACGGGGAGAGCCTTGTATTCGTCGTCCGCGATGAGCAATACCCGGGCGGGGCCATCTGGACCGCCGCTGCCAACGGCAGCGGGGCAGCATTGTTCTATGACGGCCTCGACGACGGCTGCGTAGACGTCTTTCACCCGATGTGGTCGCCCAATGGCGCGGCAATGTCCCTGGTGTGCTACGGAGAGCGTGACGCTTCGCTGGCCGTGCTCGACCTCCGGAGCATGGAACTGACTCGCCTTGTTTCGTACCCATGGCCGGACTTCCTCGACGGCGCTGCGAACTGGTCCAACGACGGCCGAACTCTTGCTTACACCGTCCTGCATTGGGACGCCAGCGACACGTTTCTCACTGGGTCACGCCTTGCCACAATCCCCGCCGACGGCACGTCACCGCCCACCTATCTGAGCGACTACGACTCCTTCTACTCGTCGCCAGACTGGAGCCCGAACGATCAAAAGCTCGTCTTCAACTCGTATGACCTTGGCAACATGCGCGGCGAGATCTCCGACCTTTTCCTGTCCGACCCCGACGGCTCCAACGTCGAGCCGCTGACGATCGCAGCCGACGCCGGTGTCGAACGTGTTGCGAACCCGGGCTGGGATCCCGATGGAACTCGGATCTGGGTTGCAGTGGTCGACAACAATGAGACTTCATTCCACCCAGGATGGGTCGATCCGGAGACAGGACAGCTGACGACTCTGCCGACGGATGGAGCAGGCGTGCAGCCCAGGCCCTGAACGCGCTCCACGGTCACGCAGGAGGTGACGAGATGGCGACCATCTGGCAGGGGGTCTGATCCATGAGACGCCTGCTTGTGGTGGCGTTGATTGCCGTGGCCTGCACCTCGGCGCCAGCGTCGACGAGCCCGAATCCTCCAAGCACCGTTCTGCCGACTACCCCCTCCGGATCACCTGCTCGGACACCCACGCCTGAGCCCTGGGCGCAGGACCTTGCCGCGCTCGATCGGGCGGTCCGTTCGCACCACGAGGACCCGTTCGTTATCCACTCCGAGGCCGAGTGGGAAGCGCGCCTCGGCGACGTCGCGCCGCTGCTTGCCGGGGCAACGCCGAACGAGCAGGTTGTCCTGGTCGCATCTCTCATTGGCCTGCTCGACACCCACAGCGAATTCTTTGCTCTGCCATCTGGTTGGCACTACTACGGTCTCTCGCCGTACCGCTTTGACGATGGGTGGTTCATAGTCAACGCGGCGGACACATCGCTGATCGGGACGCGCCTGGTGTCGATCGGGGGCATGGCCATTGAAGATGTGATCGACCGATTGACGCCGCTCGTGCCACATGACAACGAAAGCGGGCTGCTTGAGAACATTCTCCGGCAGATCAATTCGGTCGAGTACCTGGCCGGGACCGGAGTTGTCGCCGATGTCCAACATCCCAGCTTCGTTTTGGAAGGTCCCGATGGAACTGTTCGAACCATCGATCCGCCGGAGCTCGATGCGACCGACTACGACTTGGCACCGGTTGGCTGGCTGTGGGGCGAGGCGCCCGAGGCGGTCGCGCGTAGGGATGAGCGCATCTGGACGAGCTTGGACGAGGACAACCGAACCTTCCTAGTTTCCGTCAACGACTACGGCGACATGTCCACTGCGTCTGAGGCCATGACAGGCGCGCTCGACGACGGCCTCGTCGATAGAGTCGTGGTCGACATGCGCTACCTGCGCGGCGGCAACGCTGACTTTCCAATCCTGACGGTCATGGCCGAGGACGAGCGGATCAATCGGCCCGGCGGGCTGACGGTGCTCATAGGCCGCGAGAACGTATCGGCGGCCACTATCGTGGCGCACGCCTTCGACGTCGACACGCAGGCGCTCCTCGTAGGCGAGCCCACGCCGGCGCGAGCCGACAACTTCCTGTGCGAGTGCCTTGACATCACGCTGCCCAACTCCCGCTACGTCATCACGTTGCCAACACATGTAGCCGGTAACGGGGACCCTCGGGCCGAGATCGCGCCTGACGTGCCGATGGTCGCAACATCAGTCGACTTCTTTGCCGGCCGGGATCTTGTCCTCGATGCGGCTCTGGAGGGAATCGAGCCGTGAAGTTCGGGTCAACATTGGTCTTTCTCACCGTGCTCATGGCGACTGCGTGCACCGCCTCGCCCGTGGCTCCCCCCGGCACTGCACCGGCTAGCGCGCCTCCACCGAGGACGCACACGCCCACGGCGTCACCGACATCGTCATCGGCGTCGCGGACGTCAGGAACCATGCAGACGCCGCCGGCCGCGTCCGCGGAACCGACCACGGCAGAGCCGGCGAGCGGCGAACCGGCCTGGGTCCTCCAGGGTTTCGATGGCAGGCGGACCGTCATCGACGTCGTCGCTGAGGACGGCACTGGGCGGCATACGTTGACAGAGAACCTTCCGGGCTCGTTTCAGACCAACCCTGATTGGTCTCCGGACGGCAGTCAGCTGACCTTCGTCGTGACTGGGGCAGACGGCCGTGACGATCTCTGGGTGGTGGACGCCGACGGCACAGACGCGCGCATGGTTTTCGATTGCGAGGATTCGTGCGACATGCTGGACGACCCGGCCTGGTCGCCGGACGGTGAGGTCATCGCCGCGTGCAAGTTCACGGCGACGACAGAGGGGCACTTCGGCACCCTGGTGGCGGTCGATGTCGAAAGTGGCACCGAGAGCGTGCTCTTCACGCCGGAAGGAACAGAGTTCTGTGCGGGTCCGCGCTGGTCGCCCGACGGCACGCAGATCGTGCTCGAGCTCGTCCATCGGCTGGGAGTCGAGCTCGAGTTCGACTATTCGGGCGTGACGCTGACGATCGTCGACCTAGAGACCGATCCGCCGACGCTTACGCCACTAACCGATCCAGCACTCTTCGCGGCGACGGCCGACTGGAGCCGCTCAACGGACCTGATCGTTTACAGCGGCCGCCTGGACGCTGACACCGAGGAGAACGATCTCTTCACGGTGTCGCCCGAAGGTGGCGAGCCGACGCGCCTGACTCGTCTGGCTGAGGCTGGCGGGTCGGCCTTCGAGCCGTCATTCGATAGCGACGGAAGGACGGTCGTTTTTGTTCACGGCGACGGCTCACTGTGGCGCGTCGATCCGGCAACCGGGGAGGTGGGGCCGGCCTTCACCGACCGTGTGTCCGGCAACCACCCCCGTTCAAGGCCGCGCTGACCTCGTAGACTCGCGGCTTGACCGCTCCGTACGACGCCGCTGCGAATTACTCGCAAGCTCCCGCCCGGAGGCGCTCGCTCGCGCCGTGGTGGGTGGCCGCGATCGTCTTGGGCATCGGCGCGACCCTGGCCTTCGTCTGGTTCATCCTCGGTGGCCTGCCGTTCACCAACCACGCCACGTACGGCCGGGTCCCGGTGCCTGGAGCGGGGACGCTGACGCTGCCCGCCGCCACGATCAGGATCAGCTTCGAGGAGGACGGCGTCAGTGGCGAGGATGACTCGGCTGATATGCCCTCGGACCTGCTGGTCGTGGTCACCGGCAGCGGCGGTGACGTCCCGGTCAGCCGCCTCTCGGAGAACCTGTTCTCGAGCACGACCGGGTCGACCGGCTTCGTGCCCTATGGCGAGATCGTTGCACCGACAGCCGGTATCTACGAGGTGACGACGTCGGCAAGCCAGGTGACGAGCGCCGTCTCGCCGCGGGTCACGTTTGGTGAGCCGCCGTGGAACCCGTTCGGCCCGGCCTGGCTCGGCGCGTTGATCATCCTCGCGCCGTTCGCGATCCTCGCCACGATCCTGCTCTTGCCGCTGCGCCGCGCCTGACTCGGGGCGGATTGGAGCGCCTGCAACTCGGCGTTCGAATCTGTAACATTCGAAAAACCCCGGAGGACTCAAAGCGATGGCGAAGTATGTCTTTGTGACAGGAGGGGTGACCTCCTCACTCGGCAAAGGCATCACCGCCGCCAGCGTCGGCCGCCTGCTCAAGAGCCGCGGTCTCTCCGTCACCATCATCAAGCTCGATCCGTACATCAACGTGGATCCGGGCACGATGTCGCCCGTACCAGCACGGCGAGGTCTTCGTCACCGATGACGGTGCCGAAACGGACCTCGACCTGGGCCACTACGAGCGGTTCATCGACGAGAACCTGACCCAGCTGTCGAACGTCACGACGGGCCGGATCTACCAGGCGGTCATCGCCAAGGAGCGGCGCGGCGACTATCTCGGCGGCACCGTCCAGGTCATCCCGCACATCACCAACGAGATCAAGGAGCGCATCCAGCGCGTGGCCCGCGACGGCCGCGCCGACGTGGTCATCGTCGAGGTCGGCGGCACGGTCGGCGATATCGAGTCGCTGCCCTTCCTCGAGGCCATCCGCCAGATGCGCAAGGACGTCGGCCGCGGCAACGTGCTCTACGTCCACGTCACGCTACTGCCGGCGCTGAGCGCCACGGGCGAGCTCAAGACCAAGCCCACGCAGCACTCGGTCAAGGAGCTGCGCAGCATCGGCATCCAGCCCGACGTCATCATTGCCCGCTCCGATCAGGACGTGCCCAGGCGATCTGCGCGAGAAGATCGCGCTCTTCTGCGACGTGGCGACGGAGGCGGTCATCCCGGCGCCAACGGCCGAGACGATCTACGAAGTGCCACTCCAGTTCCATGACCATGGCCTGGACGACCTGGTCGTCAACGAGCTGGGCTTGGCCGATAAGGCGCACCCGGCCGACCTGACCTCTTGGCGCGAGCTCGTCGATCTGATCAAGCGCCCCAAGCCGCAGCTCGAGATCGCGCTGGTGGGCAAGTACATCGAGCTGCCCGACGCCTATCTGTCGGTCACCGAGGCGCTGCGCCACGCCGGCTGGGCGGCAAGTCGCTCGATCGTGGTGCGCTGGGTCGACTCCGAGGCGCTGACCGACGAGAACTACCGTGAGCGCCTCGGCAACGCGGCCGGCGTGCTGGTACCAGGCGGCTTCGGCCATCGCGGTATCGAAGGCAAGGTCATGGCCGCGCGCTACGCGCGCGAGGAGAAAGTGCCCTACCTGGGGCTGTGCCTCGGACTCCAGTGCGGCGTGATCGAGTTCGCACGCGATGTCGTCGGTGCCCAGGATGCCAACTCGACCGAGTTCGACATGTTCACCAATGCCCCGGTGATCGATTTCATGCCCGACCAGCGCGAGCTGGAGGACAAGGGCGGCACCATGCGCCTGGGCCTGTACCCCGCGCGCCTCACGCCCGGCTCACGCGCCGCTGAGGCGTACGGCGAGGAGGTCGTCTACGAGCGCCACCGCCATCGTTTCGAGGTCTCCAACCAGTACCGCGAGGCGCTCGAGGGAGCAGGCATGGTGCTCTCCGGCCAATCGCCCGACGGACGGCTGGTTGAGATCGTCGAGCTGAAGGACCATCCCTGGTTCGTGGCTTCGCAGTTCCACCCCGAGTTCAAGAGCCGGCCCGATCGGCCGCATCCACTCTTCTCAGGGTTCGTGCAGGCGGCAATCGACCACGTGGGCCTGGCGCAATCGCCGGCCCATAGCGAGCCAATTACCGCCACCGCCTGACGATCGCAAAACGCTGACATGACCGCTGTACTTGATCCGTTCGTCCTCGAGCACGCCCCCGGACCGGTCGTCGCGCTCAACCCGGCGATCGAGCGGCTGCGCGACGCCGTGCGTGCCACGGTTGACGATCTGGGCTCCATCGCCGACGACCGATTGACGTCGCTCTGGCTGTGGGACGGCAACGAGATCAATGTCCGCTACGGCTTCTACAACGCGCTCGAAATCATCGAGCGGGCGACCTCGGAGGTGGGACGTGCCGTCGCTTCGGTCGCGTCGAGCGAGGCGCGCGATGCCATTGGCGCGACGACCGCGGCCCGTTGGGACCTGGACGGCATTCTGGCCGGAATGACAGACGAGGACCTGGATGCGGACCCGGGCGGCGAAGAGTGGACGATGCGTCAGACGCTCGGCCACATCATCGGTAGCCAGCGCGGCTACGCGTGGGGCAATGCCTATTGGCTGTCGACGCGCGATGAGCCCCGCGCGCCGGGGCCGCAGCGCGCGCCAGAGGGGCTCTTTGAAGCGATGCCCTCGGACGACGACGAGGCGCGCGGCTCCCTGGCCGACGTGCGCCGCAGCCTGCACGACGTGGTCGACTCAACATCGTCGCGCTACGCCACGCTGACTACGGAAGAGATGGCGGTCATGGGCGGCTGGTATGGATTCCCGGTAAGCATCGGCTTTCGGCTGTGGCGCTGCCCGTCGCACATCGAGGAGCACACCGTCCAGGTGGAGAAGACGATCGACCTGCTGGGTCGACGCCAGACCGAGGTCGCTCGCCTGGTGCGCCTGGTACTGCGCGCCTACGGTCGGTTGGAGCAGCTCGTCATCGGGCGCGGCGCCGACGAGCTTCGCACCGCCGGTGTGGACGAAGCCCTCGACAGGGTCGCCGGCGCGCTCGAAGAGCTGGGTCCATCGGTTCGGGCCGCTGCCACCGCCGGCCTGCCCGGGCCGCCCGACTAGCAGGGCCGTTTTCGCAACCCCGCCCGCGACCGGGCCAGAACTGCTGCTCCGATCAGGCCATCAGACGATCTGGCGATGCAATCGCAGGAAGCTGGGCTTGAAGCCCAGGGCTCGCCAGGTGCGGTTGGCCTCGATGTTGGTCGAGCGCCAGTCGGTGGCGACCCACTCATAGCCCTCGTCGCGGCTCCAGGCGAGCACGGCCTCGCCAAGCGCGCGGCCTGCTCCCAGGCCGCGCGCCTCGGGCAGCACCGCGGCATAGCCCAGAAAGCCGCAGCTGCGCGGCCGCATCAGAGCCGTGTTGCCACTCGAAAGGTCGAGCGAGCACGCGGTGCCGCCGGCGACGACCCGTCCATCGTGCACCGCCACGAGCGAGGTGAAGCGTGGATCGTCGAACTCCTCGTCCAATTCGCGCAGGGTCTCCTCGTAGTCGGGAACGGCGAGGTTCGCGAACACCGGCGACCCCTGCGCGTGCTCGGGCAGCACCAGGTCCAGCCTCGCGACAGCCAGAAGGTCGCGGCGCTCTGCTCGCCGGACCACGACGCCTTCCGGTGCCCAGGGCACGAAATCGGCACCCACCGGCTCGCGCAGGGCGTGAACGTGTTGCAGGCCGAAACCGAGGGAGAACCAGGCATCGACCAGCATCTGATCGCTCGCAGGCGTGACG
Source organism: uncultured Chloroflexia bacterium (assembly GCA_963706095.1). GTDB lineage: Bacteria > Chloroflexota > Limnocylindria > Limnocylindrales > CSP1-4 > JALYGJ01. The sequence continues at coordinate 2,144,398 of OY970149.1, forward strand.
ACGTAATGGCTCGTGAGACCGTCGGCCACCCACGCACCGGCCGCGGCTGCGTAGGCCAGTCGGAGGGCCTCGCCGTCCGTGGCCGCCGACCCGGCGTCCTCGACCCAGATATTGGGTCCCCATGGCGTCTCGGGTCGCCCAGTCCCGACCACGTACGCGACTGGTGCATCGCCGTCGAAACAGATGGCGCCTGATGGTTCGTCGCCTGCAAGCAGCGCGCGCAATCGATCGGTCGTGTGCTCTCTCTGCTCGAAGTCGGGATTGAGCGCCGGGATCGCTTCGCGCTGCCGGCGGTGCCGTTCAGCCAGCAGGTCGGCCGCGGCCTCGATGTCCGCTGGGACGAAGGGTCGGACGTCGTAGCGAGCGCTCACGCCGCGACTTTACGGGGGCCTAATGCGGCGCGGGTAACATCAGCGCAGGTAAAAGAAGGAGCGAAGACGTGAAGATCTTCCTGGATACGGCGGACATCGAAGAGATCCGCATCGCAGCGCGCTGGGGCGTGCTCGACGGCGTGACCACGAACCCGAGCCTCTACGCCAAGGTCGGCGGCTCGTACGAGGACATCCTGCGCCAGATCTGCGAGCTGACTCCCGGGCCCGTCAGCGCGGAGGTTGTCGCGGAACACGTGGACGGCATGCTCAGCGAGGGCCGTGCGTTCGCGAAGCTCGCCCCGAATATCGTGGTCAAGGTGCCCATGAGCGAGGAAGGGCTCGAGGCCATCTCGCGCTTCGCCGAGGAAGGCATCAAGACCAATTGCACGCTCATCTTCACGGCCAACCAGGGCCTGCTCGCGGCCAAGGCAGGAGCATCGCTCCTGTCACCGTTTGTCGGCCGCCTCGACGACATCAACCAGGAAGGCATGGACGTGATCCGCGAGCTGGTGCCGATCATCGAGATGTACGAGCTCGATTCAGAGGTCCTGGCCGCCTCGATCCGGCATCCGCGCCACGTAACGGAGTCGGCCCTGGCCGGCGCGCACGTTGTGACGCTGCCTTTCAAGGTGCTCCAGCAGATGGTTCACCACCCTCTGACCGACAAGGGCATCAAGACGTTCCGCGAAGACTGGGACAAGGCGCGCCAGGCCGCAGCCGAGAAGGACGCCGAGAGCGCCGCTGCCGCGGGGTCGGCTCGCTAGTTTCTCGAGCGGCGAACGGACCAGCAGCTGACGAGGTAGTTAGTCGACCTGCCACTCCGTGTCGTCTGAGCGTCCGCAAGGGTGGTCCCTACGTAATGGCCGGACCACGCAGTTGCCAGAGAGGTTGCATGCGTGCACCTGCAACGCTCCAGCCTATTGACCGGTCCGCGTGGGCTGCTATGATTCAGTCCTTCCCCGCTTCCCCCACATCGTCGGCGGCTGTGTCGAGTGTGGCGCGTGCAAGAGCGGTTCATCTTCAATCCCCGGCGCTGTGCTCCGGGCTCCGTGTGTTTCGGTACCCATCTATTTCGGTCAATGCCGCACAACAGGTAGGCCCAACTTCCGCATGAACATCAACGAGCTAAAGTCCAAGAACTTCAACCAGCTGGTCCAGATCGGAGCCGATCTGGAGGTCGACGACGCGCGCCAGATGCGTCAGGACGACCTCGTCGAGCGCATCCTGCAGAAGCAGGTCGAGCGGCAGGGCCAGGTCTACGTGACCGGCATCCTCGACATCGTCGACGACGGCTACGGCTTCCTGCGCCGGCGTGGGGTCATGCCCAGCACGGACGACGTCTACGTTTCCTCTAGCCAGGTTCGGCGCTTCGGCCTGCGCGCCGGCGATCGAGTCGGTGGCGTGATCCGCAAGCCCAAGGACGGCGAGAAGTATTGGGGCCTGGTCCACGTCGAGTCGGTAAATGGCGTGGATCCGGAGGCGGCAAAGCGGCGCCCCCATTTCGATGCACTGACGCCCATTCACCCGATCGAGCTGATCAACCTCGAGACGGATCCGAAGAACCTCTCGCAGCGGCTGATCAACCTCGTCAACCCGCTCGGCAAGGGTCAGCGCGCGCTGATCGTCTCGCCGCCCAAGGCGGGCAAGACGATGCTCCTCAAGCAGATCGCCAACGGCATCAGCGCCAACTATCCCGAGATCCTGCTGATGGTCGCGCTCATCGGTGAGCGCCCCGAGGAGGTCACGGACATGCGTCGCTCGGTCAAGGGCGAGGTCATCTCCTCGACCTTCGACGAGCCGACGGAGAATCACACCCGCGCCGCCGAGATGGCGCTCGAGATCGCCAAGCGCCAGGTCGAGACCGGCCGTGACGTGGTCATCCTGCTGGACTCGATCACCCGCCTGGCACGCGCCTACAACCTGGCACTGCCGCCCTCCGGCCGAACGCTGTCGGGTGGTATCGACCCGATCGCTCTGTACCCGCCCAAGCGCTTCTTCGGCGCCGCGCGCAAGATCGAAGAGGGTGGCTCGCTGACGATCATCGGCACCTGCCTGATCGACACCGGCTCGCGCATGGATGACGTCATCTACGAGGAGTTCAAGGGCACGGGCAACTCGGAGCTCATCCTCGACCGTAAGCTGGCCGAGAAGCGCGTCTTCCCGGCGATCGACGTCCAGCGCTCGGGCACGCGCCGCGAGGAGCTGCTGCTCGAGGAGGGCACGCTGCGCATGGTCTGGACGATGCGCCGCATGCTGTCTGCCGTGGGCACGAACGAGGGCATCGAGCTGCTGCTCAACCGCCTCTCTAAGTCGACCTCGAATGCCGAGTTCCTGGCGTCGCTGACCAAGAGCGCTGCGGCCAACGAGGCATAGCGCGCGCCTGCTCTCGAGCGAACTGCGTCGCCGCGCCTCGTCGCGCCCCAGCCTCGCCCGGCCGCATTTTTCCCGCTCAGCGGTTCATCTGTCCGGCGGGGACCCCGGTTTACCCGCCTGGCGGGTGATTCGTCCGGCAAGACCTCAAGATCCACCCGCCACGGCCCGAGCTCAGTCGCCCTGGGTGCATGGAACCGCCAATTCCGGGTGGGACCGGTCCGTCTCGTTGCGGTTGAGTGCCTCGAACGGTCCGGCGACGGACGAATATCCCGCTCAGCGGGAAGCGGTGCGGACGAATGACCCGGTCAGCGGGTAGCGGCGTGTTCGACGGTGCCCGGGCCGCGGCGCGCTCGGCGCTCCCGGTAGCGGCGTGTCCGGCGCCAACGGCCGCGGCTAGGATTTGGGACTGATGTTCCTTGACGAGGTCACGATCACGGTCCGTGCCGGTGCCGGCGGCGACGGCGCATCGTCGTTCCGACGTGAGGCGCATGTGCCGCGCGGCGGGCCCGATGGCGGTGACGGCGGCCGTGGCGGCAGCGTCTATCTGGTGGTCGACGCCGGCGAGACGATGCTGCGCGACTACCGGTACCGGCATCACTTCAGGGCCGAGCCCGGCGGCCGCGGCGAGGGCTCGCGGAGACACGGCAGGGCCGGCAATGACCTCACGCTGCACGTCCCGCCCGGGACCGTCGTGCGCGATGTCGCGACCAGGGACCTGATCGCCGATCTGGTCAGTCGCGAGCAGCGTGTCATGGTCGCGCGCGGCGGTCGTGGCGGCCTGGGCAACGTTCATTTCGCCACGTCGACTAACCGCGCTCCGTCGCACTCGCAGAAGGGCGAGCCCGGCGAGGAACGCCGGCTGCAGCTGGAGCTGCGCCTGATCGCCGATGTCGGGCTGGTCGGACTGCCCAACGCCGGCAAGTCAACGCTCCTCAGCGCCCTCAGCAACGCCACGCCCGAGGTGGCGGCCTATCCCTTCACGACGCTGACGCCCAATCTCGGCGTGCTCGACCTGGCCGCCGCCGACGCGAGTGACGAACGGCGCGTGACGGTCGCGGACATGCCCGGGCTGATCGAGGGCGCAAGCAGCGGTGCCGGGCTTGGACACGCGTTCCTGCGCCACGTGTCGCGTACGCGTGTGCTCGTGCACGTCGTCGATGTCGCTGCGGCGGACCCGGAGCGCGACTACCAGATCATCCGTGACGAGCTCGAGGAACACGATCCGCAGCTGCTCGAGAAGGTGACGCTCGTCGTCGCCAACAAGCTCGACCTGGCGCAGGCACAGTCCAACCTCAAGGCCTTCCAGCGGGCACGCAAGAAGGAGGGCCTCGAGGTCGTGGCCGTTTCCGCCGAGCAGGGTGATGGCGTCCCGCTGTTGGTCGGAGTCCTGGCGCGCCTGCTGCCCGACGCCGACACGCTGGCCCTGCCCGGAGAGCCGGCTGGAGTGGTCGTCCATCGCTTCGAATCGGCGCCCGACATGTTCACCGTCCAGCGCGAGGAGGGCGCGTACCGCGTCCTCGGCCGGCGTGTCGAGCGCCTCGCCGCGCAGACCAACTTCGACAACCCCGAGTCGGCCGAACGCTTCCAGCGTGACCTCGCCCGAATGGGCGTGGAGCGCGAGCTTGTCCGTGCCGGCGTCAACGGCGGCGATACCGTCCGCATCGGCGCCGTCGAGCTTGAGTGGGAGGACGAGGGCTGAGCGGGACGCGCTGGGGAGTCCTGGGCGGGATCTTCGATCCGATTCACCTCGGCCATCTCGCCATCGCCGAGCAGGCGCGCGAAGCACTGCGACTGGACCGCATGCTGTTCATGCCCGTGGGCAGCCCAGCGCACCGGGAGGTGCCGCACGCCTCGGCCGAGCATCGGGTCGCGATGGTCGAGCACGCGGTCGCGGACAACCGACATTTCGAGGTGAGCCGGCTGGAGGTCGAGCGCGACGGCCCATCCTTCAGCGTCGAGACGGCACAGCGCTTAGCTGACGACCATCCGGACATCGGCTTTGTCTTCGTCCTCTCGGCCGAGTCCGCCGCGTACCTGCCGGAGTGGCGCGATCCTGGGCGCCTGCTTGACCTTGCCGAGATCGCCATCGTCCCGCGCCTGGGCTACGCCGACATACCGCTCGAGTGGCTGACGGCGCACTTTCCGGGTCGCGAGGACCGTTTCGAGTTCGTGCGCACGTCGCATCTCGGCCATTCGTCCTCGGACGTGCGCTCCCGACTGCAAGCCGGACGCTCGGTCCGCTACCTGGTGTCGCCTGCCGTCGACGCCTACATACGCGAACATGGACTCTATGGAGAGCATGACCGACCAGCAGCCTGAAGACGTTCGACCGGGATTGCCCCGTCGTCGCGCGCCGATAAAGCGCAAGCCGGCCGATAAGCGGGACACCAACCCCGAGGAAACCGCCCTTGCGCTCGCCCGGCGTATCGTCGACCTGGCATCGGACAAGAAGGCTGCTGACATCGTCCTTCTCGAGATCCGCGAGCTGACGACGCTGGCCGACTACTTCGTCATCTGCTCGGGCACGTCGGAGCGCCAGCTCAACGCCATCGCGGGCGGCATCGCCGATAGCCTGCGCGACGAGGGCATCAAGCCGGTCGGGCGCGAGGGCTCATCGAACGCCCACTGGATGCTGATCGACTACGGATCAGTCATCGTCCACGTCATGGCGCCGCCCGAGCGCGAGTTCTACCAGCTCGAGCGGCTGTGGGCGGAGGCACCGCTGCTGCTGCGCCTCCAGTAGCTGCCGCTGCACCTGCAATTGCTGCCGCTGCGCGTGCCGTCGACGTAGGAAGGTCGGCGTAGCGGCCCCTTACCGCTGGGTCATACGGAACCGCACCGGATCGTACCTACAGTCCCCGCATGGCACGCATGGGCAGCGGATGCCCGGTCTGCAACCGGAAGCTCTTCAACTCGCGCTTCGACGCGACGTTTCGTCTGCCTGACGGCAGCGAGCGTTTCTTCTTCGGGCTTCCGGCAAGCCTGTGCGAGATCTGCCAGCAGCTGTACCTCGACCCCGACCTGATCGAGCTGCTGTCCGTGCCCGAGGGCCGCTGCACGTTCGCGATCGAGACTGACCAAGTACTTACCGGTAACGCCTGGACGAGCTCCTAGCCTCCTCGCTCTCGTTCAGGCATGCCTCAAATCGCCCGCCTCGTGGCGGGCGATTTGATTCCCGATCCACGCCAGCAGGGCCAGCTCGGACCGATCCTCGGACACTCCGTTGGGTGAGCCGTCGGTGGCGATGCCCTTGCTGAGCATGTCGAGCTCGAGCAGCGTCGACACTGCCTGGTCCAGCTCGTCGGGCTGCCACGCGCGCGCCTGCTCGGTCAGCTTCTGGGCTCGGAATGGCTGAAGCTTCATCTCCCTCACCAGGTCGACGGGCTTGGTTCCGGCGGCGACGTGGTCGCGCACGACTACGAGGTCGCGCAGCCGACGATGGAGCTGGGTCGTAATGACCTGGATGGCGGTGCCGTCGGCAAGCAGTCTGGAGGCGAGGTTTGCTGCCTCCCAGGAACGGCGACTGCCGACTGCATCCAGGAATGCCCAGGTCGAGCCGGGGACGGCCTCGCCAACGAGAGCGTCGACGTCCTCGCGAGTGACCGTGCCCTGCGGCCGAAAGAGAGCGAGCTTCTCGAGCTCGGCGTTGGCCAGCTCGCTCATGCGTCGGCGATCCACATCTCCCTCGCGGACGTAGGCGCCCACGCGCTCGGCGAGCATGCGCGCGGCGCCCGGCGCGAGCGTGAGCTCCAGCTCTCGAGCGCGGGCTGTAAGCCATGTTTCCATCCGCTCACGGGACAGCGCCGGAAGCTCGCGCACGGCGCCGCCCGTGGCGCCGATCGCGTCGCGCAGCACGCCCTGCTGCGCGGCACCGCCGCCCTGGGCAGTCAGATCGAGGAAGCACAGCGCGTTACCGGGTGCCATCTCGACGAGCAGCTTCAGGAGGCGCTCGCGAGCCGTCGACTCGCGTAGCAACGACCCCGGCTGGCGCACCACCACGAGCGTGCCCCCGGAGAACATCGGCGAGACCGAAAGGCGATCTGCGATGCCGTCAAGCACGCGGTCGCGCCGACGGCCGGCGGTTGCCTGGGCTCCGTCGCCAGCCACGCCCGCGCCGGCCGTGTCGTCTTCGTCGCCGCTTGTCCGCCACACGTCAAATGGCTGGCCCGCGGCCTGCTCGAGGCCGGCGCGGAAGTCGCGCGCCGCACGCTCGATGGACCACGCGTCTTCGCCCCAGAAGTAGGCCAGGTCAGGCCGCGGCATGCATCGCCTCCGCGACCCACGAGAGTCGTTCGACGTCCTCGGGGCGCATGCCGGCCAGTTCGCAGATCTCCAGTTCCAGGCGCCGCGCGCGTTCCTGGGCAAGGGCCAGCGCGGGACTGTCGGGGTGCTGCTCGTGCCAGATGGCGAAGCGCTCGTCCAGCGTGAGGACGTCCTGCCGGGCGCGCTTGTCCGAATAGGTCACCACGCGGCCGGCCAGGGCGGCTCGCTCCGACCACGACTCATAGGTCTCGGCGTTGCCGAGCTCCATCACTGGATGCGCCGCGACTGCGGGAGCTAGCTCGGAAAATCCGGCACGGCGCAGCCACTCCGCGCCGGCTCCGGCGTGGCCGAGCGGCTTGAGCGGATGGTCGGCCGGCAGTGCCTTGTCCAGGTCATGCAGCAGCGCAGCGGTCTCGACCAGGCCCGCGTCGACGGTCGAGCCGTGGCGGGCCATTGCAGCACACAGGAAGGCCGCGACCTCCGCAACGGCAGTCGAGTGACGCAGCAGCTTTTCGTTCGGCCGGAGCGCAGCCAGCATCGCCGCAGCCTCGCTTCGGGAAGGGACGGACATCGGGCCGATTGTAGGATCGCCCGCGTCCGTCACCGGTTCGCCTGCGGCCCGCGCTCGTCGTCGGTATCGGGCAGAAGCCGATGCCCGGAGGAACCGTGGGGATTTGGCCCCGTGGCTCCTGTGGCCGGCCGCCCTCGGCACTCGCGACGAGGTCGTCGCCGTTAGTGCTGACGTCGACGTTGCCGTCGAGGTCGGTTCGAAAGAGCTTCGCGCCGGCGTCGCGAAGCCGCGCGACCGTCGCCGGCGAGGGATGGCCGTAGGGATTGCGCGCGCCGGCGCTGACCACGGCCACCTGTGGGTCGAGCTTGTCCACGAATGCATCAGTGGTGGCAGTGCCGCTGCCGTGGTGCGCGACCTTGAGCAGGTCCAGCCGGCCGCCGAGACGCCCGGCAATCCCCGCGGCCAGAAGCGCCGGATCGATCTCCTCCTCGACGTCGCCGGTGAAGAGCATATTTCGCGCCCCGTAAGTCAGCTCGAGGACGATCGAGACGTTGTTGATCCCCTTGCCGCCGTCTTTGGGACGGAGCGGGACGGTGCCTCGCTGGGGCCAGGCAACGTCCAGCCGGACACCGTCGAGCCATAGCCGATCGCCGGCGGCCACGATGCGACTCGACCTCCCGAGCGCGACCAGCTCGCGCCGAAACGCGGCATCGCCCGGCCCCGGCCCGATCATGCCCGGCTCAACGATCTCGCCGATGCGATAGCGCCTCAACAGAAGCGCCAGCCCGGCGACGTGGTCCTCGTGGGGATGCGTCAGCACGACGATGTCGATGCGCCTGTCCCACGCCGGCACCCGCGCGTCGAGGAGGGTCAGCAGCCGGTCAGGGTCGGGCCCGGTATCGATCAGCATGCGGCCGCCGGTTGGTCCCTGGAGCAGGATTGCGTCACCTTGGCCGATGTCCAGCACCGTGACGTGCAGCCGGCCGTCCGGTCGGGCGGAGACCACCACCGCGAGCAGCAGTGACATGGCGACTGCCCCGCCGGCCGTAGCCAGGCGGATCCGCGAGACCCGTGGCCGCTTGTGGGCGGACTTCGAGGTCGGCCGGTGCTTCGTCGTCGCGGCCCCGGTGTCCGGGATGCGGGTCCTGCGGCGCACCACTGCCAGGATGGCCAGCGCGCTGCCCGCGGCGCCGACCAGGTTCAGCGGCTCGGGAAGCTCGACGCTGGCCAATGGCAGCGCGGCCGTGATCTGGCCGATGCTCACCATCGCGCCGATGACCAGCGCGCCAATAAGAGTGATCGGCGCGATCAGCAGGGCCGGGACGCCCAGAGCGACGATCGCGCCGGCCGCGAAGCAGACCGCCGTCACCAGCATCGCCGGCGCGACGAGTGGCGCAATCAACAGGTTCGCCAGCGGCGCGACGAGCGACAGGCGACCGAAGTGGAACAGGACCAGCGGCAGTGTGGCTGCCTGGGCGGCTAGCGAGACCGCGAGCGCCTCGAGGAGCCAGCTTGGGATGGCCGATGGAAGCCGCGCCGCCAGCCAATCACGAAATGGCTTTGCCCACGCGAGCAGTCCCGCTGTCGCCGCCGCAGACAACTGGAAGCCGATGTCGTTGATGGTCTGCGGATCGATGACGAGCAGACCGGCGCAGGTCAGTGCGAGGGCCGTGGATGCTTGGCCGCGGCGGCCCGATTCTCGGGCGATGATCACCACTGAGGCCATGACCGCTGCGCGAAGGATGCCCGGCGACGCGCCGGCGAGGATCGAGTAGCCCGCGATGACGAGCAGCACCATGATCGATCGCGGACGCCGGGGGAGGCCGCCAAGCATCGTCGCAGCGACCGCGCCGATCATCGCGATGTGCCAGCCGCTGATGGCCACGACGTGGCTCAGGCCGGCGGTTCGGAAGTCGTCAGTCACATCGCGCGGCACAACGTCGCGCAGGCCGATGGCCATCGCCGTGGCAAGGCCGGCCTGCGGCTCGGGCAGGACCCTGGTGATCAGCTCCGCCGCCGCCCTGCGGATTCCCTCCAGGGCGGCGAGTGGCGAGCCATCCGCGCCAAGGCGCTCGAGCGTTCGCGATCGCGCAGTCGCACCGATGCCGCTTCGCGCCAGGTACTCGCCAAAGCCACCCTCGGCGGGCGGCGGCTCCAGCGGCGCGTCGAACTGGATCACATCGGCTTGGGCGATCTGCGGGTAGCGTGGCAGCCAGACGTACACGTGGTCGGCGGGATCAGGAGGTCGCAGCTCTACCACGGCCCGCTGCAGACCGCCCTCAGGCACGCCGACCGACAGCACATGGGCCGTGTGCCGCGTCCCGGACGCCAGGCCGGAGCCATCAGCAGGTGGTGGCGCGATAGCCGCCCCGAGAAGCGCACGCAGCACCACCGCCGTGAGACCAACGGCCAGCGCCAGCGCAATGGTGCGATGCGCGAGTCGACCTCGCGATACCCAAACCCCGAGGGTCGCCAACGCGCCGCCAGCTGCCAGTGCCCACAGGGCCGGTAGCGGAAGACCGGCGGCAGCGACGAGCGCACCCGCGATTGCGCCGGCGCCGAGCCAGCCCGCCCTGTTCATGTGGCAGTGCCTTTCGGAGGCGGCTTATGGCGCGACGGTGACCAGCTCGCGGATCTTCTCGAAGGTCGATGCTCCAACGACGTCGCGTGCGAGCAGGTCGTCAACCGAGGCGAATGGCGTCCCCGCCCGAGCCTCGATGATCTTGGCGGCCGTAACAGGGCCGATGCCCGGTAGCGTGTCCAGCTGTTCGGCCGTGGCGGTGTTCAGCTCGATCAGCCCACCGCCGCCACCGGCGTCAGGGCCTCCGCCGGTCGCAACTGGCGCGGCGACAACCTCGCCCAACGCGGGCACATGGATCTGCGCCCCGTCCACGAGCTTCTCAGCCAGGTTCAGCAACCGGCTCGCGGCGGCAAGATCCACCGTCGGGGCGTAGCCGCCCGCGGCGTCGATCGCGTCCGCCACCCGACTTCCGCCCGACAGCTGGTGCACGCCCGGCTCGTTGATCGCTCCCTGCACATCGACAACGACGATCAGCGCCGCCCCGGCCACAGCTGGCGAACCGGGCGCCAACGACTGGTCCGTCTCAGAGCTGGTGCCAAACTGCGGGACGAAGGCCGCATTGGCCACTCCCGTTTGCTGCTCGATCGTGGCGCCACCCGAAGGCAGCGTTGCCCAGATCGCGACGCCTGCAGCGGCCACGACGAGCGCAACGACCGCTGTGATCAACAGCAAAGTGCTGCGGTTGCCGGGCTCGCTCGAACCAGCCGGCGGCTGCTCTGGCTTGTCTTCCTCCTGTGGCTCGATCAGCCGCCACTGTCCAACGCCGTCCAATTCGCACTCCCTGGCGGGCAGCACGGCGGAAGACACACGATTTCGGCGGCACTTCACTCAACTAGGTCGTCCACCGACAACCCGGGGCACTTCGAGCCGACGGTGGACGACGGCGCGACCTTACTCAGACCGACTTATCAGCCACTTATCTACAGATCCCCGCTGACCTCATGGAGCCGGGCTGGCGTTCCGCCCAAGATTTGCGTAGGTGCGTAGCGACACGTGGCCTTCGAAAACGCGAGGGCCGGGTGCCGAAACAACGAACTACCTCATCAAACCGGGTTGCGTGGCCGCGGGCGATGGGGCCCGTCGAGGCTTCTCGAGGAGCACCTTGAGAAGTTCTCCGACCGGGAGATCCTCGAGGGTAGGGAGCCGGAACGATAGCTCCTCATGGACCTCGTAGTGATTGCGGCTCCCCTCCCGGTGGCGGGTCAGGTAGCCCGCCGACTCAAGGTCGGTAACTATCCGGTGAGCCGCGCGCTCGGTGATGTGCACGCGGTCGGCAATGTCCCGAAGGCGCATGCGCGGGTCGCGGGCGATGCACAACAAGACGAGACCGTGGTTAGTGAGGAATGACCATCCCATCGGCAAATCTTAAGCCGCCAGGGTGGGCTTGTCTGGTTTCCGTGATCTAGTACTAAAGTTCTAGATATTCTTGACATGTCTTGTACGTCAGGGTACGGTGGCTCACTGGTTCACAGCAGCAGGGCAGCCTCGACGGCATGCACTGGCGGATGAGTCGGGCGGTACCTGAGGGAGTCCTTCGCATGTTTGGATCAATTCATCGACGCGTGCCTTCGGCCGTGCTGGCACTCGCGCTGTTGGCGATCGGACTACCGGGAGCGGTCCTGGCGGCAGAGCCACCCGCGAGGCTGTCCGGCGAAGCGCTCATTAGTTTTACCCCGCGCTACACGCAGATCGAGTGCAACCCCGAGGGCGAGTCGGTGGTCAGCTATGAGGTCACCGCCACGCACGGCAGCACAGCATACGGCCCTTACCCGGGGACATTCCGTGAAACGGGGCGGTTCACATTCGGACCGCAAGTCGGGCCTCTTGTGAGCTTCGGTGACTTTGGGACCTGGCACACAGGCCAGGTGACGTCGTTCCAGGCTTCGTTCACGATCGAGTCGACCGCTGGCACGGTGACTGGAACGAAAACGCTTCATCCATCCCTCCCCTCCGTCGCACAGTGTGCGGTCCTGGACGGCGACGACACCGTCGGCATCTTTTCGGAAGTGACTGGCGAACTGACGTACATGAGCATCAGCGCCACCTACGTCGCCCAGATCCACGTGCCGGGCGGTGGGAGCTGGCAAGATCGGGGCAGGTCCTCGGTGAGTGGGTACGATCAGGACGTCTGGCCCGCGATGGGGCGTCACTACGATCACCAAAATTTCAACGAGGGCTACACGTCGACCGGCCCACTTGAGCCGATCGGTCCGGCCTTCGTAGAGCTCAACCCGCCGGCGGCTGTCAACCCGGTCGGCACGCAGCACACCGTGACGGCCACGGCGTTGAGGGCCGACGGCGAGCCCGCTCCGAACGTGATCATCCTCTTCTCCGTGAGCGGTGCGACGGAAACCTCGGGTTCCTGCTGGACTGGCGCCCAAGGTGCGTGCGATTTCACCTACACCGGTCCGCCCATGCCGGGTACCGATGCGATCTCAGCCTGCGCTGACACCAACGACAACGGAGCCGCAGACGCTACCGAGCCATGCGGCGCGGCAACCAAGACATGGGTCGCCCTGCCGCCCGCCAGCGTCACACTGTCACCCGCGGCATCGGTCAACCCGGTCGGCACGCAGCACACCGTGACGGCCAGCGTGACCAACGCGACCGGTGGCTCGGTCAGCGACGCGAGCGTGCTGTTCACGGTCAACGGCTCAACGACCACGTCCGGCTCGTGCACGACGGATGCCACCGGTCAGTGCGACTACACGTACGCCGGTCCACAAACGCCCGGTGCCGATGTCATCGCGGGTTGTGCCGACTCGAATAACAGCGGAGCCACAGAAGCAGCCGAGCCATGCGGCGCGGCAACCAAGACATGGGTCGCCCTGCCGCCCGCAAGCGTCACCCTGTCGCCCGCCGCATCGGTCAACCCGGTTGGCACGCAGCACACCGTAACTGCCAGCGTGACGAACGCGACCGGTGGGGCCGTCAGCGACGCGAGCGTGCTGTTCACGGTGCGCGGCTCGTCGACGACTTCGGGCTCGTGCTCGACCAACGCTGCGGGCCAGTGCGACTTCACGTACACCGGGCCAGTGCTGTCCGGTGCCGACGTCATCGTCGCCTGCGCCGACACCGACAACGACGGCATAGCCGAGATCGGCGAGCCCTGCGGCGAGGCGATCAAGGCCTGGATCCTGCCGGCGTCGACACCCGGCCAGGTCACGGGCGGCGGCTACATCCTCGACCCGGCCGATGGCGAGAAGGTCAGCTTCGGCTTCAACGCCAAGGGCGACTCCAAGGGGATCAAGGGCAACTGCACGGTCGTCGATGCCGGTCCCGCACGCAACGTCAAGATCAAGTGCCTGACGGTGACCAGCCTCGTGCAGACGGGCACCCACGCGACATTCTTCGGGCAGGCCGAGATCAACGGCGTGATCACCGACTACCGCATCGACGTCGATGACATCGGTGAGCCGGGCAAGGGTCGCGACACCTTCACGATCGTCACCGGCTCGGGCTACAGCGCGGCTGGTGTCCTAGACGGTGGCAATATCCAGGTCCATCGCGTCAACTAGCTCGCGTAGCCAACTTCCCCAGGCCGGTTGGAGGCCCCGGACCGCAAGCTGCGGTACCGGGGCCTTCCTTTCGTGGAAACGCCGCTCCGCGCCGAGACAGACGCAGCAAGCGGTCCGTGCTCGGTCGGTGATGACGGACGGATTAGGTCGCGACGCCTATGCAGGTGGGATAACTCGATACACCGAACTTGACACTGGCAGCACTTCGAGCCGTCGGTGGACGGCGGCGCGACCTTACTCATACCGACTTATCAGCCACTTATCTGGGCGAGTGCAGATCCGGGGGTACATGGGCGTGGATGCACCGGATTTCCTATGCGCGTCGTTGACTAGTACTGGTCTGAATGACACCGTAGTCCCGTGAACGCCATTACAAAGGTCGGCAAGCTCGTTGCCGCGTACCACTACTCGCCGGCAGTGATCCCGGTCCTCTTCAAGGCCGCGGTGAACCGCCGGCTGCCCAATACCCGTGAGGCCAATCGCGCGCTGTGGGGCTGGCACGATTGGTCGAAGGACGGCGACGAGTGGTCGAACGAGAGCGTGCCGGGCTGGAAGGAGAGCTTCATCGAGAACGTCCTCGAGCCGTTCGTGCAACCTGAGGACACGGTTCTCGAGATCGGCCCAGGCTCGGGCCGCTGGTCGGAGCATCTCATCGCCCGCGCAGCGCGAGTCAAGCTCGTGGACGTAACGCCCGAATGCATCGAGCTGTGTCGTGAGAAGTTCGGCACCAGCGGCAACGTCGAGTACTTCGTCAACGATGGGCGCAGCCTGGCCGATATCCCGTCGGGCAGCATTGACAAGATCTGGTCGTTTGACGTCTTCGTTCACATCCTCACGGACGACGTCGACGCCTATGTCGCCGAGTTCGCTCGGGTGCTGGTCCCCAGCGGTGAGGCGCTCATTCACCACGCCAAGAGTGGCACCACGAGCTCAGAAACCTGGCGAAGCGATCTCACGGCAGACGAGATGCGCCACATCGTGACCAAGAACGGATTGGAGCTGGTCAGGCAGTTCGAGTCCTGGGGCCCCGACTATCAGCGCCTCTGGCCCGGGCGTGCAGCCGAAGACAATCCCGACACGGTCTCGGTGATGAGGAAGCCCGCCTAAGGGAAGCCACTCGCTCAAGCGACGAGCGGACTCAAGCGACGAGCGGACTCACGCGGCGGCGCTCGCCTCGCGCTGCAGCATCGGCTTCACCTCTCCGATAAGCCGTTCCATCGTCTCCTCGTCGTAAGGCGAGGGAAGGCCGATGATGATGTGTCGATAGCCCGCCGCGACGTATGGCGCAAGGATCTCGACGACCTGCTCGGGTGTGCCGGTCGGCTGCTGATCGGGACTTCGGCCCGCCCAGGTTTCGGCTTCGCCGTTGCGGGCGTACGTCTGCTCGAGGACTCGGACTGCCTCCTCGTGCGTATCGCGGATGATCATCGGCCCGACGTTGAAGGTGCGTTCGATCTCGGCCTGGTCGCGTCCCACCTCCGCGCAATGCTGGCGCAGCGCCTCTTCCTTGCGCATGAAGCCTTCGTAGCCTGCGGCCATGCCGATGTTGTTGGCATCGCCGTACCGTGCCACGAGCCGAAGCGTCACCTTCTCGCCGCCGCCGCCGATCAGGATCGGCAGCCTGTCCTGCACCGGCGGCGGATCGTTGCGCACCGAGTCAGTGAAGTAGCGCGGGCCGCTGGCCGTGAGCTCCTCGCCATCGAGCATGCCGCGCATGATCGGCAGGGCTTCGCGCAGCCAGCGCAGCCGCTCGCCGGGTGACTCGCCGAACTCGATGCCGAACGCCTTCGCTTCCAGGTCGTTCCAGGCCGAGCCGATGCCCAGGTACGCTCGGCCGCCGGAGATGTGGTCCAGCGTGGTGGCCATCTTGGCCACGAGCGCGGGATTGCGGAACGGATTGGCACCGACCATCAGCCCGATCCGGATGCGCTGCGTCGCCTGCGCCCACGCTGTGATGGTCAGATAGCCCTCGAACATCGGCCCCTTCTCCGAGCCGACGATTGGGTAGACGTGGTCCCACGTCCACAGGCTGTCGAAGCCGAGCCGATCTGCGCGGAGTCCAGCGTCCAGCAGCGACGGCCAGTCGGTGTACTGGTTCCAGCACAGCGCGCCGAACTTGAGCGTGTCGTTCATCGGCCGAGCCTAGCAGCGGACATGAAAACGGCCCGCCGGGAAGGGCCGGCGGGCCGTGCTGAAGACGTTGGTGTCGCTAGATAGCGCGGTGGTTGTGCCACGTGCGGCTGGCGACCAGGTCGACATCCGCCTCGGTCGCGGGGCCGAGCTGACCGCGGTAGACAGCCGCCGACACGCGCGTCCGCAGTCTTCCAACTGCGTGGTTAGCGTTGCGGACGATCCCGCGTCGATTGTTGACAGCCATTGGTGGGACTCCTTCCCTAGCTGCGGCTCAAGAGCCGCATCCGGCGAGGCTTGACCGGCGCATGAGCGCGGCCCGCAGCGATGCGAGCCATTCGGGCCTCGTCGGCATCTCGACGGATCTGCTCCTGGCGGTCGCGCATGACCATCTCTGCCTGATACCACACGGCCGGTTCCTCCTTTCTTCCCCCGTAACTGTTAGATCGGTTTCAATAGGTTACCTGACTTCGTCAGAATAGTCACTTGCAGGTAACCTGTCAAGCGTGTATAAAGGGTTACGTCATGAACTTGGGCGATCCCTTTCCATATGGTCATCACGCCGGATCGGCGGAGGGCCACGACCATGGCCGCCACGGGCACCAGGCGTCGCTGGGCGACGGCCTCGACTTCGTCAACACGTTGGAGTTCGAGAAGGGCCACGCGGTTGACGACTTTCGCGACGCCGCGACCGCCGTGCATTGGCTGCGTGACCACGAGCTGCTGCACGAGGACATGGTTGCCGCGCTGCTCGCGGACGTGTCGACCAGCGACGAGGCGGCGACACGCCTGCTGCAACGCATCCAGAAGGCCCGTGCTGCGCTGCGCGAGCTGCTCGACGCGGCCGTTGAGAAGCGGCCACCCCAGGAGGGCGCGCTGCGCGAGGTCAACCGGGCCTTGCGCGCGCCCTACGTGTACGAGCTCGTCCCGGCCGCGGACGGCGTCTCACTCGACCATCGCCACGAGGGCGATCCCGTCAGCGGCGCCCTGGCGCGGCTGTCCGAGGTGATCGCCCGCGAGCTGACCCAGTCGGACAAGGAACGGCTGAGAATCTGTGCCAACGACGAGTGCCGCTGGGTGTTTCGCGACAACTCGCCTGCCGGACGGCGCAAGTGGTGCGACATGAGCACGTGCGGCAACCGCGCCAAGGCGGCGCGCCACCGCGAGCGCCAGAAGTCTTCGCCCGGCGTCGCCCGTTAAACGTTCGTCAAACGGCGCGCGGCGACCATTCCCACGTCCGGCTGCGTGGCCGGCGAGAGGGGAGGTCGCGTAAGAACAGTGTCGAACGGGCGACGTTCCTCCCTGGGCGGCCGACTGCGCGATCGCGTCCTTGCCTCGGCGCTCGGCGCGCTTTGTCTTCTGGCCGGTGCAGTCGCGCCCGTAGCCGCGGTTGCGCCGCCCGGCGAGCCACCGGGCACGCCGCCTCCGTATTGCGCACCGGGCGTTCCCGAGCCCTGCTTTGGTCAGTACACGCCCTACGGCACCTTGACGATTTCGCCCAACGTGGTCCACCAGGGCGACATCGTCACCGCAACATGGAACCCGGCGACGGACAGCACAACGCCAATCTGGCCGTCCGAGTTCGGGCCCTCAGGGGCCTCGCTGAACATTCCCGACCTGAAGGCCGGTCACCTGCAGCGCATAGGGACGTGCGCGGGATCGGTGTCGTGCACCTATCGCCTGCTCTATTCGCCCAGCTCGTTCTTTCCCGGCGCGTCCGGGCCGGAGATCTGGCAGGGCGTGGGAATCCAGGTCCAGAAGGTAGATGCCGCGGCCCATATGGCGTATGCGCCCATCTGGTTCGCGCCCGATGCGTACACGGCCATCCTGCGCATCGAGGACCCCTCAGGCGCCCCGATCAACGCACCGATCTCCGTGCGCCTTCAGCGCGAGGCCACCACCGTTACCACGTACCCCGGCGACACGGTCGTCGCCATTCGCATCCGGGCCGGGCTTGGCTACGCCGGCTGGGGCGTCGGCACGAGCCTCGTCGAAGATGAGGGAAACGCGAACCTCGACCTGCGCGCCCTCAACCCGACGCTGGCTCAGTACTTCGACGCTGACAACTTCCCGGCCGGCCTGACGGTCAACATCCCGGCGATCGACGAGCGTTCATTCACGCCGTTCACCCATCTCTGGGACGGTGACTACGCCCGTCCGTGCTGTAACTTCGGGACCTTCCGCGGCGGCGAATACACGATCACCGTTTCATCGGCTGGCTACCGGGAGTCGCTGCCGGTTACCTTCGAAGTCCCTCATCAGTCGCAGCTGGCCGATCACGCAAAGGTCACCGCGCGACTGCGACACACGCTCGAGCCTCGGGCGAATTTCGATTGGTCACTCATCGAGCCGGCCGGCACGGTGCACTTCGTATCGACCTCGACGCGTGGCGACGGCGGCAATGGCCCGGCCATCGTTGACTGGGATTGGGCGTTCGGCGACGGCCAGACGGGCACCGGTGAGACCGTCGATCATCTGTACGACGCTCCCGGCAAGTACCTGGCGACGCTGAAGGTCACCGACGCGAATGACCTGTTCAGCTCTGTCACCAGGGAGGTCAATGTCGCAGCGCCCGAGCTCGAGGTGACGCTCGAGGGCGACCCCGAGGCGCACCCACTCGGCGAAGCCGTTCCTGTGACGATCACCGTTGCCGCGTCCGAGGGCGTCGGTTCGCTGACCGGCCTGAGGTTTGTCGGGACCCCACTGCATGTATTCCCGGTCGATTCGGGGACCGCGACAGCACTGACTCCGTCGCCCACCACTCCGTTCGACCTCGCGCCGGGCGAGTCGAAGGAGTTCACCGGCTCGGTCACGTTCACGAAGGCAGGCGCCATCCAGCTCTCGTCGACCGTCAAGGGCAAGGACGCGGCCGATACCGAGGTCAGCGACCAGGGCACCCTGCGGGCCAGCCTGCCCGGGTTGGCGGTCACGGTGACGGGCGCGGAATGCGTCCGGGTCGTCGAGGGCGATCCCAAGCGCTGCATCATCGAGTTCGGCACCGGCGAGGATCCGACTCCCGTCGAAGTGACGCTGACGGTCGAGATCAAGAACCCGGTCATCGGCACGGTCGTGGACAACGTCGTCGTCGAAGAGGCTCTGACCCTGACTGCGGCCGACGGCGGCACGGCCGACGGCCTGGTTGAGATTGACGGCCCGCTGTCAGACCTGGGCCCAATTCAGAACGGCCAGCTCGGCAGCCTCCAGGCCGGACAGTCGCGCACCGTCACGTTCCACGTACGCGCCAGCAAGGACGGCCGATTCATCGTGGAGGCCCGCGCCAGCGGCGACGCGTCGCCAGCGGAGGCGCCTGTTGGCGCGACAGGACCCGCATTGGGCTTTGCCGATCTTGGGCTGCTCTCGGCGCGAACCTTCGTCAGCCTGCTCGACCCCGAGGAGCCCCTTCACGTAACGGCCAAGGGCAAGCTGCGCCTCGACGTCGGCGGTTCGCTGATCGTGAACGACGACGGAGATGCCGGCGATGCCGACACCGCCGATGGCATCTGCGATGCGGACGTCGACCCAGACACTGCCACCACCGAGTGCACCCTCCGCGCGGCCATCCAGGAGTCGAACGCCCGACAGGCTGCAGGTAAGGGCACTCAGACGATCGAGTTCGACATTCCCGGCGGCGGCCCGCCAACCATCGCGCCGACTGATGCGCTGCCTGATGTGTCGGGCACGACGGAGATCGACGGCAGCACTCAGGCGGGTGGCTGGGTTCTGATCTCGGGCAGCGCAGCGGGCGAGGCGGACGGCCTGCGCCTGACCGGCTCGGACAGCACGGTGCGGGGTCTGATCATCAACGGCTTCGAGGGCCGCGCCAACTCATTCGAGACCATCAACGAGCTCTTCCAGCGCACTCCCGGGTCAGCTGGTCTGGTGCTGGGCGGGACCGGCAGCCACCAGGCGGTCGGCAACCGAATCGGCACGAACGCCTCGGGGACCGCCTCGTCCGCGAACTCGATCGGGATCCTGGTTGAGAGCGAGAACAACGAAATTGGCAGCGCCGACGCGACCATGGTGCCGTGCTCGGGCGACTGCAACGTGGTCTCGGGCAACGGGATCGGAATCTTCGTGGCCGGCTCGGGCACGGACATCAAGGGCAACGTCGTCGGCTTGGGAGCCGATACGGTCTCGGCCCTTGGCCCGCCCATCGTCGGCATCTACGTCAGCCGTGGCGGAACGACCATCGGCGACGCCGCCTCGCAGCCAGGGTCCGCGCCGGGCAACATCATCTCGGGCAACCTTGACAACATAGAGCTGAACGGGGCGTCGCCTTCCGCGACCATCCGCGGCAACCTCATTGGACTCGGTGCATCCGGGCAGGCCAACGCCAACAGCAACATCGGTGTCCACGTGGTGCGCGGGGACGCGACGGTCGGTGGCCTGCTCGACGGCGAAGGCAACGTCATCTCCGGCCACACGTTCTCGTTGGGCATCGGTGTGTACGGCCGAAGCACGGCCGAGTCGGTCATCGTCGAAGGCAACCTGGTCGGACTCGACCCCGCAGGCGAACTGGCGCGCCCCAACAAGACCGGCGTCCTGATCGACGCCGAGCAGGACGGCGCCACGGTGCACGCGACGATTCGTGGCAACGTCGTCTCCGGCAATAGCGGAACGGGAATCTCGAACACGGACGACGCGGCCGTCATCACCGGCAACCGCATTGGCACGGACAAGGACGGCGAGACGGCAGTCGGCAACAGGGTCGGCATCTCCAGCACATCGCTCATCGGTGGGCACCGGCCAGTCGGCGGGCCGTGTGAGGACCCGTGCAACCTCATCTCTGGCAACTTGGAGGAGGGCGCGAACGCCTACGCGGGCGCCAAGGGCAATTTCATCGGGACCGACTTGACCGGCGCGAGCGCGATCGCGAATGGCGATGGGGTCTACGTATACGGCGAGCTGGGCGGACTGGGCTCAGTCGGCCACGGGACCTGCACTCTCGACTGCAACCTCATTGCCGGTAACAGCGGCTACGGCGTGGTCATCGGCTTCGTGCGTGTTACCGGAGCCGTGAACAACATCGACACGCAGATGACGTCCGTCGGCGGCAACTTCGTCGGTGTGAATGTCGCCGGCGATCCCCTGGGCAACGAGGAAGGCGGCATCTGGGTTGCCTCGACGCCCACGACGATCGGCGGCGCTGATCCCCGTTCCGCCAACTGGATCGCCAACAATGGCGGACCTGGGATCGTCCTGCAGTCTGGACCGAGCAGGTACGCGAACGCGGAGATCCGCGGCAATCGCATCGACGCGAACGACGGCCTTGGAATAGACCTCGCGTTGGGGCCGCACGGCGACGGCGATGGGCCGACTGCGAACGACGGCAGCGAGGACCTGGACGTTGGGCCGAATGGCCTGTTGAACAAGCCGAGCACCGGCACGGCCCGGGTCATCGACGGTGAGCTGATCGTCAAGGGCCGCTACGAGAGGCCCAGCGAGGACCTGTTCGAGCCCTATCGCCTGGAGCTCTTCGCCAATGAGTCATGCGACGCGTCAGGCTTCGGCGAGGGCGCCGACTCGCTCGCCGAAGTGACTGCGTTCCTGAGCGGTGGCTTCTGGGAGTTCTCTGAAGCGATCGCCGACGCCCCCCGCTTCATCACGGCCACGATGACAGATGAGAACGGCAACACCTCGGAGTTCGGGCCGTGCTGGCCTGTCCTGTCGGGGACGCTCATGCTCGTCGACACCCCGGCCGGCGAGGACGAGATCGATACCGACTCTTCCATCCCCATCGGAAACGAGATCGAGATCGATCCCGACGGCGCCCACCCCGAGGTACGCATCGTGGTAGGCCACGGCAGCCTGATCCTGGATCGGCCGCTGTCCTTCGCGCACTCGGCCGGCACGGTCATCCTCGATCGCGGTCCGACAGACGACCCGCCCGGAGACGGCACTGCCTACGACCAGAAGCAGGCTGCGCTGGCGACGCTGCAGTCCCTGCCATCGACCGGCAACCGCACGGCCAATCGGCGCGTCAACAAGGCCGAGACGCGCATCGCCGCCAGTCTCGCCACTTGGCGTTGGCTGGGCGAGGACGCTCTTCGGCCGGCCGCTGGGCGAGCCGTCTTCCACGCCGAGCGCAAGGCGATCAAGCTCCTGACCGGGCCGCTGTTCACGGGCAACGCGGCAGTGGCCGACGTCATCGAGAGCCTTCTCGCGTCCGACAGGCGCCTGGTCAAGATAGCCATCGCGGCCGACGCCAATCCCCGACACGTCAGCCGCGCCAACCAGCGTGTGGCGCGTGCCGACGCACTGATCGCCTCGGGCGACTATGTCCTGGCACTCAATGCGCTCAAGAGCGCCTGGCTGGTGGTCCGCTGAGTACGCCGCTCAGCTGAGCTCAGCGCCGGGACGACATGCCCATGGTGAACGCGAAGAGCATGCCCACGGCGATGCCGACCGCGATGCCAACTCCGATGTTGTTCATGGCCACGCCGAGCGCGACGCCGACGCCCGCGCCGATGGCGATGCCCAGGCCGAGGAATGCCCCGAGAACCGGCTGCGGCTTCTGATCCCCGGGCTCGGTCACGGACGAGGCCCTACGACTCGCGCGGACGGGTCACGACGTTGACCAGGCGACCCTGCACCTGGATGACGCGCACGATCTCTTGACCCTCGAGCTGCGCCCGGACCTTGTCGCGCGACATGACGATCTGTTCGATCTCGATCTCCGACAGGCCGGCCGGCATGCGCACCAGGTCGCGCAGCTTGCCGTTGACCTGGACCGGCAGCTCGATGCTCGAGTCGGCAATCAGCTCGGACGCGAAGTCCGGCCACTCCTGGGTATGGATCGACTGCCACTCATCGCCACGCTCCGCCAGACGGCGGCTCCACAGCTCCTCGCTGATATGCGGCGCGATCGGCGCCAGCATCAGCAGCAGCAAGCGGACGGTCTCATCCCACTCAGGCCCGCCGGCAATCTCAGTGCCGCGCAGCCGGACGAGCCGGTTGGTCAGCTCCATGAGCGACGCGATCATCGTGTTCCAGCGGTAGTCGTCGTGGTCCTCGGTGACCTTCTTGAGCGTTCGGTGGGCCATCCGGCGCAGACCTTCCGAGGCGGTCGTGCGGTTCTCGCCATCCGGCAGCATGCCCGCATCCTGGTCGCCCGGTTCCGTGCCGTGGGGTTCGGTCGCTACCGTCCATACTCGCCGCAGAAAGCGCTGGATGCCATCGATGCCCGTCGGGCTCCAGGGGCCGCCCTGGTCCCAGGGGCCCATGAACATCAGGAACAGGCGGACCGTGTCGGCACCGTAGCGCTGCACCAGCTCATCCGGATCCTGGACGTTGCCGCGTGACTTGCTCATGCGCTCGCCGTCGGCCCCCAGGATCTGCCCCTGGTTGAACAGGCGCAGCCAGGGCTCACGCTCCTGGACCAGTCCCAGGTCGTTCAGTGCCTTGGCGAAGAAACGCGCATACATCAGGTGTAGCACGACGTGCTCGGCGCCGCCCGTGTACTGCTTGACCGGGCACCAATTGCGTGCGCGCTCGGTATTGATGGGGCGCTCGGTCTCGTCGACCGACAGGTAGCGCCACCAATACCAGGACGAGTCGACGAAGGTGTCCATGGTGTCCGTCTCGCGCCGGCCCGGGCCGCCGCACCTGGGGCACGGGGTGCGCAGGAAACCCTCGTGGCTATCGAGCGGGTTGCCCTGCGCCGGCCATGACTCGATATCGGTCGGCAGCTCGATCGGCAGCTGCTCGTAGGGCACGGGCACGATGCCGCACGATGGATCTGCCTCGCAGTAGACGACGGGGATGGGCGTACCCCAGCCGCGCTGGCGGGCGACCAGCCAGTCGCGCAGCCGGTAGCTGATCGCGAACTCGGCCTGGCCACGGTCACGCAGGTCGCGCACGATGGCGCGCCCGCCGCCGCGCGCGTCGGTGCCGTCGTATTCGCCCGAGTTGACCAGCACCTCGTCCGCGCTGTGGGCGACGTATGCGGCACCCATCTGTGGCGCCGGCGCGGCGTCACGCGGCGCGATCACCGGCCGAATCTGCAGGCCGAACTGCTTCGCGAACTCGAAGTCGCGTTCGTCGTGGGCAGGCACGGCCATGATCGCGCCCGTGCCGTAGCCGAGGAGCACGTAGTCGGCGATCCAGATTGGAATTAGCTCGCCGTTGACCGGGTTGATCGCGTGCGCGCCCAGCGGGACGCCGGTCTTCTCGCGATCCGTCGACAGCCGATCGATCTCCGACTTCCGGCGGGCCTGGAATCGGTAGTTGCCCACCTCCGCCATGCGATCGGGGTGGGTGATCTGCTCGACCAGTGGGTGTTCGGGCGCCATGACCATGAACGTGGCTCCGAAGAGCGTGTCCGGGCGCGTCGTGAAAACTCGGATCTCCTCGCCGCCGGCGAGCTGCTCGTCGGGCGCGACCTTGAACGTGATCTCGGCGCCCTCCGAGCGCCCGATCCAGTTGGTCTGCATGACCTTGATCGGCTCGGGATAGATCAGGCCGTCGTAGGACAGCAGCTCGTCCGCGTACGCCGTCGTGCGGAAGAACCACTGCTCCAGGTCGCGCTTGATGACCGGCGTTCCGCACCGCCAGCACACTCTGTCCGCGCCTTCAACCTGCTCCCGGGCGAGGACGACCTGGTCCTTGGGGCACCAGTCGACGGGTGCCATCTGGCGATAGGCCAGGTCGTTCTCCATGAACTTCAGCCACAGCCACTGGTTCCACTTGTAGAACGACGGGTCGCACGTCACCACCTCAGTCGCCCAATCGAAGGTCGCGCCCATCGATCGGAACTGGCGGCGCATGTTCTCGACGTTGCGGTACGTCCAGGTGCTCGGGTGAACGCCGTTCTTGATCGCCGCGTTCTCCGCGGGTAAGCCGAACGCGTCGAAGCCGATCGGGAAGAAGACGTTGTAGCCATGCATCCGCTTGAAGCGGCTGATGGCGTCGGTCGGCGTGACGATGTACCAGTGGCCGATATGCAGATCACCCGACGGGTACGGGTACATCGTCAGCAGGTAGTAGGGCTCGCGCGGGTCGTCGTCCAGGTTCGTCGCGTGCAGCCCGAGCTCTTCCCAGCGCGCCTGCCAGCGCGGCTCGATCTCGGTCGGGTTGTACGGATGCGTCCTGGGACGTGCCTCAGGCGCGTCGGTCGGGGTGGTGGTCATGGCAAGACCTCGCTCAGGTGGTCAGGGTCGACGGAAAACGGATCAGTTTTGGGTCGCGCGGGCGTCAGGCGCCGGCGACCCAGCTAAGCGCGAGGTCGGCGCTCGAGCGGCCTATCTGATCCGTCAGGCGTGCCATGTCAGCGGATGGTACCCCGTGAGAAGTGGTGGAGCGACGGGGGCTCGAACCCCGGACCTTCTGCATGCCATGCAGATGCTCTCCCAGCTGAGCTATCGCCCCAAGCGAGCGCCGATTTTAGCAGGGCGCCCGACGTGGCCCCTCAGCCCGGTTGGGAGCTTTCCGATTGGGAGCCTGGCTCGCCTTCCTCCTGGCCTTCCTCCTCGGGCGATCCGGCCTGCTTGCTCGGAATGCTGCCGGTGAAGAAGAGCGAGATGAGGGCACCGAGAATCAGCACGGTGATCGCCGCGTCAAGACCTGCGATGCGCGCCTCCCGGTTCTCAGCCAGGATCTCGTCGGCCAGCGCCGGGTCCACGTCGTTCGCGGCCAGGGCGGCCTGCAGCTCGGCGTCGGAGATGAAGGGCACCCCTCCGGCGAGCTGTGTCGTGGCGTTGGTCTTGACCGGTTCCGGGATGTCGGGGTTCTGGGCAACCCCTTCGACCATGGCCGTGGTCAGGACTGCGATCAGGATTGACCCGGCGACCGCCGTTCCGACACTGATGCCGAGGTTGCTGAAGGTGTTCTGGAGGCCACCGACCTCACCGGATTCCTCGGCAGGCACGGACGAGACGGTGACGCTGCCGAGCTGCGACGCGAGACAGCCGATGCCGAGGCCCACGAGGATCATGGGCACGGCCACGACGGCGGCGTCGGCGTCGAGATCTACGCCGGCGAGGAGGACGAGCAGGCCAGCGAGCATGGTCAGGACGCCGACGCGCACCACCAGCCGCGGCGAGATGTTGGGCAGCACGCGCGGGATGCCCAGCGCGGCCACGATCACCGCGATCGACAGTGGCACGAGGCGGGCGCCTGTCTCCAGAGCGTTCATCCCGAGGACCACGGACAGGAAGAGCGGCACGATGAAGAAGTAGCCGCCCTGGAGCAGGTACTGGAAGAAGAACATCGAAACGCCACCGCGGAGCGCCGGGTGCTTGCGCAATGTGCCCGCCCTGAGCAGCGGGTCGCCGCCCATGCGCTCAACTCGGGCCTCCCAGCGAATGAATACCCAGGTCACGAAGATGCCCACGATCAGCAGCCACGTCGTCATCGAGATGCCGGCAAGCTGCGGCGCGCCCGGGTTCGGGCTGACCCAGCCCCACTCGCCCGACTTGAGGATGCCGAAGACCAGCGAGCCCAGGCCGATGATGGTCAGGATCGTGCCGACGATGTCGAGCCGGCCCTTGGATTGGACCGGTGGGTCGGCGAAGCGGCGAGACATGACCAGGATCACGATGGCGACGACGACCTCGCCGGCGAACACCCAGCGCCACGAGAAGTAGGTCGTGGCGAAGCCGCCGATGAGCGGTCCGACGGCGACGGCCATCGCGGCCGCGGCGGCGATGAGGCCGTATGCCCTCGGTCGCCCGGCGACCGACACGTTGCCCGCAACCAGGGCTACGATCGCCGGAAGGATCAGCGCCGAGCCGATGCCCTCGAGCAGCGACCAGCCCAGGTACAGGACGTTGAGGCTGGGCGCGAGTGCGGTCGTGAGCGAGCCGATGCCGTAGATGACGAGGCCGATCGAGAACGCCCGGCGGCGGCCGATGATCGAGCCGATCTTGCCGCCGGTCAGCATCAGCGTCGCCATCGTCAGCGTAAACAGCGTGATGGCGCTCTGGATGCCTGTGATGGTCGTGCCCACGTCGGCGGCGACGGTCGCGATGGACACGTTCATGACGGACGTGTCGAGGATCATCAGGAACTGCGCGGCGGCAAGGGTCAGAAGGATGGCGCCGGCACCCGCGGCCAGGGCCTGAGAGCTGGAGCTTCCCGTTTGTCCCTGGGCAGGGCTATCCGCCACGATTCCCTCCTCGATCCCTCATTCGCTGGCCATACTCCCGGCCGGGCCGCGCTCGGTCGAGCGTGCGCGCACCCGTTCCAGGGGCTGTGGTCAGCGCGCTAGCATCGGTCGCGGTGGTCGCAGATCGCGTTTCGAGTTCCCCGCCCTTCACGGTTCGGCGGTCGACGCGCGCGCGACGCTCGCGGCTGACCATGACCGCGACAGGCGACCTCATCGTGGTCCTGCCCACGCGCGCGCCACTGCGTGTCGCCGACGAGATGGTCATCCACCATGCGGCCTGGATCGCTCGTCACGCAGCGCGCATCGCGGACCGACGACGCGCCCTCGCCCTGCGGCCATCCCTCGTCCACGGCCGCGTGCTGACCATCAACGGTCAGGCGGAGATCGTGCGCGCGACCACGGCCGCAGAGCGCGCCGCGCTCGAGCGCCGGCTACGCCGCGCGGCGCGCGCCGCCATCACCGAGGGTCTCGCGCGGCGCAGCCCCGAGATGGGCATCGCCTACAAGAGACTCACCATCCGCGACCAGCGAACGCGCTGGGGCAGCGCGTCACGATCGGGCACGCTGTCCTTCAGCTGGCGGCTCATCCTTGCGCCACCGGAAGTGCTCGACTACGTGGTCGTGCACGAGCTCGCCCACCTGCGCGTGGCAGGACACGGAAAGCGCTTCTGGGAGCTGGTGAGTCGGCACCATGGCGGCGTATCGGCCGCTCGGAAGTGGCTGCGCGACAACCAGGATGTCGTCCGGCACGCGCTCGACTAGGTAGCAAACCGGTCGAAAAAATTGGTGGAGATGAGGGGACTCGAACCCCTGACCCCTGCGATGCGAACGCAGTGCTCTCCCAGCTGAGCTACATCCCCACGCGAGCGCCAAGTATACCGGCGGCCCTTGCGGCACCCCCGAGTGCGTCAGGTCGGCAGTTCGCTCAGCCTTTGGGCGACGCGACCAAGGTCGGCCACGAACTCGTCGAACTCGTGCTCGCGCGAAACCTCATCCGGCGCGCGCAGGATGGCCGAGGGATGGATCGTGGCGGTCACGAACGGCGCCAGCTCGGAGGCAAAGAATTCGCCGCGCTGCTTTGTGACGCGAAAGGCCTTCCCGAGTAGACCCTGGGCAGCAGTTGAGCCGAGGCAGACCACGATCTGCGGCCGGACGTTGCCAATCTCGGCCTCGAGCCACGGCCGGCAGACACTCACCTCGTAGGCGTTCGGCTTGTCGTGGAGACGTCTCTTGCCCGTGATGTATCCGGCGCGCTTCCACTTGAAGTGCTTGACCATGTTGGTCACGTAGACCGTTTCGCGGTCGATCCCGGCAGCCACCAACGCCCGATCGAGCAGCTGACCCGCCGGGCCCACGAATGGCGCTCCGGCGACGTCCTCCTTGTCGCCGGGCTGCTCGCCCACGAGCATCACGGACGCTTTTGGGGGCCCTTGGCCGAACACCGCCTGCGTGGCGTACGCATACAGGCCGCAGCCCTGGCAGCGCTGGACTGCGTCGCGCATGACCGGCAGCGATGCATCCGCGGGCATGAAGTCGCGCGCCGAGCCGGTGCCCGTTGGATCCTCGGATTCACGCGACTTGCCTCGAGGGTCCATCCTTAGGTGACATTCGGCCCTAGGCAGCTCAGCCGTGACTGCGAGGATGGCCGAGGAGGTGTCACATGCGTCTAATCCGTCCAATTATTTTGGCGTTGGTCTCCGCGATCCTCGCGCTGATCGCGACTTACGTCGTCGCCATCCGACCCAAACTGCGTTCGTGGGGCGTGATCCCCGGCGAGGCCGAGCTGGCCCTGCCGGGCGACGAGCTCGTTCCTGAGCCGAGCGCGACCGAGACGCGCGGCCTGAACATCGACGCGTCCCCGGCCCAGATCTGGCCGTGGCTCGTGCAGATGGGCTTCGAGCGTGGCGGCTGGTACAGCTTCGATGCGCTCGACCAGAAGCACAAGCCGGCGGAGACGATCCTGCCCGAGTTCCAGTCGCTCAACGAAGGCGACATCCTGCCCTTCGGCCCGGGCAACGGGTTCCGCGCCGCTGTCGTCGAGCCCGATCGGGCGCTGGTGCTCTTTCTCGACACTCAGCTCGCCCGCGAGCTGATGGAACAGGCGGTCGCAGAAGGCAAGCTGCCCGAGCCGTCGAAGCGGACTTCCTTCCCCGAGTTCGCAGTCTCGTGGACCTTCTCCCTTCAGCCGAACGCCGACGGCGGCACGCGCCTTATCGAGCGCTTCCGTGCCAAGACGCCGGGCAACGCCGCGGCCCACGCGGTCCTGGGCGAGATCATGGGCACGGGCATCGTGCTAATGACGCGCAAGCAGATGATCGGTATCAAGGAGCGCGCGGAGCGCGCGCGCTATGCGGATGCGCCAGCGCCATCTGTCCAAGAGCCCGACATGAGCGAGCTGCAGCCGATCGGCGTCTAGGGGATCGGCCCCGACTCGTCCGTCCAGAACTGAAGAAGGCGCTCGAAGCTCGCCGATTCCGCGCTTGCCTGGCCCATGATGTTGAGCCGGTCGTCGGTCCAGAAGATTGTCGGCGTGCCCGGCACGTCCGTGCATAGCCGGCGTCCGGTGATCTGACCGCCGACGCCGTACTCGCTCTCGGCCGGCCAGGTCTCTTGGTCTTCGCACCGACCGGTGTTCGGCTCGATCTGCGATTGCTCGAGCCGGTTGGCAAAGGCCGCGGCCATGTCCTCGGCCGTGGCGAACTGCAGATATGTGAGAGCCAGCGCACTGTCGTCGGCAGTGCAGCGCGCGACGAGCTCGGCCTGACCGCCGCCGGGCTCGACCACGCACGTGGCGCGGATTGGCTCGGGCACGTGCGCGACGAGCGCCTGCTCTGGGCTCAGGCTGCCCGCGGGCGTGGGCGGCGGCGTTAGCGGTGGGTCGGTCGCCGTAGAGGTTGGCGCACCGTCGGTCGGCCGTGGCGTAGCCGAGGCTCCGGGCGCTGCGGTGGTTGAGATCGTTGACGTGGCGCCAGTGGGTCGCGCGCTGGCGCTGGCATTGGGCCCCGGCCCGTTGAACAGGTTCAGCGCCAGCAGCAGGAGCAGGGTCACGATTCCGACGCCGACGACGGCGATGATCGCGAGCAGCGCCGGGGGAAGCGCGCTCGGGCGGCGCCAGTTCGTCACGGCGCGCATCGTAGCGATACGCGGGCGACTCGATCAGGGCGGCGCTACGACCATTGACACGCATCGCCCTCCGCTGACACGCTTCGCGACGCCCGACGACACGGATATCGTGTGAACGGACCGCTGGCGACCGATCGGCACGAGCTTTGCGACCGAACAGCCGACCTGTCCACGCTCCCTGACAGCGACCAGCGCCCACGAGCCCCTTCCAAGGTGCGGCTGCTTGGGCGTCCGTGTGGTGATCACCGGTCGGATCACACGCTATCCGTGTCGGTTGCCAATCGCGGCGATCGCTTCGGCGAGCAACGAGATCCGTTGGGCTTCTTGGGCGCATTGCAGATCTAGTGATCACGCGACCGCTTTTTGGCACTTTTCGCGGCTCTTGTGTCGCTTGGACGCGCAGCTTTACAGGTCTAGTAGCGAACCCGCCTCTCCTGGCGGGCCGGAAGCGGTGGCAAGTCCGCGTAAGAGCCCGGACGTGTCACTAGATCTGCAAACTCACCGAGTTGTGGCGTCAACGGGGCGCTGAGGGTGCTTGACGATTAGAACATCTGTTCTATGATCGTCGAATGTCCGTAGAACCAGCGCTCGGCTCGGCACTCGCCCGGCTCGAATCGCGCTGGGGCAGCGCGGCGGTGCGTGTCGGCGTCGGGTCGGTGGATGAGGAAGACATCGCGCCGGCCCCGGCGTTCGGCGACGAGATCGTGCCCACCGGCTTCGCGCGGCTCGATGCGTTGCTCGGGCCCGGTGGGTTGCCGCGTGGCGCGAGCGCATCATTCCGCGGCGGCCGATCAAGCGGCAAGACCGCGCTCGCGCTGCACTGCCTTGCCCAGGCCCAGGCGCGTGGCGCGATCGTGGCCTTCCTCGACCTGTGCCGCATCTTCGACCCGCTCGAGGCACGTGCTCGCGGCGTCGATCTGCGCTGGCTGCTGATCTGTCGGCCCCAGGACGTCGACGAGGGCTGGTCCCTCGCCGCGGCACTGGTCACCGGCCGCCAGGTCGACCTGCTGGTCATCGACCTGCCCGAGAGCATCCGTGCCGGCCACGACGCGCCGCTGCGCCGCCTGGCGGCTCACGCGCGGCGCGCTGCCGTGCGCCTGATCGTGCTCGAGCCGGCACGCATCGCTCCTTCGGTCCACGGCGCGCTGGCAGAGTCAGTCGGCCTGCGCCTGGAGCTCGAGCAGCGCGCCTGGCTGCGCGCCGGGCGCGACGTCGTCGGCCGCCAGGTGACTGTCAACGTTGCCAAGAACCGCTTCGGCCCGCCCGGCCGCCAGACGGAGATCGAGATCCGCTATCTGGCCGACGGCGAGCACATGCCCGCGCTCGACCGTTTTGGTGCGGCCGATGAGCCGGCACTTCCCGCCGCTGAACTGGAGAGGCCTGCCTTCGACCGACTGACTGCCTGACGCCCCGACAACCACTCCCCACAAATGCGGAAAGCGTGCCCTTGCCGCCATGCGACTCCTGTACCTCGATTGGCCACACCTTGTTCATCGGCTCGAGGCGGACTGTGCCCCCGCCTCGGCGCCGCTGCCCGAGCTGGTCGTCGTCGGCGGCCAGCCGTGGGAACACGGCACCGTCCTCGATGCCAGCCCGGCAGCGGTGCGCCTCGGCGTGCGCCGCGGCCAGCCACTGGGCACGGCCCATAGGCTCGCGCCGGAGGCGCACTTCGTGGCGCCACGGCCGAATTTCTATCGGCGCGCGATGGAGCGCGTGCTCGACGCGCTGGCGACCTTCACGCCGGGCATCGAGGGTGATGTGGCGCCCGAGGCACGCGGCTTCGGCCAGGTGCTGCTCGGCATCGAGGGGCTGCACCGGCTATGGGGCGACGAGCCGCGACTGGTCGGCCGGGTGCTCGAGGTGGTGCGCGGCCTGTTGCCCGGCGAGCCACGCGTCGGCGTCGCCAACACGCGCTTCGGCGCGCAGGTCGCGGCGGTTGTTGGCCGCGGCACGCTCGAGTCGATCCCCGCCGGTGACGCGCAGGTGGAGGCGGCTTATCTTGCGCCGCTGTCCATCCGGCTGCTGCCCGCCGACGATGAGACGCAGGAGCGCCTGCGCGTCTTCGGCCTGACACACATCGGCGAGTTCGCAGCGCTTGCCGGATCAGCGGTCGTGGCCCGCTTCGGCGCGCACGGACAGATGCTCCACGAGCTCGCGCGGGGCATGGACGGCCGGCCGCTGCGGCCAAGGAAGCCGGTCCAGCACCTGCGTGCCGAAGCGGAGCTCGAGCCACCGGTCGAGACGCTCGACCCGCTGCGCTTCCTGTTGCGCAACCTGTGCGGCGCGCTGTGCGAGCAGCTGGCGGCGCGCGGCGCCGGCGCGACACGGGCAGTGATGACGCTCGAGCTGGAAGGCGCGTCGGCGCTCGTGCTCGAGCAGCAGCTACCCGAGCCGGCCGCCGCGCCGGAACTGCTCGAGCGCATCCTCTTCGCGCGCCTGGCCGGCGCGCCGCCACGCGCCGCGGTGGCACGACTCAGTCTCGAGCTGCGCGGCGAGCAGGCGGCGGCCGGTCAGCAGCTCGGGCTGTTCACGCCGCAGCTGGCGCGCGCCGGCCGCCTCGATTGGCAGCTCGTCGGGCTGGCGCTGCGCTTCGGTCCCGATCGCGTGCTGCGTGCCCGGACGCTCGATCCGGAAGCGGCGGTGCCCGAGCTGCGCAGCGAGCTCGTCAACGCGGTAGGCGTGCCGCTCGCCGCGCCGTGACCGCACACCTTGGCCGATGACCAGGCTGCTCGGTCATCACCCGCAGATCGACGTGGAGCTCGACGACTTCGGCCAGCCGGCGCGCCTGCGCTGGGAGGGCACCAGCGAGCAGGTCGAGGTCTGCAATCGGTGGCGGGTCGAGGAGGCGTGGTGGCGCAAGCCGGTCAGTCGGGACTACTACAAGCTCGTCGGTCTGCGGCTGCTGGCGCTGGTCTACCTCGATCGCGTCGACGGCACCTGGCACCTCGAGCGCGTCTACGACTGACTTCCACTCGCGGCAAAGAAAGCGGTGAAGAAAAGGCTCGGCCCCGGGGGAGACCGGGGCCGAGCACGAGGAGCGGGTCGTTCCCGGCCGGGAGAGGAGGAGCCGGTTCCGGGTCATGTCGACCGCGTTCGTCTACAGGTGGGACGCCCCCGTCGCGCAGCCTGTGACGTAGCGCGCCACGAACTTCGAAATTGATTCCAACCTGTGCGTCGAGTGAGAGCCGGCTGCCGAAACTGCGCGGTTGCTCAGTGCAGAGTCGGCGGGCCTCCGTCGGGGATCGTCAGCACGACTATGGCCACGACCATCCCGGCAAGGACGATGAAGAGCAGCGCAGCAGCGACGATCTGTCTGGTGGGCGGACGCATCCGCGACAGGATAGTGGTCGGGCCAGCGTCAGAGGCTGGCGCGCGGCTCAGAGGTCGGCGGCGCGGCTCAGAGGCTGGCGGCGGCCGCGGCGGCGAGGAGAGTCGGCAGGCCGATCATGATCAGCAGCGTC
Organism: uncultured Chloroflexia bacterium; assembly: GCA_963706095.1. Classification (GTDB taxonomy): domain Bacteria; phylum Chloroflexota; class Limnocylindria; order Limnocylindrales; family CSP1-4; genus JALYGJ01. The sequence goes on from OY970149.1 coordinate 2,177,832, forward strand.
ACGAGCGTCGCCAGGACCAACGCGCGGATCAGCGGAAAGGCTGCACGGACCGCATTCATTGACACTGGGACGGGCATCCCGCGGCCACTGTGACGGACTTGTTCGTTTTGGGACACTGACGACTATTCCGGCAACGCGCTGGCGTCGGGCGACGTGCTGGCGGCCGGCGATGGGCGATCGCGCAGCCGATCCGGAGCGTATTCGTCATCCCACGGGATGACCTGCACCGGGTTGACCCGCTCCCGGACGAACTCGGGATAGCCGAACTGGTAGAGCCGCGGCACGACCTGCTGCCACGAGCCGTCCATGCGGATCATCGTGTAGTGCAGATGGCAGCCGGTCGCAAAGCCGGTCATGCCCTCGCGGCCGATGACCTGGTCCGCCTCGACCACGTCGCCCGCCTCGACATCGGCACTCTGCAGGTGGACATAGACGCTGCGATAGCCGTTGCCGTCGTCGATGACGATGACGATAGGCTGCGTGTTGGTCCGCCCGATGGCTTCCAGCCTCTCGTAGATCGCGTCGGCATCGCCCCGATAGCCCAGGTAGGGATCGAAGTTGCGCCCGGCGTAAAGGACCGTGCCGTCGTGCGCAGCCCGGATCTCGTCACCGCAATTGGTGGCGAGGTCGGTGCCGTCGTGAAAGGCGCGGCCGTCGATGATCACGAAGCCACCCAACGCGGGCTCGCGCGGCGCGAAGTGACTCGTCAGTCGGGCGTTGCGCACCGGCCAGACGTAGCCGGTCAGCTCGCTCGGATCGACGCTCGTGGGAGGTGGCTGCTTTGCCAGGGGATTGCCCGGGGTGGCCAGCGGGTCGGGCGTGTTCGGCGCACCACTCGAGGTCGGCAGGCCTGAGGCGAATGGCGTGGGCTGGCCAGGCGCGAGGCTGGGCGGATTGTCGGTCGGCGCGCCGCTCGGGAGCTGGGCTACCGGCGACGATGCGGGCTCGTTGCCGACACCGCCGATGAAGACGAGATAGACCGACCCCATCAGGGCCAGGATGGACAGGCCAAGCAGGCCGAGACGTACCGGGGTCACGGCGCAAATCAAATCACGCCTCAGACATTGGCGCTGGCCGAGTGTGTACTAGAACAGACGTTCTATTATCGGCCGGTGAGAACGACGTGACCGGCAACGTGTCGACCGCATACGCCGAGTTGCACTGCCACTCCAACTTCTCGTTCCTCGATGGGGCGTCGACGGTCGACGACCTGGTCGACCGGGCCGTGGAGCTTGGCCTGACCGGCCTCGCGGTGACCGATCACCAGGGCCTCTACGGCGCGGTCCGCTTTGCCACCGCGGCGCAGGAGGCGGGCCTGCACCCGATAGTCGGCATGGAGATCGAGCTGCTCGATCCCATCGCGCCGGATCTGGCAGGGATCGTCGTTGCGCAGCGCAGACGCAAACGCGCGCAGACGGCGCAGGGTCGTCACGCGGCTCAGGCGGAGCACGCGGCTCAGGCGGCCGCATCGGAGTCGCAGCTGGAAGCCGAGCCGCAGCTGGATGGTCGGGCGGTCAAGCCCAGCGTCGAACGGCTCCGGCCGCCTGGCCATCGCGAGCCAAAGCGCGAGGACCTGCGCGGCGTCCGGGCGCGCGAGCTGGGCCCGCATCTCGTCCTGCTGGCGCGCGACATGACCGGCTATCGCAGCCTTTGCCGGCTGGCCAGCCACGCCCAGTTGGCCGGGACGAAGGGTGCGCCAAAGTTCACTCACGAGCTGCTGCGTCGAGATACGGAGGGTCTGATCGCGCTGTCCGGCTGCCGCCACGGCGAGGTCGCGCGGCGGTTGCTGGCCGGCGACCGGGAAGGGGCACGTGACGCCGCGCGGAGACTCGCGGCTATGTATCCGGAAGCGTTCTACCTCGAGCTCCAGCATCACCTGCTGCCCGACGACGACTGGCTCGTCTCCGAGACGGTTGCGCTCGCCGAGGAGACCGGGCTGCCCGTCGTGGTCACGAACGACGCCCACTACGCGCTGCCGGCCGACCGCGAGCTCCAGGACGTCCTGGTGTGCATCCGCCATGGCAAGCCGCTGGAGGAGAGCGCCCATTTGCGCCGGCCGAACGGCGAGTACTACCTCAAGGGGACGGCCGATATGAACGCCCTGCCGCCGGCAACGGGCGCGCTCGGGCCCGCGGTCGCGCAGGCGTGGGCGGCGGGCATTCGGGCGTCAGTAGAGGTGGCGAGCAGCTGCTCGGTCGACTTCGACTTCGAGCAGTACCGCTTCCCCGGGTTCCCGGTGCCGCGCGGCGAGACGGCGTTCTCATACCTCGAGCAGCTGTGCCATTCGGGCATGCGCTCGCGCTACGTGCCCTTGCGGCCGGGGGTGGTCAAGCAGCTCGCCCACGAGCTGGAGGTGATCGAGCGCACCGGCCTGGCCGAGTTCTTCCTGATCTGCTGGGACATCATGCGCTTCTGCCGCGACCGTGGCATCCCGGCGCAGGGCAGGGGTTCCGCCGGCGACTCGATCGTGGCCTATGTGCTGGGCATCACGCGCGTCGATCCGATCCGTCATCGGCTGCTCTTCGAGCGCTTCATCAACGAGGGCCGCACTTCGTATCCCGACGTCGACATCGACTTCGCCTCGTCGCGGCGCGAAGAGGTCATCCAGTACTGCTACGAGCTGTACGGCCCCGAGCACACGGGCATGGTCTGCAACCTGGTCACGTATCGGGCTCGTTCGGCCGTGCGCGAGGTGGGCTACGCGCTCGGCTTCCCGCGGCCGCTGGTCGATCGCGTGGCCAAGGCGCTCGAGACATACGACTCAGTCATGGTCCGGCGCGACCTGGAGGCCGAGGGCGGCTTCGCCGAGTTCTTCACTCCCTCGCCGGCCGTCGGTGGGTCTGTGGGCGGATCAGTGGCGGCGGTGGTGTCGTCCGCCCTTGCTCATGAGCGTGGCTTCGTCGACGGCATGGGCCAGCTCAATGCGCGGCGTCGCCTGCCGCTCGAGCTGGCGCCGGTGGACGTCAAGCCCTTGGGCCGGGGAGGCGGGGGTCGGGGTCGGTCGGACGACGAGGGTGGCCCCGGCGACACGCCGGTCAGCATTCGCTGGCTGCGTGCCGAGCGCGAGGCGCGGGCTGATGCCGAGGAAGCCGAAGAGGCGGCCGAGGTCCACCCGGTGCTGGTGCGCCGGCCGCGCCGCGTCGATCCCGATCGTGACCGGGTGGCGCCAGACGACTACCGCCCACCCGCCCTGAAGAGCCCCGCATCCGGGCTGAAGAGTGGTGCCGTGACCACCCTGGCGGTCATCCATGGCGGTATGGATGGCGCGACGCCACTGGCAGCATCAAAAGACGGCTTACCTGCGTCTTTGGGCGGCCCATCTGCGTCAGCGGGCCACGATGCCGGCGCCAAGTCGGGTGCTACGGAAGGCGTTCACGCTCAGCGCGGCAGGGAGGATGCGTCCAGCCAAGCCGAATCGCCCCCGCAGGGCTCGGTTAGCGGCGCCAGTGATGCTGCTAGTGGCAATGCGGCGGTAATCGGGGGTCTGGACCCGCTGGGGGAGCTGGAGCGTGTTTCGACGGTTGGGATGTCGCCCTGGGAGCGCTGGCTGGAGCTGACGGCGCGGATCGACGGTTTCCCGCGACATCTGTCGATCCACACCGGCGGAATGCTCATCACCGCCGCGCCGTTGATCGACATCGCGCCGCTCGAGAGAGCCACGATGAAGGATCGTGTCGTAGTTCAATACGACAAACGTGACATCGAGACGATCAAACTCATCAAACTGGACCTGCTTGGCCTCAGGATGTTGAGCGCAATCGACGATGCCCTACGAGATATTGCACAGGATTGCGCCACTCACGTCATCCTCGACCGGCTGCCGGAGGACATCCCGGACGTTTTCCGCATGATCCAGGCGGCCGACACCGTCGGCGTCTTCCAGATCGAGAGTCGGGCTCAGATGCAGACCCTGCCGCGGAGCAGGCCGACCACGCTCGACGACCTCGTCGTCGAGGTGGCGATCATCCGGCCCGGCCCGATCCAGGGCAATGCCGTTCACCCGTACCTCAGAAGAAGGCAGGGCAAGGAGCCGGTGACATACCTCCATCCGAGCCTCGCGCCGGCGCTCGAGGAGACGATGGGCGTGATCCTCTACCAGGAGCAGGTGATGAAGATCGCCATCGACGTCGCCGGCTTCAGCGCGGCCGAATCGGACGGCTTCAGACGGGCGATGGGAACCTGGCGATCGTCCAGGGAGATGGAGAAGCTCCACGCCCGCTTCGTGGATGGCTGCCAGACGCGCAACGGCCTGAGCGTGGAGCAGGCGGAGGAGCTGTTTCGCCAGGTCGCGGCCTTCGCCAGCTTCGGCTTCAACAAGAGCCACGCGGCCGCCTTCGCGCGCACCGCGTATGAAAGCTCCTTTCTGAAGCTGTTCTACCCGGCTCAGTTCGTGACCGGGCTGATCAACGCCCAGCCGATGGGCTTCTACCCGGTCGAGGTGCTCATCAACGATGCCAAGCGCCACGGCGTGTGCGTCCTGCCAGTCGACGTCAACCGCAGCCGCTACCGGTCCACGACCGAGTGGGTGGGCATGCCCGATGAGCCACTCCCCGCAGATGCCGGCATCGACGAACGGCCGGCACCTGTCCAGTCATCCGGTTGCGTGATCCCATCCAAGGACACGCGCGACCGCTGGGCGGCCGCCAGCGCTGAGGCCTATGGGATTCGCCTCGGACTTCATCTGGTCAAGGGCATCGGCGAGCAAGAGGGCGACGCGCTCGACGCGGAGCTGGGCCGCGCCGGCCCGTATCGCTCGCTGGCCGATCTCGTGGAGCGGACCGAACTGTCCGAAGAGGTCGTCGGCCGGCTCATTCGCTCCGGCGCGCTCGATTCATTGGGCGAGCCACGACGCAAGCTGCTGTGGCAGCTGCGCGAGGTGGCCGGCGCCGCACGCAGGACAGGCGCCCGACCCTCGACGCGGAAAGCAAGGACGCTCGACCTCCGCCTGCCGCCGACGGATGCACCCGATCTTCCGCCCCCATCCGAGCTCGAGCGGGTGGGCGATGCCTACGCCATCCTCTCGCTCGACGCCCGCCACCAGGTGATCGAGCTCTTCCGCCCTGCGCTGGATCGGCTGGGTGTTTTGCGCGCCGGGGCGCTGGCGGATGCGAAACCCGGCCGGGTGAGAATCGGTGGCCTGGTCGTCACCCGTCAGCACCCGATGACCGCGCGGGGCACGGTCTTCCTGGCGCTCGAGGACGAGACCGGAATGGTCAACGTCACGCTATGGCCGGACACGTGGGCAAGGTTCCGTGGAACCGTGCGGCGCCACGCGCTGCTCTACGTCGAGGGCCCGCTCGAGCGCGAATCGGACGTGGTCAACGTCATCGCGGACAGGGTTGAGTCGCTTTCCGAGATCGCCCGACCGGCCGGCGGGCCGACTTCACCGCAGGGCGTCCGCCACATGGGCCACGCCGGAATGCGCCGCGTCGGCTGACGCCTGCCGGGCTCCTACCCGCTCTGCCGGCCGCCTCCACCGCTCTGCCTGCCGAACCTATCCGCTCAGCGGGTCATTCGTCCGGCGGACCGCCGAATCCGGGCACTTGATGCTCAGCGGTTCGGCTGCTTTCCACTCAGCGTGCCGCCCGCTTCCCACTCAGCGGTTCATTCGTCCGGTGGACACTCCGATCCGCCCGCCGGATGAAGGATTCAAGGCTGTGGTGCTCGCACGACGCGAATTGGTGAGCCAATCCATGCACCCGCGTGCATGAAATCGCTCGGGTTGGGCTAGCTCGAGACAGGTCGAGGGAGTTCGGCGGACATTTCACCCGCTCAGCGGCAAGCGGGCGGATAAATCACCCACTCAGCGGGAAGCGGGCGGACGAATCACCCGCTCAGCGGGTAACCCTGGCGGGGCGGGGTAGGGAGGCTAGGTCGGCCGCTGCTTGGCCTGTTTGCGCGCCTCCTGGCGCTCGGTGCGGCGCTGGTCGCGCTGGCGCGTCTCCTGATCGGCACGGCGTTGCTGGCCGCGCTGCTGCATCTGGCGCAGGAAGTCGCGGTACCACGCCGCGAACGCCGCCGCGAGGGTGCCGTAGAGGGCGCCGATGACGAGCATCTGCGAGAAGACGGCAAGCGGCTCGCTGGCATTGAGCCCTGGCGCGCCCGTCCCACCGGTCACGTCCGTGCCCATGTACAGGAAGGCAGTTGCCCACAGCACGCCCGCAAGGAGGCCGTAGAGCAACCCGACGAGATAGGACGAGCGTGGCGACACGAAGCCGGCAATGAAGAACGTGAACAGCGCCGGTGGTACGAAGAAGAACTGGACGAAGAGCAGCATCAGGCCCTGGACCTGGACGTCCATCCCGGGCGCGATGAGGGTCAGCCCAAAGCCGACAAGCAGGAGCAGCAGGGGCAGCCACATCAGCCGTCGCGACATGAATGTCTGGGGCAGCGCCTTCAGGTCGGAACGGATGTCGGGCATGCGGAACATCGGCCGGCGCGGCTGTGCCGCTGGTGTCGCCTCGAGGGCGTCTGTCGATTCCTCGGAGAGCTCGTCTCCGGCAAGCTCGGCGCGCTCGATGTCGCGCGTGCGGCGCCGAGCCTCGGCGCGGGACGTGTTCTTGGCGCGTGCCAATGCCGACTCCTGTGCAGGGATGAAGGGGCTCGGGCTAGCGTAGCGCATGGTCCGATGAGCGCCGAATAAGCGACAGATAAGAACCTGCCGGCAAACTTCACAGCCTCGCCAAAGTTGACCCGATCCCGCCGCGCAATGAGGCGGTGGCTATGGCATCCGCGGCGCGCCGACGACGATCTATTCGATTCGGCCTGGTACTCACGTTGTTTGCTCTCTTGGCCGCGGCCCGGCCGTCGGCGCTGGTCGGCCACACCGACCAACCGGGTTTCCTCGATCTCGCCGCTGCGGCCGCCACGTGGCCAACCTCGTCGACCTTGCTGGTGTCGGAAGTCGTGACTGGCGGCGCGAGCGCATTGGACGAGCTGGTGGAGATCTACAACGCGTCATCAACGATGGTCGACCTGGCCGGCCTGGAGCTGGTTTATGTCACGGCCAGCGGATCGACCGTGTCGCGCAAGCAGACCTGGACCTCGCTCGCGGTGCCGTCGCATGCCCACGTGCTGATTGCGAACTCCGCCGGTGCCTGGGCTGGGTTCGCAGACGGCCTGTACTCGGGTGGCTTCTCCGCCACGGGCGGATCCGTGGCACTGCGCACGCTCGACGGGGCAGTGATCGACTCGCTGAGCTGGGGAGAGGCGTCAAGCATCTTCGTCGAGGGCACGGCAGGTGCCGCGCCGCCGGCGGGATCGAGTCTCGAGCGGCTGCCGGGCGGCGCGCTCGGCAACGCGACGGACACCAACAACAACTCGGTGGACGCGTACGTCCAGGCCGTGCCGGTGGCGCACTCACTGTCATCCGGTGCGCTGCCGGTCCCCACTCAGACGCCGCTGCCAACGCCTCTGCCAACTGAAGCCCCGACGGACACGCCGACGGATTTGCCGTCGCCGGTCCCCACTCAAGAGCCCACGCTCGAGCCCTCGCCGACGGAGTTCAGTGAGCCGACACCGGCGCCCACGGACACTCCGATGGAGGAGCCAACGCCCAGCGTCGGGCCTTCACTGGGATCGAGCCCGAGTACGCCGCCAACACCCACGCCAACACCCACGCCAACTGCAACGCCAACTGCAACGCCAACACCCACGCCAACACCCACGCCGACGCCTACTCCAACCCCAACTCCGACACCCACACCCACGCCTACTCCAACCCCAACTCCGACTCCAGCCCCAACTCCGACACCAACCCCAACGCCGACACCAACCCCAACGCCGACGCCGACCCCAACTCCCACGCCGACATCCATGGCCATCGCTGAGGCTCGATCCCGCGCCATCGGCGCCACGGTCCGCGTCACTGGAATCGTTGCGGGTTCAGCAGGCGTGATCCTGGACGGCGCGACCATCGCCATCGCCGACGGCACGGCCGGCATCTTCGTGCGGATGCCGGACGGAGCGCCACAGATCGCTCTCGGGCGCGGCGTGGTGGTCAGCGGAGTGCTCGCGGCGCCGTACGGCAACCTCGAGCTGCGCGTCAGTGACGGCGGCTTTCAGTTCCGAGCCGAGCAACTGGCACCCATACCGGCCGCCGTCACGCTCGCCGATGTTGGCGAGGACACTGAAGGAGAACTGGTTCGCGTCACAGTGACGGTCACCGGCATCACGACCGGTTCCGGCTCGGTCACGCTGTCCGTCACTGACTCCAGCGGCGAGGGCCGCGTCTTCTTCCACGCGCCACTCGGAGTGGTGCGTGACGACTACAGCGTCGGCGATCGGCTGACCGTGACAGGGTTGGTCGGCGATCGACTCGGCCTGTACCGCATCTGGCCCAGGAGCCGGGCAGACGTCGTGCTTGACCAGCCGGCGCCGACACCAACGCCACGCCCAACCGCCACGCCACGGCCCACCGCCACGCCCAGACCGACGGCCACCCCGCGTCCCACCGCCACACCACGACCGACAGCCACGCCTCGGGCCACGGCCACACCTCGTGCTACCGCGACGCCCAGGCCATCGAGCACCGTGCGCCCGAGCACGGCTCCCACAGTCGGAATCGCCGAGGCCCTGCGGCGACAGGGGCAGGCGGTCACGGTCGAGGGTGTCGTGACGACGCGACCGGGCCTGCTCGACAGTGCCGAGGAGCGCGTGGCGCTCCAGGATTCGGGCGGCGCGGTGCTTCTCCGGTTGCCTGAGAACGTCAGCGTCTCGGTCGGCCAGCGCGTCCGCGCATCGGGCGAGATCGGCACCTACTACGGTGCGCCCCAGCTCACGGCGGAAACCCTGACCGTGCTCGGCCAGGGCAGTGCGGCCACCACGAACATCGACCGGGCGCCGATCGCTCCAGGACTCGAATGGCGCCTGGTCACGGTCAGTGGCGTCGTCGAGTCGGTGCACCGCGACGGCGATGCGTGGCGCGCCGAGCTGGTAGTCAACGGCGGGACGATCCCAATCTCGGGAATCGATCGCAGCGGCATCCCGTCGACGGCGCTCGAAGAAGGTCGCCGCGCGACGATCACCGGCGTGGTTAAGCGCGCCTATCCCACGGCCTCCGATCAACGGCTGGCGGTCGTGCCACGCACCAACGCCGACATCCAACTTGGGCAGGCGGCCGCTACCGGCGAGCCCCAACCGGGATCAACCCCGAATGGTGGCAACGGACCCGGCGCCGAATCCACGCCACGCGCATCGAGCGGACCGACCGATCGGCCGCAGCCCGGGCAGACCGCCGCTCCTGGCTCCTCCGCGGCGCCGGGCTCGGCTGCCGCGCCGGGCTCGGCTGCCACGCCGGCTGGAGATGTCGGCACGGTTGTCCGAATTGACGAGCTCGAGCAGCACGTCGGCAGCAGAGTGCGGCTCGGTGCCACGGTCATCGCGACTGCCGGCTCGACGCTGACGATCGACGACGGAAGCGGGACGGCCCATGTCCGTCTCACCGGGGAGGCAGTCACGCTCGCCGGGGACCTTAGCGTCGGCGAGCTGGTCAACGTCAGCGGCACGGTTGGGCGAACAGGGGATGGCGGGCTCGAGATCGTCGTCGACGATCCGGCCGCGGTCATGCACCAGGCGATCGTCACGAGCGGACCTGATGCGACTCCAGGCGCCACGGACGGGGGAGTTCTCGGCAGCCGCGAGACGCCAATCGGCAGTGCCAGCGTCGCTGACAACCGTCTCCCGGCGATCGCCATCGCGGTCATCCTTGTGCTTGCCGCAACCGCTCTGGCCGGGGTCGCGCTGGCAGGCCCGAGCCGCCGCGAACGGGTTCTGGCGAGCGCCAAGCGCCTGGTTGGTCGTATGGCCTGATTTGACGCTCGCGTGAGCGTGAAACTAGAGTCTCGCCACGCTCACCCGAGCGTGGCGAGACAGGAGGACGTGTGGCCGAAGCCGACCGACGCGTGGCGCTGCCCGATACGGATAGGCAGTACCACATCGATTGCGCACCGGGCGAGCTCGCCGAGTACATCCTTCTGCCGGGTGACCAGGACCGCACGGCCAAGGTCGCAACGCGCTTCGAAAGCGTCGAATTCCAGAAGCGCCATCGCGAATTCGCTGTGGCCACGGGCATGTTCAAGGGGCGGCGCGTGTCCTGTGTGTCGACCGGTATCGGCACCGACAACGTCGAGATCGTGCTCGCCGAGATACTCGCCATAACGAGCAAGCCGACCTTCATCAGGATCGGCTCGTGCGGCGTGCTGCGCGATGACATCGAGCTCGGCGACCTCGTGATCACGACCGGCGCGGTGCGCCTCGAGGCAACGACCAACTACTTCGTCCACGAGGGTTACCCGGCCGTGGCCAGCTACCAGGCGGTGTGCGCGCTGGTGGAGGCCGCTCATCGGCTGGGCATTAAGGCGCACCTGGGCATCACGGCGACTGCGCCGGGCTTCTACGGAGCGCAGGGCAGGCCGATTCCACAGCTTCCGATCCGCTTTCCGGGTCTAGCCGACGAGATGACGCGCCAGGGTGTGGCCAACTTCGAGATGGAGGCGTCGGCCCTACTGGTGCTCGCAGGGTTGGCAGGATGCCGCGCAGGCGTCGTCTGCACGGCGTACGCTCAGCGTGTGAGCGGCCTTTTCGTGCAGGGCGAGCAGAAGGAGCGCGCCGAAGCGGCGTGCATCGACACGGGGCTGGAGGCATTGAGCCTGCTGGCCGAGATGGATGAAGCCGTGCACGCTGAAGGGGCGTTGCACTGGCGGCCCTCCCTGTGGAGTCCAATCGTGGCATCCTGAGGGGAGGGGCACGCTTGGAGCCGTGGCGAACGACCTCGGCCCGCATGTTGATCTTGGTAAGGAACTAGAAGGAGAGAGAAGTGGCAGAGGCCTACTGCGTCCGAGACAAGATGAAGGTCGAGATCCAGAACCCCGAGAAGATCACGATGAAGAACGGCAAGCCGGCGACGAAGGGCACCTGTCCCAAATGCGGCAACAGCGTCTTCCGCATCGGCGGCTGAACACCAGATCCTGAGAGGGAGGCTGGGGTCCCGGTTCGCCGGGACCCCATTTTGATTCATGGCCCACGCTCAGCCCGTCCTGGCGCTCGACCTCGGCGGCACGAACCTGCGCACCGCCTACGTCACTGCGGACGGCCAGGTGTTGGGCCGATACATGATCGATACCCCACGTACAGCTGACGACGTGGTCGCCGCGGTCGAGCATGCGATGCAGCGAACTGTGCGCGACGTCTCCCCGATGGGATTGCCCGCCCCGGTCGCCCTGGGCATCTCGGCGCCGGGTCCGCTCGATCCGTGGGCGGGCGTGATGGTCGACCCGCCCAACCTTGATCGGTCGCTGCATGGCTTTGCGCTGGGGCCGGTGCTGTCAGAGACGCTCAAGGTGCCGGCCTACCTGGAGCGCGACACCCAGGTGGCGGCGCTGGCCGAGGGCGACTTCGGTGCCGCGCGCGGATTGACCGACTACGTCTACCTGACCGTATCAACCGGTGTTGGTGGAGCCGTCGTGACCAACGGCCGCTTGCTGCGCGGACCCGACGGCAATGCCGGTGAGCTGGGCCACCTGCCGATCGACATCGATGGGCCGTTGTGCGGCTGTGGCGCACGTGGGCACCTCGAGGCCATCGCCTCGGGAACGGGTATCGCCAACCAGGCACGCAATGCAGGGCTGGGCGAGGTGTCGGCCGCGCACGTCGCGGCGCTCGAGGACGCCGGCGACGCCACCGCCAGCCAGCTCATGGAAGGAGCGCGCCAGGCCTTCGCCGCCGCCATGGTCAGCATCGTTAACGTCTTCAACCCGCAGCGCGTGATCGTCGGTGGCGGGATTGCCATGGGCCAGGGTGATCGGCTGTTGCAACCCGCGCGCGACGCGGTGGAGCGGCTGTCATTCCGCCGCCAGGCCGCGCGCGTTGAGATCGTTCCGGCACAGCTCGGGGACGACGTGGGCCTGGTCGGCGCCGTGTCGCTGGTCGGACTTGCCCGCGTGGGCGAAGATAGGGACCTCAACTAGGACGCAACGGCCGCGGGCCAGGTGGCACTTCCATTGCCGCCGCTCGGCTCGCACCATGAGATCGCAACAATCGACAAACCGATGGCGCCTCTGACTCGAGGCGCGTCGCGCTAGGCGCCCGCGGCTCGCGCGGGCAGAATCGGAGGAACTCCCAATGGCAGTCCGTGTCGGCATCAACGGCTTCGGGCGCATCGGCCGCCAGTCGCTCAAGGCGATGATCGAGCGCACCCCGAGCGTCGAGGTCGTGGCCATCAACGACCTCGTCGAGACCGAGATGAACGCCCTCCTGTTCAAGTACGACTCAACCTACGGCCGCTACCCGGGGACGGTCGACCACACCGACGACGCGCTGATCATCGACGGCCGCGAGATCAAGGTGCTCAAGGAGAAGGATCCCGCGGCCCTGCCGTGGGGTGACCTGGGGGTCGACATCGTGGTCGAGTCGACGGGCATTTTCACCGACGCTGAGAAGGCGGCCGCGCACCTCACCGGTGGCGCCAAGAAGGTCATCATCAGTGCCCCGGCCAAGAACGAGGACGTGACGATCGTGCTCGGGGTGAACGACGACATGTTCGACGCCGAGGCGCACAAGATCATCAGCAACGCCAGCTGCACGACTAACTGCCTCGCGCCCGTGGCCAAGGTCGTCCAGGACGAGTTCGGCATCGTCCGCGGCCTGATGAACACGATCCACTCGTACACCAACGACCAGCGCATCCTCGACGTTGCCCACAAGGATCCGCGGCGCGCGCGCGCGGCGGGCCAGAACATCATCCCGACCACGACCGGTGCCGCGCGCGCCCTCGCCCTCGTGATCCCGGAGCTGAAGGGCAAGTTCGACGGCTTCAGCCTGCGCGTGCCCACGCCCACCGTGAGCGTCGTCGACTTCACCGCGCAGCTCGAGAAGGAAGCCACGGCCGAACAGCTCAACGACGCCTTCCGTGCCGCCGAGGGCGGCCGCATGAAGGGCATCCTGGGCGTGACCGACGAGCCGCTCGTGTCGATGGACTTCAAGGCCGACAGTCGCTCGTCGATCGTCGACGCGCAGTCGACCATGGTCATCGGCAACATGGTCAAGGTCATCGCCTGGTACGACAACGAGTGGGGCTACAGCTGCCGCGTGGCGGATCTCGTGGCGTTCATCGGTGAGCGGATGGGTGCCGCGGGCAAGGTCGAGGCATCGGCCGCCGCCTGATGGAAAAGCTGACCGTCCGGGACTTCGATCCCCAGGGCAAGCGCATCCTCGTCCGCGTCGACTTCAACGTCCCCATCGAGGACGGCCGGGTCAAGGACGATTCGCGCATCCGCGCAGCGCTGCCCACCATCCGCTACCTGCTCGAGCACGGCGCATCGATAGTCGTCATGAGCCATCTCGGCCGGCCCAAGGGCAAGGTCGTCGAGTCGGCCCGTCTGCGGCCCGTGGCGCAGTGGCTCAGCGGGCTGCTCAAGATGCCCGTGCCCATCACCGGCGATCCGCTGGGGATCGGCACGCGCGATGCCGTCGCTCGCCTCAAGCCGGGCCAGGTGCTGATGCTCGAGAACCTGCGCTTCCATGCGCAGGAAGAATCGAACGACGACGAGTACGCCAAGACGCTGGCCAGCTACGGCGACATCTACGTCAACGACGCGTTCGGCACTGCACACCGTGCACACGCCTCCACAGTGGGCGTGACCAAGTACCTGCCCGCGTACGCCGGCCTGCTCATGGAACGCGAGATCGAGGCGCTCTCCTCGCTGCTCGAGAATGTCGAGCACCCGTTCGCGGCGATCATCGGTGGCGCCAAGGTGTCGGGCAAGCTGGGCGTGCTAAACCACCTCATGGAGCTGTGCGACCGGTTCCTCATCGGTGGCGGGATGGCCAACACCTTCCTGGTTGCGCAGGGCCACACAGTCGGCAAGAGCCTGCTCGAGCGCGATCTCGTGGAGGACGCCCAGAAGATCCTCGAAAAGGCCGACAAGAAGGGCGCCGACTTCCTGCTGCCGACCGACGTCGTCGTGGCCAAGGAGGTCACGCGCGGTGCCGAGCACAAGATCGTGCCCGTCAACAAGATCCCCAACTCGTGGTCCGCAGTGGACATCGGCCCACAGTCGACCGAGGCGTTCAAGGAGGCGCTCCAGGACGCGCGCACGATCTTCTGGAACGGGCCGCTGGGCGTGTTCGAGGTGCCGACCTTTGGCGACGGCACGCGCGCCATCGCGCGCGAGATCGCTGCGCTGGCCGATTCCGGGGTGACAGTCGTCGTTGGCGGCGGTGACTCCGTGGCGGCAGTCGAGGAGCTGGGCCTGACCTCGAAGATGACCCACATCTCGACCGGCGGCGGCGCCTCGCTCGAGTTCATGGAGGGTCGCGAGCTGCCGGGTATCTCCGTCCTCCAGGACCGCGAGCAGGTCCCGGCAGGCGCCGCGAGCTCCAAGCGATGACGACGATCGAGCTCGTTGACGCGCACGAGATCCTCGACTCGCGTGGCAACCCGACGCTCGAGGCGGTGGTCGTGCTCGACTCGGGTGCGGTTGGTCGGGCGGCTGTTCCATCGGGCGCTTCCACTGGGGCGCACGAAGCAGTCGAGCTGCGCGACGGCGAGAAGGAGCGCTACGGCGGCAAGGGCGTGCTCAAGGCCGTGGTCAACGTGCTTGAGACGATCGGTCCCGCGCTGCTCGACCAGGACGCGTCCGAGCAGCAGGCCATCGACCAGCTGCTGATCGATCTTGACGGCACGCCCAACAAGGCAAACCTGGGTGCCAACGCGATTCTCGGCGTTTCGCTCGCGTGTGCGCACGCCGTCGCGGCGAGCTATGGCATGCCGCTCTATCGGTATCTCGGCGGGGTCCGCTCGAACACGCTGCCCGTGCCCATGTTCAACATCCTCAATGGCGGCAAGCACGCGGAGGATTCCACCGACTTCCAGGAGTTCATGGTCATGCCCATCGGGGCACCGACCTACAGCGAGGCCCTGCGCGCCGGCTCGGAGATCTTCCACGCGCTCAAGAAGCAGCTCCACGACGGCGGCTTTGCCACGGGCCAGGGCGACGAGGGCGGCTTCGCACCGTCACTGAAGTCGAACCAGGAGGCCATCGAGCAGATCCTGCGCGCCATCGAGGCCGCCGGCTATACGCCCGGCGAGCAGGTGGCAATCGCGTTGGACCCGGCGATCACAGAGCTGGTCGATCTGGATACACCCGCCGACTCGAACGGCGAGCTGACGTATCGGCTGGCCAAGGAAGGGCGAACGCTCAAGACCGGGGAGCTGATCGCGTTCTGGGAGGACTGGACGGATCGGTATCCGGTCGTGTCGCTCGAGGATGGGCTGGCGGAGGACGACTGGGCGGGCTGGGCCGAGCTCAACCGTCGCCTCGGCTCGCGCGTCCAGCTGGTGGGCGACGACCTCTTCGTAACCAATCCGGAGCGCGTCCGGCGCGGCATCGACGAGGGTGCGGCCAACGCTGTCCTGGTGAAGCTGAACCAGATCGGGACGCTGACGGAGACGCTCGAAACGATCGATCTGGCGATGTCGAACGGCTGGGGCGCGGTCATTTCGCACCGCAGCGGCGAGACGGAGGACACGACGATCGCCGACCTGGCCGTCGCCACCGGCGCCGGCCAGCTCAAGTGCGGCGCGCCCTCGCGCTCCGAACGGGTGGCCAAGTACAACCGGCTGCTGCGCATCGAGTCCGAGTTGGGCCTGGCCGCGCGGTTCCCCGGAGCGAGCGCCCTGGCCACGTCGCGTTGACTCGTTTCTTCGACGCCGGCGCGAAGTTCGCCGGCTACGTCGGGCTGGCGATGGCGCTGGTCGTCGTCATCTGCTTCGGTCTGATCATCCCGATCCAGACGATCGTCTTCCTGTTCGCGCCGCTGATGGGCGTGCTCATCGGCGTCTACGCCAACGTTCGCGCCGAGCGCTGGCGGCCGCGGGGGCGCGTGCTGGCAAATTCGGCTTACGCCGGGTTGGTCACCGGCGTCGGCCTGGCCGTGCTGTATGTGGTCATCCGCTTGGTATTCATCTACGGCGACACCGGCGCGATGCCCGATGGCACGCGGCTTGAATGCGCCTCCGGTCCCGACTGCATCTACGCGCGCTACGTCGCGGCGGGCGCGGCCGATGACTTGGCCGAGATTGGCATTACCGATGGCGCCACCCTCGAATCCGCTGCGTGGCGCGAACTGATGGTCACAGGCACTGGACTCGTGGTCTTGACGCTGGGCGGCGCGCTCGTCGGCGGACTCGGTCGCTCCTTCGCCTCTCCGCCGCGCGGCTCCGTGCCGCTACCAAAGCCCGCGTCCCGCCCGGCGGCCTGACCGCCGGTTTCCGGCTCAACCCTGGCGCGGATCCTTGCGGCGGCGGATCTCTTCGGCCTTTTCCGCCAGGGCATCGCGAGCGCGGGACACGTCGTCGGGCGTCGCCATGAACTCGAAGTGCATCGCGTCCACGTAGTTGCCGTCGAGGTCGTAGTACCAGCCGCCCCAGTAGATGAGGGCCGCGCCCGCCAGCTCGACAACTTCCGGATGGATCGTGGAAACGAAGTTGCCCCCACGGATCTGTGGGTTGGAACGGGTCCAGACGTCAACGGCCGTTGCCGTTGAGTGGTTCGACGGCGCAGGCGGAACGCTGCCCTTGATGGCACGGCACATGAACGAACCGTTGCCGCCCTGGGCACGGCCGCTGTCGCTCAGCTCCCGGGCTGTGCGCAGCTCGTAGCGGCCGTCAGCCTGGGCCAGGTCAAGGAAATCACCGAACAGCGCGGCAAGGCGCGAGTCGACGGACATGCTAAACAGGCGCCCGTCCGCGGGGCGCGCGATCTGGATGCGGGCGCGCGACGCGAACGGCGGGCAGTTCTGTGGCCAGCCGGCATGCCAGCCGCGGGCGGCGGCAGGCGTGGGATCAGCGATCTCAGCGGGCGGGTCTATGTAGTCCGCGCGCTGGCGGCGCGGCATTGTCTGGAAAGCCACGGACGGAGCATACGTTCGGTCGACCTCCGGAGTCTGAGATCACGCGCATGAAAAAGCCGCCGGGTGTTCGCCCGGCGGCTTGATCGTTCTAGGTGTTGAGCGTCAACTCTTCTTGGCGGTGCTCTTGGAGGCGCTGGCCTTCGAGTCGGAGGCCTTTGCCTTGGTCGTGGTCGACTTCGAGCCTGACGCCTTGGCGGTGCTGGCCTTGGTGCTGGTGGCCTTGGCCGTCGTGGCCTTGGTGCTCGACGTGCGAGTCGACGTCTTGGCCGGTGCGGCCTCCGTAGCGGCCGTCGCCTGAGCGGTGTCCGCGCCCTCTGTGCGTGAGGTCTTGGCCAGCGCGGCGCGGGCCTTGCCGGCGGCCGTCTGGGCGCCCTTGGCCTTGGTCGCGCGGCCCGCTGCGATGCGTGCCTTGGCCTCCTTGGCGGCCTGGACCTTGCCAACCTGGCGCGCGCTCTTGGCCGGGGCCGCAACGCCCTCGCCACCGAGCGCGGCATTGACCTTGAGCATCAGCCGGCTCTTGCGCCGATCAGCAGCGTTCTTATGAATGACGCCGATCTTCGCTGCTCGATCGAGCGCGGAAACGGCACGCTGCACCGCCGCCTGGACTTCCTCGGGCGAGCCGCCGCTGTTGGTCATTTCGGTCGCGGAAACGAGCGCCTTGCTGACCAGGGTCTTGGCCGCAGTCCGACGGGGCTGGTTGATCGCGCGCCGACGCTCTGCCTGGCGCACGCGCTTGATTGCCGATGGGGTGCGCGCACCGGTCCAGCCGCGCGGAGAGTGAGCCAAGTTGAGCAACCTCGGATAAGTCGAAAGGGTGATCAGCGCGGGTGGGCGCGATCGAAGATGGTACCAGCAGTCGTTTGCGAGCGCCGCTGGCGAGCGGGCTTGACGTCCAGTGCCAAACGCGTGTCGCGTGCAGCCGCTTCGATCGCCAGCAGAGCAGTTTTGACTGCGGGCCGATCCGCGATCTGCTCTTCGAACGGAAGATAGGCCCGCACGAACGCTGCGTTGGCCCGCTTGTGAGCCGCTCTGCCGTCCGCTGAAAGGCTCAACAAGCGCGAGCGTCCATCGCTCGGGTTCGGCGTTTCCACCATGTGGCCGCGTCCGCGCATCTCGCCGAGATAGTTCGAGAGAGTCGTCGGCGCCATGCCCACGAGGGCCGCCAGCTCCGTGGGTGAGACGGGCCCGAACTCGAACAAGCCGCTGTACACGCCGTACTCGTCGGGCCTGAGGCCGCAGCCGGCCATCGCCTCCGCGAGTAGCGATCGGACCTGCTGGCTGGCCGCGAAGAGATCGAAGAGAAGCGACGACCTGGTTGCGTTGCGCGACATCGACTCGATGGTAGGCGCCGACCTGTGCGGATGCACAACTACTTCAAGTTGGTAGTATCTCTCCTGATGCGAATGTTCGCGGCAGTCCTGCTCACGGTGGCGTTGGTCTCCGCGTGCTCATCGGCGGTTCCCTCTTCGACGGTCACGCCGGTCGCCACCTCGCGAACGGCCGCTCCCACGAGCCACGCGACTGCCATCCCAGCGACACCAGCGAACAGCCCGACACCGACTGACGGTCCCACGCCGACATCCGTTCTCACCGCCGCCCCAACCGCCGCACCGACAGATGCGCCCCCGGGCACGCCGTCGGCGGTGGAGCTCGCCCGAGCGGATCTCGACGTCCTGCTCGAGCAGCTCGAGCGGATCCATCCCGAGCCGTTCCACGGGATTGCGCGCGCTGACTGGGTGGCGCAACTGGAACAGCTGCGGACCGACCTCGAGACGCTGACGCCTGAACAGGCGTTGGTCGAGTTGACTCTGTTGGTTGCACTGCTCAGTCGCGAAGGCCGCGACGGCCATCAGCTGACCCTGGCACAGACCGACTCGGAGAGGGACGTGCTCCCGATCAAGACCTACGAGTTCGACGACGGCGTGTACGTCACCGCAGCTATGGAGGGCTATGAGGCCCTGGTGGGTCGGCGGATCGTCGGACTCGGCGGTCACCCGATCGACGACGTGCTCGATGCACTCGAGCCATTGGTGGCACGCGACGGGCCTGCGACAGTGCCCTTCTTCAGGACCGTGTACCTCAAGCGGACATCGATTCTCAAAGGGCTGGGCTTGATCGAGGACGGTCCCGTCGAGCTGGCGCTTGGAGAGGATGGCCAACCGGCGAGCACCGCTTCGGTCACGCCCGTGCCGTTTGGCGACTACCTCGACTGGGCCGGGCAGATAGACATCCTCCTGCCAGCCAGGCGGGACACGCTCTACCTGTCCGCGCCGGGCCCGAACCTGTGGTGGCAGGAATTGGCCGGCGGATCGGTCGTGTACATCCGCTACGAGCAGGTGCAGGGAGTGAGCTCCGAGGAAGTCGACGAGATCACGGCACAGGCAGCGGCTGCGGGCGTCGAGCGCGTCCTGTTCGATCTGCGCCAGAACCCGGGCGGCGACAACACCAGCTATCCGATCCTGCTAAGCGCTCTACAAGACCCCGCGATCAATCAGCCCGACCGCCTCTACGTGCTGACGGACCATTCGACGTTCTCTGCCGCGGCGAACCTTTCGACCCGACTTGAGCAGACCACGTCCGCCACGTTCGCTGGTGAAGCGATGGCCGGTGGCCTGAACTTCTGGAACGACGTCACGTGGGTCAACCTGAACAACTGGCCGATACCGGCGCGGGTCGGCGTCAGCACGCGCTACTGGGAGATGTCGACGCCCACTGACCCGCGCCTGACGATCGAGCCCGACCTGCCCTTTGACTCGCTCGCCGCGGACTACTTCAGCGACCGCGACCCGGTCCTCGAGGCGCTGACCACGAACTAAAACTGCGAGCTCAGGCCGTGGGTCGTTCCAGTGCGTCGAGCCTGGCCATCAGCTCGTCGAGCCGCTCGTCGAGGCGAGCCCAGCGCGCGTTCTCTGCGGCATCAACCTCGAGCCGACGCGCCTTCTGCCGGGCCTCTATGAACGACGATGTGATCGACGCGGTCAGGATGCTGAGCGAGGCGATGCCCAACAGCATGACCAGGGCTCCGACCAGCCGGCCGATCGGCTCGACGGGCGTGACGTCGCCGTAGCCCACCGTGGTAACGGTCTGGAGGATGTACCAGAAGGCCTCGGTCAGGTTCTCGAACTCGGCCCGGTCGAGCAGCCAGACGACCAAGCCGCCGACGACGACTGCGGTCAGCTGGGCCATCACGATCAACAGGATCGCGTTGCGGCTCGAGGAGGGATTGCTCACAAACCTGTTCAGTGCGCGGAGGAGAAGGCTCATCGTGCAAGTTTGAGCCCGCAGATGGCCGCCGATCCGATCCGCACGTCAACTGAGCCACGCCCTATGCTCGGAACGAATGTCCGAGGCTCGATCAATTCCCCAGGCGCGGCTGCGCAACTTTTCCATCATTGCTCATGTCGATCACGGCAAGTCCACGCTCGCCGACCGCCTGCTCGAGGCCACGCACACCATCGAAGCGCGCCAGATGCAGAGCCAGGTCCTCGACTCGATGGACCTCGAGCGCGAGAAGGGCATCACCATCAAGGCACGCGCGGTACGGCTCGAGTACGACGCCGCCGATGGTCTGCGCTACGGGCTGAACCTGATCGACACGCCCGGCCACGTCGACTTCAGCTACGAGGTCAGCCGCAGCCTCCAGGCATGTGAGGGCGCTATCCTCGTCGTCGATGCCGCCCAGGGCATCGAGGCGCAGACGCTGGCCAACGTGCACCTCGCGCTTTCCCAGGGCTTGGTGATCATTCCGGTGCTCAACAAGATCGACCTGCCGTCGGCTCAGCCCGACGTGGTCATCGAGGAGATGGAGTCGGTCCTGGCCATCCCGCGCGAGGAGGTCCTGCTCGTGTCCGCCAAGGAGGGCACCGGCATATCGGAGGTCCTCGAAGCCATCGTCGCGCGCGTCCCACCACCGACGGGCGACAGCGATGCACCGCTCCAGGGGCTGATCTTCGACTCGCACTACGACGCCTACAAGGGTGTCGTCGCCTACGTCCGACTCTTCGCGGGTCGCCTGCGCCAGCACGAGACGGTTCGCCAGATGGCCTCCGGCGCCGAATTGGAGATCCTCGAGCTCGGTGTCTTTCGACCGCAGCTCGTGCCCGTCAAGGAGCTCGGCCCGGGCGAGGTCGGCTACGTGGCCACAGGTCTCAAGAGCGTTCGTGACGCGCAAGTGGGCGACACGATGACGTCAGCCACGCGGCCGGCTCCACAGCCACTGCCCGGCTACAAGCCGGCGAAGCCGCTCGTTTTCGCGGGCCTCTATCCCGTCCGCGGCGAAGACCTGCCCGACCTGCGCGATGCGCTCGACAAGCTCCACCTGAACGACGCTTCGATCTCGTTCGAGCCGGAGACGTCGATCGCGCTCGGCACCGGCTTTCGAGTCGGCTTCCTGGGCCTGCTGCACATGGAGATCGTGCAGGAACGGCTCGAGCGCGAGTTCGACCTCGACCTGATCGCGTCGGCGCCGTCAGTCGAGTACCTCGTGCGCCTCACCAACGACCGCGGCGAGCTCGAGGTCGACAACCCGGCGCACCTGCCTGCAGTCGTCGACATCGATGCCATCTCCGAGCCGTGGGTCAAGGTCAGCATGGTCACGCCGAGCGCGTACATCGGCACCCTGATCGAGCTCGCGACCAACCGCCGCGGGACATTCCAGACGATGGAGTACCTCGACGCCGACCGCGTGCTCCTGTCGTTCGAGCTACCGCTGGCCGAGGTGATTGTCGACCTGTACGACCAGCTCAAGAGCCGTTCGCAGGGCTACGCGTCGATGGATTACGAGGAGATCGGCTATCGCGAGGGCGACCTGGTACGTCTGGATGTGCTCGTCGGCGGAGAGCCCGTTGACGCGCTGTCGCTGATAGCGCACCGTTCGCGAGCACACACCGAGGGCCGCAACCTGGTCGAGCGGCTCAAGGAGCTCATTCCGCGCCAGATGTTCGAGGTGCCGGTGCAGGCAGCGATCGGGTCAAACGTCATCGCTCGCGAGACGATCCGCGCCATGCGCAAGAACGTGCTCGCCAAGTGCTATGGCGGCGACATCACGCGCAAGCGCAAGCTGCTCGAGAAGCAGAAAGCCGGCAAGGCACGCATGAAGCGCGTCGGAGCCGTCGAGATTCCGCAGGAGGCGTTCCTGGCGGTACTTCGCTCTGGCGAATCGGGGTCGTAGACCGTGGCCGCGGGAGGGGCGCTCGAGACGCTGATGATCCTGGCCATGGTCGGCCTCCTGGTGTTGCTGCGCTTCGATGCCGCCCGGTTCGGCGCCGCGGACTTCGACGACGAGGAGTCCCCGGGCGGCGTCCGGACGTGGCTCGGCCGAGCGTCCTGGTACGTCTTCGCCATCCTGCTCATCGCGGCCATCTACTTCGTGTATCCGGCGCCACTGACCGAGTTGCACCTGCAGATGGGCGAGCCGCGGTCGATGGTCTTCCTGTTCGGCGTCGGGCTGGCGCTGGTGGGCATGCTCTACGCCGCGGCCTACGCGTGGTGGCGCTTCGGCGAGGTGTCGCTACCGCCGGCGCATCGCTATCCGCGCGGTGTCGTCAGCTCACTGGCCACTGCCTTCATCGACGAGGCGACCTGGCGCGGCATCGTCCTCGGACTGCTCCTGATATCGAACTGGCCGGTCGAGTACGCGATTGCATTCCAGGCCGTCCTGTACGCGCTGGCGACGCGGCTCGGCTCGCCCGGGCGGCCGCGCTCGCTGCTGTTCCTCGCACTGGGCATCGGGCTCGTCGGCGGCTGGGTCACCCTCGAGACCAATGGCATCGGCGCCATCCTGCTGGCGCACGTCGTCACCCGCCTGGCCATCTTCGTGGCCACGGGACATGCCGGGCAGGTCACGCCGTCGGCCGCGTTCGACGAGCAGGTCGTCGAGGAGGCTTCCAGGTTCGGCCCGCAGGGTTGGGAGGTCGTCGGAGATAACCGTCCGACCACCAGCTAGCCGACTGCGCGCGCGGAGCCTCATGCGTGGATCGCGGTCGAGCGGCCCGTGCGCGCGCCTTGCCACTGGCAGCATCAAAATGTGGTCCTGGCAGCCGTGCTTGCGGGGAAAGGGTGGTTTTGGGACTGATGTCCGCTGACCTCCACGCTCAGCCCAAGACCGAGAGGCGTCCGGCGTGATCGAAATTGCCACCGTGACACCGACCATCGAGTCCGGTGATGCTGCTAGTGGCATCCAATCGGTCAAGCCGGTCGGGCTCTACGTCCACTTTCCGTTCTGCCTGTCGATCTGCCCCTACTGCGATTTCGTCGTGTATGCGGGTCGGCACGTGCGCGGGCCTGACGCGCAGGTCGAGCGTTTCGTCGACGCACTGGTGACGGAGATCGCGCTTCGGGGAAGTTCCGAGTCGGGCCTCGCCGGCTCCGGCTCTGGCCTGGCCAGCGTCTACCTCGGCGGCGGCACGCCGTCGCTTATGAGCCCCGCGCACGTGGAGCGCGTGCTGCTGGCGGCAGAGGCGTTCTTTGGCCTCGAATCGGCTCCGGAGATCACCATGGAGGTGAATCCGGGCGCGGACGACCGGGGCGATCTGGCCGGCTTCCGCGCCGCCGGCGTCACGCGCGTATCAATCGGCGCGCAGAGCTTCGTTCCCAGCGAGCTGCGGAGCCTGGGGCGGCGGCACGCAGCCACGGACGTGGTCGAGACGGTGGATGAGGCACGTGCCGCGCGGTTCGACTCGATCTCGCTCGACCTGCTCTACGACGTGCCCACACAGACGATCGAGTCGTGGCGCGAATCACTGGCGGCCGCGATCGCACTGGAACCGGACCACGTATCCGCCTATGCGCTCACGCTCGATGATGACGTGACCGGCTCGACCGACCATCTGCCGCCGCGGCAGGGCGCGACGCAGTGGCGCGCGCGAGCAGGGCAGCAGCAGGACCAGGATCGTGCCGCGGAAATGTACGAGCTGGCGGACGACCTGCTCGCGCGCGCCGGCCTGTCCTGGTACGAGATATCGAACTGGGCACGTCCCGGGCACGAGAGTCGCCACAATCTGGCGTACTGGATGGGCCGCACATGGGAGGCGGTCGGTCCTGGTGCCCATCGCTTCGACGGCACCGCGCGCTCCTGGAACGCCGCAGGGATGGCCGATTACCTGCACGCGCTGGATCTCGGCCGGCTGCCACCCGGTGAGTCTGCTCCGGCGAGCAGTCGGGGAGAGGAACAGGTCCTGCGCCTGCGCACCGCGCGCGGCGTGGCTCGCGATGAGATCCAGCCTGAAGTCGTGGACTGGGGAGCCGCGAACGCGCTGCTGGAGCCGGCCGGCGCCGAATACCTGCGCCTGACGCGCCGCGGGCGATTGCTGGCGAACGAGGTGGCAATTCGCCTGCTCGCGTAAGGGCAACTACTACCACGTGGTAGTATCTAGGGCATGGCCGAGTCCGAGCTATCGCTCCTCTGGCATTTCTTCGCGACCTCGCAACGCATCAAGGTGCTGCTCGGTGTCGCGATGGACGATGCGCCGCTGACGCCAGACGAGTACGCGGTCTACAGCCTCCTGGCGGGCCTCGGGCCATTGCCGCCGACGGAGATGGCACGGCGGCTGGGCATGCCGCCGACCACGATGTCGCATTACGTGCGCGCACTGGTCGAGCGCGCCCACGCACAGCGCGTGCCCTCCCCGCGCGACGGTCGGTCGTACCTGCTGGCGCTCACGGACAGTGGCCGCGCGGCGCATCGAGCTTCGGCAAGCGCGTTCGAGCAGGCCAATCTGCGCTTCCGCGCGGCGCTCGAGGTTGATGAGCCGTTCCTGCGTCGTTCGCTCGACGAGGTCGCGCGCGCGGCGGACACGGCGATGGCCGAGCTGGCGGCCGCCAGCGCGGCAAAGGCCGGATGATGCGCATGCAGAGGATGGCCGTGGCGACGGTCGCGGCGCTCTTGATGGGTTGTTCACCAGGAGCGACGCCGAGCCCCGCACCGACAGGCAGTCATACGCCGGCACCGACCCTTGCGCCGGCAGCGACCCTTGCGCCGGCAGCGACCCTTGCGCCGGCAGCGACCCTTGCGCCGGCACCGACCCTCGCGGCGTCACCGAGCAGCACGCCGCGGCCACCAACGACGAGCCCAGCCACGCCCGATCCGCGGACAGCCGGTTGGGAGGCAGACCTCCGCGCCTTGATCGACGTCCGCGAGCGCGTTCACCCCGATCCGTGGCACGGCATCGCGCGAGAAGAGTTCGTGGCGGCCGTCGAGGCTGCCATCGCCACGGTCCCGGAAGCGACGGACAACGAGCTGCTGGTCGAGGTGACGCGCCTGGCGGCGATGCCGACGTGGGCCGGGCGGGACGGTCACGGCGGCATCTATCCGTGGGGCGAGGGCGATTTCGGGACGAACCTCTATCCGCTGCGCCTCTATTGGTTCAGCGATGGCGTGTTCGTCGTCGACGCCCTGCCGCCCTATAACGAGCTCATTGGACAACGACTCGAGAGCATCGCGGGCCATCCCATCGACGACGTCCTCGAGGCCGTGGAGCCGCTCGTCCCGCGTGACAACCACATGCAGGTCCTGAGTCATTCGATGCGCCTGGTGGTGGTCGCCGAGATCCTGAACGGCCTGGATTTCATCGCGGACCCCACGGCGCCGGTAACGATGGAACTCGTCGATGGCGACGGCTCGAACCCCATCGAGGTCGAGGTCGCGACCGTTCCGCTGGCCGTGTTCGAGGCGTGGGCCGGCGGCCATCACACGCACAGCCCACCGGAGCGCGCCGATGGCGCGCTGTGGCTGCAGGACATCGCGACCGAGGCGTGGTGGGAGTACCTCGAGGAGTCTCGAACGGCCTACGTCTCGTACAACTTCACGAGCTCGGCAGTGTCGGCCGTCGTGAACGAGGTGGAGGCGGCGATCGACGCCGGCGACATCGATCGGCTGGTGGTCGACGCCCGGCACAACCCCGGCGGCAACAACACCACCTTCCATTCGTTGCGGGCGCTGGTCCAGGACTCGGCGACGTCGCTGCCGGCTGGCGCCTACGTCATCTTCGGCCGAGCGACATTCTCTGCCGCGGGCAACTTCGTGACCGACATCGACCTGTTGACCGAAGCCGTGCTGGTCGGCGAGGACTCAGGCACGAGCCCGAACCAGTACGGCGACTCGTACGCAACCGACCTGACCCACTCGGGCCTGGTCTATCGCGTTGGGCGCTATTGGGTTGAGCGCAGCGATCCTGACGATCCCCGACTCACGGTCGAGCCGGACATCGAGACACCGCTGACTTCCGCCGACTACTTCGGCGACCGTGACCCCGGTATGGAGGCGATCCTCGAGTAGGGCAGTCCTACATCGGGCGCATCGGAGCCTTGTCGGGCATGCCCGGGTTCCGATACTCGTTGTAGTCGACCATCTCCGCGGTGAGCGCCGAGCGCATCCACTGGTAGAAGAAGCCACCGATGCCCAGCAGGATTGCCGCCCCGACCCACAGGATCGAGAGCTGGTCGTTGCGGAAGACGCCGATGATGTTGCCTTCGAGCTCCGTATAGCGGACTCGTCCGAGCAGGATCACCAGGCCGGCGATCGTCGCAAACGCGCCACCGAAGGCGGTGAAACCGATGACCAGGAACTTGGGAAGACGCAGCACGATGAACGCCAGCGCCACGCCGACTGCGAAGACGAAGCCGACCAGGAAGGCCAGGAGGCCATCGCCGGCGCCGAGAAAGGTCATGAGGCCCGTCCCCACGGCATAGCCCGCAGAAGCGCCCAGGAATATGACCGCGAACCAGTAATACAGATACGACAGGGCCGCGAATAGCAGCGCCACGATGAAGCCGATCACCCAACTGGTGGTCGTCGCCAGGAAGCCCTGGCCGAACAGTGCGGTGACCAGGTTCGCACCAAACAGGAAGCCCATCACGAATCCCCAGATGGGCAGCAGGATTAGGAACAGCCGCAGTCCGTAGAAGGCAAAGGCGAGACCGATGGCCATCGCCACGAGCCCCAGAAAAATTCCCTCGAGTGACATGGATCCCTCCGCTCGAAACCGGCAAAAGCGCAACGCACAGGATGCGCCATCTGGCGCGACGTTTTCACGGTGGTGTGCACGCGTCCGCGCGGGGCGCTTGCGCGATCAGTCGAACGTCACCGATTGCAGCACCGGCGCGGCAAGCTCCTGCGCGCGGTCCCACTCGGCGATGGACCCACCGACGAGGATCGCCAGCACCGTGCCATCGACATCGAGCAGATTTGCCTCGAGTCGCCGGGCCGAGGCGATACCGAGCGGCCCAGGCTCAAGGTTCATGACGGTCCGAAACACGGGCGGCGTCGTGTCCGCCGGGTCGCTTGTCTCGACCACGACTCGGATGCCCTCGCGGCCACCGATGACCACCGGCACGGGCTCACTGACGACGAGGTTCTCGCGTTCGAGTATCGAGTCGACGACGACTTGGGCGGAATCGCCCTCGACCGTGGCGAACTGGACGGCGACGACGTCGAGCGAGCCGGGATCGTCCTGGATGTCGAAGAAGCCGCTCGCGGATTGCTTGGCCGTCCAGCCCTCGCCAATCTCGAACGAGAACGCCGGTTCGAACGTCTCATTGCGGTACCGGCCGGGTTCGAGCTCAGTGCCCGGGCCGGGGAGTACGGCCACGCCATCGCTCGTTGCGGGTGGCGCGGGACTGGGACTGGCCGCCAGCGTGGCCGTAGCCGCGGGCGTGGCGGTGGCGCCGGGCAAGGCGACGAGCGTTGAAGCGGATGTCGGCGCAAAGCTCGCGACAGGCGCCGTCGGCGTCGGCTGGCCGCTACAACCCACGGCGGTCGACAGCGCCGCCGCCATAGCCAATGCCACCAACACGCGCGCCTTCATAGACGGCGAATGTAACGGGAACGCACTCGCGATCGCGTTGACTCTCCTATGTCGCCGCGGTACCATTCGTCGAGACCGTTAGCACTCCAACACTGAGAGTGCTAACCACCGCAAGTCGAGGAACGCAAGGTATGGCGCGTCGCAAAGACCGCCCCTTCGGCCCGCTCGATCCCCGTTCTCAACAGATCCTGCGCGCTGTCATCGAGGAATATGTCACCACCGCGGAGCCCGTCGGCAGCCAGACGCTGGTCGACCGCTTCCGCCTGGGCGTCAGCTCGGCGACGGTCCGCAACGTCATGGCCGAGCTCGAGGAGCAGGGCTTCCTGATGCACCCACACACATCCGCCGGGCGAGTGCCGACTGATGCCGGATACCGACTCTACGTCGAGACGATCGCTCCCCAGATGAGCCTGGCGCCGGTCGAGCGGCTGATGATCCGCCACCAGTTCGGCCAGGTCGAGTTCGCGAGCGAGCAGTGGTTCCGGCTCGCCGCGGCGACGATCGCCGCGGCGACCCATGCGGCCGGCCTGGCCACGCCCGCCAAGCCGCGCTCGTGCCGGCTGCGCCACATCGATCTCGTCGCAACGGCGACCCAGACCGCGAGCCTGATCGTGGTCCTGGCCGAGGGCTCGGTCAAGCAGGAGCTCGTTCCACTCGCGGAGCCATACGACCAGGAGGAGCTCGACGACGTCGCGCGGTTGCTCAACGCACAGCTCGGCAGCGCGTCGGCGCGTCAGGTGCTCCGCCGCCTCGAGACGCTTCAGGCAAATCCGGATGTGCCGCCGCTGATGTTGCGCGTCTGTCAGCGCATCGAGCGCATCATGCGCGAGTTCGACGCGGCCGCTGTCGAGGACGTCTTCTCGGACGGCCTGCTCAACGTCATGGCCCAGCCCGAGTTCAACGAGAGCGAGAAGCTGCGCCGCGTCTTCGTCGCGCTCCAGAACCGCGACTACCTGGGCACGCTCGTCAGGCGCGTGGGCAACAGCCACGACGTCCACGTCCTGATCGGCCGCGAGAACGAGGCAGCGGACATGCAGGACGTTTCCCTCGTGCTCGCGACGTACGGTCAGCCCGGACGGGCGATGGGCGTCGTCGGCGTGCTCGGGCCGACCCGCATGGCCTATCCCCAGGCAATCAGCACGGTCCGCTTCGTGAGCGGACTCATGAACGAACTCGTGGAGCAGCTCTACAGATGACCCATCACCGACCACGGACCCGCGCCGAGGAACGCATTGCAGAGCTCGACGCCTCGCCGCAGGCGCTCAGCGCCGAGCTCGACCAGCTGCGCCAGCAGCTCGAGGCGGCGCAGCAGGAAGCGGCCGAAAACAAGGCCGGCTGGCAACGCGCATCGGCCGACTTCGCCAATTACAAGCGCCGGACCGAGCAGGAACGAGACGCCATGTTCGGCCTGGCCAATGAGACGCTTCTGATCAAGATGCTGGCCGTGGCCGACGACTTCGATCGCGCCATCGCGACCGTCCCCGCGGAGCGACAGGCCGACAGCTGGGTGGAGGGCATCGCCGCCATCGATCGCAAACTTCGGCTGGTGCTCGACTCGGAGGGCCTGACGCCCATCGAAGCGGTCGGCCAGCCCTTCGACCCGCATGAGCACGAGGCGGTGGTGCAGGAGGAGCGCCCTGACCTGGCCGAGGGCACGGTCACCGCAGAGCTGCAGCGTGGCTATCGGATCCGTGACCGCGTCCTTCGCCCGGCGATGGTCGCCGTGGCCAAAGGCGGGCACGCCCCCGCTCCCAAGGCGGGCACTCAACCAAATGAGAACGACTCGAACGACAACAACTTCGGAGGTATCAACTAGATGGGACGCATCATCGGCATCGACCTGGGCACGACGAACTCCGTCGTCGCCGTGATGGAGGGCGGCGAGCCGACCGTCATCCCGAGCGCGGAGGGCGGCCGCACCGTCCCCTCGGTCGTGGCCTTCACCAAGACCGGCGAGCGCCTTGTTGGCCAGGTGGCCAAGCGCCAGGCGATCACCAACCCGGCCAACACGATCTATTCGATCAAGCGCTTCATGGGCCGTCGCTGGGACGACCCGGAGGTCCAGCGCACGCGCGACCTCGTGCCCTACAAGCTCGAGAAGGACCCCAAGAGCGACGGCGTCATCGTCGAGCTGTCGGACGGCAAGAAGTACACGCCGCCCGAGATCAGCGCGATGATCCTGCAGAAGCTCAAGGCGGACGCCGAGGCGTACACCGGCGAGAAGATCACCGAGGCGGTCATCACCGTCCCGGCCTACTTCGACGACACGCAGCGCCAGGCGACCAAGGACGCCGGCCGCATCGCCGGTCTCGACGTCAAGCGCATCATCAACGAGCCCACGGCGTCTGCCCTGGCCTACGGCCTCGACAAGAAGAAGGACGAGCAGATCGCCGTCTATGACCTTGGCGGCGGCACCTTCGACATCTCGATCCTCGAGCTGGGCGACGGCGTCTTCGAGGTCAAGGCGACCAACGGCGACACCCACCTTGGCGGCGACGACTTCGACCAGCGCGTCATCGACTGGATGCTGACCGAGTTCAAGAAGGACCAGGGCATCGACCTGGCCAAGGACCAGCAGGCGCTGCAGCGCCTCAAGGAAGCGGCCGAGAAGGCCAAGATCGAGCTGTCGACAACCAGCCAGACAGAGATCAACCTGCCCTACATCACCGTCGACGCCGACAAGAACCCCAAGCACCTGGTCATGACCCTGTCACGGGCCAAGCTGGAGGACCTGGTGGCGGACCTGGTCGATCGCACCCGGACGCCGGTCGAGGCCGCGCTCAAGGACGCCGGCCTGAAGTCGACCGACATCGACGAGGTGATCCTCGTCGGCGGCCAGACGCGCATGCCGGCGGTGGTCGACGCGGTCAAGAAGATGTTCGGCGACAAGGAGCCGCACAAGGGCGTCAACCCGGACGAGGTCGTGGCCATTGGCGCCGCGATCCAGGCCGGTGTCCTGGCCGGCGACGTCAAGGACGTTCTGCTGCTCGACGTGACGCCGCTGTCGCTCGGCATCGAGACGCTCGGTGGCGTCATGACCAAGCTCATCGAGCGCAACACGACGATCCCGACCTCCAAGTCGCAGGTCTTCTCGACGGCCTCGGACAACCAGCCGCAGGTCGAGATCCACGTCCTGCAGGGTGAGCGCGAGATGGCCGGGGACAACAAGACCCTCGGCCGATTCATCCTCGACGGCATCCCGCCGGCGCCGCGGGGCGTGCCCCAGGTCGAGGTCGGCTTCGACATCGATGCCAACGGCATCCTCGATGTCAAGGCCAAGGACCGCGCCACGGGCAAGGAGCAGACGGTGCGCATCACCGCCTCATCGATGCTCTCCAAGGACGACGTGGACAAGATGGTCCGCGACGCCCAGGAGCACGCCGAGGAGGACCGCAAGCGGCGCGAAGAGGTCGAAACGCGCAACCAGTCGGACGCCCTGGCGTTCCAGGCCGAGCGCACGTTGCGCGACCTGGGCGACAAGGTGTCGGCCGAGGATCGCGCAGACGTCGAGACCAAGGTCACGGCCCTGCGCGAGGCCCTCAAGGGCAACGACCTCGAAGCGATCCGCGGCCGCTCGTCGGAGCTGGCCGAGGCGCTCCAGCGCGTCAGCACTGCGGCCTACCAGGCGGCAGACGGTGCGACGGGTGGCTCCAGCGACGGCGCCGGTCCCGAGGCCGGCAACGGAACGGGTCCGGAAGGCGCGGAGGCCGAGGCCGATGCTGAGTCCGCCGACGAGGCCGACGAGGCGGTCGAGGGCGAGTTCAAGGAGGTCTAACCGACCTCTGCAAATTGGCGCAACGAGAGCCCGGGGCCATCCGCCCCGGCTCTTGGTGTCATTTACGCGTGGACAGCGTGTTAGCCCTCGGCGTGTCACACGGTCCTGCCGCCTACGCTCCCGGAGCGTGTTAATCGTCCAACCGGGGCATCCACATGACCGACGGACCCTTCTAGGTCTCGATTGGCAACGCCCGACGCTCCTTGCACGCTCCGCAAGCGTAGGTGGTGCGCAACGGGCAGATTTGGCTGCATAGAACGCGCCCGAGGCGTACTTGGCGCCGACGCTCGGCGCGTAACTCACCGGCCCGTTGTAAAGACTCTCCGTAAGGCGGTTGGGGCTGGCCCCGCCTTCCGGAACTGGCGCCGGGCGTTCGGACCTACCGAACAGATCAGCCATGGCCGGGGTCCAGATGCAGCTGGCCCGGGCGGACGAGCGTAGATTGGTGCGAGGGATGCCGTTTTCGAGGCGAAGTCCGCCAATTCCGCGCGAATCCGGCGGACTTTCAGGTTCCAAACGAACGGGTTCGGGCGCCTTGTTCAGTAGGTCCGAAAAAGGCGGGTCCTCCGCCTTCGGCGCGCGCGACGACCGGTGAAGTGGTGGTGCAGGCTAGGAGTCGGGCTCGGCGGTGGCCGACCGGCGGCGGCGATTGAGCGAGATCCAGGCCTCTGGGTCGGTGGTCAGCTCGCGCACCTGATCGGGCAGCTCGCCTTCGACGACATCCTGGAGGCTGGTCGACTCGAGCACCCGGCGCAGGCTTGCCCGAACAGCGACCCAAAGGTCGCGCAGTGACTCGGCAGCGCCGATGTACTCGACCGTCTCTACGCGCTCGCCGCGGACGTTGGCGAGCGGCCCGTCCACGGCACGGATGACGTCGGCGACGCTGATGTCCTCGGCCGGACGGGCGAGCGCGTAGCCGCCGTCAGCACCGCGCGTGCTCTTGACGATGCCCGCGTGCTTGAGCTCGAGCATGATCGTCTCGAGGAACTTGGACGGGATGTTCTGTGCGGCGCTGATCTGGTCGCGCTTGAGTGGCCGCGAGTTGGTCGTCGCGGCGAGCTCCAGCGAGGCTCGAACCGCGTAATCGGCCTTGGCAGACACCCTCACAAGGTCATTGTCCCCTATTCAGCAGGTCCATGTAGGTGTTTGCTCCGGCAGTGTTTCCGCATCGAAAGACCGTCAGCCGGGGCTGCGCTAGGATTCCGCGGTGCCCGACCCCGCTGAGGCGACCTCCCCGCTGATCCGTGCCCGCGGCCTGACCAAGAAGTTCGGTCAGTTCACGGCCGTCGACGGCATCGATCTGGACGTCGCGCCGGGAGAGTCGTTCGGTTTCCTCGGCCCGAACGGCGCCGGCAAGACCTCGTCGATGCGCATGATCGGGGCCGTTTCGCCACGGACGTCGGGCGAGCTGAGCGTCCTGGGAATCGACCCGGACAAGGACGGCGCGCGCATCCGCGCGCGCATCGGCGTGGTGCCCCAGCTGGACACGCTCGACACCGAGCTGACCGTCATGGAGAACCTGCTCATCTACGGCCGCTACTTCGACCTGACGTATGCGGAGGCGCGCTCGCGGGCGAACGAGCTGCTCGAGTTCGTCCAGCTGAGCGACCGCGCCACGGACCTGGTCGAGCCCCTTTCTGGCGGCATGAAGCGTCGACTGACCATTGCGCGAAGCCTCATCAACGAGCCGGACCTGCTGCTCCTCGACGAGCCCACAACCGGTCTCGATCCACAGGCAAGACACCTCGTGTGGGACCGCCTGTACCGGCTCAAGCAGCGTGGCACGACGCTCGTCCTGACGACGCATTACATGGACGAGGCGGAGCAGCTGTGCGATCGGCTCGTGGTCATGGACAAGGCCAAGATCGTGGCCGAGGGCTCGCCGCGCTCGCTGATCGACCAGTACTCGACGCGCGAGGTCCTCGAGCTGCGCTTCCCGGTTGGCGTCCAGGAAACGCTCAACGGCCAGCTTGACGGACTGGGCGAGCGCGTCGAGTGGCTGCCCGACCGCGTGCTGGTTTATGCCGCCGACGGTGAGGCGGCCTCCGATGCAGCGCACGAGCGCGGGCTGCGGCCGGAGACAACGCTGGTCCGGCGGTCGAGCCTCGAGGACGTGTTCCTGCGCCTGACCGGCCGAACGCTGGTCGAATAGAGAGCCGATCTAATGGCCGCCGGCGCGCCCACAATCGGAGCCCCAGCGACGGCAACGCGCTGGCGCTTTCCCGGCCTGCGGAAGCTCGAGCACAGCCTCTTCGTCTACCGCCGCATCTGGCGCGGCACGTTCTTCGGCACGCTCGTATCGCCGGTCCTGTACCTGACCGCGATGGGCGTCGCGCTGGGCACGCTCGTGCCCGAGATGACGGCCTTCGGCGGCGTGCCCTACATCGTCTTCCTGGCGCCGGGGCTGGTTGCGGCACAGGCGATGCAGACGGCGACCACCGAATTGTCGTGGCCGCTCTTCGCCGGCTTCAAGTGGAACAAGACCTTCGAGGCGATGATCGGCACCCCGCAGGGCATCCGCGACATCGTCCTCGGCCACCTCTATTGGCTGATCGTTCGCCTGGGCATCGTGACCGGCGTCTTCCTGGTCGTCGCCTTCATCTTCGGCGCCATCACATCTCCGACCTCGATCCTGGCCTGGCCGGCCGCCATCCTGACCGGCCTCGCATTCGGCATGGTCATGGCCGCGTGGACGGCTTCGCGCAACACCGAGCAGTCGTTCGCATTCGTCTTCCGGTTCATCATCACGCCACTCTTCCTGTTCTCCGGGACGTTCTTTCCGATCAGCCAGCTGCCCGATGCCCTCGAATGGATCGCCTGGCTAACGCCGCTCTTCCACGGCGTCGAGCTGACACGCGCGCTGGCGATCGGCACAAACCTTGACCCGCTGCTGCTGTTCATCCACGCCGCGGTGCTGGTCGTCATGACCGCGGTCGGGACCGTCCTTGCGTTCCGGACGTTCCGTAAGCGATTGGTCGTCTGATGGCGTCGCCGTCGATCCCGCGTTCGTCGATCGCGCGCGGAGGCGTCACCCGGGTCCTGCCCTTCGGCAGCCGTCACTCGGTGCACATCCTCGAGCGCAACCGGTTCATTTTCCGGCGCGGCTGGCTGGTCATCTTCAGTGGCTTCTTCGAGCCGGTCTTCTTCCTGCTCGGCATTGGCTTTGGCCTTGGTGCGCTGATCGGCACGGTGACCGGGCCTGACGGGACGCAGATCCCCTATGCCGTGTTCGTGGCGCCTGCGCTGCTGGCCACGGCCGCTATGAACGGCGCGGTCTACGACACGACCAACATGTTCTTCCGGCTGCGCTACGAGAAGTCGTACGACGGCATGCTCGCGACGCCGATGAACGTCGGCGACATCGCGCTCGGCGAGATCGTGTGGGCTCTCGGCCGCGGCGCGCTGTACGGCCTCGGCTTCCTGGTCGTGATGTTCGTGTTCGGCCTGGTGCCGTCAATGTGGGGCGTGCTCGCCCTGCCGGCGTCGATGCTCATCGGCTTCGCCACGGCCGCGGCCGGCCTGGCGGCCACAACCTTCATGCGCTCGTGGCAGGACCTCGACCTGCTGTTCGTGATCACACTGCCGCTGTTTTTGTTCAGCGGCACGTTCTTCCCGATCGACACGTACCCGGAGCCGCTGCACACGATCGTCCAGTTCTCGCCGCTGTATCGCGGCGTCGACCTGGTCCGTGGTCTGACCACCGGCGTCCTCGGCCCGAACCTGGTGATCGACGTGATCTACCTGGCGATCCTGGGCCTGGCCTGCATGTGGGTCGCGTCGCGCCGCCTCGGCCGAATGCTCATCAAGTAACCGCTCCGCCGGCGGTCGGCGCCGCGACGGCTGGCTCCCTGCCCGGACTTCACTGACAGTTTCACCTCTTGGCCAAGCCGAGCCTCAAGACGGCCGTGGTCGCCCGCTAGGCTCCATTGCGGCCCCCACCATGGGCGCTTTGAGCGTGACTTGGCCTCCAGCTGAGACAGCCGGCCGCAGTTTGGGACCACTAAGGGCCCCTTTAATTACTGACCTGAAACTCACAATGAAAACTTCGGGCGGATTGGCGAGACAGGTCAGCTCCCTGCGAGGTTTCAGCCGCGCCTCGGGAGCATCATTCTCACCTGCGGGTCGCAGACAGTCAGAAGGTGCGCTCCCAACTGCCTGGCAAACCAGCTCGCCTCGCCGTAATGCGGTTTCCCGAGTGACCACGCGCTCGGCCCAGGACCTGGGCCGGCCGACGTGGGCCTTAAGGCGATCGCTGCTGCGAACTTGAGAATGATGCTCGTACCTGCACTGCTTGGGCGGCGGCCGCCTTGTTGGCCAGCGGCGGCCTTGCTGGGCCGCGACGGGCTACATCACTGCGATGGCGCGCTCGATGGCGAGGTCGGAACGGAGCTGGCGGTCGACCAGAGCGCGGATGATGTAGTTCACGGCCACGCCCTTGTCGTTGAGCGTCGGCGGCGCGTCGGCGGGAATCGGGATCTTGACCGTCATGCCGCCGCGGAAGGCGGATGGATCCACGGTCGTGGAGAACAGCACGAGATCGCTGATGCCATTCGGCGCCTTAACGTCAGCCTGGAGCTCCAGCCGACCGGCGCGGCCGGAGCCGGCGCCCGGCCACGTGACCGTCACCTCGATCTCTGATCCCGCGGCGATAGGCGGAATGGGCTTCACGGCGATCGAGGCGTCGCCGATTGTCCATGCGTCAAAGAAGGCGCCCTGCTCGAGTGTGACCGCGCCGGAGCGCAGGTAGTCGATGTTCTGCTTGACATCGACCAACGCGGTCACCCGCTCGTCGCCGCCCATCGAAACGTCCCACTTGGCGTCGAGCGCCCAGGCGAGGATCGCGCTGCCCATGTGCGCGGAAACCGGGCCGAGTCGGGGGGCGGGAAGATTGAAGTCGGCCTCGAACGTCTGGCCCACGCTGAGTGACGCCGGCAGCGCCGGCTGGCTGAAGGGCAGCTCCTCGAAGATGTCGCCGGCGACCTGGACCCAGCGCTCCGTCGACGTCACCTTGCCATCGCCGTCGCGCTTGTCCTCGGACCGCTCCTGCTCCGTCAGCAGCACTCCCACCAGCCGGAACATCGCGCCGCGGGCGTTGATGTTCTTCAGCGCGGTCAGCGAGATCTTGCCGCTGATTGCCTCGCCGATGCGGATCGGCCCGTTGAGCGTGATCGTGCCGTCGATGCCGTCGCTCGAGCGGCGGACCAGCTCGTCCATTCGGATCGCAGCCAGGGGATGGCTTCCCGACGGGCCGACCAACCGATTCGATCCAACGGCGTCGAACGGCGACGGCGCGCTGCCGAAGCGCATCGTGCCGAAGCTGGTCCAGGTCGTCGAGCTCCCGCGATCGAGCACCGACTGACGAAACGAGTCCCCCACGAGCAGATCCCTCCCAGATAAGTTGGTGGTGGCGACACCTCGACGCCACGGCAAGCCTATTGTCCGCTGACGTTACTTCCTGTTGCCGAAAAGTCGCTTGGCGGTTCCGGTTGCCGGCGACCATTCCAGAGTGTCGGCGCCGACGAAGGACATGTAGTCAGCGAGCGCCGCGCGCATGGCGGAAACGAAGCCGTCGGCGGAGCGCGGGTTGAAGCCTTCCTCCCACCACAGGCCCAGGATCGTCAGCGAGCGCGCCTTGCGGTCGTAGCGTGGCTCGATGCGGCCGACGAGGCGGTCGCCGAACAGCAATGGCAGGACGTAGTAGCCCCAGCGGCGCTTGGCCGCGGGCACGTAGACCTCCCAGATGTAGTCGAAGCCGAACAGCTCGCGCAGGAGCCCGCGATCCCAGACGAACGGATCGAGCGGCGCGAGGAACGTCACGGCTGGTGAGGCCAGCGGGGTGTCGGCCGTGGAGAGGGCGGAATCGAGCCGCGGCCGATCCTCCGCGGGCACGTAGTGCACCGCCTTGACCCCCTCCACGCGGACCGGGATCAGCGTTCCCGCCTCGACCAGCTCCTGGGTCCAGCGCGTGCGGTCGGGGCCCTTGCCCAGGCTGATCATCACGTCGTTGCCCGCCTGCGGGCGCGAGATGCCAATGGCGCGAAACCGCGACAGCAGCCGATGGCGCGCGGCCTCCTCCGCCGGCTCCGTCCGGGCCAGGATCTGTGCCGGCACGAGCCGCTCGATCAGGTCGTAGTAGCGCCGGTTGCCGGCGCGCCGCGCAACGCCCACGCGACCGGACACAAACAGCGCCTCGAGAATCGCCCGCGCGGCGCTCGTCGGCGCCCACCACCAGTCGATCGCATGCTTGTGGTGAGCAAAATCGGCGGTCGTCAGCGGCCCGCGCTCGGCGAGCGTGGCCAGGATGTCCTCGGCGACATCGGCGTGCTCAACCAGGGTCGTGCCACCGTAGTAGTCGCCCAGGCGCACCCACGACAGGCGGTAGTGGGGCAGCTCCTCGATCGGGACCATGTTGAGGCTCTTGTTGTAGATCTCGAACAGCCGCCGATCCTCGCCGTATAGCCAGTGATCCGCCCATTCCCGCTGGTACCCGCCGATGCGCGCGTGGAGTGTCAGGTCGTGGTTGCGGGCGCCGGGAACCTCGAGCGGATCGAACTGGAGGACTCCCAGGCGGTCGACCACCCGGAGCACGCTCTCCGGCTCGGTCGGCAACGACCGCGGCGGCGTCAACAGGTGGCGCTCGACGAGGTATCGCCGCGCGGCGGCAGCGGAGACGACGAGCGGCGCAGTCGACACGGCGGGCGAACTGTAGACCTTGCCTATACTCGGTGCAGATGGCCACCCAACGCGATTACTACGACGTGTTGGGCGTGCCCCGCGGCGCAGCGGACGAGGAGATCAAGCGCTCGTTCCGCAAGCTCGCCCAGCAGTGGCACCCCGACGTCAATACCTCGGCCGAGGCCGACACGCGCTTCAAGGAGATCAACGAGGCGTACCAGGTGCTGTCCGATCCACAGCGCCGGCAGGCCTACGACATGTTCGGCCACGCCGGCGCGAACGGTGGTGGCTTTGATCCGTTCGGCTCAGCCGGCGGTGCCGGTGGCGCGGGCGGCTTCCAGGGCTTCGGCGACATCTTCGACGCGTTCTTCGGCGGCGCCGCCGGTGGCGCCGGCCGCCGGCCGCGGGTACCGACCGGCGCAGACCTGCGCTACGACATCGAGCTGACCTTTGCCGAGTCGATCAACGGCGTCGAGAAGGAGATCGAGTTCACGGCCCTTGGCCGCTGCGAGACGTGCAACGGCGACGGCGCAGAGCCGGGAACGTCGCCGACGACGTGCACGAAGTGCCAGGGCACGGGCGAGATCCGCAACGTGCGCTCGACGATGCTCGGCCAGATAGTCAACGTGACCATGTGCGACCGCTGCCGCGGGACCGGCCGGATCGTCGAGACGCCATGTCACACCTGCCACGGCGACGGCCGCGTCGAGCGCAAGCGCGTCCTGCGCGTGGCCATTCCGGCCGGCATCGACGAAGGCCATCAGATCCGACTCGCCGGCGAGGGCGAAGCCGCTCCGCGGGGCGGCGTGCCGGGCAACATGTACGTGGTCGCCCACGTCCAGTCGCACCCGCAGCTGCGCCGGCGTGACGCGGAGCTCTACTTCGAGCTTCCTGTCTCGATCACCCAGGCCGCGCTCGGCGCGCGGCTGGCGGTCCCGACAGCCGACGGCGAGGAGGAGATCGAGATAAAGCCGGGCACGCAGGCGGGCAGCGAGATCCGGCTGCGCGGTCGGGGCGTACCCCACCTGCGCCGGTCCGGTTCGCGCGGCGACCTGCATGTCCTCGTGGACGTGCGCGTCCCGACCCGACTCTCGGCACGCCAGCGCGAGCTGCTCGAGGAGCTCTCTGCCGAGATGGGCGAGACGGACGATGTCGACGAGACGGCCGACCAACCTGCGGCAGCCGACGCCACGGACGGCGCGCCCAAGCCACGCAAGTCGACGCGACGCCGCGCCAGCCGACGCACGCTGGGCGATCGGCTGCGCGACGCGATCAGCTGATCCGCGACGAGGGCTTGACGGCCGCCGGGACCTGGCTCGAGCTATCGGTCAGCGTTGATCACGAGGCGGTCGAGCAGGTCAGCGAGATCCTGTCGCGCGTGTGTCCCGGCGGAGTCTCGCTCGAGGCACCCTTCGAGCTGATCGACGAGGGGCTCGCGGCGCGGCCGGACACGCGGCGGCCGGCAACTCTGCGTGCATATGTCTCCGCGCTCGATGCGGCCGCCGCCCGTGCGGCCGTAGAACGTGCCACCTCAGATCTGGGCCATCTGCAGGCCTTTGCGCTGCGGCCGATCGGCGAGCTCCAGACGCGCGTCGTCAACGAGGAGGATT
This sequence comes from uncultured Chloroflexia bacterium, assembly GCA_963706095.1. Taxonomy (GTDB): domain Bacteria; phylum Chloroflexota; class Limnocylindria; order Limnocylindrales; family CSP1-4; genus JALYGJ01. The sequence continues at coordinate 2,217,605 of OY970149.1, forward strand.
GGGCCGAGGCCTGGAAGGAGCACTTCCCGGTGCTGCGCGTGGGCCGTCGGCTGGTCATCCGGCCGTCCTGGCGCGAGCATGAGCCGGCCGACGACGAGCTGGTCATTGATCTCGACCCGGGGATGGCCTTCGGCACGGGCCTGCATCCGACGACCCGGCTGTGCCTCGCTGAGCTCGAAGATCTTGCAGAGGCCGGCGGGCTATCCGGTGCGCGCGTTCTCGATGTTGGCTCGGGCTCCGGGATTTTGGCGATCGCCGCGGCCCTGCTCGGCGCGGACGAGGTTACGGCCGTCGATACGGATCCGATCGCGGTCGAGATGACGGCCAAAAACGCGCAGCTCAACGATCTCGCCGGACGGGTCGTGGCGCGGCAGGGCAGCGTCCCGCTTCTCGACTCTGGGCCGTTCGACGTGGTCGTGGCCAACCTGGTGGCCAGCCTGTTGGTCGACCTTGCCAGTCCACTTTCGGACGCAGTCAACGCGGGCGGTCGGCTGGTCGCCAGCGGGATCTTCCATGACCGCGAATCGGAGGTCTTGTCGGCGTTCCAAGTGGCCGGCCTGCGGGTTATCGATCGGCGGGTGGAAGGTGAGTGGGTGGCCCTCGAAGCCGCGCGGGCAGTCTGACAGTGCTTGCCCAGTTCTTCCCGCTGATCCTGGCCACTCACATCACGCTCGCGGTGATGCTCTTCCTGCCGAGCATCCTGCTGCCGTTCACGATGCGCGCACGCCGTGCCGGCACGCCGCCGCCGGAGCCCAGCCGCTTCACTCGCGCGCTGCAGTGGATGCAGCGCAACGGCACGTTGGTCATCGGCATCGGCCTGGCCGTCACGGGTGTTGGGCTGATCGCGGTGCTGGGGACGCAACTCCTCAGCCAGCCGTGGCTGGTGCTCGCGTTGGTGCTGTACACGATCAACCTGCTGATCGCGTTCTTCGTGCAGCGCCCGGGCGTCGCGCGGCTGTTGCGCTTCCGCGGCGAAACATCGGACGCTGCCACGGCGCGCTGGAAAATCTGGGCGCGGCGCCAGCGCTACGTCAGCTACGTGATGGCCGGCCTGGTCGGCGTGATCGGCTTCCTGATGATGACCAAGCCCGACCTCTAGGTCGTCCGTCGCCTTCGGTCGCGCCGCCCTTACCATCCGCGGATGCGCGATCCGGACTGCCTCTTCTGCAAGATCATCGCCGCGGAGATCCCCGCTGACATCGTCCATCGCGACGATCAGGTCGTGGCCTTTCGCGACATCGCGCCCAAGGCGCCGACTCATCTGTTGCTCGTGCCGGTGGAGCACATCGCGTCTGCGGCCGACCTGACGGACGAGCACGCTGCCACGCTTGGACACCTTTTCGCGGTGGCGGCCGATCTCGCGCGCGACGCGGGCATCGTCGAGAGCGGCTTTCGCATCGTCACCAACGCCGGCAGCGGCGCCGGCCAGAGCGTGTTCCACATCCACTTCCACCTGATGGGCGGCCGATCGATGAGCTGGCCTCCGGGCTGACGGGCTGACCCGGCCAACCCCTCCATGACAGAGGAAGAGGAGCGCTCCTACCGGGCCCTGCTGGCCACGCCCCAATTCAGGCGCGTGCTCATCTCGATGGAGCTGGGCCGCATCGCGCAGGCGATGGTGCCGGTGGCGCTCGTCCTCCTGGCGCTGACCAGCTTCGACTCACCAGCGCTGGCCGGAGCGCTCACCTTCCTGGCGGTCTTTCCCGGGTTGGCTGCGGCGCCTTTCGTCGGCGCGTTGATCGACCGCTTCGGCAAGCTGCTCGCCATTCGTCTCGACTACTTGGTCGGCGCCGCGCTGACGGCGGTCATTGCGGCACTGCCGGTCGCCGCGCCCGAGACCGTTCCGCTGCTGCTCGGGCTGACTCTCATCCTGGGCGTCACCCAACTCTTCAGTGACGCCGGATTCCGCAGCCTCTTCCCCGACCTGGTGCCCGAGCATCTTTGGGAACGCGCCAACGCGGTCGATTCGAGCGGGTACCAGGTCGCATTGATCGCGGGACCACCGGTGGCTGCCGTGCTCTTCGGCCTCTTCGGCCAGGCCGTGGCGTTCTCGGCGATCGCGATCACCTACGCGGCGTCTGCTCTATTCACGATCGGACTGCGCTTTCCACGCCGCGTATCCAGCGAGCACGAGCATCTCATTCGGTCGGCGCTCGACGGCCTCGGGTACGTCCTGCACAACCCGACGCTGCGCGCACTGGCCGTCTCGGTCTCCGTGACAGGCGTGGCGCTGGGTATCAGCACGATCGCTGTCTCGGTTCTCATCGTTGACCAGCTCCAGGCCGGTGAAGCCGTCGTTGGGCTGGCCTTCGGCATCGCAGGTACGTGTGGCATCGCCACCGCGGTAGCAGTCGGCCGAATTGACACGCGTGGGCGCGAGCGCTGGCTTATCACTCTTGCCCATGTCGGGATCACCGTCGCGGCGTTGATGTTGCTGCCGGCAATCCAGGCCGGAGTCGTCGTCGGCCTGGCATGGATCTTCGGCTCGATGGTTGTCCGTGGCGCTGCGGAGAGTGCGTGGGATCTCGGAGTGTTCTCTCTTCGGCAGCGGCGCACCGAGAAGCACATGCACGGCCGCGCGTTTGCGATCTCGATGGCGCTCAACTATTCAGGCGTGCCCATCGGCGCGGCCCTCGGCGGATGGCTTGTCGCCGCGGATCTCGCGCTCGCGCTCTGCGTGGCGATCGCATTCGGCGTCGCGGGAACCGTGCTGGGCTACCTGCTCCTGCCGCGGACGGACGAGGCGGCAGATCCCGCCTAGTCGACGATACCCAGCGGCGCATCGGCTCCGATGCGCCGCTGGACCTCGCTGCGCCTGATCTTGAGCGTGTGCGTCCGGGGGAAGTCGGCCTCCGGATAGATCCGGAAGTCGTCAAGGCGCTGATGCTGGCTGAGCCGGTCGTTCGCACTGCGGATGAGCGGCTCAATTCGTTTCCGGAGCGCAGCCATCTCCTCGGGCGTCTGGGGGGCCGGGGGCGCGGGCAGGTTGGGCGTGATCATCGGCGGCGCATCGGGGGAGAGGACGATCGCCTCGATCCGACCCGGCGACGTCTCGAGCACAACAGCCTGCTCCAGACCGAGGTCGGCGAGCACGTTCTCGATGTCTTCCGGATAGACGTTCAGGCCGTTGGGCAGCACGATGATGTTCTTGGTGCGGCCCATCAGAACCAGGTTGCCGCGCTTGTCGAAGCGACCCACGTCGCCGGTGCGGTACCAGCCGTCGTCGGACTTGGCCGCCTTCGTGGCTGCCTCGTCCTGCCAGTAGCCCTCGAAGACGGTCGGGCCACCGACCAGGATCTCGTTCGTACCCGCCTCCAGGCGCACCTCGACAGGCTCGGTCCGCTTGCCGACCGTTGCCCGCGGGTGGTCGTTGACGCGCGTCGCCGCCGCAGGCCCGCACTCAGTCGCGCCATAGCCCTGGAGGACGATGATGCCCAGGTCCTCCCACTTCTCCTGCAGCGCCGGCGGCAGGTAAGCACCGGCGGACACCATCAGGTTGAGCGAACCGCCCAGCTGGGCGTGGATCCGACGGAAGAGCAGGCGGCGCGCCCAGTAGGGCAGGTACCTGGCGACCCTTCGCGCCCGATTGAACGTCCGATCCTTGCCCTGGCGCTTGATCTCGCGCTCGAGCCCGATCCAGAAGATCTCGAGCAGCTGCGGCACGAGCACCATCGTGGTGACGCGCTCTTCGCGAAGGGCATCGAAGATCACGCGCGGCGTGCGCGAGCGGACGAAGAGGATGTGCGCACCGATCATCGTGCCGAACATCAGCACCGGCGCCTGCTCGAACAGGTGCGACGGCGGCAGCAGGCTGACAGTCCGGTGCTCCCGTGGCGGCAGGATCTTGGCGATCGCCTCGAGCGTGGACAGGAGAGTGCCGTGCTTGAGCATCACGCCCTTGGGCACGCCCGTTGTCCCGGAGGTGTAGATGACCTCGAAGAGCGTGTCCCTCGTGGGCCGCTCCCACCCATCAACCTGCTGCTCCCAGTCTTCGGGGAACGGGTCGTCGTCGCCGCCTTCGTCGGTGCCCGCGGCGTTCTGGTGGGCGGGCTCTGATGCAAGCCACTCCACAGTCCTGATGCCGACATGTTCGAGGCCCGCGGTCTGGGCGTCGGGCGCGTCGAGGCCCGTGCCGATGGCCAGCCACTGCGCGCCGGCGCCTTCGGTGATGCGCTGGATCACGTCCGGGGCCATACGCAGGTCGAGCGGCACGACCACGGCGCCGGCGCGCGCCGCGCCGAAATACACACTCGGCAAAGCCGGCGTCGACGGGCTCCAGGTCAGCAGGCGATCACCGGGCTTGATGCCCAGCGCGCGCAAGCGCCACGCGACGAGCTTCGAGTGGCGGTTGATGTCGGCCGCCGTCCACTCCAGCTCGCGCCCCTCGTCGGTGCGCAGTGCCATCTGCTCGCGGCCGGCGTAGCGGCGCGCCGCATCCTCGATCAGATCGATCAGCGAATCGAAATCCCTCGGATCAGGCAGCTCCCACATCGCGCCGCGAGTCTATTGCCAGATCGGCCCCGCTGGTACCGTCGGCGGCACCGTCATGTCGCTGCTCGTCACGGTCCGCGTCTGGCTCATCCGCTTGGTGTACGCGCTCGCGCGCCGCTCCAGGCTGCGCCAGCGAGTCGTCCTGGCCGCCTCGAATCGGAAGCGGATCGACGGCAACCTGTCCGCCATCCGGCGCGAGCTCGAGCGCCGCACCCCGCCAATTCCGTCGGTCGCGATCGCGTACCGCCCGCCGCCCGGTCTCCTCGGACTTATCGGCACCATGCTCAACGACATTCGCACGACGCGACTGCTGGCCACGGCGCGCGTGTTCGTCCTCGACGACTACTGCCTGCCCGTGTACGTTGTCAAGCGCCGAGCAGGGACGCGCGTCATCCGCGTGGGCCACGCCATCGGCCCTGGCCGCCGCTGGGGCTACGGCAATGCCGAACGCACCGAGTCGACCAGTGCAGCCCTGATGCGCCAGGTCGAGGTCCACTCCAACTACGACTTCTGCCTCCTCGGCTCGCGCAACGGGATCGCCTCGTACGCCGAGGCGACCCGAACGCCCGTCGACCGTTTCGTGACCGACATCGGCATGCCGCGCACGGACGTGTTGCTCGACACGGACCGGCATGCCGCCGCGCTGGACCGCGTTCGTGCTCGGTATCCGCTGTTGGTCGGCCGCAAGGTCGTCCTGTATGCGCCCACATACCGCCGCGTCGGCCGCCAGGCGTCGCACGACGACCTCCTCGACCTCGGCTTGCTCGCGCGCAAGTTGAGCGATGACTGGCTGCTCGCCGTCCGGCGTCACCCGGGAACCCGCGAGGCGCTCTCCTTGCCGTCAGTGGCGCAGGATGTCGTGCTCGACGTGTCGGACTACCCAGAGGTCAACGAGCTGTTGCTGGCGACCGACGTCCTGGTGACCGACTATTCCACGGTCGTCTACGACTACGCCCTCCTGGGGCGGCCGATCGCGTTCTTCACGCCCGACCACGAGCGCGTTGCCGAGCGCCACGGCTTCTTCGTTGACTTCACGACGGAGGGCATCGGCCCGACGTTTGACAGCACCGACAAACTCGCGGAGTGGCTTGCCGCAGCAGATTTCGACGGGGAACGGGTCCGGGCATTCGGTCGGCGCTGGCTGGATGTGGCGGATGGACACGCGTCGCAAAGGTTCGTTGACCGGCTCGTGGTGCCGGCACTCGATTGATCAACGCCGGTTTCGTCGGCGCCGAGGAGGGCGTCCGCTTTCGATATCCGCGCATCTTTGCCCAGGTCCTGGCGGCTGAGCCCCACCAGCGCCGGCTCGAGATCGTCGATCTGGGAAGCGCCGCGGGGACGATCGGCAGCTGGTTGGTCGGCCGCGACCCGCGCTTCAGCGTGACCGGTGTAGATCTCGACCCACACCTTGTTGCCGACGCCAACCTGATTGCGGACCGTGGCAGCGGCGCCATCCATTACGTGCAGGGCGACGTGACGCGGCGACTGCCCTTCGACGATGGATCTGTCGATGGAGTGGTCCTCCATCGCCTCCGCGACAGCATCGTCGATCGAGGGGACCGGACGTCGCTGACCGCGGAGATCGCGCGCATCGTGCGCCTTGGCGGCCTGGTCTCGCTGCTGGAGGACATGCTCGTCTTCCCGAGCGAGCGCGAAGGAGCCTGGTATGCCGAGCGCTACCAGATCCACCGACGAATCCTGGAGCTGCTGCTCGAGCAGGGTCGCCCCGGCCTCGACGCGTACGCGACGTGGCTAGCCGATCCCGACGCGGCCCTGCTCATGTCGCTGCGCTCTCCTGGCGGCAGCAAGGTCGACGACACCGCGTGGCTCGGCAACGAGCACGAGCTGGCCGAACAGATCGCCGGTGGCCTGGTCCGACTGCGCGGCATCGGCATCCATCAGACGGTCAAGCGAGTACAGGCGGACTTCAGGTCACACGGACTCCAGGTGCGGCGGCGCTGGCGGGTAGGGATTCCCGAGCCAGCGCCGCGGCTGGGTCATGCCACGGTCATGAAGGGCCTTCTTTTTCGGCGAGTCGATCCGCCAGCAGCCTGATCAGCGACCAGTCGTCGCTGGTCGTCAGCTTGACGTTCCACGGCTCCGACTCGACCAGCTCGACGCTTTCCCCGGCCAGGTGAAGGAGCCCGAGGACTCCGGTCTCGTCACTGGCCGCTGGGGCGGCGAGGCCGCGCTTGATCGACTCGAGCGAGAAACAGATCGGCTTCGAGAGCAGGTACAGGGGTTCGTCGTACCGCGCGGGCTCACCGTCGCCGCGGATCACCTCGTCGTGGGTCCGCAGGACCGCCGCGGCGGCACTCCCGTTTGCCTCGGCCCGCGCGACGACCCGACGGCACAGGTCTGCGGTGACCAGTGGATGAGCTACGTCCAGAACGACGATCGTGGGCGCGCGGGCGGCAGCCAGCAGCAACCTAAATGTCTGGGCGCGGCTGTTGCCGCCCGCAATCACCCGCGCTCGCTCGCCGACGAGCCTCTCAGCGCGCTCGACGTCCTCGGGCTGCACCGCCGCGATGACCGAGCCACCTGAGTCGCAGCCGACGCCGACCATGCGTTCGAGCAACGTTTCGCCGCGCAACTGGAGGAACGCCTTGGGCCCCGCCTCGAGTCGCTCGCCCCGCCCGGCCGCCAACAAGAGCACTTCGATCTCGGGTACGTCGATCTCAGGCACCGGGGCACACTACAGCGCACCCGTGCTCGCCGAGTGCCTATGACAGCGCGGCGAACTCCTCGTCCGTGAGCTCGATGTCGAGCGCGGCGATGTTCTCCCGGGCATGGGCAAGAGAGAGGGTGCCTGGGATGGGCAGCATGGCTGGTGATCGGTGGAGCAGCCAGGCCAGCTTGATCTGTGTCTCCGTGGCGCCGTGCACTTGCGCGATCGATGCCAGCCCCGACCGATCGCCGTGCAGCGGATAGAACGGCACGAAAACGATGCCCTCGCGTTCGCAGCAGTCAACTACGTCGTCGTGGCCGCGCGAGCTGAGGTTGTACTGGTTCTGGACGGCGGCGATTGGCAGGACTCGGCGCGCCTGCTCGACTTGATCGACCGTCACATCGGAGATGCCTACAGCACCGATCCGCCCGGCGTCCACGTACTCGCGCACCACCTCCAAGGACGTCTCCAATGGCGTCTGCGGATCGACGCGATGGAGATACCAGAGCGGAATGTGGTCGGCCTGCAGCCGGCGCAAGCTCTGGTCGATCTGCGCGCGCAGGATCTCGGGTCGACCCTCACCGGCACGGTAGCCACCCTTCGTGGCGACGACACACGACGCCGGAAGGCTCGAGCCGCCGCCAAGGGCGGCGCCGATTGTCTGTTCGCTGTCGCCGCCGGTATATAGATGCGCCGTGTCGATCACGCCCACGCCCGCCTCGGCGACGCTCTTGATGAACGTCACGTTGGCGGACGTGTTCGTGAGCCTGTTGGTGCCAAGGCCCATCCTTGGCACCTCGAGGCCAGCGAAACGAATGGTCTTTGGGTGCAACCCGCTCAGGTGGGTTCGGGCGATGCAGGCTCGAGCGAGGGTGCCTCCGAGGCTTCGGGGCTCTCGCTTGCCGCCGGCGATTCGGAGGCCTCGGGGCTTTCGGAGGCCTCCGGGCTCTCAGAGGCAGCTGGGCTCTCCGATGCTGAAGGACTTTCCGATGCTGCGGGACTCTCCGATTCTTCAGGACTTTCTGACGCGGCCGGACTTTCCGTAGCGGCAGGGGACGCGGGGACTTCGGCCCCGACATCGCACGCGACGACCTGGCCGGCCGGCGTTTCGCTCGGCCCGGACGAATTGATGGCCACGTACAGCAGACCGTCGGGTCCGAATGCGAGGCCGTACGGCGTCGGCAGGCCAGGCACGATGCTCGTGGCAGCGCCGCCGGCGGTGCCGCTAGCCACGTCACCGGGCGCCGGCGGCGTGACCGCGAAGTCGGTCGAGAATTCGCTCGCGTAGATCGTGCCGCCAGAATTCGGCAACGCCGGTGACCATGCCCAGGCCGGTCAGGGCGTCGGTGACCGCGCTGTCATCGGCCACGTGGACGACCTTCGCGGAGCCGGGAACTGCCCACAGCATGCCGCCCGTCAGGTAGCCAACGAAGACGCCTCCGGCGGGATCGGCCGTCACATCGGTCGGAACCGGGTCGACTTCAGGCAGGTCACCGCGGGCCGGGTTCGGCGTGTCACCTGGCGAAGGCAGGCCGGGGAACACGGTCACCAACGCGAGCGCGCCCGAGGCGGGATCGAGGCTGTACAGCGAGTTGCCGCCGGAGTCGGCGATGTACAGCAGGCCGTCTGTGCCCATGGCCATGCCGCCGACGTTGCTGTCGAGCGCATGCGGATCGGGATTGTTGGCGACCTCGTACTCACCGATGTTGGCGAGGTTGGTGACAGTGCCGGCACTGTCGACGCTCACCACGGAGTTGGCGTTGCCCGCTGCGGTGAAGAGCGCGACGCCGGGGCCGGGCCCACCGATCGATACGTAGACCGTTCCATCCTCGGCGACAGCTACGTCGGCAGGTCCGACGACCTCAGGGCCGAAGTTGTAGGAGGTGAGCCCGTCGACCAGGATTGCCTGGGTGCCATCCGCCGTAACGGCGGTCACGCGGCCGGTGTCGCCGTGTGTGGCAACCGGCTCCGGGCTGCTAGCCGGGCTGGCGTCTGGGCTGGCTGCGGCGCTGGAGTCGGGACTCGCTGCAGTGCTGGCATCCGGGCTCGCGCCGGGGCTGCTCGAGGGTTCAGTCGGGAAGTCTGGCTCTTCACCGCCCAGGCCGGCTTCCGCGATGTACAGCGTTCCGTCGCTGCCGAAGCTGATGCCGCGCGGGTTCAGGAGCTCGCTCGCGACGACTGTGCACGAGCTTGGCATGCCGCTCGCTCCGGGCGAGGCGGACTCACTGGCGGCTGCGCTTGGCGAGGCATCCGTCCCGGGCGAAGCCGACGGTGCGGACGACGATGGCGCGCTGGACGCCGGCGCGCTGGGGGTTGACGGAGTTGCGGATGCGCACGAGGCGAAGACGAGTGCCGCGCAGGAAACGAGCGCAGAGGCGATCACCTCTATTCGCAGAGCGGGCGGTCGCGGTTGACCGGACTGGGACATGACCTACTCCTGACCTTCTCCTAAGGTTTGACTGAAACGGAAACCCTCGCCAGCGACGCCTAAAGCCCGGTCGGTACTCGGCACCCATAGCCTCTACTCGACGTTGCGGCCGCCCTGAAGGCAGCCGATCTCCAGGACGGAGCCTCGCTCTTGTCCCGCTGAGCGGGTCATTCGTCGGCCGAGCGGTTGTGTCCCGCTGAGCGGGTCATTCGTCCGCTGGGCAGCCCTCCGCGGCCGTCCGCCGGCCTCCCGCTTTCCCAAACCGGGCGATCTCACCCACTACGCCGCATAAAGGTGCGGGCTTTCGGCCTTGAACGGGCCCTGAGGGGCTCGAATCGGTCGTTCGACCGCCATGTGTAAGGCTTCGCCGGACGAATCACCCGCTGAGCGGGTTAGAGGGGTCTCGCGGGAGCAGCCGGTGACCTCGCGGGGGGCAGCGCGGCGTCGCGGGACGGCGCAGGCGTGGCGGGCTCCCCGATTGCGGCCAACCGTCGTGGCGGATAGACTGCGGCGGCCCTGGCGCGGGTGTTGCTCCGATGTGGAGAACAAATTCTTCCCGTGCCGCACCCCTGTTCGGACCCCGGCGCCGTGCATGTGATGGGCTGTGAAGCTTGCCGGCGGGAGGTGATTCCGGATTGGCTGAAGTCCGCGTAGGAGAAAACGAGACCTTCGAGAGTGCCCTGCGGCGCTTCAACAAGAAGATCCAGCAGAGTGGCATTCTGGCCGAGGCTCGCCGACGCGAGCACTATGAGAAGCCCAGCGTCAAGCGCAAGCGCAAGGAAGCGAAGCGCAAGAAGGCCGCCCGCTCGGAGTAGCCGGACTGCCGACGTCGCCGTCGTCGGAACCGCTACCCACCCAGCCGGCGTCCACCACGGGTGATGCTCCACCCAAGGAACGCCATTTCGGTGACTCTCTCAAGTAGGCTCCAGGAAGACCTGACCGCCGCCATCCGCGATCGTGACGAGCTGCGTCGCGACACACTGCGGATGGTGATTGCGGCTGCCTACAACGTGTCCAAGCAGGCCCGGCGCGATTTGACCGACGACGAGGTGGCACAGGTGCTGACGCGTGAAGTCAAAACGCGCCAGGAGTCGGTCGAGGTCTACACGGCCGCCGGCCGCGACGAACCTGCGGCGAAGGAGAAGGCTGAGATCGAGATCATCCGCGCCTACCTGCCCGAGCAACTCGACGGGGGGCAGCTCGAGAGCCTCGTCAAGCAGGCCGTCGACGAAAGCGGCGCGACCTCTGCGCGCGATATGGGCAAGGTCATGGCCGTGCTGATGCCCAAGGTCCGCGGCCGAGCCGACGGCAAGCTGGTCTCCGCGCTGGTCGCCCAGGAGCTCGCCCGGCGCGATCTGGCCGAGCACAGCCACTAGCCGCGGCGTTAAGGAACAGCGACAGCATGCTCGCGCGATCGGCGTCGATCAGGGCCTTCACCAGGCGAGACGGAGTGCGTCTCGCCCTGATCGGGCTGCTGATCATCGTGGCCATGGGCGCGATCCTGGCCGTGGACGCGCTGCCGGGCCCGCTCAACGGCACGAATGCGATCGTCGATGGCATCGCCACGACCGATATTCGCGCGCCGCGGGCACTGACCTACACATCTGAGGCCGCGACCGAGCAGCGCCGCCAGGAGGTGCGCGAGCAGGTCCCGCCCCAATACGACTACACGACCGAGCGCGGACGGGTGACGGCGGAGCAGCAGCTCGCGGCCTTCGAGGACGCGGTCGAGTCCGTGGACGGCGCCTATACCGCCGTGCTCGACGACCTGTCGCGCCAGGTGGCGTTGCGCGCCGCGCTGCCGGGCCTGACCACGGGTGCCGAGGACACGCTCGCGCTCATGGACGAGGTCGAGTGGACCGCGCTGCGCGGCGAGATGATGCGCGTCCTGGAGTCGGCCCAGACCCAGGAGGTGCGCGACACCCTGCTGCCTGAGGTTCGCGGCTCCCTCGCCAACCGGGTGAGCACCCGTTTCGCGGCCGACCAGCGCGCTCTCGCGGGTCAGGTGCTGGCTCCACTGATCGTTGCCAACTCAACGTTCGACGATGCCGCCACCGAGCGCGCGCGCGAAGACGCCGCCGGCCGGGTCGAGCCCATCCGCTTCTCGATCCGCCAGGGCGAGATCCTTGCCGCTCGCGGAGCGGTCATCGACCCTCTCACGGAGGAACGCCTGCAGCTCCTCGGCCTGCTCGATCCCCAGCCGGACCTGGCGCGCGCCGGCGGCTGGATGCTGCTCGCGATCGTCACCGTCGTGCTCCTGCTCGGCTGGATCTGGCGCTTCCGACCTCAGATCTGGCACAGGACCAGCGCCGTGCTGCTGATCGCGTTCGTTCTCGTCGTCGCGACCATCGCTCTCAAGGCCACCGGTGATAGATCGGTGCTGCCGTATGTCGTGCCCACTGCGGCCGTGGGCCTGTTGCTGGCGGTGCTGCTCGATGGCGGAGCGGCGCTGATCGTCACGGCCATGGTCGCGCTGATCGGTGGCGCCATCACCGGCAGCGTCGAGTTCGCGACCTACATCCTGCTTGGCGGCACCATCGGCGTGGTCGTCGTGCGGCGTGGCGAGCGCATGACCCATTTCATCCAGGCCGCCATTGCCATCGCGATCGTGAACGTCCTGGTGATCGGCATGTTCACGCTGCTCGGCGACCGCGATATCACCGGCTTCGCCGAGCTGGCCGGGGCAGGCATCGCGTCCGCGGTCGGCAGCGCCCTGGTGGCAGTCGGCTCCTTCCTGCTAGTCGGCAACCTATTCGGCATCACCACCTCGTTCCAGCTGCTCGAGCTGGCCAATCCGTCACAGAAGCTGCTGCGCCGGCTGTTGCTCGAGACGCCGGGCACGTACCACCACTCGCTCATGGTCGGCAACCTGGCGGAGCGCGCGGCGGAGGCGATCGGCGCTGATCCGTTGGTGGCGCGTGTCGCGGCCTACTACCACGACGTGGGCAAGCTGGCCAATCCGATGGCGTACATCGAGAACCAGTCGGGTGGCGAGAACATCCACGACGCGATGACGCCCGAACAGTCCGTTGCCCTGGTGAAGTCGCACGTGGCGAGTGGCATCGACCTGGCCTACGAGTACAGGCTGCCCAAGCCGGTCATCGCATTCATCCCGCAACACCACGGCACGGCGCTGATGAGCTACTTCTACGCGCGTGCCAAGGAGCAGGCCGTCGAGCAATCCGGTCTCGCTCCAGGCTCGTCCGGCGCGCGCGAGGTGGAAGCCGCTGTCGACGAGCGCCGCTTCCGCCACTCCGGGCCAAAGCCACAGTCGCGCGAGGCGGCAATCCTGATGTTGGCCGATTCGGTCGAAGCCTCTGTCCGCTCCCTGGGCACGCCGGACGAACCGGCCATCCGGGCGATGGTCAACCGCATCATCCGCGAGCGGCTCGAGGACGGCCAGTTCGACGAGTGCGACCTGACGTTGCGCGACCTCGAGCACATCCGCGAGGCGTTCGTCGCGCAGCTGCTCGGCATGTACCACCGGCGCATCGAGTACCCCCAGAACAAGATCGTGGAGCTGGAGTCGCGTCGCGCCGCCTCAGGCGGCGGCACCAGCGCCTGACGCTTGGCGTCGTTCTACCTGCCGCCGTGGCGGATCGACGTCTCCGCCCGGGACGGAGTCAGGTCGCCTCTTTCGCAACGAGCCGTGGCCGCGATGGCGGCTCGGGCGCTCACGGCAGCCGGCGCGCCCTCACCGGCGAGCCTTGCGGTGATCCTGTCAAACGACTCGGAGCTGGCCAGCCTGAACCGCGAGCACATGGGCGAGGAGGGACCGACCGACGTCCTGTCATTCCCATTGCTGCCCCTGACCGCCTTCCCTATGCACACGGGTATGGCAACGCCCACAGACGAGCTCGTGCCCTTCATCCTGCCGCCGGGCAACAGGCTGCACCTGGGCGACATCGTTATCTCGGTCGATCTGGCGCGCGCGCAGGCGGAGGAGGGCCGGGGCGGTCAGACGGGCGACAGGTCGTGGTCGGTCGCGGACGAGCTGCGGCTGCTGGTGACGCACGGCGTGCTGCACGTCTGTGGCTGGGATCACGCCCGGTCGGACGAGCGCGATGCCATGCGCGCCCTCGAACAGGAGCTGTTACGCGAAGCCTGATGAACTAGTCGGCCGCGGCGAGCAGGGCGCGCAGCCGGTCAACCCGGCGCGCAGCGACCTGCAGGACGTTCGTCATCAGCGTCGCCCAGAGCTCCGGATCGCTCTCGCGCAGAGCGGCCACGGCCTGTGCGGGCAAGACCTGGCATTCCACGTCTGTGTCCGCCAGGGCATCGGCCGCTGCGCTGCCGTTCGCGATGGCGAGCTCGCCGAGCAGCATCCCCGCGGCCAGCGTCGCGACGCGACGTCGATTGGCGCCCTCCTGGCCGACGAACATGCTGATCCTGCCGGTGGTGATGAGCAACAGCCCTTCCCAGCGCTGGCCCTGTTGCTGGATGAGCGCGCCGGTCGCGAAGGTCCTCCGCTCCATGAGCCCATTCAGTGTGTGGAGCTGTCCGGCAGAGAGTCCCACAAGAGCCTCGTGGTCGGCCAGATCGACGGCCGATTCGGCCGCTTCCTCGGCCGAGCCCTGGAGCAGCTGCTCCTCGCACCATTCGAGGGCGAGATCGAAATCGTCGACTTGCAACGCCTCACTCGACAGTGCCGCCATCTCCGGGAATCTGTTCGCACCGGTCACGATCAGGCGGCCGTCACGCCGCAGGAGCATCGTCGCCAGGTCGGAAAAGAAGCCGACGGCCGAGTCGGTGACGTCGACGACGCGGCGCAGGTCGAGGACCGCGAAGCGCGGCGCAACCGGCGCCGTGGCGATGCGCCGCAGCGCCATCTCGACGGCCGCGAAATCGAGCTCACCCTGCAGTTGCAACGCCATGGCCTCCGCGCCCCGTCGCTCGAGCACGTCGAGCGCGGCCTCGCGCCTGATGCGCTTGGACCGGAGCCGGCGGAGGTCGCTGACCGACCGCACGGGCGGCGCGGCATCCGCGGGCGAGGTCGCGAGATGCAAGTGCAGATCGTTCGACAAGCGCTGACTGACGGCCACGCCGCGGACGCTGTTGCCGTGTACGTCGAGGAGTGGCGAGAACACGGAGATCGCCAGGCGGCCGGGCAACACGCAGATCAGGCCGCCGGCGACGCCGCTCTTGGCCGGGAGGCCGATCGAGTACAGCCACTGCCCGGCGCCGTCGTACATGCCACACGTAGCCATCACGGTCAGGACGCGGGTCACGGTTGCGGCGGAGGCGGCGCGCTCGCGGGTCATCGGGTTGACGCCGCCGTTGGCCAGGGTCGCGGCCATGATGGCGAGGTCGTGAGCGTCGACCAGCACCGAGCAACCGCGCAGGTACACATCCAGGGCCAGCTCTGGGTCGACACGCAACACACCGGAGCCGACCAGCAGGTGGGCGATTGCCCGATTTCGATGCGCCGTCTCGCGCTCGGATTCGAAAACGGTGTCATCAACCTTGAGTGCTCGGTCGGCGAAGCGGCCATATCCGGCAAGAAGGTGGCTGGTGGCGGTCGCATCGTGGTGTTCGACCACCAGGCCGGCCGCGGTGATGGCGCCGGCGTTGATCATCGGATTGAGCGGCTTGCCCGTTACGGGGTCGAGCGAGATCGAGTTGAACGCCTCACCGGTCGGCTCGACCCCGATCCGTTCCTCAACCCTTGCGGCTCCCAGCTCATCGAGCATGAGCGCGTATGTGAACGCCTTCGAGATCGACTGGATCGTGAATTGCTGGCGCGTGTCCCCGACCTCGTAGACGGCGCCATCCGCGGTCGCGACGCAGATCCCGAACCAGCTCGGATCGGCCTTGGCCAGCTCGGGGATGTAGGTCGCCAGCTCGCCGTCGCGAAGCTGCGCGGTGTCGGAGTGAACGCGCTGCAGGTAGGCGAGGATGGGATCGTCGGTCACGATGTCGTCGGTCACGGCTCACACATTGTGATGGGCGCGCAGCGGTGTTTGGGCTACCTTGCCCGGTAATGACCGACCACGATTCCGAAGACCAGCCCGACCATGAGCCCGAGCGCCAGCACCATCACCAGGCCTACGACTGGGAGACTCAGCTCCTTGCGCTGCGCGATGCTGCCACCCACTTCTACGAGCACCAGTTCGACTGGCGCGGACATGAGCCGCCGCCGGGCTATGCCGGCCCGCGCTGGTTCCCGCCCGCGTCAGAGTGGCGCCTGGCGGCGCGGCTGGACGATTCCACGCCTACGGCCGGCCAAGAGGTCCAGATCGCCACGTCCACCGGGCAGCTGCGCGACATGCAGATTGCCGGTGACCTCGTCTTCGAAGCTGACGGTGGCGAGCACCGCCTGACATCGTTCCACTCACACGGAAGCGATGGCGGCCACGTGCTGTTCGTGCCGTTCCGCGACGCGACGTCCGGCTCCGAGACGTACGGCGCCGGCCGCTACGTCGAGGTGCCCTTCGATCACGACGCCGAAGTGCTGGAGCTCGACTTCAACTTCGCCTACAACCCGTCGTGCGTGTTCAGCCCGGCTTACGATTGCCCGTATCCGCCCGCGCAGAATCGGCTCTCGGTCGCGGTGCGCGCGGGCGAGCTGCTGCCCTACGAGGCTGACCACGCCGACCACTAACCAAGCGTCTCGGATGTCACTGGCAGCATCGCTTGGAGGCTTTATCGGCCGTCGGGCCTCGTCTGGGCCGGGATCTTGGCCTCAAACCTGCCCGTGGCGCGCTCGGGGCACCCAATTGGACCCTCGCGCCAGCGTGGCGCATCCCTTGCATCGCCTCAAGCGCCCTCCGAGCCAACTGCGACGAGCGAGTTAGCGGCCGTTTGATGCTGCTAGTGGCACGCCGCCGCCTACGTCCAACCAGGCCAGCCCCCTCGCGAGTCATAGCCAACTCGGCTCCGATGCACTGAACGAAGGGGCCGTGGAGGACGTGGTCCTGGCGCGGGTACAACACGTACGTGCACGACCCGAGCTATCCGCCTCCGCCTGTCGGACCACACTCGTGGGACGCGTGGCAGGGCGGGCCGAACCTTCCGCCCCCCGGTCCGGTTGCGTACGAGGCCGCTTACGGCCAGCCGTCGCGAAGCCACACGGGACCAATCATCGTCGGCACGGTCCTCGTCGCCGTCCTGGGGCTCTTGCTGTTCGGCGCACTCATGACCCTCGGTGCTGGTCTTGGCTCCTTTGCCGAGACTGGCAGCCTGGCCTCACTCGACGTCGGCCAGTGCTTCAACGGCGGGCGGCCCACGAACTCGCCGCCTGATGCCACCGCTCTCCTGGGCGCGATCGACGTCGTCGACTGCAGGCTGGCACACGACAGCGAGCTGGTCGGCGCTTTCGCCTATCCGTCGGCGCCTGGCGCCAGCTACCCGGGAACCCCAATCGTCAACTCGTACTCGGAGGCCGAGTGCTACGTGATTTTCGAGCGTTACGTGGGCGTGCCCTTCACGACCTCGCGCTACGAGCTGACGTACGTGACACCGCTCGAGTTCAACTGGTCGATGAACGACAAGTTAGTTCAGTGCCTCGTACATCCCCCCGCCGAACAGCCGCTGATGACGGGGACGGTCAGGAACTCGCGCCGCTAAAGCGTCCCCTCCGCTAGAGCGTGCCCGTCAGGTACGCGAAGCCGCTCGTGATCCAGATGGCCACGAAGCAGACGGCGACTATGCGGCCGATCCACGGCGCGGTGTCGTACGCCAGCGACGGCTTGAACCGGATCAGGCCGAACTTGACGGCCAACAGAGCGAACGCAAGCGAGCCGGCGACAATGTGGGTCAGCACGCGAATGGGCGAGGACGGCGCGCCGATGTCGACCATGCAGTAGAAGGCGATGACTGCCGCCAGGACGATGGCGAGGCGGCCGCCCCAGCGGTGGACGCGCATCATCGTGCGCATCTTGATTCGTCCGCGGGGCACGTGGCCGAGCACCGATTCCATCGTGTAGAACTGGCTGAAGGTCAGCAGCACGACGACGGTCGAGCCCGCGGCCTTGATCGCCGACTTCTGGTCGGAGTAGTAGAAGGCCGGCTCGGCTACCCCGATGAGCGACAGCACCACCAGGCTCACTGCCCAGACACCGAAGACTGCGGTGATGATCAGGACCGCATCGGTCAGCCAATCCGGCGCTCGCGTCCTGCGCGGATATTCCTTGGCGGGTGGTGAAGTCAAGCCCATCGCAGTGACGATAGCCGTCAATACAGGGCCGGCTGGGCCAACCTACTCGTGGATGATTTGCGTCATTGCGCCGAATTGGATTGAGGTGGCACGATGTCGCCGCTGCCGAGCCACACCTCTGGCGTGATGCACTCCGGATCAGGCGGCGAAATCCATGTCATCGCACGCAGCTGGCCTTCCACCGTGCTGCCTCCCATCCCGGCAGGGCCGCCACCCAAGCCAACAAGGTCACCGTCGCCGAAGCGCTCCTGCGGCCGCCCGCTCGTCACGATCACAAGCTCCCGCGTGGTCGCATCCCAGATCCACCGATCGGGTGCTTGCGCCAACACCACGAGCTGGCGATTGCCGTCGTCGGGCTCAATGAAGACGCACTTGTCCGTGATCCGCAGCCGGCCGGTCATCAAGGCGTCCATCCCAGCGTTGGCCCTGTAAACCGCTACCGGACCCCATCCGGCTGGGACTTGCGTCGCGACCAGTGAAGGTGTCGGCCCCGCGCAGGCAGCAAGCATTGCGCTGACGAAAATGAGCGACGGAGCAAGTGCCCTTGGGCGCATGACGGGTACGATTGCAGAAGTCGCCGGTCGATGTGTCGATCGGCCTACGACCGTGCCCGGAAGAGATTTCATGAAGATCGTCGTGGGGTTGGGCAACCCCGGAAAGCAGTACGAACAGACGCGCCACAACGTGGGCTGGATGGTGCTCGATCGGCTCGCCGACCGGGCCGGCTGGACCGGCCATGCCCGGGCTCGGGATGCGGCGGCAACAGTCCACGGCCGTTATGACGGGCTCGACCTGATGCTCGTCAAGCCCACGACCTACATGAACCTGTCCGGCGTGGCGGTACGCAAGGTGCTCGCGCGCCAGCGCGCGCCACTCGAGGAGATGCTCGTCGTCGTCGACGACTTCGACCTGCCGCTGGGCAAGCTGCGCATGCGCGAGCAGGGCAGCGCAGGCACGCACAACGGCCTGCGCTCGATCATCGGCGAGCTTGGCAGCCAGAAGTTCGCGCGTTTGCGCGTCGGCATCGGCGACCCGGGCGGCCGCGCCAAGGACCACGTGTTGACGCGCTTCAACGACGCCGAGCGCGAGGTCCTCGACGAGGTCCTCGACGCTGCCGCAGATGCGGTTGAAGGTTGGGCACGTGAGGGCGCCGCGCGCGCCGCGAACACCTGGAACTCCTGGGCGCCAACGGCCCAGCGCGCCACAGCGCCCGAGTCTGATGCCGCGTCCGGGACTGACCCTGTCGTGCCGGCACCGGCCGTGATCGAGGACGGCGGCATCGTCCGCCGCGCGACCGGCTGGCGAAAGCTGCTCGGCCGTGGCTGACAGCTCCACACGCATCCGCGGCCGCACCACGCGCCAGCGGCGCATCGCGGACCGGGCTGCCGCCCAGGTGGCCGAGCGCAGCAACGCGGCCGCGAGCGCCGATGCATCCGCCACCGGCACACCCCGATCCCGACTGCCGGATCTCTCCGCACTCACTCGGCTTCTCGCCGGCGGCGGCGAGCTCCAGGCATTGGCCGATCGATACAGGACGGTCAAGGAGGGCCGCGTCGGCCAGGCGCTGCGCCATGTCACCTATGCCCAGATGCCTCACGGCGCCAAGTCGTTCCTGGCCGCCGCCCTTGGCATGGCCAGTGGCGAACGCATCGTCTGGGTGGCGCGCGACTCGGAGATCGCCGATCGAGTCGCCGAAGAGCTGCAGGCCTGGCTGGGCGATCCGAACGCCGTCGTGACGCTCGAGCCGCGGACCTCGCTGGCGTACGAACGCAGCGAGCTGATCCGCGACGAATCGGCTGCGCGCGTGGCGGCGCTGGCGGCCTGGCGGTCGGGCGAACCCAAGGTCCTCGTCGCCAGCGTGCAGGCGCTTTTCCAGCACACTCTCGCCCCGGCAGACGTTCCCGAGACCGCCGTGGAGCTCAAGCCGCGCCAGCGCATCAGCCAGGAGCGCGTGCTGCGCGAGCTGATCGACCTCGGCTACGAGGCGCTGCCCGAGGTCGCGGGCCGGGGCGAGTTCGCGCGCCGCGGTGGCATCGTCGACGTGTTCCCGGCGGGCCAGCCGCTGCCCGTGCGCATCGAGTGGTTCGGCGACGAGATCGAGTCGCTGCGGGCTTTCGATCCGGCCACCCAGCGCGGCATACGGCCGATCGAAACAGTCAGCCTGCTGCCGGCGAGCGAGTTCCTGCTGGGTGCCGGTGCGGGCGACAGGCTGCGTGAATCGCTGGGTAAGTCGGCCGCGAAGCTACCGGCCGACCTGGCGACGGACCTGGCGCGACTGGAGCAGGGCCAGCTGTCCGATGCGGCCGAGGTATGGGCCGGCGTCCTTGCCCCGACGACGGGACTGGACCACATGCCCGAGGACGCGATCTGGATCATCGACGAGCCCGAGGACATCGCCGCGAGCACGGACTTCCTGTGGACCCAGGCCGACGAGCGGCGCGCCGAGCTGGAGCGCGCGGGCATCCTGCCCAAGACGTGGCCGGGCACGTATCCGGCGCGCCGTGAGTGGAAGCAGCGCCTGGTCGCGGCCCGGACCCTCGAGCTGACATGGGAGAGCGAGGTCGCGAGCGCGCCGCCGGGTGGCAACCCCTTCGGCTGGCACGAGCCGGTCATGCCGCCCCAGGCCATCCGCGACCTGAGCGAGACCATCGCGCGCTGGCGGCGCGAGGGCCTGCGCGTGGTCCTCGCCTCTGACCAGGCGGCGCGCCTTTCGGAGATCCTGGGCGAGTCGGACATCATCGCGGCGCCGACGACCGGCCTCGCCGAGGTGCCACCGCCCGGTGGCCTCGCGCTGATCGAGCGCAGCCTCAACTCGGGCTTCGCCGGTGGACCGGAAGGCGTCGTGCTGGTGACCGACCGTGAGCTCTTCGGCACCGTCCGTGTGCGTCGGCCGCGCGTGCTTCGTCGGATCGTGCCCAAGGACCTGCTGGAGCGGCTGCAGCCGGGGGACCTGGTCGTTCACATCGACCACGGCATCGCGCGCTACAACGGCATGACCCGCCGCCAGGCGGGTGCCGGCACGGGCGACGAGCGCGACTTCCTCGAGCTGCACTTCGCGGAGGGCGGGCGCATCTGGGTTCCGGTCGAGCAGATCGAGCGCGTCTCGCGCTACGCCGGCGGCGAGAACCCGCACCTGTCTCGGCTCGGCGGCGGGGAGTGGCAGCGCACCAAGACCCGTGTCCGCAAGGCGGTAACCGACCTCGCCAAGGACCTGCTCGAGCTGTATTCCTCGCGCGAACGCGCGACCGGCCGCGCGCTCGATCCGGACTCGCCGTGGCAGCAGGAGATGGAGGCGGCGTTCCCCTACGAGGAGACGGTCGACCAGCTGCGCGCCACGGCGGAGGTCAAGGCCGACCTGGAGCGGGGGCGGCCGATGGACCGACTGGTGGTCGGCGATGTTGGCTACGGCAAGACCGAGGTCGCGATCCGGGCGGCGTTCAAGGCCATGTCGGACGGCATGCAGGTCGCGGTCCTGGTGCCCACGACCGTGCTCGCGGCACAGCACCTCGAGACCTTCCGCCAGCGTTTCGCGGCGTATCCGTTCACGGTGCGCATGCTCTCGCGCTTCGTGTCGGCCGAGCAGCAGCGCGAGATCGTCGCGGGCCTGGCGGCGGGTTCGGTCGACCTGATCATCGGCACCCATCGACTGCTGTCGAAGGACATCCGCTTCAAGAACCTGGGACTCGTCGTGGTCGATGAGGAACAGCGTTTCGGCGTCGCCCACAAGGAGCGGCTCAAGCAGATGCGAACCGAGGTCCACGTGCTGACGCTCTCGGCGACGCCCATTCCGCGGACCCTGAACCTGGCGCTCGCCGGGGTGCGCGACATGAGCGTCATCGAGACGCCGCCGGAGGACCGGTTGCCAATCCAGACTCGGGTCGCCGAGGCCTCGGCCGGCCTGGTGCGCGACGCGATCCTGCGCGAGCTCGATCGTGGCGGACAGGTCTTCTTCGTACACAACCGCGTCGAGACGATCGAGGCCCAGGCCGATCAGCTGCGCCAGCTCCTGCCCCACGCGCGGGTCATCGTTGCCCACGGACAGATGGCCGAGGGCGCGCTCGAGCGGGTAATGATTGCCTTCGCTCGCGGCGAGCACGACGTGCTGGTGTGCACGACGATCATCGAGTCGGGCCTCGACATTCCGAACGCCAACACGATCATCATCGACCGCGCCGACGCGCTCGGTCTGGCCCAGCTCTACCAGTTGCGGGGGAGGGTGGGGCGATCCTCGCGGCGCGCCTACGCGTACCTGCTCTACCGTAAGCGCGGCCAGCTGTCGGACATCGCGCGCAAGCGGCTGCAGGCGATCTTTAACGCGTCGGAGCTGGGCGCGGGATTCCAGATCGCGCTGTCAGACCTCGAGATCCGCGGCGCGGGGAACATCCTCGGCGCCGAGCAGCACGGCCATCTGGCGGCGGTCGGCTTCGATCTCTACACGCGTCTGCTTTCTGATGCGGTCGAGGAGCAGCGCGCGCTGCGCGACTCGCGTGAACCGGTTCGCCCCCGCCCAGAGACGGTCATCGACCTGCCGGTTGACGCGTACCTGCCCGATGAGTACGTGGGCGAGGAGCCGATGAAGCTGGAGCTCTATCGCCGGCTGGGCAGGGCCGGCACGGAGGGTGAGGTCGCGGCCATTCGCGCCGAGCTGATCGATCGTTTCGGCGCCATCCCGCGGCCCGTGGAGCGGCTGCTCGAGGTCGCACGCCTGCGCATCGCGGCCTCGCGCGTGGGCATTGCCTCGCTGGCTCGCGAGGACAACGAGCTGGTCGTGCGTTTCCACTCTGACTGGTCGCGCGCGTCGACGATGCGCGCCATGGCGCCGACATCAATCGACGACCGCGTCCCCGGAGTCGGCCCGGGCGTCACCACCTACGGCTCGAACCAGATGCGCATCCGCCTGGCGAAGGATCCTGAAGCGGCGTGGAACACGACGCGTGGCGTGATCGAGCGTCTCGGGACTCGATTGGAGTGGCCCGCCTCCTGAGGAGTGTGCTACGGTCGCACACGATATTTCACACTCCGCAGGTGAAACGTGGTCCTGACTCGAACCAACGTAACGCTGCCCCAGGAACTGCTCGACCAGGTAGATGAGTTGGCCGGTCCGCGTGGCCGCAGCCAGTTCGTCGCAGAGGCGGTGGCTGCCCAGGTGAAGCGTGAGCGCCTGCGCAAGGCCCTGGACGCCTCGCGTGGTGTGTTCGTCGGAACCCCGTCGTACATGACCCCTGACGAGGCGTATCGGTGGGTTCGGTCGATGCGCGAAGAGGCTGACGACGATTGAGCGGCTATGTCCTCGACACGACGGTGATCATCGACCACGCGCACGGCCACTCGGCCGGGCTGTATCTGGTCCGATCGCTCTTTGAGAAGACGTCGCAGATGTTCACGTGCGAGGTCGTCACGTGCGAAGCGCTTTCACGCGGCGACGCAGAGCAGATTCGCGCCGTCACGGCGTTGCTCGAGGCGCTCGAGTTCGTTGCTCTCGGTCCCGAAGGTGCGCGGTGGGCTGGCGACCGCCGAAGGGAAGAAATCGAGGCGGGGCGACGCAAGCCGAGCACGACGGACTCCCTCATAGCCGCTCTTGCGCACAGCCTGGGGGCCACGGTCGTGACGCGCAACGCGAAGGACTTCGCGGCATTCGACGTGCCCGTCCTCGGCTACGGCGACATCGCCTGATCGCAGTCACAGGCCGGGCTGGTACATTCCGCGACGACCCGCGCCGTCCGGCGGGTATTGAGGGAATAAGAGTGATCTTCCGTTCCGGTCGCGTGCTCCTTGCAGCACTCATCGTGCTTACCCTCGTGGCTCCGGTCGCGCAGGGCCGGATCCGCGACGGCGATGATGACCCCGGTCCTGACGCGTGCCTGCCAGGACAGTACTCGCGCAATGGGAACGAACCTAATTGCGAACCGATCCCTGCCGATGGGACATTCACGAACCTCTGCTGGGTTGTGCTGGTTCCGAACAACAAGTGGTCGGTCACGGTGACGGCCATTGGAGCAGCCGGCAGCCCGAGCGGCAGCACCGGACTCGGCGGCCTGGGTGATGGGATCAGCGCCACGGCCACCGGCCTGCTCAACGGAGATCGACTGAAGGTTTGTGCCGACGTTGGCAACGGCCAGCCCGGCGGCGGCCAGCCAACTGGACAACCACCGGTCATCAGCGGTGGCGACGGTGGCGGCGCATCGGGTGTTTCGCTCGGTCTTAACTTCAACAATCCATTCGTGATCGCGGGTGGTGGTGGCGGCGGCGGCGACGGCCTCAACGGCGGCAACGCCGGCATGCCCATCGCGGATAGCGGCCAGGGCGCAGCCCTCGGCGGATCGGGCGCCAACAACTCTGTCTCATTCGCCCCCGGGGGCACCGGCCTCGATGGCGGCGGGAACGGCGCGACCGGCTCCGTCGTTACCGCCGGCGGTCCGGCTGCGGGCGGCAAGGGCGGCGATGGCTACACGTCCGGTGGTGGAGGCGGCGGTGGCTTCCGCGGCGGTGGCGGCGGCGGCGGCGTCGGCTCAAATGGCAACGGCGCGGGCGCCGGCGGCGGCGGCAGCAGCTTTTGCGATGACACTTACGTATTGGGGGAGCTCACCATCTCTGGCTGCACGCGAACCGCGGGCGCCGGAACTCAGACCACGTCGGGCCACAACGCCGGCTACGCGAAGGTGATCCTGACCTTCGGCGATCCGCCGCCGTGCAGTGTGGGCTTCTACTCGACGACCGGCAACGAGCCGTGCTCAGCGGCCTCGGCGGGAAACTTCGTCGATAGCGCCGGCGCCACCGCGCAGACACCCTGCAATCCGGGCTACTTCCAGCCGGCCACGGCGGCCGTGGCCTGCGGCGCGGCAGACCTGGGCTTCTACGTCGATTCTTCGGGAAGTGCGAGCCAGACCGCCTGTCCGTCAGGTCAGACGACTTCCGCCACCGGCTCTGATTCGAGCACTGACTGCTTCTCGACCGGCGACGGCATCGCTCCGACGGTCAGCAACGTCACGGCCGTGCTACGCGAAGGCGGCCGCGTCGAGAGCGCCGCGATAAGCGTCAGCTGGTCGGCGAGCGACGACGTGTCAACCGCTGACGACCTCACGTTCCACATCGAGGTCCGCCGTCTCTTCGGCAGCACCTGGGGTCCGTGGACGAATACCCAGACCGTGACCGGCGCGACCGCCTTGGCCCAGCGCCCGTTCTGGCGCACCTTCCAGTACCGCGTCCAGGCCCAGGACGAGGCCGGCAACTGGAGCGATTGGTCGGAAAGCAACACGATCCTGCCAATTCGTCGGCAGGAGCGGCACTTCAAGCGCGGGCCTGGCTGGTCCGTAGTGGACGACGCCTCGGCAATGATGGGCAGGGTGCTGCGCAGCTCGACGGCCGGATCCGCCGCGTGGCTCCGCTTCAACGGCAACGGCGTCGCCCTGGTGATGCCCGCGAAGTCGGGGCAGGGCGAGGTTCAGGCGTGTATCGATCCGGGCACGGCCAACGAAGAATGCCGGACGATCGATGTCGCCACGTTCGCGCCGATCGGCGCGCGGCGCTTCGTGTCCGCGTTCACCGGCCTCGACAGCGGCCGGCATGTGCTGCTGGTGACGGTCCTATCCGGCTCGATCGACCTCGACGGAGCTGTCTTCATCCGCTGACCGCGTCAAAGCGCGCGAGGTACTCGGGCCGGTAGCGGTCGTAGAGAGTCACGATCAGCGTCAGCAGTGCCAGCACGAACCCAACGCGCTCGAACTCGACGCGTCCCGGCATGAGGATGGCGAACGCGACGAGGATGCCGGAGTTCAGCGCCGCCATCGCCAGGAAGTGGCGCACGATCGATGCCGCCCGCCAGACCCAGCCGCGGCGTGCGAGCCATTCGCTGATCGCCGTGTTCGCGAGGATGATCGCGGTCATGCCGATGCCCGCCCGGAGCGGGTCGATGTCGAACCCGAAGCCCAGCACGAAGATCACCGTCAGCAACGACACAAGCACGACCTTCTCGAGCAGCTCGCGGTCGAGGTAGCGCGCCTGCATGATCCCAAAGACGCGGCCGAGGGCGTCGCGACCGGCCACCCGCGCCTCGGCATCGGCGTCCAACGTGATGGGTCGGTCAGCCGGCGGGAGCTTGCGCGTCACGATCCACCACGCCAGCGCAAGGAGCGCGATGACGGCCAGGGCAACCGTCAGGACGACGCCCGGATTGGCCGCCAGCAAGGTCACCCAATCGGACTCCGGCGTTCCGCCGAGCAGCCGCTTGAGCGTGTCCGACATGTCCAGCTGGGCGACATGGATCCACCACTCCTGGGGGAGCTTGATGAAGATCCATATGAACGCCGTGACCCCGATCAACACTCGGGCATCCATGCGCCGCGGATTCCAGCGCACGCGCACCGCCTCATAGAAGATGAAGAAGTACTCGAACGTGTTGGGGAAGATGATCATCAGCTCGCGCACACCGGTGGCCTCGAACAGCGCGACGCCAATGAGCCGGTAATAGAGCAGGAAGCGGGCGATTCTCACCGCGTTGCGATTGGTCCAATTGCGCAGCGTCGAGATGTAGGCGATCGTCAGGTAGTAGATGTCCAGGGCCTTGTCGTAGCCCTGGTAACCCGACAGGTCGACTGACGTGAAGGTCTGGAAGATCGTCTGGTCGACACCATCGAGCAGCAGACAGGCGACGATCGCCGGCAGCGGATAGCGGACGATCCCGAGCGGCAGGAGAAGCCGCGCCCCGACGACCAGGATGACGATCAACGCATCGGCAGGCGTCACGGTCGATAGAGCATAGGCCTGCGCTAGACTGACCAGGCCCTGAGTCGCCCGATCCGGGCGCCGTTACTGGACTGGGCGCCGCTATGCGAGGAACCCCGGCACGTGAGCGCTGACGACCTGCGCGCCAAGATCCGTGAGATACCCGACTTTCCCAAGCCGGGCATCCTGTTCTATGACATCACCACGCTGCTCAAAGACGCCGGCGCGTTCCGCGAGTCGATCGAGCTCATGCTCGAGCCCTTCCGCGACAAGCAGATCGATGCGGTGGTGGGCATGGAGTCGCGCGGCTTCATCTTCAGCGCGCCGATGGCCATGGAGCTCGGGGCTGGTTTCGTCCCCGTGCGCAAGCTGGGCAAGCTGCCGGCCGAGACGGCCAGCGTCGAGTACGCGCTCGAGTACGGCACGAACACACTCGAGATCCACAAGGATGCCCTTCAGCCGGGGCAGAAGGTGCTCATCGTCGACGACCTGCTGGCGACCGGCGGTACCGTCCTGGGCACGATCGACCTGGTCAAGACGCTCAAGGCGGACGTCGTCGGCCTGGCGTTCCTGGTCGAGCTGCTGTTCCTCAAGGGCCGCGAGCGGCTGGGTGACTACTTCACGCACAGCGTCGTCCAGTACTGAGGCGCTCGCCTGATGGCGCGCGGTCCGACGTCAGGTGAGGGCCACGACCCGTCACGGCGGGAGTTTTTCCGCACGGTCACGCGCCAGACGGTGACCAACGCCGGCGCCGTGGTCGGTGCCGCGAATGAGCTGCAGCGGACCAGCCTGGCTGCCGCGCGCGAGCTGCTCGAGGTCCCCGAGCCGGTGGCTGGGGGGCGGTCAACCGTCACCCGCGCAGAGGCGAGCGCGCCCGCGCCGGCGCCTGACTTCCGCAGCGCCTACCGCTACACGGGCGATGCCATCGTCGTGCTCGACCAACGTGAGCTACCCGGGCGGACGGTCACTTTCGAGGCGCGCGAGCCCAATCCGATCGCCGCATCGATCCGACTCGGGGCCGTGACGGCTGGGCCCGTGCTGGGCGAGCTCGCCGCCTACGCGGTCGCGCTGTCGGCACGCAGGGCGAGCGACCGCACTACCGCGGCGCGCGAGCAGGTCGTGCGCGCAGCCGCGGGCACGCTGCGTTCGGCGCGACGCGATGTGCGCGCGCTGGTCGCGGCCGTGGATCGAATGGAGAGCCGATACGACGTCCTGGCGAGCGGCGGCGCTACTGGTGCCGAGATCGCCGATGGGCTGACCGCCGAGGCGGAAGCCATCGCTGCGACTGCCACCCTGGCCCACGCGCAGGTGGGCCGACTGACCGCGGAGGCGATCGCAGCCGCCCGCGGTGATGCCCTGGATGCCACGGGCGAGCGGCCGATCCACGTGCTGATGCACGGCGACGCCGGACCGCTCACCTGCGGCATGGTCGGGATGTCCACGACCTGCTTCCGATCGCTTCTCGACGCCGGCGCGGGCCTCCACGTCTGGGTCACAGCTGCGGCGCCGGCGAACGAGGGCGTGCGCGTGGCCGCCTACCAGCTGGCCCAGTCGGACGTGCCCCACACCGTCATTCCGGACACGGCCGTCGGCTGGCTGCTCGCCAACGAGCCGGTCGACGCCGTGCTCTTGCGTGCAGACGCGGTCGCCAGGAATGGCGACACAGCCGCGCTTGTCGGCGCGCTGCAGGTCGCGCAGCTGGCGCGCGCCGCCGGCGTGCCTGTGCTCGCGTTCGCGCCGCGTGCCTCGCTCGACCCGGACCTGCCCGACCTGGAGGGATTCCTGCCGTCGCGCGGGATTCCAATAGCCGACGTGGTCCCGGCCGCGCTCATCAGGCGGGTTCTGACCGAGGCTCCCACCGAGGCGGAGGCCTAGATGGCGACCGCGACGCAGGAGCGCACCAACATGGGCCGTGCCCTGCAGATCAGCGCGACGCGCGATCGCGCCCTGCTGCGTTCGTTCCTGGAGCGGGACCGATTGCGCGCGGCGTACGCGATCTGCGATCTCGATGACCGCGAGTTCGGCAAGACCAAGTGGGGCATCGCCACAGACGGCGACGAAACTGTCGCCGTCGTGCTCGAGTTCTGCGGCCTGACGCCACAGCCGCTCTTCGTCATGGGCGACCCCGACGCCGTTGCCCAGATCCTGCGCGACGTGATCCGGCCGCGGCTGGTGTACCTGGCCGCGGACGAGTCGCAC
Organism: uncultured Chloroflexia bacterium; assembly: GCA_963706095.1. Classification (GTDB taxonomy): domain Bacteria; phylum Chloroflexota; class Limnocylindria; order Limnocylindrales; family CSP1-4; genus JALYGJ01. The sequence continues at coordinate 2,246,267 of OY970149.1, forward strand.
CTCGCGTCGATCGATCGCATCTACCGCATCGATCCCGGGCCGCAGATGGTGCGCATGGCTGTCAACCACTCGAACTTCGAGCCCGTCTACGGTGGGGTGACGCGCCTCGTTCCCCAGGACAGCGTCGATCTCAACCGCCTGTATGGGCTCGGTTTCGCCGGCTGGCTGCCCGCGGATTCGATTGCCAACGGCGTGTACTACGGCGTCCGCGTCGCCGGCCGACTGGTCGCGGCCGCGGGCACTCACGTGATCAGCCCCGAGGCGCGCATGGCGGCCGTCGGCAACGTCATGACCCACGTCGACTTCCGCGGCCGCGGCTTCGCCAAGCAGACGACAAGTGCTGTGACAGAGGAGCTGTTGCGGACGTGCGACGACGTGGTGCTCAACGTCCGGTCTGACAATCCTCCGGCCCTTGCGACATACCGGGCGCTTGGCTATCGGGACTATTGCCGCTTCGAGGAAAGGCTCGCCCACCGCCGTGGAGCGCCCTGGGATACGATCGTCGCTCAAATTGCACGAGTGCTGCTGCGCAGCAAGGAGCCCCATTGACCACGACCTTCTCCGTGGGCGAGACCGCCACGGCGGCCCTGCCTGCGCACGACGTAGCCGACCTCGCGCTTGCCCCGGGCGGCGTCACCCGCATCGAGTGGGCGGAGCGCGAGATGCCCGTCCTGCGCCTGATCCGCGAGCGCTTCGAGAGGGAGCGGCCGCTTGAGGGGCTGCGCGTCGGCGCGTGCCTGCACGTGACGACCGAGACGGCGAACCTCATGCGCACCCTCAAAGCGGGCGGCGCCGAGCTCGCGTTGTGCGCCTCGAACCTGCTCTCCACCCAGGACGATGTCGCCGCCGCGCTGGTCGCGGACTATGGCATCAGCGTGTTTGCGCGGCGTGGCGTTGACCGCGACGGCTTCTACAGCCACCTCAACGCAGTGGTCGACACGCATCCGCACCTGACGCAGGACGACGGCTGCGACCTCGTCTCGCTGCTTCACAGGGAGCGCACCGACGCACTAGGCGGCGTCCTCGCCGGCACCGAGGAGACCACGACGGGCATCATTCGCCTGCGTGCCATGGCGGCCGACGGTGCGCTGAAGTATCCGGTCATCGGCGTCAATGAAGCCAAGACGAAGCACATGTTCGACAACCGCTTCGGCACCGGCCAGTCGACCGTGGATGGCATCCTTCGCGCCACGAACATCCTGCTCTCGGGGCGCCACGTGGTAGTCGCCGGGTACGGATGGGTCGGCAAGGGCATTGCCTCGCGGATGCGCGGCATGGGCGCCCAGGTGGCCATCGTCGAGGTCGATCCGATCGTCGCCATCGAAGCCTTCATGGAGGGCTACCAGGTCATGGCCGGCATCGATGCCGCTGCCTGGGGCGAGGTCTTCATCACGGCAACGGGCAACCTGCACGTGTTCCGGCGCGAGCACTTCGAGCGCATGCGGGACGGCGCGATCCTCGCCAACAGCGGGCACTTCGACGCTGAGCTTGATCTCGTTGCGCTCAACGAGATGAGTAATGGCCGCTGCCGCCAGCTGCGCCGCGACGTCAAGGAGTACGACCTCGGTGACCGCAAGCTGCACGTCATTGCCGACGGCAGGCTGGTCAACCTGGCGGCGGCCGAGGGCCATCCAGCCGCGGTGATGGATATGAGCTTCGCCAACCAGGCGCTCGCGGCCGAGTACGGAGCCAAGAATCACGCCAGCCTCGGCGCGCAGGTTCATGTCATGCCGGCCGAGATCGACCGTGAAGTCGCCCGGCTGAAGCTCGAGGCGCTCGGCATCGAGATTGACGTGATGACGCCCGAGCAGGAGCGCTACGTCAGTTCCTGGCAGGAGGGCACGTAGCCAATCGGCGCGTGCCCGCTCCGCGTTAGCCGTTCTTGGTACGCCACGCGTTCCAACCGACCGCCAAACCGCGCCAGTCGCTCCCGGGTCGGTGCCGCTCCGGCCTCCGCAGGGCGCGCCTGAGCGCGGAGCATCGGCAGGATTCGGCGCTATGGGGCCCGAGCCGGGCTGACTCGCGGTTGTTACCGGTCCGTTGGAACCCCCGGTGCATCATCCGAGATTTGAACATTGAGGTTGACGTCTTGTCTTGGCGACGCTACCTTGTGTTAACAAGGTAGTAAGAGGTGGCATGGATCCGGCCAAGCTGGCGCCGCTGCGCAAGGGACTGCTCGAGTTCCTGATCCTGGAGATCGTTTCGGTGGGCGACGTGTACGTGGCCGACATCCTCGACCGCTTGGCCAGCACTGACTTCGCGACCCGTGAGGGCACCCTCTATCCGCTTCTCAGCAGGATGCGGCGAGAGGGGCTGCTCGATTACGACTGGAGGGAGTCGCCGTCAGGCCCGCCACGCAAGTACTACCGGCTCACCAGGTCGGGCCAGGAGCACCTCACCGAGTTCCGAGCGTATTGGTCGGCGATGACCGCGCTCATCAGCACATTGGGGACATCACGATGAACAGGACGATTCTCATCAGCCTGAGCGGTCACGCCGATCAGTTCCAGCTCGACGAGGCGGCCTACAACCGCCTGAACGCGTACCTCGACGGCTCGTCCTCGCGGCTGCGCGACGAGGCGGACAGGGCCGAGGTCCTGAGCGACCTCGAGCGATCGATCGGCGACAGGCTCGTCGCGCTTGACGGTGCTCGTGGACGGCTGATCACTCTCGCCGACATCAGCCCCGTGCTCGATGACATCGGACCGGTCGACACTGGCGCCGACGGTGTCGCCGCGCCAACGTCTGAAACTCCTCACGGGGCGCGTCGCCGGCGCCGCCTGTATCGGGTTCGCGAGGGCCAGGAGATCGCCGGTGTATGCACCGGCCTGGCGGCCTACTCGGAGATCGATGTCGACTGGGTGCGCACGATCTTCATCCTGGGCTCGCTCGTCACCGCCGGCATCCTGATCGTCGTCTACATCGGCATGGCGTTTGCGCTGCCGATCGAAGACCGCTACGTCAACGACCCTCGATGAGCAGGCCCACGTGCGCCTTCTCGTCGGCGATCTGATCTCGCTCCGACGAGGACAGGTCGAGCGCATCCAGCTCGTCCATTGAGGCTGTCGCCCTGGCCCGGTTACCAAGGCGCACGGCGAGATCGGCTCGGTACAGCAGCGCTCGCGCGCGATCCATGGGCAGCGCATCGGGGAAGCGCTGCAGGCCGCTCTCGAGCGTCTTGAGCGCGGCGGCGTCGTCACCCTTCGAATCGGCCAGCCGCGCCGCGACTTCGGTGATTCGCGCCAGGCCAGCGTCGGCGTGCTCCGTCGCTTCCTCAGTGTCGCCCGCCTTAGACACGCGCAGCCAGTTCCCACCAACGTCGACGAGGCTGAAGCCGGTCACAGTTCCGTAGCGTTTCCTCGGCCGGGTGATGCGCGGAATGCCCGACACGGGCAGCCGGCCATAGAGTTGTCGCAATCCGTCGGCGAAGGCCTTGTACAGCGCGTCCGGATCGCTCACGACCACGATCACGCTGGCGTACGAATGCTCGGGCTCGAATCCGTCAATCCCCGCCAAATGGATTCCCAGCTGCCCGCGCTCGACCACAGCGTGGGGGTTTGGCCGGACCTGGCGATACGTTCGAGTGAAGCCCAGGCCCTCGTAGAACGCGACCGCGGCGTCGATGTCGGGACAGGGCAGGATCGGGTACATCCGTTCCTCGGTCATCCCGCCAAGCCTACCGCTCGATTGCCGGCTGGGCGGTCGGTCTGAGGTTCCCTGTTCGGATCTGCAGCATGTTCGGACCTATCGAACAGGAGTCAGCTTGGGCGCTCGGGTCGAGGCAATTCGCAGGGTCGACTATTCACCTGGGCGACTCACATCGGCTGTTTCGAGGCTGCAGGCGTAGGCAGCAGGGGCACAAGAGGCTCCTGGCGATCCGGATTCATCCGAATTCGGGCGAAACAGCGCGTGTCTGTTCATTAGACCCGAACAAAGAGGCGGAGGTGCGTCCGCGCACCGTACGGGTGGCCCCGCGGCTGGTTCTGGCGGGTGCGACTGGTAACCTTCCGGCCGAGCAACGTACCGGGGAGATTCATGACCAGCATCGTCGACGCCGAGCAGTACCTGTTCACGTCGGAATCGGTAACCGAAGGCCATCCCGACAAGATGTGCGACCAGATCAGCGACGCGATCCTGGACGCCATCCTGCGCTCCGACGCGCAGGCGCGCGTGGCCTGTGAGACCGCGACCACCACCGGCACGGTCTTTGTGCTCGGCGAGATCACGACCTCCACCTACGTCGACTTCCAGGAGGTCATCCGCGACACCGTGCGCGGCATTGGCTACACCGACGCCTCGTACGGCTTCGACTACCGCACGTGCGGGACGATGGTTTCGATCCACGAGCAGTCACCGGACATCAGCCGCGGCGTCAACGAGGCCGAGGAGACGCGTGGCACGGACCGCCACGACCAGGGCGCGGGCGACCAGGGAATGATGTTCGGCTTCGCCTGCCGCGAGACGGACGAGCTGATGCCGCTGCCGATTACGCTCGCCCACCGCCTCACTAAGCGGCTCGCCGAAGTCCGCCGCCAGGGCCTGGTCGACTACCTCCGACCGGACGGCAAGTCGCAGGTCACGGTCGAGTACAGCCGCGGCAAGCCTGTGGCGGTGCGCGATGTCGTCATCGCCGCCCAGCACGATGACGAGGTTTCCAACGACCGGCTCCGTGACGACATCTTCGAGATGGTCATCAAGCCCGTAGTCCCGGCCGAGCTGCGCGAGGTCGACCCGAAGGTCCACGTCAACCCGACCGGGCGCTTCGTGATCGGCGGCCCAATGGGCGACGCCGGGTTGACCGGCCGCAAGATCATCGTCGACTCCTACGGCGGCATGGCCCGCCACGGTGGTGGGGCGTTCTCCGGTAAGGACCCGTCAAAGGTCGACCGCAGCGGCGCGTATGCCGCGCGCTGGGTGGCCAAGAACGTCGTTGCAGCCGGGCTGGCCGACCGCTTCGAGCTGGAGATCAGCTACGCCATAGGCATCGCCCGGCCGATCAGCGTCTCGATCGAGACCTTCGGCACCGGTCGCATCCCCGACGAGCGAATCCTGGGCCTGATCGAGCAGCACTTCGACCTCCGCCCGGCGGCGATCATCGACGCGCTTGGCCTGCGCCAGCCCATCTACAAGCAGACCGCCGCATACGGCCACTTCGGCCGGCCCGATCTGGATCTGCCGTGGGAGCGCACCGATCGCGCCGCGTCACTCGCCGACGCCGCCGGCCTGCGTACTCCAGAGGTTGCTGCCTCGGCCGCTGGCTGACCTGGGCCTTCGCGATCGTCAAGCGCCGCGGCGCACGGATCTCGCCTGCGACCCGCGCGTTCATCGACGCGCTCGAGCAGCACATGCTCGGTCTCGCCGGCCTGGAACCGGTCCGACCCTAGAATGGCCGCCTCGATGTACGCAGTGATCATGGCCGGCGGCGGCGGTACCCGACTCTGGCCTCTCTCGCGGCGCGCGCGGCCCAAGCCCTTCCTGCCGCTGCTGGGCGATGAGACGCTCTTTCAGCGGACCGTTGCCCGACTGGCGCCGCTGATCGAGCCGACCGATGTCTATGTGGTGGCCGACCAGCGCCATCTACCCCTGGTCACCCAGCAGGCGCCGCAGATCGCTGGTCGGAGGCTGCTGGGCGAGCCCTTCGGCCGCAACACCGCAGCGGCAGTAGCGCTGGCGGCGATAGTGGGCGAGCGCTCCGGCGATGACGTCATGGTGGTGCTGCCGGCGGACCACCTCATTGCCGACGAGGAGGCCTTTCGTGCGCTTCTTGCCGAAGCCGCCGACGCCGCCGCAGACGGGTCGCTGGTGACCCTCGGGATCAGCGCGACCGGGCCGGAGACGGGTTACGGTTATGTCGTCGGCGGTAGTGGCAACGGCAACATCGCTGGCGGCGACGGGTCGAGCGTCGCGCGCTCCGTCGATCGCTTCGTCGAGAAGCCGGATCGGGCACGCGCCCTCGAGCTGCTGGCTAGCCCGTCGGGCGCGTGGTGGAACGCGGGCATCTTCATCTGGCGCCGCGATGCGGTGCTGACCGGTCTGGAGCGCCACGCGCCGGCAGTCGTCGGCGCCATCCGCCGCGGCCTCGACGCCGGCCAGTCGCTGAGCGCGATCTACGAGCCCTGCCCGATATCTCGATCGATCGCGCGCTGCTCGAGCCCGCGTCGCTCGAGGGCAGGGTCAGGGTCGTGCCCGCAGACATCGGCTGGAGCGACCTGGGCAGCTGGAACGCGCTCCACGATGAGCTCGCCCGGCTTGATGGCTCAGACGATCGAGTCGTGGCGATTGGACACGCCGAAGATCTTGGTTCACGCGACGTGTTGGTTCATTCGTCGGGTGGCCGCCTGGTGGTGACGGTTGGCCTGGCCGATACGATCGTGGTCGACACCCCCGACGTCGTGCTTGTATGCGCGGCCGATCGCGCACAGGACGTGCGCGCGATCGTCGAACGCCTGACCCAGGCAAAGGAGACCGATTACCTGTGACGAGCCCCCAGACCACCGTCGCGCCGCTGCCGCCGATCGTCTTCGGCACTGACGGCTGGCGCGCGCGCATCGGCGAGGACTACACGTACGAGAACGTGCGGCGCTGCGCCCAGGGCGTGGCCGAGTGGGTCAGGTCAGTCGGGACGACCGAGAAGGGCGTCGTCATCGCCTACGACCGACGCTTCGCCTCCGAGTTCTTCGCCCAGGCTGCCGCCGAGGTGCTGCTCGCCTACGACATCCCGGTCGCCATGGCGCGAGACGGCCGTGCCGACGCAGATGACCTCGTACGAGGTGGTCGAGCGCGGCGCCGCCTGCGGAATCATGATCACCGCCTCGCACAACCCGTACCCGGACAACGGCTTCAAGGTCAAGTCGCCCAGCGGCGCGGCCGCCAGCCCTGACATGCTCGGCGGCGTTCGAGAAGACAATCCGCGATAACGCCGGATCACTGCCGCCGCAGCGCTCGTACGCCGACGCGCTGGCAGCGGGCAGGATCGACCTGTACGACCCGTATCCGGGCTACGTCGAGTACACCAAGCGCTCGCTCGATCTCGAGCAGCTCAAGGCCGCGGACATGCACGTCCTCGTCGAGCCGATGTGGGGCGCTGGCGCCGGCTGGATCCCGCGGCTGCTTGCCGGCGGCACGCATCCGCGTCACGGAGATCCACCCCGAGCGCAACCCGTGGTTCGGCGGCGTCAACCCGGAGCCGATCGCACCGAACATCGACGAGGCGCTGGGCATCCTCGCGAGCGGCGGCTACGACCTGGGTCTGCTGCTCGATGGCGACGCGGACCGCGCCGGCGCGGCCGACGAGAAGGGCACGTTCATCCACCAGCTGCAGGTCATGGGCCTGCTCATGTACTACCTGCTCGAGCACCGCGGGCATGCGCCAGCCGGTCGTCTCGACGATCAACGAGACGTCGATGGTCGGGCGTCTCGGCGAGATCTACGACGTGCCCGTGCACGAGACGGCGGTCGGCTTCAAGTACGTCGGACCGAAGATGATCGAGACCGGCGCGATGATGGGCGGCGAGGAGTCGGGCGGCTACGGCTTCGGCATGCACCTGCCCGAGCGCGACGGCATCTATGCCGACCTGCTGCTGCTCGACCTGTTCATGCGCGAGCGCGCCGCCGGGCGATGGCCGGTATCAGATGCGGTCCAGCACCTGCACGAGATCGCCGGCGCGTCGTTCTATCTGCGCAGCGACGTGCACGTCGACCGACAGGCGTATCCGGCACTCAAGGACCGCCTGCTGGTCGAGCTGCAGCGCGCAGGCGCCGTCCGACGATCGCCGGCCATCCGGTCGTGCAGACCGACGCGCTCGACGACCAACGACGGCTTCAAGTTCTGGCTCGACGACGGCTCGTGGCTGCTCGTGCGCTTTCAGCGGCACAGAGCCACTCGTCCGCGTCTATGCCGAGGCGACCAGCGCCGAGCTGCGCGACGCGATCCTGCGAGCGTGGCTCCGCGCTCGTGCGCGGCAGCATGAGCGCCGATCGCGCGGCCGCTGCTCGAGGATCTGCGAGTCACTGCGCCGTCGCGACACCGGCGGAATGCTCGGCGCGATCGCCGCATTCCCCGACCAGCTGCGCGCTGGGTGGCAGCTCTCGCGCGGGCTGGAGCTTCCCGATCGGCACCGCGCCGCGACATCGGCGGTCGTGCTCGGGCATGGGCGGCTCCGCCATCGCCGGCGACCTGGTGCGACACATCTTCAGCGATCGGCTGCGCGTGCCGCTGCTGTCAGTGCGCGACTACGAGCTGCCGGCGTGGGTCGGGCCCGACACGCTGGTCATCGCGTCGTCGCACAGCGGCGCCACGGAGGAGACGATCAGCGCATTGGGCGACGGCGCTCGAGCGCCGCTGCCCGGTGGCCGTGATCACGACCGGCGGGCCGATCGGCGACGTCGCGCAACAAGTCGAGCTGCCGCGACTGACCTTTCCCAACGAGACGGCCGCCACGCGCGTCGCTCGGCTACGGCCTTGCCCTGCTGGCCGGGCTGCTCGAGCGCGCCGGCATGCTCGAGCTCACCGACGATGAGCTGAACGAGGCCGTCGCCGGCGCCCGCTCGGTCGGGACGAGCTGCGCGGCGGATGTGCCGACAGCCTCCAACCTGGCCAAGCAGCTGGCCTGGTCGCTGCTCGATCGACTGCCCGTCATCGAGGGCAGCGGCTTCATGGCCGCCGTTGCGCGACGCTGGAAGACGCAGATCAACGAGAACGCCAACTCGGCCGCGGCGAGCGAGGAGCTGCCCGAGGCGACGCACAACACCGTCGTCGGCTATGAGCAGCCGGAAACGCTGCGCGACCACCAGTACGTCGTGTTCCTGGCCAGCCCAGCCGAAGCGCCACGCAACCGCGAGCGCGCACGCCTGTCGAGCGAGCTCCTCAGTGCCGCGGCCATCGACCATCGACGGGTGACGTTCGAGGGATCGAGCCGTCTCGCCCAGGCGTGCGCGGCCATCAGCCTGGGCGACTACGTCAGCTTCTACCTGGCGCTGCTCTACGGCGTCGACCCGAGCGCGACCGAGGCGCTGACCCTGATCAAGGCCAACATGAGCGAGTTCGATCCGCTTGCGGAGGACCAACAGCCTGGTCTGCCGGCACCCGATTCGGGGACTGACGGCAGCGGTCGGCTGATGTAGTCTGGCCTCTGAAATCGCTCGGCTCCGACGCCTCCGAGCGGACGCCGGACGCGAGCGCTCAGCGGGACGTCACGTGGCGCCCCGGGCGGAGGGATGGCCCCATGCACTCAAGCGTGATCGGCAAGATCGAGAAGGCAAATCGCTACGCGCGTGAGCTCGACCGGATCAGCATTGACCGGCTTTCGCTCACTTTCCGCGGCGATAACGACACCCATAACGTGTCGCTCGAGGCCGACCGCTGGCAGTGCAATTGCCACTACTTCGAATCATGGGGATCGTGTGCCCACGTCCTGACCATGCAGAAGGTGCTGGGCCAGATGCTCAGTGAGACCGCCCAGTCGAGCTTCTTCGGCGCGCCCGAGCCGGCGCTGGCGGAGGCCGCTCCGGCGTAGACCGGAGCCTTTGCTCTCGAACGGAAGAGGCCGGTCCCGCGAGGGACCGGCCTCTGCTGGTGCCAACCAAAGAATCAGGGCACGACCACGTGCCAGATGTACTGGGCGTCGCCGTTCTCGAAGAAGGCCTGGACGATGAGCACCCATTCGCCGGCGGGAGGCGTCTCGAAGCCAGCTTCGCTGAGTGCCGGCGGGAGGCTGGCGCCCGTGTCGGGGTCATAGTCGGACCCACCCTCGCCCAGTGGTGTGAGCTCATTCTGATCGTCCGATCGGTACGACGCGCTCCAACTCAGGAAGGCGGCTCCGCCGGCGAGACTGAAGGTCAGGTCGCCGGACGTCGCCTCGACAAGCGGCAGGTCCGCTTTGGGCGGCGTGTCGAAGACGTCGGCGCACATGCCATTCCAACAGTACGTGCCCAGGAATCCGACGACCTCGACGCCCGGCGCAGACAGCATCCCGGCCGGCGGCGTTGCGTCGGCAGTGGCCGTCTGGGGCGGATTGACCGTTGCCGGCGCCGGCGTGGCGGCGCCTGGACCTGCCGATGAACAGGCCGCAGTGATCCACGCTGCCACCAGAACCGTGACGAGCCTCATGGAACCTCCTAGCAGATTGGCTGGGCCGGCAGCTGCCGGCTGATGGACTTGCTCGGTGCACAGTCATAGGACAGGCTCACGCGCACCGCCGGTGACACCGCACCATTCAATCCCTCGGTGCCGGGGGTGTTGAACACCACGCGCCAATCGAAGACGTTGGTGATGGTGACCAGCGCCGAGTAGCGACCGGGGTCGCCGCTCACCGGGTCCAGCTCACCTACGGTCGTCCACGCGGTGGCGCCGGCAGGTCGCCGTTGCAGGTTGATGCGCCGTCCAGCGAGCGGGTCCGAAGCCAGGTTGGGGTAGATGACGTCGTCGGCGATCTTGAGCCGCGCTGTCAGGGTCACTGACCCGTAGTGGGGCGCGCTCGTCGCGCTCGTGTTCAGGCTGAGCTCGGCATCGAGGTTGAGGCATGTGCTGTAGCGCGTCGCCGCCGTGGAGGGCTCGTAGCGGATTTGCAGCCGTGCCACGTCGCAGGTGCCGTACTCGTGGGCGTTCCAGCCGGCCTTGGCCTTGGTCTTGGGTGAGGCGTGCATGATCGAGTCGGTCCAATCGGTCACGTCTGCCTCGTCGACGTGGCCCAGCGTCTGAGCGTGGCCGAGCTCGTGAAGGGTGATCATCTCGGCGTCGTAGCAGCCGACCGGAGGATCATCGTAGAACTGGCACCAGCGCAGCGTCCCCCAGTCGAGCGGGTATCCATGCGGACGCAGTCGGACCGTGAACGAGTTTGGGATGTTGCGCGTGGTGTAGCCGATTGCCCAGTTGGTTGGCAGGTCGCCGGTGTAGCCGATCCAGCTGTTGCCGTCTGCGGCGTATGCGAAGAAGGCCGCGCGCGATGCTCGGCTGTCGTTCGAATCGTCGGCCGCGGCATTGATCGCCGGGCGCAGCCACGCAGGCGGTTCGTCCGACTCGCGCCACCGGTATTCGACGCGCTGGTTAGGGTTCCAGATCGAGCCACTGGCAGGCGTGGGTGGGGTGGCCAGGGTCGTACCGGCACTCGCGCCAGCGAGTGCCGCGACGCTTGCCATGAGAACCGCGATGCGCCGCTTCATGGCGCGACCTCCATGCTCCCGGCGGTCGTTCGGATCTGGACGACGATTGCTCCGCTGTCCGTTGTGACCAGCTCGGCCGAGAGGGCGTCTCTGGCCAGAACCCGCGAGCTGCCGGAGTCGCGCTCGATGCTCACGACATCGCACGGTGACCAGCTGCACGCGGCGTAAGCCACGAGGTGCGCGTTCGTAACGCCAATGACGGACCCGTGAGCCACCTCGTCAATCATCTCGAACGTGCCCGATGCCACGTCGAGGAGACGGCTGCGGCATGCCTCGAAGCCGCACGATTGGACGACGAGTGCCGATGCATTCGCGCCCCAGGACAGGTGTGTGCCGAACGTCTGCCCATAGCGAGCGTCTGCGGGCAGTGGCGGCAGGACGGTCGTTCCCGGCCCACCACTGACGGCGTAGCGGACCACGCCGGCGTCGCCGCGGCCGGTTCCCGTGACCGAGTGCACGTACAGGTTCGTTCCATAGGGGTCGAGGAGCGTCGAGCGCACAATGCCGGCCGGCTGCGCGAGGGCGTAGTCGCAGCCTGTGGCGAGCTCGATGGCGCGCACCTCGGAACGGCCGTTGGTGACGCGTGTGTAGACGACGAGGTTGGGCGAGGCCTGGCTGACCGATGATTCGACCGGCAGCGCAATCGACAGGGCCGCACCGGCGGCTGGTGAGATCTCCACCTGGCGGCCCAGGTACTGACCGCGCGTCCCGAGGCGTTCGACGACGCGCGCCTGCGCCGACCGTGCCGGCGCCGCGGCCATCGCGGCGCGTACGGCACTGCCGGGCGCAGAGGAGCACGCCGCCGCGGCGGCTGCTGGCGGCGGGGGAGCGGCGGACAGCGTCGCGGCGGCGATCAAGAGCAGGGCGGCGGTCCCCACGACTACGAACGGCGGGTCCAGGCGTGCGCGCCTCTGGGCGCGGCTCATCTCCTACCTCCCCGGCGGGTGGCCACTGGCGGGTCACCTGCTTACGGCGGGGACGGTGCAACGCATGATGAGCCGCACCACTTATCTACTGCTTATCTGGTTTGTCGGGCGGTGAGCCGCACGGCGTACACTGCCCCGGCCAATTGAAGACAGGACCCTGGGATCCGCGAAGCCGGTGAGAATCCGGCACAGTCCCGCTACGGTGACCGACGCTCCAACCGGGAGCAGTCGGAAGTCCGGTCGCCGGACCCATGGTCGTGCCAAGTTCCTTCGAGAGAAAGGGAACGCACCCATGGACGCACCAAGTCATCAGGCCCCTTCCGGAAGCGCGGGTGAGGGGTCTTTTCGTATCCGCCGCGTACTCGTCGACGACCTCATGCAGCACGACTATGAGTACCTGCGAACCGCACCCGAGGGCCGGCATTTCGCTACCGACTTCAAGCCCGAATTGACACCCCCCGAGCTGCTCGCCCTGGGCGTCTTCGGCGGGCGCTACATGACCGACTGCCGGGAGGAGTTTCCTGACACGTGGTTCGCCGACGCCCGGCTCTGTCCCGACCGACACGAACCGGGTCTCAACTACTTCGGCGTTAATGCCTCCCAGCCACTGTCGGCCTGGCGCGCAAAGGGCTGGATCCATCCCGACGATCCGCGCGGCTGGTTCCAGTGGTATTGCCGCTACTTCAGCGGCCGCCGTCATCCCGATGATCAGCGCCAGATCGGCCGCTGGCGATCCATTCGCAGGCACGTCGCACAGGTCCGCGCCAACTGTCCCGAGCGAGCCCTCGACTGCCGGCCGCGCCAGCGCCAGGCCCTCCTTCACTGGGCCTACGACTCGCGCCTCATCTAGCTGCCACCAACTGAAGGGAACCGACCGATGCGCCGCCGTAGCTCCATATTCCTCGTTCTCCTATTCGCCCTGGCTGCATGTCAGGCTTCCCCGGGCGCCACGCCACAGCCAACCGCCGCTCCACCAGCCGCCTTTCCGGTCGAGCTGGTGGACTACGACAACGAGACCGTTGTCATCGCGGAGCGTCCCGAGAGCATCATTTCGCTCACACCGGCTGCAACCGAGACGCTCTTCGCGATCGGTGCGAGCGACCGCGTTGTGGGCAAGATGGAGGACATCGCCAACTACCCGCCGGAGGCAGCGGACATCCCGGTTATAGGGACGTTCGCCGGTGTCGACGTCGAGCAGATCGTCGATCTCGAACCAGAATCTCGTGATCGCCGGCGGGAACGGCGGCACTCCCCAGGACACGATCGACCAGATGCGCGACCTCGGCCTGCCGGTGGTCGCCGTCTATGCGGCCGACGTCAACGGCGTGCTCTCCGACATCGAGCTGATCGGCCGGGCGACCGGCGACTCGGAGGCCGCGTTGGAGCTGACCGAATCGATGCGCGCCGACTTCGAGATGGTCGAGCAGGCAACAACGGATGTCGAGCGACCGCGCGTCTTCTACGAGACCGGCGACCAGCCCGCTCTATATGGCGTGGCCGACGACTCGTTCGTCGCCGCCATGATCGAGCTGGCGGGCGGCGATCCGATCACGACAGGCAGCACGACCGTGTGGGAGATGCCTGTGGAGCAGCTGATCGATGCCGATCCCGAAGTGATTGTGCTCGGCGACTCGGCGTACGGCGTCACGGCCGAGGTGGTCGCGGCGCGGCCGGGCTGGTCCGATCTGACTGCGGTCCAGGACGACGCCATCTATCCGATCGACGACATCGTCGTCACGCGCTCCGGCCCCCGGCTGGCTGAGGGGCTGATGGCCCTCGTTGAAGCCATTCATCCCGAGATCGATCTCGGGGGCTGACGTGGCGACCGGCGAGAGCGCACTGGGCACGCGCACAGGCATGGCCGTGCCACGCCTGATGCGCCGCCGTCCCGTGGCACTTGCCGGTCTTGGCCTGGGCCTGCTGGCGATCGCCTTCGTCGTCGCTGTTGCCCTAGGCTCGGTCGCAGTCTCGCCGCTGGAGACCCTGGGCATCATCGGCCACCGCCTGCTCGCGCTCGACATCGCGCAGACGTGGCCCACCTCAGCCGAAACGATCATCTGGGAACTGCGTGTCCCGCGCGTCCTGACGGCGATGGTCGTGGGCGTTGCTCTGGCCGTCGCCGGGGCGACCTTCCAGGGTCTGTTGCGAAACCCGCTGGCCGATCCCTACGTGCTTGGCACAGCATCGGGAGCGGCTCTCGGCGCGGCCATCGCAGTGCTCATTCCGGTCCGGCTTGCCGTGCTCCAGTTCGGGCTCATCCACGCCCTCGCGTTCATCGGTGCCCTTGGCTCGGTATGGCTCGTTTATCGCCTGTCGCGCACCAGCGGCATGGCGCCACTTACCTCGCTCGTGTTGACCGGCTACGCCGTCGGCTCGCTCCTGGCGGCCGGCCTGGCGCTGGCTATGTACGTGTCCGGCGCTGCGCTGCGTCAGAATCTTCGTGTTCCTGATGGGCAGCCTCTCGGGATCGTCGTGGGAGCGCTTTCTGGCGGCGGCGCCGTTGATCCTGGTGGGCACGATCTTCATCGCGTATCGGGCGCGCTCGCTCAACGGCCTGCTCTTGGGCGAGGAAACCGCGCTCCACCTTGGCGTCGATGTCCGGCGCGAGCGCGTCATCCTCCTCGCCCTGGCGGCGCTGCTGACCGCCGCAGCCGTAGCCGTCAGCGGCCTCATCGGATTCGTGGGCCTCGTCGTGCCCCACATCGTTCGGCTGGCTGTCGGCCCGAACGCGCGGCTCGTCCTGCCGCTCTCGGCGATCTTCGGCGCATTGTTGCTGGTGTGCGCCGACCTCGCGTCGAGGATGCTCGGTGAGATTCCGGTCGGGGTCGTAACGGCCGTGATCGGCGCGCCCTTCTTCCTGTCGATCCTGCGCCGCACTCGGGCGGGGTACGAGCTGTGAGCGAAATGGTGTCGCTACGCGGCGTCACCGCCGGGTACGGCCGCGCGCCGGTGCTGTCCAATATCGACCTCGAGGTGCATCGCGGCGAAAGAGTCGCCGTCGTGGGTCCCAATGGCGCCGGCAAGTCGACGCTGCTACGCGTGATGACCGGGCTCGCCGCGCCGACCGCAGGCCATGTCCTGCTGGCGGGCGAGCCCGTCGGCAATCTTTCGCGAGCGCAGGTTGCGCGCCGCATTGCGGTCGTGCCCCAAGTTGCGGCGTTGCCCTTTTCGGCACGGGTCGAGGAGGTCGTCGCACTCGGTCGGCTGACTTACGAGGATCCCCTGCGCGGCCTGCGCGAACGCGATCGCGCCGCCGTTGCGGCGGCGATCGATCAGGTCGGCCTGGGCCGGCTCGTTGACCGCGACGCCCGCGCGCTATCGCTCGGCGAGCGCCAGCTCGTCCTGCTTGCCGTGGCGATTGCCCAGGGCGCGCCGCTGATCATCCTCGACGAACCGACCGTTCACCTGGACATCCGTCACCAGGTGGACGTGATGGAGCTTCTCGTCGACCTCAACGAGCGCGAGGAGAGAACGATCGTCGCGGTAATGCATGATCTACCGCTCGCCGCTCATTATTTCTCCCGCATCGTGGTCGTTGACCAAGGCCGACTCCGGGCGGATGGGCCGCCCGACGAGGCGCTCGCGAACGAGGTCATTCGTGAAGTCTTCAGGGTCGAGCCAGAGCTCCTGAGTGAGAGGTGGGCCACCTCTCCAACGCGCTCGACCTGAGGGCCCGGGTCAGCTGGCGCTGGCGGCCTCACCGTCGGCGTAACGCCCCCGACTGCCATCCTCCACGTCTCGCAACTCGAGGCGGCCCGGCCCCGAATCGGCTGCGAGATAGCTCTCCAGTCCCTCGTCGAAGGGAGTCAGGCGTCGCGGCATCCGCTCGAGCAGCGGCGCAACGTCCACGGCGGCAGGTTGGTTGATGAAGTCAACCGCGGATGGGCTTAGTGGAGGCTGGGGCAGCAGTGTCAGGGGCGCCGCTGCGAGCTTTACCAACAGGGCTGGTGCGGGCAGTAGCGGCCGGCTCATTCCAGCGACGGCCAGCGCCCGGCGGATGACGTCGCGCATGGTCAGCGTCTCGGGACCGCCTATCTCGAACGTGTGATTGACCGCGGCTTCGTCACGCAGCGAGTCGGCCGCGAGCCGTGCGACGTCATCAACGAACACCGGCGCCAGCCGCTGCCCGCCGAAGTTGGTCATGGGCACGAACGGCAGCCGCTCCGCGAAGCGGAGGAAACGGTTGAGCGACACATCGTCCGGGCCGTAGACCCAGGTCGGCCGGATGATCGTCCAGTCGACCCGGCCGGTGCGCACCGCCTGCTCAGCCCGCCACTTGGCACGGAACCAGTGGCGCTCGGCATTGGCGCGCGCCCCGGCCCCGGACATGTAAACGATTTGCTTGACTCCGGCGGCGCGCGCCGCGTCGACCAAATTCTCCGTTCCGGCGGCGTCGATCCGAGCAAACGTCTGGCCCCGTCGCGGAGCTTCGATGGGCAGGTTCGGGAAGGCCAGCGAGATCACGAGGGCGTCGACGCCGTGCAAGGCATGTACAAGCCTCTCGCCGGGCTCCGTTGCGTCGACCTGCCTGATCAGGACGTCGTCCGGAAGACTCCCTCGCGCTGGTTCGCCACGGTGCGAGAGGACACTGACGCGCTCGCCTCGTCGAAATAGCTCGCGCGCGATCGAGCCACCGACGAAGCCCGTGCCGCCGGCAACGGCGACGCTCAGCGGCGCGCGATTGGGGAGAGGCGTCTCGAAGATGCTTGCTATGGCGCGAGCGCGGTGCCGGAAGATGCGCCGCACCTCGTTGCGAACAAGCCAGCCATGACCGAGCACGCCCAAGGCACCGAACGGCAGTTCATACCCGATCTCGTCCTCCACCAGGGTCCCACCCGCGAATGGCTTGAAGCGGTGACGGTGCTCCCAGCGACGATACGGACCTGCATCCTGGATGTCCGCAAAGCCGTGCGGCGGGTCGAACTCGGTGATCCTCGTGCGCCAGCCAGCTGGAATTCCGAGCAGTGGCCGCAGCCGGTAATCGATCTCCAGTCCCTCGCGCATCTCGAAGTCGGACGAGAGGAACTCAAAGCCCATCGCGTCGGGCGTGATCCTGGCAAGGTTGCGGGGCTCGCTGAAGAAGTCGAATACTTGCTCGACTGGCCGGTCAATGAACTGGCTGGCGGAGAGTCGGAAGGATGCCACGGCGGGCTCTCTTTCGGTGCATGGTGTCGAACGTTTGTCTAGCAGTCTCGCGCCGCGTGCAACGATTGTCAAGGCCACCGGTCTGGTATCCTTCGACGCACTCTGTACACGATCAAGCAGGCCTCTAGTCGCTCGGGCGTCCCGGTGCAGCTTCTGCGCGCCTGGGAACGGCGTTACGGCGTTGTGACGCCGGCCCGGACCGACTCCGGCTACCGCCTCTACGATGACGCCTCGATCACCCGCCTGCGGGCAATGCGTCGGCTTGTTGATGATGGGTTTGCGCCGTCAACGGCAGCCGGTCAACTCAAAGACCTGGATGATGCAGGCGTCGCGGACCTGCTCGAGCGGGCTGGGACGGCCTCATCCGCCATTTCGCAGACCGTCGAAAGCGAAGACGACCGCCTGCGCGAGGCATTTGTCGACGCGGCCGCCCAACTCGATGAGCCCTACCTGGAGTTGGTGCTCGACGCCATGTTCGCGCGCGGTTCATACGAGCACGTGACATCAGCGCTGATCCTTCCAGCACTCGTCGATCTGGGCCAGGCCTGGGCGGATGGCCGCGTCGATGTGGCCGCGGAGCACGCCGGGGCAGGAGCGGTACAACGCCGGCTGGCCATGGCATTCATGGCAGCAGGTGCCGCGCGAGACGGGGACAACCTCATCCTGGTCGGCATGCCTCCAGGCGGGCGCCACGACCTCGGGGCGCTCATTTTCGCCACAACGGCTCGCCGCGCCGGCCTGTCGATTCGCTTCCTGGGCGCGGACCTCCCGGCGCAAGATTGGGTTGATGCGGTCCGACGAACCAGCGCGCGCGCCGTGGTCATTGGTGTCGTAGTTCGCACCGATGTCAGAGCCGCCACTGAAGCTGCACTCGCAATTCGAGCCGCGGATCCGCGTGTCACTATCGCGTTCGGCGGGCGACGGGCCGCGGCTGTGCCGACAAGCGAGATTGAACGAGTGCTTGTCTTGCCCGGCGATATGACCAGTGCCGTGAGCGAATTGCGCGACGAGCTAGCTCGGCCCCGCTAGCGGAACTCCTCGCCGCTTCTCGAGCACGATTTGCTGGTCCTGGACCAGGCCCGTAGCGAAACCGGCCTGGCTGACGGATAGGTAGTAGTCCCACATCCTGATGAACCGCTCGTCGAAGCCCATTGCCCGGACCTCAGCAAGCCGGCCCATGAAGGCGGTCCGCCAGAGAGCGAGCGTTCGCACGTAGTGCTGGGCAATATCGCGCGACTCGGCCACCAGCAGTTGCGTGTCGTGTAGCGACCGCTCGATCGCCGCGAGTGATGGGAGCAGACCGCCCGGGAAGATGTACTGCTGAATCCAGTTTGCGCCACGACGCTGCGCCTCGTAGGCCGCGTCCGGGAAACAGATGGATTGAAAACTCATCCTGCCGCCTGGAACGAGCGCCCTGTCGCACGCGCGGAAGAACGCGTCGTAGTACTCGGCGCCGACCGCCTCCAGCATCTCAATCGAGACGATGGCGTCGTAGGTGCCGCCAATCTCTCGGTAGTCCCGCAGTTCGACGTTTACGAGGTCCTGGAGCCCGCGCTCGGCTACGCGGGCCGTCGCCAGCTCATGCTGCGCCTTCGAAACGGTGATCGTCGTCACGCGACAGCCGATCTCAGACGCGGCGTAGATCGCAAAGCCGCCCCATCCGCTGCCGATCTCCAGGACGTGCATGCCCGTCTCGGCGCCCGCCCGCTGGGCATGGATCCGGTACTTGTTGTGTTGGGCGTCAGCCAGGGACTGATCGGGTGTCTCAAACACCGCGCTCGAGTAGGTGAGCGTGTCATCGAGGAAGAGTCGATAGAAGTCGTTGCCCAGGTCGTAGTGAGCGCGGATGTTCCGGCGGCTGCCGGAGAGCGTGTTTCTGTGGGCGCGGTGCGCGATCGTGCGCGGCACCTGCAGCGGCACGCGTAGCCAGCCCCGCGTAACGCCGAGCGATTCCCGGTTGAGCGCCGCGACGGCCAGCACGCGGGGCAGGTCGGGGCTGCTCCAGAGGCCGTCCATGTAGGCCTCACCGGCACCCGGCTCACCGCCCAGGAACACCCTCCACAGCGCTCGTCGATCGTGCAGCCGGATCTCGCCGTGAGGGCCGGGGTCTGGCCCCTCGAACTCGAGGCGGCGACCGTCGGGCAGGACCATTGTCAGCCCGCCAACGCGGATGCGCCGCCCCAGCTCAATCAGGAGTCTGTCTGCTCCGCGTTCGAGCAGGTCTGTGGGCCGACTTGCGATGGGCTTGGCACGCTCGGTCATCGTTTCGCTCCGTGCGCCGCCAGGGTTGTGCCGCCCGGCGACGACGGCGCGTGACGGTTGAACGGCACGCGCCGCAGCCACAGCCGCAACGCGTGCCAGTGAATTGCGGCAATCGTCTTGTGCGTCACGAGCGGATGGCGGAGCAGCAGCCAGAGGAGATTGCGCGTGGTGAGCGGCATTCGCCGCAGAACCAGGCTGGTGGCGAGCAGGGGACCGGACTCCTGGCGCAACCCGAGGCCTATCGTCACCCGGTCGGCCTCGTCCCGAACTGTTAGTCGGTAGCTGCCATCGACGGCAATGAACGGCGAGACGTAGAAATCCTTTGCCATCCGCGCGCTGAATCCATCGCGATTTGGGTTCGGGTCCTCTGGGCGCAGCGTGTACAAGTGGCGCTCGCCGTGGGTGTTGTGAACCTCGACGACAACGCACACCAACACCCCAGCGGCGTCGCGACACAAATAGAAGCTGGCCGGGTTGAAGACGTAGCCCAGCACCCGCAGATTCGTGATCAAGGTGATCCGACCGCCATCGAGTTCGATGCCCTCGGAAATGAGGTGCGCGCGGAACGCCTCGGGCAGGTGTGAGGTTGGCCGGGGGAGATGATCGGTGTCGCGCAATGACAGGATCGCCCGGCGATTCCGGCGCACCAGCCGAGTCTGTCGCGGGACCTCGTCGAGCTCATCAAGGTCCAACGCGAAGTACCAGACATCGTGCTCGAGCTCGTAGCGTGTCGGACGGGCACGGCTGTGGCGGACTTTGCCCAGCAATAGATGAGTCCTCATGCAGCCTGGGCCTCATGCCCGGCGGCGAATGCCATCGACTCGGTAAGCATTTCCGCCGCCTCAAAGCCTGAGCGACAGCCGTCCTCGTGAAAGCCGTAGCCCAGGTGGGCGCCGGCGTACCAGGTCCTGCGGTGGCCCTGAATCTCGCGTAGTCGCCTCTGCGCGGCCAGGGTCCGATAGGTGTACTGAGGATGGCTGAACTGGCCGTCGACCAGCACGTGCTCGCCACGCAGGTTCGGCCCCGGATTGACCGAGACCAGGTAATCGGTGGGGCCGGGCAGCGACTGGAGCCGGTTCATGTGGTAGGTCATGGTCAGATGGTCAGCTGGTTGCCGGCAATCCCCGGTCTCGATGTTCCACGAGCCCCACGCGCTGGCACGCGCGGGCATGAGGCCAGTGTCGGTGTGAAGGACGACCCGATTGTCCGTGTAATCGAACCCCTGCAGTGCACGGCGTTCTGCGTCGTCCGCATCGGCGAGGATGCTACGCGTCACATCAGCGTGCGTTGCCAGTATCAGGGCGTCGAATCGGTCCAGATCCCCCTCCTCAGTCAGGACCAGGGCGCCCCCGCCCCCGCCCTCGCGGCGCACGGCGGCCACCGCACTGCCCGCTCGGAGAGCGCCCTCGGGCAGAGCCTGGATCAAGCGCTCTACGTATTGTCTGGAGCCGCCCTTGATCACCCGCCATTCGAGAGACCTGCGCAGGCCGATCAGGCCGTGGTTGTCCAGGAACCTGAGCAGGTAACCCACGGGGAAGTCGAGTATGTGCACGGGCGCCGTGGACCAGACCGCTGAGACGACCGGAACCAGGAAGTGCTCGCGAAACGAGCGCCCATATCGATGCTCTTCGAGCCAAGCGCCCAGGGTTTCCATTGTCGTGACGGGCGCGTCCAGCGTTCGGCGAGCGTCACGATAAAAGCGGGCCATGTCGGCAAACATCTGGAGGTGCGCCGGGCGAGCGACCAGGCTGCGCTCCGCGAAGAAGCCGCTCGCGCCGCGCGAGCTGAAGGCCAACCGGCACGTCCGGCAGGCCGACCCGAGGGACATGTCACTCGGCTGAGTCTCGACTCCCAGCTCGGCCAACAAGCCGACGAAGCGCGGGTAGGTCTTCTCGTTGTAGACGATGAATCCCGTATCCACGCTGACTGGACCGCGAGGCGTCTCGATGTCGACCGTTCTCACGTGGCCGCCCGGCTGCGGTTCTGCCTCGTAGAGCGTGACGGAGTGATGCCGCAGCGCGTACGCCGCCGTGAGGCCGCTGACGCCCGAGCCGATGACCGCGATCTTCACCGGCCTGCGGTCGCCGTCGCGGCGGCGCTCCCAGCGTCGGCTATGGCGTTGAGGGTAGCCGTCATGCCCTCGCGCGCGTCCCGAGCGATATTCGCGAATGCACGGCCGGCGAAGGGCGTCAGCAGTCGCAGCCAGCCCTTCAGTCGAATGTCCGCCCGGTAGTCGATGCGCGTGCCCGCGGCGGTTGCGCTGAATCGAATGTCGTCCGTGGCCCTGACGTTCGAGCCCGAGCCTTCGAGCACGACACGCTCGTTGGGCTCGAGGGCAGTGATGCGGTACGTCATCGGTGCGACCCGCCCGCCCATTCGCACGTCCAGCTGGTACCCCGCGCCGACCCTGGGCATGGGATCTCGCGATCGCCTTGGACGAGGCTGTCCCCGGGTCCCACTTTTCTGAGTTCGAGAAGTCGGCGATGAAATTGAATGACGGCTCGAGCGCCAGGCGTGTCTCGATGATCTCGTGCAGAACTGCCATGTGGTCGATCCTCAGATCCGCGGCGGTCACAGCCGCGGGTTATCGTGTCTGTCTAACTACGGTGAGCCAATGCTAGCCGCCGCAGCGAGCGTGTGTCAAATGTTTGTATACTGTTTCCGATGAACCGATCTGTGCGACACCTAGTTGATGACGCGCTCGAAGCGCTCGTTGTGCCGAGCTTCAGCCGGCTTGGATTCGAGGCCCGGCGCCGGTTGGATGACTGGTCGGATCCGCCGCCAGATGCACTTCGTGGCCGAACCGCGCTGGTCACCGGGCCCACGTCAGGTATGGGTCGTGCCACTGCAGTTGGTCTCGCTCGACTCGGCGCGCGCATCGTGCTCGTCGGCCGCGACGACGCGAAGCTCGAATCGCTGCGATCGGAGCTTGTCGAGCTGACGGGGGAGGATCGATTCCAGCCAGTCTTGGCGGACATGACCTCACTCGAGACTGTCCGGGGGGCCGCAGCGCGCATCAACGAAACTGAGAGCCGCCTGGACGTCCTCGTGGACAACGCGGGTGCCATCTACTCCGACCGGCAGGAATCCGTGGACGGGATCGAGCGGACTCTTGCCATCCTCGTCTGCGGCCCGTACGTGCTCGAGCGAGGTCTGCTGCCGCTTCTGGGCTCAACGCCCGGTGCGCGAGTCATCGCTGTCACATCGGGCGGCATGTACGCGCAGCGCGTCAATTTTGACGACCTCCAGTGGCGATCGCGTCGCTTCAACGGCACGGCCGCATACGCGCAGGCGAAGCGCATCCAGGTCGCGCTGATCCGCGAGTGGGCGCGTCGGTCGCGCAGCTCGGGCATCGCCTTCAACGCCATGCATCCCGGATGGGCCGACACTCCCGGGTTGGTCGAGGCGCTGCCTGCCTTTCGGCGATTCATGAAGCCGCTGCTCCGCTCACCCGAGGATGGCGCCGACACGATCCTCTGGCTGGCCACGACCTATGGACTGCGTCCGCTGGGAGGGCGCCTCTACCTCGACCGTCGTCCGCGTCTGTTCGACCGCGTGCCGCAGACGCGACTCGACGAAGACGACCGGGCCGAGCTGTGGGAAACGATCTGCGAGCTAACCGGGCTCCCAGTGGACTTGCCCGGCTAGGATCGTGGACTTGCCTGGCTAGGCGCGCTTGCGCGGTGGATCGAAGAAGGGCAGGGGCACGACCTCGGCCGCGGCACGGCCGCGCCGGCCCTCGACCGTCCACTCGAGTTCGAGGCTGGAGCCCACTGCCTCGAACGCGGGCTCGACAGACGCCAGCGCGATGTGGCGCTTGAGCGTCGGGCTCCATGTGCCGCTGGTGGCGCGGCCGACCTGGCGGCCGCGAGAGTAAACCGGCCGTTGCTCGCGCCACGTCGTCGTCGAGACGGCGATTGGCAGATCCTGCGCCTCGTAGAGCCGCTCGATCGACTCGTAATCGATGGTCATGCCCACCAGGCGGCGCGCCGGCCCTCCGGCGTCGCGTTGCGCGGCGAGGGCGCGCCGCCCCACGAAGTCGGCGCCCTTGTCGATGTTGACGAGGCGGCCGAGGCCGATCTCGAACGGCGAGTAGTTCTGCGATGGGATGAGCGCGTGCTTCGAGGAGGTGTAGTCGACCTCGATCAGGATCAGCCCCGCCTCCAGGCGGACCATGTCCAGCGGCAGCATGCCCGCCGGGCGAATGGCGAACGGCCGACCAGCAGCCATCAGCCGGTCCCACAGCGCGATCGCCTGCGCCGCGTCGACCCACAGCTCGTAGCCGAGATCGCCGGTGTAGCCGGTCCGGCTGACGTCGATCTCGATCTTGCCGGCGCGGGCGGAACGGCGGTGGTAGTAGGCCAGGTCCTCCCAGTCGGTGCCGGTTGTCTGCGCCAGGACGTCGCGTGCAAGCGGGCCCTGGAGGGCGATCGCGGCGGTGCGCTCGCTCATGTCGTCGATCGCCACTTCAAGCCCGCGCGCGTTCAGCTCGAACCAGCGCAAATGCGACTCCGCGGAGGTCCAGCGGAACGTGTCGTCATCGAGGCGCGCGATCGTGCCGTCGTCGATGACCTTGCCGTGCTCGTCACACCACGGCGTGTAGATGACCTGGCCCGGCTTGATCTTCGTCGCGTCGCGGGTGATGACGCGATCGATCAATCGCACCGCATCGGGGCCACTTACGCGGTACTTGTACAGCGGCGAGACGTCGATCAGGGCGGCAGCGTGGCGGATGCCCACGTACTCGTGGATGTGCAGCAGCTCGTACTGGCTCGCGGCGTGGTAGCCGGACCACTCCCGCCACTCGCGCTTTCGATTGAGCGGCTGGGTCCGGGCATCGAGCGGGCTGCCGATGCTCATTCGATCACCTCCGGGCGCGCGAAGCCATGCCACTGACCGCTGTCACGCAACACCCCGAGCCTGGTCACCACGTCGCGGAACCATGCCTCTGGCATCTCCGGATAAAGCCGGCGCAAAAGGAAGTCAGCCTGCTCCACCGGATCCGTGATTCCCGCCTCGTCTGCCTGCTGCCAACAGATCTGCATGCCGATCGTGCGCTTGTTGCTCGCCCAGGCCACACGCTCCTCTGGCGAGGAAACGGATATTTGCTCATCAAGCATCAGCTGGCCCGGATCAAATCGCATCGCGCACCTGTTGCAGCAATCCATCCACTCCACCGGCGCGTGCCCAGCGCTCCAGGTACGGCCAGTCGATGCTCACCCGGTTCAGGGTCACGAGGTTGCGGCAATCGCGCAGCTGGAGCTCCGATGTCCCTTCCGACCACTTGAGCTTGGCCAGTATCAGGTCTTCGAGCGCGATCACCCAGATGTCGCCGTATTCGGGGTGGTGCCAGCGCTGGCGGCGCTCCATCGCGGAGCGTGACCAGGCGTCAGTGCCGCTCAACACGAAGTCTGCCTTGCCCAGTGCGGACGTCGCGATGACGGACGCCATCACGTGGCCCCCGAAATCGATCGGTTCGTTGACCAGGTAGCCGTCGGCGAAGGCGCGTTCAATCTCGGCAAACCTCGTGCGATCGATGTCGATGACGATATCCACGTCCATCGACTGCCGGGGCTCCGCGTATCTCGAAAGCGCCTCCGACCCGGTCAGGTAGTAGCGCCGGCCCATGCCCTCGAGTCGCTGGAAGACATCACGCATCTGTGCGTCCCCACCCGTCCGGTGGCTCGTGGCGCCCAGGGGCTTCGTTCCACGAATCCCACTCATTGACGACCAGGCCGTCGGCGTCGAAGGTCAACGTGCTCGTGCCGGCATACGTCACTTCGCGCTCCGGCTCACGCAGGCTGGCCCACCACTGGATCGAAGCGCGGTCGCCGTCGACTATCGGCTCTCCGAAGCGACAGACCACGCCCGACTCCTCGCCCAGCACCGGACGGAGATAGGCCAGTGCGCCGTCGGGCCCGATGTATGGGTCGCGAAAGGGCGACGTTGAATATCGGGCGCCCGGTGCATAGAGATCGGCGATGCGCTCGGGATCGCCAGACGTCCAGCAGCGCTGCCAGGTATCGGCCCATCGCCGCGCAGCGTCGCGTGTGTTCAACGGATCAACCGAGGTATTCCACCGCGACGCCGATCCGCTCGTACGTCGGGCGTGCGCGCAGGTCGAGCGTCAGCAGCGTCCGATTCGCATCGCGCGCCGTCGCGGCGATCACTGCATCGTAGGCAGCGCCACCGGCAAAGCCGAGGTTGGCCAACTCGGACATCAGTGGCAGGAACCGGTCTGTGGAGAGTGACAGCAGCGAATCAGCGAAGTTGGAGTTGATAAAGTCGCTCACGATTGCCGCTGAGGCTCGATGCGGCGCCGGCATCCGCGTAAGAACCGAGTACGCCTCCAGCGCCGCCTGCACGGGCAGCCCAGGCTTGCCGGTAAGTGCCGTGCGCGCACTCTCGTGGAATTGGTGCCAGGTTGCGAAGGCCGCGACAACCACGCTCGTGTCGATCGCCGTCACCTTCGAAGCTGCTCCAACGTCTCGCGGACCATCTCCTGCGTCAGTTCCGGCAGATCCACGCCAGGAACGGCGACGGCGATGCCTGCGCGGTCCTCCAATTGCATGGGAGTCGGGCTGACCGCGATCTCCAGTCGGCCATCGACCGCAGAAACCTCCACCTCCTGGCCGGCTTTCAGCCCGATCAGGTCGCGCAATGGTTTGGGCACGACTATGCGCCCCGCCTGATCGATGGTAGTTTTCATGGCATTACCGTACCACCCGATGTGCCACGGATCGCCTCGCGCAGAGATCCGGGCACTGCCCGGCTAGAGTTGCCGCTGTGGCAGGAGGGCGAGGGGCGCAACATTACGACGCGCTGATCATCGGCGGCGGTCACAACGGCTTGACCTGCGCTGCCTACCTCGCACGCGCCGGGCTGCGCACGATCGTTCTCGAGCGGCGCCACATCCTGGGTGGTGCGACCGTGACCGAGGAGGTCTACCCGGGCTTCAGGTTCAGCGTCGCCTCGTACGTGGTCAGCCTGTTGCGGCCGGAGATCATCCGCGAGCTCGACCTCGTGCGCCACGGCCTGGCCGTGCTACCGGTGGACGGAACGCTGACGCCGACGGGCACGAACGAGGGCGAATACCTCTGGCGTGTCGACGACCACGGCACCACGGTGCGCGAGATCCGCCGTCACTCGAAGCGTGATGCCGAGGCGTACGAGGAGTACGGGCTGCTCATGGCGGAGATGGCGCGCTTCGTCAAGCCACTCCTGGGCGAGGCCGCGCCACTGCTCGGCGGGCTACGTGACCCGCGCGGGCTGCTCGGCCTGGCCGGCTTCGCGCGGCGCTTCGCGGCATTACCCGAGCCACAACAAACGGCCTTTATCCAGCTCCTGACCATGAGCTCGGCCGATTTCGTCAGCCAATGGTTCGAGAGCGAGCCGCTGCGCGCGACGCTGGCCGCGAGCGGCATCATCGGCACGTTCCTCTCGCCGCGGACGCCCGGATCGGCATACGTCCTGCTGCACCACTACATGGGCGAGGTCGATGGCGAGTACCGCGCCTGGGGACTGCCCGTTGGTGGCACGGGCGCGATCAGCGGCGCGATCGCGGCGGCCGCCCAGGAGCTGGGCGCTGAGCTGCGCACGTCCGCGGCGGTGGCCCGGATCACGACACGCGACGGCAAGGCAACCGGGGTCGTGCTCGATTCGGGCGAGGAGATAGCCGCTGCGGTCGTCATCTCCAGCGCCGACGTGCGGACAACCCTGGGCGCACTGCTCGAGCCGGGCACGTTGGCGCCCGACGACGACGCCGCGGTGCGCGCCTACCAGTTCCGCGGGTCGTCGGGCAAGGTCAACTTCGCGCTGTCAGGTCTGCCGACCTTCCGCTGCCTGCCCGCGGGCACGACCGATCAATTCCGCGGCATGGTCTCGATCTCGCCATCGCTCGATTACCTGGAGCTGGCCTACGACGACGCGATAGACGGCCGATTCTCGCGCGAGCCGTACATCGACATGGGCTTCCCGTCGTACATCGACCCGTCGGTCGCACCACCGGGCAAGCACGTCATGGCGTGCTTCGTCCAGTACGCGCCATACGAGCTTGCCGATGGCACGTGGGACGACCAGCGCGAGGCTTTCGGCGACACGGTCCAGTCGGCTATCGCCCGCTACGCGCCCGACTTTCCCGACCTGGTCCTGCATCGCCAGGTCCTGACCCCGCTCGACATCGAGCGCACCTTCGGGCTGACCGAGGGCAACATCTTCCAGGGCGAGCTGCTGCTCGAGCAGCTCTTCAGCGGCCGGCCCATGCTCGGCGCGGGCTACCGGACGCCGCTGCGCGACCTGTGGCTGTGTGGCTCGTCGACGCATCCCGGCGGCGCGATCAGTGGCGCGCCGGGCCGCAACGCAGCGGTGGCGGTGCTCCGCTCGCGCCGTGGCCTCAAGACGGTCACTGAGGCGGCGGCGTGAAGTCGTATGACGCGATCGTCATCGGCGCAGGCGTCAATGGCCTGACGTGCGGCGCCTACCTCGCTCGGGCAGGGATGAGCGTCGTCGTGTTGGAGGCACGCGATCGTGTCGGGGGCATGGCCGAGCGGGCGTTGACGGTTGGACGGCTGTCGCCCACCGTGGCCCGCGATCTCGGCCTGCGCCGGCATGGCCTGCGCCTCGCGCAGCCAGACGTTCGACTGTTCGCTCCGCAGCCCGACGGACGCGCGCTGACCCTGTGGGCGGATGTCTCGCGGACGGCCTCGGAGCTGGCCGAGAATCCGCTGGTCGGCCGGCCCGATGCGGATGCCTACGCCAAGGCGGACGAGCGCATTCGTTCCCTCGCAGCCGCGCTCGCTCCGGTGTTGCGCAGCGCGCCGGCCGACCTGGCGTCCGAGTCACTTGGCCGGCGCGTGGCATCACTGGCACGGCTTGCGCGCGTGGACCCGGCCCTGCTGCGGGCATTGCCGATGGCCGCGCGCGACCTCGTGTCGGAGTGGTTCGAGTCGGACGCATTGCGGGCGGCCGTCGCGGCGCGCGGCGTGCTGCACACGGGACTCGGGCCGCGCACACCGGGCACGGCCGCGGTGCTGCTGACGGACAGTGCCGGCAACAACGGCGGCCTTGCCGGCCAGGCCGTGTTCGCGCGTGGCGGTCCCTTGGCTGTTGTCAACGCCCTGGCCGCCGCGCTGCGCCAGCATGGTGGCGAGATCCGCTCGGCAGCGCGCGTCGCGCGCGTCCGCCAGGATCGCCTCGCCGGCCGCGCGCTCGGGGTGACTCTCGATTCCGGCGAGGAGATCGACGCGTTGACGGTAGTTTCGACGCTCGATCCGCAAACCACGCTGCTCGGCCTGCTCGAGCCCGAAGTTCTCGGGCCGCGGCTGTCATGGCGCGCCTCAAACGTCCGCCAGCAGGGCGTGACCGCGCATGTCTCGTTCCAGCTCAGCGCGCTGCCCGCATTCCCGGCCGCGGCCACAGACGAGCGGCAGCTGCGCGGCCGCATCCTGATCGCGCCGTCGCTGCGCTACCTAGACCTGGCGACCCGTCCCGCGCGCTATTTCGCCACCGCGGATGAGCCGCTGATCGAGGCCACGATCCCCTCGCTGGTCGATCCGGAGCTGGTCCCGGGCGGCCGCGGCCGCCCGGCGCGCCACGTGCTGCATGCTGTCGTCCAGGCAGTTGCCTCCGATTCGGACGCAACGACCGTTGGC
Source organism: uncultured Chloroflexia bacterium (assembly GCA_963706095.1). Classification (GTDB taxonomy): domain Bacteria; phylum Chloroflexota; class Limnocylindria; order Limnocylindrales; family CSP1-4; genus JALYGJ01. The sequence goes on from OY970149.1 coordinate 2,275,410, forward strand.
GACCTGGTTGCTAGGACGATGGAGGCGTACGCGCCGGGCTTCGGTGGCCTCATCGTCAGGCGCGAGGCGCACACGCCGGGTGACCTCGAGCGCGAGTACGGCGCACGCGGCGGACATCACATGCACGCCGAGGTCGCGCTCGATCAGTGGCTCGAGTGGCGGCCGCTGCACGGGTACGGCCGTTACCGGATGCCACTACATGGCTACTACCTGGCGGGTGCCGGTGCCCATCCCGGAGGCGGCGTGACCGGCTTGCCGGGCCGTGTCGCGGCGCTGGAGATAGTCGGCGACGCCCGACAGGGTCGCCGTAGACTCAGCGCGTGATCTGCGCGACCTGCGCCGCCGAGAATCAGCCCGGCGCAAAGTTCTGCAACGAGTGCGGCTCGCCGCTCGCCGCCGGCTGCCCAAACTGCGGTGCGACCAATAAGCCGGGCGCCAAGTTCTGCAACGAATGTGGCACGCCGCTGGGCGGCGCCGCCCAGAACGGGCAACCCTCTTCTGCGCCGGCCGCGGGCTCGGCCGCGCCGGTCGCCGAGCGCAAGCTCGTCACCGTCCTATTCGCCGACATGGTCGGCTTCACGCCGTTCGCCGAAGAGCGCGACGCGGAGGAGGTCCGCGACACGCTCAGCCGCTACTTCGAGCTGTGTGCCGAGATCATCGGACGCTATGGCGGCACGGTCGAGAAGTACATCGGCGACGCGGTCATGGCCGTGTGGGGCGCGCCAGTCGCTCACGAGGACGACGCGGAGCGCGCGGTCCGTGCGGCGCTGGACCTCGTCGGCAGGGTATCGACCCTCGGGCCCGATCTGCAGGCTCGGGCGGGCGTGCTGAGCGGCGAGGCCGCTGTCACCCTCGGCGCCACCAACCAGGGGCTTGTCGCCGGCGACCTGGTCAACACCGCGGCGCGACTTCAATCCGTGGCAGAACCGGGCAGCGTGCTCGTCGGCGAGACGACCATGCGCGCCTCCTCGAATGCCATCGTGTACGAAGAGGCGGGCGAGCAGTCGCTCAAGGGCAAGCAGGCGCCCGTCCCGGCGTGGCGGGCGATGCGCGTCATTGCCGAAGTCGGCGGCCGCAATCGGAGCGACGTCCTCGAGGCGCCGTTCGTCGGCCGTGTCGACGAGCTGCGGCTGCTCGAGGACCTGTTCCACGCAACGGGCCGCGAGGGCAAGATCCGGCTGGTGTCGGTCATGGGACCCGCCGGCATTGGCAAGAGCCGCCTTGCGTGGGAGTTCCTGAAGTACGTCGACGGGCTTGTCGAGACGACCTACTGGCACAGCGGCCGATCACCGGCATACGGCGAGGGGATCTCGTTCTGGGCGCTCGGCGAGATGGTTCGCGAACGCTGCGGGCTGGCCGAGCAGGACGATGAAACCACGACCCGCGCCAAGGTCGCCGAAACGGTCGCCCACTGGGTCCCCGACGAACAGGAGCAGGCCTGGATTGCGCCGGCGCTGCTGACACTGCTCGGCTTCGGATCAGGCATTGCCTCGGACGAGCTTTTCGCGGCGTGGCGCACCTTCTTTGAGCGCATCTCCGCCCAGGGCACCGTCACGCTCGTCTTCGAGGACATGCACTTCGCCGACTCGGGCCTGCTCGATTTCATCGAGCACATGCTCGAGTGGAGCCGCGGAATGCCGATCTACATCGTCACCCTGGCGCGGCCCGACCTGCTCGACAGGCGACCCGGTTGGGGCGCGGGCAAGCGCTCGTTCACGTCCATCTATCTCGAGCCGCTCGCCGATGGACAGATGCGCGAGCTGCTTGACGGCCTGGTGCCTGGTTTGCCCGAAACGGCGGTCAACGCCATTGTCGAGCGCGCCGATGGCATCCCGCTGTATGCCGTCGAGACCGTGCGCATGCTCGTCGCCGACGGTCGTCTCGTACAACGCGATGGCACCTACCAGCCGAGCGGCAACCTCGAGTCGCTGTCCGTGCCGGACACCCTCACGGCGCTGATCGCCTCGCGCCTTGATGCCCTCGAGCCGGTCGACCGGGCGCTCATGCACGACGCCGCGGTGCTCGGCCAGACTTTCACTGCCGCGGCGCTCGGCGCCGTGTCGGGCATGGCCGAGGCCGAGCTCGAAGAGCGCGTCAACGGGCTGATCAGACGTGAGTTGTTCACGCGCCAGTTGGACGTCCGGTCAGCCGAGCGTGGCCAGCTGGCATTCATGCAGGCGCTGCTCCGGGAGGTCGCGTACAACACGTTGGCCAAGCGCGATCGAAAGGTTCGCCATCTCGCGGCCGCTCGCCATTTCGAGCAGATCGGCTCTGACGAGCTCGCCGGGGTGCTCGCCAACCACTACGCGGCGGCCCACGCCAACGCACCCGAAGGGCCCGAGGCAGACGCGCTGGCGGCACAGGCGCGCATTGCCCTGAGCGCAGCAGCCGAGCGCGCGAGCGAGCTGGCTGCCCACGATCAGGCGATAGCCTTCCTGGAGCAGGCCGTCTCAGTCGCCGGCAGCCCGGCCGAGAGGGCGGACCTGCTCGAGCGTGCCGGCAAATCGGCCAGGACGCTGTCGCGCATGGACCGCGCCGTCGATCTGTTCAACCAGGCCGTCGCCGAATCGCAAGCCGCAGGCGACCGAGTTGGCGCGGCCAGAGCTACGGCGGAACTGGGTGAGACCCTGCTCAACGCCAGACGGGACACTGAGGGCGTCGAAGTCCTCGAGAGTGCGCTTCGAGATTTCGGCGACGTCGAGTCGGATCGGGTGATCGCGGATACGAAGAGGCTGCTGGCGAGGGGTCTGGCTGAGCTGGAGTCAGACGACGCCCGGGCGGCCACGTTGTACGAAGAAGCGCTGCTCGTCGCGGAGCATGGCAACTACCGCGACATTCTGGCCACGGCGCTCATCGGCAAGGGCTCGCTGCTGGCGCGTCAGGGCCGCCTGCGCGAGGCGATCGGCCTGATCCGAACGGGCGAGGAGATCGCCCGGGAGCAGTCAAACAACGAGCTCGTGCTCGCGGCGCTGGTCGTGGGCGGCTACGTCCTTGGCGAAATCGACAACGAGGCCGCCCTGAGCTCGTACCGCGATGGTTTGGAGCTGGCGCGGCGTATCGGCCACCGAGGCTTCGAAGGCCAATTCGTGAACAACATCGGCTACACCTCGTTCCTGACTGGCGACTGGGATTTCGCCTTGAGCGAGATGGATGGCGCGCTGGACATGGAGCTCGACATAGCCAGCCGAGTATGGCTTCTCAGCAACGCGCTGTGCATTCGTGTCTCGCGAGGCGACGACGTCGACAAGCAGCTGGCCGAGCTCGACAGCCTCGCCGCGGAGAACCCTGAGCGCCGTATTCGTATCGCTCCGCTCGATTCGCACGCGAATGCTGCGCAGGCGGCGGGCCGCCTCGAGGACGCGCGGAGCGCATGGGAGGAGATAGCCGACCTGGACAGATCGCAGGGCCCGGCGGCCTACTACCAGGCCGCGCGGCCGATGCTCTGGGCGGCGAAGCTGGCCGAGGTCCGGCGGCTCGCCGCGGCGGTCGATGCAACGGGCTATCACGGCCCCGTAGTCGAGGTCCGGCGCGTCACGCTGGCCGCCTACGTCGACGCCCTGGAGGGCCGCAGCCAGCAGGCGCTCGCCCGGTTCAAGCAGGCGCTCGAAGGATGGCGCGCGCTGCGCCTCGAGTGGGAAGTGGCGCTCACCGGCCTTGACGCCGTGACGGCGCTCGATCCAGCGCTGTCGGAGGTGCGACAGATCGCGACGTCGACCCGTGAGATCCTCGAGCGCCTCAATGCCCGGCCCTACGTCGAGTTGCTCGACCGTGCAGCCCAGCGCCACGCACCTTCCCCCGCGCCCGCGGACACTGCGGCGAACCTAGTGGCCGATTCTGCGTAGGCGTACACCCCTCTGCGCTAAGTGGGATGGGCACACTCGTTGGCAGCCGCGCCAGCGCATAGCCTCGACCCCATGAGGCGGCCGTTCGGCATCTGGGCGGTGGTCATTCTCCAGGTTTGCCTGGCCATCACCCTGCTGCCCGGCGTGGCCGAACGTCTGACTGGCCTGTCACCCATCGCCGGCTGGTCACTCGACGACGTCACGCGCGGCGTCTTCATCGGCTGGGCAATCCTGAGCGTGCTCTCGGCTATCTGGCTGTGGACGCTCAGCCGGCGTGGCTGGGCGCTCACGATGCTGCTGGTCGGCGTAGGACTGGTCGGCAACCTCTTCCTGTGGACGACCGGCCAGCCGCACTTCGTGCGCATGGCCATCCAGGCGGCCACGGCGCTGTATCTCAACTCGGCTCCCGTTCGACGGTTGTTCGAGCGCGAGGACGGCATCGAGTCAATCGTGCTTCGCGACGACGCCGACGTGTGAGCACCGCGGGCACGCTCCAGGACGCGGCTGATATCGCGCTGCTGCGCGAGTACGAGCCGATCGTCCGTTACAACCAGGGCGAGCTCTTCTTTCCGACCGCCGTCGAGGGCTACCTCGCCGAGTGCGACCTGCTGACCGGCACTACCGAGCGAGACCAGACAGTTCTCGTTCCCCGCGGCGAGCTGACTACACAGAACCTTGGCGACTACCTGGCCGAGCCCGGCAAGTCGCTCTACTTGCGCCTCGTCCAGAAGCCACTCAACGGCCTCGAGCTGGCCAGCTGGCAGCTGCGCGGCGACCGGCCACGCTTCAACGCCTCGGGACGACTGGCGCGCGTCGGGCTGTTCGGCCGGCTGGTAGATGCGGGCTTCAACGCGTCACTGCTGCTGCGCGGCGTCGTCCCCGGCGGAACGGCAGCGGCGGCGCAGATCAAGTACGCCGGCGCGCGTCAGAAGGACGATCGCTACGTGTACTACGGGCGCGTCGTGCGCCGCCGCGGCTGGATCGCGCTGCACTACATGTACTTCTACTTCATGAACGATTACCGCTCGACCTTCCACGGCGTGAACGATCACGAGGCGGATTGGGAGCAGGTCTTCGTCTACCTCGAGGATGCCCCGGACGGGCCGAAGCCGGTCTGGATCGCGGCGGCGGCGCACGACTACATCGGCGACCAGCTGCGCCGCCGCTGGGACGACCCGCTGCTGACCGTCGAGGGTGGCAGGCACCCGGTTCTGTTCGCCGGTGCGGGATCGCATGCCAGCTACTTCGAACAGGGCGAGTACATGACCAGCGTGCCGCTGCCCGCGCTGCGCGGCCTGACCGGGTTGTTGGATGCGGCGCGGGCCTTCTGGGTTCACTCATTGCGCCAACCCGACCCGGGAGATCTGGCGGCCAAGCTCGAGGCCGGACTGTCGGCATCGTTCGTCGACTACGGCCGGGGCGACGGCGTGGCCATCGGCCCGGGCAAGAAGGACTCGTGGACGCCGATTCTGATCTCGGACGCAGACGAGTGGGTCGACGGCTATCGCGGCCTCTTCGGGCTCGATACCCATGACCGCTTCGGCGGCGAGCGCTCGCCGGCGGGACCCAAGTACACGCGCTCGGGCCAACAGCGCATGACCTGGCATGACGCGCTCGGTTTCGCCGGGCTGGACAAGACGTCGCCGCCGTTCCAGTGGCCTGACGAGCTCGACCGGACTGAGGAATTGCTCAAGCGCGAGGCCGCCAGCAACGAGGCGCAGATCACGAAGCTGACCGATTCGCTGCCGGGCCTCGCGCTCGAGCTCCAGGCCATTGCGCTTGACGGCGGCATGGCCGCCCTGCAGCGCGAGGGGGCGGAAAAGCTCGCGGCGGGGGAGCTCGAGCTGCGCGGCCTGCGCGCGCGCGCGGCGGCGATCCAGGATCAGCTGACTGCCACCCGACGCGAGCGCGCGCGCATCGCGGCCGGCGACCTGGGCGATCCGCAGGCGCACCTGACACATCCCCATCGGCCGGTGCCGCCCGAAACGATGCGCCATGGCCTGATCGTGGAGATCTGGTCGGCCATCAGCGCCGCCGTGCTGCTGCTCGTCACGGCCGCGCTCGTCTGGTTCAGCTTCGTTCCGTGGTGGGGCGCGCTCCTGATCGCGCTGGTGGGCTACCTGCTCATCGAATCAGCCATTCGCCGCCGCCTGACCTTGTTGTCAAACCGGATCGTGCTCATTCTGGCTTTCATAACGCTCGCCCTGGTCGCCTGGCACTGGCGGACGGAGGTGGTTGTCGTGGGAGTCGTCGGCCTCGCGATCTTCCTCTTCGTCGACAACGTGCGCGAGGTCCTCGGTCGCTGACCTTCAGCGCTCCTCCCTGGGTTCGTGCCGACTCGTCACGCGGTTGGTTCGGCGGGCTTCGCCTCGTTTGCCTTCGACGCCATCTTGCGCTCGCCGGTCTCGCCGCCCGGGCCGCCCGAGCCGCCCGAGCCGGCTGAGCCCGAGCCGCCCGAGCCGGCCGAGCCGGCCGATCCAGAGGGCCCCGGTTCTTTGGGCACCCGCACATGACGGCCTTCGCGTTCGCTGACGCGCTTGGCTGCGCGGGTCGTCACGTCGCGCGGCTGGTTCGAGTTGCGGCCCAGGAATGACTCGAAGAATGCCGCCACTACGGCCGCGAACGGCAGCGCGAATACGGCCCCGGCAATGCCCGCGATCTTGATGCCTATGAGCACCGAGATGAGGACCATCACCGGATGGACGCCGACCGCCTGCGACATGACCCGCGGCAGGACGATGTTGTTGACGATGAACCAGCCGATGCCCATTGCGATCAGCGCGGGCAATGCCACCTCGGGCTTGGCAAGGATGGCGACGATGACCGGCGGCGCCCAGGAGACGATCGGGCCGAAGAAGGGGATGGCCTGGAGAACGCCGACCAGCGCCGCCGATGCTGCGAGGAAGTCGAGCCCGAAGACGAGGTGCACGAGCACCGCGTACGCGCCGTAGATCAGGCCCTGGATGAACTGGCCGCGTATGAAGCCGCCGAAGGAGGTCGAGACGCTCGTCTCGAACAGGCGCGCCTGCTCCGAGTAGCGCGGCGGCACCAGGCGGTTTACGTAGGCCAGGATGCGGTCCTTGTCGAGGAGGATGAAGAGCGACAAAAAGACGATGACCAGCAGGTTGGCCACGACACCGATGCTGAACAGGGCCAGGCCGGTCAGTGGCCCGACGAGCTCATCACCGATGTTGCCCAGCGAAGCGAGCAGCTCCTGTGCGGCCTGCACCAGATCGACCTGGAATCCCAGGTTGGTCAGCGTCTCCTGCAGTGGTGCCAGGATCTCGGGCAGCTGTGCCTGGAATGTCGGCAGCTGGGCGATGAAGTTGCCGATCGACGTGGCCAGGCTGCCCGCGACCAGCAATGCGATCCAGGACAGGCCGACGAACAGCGCGAGGTAGACCAGGGCGACCAGTCCCGCCCGGGGCAGCCTTGGGAACGCTCGTTCGAGCAGACCCACGAGCGGCGCGAGCATGAACGCGAAGAGCCACGCCAGCAGCAGCGTCAGCAGGAGGTCGCTGAAGAAGACGAGGATGACGCTGACCTGGGAGATCAGCACGAGGGCCAGGACGACCGTTCCGAGCACGAGCACGGCGTGGAGCCAGCGGCGCTCCGACTCGGGCAGCTGAATCTCCATGGCCACGGAGTCTACGCTCGCCCACCCGTCGCTTGAGACGGCGCGATGCAGGACAATCCGCGCCTATGCGTGTCTTCTCCGGCATCCGCTCATCGGGCGACAAGACGCTCGGCAACTACAGCGGCGGCTTCCGCCAGTACGTCGCCACCCAGGAACAGGCCGCCGCCGCGGGCGACGAAGCGTTCTTCTGCGTGGTCGACCTGCATTCGATCACCACGCCCTTCGAGCCCGACGCGCTGCGCGAGGCCACGCTCTCTGTAGGTGCGTGGCTCTTTGCGACCGGTCTGGATCAGCAGCGCTCGACGGTCTTCGTCCAGAGCCAGGTCGCGGCGCACCCCGAGGCGGCATGGCTGCTCGGGGCCGTCACTGCTTATGGCGAGCTGCGCCGTATGACCCAGTTCAAGGAGAAGTCGGAGGGCCAGGACTTCGTGGCCGCAGGGCTGTTCAACTATCCCGTCCTGATGGCCGCCGACATCCTGCTCTACCAGGCCGACATCGTGCCCATCGGCGACGACCAGCGTCAGCATCTCGAGCTGACGCGCAACATCGCCGAGCGCTTCAACCAGCGCTTCGGAGACACGCTCAAGGTCCCGCGCGGGGTGTTCCCGGACGAGGGCGCGCGGATCAAGAACCTGCAGGAGCCGGAGCGGCTGATGTCGACCACGCGTGGCGCGCCGCACGGCGTGGTCAGGATGGTCGATTCCGCTGACGAGATCCGGCGCAAGTTCAGGACCGCGGTCACCGACTCGGGCCGCGAGATCGTCCATGACGTTAAGACCAAGCCGGGCATCTCCAACCTGATCGAGCTCATGGCCGTGGCCACAGGCGAGTCGATTGGCGAGATCGAGTCGCGCTACGAAGGCCGGGGCTACGGCGACTTCAAGTCAGACGTCGGTGAAGCAGTGGTCGAGCTGTTCGCTCCGTTCCAGGCGCGCTACGCCGAGCTGCGTTCCGATGACGCCGAGCTGCGGCGGATGCTCGCCATCGGGGCGGAGAAGGCGGCCGCTGCCGCCCAGCCGACCCTCGACAACATGTACGCGCGCATGGGCTTCGCCCGCTAAACACCGCCACGCCACTGGTTCGCGCTGCTAGGGACCGCCACTTCATCTTTCCGATCCTCAATCGGCACTTCGCCTGACTGCCGCCGGGATCCGTTGTGACGGGCTGGAAAGACCCCGCAATGGCTGCGGCTTGGAGTGATTTTCCATCCAGAGGCACCTCGCCCTGGATGGACTGCAGCGCTCCTCCGTCTTGCCAGTCACCGAACCACCATTCCGTGGGCAAACGCGATCGGGCGGCCCCCGAGACTTGAGCCAAGTTCCGACTCCCAGTCGGAAGCAGCCCCGGGATGGGGGCGTAGCCCGTCGGATTCCGGGTCGACGTGACGGCGCCGAGCCTTGCCACACGTCCATGTCGCGCATCACGCGGATCTCGACGGGAGCTGACCAACATCAGGAACGAAAGGCTTGCCCAGCGTGCTATCCGAGAGCGCGGTTCGAAGTTCACGCTTGACCTGCCCACCGCGGCGAGCTTGACCCGAGGTGGCCGCGCACGTGAGGGCGCTTTCGGGCCAGTCTGGCGCGGAGCGTCGCGTACCACGCGGAAAAGACAGCTGACGGGGCCTGCGCTGCGACAATCGGGGCGATGACGATGAGCGACGCGCGATGAAGATGAGTGACGTGCTGCGCCAGCTCAGGCAGCAGAAGACGACCGCCGACGCGCGGCCGAGGCTGATGGAGCGCTATGCCGCTTTTCTGCCGGTGAGTGGCGCGACGCCGAACATCAGCCTGGGCGAGGGCTACACGCCGCTCGTCCGCGCCCGCAACCTGGGACGCGCGATGGGCACGCCACTGCTCCATCTCAAGGTCGAGGGCATGAACCCGACCGGCTCGTTCAAGGACCGCGGCATGGTCGTCGCCGTGGCCAAGGCCATGGAGGAAGGGGCGCAGGCGATCATCTGTGCCTCGACCGGGAACACCGCCGCTTCGGCAGCGGCCTATGGCGCGGCCGTGGGCCTCGAGGTCGTCGTCGTGCTGCCGGAGGGCCAGATCGCGTCGGGCAAGCTGCTCCAGGCGCAGATGGCCGGGGCCAGAGTCGTTGCCGTGAAGGGCAACTTCGACGCGGCGCTCGAGGCGGTGCGCGAGCTCGTCGACGGCGAAGGATCGGGCGGAAGGTCGGGGTCGCGCAAGGTGAGGCTCGTCAACTCCGTGAATCCGTACCGCATCGAGGGCCAGAAGACCGCTGCCTTCGAGATCTGCGAGGACCTCGGCGGGGCGCCCGACTACCTGGCCATCCCGGTCGGCAACGCGGGCAACATCTCGGCCTACTGGAAGGGCTTCAGCGACTACCTCGATGCCGGCCTGGTGGAGACGCGCCCGGTGATGCTCGGATTCCAGGCAGCTGGCGCGGCGCCGCTCGTGGACGGGCGGCCGGTCGATAACCCCAGGACGGTGGCGACAGCGATCAAGATCGGGCGGCCCGCGAGTGCCGAGACGGCGCTGCGCGCGCGCGACGAGTCGGGCGGCATCATCGAGGCCGTGACAGACGCTGAGATCCTCGACGCCTACCGTGACCTGGCGCGTCACGAGGGCATCTTCTGCGAGCCGGCGTCGGCTGCATCGGTCGCCGGCGTGCGCAAGATGGCGGCAGCGGGCCGGCTCGACGCCGGCGCAACGATCGTCTGCGTCCTGACCGGGCACGGGCTAAAGGATCCCGATACGGCCGCTCGTGCCTCCGAGCCGCCGATCGTTGCCGGGTCGACGGCGGCGGACATACGCGAGGCACTGGGCTGGTGAAGCGGATGGGAGCAGACCGGTGAGCAGGTCCGAGCTGCGCTATGAGCCGGTAACGGTCGAGGCGCCGGCGAGCACGGCCAACCTGGGACCGGGCTTCGACAGCCTGGCCCTGGCGCTCGAGCTCCATCTCCGCGTCACCGTTACTCCGCTCGAGTTCGGCGCCGAGCAGATCCTGGTCGAGGGGGAGGGCGCTGATGAGATCGGCCTCGACGCCGGCAACCGATTCCTGATCGGGCTCGAGCACGGGCTCCAGCACTTCGGCCTCGAGCCGCCGGTGATGCGCATCGAGATGAGCAACGAGATCCCGCTGGCGCGCGGCCTGGGATCGTCGGCCGCCGCGTCGGTCGCCGGCCTGCTCGTGGCCGAGGCGCTCGCTGGTGCGTCGCTCGGCGAGGAGCGCGTGCATGCCATCGCGACCGAGATCGACGGCCATCCCGATAACGTTGCCGCGGCCCTGTGGGGCGGCCTCGTACTGGTCGGGCGCGATGGCGACGGCGTCCCGCACTCGGCCCGCTTCGACCCACCGGCCTCGCTCCACGCAGCCCTGTTCGTACCCGATACGCCACTGCGCACGGCTGAGATGCGCGCTGCCCTTCCGGCACATGTAAGCCATGCCGATGCGGCGCACAACGTTGGCCGGGCGGCGCTGGTCGTCGCTGCCCTCACCTCGGACAGACTGCACCTGCTGAGTGCGATGGGCGAGGATCGGCTGCACGAGCCGTATCGGGCCCAGCACTTTCCGCAGCTGCCCGAGCTCGAGTCAGTGGCGGTTGCCGCCGGCGCCCGCGGCGCGGCGCTGTCAGGCGCCGGTTCCACGGTGATCGCGCTGTGTGACGACGCCGCCGTCGCCGAGCGCGTGGCCCGGGCAATGGCTGACACGGCCGCGCGCCACGACCTGACCGGCCGGCCGCTCGTGCTCCGGCCACAGCCACACGGCGCACGCGTCACAAGCTCGCGAGCGGCGTGAGCGCGGGACCCGAGGGCGCGTTCCCACACCGACTCGAGCGTTTTCGCGCGGTCGATTCCACACAGCGCGTCGTACGCGAGTGGCTCGAGAGTGGCGAGCCCGAAGTCTGTGTCGCGGTCGCCGAGTACCAGACCGCCGGTCGTGGCCGCCACGGCCGTGACTGGGTCGCGCCGCCGACAGGCGCGCTGCTGCTCTCGGCCGGTTTCCGACCGGACAGGCTGGCCGCCGAGCATGCCTGGCGACTGCCGGCGATCGTGGCTCTGGCGATGCGCGACGCGGCCGAGGAGACCGCCGGGCTCAGCGACGGGACACTGTGGCTCAAGTGGCCAAACGACATCGTGGCCGACGCGCCAGATGGCACCCTGCGCAAGGTCGCGGGGATTCTGGGCGAGACCGTCGCAGCGGCTGACCGCGTCGAGTCGGCCGTGGTCGGCATCGGCATCAACAGCGACTGGAAGATGGTCGACTTCCCGTGGGCCATCGCGCCGACGATGACCAGCCTGCGCGAGCTGGCGGGCAAACGGCCGATCGACAACGAGCAGCTGCTCGACGCTTTCCTGGCGCGACTCGAGCCACGCTACGAGGCCCTGCGCTCGAGCCAATTCGACGCCGGCGGCTGGTCGGCCGCTCAGCGCACCACGGGCCGGACGGTGGTCGTGGATCTGGGCGGCGGCGAGAACGTCACGGGCGTTGGCGCGGGCGTCCATCCCGACACCGGCGCCCTGCTCGTCCGTGCCGACGACGGCCGCAACGTGGCCGTTGACAGCGGCGAAGTAATCCGCTGCCGCGTCCTCTGACACTCCGCCCCGACGCACTCCCTGGGCCTCGAATCCGGGTACTTCCAATCAAACGGAACCATCGTCGCAATTCCAGCCCCAATTCCACGACGCCTTGAGCTCATGAGCCATTTCATTTCGCCATGCTCACGTGGCCCAACAACAGGCCAAGCTCGAACAGAAGGCGTCGAATCCGAGCGATAGTTTTGCTTGAGCGAAAGCATCGCGAACCGGGCTCGATGAGGACGGGCAGCGACGGCCAAGCGTGAGGCCGGAGAAAAAGGGGGCTTGGGTGTAACGGCTAGACTCGGCCGGTGTTGAGGAGAGGGAAGGACCGCAACACGGTCCCCGTCATTGTCGACGACGTCGACCGCTCCGCCGTGGAGCGGGCGCGCCGCGACCCGCTCGCCTTCGAGGCGCTTTATCGGAAGTACGTCGCCCAGGTGTACAGCTTCGCGCTCTACGAGCTCCGAGACACGCACGCCGCCGAGGACGTCACGGCGCAGGTGTTCCTGCGCGCGTTGGCCGGTCTTCCCGGGTTCCGCGACCAGGCCGAGCCGCCCGACAGCAGCTTCCGCATCTGGCTCTTCCAGATCGCGCGCAACGCACTTTCCAACGAGCGGCGACGTGCTCGGCGACATCCGGTCTCGCCGCTCGACCACGCCGCCGAGGTTCCGGCCCGGGACGATCCGCAGGCCGCTGTCACGGACAGGTCGGAAGTGCGCCGAGCGTGGTCGGCGATCGAGGCGCTGCCCGACGACAGGCGACGCGCGCTCGTTCTGCGCTTCGTGAACGAGATGTCGACGCGCGAGATCAGCCGCATCCTGGGCAAGTCGGAGGGCGCGACGCGCGTGCTGATCCACCGTTCGCTGCAGTCCGTCGCGCGCCAGCTCGGCCGCGGCGAAGAGGGGGCGGCCACCGCCGAGACGCGACGACGACGCGCCGCGAATTGATGTTCCGGGATCCGGACGAGGCACCGATTCAGTCGGACTCGTACATCGAAGCCCTGCTTGATGGCCACGCCCGTCGACCGATCAGCCTGCTGACACAGGGGCACGCGCCGGCCTCCGGCATTCGTCACGTCATCCGCGTCATCGAGAGCGGCCTGCCGCGCTTCCATCCCTCGTTCCTGTTCGAGGAACGGCTCGCCGCGGACCTCCGTGCAGCCGCTGCGACGGGCATTGGTGTCGCACCCGACGGGCTGCCCGGTGGCTTCGCTGTCGACCGGCGCGTGGTCATGGGCGGCGCCATCGCATCGAGCATGTCGCTCGCCGGCGCCGCCGTCCTGGCGTGGCGCCGGAGGCACATCTGATGCCCATCAAGCTGCCCTTCGGCGGCCGGCGCGAGGAGTACCCGACCGACCTCTGGACGCGCTGTCCGGACTGCCAGGAGATGCTCTACAACAAGACTCTCGACAAGGACCAGCGCATCTGCCCGCGCTGCGGCCACCACTTCCGATTGCGCGTCGACGCGCGTATTCATGCTTCTGCTCGACCGCGACAGCTTCCGCGAGCAAGACGCCGGGCTCGAGTCGGTCGACATGCTCGGCTTCGTCGACCAGAAGCCCTACCCCGAACGGCTGGAGGCGGCGCGCGCTTCGACCGGCATCCGCGACGCGGCCGTGTGGGGCACGGGCACCATCGGCGGCACGCCGCGTCGCGCTGTGCGTCATGGACTTCGCCTTCATGGGCGGCTCGATGGGCACGGTCGTCGGCGAGAAGGTGACGCGCGCCGCTGAGCATGCGCTCGACGAGCGGCTGCCGCTCATCGTCGTGTCGGCCTCGGGTGGGGCGCGCATGCAGGAAGGAACGCTGTCGCTGATGCAGCTGGCCAAGACGTGCGCCGCGCTCGGACGCCTGGCCGACGCGGGCGTGCCCTACATCAGCCTCATGACCGATCCCACGACGGGCGGCGTGTTCGCCTCGTTCGCGGCGCTCGGCGACGTGAACATCGCCGAGCCCAAGTCGCTCATCGGCTTTGCCGGCGCCCGCGTCGCCGCGGGCACGATCGCCGAGGAGCTGCCCGAGGGCTTCCAGCGCGCCGAGTTCCTGTTCGAGCACGGCTTCGTCGACATGGTCGTGCCCCGCGGCAAGCTGCGCGAGACGCTTGCTCGGGCTGCTGCGCTACCTGCGCGCCGCGCCCGTGCCTGCCGCGGACAAGGTGAACGGCAACGGCAACGGCACGCTGCCGGGCTCGCGCTCGCCGGCATTCCTCGACGCGTTGCTCAATCGCGACGAGCGTGAGCCCATTCGTGGCTGACGCGATCACGAGCGCGGTCGCCGCGGTCGACCCAGACGCGCTGCGCGCGGCCGTCTGGGAGCGCGTCCGCACGGCGCGCAACGTCAAGCGTCCGCACACGCTCGAGCTGGTGCACGCAATGGCGACCGAGGTCATCGAGCTTCACGGCGACCGACTGTTCCGCGACGACCAGGCCGTCGTCGGCGGCTTCTGCCGGATCGACGGCCGGCGGGCGGTCTTCGTCGGCCACCAGAAGGGCGCCGAGACCGACGAGAACATCCGGCGCAACTTCGGCATGCCCCACCCCGAGGGCTACCGCAAGGCGATCCGGCTGTACCGCTTCGCCGAGCGGCTGCAGCTGCCAGTGGTGACGTTCGTCGACACGCCAGGTGCATTTCCCGGGCCGGCGTCCGAAGAGCGCGGCGTGGCCGAGTCGATCGCGCGCTCGATCATGGTCATGACCGGCCTGCGCACACCGATCGTGACGGTCATCACCGGCGAGGGCGGCTCCGGCGGCGCGCTCGCCCTCGCCGTCGGTGATGTCGTGCTCGCGCTCGAGAACTCGATCTATTCGGTGATCAGCCCCGAGGGCGCGGCCAGCATCCTGTGGCGCGCGCCCGAGTACGCGCAGCAGGCGGCCGTGGCGATGCGTCTGACCGCGGCCGAGCAGCTGGCACTGGGCGTCATCGACGAGGTCGTGGCCGAGCCCAGCGGGCGGTGCCCACGATGAGCCTCGAGGAGACCGCGCGGCTGCTCCGGCCACGCATCGTCGCGCATCTCGACGGGCTGGCCGGACGCGAGCGCAACGTGCTCGTCGATGCGCGTTACGCGCGCTATCGGCAGATGGGCGAGTTCGCGGTCGCCACCCCCAGCGGAGAGTCGCATCCCGAGCGGGCAGGCGTGCTCGATCGCATCAGGCGCCGTCTCGAGAGTGGCCGATCCGCCATTGTAGGTGGCATGTCGGCGCTGCCCACGGCCCTGGCCGAGGAATCCGACGAACCGCCGCTCCAGGAGGACGTATAACGCATGACATCCGAGTCCGAGCAGAGTGCCCAGAGCCGCGCCCTGATCGCGCGCCTCGCTGACGAAGTCGTGCCCGCGCTCATCGAGCGTCTGACCAAGAGCGAGCTGGGCGAGCTCGAGGTGCGCGAGGCCGGCTGGCGCATCCGGCTGCGCCGCCCGATCCAGAATGGGCACGTCCTCCAGCCGGTCGGGCCCGGCACCGCGCACGGACACGCACCCGGCCCGGGCGCGGGCGGTGCGCACCACTCGGCGCCGCGCGATACGGGGCGCGGCCTCGTCACCTCGCCGGCAGTCGGCTACTTCACCCCGCTGGGCAAGCTGGAGGCCGGGTCGAGCGTGCGCAATGGCGATCCGATCGGCCACGTCGACGTGCTGGGCGTGCGCCACGAGGTCGTCAGCGCGGTCAATGGCGCTCTGAAGGCGTACGAGGTCCAATCGGGCGAGGCGGTCGAGTTCGGACAGCCCATCGCGCGCCTGGAAGTCGAGGCGTAGCGCTCGGTGTTCAACAAGATCCTCATCGCCAACCGCGGCGAGATCGCACTGCGCATCCTGCGCGCGTGCCGGAAGCTCGACATCGCCTCGGTCGTGGCCTACAGCGAGGCCGATCGCGACTCGCGCGCCGTGCGCCTCGCCGACGAGGCGATCTGCATCGGCCCGGCCGAGTCGCGGCGCTCGTACCTGTCCGCGCCGGCGCTCCTGTCGGCGGCGCTCGTCTCGGGCTGCGATGCGGTCCACCCGGGCTACGGCTTCCTGTCCGAGGACGACACCTTCGCCGAGATGACGCGCGCTCACGGTCTGACATTCATCGGGCCGCCGGCCGAGGTGCTGGAGCGCTTCGCATCGAAGGCCGGGACGCGAACGCTGCTGGCGAAGCACGGCCTGCCCACCATCCCGGGCTCGGGCATGCTGCGCGACGACGCCCACGCGCTGGCCGAGGCCGAACGCATCACCTACCCGGTGCTGATCAAGCCGTCGGCCGGTGGCGGCGGCAAGGGCATGCGCATGGTCCGCTCGCCGCGGGAGCTGCAGCAGGCCATGACGATGTGCCGCTCGGAGGCGATGGCCGCCTTCGACGACGACTCGCTGTACCTCGAGAAGTGGCTCGAGGAGAACCGCCACGTCGAGGTCCAGGTCGTCGTCGACCGCTACGGCAACGGCGTCCACGTGGGTGAGCGCGACTGCTCGGTCCAGCGCCGCCATCAGAAGATCGTCGAGGAGGCGCCATCACCCGCGCTCGAGCGCCGAGACGCGCGACGAGCTGCGCGAGAGCGCGGTGCGCGCCGTCGTCGCGGCCGGCTACGAGAACCTGGGCACGCTCGAGTTCCTGCTGGATCGAGAGGGCAACTTCTACTTCATCGAGATCAACTGCCGCATCCAGGTCGAGCACCCGGTCACGGAGATGCTCTCGGGCCTCGATCTCGTGTCCGAGCAGATCCGCATCGCCGCCGGCGAGCCGCTCGGCTACACGCAGCAGGACGTCACCCTGCGCGGGCACGCCATCGAGTTCCGGATCAATGCCGAGGACACGGCCCACGACTTCCGGCCGCAGGCCGGCATCGTCGAGCACCTTCCTGCCACCGGGCGGACCCGGCGTGCGCATGGACAGCCACCTGTACAGCGGCTACGAGGTCCCGCCGTACTACGATTCGCTGCTCGGCAAGCTCATCGTCTGGGGCCGTGACCGGACCGAGGCCGTGGCCCGATCGCGCCAGGCGCTCGACGAGCTGGTCATCGACGGCCTCGTGACCAACGTGCCGCTGCACCGGGCGCTGCTCGACCACGACACGTTCCTCGACGGAGAGTTCACAACCAACCTGCTCGACCGAGTCGGGTCGCGCGGCGTTCCTGCCGGCGGCCGCCGCCTGACATTCGACCATCCGGAGGCAATCCTTGACCGACGCTCGCCGCCACTGACGCTCCCGCCGCCAATCCGCTCAAGCGCGAGGGAGTCGTGCTCTCGACCGCTGAGATCCAGCAGCTGATCCCGCATCGCTGGCCGATCCTGATGGTCGACCGCATCGTCGAGTACGACGCCGGAGCGCGGCTACATCCGGGGCGAGAAGGCCGTGACCGCGACCGAGTGGTACTTCCAGGGCCACTTCCCGGACCTGCCGGTCATGCCCGGGGTGATGCAGGTCGAGGCGCTGGCCCAGACGATGGCCGTCTACGTGGCCCAGCAGGAGGGCTTCGGCGATCGCATCGGCCTCTTCGCGGGCATCGACGAGTGCCGCTTCAAGCGCGTCGTCCAGCCCGGCGATCGCCTGTCGCTCGAGATCACCATGGAGAAGCTCGGCCGCCGCTTCGGGCGGGGCAAGGGCGTGGCCAGCGTCGACGGCGAGGTGTGCTGCGAGGGCATGATCTCGTTCGTCATCCCGGGCGAAGGAGTGGTGCGCTGATGGCGCTGCGCCTCGCCGTCCTGGGCGACATCCACGGCAACATCGCGGCCCTCGAGGCGGCGCTGGCCGAGATCAAGAAGCAGCGCCCCGACCGGATAGCGGTCACCGGCGACCTGGTCATGAACGGGCCACGGCCGGCCGAAGTCGTCGATCGGGTGCGCGCGCTGCACGCCGATGGCGCGCTGGTCGTCGCCGGCAACACCGACATCGCGGTCGCCGACTTCGACTACGCCGCCGCATTCCCGTGGATGGAGGACGTTCCCGCCGGGCACCGCGCGGCCGCCGAATGGGCACACGACCAGCTTTCCGACGATCAGCTCGACTGGCTGCGCGGCCTGCCCTCCGAGCGCCGGCTATGGGCCGACGACACGCTCGTGCTGGTCTGCCACGGATCACCGGGCCGCCAGACGCCGGCCTGCCCGCCGACCTCGATCCGACGGTCACGGTCGAGCGCGTGACGCGCACCGACGCGCGGGTGATCGTGTGCGGCCACACCCACGTCGCCAACGTGCGCGAGCTGGGCCGCAAGCTGATCGTCAATCCCGGCTCGTGCGGCTACGCCTTCGACGGTGATCCCGGCGCGGGCTGGGCACTGGTCACCGTCCCCGACGCGCTAGCGAGGAGCGACGCCGCGGCCGAGGACGACGAGGACGATGATGACGATGGGCCGTCCGACATGGCGCTCCCTGAAGCGATGCTGTTCCGCGCCGCATACGACGCCGGGGTGCCGGCCGAGGAGGTCGCCGCGCGCGGCCTGCCCGGAGACGTATATCGCGCGGCGACCATCCGCACGGGCAGGCTCATCAGATGACAACCCCGGCGCGCATCCCGCGCCGCCGCGTCGTCGTCACCGGCATGGGCGCGATCACGCCGCTCGGCAACGACGTGGAAACGTTCTGGAACCGGCTCGTGGCCGGCGACTCGGGCGTGGACACGATCGCCAGCTTCGATCCGGGGCGGCTGACGCAGCACGGGTCGCCGGCGAGGTGCGCGACTTCGATCCATCGGTCGTGCTCGATCGCAAGGAGGTCCGGCGCAACGATCGGTACACGCAGTTCGCGCTCGTGGCGGCGCGCGAGGCGATGGACCAGGCCGGGCTGCCGGAGCGGCTCGAGGGCGAGCTGGCCGAGCGTACGGGCACGATCATCGGCTCGGGGCTGGGCGGCTCGGGCACGCTCGTCGAGCAGATCACGATCAACGCCACGCGTGGACCGGAGCGGGTCTCGCCCTTCTTCATCCCGATGGCCATCGCCAACATGGCCTCGGGCCAGGCCGCGATCAGCTATCGGCGCGCTCGGTCCCAACTTCGCCACCGTCTCCGCCTGTGCCACTGCCGGCCACGCCCTCGGCGAGGCGAGCGAGATCATCATCCGCGGCGATGCTGACGTGATGATCGCGGGCGGGTCGGAGGCGCCGATCTACGAGGCACTCGTCGGGGCATTCGACGCGATGCGCGCCCTCTCGACGCGCAACGACGACCCTGCCGGCGCCAGCCGGCCGTTCGACCAGGGCCGTGACGGCTTCGTCATCGCCGAGGGCGCCGGCGTGCTCGTGCTCGAGGAGCTGGGCCACGCACGCCGGCGCGGCGCCACGATCCTGGCCGAGCTGTGCGGCTACGGCGCCACGGCCGACGCCAACCACATCACGCTGCCCGCGCCCGGTGGCGCCGGCGGCGTCCGAGCCACACGCGCCGCGCTGGCAAAGGCACGACATGCAGCCCTCCGACATCGACCACGTCAGCGCCCACGCGACCTCTACGCCTGAGGGCGATCCGGCCGAGCTGACCGGCTTCCAGACCGTCTTCGGCGAGCATGCGCCGCGCGTCTCGATCACGGCCACGAAGGGCGCCATCGGACATACCCTCGGGGCTGCAGGCGGCATCGGCGCAATCGCTGCGATCTGTGCCATGCGCGCGGGCCGCGTGCCGCCAACGCTGAACCTGGTCGACCCGGACCCAGCCATGGGCGAGCTCGATGCCACGCCGCTCAAGTCGCGCCAGCGCGAGATCCGGACGGCGCTGGTCAACGCCTTCGGCTTTGGCGGCCAGAACTCGGCAATAGTCTTCCGTCGCTGGGATGAGGCGTAATGGCCGAAGGTCGCGACGCCGACAACGCCGAGCTGATCGACTTGATCGATCGGCTCGAGGGCCTGCTCAACTCGTCCGAGCTGTCCGAGATCGAGATCGAGGCGGCCGACACGGCGCTGGTGCTGCGCAAGCCGGTGGCCCTGCCATACGCCGCCGCCGCGCCCGATGCGACTCTGGCCGCGGCGGGCGCCTCCTCCGCCACACCTGCCGATGCCGGGCCGCCGCTCGCAGATGGACCTCCCCAGAACGCGGTGCTCGCGCCGTTGACCGGGCTCTTCTACTCGGCGCCGTCGCCCGGCGCCCAGGCCTATACCAGCCCCGGCTCACAGATCATCATCGGCCAGGTCATCGGCCTGATCGAGGCCATGAAGCTGTTCAACGAGATAAAGAGCGACCGCGCCGGGCGAGTCGTGCGCATCTGCGTCGATGACGGGGCGCTCGTCAAGGCCAAGCAGCCCCTGATTGAGGTGGAGTGATGGGACCAGCTAGCGTCAGGATCACCGGCTGGGGCATGTACGCGCCGGAGCGCCGGCTGACCAATGCCGACCTCGAGCGCGTTGTCGACACATCCGACGAGTGGATCGTCCAGCGCACGGGCATCCGCGAGCGGCGCATCGCCGCGGCCAACGAGACCACGGCTACGCTGTCGGCGATCGCCGGCAAGCGGGCGATCGCCGTTGCCGGGCTCGATCCGGACGACATCGACGTCATTCTCGTGGCGACGCTCACGCCCGACTACTGGATGCCCTCGACCGGGGCCCTGGTCAAGGAGGCGATCGGCAATACCAGGGCCGCGGCGATGGACGTCATGGCCGCGTGCTCGGGCTTCGTCTATGCCTACACCGTCGCCGACGCGTACATCCGCTCAGGGTTGTACCGGAACGCGCTCGTCGTCGGTGCCGAGACGCTGTCCCGCTTCCTCGACTTCTCCGATCGCGGGACGTGCATCCTCTTCGGCGACGGCGCCGGTGCCGTGGTGCTGTCCGCCTCCGACGAGGAAGGTGGCGGCATGCAGGGCGCCGAGATGACGACCGACCCGGACGGTGCGTACATGATCTGGCTGCCATCCGGCGGCGCGCGCTCGCCGGTGTCCGGGCAGACCCTTGCGCGCGGCGAGCACTTCGTGCGCATGGAGGGTCGCGAGACCTACCGATACGCAACCAAGACCATGGCCACGACCGCGCTCAAGGCCATCGAGCGAGCGGGCTGGCAGCCGGACGAGATCGACCTGTTCATCCCGCATCAGGCCAACGTGCGCATCATCGAGTCCGTCGCCAAGGGCCTGGGCTTGCCCATGGACGAAGATGTTCGTCAACGTCGACCGCTACGGCAACACGTCAGCGGCGTCGGTCGGCATAGCCCTGGCGGAGGCGGTCGACTCGGGCCGCATCAAGGTCGGCGACAAGGTCGTCCTGGTGGCTTTCGGGGCCGGTCTCACCTCGGGCGGGATTGCGCTGGAGTGGACCACCGACCCGTCGTGCGGCGCTCGTGCGGCGTCGGTCGAGCCGACCGCCAGCGTGCGCGAACCGCAGGACTGGAGCTCAGTCGACCCCATACCCGAGCGCCTGCGCCAGGTGCTCGAGGGCGGCGGACCGCCCGTCCCGCTCGACGATGTCGTCCCCGGCGAACCCGAGCACGCCCACCGCGACGAGATCGTCGCCTAGACAGGCCCTCCTTGCCCCGTTTGGCGTGGCTCTCTACCCAAGGCAGGTTCGCGATCCTTCCGCTCAAGCAAAACAATCGAACGGATATGGGGTGTTCTCGCGTGCAGAAATGGACGAATGCCCGCGATGAGTTGGCCGATATCCTGCGCTAAGTGCGCGCTAAGTCGCCGTGAACCGGCTGCTGGGACCATGCGTGGATGCCGCGCCGCAATGGCCAGGGAATCGATCTCATCGCCGACCCAACGCGGCGCCGCATCGTCGCGCTGATCGCGCTGGGCGAAGGCCGCCCATCGAAGATCGCGGATGAACTCTGCCTCAGCTGGCCGGCGACGTCACGACAGCTGCGCATCCTGACACGTGCTGGCTTGATCAGCGTTCGCACTGGCTATGCGGATCGACGGAAGCGTCACTACTTCATCGAACCGCGCAAGCTCGGCCAGATTGCGGCGTGGCTGGCTGGTACGGAGGTCGGCCGCGCCTTTCCCAGATCCGATGGCGAGATCCCACATGGCGTGGACCGAGCATCGATGCCCAAAGGTCAGCCAGGATCGCGCCGCGAGGCCAACCAGCGGGCCATTGGCGATGCGCTGCGGCGGGCGATGGCAGAGCGGGAGCCCAGGTCCGATTGACCAAGTGGCCGAGATCTAGACCTTGCGACCTGAAGCCCCGATTGCGAGCGATTGTTCCGCTTGGTTGGAAGGATCGCGAACCGGCCTCAAGACGAGGGGACGTGCCGAAGCCCGCTCGAGAACGAATCCGCACGTCGCTAAACTCGCAGCCATGATTGATCTGACGGGTAAGGCTGCCGTGGTAACCGGCGGATCGCGCGGCATCGGCAAGGCGATCGCGCTGCGGCTCGCGCAGCAGGGCGCTGACATCTGCTTCTCGTATCGGGGCAATGCGGAGGCGGCGCAGGCAACGGTCGGCGAGATCGAGGCACTCGGCCGTCGCGCGATGTCGGTGCAGGCGGACGTCACCCAGGCAGAGGCGGCGGAGGAGCTGGTCAAGGCCGCCCTCGACGCCTATGGCAAGGTCGACATCCTCGTCAACAACGCAGGCATCACGCGCGACGACCTGATCATGCGCATGAAGCCCGAGGACTGGCGCGACGTGCTGGAGACGAACCTGTTCGGAGCGTTCTGGACGCTCAAGGCGGTGACCAGGCCGATGCTTCGAGCCAAGAGCGGCCGGATCATCAACATCACGTCGGTCAGCGGCCAGGCCGGCCAGATGGGCCAGGCCAACTACTCGTCCGCGAAGGCCGGCCTGATCGGCCTGACGAAGGCCGCGGCGCGCGAGCTCGGCTCGCGCGGCATCACGGTCAACGCCGTTGCCCCGGGCTTCGTGCTGACCGAGCTGACCCAGGGCCTATCGGCGGAGCTGCAGCAGATGGCCATCGATCGGACGCCGCTGGGCCGCTTCGGCACGACCGATGAGATGGCCTACGCCGTGGCCTTCCTGGCGTCCGACGAGGCGGCGTACATCACCGGCCAGGTGCTCGCCGTCGACGGCGGCCTGGTGATGATGTAGCTCGCAACGCGCAGGGTCGCCGGCGCGCGGGTCGCCGCCTACTCGGTGAAGAACGCCGTGAGCTTGACCGGCCCGGCCTGTTCCCAGCCATTGAGCGTGATGAAGTCCGTTCGGCCGTTGCCGTCGTAGTCGAGCGCCAGGACGTCGTCCGCCTGACCGGCGCCCGGCTGCGGGATGACGATCGACGTGAAAGAGGTCCCGGCACCGTCGTTGACGAGCATCACGTGGTCGGCATTGCCGGCGGTTCGACGGGCGATGTAGATGTCCGGTCGATCGTCGGCGTTGATGTCGCCAAAGGCCAGAGCGACGCCGGCATTGAAAGCGGCCTGGAAGCCCAGGCTGTAGTCGTCTCCGTCGCGCAGGTGGACCACCACTCCGGCCGGGCTGACCTGCGCCAGATCGAGCAATCCGTCGCCGTTGAGATCGCCGATTGCGACGTCTCTGACAGCCGCCACGTTGAGACCGAGCTGGACCGCACGGTCCACGAACTGAGTGCCCGTGTTGATGTACACGCTGCTCTCGGCCAGCGGGCCGACCCGCGGCTCGGTCGCGCACAACACCAGGTCATCATCACCGTCGTTGTCCAGGTCGGCCGCCTTTGCGCACAGGCCGCCGGCCGAAAGATCGACGCCAAAGCGTGGAGCGCCCACGAAGCGCTCACCGGCGACGTTGAGGTACAGCCGGTTGGTGTTGGGCATGCCGTCGCTGCGCGACGGCACGGTGGTCACGTAAAGATCCGGGTAGGCGTCGCGGTCGAGGTTCAGGAACGTCGCCGAGCGGCCACGGCCGAATCCGTCGATTACCCCGAACTCGTTCGCAGCCCACGCGCCACCGCCGTCCATGACGTTGAGCCACAGCTCGTTGGGGACGATGCTGGTGCCCTTGTTCACACCAACCGTGCAGAACACGTCGCTCGTCCCATCCTGGTCAACATCAGCGGCGGCGCAGTCGTGACGATCCGCGACCGATGGCCCGTCGGCCTCGGTGAATACCCCGGTCGCCGAGTTCAACAGCAGCGCCCATGGCGCCTCGAAGTGCCGTCCAACCAGCACGTCGGGCAGGTCGTCGCCGTTGAAGTCGGCGGTCAGGCCGTTCCAGGTTGGCTCCGAGATAGCTATCCCGGCCGCAGCGGTCATATCGACCGCAACGCTGCCCGCCAGCGTGGCAGCAGTGTCGAGAGGTTCGGCCACGCCCGTCGGCCGCGCGCCAACGGCGCCAGGCTCCGTGGTCGCGCCACCAGGCCGACTGGTGATGGCCGGCGCGCTGCCCTCGGGCTCATGTAGCGACCTCGGGGCTGCCCCCGATCCGGACTTCTCGTCCACGTCAAGCGTGCCACTTCCGGCTGGCGCGCCACACGAAATGATGCTGAACGGCCCTGCGTCGGAGAAACCCGCGACGACGGCGCCTGCGGTAAGGGCCGCCGCATCAGTGGCTACGGCCCGGGACATCGTCGCGGGCGTGAGCGTGAGCTGGCTCCAGGCCGCCCCATACAACGTGGCAACCAGCGCGGCACTGCGCTCGCCAACGTCCGTGCCGGTGACCGTCACTCGCCCAGTGCCATCGACATCGACCGCGGTCAGAACCACTGATCGATCGGCGGCCCACGGTACGGCAACGCTCGTCCAGGCTGTGCCGTTCCAATGCTGCAGGATCGGTTCATAGCCGCCGCCCGAGTCGGGCTCGACCCAGCCCGCCGCCCATCCATCATCGGCGGTCCGAAAGGCGAGGTCGGTAAGCACCGAGCGGCCGCTCGGGTGTGCGGCCAGGGCCACGGAGCGCCACCCGCTCGACGTCCGATATGCGGCCCAGCCTCGCGCGTGCGCGACAGCCGGCGCGAGCCAGCCGGCGGTCCAGATACGGCCGCCCGGTGCGCGGGTGATGTCGGCCAGCCCGCCCTGTGCACCGGTTGCGATCTGCGGGCTGCGCACCATCCAGCGGCTGTACGCGCGCAGGAGTGCATATGGCCTGTACCGGCCGGCATCGAGAGTTGCTCCGGCGGCCCACACCCGCCCGGGCTTGACGATCGCGACGTCGACCAGGGTGCTGACCTGGCCGGGCGGTGGCGAAACCGGGATCTCCGTCCAGCGTGTTCCATTCCACGCAGCCGCGATCGGTTTTCGGGTGTAACTACCCGAGGCGCCGACCATCCACGCGCTGCGCGCGCTGAGCGACTGCACCGCGTTGAGGGCGCCGTAGCCACGTAGCGGGCTGGCGACACGCACCCAGCCCGAGCCGGTCCAGCGCGCGACGAGTGGTGGACGGCCACCGGGCGCCAGCGGACCGTTGATGCCGACCATCCAGGTCGGCTGTCCGTTCAACGAAGCTACGGCCTGGGGCTCGATTGCTGCGAGCTCGGCCGCGATGGGCACCGCGAGCCAGCCGCTCTGGCACTCAGCGGCCGCGGCCACCGGGGCTCGATCGATTGCGGCAGGAGCCAGAGCAATGATCAGTGCGGCCAGGGCGCCGACGACCGTCGGCCGGAGCATCAGTCGGCGTAGCCGAGGCGGCGCATCCGGCCGCCCAGGAAGCTCGTCAGCAGCCTTCTCGCGAGTGGGTGGATGTGCTCGCGCCAACGGGTTGCGGCGGCAGCGTCAATGCCCTGGTCGCCGCCCTTGAAGCCCTGCGAGACGACCTTGACGTCCGTGGCATCCGCGGGCTTCTCGACGCCGAGGAAGTCGAATAGCTGGCCCACGGTGCGCTCAGGCTGCTCCATCACGTCCTCAAAGCGGACCAGGCGGTAGCTCGTCGGATAGCGCCGTGCGTACTCGGCGTGAAGCCGGCTCGCACTGCGCCACGTCAGCGTGACCTGGAATAGGAGCACGACCTGCAGCAACAGCGGTACCTTCATGAACCACGAGTAGGGCTTGCGCGGCTTGTTGCGGCGGCGGCGCAGGTCGCTCACGTACACGGCCCGTGGATCGCGGATCATGTGCACCACCTTGGCCCCGGGGTACCACTCGAGCAGGATGTCGACGTAGGAAAGGTGGGCGGGCGTCTTCTCGCCCATCACGGGCCGCCCCTGGTAGTCGGCGTAGACGCGCATGAAGGCCGTCATCAGGCCGCGCTCGGTGCGATCCGTCGCCAGCAGACGACGCTCCAGATCGTCGCGCGGCACGAACTTGACGAGCCACTTCCAGTAGGTGCTGACCTCGCGCCAGCGCGACATGTCCGAGAAGTCGCCGCTGTAGATCATGTCGACGATGCGCACGATGGTGGCGTCCTCGGCCAGATCGCCGGCACGTCGAAAGTAGAAGCGCGCACCCTCGCTCTCGCGCACGTGACCGACGAAGTGGTTCTCGCGGGCGATGGCGATGCGCGGCGACCGCTCGAGCACCTCGCGCATCATCGTCGTGCCGCTGCGTGGCACGCCGACGATGAAGATCGCCTCTGGCTCTGTGGCGAGTCGCTCAATGGGCGCGCCGCCCACGGACGGCTCTTGCCGGTCGCCAGCGGCCGTCGCTTCGGTGTTGAGGGTCATTCGCCCGAGGGTAGCAGCCGTCCCCCGGTCAGCGACGGGTCACCACCGTGATCGTGTCCGAGCGCTCCGGGAAGCTCGTGGAGGTCGCCGTCATCACTACGAACTTACGGCTGGCGCGGGCGAACGGCTTGACGTAAACCTCGACCGTCATATGGCGCACCTGTTCGCCACCGAGCTGGTCGATCACGTATCCGCTGCCCGTCACGTCGGCCGTGATGTCCGTGCCGTCAACGAGGATGCGCACGAGCATGCGCTCCGTGCCCGTGATCGTTGCCTTGACCGTGAATGAGTCTGGCGTGAGCGAGTTGTTCTCGAGCTCAACGTCGTAGGTGTAATAGGTGTTGCGTTGCGCCCCGGTGCGCACCACCGCCTGGCGCGCCGTGGGCTGGTCGTTGAAGAGGTTGTAGCCGATGTAATGGCCACCGTACGTGTTGGGCATGACAGCGCCGCGAAGATCGGGCTTGTTCACCCGTCCCTCTTCGCGCAGCTGATCGAGACGCAGCGCGAGGGCCTCGACGACAGGGGCATGGACCACGTCCGCGGCGAGGTTCTGGAGCTCGTAGGGATCAGCCGCAAGGTTGTACAGCTCGAGCTCGCCGGTCGCGTACTCGACGTAGTGCCACAGGCCGAGCGGGTTGATCGCCGTCGTGCGCAGCGCGTGCCACGCCGGTGCCCAGATGTCGCCGACAGGCGACGTCTCAAGCAGCGCGTCACGGCCGAGGCTCGTGCCGTGCTCGATCAGGCCGAGCAGGCTGACGCCGTCTGGCGCGTCCTGCCCGGTGGGGTAGGGGCCGAGCGTGCAGCCGGCGATCTCGCACAGCGTCGGCGCCAGGTCGATGTTCGAGACGTGCTCGTCGATGACCCGGGGCGCGTTGCCCCACGCTGCCGGCCAGGCCATATACAGCGGCACCGGCGTCGCATATGGCGTCTGCTTGAGCTGGGGCAGCCGATGCGCTCCCCAGGCCATGCCGTTGTCGGCCGTGAACACGATCAGCGTGTTGTCCAGCCGGCCCTGCGCCTCGAGCTCGTTGACGACGGTTCGAACGGAGTCGTCGATGCCGAGCATCTCACGGCAGTACTTCTTGAGCGGCCAGCCGCCGACCTGCGTCAGCAGCGGCCGATTGCGGATGTACGCGGGCTTGTCGGAGACGTCTGCCTCGTTGAAGTTGGGCGGATTCCAGCTTCCGACCGAGTCGCACAGGGCAAGCCGTTCGGGCGTCTGGGCGACGGCCTTGTTGGGTGAGTGCAGGTTGAAGATCGACATGACCGCGAAGACCGGCTTGTCGGCCGGAGCCTCGCGAATGTGCTGCGCGACCCGGTTGCCGACGATGGTCGTGGCGTGAAGTCCGGGGAAGTACAGGTTTCCCGTGCGCGTCTGAACGCGGTTGTTGGTCC
The DNA here is from genome assembly GCA_963706095.1 of uncultured Chloroflexia bacterium. Lineage (GTDB taxonomy): Bacteria > Chloroflexota > Limnocylindria > Limnocylindrales > CSP1-4 > JALYGJ01. Next base: position 2,303,237 of record OY970149.1, read on the forward strand.
CGAAGGTCACGTCGAGGCGATCCCAGGCGGCATAGTGCGGCGCCCACGCGTTCGGCGACAGCGTGTATGGACGGTTGAGGTATTTGCCCGCCCAGATGGACGTGTAGCCGGCGTCGTGCATGGCCCGGCCGAGGTGGGCGCCCGGGTCGAAGAGACGGATGTCGTTGGTGTTGACGCCGTTGTTGTGCGTGTGCAGGCCGGTCAACAGATTGCCGCGCGCCGGGCAGCACAGTGGATCCTCGACGATGGCGTTGCTGAAGCTGATGCCCTGGTTGACCACCTGTCCGGTGATCGTCGGCGTGACCGCAGGGTTGCTCCACAGGCGCGCGTCATGGGGCGCGGCGTCATCGATGTAGATGACCAGGATGTTGGGTTTCGCGCTGGGCTGCGGTGGCTCGACCAGTGGTTGCGGTGGATTCGGGATGGGCAGGGTGAGGGCCAGCAGCAGCGCGAGGGCCGCCATGATCATGTGCTGGTCACTCGATGTGGATCACTCGAAGAAGGTCACTCGAAGAAGAAGGCGATGAGCTTGAGCGGGCCTGCCGAGTAGCGGCCGTTGAGAGTCACGAAGTCGGTCAGCCCATTGCCGTCGTGATCGATGGCCACCACATCCTCGGCGCTCCCTGATGGCGCCTGCGGGATGGTCATCGAGGTGAAGTTGGCGCCGCCGCCATTGTTGACGAGCATTATGTGGTCGTCGTTGCCCGCGGTCTGCTGGGAAATGTATATGTCCGCCCGATCGTCGTTGTTGACGTCGCCCACGGCCATCGCCACGGCGCGCGTTGTGGAGAAGCTGAACGACCTGGTGAAGGTGCCACTGCCCTGAAGGCTGACGCGAACCTGCTTGCCGTTGAGCTGTGCGATGTCGAGCTTGCCGTCGCCGTTGAAGTCGGCGACCTCGATGTCATCGTCGAGGATCGGCGTCAGACCCCACGCCTTCGAGCGCTCGACGAGGGTGCCGCCGTCGTTGATGTACAGCCGCAAACCCTTCTGCAGGCCGTCGGCGGGCTTGACCCCGCACACGAGCAGGTCGTCGTCCAGGTCACCGTCGAGGTCGGCGCTGGCAGCGCAGTTGCCGCCCATCGACGAGTTGAGCTCCGCTGAGGGCACCGGATCGTAGTAGTCGCCGGCGACGTTGCGGAACAGCCGGTTGGGGCTCTGTAGAGCATCGATGCGCTCGGGCTCGGACGTGAAGTACAGGTCCGGGTACGCGTCGCCGTTGAGGTTGAGGAACGTGGCGGCGCGTCCGCGCGACCAGCCGTTCAGCACCCCGAACTGGCTCGTGGCCACGACGCGGTCTCCGGATCCCGGGTTGAGCAGGAGCTCACTGCCCGTTGCGCGCGTGCCGCGATTGGCGCCGACGCTGCAGAAGAGATCGAGCGTCAGGTCCTGGTCCACGTCCGCGGCAGCACAGCCGTGGCGGTCCTGCCACTGCCAATCGAAGTCCAGCTCGCTGAAGTCGCCCGAGGCACTGCCGAGCATCAGCCGCGGCACGTCAGCGACGTGGCGGTTGACGAACAGGTCTGGATGCGAGTCCCCGTTGAAGTCGCCGACCACGCCCCCGAAGGTGCTGATGCGCATGCCCAGCCCTGCCGCGGCCGTGCTGTCGCGCGCCACCAGGCCCGGGATGTTGACCGATGCGACCGTAGCCGGGGGCAGCGTGACAGACGCCGGCGTCTCGCCGTCATCGCCCAGCGTCGGCCGCGGACCGTTAGTGGGTCGGATGGGCGAGGCCGCAGGAAATCCGGTGGCGCTGCACGTGGCGAACGTCGCGGCGACGCCGGCGACGATGCCCGCGACGAAGCCTCCGTCAGTCAGTCCGGCTGCCGCGTTCAGGAATGACGATGCGGGATTGACCGCGCCGGGCACGTTGCGCACGTGCCAGGTCGTGCCATTGTGAAGCGCCAGCGCGGCACGTCGCTCGCCGTTCTTGAGGATAAGACCGGCGACTGAAACGCGGCCCGAGCCATCGACCCCGACGGCATTCAACATGACAGAATCGCCAACCCCCCACGGCGAGGCGGCGTTCGTCCAGGCCGACCCGTTCCAGTGCTGCAGCAGCGGCATGTATCCCCCGCCGCCTTCATTTTCGGTATAACCGACCAGCCAGCCATCGGACGCCGTCCGAAAGTAGATGTCGGTTATCGCCGACGGACCGTTTGCCGCGGCAGTAGGCACCTCGACCCATTGGCCCGCGTTGCGGTACATCAGCCAGGGCTGTTGGAGCCCCTCTGCCGTGCGCCAGCCGGCGACCCACAGGCGGCCGTCGGGAGCGCGCTGAGCTGCGGTCAGCCCGGCCTCCTGATCAGCGTCCACGACAGGCGACGCATTGACCCAGCCGCTCGAGGTGCGGCTCAGGGCAAGCGGCTTCATCTCGCCCTGGACCAGGCGCCCACCGACCACCCATGCGGAGGTCTTGCTCAGGGCGACGACGTCGGCCAGCGTGTGCATCGATCCGCCCAGGCTGGGCAGTGCGATTGCCCGCCACTTGGAGCCATTCCACGCCCCGACGATCGAGTTGCCGACCGGCCGGCCGAGGTTGCCCACGGTCCACGCCGCGCTGGCGCTGACGGCGTCGACGGCATTGAGCGAGCCATAGCCTGCCCAGGGCGGGGTGACGCTGACCCAGCGATCCGTGCGCCAGGCGAGGATGAACGGCCGCTGGGCCCCGCCGTTCGGGCCGCCGACGATCCACGCCGGCCGGCCGTTCAGCGCCGCGGCGCCGTGGGGCTCGATGAACTGGGCGTCGTTGGCGAGTGGGAACTGGCGCCAGCCGTCGTTGCACGGCGGCGCGGCGGAGGCAATCGGGGCACCAAGAAACGGCGTGGGCGCGACGATTCCCGCAATCGCGATACAGAGAGCAGCTGCGATTGTGGCGCGCAACGGGATTCGAACTCCCAGGGCTGACGTGACGGTTCCCCCACTACCCCTTCGCGTAGATCATCCTCCTGCTGTCAATCAACCGCTGGAAAGAACGCGGTCAGCTTGACCGGCCCGGGCCGGCTGCGTCCGTTGAGCAGCACGAAGTCGGTGAGGCCGTTGAGGTCGTAGTCGAGGGCAAGGACATCGTCCGCGCTGCAGCACAGCGGCTGCGGAATCGGCATCGAACCGAATTGCAACCCGGTGCCGTCGTTGACGAGCAACACGTGGTCGTCGTTCGCGCCCGTGCGCGCCGCGACATAGATGTCAGTGGCGCCATCCCCGTTGACGTCGCCGATCGCCAGCGCAACCCCCGAACTGAGCGCGGTCTCGAACATCATCGAGTAGCGGGCTCCGTCCCAGCGGCTGATGCGCAGCCGGCGCGTGGTCAGCTGCGCGATGTCGAGAGCACCATCCCCGTCGAAATCAGCAACCGCGACGTCCTCATCGCCCATCGGCGTCAGGCCGAGCTCGGCGGTTCGATCGGTGAAGTGGCCGCCGTCGTTGACGAACAGCCTCAGGCCCAGGCCCAGCGTGGCGGACGGCTCGGTGGCGCACACCAGCAGGTCGTCATCGCCGTCTGGCTCGAGATCGGCTGCCACGAGGCATTCACCGCCTATGGACCCATCGATGCCCGCGCCGGCTGCGCTCTCGAAGTATTCGCCGCCAACGTTGCGATAGAGCCGGTTGAAGCTCGGCATGCCGTCCGTCCGGCGCGTCTTGGTGGTGGTGTACAGATCCGGCCACTCGTCACCGTCAAGGTTCAGGAAGGTCGCGCGCTGGCCGCGCGAGAACCCGTTCCACGGAGCCTGTGCATGGCTCGCGGGAGAAGCCTCGTGGCCGACCGCCATCAGCAGCATGTGCGGCCGCGCCTGCGTGCCCATGCCCTGGCCGACGGTGCAGTACAGGTCCGCCCGCGCGTCGAGATCAACGTCTGCGGCGGCGCAACCGTGGCGGTCGTTCTCGGGGAAGACGGCCGCTGCGTCGTGGAAGCCGTCTGCGCCGCCGAGCATCAGCCGCGGCGGTTCGACATGGCCGTTGACGAAGACGTCCGGCCATCCGTCGCTGTTGAAGTCCGTGGTCACGCCCGAGAAAGTGCGAAGTGTCATCTCCAGGCCAGCCTCGTCGGTGCGGTCCTGGGCGACCACCCCGATGTCACCCACGTCCGTCAGCGCGCCGCTGCGTGGCGCAGCGGCGCGATCGCTCAGGGTGGCATTTCCCCCGTCGTCGACGTTGGCTGATCCTGCTGCGCCAGTGCTGGTTGGGCGCGAAGGCCGGAGTGGCGCGCCGGCCGTGCTCGTGCAGGGCACGAACGACGTTGCCTGCTCGCCGACCCAGCCGTTGAACAGGGGACCGGCGGAGGTCATCGCCACGGAGCCGACGGTCGAGCCCGGGTAGGGAGCCGAGGGCAGGTCCGAAGTCGTCCATTGGCCGGCCTGGTTCCTGGTGGCGTAGACGCCGTGCGGCTGGCCGTTGGCCATTCGCGCGCCGGACACGGCCACAGTCGTGGCACTCGCGCTGACGCTGCGCAGCATGATCTCGTCACTGTCCGTCCACGGCAGCGGGCTGGCCTGCCAGCGCGTCTTGTCCCAGCGCAGCAGCACGCCCACGGGCTGGCCGTCGGCGCCTTCGCGGTATCCGACCGCCCAGCCGATCCTGCCGACGAAGGTGATGTCGAGCAGGGCGCCGTGCCCGTCCACCGGGAGGCCGCTGTCGTAAGCGACCCAGCTCGACCCGTTGCGCCTGACGACCCAGGGCTGTGGCTTGCCCTCGACCGACCTGTAACCGACCGCCCAGGTGTGGCCGGCGCCCGAGCGACTGACGGCGGTCAGCGCAGCGTCGCTGGTGACGAGTGACGCCGGGCTGCGGTCAAGCCAGCGCGAGCCGTTGAACTCGACGGCGTACGGATATGTGCGGCCGCGGAACAGCCGTGAACCCACCGCCCAGGCGCGTCCGGCGGTCATCGACCATACATCCACGAGTGACGCCATCTGGCCCGGCGGGCGCGGCACCGTGATGGCTTTCCACGCGGTGCCGTCCCAGCGCGCGCTGATCGGGCGCGGCGCGTCGACGTTGAGCGAACCGACGGCCCATGCGCGCGTCGCGCTGAACGCCGAGATGCCATTGAAGCCGCCGTAGGAGTTGAACGGGACGGGCAATTCGATCCATTGGCCGTCCTGCCAGCGCGCGATCTGGGGACGCTGGGCGGCGCTGGGCGAGATCGGGAACCCGGCCAGCCACGCAGGCGCGCCGCCCAGGACGGCCGTGGCCTGCGGCTGCATGTAGCGCAGTGACTCCGGCAGGCTCAGCTGCCAGCGGCCGTCAACACACGTGTCGGTGGCAGCCACGATGGTTTGCGGCAACGCAGCCGCGGCCGGGCTCACTCCCACGAGGGCGAGCAGCAGGGCAGCGGCAATCAGCGCACGTGCCGGCACGTGACGGGTGCGGTTCGTTGAAACGATCGCCCGATCCCCCTTTTCCCCTGCCGAGCCATGATCATCTGCCTGTCAAGCACGGCGATCGGTGCGTCAGAGGCGGCCCGCAGCCTCCACGAATTCCAGCACCAGGCGCGCGTTCTCGTCCACGGTCCGATCGATGGTCAGCAGCCGGACTTCTGGCGAAAGCGGCGGCTCGTACGGATCGGCGACGCCGGTCATCTGCGGGACCTCGCCGCGCTCCGTCGCGGCGTAGAGGCCCTTGACGTCGCGCTCCCTGACGACATCGAGTGGCGTGTCGACGAAGACCTCGATGAACGCGCCCGCACCGCCCGTGGCCTCGACCGCGGCCCTGACCTCGTCGCGTGTCGAGCGGTAGGGGCTGATCAGCGCGGCAACGACCACGCCGCCGTGGCGCACGACTTCGGCGGCGACGAAGCCGACGCGGCGCACGTTCTCATCGCGGTCCTCGCGGCTGAAGCCGAGACCCTTCGACAGGTGCGTGCGCACGACGTCGCCATCGAGGACAGTGACCGGAATATCGCGCTCGGTCAGCAGATCGACCACGCGATCGGCCGTTGTGCTCTTGCCGGCGCCCGACAGCCCGGTGAACCACAGGCATGCCCCTGAGCTCACGCGACGCGTTCCTTGCCTTCGTCGCCCAGCCACTCGGCGCTCAGGTCGCGGCCGATGAGCCGGCTCAGCAAGGCCACGTCCGGCGCGAACTCCTGGGCGAGCTGACGGCGAAGCTCGGGCGGCATCGGCGGACGCGGGTTGGGCTTCTTGTTGATGCGGCTCTGGCGGACGCGCTGGGCGATGCGCGACGTCCTGTTCTGGCCGATCAGCTTTGGCAGCGCGCGGTGCGCCATGAACTGCGCGGGCCGGCTCTTGAGCGTCGATCGAACCACGCCGCCGCGCAGCCGATGGCTCGGGTTGCTGACGCCGAACTCCTCGGGAACGTAGCTCGGATCGATCTCGAGGAACTCGAGGACCTTGCGGAACTCCTTCGGCGTGTCGCGCGCGAAATCGTCGAACACGATGACGTGGATGCGCGTCGGGTCGAACTCCGCGAACCAGTGCTCGAGCTGGCTTCCGAACAGCGCGTTGTCGCGATAGACCGCGCCGGCCGGGTTCGATCCGGGGGGCAGGCTGCGGCCGGCGCGGCGCTCCTCATCGAGGGCCATGGCCGTGGCGAAGTCGGCGACGTCCTCGGCACCCTGCGAGAAGCGCTCGTTGTGGAGGGCATACACGAAATCGACCGGGTTGCGCAGCATTGCGATGGCAAGCGAATCGGGCGCGAACTCGCGGATGAGCCGCGGCGCCACGTCCGACATCAGGTAGCGCGTCGACGCCTCACCGACGCGCTTCTCGTCGCGCGCGTCTTCGTAGAGCGCCAGGTACTTGTCGTCGTCCTCGCCGTGATTGAATCGACGGCGGAGGCCGCCGCGCACGTCGGGCGAGAAGTAGAAGGGCTCCTTGACCGGCGACATGTACACGTCGGGATGGCCGTTGAGATAGTCGTAGAGCGACGTCGTGCCCGACTTTGGCGCGCCGATGATGAAGAAGTTGGGGCGACGGGTCACGCGGTCTCCGCTATGGCCGGGATCAGGGACTGGGGCGAGGCGATGTTAGCGCCGCGAGGCGGCGATGCTCGGCGTAGAAGGGCTCGAGCAACGTGCGCAGCTCGTACGGAGCCGCGGCGCGCACGCAGCGTTCGACGATCTCGTCGCGCGGCTGGTCGAGCGTCCACGCGATCGCCGCGCCGAGCGCGCCGGCGCTGCGGTCGTGGGCGAGGCGGCCGCTCACGCCATCACCGACGACGTTCGGGATCTCGCCCACGGCCGTAGCAGCGATGGGCAGCCCGGAGGCGAGCGCCTCGACCATGACGAAGGGCGATGCCTCGAAGGCCGAGCTCATCACCAGCGCATCCGATGCGCGCATCACCTCGGCCACTCGCTCGCGCGGCAGGGCGCCGACGAAGCGCGTGTCCGCGGCGACGCCCTTGGCGGCCGCCTCCTCCTCCGCGCGACCGCGCAGCCGGCCGTCGCCCACGACCAGGAGCTGCGCCGGTCGCGCGGCGCCGCGGACGTATTCGGCGAAGGCGCCGATGAGCAACAGCGGATCCTTCTGCTCGTCGAGCCGGCCCACGTAGAGCAGCCACGCGCGCTCCGCGTCGAGCCCGAGCTCCGCCGCCAGCTCCTCGCGCGCCGCCAGCCGCTCGCCGCCGAAGCTGGGGTGGAACAGCGTCGTGTCGACGCCGTTGGGCAGGTAGTGCAGCGTCTCGGGCCGGCGCGCGCGTTCGCTGTAGGCCGCGTGTGTCTCGCGGCTGACGAAGAACACCGCATCGGCGTTGCCGTACGTGAAGCGCTCGGCGACCCTGAGCACGCCGCCGGCGCGCGACCAGGCGCTCTCGCCCGTCTTGCGCGCCAGGTCATCGGGCGCGTTGTGGACGACGCGAACGGTGGGCACTCCGCGGCCAAGCAGGCCCAGCTCCATGCCCGGTGAGTGCACCTGCAGGACGCGCCCGCGCGTGGCTATCGATCGGCGGTGGCGGACGACGCCGGCGACGATGCGCACCTTGGCCGGGATGCGGCCGGTCCGGCGCGCCTGGGCCATGCGCGTCACCGGGAAGAAGCGCACGCCCCGGCCTGCGAGATTGATCTCGTGCCAGCGCGCACCGGGCTGTGCGTCGGCCACTGCGGCGCCCACGATCTCGGCCTCGAAGTCCTCCGGCATGCACCGGACGAAGCCGCGGATGAAGCTGGCGATGCCACCACTGCGGGGGTCATCGAGCGGAGCCGGGGCGACGATCAGTACCCTTACCGGCGCATCGGCCGAGCCTGCTGAAGTCACGCGGCGGCCAGTCTAGCCGTCCTCCGGGGAGAACCCTCAAGCCTCATGCCGACCAAGTCGCAGGCCGATCGCGAGTGGACGCCGACCGAGCACGGCCGGGATGCGCGCGGCCTCGGTCGCAAGGTCACGCGCGGGCTCATGTGGACCCTCATCGACACGTGGGGCAGCCAGCTGCTGGCCTTCGTGATCTTCGCGATCCTGGCCCGGCTGCTCGACCCGCTCGACTTCGGCCTGGTCGCCCTGGCGGCAGTGTTCGTGGCCCTCGGCCAGCTCTTCGTCGACCAGGGCCTGGGCGACGCGGTCATCCAGCGCGCGTCGCTCACGCGCCGGCAGCTCGACACCGCCTTCTGGGCGACGCTGGCAACGGGATCGCTACTGGCCGTCGCCGGGATCGTGCTCGCGCCGCTGATCGCGACGCTGCTCGGCGAGGATCGTTTGGCGCCAATCATCCAGGCGCTGTCGCTGGTCTTCGTCCTCGTCGCACTGACCAGCATCCAGATGGGCCTACTGCGGCGTGAGCTCGATTTCCGCGGCCTGGCGATCCGCAAGCTGCTGGCCATCGGCATAGGCGGCGTGGTCGGCATCGCCATGGCGCTCATGGGCTATGGCGCGTGGGCGCTCGTCGGCCAGCAGCTCGCGGCGGCAGCGATATCGATCGTGGCCCTCTGGGCGGTGACACCGTGGCGGCCGGGTTTCCAGTTCTCGCGCGCAGACTTCCGCTCGCTGTTCAGCTTCGGAATCAACGTCGTCGCGTCCGATCTGCTCGGCTTCCTGAGCCGCAACATGGACAACCTGCTGATCGGGGTCTTCCTCGGACCGATCGCGCTGGGCTTCTATGCCATCGCCTATCGCATCCTCGACACGAGCCAGATCCTGCTCGTCGCCTTCGCGCGACGCCTCATCTTCCCGACCTTCTCGCGCCTCCAGCACGATCTCGATCGGGTCCGCAACGTCTACCTGCGCGTCGCGCGCTCGAGCGCGGCAGTCATCATTCCCGGCTACGTCGGGCTGGCGCTGGTCGCGAGCGAGGCCATCGTCGTCGTCTTCGGCGACAAATGGCAGCCATCGGTGGCGGCTGCCGCGCTGCTGTTCACCATCGGACCGGCGCTCAGCCTGCAGGCCTACAGCGGGTCGGTGTGGAGCGCGCTGGGCCGGCCCGATGTCACGCTTCGCTTCCGGCTGCTGACGACGATCGCCAACGTCATCGGCTTCGTCATCGCCGTGCTGCTGTTCAAGACCATCGTCGCCGTCGCTGCAGCCTTCGTGCTGCGCTCTTACCTGCTGCTTCCGCTCAACCTGTGGTGGATGCAGCGCTACGGCAACGTGCCGGTGGCGTCCCAGCTGACGCAGCTGCGCGGCGTGATCGTGGCCAGCCTGGTCATGGCCGCCGCCGTCGTGGGCATCAAGGTCGTGGTCGGCGATGCGCTGGTCCCGGCCGCGCTGCTGGCTCTCGAAGTCATCCTTGGGTCGTTGGCGTACGGCCTTGCACTGTTAGTCGTTGATCGGCCGCTCATGCGCGAGCTCATCAGGATCGCTGCGCAGGTGATACCCGGTGGCGGCCGCCTGGCAGCGCGTTTCGGGATCCGTATCGAGCGCCGGCGTCGGGCGGAGATGGTCGAGGCCACGGCGGACGGGGACGCCGAGCCGCTGGTCTAGGTGTGGCCCCGACTCACTTCACGGCGAGCAGGTAGACCAGGCTGTCGCGCCACGGCGGCACCCTGTTCTCAATGCCGCGCACGATACGCCGCGCTCGGCGCCCGCCCGATCGCAGGGCGCGCCGGGTCTGGTACATCTCAACGCGCAGGCCGCAGTGCGCGAAGAGCTCATCTAGCTCTTTGCGGCTGTACTCGCGCACGTGGCCCATGTGGCCGATGGTCTCGAGCTTCGACCACTCGTCGACGAGGCCGCGTCCGGTGCGGCCTCCGGCATAACGCAGCATGCGCGTGAGTGACCAGCCGTTGGGCGTGGTCAGGTAGACCATGCCGCCCGGCCCGGCCAGGCCGGCCACGCGCCGCGTGGTCCCGATCAGGTCGAGGCGGCAGTGCTCGATCATCTCCGTCCAGACCACGAGGTCGGCCTGCACCGGCTCGAGATCGCCGGTCTCGACGTTGCCCTTGACCGGCACGACCTCGAGCGCCTCCGCGAAGCCGGCCAGGCGCTCGGGATGGATGTCGATCGCGGTCAGCGCGATCGTCGATCCGTGGATGCGCCGCAGCAGGAACTCGAACAGGAACGGCGCCGCGCCGACGTTGATCACGGAAGCCGGCTTGCGCGCCAGCACGAGCTCGACGTCAGCAGCGACGCGCGGCATGGCGCGACGGCCGTAGGCCTCGGCCCAGTCGCGCATCGGGCCTGGCTCGACCGTCTGTCGCAACAGTTCGACGTAGGCATCAGCGTTGGTTGGTCGCACGCGGCTCCTTTTCGTCCTGCGCTCGTGACCGGCTTCATGCGCAGTGGCGAGCGCACATTCTGCACCGCCGCGCAAGTTGCGCTCTCACGCGCGCAGGCGCAGCCACGTCAGATGGCGTCGGACGACCATGCGGGCGTACCAGATCACGAACCAGCCCGTGCCCGGACGACGCCTGCCGATGGCGCGCAGCAGCGTGCTTCCGAGATCGCCGATGACCAGCACCACGTACCGATGGCGGCGCGGCCCCTTCATCATGCCGGTCTCGAGGATCGTCGAGTCCCACAGCGTGTCGTTCACGAACACGAACCGTCCATCGAGCCACAGCCGCGCCCAGCACGGGACGTCCTCGCCGAAGCGCAGCTTCTCGTTGAAGCCACCGGCCACGCCGAACAGCGAGCGCCGGACGACGGTCGACGAGGTGTGGGTGGGCATGAACTGCATGGCATAGCGCCAGAAATCGGCGGTCGCGTCGGACGTTCCCGGAGCGCCGACCAGCCGCCCTCCCTTGGCCCGGCCGCCGGTGCGCATGCCGCTGCTGCTCCCGAAGTCCCCGTCGTGCAGCGCCAGCGCGCCTAGGACCCGCTCGAGAAACATCGGACGCCAGGAGTCGTCCGAATCGAGGAACGCGACGAAGTCCGCGCTGGCGCGCGCCACGCCGGCGTTGCGCGCGCCGCCAACGCCCAGGTTGCTGGGCAGGCGAACAAGCTCGATTCCCGGAAACCGGTCGGCCACGAAGTCCGCGCTGGCATCGGTCGAGGCATCGTCGACGACGATCACGCGCCGCGGGCTGTGGGTCTGCGCTCGCACTGACTCGAGACACGCGCTGATGGTCTCGAGCGAGTTGTGCATGGGGATGACGACGTCAACGGAGGGCGGCGGAGTCGGTGGGTGCTGGATGTCCGCGAGTATATGGTCGGCTCCGGAAGCCTTCGGTGTCGGCCAGACGACTCGGATATCCTCGGCCCGCATGCCGCGACCCGATTTCTTCGTCGTCGGCGCGTTCAAGAGCGGCAGCACCGCCCTCTACGAGCAGCTGCGACGACACCCGCAGATCTTCATGCCGTTCCACAAGGAACCGCTCTACTTCGGCGATGACCTGACGCGCCGCTACGGGCGGCTGACCGAGGATGACTACATGCGCCTTTTCCGCGGCGCAAAGCCCGGCCAGCGCATCGGCGAGGCGAGCACCTGGTACCTCTACTCCACTTCGGCCGCGCGCGAGATCAAGGACTTCTCGCCCGACGCGCGGATCATGGTCATCCTGCGCAACCCGGTGGACGTCATGTACGCCCAGCACAACCAGCTCATCTTCAACGTGATCGAGGACATCCCATCCTTCGAGGAGGCGCTTGCCGCTGAGCCCGAGCGTCGCGCGGGCAAGCGCATCCCGGAAGGTCCGATCAACATCGAGAACCTCTTCTACCGCCACTCCGTGCGCTTCAGCGAGCAGCTCGAGCGCTACTTCGAGGTCTTCGGACGCGAGAAGGTGCACGTGATGCTGACCGAGGACCTGTCCCGTGACGGCGCCGGCGTCATTCGTGGCGCGCTCGCGTTCCTGGACGTCGATCCGTCGCTCGCCGCCGCGCCACCAAAGGCCAACGAGAACCGGCGCGTGCGCTCGCCGCTGATGCAGCGGCTGATCTTCGCGCCCAAGCTGCTGCTGCCGCTGGCGCCGTTCCTCCGCCGCTTCCCCTTCGTGCGCGCCGTGCGCACGCGGATGCTCGACATGAACAGCGAGGCCAAGCCCCGTGCGCCAATGGATCCGCTGCTGCGCCGCCAGCTGCTTGACGAGTTCACGCCGGAGATCGAGCGGCTCGGGCGGCTGATCGGACGCGACCTGTCGCACTGGCTCGAGCAGCCCTCTGCACAGGCCGGCGCCGCGCGGACGCCACAACCGACGACGGCGTGAGGAAGCCCGACTTCTTCATCGTCGGGGCATTCAAGGCCGGGACCACCGCGCTCTACGAGTACCTGCGGGCGCACCCGCAGATCTTTATGAGCGTGCCCAAGGAGCCGATGTACTTCGGCCAGGACCTGACGCCGCGCTACCGGCGCATGACCGAGGACGAGTACCTGGCGCTCTTCCGCGGCGCGGCCGATGGGCAACGCGCCGGCGAGGCGTCGCCGTGGTACCTCTACTCGTCCGGTGCCGCACGCGAGATCCAGGGGTTCAACCCCGACGCGCGCATCATCGTCATGCTCCGCAACCCGGTCGACGTCATGTACTCGCAGCACAGCCAGCTCGTCTTCAACCAGCGCGAGGACCTGGCCGACTTCGCGCTGGCGCTCGAGGCGGAAGAGGATCGCCTGGCCGGCCGGCGCGTGCCCACTGACGCAATCCGGCCCGAGGCCCTGCACTACCGGCGCTCGGTCCGCTTCCCGGAGCAGGTGCGGCGCTACCTCGAGGTTTTCGGCGCAGAGCGCGTGCACTTCATAGTCTTCGACGATCTCGTCGCCGACGCGCCCGCGGTCTATCGCTCGACTCTCGAATTTCTAGGCGTCGATCCCACGGTCGCGATCGACCTGCACGTCTACAACCCAAACAAGACCGCCAGATCGGGCCGCATGCAGCGGCTCATCTTCGCGCCGCGCGGCCCGATGCGCCGGGCCTTCGGCACGCTGCGCCGCTTCCCACTGATGCACCGCGTGCGTGATGCGCTCGTCTCGGCCAACAGCACCAAGGCGGTCCGCGGACGCATGGATCCCGAGCTGCGCGCCCGGCTGACGAGCGAGTTCGCGCCGCAGGTTGCCGAGCTGGGCGACATCATCGGCCGCGACCTGTCGAAGTGGAGCGAGCCAGCAGCACCAGGCTGAGCCACAGGCAGATCGCGCCATACACGCGCGGATAGAAGAGCAATGCCCACCAGCCACCTGGCGGCTGCTGGTTGAAGGGCAAGGGCAGGCCGATCAACAGCAGGGCAGCCACCAACAGCGCGAGGGCGGGAATTGGGCGTTGTTCCCGGCTCACAATCCAGCCGCCAACGATGAACGACAGCAGCGTCTGCACGTAGTGGTAATCCTCCGCCACGGGGCTGACCAATATGGCCGCGGGCACGATCAGCGAGATCGGCAGGACGGCCGATTCGAGACGACCGGACTCGCCCCACGATCGGGCGCTCCGGCGCAGGCAGACCACGGACACCACGCCCAGCACGGCCGCTGAAAGCCACCACAGCGCCTCGGCCAGCAGTGGTGCGTGAATGACCGGCTGTGGGTTCCACGTGGCGTCGAACCTGAAAAGGTGGCTGAACAGGCTGTGCAGCGTCTGGTACGCCGTGACGCTCGTTTCCGGCCGTTGCCGCCAACCGAGCAGGGTCTCGAACCAGACGCGCGCGTCGTACACGCCGACGATCGCCAGGCTGGCCAGCACTGCCGCCGCGGTCAGCGCCACGGCAACGACGGCAGCGCGTGGCCGGCCGCCGATCAGCGTGGCGGCCATCGCCACCGCGCCGTACGAGATCTTGACGATGGCCGCGCCAGCGAGCGCGATGCCGGCGCTCATCGCGTCGCGCATGGCAGCCCTGTGGGGCAGTGCAGCGACGGTCAGTGCCAGCAGCAGGAATGTGTACGCCTGCCCGAACCCGAAGTTGTGGCGCACCGGCTGGAATAGCGGGACCAGCGCGAGCACGGTCAGGGCCACGAGGCCGGGAACGCTCAGCCGACGCAGCAGCAGCGCCCCGGCCGCCACCAGGGACGCCAGGCTGAGGACGGTCCACAGCGCGAAAGCCTCGCGCTGCGCCAGTAACCCGAATGGCAGGAGCGGCAGGATGTGCGGCGGCACGGCGAGACTCAGGCCAAGGTCGAAATAGGCGCCGAGCTCGATCGCGGCGCGGCCGAATGCCTCAGGGTCGTACAGCTCCGCGGCGCGACCCTCCAGCACCAGGCGCGGCGCGACCCAGTAGGCAGAAGTCGGGTAGCGGCCACTGTCGATCGTCGGCTGGACGACGGCCATCACGAACTGGAGCCAGATGACGACGCCGAGCGCGGCAATGACAAGGAGCGCGACGCCGCGCCGGGGTCGGTGTTCCGGACTGGTCATGGGTTGCGCCCTAGTATCGAGTGAGTGGGAGACGGGCAAGAGCCGAGCACGATTCCGATACGGCCGATCGGGGTCAACGTGCACGACGTGACCTTTGACGAGGCGGTCGAGCTGATCGTCGATTGGGCGCGCGAGGGCAGCGGTGGCTACGTGTCGACACCGAATGTCGACCACCTGGTGCGCGCGCGGCGCGACCCGGCCTTCCGCGAGCTGATGATGGGTGCGCGCCTGCGCGTGCCCGACGGCATGGGTCTCATCTACGGCTCACGCCTCGGTGGCACGCCGGTCAAGCGGGCGATCCACGGCCGGCTGCTCCCGGAAGCCATAGTCCGGCGCACCATTGATGCGCCGCTGCGCATCGGCATGATCGGCGGCCGTGACGACGCGCCACAGCGCGCCACCGATTACCTCAACTCCCTCGGGGGCAACGTCGTGGCCGCGGTCAGCCCGCCGATGGGCTTCGAGATCGGCAGCGAGGTGGACAGCGCCGCCACGCGCGAGCTGGTGGCCGCAAATCCCCAGGTCATGATCGTCGGCTTTGGCGCCCCAAAGCAGGAGCGCTGGATGGCGCGGCACCAGGGCGACATGCCGCGGGCGGTCATGCTCGGCATCGGCCAGACCATCGACATCCTGGGTGGCCGCGTCCCGGCTGCGCCGACATGGATGACGAGGGTCGGGCTGGAGTGGGCCTTCCGCATGCTGCGCGACCCGGTTCGCATCGGCCGGCGCGTCTTCGTCGACGATCCGCCGTTCTTCTGGTGGATGCTGCGCGATCGCCTATCACGCCGGCGCTTGCGCGGACGGACTTGAGTCGGAGGATCAGGCTTGCCGGTCAAAGGGCGCATGCCCGATTTCTTCATCGTCGGCGCGCCCCGTTGCGGGACGGGCGCGCTCTACTACCAGCTCGGCATGCACCCGCATGTCTATGCGCCCACCTCCAAGGAGCCGCACTTCTTCGTGCGCGACTTCAACGCCCCGGGCTTCTTCACCGACCTTGACGAGTACGTCGCGCTGTACAGCGGCGCCGGCGACGCGCGACGCGTCGGCGACGGCTCGGTCTGGAGCCTCTATTCGGAGGTAGCCCCGCGCCTCATCCGCGAGTCCGTGCCCGACGCCAAGGCGATCGTCATGATGCGCGACCCGGTCGAGCTGATGCGCTCCCTGCACGCGCGCAACGTCGTCTACGGCGACGAGGACATCAGCGACTTTGCCCAGGCTCTCGCGGCCGAACCCGATCGACAGGCGGGCCGCCGACTGCCTCCCGGCGGGGCCTTTCCGCAGGCGCTGCTGTACACCCGCGTGGCCCGGCTTGGCGAGCAAGTCACGCGCCTTCTCGAATCGTTTCCGCGCGAGGACGTCCATTTCGCCGTGCTCGAGGACCTCGCGACCGATCCTGCAAAGGTCTACAGCGACGTGCTGAAGTTCCTGGAGGTCGACGACTGGCAGCCCGAGTCCTTCCGGCGCTACAACCCCAACCGCCGCGAACGGTCCAGCCTGGTCAAGCGGCTGCTCTACCAGGATCGCTTCAGCCTGCGCGCGATGTCGCGCGCGCTGCTCTCACCACGGCGCCGGATGATTCTCCGATCGACCTCGATGTGGCGCCGTATCTCGCGCGCCAACGCACCCGTGGCCGAGCGCGACCCGCTCGATCCGATCCTGCGCGACCAGCTCCGCGACCTGCTCGCCGCGGACGTGGCGCTGCTGGGCGAGATCGTCGGACGCGATCTGGCTGGGCAATGGTGGGGCCGGGTCAGCGCCAGCTGATGCGATGCAGCTCGCCGCGTACCACCTGCGTGTAGTAGAGCGCGCCGTCGGGTCCGACGACCAGGTCGCTGAGTCGTATCGGATGGCTGAAGAGCCGCATGGTGTGCGGATCGGGCAGGCCGTCGTCCCCGGCCTCGACCACGAACAGGCACTCCCGGCCCGTGTCGGCGAAGAAGAGCGCACCGCGAAAGCGCTCTGGGAAGAGCGTGCCATCGTAAAAGGCCACGCCGCTGAGCGCTGAGCTCTCGCTGGCGCACGCCTCGGCGTCGTCGCCACCGGCAGGGCGGGCGAAGCTCAGCGTCGGGAACTCGACCGCGCCCTCGTCGGTGTACAGGTCGGCACACGGCTCGAGATCGAGGTCGCGCCAGTCAGGCTGGATCTCAGGTCCCTCGAAGCACGGCCAACCGAAGTTGGCCGCGGTCGGGGGCGCCGAGTCGACCAGGCGATCGATCTCCTCGTAGCCGTTCCAGCCGACATCGCCGATCCACAGCTCCTCGGTGCCGGGCCGGAAGATAAAGCGGAACGGGTTGCGCAACCCATAAGCCACGATGCGGCGGGCGTTGGCATCGGCCGACGAGAACAGGGGGTTGCCCCGCACGCCCTCGCCGGTCGTGCGGTCGACGCGCACGATCGTGCCGTCGAGGCTGACCGGGTCGTCGCCCACGGACAGGTCCTGGCTGCGCAGCGAGCCGCCCTCGAGGTGTGGGTCGTCGCACACGTTGAGCGGCGGCCCGAGCTGGCCGTAGTCAGGGTCCTGGCCATCGGCGCCGTCGCCGGCGCCGGCGTACAGCGCTCCATCCGGACCGAAGGCGATCGTCCCGATCGTGTGGTTCGGCCCGGCAATGCACCAGTCGTCGATCAGCACCTCCTCGGTCGTCGCGCTGAGCGGCGTCCCCTCGAGCCGGTAGCGCACGAGTCGGGCACTCGCCGGACAGGCGTGCCGCGCCGGGCACTCGTCGGCGCCGTCGGCTGCGCCGTAGGTCGGTGGCTGGCCGCCCAGCGGAGCGTCGCGCGTGTATGCCAGGTAGACATAGGGCTCGGCGCCGAAATCGGGGTCGACGGCCAGTGCGAGCAAGCCGAGCTGGTAGTTGACCAACACCTCGGTGCGCAGGTCGAGCAGGACGCGCGGCTCGTGGCGGTCCGCGGCCGGGAAGAGCTTCAGGACTCCCTGTTGCTCGGTCACCAACACGCTGCCGTCGGGCAGGAAGCGCAGCGCGGTCGGCCGCTCGAGGCCGCTGATCAGCACCTCGTCCGTGAAGCCGGCGGGCATGCCCTTGTGGCCCGACTGCGGCCACGCCCGTCGGGCGACCCGCGGCCAGTCATCGAAGACCACGCCACCGTTGACGACCCGGAACGCGGAATCAGGCAGTGGCGAGTCGTTCGGCGGGGCGGCGGTGCACGCCCCGGACAGCGCGGCCACCGCCGCGGCCACCAGAAGCGCGGTCCTCAACCCGGGGCTGCGTCCTCGGCGCGGGTGCGACCCAGCACGAGCGCGACCGCGACAGTGCCGAAGAGCAGGTAGATGCGCGCTGGCGAGTCGAACATCGAGCTCGTCAGCGTCTCGACCAGGGTGTGCACGAGGGCCATCCACGCGCCCAGCGCGAAGGCCACGGCCAATGGATCGGAATAGTGCGCGCGTGCCGAGCGCCACCCGCCCACGCACAGCGCGGCAACGAAGACCAGCATCGCGGCGAAACCGATGACGCCGGTCTCGCCCAGGATCCGTGCCCAGTACGCGTCGCCCACGAAGGCCGACTCGGTCGGCTTGAGGCCGTCGATGCCGTCGAGGCCGTACTCGGCATAGACCGGGCTGTACGGGTTGCGACTGGGCGCGCTGCCGAATCGGCCGAAGCCAACCCCGAGGGGCAGGTGGTCGGTCGCGATCCGAACCGACGCGTCATAGAGCGCGACTCGGGCCGTGTTCGAGTCGGTCAGGTCGTCGATGGTCATGCGCATCAGTCCTGTCAAAGAGGGCAGGAAGACGACGACGATCGCGAAGGCGCCGATGCCCACGGGAATCCAGCCGCGCCACATGCGCCGCTCGGCGCGACCGCGGCCGAGGGTCGCCGCGACACCGGCAACGAGCGCAATGGCCAGGCCGCCCAATGCGCGCCGGCGCGCGCCGAGGACGGTGGCGCCACTGAAGAGGATGCCGCCGATGAGCAGCCACCAGCGGCGCAGCACCACGTGGCCGGCGAAGAGGAAGACAGCCACGAACGCAGAAAACCAGGCGAAGGTGCTGGGATGCCAGAGCAGGCTCTTGATGCTCGGCAGCGACGCGCGCTCCTTGCCGATGTTGCCCAGGTTGAGCGTCTGCCGGACGAGGGTCGGATCGAGCGCCTCGAGGATGCCGATGACGAGCACGATCAGCGCCAGCCCGAGCACCACCGGGTAGAGCTGCCGAACGTCGGTCGCAGTGAAGTCGTGCCACAGGACGACGTACAGGAAGCCGAAGATCTTGAGCGTGAGCAGCAGCCCGAAGCCCCAGACCTCGAGGGGCACGCCGCTGAGCAGCGCCGACACAACTCCCGCGGCGAGCATCGCCAGCAGCGCCGCCTCGCGCACCGGCAGCAGCCACTGCCGATTGCGCCACGGCCGTGTTTGCGCAGCGGCCAGGACCACCAGGATGGGCATCAGGAGCTCGTCCAGGTGCGCCAGCTCGGGCGCTAACCAGCGCGCCAGCAGGCGCGAGAAGAGCATGAGCAGCGCGAACGACAGCAACGCTGGGCGCGGCCACAACAGGTACGCGGCGGCCACCGCAACCGCTGCCACGATCAGCGCGACCGGCCCATTTATCGAACTGGGCAGCAGCAACGCGCAGATGCTCGCTGCGCCGAGCACCAGGCCAAGCACGAGCACGGGCAGCAGCGGATGACTGGCGCCTGGACGGACGATCTCTCGCCACGTCAGGCGCCCTGAGGCGACGGCCACGCCGTCAGCGGCCCTGCTGGCTGACGACGGCGGGAACAGTCAGGCAGATGATCTTGAGGTCGAGCCACAACGACCAGCGGTCGATGTACTCGAGGTCTCGCTCCACCCAGCGATCGAAGTCAGGATCGCGCCGCGCGCTGACCTGCCACAGGCCGGTCATGCCGGGTTTCATGGACAGGCGCCGGCGATGCCACACGTCGTAGCCCTCGACCTCGAGCGGCAGCGGCGGCCGCGGACCGACGATGCTCATCTCGCCGCGCAGCACGTTCCAGAGCTGCGGCAGCTCGTCGAGGCTGGTGCGACGCAGGATGCGGCCGGTGGGCGTGAGGCGCGGATCGTCGGTGATCTTGAAGGCGCGGCCGCGGACCTCGTTGAAGAGCATCAGCTGATCGATCTCGAGATCGGCGTTGAGGCGCATCGTCCTGAACTTGAGCAGCTCGAAGGTGCGGCCGTGGAGGCCGACGCGCTGCTGGCGGAACAGAACCGGCCGGCCCTCCGCACGGGCGACGTAGAGCGCGATGCCGAGCAGCACTGGAGAGGCCAGGACCAGGCCGACGGTCGCCAGGACGACGTCGACGACGCGCTTGAGGAACAGCGCCAGTGCCCGGTCGGGACCGTGGACCAGTGACACGACGGTCGTGCCGTCGAAGGATTCGGCGTTGCCGCCCTGGACGCTCGGACCGCCTGCCTCCGGGATGCGCACGATCTTGCCCTCGGTCGCGCACAGCTGCGTGATCGGCTCGACGAATGACCAGTCGGCAACGGGCAGGCAGATGGCGACTTCGTCCACGACCGCGCCATGGAGAATGCGTTCGATGTCGTCGAGCGAGCCCAGGATCGGGCGCGTTGGCGTGAACATCTCGTCGCTGGGCGAGCCGAGGTGGCCCATCACCTGCAGCCCCAGGTCGGCGTGGCGCTCCAGCCGATCGGCGAAGTCTTGGGCCACCGGACCGGCGCCACAGACGAGCACGAAGCGCGTCATGCGCCCATCACGGCGCATCGAGTTCAACGCGGTACGCAGGGCCAGCCGACTGAGTATCCCGAGGGCCACCGTCGCGCCTATGAGCCCGGCCACGAGCAGCCGGCTGGCGTTGGAGACCTGGTAGACGAACAGGATCGTGATCACGGCGAGGCCGAGGACCAGCCCCGCTCGGGCCAGGGCCAGCGACTCGGCGCGCAGGGAGTAGCGCGCCCGGACCCGATACAGCCCCCCGAGCAGGACCGCGACCGTCCAGCCGGTCGCATAAGCTGCTGCCGCCAGCCAGGGATCCACACCGAGGCGGTGCCAGTCCTGCTCCCAGCCCTGGCCGTAGCGCAACATCGAACCGGCCACGAAAAGCAAAACGGCAGCGACGAAGTCCGTCGCCATGAGGCTTGCCCGCAGAGCAGTCGTGTGGCGCCGAACCATGGGCCGACAGATTAAGTCCGGGGCCTGCTTGCCGCGAGGGCCAGCCCGAGGACGGCCCAGAACAGGCCACCGCCCGGGTTGAAGCCGAAGAAATAGTCGAGCAGGCCGTGGACCAGGAAGGCCACGACCGCCCCGCCGATCGCGGCCGACCAGAGCCAGGCACCGTTCTTTTTGTGGGTCACACCCGAGTAGCTCGAGCCCTCACGCCGCCAGTCGCTCTCGTCGCTCCACTCGTCAGTGCGGACCAGGCGACGGGCCAGTGGAACCAGGACCGCAAGCACCAGGACGGCAAAGGCTGCCAGTCCGATGAGGCCCGTGGTCGAGGCCAGCTCGAGGTACAGATTGTTCGAGTGATAGCGATCATCGGCCGCCTCGAGCCCCAGGTACGCGCCATAGCGCAGCCGGAAAGTGCCCGGGCCAACGCCCAGCACCGGGCGGTCGGCCGTCATCGCCACGGCCGCGCGCCACAGCTCCTCGCGAGTGGGCGCCTGGGTCAGATCTTCGTAGATGATGACCTCGCGGCTCGAAGGCTCAGGCTCACCGGACGACTCGCTCCCCACGAGCTCTGTCGTGATCACCGGTACGCCGTACTCGGAGAAGTACTTCCCGCGGTTGACCACGTCCCAGGCGACGCGGTAGCCGACCGCTCCGTCGTCCGCGCGCACGACCGCGTCGACGACCGTGCTCTGTCCCGGTTCGAGCGGCCCGATCGGTGCCAGGTCGTTGCCGTTCCCCGCGAGCTCGTTCGAACCGGGGTACAGCCATCGGTAGCCGAGCGCGATCTGGTCGCCGCCTCCAGAGTTCCAGGCAACGTTGCCTGTATTGGTGACCGTGACGGAGACCTCCATCTCGTTGTCCTGTAGGTAACCGCTGGCGGGCGCCTCGTAGGTCGCATCGAACAGTCCACGCTGCGCGTCCACGAGGATGCGCTCGGGCGGCAGGATCACTAGCTGGAAAGCCAGCGAGCCCACCAAGACGGCAACGGCGCCGGTAGCCACCGCGAACGAAAGCCTTTGTCTGTGGGCGGCGAAAGCGACAGCGGCGAACGCCAAGAGCCCGGCCGTCAGGCCGATGATCGCGCCACGGCTGTAGGTCTGGATCATGGCCAGCACGAGGACGGCCAGAGCTCCGACCAGCGCCAGCCGCCCTAGCCTGCCGCGCACGACAGCCGCCAGGCCCAATGCCAGCAATGCCGACGCCTCGTAGTACATGGCAGCGCTGTTGGGGTACTCGAACGTGCCGATGAGCCGCCGGGCGTCGAGGAAGCTGAAGTCGCGAATGCCGAAGCTCTCGCCGACCGACGGCGGCAGCGTGATGAAGATCAAGCCCAGCGCTGCAGAAAGCGTTGCTCCGGCCACGATGGCCAGTCCCAAAGCGGTCGATGGATGTCGCGAAGCGAGGTCGGCCACGGCCAGGAACAGCAGCCAGCCCGCCGCGCTGCGGCCGACAAAGATCAGCGCCTCGGTATTCAGCCCGTCGGCCATCAATGCCGACACGACGCCGCCGACGAGCAGCACGGCCAGCGCCAGCCAGACCGGGCGCGGCGCCTGCGGACGACGACGCCCGACAACGAGTGACAGGAGCCAGGCGCCAAGAGCCGCGCCCCAGAAGAGCTCGACCGTGGTGATGGTCAGCCGCCCCACGTTGGCCATGGGCAGCCGCGGCTCGAACGGCAGCACGACGAGAGTCGCCACCACGAGCCACCACGCAAGTCGGTCCGTCAGGACGCGGCGATTGCCGGTCACGGCGCTCGGCGATCGGCGCTGGTGCGAGGGCCGCCGAGATACAGCGCCAGTCCAAGGACAGCCCAGAACAGGCCGCCCGTCGGGTTGAAGCCGACGAAATAGTCGACGGCGCCGTGGACCATGAAGGCAACCAGCGCGGCGGCCAGCGCGGCCGCGAACAGGGTCTCTGCCCGCGCCGCGGTGCGCGCTGGCCCGAACACCCGACGGAGCAGCGGCACGGCGACGAGCGCTATAACGACAAGAAAGGTGGCCAGGCCCAGCAGGCCGATCGTCGCCGACAGCTCGAGGTACATATTGTTGGCGTGGATATCGGTGTCCCAGTCCGCAAGGCCCAGGTAGGGGCCGTAGCGCAGCCGGAACGTGCCAGGGCCGTGGCCCAGCAGCGGCTCCTCGGCCGTCATCTGTGCCGCCGCTGACCACAGCTCGTCACGCGTCGGTGGAAGCCCCAGGTCCCGGTAGAGGTCGAGCTGCGCCGCGATGACTGGCTGCGGCAAGGGGACCTCGCCAGGCCGGCCCAGCGACACGATCTGCGTCGTGTGCACGGGCACGCCGTACTGCGACAGCCACACCTGGCCGGGCGCGAGCACGTCCCACGCCACGACGTGGCCGAGCGCCGGCGGAAGCGCGTGGACGACGGCCTCGACGACCTTCGTCTCGCCGGGCCGCAGCGGGCCGATCGGGGATAGGTCGAAGCCGTCGCCCAGGAGCCGGGTCGCGTCTGGCGGCAGCCAGTGGAATCCCAGCAGGAAGCGATCGGCGCCATCGCTGTTCCAGGCCGCCGAGCCGGTGTTGGTGATACTGACAGGCACGATCATCTGGCCGTCGCGAAGCGTGCCGCTCGCGGGCGCGGCGTAGCCCGCGTTGAACTGCTCGAGGGGCGGATTGGCTACCGGCCCGTCCGTGCGTGCCAGAGCAAGCGGCATGGCGAGCGCCAGCGCGACTAACGCGGCGGACCCAGCGACCAGCCACGCCCTGCGCCGGCGCATCGTTGACGCCGCGACGGCGGCGAAAGCCACGACCGCCAGGCCCGCGCACAGGCCCAGCAGCGCGCCGCGGCTCAGCGTCAGGATCATCGCCGCGATCAGGACCACGGCCGCAGCGCAGAAAGCCACGCGCAGCACGAGCCGCGGCACGGCCAGCGCGAGCCCGATCGCCACCAGGCTGGACGCCTCGTAGTACATCGCCGCCGCATTGGGATAGTCGAGCGTGCCTGCCAGGCGGCGCGCTCCGATGGTCGAGAAGTCGCCCAGCCCGAGCGGACCGTTGATCGACGGAAAGGCGAATGACGCGATGCCCACGAGCGCCGAGGCGGTCGCGCCCAACACAACGGCCGTGGCCAGCCAGGTCGGCCGGCCATTCCTGGCCGCTATATCGGCCACGGCGACGAAGAGCACGCCGCCTGCTGCCAGATGGACGGCCGCGTCGAGGGCCTGATCGCTCAGCCCGGGGGCAAGGAGCGCCGACGCGAAGACCACCGCGAGCAGCCCAGCCAGCGCCACCGCGATCGGCGTAGCCAGCGCCGGCAGCCTGCGATCCAGGGCGAGGCTGGCCAGCCATGCACCGAGCGCCACGAGGCCGACAACCTCGAGCGAGGTCAGGGTGTAACCCGCCAGGACGTGATCGTCGGGCAGCACGAACTCGAATGGCAGCACGACGAGGGTCGCCATCAGCAGCCAGAAGGACGCACGACGCAGGAGCTCACCGAGCACTCGACGGCCTAGTCTACGAACCTTGATGAGGGAGCCCGCGGGCGTCTCCGGATCGAAGTGGGCCGTGCTGGCGTTGGTAGCCGCCGCGCTCTTGATCCCGTGCATGATGCTGGTCGTCGCCACGGGCTTCGATGGGCTGTACGGCCAGGACGCCTACGGCTACGTCAACTACGCGCGTGACTCATTGCTCGATGCGCTGCGCAACGGACGCTTGCCACCGCCGTTCTTCTTTCCGGTCGGCTACCCACTGACCATCGCAATGGGCGCGTTGGCGGGGCTCGACCCTGATCTCGTTGCCCAGGCCGTCAGCCTCGTGGCCGGCGCGACCGTGCCCGTCCTGGTGGCGCTCCTCGCGTACGCGCTCGTGCCCGTCACCGACGAGCGCCAGCGCTTCTGGACGGCAATCGGCGCCGGTCTCGTCGCGGCGCTCACCGGTCAGCTCTGGCAATCGAGCGTGGTCGCGATGAGCGACACACTCGCCCTCGCCTGTGCCACGGCGGGCATGGTGGCGGCCGTGCGCTACTCACGTGCGCCGACACTGCTCTGGGCGGCCGCGGCGCTCGCGCTCCTAACGTTTGCGATTGAGACGCGGCTGATCTACGCCGCCGCCGGCGCCGCGGCCGTGGCGCCACTGGCTTACGGACTGATGCGGCGCCCGCGGCGCCGTGCCGCGCTCGACGCGGCGGTCGCGATCGCGGTCGCGCTCGTCGTCGCGGCGCCGATGACGCTGCCCATCCTCGACGCCATTACCAGCGGCCAGCCGGCTCCGTTCCTGGGCCAGGCGCAGGTTCACGGCTGGGATCCGTTCAATGCCCTGCGCTCCAGCTTTGCGACGGCCGATGGGTGGCTGACGTACTCGATGCCGACCGGCGTGTTCTACCTGCTCCAGCCCGTGGCGCCGTACTGGTTCGCGACGTTGGCCGTGCTGGCTGTGCCGGGCCTGTGGGCCGTGATCCGCGACCGCGACGTCGTTCGCGCCGCGGTGCTCCTGGCATGGCCGGTCCTGACAATCGGCTTCATGGCAGGCGGCGCCTACCAGAACACGCGCTTCTACCTGGCGGCGCTGCCGCCCGTCGCCATCCTCGTCGGCAGCGGCGCGTGGCTCGTCTGGACGGCCGCCGCGCGACGCTGGCCGCGTTTCGGCGGACGAGTGATCGTCGGCGTCGTCATCGTCGCCCTGGTCGTGAACGCCCTGTTGGCGTGGCGATTCACGGACAACTTCATCGAGCGCGTTGGGACAGAGAAGGACCGTGTCGCCAGCCTGGCTGCTGAGCTGCCAGCAAGCGCGCGAGTCATCAGCCTCGGCCCCACGGGCCAGCTCGTGCACGACGGCTACGACGCGATCGAGCTGACATCGATCGACCCCGAGCGCGTGGCCGACGCGGTCGCCGCGGAGCGGCCGACGTATCTGCTCGTCGACATGGCGAGCATCCAGAGCCAGTGGGCCGGGAGCCAGCCCCAGCGGGCGGTCGAGGCTATCGATCGACAATTCGGATTGTCCGAGAGCGCATCGTCCGGTTCGTGGACGCTTTACCGCATCGAGCGTCCCATATCATTCGACGTCCGTTGAGAACCGTGACTCGCTCCCTGGTGCCGCTGATCGGCGTCGTGCTGGTCTGTCTGGCTGGGGCCGCCTGTGCGGCGCCGGCTCCGCAGAGCGTCGCGCTGCGCCTCCAGGTCAGCCTGACGGCTGACGAGCTGGTCACGTTCGAGCCGGCGCTCGAGGCACTGGACGAGGCGCACCCGGAGTTCAGCGTTGCGCTCGAAGAGGTGCCGCAGCAGAACGAGGCGGAGCGCGTCAACACCCAGCTCGCCGGCGGCGACATGCCCGACGTGCTGCGCGTCCAGGGGCTCAACGTTCAGCAGTGGATTCGGCGCGACGCGTTTCTGGCGCTCGACGATCGGACATCGCAGTCTGGCTTCGATCTGGCCGACTTCTACGAAGGACCGCTGGCCCAGTACCGCTTCGACGACCGGTTGTTCGGCATCCCCGACACCGCCTCACCGGAGGTCCTCTTCTACAACACTGACGCGTTCGCGGATGCGGGCCTGGCGCTGCCCGATGACACCTGGACCTACGACGACGTGCGTGAGGCGGCCCTCGCGCTGACGGTCGATGGCGAGGGTCGCCACCCGACAGACGCCAGCTTCGATCCCGATGACATCCAGATGTGGGGCTGGCACGGCGGGTTGACGTACTTCTGGCAGAACCCGGCCGTCAAGGCCCGTGGCGGCGATTGGTGCGCCAGCGAGGACTGCACGCTGATGGACTTCACCTCGCCGGCGAACGTGGAGGCGGCCGATTGGTGGGTCACCCTCGTTCGCGACGACCATGCCGCGCTCTATGACCCATATGGCGGGTCGCAGACCGGCGTGCCGGGCGATCCGTTCCTGAACGGCAAGGCGGCGATGATCATGAACGGCACGTTCGCCATCGGTCAGCTCAACAGCGCGGGCACCATCGAATACGACATCGCCCCGCCGCCCCTCGGCGTCGACGGGCAGCGCCACACCGCGGTCAGCACCTTCGGCTACGTGATCTCGGCCGACACCGAGCACCCCGATCAGTCGTGGGCGCTCGTCCGTGCCCTGACCGACGGCCAGTTCCTCGCCGACACCTGGGGCACGCCCGGCCACGCGGTGCCGGCGCGCAGATCGGTCGCTGACTCGGTAATCGACACGTCGCGCGCGCCGGCCAACCAACAGGCGATCCTGACCGCGGTCGAGGTGGGCGAGGTGTTCCGGCCGAGCACGGCCAACGGCTTCGCCGCGTACGGGGCCACTTTCGACATCTTCACGCGCATCAACAAGGGCGAGATCTCGCTCGAGGAAGGCCTGGCTCAGCTCGAGGCAGCGGCCAACGAAGCCCTGGAGCCTGATCGGTCGCCTTGACCGGCACAACCCGCGAGTTGGCGCGGCCGCGGCGGCGCTCGTGGGGTCTGCGCAGCAGCGAGCGCTGGTTCCTGCTCTTCGTCGCGCCGTGGCTGATCGGCTTCGTCTTCCTGCAGGCCGGTCCGCTGCTGGCCAGCGCAGCCATCGCGCTGACCGATTGGCTGCCGCCGGCGTCGCCGCAGTTCGTCGGCCTCGACAACTTCACCCGACTGCTCGGCGACGGTCGCTTTGTGCACGCGCTCTACAACACCGCGGTCTACGCGTTCTGGACGGTCGTGCCCGGCCTGGCCATAGGCCTTGCCATCGCGCTCGTCCTGCAGGGCAGGGGAGCCGTTCGAGCCGGAGCGCGGACCACTGTCTTCCTGCCGGCGGTGATCGCCGGCGTGGCGACCGCATTCATGTGGGGCTGGGTCTTCAATCCGCGCTCGGGCCTGGTCAACGGCGTGCTCGCGGCGCTGGGCATCGACGGGCCGGCGTGGTTCGACGACCCGGCGTGGGCCATGCCCGCACTGGTCGTCATGGGCCTGTGGAATGTCGGGATCAACGTCGTCGTCTATGTCGCGGCGCTGAACAACGTGCGGCGCGACCTGCTCGAAGCCGCGTTGCTCGATGGCGGCGGTGCCTGGGCACGGTTTCGCCACGTAATCTGGCCGGCGCTGACGCCGGTGACGTTCTACCTGGCCATCGTCAACGCAGTGGCCGCCTTCCAGGCGTTCACGCCGACGTATGTGCTGACCGGCGGCGGGCCGAGCGACGCGACCCTGACCTCGTCGCTGTACACCTACCAGGAGGCATTCGGCGCCGGACGCCTGGCCTACGCCTCGGCAATGAACCTCGTCGTGCTCGGGCTCGTGCTGGCGCTGACCTACGTGCACTTCAGGTATGGCGAGCGGCGCGTGGTTTACGGCGAAGCAGAAGCGTGAACGCTCTGCGCGGGCGCGATCGGCTGCGCGCGACGCTCGCGGTGATCGCGGTCGTGCCCTTCGTCGTGCCGTTTGGCTGGCTGCTGCTGAGCGTTCTCAAGCCGCGCGACCAGTTCCTGGCCGCACCGCCGACGCTGCTGCCCAACCCGCCGACGCTGGCAAGCATCATCGACGTCGTAAACGTCCTCGAGACACCGCGCCTCTTCGCGAATTCGATGCTGATCGCGACGCTGAGCGTCGTGTTCACGGTCGCGTCGTCGGCGCTCGTCGCGTTCGCCTTCGCGGCCATCCCGGCACGTGGCCGGAGCTTTCTATTTGCGCTGCTAGTGGGCACGATCCTGATCCCGCCGGCGGCGTTGATCGTGCCCCAGTTCGTGCTCTTCTCGCGCCTCGGCTGGGTCGGCACGTACCTGCCGCTGCTGGTGCCCCAGCTCTTCGCCAGCGCCTTCTACGTGTTCCTGTTGCGGCAGTGGTTCAAGGGCCTGGCACCGCATCTCTTCGAGAGCGCCCAGGTCGACGGCGCAAATCCATGGCAGGCGTTCCGCCACGTTGCCCTGCCGTTGGCCAGGCCGGCCCTTGCGGCGGTGGCCGTCTTTGCCTTCATCGGCGCGTGGAATGACTTTCTGGGCCCGCTCGTCTATCTACGTTCGCCAGACTCCTTTACCGTCACCCTTGGAATGGCGACGCTCGACGGCATCTACGTACACGACCCGCAGCGGTCAGTGGCCATGGCCGTCGTCGCCCTCGTGCCGCCGGTGCTCGTCTACCTGGTCGCCCAGCGCTTCGTGGTCGGCGGCATAGGCAGCACCGGTTGGCGAGCGTGATCAAGTTCGTGACACGTGTTCGGCTCGGTCCGCAGCTTGTGCCGCCCAAGGCCACGATCGAGCGTCGCTACGGCCTCTTTTCGGAACCGGTGGTTCTCGAGACCAACGACCCCATCATGGTCGAGGCAGCGGACCTGTCCCTCGGACGCTACGCGGTGCCCGACCATGGTCGGCCGCTGCGCCTGCGCCTGTTCGCGGTCGACCAGCCCTGGCGCGGCGGCGACGACTGGCAGGTGACGTACAACACCGACGGCCGCATCTACACGCTGAACACGCCCGACAGCATGGCCGTCGCCGACAACAGGACGGGTGAGGCGGTGGCCTTCGTGGGCAGCCACATGCGAGCCGAGATCGCCACCATTCGGCGCGAGCTCGTGGAAGGGCTCAGCTTGGCCATGGCCAGTGGCGGGCGCGGCTATAGCCCGATCCATGCCGCGGGCATCGGCCGGGAGGGCCGCGGGATCGCACTCCTTGGTCCAGCGGGCATGGGCAAGTCGACCCTGACCCTGGCCGCGGCGCGGCGTGGCTTCCAGGTCTTCGCCGAGGACGCCGTGTACGTCCACGCCACCGACCAGGGTGTCGAGTTCTGGGGCATGCCCTGGATTCAGCGCCTCCTGCCCGACGCGCTGCAGATGTTTCCCGAGCTGGAGGGCGTCATGCCGCGGCTGCAGCCCAACGGCGAGACCAAGCTCGAGATCGATCTGGACGTCTGGTACCCGGGCCAGGCGGTGCCCTCGATGACCCCCCAGGCGCTGGTCATGCTGCAGCGGCGCGCCGGGCCCACCCGGTTGACTCGGATCGCCGCCGATGATCCGGTCGAGGTCGACCTGCTCTGGCCATGGGGCGATGCGTGGACGGCCGACCACCAGCGCGCCGCCGACCACATCAGGGGGATGCCGCTCTACCGGCTCGAGATCGGCGGGCAGCCCGAGGAGGCCCTCGATGCTCTCGAGCCAATCCTCGAGGGCAGTCCGCTCGCAGCTTGACCGGCTGACGTGAGCCGCCCTCGCCAGGTCATGTCCGTGGCCTTCGCGTTGCTCGACGGCACGCCGGCTCAGCGCATGGAGGAGCTCACCTCCAACTGGACGGACAGCCGATTTCGATTCCTCGAGGATCTGCTGGTCGTCCATGGCCTCAACGCCTGGTTGTGGGAGCAGGTTGGCGAGCAGCGCCTGGGCCGCGTCCTGCCAGATGCAACCGTGCAGAAGATCGCAGACGAGCATCGCGCCAACGCCGAGCGCATCGACGCGTTGCACGGCGATCTGGCGCTCATCCTGCGTGCGGGTGCCGCGGCCGGGATCGAGGTGATGCCGCTCAAGGGCGCGCTGCTGACGACGCGCGGGGATACCTGGCGCCACCGCCGGCCGATGGCCGACCTGGATCTGCTGGTACGGCCGGCCGATACGGCAGCGATGGAGGGACTGCTGGTCGGGCTCGGCTACCGCCATCAGCCCGAGAAGAACCCGCGGCCGACGCACGACGTGTATTTAAATCCCTCCGCGGACGGCGTCGTCTCGGCCGGAGAGCACGTCGACAACCCGCGCCGAGTGGAGGTCCATACCGAGGTCATGCGCCACCTGTGGGGCTGGATCGGGACGGACGATCTGACGCCTGCGCTGTGGAGCCGTGCCACGCTCAGCACGGTCGTCGGCGAGCCGGCCGTCGTCCCCGCTGACGAGGATTTCGTGGCCCACCTCGCGATCCATGCGTCGAGCGACCTGCTGGTGGGGCGGGGCAGGGTCATCCAGTGGTTGGATTTCGTCGGTCTTTCGGACACGCTGCGCGCGCTTCTGCCGAACGTCCCTCATCCCTCGCTGGCGTATCCGTCGCTCGGCCTTGCCTACCGAGCCAGCGCGTTGCTCGGCGATATCGATCCATCGAGCTTCGCCCCCCTCGTGCCGGAGCGCCTGGTGCGCTGGGTCGAGAACGTGCCGCTCGACGACCGGAGCGGGCTGCTGCTGCCCGGGCGGTTGCCCCTACCGTCGTCCTGGCGCGCGCGCTGGAAGCGCTGGGCGCCGTATCGCTGGCGCATGGCCGTCGCCTACGGCGACGTGTCGCTACCTCAAGGGCTGGCGCGCCACTACTCGATGCTGTCAGGTCACGCGAACCGGGCCCACCGGGCGTGAGGGCGCTCGTTACCGGCGCGGCGGGGTTCGTCGGCAGTCACCTGGTCGATCGGCTCATCGGCGACGGCTTCGATGTCGTAGGCATCGACAACTTCGTCACGGGCCGGCGGGCAAACATCGCTCACCTGGAGCACGAGCCCCGCTTCGAGCTTCTCGAACAGGACGCCTGGCTGCCCGTCATCAACCTGGGCAGCTTAGATCGGATCCTGCACCTGGCGAGCCCGGCGAGCCCGCCGGCGTACCTCGCTCACCCGGTCGCGACCTTGCGCGCGAACGGGGAGGGCACGCGCGTCATGCTCGATGCCGCGCGCGCGACCGGTGCGCGCTTCCTGCTCGCCAGCTCGAGCGAGGTGTACGGCGACCCCGCGGTTCACCCCCAGCCAGAGACCTACGCCGGCAACGTCCAATCTGTCGGACCGCGGAGCATGTACCAGGAGGCCAAACGCTACGCCGAGGCACTGACGACGGCGTACTCGAGGGCTCTCGGCGTCGATGTCCGTATCGCCCGCATCTTCAACACGTACGGCCCACGGATGGCGCCCACAGACGGCCGCGTTGTCAGCACTTTGGCGTCCCAGGCGCTCGAGGGCCGGCCGATGACCGTTCACGGGGACGGCAGCCAAACGCGCAGCTTCCAATACGTCGACGACCTCGTAGAAGGCCTGCGCCGGCTGATGGAGGCCGACTACGAGAGCCCGGTTAACCTCGGCATGCCGATCGAGTCGAGCGTGCTCGAGCTGGCGCAGCTGATCCTGGGCGCGACCGGCAGCTCGTCAGACATCCAGCTCGTGCCAGGACCTGCTGGGGACCCTCAGCGGCGCTGCCCGGATATCAGCCTCGCCCGGAGGCTGCTGGGCTGGCAGCCGATCACGACGCTGGCGGAGGGTCTGCGGCCAACGCTGGCTGCGCTCCGGGAGGAGCTGCAGCCAAAACCGGCAGCAGCCGGCGGGCCAGCCACAGGAACGTGATCGGCAGCGCCTGGAGGGCCAGGCGGTAGCCGGAGCTCTCGATCTGCTCGGTGTACGGCACAAACGTTGTGAGCAGGTACGGCACGGTCAGCGCAGCCAGCCCGAGGCCGGACACCGCGAGAAGGAATGTGTCCGGGCCGGGCCTCGGCCGCGCGAGCCGCAATCCACTGGATCGCACGCGGCGAAGCTGGCGCACCGCCAGTGCAGCCGCCAGGCCGGCCGCCCCGAGCCAGATCGGCAGCCACACCGGCCACGCCAGCATCCCCAGCTGCATGCTCACGATCGTGCCCAGGCGGTCCAGGTTTGCGATCAATGCGGACAGGCTCAGGTCATAGTTGTCGCCCCCGATCCCGCTCGTCAGGACGAGGATCCACCACGGGCCGCTGAGGACCATGCCGGCGAGCAGGCTGAACACGGCGGCGCGGAGAGCCCGTCCGCGGAGGACGGCATCTGCGTGCACCAGGCCGAAGCTGAAGAGGACCACGACCACCACCGCAAGCCACATGACGCCGTCGCTCTTGACCCACGGCAGCAGGCCAGCCGCGATCGCCCCGATCACCAACGTGCCCCGAGCGCCGGTCTCCAGCCAGCGCACCAGGATGACGCACGCCACGGCCAGCACGAGCGCCAGTGGAACGTCCGCGAAGCTGGCCGCCCCGACACGCCACAGCCAGGTAATGCTGCCCAGGACCGCGGTCAGACCGAGTGCCGTGACCAGCCCGGCGCCCCACGACCGGAGGGCGCCAAAGCACAGCGCGAGCAGTGCTGCGAAGGTGGCGAGCGCCAGTACCCCGGCCAGCCGTTCGTCGGCGTAGCCCAGCCAGCCGTACAGCCACGCCTCGAGAGTGGGAACGTGGAGTGGCGAATCGGACAGTGTGCTGGCGCGCGTAAGGTCCTCGAGGAAGGTCATGGTGACGCGGCCCTCCTCGAACAGCGCCCGCGCTTTCATGCCCCAGTGCGCCCAGCCATCCCAGGCGATCCTCGGCCGGCCAATGGCGAGGACGGCCACCAGCGCCAGCTCGACAACCAGCACTGCACCGATTGCCAATGTGACCGGGCTGCGCACGACAGGGCTCAGCCCGCGCCGGACGAGCGGCGTGCCCCGGCGCCAGGACACGAAGGTGTAGGCGAATGCCAGCGCCGCGACGCCGAGCAAGACCATGCGCTCGACCGGCGGAGCACCCAACGCACCGTCTACCACTTCGAACAGCGTCACGATGGAGCCGCCGATGACCCACGCCCCGGCCAGCCTCACGCCGTCGTGGAGGACCGGCCGACGTCGCAGCGCCGCGCCGACGAGCGCCCAACCGATCACCAGCGGCACGGCCAGGGCGGGCAGCACGCCGATCGGACCAAGCCCGGCCCAGGGCGCGGCCACAGGCGCTGGCTCCGCCGCGCCGTCGAGCGCCACCAGGCTCAGCACGCCTAGGTTGCTCGCCGGTCCCCCCTTGGCCGCGCATGCCAGCTCGGGCGCGGCGTCGAGCGTCAGGATGTGCGTCGCCCCGACCTCGGCCGCGACGGCGCACTGCGCCTCGGGCGTGACGGGCGATGTCCGCCACCAGCGCGCCTCCCACGTCCCATCGTCGGGCGCCGGACTGATCCAGTGCACCGGCCGTGGCGCGAGGAAGTAGAGCGCGCGGTGGAAGGTGGTGTACTCGCGGTGGCGCACATCCGTGCCTTGCGTGGCCAGGAGCACGACGGCGTCGCGTGGCAGGAGTCGCTCGGCCTGGACCAGTCCGTCGTAGGGGACGTCGCCCAAGATCCGGCGGTACTGCTCTGCGGGCTGACCCCACAGCTTCACGAGGTCCCACGCCGATCGGGCCTCCGACCATGCGTCGGGCAGCTGCACGAGCACGAGCAGAGCCAGCGCCGCGGCGAGCGCGACCCGTTTCACCGTGTCTGTATCAGCGACCGACGCGGACGCGGACCAACATCACGATCCCGGCCAGTCCGTCGCTGGGATGCAGCTTCTTGCCCTCGCTCCGCGACCGGGCGGCATAGCTGATCGGCACCTCGACCACGCGCACTCGCGCGCGGAAGAGCTGAGCTGATATCTGGGCCTCAATGTCGAACCCATTGGCCGTGAGGTGGAGCTTGTCGTACGTCGGGCGGGAGAAGAACTTGTAGCCCGTGTAGAGATCCGTGACGAAGCGTCCGAAGAGCAGTCCCGCCGTCCATCCAAGGACTCGGTTGCCGAGCTTGTAGAGCCGTGAATAAGGCTGGTAGCCGCCCATCGTGCGGCTGCCGAAACAGACATCTGCGCGGTCTTCGAGCAGCGGCGCGAGCAAGGCTGGAATGTCCGCCGGGTCGTACTCCAGGTCGGCGTCCTGGATGCCGATGATGTCGCCACGCGCGACCTCGAAGCCGCGCCTGATCGCAGCGCCCTTGCCCATGTTGACCGGCTGGCGGATTACCTCCACCCGCTCGGGTGCGGGCAGCGTCCGGGTCTCGACGAGCTCAGCGCTGCCGTCGGTCGAGCCGTCGTCAACGACGATCAGCTCCCACGCGATCGGAAACGTCACCGACGCGAGTCGCTCGAGCGTTCGCGGCAATATGTGTGCCTCGTTATAGACGGGCATGACCAGGCTGAGCAGCAACGGGTAGGGCCCTAGCTCCAGCCGATGCCGATGCCGAAGTAGCGGAATCCCATCTCACGCATTTGCTCGCCATCGAGCTGCCGCCGTCCGTCGACCACGACCGGTGCGGCCATCAGGCCGTGCGCGAGCCTCCAGTCGATGGCCGCGAACTCGGGCCACTCCGTCCCGATCACTGCCCCGTCGGGCCCAGACCACGCCGACCGGACCCCCACCTACGACCGCGACACGCCTTGCCCTGCCCTCCACGGGCAGAAGCGTACCGGGGCCATGGGCTGCTTACTATCGGTTCCGATGGAGCGCCCCAGCCTGGCCAACCGCTGGTGGTTCGGAGCGTCGCTCCTGTTCATCGGCCTGATCGCGCTGGTGCTGCGCCTGTCGGGCACCGGCGACCGGACCCTGTTCTGGGACGAGGCCTACCACGTCCGCCTGATCCTGGCGCCATCGGTCGGCGAGATGCTTGGAGCTGTCCTGGCCAACCCTCCGAGCGACCCGCTCTTTGCGTTGCTGCTGCGCGCCTGGTCGATGGTCGCGGGGACCACGGACATGGCCCTGCGCTTGCCCAGCGCGCTCTTTGGCGCCCTGACCACGACGGCCGCGGCGTGGCTTGCCATCGAGCTCGTGCGCGACCGCCGCGTGGCCATCCTCGCGGCGGCGGTCTTCGCCGTGGCTCCATATGCCATCGAGTACGGGCAGGAGGCGTCGCTGTACTCGTTCGCGGCGCTGGCCACGACCCTGGCACTGGCCGCGTGCTGGCGCTGGCGGCGCAGCGCCGCGACGCCAGACGCCGTTGTGGCAATCGGTCTATCGATCGTGGGCGTGTACAGCCACTACGCGGTCGCGCCGATCCTGCTCGTCGTCGCCTTGCTTTCGGTCTCGCGCCTCGGCGGCGCGCGCGCGGTCAGCGGCCGCCAGGTGGCGGTCGCGGCGGCCATCGTCCTGTTCGCCTGGGTGCCGTGGCTCGTGCCGATGCTCGGCGCGTGGGCCGGTGCCGGCCAGACCCGCACGGACCTCCTTAGCTACGCGTCACCGAGCGAGCTCCTGGGCGCGCTCAGCCAGTACTCGAGCGGGACCGGCGCGCTGCTGCTTGGTATCCGGCCACTTCAGGCCCTGGGGCTCGTAGCGGCTGCGTTCCTGCTCGGCCGGGGCTGGCTGGTCGGTCGTGCCGCTGACCGGCGGGGAGTACAGGTGGTCCTGATAGCCGCGGCCGTGACCTTCCTCGTGCCGTGGGCCGTGTCCGCAGTTACCGGCATGTGGCTGTTCGTCGCACACATGATGCTGTTCCTGCTGCCCGCGCTGGCGGTCGCGGCATCCGCGGGGGCCATTGTCCGTGAGGCGCCGCTGCGTGCCGGCGCCCCTGCGGCGGCGGGGGTGGTGGCCGCGGTGGTCCTGATCTCGGCCCAGGTTTGGGGCGTTGCCGTCAATCACTTTGCTCCGCCACACGGCGATGACGGCTCGCGCGACCTGGCGGTCGCGCTCGCCTCGCGCGCCCAACCAGAAGAGCCCGTCCTGATCGCGCCCCACGAGCAGCAGATCATCTTCGAGCGCTATTGGCACGGCCGGCTGGCCGGCCTGCCCGCGGACTTCGACCTGCACGGCCTGTACCGCGCCCGCAACGAGGACGCCGATCTGGAGTCAAGCATCGAGCGCTTCGACGCATTGGCCGGAGCAGGCTCGCGGGCGTGGCTCGTCTACACGCCGGCCCGTGGGTCGGACGCCGAGTTCGTCGAGTGGCTGGGACGTGACTGGGAGGTGACGTTGGTCGAAGAACGACCCTTCGGCCGCCTGCTCGAGATCACTCGTCGCTGACGACCGGTATGCTCGGGCGAGTGACCGAAGATACCTACGAGGCAGTGGCCGCGACGCCGGCAGTGGACGAGTCGGCAACGACCGAGACCGGACCTTCCCGGCCGATCGCCGCCCTCCTGTCCTTTATCTGGCCCGGTCTGGGGCAGGCCTACAAGGGCCAGCGCCAGCGTGCGCTGACCCATGGCCTGCCGATCGCCGCAGTCGTCATCGGACTGATCGCCCTCGTGCTGGCGATCGGCCCGCTGGTATTCGGCCTGCACCTGCTCAACCCCGTCGTCTCGCTGGGACTGATCGCGCTCATCGCCGCGCTGGCGCTGTGGCGCTGCTACTCGATCGTCGACGCCGGTGGCGCGCGCACCAGCATGACGAAGGTCACCGTCCTCGTGCTCATCGGGCTGACCGTGTTCAGCCATGCATGGCTCGCCAACAACGCCTGGGCGTTTTACCAGGCTGGGCAGCGCATCACCGAGCCGGTCCAGGTTGCGCTGCCGCCGGCCGATCCGACTCCCGACCCGCTTGGCTCGTCCGCCCCGAGCAGCCCCAGCCAGACCACGGCTCCGGGTGGCAGCCCCGCTGTCAGCCCCGCGCCGGAGAGCCCCCTGCCCGGGTCGACCAGCCGCGTCACGGTCCTCCTCGTCGGCGTCGACAACACCCACGTCGCGGCACGGGGACTGACCGACACCCTCATCGTCGCCTCGTTCGATCCGGTCGGGAAGTCGCTGACCATGATCAGCATCCCGCGCGACACGGCACGGCTCCCTTACTACGCCGGCGGCCAGTTCGAACCGCGCATCAACAACCTGATGCAGACGGCAGCGCGCAACCCGGAGGAGTTTCCGGACGGGGCGATGGGCACGCTCGTCAACGAGGTTTCGTACCTGGTCGGCGTGCCAATTGACTACTACGCCCAGATCGACATCGCCGGGTTCCTCGCCCTGGTCGACATGGTCGGTGGCGTGGACGTTGTTCTCGACAGCCCGATCCACGACGCGGGATATCAGTTCAGCCCGACCGAGGTGGGTTTCTTCCTCGAGGCCGGGCCGCACCATCTCGACGGCAAGCTCGCTACCGCGTATGCGCGCTCGCGCCACGGCCCGGGCAACAGCGACTACGAGCGCGCGCGACGCCAGCAGCAGATCCTGGTTGCGCTGCGTACCAAGCTCAACGACCCGCGCCTCATGACCAACCTGCCCGGCGTGCTGTACGTGCTGTCCAACGTCGTGCGCACCGACGCCCCGCTCGACCGCCTGCCGGAGATTGTCTCGATAGCCTTTAGCAGCTCGGACGTCGAGCCGCGTCGCGTGGTTCTGTCGCCGCCACGCTTCGCGGAGGGCATCATCAACCAGGACGGGGTGCGCACCACAAGGAACCAGCTGCGCATGGACGAGGTGGCGCGGCTGTCGATCGAGCTTTTCGGGTCGGATAGTCGCTATGCCCAGGAGCCAGCCGACTGAGGGTTGAGGCGGTTTGGTGCAGCGCGGTAGACTGCGCCGGTCACCGCGGCCCCACCCGCGGGCCGTGACGGGGGAACTCCAATGAGCTATCGAACAGGATCCGGGGTGATCGGACGAGCGCTGGCAGCGTTCGGGCTGGCCCTCGTGTTGACTGCGACGGGAGTCGCCGGCTTCCCTGCCGCGACCGCGGTCAGTTCAACGCGGACGAGCACTTCGATGCTCGACCTTGCCGCAGGCCTTTCGCGGTTCATGCCACTCGACGGCGTTTTCGCCGCGTTGGGGCAACCGGCGGCCATCGACGATGGACCCGACAACCGGCTGACCGTTCTCCTTCTTGGCTCTGATGCGCGCACGGGCGCCGTCTCACGCACCGACACGATCATGGTCATTTCGGTCAAGAACAACGTGATAACGGCCGCGAGCATCCCGCGCGACACCGCCCGCATCCCCAACCCGTTCACCGCCTCGACCACCGACACCTTCACCGGACGCGTCAACGGCATTTTCCAAACGCTCAAGAAGAACGACACGATCGAGCATGCGCTGGTCGAGTTCGAGCAGGTGATCGAGCATCTGCTACAGATCGAGATCGACTACCACGCCCTCATCACGTTCGAGGGCTTCCATGCGATGGTCGATGTCGTCGATCCGATCACGCTCAATATCACCAAGGCCATCAAGGACTCGAAGTACTGGGACGACCCGACGCGGATCAAGGGTGTCTACTTCCCGATACGGAACAACTACCAGCTGTGGGCCTGGCAGCCCGGTGCCACGCCCCCGCTGTGCAACGGGCTGTGGCGCAACGATCCGCCGCCCATCGCCAGCGTGCATGAGTGCGCACGCGCCATGCCATTCGTGCGCAGCCGCAAGGGCAACGGCAACAGCGACTTCGTCCGCGCCAGCCGCCAGCAATTGTTCGTCTACGAGACGATCCAGGAGATCAACGCCACGAACCTGGCGTCGCTGCTCGCACAGGCCCAGGGCCAGAACAGCCTGGGCGACCTGTACACGAACATCCCGATGAACCTGGCGGACCTGCAGGTGATCCTGAATCGGATTGGCGGCGCCACGCTCGGCAACCGGGTGGTGTTCAAGCCGAAGGTGTACTCGACGCACATCCCGGGCGGCACTGCCTACCAGCTGAAGCTGAGTGTCGTGCGCGCCTGGGCTGACACGAATCTCCAGTAACCGTGCGGCGCCCCAGCGCGAAGACGCGTTTTCTGGCCAGCCTGATCGCCATCGCGGCGATCAGCGGGACGACTTTCGGGCCGAACTCACAGCCCGTCGGCGCCGCCTTCACCGGCCAAAGCGCCAGCGAGACACCGCTGTGGCTAGAGCTGGCGCGATCCTTCGCCTCCGTCCTGCCGCCGCCGATGCGTGACCTGATCGGAGCGCAGGCCGTGTCCACCGGCCGCGACGGACGGCTGACCGTGCTGCTGCTCGGCTCGGACACCCGCGCGAGTGGCATCGGCCGGACGGACACGATCATGGTCTTCTCGCTGCGCGGCAACTCGATCTCAGCGGTCAGCATCCCGCGCGACACGTCTCGTATTCCAAACCCCGACGGCGGCACATTCTCCGGTCGCGTCAACGGCATCGTGCGCCAGCTCAAGCAGGGCCGTTCCAACCAACAGGCGCTGGCTGAGTTCAAGCGGGTCATCGAGAACCTCCTCCAGATCGAAATCGACCACTACGCGCTGGTCACGTTCGCCGGCTTCCACGCGCTCGTCGACGACATCGATCCGGTGCGCATGAACACCCGTCAGGTTCGCGACACGCAGTACCAGGACGACCCAAACCTGCCCAAGGGCGTGTACTTCCCGGGCGGCAATGACTACGAGCTCTTCGCCTGGCAGCCCGGTGCGCCGAGCCAGCTGTGTAACGGGCTGTACCAGACCCAGGGCACCGGGCCTGCGAATTGGTGCCGCCGGGCCATGCCCTACGTCCGCAGCCGGAAAGGCAGCAGCGACTTCGCGCGCGCCGCGCGCCAGCAGGACTTCGTCATGGCCACCATCCGGCGCGTGCTCGCCAGGGGAAACGGCTCCCTCGGCTCGCTGGTCAACGTCGCCCAGGGCGCCTCGGGTTACAGCGCGCTGATCACCGATATACCACTCAACGTGGGCACGGCATCGGACATCTTCAGCAAGCTGAACGGCGCCAGCTTGAGCTTCTCAGCCGTGCTCAGCCCACCCCGGTATTCCAACCACATTCCCGGCGGCACCGCATACGAGCTCGACATGGATGCGGTGCGCGCGACAATGCGCCAGCACTTTGGCAGCACGGGGACGCCGCCGCCACCGACGCCAACACCCTCGCCGACCCTCGGCACCACGCCCGCGCCAACGCGGACGCCAACTCTGCCGCCCGGCGCGACTCCAACGCCGACACTGCCGCCTGGGGCCACGCCCACGCCCACTCTGCCGCCCGGCGCCACGCCCACGCCCACTCTGCCGCCCGGCGCCACGCCAACACCCACGCTCCCACCTGGAGTGACGCCCGCACCGACGCTCGCGCCCGGGCAAACGCCGACCCTCGCACCGACGCTCGCGCCCGGGCAGACAGCGACTCCCGCTCCCACCCTGGCGCCCGGCCAGACACCCACCCCGGCACCAACGCTGGCGCCCGGCCAGACAGCGACTCCAGCTCCCACCCTGGCCCCCGGCCAGACCGCGTCACCAACTGACGTAGCCATCGTGCCCAGCGCCGGCCCCGGCGATCCTGGGGCCACGCCGGCGCCGGGAGCTGCCGTGGTACCGACACCCATTCCAGGCGCGCCAACGCCGGCGGGTGCGCCGGCGTCTGACAACAACGTGCTTATCGTTGTCGCCTTGCTCGCGGCACTGGTGGCCGGGGCCGCCGCCTTCGTCGGCTACCGCCGCCTCAAGGCGAGTCCCTAGCCGACTCCCAGGCGCCGATGCGCCGCCGTAGGAGGACGTTGGCCCAGCCCAGCGCGAACGCGGCGTTGATGGTCACGATCGTCACCGCGAGCCCGGTTAGCGGAATGGCGCGACCGGCGCGCCGGCCCAGGTAGCCGATCGCCGCTACCCCTGCGACGAGCACAGCCGCCGCAGCCGGCGCGAGATAGAGCACGGACTCACCGGTCAGGTACAGCCACGCGCCGGCCGCGACGAGCACGGCCCCGAGAAAGGGGGTCGCCCAGCGCAGCAGCTTGTGGGACCAGAGGGCGAGTGCCGTGCCCGGCCGGCGCCACGGCGTGATGCGCGCGACCATGCGCAGGTTCGCCTCGATGCCCTGGGTCGCGATCCGCGTCCGGCTGCGGAACTGGTCGGAGACGCTGAAGGTGCCCTCGTCGACACCCACGGCGTGGGGCAGGCAGATCACGTAGCTGCCCTCTTCGCGCGCCAGCAGGGGCAGCATCTGGTCGACCGACGCGTGGCGCGGGATCGGCCGGAACAGCTCGCGCCGGCAGGCCAGCAACGCACCTGTCGCCGCCGCGAGCCAGCCGGCCTGGCTCTCCCACAGCCTGACGCGCTGCTCGTAGCGCCAGTACGTGCCCTCGTGGTAGGCAGTGGGCGTGCTGCGGTCGTAGTGCCAGCGCAGGACGCCCGTTGTGCAACCGGCGCGCGGGTCGGAAAAAGGAGCCACGAGCTGCTCGAGCGTGCCCGGCGCGTAGCGCGTCTCGACGTCCGTCAGGACGACGACCTCGCCACGCGCGGCGGCGAAGATGGACGACTGGGCCGCGGTCGTGCCATCGCGCGGCAGATCGAGCACGCTGACGCGGAAGTCGTTCTCGGCGAGCCTCCGTGCAATCTCGACCGTAGCGTCGCGCGATCCGTCGGAGGCGACGATGACCTCAATTGGGAAAGCCGGATCCTGGCCGAGGATGTTGAGCAGCCGTTGCTCGATGTCCGCCGCGCCATCGTGGACCGCGATGCCGACTGAGACGAGCTCGGGCCCACTGCCGCCCGTCTCCAGGCGGAGCGGACGGAGCCTGCCCCACGCGAGCGCCACCAACGGGTAGAGCGCGTAGACCCAGGCAAGCACACCGAGCGCCAGCCAGAACAGCACAAGGCTCAGCATTCGCGGGGCAAGGATCTATTACCAGTGCAAGCGTGGGAACTCGACGCGCAGCCAGTCGATGAGGCTCGCGGCCTGGCGCTCCGCGGTGTGCTCTGCAGCCCAGGCCAGGCCGCGCTCGCGGAGTGCCACGCGTTCGGCCCGGTTATCGAGCAGCTCTGCAATCGCTCCTGCCAGGGCCGTGGGGTCATTGACCGGCACGGAACGCCCGCGACCACCGGCCAGGACGTCCGCAACGCCACCGACGGGTGTGGCCACCACCGGCACGCCGGCGGCCATGGCCTCGACTACGACCTTGGCCACGCCCTCGGCGCCGGACGGATGGGCCAGCACGTGCGCTCCGCGCATCGCCCCGAAGTACGCGTCAGGATCGCCCAGGTAGCCGCGCAGGCGCACACGGCCTGGCGGCAGCCGCGCAGCCAGCGCCTCTACCGCGGCTCGCTCGGACCCATCGCCGATCATCACGAGGTTCACGTCATGCCCGCGATCGAGCAGGGTCGAGAAGGCACTGAACAGGGTCGGCAAACCCTTCTCGCCAGCCATCCGGCCGGCCCACGTCAGCGTCCACGGCGGCCCTTCTGGCGGCGGCCCGGCTTGACGAGATGACTCCACCTGGTCCGTACTGAAGACGCTATTGAAGAGCTCACCGCCGAGCGTGGCCACGGGCCCGCCACGGGCCGCAGATCTGGCCACCTCGTCGTACAGCGCGCCGATCGCAAGCGCGCCGGCGCGCAGCGGCGCCGGCCGGGGCTGGGCGCGCGCGACGTCCGTCACCGATCCGGCCACCCAGCCGAAATAGGGCACACGAAGCCTTCGTGCGGCGATCAGCGCAAGCGGGGCATTCGAAGCCGGCAGCCGGAGCCAGACGAGGTCCGAATCGGCGATCGCGCGGTTAATCGGCGCCCAGTTGCGTGCCAGAAGGTATGGCGACCGCAGCAGGTAGTCCGCGATGCCGGCGAACGAAGCGGTCGGCACCAGCTCCAGCGCACTCTGATCGACCTCGGGCAGCACCGGGTCGTTTTCCCAAATGCGCAGGCCGCGCACCGGCACCATGTATCGGACCTGGGCGAAGGCGCCTGCTCGGCCGACCGCCTCGACGAATCGATGGAACGTCGCGGCCGTGGGATGGACGGTCCCGGCGTAGGTTCGGACGAACTGGCCGTCGTCGAGGACGGCCAGGCGGATGCCACTCATGCGCTGCGAGTGCCGGTCATCCCCGAGATTCAGGCGCGCTGGGAACCGAGCCGGGAGGCGAAACCGCGCAGGTCCGCCCAGCGCGCGGTCACGTCCGAGCGGCGCAGGATGATCGTGTCGCGAATGCGCTGGCCCGAGATCGCGCGGTAGAGCAGCAGCACCAGCACCGCCGTGGTGGTGTAGCTGATCGTGCTCGCGAGGGCCGCGCCGTTCATCCCGAGCATCGGGATCAGGACCGCGTTGGCCGCCAGGTTGAGGATCAGGCCGGCAACGAGCGCGGCAGCGGCCCTACCCGGGGCGCCCCTAGCAATGACGTAGCTCGCGAGCAGCGACACGACGCTGTACGCGACCACTCCCGGCAACAGGATCTGCATCGCCGGCCCCGCCGCCGCGAACTCAGCGCCGTAGACGATCTCGATCAGCGTCGGCGCGACGATGGCCAGCGGCACGGCCGCGACGATCATCAGCGCCAGCATCGTGCGCGTCATGGCACTGGCGATGCCGGCACTGTCCGTGTCCGGCCGCACGGCGCGCGAGAAGAGCACCAGGCCGAGCGCGCCGGGCAGGTACCAGAGCGTCTCCGAGAGCGCCAGCGCGACGGAGAAGACGCCCGTCGCGGCGACCGAGATGAAGGCCGTCAGCATGAAGGTGTTGGCGCGGAAGTGGAGCCGCTCGGCCATCGTGCCCACGACGGCGCGGCCGCCGAAGGAGAGCTGATCGAGCAGCAGCCGCGATTCTGTGCGCAGGCCGAACATCCCGGTGCGCATAGAAGCCCAGCCGATGCCGGCCACGGTCACGGCCAGGGCGATCAGGTTCAGCCATAGAACCAGCTCGAGATCGATCGAGCCGAGCAGGAGCACGCCGATCAACAGCGCGGACAACAGCGCCCGGCGGAGGAAGCGCAGCACGTTGTAGGCGATCACTCCCTGGCGGCCAAGCAAGCCGACGATGCCCACGGCATAGGCGAGCTCGAACGGCAGCGCCAGTGCCCCGAGCGCGAGCTCGGTCCCGGTCAGTGGCGGCATGATCGCGCCCAGCGGCTCGTACAGGGCGATGATCGCGACGACTC
Source organism: uncultured Chloroflexia bacterium (assembly GCA_963706095.1). Classification (GTDB taxonomy): domain Bacteria; phylum Chloroflexota; class Limnocylindria; order Limnocylindrales; family CSP1-4; genus JALYGJ01. Next base: position 2,347,344 of record OY970149.1, read on the forward strand.
CGAGGGCACCGACGACGACGACCCACCAGAACGCGTTGGCGAATGCCCGTCGCGCGATCTCGAGCGACTTCGCGGCGTAGACCGCGAGTGATCGATCGAGGCCCAGGCCCAGGATCACTGCGCCGAGACTAGATAGCGCAAGCACCAGCGCGAACGCGCCCTTGCCCTCAGGGCCAAGCGCGCGGGCAACGATCACGTCGCCCACGAGGATCGCCAACGTCAGCGCAATTCGGCCGCCGAAGGTGACGATGACGTCACGGATCACCCCGCGATCGGGCCGCATCGTCTCCATCTGCCGTGGCTCCAGCTCAGCCACGATGGTGCTCGCGGAACCACTGCAGCGTTGTTGCGAGCCCCTCGCGCAGCTCGACGGCCGGCTCGTAGCCCAGGACCCGTCGAGCCTTGCTGATGTCGCTGAAGTTGCGCGGAACATCACCCGCGCTGGGCGGCTCGTGGACGATCTCGCAACGCGCCCCGCCGGCCTCGAAGACCATCTCGGCCAGCTCGAGCAGGCTCGTCTCAATTCCCGTTGCGACCTGGAAGGTCTCGCCTGCAACCTTCTCGGGCGGCGCATCGAGCGCGGCCAGCACCGCCGCGGCGACGTCGGCGGTGTGCACGAAGTCGCGCGTCTGCCGCCCGTCGCCGCGAATCACCAGCGGGCCGCCAGCGAGGTACGAGCGGATGAAAGAGGCGACCACGCTCGTCTTGTGCGCTGACCACGGTCCAAATGCGTTCGAGAAGCGCAGCGACACGCCTTCGAGGCCATAGGCCGCGCCGTAGGCGCGCAGGTACGCCTCGACCGCGGTCTTGGCCGCGCCGTAGGGCGACACCGGGTTGGGCGTCAGGCCCTCGTGCGTGGGCGAGGGATGGCCGGCTACGACCGAGCTCGAGGAGCTGAAGACGACGCGCTTGATGCCCCGCGCGCGCGCCGCCTCGAGCACGTTGAGCGAGCCGCGCACGTTCGTCTCGAGATCGGCGATGGGCTCTGCGATCGAACCGGGCACGCTGGCCTGTGCCGCGAGATGAACGATCGCCTGGGCCCCGTCGATCGCCTCGTCCACAGCCGCCTGGTCGCGGATGTCGCCCCTGACGAGGCGGACGTCAGTGCCGGTCAGGTGCTCGAAGCCGCACGCGATGCCGCTGTCGAGCACGGTGACGTGGCCGCGCCGCTCGAGCAGCGCGCGGCTGACCATCGCTCCGACGAGCCCGGCCCCTCCCGTGATCAGATATCGCTCAGGCATGCACGTTCCGCTTTAGCCTAGATGGCAAGTGATCGAACGTGCGCGGACGCTGGCTGGTCCGGCCAGTGGGTTCTCGGTCGGCCTTGCCCTCGTCGCTGTCTACGCCGTGCTGCGAACGGCCCACGTCACCGAGCCGATCGTGCTCGGCTGGGCCGTCGTAGCAGCGGCGACGACCATTGCCTCGCCGGCCGCCGGGCTGACCATTCTCGCCGCGCTCGGGCCGTTCACCGAGGCACAGACCGCGGATGGCCGGGTCACGGTCGTGCCCTTCCTGCTGGCCGCAACGGGCGCGTCGCTGGTCGTTCACCTGCTCATCACTCGAGCGCTGCCGCGCCTCTCCGTCCCGGTCATCCTGGCTTTGATCCTGCTGGCCGGCACTGCCGCCGGCGTGGCCGTCAGCGCCGCCAACTTTGGCACCGCTCGTGGCATTGACGCCCTCCAGATGTGGGTGCCCGGCCTTGGGGGGGCGCTGACGGTCCTGCTGGCCGCGGTCTGGATTGCGTGGCGCGGCGAGCGGCGGCCGCTCTACGTTGCCGTCGCAGCGATCGCGGTCGGCGCGCTGCTGAGCGTCCTGAACTCGGTCACGAATGACGCAATTCTCGTCTCGCCCATTGGATGGTTGCTCCGAACCGACATCGACCCCAGCCGCCTGGGCGGCCTCCTGCCGGTGCCGAACACAGCCGCAGCGCTCTTCCTGGTGGGCATCGTGATGAGCCTCACGATCTTCTTCGAATCGCGCTCGCGCGAAGTGCGCGTCGCCGCCCTGGCCGCGGCCGGGATCCAGGTCGTGGCGCTGGTTCTGACGTTCAGCCGGTCGGGCTACATCGCCCTCACCGTGGCGCTGGTGCTGCTGGCCTGGCGTCGGTGGCCGCGACTCGGTGGACGGATCGTGCTTATCGGCCTGCTGGTCGGGGTCCCGGCCCTGGTCGTGGTGTGGCTCACTCGCGGTGTGCCGCTCCACCTCGACCAGCTGCGCTTCGACGCCTGGGCGGCAGCCGTCCGAATGTGGCTGGACCACCCGATTCTCGGCGGAGGGTTTCGCAGCTTCGAGTGGCTACACGCCGATTACGGCAGTTCCATCGTGAACTCGCCGCACAACGAGTGGCTGCGCCTGTTCGCGGAGGAGGGCACGCTGATCGGTCTGGCCGGCGTAACGTTCGCGATCTCGACGCCCATCGTCCTGCTCCGCACGAATCACTTCCTCGTCGCCGGCACGGGCGCGGCCGCCGCCGGATTGTTCCTTTCCGCCACGTTCAACAACCCGTTCATCAACGCGCAGCTCAACGTGCCGAGCTTCCTGATCATCGGCATCGGTCTGGGCATCGCCGCGTTCACCAGGCAGGCGACTCCTGCCCCGCATCAGCAGATACCGGCGAGATACTCGGACAATGCCAACGGCCAAGGTCGCAGCTGAATGCCGTGCGCCGCCGCGCGCGACGAGTCCAGGACGCCCCATGCCGGCGGGCGCGAAGCACGCTCGAAGTCGAGCCGGCCGATGCGCTGGAGCTCGATGGTGGGGTGGCAACGGCGCGTGATCTCCCGCGCGAGGTCGAAGCGCGACGCGGCGCCGGGCGCGGCGAGGTGGTACGTCCCTGGCGACGTGCGCTCAACGAGGTCGAGCAGGGCCGGCGCCAGATCGACCGTGTAGGTCGGCGAGCCGTGCTCATCGCTCGCCACGCGTAGCGGCTCGCCGGGCGCAAGCCGGTCTGCCGTCGCAAGGATCTTGTCCGGAAAGTCGTTGCCGGGCGGCCCGAAGAGCCAGGCCGTGCGGACGATCCACAGCCTGCGGCCTGTGCCCATCGCGAACTGTGCAGCGCGCTCACCCGCCAGCTTGCTTGCGCCGTACGGGTTGATCGGCGCGACGGCATCGTCCTCCGTGTAGCCGGGGCCGCCGTCGCGATGCCCGTCGAACACTTCGTTGGTCGAGATCAGCGCGAGGTCCGTGCCACCGTCTGAGCAGGAGGCCGCGAGCTCGCCCACGGCCGTGGCGTTGCGCCGCATGGCGAGCTCCGGCTCCGTGGCGCAACCGTCGACGTTCGTCCACGCTGCACAGTGCACGACCAGGCGCGGTGTGTCGCGCTCGATCAGGCGCGAGGCCGCCTGCGGATCGTCCAGGTCATAGTCGGGCCTGGACCATTCGACATGCGCGATGCCGCGCCGCCGCAGCTCGGCGACGATGGCCCGGCCCAGCCGCCCGTGCGCCCCGGTGACGGCCACGGGCGCCCTCATCTGCGTCGCCCGACGATCGTCGACGTGTTCAGGCCTCGACCGACTCGGCCAGGCGCCACCCGTACTGGCCCTCGTAGTAGTCCGCCCAATCGCCCGAACGCGCGCCGCGCCACCAATCGGTGTTGGCCCGGTACCAGTCGACGGTCGTCGCAAGCCCGTCGTCGAAGTCGATCGTTGGCTTCCAGCCCAGCCGGGCCAGTTTGGCCCCGTCGACGGCGTAGCGCAGGTCATGGCCCGGCCGGTCGGGCACGCTGCGAACGAGCGACCACGGCTTGCCCAGCAGACTGAGGATTGCTCCCGTGACTTCGCGGTTGGCCCGGTGACCCATGCCGCGCACGTTGTAGGCCTCGCCACTTGCCCCGTGGTCGAGCACGAACGCGATTGCGTCGGCGTGCTCATCGACATGCAGCCAGTCGCGCTGCTGCTGCCCGTCGCCGTACATGGGCAGCGGCTCGTCCTGGAGTGCATTGGTGATGAACAGCGGGATCAGCTTCTCGGGGTGCTGGTACGGCCCGTACGTGTTCGAGCCACGGGTGATGACAACGTCCGTGCCGTGGGTGACGTGATAGGCCGCGGCCAGCAGCTCGCCGGCGGCCTTGGCCGATGCATACGGGCTGCGCGGCCGGAGTGCGTCATCCTCGGCGCTCGCCCCGTCACCGACCTCGCCGTAAACCTCATCGGTCGAAACCTGTACGAAGCGGATGTGGCGCCGAGCCGCCACATCGCGGACGGCTTCGAGCAGCACGTGGACGCCGATCACGTCCGTGCGCAGGAAGGCCTCCGCGTCGATGATCGAACGGTCTACGTGGGACTCGGCCGCGAAATTGACGATCGCATCGGACTCGGCGGCCAGGTCCGCCACCAGGTTGCGATCGCAGATATCGCCGTGAACGAAGCGCAGACGCGCAGCGAGCCGCTCGTCCGCCGCGCACGGCGCAAGGTTCTCGCGCCGCCCGGCGTAGGTCAGCTTGTCGAGGACGACGATCGAATCCGCGGTGGCATCGAGGCGGCGACGCACGAAGCAGCTGCCAATGAAGCCGGCACCGCCGGTGACCAGCAGCCTCATGCCGGCTCAGTCTCCGCCGATCCCTCGGAGGCGACAGCCGCGGCGTTGTGGAGCGACTCGATCGTGCCCGCATCGGACCAGTGGCCCACGTACTCGCGCCAGAACAATCGTCCGTCAGGGATGTAGTGGTTGAGCACGTCGGTGATCTCGAACTCGCCGCGCGACGACGGGGCGAGGCGCGCGATCACGTCGAACGCGTCCGGTCGCAGGAAGTACACGCCGATCGGAATGAGATCGCTCTTGGGTTGGAGCGGCTTTTCCTCGAAGCCCAGGATGCGTCCCTGGCTGTCGAACTCGGCCACGCCGAAGCGCTCCGGATCTGCAACCCGGTGCAGCAGCGTGCCGGCACCCCATGGCCCACTCTCGAACTCGGACGCCACGGACGCGAGGTTGGGCCCGCGCAGGATGTTGTCCCCGAGCACGACGCAGAAGCTCTCGTCGACCACGAAGTCACGTGCCAGGCCGATTGCCTGGGCGATGCCGGCGGCGCCTCTCTGGTAGCGGTACGTCAGATCGAGCCCGAACTCGCTGCCGTCAGCGAGCAGCTCGACGATATCGCCGATGCTCCGCCCACCGAGGACGATCAGGACCTCGCGGATGCCCATCCCGTGCAGTGTCTCGAGGGGGTAGAAGATCATCGGCCGGTCGTACACCGGCAACAAGTGTTTGTTGGTTACGCGCGACAGTGCCCCGAGGCGCGTCGCAGTACCGCCGGCGAGGATCAGACCCTTCACGACACGCCCTTGGGCTGGCGTTTACCCCTGAGTCGATCACTCGTCAACTCGATGATCTCCCGCGCGGCGATCGCTCGGTAGATCAGCCATGTCAACAACCGGGGAGATTCATCCTGGTAGTGCTTGCGATAAAAGCGGCGCATCGAGTTGTGGAACGCCTTGATGCTTCGTTGTCGGAACTTGTCCGACGATGCTCTCTTGACGTGCCGCACCGTCGTCGTCGGAACGTACATCACGCGCCAACCAGCCTGTTTCATGCGCAAGGCCCAGTCGACGTCCTCGCAATACATGAAGAACTGCTCGTCCAGCGGTCCCACTTGCTCGTAGACTTCGCGCCTCACAAACATGAACGCTCCACAGGGAGCATCGATCTCCGTTTCCACGTACTCATCAAGGTAGGTCATGTTGTATTGCGCGAAGCGCTGACTCTTGGGGAACAGCTTCGAGAGGTACGTGATCCTGTAGAAGGATCGAACCGGGGTCGGGAACAGGTGCCTGCAAGCCAGATCGAGGCGCCCGTCCTCCATCTCCAACCTCGCCGTCGAGCATCCAACATCAGGGTGCGCGTCCATGAACTCAATCAGGCTCGCGAAGGTGTCCGGGGCGACGAAAGCGTCGGGATTCAGAAGCAGTAGATAGCGACCGCGTGCTCTCGTGAGACCTTCGTTGGTGGCCGCGGCGAAACCTCGGTTGCGATCGTTCGCCAACACGGTGACGCGACGGTCCTGATCCGCCCACTCAGCCGGCATGAAGCCGACGGAGGCGTTGTCGATGACGATGACCTCTACCACGAGACCGTCTCTCGCAGCATCGACCGCATCCAGGCATTTGCGCAGCAGATCCGGCGTCTCGTAGTGAACGATCACCACGCTGAGGTCGGGCTTGCTCGACTGCATCACGGCCCCAATCTAACCGGGTTGTGCCCTGCCATACTCGGCCGGGTGATCAGGCGCGGCGCACTATCTCGAACTGCATGCGCCAACCCGCTCGTGCTGGCTCGGCTTGGCCTCCTGGCGCTTTTCTCGGCAGAGGTCGCCGTTGCCATCGTGCTGCGCGGGCAGGACGCTGCGAACGGTATCCAGCTCGCGAACCAGGTGGCCCTCGCGGTCACCTTCCTGGCGCTCTGCCTGGCTGACCTGCGGCTGGCCGTGGCGGTATGCGTGCTCGAGCTGATCGTGGGCGGAGGGTCCGGGCGCTGGACCGTCCTGCCAGCCGGCGTCTCCGGCCGAATGCTGCTCAACCTGATTTTGGGCCTCGTGAGCGTCGGCGTGCTGTTCATGCAGGCTCGGGCAGGGACCATGACCCTGGGCCGATACACCGTGCACGCACTGGTCATCGCCATTCTGATACCGGCCGTATGGATCCCGCTCGGGATACTGAGCGGCAACGGTGCCGCGAACGCCATCGCCGACGGCGACGGCTTCCTGTTCTTCGGCTTCGCGCTGATCCTCGCGGCAGCGGCGACGCGCGGGAACCTGGGCTGGCTGCGGCGCTGGATCCTCGTGTGCAGCCTCGCCGTGGCCGTAATGACGCTGGCCGTCGCGACAGGGTTGGTCGTCGGTGCCGTTTCTGCGGTTGACGTGTTCAACCTGTTGATCCGGGCCTTCGATATGGGCGGCGGGATCGTTCTCGACGAAGAAGAGCTGCGCGTCTACCTCGCGAGCGGCCTGTTCCTGCAGGTGGGCGTCGCAGCCGTGACCTGGGAGCTGCTGCAGGACCGACGCCGGTCGTGGGCCTGGGCGGCACTCGTCGTGCTCGTGGTCGCGCTGCTGCCCACATCCACGCGCGGCTATTGGGCGGGCGCGATCATCGCTGCCACCGTGGTCGTGGTGCTTGGCCGGGAGCGCGTACGCGTGTCGGTCGCCGCTCGCGGCCGGCGTCACGTCTGGGCGACAGTGGCACTCGGAGCGGGCGCGTTCATGGCTATCGCTCTCCTGGGGGCGGGAGGCGGGATGGGCTCCAACATGGTCAAGGTCTACCAGGCGGCCCTGTTGACCTGGCATACCCTCGAACGACCCTTCCTCGGCTGGGGCCTTGGCGCCGTGATGCCGGACTACCGGTTCTCGGACCACTTCGTGTACGAGATCACGTATCTCGACCGCGCCCTCAAGCTGGGCCTGATCGGCCTCGCGCTGTTCCTATCGCTGCCTTTGCGGCTGCTTCGAGACAGCTGGCGCGTCCTCAACGCCAGCCTGCCCGGCGCTGTTGGGATGCCGGCTCAGGAGGCGGTGGTGGCGCTGGCAATCCTCACCTCCGTGCTCGTGGTCAGCGCCACCAACCCGTACATGGCGGGATCGGTGGGTATCGGCGCCGTGGTGCTGACGATCGCGTGGCTGGATCCGTTCCTGCCGCGCCAGCCCACCCAACCGGCTGGACCGGCTGGACCGGCTGGACCGGCTGAATCGGCCGAATCGGCCGGATAATCTTGCCGGCCATGGAGGCGAACGAGGGATCCCAGGTACCGATGTACTCGGCTGCGGACGCCGAGCGTGACGTCGACCTCGTCAGTGCCGTGACGCGCGTGCTGGGCAGGCGCCGCTACGTGCTCGGCGAGGAGGTACGTCGCTTCGAGAGCGCGTTCGCCGAGTACTGCGGCACGGACGACTGCATCGGCGTGGCCAACGGCACTGACGCGCTGGAGATTGCGCTGCGCGCCATCGACGTTGGGCCTGCGGACAAGGTCGCGGTCGTTGCCAACGCCGGTGGCTATTCGTCCGCGGCCGTTCAGGCCATCGGTGCCGTGCCCGTCTACGTCGACATCGACCCGCGCTGGCGGACCATGTCTGCGACATCGCTCGAGGCGCTGGCAGGCGAGGGCGTGGCCGCGATCATCGCCACGCATCTCTACGGTCAGCTCGCGGACATCGACGCGATCAACGCCGTCGCGCGGCGCTGGGGCGTTCCGGTCATCGAGGATTGCGCCCAGGCCCACGGGGCGCGCCGCAACTCGAGACGTGCCGGGAGCCTGGGCACGATCGGCTGCTTCAGCTTCTATCCGACCAAGAATCTTGGCGCCGCGGGCGACGGTGGAGCGCTGGTCACGAGCGACGCGCAGCTGGCACGGCGCATGCGCTCGCTGCGCCAGTACGGGTGGTCGGACAAGTACCGCGTCGAGACTGTTGGCGGCCGCAATTCGCGGTTGGACGAGATGCAGGCCGCGATCCTCAACGACAAGCTGGCGCATCTCGACCGCTGGAACGACGAGCGCCGCCAAGTCGCGCGCAGCTATTCCGCGGCGTTCGCAGACCTGCCGATCGGCCTTCCCGCCTCGCTCGAGGAGGGCTTCGTCGCCCACCTGTTCGTGGTCGAGGCAGATGATCGAGACGCCCTGCGCGATTCGCTGAGCCGGCGTGGCGTGGCAACAGACATTCACTACCCGCTCGCCGACCATCTCCAGCCAGCGTGGGCGTCGAGCGAACCTGTGCAGCTGCCCGCCACGGAGCGCGCGTGCGCGAGGGTGCTCTCCCTTCCGTGCTATCCGGGCATCAGTGACGGCCAGGTCCAGCAGGTCATCGACGCCGTGTCCGCGTCGCTGTCCCACGCTGCGCCTGCGGCGAGGTAGCGCCGTGCTGTCCGTGATCGTCCCCGTGTACCGCAACGAAGGCTCGGTTCCGGAGCTCCTTGCGGCGCTCGCGGAGCTGCACCAGGGGACCGGCGGCATAGAGGCGGTCCTGGTGGTCGACGGAAGCCCGGACCGGAGCTACGAGCTGCTGCGTGCCGCCCTTCCCGAACAGTCATTTCCGTCGCGACTCATCGTGCTGTCTCGCAACTACGGGTCATTCGCCGCGATCCGCGCAGGCCTGGGCGTTGCCTCCGGCGACCATTTCGCGGTCATGGCCGCCGATCTCCAGGAGCCGACCGAGCTCACGCAGGAGATGTACCAGCGGTTGGTGAACGGCGATGCGGACGTTGTCATCGGTGTGCGCGATGGTCGCAACGACCCGCGGTTGAGCCGCATCACCTCGCGCATCTTCTGGGGCCTGTACCGGCGCTTCGTCGTGCGCGAGATGCCAGCTGGCGGCGTCGACGTATTCGCGTGCACGCGCCAGTTCCGGGATGAGCTGCTGCGGCTCGATGAGCGGCACAGCTCGCTCATCGCGCAGGTGTTCTGGCTGGGATTTCGGCGCGAGTCGGTCTCCTATGTGCGCCGCAAGCGCACCCACGGCCGCTCGGCCTGGACGCTGTCGCGCAAGGTCGAGTACATGATGGACAGCGTGTTCTCCTTCACAGACCTGCCGATCAGACTCCTTGTCCGCCTGGGGGGCCTGGTGGCGCTGTTTGCCGGCATCTTTGGCATCGTCGTCGCCGCAGCGCGCCTGAGCGGGATGATCGAAGTCCCAGGCTACGCCGCCATCGTGCTGCTCGTGACCTTCTTCGGAGCCTTGAACCTGTTCGCGCTCGGAGTCGTGGGCAGCTACGCGTGGCGCGCCTACGAGAACACCAAGGGCCGGCCACTGCACACAGTTTTGAGATCGGAGGCGTTCGAAGGCTCGGGCGACAGCTCATGACCGCTTCAGCGGTTGCGACTGGCCAACCACGCTCGTGGTCGCCGCTGGGTTTTCTGCCGCTCGAGGAAAGCGACCTGGCAGAGCACCTCGCGCTATCGCTGGCCGATGAGACGCGCGGATCGATCTCGGCCCTTGGATCGGGTGACGACGCTCGGCTGTGGGTTAGGCGGCTGACGTGGGACAGCGCCCATTTCTCCGTGCCCATGCTCCGGATCGAGCTCGTCGACTGCGGTTCTGCGCCGTCCGTCGATGCGATGAGCCGCGTGTTGCAGGATCTGACGGCCGAGCTCGACCGCAGCGAGCCGGTATACCACGTCACGGCGGAGGTGCCGGCTGACCAGCCGCCGGTGGTGCAGGCATTCGGCGCTGCCGGATACCGACTCATCGAGACCCGGCTGACCTACTACCTGCCCAACGCTGCGGCCTTCAGGCCGACCGAAAGATGGCCGGTCCGGCCAGCCGCGAGCGACGACATTCCGGACCTGCGCATGGTGGCGGCGACGGCGCGCAATCCATGGGACCGCTATCACGCCGACCCGTTCTTCGGCGCGGAGGCTGCGGACGACTACCTGGCGACCTATGCCGAGGCGTGCGTGGGCGGGCTGGCTGACGTTGTGCTGGTCCCGGCCGATCCTGCAGGTGCGGCGCCCGGGGCCTTCATGGGATTGACGATCGAGTCTCGCAAGGGCTGTCCGCTTAGCGTGGGGCTCGACCATGAGTGCCGGCTGAGCCTGTCCATCGGCCGGATTCCGCTCGTGGCGGTCGGCCCGGACCGACGCGGCTGGCATGTGCGCCTGCTGTCAGAGGCCACGGTCCTCTTCGCCGAACGCGGCGTGGAGGTCGCGATCATGACCACCCAGCTGGCGAATCGGGCGGTCATCCGCAACTGCGAGAAGCTGGGCTACCGGTTGGGCCGCGCGACGCATGTGTTCGCGTCGTGGCGTCGTTGATGGCCGCCCGTTCCTTGCCGACGCTCGCTGATGTCGAGCTGTTCTCGCTACGGGTCGTCCATGACATCCGCGGCAATCTCACCGTTGGTGAGGTCGGCGCCGGCCTGCCGTTCGCGCCTCAGCGCTATTTCATGGTCTTTGACGTCCCCAGCGCGGAGACACGCGGGGCACACGCCCATCGGACGTGTGCGCAGCTGCTCATTGCGGTTTCGGGCCAGGTGCGGGTGGCCGTCGACGACGGTGTCGGCTCGCAGGAGCACGTGCTCGATCGGCGCAGCCTCGCGCTCCATGTTCCACCCATGATCTGGGCCACCCAGACCGGGTACTCGGCCGACGCGGTTCTGCTGGTGCTCGCCAGCGAGCCGTACGACGCTGCCGAATACGTCCGCGACCACGACGAGTTCATGGCCCTGCGCGCCGCCGCTCGTGGCTGAGGTCCCGTCAAACGAACGCGGTCTTGCGCGGTTCGCGCGCTTCCTGGTGTCCGGCGCAGTGAACACGCTGATCACCTATGCCATCTACCTGGTCCTCCTCGGCCCGCTGGGCTACCTGCTGAGCTATACCGTGGCCTTCGTTCTGGGGGTCGCTGTCGCGTACCTTCTGGCGCGTCACTTCGTCTTTCGTACGACTCGAGGGGCTATGTCCACGGCTCTGTTTCCGGCGGTGTACGTGATCCAGTACCTGGTCAGCGCCGCCGCAGTTGCGGTTTGGGTATCGGCGCTGGGGCTGCCGGCTCAGCTCGCGCCACTGTTCGGTATCGCTCTTGGGATCCCGATCACCTACTGGCTCTCGGCGAGGTTGTTCATGCGTCCCAGGGTCGACGCCTCATGACGACCGAAACGACGCCGGAGACTGAATCCGCGGAAGTACGACTGACCATCGCCGGCTTCCTGGAGTTCCTCCGGGCAAATGCCCTCCTTTTCGCGGGAGTTGCGGGCGCGATGCTCCTGACGTATGGGCTGGGGCTGACCTCGTTCACGCTGTCCATCGACGAGGAGACGACCATCCTCGCCAACCAGACGCTGGCGTGGCTTTCACAGGGGCGGTTCACGGTCGCGCTCTTCAAGTTCCTGACAGGCAACACGCTGGCGATCCCGTTCTTCGACCTTGCCGCGTCGCTCGCTTTCCTGTTTCTGGCGACCGCCCTCTTCGCATACCTGTTCAATGTCGCCAGTGGTGGACGGCTGAACCGAAGCCCGGTCCTGCTGCTGTTCGGGGTTCTCTTCACCACCCTGCCGGTGAATGCCTATTACCTGACCTTCAACACCTTCAATGCCGAGGTCTCACTCGGCTACGTGCTCGTGGCCCTGGCGGCGATTTCGTCATGGAACTGGGTAGTCGGGCGCGCGGGCCGACGTCATCTGGCGCTGGCTGTCGTCTTCGCGGTGCTGGCCGGGGGCACATATCAGACATTTGGGGCGGCATGCGGGGCCGTCCTGGCCGGCGCTTTCATGCTCCGTGCCCTGGCCGGTCACGGCTCGTCGGTCGAGAACGTGCGATCGGCAATCGTGTCGGTGGTTCCCATTGCGGCGGCGTTTGCCGTCGTGCTCGTGCTGAATTCATTCGTCGCCGGACCGGGAACGTACCTGTCGCTGTACATCGGCTGGGCCGGGACGGCGCTGAGCGAGGTCGTCTTCGGGTTCGCATACCACGTGGCGCGCACACTGGCCGGCCGCCTCTTCTACGGCGGCGAGATCGCGACCGTAGGCTTTGTCATGGCAACGCTGGTGCTGCTCGCGTTCGCCGTCCGTCTGGCTCGCCGCGGCAGGCGATGGGACATCCCGTTGTTGCTCCTCGCCGTCTTGGTAGCGCCGTTCCTGACGGCCTTCGCGCTCGGCAATCCACTGCCAATCAGGGCTCAACAGGCTCTGCCGTTGGCGCTTGGCATCGCCCTCCTGCCGCTCGCATTTGTGGCGCGATCGTGGTTGCGCTACGGAGTCGGAGTAGCTGTCGTGTTGGTGCTGACGTGGAACGCCGTCCATGTCAGCCGCCTCTTCTACTCCGAGCAGATCGCATACGAACACGACCGCGACCGCATCGCCTCGATCGTCAGTCAGCTGTCCGAGCAGGGCTGGGACGGCAGTCAGGTGCCCATCGTCGTCGTCGGCTACGTCGAACGACCGCCGGCGGTGGTCGTGGCCAGCGAGACGTTCGGCGAGTCGTTCCTGAACTGGGACGCGGGACGTCGGTCCCACGTGATCATGCGTGCCCTCGGCTACCCCTTCACCAGCGCCAATGAGGAGCAGCGTCGAGCGGCATTGGAGTACGCGGCGACGATGCCCAACTGGCCGGCCGACGGCGGTGTCCAGCTGGTCGACGGCGTTGCGATCGTCAAGTTCGCCCCTGTCTGAGGCGCTGGACGCCAGTTGGCCGGGACGGGCTCGACTTCTGACTCGAGCGGCGATCTCAGATCACTGACTGGCCTCCGCTTCTTCCTGGGACTCGCGGTCTTCGGTTCGCACATCGTGACGCCCGCTGGCTGCGACCGTCTATCGCGCTACTGGGCGGGGCGCCATACGCCTTCCATCCCCTCCACCAGCCGATCCTGTATAAGTTCGGTCCGGCTGTACATGAGGCGTCGCCCGCAGGCTATGTGGCAATCAACGGCGCACTACTGGTTTTGATAATCGGGCTCGCCATCGTGCCTCATCTGTGGTTCGAGCGGCCCGTTCGCGCGCTGATCCGGCGACTCGCGGCTCGCCCGCAGGTCCGATCCGGAGCCAGCGCCGCCGAGACTAGCCACCATGGCTAGCGACGCGACGCCGCGCGTCACGATCTCATTGGTGACCTACAACGGTGAGGCTTGGCTGACCGGGTGCCTGGCGTCGGTGCGCGAGCAGGAATTGACCGACTTCGAGCTGCGCGTGGTCGACAACGCGTCCACCGACCGAACCGTCGAGTTCCTGCGCGAGGCCGCGGCCAACGATCCACGGACCACGCTCACCGAGCTCGATTCCAACCGCGGTTTCGCGGCCGCGCACAACCTCAACTTGATGAGCACCGAGTCCGAACTGGTCATGCTGCTGAATCAGGACGTGGAACTCGATCCGGGCTTTCTCCTTGCCGCGGTCCGAGCCTTTGATCGGCGCCCGCGCGCGGGCGCGGTTCAGGGTCGGCTACGGCGTCTCTCCGGCCCGGACGAGCGCACAACAGTCCTGGATTCCACCGGGCTGGTGATGCACCGCGACCGGCGGGTCGTCGCCCGGCGTCAGGGAGAGATCGAGGACGAGCGCGATCTGATCGCAGGACCAGTTTGGGGCGTGGACGGACCCGCCCCGGTCTACCGCCGGGCGGCGTTGCGGGACGTGACTGAGCCACGCACGGGTGGCGGCCGGGAGGTCCTCGACGAGGACTTCTTCATGTACAAGGAAGATGTGGATCTCGCGTGGCGGCTACGCAAGCGAGGCTGGACGACCTGGTACGAACCGTCTGCCCTTGCTTGGCACGGACGAGGAGCGGTCGGGGGTGGCAGTCGAACCATCATCGAGCTAATGCAGTCGAGACACGTAATCCCACGATGGATCCAGGTTGTTTCGTGGCGCAACCATCGCCTCATGCAACTCAAGAACGAAACGATCGCCGAGTACCTGCGCGACCTGCCCTGGACCGGCCGTCGCGAAGTGCTCTCGCTCGGCTTCATGGCGCTAACGGATCCCAAGAGACTGAGCGTCGTGGGTGCACTGCTGGTCTCCGCGCCGACCTGCCTGCGCAAGCGACGGTCTCGTCAAGCTAGGTCTCGTTCGCAGGCCTACCACCTGTTGGAGGACCGGCACCGGCGTATGGTCTTGACGTGACGGTCATCAACCACACTTACGGTTTCGTCTTCATACATATCCCCAAAAACGCGGGAACCTCGGTCGTTGCAGCGCTCTCGCCGTTCAACACCTACCGGGATCTCGAAGTCGGCGCGAGCGACTTGGGCGAAGCCCTGCGCCTGCAGTACGCCCGGCGCTTTGGCATCTCGAAGCACGCGACCGTGGCAGAGGTACGAGCGGCTATGGGGGAGGATTGGCATCGGTATCGGAGTTTTGCAGTAGTGAGAGACCCTCTTCAACGGGTAGCCTCGATCTTCGGCTTTCTCAAGCAGTGGCGGGGCTGGCGCGATATGCCCACGATGCGTCCTCACCTCGACGAGTTCGATGGCTGCCGAACCCTGGACCAATTCGTCTCGTCGCAGTTCTTCACCACTCCGGGTCCAGATCGCATCTTTGAGCCGCAGGCACGATGGGTTACTGAAGGCGGCCGTGTATCCGTTGATGCTCTGCTACACGTCGATCGGCTCGCCGTAGACCTGGCTGGGTTCTTGCGGCCGTTAGGCGTGCCCGTGCAAGGCCTTGACCTTAAGCGACTGAACCCATCCGGGTCTCGCGGCCTGCCCGGCCTGTCGGCAGCTGCACAGCAGCGAGTTCGCGACCGATATGGCGCCGATTTTCCCCTCGTCGGGACCATAACTGGCCCTGCACACGTCGACTCTCCGCCCATCGGAGAGCGTCGGTCACGCCTTGGCTAGAAACAGGACCCCAGGATTGCCAAAGTAACGAAACAGCTCGGACCAGTACGTGAGGACGCGCGCTTCACTGAAGCCGGCATCATTCAAGTCATTCAGCAGCCGCCAGCCGAATTTGCGATACGCGAGTGAACCGCCCTTGTGATCCATCGGGTTGCCGTGGTATTCCGGCTCCAGTAGGTGTCGCAGACGACCTTCGTCATCCAATACGGCTCGCACCTCATGGTCCTGGCTCGAAGCATCGAAGGGAGCGCTCATCAAGAGTTGGCCATTGGGCCTTAGGACTCGGCGCAATTCGCTGAGCGCGGCGGGATACAAAGGTACGTGCTCGAGCACATCAAAGGATAAGACATAGTCAAACGACTCATCCGCGAACGACAATCGCTGCACATCCTCATGGCGAACCCCAGTGGCGCCATCAATGCCTATCGCCTCATCACCGACGTACTCGCTTCCGACTATGTTGACATACCGCTCAGCTAGTATCCGATAGAGAGGAGTTACCTGCTCCGTGATATAGATGCTGGCATCCTCCGAGGGCTGCAGCAACTGCTCGAGGACATGCACTGCGGCGCGAAGGCGAGTGACGAGTCCACATCGATGGCAGTCCAGGTGCTCACGCCAGTTGGGGACTGTTCTACCATCCGGCAATCGGCGGCTGGAGTACATCCCGCTCACACGAAACATGCTGGCGGTCCGGCAAACAATGCAGAATCCTTCGAGGTGGAACACGTCCTCGCCAGGAATGGCATTGACCTCCGTATCCCATCTGCGCTCATCGACTGACGGATTGCTGGCCCTCCATTGCTCGTAGGCCCGCCGGTCCTGCCAAGCGCTGAGTGATAGATGCGGGTTCGCCCCTCCAAAAGCCGACCGTCCTTCGCCTAGCGCCTGTGGGGTATGGAGATTCTCCCCTTGAGTCCCCTGCCATCCGAAGGCGTAGGGAAATGTCAGATAGTAACGCTGACCATTGTTAGAAATGGCAGCTCGATACTCGTCAAGTAGCATACGGAGATCCCCAATGTTTCCCAGATGTAGTTGCTGGGAATGGCGGGAGAAGACGGTCGGATCCTCAATAACGTTACCGGAAAAGTGCACCAGCCGAAGAGGGTATGCATTGACTCGCCATTCGCCTCCAACATGCTGCACACGCCGCTGTGTGAGGTTCCAGTAGCCGACGTTATATCCCGGGTGCCGCAATAGACGCGTGTTGTCAATGAACGCAGGCAGTAGATCAGCCCACTTCTGGTCAACGAAGAGACCCTTCGACAGATCAATGACGCAGTCAGCCGCCAGTCGCCGTGCCCACCACCACACGATCCGCTCCACGTCCTCCGTGTGGCGGAGCCCACAGAAGCCGAGATTGTTGATGCCGAACTGAAGTGCGCGCTGGTCGATCCACTCTCCATGTTCCGACGGTTCGGTAATGTGAGGCGTTAGCACACAGTCAACGCCGCTGTTGATCAGAGTGGCGAGCTCCGTCATCTCGCTCGTGACATACATGTCGGGATCGAGATAGACAATGAACTCGCCTGGATGGCGACGGAACAGTTCTAAGAACGCAAACGGTTTAACGGCGGTGTTGAACTCAGTAATGTTGTACTTCGCAGCCATAGTGTCGACACCCGGAAGGGCCAGACTGTCGATGCCAACCACCGGGAACGGGAAAGCCCCAGCGTCGATACCTTCTGCGGAGTCTGCCAGCACCAAATAGAAGGTGGAGTCTGGGTGGTGAAGCCGTAAACTGTCGTAGAGAACCTGCGTGTATGCCAAGAAGTTGCGCGAGTTGATGGTGAATAGGATCACGTCGCGGTGGAACCCGAACTGGGAACTGGCACTCCCAGCTCGCTGAAGATGGACGCTGTCGTTTGCTCGGCAGCAGCCGTCGAGTGGACTCGATCCACGAACGCCAAGCCAGCGTGCGAAAAGCTGGACCAGCGGGACTCGTCTCGGTACAGCGCGACAACTGCGTTAACAAAGTCTGTCGGTTCGTCGGCGGTAACGATTTCATTCGGGGACAAAGCCATACCCTCCGTGGCTACGGATGTCGCAACGCAGGGGACTCCATGAGCCAAGCTCGACACGACCTTTCCTTTCGCGCCGGCACCGTACCGTAACGGGGCGACCGTTAGACGCAATCGTGCGAACTGTGTCGAAAGGTCGGGCACATGTCCCAACGCGACGTAGTGCTCGTCCTTACGGTTCATCAGCTCGGGGGGCATGTGCGGTCCGATGGCGTAGAACTTGATGTTCGGCAGGTGATGTCGAATCAGCGGCCAACAGAAGTCTAGGAACCACGTTACGGCATCAAGATTGGGTGGATGCATGTAGCCGCCGACGAACCCGATACCTTCGCGCGCGTCGAAGGACTCCTTTACCGGCACCACATCGTGGATGAGTGGCGTCCAAAAGACGCGGGCTCCGGGCGCCACCTTGCCCAGTAAATCTCTCTCATGCTGAGAAAACACAATTGTGGCATCGGCGAGCCGGGTTAGGTAAACCTCTCGCTCTCGCGTGGCCATGGCCACGAACATGCCATGCCGATCGTTGGTCGTTGCTGCCTCGCGCTGACGCCGGAGCCAATGGAGGTCGTGCGGGTAGAAGATTACCTTGGCGTCGGGGCTCGACGCCTGCACCGCCTCCAAGAAGCTCCCGCCACAATCGACCCGCGATAGCAATGCGACCTGGATTTCCCCCGCCAGCGCGCCGACGATGTCGCGAACCGAGCGATCTCGATCAACCGTGTGGGCTCCAAGTGCCTGAGTTTCTTGCTTGGCAGCGTGATCGTCGTCGTCCCAAGTCGGTATGAAGATCACGTGGTAACCCAGCTTTACGAGGACTTTGATCTGGTTAGCCGTTTGAACGGACCCCGCATCGTAACTCGCCCGGGGATACTTATCATCAATGATCAAGACAACGGGCTTGCCTTTCGGGATCGACAAGCCAAGCCGTGGAGGGCGATGTGGACTCATTGCGTTGCCGCCTACAGGTACGAATGCAGTAGCGGCCAACGCCGCGGTCGCTTTTGAGGCGTTATCGTCGAGGGGCGTCGCAGACCGCCCTTCACGTTGACCGTGCCGCATGTAGTGCTCGAGAGGATTCATTCCGGAGCGGACGACATCGATGTTCTTCCGGAGGTACCACTCTGTGACGAAGACCGGGCTTGGGTCGCGCCGTTCCGCCCCGCCGAACAACCAGAAATGATCCAGCGGGTTGATGCGCCTGCCTGTAACGTCCGGATAGTGGCGCTGATACCAGGTCGTACTGAATAGCCGGTTGGGGTCTCGGCCCTCGCGTGCGCCGTGGCGTCGGTAGTGTCGCTCGGGATCCATTCCAGCGCGCTGGACGTCAGGGTTGCGCTCCAGATACCAGTCCCGCTCGAAGAGGGGGTTGCGCCACGCGTAGCCGACTAGGGTCGGGGGAAGCAGACGCACCGTAAGGCGGACCACTTGGCGACGCAACGGCCTGAGGACGCCTCTCATCGGCGGCGCTCAGTGCCCACGACGCTGCGGTGGTAGTACGCGATGGCATCACTAGTATCGCCATAAGTGAGCATGGAGCCCTGGTCAAGGACGACCGCCAGATCACACATTCGGCGGATCGAATCCATTTGATGACTAACGAGGAGCACGCTGCGCCCCTCTTCGACTAGTTCGCGGATTCGCTTCCGGCACTTCTGTTGGAATGCGGTGTCGCCCACGGCAAGGACTTCATCGACAAGCATGATTTCCGCACGGAGGTGGGCCGACACGCTGAAAGCGAGGCGCAGATACATCCCACTGGAGTAGTGTTTGACGGGCGTATCAAGGAAGTCCTCGATCTCGGCGAAGTCAATTATCCGGTCTTGCAACGCCGCAATCTCCGCCCGACTCATACCCAGGATCGCACCGCTCAAAGATATGTTGTCTCGACCAGTCAATTCAGGATGAAATCCAGTTCCAACCTGGAGCAATGCTCCCACACGACCACGAACCACCGCCTCGCCCTCGGTGGGCGAAGTGACTTTCGCCAAGATCTTCATGAGCGTGCTCTTGCCCGATCCATTCCGGCCGATGACTCCAAGGACGCTTCCTGGTGCCACATCGAAACTTACGTCGCGCAGTGCCCAAATCGATGGGTGAGGGTCGAGCTGCTTGCCCGCCGCCCTCTGCCCTAGACGAGCCAATCGATCGTAGAGGCTGCCTGCTCCCGGCTTGGCGCCAATGTGGTAACGCTTGCCTAGTCGGCGGACGGACACAGCCGCGGGCACGCCGCGTGTGCCGGTAAGGCCACTCATACCACGTCGGCGAAGGTCCGTTCGCGCTGACGGTAGAAGAGGTAGCCGCTCCCGAGCATTGCAGCGGCCACAGCCATTCCCAATACCCAGGCCTCAGCGGGCGGCGCAGGCGAACCGGCGAACGCGCTGCGGAAGGCATCAATGACGAGGGCCATCGGATTCAAATAGAACAATGTACGCACGCCTTCAGGGATGATCGAGCTTGGATACAGGATGGGCGAGGCGAAAAACCACACCTGCACGATGGAAGGCAGCAACTGTGCAATGTCGCGATATGAGGCGTTGAGCGCCGATAACCAGAATGAGACCCCGAGCCCGGCTGCGAGCGCAACAAGAACAACGAGAGGCAGCAGCAGCACTCCGACACCCGGAACTATCCAATAGATGGTCAAGAGCACGGCTAAGGCGAGCGATCCGAAGCTGAAGTCAACGAGCGCTCCGATCCCTGTTGCCAACGGCAGGTAGATCCGTGGGAAATAAACGCGAGTGACCAGCGCGCTGTTGGCTACGACGCTCGCACTGCCTTCGTTAACAACCCTGGCAACGATCAGCCACGGGAGCAGGCCCAGAAAATAGAAGACTGGATATGGGATGCCCTGAGTGGGAACGCGTGCAAATAGGCCAAAGAAGACAGTGAAGACGATCATCAGGAGAATTGGCTGGAGCAACGTCCAAGCAGCGCCGAGAAACGCCTGCCGGTAGCGGGCCTTGAGCGACCGCTGGGCAAGCACGACGCAAATCGATCGATAGCGCCAGAGTTCGCGAAGCCCAAGGCCGGGCCACCCTGTCGGCGGCCGAATGATCGTCGGAGCGTCCAGTCTCGTGCCTCGCTGTAGACCGAGTCCCTACGATGAGCAGCCTATCGCTCAGCGCTTGCGCGAGTGAAAAGCCTTTGGCAGCGGTCTTCCCCCTCGCTCGATCAGTCCGAGATTCACGGGGTGACGGCTGGTCAGCAACCACGATGGGTGGCAGCAACGGGAAGTACGTCGCTTCGCCACGCAAGGCTCGGCCCTACGATGAGCACGTGACGCCGACATCGCTTCGTGGCGTGGTTCGGACCCAGGTTGATCTCCGGGCCGATGAGCGGGGGTCGTTCGGCGAGCTTTGGCGCAACTCGTGGACGGAAGGGCTTGGGCTCGAGTTCGTGCAGGCCAACATCTCGCGCTCGAGCGCGGGCGTGATGCGCGGTCTGCACTTCCACGAACGGCAGTGGGACCTGTGGGTCTTCCTGGCGGGCCACGCCCAGGTCGCCTTAGTGGACCTGCGTGAGCGGATCGCCGGGTCCACCGCGTCGCCGCCGACTCTCGTCGAGGAGCTGGGCGAGGGCCAGGGTTTGCTCATCCCACCCGGCGTGGCGCATGGCTTCTGGGCACTGGACGAAGTCAGCCTGCTCTACCTGGTGACCAACGAGTACGACGGCACGGACGAGCACGGCTTTGCCTGGAACGACCCCCTCGCAGCAGTCGCCTGGCCGGGCAATGCGCCGATCCTGTCCGAGCGTGATGCCGCCGCGCCCTTGCTTCGGGATGTCGTCCCCGTCTAGATCGGACACAGCTTCCCCGGCGGACTCCGCCAGTGTTGGCGGGTTCCGGGTGTTTGCGTTCGCGACCGCCGCAGACCTGCTGGCCGCGCTGAACGAACCGGTGATCCTCGTCGCGCTCAACGCCGAGAAGGTCGGTACGGCCGACAGGCGCGTGCGCCGGATCGTGAACGACAACCTCGGCTACGCGGACGGCATGGGCGTGGTCGTCGCACTGCGCCGCAAGGGCATCCACAGCGTGCGCATTGCCGGTGCCGACCTGTGGCTGCCGCTGCTCACGTCTCGCCCGGCAGGGACTCGGGCCTTTCTTGTGGGCGGCACGCAGCCGGTGATCGAGCGCGTCGTGGCCAGGCTGAGGCGCGACCTGCCGGCCCTTGAGATCTGCGGCTATCGCGATGGATATGACCAGGCAGATCAGGCGAATGATGCAGCAGAGCTGGTAGCGCACATCGTCGCGGCCCGGCCGGACGTCGTTCTCGTTGGCATGGGCTCACCGCGCCAGGAACTACTGATGGACCGGCTGATACGCATGCACCCCGCGATCTACATGGGCGTAGGTGGAAGCTTCGATGTCTTCGTCGGCCAACGCCGCCGCGCGCCGCGCTGGATGCAACGCCATGGCCTGGAATGGGTCTTTCGCTTCGTCGATGACCCCAGCCGGCTGCCGCGCCTGGGGGCATACCTGAGGTTCGCGTGGCGCCTGGCGCGAGGTCGGCTGTAGATTTCCGACATGGCAGACGAGCCCGCAGGAGCCTCTGAACAGCGCATCCTTCAAGCGATGGACGCCGCGGTCGCGGAAGTCAAGAAGCACGCCCGCTGGGAGACCGACCAGATCTTCGGCCAGCTCGAGGCGCTGCTCTGGTTGCGCGACCTGCTGGCGCTGGACAGGGCACTGCCCCCTACGCGCGGGTGGGCGGCGTCACCCGACCTGCTGCTGAAAATGGCGCAGCACATCATCGACCGCGGGTCGCGCACGGTCGTCGAGCTGGGCAGCGGCACGTCCTCGGTCGTGATCGCCGCGTCCCTGCGCAGGGCCGGTGGTGGGCGCCTCTGCTCGCTCGAGCACGAGCCCGAGCACGCTCAGCGAACCAGGGCTGAGCTCGACGCCCACGGCCTCGCCGGAATCGCCACCGTCGTCGATGCGCCATTGACCGATCTGACCGTCGAGGGCCGGCCCTGGCGCTGGTACGGCGTGCCCATGGAGCTCATGCCGACGGACATCGACGTGCTCTTCGTGGACGGGCCTCCGGCGGCGACATGGGACCTGGCCAGGTACCCGGCGCTGCCGTTATTCGTCGACCGGCTGAGCCCGAGCGCGGCCGTGTTCGTGGACGACGGCGTGAGGAGAGACGAGCAGCGCATGGTCGAGCTCTGGGCACGGGAGTATCCGGACTTCGTGCCCCAGAGCATTCCGTCCGAGAAAAAGGCGTTCGTGCTCTACAGAGGCTCGTAGTAGATGCGGTGCGCCGACTGGTCCCGGTCGACGTAGTACAGCGCACCGTCCGGCCCGATCTGGATGTCGATGGGCTGGACCTTGACGCGGAACTGGCGAATCGTGGCCGGATCGGGCAGGCCGTTGGCATCGGCGGTCATGGTCCACATGCAGCGCAGCTGCTGGTCGGCAAGGAATAGCGCACCGTCGTACTCGTCCGGGAACATGTCGCCGTCATAGAAGGCCAGGCCGGACATGGCCGCGCCGCCGCCCACGCACGGTATCTCGTCGAGCGGTCCACGAGCGAAGCTCAGAGTTGGGAACGCGAGGTCAGCGGGCGGTGAGTCATAGAGGTCCTGACAGATCGTCGCGCCACGCGGCTCCCAGTGGGGTTCGCGATTCGGACCCTCGTAGCACGGCCAGCCGAAATTGGGCGGTGGGCCGGCGAGAGGGTCGACTATGCGGTTGATCTCCTCGAATTCCTCCCAGCCCACGTCGGCGATCCAGATCTCGCTGGTGCCCGGCCGGATCACGAAGCGGAATGGGTTGCGTAGCCCGTAGGCGACGATGCGCCGCGCATTCTCTTCGGGGTCGGAAGCGAGCGGGTTGTCCGGCAGCGCCTCTCCGGTCTCCCGGTTGACGCGGATGATCGTGCCGTCCAGCCCCGTTGGATCATCGCGCGTGCGCAGGTCCTGGCTGCGCAGCGACCCACCTTCGGCATCGGGCAGCGACGGCTCCTGGTTCGCGGGCACCGGCGGGTCGCCACACAGGTTGGGCGGCTCGCTGACGTGGCCCCAATCGACGGTCACATGGCCAGCCTCGCCGCCGCTGGCCAGCAGCGCCCCATCCGGCCCGAACACGATCGAGCCGATCGAGTGCGTGACCGCCGAGCTGCACCAGTCTTCCACGAGCACCTGCTCGGCGCCGAGGGACGTCGCCGTCTCGAACCTGAACCGCGAGAGGCGTGCCCCCGCGACGCAATCAGCGGCGCCGCCTGGGCACTCGTCGATGTCCTCACCAGGGCCGCCGTACACGGCCGCCGGGGCGCCGATCGGGGCGGCGCGCGCGTAGAGCACGTAGACGTACGGCTCCTGCCCGAAGTCGGGGTCGACGGCCAGTCCAAGCAGCCCGTGATGAGACCCCTCGCGCATGAAGACCTCGGCGCGGTGGTCGAGCAGAACCACCGGCGCGTCGGTCTGGGCGTCGGGATAGAGCTTCAGCACTCCGGCCTGTTCGGCAACGATCACCCGGCCGTCGGGCAGGAAGCGCAGCGCCATGGGCTGGTTCAGGGCACGAAAGACGAACTCCTCGTGGAAGCCCGGCGGAAGGCCTTTCGGATCCGCCCCCGCTACCGGTCCGGCCGCGGCGGACGGCCAGTCCTCGAACAGCACACCTGTCTCGACCTCGATGGGCGGCCGCGGCGTGGGCACCGGTGTGGCGAAGATCTGGATGCCGCAGCCCGACATGGCGACTACACCCGCTACGAGCAGCGCCAGGGTCCGTGTACCGTGCAAGCCGCGATGGTAGGCGAGGCCGCGGGTCTGAAATGCGATGTGGCGCACGTCGTCGGCGCGCGACCCAACTTCGTAAAGGCCGCGCCGGTCTGGCGGGCGCTCGCGAACCTGGGTGTCACGCAGCGGCTGATCCACACCGGCCAGCACCATGATGCCGAGCTGTCGGATGTCTTCTTTGCCGACCTTGGGCTGGACTCGCCCGATCTGCTGCTGGCCGCCGGCTCCGCGGGTGAGGGCCGACTCGGCCTGTTGATCGGCGAGCTGGACCTGGTCCTGCGCGACCTCGCGCCGGCGCTCGTCGTCGTGTATGGCGACGTGGACTCAACACTCGCCGCCGCCCTGGCTGCGCGTACTCGCGCCATCCCGGTCGCCCACGTGGAGGCCGGACTGCGTTCCTTCGACCCCTCAATGCCCGAGGAGTTCAACCGGCGGGTTGTCGACCTCTGTTCCGACCTGCTGTTCGCCCCGAGCAGCGACGCGGTCGAAAACCTGCTTTCCGAGCGTGCTGACGCTGCAGCCGTTCACATGGTGGGCAACGCGATGATCGACACGCTCCTCGCGGTGAGAGACCGGCTCGATGGCGACCTTGCGCGGACGCGCTTCGGCGTGAGTGGCCGGTACGCAGTGGCCACGATCCACCGCCAGTCCAATGTCGACGCCGCGGCCGATGCCGCGCGGGTCATCGAGGCGCTCACGATCGTCGCCGCGCAGCTTCCGGTGCTGTTGCCGCTTCACCCGCGCGGCCGCGCGACGCTCATGGACGCCGGGCTGGATCGCGTCAGCGGCCTGACCGTCCTGCCGCCGCTTGGCTACGTCGACTTCCTGTCGCTGACCAATGGCGCCGCGCTCGTCGTGACCGACTCGGGCGGCGTCCAGGAGGAGACGACGATGCTCGACGTGCCGTGCCTGACGCTTCGCTCCAGCACGGAACGGCCGATCACGATCAGCCACGGCACGAACCGGTTGGTTGCCGTCACGGGGGTGGCCGCGGCCGTTGACGAGCTGCTGCGCGGCGAGATGCGCTTCCCCGTAGATCGGCCGCCGCTGTGGGACGGCAGGGCAGGGCAGCGGATAGCGGCGCTGATTCAGGCCTGGCTGGCGGCCCTGCCTTCCACGAGCTCAACGATCAGGCGCTGATAGGCGCCGACGTTCGTTCGTCCCGGGTCGCGGCGGGAGTCGGGCCAGCGACCAGCAGCATCTCGCGGCCAAAGTTCCAGGGGCTGAGCCGCGTCAATAGCACCCGCACGCTGAACAGCAATCGGCTTCTTCGGGAACGAGCGGGCTGCGCATCGTCGACGCCCTCGCTGACGACCCGGAACCCGGCAGCGGCGAGGGCTTTGCGGATCGTTACCGGCGTGAAGTGGCTGATGTGTGACTCGCCGCCGGGGCGAAGAATCTCGTAGCGCTCGGGAATCGGGCGCCGCAACAACCTGCGCAGGAGGTTTCCCGGAGCGGATAGGGCATGCGCGGCCCGATCATCGTTGGGCAGCGCGAGCACCAGCAAGCCGTCGTCCGCAATCAGCTCGCGGCAGCGCCGCAGCGTCGCCACTGGCGACGGCACGTGCTCGATGACGTGCCACAGCGTGATCACGTCGTAGCCGGGGACGAGCTCGATCTCCTCGAGCTGGCCCAGCCGCACGTCGAGCGAATAATGCTGCCGGGCGTAGGCCACGGCCGTGCTCGAGACCTCCGTCGCCTCGACCGACCAGCCGTCACGCGCCGCCACCGCGGCAAAGGCGCCGAGGCCGGCGCCGACGTCGAGCAGCCGGCCCGGCGCCGCCGCTGCCGCCGGCACGAGTGACTTCACTTGTCGCCAGCGGCGGTCCCACAGCGCCTCGCGACCCTTGGCCTCGGCAATCCATGAGGCGTACGCCGCACCGGTCGAGTAGGCGGCGCCGATGGCGGCCTGGGTCGGCCGTGGGGTCACGTAGCGATGGCCGCACTTTCGGCACTCGACGACATTCGCCACGGCATCCACGACCCTGGTCCCAGTGCCGCTACACAGGTCGCACGCCTCGACACTCTCGAAGTCGTGGTACTCCCCGGCCGTCACCAACCTGCGATGACCGCGGACGGTGTCGTGAAGCTCAGCCGGTCTTTGAGCGGGTGATGCGCGAGAGCCCCCATGTGGGCCTCGAACTGCGCGGCCCAGTCCGGCCGTAGCAGCGTGTCGACGCGGATCATGAACGGCAGGACGGTCAGCTGCCCGGCCTCGACGTCCCGGGCGACGATGTCCCACAGCACCTCGGACGGCCACGGTGCCCAGAGGAGCAGCGGACGATTGAGTGGCTTGCCTGCGTGGCGCACGCGGCGGGCGACACGGCGCCACGGGGGCAGCGCTCGATCGGGGTCGGCCGAGGCCAGTGGGAACATCCACAGGTCGCTCGCGGGCGCCTCCGTCAGTGGTCGGGCGAAGTCCTCAGGTTCGGGGTGATAGGGAACGCGCGGGATGGACGTCTGGTCGGGAATCGGAGCGCTGAGGCCGGCATGTCGATCCGCCCCACGTCCCGGCTCGAGCGTCATGTCGACTCCCACGCCAAGGTCGCGCAGCACGCGCACCATCGAGTCGCTGATGAAGCGATCGCCGAAGCGGTGCGAGCGGCAGGCAGCACCAAAGCTGCGTTGATAGGCCTCGAACGAAACGCGGATGCACTCCTCGACCCACGCCTCGTCGGCCGTGTCGGTCAGCCAACGGTCGTTGCCGGTGTCCCAGCGCAGGGCGTGAGGATGAAGCCCCAGCTCGTCACCGCCTGCCCGCAGCTCGGAGAGCGCGGCACCGTACTTCTGCGCGACCCAGTCGGTGGCGCCATAGACGTCGCCGATCTGCGGGTCCATGCGCAGGTACCAGCCAAAGTTGACCGGGCCTCCGGTGATGGTCGCCAGCCGATCACGCATCGGCCGAACGATCTCGAGCGCGCGTTCGAACCCCGTCCAGGGCCGTCGCTCGCGCGGGATATCCAAGCCGTCAGGCTCGACGTCGAAACCGATCAGGATCGGTGTCGTCACGTGAGCTCGGCCAGCCAGCGCTCGTACTCGTCCGCAATTCGGTCCCAGCTGTACAGCTCGCGTGCTCGTCCGGAGGCGCGTCCGCGCAGCTCGGCGTTGAGCGCCTGGTCCTCGAGCAGCCGCTGCAGTGCCACCGTTAACTCACCGGCACCGCGGTAGTAGATGCCAGCCTCACCCAACACCTCGCGATGCTCGGGCACGTCGTTGGCCGCGATGGCGTTGCCGTAGCCCATCGCCTCGACCAGCGCGGGATGGGTGCCCCCGACCTCGGTTGCCTGCACGTATGCCGCGGCGTGTGAGCGCAGGATTCGATACGGCTCGCCGTAGTGGGCGCCCAGGAGAGACACCCTCGGGTCGCGCGCTGCAGCCTCCTCGAGGCCGCGGATGTAGTCGTTCGCATACGGCGCGGCGCCAACGACGGCCAGCTTCAGGTCCGTGCGCACGGCGGCATACGCCTCGACCACGAGCTGCGCGTTGTTCTCCGGCTCCAGGCGGCTGACGTACAGCACGTAGCGCCCCGGCTCGAGGCCCAGGCGCGCCAGCGTGCCGTCGTCGGCGGCCGGGTCGAGGTCCGTGCCGTAGGCGAAGTAGTGCGTCGAGCGGCGATAGCGCTCGCGGTAGAAGCGCTGGATGACGTGGGCGTCGGTCACGAGCTCGATCCCCGATCGGGCGACGAGCCAGGCGCATGAGCGGTAGTAGAGCTTGCCCAGGGAGCCCCACTTGGAGCGCTGCCATTCGAGCCCGTCGACATTGAGGATCACGGTGTGGCCCAGCACACGCAGCGCAAGTGCGGCAGGCGCGTTGGCCAGGTTGCACACGTACACGGCGGACCAGTCGCGCCGCGCGGCGTGGATCGCGCTGTAGATGGTGTGAACTACGGTCTCGAGGTACTTCGTGCGCGGCGCGGGCAGGCGCACGACATGGACGCCACGGTGCGTTGTCGTGCCGCGCGGCACCCAGTTGCTGCGCCCGTAGACGGTGACGTCGTGGCCGCGCTCGGCGAGCCTCGCGCCCAGCTCCTCCGCGAAGGTCTCGAAGCCGCCGTAGTTGGCGGGCACGCCGCGCGTTCCAAGGATGGCCAGCCGCATCAGGCGGTCACCGGCGCGGACCGTAACATCGGGCCAGATGCTAACGCGTGGAAGATCAGCGGCTCCGCCACTGACGGATTGCTGATGCGCGTCGGCATCGATGCTCACACCGTTGGCCGGCGACAGACCGGCAACGAGCGCTTCACGGTCGAGCTGACCAACGCCCTCGTGGCACGCGGCGATATCGAAGTGCTGGCCTATGTCGATGACGGCGTGGGCTGGCCAATCGGTGCGACGAAGCCACCCACGCTGGGCGAGCTCCACGCGCGCCGGCCACAGCTGCGCATCCCGTTCGAGCTGCCCATCCGAGGACGGCGCGACGGTCTGGACGTTCTCCAGGTGGCCTACCTGGCGCCACCTGTCCTGCGCACGCCCCTCGTCACGGTCGTCCACGACCTGTCCTTCGAGGACATGCCCGAGATGTATCCGTGGAGCACCCGCTGGCGGCTCAAGCTCGGCGTGCGCCGCGCGGTGGCGCAGTCGGCGGCGGTGGTCACGGGCTCGCATTTCACGCGCGAGCGATTGATCGACCTGTACGGGCTGCCGGCGTCGCGCGTTCACCGTGTCGTGTACGGGGTGTCCCCATCCTGGCGGCCGCTGGACGACGCTCAGTCAGCGCCGGGCGTGGCGGCACTGGGTCTGCCCGAGCGATTCGTCCTGGCAGTAGGCACCGGGGCGCCGCGCAAGAACTTGCCGCGGCTCGTCGAGGCGGTCCGTGCCGTCAGGGTGGCGGGTGCTCCCGACCTGGGCCTTGTGCTGGCCGGACCGGTCGACTCGATCGGCGGCGCCGAGACTGAACCCTGGGTCCACACGCTGGGCTACGTCGGCGACGACGTCCTGCGTGGCCTGTATTCGGCCGCGGACGTCGTCGCCATCGTGTCGCTTTATGAGGGCTTCGCGCTGCCCGTGCTAGAGGCCATGGCGTGCGCGGCGGTGGTCGTCGCCAGCTCGACTACGGCCGTCGCAGACGCTGCCGGTGAGGCCGCGGTGCTCGTAGACCCAGCGCGCGTCAACTCCATCGCCGACGGCATCCGCCGGGCACTCGAGGACACCGGCCTGCGCGACACGCTGCGCCGCCGCGCGACGGACCACGCGAGCCAGTTCAGCTGGGAGGCGTGTGCCGCCCAACTGGTCGAGATCTACCGCCAGGTCGCGTCGCGCCGAGGCTAGAGCGACACATGCGCCTCACGTTCGTCCTTCCCGACTTCGTACCGGTCCCGGTGGGCGGCATGAAGGTCGCCTACCGTCACGCCAACGAGTTAGCGCGGCGCGGGCACCAGGTAACCCTGCTGCGCATGGTGCCTGCAGCCGGGCCGGGGTCGACACGCGCCGCCAGGCTGACGCGCGACCTCCGAGTGGCGCTCTGGCGGCGCGGCAAGGGCGGCTGGTTCGAACTCGACCGTCGAATCCGAACCGGCAGCGTCGTCCAGGGCCGGCCCGATGCCCTGCCTGCAGCCGATGCCACCGTCGCCGTCGGATGGGTGGTGACCGGGCTGGTCAATGACGCACCGCTGAGCGCCGGTCGCAAGCAGTACCTGGTGCAGGGCTACATGGCCGGCGTGGAGGGCGCGCCGGGCGAGGTCGACGCGCATTGGCGGCTGCCGCTGCGCAAGATCGTCATCGCCCGATGGCTGGAGGACAAGGTTCGGGAGGTGTGCGGGCCCAACACCGACGTCGTGCGTATCCCGGCGGCCGTCGACGCCGAGTACACGGTGCTGCAGCCGCCGGAGGATCGCTCGTCCGACCTCGTTTCGCTGCTCTACCACGCGGCGCCCTGGAAGGGTTTCGACATCGGCCTCGCCGCGCTGGCCATCGCCCGTCGTTCGCGACCCGCCCTGCACGCGATCGTGTTCGGCGCGGAGCGCCCGCCGGCACCGCTGCCCGAGTGGGCCGAGTTCCGCCTGCAACCCAACCTGCCCGTTGTTCACAACGAATGTGCCATCCACGTTCACCCGAGCTGGCTCGAGGCCTGGCCGCTGGTGCCGGCAGAGGCGATGGCGTGTGGCAGCGCCGTGGTCGGCGCCGCGAACGATGGGCTCTCTGAGTTCGCCGTTCACGAGCGCAACGCGCTGCTGGTGCCCGTGCGCCACAGCGAGAGCCTGGCCGCCGCCGTCCTGAGGCTGGTCGAGGACGACGAGCTGCGTTACCGGCTCGCCTGGTCTGGGGTCAACGACATGCGCTCTCACACCTGGGAGCGAGCGTCACGCGCGCTGGAGGCCGTTCTAAGCGGCGATCGGTGAGCTCCGCACCGGGATGCCCAGTAGCTCCCGGACCTGTCGCGGTGTGGCGGGTTCGCGGCCGCTGGCACGCGCTATGGCGACCAATCGCTCGACCAGGCGTGGATTGGTAGCCAGCTCCGTTCGCCCGTCATCCCACCAGATGTTGTCCTCGAGCCCGACGCGGACGTGTCCGCCCATGGCGATGGCCCACTTATTGACCGCGAACTGGTAGCGGCCGACGCCAGTGGCGGCCCATGTCGCAGCGGCAGGGAGGCGCTCGACGCACAGCGCCAGGTTGAGCGGCGTCGCTGAAAGCGTGCCCAGCGAGCCGAGCAGGATGTTGGCGTAGACCGGGCCGCCCAGCAGACCGTGCTCGCGCAGGTAGTGGGCGAAGTCGATCATGCCCGTGTCGAAGATCTCCCACTCGGGCACGATGCCGCGCTCGGCCATGCGCGCGGCGAGGCCCTTGATCGTGTCCGGCGCGTTGACCGACGCCTGCTTGGGAAAGTTGAGCGAGCCCAGGGTCAGGCTCGCCATCTCGGGCCGCGCCCGCTCGTCGACGATGTCGAGCACGGCCGCGCGCGGCTCCAGATCCGGCACGCGGCGGCCGCTGGTGGTGGCACACACCACGATCTCGGGCACCGCGTCGCGAATCGCACCGAAGAACTCGAGCGCGCGCATCGGGTCCTGTGTCGGCGACCCGCCCGCGTCGCGCGGGTGAACGTGCACGATCGCTGCACCCAGGTCCGCGCAGCGGCGCACATCCGCGGCCACCTCCTCGGGTGTGATCGGTAAGTGGGGCGTGTCCGCGCGCGTCGGGACCATGCCCGTGGGCGCGAGGTTGATGATCAGTTCGTCTATTGCGTCTTCCTCTCGAGCGGCCGCGCCGGAACGCCGACCACGGTCGTGTCCGCGGGGATGTCCCGCACCGCGGCTGCCCCGGCGCCGACCACCGCCCGGTCACCGATCGAGATGCGGTCGCGGACCGTGGCGCCAACGGCGATGTAAACCTGCTCACCCATGGTGATCTCGCCGGCAACGGCCGCACCGGGGCCCACGAAAGACCATGGGCCGATCACGGTGTGGTGTCCGATCGAGGAAGCCCGGTTCAGCACCGTGCCGCGCCCGATGCGCGCCCTGGCGCCGACGACCACGCCAGCCAGGAGCACGCAACCCTCCTCGATCACGGCCGACGGCGACACAATGGCCGAGGGATGGCGGACACCCAGAAGTTGGCGCCCCTCCCGCTCCAGGCGCTCGATGAAGTCCTTTCTGGCGACCCTGCCAACGCCATTCACGAGGCGCGCCCCGGGCTCGACCGAGGCCTGCTCCTCCTCCCAGATGATCATGGGATTCTGCTGATTCATCGACTCGCGCCCTGTCCCAGCCCTCGATCAACGCCACGACCTCGTGACCCGCCGCGACACATGCCTCGACGACCTCTTGGGCAAAGTTCGAGGTACCCGCTATCAGGACGCGCATCAGTGTCCGGCGTTGAAGTAGCCGCGCAGGGCGTCGATGACGCGGTCGATTTCGTCGTCATCCAACCGCGCGTGCATGGGGATGGCAAAGGTCCGTGCCGCGAGCCAGCGTGACCGATCGACCGACGCGACCCGGCCCTCGAAAGCGGTGAGGTCCGGGATGGCGATGGAGTGATATAGCCGCGTCTCGATGGCCGCGTCGGCCAGGGCCTGGACCAGGGGAGCGCGGTCGTCCGGATCGTCGAGCCACACGAGCTGCTCCTTGTGCGCCGAGCGCTCTTGAGGGAGCGGTCCCGAAAGCCGCATGGGCAGGTCACCAAGGCCGGCGACATAACGACGGTGGATCTCGTCGCGGCGCTCGAGCTGAGCGCCGAACTGCTCCAGGCAGCGCCGGGCCAGTGCCGCGGTGAGCTCGGGCACGCGCAGGTTGAGCCCGGGGCCGTAGGTATCGACGTTGCCCGGCCGGCCGCCGTAGAACGCAAAGGAGCGCAGCCGTGACTCGAGGTCTGCGTCGCGGGCAGCGATGATGCCGCCCTCGCCGGCGCCGAGCGGCTTGGTGGCGCTGATGCTGAAGACCTCCGCGTCACCGTCGGCGCCGACCGGCCGATCGGCGTGGCGCGCACCGAGCGAGTGCGCGGCGTCAAACACGAGGACGGCGCCGGCGCTGCGTGCGACCTGAATGAGCGCATCTGCCGGCGCGGGGTTGCCCGCGAGGTGGACGGGCAGGATCACGCGAGTCCGCGAGGTCACGGCGGAGGCAGCCGCATCGGGATGCATCATGCCGCGCTCGTCGACGTCGGCAATGACCGGCACCATGCGCGCCCAGAGCACGGTCTGCCACGTGGCAAGGAAGGTGTAGCCGGGCACGATGACCTCAGCCCCGGCCTCACCCAGCGTCGTCAGCGCCGCGATCAGCCCGCTGGTGGCGGTGGTGACTGCCACGTTGTGATCTCGCCCGGTCCACGGCGCCAGCTCCCGTTCCAGGGCCGCGACGTGCTCGCCACCAGCCAGCCAGCCCGACTCGACTATCTTGCGAGCGTCGGCCAGAAAGGCATTGATGT
This sequence comes from uncultured Chloroflexia bacterium, assembly GCA_963706095.1. GTDB lineage: Bacteria > Chloroflexota > Limnocylindria > Limnocylindrales > CSP1-4 > JALYGJ01. The sequence continues at coordinate 2,380,196 of OY970149.1, forward strand.
CTGGCGCGAGCGGAACGTTCAGACGAACCGTCGTCGAGGCCGCGGTCGTTGGGGCTACTGTCTCGGTCATGCGCTGGTCGGAATGTTATCGGCGCCCACGTTCAGCACCCGCTGCAGGCAGTTGCGCATGCTCAGCTCGTCGCGCAACAGCTGCTGGCCGGTGTCGACCAGGCGGCGCCGGCGTGGCTCGTCGTTGAGCAGCGCCATGACCTCGTCTGCAAGGCGTTCCGCCGGGACCTCGACGACGTGCCGGTCGAGCTCCGGCAGCCAGTCATCGAGCGTCTCCTCGTTGACGAGTGCCGCTCCTCCGGCCGTGGCCAGCAAGTAGCGCATACCAGTCGAGTTGGACGGTATGCGGTGGATGTCCAGGACGATCCTGGTTCGTGCGATCAGCGCATGCCGTTCCGCGCCGTAGAGGCCACCGTCGACGACGACCATCTGGGCGCGATCTGCGAGGCGCGTACGAAACTCGGCCAGCCCACGCGCGCGGCGTACGCGCGCGTCCAGGTCCCGCCCCAGGAAGAGCACGTCGATGTCGCGACCCGGTGAGTCAGCCGGTACCAGCGGACCAGCGAAGCTCTCGTGATATCCAAAGGGCACGATCCGAACCTCGTGCCAGCCGCTCTGCTGCGCTCCGATGGCCCTGTTGCCCGACACAACGACGAGCTCGTCGATCCACTGCCGGGCGTGCTTCATCTCCTCGAGATTGGCGCCGAGCTCGCGCTCCATCGCCGCCTGCTCGCGCATCGCCAACAGTCGCCGGCGGACCGATTGCCCGGCCAGTCGGCCGATCGAGTCGTGTGCGACATCCAGCAGGCGAGCGCTGGGCAGCGCCCGATAGATCCGTTGACCGGCCGATGCGGGCCCGGTGGGCAGGTTCTCGCCGAACCAGGAGATGCGCCGCGCTGCGCGCGGCGCACCAGCGAACGCCGGGTAGAAGTGCGGGTAGCCCATCAACAGCAGGACGTCGAACTCATGCTCGCGCGCCGGATCGGCGATGCGCTCGGCGGCGATGCCGAGCTCCACGGCTGCCCCGGCCACCGCGTCGCTGAGCTCTGCGTGGAGCGGGTGCTGGCCCTCCCTGTCGGCGATCGCCAGGCGCATCTCAGCGCGGTGCCGGGCCGGTGATGGCGATGAGGACGCTGGTCATGCCGGCCATCCGCTGACGCACCAGTCGGACAGAAACGCCGGCCGGAAACAGCGCGAGGAAGCTCCGCGCAGAGAGCGGATTGAGCGTTTCCTCGGATGCCCAGTGCCTGTTGCCGGTGACCTTCAGCAACGCGTGGCGGCTCGGCCGGGGCAGCCAGTGCACGAATGGCAGCAGCGTGTGCGGATCCACCGGAAAGCGCGAGTTTGGCGTGCAGATGAACGCGCGGCGGCAGGTGCGCGTGATCTCGGCCACGAAGCGACGCTGGTCCTCGCGCGAGCCGACGTGCTCGATGACCGCGTTGGAGAAGCCGATGTCAAACGAGCCATCGGCGAATGGCAGGTCGCGCCCGTCGGCGACTTCCAGCGCTACCCCCGGGAAGGTCCGCCTGAAATCCGGGACCGGGGTAGGCGCGACGGCGACGATGTTGTGCGGCCAGGGATAGCCGGCCTCGAGGAAGTTGCTCGACCTTGTCGTGGCGTTGGTAACTCCGATATCGAGCACGCGGTCCGTGTCGGCTGGCTTCATCTCGCGCATAAAAAGCTCGAATCTGTCGCCACGCGAACGGCTCGTCGCCTTCGCCGTTGCCTGCCACAGCGGGCCGCGATGCGTGCCGCCAGTCTGGCTCACGCGGGCCGCTCCGGCTGGTCGGACGCCGGCTCGGGCCACGCCGCGGCTACCGCCGCGCCGATGACGATCCAGGTCACGGCGAAGTGGAGCGCGGTGGTAGCCAGGTAGCCGATGAGCATCGCCAGCACGGCCGTGCCCAGCGCAATCGCCGGCGGCGCCCGCAACCGGTCGCTGCTGACGCGCAAGAGCATGAGCGCGAGCACGGCCAGGAATGCCCCGAGGGCCACGAAACCGACAATGCCCGAGTCGTGCAGGACGAGCACCGGCAGCACGGCGATGACGTCCTCATAACCCTTGCGGTCGAAGTGGCGCTGGCCGAACGAGTAGGCGCCGCGGCCGATGATCGGGCTCTCCTTCCACTCGTGCAGTCCGATTTCGACCCGGGCGATGCGGTAGTCGAAGGTGTCGAGATCGACCAGCTCCGGATCCTCCGGTTCAGGCGTGGCCGTGGCGACGGGCGCCGGCGTGGCGGCAGGATCCGCCGTGCTGCCCGGAGCCGGGGGGCTGGTCGGATTGACCACCGCCGTATCGGGCGGACTGAGGAGGCCGGCAAATTGCGGGTTGAGGATCAGCGCAGGCAGACCGAGTCCGATGATCCCCGCCACTGCAGTCAGCGCGACCACGCGGCGCAGGGCGAGTGTCCAACCATTCAGACGCAGGTGGAGCAGGAAGAAGACGATGAGGCCGACGGCCAGGCCGACATACGCTGCCCGCGTGATCGCGAGCCCGATGCCCAGCAGGACCAGGGCCGCGACCAGCCCGTTGCGGCGGCTCGGCCTGTCGCGAAATACCTCGAGCGCGATCGGCGCCACGATGGCGAGCAGGCTGGCATAGAGATTCGGCTCATGCGCCGGGAGGAAAACCCGCGGGTAGGGCCTCGTGAGCAGCAGTGCGGATCCCTCACTGCCGAACGCCGTGTATACGAGCGCCGCGACGAGGCCGAGCACCGCCACGAGTGCGCCGCTGCCGGCGAGCCAGGGCAGCACCTGCCTCACGCGTCCGTACAGCAGCAACGCGGCCAGCAGACCGCCGAGCATCGAGAGCGCACTCCAGGCGACGAGGCGCAGGCTGAGCGCCGGGACATCGGCGACGAAGGCCGATGAAAGCGTGAGCGAGCCGAGATACACGGCTGCGGCCAGGAGCAGCGGCCAGATCTGTCGCAGCGCGGGCAGGTCGAGCCTGTGCCGGTGCCAGAGCGTCGCCACGAGCAATGCGCCTATCGCGGGCTGCTCGATGCGCAGGGATCCGAAGACGGTCTCGATGGCCACGCTTTCGAACACTGCGAGCAGAAAGACCACCCCGACGGCGGCCGCGGGACGGGCGGGGATGAGCAGCGCGACAGCGGCCGCGCCTGCCAGCGCGAAACAGATGACGGGCAGGAAGTAGGGGCTGAAGCCAGCCAGGGTCCAGAGCGCGAGACCGGCGCCCACGGCCACGACGGCGACCAGGAGCTGCCAACGTCTGTCGGGGCGCGCGGGAGGCGAGGAATTGGTTCCGGTCATGACCGGCGCGATGATCGCAGCCGATCGAAAGCCGTGACGGCCGCGCTGGCGCAGGCTGCCTGACCGAAGCGTTCGGCCAGCGCGGCTTGCTCCGCGGCGTTGATGCGGTTCTCGACAGCGTGCTCGTATGCGTCGGCCATGCTTCGCCGATCCGCCGGGTCGGCGTAGGCCACGGCGTCGCCGAGGGTTTCGCGGAAGACCGGCGCCGGCCCGCAAACAGCAGCGCCACCTGCCAGAAGGGCCTCGATCGGCCCCAGGCCGAGCCCCTCGATCGTGGCCGGTGCCACGAGGACGCTCGTTCTGTAGAGCTCGGCCAGGCGCTCGTCGTCGATGTGGTCGAGGTACTCCACGAATTCGGTGACGCCAGCACGCGCGGCCGTCCCGGCCAGCTCGCGGCGTGCCTGCGGAAATTGCGTGCCCGCGAAGCGCAGGCGCACGTCGTGTCCGCGCCGGTGCAGCTCGATGAGCAATTCGACAGCCGCACTCGGATTCTTGTGGGGAGCAGGTACGCCCACGAACAGCAGGTCGCGCTGCTTGACCTCTTGTGCGACAGGGTTCGGCACCGGCGCGCGCACGGAGCTCTCTGCGACGAGGCCGGGGTAGACGACACAGATCCGACCGGGCGCGATGCCCAGGCGTCGCGTCAGTTCTGTGGCGACGGTGTGGGAAATGGCAATGACCAGGTCGGCGCGCTGGAGCCGGCGCAGGTACAACCGGTACACGAGCCGACGGTGAGGACGCAGCGCAGCCATGACCGCGGGTAGCGCGAGAGGAATGAGGTCGTAGCCGATGACAGCGGAGCGGCCTTTGACCGGCGGAGGCAGCGGCGTTGTCGGGTCGGTCGTGGTCCAGCCGGCCAGGTGGCGCGGGCCGATCGCGAGCCGGTCGAGCAGCGGCGCACTGAGCCAGCCGACGTCCTGGGGGCGGACGCGCGCTCGATGGGTGACGATCTCGCCGCCGCTCCACCACGGCAGAGCCACGTCCGCGGTTCGAATCGCGACAAGCGACTCGGCGGTCCACTCAGGTGCCAGGGTCGCCAGTGAGCGCATCACGGCCGTCAGGTAGCGCCCGATGCCGCGCACGGCGTGGCCGCCGTACGCGCTCGGATAGGGAGTCAGCGGGGTCGCATCGAGCGCGATCGCCGGCATCGTCCGAGGCTAGCAGCCGCCCCGCCTATCATCCGGCGCGTGACAGCCAGCGGCCTCGGCGACGTGCCTGTCGAGGTGCCGGGCATAGGTCCCAGCAGCAGGACCGCCTTCGTCCAGCTGCTGATCCGCACGGGCGTGCTGCGGGTGATCACCTTCGTCGGGTCGATCGTCCTGGCGCGTCTGCTGCTGCCGTCCGACTACGGGATCTTCGCCGTGGTCGTGTTCTTCGTGGGCATCCTCGTGCCCTTTGCCGATCTCGGGCTGGGAGCAGCTCTGATCCAGAAGCGAGAGCAGCCCAACGATATCGAGATCGCCACGGCCTTCACCGCGCAACAGGTCGTCTGGCTGCTTCTCGTGGCGCTGATCTGGGTGCTCGCGCCACTCATCGACCGGCTGGTGGCCGATGTCCCAGGTGGCGCCGACTGGATGCTTCGTGTGACCGCGCTGGCAATTCTCATCGCGCAGCTTCAGTCCGTACCGCACGCGATGATGTCGCGCGTCCTGCGCTTCGGCCCACTGGCAGCGATCGAGGTCGTCCAGCAGGTGGTGTACCTGGTCGTCGCCATCGCGCTCGCGCTGAACGGGGCCGGCGCATGGGCGTTCGTCATCGCCATCCTCGCCCAGTACATCGTCAGCACCGTCCTGACCTATGTCGCGTGGGGGCGCTTGCCCGGGCTCGGGATAGATCGTGCGGCGCTGCGGCGGTTGCGCGGCTTTGCCGCTGTCTTTCAGCTGGCGAACCTGACGCACCTGCTGCGCGAGGCACTGATCCCGTTGTTCGGCGGCCTTGCCGGCGGGGTCACGGCCATCGGCCACCTTCAATTCGGCCAGCGTTTGGGACGGCTCGTGGCGGGTCTCGACGAGGTCGCCGCGCGCGTGTCCTTCCCAGCCTTCAGCAGGCTCCAGGACGATCGCGCTCGGACCAGCCGGGTGTTCGTCTACGCCGTCGAATCGACCGCGCTCGGGATGGCGCTGGTGTGGTGGCCCATTGCCGCGGCCGCCACGCTCATCCCGGTTCTCTTCGGCGACACGTGGGGCCCGGCCGTGCCCGTCTTCCAGCTGACCGCCCTCGCGTCGCTGCTCGGACCGCCGACGCACTTCCTGCGCGGTATTGGCTACGCGGCCGGGCGCGGCGACTCGCTGCTGCGCTGGTCCGGCCTGTCAGCCGGCGTCGCGTTCGTGTTGTTCCCGCCGCTCGTCATCGCCTTCGGCCTGGTCGGCGGCGGTATCGGCTTCGTTGTCTACGCGGTCATGCAGCTCATCGGCTCCGCGTACCCCGCCAGACACGACGCTCAGCTGCCGTGGGCACGGCTGGGCCGAATCCACCTCCTGGGGCTCGTTGCCGCGCTGCCCTCCGCCCTCGTCCTGCAGTACCTGACCGGCCTGCCCGGCCTGATCGTCTCCGCCATCGTGTTTCTGGCCGGTTACGCGGCCCTCGTTCTTCTCTTCGAGCGCGACCAGCTGCGCCGCGCGTGGCACATGCTCAGGACCGGCACCGCGCTGTACGACCTCGAGCCGGCAAGCGACTGATCACCGGGGCGAGCCTGAACCTATCATCGGGTCCGCGGTGCGCGGCCGCGGGCTCATCCGCGTCGATCCTGCGAGTAGGGGGTTCTGATTTGCACGTTCTGTTCATCGGCACCGAGCCCGTGTACGGGACGACGCGGTGAGCGCCATGGAGCTGGTCGCCCGGCGCGACCTGCTGTTCAACCTGACGCGGGCGGAGCTGACGGCGCGCTATCGCTCTGCCGCGCTCGGTCTGCTGTGGTTCATCCTCACGCCGCTCGTCCTGATGATCGTGCTCACGATCGTCTTCGAGTACGTCATCCACCTTGGGATTCCCAACTACCCGATCTTCGTTTTCAGCGCGCTGCTGCCGTTCACCTTCTTCCAGGTGAGCCTGCTCAACTCGGCGACGTCGGTGAGTCGCGCTCCCGGGCTGGTCAAGCGCGCGCAGTTGCCGCGGGTCTACCTGCCGCTGGCGGCGATTGGCGCCAACCTGGCGCACTACCTCGTGGCGCTGCTCCTCCTGTTTCCATTGATGCTCGTCCTGGGCGTGCCCCTGACGCCGGCGCTCCTGCTACTGCCACTCGCGATCGCCTTCGCGATCGCGATCGTGATCGGCGCCGGACTGCTGACCGCGGCGCTCAACGTGGCCCACCGCGACGTTGAGCTGCTGCTCTCGGCGGGCACTCGCGTGCTCTTCTGGCTGAGCCCGATCTTCTATCCACTCTCGGCCGTCCCTGTCGAGTGGCGTCCCATCTACCTGCTCAATCCGGTCGTCGGCATGATCGAGATGCACCGGTCGCTGCTCGTCTTCGGGACGCTCCCCCCATTCGAGGTGATGGCCATCAGCGGCCTCTCGACGCTGGTCCTGCTGGTTGCCGGAATCGCAGTCTTCGCGCGACGCGCGCCCGACTTCGAGGACTACCTGTAGGTGGCCCGCTTGAAGCCCGGGATGCTCAGGATCGCGTGCCTCTACCCGTTCGACGACACACCGGCCCCTGTGGCGTCGATGGATCGCATCCGCTTCCGGCGCATGGCCGAGGCCCTGGCGCGGGCCGGCCACCAGGTCGATCTGATATACCGCCGCGGACCGATCGTCGAGCTTGGGCCGGGCCTGCGCCGCGTGCCGCTGCGCTACGCCCGTTGGTCGCGCTACGACCTCATCAAGACCTCGATCCACTTCGGCTTCGAGCAGCTCGCCCGCCACGGTGGCGCGGACCACGAATTCATCCTGGCCAGCCTCGGCTCGGTCGTCGGGAGCGGTCCGCGACCCGGCGTCCACTTTTTCGGCGACAAGCACGAACGCCTGCTCGAGATCCAGCACGACATCGCGCGGCGCGCCCGGGCTGTGACGATCCTGACCGACGAGAACGAGCGAATCTGGACCGAGACGCACGGTCCAACGATGCTCCGCCTGCGCGTGCCCACGGGGGTCGACGCGGTCCTGCCCCGGACCAGGGGCAATCCGTACCGCCGCCTCGGACTCACCGGCAAGGGGGTGCTCTTCGCCGGCAACGTCTACGACGACGACCAGCGTGAGGTCAATGACACCTGGGTCCAACGCCTGAACCTGCTTGGCCGGGCTCTCCAGAAGCGTGGCCTGACGCTGGTCACGATGGGCATCGGCGATCGCGACGGTCTCGACCGCGACGCGCTCGTCGAGCTGGGTGCGGTGCCCGACACGCACGTCTGGGACTGGCAGCGTCATGCCGTGGCCGGAGTCGTGCTGGCTCACGGCGAGGTCCAGGACAACGAGAGTAGCAAGATCTACTACTACCTGCGCACCGAGCTGCCGACGATCCTGGAGTCACCGATTCCGAACCGCTGGCTGGTCGAGCAGACGGGCCACGGGGCGATCGTCCCGCTCAATGATGTCGAACAGATGGCGGACGCGGCGGCGAGCTTTGCCGGGCGTCGCCAGTCGGTCAACGGCGTTGCCGAATGGATGGTCCGCGAGCACTCCTGGGACGAGCGCGCGGGCCGCTACCAGACGCTGTTCGAGGAGGCGGCGCTGCGCCGGCCGGCCGCGCGCCGAGCCCGCCCGGGCCGCGCCGGCACCATCGTGCTCGTCAGCCCGGGGCTCGACGAACGCGGCGTATGGGGCGAGCGGATCCTGCTCCGCTCGCTCGCTCGGGCACTTCCCGGTGCTTTTCCGGGGGTGCGGGTCGAGTTCGCGGGCGTGGCCGACGTCGAGCACCTCGATGCGCTCCGGGGTGATCTCGTCATATCGGTATGCACCGGTCCCTACCCGCCGTGGCGCGCCGACGACATCGCCGCGCACACGGACGGCATCACCATGCTCTGGGTGCAGAATCGGCCCGACCTGATCAGCGAGTTCGTTGACATCGAGGTCGATGGCTTCCTCACCAACAGCAGACGCGCATTGCCTGAGCTTGCCCGCGCGCGGCCCACGGTGTGGTGCCCGCTCGGAGTGGACCGTGACTGGCGACCGGGGGTGCCCCAGCAGCGCTATCGATCAGATGTCGTGTACCTGGGTAGCGGCGGTCGCGGCAACAAGAACCCGGCCACGACCCATCACTACCTCGATCCGGCAAAACGGTTCGACTTCGCGATCTGGGGCTCGGACTGGAGCCACGATTACTGGGCGCCCGTACATGTCCAGGACCCTGAGGCCAATGACTGGGAGCGCTACTGGCGCGGCCCGCTGGTGGTGGGGGAGGAGGCGGCGCTGTATTCGTCGGCCGGGCTGGTGCTCGGCTTTCACGAGGACAACCAACGCGCCTGGGGGATGTGGAACAACCGCGTGTTCGAGACGCTGGCGAGCGGCGCGCTCCTCATCTGCGACGCCGCTGAGGGGCTCGAGGATGAGCTTGGCGACGGGCTCGTGCTGACGGCGGGTGGTCCGCAGACGGCCGAGCTGATCGAGCGCTACCTCGCCGCGCCTCAAGAGGCGCGGCGCATCGCCGAGGCCGGTCGGCGGATGGTGATGGAGCGCTACACGTACGCGCGCAACGTGGCCATCATCCGCGATCACTACCTCACGCTGGCCGAGGCGCGCGGCATCGAGCCGATGCGCGCCGCCCGTGGTGTGCAGCGGCAGGTCGTGACATGAACTCGAGTGATCTCGTGATCGAGGTCGACGGCGTGGGCAAGCGCTATCGGACGCGGCTGCGCCGCGACTGGTTGCTGGCGCGGCCGTTGATGCGCGCGTCGAGCACCCCTGCGCCGGAGGCAATATGGGCCCTCGACGATGTGTCGTTCCGGCTCGAGCGCGGCCGCTCGCTGGGGATCGTCGGCAACAACGGCGCGGGCAAGACGACGCTTTTGCGCATCCTTGCCGGCATATCGCGGCCGACGCGCGGCAGCGCGGTCGTGCGCGGCCAGGTGGCCAGCCGCTTCGGCTATGGGCTGGCCTTCAATCCATACCTGTCCGGGCGCGAGAACGTCTACCTCGAGGGCACGCTGCTCGGCCTCACCAACCGCGAGGTCAGCCAGCGCTTCGAGGGAATCACCGAGTTCGCTGATCTGGACGGCGCCATCGACCGGCCACTCTGGACCTACTCGAGCGGCATGATCGCCCGCCTCGGGTTCGCGGTCGCGGCCTCGGTCGACGCCGATGTCCTGCTTCTCGATGAGGCGCTCAGCGCCGGCGATGGCCGGTTCCGGCAGCGCAGCGAGCAGGTGCTCATCGACGCTCACCAGAGCGGCAAGAGCCTGGTCGTTGTATCGCACGGCCTGGGGCTGGTCAGACGGCTGTGCGACGACGGTGTGTGGCTGGATCACGGCGTGGTTCGGGCGGCCGGTGCGGTGGACGTCGTGGTCGACGCCTACGAGGAGGCGGCCGGACTGGAATCGAGCCGGAAGCAGGATCCGGCGGCAGCAGCCGCCGATGCCGGTTGATCAGGGTCAGCGCCGTCATCGACACGTTCGATGTCGGTGGGTTCGAGCTGGACTGCCTCGAGCTCCTGCGCCGCTTTGATCGGCAGCGCTTCGAGCCGCGCCTTTACACGTTTCGGCCCGGCGCGCTGGTCGATCGCGCGCGCGCGGCCGGCATTCCCGTAGTCGTCGGCCATCCCAAGCCGGCGTCTGACACGACCTGGACGGACGAGGACTCGCGCGCTCGTGAGGCCTGGACGCAGACCCTTGCCGATGGGATGGCGGCCGATCAAACCGATCTGTGCTTCGTCTGGGCCTGGCCGGAGGCCATCGAGGCGGCTCGTGCGGCGTCCGTACCAGCAATCGTCGAGCGCGTTGACGGTCCGGCGCTGTCGGCGCGCGTCGGCGACAAGAGCGCGTGCACGCGGGTCATCGTCCAGTCGGCTCATGTGCGCGACGTCCTCGTCGCCCAGAGCCGCCGTTTCGGCCTCGATCCTGGGCGCGTGGTCGTCATCCGCAGCGGCGTGGACCTGGGGCTGTTCGATCCGCGCTGTGTCGATCGGTCGGAGGCGAGGTCGCGCCTCGGTATCCCGGCCGACGCATTCGTGAGCGGCACGCTGGCGCGCCTTTCCCCGGAGAAGAACCTGGGCCAGCTGGTCGACGGCTTCGCCGCCGCCCTGACCGCCGAGTCACTTCTGTCGGACAAAGGCTGGCTCGTGCTCGCCGGTCCGGACGGCGGGTCACGACTTGAACTGGAGCGCAGGGTTGTCGAGCGTGGCATCGCCGAGCGCGTCGTGTTCACCGGCCCGGTCGAGGACCGGGCAAGCCTTCTTGGCGCACTGGATGTCTTCGGCCTGACCTCCTACACGGAGGGAACGCCCGCGGCCGTACTCGAGGCCATGGCCATGGCGCTGCCCATCGTCGCCACGCCGGTCGGAGCAGTGCTCGAGATGCTCGACGAAAACGCCGTGGTCGTCGACGTGATGGCGCCGCACGAGACAGCGCTCGCCATCGCCGGCCTGGCGCTTGACGACGAGCTGCGCGCGCGGCTCGGCGCGCGCAGCCGACAGCTCTCGAGGCGGTGGTCGATGGACCGTCACGTGGCTCGTTACGAGGCAGTGCTCGAGGAAGCCGTGGCCGAGGTTGGCGGGTGAACATCCTCTCAGTGATCGAACAGATCGGCCAGGGTGGCGCGGAGGTCGCGTTCACAGAATCTGGTCTGGTCGCTGCCGGAGCATCGCCACGTCGTCTGGCACTTCACCCGTGCCAACGGCACGGTCCTGAACCGCAACCACGTGCGCCGGCTCGCCCGACGTGGCGTGACCGTGCGCGACGTGCACTGGAGCGCCGTGGTCGATCAAGAGGTGAGAGCGCGCACGCTCGATGGCTTTCGGCCCGATGTCGTCATCTTCCACTGGTGGGGCAACGAGCCCTGGACGCCGTGGATCTGCGCGACGGACAACGAACCCGTACGGCCCAGGTTCGTGTGCGTCATGCATTCCTCCGGCAAGACGCTGCACGGCGCCTACGACCGCTACGTGGTCGTCGCCGATTCTCAGCGGCAGCAGATAGCGATGGGGCGTGATCCGCAGGTCTGGCTCATACCGAACGCGGTCAATTCCGCGCGCTACAGGGCTCCGTCGCGCGCGGCGAGCTCGAGGGACGGGCACCCTTTCGTCGTCGGGTCGTTGGCCAGGTTGCGGGTTGAGAAGATGCCGGCCGACCTGGTCAGCCGGGCCATCGGCTGGAACGTGCCCGGCCTGGAGTGGCGCTTCGCGGGCGATGGCGGCCTGCGTGCCGACTACGAGGAGCAGGCCCACGCGGCGCGCACCGGGCAGTTCCGGTTCCTGGGCCACATCGCGCGCCGCGCCGTCCCCGGTTTCCTGAGCGATCTCGACGTGCTGTGCCACATGGTCGCGCCGAGCGTGCGTGATACGAACCCGATCGCGGTCATCGAGGCGCTTGCCGCGGGCGTCCCGGTCGTTTCCGAGGCGCGCGGCGGCCTGCCCACACTGATCGAACATGGAGTCAACGGACTGCTCGGCCGCGATCCGGACGATGTGGGGCGGCTGCTGCGAATGCTGGCCTCAGACCGGGCCCAGGTGCGGCGCCTGGCCGCCGGCGCACGTGACTCGGCGCAGCGGTTCGACCGTCAAGCCCAGATCGCCGCCTACCGGCAGCTGCTCGCCTCGCTCGAGCCCGCGCGGGACGGCGCGCATGAATGACCGGCCGAGTGTCCTCGCGGTGGTCTCGCGCTTCAAGTGGTCGCACATCGACTACCTGGTTGCCCTGTCGCGCGAGGTCGAGCTTACGGTCGCCTGGTCGGGCGTGGGTCATTCCGGAGCGGCTCAGCGCGCCGCCGTCGACGGTCTGCGCATGACCCCCATCGGCGCACTGGCAACCGATGGCGAGGCTGCTGTTCGGTCGGCACTGGGAAGCTTGATCGGACAGTCTGCGCCGGACCTGATCCACGTCATGTACTACTACCACGAGGAGCTGACGCTGCTGCTGCGCGACATGTGTCCCGACGTGCCGATCGTCTGGGAGTGCCGCGATCCGCTCACGACGCTCAAGGGCGCCGCGCCGGGATCCGCGCTGTGGCAGGTCGAGTCGAGCGCGATCGTTGCCGCCGACGGCCACATCCTTGTCAGTGAGGCGCTGCGCGACTACCTCGCGCTGAGCCATGGCGCGGAGCTGCGCGACGCGCTGATCGTGCCCCACGCCTTTGCCTCTAGAAACGCCGGCCCGCTTCGGGCCAAACTGTCGAGCCAGGACGGGCGGACCCACATCGCTCTCGTGGGCACGGCCGACGACGCGCGCGGCCACGGCCGCTACTACGTCGACATCATCCGCCGGCTGGTGGCCGAGGGCTTGGTCGTCCACTCGCACTTCCACGAAGAGATCGAGGGCATATCACTCGATCCATACCGTGAGCTCGACCTGGAGCTGGCCGACTACCACCACCGCCCGACCGTGCCCTTTCGAAAAGATCATGGTCTGTCCGACCTGATGTCGCGCTACGACCTGATGGGCGTCTTCCACGAGCTCGAGGCGCCCGAGCACAACGAAGCGGCGACGCTAGAGGTGTGCATGCCCACGAAGGCCGCCTCGGCCTGGCTCCACGGCGCGATCCCGGTGGTGACCTTTCGCCACTATCGTGGACTGGTCGAAGTGATCGAGCGCCTGGGCATCGGGTTCATCGTCGACGACTGGTCTGCGGTCGGTCGGCTGGTCGGAGCTCGGGCGGCCATCGACGAGGCGACTGCAGCTTGCGTTCGACATCGCGAGCTCTTCACGCATGAGCACCAGGCGCGCAGGGTCGCCGACTACTACCAGCACGTGATCGAGGGAGGACGTCAGTGACCGAGATCTGGGAAACCTTCCAGCTCGCGCCAGTGCCCGAGGTGACCGAGATCGATCGCGCCACTTTCGAGGAACGCTTTCGCGGCCGCTCGCCGGTCATCGTCCGTGGCGGCGCGGCCAACACGGCGGCGTTCGAGAACTGGGACTCCGGCTACCTTGCGCGCACCGCGGGCGACGCGCTCGTATCCGTGGCCGAATACGCCGCCGATCGGCGTGACTACGGCACCACGGCGCCGCGCGAGATGACCTTCGGCGAGTTCCTGGCCGAGATGGACAAGCCGGACTCCGATGTCGTTCGCTACCTGTTCAACAACGCGACCTGCATCTTCGCCAGGAACGAGGGCCAGCCGCGCTTCCACGTCGGCTGGGCGGCACAGGCCAATGAGGGGCTGGCCGCGCTGGCCACCGATTTCGAGGTTCCGCGATTCATCGATCCTGAGCGCTTCGTGATCGCGGTGATCATCCTCGGCTCACAGCAGAACGCGACCGACCTTCATTACGACCATGGCGGTGAGGGCAAGGTCCTGGTCCAGGTCCGTGGCCGCAAGCGGCTCCTGCTCCTGCCGCCGACCGCGGCCGAAGCCCTTGAGCTGAACACGCTCTTTGTCCGGCCGGGAACCCCGCCAGCTCAACTGGGCAGCCGTCCCGCGGTCGACATCCACGCCGACGCTGACGGATCCGCGGCGTCTGGTCTGAGCGGCTTCACCGCGGAGCTGGGCCCTGGCGACATCGCGTACTGGCCGCCGTTCTGGTTCCATGACCTGGCCAACCTGGACCCGTTCACCCTGGCGGTTGGGGTGATGGTCGACGAGACGACGCTGCCGCCGCTGCTCATGCGCCACATGGCGCACCGCGTCTACCTCGCGCTGCTCGCCGCCGCGGACCGGCGTCGGGCCGAAGGCGCGGAATTCGACCGTGCCCTGGGCGGATGGGCGCTCGACGTATCTCTGGACGGCCAGCGGCTGGCGAGTCTGGGCGAGCTCTTCGGCGATCTCGAGGAGCGGCTGCTCGCGGAGACGCCGCAGCACACCGATCGCCTCTGGGAATGGAACGACATCCTCACTCGTCGGTGACTCCGTCGGCGAGGACGTCAGTGATGCGGCGGCCGTACCACGGCTTGTGATGGGGGACTACCCGCTCCTGCTCTTCTGCCGTCAGGCCGTGCTTGTCGAGGATGCGCCGCAGCGACACCATCTGTTCGTCGGCCCCGCGCAGGCTCAGGCGGATCCCGGTGTGGTCGCGATAGTTGTAGTGAGGTTCATCCGTGAACCCGACTGAGGCGCCCCGTTCGAGCAGCGTCCAGACCAGGTCGTAGTCGTCGACGCCGCTGAGGTCGCCGAGCGACTCGTCGACGCCGCCCACATCGATCACGAGCTGCCGCCGAAAGAAGAGGAAATGGGTGATGTAACGCGCCCTCTGCTCGAGCGTGGTCAGCCGCTCGAGCTCTGCCGACGACCGGACCACCTCGAACAAGAGCTCGGGTGACCCGCTGCCGTCGTCGGACCAGATGAGCTTGCCGCCCGACACGATGTCGGCGTCGATTGCCAGTACGCGCTCGATCGTCTTCGGCTCGAGCCAGTCGTCTGACAGCAGGATCCCCACCCGATCCGCGGACGCAGACTGGAAGCCGTAATTGAGCGCGGCGGCGAAGCCCGGGTGATCCCGGCGCACGATGCGCATCCGCTCGCCGGCCTCCGGCGCGAGGCGCTCCAGCACGGCCAGGTTGGACGAGGGCGTTTCGGCCGAGCTGACAACCAGCACCTCGGCGGGCACCGTCTGGTCGATCGCCGAGCGGACGCACTGCTCGAGCAACGGGTCGACCTGCGCCCGCAGCGGAATGAGGATCGTCGCCGGGAGTTGGCTCACCTGTCGGCCGTTGCCGCGCCGGACATCCTGTCCGCCGCTCGACGCGCGCCGGCTCGGATGAGATCAGGCACGGAGTCGACGCCCCACGCAGCCGCGAGGTACTCCGGGAAGCCCAGCAACTTTGCCGGCCCGCCCGGGTGCGCCCGATCGAACGCGAAGACGTAGCTGGGCAGCGCGCCGAGCCGGCGCTGCTCGTGACCGAGTGCAGCATGCTCGAGCCGTTCCATGATTCCGGGCCGCATCTCTGCCAGAGCCTCGTCGACCCACGCCGGCACCGGCGCACCGAGGATCTCGCGCAGGTGGTGGAGCGGCCGGCGCAGGCGGAGGATGAACGACCGCCGGTCGGCCTCGGCCAGCAGGGTTTCCCAGGCAACGTCACCGCCAGCCACGATCCGCCACGCGTCAGTGGCCCAACGGATGCCCGGCGTGCGCGTCCACCGGGCGCCGTGGACGCAGGCATGCAGCAGCGCGTCCGCGGCCGACGGCCGGCGCGCATTCGTGCCCTGAAAATCGGCTTCGAGGCTGCGCATCCAGAGAGCGTCATCGATGCCGGGTCGTGCGCATTCCTCGAAGACGTACCAGTGCAGGTCGAGCTGGCAGCGGTCGGCGTCGGCGAAGTGTGCGGCATGCTTCACCGCCAGGAAGTTGGCGTCCACGTGGTGGCGCGGCCTCCAGCCCTGCGTCTCGGTGATCGCGAGAGCCCGTTCCACATTTTTGCGCGGCACCAGCAGGTCGACGTCGCTCATGGGCCTCACGCTCGAGTCAGCGCCACCACCGACGAGCGCCGCGCCCTTGAGCAGCACGACAGCTATGCCCGCGGCCTCGAACCTCTCGATGAGCCGCGCGACGTGATCGAACAGTCGAGCGTTCGCCGCCGCGGCCGCCTCGCGTTGTGCGCGCAGCTCGGGCAACAGCGGATCATCGATCCCGAGTCGATCCAGGTTCGCCGCGAGCAGCGGCCGGAGCCAATTGGCCGCAGACGCGCGCTCCGCTGCCGGCACGTCCAGCGCGGCGCGGCCGCGGCGCCACGCCGCGGCGGCCTCATCTCCGTCGAGCAGCGCCGCACGCAGCAGGTCGACGATGTTGCCGCGCGGGAGGTACGCGTCCGATGGCGCGCGCACGACTGCCATGGTCGCTACCGCGCGAGTGCCGGGTCGAAGGCACGAGCGCCGAGTCTGACCTCGACTGCCGGCAACCGGGACAGGCTCTCCAGCGCGCCCGCCAGGCTTCTGGACGCGTCCGGCGCGTCACTTGCGTCCGACGCATCGACCACCGCGCGGCGCCCAAAGATCGGCCGATAGGTCGCGCGGTAGTCGATGCCCACCTGTGCGTCACGGAGGCGGGCCAGCGTCTCGTCGGAGGACAGTGGGCGCTCGACGATGCCGTCAGCCGACGGATCGATGCGCGGGAAGACCAGCCCGGTGATGGGCGCCTCCGCCACGGCGTCCACGCCAAGCAGGGCGCACAGCCGGGCGGGTGCCAGGTCTACGGCTCGCGTGGGATCGGCCCACGGTCGCGTGCCCGGCCGGGCCTCCATGGGTGTCAGCCAGTGGCGATCGGGTGCCTGGCGGACCGTTCGCGCTACCTGCGGAAAGCGCTCGACCGTGTCGGCGCGGAGTGCCGTGATCGTCGGCAGGCCGCGCACGCGCCACTCCCCAGTGACCTCGGAGCATACGCAACGGTCGTTGGCGACGAAGCGCGCCCGGGTCGTCGTGAGCATGTGGAGCAGCAGTGTGGTCTTGCCGCTGCGCTTGCGGCCGCAGATGGCGGTGGCCGTCTCGGTCGATGCCGCGACGGCGGCATGCAGCACCGGACGGCCGTCGGCGAGAGCGTCGACGAGACACATCTCGCGCACGACGCGCATCAGGGCCACGCGTGTCCCGGGCCCATCGGCAGCGGCCAGGATCTGGACCCGGGCGTCATCGCCGACGCCATACACCACCTCGAGCTCGCGGTCCGCGACCCACGTCACGCCGCCCGAGCGATCGACAACCGGATGGCGCACCACGCGAGAATCGAGCAGATAGCAATCGACCGTCTGCTGCTGTCCGTCCGCCAGCCTGGCCAGGGCGTCATGGGCCGCGGCCCCGATGCGCAGCTCCACTTCGCGGAAGGGGCCGCTGCCAGAGTCGTCGAACCACGGCCGCATAAAGTGGCTCAGCCACGCCAGCGGCTCGTCGTGGGCCGTAACTCGAACCATCGTTGGCCCGGCATTCCCGAACACGAAGTTCGCGACGCCCACGCGTTCAGCCGGCCTCGGCAATCGCGCGCAGGCGCGCCACCGGCCTGCTCACGCCGCGCGCCCCGGCCAGGCGACGGAAGAGCGCCGCGTCCGAGAGCACGTCGATCATCCAGAACACCGACTCGTCCGCGGCACGCGGCGCCGCCGCCAGGTAGCCCGCGCGGAAGGCATCGCGTTGCGCGCCGGTCATGGGCCACAGGTAGGCCGTCCGAGCCCAGTCGAAGGCATGCGCCCCGATGGCAATGGACGCGTTGTCGACGACGTGCGGCCGACGTTGGGCATCGACCACCACGTTGCGCGGCCACAGGTCGCGATGGACCATGCCGACGACGACATTCGAGGGACAGGTCTCGCGGGCCCTGTCGCGCAGACATGACTCAACCCCGCGCGGCAGGAGCGTCAGCTCGCGCAGGTGCGCGAGGCGCTGCTCGACGTTGGCCAGCCTTGCCACGGAGTGCCAGCGCTGGGCCTCACCGTTGACGTCGACGTCCAGTGCGTGGACGGAACCGAGCAGCCGCCCACATGCGCGTAGCGTGTCGTCCGTTGCCACTTCCGGATCGAGCCGGGTGCCGGTGACCCACGGCTCGAGGAGCGCTGTGCGGTGACGGGCCATCGGGCGAGTGAAGCTCCGCCCGTCGAGCATGCTGCCCAGGGAGTAGGCGCGCTCGGCATCAGCCACGCTGTCCATCCGGCGGCCCTTGAGCACGAGGCCGCCCGCGAACCTGAGCCGAAACGTGGCACGGTCCCGGGCGGCCGCACGCAGGCCGGTGATCCGCGTGGCGGCCACGAAGCGGACGTCGACACCAGAGATCAAGCGTGCGAGGTCGGGTCCGAGAGCCTGCGCCACATCGGTTTCGGCGGTCTTCATCGGCCCTCGGTGGCCCGGTCAACGGGGGGTTGGCCACGCATTGCCGCCCACATCTCCAGCGCGGAGTGGAGCGCATCCGGCGGTGCCCGCCGGAAGTCCTTGGGCTCAACATAGGGCTGCGCGTTGTCGACCCGATGGGCCGCCAGGACTCCCATCAGCGCGAAGAAGTCGACCTCATCGCCCTTGTCCAAAAAGCGGCGCAGGAACTGCGCCGGGTAGCCACTGAACCACGCGATGGCCTCGGGTCTCGCCAGTCGCGCACGCTCGAGGTCGTGGTAGCGCTCGAAGACGCCTCGCGGATCGCGCCCTATGTCGTGGACGCCGAACGTCCGCTTGCCCGGGCCCGAATCCACGTCCGGGCGCCTCGCCACACGATGGCCTGCAGCTTCGAGCGCCTGATTTCGCGCGAACACATACGGGTAGTCGGTCCATGGGAACTCACGGCCGAAGTCGAGCCGGTGCAGCTTGATGCCTTCGATGGTCCGGCCCAGGTGCGGGTCGTAGAGCAGGCCGACAAGAACGGCCACGTTCGGCCACTCGGCGCTCATCAGCTCGTGCAGCCGGCGCACGGCATCGCTGTCGAGCAGCATGTCCTCGTCGACCTGGACGTAGTAGGGCGTTTCGCAGCGGTCGAGCATGCGCTGGAGCGCCACCGGCAGCGGCGCCACGTGGTCGATCAGCTCGAAGCGTACGCGGACGTCCTGGGCCTCGAGATGGGCCAGGCAGTCGGGCAGCGACGGCGCGCCCACGGTCGTCACGAAGACCGTTACTTCCTGCGTCAGATCCGAACCGCTGCCCACCTCTCGCCAGGCAGAGGCGGCCGCAGGGTCGCTGGCGCTGTGCATCGGCGGACATGGTAGAGGGAGCCATCGGGCGGCTAACCTGCCGCTCGTGGATTCGAGCGTCGCGATCATCGGCCTGGGCTACGTCGGCCTGCCCCTCGGACTGGCGTTCATGGACGCCGGCCTCGCGGTCGTCGGCTACGACGCGAACGTGGCCCGGCTGGACCAGCTACGCGCAGGCCGCTCACCCATCGACGATGTTTCAGATCAACGTCTGGCCGACGCGCTCGCCCATGGACTGACGCTGCGCCCCGCGAACGGTGACGGACTGGCCGAAGTGGATGCCATCTTCGTGTGCGTCTCGACCCCGATCGATGCGGCACGCGAGCCGGACCTGGGTGCCGTCCTCGATGCGGCTGCGACGATCTCCGGCTCGCTGCGCCCAGGCCAGCTGGTCATCCTCCAGTCGACGACCTGGCCGGGAACGACGGCCGGGCCGTTCCGTGACGCTCTCGAGCGGTCGGGGCTGAAGGCGGGCTCCGACTTCGCGCTGGCCTACGCGCCCGAGCGCATCAGCCCGGGTGACGGACTCCAAGCCAGCGTCACGACGCCGCGCCTCGTGGGCGGGCTCACGCCCGCCGACACCGCGCGCGCGGCGCTGCTGCTGCGACGCCTCGGCGGCGACGTCCACGAGATCTCTTCGGCCGACGCGGCCGAGATGGCCAAGCTGCTCGAGAACGTCTTCCGCAACGTGAACATCGCACTCGTCAACCAGCTCGCGCTGCTGTGTGAGCGGATGGGCCTCGACGTGTGGGAGGTGATCGACGCCGCCGCGACCAAGCCGTTCGGCTTCATGCCCTTCCGGCCCGGCCCCGGCGTGGGCGGCCACTGCATCCCGGTCGACCCGTACTACCTCGCCTGGCGGGCGCGCCAGTTCGGGCTATCAGACAGGTTCGTCGAGCTGGCCGGCGACACGAACGCCCAGATGCCCGACCACGTCGTCGACCTGGTCGAATCTGCGCTGTCGGCGCTCGACGGAGCTCGCATCGGGGTCATCGGTGTGGCGTTCAAGGCCAACATCGGCGACTCGCGCAACGCGCCGGCGGCGCCGATCATGGCCCGTCTGGCCGAGCGCGGTGCGCAGGTTGCGTATCACGATCCGCACGTGGCCCGATTCACTGATGGGTCGGGCGCGGTCCATGAGTCGCGTGATCTCGGCGAGCTGCTGGCGACGAGTGACGTGGTGGTCGTGCTCGTCGGCCACGAGGCCGTCGACTGGCCGCGCGTCTATCGCGAGAGCGCTCTCGTGGTCGACACGGTCAACACGTCCCGCGGTCACGCGGTTCGCGCGGGCCAGGTGCTCCGACTGGGTGCGGGCTGGGCGCCGGCGCGGTCAGGAGTGGGCGTAGAGCGATGACGCCACGTCCAGCCGCGCCAGCAGGGCGCGCCACTCGCTGAGGAAGCGCTCGCGCCGGAACTTCTCGGCTTGAGCGCGAATGCGGTGGCGGTCGAGCTGCAGCGTGTCGATGCGCCCGATGGCCGCGGCCAGCGCGGCGGGTGACTGCTCCTCGAACAGCACGCCACTGACACCGTCGACCACGGTCTCGGTGGCGCCCCCGCGGGCGAAGGCAACGACCGGTTTGCCGGCGGCCATGGCCTCGACCGGGGCGATGCCGAAATCCTCCTCCCCGGGCACGAGGTAGGCGTGGCAGCCCTCGAACAGCTCGACCAGCCGTGAGCGCGACACGACGCCCTCGAAGCTGACGTGCGGACCGGCGCGCCGCTCGAGATCGTGCCGTTGCGGCCCGTCGCCGACGACGATGAGTCGACGGCCGGTCCGATCCGCGGCTGCGACGGCGAGATCGATGCGCCGGTACGCGAGTAGTCGCGCCGCGACGAGCAGGTAGCCCTCGTCGCGCTCGCCGACGTGCAGTTCGTCGATGTCGACCGGCGGATGGATCACCTCCGCGGCGCGGCCCCAGCTATTGGCGATGCGCTCGCGCACGGTGCTCGAATTGGCCACGAGCAGGTCCGGCCGCTGCGACGTTCGCCGGTCCCACGACCGTAACGGACCACTCAGCAGGCGCCCGGCGAACCGTGCCGGCGCGGCGAGGCTGGCGCCGCGCGCGTATTCCCCGAACTGCCACGCGAAGCGCATCGGCGTGTGGATGTAGGCAACGTGGTGCGCGCGGCGCGAGGTGCGCACGGACTTGGCGAATGCCGAGGAGCTGCTCACTACAAGATCGAAGCGGCGCAGGTCGAGCGCCGAGAACCACGCCGGGTAGAGCGGCAGCAGCATCCTGAAGCGCTGCGGGTCGACCCGGCCCTGGAGTGGCCAGGTCGTGACCCGGGCCGGGTCGATCCGGTCCCCGAACACGCCGGCGTCGAAGAAGCTGGTGAACACCGGGGCTCCCGGAAAGAGGCGAGCCAACTCGAGCGCCACGCGCTCGGCGCCGCCGTCCTGGATGAAGTAGTCGTGGACGAGGGCTACGCCGCCACGCATCGCGAGACAGTCAGCGCATGTACTGCGGGCTGTCTCCCGGGCCCGCGACGTAGCCGGTGAGGTGGCCAATGCCCTGTACGTATTCGAGCCATAAGGCGAACGGAGCGCTCGCGACGAGTTGGCGACGCAGACGGCCCTTTG
This sequence comes from uncultured Chloroflexia bacterium, assembly GCA_963706095.1. Lineage (GTDB taxonomy): Bacteria > Chloroflexota > Limnocylindria > Limnocylindrales > CSP1-4 > JALYGJ01. The sequence goes on from OY970149.1 coordinate 2,401,731, forward strand.
CCCAACCTACACGAAGAACCCGCACCGTCCTCCACGCAGGCAGCGTCAGCGATACGAGCATGCGCACCCAGTCCTCATTCGACATGCCGCGCTCACGGCGAAAGCCACCGACGCTTCGACCGTTGTGAAAGTGAATCGCTGTCGTCGGCCCCAGGCCGGTCGTCTCAAAATGGTCGACGACGATTCGATCGTCCACGCGCAGCACGTACCCGCTATCGGCCAGGCGACGGTTGTAAAGGATCGCCATGAAGCCTGTGCCCTCGTCAGGGTCGACGTCTTCTACTACTTTGCGTTTGTACGAGACGTTGGCCTCATTGGTCGTGGCCGGAACGACACGATTGCCGAGGGGGGACATGTGCGGCCCCTGTGTCGTGAAGTAGCTCGCCCACTCCATGAGCCCATCGGTGGTGCCGTTTTCAATAGCGCCGCCGATCGCGGCAGCGTCCGGGTGCTCGTCGTGTGCCCGTTGCACGGCCGAGATCCAACCAACACGCGGCATTGCATGATCTTCGGTCAGGGCGAGGACCTCGCCGCGCGCGGCGCGCATGGCAAGGGCGTACAGCACAAACACCGAATCGCCGGGCGACGAAAGCCATCTGACGTTCGGACCAAGTTCCGCAGCGGTAGGCGCGGGATTGTCACTGCCATCAGCGATGACGACCTCCGCGCCCGACGACTCCGCTTCTGCACGCAGGGCGTTGACCAGCTCGCGGACATATGGCCATCCCTCACCGGTGCCGACGATCACCGAGACTGGCGGCGCCTCCGGATTCATGGCTTCGGCTTTCCCATTGCGCGCTACCTAGTACAACCGCTTGGGGCTGTCCCCGGGCCCGGTCGCGTAACCCAGCAGCTCGCCGGCCATGGCGCAGTACTGGAACCAGAGGTGCGCGGGCAAAACCTGGGCCATGCGCGAGCCGGTCATGCCCGGCTGCTGCTTCTTCGCGCGGACGATGCGCATCTGGCGCACCGCGCGGTAGGCCGGAAGGACCGGCGACGAAGCGATGCGCATCCAGTCGCCCTTTGTCATCTCGCGCCGGCGGTAGCCGGCGATGGTGCGGCCGTTGTCGAACTCGGCCAGGGACGTGCGCAGCAGGCCCTGCGACTGGTTGTGGCGAACCCTGATCGAGTCGTCGGCGACGAGCTCCTCGCCCTCGAGCGCGTCGGGCAGCTCGAGGAAGTCGATGATGCCCTGCTCGTCGTCGCCCACGCCCTTGAGCCGATCCAGAACGCGCTTCTTGTAGCTGACGTTGGCCGGCCCCGAGATGCGCTCCGCGACTCCGTTGTCCAGCGGCGGCATGAATGGTCCCTGGGTCAGGAAGAAGGCGGCCCAGTCGACCAGCTTCTGGTCGGTGTGGTTGTACACGGCGCCGCCGACCGCCCCGGCATTGGGATGTCGGCGGTGGACCTCGATCACGCGCTGGATCCAGTCGGGCTCGACGTAGACGTGATCCTCGGTGATGGCGACGACCTCGCCGCGGGCGGCACGGTAGCCGGCAAGGCGCAGCTGGAAGACTGACTTGCCGGGAAGTGATAGCCATTGGATCGGCCCGCCGAGCTCATCCATCTGGGCCGCGCTCGGCGGCTCGTTACCCGAACCGTCGGCGACGATGAATTCACCGCCGCAGGTATGCACCTGCGGGTTGATGCGCCTGACCGCCTCGCGCGCCTCGGGCCACCCGCGGATCGAGGCGATGAGCGCGGTGATGGGGAGCGTCTCGGTGGGCTCAGACTCGTTCATTGATCTCCCGGGTCAGTGCAGGTGAACCGGGCTGTTCCCCGGGCCGCCAAGATAGCCCACGCTCTCGCCCACGGCGTGGAGCGTGTGAAGCAGCGCAATGTGCGGCAGGCTGCGAACGATGATCGGCTCGATGTTGGGCTTGGTCGAGGCGATGCGCATCGTTCGCATCGTGCGGTAACCGGCCATCAGCAGCGGCGCCCCCGCCCTCACCCAGTCGAGCCCGCGCATCTTCTCGCGGCGCAGGCCGGCAATGGCGCGGCCGTTGTGGAAGAACAGCTCGGAGGTGCGCTTGACGCCGGCGCACTGGTAGTGCGTGACCAGCAGCCGATCGCTTGCGATGATGGACTCTCCGGCGTGACGCAGCGCGTCGATGTACCGAAACTCGAGAAGCGTCTCCCTGTTTGGAGCGAGGTGCTCGAAGGCCCACGCCTTGAAGGACAGGTTGGCGTGGCCGGGATTGCCGTTGGCCGTGGGCTCGGGTGGCGCCCAGGCCAGGTAGCCCACCCCATACAGTGCCCAGTCGATGAGGTGATCGTGCGATCCATTCGCGACCATGCCATAGATCGCCGCCGCATCGGGATGAGCCGCGTGCTCTTCGAGCACCGTCGCCAGCCAGTCCGGTTCGGGCGCGGCGTGATCCTCCGTGATGGCGATGACCGGCGCCTCCGCGGCGGCGTAGCCGGCCTGGCGCAGCGAGGTGCCCGGAGCACCGGGCAGGTGCAGCCACTCGATATCGTCCGCCTTGGCCCAGGCAGGCTCATCGGCACTGCTGGCGTCGACGACGATCAGCTGCGCGCCAACGGCGCGCAGCTGTGGCAGCAGCGCGTCAGTGGCGATACGCATCTCCGGCCAGCCGACCCGGGTCGGCACGACGACAGAGAGCGGATAGTCGGGCACCTACCGATCCCTCCTCAACGTTCGCGCAATCCCTCCTGATGCCGCGCGACGGATCACGCATTCTAAGGACCATGCCGCAGGTGTCCAAAACAGGCCCCATCAGCGTGGCCGTCGATCTCGCGCCGGTGCGCGCCCAGCCCGCGGGGGTCGGCCTATACGTCGCCCTGCTCGCCGAGGCCCTGGTTCGGCTGGCGCCGGAAGAGATCAGGCTCATCGGCGTGCGTCCCGACGCGGGCGCCTGGCAGAGCCTGCCCGACGGCATGGATGCGGTGCCCGCGCGACACAGCCCATTTCATGCCTGGATGCAGCTCGAGGCCGATCGCGCCGCGCGCTCTACCGGCGCGACACTCGTCCACTACACCAACGCCGCGGCTCCGATCATCTCGCGCTTGCCGTACGTGCTGACCGTCCACGACCTGTCGGTGGTGCGCATGCCGGGCAGCCATCCGCGCCGCCGCCGCATGATCGTGCCGCTCAATCTCGCGGCCATCGCCCGCGCGCGGCAGGTCATCGTGCCCTCGCGCTGGACCGCGCGCGAGCTGCACCGCATCGGCGTGGCATCCCGGCGCATCACGGTCATCGCCCACGCCCCCACCCTCCAGCCAGAGGCCGCCGATCTCGACGCTCCGGCGCGCCTTGGCCTGGGCGGCTCCGACTACATCCTGTACGTGGGCACGCTCGAGCCGCGCAAGAACATCGAGCGCCTCATCGCGGCCTTCGAGCTGCTCGCCGCACGGCGCGAGGAGCTGCGCCTGGTGCTCGTGGGCGCGCCGGGATGGCTTTACGACGGCATCGAGCAGCGCATCGAGAGCAGCCCGTTCCGGGATCGCATCGTGCGCCCCGGCTACCTGGCCGGTCCCGAGGTCGGCGGCCTGATCGCGCGCTGTGCGACGTTCGCATACGTGTCGATCTACGAGGGCTTTGGCATGCCCGTTCTCGACGCGATGCCCTTCGGCGCGGCGATCGTGACATCGCGCACCACGGCCATGCCCGAGGCCGCCGGCGGCGCGGCGCTGCTCGTCGATCCGCGCGACCCGGCCGACATAGCGCGCGGCCTCGACGAGGCCATGAGCCGCCGCGCCGAGCTGCGCGAACTTGCCCTCGCCAGGGCGGCGCAGCGAACGTGGGACGACGTCGCCCGCGAGCACCTCGCGGCATACCGTTCCGCGGCCGCGCGGAGTCACCGGTGACGCCCCCCACCATCGCGCCGGGCTCGGCCGGCGCTGGGCCCGTCGTACGCGCCTACCGCCGCTCGCCCATGAGCTGGTTCCGCAGGGTGTATCTGCGGCACCGCGGCCTGCGCGACGACGACCTGTTCCTTGCTTCGTATCCGCGCTCGGGCAGCCTGTGGCTGCGCTTCCTGGTCTACGAGATGATCCATGGCGACGCCTCGTTCCTGGCCATCCAGAAGGGCGCGACGTACGTCGGCTGGCAGGCCGTCGCCGTGCCGATCCTGCCCGCTGGCGGCCGCGTGATCAAGACCCACGAGCCCTATCGCTCGGTCTATCGCCGAGCCATCCATCTCGTGCGCGACCCGCGTGACGTATGCGTCTCGTACTTCAAGTTCATGCAGCGCATGGAGCGGATCACAGTTCGTCCAGGCGACGACGTCGAGGCCTCGTTCGATGTCTTCATCGATGCCCTGATCCGCGGGCGGATTGATGCCTACGGCACGTGGCAGAGTCACCTCTTCTCGTGGCTCAACGCCTCCGAGTCGAAACGCGCCGACGTCCTGGCGCTGCGCTACGAGGACCTGCGCGCGGACCCGGTCGCGGCCGTCGAGCGCATGGGCCAATGGCTCGGGCTCGAGCTGGCAGAGGGACGGGCAGAAGAGGTCGTGCGCCTGTGTTCGCTCGAGCGCATGCGCGCGGCAGAGATCGAGGCCAACGAGAAGACGCCGGAGGCGATGCCCGTCGAGGGGCTGCGCACAGGCGTGCCGGTCATCAGCGACGGCGCCGTCGAGGGCTGGCGCGCACGGCTGACAGAAGAGCAGGTCGGCCGCTTCTCCGCCTTTGCCGACGGGCTGGAGCGGATGGGCTATCCACTCGCGTGACCGACACGCGCGGCACGGACGCGCCCGATCGCATCGCGCCCGGCTCCGATCGCATCGCGCCTGGCTCGGACGGCGCGGGGCTGGCCCGGCGGCTGTATCGGCGCTCGCCGGTGCGCTGGCTGCGGACCACGGTCATCGCCCACCATGGCATCCGCGCCGACGACGTCTTCGTCGCGTCCTATCCACGCTCGGGCAGCGTCTGGCTGCGCTTCCTGATCATGGAGATGACCGTCGGTGGTGCCAGCTTCAAGGACCTGCCCAGGACGCTGCCCGAGCTCGGCCGGCAACGTCGCGGTCCGGCAGTGCTGCCCGGCGGCGGACGCGTGATCAAGACCCACGAGCCGTACTCGGCGCGCTATCGGCGCGCCGTCCATCTCGTTCGTGACCCGCGCGACGTGGCGATCTCGTACTTCCGCTTCATGCAGCGCCTGGGCAAGATCGTCGTCCGGCCGACGGACGATCTCGCGGCATCATTCGATCACTTCATCGACGCCCTGATCGCGGGCCGCATCGATGCCCATGGCACGTGGCAGACCCATCTGTTGTCGTGGGTGCGCGCCGCGGACGAGCAGCGCAGCGACATCCTGCGCCTGCGCTACGAAGACCTCGCCGCCGAGCCCGTCGCGGGCGTCGGCCGGATCGGGCGCTGGCTGGGGCTCGATCTCTCGCCTGAGCATGCGGCGCGCGTCGTCGAGGCCTGCTCGCTCGATCGGATGCGCCGGAGCGAGGCGGAACGCGACCAGGACCGGGTGGCGCGAGGCATCCGGATTTCCCCGGCGCCCCAATTCGCGCTCGTCAACAGCGGCCGCGTCGACGCGTGGCGCGCCGAGCTCACAGACCAGCAGGTCGCGCGCCTGGGGGCCTTCGCCGAGGGCCTGGAGTTGATGGGCTACCCACCGCGCTGAACGTGTCGGCGGATAGCCCGGCAGATACTCCCAGTACGAAGGGGCCGGATCGACGCGGCGGGGCTGCGCTGCGATCCTGATCCTCGATGACCGATCCCGCCGCAGACCAGCCCGGCGAGGAGCACACCGAGCCGCGCCAGCTTCGGCTCCTGACACGCGCGGTGCAGGTTTGCCTGGTGCTCGTGGCGCTGACCGTGCTGGCTGCCGTGTTGCGCGACTCGAGCGATTGGCTCGCACTGCTCGGAGTTGCGTCGGTGGCTGCCTTGGCGGCCGCGTACTTTGCCGAGCTCGCCATGCGTCGGCGGCTCGCAGCGCGCCACGAGCAGCGCGAAGCCGGTCTGGCGCGGACGCTGCAGCAGATGTCACGCTCGCTCTCGTCTGACGCGATCGTGGAGACGGTGCTCGACGAGCTGCGCCGCCGGGCCGACGCCGACCACATTCTTGTCGCGCGCCTGCGGCCCGCGGAGCGCGTCGTCGAGGCGACCCTCATCTCGACCCGGGCGCGGGTGCCGCCGTCACGTACGGCCCTGCCCGCGACCGTTCTCGATCCGGCTCGCCTGGGTGTTGAGCGGGCCGATTTGCCGCCCGCCCAGGCAGTTGCCGACGAGATAGCGCGCCGGCTCGCAGGGTCGTACGCGCTGCCCTTCACTGTCGCGGCACCGCTCGCCGCCGACGAGCGGATTCTGGGCGCGATCATCCTATCGCGCCGCCAGGAGCGGGCCTGGACGGCGGCCGACCATGCGCTGCTCGACTGGTCGACCACAGAGCTCGCGGCCTCACTCGCCCGCGCGTTTGCCTTCGAGGAGGCCGAGAACCAGGCCAACGTCGATGCGCTAACCGGGTTGCCCAACCGGCGCTACCTCGACGAGCTGCTCTCGACCGTTGGTCCGCGGCGGCGCTCGGTCGACCGCGTGGGCGTGCTCATGATCGATATCGACCACTTCAAGCGGCTCAACGATCGCTATGGCCATGCCACGGGCGACGACGTGCTGCGCGCCGTCGCCGAGCGAATCTCCACCGCGGTGCGCGCCGACGACACGCCGGCGCGCTACGGCGGCGAGGAGTTCGTCGTCCTCTTGCGCCGTGCCACCAACGACCAGGCCGTTGACGTGGCGGAGCGCATTCGCGAGCAGGTCTCGTCGATTCCCCCGGAGGAGATCGGTGTGCGGGAGCCGGTGACCGTGTCGATCGGAGTGGCGGTTGGCGATGTTCGCGCGGCGGACATGCATGCGCTCGTGGACACGGCCGACCGCGCGCTCTACCAGGCCAAGCGCGCCGGTCGCGACCGCGTACTGCTCGCCGCCTGACGACCGCGCCGGCCCGCCGGGCAGGTTGGGCTGCGCTAGCCTCCCGCCGTGCTCGAGTGGCGAGAACAGGCAAGCGACGGTGCGAACCGCGTGCGCCGGACCTACTGGCGCACGCTGCGGCCGATCCGCCAGGCATGGCTGCACCGCGATGTGACCGCCGCAGACCTGGCCATCGCGTCGTACCCGCGCTCGGGCAACCTGTGGCTGCGCGTGCTGCTGCTCCACGTGCTCCTCGGCCGTGCGCCTGAACTCGACGAGGTGCACGCGTTCGTGCCCCACCTGGGCCAGCACTACGAGACGCCGCGACTGCTCGCCGGCACGGGACGGCTGCTCAAGACCCACGAGCCGTTCCGGCGTGAGTACCGGCGCGCCGTGTATGTCGTGCGTGACCCACGCGACGTTTGTCTGTCCTACTACAAGCACCTCCAGCGGCGCGGTTCGCTGACCGTCCCGGCCCAAGGCCAGGCAGCGCACTTCGACAGGTTCATCGACGCGTTCCTGCTGGGCCGGCACGAGCCCCATGGGCGCTGGTCGAGTCACGTCATCTCCTGGCTCGATGCCCTCGACGCCGGTCGCGCGGACATCTTCCTGATCCGCTACGAGCACATGCGTGACGATCCGCGCAGTCAACTCGACCTGCTGGTCAACTGGCTCGCCCTCGACGTCGACGACGCCCTCCTGGGCCTTGCCCTGCAAAGTGCCTCGATCGAGCGCATGCGCGAGATCACGCGCACCACCGACGAGGCCTACAACAGGCGCCACGGCCGAGCAGCGGACACCCTGCACATAGTCAATTCCGGCCGCGTCGGGGGCTGGCGTGAGGTCATGACGCCGGAGCAGACTCGTCGCTTTCGCGGCTTCGAGGAGGCCCTGGCCCGCGCCGGTTATGAGGCCGCCTGACGGCCGCGGCCTGCGCTAACCTCGTTTACCGCGCTTGCGCGTTCATTCGCTGCGGTCGTATGGTCAGTGCTCGGGCCGCAGGCGCCGTGAGGGGAGGGTTACTCAGATGGGCATCCTTGGACGCGTCACTCGGCGGCTGACACTGCCGCTGGCACTGCTCATGGCTCTGTCGGCGACGCTGGTCAACCCGGCCACCATTGCCGGCGCAACCGGGGATTTTTCCGGACGATCACGCGCATCGCTGATGGACCTCGTCCTGTCTATCGCCGCGCCGGGCGCGGCGCTCCTCGACAAGGTGTCCGGCGCGCAGGCGGTCAGCCCGGGTAGTGACGGTCGGCTGACGTTCCTCTTCGCCGGCTCCGACTCGCGCGGCACTGCCGTCAGCCGCCTCGACACGGTCATGGTGGTGTCGATCCAGGGCAAGCAGATCAGCATGGCCAGCATCCCGCGCGACACGGGCCGCATTCCAAATCCCGCCGGCGGCACCTTCCCGGGCCGGATCAACGGCCTCGTCCGATCGTGGATTCTCGGCGGCATGTCGAGCGCGGCGGCGCTGACCCGCTTCGAGGGCGTCATCGAGAACCTCCTGGACATCGAGATCGATTACCGCGCGGTTATCTGGTTCAACGGCCTGACCACGCTCGTTGGCAAGGTCGACCCGATCACGGTCAGCATCCCGCGCGAGATCAGAGATCCCAAGCAGCTCGACGATCCGCCCGACGAGTGGGGCGTCTACTTCCCACAATCGAGCTCATACAACCTGTACGACTACAACCCGACGGGCGACACGCGCTGTGACGGCGCCTACAAGTTCGACCACAACCCGCCGGTCGACTCGGCGTTGTGGTGCCGCCGCGCGCTGCCCTTTGTGCGCTCGCGCAAGGGACCGAACAACGACGACTGGGCCCGCGCTCGACGACAGCAGGGATTCATCTTTGGCGCCATCCGCGCGACCTCCTCGGGCGAGCTCTCGAGCTTGGTGAGCACGGCCGCGAACCAGGGCAATGGCAAGTGGATTACCAACATGCCCATCACCCTGGCCAACGCCACGGACCTCTATAACCGTCTCAACGGCGCCAGCCTGGCGCACCAGGTTGTCTTCAAGCCCAGTGCGTACGCCACGCGCATACCGGGCGGTTCCGCATGGGAGCTCAAGCTGAGCGCCGTCCGCGCCTGGACGGCCGCCTACATGTCCTGAGCCGATCCTGTGCCCAAGCGCGGATGGTTCGGCCTGCGCCGCGGCGGTCGATACGTCCGGGCGTTGACTCTCGGTCCTCGCCACAACCGGCTCATGCCGGCGGACGCGCCGACGGTCAACTTCTATCCGATGCGCCTCGGGCCGAGGACCTCGATGGCGCACGTCCTGCCACTCGTGCCAGCGCGCGTCGGCCACGCGCCGAGCGGTGGCGCGTTGAACTTCGCCTGGGATATCGGGACGACGTTCGCGCCGGCCAGCGCCCGGCGCCTGGCGCCGGGCGCGATCAACGGACGCTGCCTCGACATCTCCAAAAGCACCGTCGATGCCGCCTGGGCGAGCTCCGCGGGCTATTCGATCAGCCTCGATCCGCTGACGACGCACGGACCGATGGTCGAGAAGCCGGAAGCGAACGGCCGACACGGCGGGAGGGTGGTGGAAGGACCGTTGCCGAAGCGCGTCCCGGGAATGGTCTACCAGCGCCTCGTCGAGAGCCTGACCGACGACGGACGGATCATCCAGCTGCGCGTCGTGGTGGTGGGCAGCCGGATCCTGTTCACATACGCCAAGTGGCGGCCCTACGGCAACTGGTTCAGGGGCACGGAGCTGACGCTGCCGCGGCCGACCGACGAGTTCATCTCTGCCGCCGAACAGGCCGTGATCCTTCAATTCTGTGCAGCCCTGGGACTTGAATATGGCGAGCTGGACACCCTGCGCGACCGGGACGGGCGCCTCTACGTGATCGACGCGAATCGGACGCCGTCTCTGCCCAAGAACCTGCCACCTGACGCTGCTGCAGAGTCGTTCGCCATGCAGGCGGAGGCGCTAACCGGCCTGCTCCGCGCCTGATCGGGCAAAGCAGCGCACGTCCGCGCCGTCGAGGCTGAGCGCAACCACGGCGCCAACCAGGAATGGCTCCGCCTCGCGGCTGGGCAGGTCTGCGTAGAGCTGCACCTTCTCGCCGCCGATGTCGGCCTCCAGCCGGAGCCGGGTCAACGCCCCGTGGAAGTGGATCGACTGGACTGTCGCCGGCTGTCCTCCGCCCGGCGGGCCGACGCGCAGATTCTCGGGCGCGAAGTATGCGGTCACTTTGTCCGTGTCGCTGTGTGGCGCCGGGACGTCGAACAGCTCGCCCAAGGCGGCTCGCCCGTCCCGCACTGGGAGCTCGATCGTGTTGCGGTTGCCCACGAAGCTCGCCGTGAAGCGTGAGCGCGGCTCGGAGTAGATCTCGCGCGGCGCACCGATCTGCTCGATCCGGCCGTGGTTCATGACGACCACCCTATCGGCGATGGCCAGCGCCTCGGACTGGTCGTGCGTGACGTGGATCGTGGTCGTGCCCACGCTCTGCTGGATGCGCCTTATCTCGTCGCGCAGCCGCGTGCGCACGAGCACGTCGAGCGCCGACAGTGGCTCATCGAGCAGCAGCACCTGGGGGTGGGGCGCCAGCGCACGGGCCAGCGCGCAGCGCTGCGCCTGTCCGCCGGAGATCTGGTTGGGGTACCTGTCGGCCTCGGTCTCGAGGTGGACCAGGGCGAGCAGCTCGGCGACGCGGTCGCGCACCTGGCCCGCCGGCTGACGCCTGACCTCGAGCGGAAAGCTGATGTTCTGGCGGACGGTCAGGTTCGGGAACAGCGCATAGCTCTGGTAGACCAGCCCGATCGGCCGCTCGCGTGTTGGGCGCTCGGTGACGTCGACGCCACCGATCAGCACCGCGCCGGCATCGGGCTTCTCCAGCCCGGCGACGATGCGCAGCAGCGTCGTCTTGCCGCAGCCGGAGGGACCGAGCAGACAGACGAGCTCGCCCTCAGCGACGTCGAGCGAGACGCCATCGAGGGCGCGCACCGAGCCGAAGGTCTTGGTCACGCCCGCCAGCGCGACCTCGCTCACCGGCGCCTCATCGGCTCACCGGCCGGCCGCCACGCCTGTCTCGGGAATGCCGGGCAGCTGCTGGCCGAGGCTGCCCCGGTTCACGTAGGCGACGATGGCCGACAACGTGAATAGCATCGCGAACACGACCGTGGTCACCACCGCCAGAGGCGCGAAGCTGCCCGCGCTGGCCTGGATCGCGGACGCGCTCCAGACCGGGATCGTCCAGACGGACGATGCCAGGACTCTGATCACCGCGAACTCACCGATGGCCAGCGCGAAGACGAGCAGCGCCGCTGTCGTGATGCCGGCCTTGATATTGGGCAGCACCACGCGACGCAGCGTCTGCAGCTCGGTCGCGCCGCACGCCGCGGCGACCTCGCTCAGGCGGCGCACGTCGGCCGCGGCCATGGCGCTGTCGATGGCCCAGTAGGCAAACGGGAAGGTGATCGCGACGTAGGCCAGGATGAGCAACGGATAGGTGCCCTGCATCTGGGGCGCGACGATGCCGCTGAACTGGAGCAGCGCGAAGCCGATGACGACGAAGGGCAGCGCAAAGGGAATCAACGCGGCGGTCTGGAGGACCGAGCCGATGCGCGGGTTGCGCGTGCGCGCCCAGTAGACCGCAGGCACGGTCAGCAGCAGCGCCAGGACGGTGGTCCAGACACCGAGCGTCAACGACGTCGCGAAGGCCGAGAGCACGCGCGCGCTGCTGAAGGTCTCGATCCAGTGGGCGAGCGTGTAGCCGTCGGGCAGCACGTTGGCGGTCCAGCGCGTGGCGACCGAGTAAAGCGCCACGGCGATGATGGGCAGGCACATGTACACGGCAAACGCCGCGAATAGGACGACCGAACCGATCCCTGGACGCTTGCGGCGCGTGGTCGGGGCAGCGGCATCGGTCGCCACGGACCCCGCTGCAAGCCAGCGCGTGCCACGCGCCAGGAGGCGCCGGTAGATGAGCAGCGCGGTCACGGCAAGCGCCATCAGCACGACCGACAGCACCGCCGCGCGCTCCGGGCCGCGGATGGCGTCGTCGGCGAGCGACTGGCCGATCTGGAGCGTGATCAGCTTGACGGGCAGCGCGGCCGACTGTCCGGCCAGGGCGTAGGCGATGCCGAAGATACCGATTGACCAGGTGAACGACAGCACGAAGCCGGCTCCGATGAAGGGCGCCAGGATGGGCAGGCCGATGCGCCGCCAGAACTGCCAGCGTGTCGCCGAGGACGTCGCGGCAGCCTCCGACCACTCGTCGCGCAGCATGGCCATGGCCGGCACCAGGAGCAGCACGTACAGCGGAATGTTGGCGTGCTCGTACGTGATGACCAGGGCCGCGAACGAGTCGCGCGCCGGCGGATTGAGTGCTGAGCCGGCGTCGCGCAGCAGCAAGGTGACCATCCCGAGTCCGCCCAGGGTGGCGATGTAGGCGAAGGCCAGGCCGATGCCGCCGAAGTGCGCGGCGACGTTCAGGAGACCCAGCCACGCCGCCCGGGAGCGGGACACCATGCGGCTGATGACCCAGGCCAGGGGCGTGCCCACGAGCACGCTGATTGCGGCGCAGGTAAGGCCCAGCTCGAGGCTTGTCAGGATCGCGGTCTGGTTGATCTGCTGGCCCAGAACGCGCGCCCAGGCCGACAGGCCGATGCCCTCAGCGGTGACGAAGGAGCGAGCGAGGAGCGTCACGATCGGCGCCACCAGGGCCGCCATTACGACGACTATCAGCGGCAACGCCACCCCCCAGTCGGCGAGCCAGCGACGCGTCCTCGAGGCGGCCCTGTCGCGGGTGCCCGCGACAGCGACCTCAGCCACCCGTGGCGACCTGGGTTTCCCAGATCTGCTGCAGCTCCTCGGGATCGATGGCGCGCCAGTCGACCGTTTCGACGTTGGCGTACTCCTCGTCGGGCAGCCAGTTGGCGCGCGCCTCCTCGGGCACCACGATGCGGTCCTCGCCGACGACCGAGCGGATGGGCCGGGCACCGTACTTGGCGTAGATGAGCTGACCCTCGTCGCTCAGCACCCAGTCCATGAACATCTTTCCGAAGTCGGCGTGATCGGTGTCGTAGCCGTTGAACATCAACGCCGACGGCGCGTAGACCGAGCCGTCGTCGGGCACGAGCAGCCGATAGTTGACGCCTCGTTCGTCGAGGTCCGGGTACCACACCGCCTGGTTGAAGTCGTAACGGACCGAGATCGGCACCTCGCCGCGCTCGAACGTGTCGAGCGTCGCCGACTGGGTGATGTTGGGCAGCAGCCGCCGGCCGTAATCGATGCCCGGCTGCCAGTTCTCGAGGTCGCCGCCGGCAGCCAGGTTCATGGCCACGAAGGCCCACGTGGCACTGCCGCTGACGCCGATCCGGCCCAGGCCGACCAGCCCGGCGTACGCGGGATCGGTCAGGTCCTCCCAGGTCTCGGGCGCGGCCAGGCCACGCGACGCGAGGGCGTCGAGGTTGACGAGGATGGCCGGCACACCGGTGAACGTCGCCACCCATCCCGGGCCGTGCAGGTCATCCGGAAGCGATGCCGCATTGGGTGGCTCGTAATCCGCGAGCAAGCCCACCTGCTCGGCCTGAGGAATGAAGAGAATGCCGATGTCGGCCAGGACCGACTGCGGATTGTTCTTCTCCGACTCCCACTGGCCGATCTCCTCGGCCGAGCTCAGGCTGCCCTCTGACAGGTCGCGGCCGTCGCGATTGCAGTCGAATCCAAAGCTCGTTTCGCAAAAGCGCGTGAATTGCTCGCCGTAGTTGCCGTAGGTGTTGTTGGTCGCGATCGTGTTGAACGTGCGCGCCTGCTCGGCCGCGGCGGCCGTGTCAATTGCCTGGCCAGATGGCGTCGTCGCGGGCGCCGCCGAGCATCCGACCGCCAGCGCCACAAGCGCGCCCACGAGCAAACGCCCCATCACAACCGAACCACTCACATCACCCTCCGCGGCACCGGCTGACGGATGCATGTCCGCCCGCAGCATTATCACCACACCCTGCACAGCGCAGGACGGCCGTTCACATGCGGCCTAACCTCTGCAGTCATGCCACAGCGCAGATCGGCTCCGCCCCGCCCGAAGCGCGTCGATGTGCCGCCGCCGCGTGCGGCGAGCCCGGTTGCGCCAACGGAGGCGGACAGTCAGGCTCCGGCGCTGGTCGAGGAGATCGTTCGCGATCCGGACGATCCGCCTTACGCGACGCGCCCACGAGCGTCGCGCGGCGACGACGTGCCGCTTGCTGGGCAATGACGAGCTGGCGCGGATCTTCTACGAGATCGGCGACATGCTCGAGATCCAGGGCGAGCTGCCGTTCAAGATCGGCGCGTACCGCCGGGCAGCCGAGTCCATCGCCCACTCGCCCCTCGACATCGCGCGTGCCTATCGCGCCGGCACGCCACCGCGGCTGCCCGGCGTCGGCAAGGCCATCGACGAGAAGCTGGGCGAGCTCGCAGACACGGGTCGGCTGCGCTACTACGAGCGCCTGCGCCAGGACGTGCCGCCGTCGGTCGTGACGCTGCTCCAGGTGCCCGGCCTGGGACCGCGCACCGCGGGCGAGCTGTGGCGTCAGGCGGGCATCGGCTCGATCGAGGCGCTCGACGCGGCCGCCCGCGCCGGGGAGCTGCGCACGCTCAAGGGCATGAGCGCCAAGACGGAGGAGCGGCTGCTCGACGGCCTCAACAGCCTGCGCACGCGGCCGCCCAAGCGCATGCGACTGGGCACGGCCCAGGACATCGTCGAGCGCGTTGAACGCGCGCTGAAGGGCGTCAGCGTCACCCTGTCCGTCACTGCTGCCGGGTCATACCGGCGCCGCCGCGAGACGATCGCCGACATCGACGTCCTGGTCGAGACCGACGACCCGGCCGCGGTCATCGACAAGCTCCACCGCGCGCCGTGGGTCGAGCGCACGGGCGGCCACGGCGGCCGGAGCGGTGGCCAGACGCGGACGACCGTGCAGCTGATGCGCGGCCCGCAGGTCGATCTGATGACCATGCCACCCGGATCGGCCGGCACGTACCTCGTCCACTTCACCGGATCGGCCGCGCACAACGTCCGGCTGCGTGAGATGGCCCGCGACAGGGGCTGGTCCCTGTCCGAGCACGGCTTCACCTCGCTCGAGGACGAGAGCGACGCGCCTGACGATGCGCCACGGAGGCTGAGGTCTACGAGTTCCTGGGGCTGCCGTTCATCGAGCCCGAGCTGCGCGAGGACCGCGGCGAGATCGAGGCCGCCCTCGCCGGCCGCTTACCTACGCTCGTGACGCGAGCCGACCTGCAGGGCGACTGTCACACCCACTCGGACTGGTCGGACGGCCACTACTCGATCGAGCGCATGGTCGCGAGGCGACGCAAGCGCGGCCTGCGCTGGCAGGTGCTGACCGACCACACGCAGTCGCTGTCGATCGCGCGCGGCCTTACGCCCGAGCGCGTGGAGCAGGCAGCGTCGGATCATCGGCGACCTCAATGAGCAGCTGCGCCCAGCGAGGGCACCGACTTCCGCTGCTGCACGGCTGCGAGCTGGAGATCCGCCCTGACGGCAAGCTCGATTACGACGACAAGCTGCTGGCCCGCTTCGACGTCGTGGTGTGCTCGCTCCACGTTGGGCGGCGCCAGCCGCGCGCGCAGCTCATGGCGCGCTACCGGACTGCGCTGCGCAGCCCGCACGTCGACATCATCGCGCACCCGTCGGGGCGCAAGATCGGCATCCGCGACGACCTCGATCTCGACTGGGACGCCTTCTACCGCGAGGCGGCAGAGACGCGCACCGTGCTCGAGCTGAACGGCTCGGATGAGCGGCTCGACCTCGATGACCACCGCGCCCGCGACGCCAGGGAAGCGGGCAACCGCTTCGTGCTCGACTCGGACGCGCACTACCTGCACGAGTTCGACAACCTCGACTGGGCCGTGTCCCAGGCACGCCGCGCGTGGTTCGAGCCGGGCAACGTCCTGAACACGTTGTCACTCGAGGAGTTCGTCGCGGCCGTGACGGACCACGGCTGAGTGCTGGACCTGGGCGAAGCGCTGCGCCTCGAGCCGGTCGCCGTAGACGCGCCCGTGCTGGATCGGCTGTGGCAGCTGTATACGCATGACCTGTCCGAGTCGCGCAGCACGCTACCCAATGAGGAGGGCCTGTTCGAGAGCCGCCATCTCGAGCACTACCGTGCAAATCCCGACGACTGGATGGCCTTCCTGGTGACCGACGAGGGCCGTCCCGCCGGCTTCGCCGTCATCACCGACAAGTGGCAGGGTGACCGGCGCATGATCGGTGACTTCTTCGTGGTGCGCGGCGTGCGCCGCCGTGGCGTGGGTGCAGCGGTCGCACGCGAGCTGATCGGCCGTCATCTCGGCGTATGGGAGATCGCATTCCAGGCAAACAACGGCGGTGCACCGGAGTTCTGGCGCGGCGTTGTGAGGAGCCTCGTCGGCGACGCGTGGCGCGAGGAGCTGCGACCCGTTCCCAATAAGCCCCACCTTCCGCCCGACCACTGGCTCGTCTTCGACACTTCGACGTGAGCCGAGCAACGCGTCCCTCGTGGGCGGCGCGCGCTCCACGCCTTGAGGCCTTGGTCGAGAAGCTGACGGCAACACCGGCCATTCCGGTGCTGATCGCGATCGTGCTCGGGCTACATCGCATCGGCGAAAAGAGTGTCTGGCTGGACGAGGGTGTGTCCGTCGCCATCGCCCGTGCCTCCACGAGCGACATGCTCCACTACCTCCGGCACACCGAGCTTCACGCCTCGCCCTTCTACCTCACCCTCCATCCGTGGACGTTCCTTGGAACATCGGAGACTGCCGTTCGCTCCCTGGCAATCGTCTTCGGAGTCGTCGCGGTGCTTGCCACTTGGTCGGTCGGCAAGCGCTACGGCGTGGCCTTTGGGGCGGCGCTGATCCTGTCGGTAACGCCGGTGTTCATCGAGTACGAGCAGGAGGCTCGTACCTACACGCTGCTCATGGCCACGAGCGCCATCGCGACCCTGCTGTACCTGCGCATGACCGAGCGTTGGACCGTCTGGCGCGGCGTCCTGTATGTGCTCGCCGGCGGCCTGCTGATATACGTGCAGCCAATCGGCGCGTTCGTGGTCGTGGCCCACGGGCTGGCCGTGCTCCTGTTCCGGCCGCGCGCCGAATGGCGCCGCCTGCTGCAGCTGTTCGCGCCGATCTTCGTGCTGTGGCTGCCAATGATCGTGTTTGCCTGGCGCAACAGCGATCGCATCGCCTGGATCGAGCCGATAACGATCGACTTGGCCTTCAACCACCTGGTCGCCCTCGGCGGCGGGCTGGTCGCTGGGGCGGTCTTGGTGATCCTGCTCGTGCTGGGCGCTCGGCGCGACGTGGTGACGCTCTGGCTGGTCGTACCGATCGTGGGCATCATCGCGCTCTCGATCTTTGTCCAGCCCACGCTCCAGAAGCATTACCTGCTCGGCGTCATCCCGGCGGCGGCCATCATCGCCGCACGCAACCGGCCGGCACTCATAGCCGTGCTGCTGGCCGTCTCGCTGGTCGGGGTCTGGAACTGGTACGACCGCGGGATCAAGGACGACTGGCGCGGTGCCGCGGCATGGGTGACGGCTGAGATGGAGCCCGGGGACGGCATCGTCTTCGATCCCGGCTTCCTGCGCCACGGCTACTCGTTCTACGCCAGCGCTCCGGAGCCGGTCTGGCCGGCCTTCTCCTGGTCCTCGTCACTCCGACCTGGCCCGACCGATCTCACCCGCTTTGATGGTGTGCCGCGCATCTGGCTCGTGCAGGGCCACGAGTCCTACCGCACCAACGACGTCGCCGAATCGCTCGCACCGTTCCGCGCTCTGGAGACACGCCAGTTCGCGGGTGGACAACAGGTCCGCGTCACTTTGCTGGCCAGGGACCCGAGCGGGACCGAATGACCGCCGCTGCTAGGCTGCACCACCCATGAGTTATCTGCGCCTGTACCGAGGTTCGAGCCGCCTCGTGGCGATGGCGATCGCGGCCGGAATTGCCCAGTCGCTGGTGCTCGTGCCGATCATCTTCGTCGTCCGTTACGCGTTCGACGTGCTCATTCCGGCGGGTGACCTGAGCACCCTGGTGCTCGTCGGGCTGCTCATGGTCGTGCTCTACCTGGCCAGTGGCGCGTTGCTGTTGTGGAGCCGCCGCGCCGCGCTGACCAGCACCCAGCACATGGTCGAGCGCCTGCGCACGGACCTGGTCGGCAAGATCCAGCGCCTGCCGCGCGAACGCGTGGTCAGCGACGAGGCCGCGCACATCCACAGCCTGCTCGTGCACGACACCGAGCGGGTCAACGTCGCCAGCGCCGCGCTCGTTGCCCAGTTCCTGCCGGCGGCGGTTTTCTCGATCGCCCTCGGCGCGGCGCTGCTGTACATGAACCTGGTCCTGTTCGTGACCGTCATCGCTGTCGTGCCCGTCCTGACCATTGCCATGCGCCTCGTGACCGGTCGCGCCACGGTTGCGGTCAAGCGCTATCGCGCCGCCTTCGAGGAGTTCAGCCGCGGCGCGCTCTTCCTCGTCGAGCGCATGGACCTGACGCGCAGCCAATCGGCGGAGGAGATCGAGCGACAGCGCCAGCAGGCGAACATCGCCGCCCTGGGCGTGGCATCCTCGAGCGTTGGCCTGTGGGCCTCGGCCAGCCTGGTCGCGCAGGAGACGGTCACATCCGTGTCGTGGTCGCTCATCCTCGTTGTCGGCGGCGTCGCCGTTGCCGCCGGAGCGATGACGATCGGCGACGTCCTTGCCTTTTCGGTCGCGGCGATGATGCTCAAGCGGTCGGTGGGCAGCCTGATCGGCGCCGTTCCGCCAATGCTCGAAGGTCGCGCCTCGCTCGCGGCCCTCGACGAGATCAGTGCCGAGGCCGACGACGCGATCTATGGGGGCACCCGCAAGGTGGAGCTGCGGGACGCGCTGACGATCGACAGCGTCAGCTTCAGCTACGGCGCCGCGCCGCTCCTCGAGAACGTCGATGTGCAGCTGCGGCGCGGCGAGGTGACGGTCATCACCGGGCCGAGCGGCTCGGGCAAGACGACGCTGCTGCACCTGATCCTGGGCTACTACCGGCCGGTCTCGGGCAGGATCCTGGCCGACCAGACGCCCTACGACGAGCTCGACATCCGCCACCTGCGCCGTCAGCTCGGCTATGTCGCCCAGGACCCGATCGTGTTCGCCGGAACCGTGCGCGAGAACGTTACATACGGCGCCGCCGAGGTCGACGAGGAGCGCCTCGCTGAAGCAATGGCCGCGACCGGCGCAGACGAATTCGTGAGCCGCCTGGCCGAGGGCATGGCGACGCTCGTCGGCGAGGGCGGCGCGCTGCTGTCGGGCGGCCAGCGCCAGCGCATCGGGTTGGCGCGGGCGCTGTACCGCCAGCCGCGCGTTCTCCTGCTCGACGAGCCGACCAATCAGCTCGACGAGCGGCTGGCCACGCAGCTCATCGAGCACCTTCGCTCGCTGCCCTGGCGACCGACGCTGCTCATCGCCACGCACGAGCTGGCACGCGTTGCCGCCCACGCCGACGCGATACTCGAGATGCGAGGTGGGCGGCTCGTGACACGACCCCAGAGCGAGCCGGTGCCCGGGCGCGCGACCGGGATCGAGGCGGTCGCTTGAGCGTCGCTGCCGATCAGGCGCTCGTCCTCCGCGCCGCGCTGCTGCCCGGTGAACCGGGCGTCGCAGCCTGGCGCGAGTGGCGCGCCAAAGCGGATCTCGACACGATCGATCGCGGCTCGGCGCGGCTGCTGCCGCTGCTGTGGTTCAACCTGCTGGCCAATGGAATTGAGGATGAGTGGATGCCTCGCTTCAAGGGCATCTACCGCCATACATGGTTCGGCAACCAGGTCTGGATGCGCCGCGTCCGCCAGGTCGAGGCGACGCTCGCAGCGCGTGGCGTTGTGCCCGTCGCGCTCAAGGGCCTGGCGCTGGCCAACGGCTACTACGAGAACCCCGGCCTGCGGCCAATGGACGACCTCGACCTCCTCATCGCGCCGACCGAGGTCCAGCCGGCGATCGACGCCCTGCGCGCTGCGGGCTGGGCCGTACCACTCGACCATCCGGAGCTCGTGCTCGAGGTCGTTCACGGGATCGAGCTGGTCTCGGACTCCGGCGAGCGACTCGACCTGCACGGCCATCTCCTTCAGGGCAGCCTCAACGAGGCAGTCGACGCGCGCCGCTGCGCCCGGGCTGAAACGCTCGCGCTGGCCGACGGGCCGTTGCGCGTGCTCGACGCCACCGACCAGCTGCTCCATGTGATGGTTCATGGCGTCGAATTGGACCCGCCGGCGCCGCGCTGGCTGGCCGACGCGCTGACGATCATGCGCAGGCGCGGCGCCGACCTTGATTGGCCACGGCTGCTGGCCGATGCCGCGGCCGAGAGCCGCACCTTGGCCGTGGCCCGCGCGCTCACGCGGCTGCGCGACGTGTTCGGTACCGAGAACGTGCCCGTGCCGGCGCCCGTCGTCGCCGCGCTTGCCAACCGGCGCTGGTCGCGCCGGGCCCGTTTCGAGGAGCGCATCGCGAGCGGTCCGCGCGTGTTCGGAGTTGGCTACCTGTTGCAGCGCGTGGTCGATTACGAGCGCTGGCGCCACAGCGCTGCCGGCAACCCATCGCGCCGCGTCGGCTTCACCGAATATCTGCGCCTCAACTGGGGCCTCACCAGCGGCGCCGACCTACCCGGCCAGGTCCTCAGCCGCGGGTGGCGGACCGTGACCAGGGACGTCAGCCGGCTCGGCGCGCGTGCTCGCGCGGCCCGGGCCGTGAGCACCGACTCAGCCTCGAGCAGCGCCTTCAGCGGAGGCTGAGTCACCGGTCGTGACCCGTCTGCTGTACCTCGACGCCAAGTGGCCCCGGCCCAGCGTCGACGCGGGATCGCAGCGCGCCATCCAGCTCGTGGGCGAGCTGGTGCGGATGGGCTTCGAGGTCGACTTTGCCGCGCTCTTCCCGGCCGAGGCGGGCGGTATCGAAGCCGAAGCGATCGATCTCGCGGGCTCGACCCGGATACACGCCGCCGACGAGGCCGGAGTGCTTGACCACGTTGCGCGCCACGGGAGCGAGTACGACGTGTCCGTCGTCGCCTGGACGCGCGTGGCCGGGCGCGTCATGGAGCCGCTGCGCGCGGCAAACCCCACACAGACCATCGTTTTCGACACCGTCGACGTCAACCACGTGCGCGAGTACCGCCACGCGCGAGTGACCGGCAACGTCAACATCCTGCGTCGGGCACTGGCCATGAAGCAGGCTGAGCTGGGATCCGTGGCGGCGTCGGACATGACGATCGCGATCAGCGACACCGATGCGCGGGTACTGCGTGCCGGAGTGCCAGCGGCGCGCATCGAGGTCATCACCATGGCCGTCGACCAGCGGGTCGGGCCGCCGCCCGGTCCTGACTCGCGCACCGGCGCGATCTACCTCGGCAACTACATGGCCTGGCACAACGTCGACGCCGTGACTCACCTCGCGCACGATGTCGTTCCCTTCATCGACGCCGCGGGCTCCGATCTGCCGCTCACGCTCGCTGGCGCGGGCAGCCACGAGCTCATCGAGGAGCTGGCGTCGAAGCGCCTGCGCGTGGTTGGCTTCGTGCCCGAGATCCAGCCCATGCTCGACCGCCAACGCATGTTCGTCGCGCCACTGCGGGTCGGCTCGGGCATCAAGGGCAAGCTGCTCATGGCGCTCGCGGCGGGGCTGCCGGTCGTGGCCACGCCCATCGCGCTGGAGGGCATTCCCGTGATCGACGGCCACGATGCGCTCGTCGCCGAGACGCCGGCCGAGTTCGCGGCCGCGTGTCTCCGCCTCGAGGCGGACGATGAGCTGTGGCGCCGCCTGTCATCAGGCGCGATGGCGCTCGTTGCCGAACATTTCAGCCATGACCGGGTGCGGAGCCAGGTCGAGCGGGCGTTCGCGGGTCTTCTCGATCCGGAGGTACAGAAGAGGCCGCTGCGCGCGACTCGATAGACTTCCGCAGCCGGGATCAAGCGGGAGGGGTGGGGATGATTGTCAGCTCGGATAGCAAGCTTCGCTATCGCGTGCGCGGCGCGCCGATCATCCACGACACGATCGACAACGAGACGATCGCGATCAACCAGCTGACCGGTGCCTACTACTCGATCGAAGGCCCCGGCGCGCTGGCATGGAGCATGCTCGGCGATGGCGCGACTGCGCACGAGATCGCGGACAGGCTGGCGCATGAGTACGCCGCCGATCGGGGAACGATCGACGCGGCCGTGGAAGCCTTCCTCGAGGAGATGACGCGCGAGGAGCTGATCGTTGCAGCCGATTTCGGCGAGCTGGCGGGGAATGGGCAGGCCGCGGACGAACAGGCCGCGGACGAACAGGCCGCGCCCGAGCCCGATCGATCCGTCGCGCCCTCACCATTCACCGGGCTGCGCCTGCAGCGCTACAACGACCTCGAGGTGATGCTCCTTGCCGACCCGATCCACGAGGTGGACGAAACCGGTTGGCCGATGCCCCTGACCGACAGCCGCGAGTGACGGCGGGGGCGCTGGTCGAGGCGGCGCTCGCATCGTTCGAGCGCGCGCGGCGCGAGTGCGGCGGCCGCGACGTTGACGCACAGCTGGCCGGCCGGCCGGTCCGGCTCCGCTTCGCGGGTGACTACTTCGAACGGCAGCTGACGCGCGCCCTGGCATTGTCCGACCCGGCACCCGCGGATCTCGTCGCGAACGGGCCGGGTCCGGCGCTGACGCTGCACGCATGGGACGCGGCCTCGACCGGGGTCCGTCTCGACGCCGGATCGTGGGCGGGCTGGAACCTGAACTCCTCGAGCGTCATCGAGGAGCTCTCTGACGAGCGCTACCAGGTCAGCCTCGAGCTGCGTGGCGCCCTGGCCTCGATCCTCGATCGGGCCACGGGCGAGGCGTATCACTACGTCCCGGATCCAGGGCTCTTGCCGGCCTGGGAACAGACTCATCCGGCGCGGATGCTGCTGGCCGCATGGGCACGCAGCCAGGGCCTGGTCACGTGCCACGCGGCCGCCGTCGCCGACGGCGACGGCGGCCTCCTGCTGTGCGGCGGCAGTGGCTCGGGCAAGTCCACGAGCGCTCTCGTGGCAATGGCCGCAGGCATGCGCTCGGCCGGTGACGACTACGTGCTCATCGAGCCCACCCAGCCGCCCGTCGCCCACGCGCTCTACACCTCGACCCTGCTCGAGGTGGGCCACTTCGGACGCAATCGCGATCTGATGCCCGTGGTCGACCACGTCGCCGATCAGCTCGATCGCCATAAGGCGGTCATGTACGCCGGCGATCCGGGGGCGCCGCGTCTCGAAGGCGGCTTCCCGCTCGTCGCGCTCGTCGCGCTGCATGTCGAACCGGGGTCGCGCCCGGAGTTTCGTGCGGCGTCGGCCGCGACCGTCCTGCGCGCTCTTGCGCCGAGCACGCTGTCGCAGCTGGGCATGGTCGATGCCGCGGGCCTGGGGCGCCTGGCCGAGCTGTGCCGGCGCGTCCCAACGTACGAGATGCGCCTCGGCGACGATCCCGCGCCTGTCCCGGAGCTGCTGCGCCGGCTAATCGCAGAAGCGTCGGCAGCGTCCCAAGCGTCGGCAGGCCGACTCGTCGCGCGGTGAGCACCGTGCCCACGATCGGTGTGGCCATGCCCGCGCGCAACGCGTCGCGCTACATCGGCGAGGCGCTGACGAGCATCACTGGCCAGTCGCATTCAGTAGCCGACATCGTCGTCGTCGACGACGGATCGGACGACGACACCGCAGTGTTCGCCACACAGTTTGCGCCGCTCGTGCGCGTGATCCGCCAGCCTCCAACGGGTCCGGCCGCGGCGCGCAACAGGGGCATCCGCGAGCTGCATACGGACTTCGTTGCCCTGCTCGACGCGGACGACGTGTGGCCCATCGACAGCCTGGCCGTGCGGGCCGCTGCCCTGCGCGCCGACACAACCGCCGACCTGTGCTTCGGTCGCATGAGCCAGTTCGTGAGCCCCGAGCTGCCCGAGGCCGAGCAGCGCCGGCTGTACGTCGATCCGAAGCCACTGGCGGCCTGGACGTCGTCGGGCATGCTCGCCCGGCGCGGCGTCTTCGAGCGCTTCGGCTACCTCGCCGAGGACCGCCGCGCCGGCGACTTCCTGGAGTGGTTGCTCGGTGCGCGCGCCGGCGGCGCGCGAGTAGTCACCGTTGACGACGTCGTGGTTCGGCGCCGTCTGCACCTCGAAAATCTCACCCGGCGCGAGCCCCAGGAGAATGCCAACTACCTGGCCGTAGTTCGGGCCGAGCTTGCGCGGCGCCGCTCGGAGGCAGCCTCGTGAGCGGCCTCCCCACGTGAGCCACCTCCCCACGTGAGCGACATCCCTGCGAGCCGCCACTCTTCCTGAGGCACGGCGGCCGCTGGGTCAGATTCCCAGGATTGCCTTGGCGATCAGGAAGTACGCGACGAGGCCCGTGGCATCGACCAGGGTCGAGATGAAGGGCGCGCTCATGACGGCCGGATCGAAGCCGAGGCGCCGCGCCAGCAGCGGCAGCAGCGAGCCGACGAGCGTGGCAATCGTGCACACCGTGAGCAAGGTCAGCCCGACCACGGCGCCGACGCGTGGCGCATCCTCGGGCGCGTTGTTGAGGATCGTCACGAAGGCGACTGTCGGCAGGAAGGCGAGCGCCCCGAGCATGGCCCCGAGCAGGATGCCCACGCGCGCCTCGCGCAGCACGACGAGCGCGACGTCGGTCGGGCGCAGCTCGCCCACGGCCAGCGCCCGCGTCACGGTCGTCGCAGATTGCGAGCCGGCGTTGCCACCGGTGCCGATGACGAGTGGGATGAACGCCGCCAAGGTGACCGCAGCCGCCAGGGTGCCCTCGAACAGGTTGAGCACGTTGACCGTGAGTGTGGCCGCCACGATTAGCACCAGCAGCCACACGATGCGCGTGCGAGCGATGCCCAGCACGGAAACGGACAGGTATGGATGGGCCAGTGGCTCGGCGCCACCGGCGCGGGCGACGTCCTCGGTCTCCTCTTCCTCGAGGATCTGCATCGCGTCGTCGACCGTGACTATGCCCACCAGGCGGTCCTCTGTGTCGACGATGGGCAGGCCCAGCAGGTCGGCGTCCTGGATCAGTCGGGCGACCTTCTCCTGGTCCTCGTCGACCCGCGCCGAGTAGACATCGGTGTCCATCAGCTCGCCGACCTTCGCATCGGGATCGGCCAGCACCAGGTCGCGCAGGCCGAGCGCGCCGACAAGCCGGCGCGCCTCGTCAGTCACGGGCAGGGCGTAGATCGTCTCCGCGGAACCACCGATTCGGCGCAGCCGGGCCAGCGCGTCGGCGACGGTCTGGTCCGTGCGCAGGTTGACCACCTCGGGCGACATGACGCGCCCGGCGGAGTTCTCGGGGTAGCCCAGCAGCGTCGCCGTAAGCGCGCGCTCGCGCATCGACAGGCCGCCCAGCAGCCGCTTGGCGACGCCGGCGGGCATCTCGTCGACGAGCCGTGCCCGGTCGTCGGGGTCCATTTCGGCAAACAGCTGGCGGACGCTGTCCTCGCGCAGGCCCTCGAGCAGCTCCTGCTGGTGAAATGGGTCGAGCAGCTCGAAGACCTCGAGCGCACGGTCCTTGGCCAGCAATCGGAAGGCGACCGCGCGCTCGGCGACGGGCAGGCGCGCAAGCTCGTCGGAAATCTCAACCGGGTCTGCCGCGACGAGCCAGTCGTTGAGCGCGGCGAGATCTGTGGTCGTCTCGGGAAAGGTCGCCAGCAGCATCAGCCGCGAGCAACCCGGGTCATGTTGGCCATGCGATACCTCGGCGGGTCAGGTCCCGTCCGAGGCACGCGGCGCGCTAGGCGGCGTGCGCCCCCACCTGGACGGGACGGACCGATATTTGGCTCACGGCGCCAAGCGCGCCGCGGCTACTGCATCCGCTGTCCACGAGTGGAAAGCACCCTCAAGCTTCTTGTTCCGCCGGTCGATTCGAGCGCACGCCGAGGCGGCGGCCGCACGAGCGGACCGCGCCAAGTATATTAGGAGGCGATTCCCCCATTCCCGACCATCTTGTGGCTGCCAGCGCGCGCCCTGGGGAGCCCCTTGCGAGGACCTGAGACGAACTTATGAGCTTTTCGATGACCGACGGCAACGCGTCGCCCGCCCTCAACGCCACGCGCCTCAAGCGACAGCTGACCGAGCAGGCGATCGCCGCCGCCACGGACGCCGAGTGGGAGGCCGCTGCGGACCTCAACAAGCGCATCCTCGAGCTCGGCGCGGACTCGGAGGCGGAGAACCGTCTGGCCAAGGCGTACTGGGAGATGGGCGAGCTGGCGATTGCGCGCGAGCACTACCAGGCGGCGCTGGCACTCGATCCCACCAACCGTATCGCCGAGCGCAACATCTGCGCGCCTGCGCATGCTGCTTGCCGAGGCCGGCAAGAAGACCGTGGCTGCGGCGAAGACGGACAAGGCGCCCGTCTCGATCTTCGTCGAGGAGACCGGCAAGACCGGCTTCGCGCACCTGCTCGATTTGGTCGATCCCAAGCAGCTGGCGCAGGTCAACCCCGGCGACGCGGTCGAGCTCGCGCCTGACGGCCCGCGCCTTGCGGCGAAGGCCAACGGCAAGCACATCGGTTACGTCGAGCCGCGCGTCGCGGCGCGGCTGCTGAAGCTCTTCGCCGACGGCAACAAGTACACCGCCGGCGTGACCTCGATCGGCGAGCGCGACGTGCGCATCATCATCCGCGAGACCTACCAGGACCCGGCCAACTACGGCAAGGTCTCGTTCCCGACCGCGGCCAAGGTCGGCGACCTGCGGCCGTACACCAAGGGCACCCTCGTGCGCGAGGAGATGGATCTCGACGACGATCTCGAGCTCGACGACGAGGACGACGAGATCGAGGACATCGGCCGCGTGGTTCCGGACGACCTCACGACCGACGAGGCCTTCGTCGACGAAGTGCCGGTCGAGGACGACGCCGACAACGACGAGTAGCGCACCGGCGCCGCTGCGCTGCGCCCCCTGCGCCCCCTGCGCCGCTGCGCCCCTGCGCCAACTCCCGCCAACCCCGCCTTCGCGCCGATTACGCCTGGTGAGCGTCGTAACCGGCCTACGACGCTCTCGGCGCGCCACCCACGCGCCCAGAGCGTGTTAACCACCAAGCCGCCGCCGCGAACCGTGTCAACCACGCTCGGGGCGTCTTAGGCACGGAATTGCGCCCGTTTCGCCCCAGATCGGCCTACTCCGGCTGAAACAGCCGGGCCAGTACGCCCTCCGAGCGTGAACGGCACCCCTCGACGCGATCCATCAGGCCCGTGTCGCCACCCCCAACCAACCGCGGATTGAGTCGAGGGGGTCCGGGCCGACTTCAAAGCGGCGCGTCGGTAGACTCGGATGCGTATGGCGGACCCCCTTTCGTCGCTGATTCGTCCGAACCTGGGCCCGCAACTACCCGCCTTCGAGCGCTTCGCCCCGCCGCCGGCCGACAACGTGGTCGCGGCCCAGCTCGCGGCCCGCACCGCGCCGGGCGACGTCGTGATCGACATCAACGGCCGCGGCGGCTGGGTCGCGCGCAGCGCGATCGGCGCTCTGCGCCGGATCTACTCCTGCGAGTCGACCCCGCTCACGCGGCTCCTCGCCGAGATCGTCCTGCGCCCGCCGGACCTGCGCCACTTCGACGCCGGCCTGTCGATCGTAGCTACCTACCCGCGCGGCGAGGTCGAGCTCAAGAGCCTGATCGAGCAACGCTTCACGACACGCTGCCCGACGTGCGGCCGTCCGGCAGTCGTCCAGGAGTACATCTGGGAAACAGGCAGCGACGTGCCCCAGCGCAAGGTCTTCCGCTGCACGTTCTGTCGCGAGCAGGCGCGCGGCGATGAGCCCCGCGTCGTGCCGGTCGATGACCAGGACATCCATCTCGCGCGCGACGACGACGGCTACGTAGCGGCTCGTGACGCGCTGCGCTCGCGCTTTCCCGTCCTCGAGGGCGGCCGCGACCTGCCCGATGAGCTCCTCGCCCTGTACACGCCGCGCCAGGTCGTGGCGCTGCACGAGATCGTCGATCGGCTCGACGCCCAGCTCAAGGCGGCGCCGGTCGATGCCGGGCTCAAGCTGGGCATGGCCCACGCGCTGCTGCCGCTCAGCCGCCTCAACGGCTATCCAGGCCGCGTCGCGGCGCTGCGCATCCGCCACGGGCACGTCCAGCAGCCGCAATCCAAGGCGTGGCGCGAACGCAATCCGTGGCTCGCCTTCGAGGAGGGCTGCGCGAGGTGCGCAGCTTCATCGCCCGCGTCGAGAGCGGCGCGGCATCGTTCCAGCCGCGCCCGGGCGATGACATGGAGATGCTCATCGACGGCACGGCCAACGTCGTGCTGCGCACCGGGCCGGCGCACCGGCCCGGCAACGAGCCCATCTTCTGGTCGCGCCGGCCGGTCCTGCCCGGGCGGCTCGATCCGCGCTCGCGCGTCCGCCTGGTGCTGAGCCAGCCGCCCGTCCATTGGTCGGTCGAGAACATCTCGTTCGCCTATCTCGCCACGGCGCTCGTGTGCGGTCGCGAGGCGGCCGTCGAGCTGCCGCTCGAGTGGGTCTTCGGAGCACCGCCGCCCAACGACCGTGGCCGCGAGGCGACGCAGATGCGCCGCTCCTTCCTCGCCGTTCGGCCGGTCCTCGCACGAGACGCCAAGGCCGTCGTGCTGCTCGATCGCGGAGGGGCGTCGGGGCTGGTTGCGGGTGTCCTCGGCGGAGTCGGCGCCGGCTTCCGTCTGACATCGGCGGTGCTCGCGGAGTCGGGCAACCAGATCGGCGGGGTGCTCGAGTTCAACGTCGGTCCGCCCGAATCGGACGATGCGGAGCACGCCGAGCTGGCCGACCTGCCGCTGGCCGATCCATCGGCGCCCTTCGCCCTGGCCGACGTGGAGAAGGCTGTCACGCAGGTAGCGGTCAGCGTGCTCCAGGCGCGCGGTGAGCCGGCGAGCGCAGAGCGCCTGCTCGGGGAGGTTCTCGTCGGGCTCGATCGGCTCGGCCACCTGCGCCGGCTGGTTGGCACCCAGACCTTCGGCGAGACGGAAGCCGCATCCGAAGCCGCATCCCAGGTGTCCGACGACGAATTGGTGGCGGCCGACAGTTCACTGGGAGCAGTCGACGATTCACCTGATGCCGCAGACGAAGTCGGCCAAGCCACCGATACCGCTGACGAAGCGCCCGACTGGGCACTCGGATCAGCCTCAGCCACTGACCACGTCCGCCTGCTGATGGAGATCGTCATGGGCGAGCTGCGGCGAACAGATCACGCTCGGCTGCTCGAGGTCGATCGTGGGCGCTGGTGGCTGCGCAGCGATAAGGACCTGGCGCAGGCAAGGCCGCCACTGTCGGATCGGCTCGAATGGGCAGCGTATGGGCTCCTTTCCACCAGCCGCGGGATCGACGAGGAGACGTACTTCGAGCGCGTCGCCGCCATGTTCCGCGGTCACGACACGCCCGACCCGGAGCTCGTGCGCGCGGTGCTCGACAGCTACCGCGATCCGGCCTCGAACACCGTCACGATCCGTGTCGAGGATGAGCTCGCCACGCGCCACGCCGAGCACGGCGAGATCGTCGGCATGCTCGTCGAGTACGGGCACCGGCTGGGGCTGCGCGCCCATGTCTCGGCCCACGAGCAGCGCCGCGCGTATCGCGGCGGCACCGTCGCCGACCTGCTGACCGAGGACGAGCAGCGTGCCTACCTGCCTCTCATCGCCGGTGGCGACGCGCGCGTCTTCGAGTCGCTCGACTGCGTCTGGTACCTGCGCGGCAAGGCAACGTTCGTCTTCGAGGTCGAGTGGACGGCGATGCTGACCGAGGCGCTCCTCAAGCGCGGCCCGCGCATTCCCGCCGACGAGCGCACCGTGCGCTTCCTGGTCATCCCGGCGGAGC
This sequence comes from uncultured Chloroflexia bacterium, assembly GCA_963706095.1. Lineage (GTDB taxonomy): Bacteria > Chloroflexota > Limnocylindria > Limnocylindrales > CSP1-4 > JALYGJ01. The sequence goes on from OY970149.1 coordinate 2,431,390, forward strand.
GCGCCGAGCTGGTCCGATACAAGCTCGCCCACTCGCCGCTGCTGGCGCGGGCGCTCGATGACCAGAACTGGCATATTTTCAAGTCGAATAATCTTCGTCGGCTGGTCGGGCGCGAAGATGCCGGCCTGGACCAGATGGCACCCATGCTCGGGCTCGACCCCGAGGTAGAACGCGAGGCGGAGCAGCTGCCGTTGTTCGGCGGCCCAGCGGAGGTTTCCACGTGACCGACGTCCTAACGAGCAGCCAGGTAGTCGATCTCGCCGATCGCTTCTGGCAGTGGTTCCTGTCGCGCCAGCCAATCTACGCGACGGTGCTGGGCGACGACCGCTACGACGACCGCCTTCCCGATCCTTCGGCGCGGGCGCGCGAGGACGAGATCACCGCCATCAAGGGCTTCCTGGCCGACGCCAAGGAGATCGAGCACCGCGGCCTCGACAAAGAGGACGCGATCACCTCGTCGATGCTCGAGGTCGTGGGCAGCATCTTCCTGCGTCAGCACGCCCACAACCTGCATCACTTCGAGGCGGTCGACCAGCTCGCTGGACCGCAGAGCATGCCCAACGACCTGGCGCGCTTCCAGCGCGTTGACTCGCCGGAGCGCATCGATCGACTCATCAGGCGGCTCGAGCAGTATCCGGAATTCCTGGCCGAGCATCGCGCCAACATGCTCGAGGGCATCGCCGCTGGTCGAACCGCGGCCGCGCCAGTCATCGAGCGCGTGATCGAGCAGACGCGGCGCGCGGTCGAGACGCCAATCGACCAGTCACCTCTCCTGGCCGCGCATCCAGAGCTGGACGAGGAGTCGCGTGAGCGCATCCGCCGCGCGGTCGAGCACTGGGTCGCGCCGGCTCTTGCCGACCATCTGGCCGCGCTCGAGGGCTACGCGCCCCACGCGCGCAGCGGCGAGGGCATCTGGGCGCTGCCCGACGGCGAGGAGCTCTACAAGACGATGATTCTGGCCTCGACCACGCTCGAGGAGACACCGCAAGGCCTGCACGAGTACGGGCTGGCTCAGATCGAAGCGATCCGCGAGGAGGCACTGGGCATCGCGCGCGAGCTGGGCTTCGCGGACATCGACTCGATGCGCCGCGCCCTGGCATCGGAAAAGTCGAACTTCGCGGCGTCGCCAGGGGAGATCGTCGAGCGCGCGCAGCGCCAGATCGAGCGCGCCGATGCGGCCGCACCGGGCTTTTTCGGCCGCCTGCCAAAGGCCGCGTGCGAGGTCCGGCCGGTCGAGCCCTTCTCGGAGGCCGAGGCACCGCCCGCTTTCTATTTTCCGCCCGCGCCGGACGGCTCGCGCGGTGGCATCTACTTCGTCAATACCTACCAGCCCGAGAACAGGCCGCTCTACCGCCTGGCCTCCACCACCTTCCACGAGGCGACCCCGGGACACCACTTCCAGATCACGATCGAGAGCGAGCTGGAGGGCATGCCCGACTTCCGGCGCTTCGGCGCGCGCCTGACCGGAGCCGCGTATCCCGAGGGCTGGGGCCTGTACAGCGAGCGGCTGGCGGATGAGATGGGCCTGTTCGAGTCGGCCTGGGAGCGGCTGGGCATGCTTGACTCGGTCGGCTGGCGCGCGGCGCGACTGGTCGTCGACACCGGCATCCACGCGTTCCGCTGGACGCGCCAGCAGTCGGTCGATCTCCTGTTGACGGTTGGGCTGACCGGTCTCGAGGCAGAAACGGAGACGGATCGCTACATCGCCTGGCCGGGCCAGGCACTGTCGTACATGACCGGTATGCGCGAGATCGTCGCGCTGCGGCGCGAGCTCGAGCAGCGTGACGGCGCTGCATTCGACCTCAAGGGCTTCCACGACGAGTTGCTCGGCCACGGCACGATGCCGCTGGCGACGCTGCGCGAAGAGCTGCCGGGCTGGGTCAAGCCAAAGTCCAACTAGATCCAGGTTTCGGTCCGGCTTCGGAAGCCCGCGTCCAGGTGAAGGTTCTGATCTTCGGAGCCAGCGGAGGCATCGGCTCGGAAGTCCGATCCCGAGCCCGGGCGGCCGGCCACGAGCTAGTGCTGTTCGCGCGCGATCCGGACAAGCTCGAGCCGCTGTCGGACGGCGAGACGGTCGTCAAGGGCGATATCGCCGACGCGGAGGTGGTGGCGCGGTCTGTTGCTGGCGTCGACGCCGTGCTCAGCGTCCTCGGCCCAACTTCCAACACGGCCGACCAGGTCGAGCTGTTTGAGGGTTTTGCCACGGCGCTCGTATCGGCAATGGAGGCCGCCGGCGTCCGGCGCCTTATCGCTATCTCGGGCGGCGCGTGCACCCTGGCCACAGAGCGCAAGCGCTTCAGCGCGCGCATTGCCAGCGCGGTCGTGCGCCTCCTCGTGCGCCACGTGGTCGCCGCCAAGCAGCGCGAGCTAGAGATCATCGTCGCGAGCGACCTCGACTGGACGGCGCCACGGCCGCCGCGCGTCCTCGAGTCTGCCGCGACCGGCAGCTACCGCGCCGGCGACGCCGCCCGTGGCATGTCTGTCACCCAGGGTGACCTCGCCGCGTTCATGGTCGACCAGCTCACCGACAACAAGTACCTGCGCCAGGCTCCCTTCGTCTCCAACTAGCCCCGGCTGACCTGGCAGACCCGCATCGCCCGCCAATCCCGCGCCCCACGCGACACAGAGCACAAGGCCGCGGGCCGATTCCGACTGACAGTCGGCACTTGGCCCAGATCCACGCTCCGATGCTTCGGAAACTCGTGTCCCAGAGGCGCCGACGTGCCCGGAGCGGCCTCAGCCTTCCTTCCTGCGCCACGTTACGAAGCGAAATTCCGGGTTAAGCCGGGTGGTCAAATCGAGTTGGAGCCCGTCTTCGTGCAGAGTTCCGTCCACCAGTCGGAACGAGCTGGCTGGCCCGCGCCGCAAAGCTCAAAGGAACAGCCATCCGGTCGGCGGAAGTCGTCCAGATGCGAGGTCGAGCAGGACGTCTCTCGTCCGCAGGCGGGGCAGGTCTCGGAATAGCGCGGCGAACTCACGCATAACCCGCCGGTTGTGTCTGGTGTCGGCGATGACCATCAGGAACCGGTCGACCGGATCGTCGCGGCGCTTCAGATTGTGGCGACGTGTGGTCGCCTGTACGTCTCCGAGGCGCGCCTCGAGCTCAACGGCGGTCCGCTCGCCTCCTCCCGATATCAGGGCATCCCAAGCCCTGATCTCGGGCGCGTCACGCGTCTGCGGTAGAGGGACGTCCGTGCGGTAACTCAGCGGCGCGCGCACGTTCTCGAGCAGGCGCATTAGCCGCGGCGCCTGACCCGCGTCCCTGATGCGCGCGCCGTTCGGGAAGAGCCGACCCGTGAAGTCGTAGCCCAGGATGGCAGCGGCTTCGCAGGCATCGGTGATGCCGAGGCTCGGAAGACGGTGGTTCTCCAGCTGCCAGACCTTGTCTGCGGACCACCCAAGAAGCTCGCCGAGTCGCCGCTGGCTCAAACTCGCGCTCATGCGCGCCTCTCGGAGCTCGTTCGCCAACTCGGTGAGTATTCGCCTGGCTCGTCGCCTGCCGCGACTCCGTTGCCTCTCGTTGCTACCCATGGCCGAATGGTCGCCCTGGTCGCTTAGCCAGCCGTCACCACCGACTTAGCGGCCACTTCCGACTGACACTCGGCACTTTGCAGGAGCTCCGCTCCGATCCGCTGTTCGGAGCTGCCGGCCCGTGCACTGCAAGCTTTATGCCAAGACCAACAGGGTCCCCGGTGGCTCAAATCCACGATGGCTGGCTCCACCGGTCAGCACCCTCCCGATTCGCCTGCAGAAGAGCAGGCCGACCACGTCGCCTACTGCCGCACACGTCAGAGTGCCGACTGCCAGTCGGAATCATGGAAGGGCGCCCACCCGGCGGTGGCGGCTCGGATGGGGACCGCGCCGGCATCGGGCGCGGCTAACCTACGGCCGTGTCGGAGCTTCAGCAGATCTGGGACCAGCTGATCGCAAATCGCTGGTGGGTCATCGTCGGCCAGCTGCTGTTGATCGTGATCTTCACGCTCATCGCGCTGCGGTTCGCACGGTCGTCCGTGCACGCAGCGCTCGACCGGCTGTTCGCGCGCGAAGCCGCCGAGGGCACGGCCCAGGAACTGTCCGCGGTCGAGCTCAAGCGCCGGCGCGAAACCCTCGAGGGGCTGGCCTTCCGAGCGTTGCGCGTGATGATCCTGGTCATCGCCTTCCTGATGACGATGAGCGTGCTCCGCCTCGACATCGGCCCGGCGATCGCCGGCCTGGGCATCATCGGCCTGGCCCTCAGCCTGGGCACTCAGAACCTGGTGCGCGACTACGTCGCCGGTGCGTTCGTGCTCATCGAGAACCAGTACTCCAAGGGCGACGTGATCACGATCGCCGCCCAGACCGGCACGGTCGAGGACATCAGCCTGCGCCGCACGGTCCTGCGTGCCGAGGACGGCACGGTCCATTTCGTGCCGCACGGCCTGATCCAGACCGCGAGCAACCTGAGCCGCAGCTGGGCCGGCATCACGCTCGACATTCCCGTGCCTTACGAGGAGGACCTGGCCGCGGTCACCCAGGCGATAGACCGCGCGGGTCAACGCCTGGCCGAGGATCCGCAGTGGCGAGCCGCCGTCTTCGAGACACCGCGCGTCGAACACGTCGAGCGACTGGCCGAGTCGGGCATAACGGTTCACGTGACGGGCTCCATCGCGGCACTCCATCGCCAGACCATCCCGGGCGTCCTGCGCGGCCTGATCCTCGAGGAAGCCAGTTCTCGCGGCCTGACGCTGGGCTGGCGCGCCGTGCCCGAGGGCCGCGCCTCAGAAACCGGCGAATCCCGCGAAAACTCCCAGCCGCCGTCTACGACCTCCCGACCCGCCACTGAGTCGGACGCCGGCGCAGCGTCGACCGACACAGGTACGATCGGCACATGACTGACAGCAGCCTGCCGGGCTCGATGAGTCACCCCGAGATCGAGAACCTGCTGGCCGAGCGGCGCACCTTCGCCCCAGACCCGCAGTTCACCGCGCAGGCCAACGCCACGGCCGAGCTATACGAGGAGGCCGAGCGCGACTACGTTGCCTTCTGGGAGCGCCTCGCGCGCGAACGCCTGAGCTGGGCTCAGCCGTTCACTACCACGCTCGAGTGGGAGCCGCCGTTCGCCAAGTGGTTCCTCGGCGGCAAGATCAACGTTGCCTACAACTGCGTCGATCGCCACGTCGAAGCAGGCCTCGGCGACAAGGTCGCGTATCACTGGATCGGCGAGCCGGGCGACACGCGTACGATCACGTTTGCCGATCTCCAGCGCGAGGTGAGCAAGGCTGCCAACGCCCTGCTCGAGCTGGGCATCCAGACCGGCGATCGTGTGGCGATCTACATGCCGATGATCCCCGAGCTGCCCATCGCCATGCTCGCCTGCGCCCGTATCGGCGCCCCGCACACCGTGATCTTCGGCGGCTTCAGCGCTGAGGCTCTGGCGGGGCGCATCGTCGACTCACAGGCCAGGCTGGTCATAACCGCCGACGGCGGCTGGCGGCGTGGCAAGCCGGCCAACCTCAAGTCGGCCGCCGACGAGGCGGTGGCCATGACCGACACGGTCGAGCACGTGCTCGTCGTCCAGCGCCTCGGCGACGCAGCGGAAACCCCGGTGACGATGACCGACGGCCGCGACGTGTGGTGGCACGAGATCGTCGAGCGCCAGTCTGCCGACTGCACGCCAGTGGCACTCGACTCGGAGCACATGCTCTACCTGCTCTACACGTCGGGCACCACTGCCAAGCCCAAGGGCATCGTGCACACCACTGCGGGCTACCTGCTCGGCGCGGCGTTCACCCACTGGGCCGTGTTCGACGTCAAGCCCGACGACGTCTACTGGTGCGCGGCCGACATCGGCTGGGTGACCGGCCACTCGTACATCGTCTACGGCCCGCTCGCCAACGCAACGACGAGCGTCATGTACGAGGGCACGCCCGACACGCCGGCGTGGGATCGTTGGTGGCAGATCATCGAGGACTACAAGGTCAGCATCCTGTACTGCGCGCCGACCGCGATTCGGGCGTTCATGAAGCAGGGCGAGTCGCACGCGCAGAAGCACGACCTGTCGTCCCTGCGCCTGCTGGGCAGCGTCGGCGAGCCGATCAACCCCGAGGCGTGGCTGTGGTACCAGCACAACATCGGCGGCGGCCGGACGCCGGTCGTGGACACCTGGTGGCAGACCGAGACGGGCATGATCATGATCTCGCCGCTCCCTGGAGTGACCACGACCAAGCCCGGTTCGGCCACATTCGCATTCCCGGGCGTCGGCGCGGATGTCGTCGACGCCAACGGCGAGTCCGTGCCGTGGGGTGGTGGCGGCTATCTCGTCCTGACGCGGCCGTGGCCGTCGATGCTGCGCGGCATCTATGGCGATCCGGAGCGCTACAAGGCCACCTACTGGAGCCGCTTCCCGGGCAGGTACTTTGCCGGTGACGGCGCGAAGCGCGACGAGGAGGGCTACCTCTGGCTGCTCGGCCGCGTCGACGATGTCATGAACGTGTCCGGCCATCGCATCTCGACGATCGAGGTCGAGTCGGCGCTGGTCGACCATCCCGCGGTCGCCGAGGCGGCGGTCGTCGGCCGGGCGGACCCGGTCACGGGCCAGGCGATCTTCGCCTTCGTCATCCTGCGCCTGGGCAATGAGCCGACCGATGAGCTGGCCGCGGAGGTACGCGACCACGTCGCCAAGGTCATCAGCCCGATCGCCAAGCCCAAGTACCTGCTCTTCACGCCCGACCTGCCCAAGACTCGCTCGGGCAAGATCATGCGTCGCCTGCTGCGCGACATCGGCGAGGGCCGCTCCCTGGGCGACACGACGACGCTGGCCGACTCGGGCGTGGTCGAGCTCATCCGCGAACGCTCAGGAGCAGCGACGGAGGAGTAGCTCCGCGCACGCTACGAGCCAGGGATTCGGCGACGGCCATAAGATCCTGCAGTGAGACCCGTCGATCGGCTCGGCCGGCCGATGCACGACCTGCGCATCTCCGTGACCGACCGGTGCAATTTCCGCTGTACGTACTGCATGCCGCGCGAGGTGTACGGGCGCGACTACCAGTTCCTGGCGCGCGAGGAGCTGCTCACGTTCGAGGAGATCACGCGCCTCGCGCGGCTCTTCGCGGACCAGGGCGTACGCAAGATTCGCCTGACCGGCGGCGAGCCACTGTTGCGCCGCGACCTGCCTGAGCTGGTGCGCATGCTGACAGAGATCGAGGCGGTCGAGGACATCACGCTCACGACGAACGGGTCGCTCCTGGTGCGGCAGGCCGCGGCACTGGCAGAGGCCGGCCTCGACCGCATCAGCGTGAGCCTCGATTCACTCGACGAGCAGACCTTCGCGCGCATGAATGACGTCGGCTTCCCGGTCAGCAGCGTGCTCGAAGGCATTGCCGCCGCCGAGGCCGCCGGGCTGCGCCCGATCAAGGTCAACATGGTCGTGCGCCGCGGCATGAACGAGGCGGACATCGTGCCCATGGCGCGCTTCTTCCGCGAGCGCGGCCACATCCTGCGCTTCATCGAGTACATGGACGTCGGCCACACCAACGGCTGGCGCCTGGACGATGTCGTGCCGGCGAGCGAGGTCATCGGGCGCATCAATGCCGAGATGCCGCTGGTCGCTTTGCCCCAGCTATATGAGGGCGAGGTGGCCGATCGCTGGGCCTACCGCGACGGCCGCGGCGAGGTCGGGGTAATTGCTTCGGTCACTCAACCCTTCTGTCGCGACTGCACGCGCGCCCGACTGACCGCGGACGGCCAGCTGTACACGTGCCTCTTTGCGAGCACCGGCCACGACCTGCGCGCCGGGCTGCGCGCCGGAGCGACCGACACGGAGCTCGCGGCGCTCATCAGCGGTGTATGGAGCGCGCGCGAGGACCGCTATTCGGATCTCCGGTCGGCAGCAACCGCGCGCGCCCTGCCGGTGATCGTCAACGACCCAAATCGCGTCGAGATGTCGCGCATCGGCGGCTGAAATCGGGGTCCGTGCCGAGAATGGCCGCTCGCGCGTTGCATCGGTCGCTATGCTCATGCCCAGTCCGGCGAGCAGCCCACGTCAGCTTGTTGAATAGATCGATCGCCGGGGTGCCGCGCAGCGGCCAGCGTCATCGCTGAACAGGAGGAGCGAGAGAGGATGTCCGACCCTAACAACCCGGGCCAGCCCGCGGCCCCGCCGCCCCCGGCGGCCCCGCCGCCCCCGCCCGGCCCACCGCCGGCCGCGCCGCCACCGCCCCAGAACTGGCAGTCAGCACCGCAGCCGCCCGGCGCGCCGCCGCCCGCCGGTGGTCAACCTGGTGGCAGTGGCATGCCTGCGTGGACGTCGAACATCACCGCCAGTAACACGATCGCCGGTCCCGGCGGTGTCGCCCTGGCCACGATGACCGACCGCATCATCGCGTACATCATCGACGCGATCCTGCTCGCGATAGTCGGCTTCATCATCAACACGATCCTGGGTAGTGTTCTTGTCGAGACACGGACCGACTTCATCTTTGGAGTCCCAGTCGTCGTCCGCGGGCCTTCGACGATCGCCAACATCCTTGGCGTGGTCATATCGCTGGCGATCAGCGCGGCATACTTCATCTACATGTGGACGCGCATGGGTGGCCAGACACTGGGCATGAAGGCGATGAAGGTCGGCGTCCGCGATAGCGGAACCGGCGCGCCGATCACGCAGCCACAGGCGATCAACCGCTGGGCCCTGATCGGCCTGCCGGGCGCACTGAGCCTCGCCTACGTTATTCCGCTGATCGGCTTCCTGGTTTCGATCGGCGTTCTCGTCTACTACATCTTCCTGCTCGTGACCACGGCGCAGAGCCCAACGCGCCAGGGCTTCCACGACGTCCGTGCCAAGACGGTCGTCGCCAAGCTGGCCTGACGCACGCGCCACCGGGCGCAGCCAGGGAACTACAGGGAGTCCCGCCGGTAACGGCGGGGCTCTTTTCTTACCCGCTCTCGTCCACATTTCCACGGGATATCCACAGACTCGGTGGATTTGTGGACGGTTCAGCGCAACGAGATTTAAATGCGTGGATAAGAGCGTTGACCGGCCATTAACGGGCCGATAACTTACGTCTTGCCCGGAGGGGCCGCGGGAAACTCGGACGCTGAGATCACATCAAAGCGTCTGGAGAGCTCGGCAGGCTTCTCCGGGCGTTTCTGTGTGTGCTGCGCATCTGTGCGTGCGCTATGGTCCGCCGCGATGACTGAGCACGCGACCCCGTTTTCGGTTCGACTCGACGCGCTGGAGGGTGCCGTCCGGAGACGGACGGACCTCGTGCCACGGCTCGGGATCGTCCTTGGGTCCGGCTTGGGTGTTCTGGCCGACGACGTGACAGATGCCGTATCCATCCCCTTCGAGGAGCTGCCCGGTTGGCCACCGCCGACCGCTCCCGGGCACGCCGGCCGGCTCCTGCTGGGCAAGCTCGAGGACGTGCCAGTCATCTGCCTCCAGGGCCGGCTGCATCTGTACGAGGGCCACAGCGAGCGACTCGTCGTCGAGCCCGTGCTGCTGATGGGCCGTCTCGGCGCGCCGGCAGTGCTGGTCACGAACGCAGCCGGGGGCGTCAACAGACGCTACCCCGCGGGCACGCTGATGCTCATCTCGGACCACATGAATCTGACCGGCCGCAACCCGCTCATGGGTCCCAACGATGATGCGATGGGCGAGCGCTTTCCGGACCTGGTCAATGCCTGGGACCGCGACCTGCGGGCGCTGATGCGCCGCGCCGCGACAGTTGAGGAGATCGCGGTCGAGGAAGGCGTCTACATCGGGCTGACAGGCCCGACCTACGAGACGCCCGCCGAGATCGACATGATGCGCAGGCTGGGCGCGGACGCAGTGGGCATGTCTACCGTGCTCGAGGCGATCGCCGCGCGCTGGGCTGGCACGAAGCTGGTCGGTGTTTCCCTCGTCACCAACCCGGGCGCCGGCGTCACCGGCGAGCCACTGACCCACGAGGAAGTGCTCCAGGCGGCCGACGCCGCCGGGCCGCAGTTCACGCGCCTGATACGGCGCTTCGTGCGCCTCTACGCCGAGGTCTAGCCCAGACCGCCGGCGGGCGGCGCGCCCGGAGGTGCAGGCCAGCCGGCCGGCGCGCCGCGTGCGTACCAGACGCGCAGCACCTCGACGTTGCCGCGCTGATCCCAGTTCTGCGTCACCGGCTGGAAGCCGGAGGCGGCCGCGCGCTGCGCGTCCTCCGAGAAGCGGGCCAGCGCCTCGGCGCGCGTCCAGCCCGTGTACTCGGCATAGCCATCTGCCGGTGGTGCTCCCGCTGGCGGCCCGAATTGGTTGTAGCCGCGCGTCCCCTCAGCCGCCAACAAGGCGAGCAGGATGATGAAGCCGACCACCGGGATGAGCGATATCCAGAACCACCAGCCGGAGCGGTCGGTGTCATGCAGGCGGCGCACCACCACGGCGAGGTAGGGGATGATCGTGAGCAGGCCGAAGACGCCCAGGACCGCGCCGAGCACCCCGTAGACGACGAAAGACCGCGTCACGATCAGGGCGCCGATCATGACCACGTAGGCGCACAGGACGACCAGCACGTAGAAGAGCAGGAACCACCAGAACTCCGGCCGCGTGGCGCGGCCCTCGAAGGTGGCGTACTTGCCGTAGACGCTGCGCACCGCGTCACCGAAGGTCATCGACCGCTCCTGAGAGAGACTGGTGACTGTCAGCTGGTGATCTGGCGCGAGTCTATGGGATTGCCCAGCAGCGGCGCCGAGCGGCTCGGCTTCCAACGCGCCCAGGTGACGGCAGCGGCGATAGTCGTGCCGATGGTGGCCATCGCCACGTCGGCGATCGTGTCGCGCTCTGACAGACCGAGGCCGGTGAAGCCGATGCGCTCGGCGCCATACTCCATTGCGTCAAACGCGATCTCGCCCAGGACGCCAAAGGCGAGCGTCGCCGCTACAGCCGTTCGGCGCGATTCAACACGACTCGAGATGACCGCCCCGAAGAGTGAAGCGAGCACGGCCGCGTTCAGGAAGTGGACTGCATCATCAACGCGTGCGGCGTCGTAGATGCCCATCGAGTTGCCGGCGGCATCGACGAGCAGGGGAACCGTCATCGCCAGGTCCGCGGCGACAGGGAATGGCTCGCGCCGATCGCCGGCCAGCCACACTGCTGGTACGAGGGCAAGGCCGCCAAGGTAGCCCAGCGATCTGATGCGCATCCCCTTGCCGCGGTACTTGGCCTGGTGTGGCCGAACCACGGCCTCGACCGTGTATGCCAAGGTGGCGGCCTTGGTGACGGTCAGCGCCGCCCAACCTCCGCGGCGCAGCAATCGGTGGGTCGCGGACTGCGAAGTAGCGCCGATCAGATCGTCGGCAGCTCGCGCCCGGCCTGCTTGGCCGCCGCCTTCTTCTCGGCCCAGGCAGCGAGCACGTTGTCCTTGTGCGGCCGGATGGGGCAGTGCTCGTCGCGGTTGCGATCCTCATCGCAATAGCCGAGGGGCACGCACTTTGGCGCGAGGAATGACCCGAGGAACGGCGAGACGCTGAAGACCTCGTGGCGGATGAGCTGGAATAGCCTGCGGATCTCCCACTGCGCCATCGTGCACAGTCGCAGCCCGGACATGTGGATGAGCGAGCGCAGATTGGCGGTCATGATGAGGTTGGTGCGCGTGGCGTTGGGCATCACGAAGCGCGCATCCTCGCCGGGGATGCCGGCCTCGAGCATCTCGCCGTAGAACGCGAGCGACTCGTCCATCTCCGCGGTATAGCGATCGCGCATCTCGGCCGGCGCGTCGACAAGCGATCCCGGCACCATGTATGAAGGTCGCTTGTAGTTCAGGTAGCGCTGCGACTGCTGATCGAAGGCAACCCCGGCGCGGTGGCGCACGAGCTGATGCGACAGCGTCCGCGTCACGCCGCTGACGGCGAAGGTGAAGACGATGTGCTCAATCGTCGAGCCGTGGCCCGACTCGATCACGCGCCGGATCAGGTCCTGCTGCTTGTCTGTCGCGACCTGGCCGGTCGTTGCGCGCTCGAAGATGTCGTCCGGCTCGAGCTCCGAGTAGCAGGTCCGGCACGCGGTGTAGATCAGCGGCAGGTAGAACTCCTGCGCGATCTCTCGCGTCGGGAAGAGCAGCTTGGCGCGCATGCCCAGGTCACGCGTGGCCGGGCTGCGCGGCGTGGCCGTCGGCTCCTTCTGAGTGATCGGTGAGGGAGCGGGTTGGACAGCCATGGGCTGCCTAGATTAGTGCCTGCGCCGGGCCGTTACCTGATGCCCGTGTCATAGCTGAGGACAAGGCCGTTGGTCGAACCCGCCAGCACCGATAGCGCCGCCGGTTCCGCCTGGCCCATCAGGCCCTCGACCGGCCCGGGCTCGACGTAATAGGCGCCCGCAGAGGCGCTGAAGCTGACGCGACCATCCTCGCCGGAGACGCCGCGTGCCACCTCGGCGCCCGTGGGATCGCGGAGGATTGCCTCGGCATTGACGACTGGGCGCGGCGCGCAGTCCTGGCCGGGCTGCTCGACCGGGCAGACCGGCCCGGCGACGAGCAGCACGTTGATGGTCGCCGGCCCGTTGCCGCCCTGGCCTCCGGGCATCTCGACCTCGTCGCCTTCTTCCGACACGAGCTCGACCGAGCCGTCGCGGTCGACCGAGTACGTCCAGGTGCGCCGGTCGATGCAGCCGGCCATGCAGTCGCCCGAGCCGATGGTGACCATGACGCCGAATCCCGTTGGGGTTTCGCTGGCCTCGTACCACGCCGACTGGCCGATCAGGTCGGGCTGAAGCGGCGCGATGCTGCTGAACATGGGATTGGCCGCGAAGACAATGGCCGCGGCCTGCGCCGCCGACGTCACCTCACCGCTGGCTCCTGGAGTCGGCGTGGCACCTGGATCCACAGTCGGGCGTGGCGTTTCAATAGGTGGGGGCGTGGTCCCAGTGGGCGTCGCGGTGGCGGAAGGATCCGACGAACAGGCCGCCAGCACGCCGACGAGGAGGAGCGCAGCCAGCGCGAGTAGCTTCTTGGCGTTCATGCGCCATCGACGTTGGTGCCTGCCGGTGGGTTCCGGTTGGCGCGGTATGGCATCCTCATGAGCATGGCACTCCGTCGCTTCTTTCAACCCGATCAACCATCAACTCCGGCCACGCCGGCCACTCCGGCCACGCCCGATGCGGCTCCAGCAAACGAGCCCGAGACCGAGACCGTGCGCCGCATCGTGCGCGAGCTCGAGGAGGTGGATCCGGCACGTCGCCGCTATCTGGCAGGCTTCGCGTATGTGCTCTCGCGCGCCGCGCACGCCGACCTGAGCTTCACCGAGGAAGAGCTGCGCCTGATGGAGAAGATCGTCACCGACATCGGTGGCCTGCCCGAGGCCCAGGCAATCCTCGTGGTCGAGATCGCGCGCAATCAGGCGCTGATGTACAGCGGCACAGAGGACTACCTGGTGACGCGCGAGTTCAACCACACCTCCAGCGCGGAGGAGAAGCAGCGCGCGGTCGAGGCGTGCTTCGCGGTCGTGTCATCAGACCACGCCATCACCGCGGAGGAGTACGCCGAGCTGACGTCGATCGCCGACGAGCTCGGCCTCTCGCGCCCGGAGCTCAACGTCATCCGCAACAAGTACAAGGACCAGATGTCCGCCATCCAGGCCATGCGCGGCCAGACGACATAACGGGTCAGGCCGTCGGGTCGGCCGGGGTGCGATCCAGGTCAGCGTTGGGCAGGAACAGGAAGCGGTAGGCGATCGCTGCGATGCCGGCACCGAGCAGCGGTCCCACAACCCAGACGTAGCTGTTTTCGAAGTTCCACGTGACGGCCGCCGGACCGAACCAGCGCGCGGGGTTCATCGCCGCGCCGGTGATCGCGCCGCCCATCAGGATGTCGGCCGCGACGGCGAGCCCGATGGCCAGTCCGCCCACCTTTGGGGCACGAGGATCGATCGCGGTGCCGAAGACGGCGAGCAGCAGGATCACGGTCAGGATCGTCTCGACCATGATCCCGGCGATCGGGCCGATGCCGCCGAAGAGCTGCGGAATGCCGAGCTTCCAATCGAGACTGTTGGTCGGGAAGATCAGCCATACCGCCCAGGCGGCAAGGATGCCGCCGATCAGCTGAGCGAGGATGTAGGCCAAGCCGCGACGGCCAGGAATCTGGCCGGCGACCCACACCGCGAAGGTCACCGCAGGATTGAAGTGGGCGCCACTCACCGCGCCCAGGGCGCTCACCAGGACGGCCAGGGCGAGCCCGTGGGCGAGCGCCGCGACGACCAGCGCCGCCGCGGGATCGATCGGGTTGCTGCCGTTGACGAACTGCAGCGCACCAATGGAGCCGATGCCAACAAAGAAGAACAGGAACGTGCCACCGAGTTCGGCAATTACGGGCGCGGCGGCGCGCGGATCCCTCCAGCCGGTCAACATCCTTCTCCCTCCTAGCGATCGATTGCCATACTACGCAGAGCCGAGGTCATCAGGGAGAGTCGTGGCACTCACAACAGCTCCAGTGCGCCAGCGCCAAGACCCGCTTGCAACCGCGCTCAGCAATGGCGACCGCAGCCTGACCCTGCCCGACGGGCGCGTCATCGGCTTCACCGAATCGGGCGCCCCGACCGGGGCGCCGGTGCTCTTCTTTCACGGGTTTGGGACGACACGTGTCATCTGTCCGCCGCCCGGGCCGGCACTGGAGCAGGGCGTCCGCTTGATTGCCGTCGACCGCCCCGGTGTGGGCCTCTCGGAGCCGAAGCCCGGACGGCGCCTGCTCGACTGGCCCGCCGACGTCGCCGCCCTGGCCGACGAGCTCGAACTCGACCGATTTTCGATCGTAGGCTGGTCGGGCGGCGGGCCGTATGCCCTGGCGTGTGCGCTGGCGATGCCTGAGCGCATCAATTCGATTGCCCTGGTCAGCGCGCCGGCGCCGCTCGCGGGAGCGTCGGAGCACGGCTACCTGCGCCGCTTTGACCGAACGGCGGTCCATGCCGCGGGTCGCGCCCCGTGGGTCGTCCGACTCGCCATGTGGCAGTGGGGTCGCGGCCAGCGGCGAAACGCCGAGGAGTTCTTCGAGCGCTCGGTCGCCGAGATGTGCGCCGCCGACCAGGCCGTGCTGGCCGAGCCGGATCTGCGTGATCGGATGATTGCCAACTCGACCGAGCTGTATCGCCAGGGCGGCCGTGGTATGTACGATGAGGCACTGATCCTCGCCCGGCCGTGGGGCTTCGAGCTGGCTGACGTTCGGGTGCCCGTCCATGTGTGGTATGGCGCAAAGGACGAGACGGTGCCCGAGGGCATGGTTCGCCACCTGGCCAGCGAGATCCCGGACGCGCAACTGCACCTCTATCCGGAGGAAGGCCACCACCTGCTGTACAGCCAGTGGCCGCTCATCCTGAGCACGCTGGCGCCAGACCCGGGCAAACACAAAGACTGACCGCCCGATCTCTGTGAGACCGAGCGGTCAGCTGTCCGGTGCTCAAGTGCCGGGCACAGGCCAGGCACTCCAGGCCATCAGGCCGGCATCGCTGCCGGTCGCAGCACCGGGACCTTAGCCGCCTCGGGGCGCACTGCCCACACGAGGCCCAGGCCTGTCAGGATGAAGGTGAACCCGACTCCTGCAAAGAGGGCGGCGAGGCCGAGACCCATCTGCAGTGAAGAGGCGGTGGCGGTTCCGACGCCGAGCTCGGCGACGAGGGCGTGGGCCACACCGGTCCAGGCCTGTTCGCGAACGGCGGCATCGATTGGATTGGTGCGATCGAAGTCGGCCCAGTAGCGGCCCTCGACCGGGATCTCGTATGGCGTGCCCGCGGTGTACACGGTGCCGTCAGGAGCGGTGAAGTCCTCGTCGAGCACTACCGTCTGCGTGCCGTGCAGCGTGTGGTAGGCGACCGTTGCCATCTGGTACATGTACTCGCTGCCGGTGTTGACGATTGGATCGTTGGGGTTGAGCTCTGCTGCCTGGACGGGGTAGCCCCAGCCTTCGGTCAGCAGCGCCATGATGGCTGCCGAACCCTCAGTCGTTCCACGGTCGGTCAGCTGGCCCTGGTCGTTGTAGCTGAGCGTGACGCCCTGCGCGGCGCTGAAGGCGTTGAGCGAGCGCTGCCCTTCCTGGACCTTCATGAATGCGTAGCCGCCGGCCACGATGAAGGCGAGGCCAATGATGGAAATGACAATGCCGAGCTTCTTCAGTCGGTCAATCATCGGAATGTCCTCCGTGGTGCTGCTTGAATGGCCTAGCAGCACTGTCGGCGACTGCAGTGGCAGGGAACAGGTGCGCTAGGGACGGATTCGCAGGCCTGATGGCGGCCGGAGGGGGGCCATTCGGCCCTACGCCCTGGCAGTCCCTGACACCAATCTCAAGGCGGCCTCGGCCATGATCACGTCCTCACGGGCGGCGACCCGCAGCACCTTTGTGGATCGCGCGCCCGTTGATAGGACGGCGTCTTCACCGACATCGTTCGACTCGACCTCGGGCACCCCGAGCGTCGCCAGCCGGGCGGTGATTTCGGCACGGATCGAGCCTGAGCTCTCGCCGATGCCGCCGGTGAAGACGAGCGCATCGAGTCGGGGGAGGGCCACGGCGGCGACGCCTATGCCCGCGGCGGCGCGGCGCACGAAGATCCCCAGCGCGAGGCGGGCTCGCTCGTCGCCCGCATCGGCCGCCTGCTGGACCTCGCGCAGATCGCCGCTCACCCCCGACATGCCCAGCAGCCCGGAGCGATGGTCGAGGGTTTCCGCCAGCTCATCGGGCGTCACGCCGCGCTCGCGCAGGACGTGGAGCAGGATGCCCGGGTCGACCGATCCCGAGCGGGTGCCCATGACCACGCCCTCGAGTGGGGTCATACCCATCGACGTCGAAACCGACTTGCCGCGATGCACAGATGTAACCGAGCAGCCACTGCCCAGATGGGCGACGACAAGGTCGAGATCTTCCGCTGGACGGCTGAGCAGCTCGCTCGCCCGGCGCACCGACCACTCGACTGACAGCCCATGGAAGCCGTACCGCCGAATGCCCCACTTCTCGTACCACTGCCACGGCAAGGGATAGACGAATGCCTCCGGCGTCAGCGTCGCGTGGAACGCCGTATCGAAGCAGCACACCGCGGGCACATCTGGCAGCACCGTGCGCTGCGCGCGCAGGGTCTCGAGTGCGATCGCGTTGTGCAGCGGCGCGAGGTGGGCCAGCCCATCTAGTTCGGCCAACACGGCCTCATCGGCCGGCACCGGCTCGACGAAGTGCGTGCCGCCATGAACCACGCGGTGCGCTGCGACGTCGATCGACTCGTGCGCGATGCCAACCGCGGCGACCTCCTCGAGCGCCGCGCGCAGCGCCACGCCGCGATCCGCGACAGTGGTGGCGTCGGAGCCCCAGCCCTGCTTCGTAACGGCCAGTGGCTCGACGCCGCCGGCATCGAGCACACTGACCTTGAGCGAGCTCGAGCCAGCGTTGACGACGAGGACTCGCGTCATGGCGTGGTCACGCGCGGCTGGCCAGGACTAGTGTGGCCAGGTCCAGTCCGAGATCTCCGCGGGATCCTCGCCTTCCTCGCGTGCGTAGGCCGACGCGCGCAGGCGCGCGTCGGCCATCTCCTGACGCAGTCCGGCCGCGCGCTCGCCAAGGCCCGGGACGCGGTCGATGACATCGATCACGAGGTGGAAGCGGTCGATGTCGTTTCGCAGCGCCATGTCGAAGGGCGTCGTCACCGTGCCCTCTTCCTTGTAGCCACGCACGTGAAGGTTGGGGTGGTTGTGGCGCCGATAAGCGAGGCGGTGGATCAGCCACGGGTAGCCGTGGAACGCGAAGATGATCGGCTTGCTGGTAGTGAACAGCGCATCAAACTCGCGATCGGGCAGGCCATGCGGGTGCTCGCTCTCGGGCATCAGGCGCATCAGGTCGACGACGTTGATGAAGCGCACGCTCACCTGGGGCAGGTGTCGGCGCAGCAGGTCCGCGGCGGCGAGCGCTTCCTGGGTGGGCACGTCGCCGGCGCAGGCGAGCACGACATCCGGCTCGCCATCGGTATTGCTCGCCCAGGGCCAGATGCCCACGCCGCGCGTGGCGTGGAGCACCGCCTCGTCCATCGTCAGGTACTGCAGCCCCGGCTGCTTGCCGGCAACGATCACGTTGACGTACTGGCGTGAGCGGAGGCAATGGTCGGCCACGGAAAGCAACGTGTTGGCGTCCGGCGGCAGGTAGACGCGCACGACCTCAGCCTTCTTGTTGACCACGACGTCGAGGAAGCCCGGGTCCTGGTGGCTGAAGCCGTTGTGGTCTTGGCGCCAGACGTGGCTCGAGAGCAGGTAGTTGAGCGACGCGATCGGCGTCCGCCATGGGATCTCGTCGGAGATCTTGAGCCACTTGGCGTGCTGGTTGAACATCGAGTCGACGATGTGAATGAACGCCTCGTAGCAGTTGAACAGGCCGTGCCGGCCGGTCAGCAGGTAGCCCTCGAGCCAGCCCTCGCACAGGTGCTCGGACAGAACCTCCATCACTCGTCCCGCCGGCGCCTGGTGCTCGTCGGTGGGCAGAATCTGGCCGCTGAACTGGCGCTGTGTTGCCTCGAAGACCATGCCCAGACGGTTCGATTCGGTCTCATCCGGGCCGAACAGCCGGAAGTTGTCGGGGTTGGCGCGGATGATGTCGCGCAGGAACGCGCCGAGCACGCGCGTGGCCTCCCCCAAGGCGGTCGCGGGCTTGTCGAACCCCACCGCGTAATCGCGAAAGTTGGGCAGCACCAGGTCGCGCAGCAGCTCGCCGCCGTTGGCGTGCGGGTTGGCCGACATGCGGCGGTCGCCCTTTGGCGCGAAGTCGGCAATCTCGGCCAAGGGCCGCCCGTCGTCGTCGAAGAGTTCGGCGGGTCGATAGCTGCGCAGCCACGACTCGAGCAGCGCCAGGTTCTCCGGCTTGCCGGCGACGTCGGACATCGGCACCTGGTGCGAGCGCCACGATCCCTCGGCCGGATGACCGTCCACTTCCTTTGGCCCGGTCCAGCCCTTGGGCGAGCGGAGCACGATCATCGGCCACGCGGGCCGTCCGGCGTTGCCGTCGGCACGGGCGCGGTCCTGGATGGCACCGATCTCTTCGAGCGCCGCGTCGAGCGCGGCCGCGAACGCCTGGTGCATGGTCGGCGGGTCGTCGCCGCTGACGAAGTACGGGCGGTAGCCGTAGCCATGGAAGAGGCTGGCTAGCTCTGTTTCGGGGATGCGCGCCAGGAAGGCCGGGTTGGCGATCTTGTAGCCGTTGAGGTGCAGGATTGGTAACACGGCGCCGTCGCGGGCGGCGTTCAGGAACTTGTTCGAGTGCCAGCTCGCGGCGAGCGCGCCAGTCTCCGCTTCGCCGTCACCGATCACGCAGAAGACGGTCAGCCCGGGGTTGTCAAAGGCCGCGCCGTAGGCATGGGCGAGCGAATAGCCCAGCTCGCCGCCCTCGTGGATGGAACCCGGCACCTCAGGCGTTACGTGGCTGCCGATGCCGCCCGGGAAGGAGAACAACCGAAACAGCTTGAGCACGCCCGCCTCGCCCGAGCCGACGGCCGAGTAGCGTTCCGACCACGTGCCCTCGAGGTACGAGTTGGCCACGGCCGCAGGGCCGCCGTGGCCGGGGCCGACGATCATGATCGCGTCGAGATCGCGCGCATTGATCGCGCGGTTGGCGTGGGCCCAGATGAAGTTCAGCCCGGGCGTGGTGCCCCAGTGGCCGAGCAGACGCGGCTTGACGTCGGCCGGCTCGAGCGGGCGCCGCAGCAGCGGGTTGTCGCGCAGGTAGATCTGGCCGACGGACAGGTAGTTCGCTGCGCGCCAATAGGCATCGATCCGGGCAAGCTCGCGCTCATCGAGCGGGCTTTGGGCGCCGGCGGTGGCGGCGGACACGGTCATCGGCAGGGCCTCGCAGGCGATCTGGGCTTGGATGCCCGCCTAGGTTACCGGCCGCGGCTGGCGTGCCCAAACGAGGAGGGCGATCAGGAATCGAAGGAGCAGCGAGATCTCGTAGGTCACGCACCAGATGCACACAGCCCTGATGACGAAGACCTGAAGGAACAGGAAGTAGCCGTCGAAGACGACGCCGACGAGCGATAGCGCGTAGTGCGCGATGAGCAGGCCGTAGATGTCGGTCTTCCACCAGGCCAGGGCGAGGGCCAGCAGGACGACAGACAGGATCACACCGAAGACGGCCACGGGCACCGGGCCGATCCAGGCGTACTCACTCTGGGCGACCAGCTCGCAGCCTTTGATCGGGCCACACGCGGGCACGCCGCCGCCCAGCTCGACGACCGACAGGTAGCCGGCCACGACTAGGCCGACCGTGTCGAGCGCAGCAAGGATCAGGCCCGGGTGAATGCCCAGCAGCTTCCGTGCCGGGACGCGACTGGTCAGCACGCGCCGGTGTCTCGGGCCATCACTCCACGGCTGCCGCGATGAGCTGGGCCATCTGCTCGTACGTCAGGGCGCCCGAAAAGGGTGTGCCATTGATGACGATCGTCGGCGTCGAGTTGATGCCCGCCGCGACCCCCTGCGCGGTCTCGGCCCGGACGGCGGCCTGGTGCTTGCCGCTCGCCATGCTGGTGTCGTATCGCGCGAGGTCGAGCCCCGCTGCAGCGGCCATCTCGCGCAGGCGTTCGGCTCGGAACGCGCCTTCGTTCTCGCCGTTCCAGTTCGCAATAATCCAGTTGTGCATCTCCCAGAACCGGCCTTGCTCGGCGGCTGAGCGCGCCGCCGCCGCCGCCTCGACCGACTCGTCGTAGTTGGGATCGCCACGCTGTCCCTGGAAGGCGGCGTCGCGATAGACCAGCCGTGCCGTGCCGGAGACTACGAAGTCGGCGACGATCCCGGGCTCCGTCTCCTCGGCGAAGAGTTGGCACGCGGGACACTGGAAATCAGACCAGATCTCGATCGTGACCGGGGCGTCAGCACTGCCCAGCGTTCGGCCGTCGGCCAGACCCTCAGGCACCGTGACCGCGGGACCGATCACCTCTTCGGTCGGTGCCGCCGGCTGACTGGCGACGGCGAAGGCGATCAGGGCCAACCCGATGAGGAGAGCCGCGCCGGTGAAGAGCGCCATCGGCTGGCGCCACACCGGTGGCTGCTCGTAGCGGGAGCGCCTACGCGCCCTGGGTGCTGCGGCACGATCGGCGCGCGCGATCGCGCGCCGCTCTCGCCGAGTCAGGGGCTGGTCTGCTGACCTGGCCACTCACACTCCTCGCGATTGGTTTCAACTGGAGAAGCCTCTTCGACAGACACAAGGCCGCGAACTGCCAAGTGTCGGCATTGGGGAGTCCATTCGGCCCGTTCTCGGGCGGCCAATGCGAGATAGTGCCAACCGGCACCCTTCCTGACGACGTCCAGCCCGCGCCGCGACGGGTTCGGCAGGCCGACCATCTCAGCGATGGCCGGTTGGGTCGCCCTCGGTCGGACGCACCGGCCTCCCAGACGGAGGTTCGAGATGTCGAAATCAACTATCAGCCGACTGTTCGTTGGCGGATTGATCGCCGTGATCGCGGGCGTCGTTCTTGCGATCGCTGCCCTCGCCGTCGCCATCTTCGGTGGCGCGTTCGTAATGGACGGCCCCGACGTGGCCGGCCTTCAGCCGACGCCCTACGCCTGGGCGCTGGTGATTTTCGGGATGATCGCGGTCGTCGCGTTGATCGGTGGGTCGATCGCCGGGTTGGTCGCCTGGATCGGAGCCCTGATCAACACGGCTGAGCTGGAGGACAAGACGTGGTTTGTCCTGCTCCTCGTTCTCGGGCTGCTCAGCTTCGGTCTCGTGGCCATGCTCGCGTACGTCATCGGCGGCCCTGACGGGACCAGCCGCAGACCCCTCTCGGCTCCCGGCGCTGCGTAATCCGGTTGCTCAACCAACCCCGGTGGGCACGGCGCGGCCGCGCCCACCGGACATTCGAAGGGAGGCCTCCAAAATGCGTGTCCTTGTCGCCTACGCGACACATCTCGGCACGACGGAAGAGATTGCCGAGAGGATCGCGGAAACCCTGCGACGGAATAACGTCGTGACGACTCTCGCCAACATCGAGCACATCGACCGCGTCGACGCGTCGTTTGACGCCTTCGTTATCGGCAGCGCCGTCCACGCCGGCCACTGGCTCAAGCAAGCGTCCGATTTCGTCGGGCGCAATGTGGCCGATCTGGCCGACCGGCCCGTGTGGCTGTTCAGCAGCGGTCCGCTCGGCGACGCCGCCTACAAGCCTCAGCCCGAACCAAAGGAAATCGCTCAATTCGAGCGACTGCTGAAGCACCGCGAGCACATGGTGTTTGGCGGAGCTTTCGACCGTGCCGTCGCCGACGCCCGGGGCGGCCGGCTCGACCGAGTGATCAATCAGTTCATCCCCGAAGGGGACTACCGCGACTGGGTGGCGATCGAGCGCTGGGCGATGTCAATCGCGGACGCGCTTCAGGTTCCCGTGGCTGTCTGATCGGGGGCCCGAGCCCGGCGTCGCGCGCTGGATGCCTGAAGGAAGGAGCTACAAAGTGTTCACGGCATGCGGTCCCGTCCAGGAGTTGGCACCCTCGGCACCGAAGTCAATGCGCGCCGCGGTGTTCCACGCCACGGGCGACATCAGGGTAGAAGAGGTCGCGCGCCCGAAACCTGGCCCGGGGGAGGCGCTGATCCGGGTCACGCTGACCACCATCTGTGGCACCGATGTCCACATCCTCAAAGGCGAATATCCCGTTGCACCCGGGCGCATCGTGGGTCACGAACCGGTCGGCGTCATCGAGGAGCTCGGTGCCGGCGTTGAGGGCTATCAGATCGGCCAGCGCGTTCTTGTCGGCGCGATCACACCATGCGGCCAGTGCCACGCGTGCCTGAGCGGGAAGCTCGCGCAGTGCGGCCACGGCACGGGCTACGAGGCCATCGGCGGCTGGCGCTTCGGCAACACGATCGACGGTGCGCAAGCCGAGTACCTGCTTGTCCCGTACGCGCAGGCCAACCTCGCGCCCATCCCCGAATCGCTCACCGACGAGCAGGTCGTCCTGCTGGCCGACATTGCCTCGACAGGCTTCTCTGGTGCCGAATCAGGCAAGGTCCGCATCGACGACACGGTGGTCGTCTTTGCGCAGGGGCCGATCGGACTGTGCGCGACGGCGGGCGCCAAGCTGATGGGCGCGGCGCGCGTCATCGGCGTCGAAGGCGACCCGAACCGAGCCGCCGTCGCACGTCAGATGGGGGCCGACATCGTTCTCGATCCCCAGGCCGTCGACGTCGTCGCGGAGGTCAAGCGCATCACCGGCGGCATCGGCGCCGATGTCGCGATCGAGGCCCTGGGCATCCAGAAGACGTTCGAGAACGCGCTGCGCAGCCTGCGTCCAGGTGGCACCCTCTCCAGCCTGGGCGTGTACTCGGGCAAGTTACAGGTGCCATACGAGGCCTTTGCAGCGGGTCTGGGCGATCACACGATCGTCACGACGCTTTGCCCCGGTGGCAAGGAGCGCATGGGCCGGCTGTTGCGCATGGTCGACTCAGGCCGATTCGATCCGCTGCCGCTGATCACACATCGCTTCACGCTCGACCAGATCGGCGAGGCGTACGAGCTGTTCAGCAACCGGCAGGACAACGTGCTCAAGGTCGCCATTCGACCGTGAGCGGCTGCCAATCCCCACCTTAACCGGCGAGCTGCCGGCTCTGCGACCGCTCGCCGGTCCACCTCGAAGGAGGAAGGAATGAGAGCCGTTGCTCAGCTTGCGCCTTTGGCGATTGGGCTGGTCGTCTTCGGCGGCATCGTCGCGTTCACTCTCCAGCGCAACATGTCCGTTGGCATCTGGCTGCTGGCCGGCTTCCTGGTCGCACACGGCCTTGTCCACGTCATGTTCGCAGCACCGCCGCCGGCCACGGCCGGCACTCCCGGCGCCGAGTTCGCATTCGATGTGCAACGCTCCTGGCCGGTAACGAGCGGCCTGCTTCACCCGGGTGTTGTCAGAGCTCTCGTGCTGGCGCTTGTTGTCGCCGTCGTGATCGGCTACGCCCTGGCCGGAGCAGCCACGGTGGGCATCTTCGTGTCTCAGACTTGGTGGCCGGCTTTGGTGATCGGTGCCACGAGCGCATCGGCCGCACTGATGCTCATCGGTCTGTCGCCCGGGCTTGCGCTCGGCATCGCCATCGACATCGTGCTGGTCTGGATGGTCGTGGCACGGACCTGGTCACCCGCTCCGGCCGCCTAGTTAAATGAAGCGGGCGCGGTCCGCTTCATGCTCGAGCTGCTCACGGAAGCGTGGATCGGATATGGCGATCAGCTGCCGTGCTCGATCCCGGATCGAGCGCCCGTGCAGCTCGGCCACGCCCCACTCCGTGACGATTGTCTCGACATGGGCGCGCGTCGTGACGACGCCCGCGCCGCGTGCCAGGTAGGGCACGATGCGCGACACGGATCCGCCGGCGGCGGTGGAGGGCAGGGCAATGATTGCCCGGCCGTCGTCTGCCAGGGCGGCGCCGCGAACGAAGTCCATCTGGCCGCCGACACCGCTGTACATGCGCGGACCGATCGAGTCGGCGCAGACCTGGCCGGTCAGGTCGATCTCGATCGCCGAGTTGATGGCGACCATCTTTCGGAACCGGCGGATGATCGCTGTGTCGTTGGTGTACTCCGCAGGGCGCATCTCGATCATGGGGTTGTCATTGACCCAGTCGTAGAGGCGCTGGCTCCCGAGCATGAATGTCGCCACGACGCGTCCGCGGTTGATCTCCTTGGCAGCGCCGGTCACGACTCCACGCTCGACGAGGTCGAGCACCACGTCGGTCATCATCTCGGTATGGACGCCCAAATCACGCTTGGCGTGGAGGGCGTCGGCAACTGCACTTGGGATGGCGCCGATGCCCATCTGGAGCGTCGCGCCGTCGGGCACGAGATCGGCGACGTACTCGCCGATGCGCCGCTCGATGTCACCCACGGGTGCGCGCTCGTGGCCGTAGGGCGGAATGTCCACCTCGACGCCGAGGTCGATGTCGTCAACGTGGACGAAGGAGTCACCCAGCGTCCGCGGCATGGATGGGTTGATCTGGGCGATCACCGTACGCGCCACCCCAATGGCGGTGGGCAGCGCGATGACCGACGTCCCCATCGAGCAGAACCCGTGGCGATCCGGTGGCGAGACGTTGATCAGGGCGGCGTCGAGCGGGATGATCCCGCGCCGCAGCAGGGTCGGCGCGTCCGACAGGAAGACCGGGATGTACTCGGCCCGGCCCTCGTTGACCGCGGCCCGGGCATTGGGCCCGATGAACAGCGCGCGATGGAAGAAATGGCCTGCCATCTCGGGGGCCAGGTGTGGGCCTGGGCCCTCGATGTGAAAGTGCACGACCTTGACGTCGTGCAGCTCAGAAGCTCGGTCGACGAGGGCGTCCAGCAGCACTGACGGCGTCGCCGCGGCGGCGTGGACGTAGACCTGATCGCCGGACCTGATGCCGGCCACTGCCTCGGCGGCTGAAACGATGCGCATGCGCTGACTTTCCTTCTTGATGCGGCAAATAGCCGCTCGTCCACAGGAATGCCGGACACAGATAGTGTCGAATCTTCAGCTGTGTGTACTAACACGAGAATGATTCGCGTTTCGGCGCGCGACCCGCAGGTGCCGAATGGCCCTGTACATAGAGCGCCGGATAACGGGAACTGGAGCCATGCGTTTGCAAGTGATCCGGAGGCGCGACGTCCGGCGCGTCCGACCATCCGACTCGCCGCAGCTGCAGCGATACTACGAAGAGCTGTCAGCGGAGTCGCGTTACGCGCGCTTCCTGGGGTTCGTTGCCAGGGACTCGGCCAGCACGCGATCGTTCTGCACGCCCGACCACATGCACGAGGAGGGCTTCGTGGCGATCGTCATCGACGACCGCGGTGAGCGCATCGTGGGCCACCTCTGCCTCGCCGGCGCCGGCGCCGGTCGCGTCGAGCTGGCCGTTTCCGTCAGTGATGCCTTCCAGGGTCGTGGCATCGGCCGGCTACTGATGGACGCTGCGATCGAGTGGGCGCAGGCGCATCACGTCGAGTTCATCGTGGCGAGCGCATTCACCGACAACGTGCGCGTGCTGCGCCTGCTCGAGTCGGCGCCGCACGGTGCACATTGCCAGTTAGCCGACGCGGGCATGGTCGATGTGCTCATCCCGCTCGTCGGTGACCTGCCGGCCGATCAGTCGGTTGTCGTGCCGCCAAACCCGCGGCGCGCCAGCTCAGCGCGCACCGCAAGTGCTAGGAACTGCTGCCGTGTCGTTTGGCGACGTACGCCGCGGCCTGCGCCCGGCGCTGGAGGTTCAGCTTCGAGAGTATCGAGCTGACGTAGTTCTTGACTGTCTTGTCGGAGAGGAACACTTCGGCGGCGATCTCCTTGTTGGTCTTGCCCTCCGCGACGAGCAGCAGGATCTTCTGCTCCTGGCTGGTCAGCTGCGCCAAGTCGTCCTGGGCGCCGCCGGTGGCAATCCGCCGAACGCGCTCGAGCACTTTCTCCGTGACTGCCGGATCGAGCAGCGACTCGCCACGGCCGACAGCCTCGAGCGCCGCGATCAGGTCTCGACCGCGGACCTGCTTCAGCAGGTAGCCGCTGGCGCCGGCGACGATGGCCGAGAAGACGGCTTCCTCGTCCGGGTAGCTGGTCAGCATGACGACACGCGTCTGGGGCATCTCGGCCCGGATCTCACGGCACGCTTCGATGCCCGAGCCGTCGGGCAGGCGCACGTCCATGATCACCAGGTCGGGCACGAACTTGCGCGCCATCTCGATCGATTCGGCCACGGAGCCCGCCTCGGCCACGACCTGGAAGTTGGGCCGACGATCGAGCATCGCCACCAGCCCCTCGCGTACGACCTCGTGATCGTCGACCACCAACAGCCGCAACTGGCGCTCGGCCGGCTGCTGGCGCTCCTCCGGCTGGCCGCTGCTCATGGCCGTCACTGCTCCTCCCTCTCGAACGGGATGTTCAATTCCAGGCGGCTGCCTGCTCCCAGCTCGCTGGTCAGGCTCAACGTTCCGCCGATCGCCTCCGCCCGCGACCCGAGGTTGGTCAAACCACGCTGTGCTTTCGTCCGCGCCTGGCCCACCGCGAAGCCCCGCCCATTGTCACTGATGACCATGCGCACACCCTGTTGGGTCGTGTGGATCTTCAGCGCCGCGCGCGTGGCCCCCGAGTGGCGGGCGATGTTGCTCAGCGCCTCGCGCGCGATCGCCAGCACATGCACCGGCCGATCCTGTGTCAGACCGGGCAGCTCTTCGTCGATGTGGACCTCGAGATCGACCACGCTGCTGCCGGAGAACTCGACTGCCAGCGAGCGCAGGCTGGCGGCGAGATCCGCGTCCTCGAGCAACCCCGGCTGGAGGCCCATGATGAAGTTGCGGATATCGCGGATGGCGGCGTGAATGGCGTCAATCGCGCGATCCGTGCGGGCCGCGCCTTCGGCCGAGTCCTCGGCCATGACCTCGGGCAGATCCTCGAGCGACAGCGAGATCGCGTACAGACTCTGGATGACCGAGTCGTGAAGGTCCTGGCTGATGCGTTGGCGCTCGTCGACGATTGCCAGCCGGCCCACTTCTTCGTGCAGGCGCGCGTTTTCGATGGCGATCCCGGCGTGGAGCGCGAATTTCTCGACGAGGTGTAGGTCGTTTTCCGAGAACGCGGGCGCATCGACCTTGTCGGTCAGGTAGAGGTTGCCGATCGTGCGCGAGCGGGTGCGTACCGGAACCCCCAGCAGCGAGCGCATATCGGGGTGGTGATCCGGAAAGCCGTGCCGCCTCGGGTCGGTGGTGATGTCGTCGATGAGCAGCGGGCGATCCTCGCGGATGATGAGGCCCAGCAGCCCATGGCCCTCCGGCGGCGGACCGAGCAGCGCCCGCACCTCGGGCGTGATGCCGCTCACGATGAACTGGTCGATGCGACCGAATGAGCCCAAGATGCCCAGCGCGGCGTAGCGCGCGCCTACGAGCTCGCGGACCCGGTCGACTATGAGCTGCAGCACGTGTTCGACCGAAGCGATGGTGGCGATACCGCGCAGCGCAGCATCGAGCGCGACGAGCTGCTGGCGCTGGACGACCGTCTCGTGCCGCGCCCAGGTCGCGGACAGCGCGAGCTGAATCGCCTCGACCAGCTGATCGTCGTCCGCATCAGCGCCATCGATCCACAGCCTCGCCGTTGCTTGTTCCACCGCGTCGATGGTGAGCGTCCGGCTGGTGAAGCTGTCTGTTGCAGGCGCCTTGTCCAGGGCTCGCAGTGATCCGACACCAATGGCCAGTGGGCCGATGGGCGCCATCTCGGTGCTCAGGAAGGCCCCGGCCGCGCGGTATGCGCTGGCGACGCGTTCGAGGCTGACGCCGAGCCGGTCGCGCGCGGCCTCTGAGCGATCCTCGGGCCATGCGTGGAGCTGCGCCATGAGCTCATGGAGGGGCAGCATCAGCCTCTCACCGGTGACCATCGGCCGAAGCGTAGCAGCGCTCTGCCGGCGGCCGCGCTCCGGTCCGACCGGCCCACAATCGACACGCTCTTTAGGGCCGAAAGTCACTTTCGCGGCGGCATGCCCGGCCGCCACCATCCATCAATGACCTACCTGATCCGACCCACGATCAACCGGCGGGCGTTCCTGCGCCGCGGCGCCGTCGGCGCCGCCGGGATTGCCGCCGCGACCATTGCCGCGTGCGCGCCCGGTGCCGGCGCGGGCTGGACGTTCAGGCCCCAGACGGTGGCGCCCGGAGCGCCCGGAACACCCGGAGCGACGCCGTCGCTGGCCGCCACGGCCACGGCCGCCGCCACGCATGCGCACGGCACGGCAACTCCTGCGGCCAGCCATGGCGACGAGCACGACGCCGCGGCCAAGGCTGTGGTCGATCGCTTCCTCGCCGGGGAGTGGCAGCAGGTTCCGGGCCTCGGCAACCAGCCCCTGGCGGCGCGCGACGAGGGCGGCGCCAAAGTCTTCGACCTGACTGTCGATCACATCAGGCACCAGATCGACGGGCGGTCGGACGCGATCGACGCGCTCGGCTTCAACGGCACGTGGCCGGGCCCGCGTCTGGAGGTCGTCGAGGGCGACCTGATGCGTGCCAACTTCACGAACAACCTGGTCGAGTCGACCGGCATCCACTTCCACGGACAGGACATGCCCAACGGCATGGACGGAGTGCCCCACGTCACCCAGGAGCCGATTCCGGCCAATGGGGGCACGTTCACCTACGAGTTCCGGGCGACACCGGCGGGCTCACATATGTACCACTCGCACCACAACGCGACGGACCAGGTGGGACGCGGCCTGCTCGGCGCGTTCATCGTCCTGCCTCGCGATCCGGGGCAGCGCTATGACCGGCTCTACGGGGCGACCCAGGACATCGTCTGGATCAGCAACGACGCCTTCGGCGGCTTCACCATTAACGGCCGCGGCTTCCCGGCCACGCAGCCGATCGTCGCCCAGCTGGGCGAGACAATCGTGATCCGCTTCATGAACGAGGGCGTGATGATGCATCCATGGCACATCCACGGGATGCCGATGCGCATCGTCGCCCGCGATGGCTACCCGCTGGGCGGTGCCGCCTTCACGTGCGACACCCTCGGCGTCAATCCGGGCGAGCGCTGGGATGCGGTGATCGAGTGCCGCAATCCGGGCGCCTGGGCGTTCCACTGCCACATCCTGCCCCACGCCGAGGGCCGTGACGGCATGTTCGGCATGGTCACGGCGCTGATCGTTCAGCCGTGATCGTCCCGTCGGTGGCCGATGTGATGCATCAGCGGGAAGCGGCGGCCGTGCCGGTCGTGCCTCATCGGGGAATTCGCACCGTGCTGCTGGCCACTGACCTCAGCGTGGTGTCGGAAACGGCCACCGATCAGGCGATCGACTTGGCGGTGTCGATCGGCGCACGGCTGCTCTTGGTCAACGTCATAGACCTCGGCCAGCCGCTCGGTGGCAAGGTCGCGCCCGTATCTGTGCCGCCGCGCTTGGACCAGCAACGCGCGAGCCGAGAAAGCCGGCTGCTGGCAATCGTCGACCGGGCGCGGCTGCGTGGCGTTGAAGGGGAGTACCTCCTCTGGACGGGCGAGCCCGGCCAGAGCATCGTCGCCGCTGCCGAGGCGGAAGGCGCCGACCTGATCGTGGTCGGCACGCGCGGCCTCGACCGTGCCGGGCGGTTCCTGCTCGGGAGCGTGTCCGACTACGTCGTCTACAACAGCGCCTGCCCGGTGCTCGTCGCGCACTAGCGGTCATCGGTTGCCGCGCCGACGGCCCGGCGTTTCCGCGGTGCGCTGCTTTCAGAAGGCCATCGCCGCGGCGTGTGCGACCATCCCCGCCGATGTCCACCACGGTTGCCGGAACCATCCCGGCTCGCCCCGACGAAGAGCTGCACGACGACCCACGCCTGACCGAGCTGGGCGCGACCCCGGCGACCGGCCTGAGCGGCGCCGAGGCGGCGCGCCGGCGCGCCGCGGGCATGGCCAACGACGCGCGAATCGGCACCGGCCGGACGTACTTCGAGATACTGCGCGACAACGCGCTGAACCCGGTCAATGTGCTCCTGGTCGGCATCTCGGCCGTCCTGGCGCTGCTCGGTCTGTGGGGCGATGCGGCCGTGACGATCGTGCTCGTGCTCGTCAACGTCGTCGTCGGGGTGTACCAGGAAGGCCGCGCCAAGCAAACACTCGACCGCCTGTCGATCCTGACCCGGCCTACGGCCACGATCCTTCGCGACGGGGCCGAGATCGTGGCCGATCAGCACGACGTCGTCCTCGGTGATGCGCTGGTGGTCAAGCTGGGCGACCAACTGATGCTCGACGGTCGGGTCATCGATGGCGAGATGGAGCTCGACGAATCGCTGCTGACCGGCGAGCCCGACCGGATCGTCAAGAAGACCGGTGACGAGGTGCTCTCGGGCAGCGTGTGCGTCAGTGGCACGGCCACCTATGTCGCGACGCGCGTCGGTGGCGAGTCGTTTGCCAACCGGCTGACGGCCGCGGCGCGCGCCTTTCGCGAAGATAAAACGCCGATCCAGCGCGACGTCGAACGAGTCATGCGCGCCATGAGCGCGCTGGTGGCGATCGCCGCGATCCCGGTGCTGATCGGCATCTACCTGCGCACCGGTGGCATCGATCCGATCGAGACCGCGCGCGCTGCGGCAGTGCTTATCGCCCTCGTTCCCCAGGGCCTGATCGTGATGGTCACGGTTACCTACGCTCTGGCCATCATCCGCCTCGCCGGCGGCAAGGCACTCATCCAACGCTCGAGCGCGGTGGAGTCGATGAGCCGCGTCGATGTGCTGTGCTTAGACAAGACGGGCACGCTGACAACGCCATTCATCGAGCTGGTGAGGACGCAGCCCTACACGGACGAGGGGCAGCTGAACGTGGCCCTCGGCGACTTCCTCACCTCATCGACACTCGCCACGCGCAGCGCGGATGCGCTGCGCTCGGCCTACAAGGGCACAGCCCACCCGATCGAGAGCGAGATCATGTTCTCGTCAGAGCTGCGCTGGAGCGGTCTTCGCTACGCGACCGACTCTGGTGCCAACAGTGGCGAAGGGTTCGTGCTCGGCGCGCCCGAGGTGGTCGCCCCGCGCGTCGGGGACCCGGTGCACTCCGCGGAGATCCAGCGCCTGGTGGGGGAGTGGGCCGATGAGGGCCTGCGCGTGATGCTGTTCGCGGCCACTCCGCCCGGCGCGCCACTGCGCGCGAGCGATGGCCAGCCACAGATGCCCACAGGTCTGCGTCCGCTGGCGCTCTTCGCTCTGCGTGAGCAGCTGCGGCCCGATGCCAAGGAGACGCTCGAGCGCCTTGCCGCGGCCGGCGTGACGCTCAAGCTCATCTCGGGCGACAACCCGACCACGGTCGCGGCGCTGACGCGCCAGATCGGCCTGGTGCTCGAGGGGCCGCCGATGTCCGGGCTGGAGCTGCACGAGATGGACGACGCCGGCCTGAGCGAGGCCGTGGGCAAGGCCACGATCTTCGGCCGCGTGCCACCGTCGCTCAAGGCACGCCTCGTCGATGCGCTGCGATCGCGTGGCTACTGGGTGGCGATGATCGGCGACGGCGTGAACGACGTCATGTCGCTCAAGCAGGCGCATCTCGGGATCTCGATGCAGAGCGGCAGTCAGGCGACGCGCGCCGTCGCCGACATGGTGCTGCTCGAGGACTCCTTCTCGGCGCTGCCACTGGCCGTGGTCGAGGGCCAGCGCATCATCAGCGGCATGCAGGACAGCCTGCACCTCTTCCTGTCGCGCGCCATGTACATGTCGATCGTGATCTTCACGGTGGCAGTGCTCGGCCTGGCCATGCCCGTGTCGCC
Organism: uncultured Chloroflexia bacterium; assembly: GCA_963706095.1. Lineage (GTDB taxonomy): Bacteria > Chloroflexota > Limnocylindria > Limnocylindrales > CSP1-4 > JALYGJ01. The sequence goes on from OY970149.1 coordinate 2,463,531, forward strand.
GCGCCACAACACCGTCCTGGCGCTCGTGACCGTGGGCCTGCCGGCGCTCTTCCTCGCGTTCTGGGCACGCCCGGCACGGCCCGGGCTCGACTCGCTACGGCGCATCCTGTGGCTGATCATTCCGCCGGCGCTCGTGTGCGCGGCAATCGCCCTGCCGTTGTACGTGAAGTACTCGGGCCCGGGTGACCTCGAGCTGGCCAGAACTGCCTTCACGACCTTCGCCGTGTTCTGCGGCCTGGGGCTGCTACCCCTCCTGGAGCCGCCGATCGGCGAGTCGATGAGCGGCGCCGATGCCGATGGCGCTGACATCAAGCCGACTCTGCTGGCTGTCGCGCTGCTGGCGCTATATGGCTCGTTCTTTGTCGTTGAGCCGGTCCGCGAGTTCTTCGAGCTCGCGCTGTTGCCGCTCGGCGACGTGGCTGTGATCGGCCTGCTCGCGGTTCTGTGGGCCGTGCTGGTGATGGTCATGTGGCGCACCCGCCTGGTCGAGCGCGTGCGCGGCGTGTTCATCCGCGACGGTGCGAAGCCAGTCGACTCCTAGGCGGCCAGCGGCGACCGAAGCTGCAATTCCGCGTCCGCGACGCGGGCCAAGACCTGTTCGCGCAGGCGGTCGAGACCGCTCGAGACCTCAGTCGCGGTGTCGCGAATGGACGTCAGGCTCGTCTTGAGGCGACGGACCGCCTCCAGCTCCGCCTTGACCGCGTCGAGCGCCGCCGACAGCCGGCCCACGTCGATGCGGTCATCGTCCGCGGCCATCTGTGCCAGCGCGTACAGGCGCGACAGGCGCACGGCCGCAGATAGCGTTGCTCGGTCCGGCGCCTCCGGGTCGAGCACGCACAGCACGTGTCCGTAGCGAACGTCGAAGGGCGCGATGCCCCTGGGCGCATGCTCTGGGGCGAATATGGCAAGGGCGACGCTGGCGCCGCGGTTGCGCTTGGCGCTGTCGAGCTCCTCGCGAATCTGGGGCCATGACAGCCGCCTGTTCTTGGCCTCGATGACAACGCGCAGCTCAGCTCCGCGGCACCACTGCGGGTCGATGGTCAGCAGGAAGTCGCCCTTCTTGGAGCGGATGACGTCACCGCTGGTCGTGCCGGTGCGCTCGATGGTGTCACCGGCTCCCTGGGCGCATTCGGCCAGGAAGTCCTCGAGCAGGTCCTCGAAGTCCATGCCCTTCGCGGACGACCTCGAGCGCTCGTCGGCGCGTGCCGAGTTGGCTGCCTCCAGTGCGGTCAGGCGTTCGCCCAGCTTGTCGAAGCCCTGCTTCATCTCCGTCCTGAACTGATGCAGCGGCGAGCCCATCCGGGTGGGGTCGAGCAGCTGCGCCAGACGCGACGCGTCGCCATCGAAGTACGTGCCCAGCAGCGTGCGCATGCGGCCGATGGCACTGTCGCGCTTGCTCTCGTCGAAGAGCTCACCGACGAAGCGCGACAGCTGGCCGCGGTCGCCCAGGAAACGCTCAAGGGTGCGCGGCAACCGGCCATCGTTGTCGCCGAAGTTGGTCCGCAGCACCTGATCAAGCTGTTGCGCGGCCTTTTCGTTGGCGGTGGCGCTGCGCTGAAGCAGCGACTCGAACTCCCGGCGCACGAGCTCCACGTCCAGTGAGGTGCTCGCGTCCTGGAGCGCGTGCAGGCCGACGCGCAGCGCGCGCTCGATGAGCTCCGTCCGATCGTCGGCCGGTCGCTGGGCGACGAAGGCGGCGAGCGCCGGATCGTTCAGGCGCAGGTGCTCGACGACGATGACCTCGTCGTCGACGCGGACCGATTGGCGCTCGCGCGGAGCGGCTACCCGAAGTGCGACTATCTGGGCGGTTTCCATGAGCGCATCGTCGACGGCCGCCGTGCCAGCTAGGCTGTCACGTCACCAGTGACCTCCAGCAATTTCGTCACCTACCTCGCCCACGGCGCATCGGGCACGGCCGAGAGCATGCGTCCGTATGTCGAAGGCCTGCGCCAGCGCGGCCTGGCGGCACAGGCCGTCGGGCTTCCGGTCGGCAAGGCCGAACGCGCTGTGGCCACCTACCTCGACCAGATCGGCACCGGGTTGTCGAGCGCAGTCATCGGCGGGCAGTCGTTCGGCGGACGCATTGCGAGCCTGCTCGCGGTCGAGCACCCGCCGCGCGGCCTCGTGCTCTTCAGCTATCCACTGCACCGCCCTGGCCATCCCGAGGAGCTGCGCACCGAGCACTGGCCGAACATCACCTGCCCGGTGCTGTTGCTCTCAGGCGATGCCGATCCGTTTGCCAGGATCGATCTGCTGCGCGCAGCCGTGCCCCTGCTGAGGACTGCCGAGCTGGTCACCTATCCGCGCATCGGCCACGGTCTGACCAAGGTGCTCGACGCCGCCCTCGATCGGGTGGCTGAGTTCGTGACCCAGCTCAGCGCAGGCTGAGTCTCAGCTCCGTTTCCTGGCTCGCGCCGTTCCGATCCGCGCCGCGCACCAGGAAGCTGGCCGTGCCCGGATCGCCGCCTGACGCCAGGGTCACCGTCACGCGGAACTTGCGGGTGCCGACCTTGCTCGTCGCAACGGTCACTGAATCGACGCCGGGCTGGGAGACCGTGACCTGCGGCGCTCCGGACAATGGTTCGGTGCTGGCGATCGTCAGCGTCACGCGGCCGCCACGGGCAGGTGAGCTAACAGATGGCGTGATCCGGAACGCGCCGGCATAGGCGGAGCGCTCGTGGGTATACGAGCCGAACCCGGTCTCTGCCGTGACCACGCTGCGGTACAGCCCGTCGGCTGCCCAGCTTCCGTCGTCAGCGCGGCCGTCCCACGCGTAGGTCACGCTTCCTGCAGCCATCGCTTCGTTGGAGCGCACGGTGCGTACCGTGTCGGCCGAGGCGTTGACGATGCGCCAGGTCACGCGCGCCGACTGGTTGAGCGAAACCGTGAACTTGACCGTCTTGTTGAGCCCGTCGGCATCGCGCGCGAAGAAGGCCACTGCCGATGGCTTGTGGACCTTGATCGCGGTCAGAACCAGCGCCCTTGCGGATGCCGGAGCGCCGGTCAGGCCATAGGCGTCGCGCGGCACATAGGTCAGCGTGTAGATGCCGTCGGCCACGTAGCCGCCGGCGCTGTCACGACCGTTCCAGCGTGAGGTGCTCGTTCCGCCGGGGCTGTTGATGCTGAAGCTCCGGACCACGGCACCGGCTTCGTTGGTGACCGTGACGTCGAGCGTTGCGGGGCGAGTGACGGTGTGGGTCAGGACCAGCTCGTCGGCCAACCCATCGCCGTTGGGATGAAATGCGCTTGCCGCATCTCCCGCAACGGACGCGCCCGATCCACCCGAACCGCCGGCCCGCAGCGACGTGATCTCGGGTGCGGCACCGGTCGAGCCACCGCCGCCCCCGCCCCCGCCGCCGCCCGACAACGTTCCCGTTGCACCGGCGCGGAACTCGGCAGCGGTCATTGAGAGCTCACCGCTGACCGCACGGTAGAAGCCGTATCTCGTATGGGGATCGAGGTGATTGGTCGCGCCCGGCGTCCGCACCGAATCGAAGCGTGCCGGCTGCCAGCCGGTCCAGCCACTGGGCCTGCCGTCCGAGGGAGTCATGAACATCTCGTCCATGGTCATGCCCGTGCTCATCAGCGTCTGTGGGTAGTTCAGCTTCTGCCACCAGCCGTAGGCGAAGACCGCCCGGGCTCCGACGGCCAGCCAGCCGCTGGCCATGTTGTCGACGCGCTCGCGCGCGAGTTCGACACCGGGTGTGGCCATGCCCGGCTCGCCATTGCCCGCCGAGTAGCACAGGTGATTGAGGATGACGACGGCGTTGTCGGCGAGGCGGATGCTCTCGCGCAGTCGTGTTGCGCCGTAGTACGTGTACTGGGTTCGGCTCGAGCCGGCGAAGGTGTTCAGGCCCATGCCGTTCTGGCGGCTCTCCGTGAGCTGCGTCGTGTAGCGGCTCGGCCAGCCGTAGCCGTGGCCCATGTACACGACCAGGCTCGCGCCCTGGATGTTGGCCAGGACGTTGTCCCACGTGGCGTTGGGGAAGAAGACGCGCCGGACTTCCATGCCGGCCGCCTCTGCCTGGAGGGCCATCTTCTCGGCATCGGCGAGGTTGGTGTCGGTCAGGCCGCCAGTGGGGCCGACGATGAACACGGCCTTGGGGACCGGCGGTGAATCGGCACTGGCACGGCTCTCGAAGGGCGAGCCCGGCATCAGCTGGAGCGCCCATGCGAAGAACAGCGCTACGACAGGCAGGACGACGACACGGCTTCGCGTCCGCCGCTGGCTCTTTACGGACGCTCGTTGAGCGCCGACTGCGACCGGCAAAATCTCTCTCCCTCCGCCCGAACCCGCGGAAGTACTCGTTTTCGTGGACTGCAGACACGGGGCAGCCCTTGGGTCTTGGGCACCCGGTAAACCGCTGGGGCGGCTGTTCCGGTCACGGCCCTGGGGGACCGATCACCGAGCAATCCGTTACATCGTTGAAACGACTGGGCCAGTATGACCGGTGCGCGCAAGCCCCACCTGACGCTGTAGCCCCTCGACCGAGGGCCGCTACCCTGTTGCCTGATGATCCCGCGCGAGACGGTTCGAGAGGCGCCAAAGGTGCTGCTGCATGACCATCTCGACGGCGGCCTGCGGCCGCAGACGGTGATCGAGCTGGCTGCCGAGAATGGCTACACCGGGCTGCCCACGACCGACGCGACCGAGCTCGCCCGCGCCTTCACATATGGTGCCGACCGCAAGAGCCTCGTGCTCTACCTGGAGGGCTTCGACCACACGGTCGGCGTCCTGCAGACCGCCGACGCGTTGGAGCGTGTGGCCTTTGAGTGCGCGCAGGACCTCGCCGCTGACGGAGTCATCTATGCCGAGAGCCGTTACGCGCCCGAGCTGAGCACCCGCGGCGGCCTGACCCTCGACGAGGTCGTCAGAGCGATCCTGCGCGGCTTCGCCCGGGGCGAGGCCGAAACCGGCATCCGCATGGGCTTCATCGTGACCGGCATGCGCCAGTTCGCCCGCTCTGTCGAGATCGCGGAGCTCGCCCTGCGCTACCGCGACGACGGGGTCGTCGGCTTCGACGTTGCCGGGCCCGAGGCGGGCTTTCCACCGACGCGCTACCTCGACGCCTTCAACTTGATCCACCAAGCCAACTTCCACTTGACCATCCATGCCGGCGAGGCCTTTGGCCTGCCGTCGATCTGGGAGGCGCTGCAGTGGTGCGGCGCCCATCGCCTGGGACACGGCGTGCGCATCGTCGACGACATCACCGTCGGCGACGACGGCCAGGTCGCGCTCGGCCGCCTCGCGACCTATGTCCGGGACATGCGCGTGCCGCTCGAGATGTGTCCGACCTCGAACGTCCACACGGGCGCCGCGCCGTCGATCGAGCAGCACCCCATCGACCTGCTGCGGCGGCTGCGCTTCCGGGTCACCGTCAACACGGACAACCGATTGATGAGCGGCGTGACCATGACCGACGAGTTCGAGACTCTTTCGCGCGTGTTCGACTTCGGACTCGATGAGATGCAGTGGCTGACGTTGAACGCTATGAAGAGCGCCTTCACGGCGTTCGACGAGCGGTTGCGCCTCATCAACGGCATCATCAAGCCGGGCTATGCGCGGCTGATCGCCGAGTCGAATTTCGCCGAGGCGGCGGCGCGCTACTAGAGCCTCGCTCTAGGCCGCCAGCGCCAGCTCGACCGGATCATCCTCGTAGCGCCAGGTGGTATGACAATCCGCGCATCTCTGCTCATCTGCGGCGGCCTCGAGCACGAGCTCTGCCTCACACCACGGGCAGGTTGAATCGCTCATCCCAGTCTCTCCTGCGTATGTTGGGCGGGTCTCATGGGCGCAGGTTGGAGCCGCCCTGTGACAGCTCGGTTGTCACGCCCTAGGCTCGGTCCGTGAGTGCCGACGAAAAGCAGGCGCCTGACCAGGACGCACAGGACGCACAGGACGCACAGGACGCACAGGAGGCGCCGACCGAGAGCGACGGTCGCTCGCTGATCGCGGGCATGGCCTCGACGATCGCCGGCGGAGCCTCCGCCATCGCCGGCGGAGCCTCGTCCATTGCGGGTGGCGCGGGATCGGTGATATCTGGCGCGATGCGCCTGATAGGCGAGCGTCCTGGAGCGCGGGTGAGGCGCGTGCGGCGCATGGGCCACGAGCCGCTCGCCAACCTGTGGGACCTCCATCCGGAGGCGCGGCGCGCCGCCATTCGCGAGCTGGGGCTGATCGGCGTGGACGTCGACCGGATCCGCGGAACGGCCGTCGAGGGACCCCCTCAGCGCGGCGGCGACTTCCTGCCCCTCAAGGACCGCCGCTCCGCCGACTGGCGCGGGCGCTGGCAGCGCATCCTGAGCGCGATCGAGCGACTCGAGACACTGCCGCCCGTTGACCTCATCAAGTTCGGCGACGAGTTCTGGGTCGTCGACGGCCACAACAGGGTGGCCGCGGCGCTATACAACGGCCAGCTCGAGCTCGACTCGGTCGTCGAGGAGCTTCGACTACCGGGCATGAAGAGCGAGCCTGCGCCGCTCATCGCGTCGGTGCTCGAAGGCAGCCTCGACCTGCGGGCGGCGGGCAGCGGCCGGTTGACGCGAACCGCACAACGTCCGACCGACCTCGAGTCCGCCAGCCGGCAGCGCCACACCCACGACGCACCGGAAACCGCCGACGCACCGGAAACCGCCGACGCACCCGAGGACGGAGCGTGATTCGGCGCCTTTCGATCCCCTGGCCGAACGAGACGGCGCGAGCCGGACGGGCCGGCCGGCCGATCAGGCTGCTGGCCGTGTCCGACGAGCAGGAGCGCGCCTTCGACTTCGAGCAGAACCGCATTGCCATCCCGCCGCTCGATGCCGTCATCGGCGCCGGCGATCTCGAGCCCGATTACCTCGACTTCCTGGCCAACTCCTTCCACGCGCCGCTGCTCTTCGTCCGCGGCAACCACGACCGCGGCGCGAACTGGGGCACCCTCGGCGAGCGCCTGCCGCATCCGCTCGACAGCCAGCCGCAGCGCATCGGCGGCGTCACCGTCGCCGGTCTTTCGTGGCCTGGCAACATGGACGAGCACGCGCTCCACGACGACCGCGCGGCATGGCGCCAGGCCCTCGGGCTGTTCGCACGTCGCCGTCTCAGGCGCCCGGTGATCATCGTCAGCCACGTGCCGCCCCTTGGGCTGGGCGACACGCCCGAAGACCTGTATCACCGCGGCTTTCCCGCCTACCGCTGGCTGTGCCGGAGGGTGCAGCCCGTGCTCTGGTTGCACGGCCACACCTCCATGGCCGCGGCACCTGACTGGCGCACGACGTGGGCCGGCACGACTCTGCTAAATGTCACCGGTGCCGTGCTGATCGAGATCGGCGACGCCGACACCACCGCCGGCCCGGCTACCATCGCCGCACAGTCGTGAGCGAGGGGCGGGCGTGACGCGGATCCTTCTGTACACCGGCAAGGGCGGCGTGGGCAAGACGAGCATTGCCGCCGCCACGGCCGTCCTGTCGGCCCAGCGCGGTCTGCGCACACTGGTGGTCTCGACCGACATCGCGCACAGCCTCGCCGACGCCCTCGACATGCCGGTCGGCCCGACGCCGCGCGAGATCGCACCCAACCTGTGGGCGCACGAGCCAGACGTCTTCTTCAACATCAGTCGCTACTGGAAGGTGATCCAGTCCTACTTCTCGAGCCTCTTCGCATGGGGCGGGCTCGACGAGGTCATGGCCGAGGAGATGACCGTCCTGCCGGGCATGGACGAGCTGGGCAACCTGCTGTGGATCGGCGATCACGTCGACGAGGGCCAGTACGACCTGATCGTGGTCGACGCCGCTCCGACGGGTGAGACGGTGCGCCTGCTCAGCCTGCCCGAGGCCAGTCGATGGTGGATCGAGAAGATCGCGCCCATCGGGCGTCGCGTTCAGAAGCTGGGCGGTCCTCTCCTCCGACGAATGGTCGGCGTTCCGCTGCCCTCGGAATCGGTCTACGAGGCTGGCGAGCAGCTCCTCGATCGGCTCAAGTACGTTCACGACCTGCTGTCCGATCCGGACCGTTCATCCGTCCGGCTCGTCCTAAACCTGGAGCGTGTCTCGATCCAGGAGGCGCAGCGCTCGTTCACGTACTTCCACATGTACGGCTTCCCGACCGACATGATCATCGCCAATCGAGTGCTGCCTGCCGCCAGCGGCGCTTACTTCGAAGCGTGGCGCGAGGCCCAGGCGCGTTACCTGCCCATGGTCGAGGAGCAGTTCGCGCCAGTGCCGGTGCGCACGATCCCGTTCTTTGACAAGGAGATGGTCGGGATCGACCGCTTGTCGGAGCTCGGCTACGCGCTCTTCGGCGATAGCGACCCGCACCAGTTCCAGTACCGCGGCCGGCCCTACTCGGTCATTCGCGAGAACGGCGGCTACACGCTCGCCCTCGAGCTGCCCTTCACATCGAAGGATGAGATTGCGCTTTCGCGGAGCGGCGATGAGCTCGTGCTGCAGGTCGGCGCGTGGCGCCGTAACCTCGTGCTGCCGCGGCTTCTGCTCGACGCCCCCACACAGGGTGCGAAGATGGATGACCGCGTGCTCAAGGTTCGCTTTGCCGAGCCAGTGCGGGCAACAGCCCGGTGAACGCGAATGGCGGAGGATCGAGCAATGGATGACGGTCGGCTCGAGAAGCTCGAGCGGCGCTTGGAGGATCTCGATCGACGTGAGAGCGCGATGGAGCGGACGATGGACAACGCCATGCGCCGCTCGCGCCAGGCGGTCGACACGCTGGTGCCGAACGAGACGCGGCGCCACATGCGCGCGGCGTGGCGCGAGAACCTCCTCGCCGCGCGAAGCTTCATCGACTACTGGGCCGAGCGCCTCAACGACCAGCCCGCCGAGCCGCAGGAGCGTAGCTCTACTAACGGCGGCCGCGAGAACATCCGGATCGATTGATCTCTTGAGCATCGACATCCGGCTCGTGCCGCCGGCCGACATGCGCCGCTGGGTGGATTCGGTCGCAGACGCCAACACCGAGGAGATCAGCGACGACCTGTGGCGCGACGTCGCGCCAAGCGTTGAGGTCGACCGGACCTTCGGCGCCTACGACGGCGACCAGATCGTCGGCGGTGGCAGCGTTTTCTCCTTCGACGTGACCGTGCCCGGCGGTGCGGCACTGCCATCGGCGGGCATCACCTGGGTCGGCATCAGCCCGACCCATCGGCGACGCGGCGCGCTGCGTGCGCTGATGACGGCGATGGTCGACCAGGCCGCCGAGCGGCGCGAGCCGCTCGCCGTCCTGTGGGCGTCTGAGGGATCGATCTACCAGCGCTTTGGCTACGGCCTGTCCACGCTGTCGTCGGGCATCGAGCTCGAGCGCGATCGGGCGCAGCTGGTTTCGAGCGCGCCGCCCAGCGGCAGCGTGCGGCTCATCACCGCCGTCGAGGCGGCGCGCCTCTTCCCACCGATATTCGAGGCCAACCGGCAGGCCACACCCGGCTTCTACACGCGCTCGAAGACCTGGTGGGACGTCGAGGTGCTATCCGACTTCAAGTGGTCGCGCCGCGGCTTCGACCGCAAGTTCTACGCGGTCCATGAGACCGACGGCACGCCTGACGCGTACGCGATCTACCGGGCCAAGCACGAATGGACGAATAGCGTGCCCGGCACCGAGCTCAACGTTCTGGAGATCATGGCCGTCGACGGGATTGCCCTGCGCGAGATGTGGCGCTTCATCCTCGGCGTCGATCTGGTCAAGCGCATCACTTCGCGCGCCGGGGCTGCGTTTGAGCCGCTGCTGCTGATGCTGACCGAGCCGCGCCGGCTCAACCTGCACGAGCGCGACGGGCTGTGGCTGCGCGTCGTCGACGTCGCGGCCGCGCTCGAGGCACGGACCTACACTGCCGACGGCAGCGTCGTGTTCGAGGTTCGCGACGACTACATGCCCGCTGCCGGCGGCCGCTTCCGGCTCACGAGCAGTGGCGGCGCGGGCCGCGTCGAGCGCACCGATGAAGAAGTCGAGCTGGTGCTCGACGCGGCCGATCTCGGCGCGGTCTACCTGGGTGGCTTCACGGTGGCTGACCTGGCGCGCGCGGGCCGCACCGAAGAATTGACCCCCGGTGCCCGCGCGCGCCTCGATGCCATGCTTGCCACGGGCGTGATCCCGTGGTGCCCGCAGATCTTCTGACGAGCACGGGCGAACGCGTTGTCCCGCCTCTTCTTACTGACGATGGCAGCCGCAGCGCTGCTGATCTGTGCTTGTACGGCGCCGGCGCCGGTGCCCACGGCCAGCACCAACGCTTCGCCATCCGCCACCGCGAGCGTCCCGAGCACCGCTCCCGCCACGCCGGCGGCCCCAGGCCCGACGTCCACCCCAACACCGGTCGCGACGCCGAGCTCCGCTCCGTCGCCCTCGCCTAGCGCGGCCCTGCCCGACGGCTCGGTGATCGTCACCTTCGCCGTCGGCAGTGAACAGTTCAAGGCCCTGCTGACCACCCCGGCAAACATCGCCATCGCCGAGGCGCTTCTCGCCGGCGAGGAGGCACCGCCCATCCCCAACGGGCGCATCGTGTACGGGGAGCCGGGAGTCAACGCACCCTGGTCGTGGCATCTCGATCCCGACTCGATCGAGTTCGCGGACGTGACCGTCGAGGTCTGCGATGGGCTGCCGTCGCACGTCGAGGGGCATACCCTGACCAGCGATCGGTTCTGCCCGTGGAGCGCCGAAGTGGTCGCGGTCGAGCCGGCGGCCGAATAAGAAACGCCCGAAGGAGCCGCCCGGCCCGTTTACCGCCTCGCTGGCAAGCCAGCGAGTCGATCTCGGTTCCGTGGCCCCTTCGGGACGACACAACAGTAGCCGGGCCGCAGCGCTGCTGGCAAGGGCAGTTGTCCACGAATCGGCGACGCGCCATCCGCTTATCCACGGCGCATCCAGATTGCGTTTCCACAGCGCGCTTCCGCGCGCTGGCCGATGATCAACGCTGAATGAGTGACTACCCCGACCCCCAGGCGCCCAGCGCGCGCCCGGCCACCGGCATCGCCGCACTGGTCATGCTCGTCATCGTCTTCGTCACCGGCGTGGCCGTCGGCCAGAGCGGCCTGCTCGGCCGTGGCCCGGGCGGCGCCCCCGGCTCGACGCCGCTGCCACAGTCATCGGGCGCGCCAGACCCGAGCGCGGGCGCGGTCCAACCGCCGGAGGGTTTCGAGCTCTTCTGGGAGGCGCTCGAGACGGTGCGTCGCGAGTTCGTGGGCCGCGACGATCTGAACGAGCGTGAGCTGACCTACGGTGCCATCCGCGGCATGATCGAGGCCCTCGGCGACACCGGTCACTCGGTCTTCATGACGCCCGAGGAGGTCGAGGCCGAGCAGAGCTCGCTCGGCGGCAACGTCGTCGGCATCGGAGTGATCCTGGGCGAGCGCGACGGGGAGGTCGTCGTCTCATCGGTCGTGCCCGGCAGTCCGGCACAGCGCGCCGGCATTCTGGCGGGCGACGTGATCGTCGAGGTCGACGGCATCAGCACCGCCGGCCTGGAGCCGAGCGAGCTCGCGGCCAAGGTACGCGGCGACGAAGGCACGACGGTCGAGGTCACCGTGGCGCGACCGCCCGACGACGAGCAGCTCGATTTCTCGATCGTGCGCGAGCGTATCCAGATCCCGGCAACGTCCTGGACCATCGTCCCGGGCACGGACATCGGGCTGTTGCGCCTCAACCAGTTCTCCACAGGGTCCGCCGATGAGCTCAAGACGGCGCGCGACGAGGCGATTGCCGCCGGCGCCACGTCGCTGATCCTCGACCTGCGCGGCAACCCGGGCGGCTATGTCGACCAGGCGGTCCAGTCGGCGTCGCTGTTCATGCCCGAAGGCAACGTGTACGTGCGCGAGCTGGCCAACGGCGAGCGCATACCCGTGCCCGTCAACGCGGATGTCGAGGAAACCGATCTGCCGCTCGTCGTGCTCGTCGACGACAACACCGCGAGCTCCGCCGAGATCCTCTCGGGCGGCCTCCAATCGAACGATCGAGCGCCCATCATCGGCACGTCCACGTTTGGCACGGGCACGGTCCTGCTGACCTATCCCTTGGCCGATGGGTCGGCCCTGCGGCTGGCCATCGAGCGCTGGCTCACGCCCGACGAGGAGCTGATCTTCGGCGAGGGCATCACCCCCGACGAGGTGGTCGAGCTCGGGCCGGACGACGTGCCGATCGAGCCGGAGGAGCTGCGCCAGCTGACCCCCGAACAGGTCGAGCAGCTGAGCGACCCGCAGCTCTTGCGCGCCATCGAACTGGCCACGCGCTGACCGGCGTTGGCAGCGCGCTGCAAGGCGCCGGCGGTGCGCTCCTGTGCCCGAATTCAGTGGCCATCCGGCAGGCTCAGTCTCGGAGGTGGGTAGCTCTCATGACGAAACCAGGTGAGCCGCGTCGGTCGATCCAGCCCGAGGATTGGCCCGACGAGGAATCGACCGCCGATCACAACCGCGCCGGTCTGCGCAGCGACGTCGGCGTCAGTGCCCAGGAGCCGCGCGCCGACGCGCCCGAGCCCAGTGGCTCAGGCGTCGACGGCAGTCGTGGCGAGCTGGGCAGCACGACCCCTGGCGAGAGCGGCACGGACCCAGAGCCGCGCTAGCGCGCTGAGCAATCCTTGACCGGCGCGGCCTTTAGTAGACCCGCCACTCGTCCCGACTGGTGATCGGAACTCGGAACGAATACAAGCTGCAGCGCTTACCGACCGCCAGCGCGGCTGAGATATGCCCAAGCACTTGGGCATCGGAGGCGCATCCGGAGCCGTTCACGACGCGCGGCCGCCTCTGGTGCGGCTTTCCTGCCAGGTCAAGGCATGCGCAGAGAGGAATCGGTGCAAGTGCCGACTGTCAGTCGGAATCGTCGTTCAGGATGAACGGCGGCCTCTAGTGGACCGGGCCGTTCTCCGTTGAGGGTGCCCCGTCGGCGAAGCTGATCTCGACCTCCAGCTCGTCGTTGCCGCGCACAAGTCGCACATTCAGCAAGCCAGTGGGATCGACGCTGCCGAGCGCGTCATATACGTCGTCCGGCTGCCGGATCGGCTTACCGGCCGCCTCGAAGACCATGTCGCCCTCGCGTATGCCGGCTCGCGCCGCCGGGCTGTCCGGCTCGACCTCCCGCACCAGCACTCCCTCGCGTTCGGCGAGGCCAACGGCGCGACGCATGCGGTTGGCGACCCAAGCCGGCGCGATGCCGATGCCGAGCCGCGGCCGCTCAGCGGACTCACCGCGCTGGAGCGCCGCGATGCGACCGCGCAACGCCTCGTCCGCGGGCAGGGCCAGATAGAACCCGTTGCCGATGCGGTTCGTGTTCAATCCCAGCAGCCGGCCGTCACGATCGACGAGGGGACTGCCCGACGATCCGGGCGCGAGCGGAGCAGTGTGCTCGACAGCGCCGGAGATGCGCCGGCCGCGCGGCCCGCGAAACGGCCTGGCCAGGCTCGAAACGTATCCGAAAGTGGCCCGTCCGCCGCTGCCGTTGCCCGTGACCGCGAACACTGCCGTGCCGATCGTTGGTGAACGCTCCGACCACTCGATCGGTTGCGCGTCGCCGGTATCGACGCGGAGTACTGCGAGATCGCCATCGACGTCGATGCCCGCCAGCTCCGCTTCTGCCTGTCGGCCGTCGGCGAAGGTGACGCTCATGCCGTCGCGGACGTTGTGGGCGTTCGTCAGAACGGCCCCGGAGGCAATGACGACGCCGGCTCCGCCGCGCCGGCGTCCGAGCCTGACTACGGACGGCGCGGCCCGGGAGGCCACTGCCGCGAAGGAGGATTCGAGCTCATCCATGAATGCCATTTCTTCGTGATCTCCGGTTGATGCGTAGTAACTTGCAACTCGCAAGTTACATGCCGTAGCCAATGAGCGCAAGAGAGCAACGCGACGTGCCACCATCTACGACGTGACCACTGAGCCGAACACCGGCCAATCGCCGCTTGACCGCGCGCTGGAGCGTGTCGGCGACCGCTGGTCGCTGCTCATCGTCGAAGTGCTGCTCGACGGGCCACGGCGCTTCAACGATCTGCAGCAGGTCGTGCCCGGAATTGCCCCGAACATCCTCACCGACCGGCTGCGCCGGCTCGAGCGCGAACGCGTGCTGGTCAGCCGCACCTACCAGGAACGGCCGCGGCGCAACGACTATGCGCTGACCGAGGAAGGCCGCGAGCTGGCCGGTGTCTTGCGGCTGCTGGCCGCCTGGGGGTCGGGCGGATCATCGGCCGGCCCGGGCATCGAGGGCCTGCGCCACCTCGACTGTGGCTCGGTGCTCGAAGCGCGTTGGTTTTGCCCGACCTGCGCCCGAACTGTCGACAGCGACGACGCCTCAGACCTTTCCTACGCCTGAACCGCGTCGCTGACAGGTTTCCGAAAGCCGGCGGCGGGCGGAGTCCAGCGCGGGCTATCTACGCCACCGGCGACGATCGGGCGCATGACAGAGATCGGTTACGCACTATCCAGCGAGGAGCACGCGCCGCTCGACATGGTCCGTTGGGCCGAGCGCGCTGAGCAGGCCGGCTTCGGCTTCGCGCTCATCTCTGACCACTACCACCCCTGGACCGACAAGCAGGGCCACAGCGGGTTTGTGTGGGGGCTGATCGGCGCCATAAGCCAGCGCACGGAGCGCCTCGTGCTGGGCACGGGCGTCACTGCGCCAACGATGCGCATTCATCCCGCGATCATCGCCCAGGCCGCCGCCACCGCCGCGACGCTGATGCCCGGTCGCTTCTTCCTCGGCGTCGGCAGCGGCGAAGCGCTGAACGAGCACATCCTCGGGGACAAGTGGCCCGAGGCTGACGTTCGGCTCGAGATGCTCGAAGAGGCGGTGGCGGTCATGCGCCAGCTGTGGGAGGGTGGGCCACAGAGCCACTACGGCGACTACTTCGTGGTCGAGAACGCGCGTGTCTATGACCTGCCCGATGAACCTGTCGAGATCATGGTCGCCGCGTCGGGCGAGAAGGCAGCGGAGCTCGCCGGCCGGATCGGCGATGGACTGATCAGCACATCGGCCAAGCCTGAGCTCATCAAGGCCTACGAGAAGGCCGGCGGCACTAAGACCTCGCCGCGTTACGGCCAGTTCACGGTGTGCTGGGCCGAATCGGCCAAGCAGGCGATGAAGACCGCTCACGAGTGGTGGCCGACTGCCGCCCTGCCGGGCGAGCTCAGCCAGGAGCTGCCCATGCCCGCGCACTTCGAGCAGGCCGCCGAGCTGGTCACGCCCGACAAGGTCGCCGAGGCCATCGTGTGCGGGCCCGACGTCGGTCCCATCCGCGACAAGATCAAGGAGTTCGCGGACGCGGGCTTCTCACACGTCTACATCCACCAGGTCGGACCCGACCAGGAAGGCTTCTTCCGCTTCGCCGAGGAGGAGCTGCTGCCCAAGCTGAAAACGGCCGCCGCCCGCTCGTAGCATTCGGCCTCAGGGCCTACTCAGAATGGCCTAGCGCGGCCACCCCTTGCAGGGGTTACACTCCGCTGCAACCTGCCGCCCGTGGCCGGCAAGGACATGAGTGGAGTTCAAGTTGTCATCGATCGCCACCCTGCCCGGTCAGGCGTCAGCACGCGACATTCTTACCCAGACAGAGGCCGCTGAGCGGGCTCTGCGGGTCCATGACGTGTCGTACGACATCAGGCTCGATCTCGTGGGCGGCCAGCCCACCTATCGTGGCGACGTCGTCGTGCGCTTCAGCGTGTCGGGCGATGGTCCGCTCTTCCTCGACTTTCGCGGCCGCGAGATCGAGCGCCTGGAGCTCAACGGCGAGCAGCTCCAGCCCGAATGGACGGGTTATCGACTGACTCTGCCCAACGTCGCTGCGGGCGATGCCGTGCTTAGCGTCGTCTACGTCAACGACTACGACACCACCGGCGACGGCTTCCATCGCTTCGTGGATCCGGAGGACGGCGAGGAGTACGTCTACACGAACTTCGAGCCGTACGAGGCGCACCGCCTTTTCCCGTGCTTCGATCAGCCCGACATCAAGGCGACGTACCGCTTCACGGTTACCGCCCCGTCGGCCTGGCAGGTCATAGGCAACACCCGGCTCGACTCCTCGACGCCGGCCGACGACGGCCGAACGACGCACCGCTTCGACCAGTCGGAGGTGTTCAGCACATACCTCGTCGCCCTGGTGGGTGGGCCCTACGTGAGGCGGAGCATCGCCCACGGCGATCTCGAGCTCGGGCTGTACGCGCGGCGCTCGATGGACCGCTATATGGACGAGCACGCGCCCGAGATCCTCGAGGTGACGGCGCAGGGCATGGACTTCTATGCCGAGCTCTTCGACCAGCCCTATCCGTTCTCCAAGTACGACCAGATCTTCGTGCCCGAATACAACTCGGGCGCGATGGAGAACGTCGGCTGCGTCACTTACAACGAGCTGTACCTGTTCCGCGACAAGGCGACGGACAACCAGCGCCTGGACCGTGCTGAGACGTTCCTGCACGAGCTCGCCCACATGTGGTTCGGCAACCTCGTGACGATGCGCTGGTGGGACGACCTGTGGCTCAACGAGAGCTTTGCCACGTACATCAGCTACGTCGCCATGACCGAGGCCTCACGCTTCCGCAACGCCTGGAAGAACTTCAA
The DNA here is from genome assembly GCA_963706095.1 of uncultured Chloroflexia bacterium. Lineage (GTDB taxonomy): Bacteria > Chloroflexota > Limnocylindria > Limnocylindrales > CSP1-4 > JALYGJ01. The sequence goes on from OY970149.1 coordinate 2,480,038, forward strand.
CGGCGTGATCAAGCGCTGGGCCTACCAGACCGACGTGCTGCCGACCACGCATCCCATCTCGGGCACGGCCGACGATACCGAGATCGCCTTCCTGAACTTCGATGGCATCACGTACGGGAAGGGTGCGTCAGTTCTCAAGCAGCTCGTCAAGCACATCGGGCGAGACAGCTTCAACGAGGGCATGCGCCTCTACTTCCGGCGCCACGCATGGGGCAACGCCACGCTGGCCGACTTTTTGGGCTGCCTCGAGGAAGCGGGCGACATCAGCCTCCAGGAATGGTCCCAGCTGTGGCTCCAGACCTCGTCGGTCAACACGCTTGCCGCGCGCTGGGAGTCGGTCGCAGGGCAGGTTGGGTCATTCTCGATCGAGCAGACTGCATCGGAGCAGCACGCTGTGCTGCGCCCGCACTCGTTCGAGATCGCGTTCGGCAACGAGCGCAACGGCCACCTCGCGATCGAGTCGGTCGACGCCTCGGTCACCGGATACCGAACCCAGATCGACGGTGCCAGCGGGCGGCCGGAGCCGGACCTCGTGTTCCCCAACCACGGCGACCACGCCTACGCCAAGGTGGAGCTCGACGATCGCTCGGTCGAGTACGTCCGCAGCCGGCTGAAGAACGTTGATGACGAGCTGCTGCGACAGCTGCTCTGGGCATCGCTGTGGGAGATGGTCCGCGACCAGCGGCTGTCGTCGCTCGAGTACCTGACCATCGCCGCCGAGCAGCTTCCCAGCGAATCGGATCTGGACGTCCTGGAGATCGTGCTCGAGCGTCTGGCGATCCTGCTGCGGCGCTACGTTCCCGAATCGCACATCGCCCAGGAATCGCATCGTTGGTTCGAGCTGGCGCTGTCTAACCTGGCCCAGGCCACGCAGGGTGATGCCCAGATCCTGTGGGTGCGCTCGGCCATCGCGGCGGCTGAATCTCCCGCGGACGTACAGCGCCTGATCGGCCTTGCGGATGGCGCTGAGAAGCCGGGCGGCTTCGAGCTCGACCAGGAGATGCGCTGGGCCGTCGCGGTGAAAGCCGTCGCGCACGGGATGGCGGACGCCGATCGGCTGTTGAGTGAGCAGGAGCGACTGGATCCTTCGGATCGCGGGCGTCGCGCGTTGCTTCAGGCGGAGGCCGCGCGCCCCACCAAGGCGGCCAAGGAGCAGGCCTGGGTGCGCATCCACGGTGACGGCTACGGCTCATTCCACCTGACCCGCGCGGCGATGCTGGGCTTCCTGTGGCCGCATCAGCACGAATTGCTCGAGCCCTACGTCGACGGTTTCTTTGACCACGTCCAGGAGATCTTCGAGACGCGCGACCATCCCTTTGCCCGCGCGTACCTGTGGTCGCTCTACCCCACGCATCGGGTCGATCCACGCGTGCTCGATCGGTCACGCGAGATGCTCCAGCGCCTTGACGGCTCACTGCCCACTCTGTCGCGCCAGCTGGCCGAGCTGGCCGATGAGCTCGACCGCCAGATCAAGGTTCGCGCCTTCGCCGCCGAAGACCTCTAGGCGTCTCTGTCGTGGCGACCCAGCGCTGGGTCGAGCCGATCGTCCTCGAGGGCACGATTGTTCGGCTGGAGCCACTGACCCTCGATCATCTGGCCGGGCTCACAGACGTCGGCCTGGAAGCAGAGCTTTGGCGCTGGACATTGGCCGCCATCAGCTCGCCCGGGCAGATGCGCGGCTACGTCGAGTCAGCCATTGCCGCCGCCGAGACCGGCGAGGAGGTTCCGTTCGCCACGGTCGATACCGCTTCTGGCCGGGTGATCGGAAGCACGCGGTTCATGTCGATCCACCCGGGCCACCGGCGGCTGGAGATCGGATCAACGTGGGTCGCCACGCCCTGGCAGCGCTCGGCGGTCAACTCGGAGGCGAAGCTGTTGATGCTGCGCCATGCGTTCAACGTCCTCGGCGCGCTGCGCGTCGAGTTCAAGACCGATTCGCTTAATGAACGATCACGCGCCGCACTCGCGGGCATCGGCGCGACAGAGGAGGGGACCATGCGCAATCACATGGTCACCGAGACGGGCCGTCGGCGACACTCGGTGTACTTCAGCGTCATAGAGGAAGAGTGGCCGCGCGTCCGGCAGCACCTCGAGACGCGGCTGGAGCGCCACGCCAAGGAGATCTGATGCGCGTAACGGTCACCCAGGACGCCGTTCGATCCGCGTTCGACGCGGTCAAGGACGATCCGTCGTTCGACGAGAGCCGCGGCCTGGTCGAGCGCGGGCTGATGCCCGTGGAGATGATCCAGGCGATGACCCTGCGACCGGAGATCCTGCGTGCCTTCGCCGGCTTCGGAAGCAGCGTGTATCCCGGTGGCCTGCTCGAGCGACGCGTCAAGGAGCTGGTCATCATCACCGCGTCGCGCGCCAACGATTGCCAGTTCTGCCTCAACTCGCACTGCGACCTGGTGCGCATCGAGGACATCGTCGACCAGCCACTCGATGTCATCGACGCCGGCTCGGTGGCGATGACCCCACGCGAGCACGCGGCGGTCGACTATACGCTCGCCGCCCACCGCGACTCGAACAACGTGCCTGCACAGCTGGACGCTCGTCTGCACGAGGTCTTCAGCGACCCGGAGCTCGTCGAGCTGACGTTCCTGGTCGGCTACATCAACATGCTCAACCTGTTCAACAACCTGCTCAGCGTGCGCTACCACGGCGAGTACAGCGCCCTCGAGACGGCGCTCGGCTGAGGCTCCGCGGAGCCTACGATTGCACCGTGGTTGACGAGGTCGCGCTGAAGCTCGCGGCCGTCCGCGAGGCACTCGCTTCGAACCGGCTGGCCGGCGCGCGCCTCACGGGCACCGACTGGTTCGCTTGGGCGACCTGCGGCGGCTCGAGCGTCATCGACACCAGCGCCGAGACAGGCGTCGCCGAGGTCCTCATCACCGCCGACCGTGCGGTCATCCTTGCTGATCGGATCGACGGTGAGCGGCTGGGTGACGAAGAGCGCCCGCCTGGCTACGAGATGGTCGAGACGGCGTGGGGTGATCCGCGGGCGCGCGAAGGCGCGGTTCGCGACGTGGTGGATGGCGGTCCGATTGCCAGCGACCGCCCAAAGCCGGGCGAGCAAGGATTGCCCGCGCCAGTTCTCGCAGCCCGGCTTCGGCTGACATCGCCCGAGATCGAGCGCTACCGGTCCGTGTCCCGAGACGCCGCGCGAGCCGTCTCAGAGTCGCTGCGCGCGGCGCGGCCGGACATGACTGAGGCCGAGCTGGCCACGATTGCCTCGACGCAGCTGCTGGAGCGTGGCTTGGCGCCGGTGGTCGTGCTCGTCGCCGGCGAGCGCCGTCTGCCGCGCTACCGCCATCCGACGCCACGCTCCGATGAGCGGCTCGGCTCAAGAGCGATGCTCGTCGTCTGCGCTCGCCGCTACGGCCTGATCGCGAACCTGACACGCTTCATGTATTTCCGCGCCCCGACCGCTGACGAGCAGCAGCTGACCGATGCCGTGGCCCGCGTCGAGGCGCGCGCCCTCGATGCGACACGCCCCGGCGCGCGCACCGGCGACGTCTTCCGGGCGATCGTCGCCGCTTACGCCGACGAGGGCCACGCCGGCGCCGAGAGAGACCACCACCAGGGCGGGCTGTGTGGCTACCGCACCCGTGACGAGGTCGCCACGGCCGCCAGCACGACCACGATCGACATGGGCGCCGCGCTGGCCTGGAACCCGAGCCTGCCCGGTGCCAAGATCGAAGACACGGTCATCGTCGGCGAGAGGGGGTTGGAGATTCTCACCGTCGATCCCGACTGGCCCACGACCGAGGTTGCCGGTCGCCGCCGGCCGGCGCCACTCATCGTTGGCTGAGGCGCGCCCCAGCGCTCGATGATCAGGACGCGGACCGGACCGCCCGCGTACGCGCTTTCCTGGCGCGGTCCAGGTTGTACGCCGAGTTGACCAGGCCAACGTGGGTCAGCGCCTGCGGGAAGTTGCCCAGCAGCCGGTCGTGCCGGGGGTCCCATTCCTCGGCAAGAAGTCCGACATCATTGCGCAGCTTCAGCAGGCGCTCGAAGATCTCGGTCGCCTCCTCGATCCGGCCCTGCAGGGCCAGGTTGTCGACCAGCCAGAACGTGCACGCCAGGAATGTCCCCTCGCCGGGCGGCAGGCCGTCGTCGCACTCCTCGGTCCGGTAGCGCAGCACCAGGCCATCCGGCATCAATTCGCGCATGATCGCGTCGACCGTGCCGCGCATGCGCGGATCGGTGGCCGGCAGGAAATGCACCAGCGGGATCATCAGCAGGCTGGCATCGAGCTCCGTGGTGTCGTAGCTCTGGACGAAGGCGTTGCGCTCCTCGTTGAAACCCTTGTCCAGCACCTCGGCGCGTATCGCATCGCGCGCCGCCTGCCACTCGTCGATTGGCCCCTCGAAGCCGTGCTTCTCGACCGCGCGTATCGCGCGATCGAGCGCAACCCAGGCCATCACCTTCGAATGGGTGAAGTGACGTCGCGGCCCGCGCATCTCCCACAGCCCCTGGTCGGGGTCACGCCAGTGCTCGACGACGAAGTTGACGATGTGACGCTCGAGCGCCCACGCATCCTCGCTCTCATCGATGCCGAAGAGCCGTGCCAGGTGGAGCGCGTCGATCACCTCGCCGTACACGTCGAGCTGGAATTGGTCGGCTGCGGCATTGCCGACGCGCACCGGCCGCGAGCTCTCGTAGCCGGCCAGCCAGTCGAGCTCAAGCTCGGGCAGACGCGACTCGCCCTGCAGTCCGTACAGGACCTGCAGCTGTTCCGGATCGCCCGCGGCCGCGCGCAGCAGCCAGTTGCGCCACTCGCGCTCCTCGTCCGCGTAGCCACCGATGTGCAGCGCCCAGAGCATGAATGCCGCGTCGCGCAGCCAGCAGTAGCGGTAGTCCCAGTTGCGCACCCCGCCCAGCTCCTCCGGCAGCGAGGTCGTGGCCGCGGCGACCATGCCACCAGTCGGTGCGTAGGTCAGCGCCTTGAGGACCATCAGCGAGTGGCGTACCTCTTCGCGCCACTCCCCGTCGTAGCGCATGCGGCCCGACCAGGCCCGCCACCACTCGGTCGTCGTCTCGAGCGCGCCGCCGGCATGCACGGGCTCGATCGGCGGATCGCTCGACAGGCTCCAGGCCAGTACAAATGACGCGTAGCCGCCCTCTTCGAGGGTGAACTCCGCCTTGGTTCGCCCGCCCTCGCCGTGCACGTCCTGGTCGGTCCGCAGCACGAGCGCATCAGGACCGGCCACGTAGAACATGTCGCCCCCGACTCGGCGCGCCCACGGCATGAGCCGGCCGTAGTCGAAGCGAACGACGAGATCCATCTCCATCTCGACGCGGCCCTCGATGCCCTGCACGAGGCGGACGATGTCGGGGTGGGCTGTGCGGGGTGGCATGAAATCGGTCACGCGCGCGACGCCGGTCGCTGTCCGCCACTCCGTCTCCAGGACGAGCGTGCCGTTCAGGTAGCGCCGTCGCTCGGCGCGCTCGACGCCCTTGGCCGCAATACGCCAGCGGCCATTCATCTCGTCGCCGAGCAATGCCGCGAAGAACGCGCTCGAGTCAAAGCGCGGTGCGCACATCCAATCGATGGAGCCATCGATACCGACCAGCGCAGCGGTCTGCGTGTCGCCGATCAGCGCATAGTCTTCGATGGGTAATGCCACAGCGCGACAGACTGTAGTCGAGCCGTCACCAGCGAACCTGCGCGCGGCCGCCCGCCGCGCATATCAGTTGCGAGCGGCTTTACGCGACCCGGCTGCGCGTGCTGGTCGGACGTGAGCGTGAGCCGCGCGCGGGGGAGCGGCCCGTGCGAGCGCTCATGCTCGTTCGCGCGCGTGATGCGCGCGGCCCCGCGGCCAAGTTGGGCTCGAAGCCCTTGACCACCTGCACCGGCAGGTCCCTCTTGAGCAGCCGATTGACGGCCTTGAGGTAGTCCTCTTCCTCGGGCGCCACGAGCGAGATGGCCTCGCCCGCGGCGCCGGCCCGCCCGGTGCGGCCGATGCGGTGGACGTAGTCGTGCGCGGTGTGAGGCAGCTCGTAGTTAACGACGATCGGAAGGGCGTCGATATCAAGCCCGCGCGCGGCGACATCGGTTGCCACGAGCACGCGCACCTCGCCGCTCTTGAAGTCAGCCAGCGCGCGCTCGCGCTCGGGCTGAGATCGGTCGCCGTGAATCGAGATCGCCTCGACTCCGGCTCGGTCGAGCTGCGAAGCGAGCCGCCCGGCCATGAGTTTGGTGCGCGTGAAGACAAGCACCTGGTGCAGGTTGCGCTTACGGACCACCTCTGCCAGCAGGTCGAGCTTCCTGTCGGCGTCGACCAGGTAGACCGTCTGTTTGACCGTGTCCGCCGACGTCGTCTGGGGCTCGATGTCGACCGACACCGGGTCCTTGAGGAGTGAGTTGGCCAGGCCGCGAATCTCGCCTGAGAAGGTGGCCGAGAAGAGAAGCGTCTGGCGGCGGTTGATGAGCAGGTCGACGATTCGTCGGATGTCGGGCAGGAAGCCCATGTCGAGCATGCGGTCTGCCTCGTCGAGAACGAGGATCTCGACCTGCGAGAGGTTGACCGTGCGCTGGCCGACGTGGTCGAGCAGGCGGCCCGGCGTGGCCACGAGGATCTCGACCCCGGCCAGCAGCTCGCGCGTCTGCGGCTCGATGGGCACGCCGCCGTACACGACGGAGTAGCGCAGCGGGACGTGGCGGCCGTACGTTCGGAACGAGTCGTACACCTGCACGGCAAGCTCGCGCGTGGGCGCCAGGATGAGCGCGCGCACGGGATGGCGTGCCGGCGAGAAGCTGGTGTTGGCGTGCGCGCGCAGCCGTTCCAGCATGGGCAGGGCAAAGGCCGCTGTCTTGCCTGTTCCCGTCTGGGCACGGCCCATCACGTCGCGACCGGCCGCCACCAGCGGAATGGCCTGTTCCTGGATGGGCGTCGGAATGTCGTAGCCCTCCTCGCCGACCGCGCGGAGGATCTCGGGGCTAAGCCCGAAGGTATCGAATGTCAAGCGTTCCCTCTTTCAGACGTCGCGAGTATGACGGAGTACAGGCAAAGCGGTTTAGGCAGTGCGCTCAGGCCTCGCCGCGGCGCCATTGCCATAACCAGTAGGCCGGTTTGATGAAGGCGCGGTCAAAGGCGGGCAGCATCCGGACGACCTCGCCGCCCCAGCCCTTCTTGAAGCGATAGACGCCGTCGAGCGGGTCGCGGCGCGCCTCGGCGTCGAGTGTCGCCAGCTCGGTCTCGGTTGCGCCTCCGGCTGCGGCGAGCTCGTGGCGGCCGCGCGCGTCGGCGATTCCCCACAGATCCCACGACTGCGCGCCGCGCTCGCGGGCCCAGCGGATGGCGTGCCACTGCAGCAGGTGTGCCGCGCGATGATCGAGACCGGCGCGAGTCGAGCCCGCGGCGAGGTAGATGCCGTGCCGCCCCCAGGCGAGGACCAGCGAGGCCGCCACCGGGGTATCGTCGCGCTCGGCCACTAGGAGGCGCGCGGCGTCGCCGAAGGCGTTCATCAGCCGCCGCCAGTAGGCCGCACTGTGAAAGCCGAATTCCTTGCGCTCGCGCGTCGCGGCCAGCATCTGCTGCAGGACCTCAGGGTCGCTGTCGATTGATCCGGCGCGCACAGAAACGCCCTCGCGCTCGGCGCGCCGGATGTCAGCGCGGTGGCCTTTCGAGAGGCTGGCCAGGAGCTGCTCTTCAGTCGGTGCGAGGGAGAGGCGGATGGATGATCGCGGCTGCAGGGTTCGGTCCGATGGCCTGAAGCCTGCGCCGATCAGGTCGGCGGTGAGTCGGCCGGCTGCCGGGTCCGTCTCGAGGACATCCGGCTCGACGCGCAGGAAGGCAGCGCGGCGCGATCGGGCGACGCGCGCCATCTCTTCGATGAGGGCCGCATCGAAGCCGACCGGGCCGCGCGGAACGTAGGCGACTGCCAGGCCGCGATAGGGACGAATGAGCATCTGCGCGGCGGCGCCGTGGTCGGGAGTGGCCAGGCGGACCGCCTCCCAGCCGAAGGCCGACTTGAGCTCCGCCCAGGCCGCCGCTTGGAATGGCTGGGCGCCGTGCTCAGCCACGAGGGCGTCCCAGTCGGCCGGGTCAGAAACAGAAACGACGGCAGACGAGTCGATCGCAGGATCGGTCGTTGCCGTCGTCATCACGCCCGATTGTGATCGGGCGATCAGTGGATCGTGCGCCTTGCTCCGCAGATCGGGCAGGTTGCGTTCGCGCCCGAGGTATCGGGCTGCATGAACGTGGCACAGCCGTTCGTGTTGCAGAACAGACGATTGCCGGTGCTTACGCGCCGGATACGACGACGCGCTGAGGCGCCGAAGTTGGTATTGCTTGAATGACTCCTGGGTTGCATTGGACCTTTTCCTGGATGCCTGCCGGCTAGGGGTAAACGCCGCCGGTGGCAAGTTGTGGGGCTCCACGACGCTTCTTCCTGCGTCGGAGCGATGACCCAACCGGGGCCGCGGGAGCGAGGTTTGATGCTCAGACCTGCGGTCTACTCTCCGGTTGTCGGAAGCAATTCTACCTGAATTCGCCGATTCGGCTCTCCGGTACGTTCGGCGCGGATTATGCGCCCGATCGTCAGCCCTGTGTCTGCTCCGCGCGCATGGCTGCCTTCCTGGCGCGTTTGCCGGCCTGGTACTCGGCCACGTCCTGGGCGGATGTGACGTCCCCAAGCGTCGGATGGTGCGGGGCCACGTCCTCCCAGCCCGGCGGTTTGACGCCGAAGCGCTTGCCGATGATGGCGATCAGCGTCCTGGCCTTCATCTCGCCGATGCCGGGCAGTGCCAGGAGGCGTTGCTCGAGGTCCTTTCCGGAGCTCGCCTCGCGCCAGATGCGGCTCGAGTCGCCGTCGTAGTCGCGCGCCAGCACCGCGCACAGCTTCTGGGTGCTGCGCGCCATGTTGCCCGGGAAGCGATGGAGCGCGGGCCGTTCCTTGAAGGCCGTCTCCAGGGCCTGCGGGTCCATGGCCGCAATCTGAGCGGGATCGAGCGTGCCGATACGCCGGCGCAGCTCGAACGGACCTGCGAAAGCCTTCTGCAGGGGCACCTGTTGATCCAGGACGAAGCCGATGAGCAGCGCATTGGCGTCCTGCTCGAGCAGCAGGTCGGCCTCATCGTTGCCGGTGAACGGCAGCAGCGGCTGTTGCGACACGGGCCGATGTTAGCCGCGCACGTTGGCCATCGTCCGTGAACCCGCAGGCCGCCGCGTCCGTGCGGATACTCTCTCGGCATCGGGGGGCTGTCACGGGAGAGGGACGAAATGACTGATCCGACTAACCAGGCGCCGCCGCCACCACCACCGGCGCAACCTGCTCAGCCCGCTGCTGCGCCGCCACCACCGCCCGCCGCTGCACCGCCGGCCCCCGCGGCGCCCGCTCCGTCCGCGCCCGCTCCTGGCGCGCCCGCCGCAGCTGCGCCCGCGGCACCGGCCGGTCCGAGCGCGATGGACACGATGGTTGCGCGCTACGGGATGAGCCGGCTCATCGCTGCCGGCGGTGCACTGCTCATCATTCTGGGCGATCTCGTCTTCTCGATCTTCGGCGGCTACGGCTACTCGAACATCGTCTGGGCGTGCGCAGCGGTGGTGCTCGTGACCGTTCTCATCGGTCATCGCCTGCCGCCGGTCATCGCCAACAACCAGAACAACATCATCCTGATCGCGGCGCTGCTGGCGCTGCTCATGACCATCCGCGAAGTGTTTGACGACGTCCGCTACCTCACGTCGCCGGGCGGCATCGCAGTTTCGTGGATCCTCGGCGCGATCTTCATCTACGGTGGCGTGGCGCTCATGGCGCTCGGCGCCTGGCGGGTGCAGGCGGGCCAGCGCTAAATCCTGGGCCGGTACGAAGCACCTTTCTTTCGCGCTACTGCCCCGGTGACCGCCATATGGTCACCGGGGCCCTTTCTTTGCCAGCCGGCTGCTGCGCTACTGGTCGATCGCCTCGATCATTGGCGCATGACCCAGATCGCCGACTCGCCCACGCTCGACCGAATCGATCGTCGCATCACCGCCTGGATGGCCGACAACGGCCTGATGCTCATGCGCCTGGCGCTTGCAGTGGTCTTCGTCTGGTTCGGTGCACTGAAGCTAATTCCCGGGCTCAGCCCAGCCGAGTCGCTGGCCGGGAGAACGGTCGAGGTCCTGACCTTCGGACTGATCCCGGCGGCGACCGCGGTCCCGATTCTCGGCGTGTGGGAGGTGCTCATCGGCGTCGGCCTGCTGAGCGGGCTGTTCATGCGCGCCACGCTGGCCCTGCTGTTCGTGCAGATGTTGGGCACGCTCACGCCGCTCGTGCTGTTCCCCGCGGAGACGTTCTACGTCTTTCCGATCGCGCCGACTCTCGAGGGCCAGTACATCATCAAGAATGCGGTCCTGATCGCAGGAGCAGTGATCCTCGGCGCCACGGTCCGCGGCGGCCAACTGACGTCTGGGCCGGTAAACGAAATCGGCCGGGGCTGACGGTTCCTCGCCAGCCTCGGCCTTCGATCGGAGGCACGGCTAAATGCCTATCGATCGCACGATCACTCTAGCTGGGTCAGCAAGCCAGTCCGCGTTATCGGGCCGGTCCGAGGCGCTCCTGGGCGGCCGTCGTGGCGCCGGCCGCGGGCTCCTTGAGCTCGACGAAGATCACTCTCGTTTGAGTGTCGCCTGTGTTCTCGCCCGAGTGCCGCTGCGCGGGTAGCCAGCGCGCGAGCCCTCCGCCGAGCTCGAGCTCGATGGTGTTGCCGCCGGCCACGAGCTTCCGCCGAAAGGTCGAGAGCGTGACCATGACGCTATCGGGATGGTCATGCGGCGTCGTCCGATCGCCCGGCTGGTCGCGGTACTCGAGCACCCGCACCCGATCGTTCTCGAACAGGATGCGGTAGAGCTCGGGGTTCGTCGCTACCGGATCGAGCGGCGTCGCGTTGACTTCGTCCCGGGTCATGACGCGGTCGTCACGCCCAGCTCCTCAGCCAGGGCCATGATGATCCCCTCCGGACCGCGCAGGTAGCACAGCCGGTAGGCGTCTTCGTACCGGACGATCTCGCCGACGAGCTCTCCACCGACTGCCTCTAAGCGCCGCACGACATCGTCGATGTCATCGACCGCGAACATGATGCGACCCATGCCGCGCTTGTTCGACGGCTCGAGCCCTGGATCAGGCCCGATCGCCGGAGGATGCTGGAATCGTGTCACCTCCAGGCGACCGTGGCCGTCGGGCGCGCGCATCATGGCGATGTCCGAACGAGTGCCCGTGAGGCCGACTACGCGGTCGACCCACTCACCGCCCACGCTGGCCCGGCCCTCAACCTCCAGGCCGAGCACCTCGAAGAACCGAATGGCGCCCTCCAGGTCCTCGACGACGATGGCCACGTTGTCGATGCGCTTGAGCGCCATCAGTCCACGTACTGGAGCGGCGTGACCGCGAAGCCCTCCGGGAGCGTGATGCCCGTGGAGTGGTTGGGGCAGTAGCCGTTGGGCACCTTGGCGAGGTACTGCTGGTGGTATTCCTCGGCAAAGTAGAACTCGGGCGCCTCACGGATCTCGGTCGTGATCTCACCGTAGCCGGCCTTCGAAAGCTCGCGCTGATAGGCCTCCCGGGAGGCCTCGGCGACCCGTTGCTGGTCGGCGCCGTAGGTGTAGATGGCCGACCGATAGTTGGTCCCCATGTCGTTGCCCTGGCGCATGCCCTGGGTCGGGTCGTGCTCCTCCCAGAAGTGCTTGAGCAGCTCCTCGTAGCTCACCCGAGCCGGGTCGAAGACCACGCGCACGACCTCGGTGTGGCCGGTCTTGCCGGAGCAGACCTCCTCGTATGTCGCGTTGGGCGTATAGCCGCCGGCGTACCCGACCGACGTCGAGATGACGCCCGGCACGTTCCAGAACGTTTTCTCGACGCCCCAGAAGCAGCCCGCGCCAAACATGGCGATCTCACTGCCATCGGGATAGGGCGGCTTGAGTGGCGCACCGTTGACGAAGTGAGTGTCCGGGACGGTGAGCGAAGTCGAGCGACCCGGCAGCGCGGACTCCGATGTCACCAGCTGCTGCTTGTCGCGGTTGAACAGGAACATGAGCGGGCCTCCGTGGTACCGATCAAGTCTATTCAGGCCCGGGAATCGGGCCGTGCGCTTCCGGGACGGTACGCGGTGGCGGCACGTGCGACACTTAGCGGCGCTGTGTTCAAGAACGAATTTGCGTCCCGCATAAGGCCGCGCCGTCGCGAGCTTGCCGTCCTGGCGTTGGCCGGCGTGCTGGCAGTTGCGGGCGCCGGCACGCTGGCGGCTCGGCCCGTCGTGGCCGCGGGGCCGTACCTCGAAGGCATCGATGTCTCGCGCTGGCAGGGCCAGCCGTCGTGGCGGGACGTGAAGGCGGCCGGCATCCGTTACGTGATCGCCAAGGCGACCCAGGGCACGACCACGGTGGATCCCGAGTACGCGCGAAACCGCACTCGGCTGCGCGCCAACAAGATTCCGTTCAGCGCGTACCACTTCGCCGGCCCCGACTCGACACCCGGCGACGCAGTCGCCGAGGCGGACCACTTCGTCAACACCGCGCGGCTCGACGGCAGCAACCTCCTGCCGGTGCTGGACCTGGAGCGGCACAACGACATGACACCGGAGTTCCTGCGCGAATGGGCCGCCGCCTGGCTGGCGCGCGTCGAGGAGCGTCTCGGTGTCAAGCCGATGATCTACACATCACCGAGCTTCTGGGTCGACCGCATGGGCAACACGACCTGGTTCGCCGACAACGGCTACCGGCTGTGGATCGCGCATTGGTATGTCGAGAGCCCGTCGGTGCCGGCGGCCAACTGGGGCGGCCACGGCTGGACCCTCTGGCAGTACGACATAACCGCAAAAGGCTCCGTTAACGGCATCAATGCCAGGATCGACCGCGACCGCTATGCCGGCGCGACGCTGGCGCCCCTCCGGATCAAGAACAACCGCTGAGCGTGCGGGTTCAGCTCAACCACGAGAGGCAATCACTCGTCCGGGTTGGGCTCACCAGTGGGTGGATCGAAGAACACAGCGACCCGTCGGTCGGGCGCATCCTCGTCGGGTGCCTGCAGGCTGAAGGACCCACCGAACAGCTCGCGCAGGCCGCGCCGCAGGTCGTGGACCGTGCGATTGGTCAACGCCACGTCGGCCACGCTCTGGGCGCGGCGCTGGACCTCCGTCGAGGGCCAGAAGCGCGCATAAACATGAATCGCCTCGAAGCTCTCGGCGTTCCAGGCAATGCGCACCGATCCATCTGGCTCCACTCCCCAATTCTGACGAAAGCAGTACCAAAGGGCGCGTTGCCGGCCAGGCCGTCGACACGGGAGCATCGCAACCTGCCGTGAGAAACCGAATCCGTATCACCGTGCCGCTCATCGTTCTTGCCCTCGGCGCACTCGTGCCTGCCCCGGTTGCGGCCGCCGAGCCAGTGGGCTTCGAGTACTTCCACACCTACGACGAGAACACGGCGCTGATCGACCAGGCTGTCACCGATCATCCCGCAATAGCGCGCCGCTTCAGCATCGGCCAGTCCTTCGAGGGCCGGACGATCTGGGGCATCAAGATCAGCGACAACCCCGCAGTTGATGAGAACGAGCCCGAGATCTTCCTGCACGGCCTGACGCACGCACGCGAGCGCGCCTCGAACGAGATGGCGCTGTATGTCATCGAGATGCTCACCAACGAGTACGCCTCGGACGCGCGCATCCGCGACATCGTCGACGGCCGCGAGATCTGGATCGTGCCCATGCTCAACCCTGACGGGGCGGAGTTCGACTTCAGCGACGGCGTGTTCCACAGGTGGCGCAAGAACCGCCAGACGATCCCCGGCTCGGCGAGCATCGGCATCGACCTCAACCGCAACTGGCCGTTCAAGTGGGCGTGCTGCGGCTCCGGCAAGGCCAATCCCGCGAGCGACAACTACCGCGGCTGGGGCCCAGCGGTTGCGCCCGAGGTTCAGGCGTACATGGACTTCGTGGATGGCCGCGTAGTCAACGGCCGCCAGCAGATCCGGGTCAGCATCGGCTTCCACAGCGCCGGCCGCCAGGTGCTGTGGCCGTACTCGTGGACGAAGACCGATGTACCAAAGGAGCTCTCGCGCGACGATTGGCTGGCGATGGTCGCGCTCGGCCAGCAGATGGCGGCCTTCAACAGCTACACGCCCGAGCAGGGCAGCGACCTGTACATCGTCGACGGCGACCAGGGCGACTGGGAGTACAGCAGGCACCGCATCTTCGCGTACACGTTCGAGATGGCCGCGGGGTCGCAGCGTCGCTACTACCCGAACCAGCCCGAGCTGGCCAACGATCTCGCGCGCAATCGCGGCGCCGTGCTGCTTATCCTCGAGATGGCCGACTGCCCCTTCCGGGCGGCGGGCCTCGAGACCACCAACTGCGGTCCGCTGTATGACGACTTCGAGGCTGGGCGTGGTTGGGAGATTAACCCGTTCGGGACCGACACGGCGACGAAGGGCCGCTGGGCGCGGGCCGTGCCGTTGCGCACCTCGAATGCCGCCGGGGTCAAGCAGCTGGCAGCCACAATGAGCGGCATGCAGGCGCTCGTGACCGGGCCCTCTGGCGGTGGCGCCAACCGCAATGACATCGATGGCGGCATGACATCGGTGCGCTCACCGGAGTTCACCCTCGGCGCCGCTTCGACCACCGGCTGGCGGCTCGAGTTCAGCTACAGCTTCGCTCACGGCCCGAGCGCCACGGCGGCCGACTTCCTGCGTGTCCGTGTCGGCGGGGACGTGGTCTTCGAGCAGCTCGCCGCGCCCTCTGACCGACAGGGCGCGTGGACGACCGTTTCGGTCGACCTCGACACGTATGCCGGCGAGACGGTGCGCGTTCTCATCGAAGCCGCAGACAGCGGCGCCGACGGCCTCGTCGAAGCCGCAATCGACGATGTGCGGGTCTATCGACAGCCATGAAGAGGGAGCACTCCGACCGATGAGAGCCATCGCTCGCCGCCGCATTCTGCTGCCGATCCTAATGCTGGCGCTGATGCCCTTCGCCGCGCAGCCGGCGAGCGCTGTCGAGCCCGACTTCCCGGCCGGCTACGAGGGCTACCACACGTATGCCGAGGTCGACGCGGCGCTGAGCCAGGCGGTACTTGATCACGGCGGCGGGCCCAAGCCGATCATCAGCCGGCGGGTGATCGGCAAGAGCTATGAGGGCCGCGAAATCTGGGCGGTCAAGATCAGCGACCGCGTCGGCCGCGACGAGGCGGAGCCGGAGGTGCTGGCCGAGTGCGGCATGCACGCGCGCGAGCACCTGACGGTCGAGATGTGCCTGTACATGATCGATCTGCTGACGGACAACTACGGCGCAGCGACCCCGCTCGGCGAGCGCGTGACGAGGATCGTCAACACGACCGAGATCTGGATCGTGCCGACTCTGAATCCGGATGGCGCGGCGTTCGACATCTCGGGCGGCGTCTTCCACAAGTGGCGCAAGAACCGCCAGCCCACGCCGGGCACGACCAAGGTCGGCATCGACCTCAATCGCAACTGGGGCTATCGCTGGGGCAGCAAGGGCAGCGCCGCCAAGCCGGGCTCGGGCCAGTACCGCGGCCGCTACGCGTTCGAGGCAGTCGAGAACGTCGTGTTGCGCGATTTCATCCTTAGCCGGCGTGTCGGCGGGCTGCAGCAGATCCGCACGGTGTTCAACTGGCACTCGTACGGCGAGTTCATCATGCGCCCCTACGGCTACACCAAGGAAGACGTCCCGCCCGACATGACGGTCGACGACTACAACGCGTTCATGGGTATGGGCCGGGCGATGGCCGGCCTGAACGGCTATGGCCACCGCCAGGGCAGCGATTCGTACATCTACAGCGGCGACTTCCCGGCCTGGGCCTACGGCGACCAGCGCATCTTCGTGTACACGTTCGAGATGTATCCGCCGTGGGGCTGCAATGGCTGCGGCGGCTTCAACCCACCCGATGAGATCATCGAGCGCGAGACGACGCGCAACCAGGAGGCCACGCTCTACTTCCTGGAGCAGAGCGCCTGCCCATATCGCGCCGCCGGTCTCGCGGCGACGCATTGCGGACCGTTCAATGATGACCTCGAGACCGGCCGTGGCTGGAGCTTCTCCGGCGGCGGCGCGGGCAGCGGCGCATGGGAGCGCGCCATTCCCGAGGCCACGAGCACGGCGAGCGGCGCGGCCCAGCTGGCGAACGTGCCCAGCGGCCAGGCCGATCTGGTCACCGGCGGCGCCGCCGGCGCGGACGCCGCGGCGAACGATGTCGATGGCACAACCACCGCACTGTCGCGACGCTTCCGACTGGGCTCGGGGCGCTGGACGCTCAGCTTCAGCTTCTCCTTCGCGCACGATGCCGGAGCCACGGCCGCGGACCAGTTGCGCGTCAGTATCGTCACCGGCTCAACAACTACGCCGGTGTGGACGATCGGTGCCGACGGCACGGAGCGCAGCGCGAGCTGGCAGACCCGAACCGTCGACCTGAGCGCCTTCCGTCGTAAATACGTTCGTATCCGCGTCGAGGCACTCGATGGTGGTGCCGACAGTCTGGTCGAGGCTGCCCTCGACGACATCCGCGTCTACAGGGCACCGTGAAGCAGAGCGCCGTGACACGACTGCGCGTCCTGCGCCGCCTCGGTCTGGGCCTGCCCGGTGTGCTGGCCGCTGCGCTGCTTGCGGCCGCGCTTCCGGCCCCGGCGCTGGGCGCGCCGGCCCCGCTGTTCCCGGCCGGTTACGAGGGCTATCACACCTACGACGAGATGCTCGCCAACATCAACGCCGTCATTGCCGCGAAGCCACGAACGGTTGCGAAGCGGGCCATCGGCCAGAGCTATGAGGGCCGCACCATCTGGGCGGTCAAGATCAGCGACAACGTCGGCCGAGACGAGAACGAGCCCGAGGTGCTGTTCGAGTCGCTTCACCACGCGCGCGAGCACCTCACCGTCGAGCAGGCACTGCGCGTCATTCACCTGCTCGCGGACAACTACCGTGCCAAAGCATCGGCGATGGAGAACGACCTCCAGCGCAGGGTCAGCGCCATCGTCAGGTCACGCGAGATCTGGATCGTGCCCATGGTCAATCCCGATGGCGGCGAGTACGACCGCGGTGACGGCACGGGGTTTGAGAACTGGCGCAAGAACCGCCAGCCCACCCCGAACCCGAGTGCGATCGGCACAGACCTCAACCGCAACTGGGGCTACAAATGGGGCTGTTGCGGGGGCTCGAGCGGCAACCCAACCACGATCACCTATCGCGGGCCGCGAGCGTGGTCCACCCCGGAGGTGGCAGCGCTGCGCGACTTCGTTCTCAGCCGCAACATCAACGGCCGCCAGCAGATCCGGGCGTCGATCTCGTGGCACACCTTCAACGAGCAGATCATGTGGCCGTACGGGTACACCAAGGCAGATCTGCCGCGGACGATGACCGCCGACGATCTCGATGCATTCCGAGCGCTGGGCCAGGGCATGGCGGCGCGCAACGGCTACGTGGCCCAGCAGCTGAGCGACCTGTACATCATCGACGGCGGCTCGATCGACTGGTTATACGGCTCGCAGCGCATCTTTGCCTTCACCATCGAGATGTTCCCGACAGAAGACGTGCCCGTGCCGGGTGGCTTCTACCCACGCGACGACGTGATCGTGCGCGAGACCACGCGCAACGATGTGGCCGTCCTGTATTTCCTCGAGAACGCCGCATGCCCCTATGCCGCGGCCGGCCTGGCGACGCGCTGCGGGCCGCTCGACGATGATTTCGAGCTCAGCCGTGGCTGGACCTTCAACCCGGGCGGGGCTGACACCGCGACGCGGGGCGGGCTCCAGCGCGCGGTGCCGTCCCAGACCTCGAACGGTGACGGCGTAAAGCAGCTCCAGTACGGATTCAGCGGCGAGGCAAGCCTCGTGACCGGACCAAAGGCCGGCTCATCGGCCTCCACGTATGACGTCGATGGCGGCCGAACCAGCGCGCTGTCGCCGGTCGCCCCGCTGGGCGCAGCCGGCACCAGCGGCTGGCGGTTGCAGTTCCGCTACTCGTTCGGCCACGATGCGACGGCATCGTCGGACGACCACGTGCGCGTCCTCGTGAATGGCACGGAAGTGTTCAGAGAGAGCGGCGACGCGGTCAATCGCGACGCCAGCTGGCAGCTCGTCGAGCTTGACCTGGACGCCTTTGCCGGCCAGCAGGTGCGCGTCGCAATCGAGGCCAACGACGGTGGCGCCGACTCCCTTATCGAGGTCGCCGTAGACGACGTCCGAATCTTTCGCGAAACCTGATTTCTGACGTGCCGCTGTGATGGACCTGACTGGACAGCGGTAGTAGGATTGGCTCCCACCGAGGAGCGAGCGTGACCAACGACCGCAACGACCACAAAGGATCGGTCGAACGGAGGACCCTTGACGTCGATACGTCGCGGATCCTGCCGAACACCGCGGACCCGACTGGCGGCGCGACGAACCTCGCCACCCGGCCCCGAGCGGGCAACATCAGCAGCGACACTCGCGCCGGCAGACCCAGGTGATCCGGGGCGCGCGCGGATCGTGCCTTCCGCCCGCACGAGGTCACCATCAATGATCATCGGAGGCCCACGCTCGTTCCCGGAGTGTGGGTCTTCTGTTATGTCTGGAGAAGAACGTGCCTGACCGTCACATCACGGACCCCGAGATCGAGGAATACGCGCGCCGCCATACGTCGCCTGAACCTGACCTGCTGACCGAAGTCGCGCGCAACACGCGTGAGTTCTCGCGCATGCACGGCATGCTCACCGGTCAGCTGGAGGGACGCTTCCTGAAGATGCTCGCCGCCATCAGCGGAGCGCACAGGATTCTCGAAATCGGGACTTTCACGGGCTACTCGGCGCTTTCGATGGCCGAGGCGCTGCCCACAGACGGCAAGGTCACCACCCTCGAGCTGGACGAGAGCCACGCCGAGCTCGCACGCCGCCATTTCGCGGCCTCGCCCCACGGTCACAAGATCGAGGTTCTCGTCGGCCCGGCGATCGACACCCTGCAGACGCTCGAAGGACCATTCGACATGGTCTTCATCGACGCCGACAAGCCGTCTTATCCCCAGTACTTCGAAGCGGCGCTGCCGCTGTTGTCGGAGCGCGGCTTCATCTGCGTCGACAATGTGCTGTGGTCGGGCCAGGTGCTCGAGGATGGCGACAACGAAGACTGGACGGTCGCGCTGCGACGCTTCAATGACATGGTGGTCAATGATCAACGGGTCGAGTGCGTGGTCGTGCCGATTCGTGACGGCGTGACCATCATCCGGCCCATCTAGGCCCTCGCGCCCACTCGCGCTTCACAGGTAACGTCCAGCGGCGCGCCAGTCCGCTGCAAGTCGGCAATCCGAATCTGGGTGACGGAAACGCCAACCGTCATTCCGGAGGAACACATGAAGCGACTCATCTGGCTGCCGATTGCAGGCTTCCTGCTCATCGCCGGTGCGGCTGTCGCCGCGGCGGCGCCGACCATCACCGCGGTCTCCTCATCGGCGCTGGCCACGCTGACCGACGCCGATGAAGCCAACGAGCCGACCGATGGCCGAATCCACGTCGGGTTCGGCGGTGGCGTCGACCTGCTCGAGCAGGTGCTGGCCGACCGTGTGACGGCAGGCACGATCACGCAGGACCAGTCCGACGCCATCACCGACGCCCTCGCGGCCGAGGTCGAGACGCGGCGCTCTGCCGCCCAGGAAGAGATGGAGCTGTGGCAGGGCTTCATCGAGGACGGCGTCATCACCCAGGACGAGGTCAACCAGCTGCCCGAGGACAGCCCGTTCCGGGAGATCTTCAACAGCATCGCCGAGGACGGCCAGGTGAGCCTCGACCAGCTGCGCGAGCTGCGTCCCGGCTTCGGCCACGGCCGCGGTCCCGGCCACGGCCCGGGCTGGCGCATGGACGGCCAGGCACCCGACACGGACACCGATCCCGACTCGGGCTCCGACTCTGACTCCGACACCGAAACGGGCACGAGCGACAACTCCAACAGCTGAGCCCCCTCAGCTCCCCGCTCTCTGTTTCTAGAGCGTCTCGGTGACCTTGCTGATGATGCGCGGGTTCTCCGGATCGAGGCCGCGACTGCGCGTCAGGTGATAGGCGTAGAGCTGGCCCGGGATGATGTCGACCATCGGCGATAACCAGCCGGGCACGCCGGACGGGGTCGCCAGGCCCTCGTCGATCTGGCGCGCCGCCGCGTCGTCCGAGATGACCAGCACTCGCGCACCGTGCTCGTCGCGGAGCCTGCGCAAAACGTCGCGCTGCGCCTCGAGAGGCGGGCCGGACCGCGCGACGGCGAGCACGGCGAAGTCGTTCTCCGCCAGGGCGACGGGACCATGCTCGAAATCGGCGGTGGAGTAGGGGACCGCCAGCAGCAGCGCCATCTCCTGGAGCTTGAGCGCCCATTCACGGGCCGTGGCGTAGCCGTACCCGCGTCCGAGCACCACGCACCGGGTTCGCTCGGCGTGAGCGGCCGCAATCTCGGCCGCGGCCGGTTCGACGGCGAGGGCCGCGGACATGTGCTCCGGCACCCGCGCGAGCTCTTGGCGCTCCTCCGCCGTCGCCTCGTCGAGGGCCAGCGACAGCAGGGTCACGGCCAGCAGCTCCGTCGTGTACGTCTTGGTGGCGGCCGTCGCCAGCTCGGGACCGGCTTCGATGTAGATGGTCTGGGCAGCGGCCCGGGCCAGCGGCGAGGCTGGGTCGTTGGTGATGGCGATCGTCGGCGCACCCTGACGGCGCGCCTCGTCGATGACGGCAACGATGTCGGGCGATCGCCCCGACTGCGAGATGGCAATCACCAGCGCGTCGCGCATGTCCGGCTGCGCCCCGTAGAGCGTGATCGCTGCAGGCGTGGCCAGCGCCACGGCCAGCCCGTTGCGGATGCCGAACAGATATTGCGCGTACAGCGCGGCATGGTCGGAGCTGCCTCGCGCGGCAATGACGCAGAAGCGCGGCCGGCGCATGCGCAGTGCGTCCGTCAGCGGCGCCAACGTGCGCGGCGCCGCGTCAAGGAGCCGCTGGGCCGCGGCCGGCTGCTCGAGGATCTCGTCTCTCAGTGCCATGACATCAATCCGTGTCCTCGTGGATGCAGTTCGCCCAATGTCACCGGCAGCCGGCCGGTGGGGGGCCGCTCGCCAAAGATCACGCCTGCAAGGGCGTTGGTGCTCGGCCCGAGAGGAGAGTACGTGCACAGGTGAGTGGCGGCGCGTGGATACGTCGACAGGTCCCACGGCGTGCGGAGGGCAACGGTGATCGTGGGTCGGCCGGCGCGAAGAATGACGTTGGCCAATGCTGCGTGGCTGGGCTGCAGGTGCGCCGCTGCGGTGGCCACGATCACCGCGTCGTAGCCCGAGAGCCGGGCCGTGAGCGCAGCGATGTCTGCGTCGGATGGCTCGGCCGCGACATCGAGGCTGTCCGTCTGCGGCCAGCGCCGGCGTACCGCGGCGGCGAGCGAAGGCTCAACGAGGACGGAGGTGTCCGCGGGCGTCAGGTTGCGCGGAGAGGGCTCGACGACGCACACCCGCGCCCCATCGCCGAGGCGCAGCGGCAGCAGACCGTCGTCGTTGCGAACGAGCGTCACCGAGCTCTCGGCCAGCTCTCGGGCCAGGTCCTGGTGCGCGCCGCAGCCGATGACCTCCAGCCCGGGTTGTTCGAAGCCGGCCAGCCACGTGCGGAGCTCGCGCAGTCGGCTGGCGCGCGCGGCAGTGGCTGCAGGATCGACGAGGCCGCGCCGCTCTGCCTGCGCGATCGCCTGCTCGACGCGCGCCACCAGCTCTTCGTCCGCCGTCGCCAGCAGCAGGTCCTCGCCCGCGCGCAGCGCGGCGATCACGTCGACGATCTGGGCCGTGCCCTGTGCGATGGCGCCCATGTCGAGCGCGTCGGTGATGGTCGTGCCGCTGAAGCCCAGCTCCTCGCGCAGGAGCTTCGTCACGACCTGTTGGTCCAGGCTGGCGGGCATGGTTTCGTAACCGCCGAAACCTGGGACCGCCGCGTGACCACACATCACCAGTCGTGCCCCGGCGTCCAGTGCGGCCCGGAATGGCACCAGCTCGCTACTTTCGAAAGCCGCGCGGTCGCCATCGACCACAGCGAGCTCGTGGTGCGTGTCGACGGTCGCCCGCCCGATGCCCGGGAAGTGCTTTGCCGTGGCGCCGACGCCCTCCGCCTGGAGGCCGCGCACCGTCGCCGCGACGAGGGGCGCCACTGCCGAGGGATCGTCGCCGAACGAGCGAATGCCCAGCGCCGGGTTGTCCGGGGCATCGGCCAGGTCGCACACGGGCGCGTAGTTGACGTTGACCCCGAGCGCGCGCAGCTCGCGCCCGACAGCGGCGGCCACGCGCTCCGCGAGGCCGGCGTCGCCGACCGCGCCGAGCGCCATCGCACCAGCAAACTCGGTCGTGCCGCCGATCGCCGACAGCTGGCCCGTCTCCTGGTCGGTGGCGATCAAGAGCGGCCGCAAGTCCGCTGACGCGGCCATCTGCATCGCGGCCGTGAGCGACCGGACCTGCTCGAGCGACTCAACGTTGTGGTGGCGGAAGAGGGTGACCCCCGCGTACGACCCGCGTCCGATCGCGGTCTCGACGGTGTCGGGCAGCTCGGTCCCGACGAAGGCTGCCATCAGCGGCGAGTTGCTCGTCATTGCGAGCCGCTCACCGCGAGGCCCGGGTCACGACTTGACGGAGCCGGCCAGGATCCCTCGAACGAAGGCACGCTGCAGCAGCAGGAACACCGCCAGCGGCACGATCATCGTCACGAATGCGCCGGCCGTCAGGAAATGCCACTGGCCGCCACGATTGCCGATGAGCACGTTGAGCGCCGACGGCAGGACGCGCTGGTCCTCGCCCGTGCCAAGGAAGACCAGCGCCACCAACAGGTCGTTCCAGACCCAGAGGAACTGGAAAATGGCGAAGGCACCGATGGCTGGAATCGAGAGTGGCAGTACCAGGCGGATGAACACCTGGAAGTGCGACGCGCCGTCGATCGCCGCCGACTCGAACAAATCGCGCGGCAGCTGCGAGATGAAGTTGTAGAGCAGGAAGATCGCCAGCGGCAGGCCGAACGCGGTGTGCGCCATCCAGATGCCCAGGAACGTTCCGTTGAGCCCGATCTGCCCGAACAGGCGCAGCACCGGGATGAGCGACATCTGCAGCGGCACTACCAGCAGTCCCACGACTATCGCGAACAGCACGCCGCGGAAGGGAAAGTTGATCCAGGCGAAGGCATAGGCCGCAAAGGCGGCGATCGTGATCGGAATGACAGTTGCAGGGATCGTCACGACCAGGCTGTTGATGAAGGCCGAGATGAAGCCGTCGCTGGCGATGACGGTCTGGTAGTTGGAGAAGGTCCACTGGTTCGGCGCGAACGGATTGAGCAGCGCCTCCCACCAGCCACTGGTGGTGATGTTGGCCGGGTTGCGCACCGATGTGACAAGCAGCCCGAGGGTCGGGATCGACCACAGGATGCAGATGACGACGACGGCGATGCGCAGTGGTGCGCTGCGAAGCAGGGCAGGGCGCCAGGCCGAGATGGTCCGATCCTTCTGCACGGTCTGCGCCGGGGCCGTCACGAGCCGATCCCCTGGCGGCGGAGGTTGCGGACGTTGATGAACATGACCGGCAGCACCGCGAGGAAGAGCACCGTCGCCAGAGCCGCCGCGCGTCCGTCGTTGAAGAACTCGTAGAACTCTATGAACATGCGATTGGCAACCACGTCCGTGCCGTAGCGGCCTCCGGTCATGACGTAGATGATGTCGAAGATCTTCAGCACCACGATCGCGATGGTGGTCGCCACGGTGATGATCGAGCCCTTGATGATGGGCACGATGACCTTCATGAAGAGCTGGCGCTCCGACGCGCCATCAAGTCGCGCGGCCTCGATCACCTCGACTGAAACACCTTTTATCGCGGCCGACAGCACGACCATCGCGAAGCCCGTCTGGAGCCAGATGAAGATCAGGATCAGCGCATAGGTGTTGACTGGCTGGTCCTGTACCCAGCGCACGGGGTTGCCGCCCAGGCCGGTCCAGACGGCATTGACCAGGCCTATCTGGGTCTGGCCCGGCGGGTTCCACTCGTACATGAAGCGCCAGATCACAGACGCGCCGATGAACGAGATCGCCAGGGGCAGGAAGATGAACGTCTTGGCCAGGGCCTCGCGCTTGACGCGATCGACCATGCCCGCGATGAGCAGTCCAAGAAGTACGCTGCCGCCGGTGGCGACTACGAGCCAGATGAGGTTGTTGCCCAGCAGGCCGATGTACGCCGGTGTGAACAACGCCTTGTAGTGGAACAGGGGGTCGCCGTTGGTCTGAACCGTGAAGCTGGTCCAGATGGTCCCGATCGTTGGATACACCAGGAAGACCGTCAGCAGCAGGATCGCCGGGACCACGAAGACCCAGGGCAGGATCCGCGCCTGCCATTTGGGGCTGAGCAGGCCGACAACGGCGCTGACGCCGATGTAGACCATCCAAATGCCGGCGACGCCCACGAATACGGCGAAGAGGCCGAGCACAACCTTGGCGAGGAGCTGGTCACCCACTCCACGCTCCAGATCGAGTGCGCCCTGGGTGTTGCCGAGCGCCTCGTAGATCGAGGCCAGCAGGTTGGAGGCGGCGTTGCGGTCGAAGAGGACGACCACGCCGATGCCGATAACGGCCAATCCCAGCAGTGCCGCCAGGGGCGGGCCGAAGCGCCGAACCGGGCTTTCCTCGACGTGATCCCTCGACTGGACAGCCATCAGTGCCTCCCTACCGGTGGCCGGATGTTAACAAGGGCGCGCCGCGTGAAACGCGGGCGCGCCCTTGGCTACGGAGCTACTTGTGGGCTATTCAGCAGGCCAAGCTGCGTCGACGCCCTGAACGAACGCATCGGTGGCCTCAGGGGTTCCACCGGCGTCGATCCACGCGACGATCCCATCCCAGAAGGCGCGGTTGGCCTCCGGTGGCATGAGGTCTGAGGCGTCGAAGCCGAAGCTCGTGGAATTACCCACAATCTCGGCAGCGACGTCGAGCTTGTAGGCGCCCGCATACCACTCTGCAGGAGTGGTCTGGTTGGCAGAGATCGCGCTACCACGCTCGATCCACCGCTGCGTGCCCTGTGGGGTCGACAGGAACTGGGCGACGGCCCGGATCTCGGGTCGTGCCTCATCATCGACCAGGACCATCAGCGTGTCGCCGGCGCCGAGCGCAGGCGTGCCGTGGGCCGGATCGATCGGCGGGAGGTAGAAGATTCCGATGTCTTCGCCGAGCACGTACATCGACTCTGTCGCGCCCGCCCGGCGATCCGGGAAGAAGTCGGAGAGCCACGTGGCCTGGCGGTGCATATAGCAGCCGGGGGTGAAGCCGTCCCAGTTGTTGTCGGGAGCGAACATCGGATCCCAGCTTTCGAGACGGTCGGTTGCCGTGATCCCCTGGTAGCCGCCGTTGACGTAGCCCTCGGTGAACCACTGCTCGCCGATCACGGCGAGAGCGGCGCGCACCTCGGGGGAGTCGAACAGCAGGTCGTGGGTGATCCAGCGGTTGTAGGCCTCCACGCCGGCCGTTCGGAGCATGACGTCCTCGAGCCAGTCAGTGGCGATCCAGCCTGTCGCGGAGCCGTCGAGGATGCCAATGCACCACGGGTTGCTGCCGTCGGCAACGATCTGGGCCGAGAGTGCCTCCAGCTCGTCCCACGTCGTGGGAACGGCGTAGCCGGCGTTCGCGAATGCCTTGATCGGGTACCAAACGGTCGACTTGACATCGACCTTGTACGGGATGCCCCAGATCTCGCCGCCCTCGCCAGTAAGCAGGCCCGTGCCGAATCCGGCCGAGAACTGCTCGTTTAGCGTGGCGGGATCCATGAACGTGGCAACGTTCGTGGTCTGGCCGCGACTGCCGTACTCGATCACGGCTGATGGCTGAGCCAGCATTGCCAGGTCGGGCGGGGTCTGGCCCTCGATGCGGGTACGAAGCACCGTCTCGTGCTGCGAGGCAATGGCCTCGGGCACGATGTCGATACCGGTCGCCGCCTCGAAGTCCGCTATTGCGGCTGCGAAGTTTTCACCTTCGCCGCCGATCCACTGCGTCTGGATCGTGACGCGGCGGCCGTCATACGGCTTGTCGGCGCCGAGAGCGGCGTCGAGCTCGGTGTAACCAGTCGGCACCGCCGGCACCGCCAGGGCGCCCGGATCGGGCGTCGCTGCCGGCTCGTCAGTAGCCGCAGGCTCGTCCGTCGCGGCGGGCTCGTCCGTCGCGGCGGGCTCGTCCGTCGCGGCGGGCTCGTCAGTGGCTGAGGGCTCATCCGTAGCGGACGGCTCGTCAGTCGCGGCGGGCCCGTCGGTTGCTGCCGACGTTGCCGGAGGCTGTGTGCCAGCTCCCGGCGTCTGTGCGGGCGTGCTGGTGCACGCCAGGGCGAGCACGACGGTCATGACCGCCAGTACCCACCAACTATGCTTCCCCATTCAGGTCTCCTCCTACTTCGTGGCGGGCGATTCGACGCCCGGCCAGATCAGTGATCTCCGATCGCTGATTTTCTCTGATCTTTGGATCTCCTTTCCTCCTCTGATGCTAACTGTCGCCCACCCCCTCTCGATTGCCGGCAGTGGCCCGCTGGCGCGCGATTGCCGCGACGCCGCGAGCACCGGCCTCGATCTGGGGTGACAGGACCTCGACTCTCGCGCGCGCGAACGCAGCCTCGATGAGCGGCGACATCTGCCTTTCACGGCCGATGGCGGCGAGCACCGGCCCGAGCAATGCGTCGCCGGCCGCGGCAACGCCGCCGCCGATGACCACGTATCGGACCCCGAGAGTCAGCACAAGTCCGCGGATGGCGCGCGCCAGGCGCTCGGCGACCACGGTCGCGAGCTCGATGGCCAGCGCGTCGCCTGCCTCCGCGGCGCGAAAGACGTCGGTCGCCGTCGGTTCGGCGCTCATCGACGTGGGTCGACCCGACTTGATGGCGTCGCGCGCCATCCGAGCCAGGGCGGGTCCGGCGGCGACTGCCTCCACGCAGCCGATCAGGCCGCATGGACACGGGTCGCCGCCGGGATCAGCGGCCATGTGGCCGACCTCGCCGGCCAGACCATTGGCGCCCCGGAAGATGCGACCGTCGAGGAGGATGCCGGCCGACATTCCGGTGCCGATGTTCAAGTAGGCCACGTCGAGCGGCGCTTCCGGGCTGCGCTTCGAGGCGCCAACCCACGAAGCTGCGGCGCGCGCATCGTGCTCGACGTAGCACGGCAGCCCGACCTGCTGCTCGAGCAGCGGACCAAGCGCCACGGCCCTGCCGCCAAGGTTGACCGCCAGGCTGACGGCGCCGGTCTCGGGGTCGACGTGGCCAGGCAGGGCCACGCCCACGGCAGTAACGGATTGAGCGCTGTCACCTGCGAAACGGTCGATCGTGCGCCGGATGAGATCCGACAGCTGCGTCGGCAGGTCGTCGCTGTCGGTGCGCACGGTTTCGTGCAACAGGACCGTGTCCGTTGCGTCAGTGACGACGCACGCCGTCTTCGTGCCGCCCACGTCAATGCCGATGGTCAGGGTCATCGGGCGAGGCTCAGTCCGAGCTCTTGGGTCATGAGCATTGCAGAGGCGCCGACGACGACGTCGTTCTCTCGCGCGCGCCCGAGCTCGACGATGGTTTCGCGCGCGAGTAGCGGCAGGGCCGCGTTCTCCATCCGGCGCCGAATCGCGGCGAGCCATTCGTCGCCCAGTCCCGTCGCCGGGCCGATGAGCAGCACGTGCTGCACGTTGAGCGTGGCGATGAGGACGGCGATGCCCTCGCCGAGCGCCTCACCTGCGCGGACGACGACGCGGCGCACCTCTTCGTTACCGGCCAGGAAGGCCGCAACGAGGGACGTCTCATCTGTCACCGAAGGCACAGCCCGGCCGGCGTCACGCACCATGGCATTCAGGCTCGCCACTGTCTCGAGACAGCCGGACCGTCCGCAGTGACACGGTTCCCGGTGGGCCGTGTCGTCCGGCTCACCGAGCACCAGGTGGCCGATCTCACCGGCGCCCGAGCCATCGCCCTGGAACAGGGCGCCGTCGAGGATGATGCCGGCGCCGATGCCGCGGCCGACCCTGACGACGACCAGGTTCGCCGGCCAGTGGTGGGCGGCGAAGGTGCTCTCGGCGACGGCGGCCGCCTGCGCGTCGTTGGCGACGACCACGGGCACGCCGAAGCGCTCTTCGATCAGCCCGCCCAATGGCACGTCTGCCCAGTCGAGGTTGCCTGACCAGCGCACGGTGCCGCTGCGCGAATCGATAACTCCCGGGGCGCCGATGCCCACGCCCAGGAGGGGGCTCGCCCCGTTGCGGCTCATCAGCGTGTCGATCAGCTCCAGGACGACGCCCACTGCGTCTTCGCCGTTGCGGCCTTCGAGCGCCACGCGTGCCGAGTTGACGATGCTGCCCCGGAGGTCGACCAATGCGCCGCTGAAGTACGCCTCGCCGAGGTCAAGGCCGATGGCGTGCCGGCCGTCGGGCCGCAGTCGGAGGAGGATCGGTGCCTTGCCGCCCGTCGATGGGCCGCGGCCGACCTCGTCAACGAGCCCGTCACGCAGCAGGCCGGCGACGAGTGCCGATACCGACGTGCGCGTCAGACCAGTGGTGCGCGCGACATCGGCGCGGCTTATCTCCGCACGGTCGTAGATCGCGCGCAGCACGAGCTGCTGGTTGAAGGCACGCGTCTGCTTGTGCGTGGCCTTCTCGGGAAGTCTGGCCATATGCCTCGATCTGGCACGATCGGCTGCCCGCCTCCTCTAGCCGTACCTTCCCCAAGCACGGCCAACGAGCTATGAACCGATCCCTGTCGTGGCCTGTTGTCGCACACGGCGCAGAGCTTTGTCAAGACACTTTACGAACGTTCCGGGCTGCCGCCGGGACGCGCCGACGCGTAAGTCTCAGCCGGAAATCAGCTCCTGGTACCAACGGGCGCTCTGCTTGGGCGTGCGGCGCTGCGTTTCGAAGTCGACGTGGATCAGCCCAAAGCGCTTGTCGTAGCCCAGGCTCCATTCGAAGTTGTCGAGCATCGACCACACGAAATAGCCGCGCAGCGGCGCGCCATCTGCGATTGCATCTGCGGCCGCATTGAGATGGCGCGCCAGGTAGAGCTGACGGTCGGCATCATGGACCACGCCGTCGGCGGCGACGCGGTCCGGATACGCGGCGCCGTTCTCGGTGACCACGAGCTCGCGCGGCGAGTACTCGCGCTGGACCCACATCAGGCCCTCGTACATGCCCCGCGGTACGACCTCCCAGCCCATCTCCGTCAGCTCGACGTTGGGCCGGGTGCGCACCTCCCAGTCGAAGGGCTGGCCCGAAGCCGCGTAGACGGTCTCCTGGCGGTAGTAGTTGACGCCGACGTAGTCCAGGTCGCCGCCGGGCGGCGGCGAGAGCTCGACGCCCTCGAGGTGACCCGCCGCCTCGTGCGCCCGAAGCCCGAGCTCCGGGTAGCCGCGGCCGAACAACGGGTCGAGGAACCACGTGTCACGCGTGGCCCGATACTCGGCCGTGGCGCGAACGTCGTCGTCCGAGTCGGTGGCCGGCGCGAAATGGTTGATGTCCACGGCCACGCCGATGCGTGCGTTCGGCACAGCGGTGCGGATGGCCTGCACGGCCGCCGCGTGGGCGCGCAGCTGGTTGTCGGCAACACGGATGGCCGTCGGCCAGTGGGTCAGGCCCGGGGCATGAATGCCGTCGGCGTGGCCCAGGAAGGCGTACACGGCTGGCTCGTTGAAGGTCATCCAGTCTGTCACGGCATCACCGAGGCGATTGGCCATGACGTCGGCGAAGTCGGCAAACCAGCCGCTGATGTCCGGGTTGGCGAAGCCGCCCTTGTCCTGAAGCGCCTGCGGCAGGTCCCAATGGAAGAGGTTTGCCGTTGGCTCGACGCCAGCGGCCTGCAGCTCGTCGACCAGCCGCCTGTAGAAGTCGATACCACGCTGGTTCACGGGACCGCTGCCGGTGGGGAAGATGCGCGCCCACGCGATGCTGAAGCGGTAGGCGTCAGCGCCGAGCTCGGCCATGAGCCGGACGTCGTCGGCATATCGGTGGTAGTGATCACACGCCACGTCACCGTGGTCGCCGTTGGCGGTCTTGCCCGGGGTGTGGCTGAACGTGTCCCAGATGGTCGGGCCGCGACCGTCCTCGCCCACCGCGCCCTCGATCTGGTACGCGGAAGCCGCGAAGCCCCATTTGAAGTCCGCCGGGAAACGCTGGCGCAGCTGTGCCGGCCGCTGTTCTACGTCGTGCTCTTCCACGCTCCCAGACTACCGGGCGACGCGCTAGCCGCGCGGCAGCGTCAGGGTGAAGGTTGCGCCGCCGCCGGGCGTATCCGAGTACATGAGCCGGCCACCATGCGCCGCGGAGACCGATGCCGCAATGGACAGGCCGAGGCCCGAGCCGCCGCTGTCGCGCGAGCGGCCGGCATCGACGCGGTAGAAGCGATCGAAGATGTGCTCGACGTGCTTCGGGTCGATGCCCGGGCCGTGATCGGTCACGCGCAGCGTCGCGCCGTCGGCGCCGGCGGTGAGCTCCACCTCGACCAGCGACGCCGCAGGCGTATGGACACGGACGTTGGTCAGAAGGTTGCCGATGACCTGGCGCAGCCGATCCTCGTCGCCGCTGACGACGACGTCCGACTCGATCGTCGCTTCGATCGGGCGCTGCGGCTCGACGGCGCGCAGGTCCTGGAGCGCGTCCTCGACGAGTGTGCTGAGCCGGACGGGGTCGTGGCGCAGCGGCCGGCCCTGGTCGAGCCGCGCCAGCAGCAGCAGATCCTCGACCAGCGCACTCATGCGCCGGCTCTCGCTGCCGATCCGGGTCATGGCCTGCTCCATCGCCGGTTCGTCGGTCAGCCCGCCGGCGCGATAGAGCTCGGCGTAGCCGCGCACCGCGGTCAGCGGCGTGCGCAGCTCGTGCGAGGCGTCGGCCACGAAGCGGCGCAGCTGGCTCTCGCTCCGTTCCTTGGCCACGAGTGCGGCGTGCTGGCTGTCGAAGGCGGCCTGGATCTGGTCGAGCATCGTGTCGAAGGCGTTGCCCAGCTTGCCCACCTCTGAGCCATCGTCGGGCACGCCCACGCGCCGGCTCAGGTCACCCGCGCTGATCTGCGCGGCCGTGTCGGTGATCTGCTCGAGCGGCCGCAGATCGCGCCGGATGATGAACCAGGCGAGAACGAGCATGACCCCGAGCACCACCGAGCCCACGAGCAGCAGTGTGCGCACCAGCACGAACGTCGATTGGTCGATGCTGGTCATGGGCGCTGCCAGGACCACCGTGACCGACTCCTGGGTCCGCGGGATCTGCCCTGGCAGCGCCAGGACGCGATATGACAACAGGCCCGACTCCGCCGGACGCTCCACGATGCGCCTCAGCGGCAGCTCGCTGACGCCACCGGGCGGCATCAGGGGCAGCGGATCGGGGGCGGTTGGCAAGCCGGCCGGCAGAGCCTCCGAGAGTGTGCCGTCGGCGCGGTAGAGAAGGAGCGCGAAGCGTCGCCCGCCGCGTGGGTCGTCCTGGCCGCCGGAGCCGAGCTGAGGCCCAGGTCCATCCGTGGCGCCGACGAGATCGTTGTCGAGCTGCTCGATCAGGGCCTGACGCGTCAACCCGACGACGAGCGCGCCCGAGATGACCAGCGCCGCGGCCAGCAACGCCCCGAGGGCGAGCAGCAGCCGCGCCCGGAGCGTCATTCGCAGATCAGGAGGTTTCGCCGCGCAACGTGTAGCCGAAGCCGCGCACCGTCCGGATGAGCGGCTCGCGCCCGACGTCGACCTTGCGCCGCAGGTAGCTGATGTAGGTCTCGACGACGTTGTCGTCGCCGTTGAAGTCGTACTGCCAGACGTGGTCGAGGATCTGCTGCTTTGACAGGACGCGCTCGGGGTTGAGCATCAGGTAGCGCAGCAGCCGGAACTCAGTGGGCGACAGGCGTGATCTCCAGCTCGGCGCGCCAGACCTGGTGGCGGTCCTCGTCGAGCTCCAGGTCACGGTAGCGCAGCCGCTGCGTGTCGCTGCCCGATTCCTTGGCGCGCACGCGGCGCAGCAGCGCGCCGATGCGCAGGGTCAGCTCCTCGAGCGAGAACGGCTTGGTCACGTAGTCGTCGCCGCCACGAATGAAGCCGGTAACGCGGTCGTCCTCGGCATCACGCGCCGTCAGGAAGATGACCGGCACGAAGTCGCCATCGGCGCGCAGCCGGCGGCAGACCTCGAAGCCGTCGATGTCGGGCAGCATCACGTCGAGCACGATCAGGTCGGGCGGTGTGCGCGATGCGGAGTCGAGCGCAGCCATACCGCTCCGGGCGGTGGTGACCTCGTAGCCCATGTAGCGCAGAGCTGTCGACAGCAGGTCGGTGATCGACGCCTCGTCGTCGACGACGAGGACGCGGCCCGAAGTCTCGGGGCGCGTGGCAGTGGGGGCGGGGAGCGGTTTCACAGCGATATCTAAGCCGGTCTTTCTTGGAGAATCCTGTGAGGTCGCCGGTAACACGGTGTGGGGCCAACTCTAGCCGGTGGGTCACAGGAAGTTCTCAGCGTTCGTGGTGCCAGCCCACAGCGCTTCTGCCGAGTATTCGCCAATGACCAGGCGCCGCGCAACGACCGCTCTGCTTGTCTTCCTCCTCCTCGGCGGGGTGGCCGGCGCTGTCGGCGTCTGGTACTTCTTCTTCAGTGGCTCGGCGCCCACTGCGGCGACGATCGATGACGCGGCTGACGTCGTTGGGGGCTCCCCAGGGCCATCCGGCCAACCGTTTGCCGACGGCGTCAGCGGCACCTGGACAGTGGACACGACGATCGGCTCATACGCCGACTACTCGAGCAGCTTTGCCGGCTTCCGCGTCGACGAGGTCCTGCAGGGCATCGGCGAGACGACGGCGATCGGCCGAACCCCGGACGTGAGCGGCTCGCTCACGCTGGACGAACAGACGCTCACCGAGGTCACGATCGAGGTCGACCTGACCTCGATCACGAGCGACCGGTCGCGCCGCGACGGCGCCATCCAGCGCACGCTCGAGACGAGCACTTTCCCGAGCGCGACCTTCTCGCTGACCGAATCGATCGAGCTTCCATCCGAGCCCGTCGAGGGCGTGACCTACACGCTCTCGGCGCCGGGCGATCTGACCATCCACGGCGTCACCCAGGAGGTCGCCATCGACCTCGAGGCGCGGCTCGTCAACGGCGTCATCGTGGTCGTCGGCAGCGCCCCATTCGCGTTCAGCGATTACGGCATGACCGCGCCGACCGCGCCGATCGTCCTTTCCGTGGAGGACAACGGCCTGATCGAGTTCCAGCTCTTCTTTACGCGCTAGAGGAGCGGTCAGTGGACCTGGCCGTGTCCCGGTTCGCTGCCGCGCTCGCGCAGGAAGCGCTCGATTTCGCTGATCAGCTCATCGCCCGCCGGTAGGCGCGCCTCGTCGACCATCTGCTCGAGGCGCTCGACGTAGCTCTGCGTCTTCTCGTCGGCCGATGCGGCGACGTCCAGCCGGCTGCGCAGCAGCTCTGCCTCGGCGCGCAGCGCGCCGCTTTCCACGGACACCTGGAGATGCGTGCCCAGCGCTTCGAGAAGCGCGATCGCGGCGGGCGCGTATTCGCCACTGATGTAGTGCGGAACCTGCGCGAAGTAGCCGAGCGTCGGCACGCCCGCCTCGGCGACAGCGATGTCGAGCACGGACACCGCCGCGGCGGGCACGCGCAGCAGCCCGGCCGGGCCCGGGGTCACGCCGCCACGCAGCAAGCCTGGGCTCGATTCCGTGCCCAGGATGGGCACAGGACGGGTGTGCGGCACTGCCGCGGGAATGGCGCCGAGGGTGATCCATTGCTCAGCCTCGATCTGGCGCGCAAAACCGGCCAGATCGTCGGCCAGCTCGCGCCAGCGGAAATCCGGCTCGGCACCGGTCAGGACGATGACGTCGCGATCGCGCAGTGTTGTGCGCCGGATCGCCAGCTCCGGCCACGACAGGGACTGCGGCCGGCCGTCGAGGATGTCGAGCGTCGGACGGCGTGCCCGGTAGTCATAGAGAACGTCGGCGTCGAAGGTGGCAACCGGTGGCGCTTCGTCATCGACGACTGCCTCGAGCGCGGACGTCGCCGCGGATCCCGCGTCGACCCACGCATCGAAGGCCACGACGACGGTCGGCGACACGAGATCGCCGAGGTCCTTGACGCGCAGCACGCTCACCCGCGAAGGATATGGCGCGGCTCGATCAGGGGGCTTGCAGAGGGCCGCGGCGGCGCGGCATCCAGCCGCCTTCTGACACCGAGATCCGGTCGGGCGTGATCACGAAGACCTCGCGCTCATAGCCGCGCCGGCGGTACGGAGCGCCGGTGTAGCGCTCGGACATGCGGTCGATGAACTCAAGGTCGGTGTCTGGGCGGATGTCCGTCACCCGGCCGCGGACGACGATGTTGCGCCAATCGTCGTAGTGGTCCACGACGCTGACCGACACGCTGGGATTTGCCCGCCAGTTCATGCCCTTCTGCGAACCGAGCGGCGAGCTCGTGAGCACGTGCTCACCGTCCCAATCGACCCACATCAGGTACGTCGCGATGGCGCCGTCGGGCCGAACCGCGGACACGCTGCCAATGTGGTCGGTCGTCAACAGATCGACCAGCTCCTTGGGGATTGTCAGTGCGTCTTCATCCATGATTTGACGATAGCCGCCGGTCATCGATCAGGCACAGGACCGAAACTAAGCGGGTGACTGACCCGCGCCGGCTGGCAAACGAGCACTGGCGCGATACCTATCGCGTGCTGGTAGCCCTCGTCGGAGGCGAATGGCGTCACTTCGGCGCCGTCGAGGCCTTCGCGTCGCCGAGCGTGGACTACACCTTCGTCAATGGCGGTCTTGCTCTCGATCCGGCCGCGCCCGCCGACCTGGCCCGGGCAATTGCGTGGCTGACCGAGGCGGGCACCCGCTACCGGGTCCGGATCGATGTGGCGACGGCGACTCCCGAGCTGTTGGCCGTGCCGGTCGAGCTGGGCCTCGAAGGCGACGAGTCGTGGCGCATGCCGGGCATGGTGCTGCCGGCGATCCCCAGCGCGCCGGCGCCGCCGGCCGGTGTCACGCTGCGACAGGTCGACGTTGCGCTGGTTGCAGAGCTGCAACAACACCTCGTCGACAGCGGCTCGCCACACCGCGCCTTCCTGGATACGCTGGCGCCGCTGTCAGTCGCCAGCGATGAGCTGGCGATCTACGTCGCGTACCTCGACGGCCACCTGGCGGCGACATCTGCAGTGATCCGGACCGGGAGGACCTGCGGCATCTATGCGGTCGGCACGGCCGAATGGGCACGGCGTCGCGGCGTGGGCAGCGCCGTCACCTG
This sequence comes from uncultured Chloroflexia bacterium, assembly GCA_963706095.1. GTDB lineage: Bacteria > Chloroflexota > Limnocylindria > Limnocylindrales > CSP1-4 > JALYGJ01. Next base: position 2,515,239 of record OY970149.1, read on the forward strand.
GGCGACGCTCGAGCATGCGCGAACCGAATGGCATTGCACTGCGGCCGTCCTGCAGTCATCGCCCATCGGAGTGCTCGTGTACCAGAAGATGGGCTTCCGAATCGCGGCCGAGTACCAGCTCTTCGACCCGCCACGGTGATCGGAGTCCTGCAGACAGACCTGAGGAGGATGCACAGGTGCGATTTCGAACGGTAGTCGAGCTCGGCGGCAAGACAGCGACCGGCATGCCCGTCCCGGCCGACATCATTGCCGCGCTCGGCGACAAGAAACGGGTCGCGGTCACGGTCACGATCAACGGCCACCGCTACCGCAGCACGATCACGCCGATGGCCGAGCGCTACATGCTGCCGCTAAGCGCCGAGAACCGAGAGGCGGCCGGCGTTGGCGCAGGTGACGAGGTCGACGTCGATGTCGACCTGGACGACCAGCCACGCGAGGTCGTGGTCCCGCAGGCGCTGACGGATGCGCTGGGCTCGTCACCCGCCGCCCAGGCGGCCTTCGACAGGCTCTCTTACAGCAACAGGCTGCGCCATGCGCTGGCCGTCGATGGAGCCAAGACTGACGAGACGCGTGAGCGGCGCATCGCCAGGATCATCGAGGAGCTCGGCGGCTGAATCGCGGCCTCTAGCGCGCCTCCTCAACCCAGATATTGTCGTGGAGCCGGTAGAACTCGGCCTTTTCGTCGTCACTCAACTGCTCGCCGCGCGACAAGCTCGCGGTGCCCTCGAAATAGGCCTCGCGTGGGCCCGCCGGGGCAAAGTGAATGAGCATCGAGGCCGGGGCGCCGGACTCATTGCGGAATCCGTGGACGCCGCCTTCAGGGACGTGCACGAAGTCGCCTTCTGAGGTGTCGAGCCAGCGCCGGCCGTCGTAGATCCTGATGTTGCCCGAGAGCACGTAGAACGACTCGGTCATGGTCCGATGGAAGTGCGGGCCGGGGCCGCTCACCTCGGGTCCCATCTCCCAGCGATACAGGCCGAAGAGCCCGTGCGAGATCGAGCCGCGCATCAGAAAGTGGCAGCGCGTGCCGTTGCCGTAGACCAAGTCGGGCTCGTGGGTGCCTGGGCGGAATGTTGCCGTAGCTTCGCCCGTATCCCCGAGATAGACCGGCTCCGGATAGGTCATGTGTCAGCACCTCCGTCAGGCACTCGAGTCTAGACACGCGCCGAGCACGCAATTCTCGGCGGGGCAGAGTAGGCTCGGCCCCGGGATGGAGATGACGCAAACCGGGCAACCAGTCATTCAGGCGCGTGGCCTGGTCAAGACCTTCAAGGCCAAGAAGGCGCCGGTCGAGGCGGTCAAGGGGATCGACCTCGAGGTCGGTCGCGGCGAGATCTTTGGTTTCCTGGGGCCCAACGGTGCGGGCAAGTCGACCACGATCAACATCCTGTGCACGCTCATGCGGCCGACCTCGGGCCGGGCGGCGGTCGCTGGCTTCGACGTCGACTCGGCGCCCGACGAGGTGCGCTCGCGCATTGGCCTGGTCTTCCAGGATCCGTCGCTCGACCAGAACCTCACTGCCCGAGAGAACCTGCAGTTCCACGCGTTCATCTATAGCGTCCCGTCGGCGCAACGAAGGGAACGGATCGACGGCGTGCTGCGCATGGTCGAGCTCCTCGACCGTGCGGACACGGTCGTCAAGACCTTCTCGGGCGGCATGCGCCGCCGGCTCGAGATTGCGCGGGGCATGCTCCACACGCCCGAGGTCCTCTTCCTCGATGAGCCAACGATCGGCCTCGATCCACAGACGCGCCGCCACATCTGGGAGTACCTGCGCCGGCTGCGCGAGGAGCACAGCGTCACGCTGTTCATGACCACTCACTACATGGATGAGGCAGAGGAGTGCGACCGCATCGCGGTCATCGACTACGGCAAGATCGTCGGGGAGGGCACGCCGACCGAGCTGAAGCGCCTCGTCGGCGGCGATGTGGTGACGATTTCGACATCTGACAACGTCGCCGCTGCGGCCGAGATCCGCGAACGCTTCGACATGGAGCCCACGGTCGATGACGGCACGCTGCGCCTCGAAGTCCCCGACGGCGCCGAGTTCATCCCGCGTCTCGTGCGTGAGCTGACTGAGCCGGTCACGTCGGTCGCGTCTCACCGACCAAGCCTTGACGACGTCTTCCTGAAGCTGACTGGCCACGCCATCCGCGAGGAACCGATCGGTGCGGCGGAGAAGATGCGCCTCTCGCGCCAGGTATGGGGGCGGCAGCGCTGATGGCCACGGAGAGCAGCACCCAGGTCCTGCCGGCTCGACGCACGAGACGAACCGGCGCGGCCGCGCGAGCGGTCTACATCGTCTGGTATCGCGATGTGCTGCGCTTCTGGCGCGACCGGGCACGCGTAGTCGGGTCGCTGGCCCAGCCGCTCTTCTTCCTGGTCGTCTTCGGTATCGGCCTCGGCTCGTCGCTCGGCGTCGGCTTCCCAACCGGGGCTGGCAGCGGATCGATCAGCTACCTCCAGTTCATGTTCCCGGGCGTCATTGCCATGGCGGTCCTGTTCTCGGCCGTGTTCGGCGCCATGTCGATCGTGTGGGACCGCGAGTTCGGCTTCCTCAAGGAGGTGCTCGTAGCGCCGGTCAGCCGCTCGTCGGTGGCCATCGGCAAAGCGCTCGGCGGCGCCACCCAGGCCCTCATCCAGGGCGCAATGCTGCTCATTCTGGCGCCCTTCATCGGTGTCAAGCTGACCGTCGAATCGGTTCTCCTGCTGATCCCTTTCCTGTTCCTGCTGGCGTTCTCGATGTCGGCGATGGGCGTCGCCATCGCTTCGCGCATGACCTCGATGCAGGGCTTCCAGATCATCGTCAACTTCCTGCTGATGCCGATGTTCTTCCTGTCGGGCGCGCTCTTCCCACTCCAGGGGCTGCCCGACTGGATGGCTGTATTGACCCGGCTGAACCCGGTCACATACGGCATCGATCCGATCCGGCGCATCGTGCTCGCCGCCGAGGCGCCGGGCGGTGTAGCCGACGAGCTCGGACTGACGATCTTCGGCCAGGTGGTGCCCATCTGGCTGGAGGGCACGATCCTGCTCATCTTTGGGGTGGTAATGCTCGGGCTGGGAGTCGTGAACTTCCGGAGGCGTGACTAGGCGACTCCAGCCCGTGATGTCCGCGTCAGAGCCGTGATCGCCGCGTCAGAGCCGTGATCGCCGCGTCGGAGCCGTGCTGGCCACCTCACCGCCGTGATCGCCACGTCAGACCCCATGCCGGCAGGCTTGATACGTACCTGAAACTTGACACCACTCTGCAGGGTGACGGATCCTCCGCACAGCAACCCACCACTGTGTGGGGTGGCACCGGTCAGGAGGTCACTCGCAATGCATTCCCGAACCCGTCCGAGCTCGAGGAAGGTGGGCGTGATCACGCTCACCCTCGTATTCACGCTCGCCGCACTCCTTGGTTCCAGCGTCGGCACGGCCGCCGCCGCCGGCACCGGGGCCGGGCTGTCGCAACTGCTCGCCGCGAAGTCACTCAGCGCAAACGTGCGCGGTATTGCCACGTTCAAGTCAGTGCCGAGCGCCGCGCAGGTCAGCGCCCTGACGAATCTCGGGCTCAAGGTCCAGCCCATGAAGAAGGTCCGCCTGGCGCTCGTGGCAGGCCCGGTGTCCGCGATGAAGAGAGCCGTCGAAAGTGGCATCGCAACTGACGTTTATCCCGACGAGAAGCTGCGCCTCTTCGACACTGCCTCGTCGAACGCGATGGGCGGCGCTGCACTGCGCAAGGCCGGCTGGACCGGCAAGGGCGTGACCGTCGCCGTCGTCGACAGCGGCTGCGACGCGAGCCATCCCGACCTCGCCGACCGCATGGCCCACAACGTCATCCTGGCCAGCGGCGAGTACGTCAACCAGCACCCCAACGGCGACAACACCATCGCCGTCGCGACCGAGACCGGCCCGTACCAGAACTCCGACCTGGGCAGCGGCCACGGCACGCACGTCGCCGGCATCATCGCCGCCGACGGATCGAGCGTCGCTGACGGAAGCCGGTTGGGCGTAGCGCCCGACGCCGAGCTCGTCTGCTTCGCGATCGGCCTGGTGCTCTTCACGAGCGCTGTGGTCACCGCCTACGACTACCTGCTTCGCCAGCCCGCCCTGTGGGGCGTCGATGTCATCAACAACTCGTGGGGCAACGTCTTCCGCCAATTCGACCCGAACGACCCCGTGTCGGTCATCACCAAGGCCGTTTACGACCAGGGCGTGACCGTCGTGTTCGCCAACGGCAACGCAGGCACGGACGAGATGAGCATGAATCCGTACGCCATGGCGCCGTGGGTTATCGCCGTCGGCGCTGGCGACACGAGCTACAAGATGGGCAGCTTCAGCTCGACCGGTCTCCAGTACGACAACAGCCAGCCCACGCAGATCGGCGCCGGCGGCCACACCGTCTTCAAGAGTGATCGAATCGGGCTGTATCACCCCGATGTCGTCGCCCCCGGCGTGAACATCTCCTCCACGTGTGATACCGCCGGGACCGCGATCGGTCCGTGCGCGCCGGGCTCGAATGCGAGTGCCAGCGGCACGAGCATGGCCGCGCCCCACGTCGCCGGTGCGGCCGCGGTGCTGCTCCAGGCCAACCCGCGGCTGACGCCGACCCAGGTGCGCCTCGTCCTCCAGGCCACGGCGCGCAACATGACCGCAAGTGGGAAGGCGCTGCCCTTCTTTGTCCAGGGCTACGGCTACGTCGATTTGACGAAGGCCGTCGCGCTTGTGCGCAGCTCGGGCTGGGCGGACAAGATCCGCACTGCCGCCGCCCAGGCGGACGCTCGCGTGCTGGCCGCCGACGGCTACCGCGTCGCGCGCTCTGACATGTGGACCTACCCCGCGCCGCGCGTTGCCGTGGCCGGCTCCGACACTCAGTCCTTCACGGTCAGCGTCCCGAGCTCGACGCGCTTCCTGAAGGTCGCCATCGCCCATCCGGGCCTTGGCGTGGCGTGCTGCAACGGCATGTCGTACGACGTCACGGTCACCGACGCCGCGGGCACGGTGGTGGCGCGGACGACCGAGCTGACGACCAACGGCTCGGCCGCGGCCTTCGTCGATCTTTCTAAGGTCACGCCCAAGGTCAAGTACGGAACGTTCACGATCCAGGTCGTCGGCCAGATGGCCGCATCTGATCCGGACACCTTCGACAGCGACTCGCTGCTGGGTCGAATGATCACGACCCAGGTCGCGCAGCTCGTAGCCGGCAGGTAGGCAAAACTCCGGCCGGCGGCCAAACGCCGGAACACTCCTCCAGCTCTGCCCGAGCCGGGGCGCCGATGTGGCGCCCCGGCTGTTCCATGACCGGTCAGGGCATCGCCGTCATCGGCTGGAGCGCCAGTGTCACTGCACGCGAGCGAGAAGTGCGGTGAAGCGCTCGTCGGCGCGCAGCGACTCAAGATCCGGTTCCTGCTCCATGCGCCAGCGCGTGTTGAAGCCGCTGTCGAGCGCGGCGCCAAGCGCTCCCAACGCCTCGTTCGCACTGCCGATTCGCGCGAGCACGAGCGCTTCCATGAACCGACCCTCTGCTTCGTAGTCGGCGAACTGCGTGGTCCGACGTGCAGCGTTGAGCGCCTCTTCCAACCGCTCCTGGCCGCGCAGGATCTCCGTGAGCATCATCCAGGCGTAGCCGTCATCCGCGTCAGCGGCGAGCAACGACTGAACCCGGTCGTGGGCCTGCTGCCACCGGCCAGCCTGGGCATCGACGACGACCTGTTGCAGAGCACGGCCACGCTCGTCAACGGACGGATTCAGGTCCGAGTAGCCGGCCAAGTTGGCCGGCTCCGGGTCCCACCGGTATTCCATGTAGCGCGCTGTCTGCTGGGCCACTTCGCGTCCCAGCAGCCGGGCGACGAGGTGCAACGATCCGTCGATGCCGGCGGACACGCCGGCCGTGGTGATCACGGCGCCGTTGTCGACAAAGCGCCGGTCGGCCTCGACATGTGCCTTCGGCGCGAGCTGCTGGAGTCGCGACAGCGAGCCGTGGTGAGTGGTCACCGTCAGGCCGTCGAGGAGTCCCAGCACCGCGGGGGCCATGGCGCCTGTGCAGACGGTTAGCGTCACCTCGGACTGGGCGTTGGTGCGGGCCAGCCAGGCCATGAACTTCGGGTCGTCGAGCATCGCGCTGCTCGAGCCGCCGGGGATGACGATCAGGTCCGGCGCCGGAGCATCGTCGAGCGTGAAGTCGGGCACTATGTCGATGAATCCCTGGCTGACCACCGTGTCGCGGGTCGAGGCGACGGTGTAGACGTCGAAAGCCGGCGCGCCGCGGTCCTCGCCGATCGTGGCGGCCGCGGCGAACACCTCGGCCGGTCCCGCGAAATCGAGTATCTCGACGCCCTGGTACAGAACGATCGCGATGCTGCGCGTGTATCTGCTGGCCATAGCGCGAGGATATGGCAGGTCCTGGTAGCTGGCCTGAGGTGGGAATGAAAGGCTTGGTCTCTTAGAGTCGGCGAAAGCGTCAGCATCGTGGAGGTTGCGCAACATGGACGAGCTCGTACGCCTGATCCAGGACAAGACCGGCATCGACGAGGCCCAGGCACGCGGCGCCGCAGAGACGGCGATCAACTTCATCAAGGAGCGCCTGCCGGAGCCGCTGCGCGGTCAGGTCGACGGCCTGATGTCGGGCACAGGCGGTGGCGCGCCCGACCTGGGCGGGATGCTCGGCGGTTGACTGTCGTCTCTGACATCGTCGCCGACTTTCCGCGCGACGAGTTCTCGGCGCTCCTCAGGCGCCTCCCCCGCTACGGCCGCTTGGCGCTCGCACTGGCCGGTGACAGCCGGCTGTCACGCGTCCGCCGCGTCGCGGTTCTCGCCGCCGCCGGTTACGTCATCTCGCCGATCGACCTCATCCCGGGCATCATCCCGGTGGTCGGCCAGCTCGATGACCTCCTCGTCGCGCTCGCCGCGATCCGTCTCGCGCTCGACGGCCTAAAGCCCGAGTGGCGAGCCGAGAAGCTCTCCGCGGCAGGATTGACCCAGCTCGATCTCGATGTCGACATGCGGACCACCGGCCGCATCGGGGGCTGGCTCGCGATGTCCGGATTGCGCCTCGGCCGAACCGTGGCGACAGGCGTGCTGACCACCGGCGCCGAGATCAGTCGGCGGCTGTTCGACACCGGGCGACGCTGGCGCAGCGGCGAGCCGGCCTGACTTCGCGCCGGTCTAGGCGGCGTCACCGTCACGGCGAGTCAGGATGCCCAGATACGCCTTCCACGGCCCGACATCTCGATCGCGAGCGCCGGCCAGGGCCGCGTAGATCTGGGCGACGTGGTCGAGATCGTGCACCGTCCAGGTCGCGATCAACTCGCGCATCGTCACCTCGCCCAGCTCAGGGTGGCGCCCGCGCCGGTCAAGGTCGTCCTTGTCGCCGAGCAGCTCGCGGATGCGCTCGAGGTTCCGGGCACGCAGCTCCGCGAAGCGGTCGAGCATCTCGTGCAGGGTGGCATCGCGGTCCCGCTCGATGTGCGCAAAGCGGTCGAATGGATCGAACGCCATTTCCGTGCCGTCATGCAGGATGCGCTCGGCGCGCGGGATCCAGTCGTCCAGCTCGGCCGAGATGAGGTGGCCGACGACATCCCGCGCCGTCCAGCCATCCGCCGTGTCGCGCTCCGACAGCCATGATTCGGGCAATCCCGCGACCAGCTCATGGACGACGCGCGGCGTGCGCTCGAGCAGCGCAATCGACTCGTCCAGGAACGTGCTGCCGCTCACGGGCCGATCTTAGTCGGGTCCAGTTTGCGAGGAGATTGTGGCGCGGGAAGGGTTGTCCTCAGTTCCTGCCTAACTGCCGAGCGCCTGCAATGGCACGATGATCGGACTCCTCGTTCGCCTATGGGCGCTGCGCAAGGTGTGGCAGCTCATTTCCGGGACGCGCCATCGCTCCAACCTGGGCGGCACGGGCAGGTAGCCTGCCTGGGGGCCGTGGTGAAGCGGTCACTCATCGGTCGATGAACAGGGCGGTGAAGTGCCATCCGGTGCGCGACGGTGCAGTAGGAGGGGAGTCCGCGTCGATAGGTCCCATAGTCACGCTAGGTCTGGCGGCTGCGCCTGCCTAGCATCGACCTCGTGGACAGCCACGAGGGGGCGCTGACCGAGGGGATGGTCAAGCACGCAATGACACTCAAGGAAGATCCGCGCCAGTCGCTGGCGCTCGACGCCGACGAACGCAACCTGCGCCGTCTTTTGGCCGTCATGGCCGTCGTCGCCGTCACCCTGGGCGTTGCCGTGGCCATCGTCTTCGTCAACCTCGGTGTTTTTATGTACGGCATCGCCGCCGTCGGACTATGGGGGGTTGCCGCGTCGATGCTCGTCGTGCGCCGCATGGTGACGCGGACGACGCTGGCGTTCGGTGCGCGACTCGTCTCGTGGGCTCTGCTCGCGCTCGTCACGGCGCTGCTGGTAGCCGGCAATCGCGCGCCGATGCTGGCAGTGACGGCACTGCTCGCCGTGCTCATCGCCGTGCCCTACGTGGACGGCCGAGAGCTGCGCCGTCTCGCCATCGCGGGCTTCGTGCTGGCCGTGCTCATCGCGGCCGGCTGGGCGTCGCTCGCCCCGCCCTCAACCGGCCCCGGCCTCGCGACCGAGGCGGTTACCCGATTCCTGGGTGTGACCATCAGCTCCGGGCTGTGTCTATTCGCCATCGTCCACGTCGGAGCGCGTCTGACGGCGGGCGCGCAGCGTTACCGCGACCTTTTCCAGCGCGTGCCGGTGGGCATGTACCGCTCGACGACGGACGGCCGTTTCCTCGATGCCAACGCCTACTTTGCCGAGATGTTCGGCTTCGACAGCCCGCAGGACCTGCTCAACGTGTCGGCGCTGGAGCTGTATGCCGATCCCCAGGATCGGACGAGCTTTCGCGACGCCATCGATGATGCGGGCGTCGGGCGCAACGTCGAGTTTCGGGCCCGGCGGCGCGACGGCACGCTCTTCTGGGTGCGTGACAGCGCGCTGCTGGTGCGCGACTCGATGGGCACGCCGCTCTACTACGAGGGCATCCTCGAGGATGTCACCGAGCACAAGCACCAGGAGCAGAAGCTCGAGCACCGCGCGACCATCGACTCGCTGACCGGGCTCGCCAATCGTGCTGTGCTGATCGATGCGCTCGATGACGCGCTGCGCACGGCGTCACCGGAGCGGCCCGCGGCGCTGCTCTTCGTGGATCTGGACGACTTCAAGCAGGTCAACGATCGCTTCGGCCACGCGGCCGGCGACAGGACGCTGGCCGGCGCGGCACGGCGCCTGCGCGACGCGACGCGCGGTGCGGACACGGCAGCGCGCTTCGGCGGTGACGAGTTCGCCATCGTGCTTCAGCCGCCGGCCGGGCGCGAGGTCGCCGAAGCGGTCGCTCGTCGTGTCGCAGCGGCCTTCCGCGAGCCGTTCAGCGTCGGCGGCGACGAGATCGTCGTCGGTGCCAGCATTGGCATCGCCATTGCCGAGCAGCCGATGACCAACTCGGAGCTGATCGAGCGCGCCGATCGCGCCATGTATCGCGCCAAGAACCTCGACAGGATCGAGATCTTCGGGCGCTGATTGGCTTCGAAAACGGGGCGTTCGTGTGCCGGACGCGTACGATGGCACGACCGTGACCATGCAGCTCTCTGCGATCCAGCCGCCCATGCTCGTCACCGAGCCCGATGACTACCAGGCCGGCGTGTGCAACATCGGTCCCGCGGAGATCGCCGAGCGGCGGCGAACCGGGCACATCGGCCTGCTGGCCACAATCGTCCTTTTCGCGGCGCTGGTGCTGCTCGGGGTGCCGCCGCTGTTCCGCTTCATCGTGGCCCTGCCCGCAGCGCTTGCCGCCAGCGGCTACCTCCAGGCCGCGCTCAGGTTCTGTGTCGCCTTCGGTGTCCTGGGCGTCTTCAACTTCGGCGGTCGGGGTGCCGTGCATTCCATCGCCGACAGCGAGGCGCGGGCAAGTGACCGGAAGCGCGTGGTCCAGATGATGGTGGTCATCGCGGCAATCGCCGTCGCCGTCGGCGCAGTGGCGGTCGTCCTGCCGGTCTGAAGCTAGCTGAATCGGTCGGAGGCGTGGCTGGCCGGGAGCAGCGCGGTGATCATTGGTGACGGCTCGACGCCGAGCTCGCGCTCGAGCAGGTCGCGGAAGCGCATGAACTCCCGAATGGCGGCGGCAAGGTTGCCCTCGGCAATGTGAGCCTCTATCAGGGCGCGCCGGGCACTCTCGCGCGTTGGCTCGAACGCGATTGCCAGCTGGGCCGCCTCGACCGCCTGGCCGTAACTTTGCCGGCAGCGCAGCCGGGCGGACATCTGCTCCAGAGCGTGCAGCTGCAGCTGACGCAGGCGCTCGCGTTCGGAGACCAGCCACTCGTCGTACCAGTCGGGGAGGAGCTCGAAGGAGAACGACTGTGGGTAGGCGACCGAGTCGAGGTCATCTCCGGCCCCAGGGCCATCGACGTCGAGATCAGTGGCGCCGGCATCGAGCAGGCGGTGCGCCCGGTCAATCGCCTGATGGAAGTCGACCTGGACACGCAACGCCAGGGACAGGGTCGGGCCGGCGCTCACGATGGTGCCGTTGGCGTGACCGTGCAGCCGCCACAGTGCCGAGCGCAGGCTTCCGCTGGCATGCGCTTCTGTCGAGTCGGGCCACAGGACGCCGGCCACGTACTCGCGCATCAATGGCCGGCCCGTTACAGCCAGAAAGGCCAGTACGCGCTGGGCCGTCACCGGCAGGGAAACTGGCCGGCCTTCACGAGTCAGCTCGAATCCCTGCATCAGCCTGAGCCGCCATCCGGCAGACGGACCGGACCGGACGACGACACGTCGCTCGGACATCTGTGCCCCCACGGCGGAGCCGATGCCAATGGTGCCGAGTCGGACCACGGCTGTCCATAGCCCGTCCGGCGTACCGGGCCGGATCTATGCGGTTGGCGGGCCGGCCATCCGTCGTCGGAGGGTGTACCGCGCCGGCCGAGCGCGATCGACCGGAGGCTGCTCGCGGTCCTCTGGCTCGACGAGCGCGATCTGGATGCGCGCCGCGGCCTGGATCTCATAGACCTGGCCCTGCATCGGCTGGAGCTCGAAGCCGGCCGGCTCGAAGCCGTTGTCCGTGACCGCCACGCGCTGGGCGTCGGGCGGCCGGTAAGCGGTCTTGCCGCGCTCCGGGTAGTGAAGCCGGAGCTTGGCCTCGCCGCCACGCTCGTTGGTGACGCTATAGGTCCCCGGCCGGAGCAGCGTCGCAGCGAAAAGGTCACCCGGCTCGAGCTCGCGGCTCGTCCAGACGTCGCCCTTTCCGCGCTCGTCGCCCTCGCGCCGCTCGAGCATCTCGGCGCTGACCGGTCCTGCGAGCTGGACGTGGTATCCGCCGCTACCACCGGACACGTGGAACACCACGTAGCCCCCTCGCCCGACCTCGTACTTCGCGCCGCTCGCAGCCCCACCTGCGTCGTCGTCACAGCCGCAGTCATCTGCGCTCGCGTGCGGGCCGTGGGTGCGCCGGTCGCCAGGAAGACCCTGGCTCGCGAGGTCGATCTGGACGGACATCGGCGACTCCTCGTCGCGCACGTGCAGCGCGAACTCGCCGACCTGCTGGTCGCCGCGGTAGACCGATCCGGCATAGTCGCCGGGCTGGCGCGGCCGGTGCACAACGGTGGCCAGCATCCCCAGCGCTCCACTGTCGGCGCCGGTCTCGATGAACAGGTTCCGGTTCAGGCGCATGCTCATGGACCAACGTCTCCTTCGAGGACCAGCTCCGTGTCGGAGACCGTGACTGCCAGCTTCTCGATCGGGATTTTGACCGGGATGAGCGGCACCGTCGGGTCGCCGGGCAGGACCTCGAGCGGATCCTCGATCTCGAACAGTGGCGTCTGCGCGGCGAAGTAGTCGCCCACGACCGTCGCCACGAAGTCGAGTAGCCCGAGGCTGACACCGAGCAGGTCGCTCAGCCACTCATCGATGTCGTCAGGAATGTCGAGGATGGCTCGTACCAGGTCGATGACCGGTCCCATCAGCGCCCGGATCAGGTCCCGCGCCCAACCGGGCAGGAATCCCAGCAGGCCATCGATCGCCGCGTCGACCGCGTCCTCGAGCAGGTCGCCCACGATGTCGGCGAAGTCGAAGACGTCGATGTCGACCGTGATCGGGTCGATGAACAGCTGCCATTTGTCTGGTATGCCCGCGGCCTGGGCAGCGATGTAGTCCATCGTCGGCGGCCGCGCCGGGTCGCGGAAGTGCTTGAGCACCGGCGCCGCGCGGAACGAAACCTCCGACGTGAGAAGGCCGGAGAGATCGAGCGGCACAACGATGTCCGGGTTGCCGCTGAACGCACACAGCCGCGGCGCGCGCACCGCGCAGCCGTCGAACGGGATGCCGATGATGCAGAAGCCGCCGACGCAGATCTCCGGGATGTTGATGCCGATCGTCAGCGACAGCGTGTCCCACTTGATATCAAGCTCGCGGATCTGGACGCTGCCATCGCTGCGGAAGTCGAGCGTCCCGCCCTCGAGGTGGAACGCCACGGAGTAGTTGGCAGTGAACGGGCCGAATGAGCCGCCATCCGAGTGGCTGACGTTGATGCCGTCGCGGACGGCGTCGAACATGCGCTGGCCGGCTGCCTCCGAAAGCGCGACGGTCAGGTGGCTCATGGCGTCGCCACGAGGTTGATGCGCACCCGCAGCTCGTCCTGCTCCACTGCCGGGTTGTTCGGAATCTGCGGCGTCCCCACCGGAACCTCGACGAGTACGCCCGCCGGCATCTGGCTGTTGACGTCCATGACCAGCTTCTGGATCGCGACCGTGAGCTGGGGCATGATCCCGATCTCGAGCACCAGGCGCAGGTAGCACTCGATCGAGTCCTCGAGCTCGCGCGGGCCCACGTCGACGATCTCCACCCCGTCCACGAACGCCTGCAGCTCGGGCAGGGACGGCGTGCCGCCGGCCTCGAAGTGACCCTCGAGGAAGAGGCTCAGGCAGAAGCAGTTGAGCCGGTCGACGGGGATCGGCAATGGCGGCAGCTTCGGCTCGCGTTCGTCGAACTGGCCGTTTTCTTTCGGCCGGTCCGACGGCCCGAAGTTCGACATCTTGCCCGCGGCATTGGTCATGTGCGTGGCGGCGTGAAGCGCATTGAGCTTCTCGCGCGTCAGCGCCTCGCGCAGCCGGCGCAGCCAGTCTTCCGACGGGCAGCCGATGCCCGCGCAGGCCGTTGCCGACACCGCGAATCGCTGCGCATCGAGCGGCGCCAGCTCGGCCGGCAGGCTCACGGCGCCACCTGGGTGGAAATCGACCTTGACCTCGGTCAGCTGCGCGCAGAAGTCCAGCCCGAAGCGGCCGTCCGTGCCCAGGATGGGCAGCGGATCCTCGCGCGTCATCAGTGGATTGCCGTAGGCCAGGACCTCGGGCGCGGCGTCGATCGTGGCGCAACGCAATGACGGGTTGGCGATCACAGCCTGCGTCCCGTAGTTGAAGAGCGACGGGCGCTTGCGCATGACGTGCCGGACGACGCGGTTGATGCCCTCCTCGTTTACCGCGCCATACAGATCCGACAGATCCGTGAACGCCATTCGCCGTCCCCGTGCGATTTCAGCGGAGGATCGGCACGGCGCGTCACCCGGGCGTCACCGGGTTGTCAACGGATACGTCGGTCGGGTGGTTGACGTCGCAGGTCGTGCGCGGCCACGATGGTTCGGCCGTTCCTCGCAGAGGCCGTGCTCATGAGCGACGCGCTTCAGGCCCCACAGCTACAGCAACGCCTGGCCCTCGAGGGCGACCGCGTGACGCTGCGCGTCATCCCGCAGCACCCGCGCACGACGCCCGATCCGGTCGCAGTCACCCTCAAGGCACCGATATACGCCGGTCCCGTGGGCTCGCACCTCGCCGTCTTCGACTACGACCGCGAGCGTGACCGACTGCTGGCGATGGCAGTGCCCGATGGGGCGGGAGCGTTTCCCGAGTACGAGATGGGTGACCCGCGCTTCCACCAGCTCAATGCCTACGCCATCGCGGCGCGAGCGATCGACCTGGTCGAGTTCGAGCTGGGGCGGCTGGTCGGCTGGGGCTTCGATGCCAACCGCCTGATCGTGTTGCCCCACGCGGGCTACCTCGCCAACGCGTTCTACGAGGAGGACACCCACAGCCTGCAGTTCTATTCGTTCCGCCAGGTGGACGGCAGCATCTACCACACGGCTCTGGTCCACGATGTCGTCGGGCACGAGACCGGTCATGCGCTCCTCGACGCGGTGCGTGATCGCTTCACCGAAGGCAACCATCGCGAGACCGCGGCCCTGCACGAGGCAGTGGGCGACCTGTCGGCGGTCTTTTCCGCGTTCAGCCACCAGGTCGTGCGCGAGCAGTTCCTGGCGATGGCCGGCCTCGATCTGCGTGGCCCGAACCTCGTCGCGTCAATCGCCGAGGACTTCCGCGCCTCTGCGGCGGGCGCCCTCGCACTGCGCGACCTGTCGCGCGATGTCGACAGGGATCTGCTGGCGCGGACGATGGACCCGCACCTGCTGTCACTCGGACTGTCGGGCGCGATCTGGGAAGCGCTCGTTCGAATCTATGGCGTGAACCGCGCGCGCCTCGAGCCGGAGCCGGCGTTCAAGCTGGCGCGGACCGCGCTCCAGCGCATGGTCGTGCGCGCGCTCGAGTACCTGCCGCCCGCGGACGCAACGTTTGCCGAGTTCGGCGCAGCGCTCTATCGCGCCGACCGGTTCGCGAACCCGACGGATGACCTGGGATTCCGGCGGATCGTTGCCGAGACGTTCGCGGACCGCGGGATCGTACCCTCAGCGGCGTCCATGGCGGATGAATCGGACGCGAGCGCGGCGTGGCCCAACCTTCCACGCGCGTGGCCGCGCATCACCCGTGCCGAGGCCTACGTCTTTCTAGACCAGAACAGGCGCCGCCTCGCGCTCAGCACGCAGGCGCGCTACCGCGACTTCGTAGTGCGTGACATCCAGGTCACCAGCCGGCCGCCCGACCACGCAGCGATCGACGCCGTGGTCATCACCTACGAGTACCCGGTCGACATCGAGCTCGATCGAGGCACGTCCGGTCCGCTGGGCGGCTATTGGCTGCCGATCTGGGGCGGCGGCACGCTCGTCTTCGATGTCGAGGGCCGGTTGCGCCACCACGCGCAGAAGCCGGTCACGCGCGAGCGCGTGCGCGATGCCCTTGCCTTCCTGCGCGCGGTCGCCGACGGCCCAGCGCTCAAGCTCGACTCGGGCGCCAACGCACGCCTGCTCGCGACCACTGTCCGATCGCCGTACCTCGCGGTCCTGGCCGGCGACCGCGTCGTCGTCCGCGGCAATCCGGCGGCCCGCTGCGGCTCGCGCGCGGCCATCGGCGAGGACGCGGAGCCCGGCGCGGAGGGAGGCGCGTGAGGCTGACAGTACGCGCCTACAACATCGGCTTCGGTGACTGCATCCTCATCTCGTGGGATGAGGCCGACCGCGTCCACCACGCGTGGGTCGACTTCGGCACGCACCACAACGACGATCGCTCGGTCTATGCGGCCATCTTCGACGACGTGCTCGCACGGACCGGCGGCCGCATCGACCTGGTCCTGATCAGCCACCGCCACCTCGACCATCTCGAGGGCTTCTACGTCATGCGCGAGCGGCTGCGCAGCGAGTTCGAGGTCGCGCGGCTGTGGCACGCGTGGGTCACGCCCGCCGTCGACGCCCAATTCAAGATCGCCTCGGATCGGCTCGAGGAGGTGTTGCCACCCGCTCTGCAGGCCGACTCGGGCGTCATCGGCGACGTCTACCGCAACAACCTGGCGCTGTCGACCAGAGACCGCATGGACGAGATCGCGGCGCTCTTTCCGGCTTCGTCCGTTTTCCAGGTCAACAGGCAGATGGATCTCGCCGCCTCGGGCGCCCTGCCGAGCGGCTTGTCGCGCATGACCATCGAGGTGCTGGCACCGGAGCAGGACAGCTCGACTTACCTGCAGCCGATCGAGACCGGGCTGGCGGCGCGCCAGGCGCTGGACGACCATTTCGCCGGGTTTGCATCGGGCGCCTCCCGCGCTCCTGGTGTTGCTGCTGACGCGGTCGGGCCCGCGGGCGATGAGGCCGCGGCCGCCGACGACCTGCCCGACGTCATGCGCCTCGCCGACTTCGCGCGATTGCGCCGCCAGCTGCGCAGCGGCGGACTCGATCTGCTGGCAGCCATCAACAAGAGCCGCAACAACACTTCGATCGTCAGCCGCTGGACGTGGGAGGGAGTGACGCTCGTCCTCACCGGCGACGCCGAGGTCGAGAGCTGGGCGGTGATGCGCGCCAACGGCGTCGACTTCCGATCCTCGCTGCTCAAGATCGGTCATCACGGCAGCATCGACGCGTCGCCCGCGTGGGGCTACACAGCGGTCTTCCCCACGCGGCGCAACACGAACGCCGTGCTCCTGACCACCAATCCGCTCATCTTCCCAACTGGCAACGAGGTGCCCAAACGCGAGGTCGTTGATGGCTGGACCACGCGCCTGCTCTACCCGTCGCGTTTCAGGCGAACTGACTCCGTGGCGCGCGCCGATTCCGTGGAGTTCGTTTTCGAGCGGTGACTATCGGACGGCTTCCGCTGCCCGGAAGTCATTCGGAATGCTTATTCGCCGGTGCTAGCCTCGGCGGACTGCCAAGTCCACGATAGACATGCCGTGACTGTTGGGGAGGCGGCCCATGAACGAGCTTCACTTTGGGCTCTGCATAGGCATTGACCGTTACCCGGGATTTCCTGGCCGTGACCTTTCGTCCGCGACGGGCGACGCGCGCTCGTTCCGCGACTGGCTGATCGCTCCGGGCGGAGGAGCGCTGCCTGAGCAGAACGTCGCGCTCGTGACCGTGGAGGCGAACGCGAGCTTTGCGGGCGTCAACGACGCGCGCCCCAAGATGCAGGAAGTTGTGCTGGCCCTCGACAGCTTCAACGACCGCCTCCGCGATCACCTCGCGGTCAACCCCGAGGACTGGCCCAAGACGCGCGTATACATCTACGCCGCGGGCCACGGCATCGCCATCGACAACGGCGAGGGTGCCGTGCTCATGGCCGACGCCAGCCCCGACGTGCTGGGCTTCAACATCGACCTCTCGCTCTACGCCGATTGGTACGCCCACTGCGGGCTTGTCCACGACGTCATCGTTTTCGTCGATTGCTGCCGCGAGGTCGTCGACGGCGTGCCTCCCGGAATCGTGATGTTCCAGCAGTGCCGATTCCCGGCCAACAAAGGCTCGGTCCGCCTGGTTGCTTATGCCTCGCGCTTTGGCGAGCAGGCCTACGAGCCGACAGATCCCAACGCGACCCGCGGCTACTTCACGCAGGCACTCCTCGACGGCCTGAACGGTGCCGCGGAGGAGGCGCAGACCCGCCAGGTCACGGCCGCGTCGCTGGCCACGTACATGACGCAGGCCGTCGAGCAGAAGACCCAGCCGCCCGTGGCGCCGTATCCGCAGCGCGTCGAGATGCCCGTCGATCTCGCCGTGCCGCTCGTGCTCCGCGCGGCGTCGGCGGCCGCGGCGCCGGCAGACGGCCAGGTCGCGCCTCCCGCGGGGGCCGCGGCCAGCCACACGGCAACGATCCACTTTCCCGCGGACTTCACGGGCGACGCCGTGGTCCGATCGAGCGACGGCCGGACGCACGGCCGCTGGAGCGCGGCGGATGGTGTCTGGTCGCTGACGCTGCCCAATTCGTTCTACCAGGTCATGACGGACCCACCGGGCTCGTTCGGCTTCGCGGCCAACGGTCTTTTCGCTCTCGTGGGGGCGGACGCCGATGTCAGTCTCTGAGCCACCCGCGGCCGCGGCGGCGAACGCCACGGTCGAGCTCTATGCCAGCGTTCCTTCGATCGAGCTGAGCCTCGTAGCCTCCGATTTCAAGCCGGTTGCCAGCGGCGTCGGCACGCTCAAGGTAGAAGTCCCGGCGGGCATCTACCAGATCGTTGCTCGGGCCGGACCGGTCATCGATCGGCGGCTCATCACGGTCGCTCCAGCGGAAACGTATCGCGACGATCGAGTGACGGTCCGCTTCCCGGCGCCGGCGCCGGTCAGCGACACGACGACGACGCACGAATATCACCAGGCCGCCGTCGAGGAGGCGAGCGGACGGTTGAGCCAGGCGGCAGGGCCGCCGAGCGGGCTGGTCATCGTCGTGCGCGACGTTCGCGGCACGTCCGGTCCACCGCTCGAGCCGGTGCACCTGGCCTGCTTCTCGCTGCTCGACGAGATGTTGAACCCGCTCGGTGGCTTCGCCGACGGCTGGCAGCTGCGCGGACCCGAGGCCGTGGCCACGTGGCACGGCCGGCTGCCACCGGGTGGCTACGCGCTGCGCACGGATCCGTCGGCCGAGGGAGCCGACGCCCGCGCGGCACTCTCGCGGCAGACCTTCGACCAGTCGCTGTGGCTGAGCGAGCGATGGCAGACGATCGTCTTCATCACCACCGGCCCGGGTGGGTCGCAGGCCTCCGCCGCGTCGATCCACATGTGCGAGCTGGGCATCGGCTGGAGCCCGTATGCGACCGATGTCGGTCTTGCTCTGGAGCTCGCGACGTGGGGCCTGCGCGAGGGCCGCAGTGTGATCCCGAACGACCTGCTCACGCTCCTGTTCAACAACAAGTTCGTCAACCCGATGCTGGGCATCATTGCCGCCCATTCGATGCTGCTTCGCTCGGACGTCGACTGGAAGCTCATCGACACTGTCCTGGGGAACCTCGAGAACATGATCCCGGGCCATCCCGACCTCGTGGCACTGCGCTGGATGGCGACGCGCCGTCAGGTCGCTGGCGCGGGCGCCGGTGCCCCAGGGCCGGTCGCGGTCGTACCCCCGGGCGGTGCGCGGTGGCCGCCCATGCTTCTCTCGTCCTACCGCGCGCTGGTCGCGATGGACGCGACCGACTCGGTGGCCATCGCCGACGGATCGCCGGCGGAGCTCGCGGCGCCCAACCTGCTGGTGCAGGGCTTGTGGACCAGCTGGGCGCCGATCACCTTCGCACCGCCACCCCCGCCGTCGCTGCCCGGGGCGCCGGTGACGCCGTCGGGCGCACCCGGCTGGCCGCCCATGGCTCCAGCGGCGGTCGTGGCCGCGGTCGCTGCCAATCCATCACTCCTCGACGGCATGGCCCACGCCGATCCAGCCAGCGCCCGCGTCGGGGCCTACCTGAAGGCGCTGGCGATGCTCGAGGGCAAGGGACGTTCGAGCCGTTTCGCGACCTTGACGCCGCAGGACATCGCTCTGGCCACGACGCTGCCGGTCTCGACGGTCGATCGGTCACTGTCGCGGATCGGTGGCACGTTCCCGCCGCCGCCTCCGCCAAGCGGCGCTAGCGGAATAGGCGGCGGCGGCACCGGTGGCGGCGGTGCGACAACGGGCGGCGGCCTGTCGAAGGGGGTGCTCGCGGCCCTGCTGGCGACCGGCGCCGTGCTGCTCATCGGCGCCGTCGGCGTCACCGCGTGGTGCTCGGGCGACGAAAGCTGTCCGTGGCGCACGAGGCCGTCGACGACAGCGCCCGCACAACAGCCGACGCCACTGCGGCAGCTGCCGACCCTGCCGCCGTCCCCGCCCAGCGCAGCACCTGCCACCCAGCCGCCGACCACTGAGCCTCTGCCGCCGACTCCCGAGCCGCCGACTCCCGAGCCGCCGCCCACCCCCGAACCGACGCCGATTTTCCTGAGCTACCTGCCCAGCCTGGACTTCGGCTGGACGCAGGTCGGCGGCGTGCCCGCCGAGCGCTCGCTGACCATCACCGCGGTCGATCCCGTCGAGCTGAGCTTCACGCTGGCTGACGATGGCGGCGGCGTCTTTGGCATCGGTGCTGAGTGCCCGGCGGTGCCCGGAGCGGAGGGCGGATCGGAGTGCACCCTGCCCATCTCCTTCGCGCCACCCGCAGTCACGACCTTCGCCGGTCGGATCGACATGCTCGTTCCGGGCGAGGCCCAACCCAGAATCCATCGCCCTCGCCGGCGAGGGCATCCCGCTCATCCTGGCCTTCCAGGAGGCCTTGCCATTCGGCACCGTTTTTTTCAGCAGGCCGTTCACCCAGGACCTGGTGATCCAGGCCGATCAGCCGGCGCCGGTCTCGTTCGCGATCCTGGACGACCCGGCGGGCGCGTACTCGACGCCGATCTCGACCTGCGCCTGGCTGCCCACGGCGGAGGGACTCTTTGATTGCCGGGTGCCGATCACGATGGACCCGCCCGACGTCGACACCGACTACTTCGCCACGCTCGGCATCTTCGTCAACGGCGAGCCAGAGCCGCGCCGCGTGCTGCTCAGCGGCCGTGGCGCGCTCGTACTCACCTGATCAACCGCAGCTGATCGACCGCACCAGAGGAGGGCACGTGAACCGCCGTCACCAAGACATCCGGATGTGCATCGACCGGTTCGTCCCGGAGGATCGCGTCAGCGCCGCCGAGGCCGACGCGCTGGCCGAGCGGCCCGACAACATGATGGCTCTGCCCATCCCCGGCGGCCGCGGCCTCGGCCGGCCGCGCATGGCGCTCATTACGCAGACGCTGTGGAAGCCGGGGAGCACGATCAGCGTCAGCTTCATGGACGGCGCGGACGACGTAAGGAACCGCGTCGAGGCGGTCGCTCACGGCTGGGAGGAGCACGCCAACGTGCGCTTCGAGTTCGGCGACGATCCAGCCGCCCAGATCCGGATCAGCTTCGAGCAGGAGGGCTCGTGGTCGTACCTGGGCACGGTCTGTCTCCAGATCCCGACTGACGAGCCGACGATGAACTACGGCTGGCTGACCGCCGACTCTGCGGAGCGCGAGTACTCGCGCGTCGTCCTGCACGAGTTCGGCCACGCGCTCGGCTGCATCCACGAACACCAGAATCCCGACGTCCGAATCCCCTGGGACAAGGAAGCCGTCTACGCCTACTACGCGCGCCAGGGGTGGTCGCGCACGCAGGTCAACGAGAACCTATTTCGCGCATACAGCCCGGAGGGCCTGCAGTTCTCGAGGTTCGACCCTGAGTCGATCATGCTCTACGCCGTCGACGACGCCTTGACCGTGGGCGACTGGTCGGTCGGCTGGAACACTGCGCTGTCAGCGCAGGACATGACGTTCATCCGCTCCCAGTACCCCGGCGAGAAGCGCGCCGAGCCACAGATCACCGTGGATGGCGACCCGGTCGAGGCGGCCATCGGTAGCGCGGGTGAGGTCGACCTGTTCCGGTTCAGGATCGACACGCCGGGCCGCTACATCATGCGCACAACCGGCAAGACGGACGTCGTCATGAGCCTGCACGGTCCCGACAACGACACGACGCTGACCGCCGTGGACGATGACTCGGGCTACGGGCTCAACGCCCGCATAGAGCGCGATCTTGCGCCCGGTGGCTACCTGGCGCAGATCCGCCACTACAACCCGACCAGCAGCGGCAGCTACCGGGTCGCCCTAACCCGGGCCGGGGCCGGAGCCTGACGATGATCACGCTCAACGGCTCTTCCGATTTCCTGATGCTCTTCCTGGTCACGGCCGGGGCAGGCATGGTCGGCGGCTTCGCGGCCGAGCTCCTGCTGACACGCAACGGTGAGACCGGCGCGTTCGAGCTGCCGGCGCGCAAGGGCGCCGTGTTCGACCTGGGCGGCTTTGCGCCGGTGCTTGTCGGCGCGGTGGTCGGTGTCGCGATCCTGGTCGTCTTTCCGCCGGAGACGACGATCGTGGCCAACAGCACGGACGGCTCTACGACGACGACGCGCGGCTACGACATCGTCCGCCTCGTGGCGACTTCGCTCGTCGCCGGGTCGGCCGGCGGCACCGTTCTGAGCGGCCTCCAGGCGCGCGTCAGCGCTGCCGTCAACGAGTCACGCGTCCAGTTCACCGCGGAGGCGGCCAAGCAGCAGATCGATCGCATGCTCGACTCCGCTACCGCGGCCATCCCGGACGAGCCAACAGAAGGCAAGGGCGCTCGACCACGCGGCGCGCTCAGCGATCCTGGGCCTGCTGGGCCCTCCGCCGACGCTCCACGTGGCCGATCTGCGGAGAGCGTGTCGAGCGGCCTGCGGCGCATCGCCGACAGCGCCAAGTCGGCGGTCGACTCGGCCGCATCGGTGGCTCGCAAACCGTGAATCTGCGCCACCTGCTCGTGCCTCAGGCCGCGACGTCGCGCTCGGCGGCGGTATGGGTCGGGGCCTTCATCGATCCACCGCAGGCGCTCGAGCTGGAGATCGGTGCCCAGCGGGTCGTGCTCGACGATGGCGAATGGACCGAGTGGCAGGGGAGGGACCATCCGGCGGCGTGGACGCAGGTCGTCGTCGTGGAGGGGCTGGAGCCGGGCCGTCGGTATCCGGCACGCCTCCTGGACGGCTCGGTTGAACGGGCCAAGGCCGTTGCCGTGACGCTGCCGGAGGGACTGCCGCCGCTCGGCGCGACGCCCTTCACCTGCCTCCTCGGCTCGTGCTTCGCCCACATGGGCGACCCGGCCGGTGCCGCAGGAGCGGCCTACGCGGCGCTGCCCGCCGGATGCAAGCCGGACGTCAAGCTCCTGACCGGCGACCAGGTCTACCTCGACGCGCCCTTCCCGCGCTACCTGTACAACGTCTTTGCCGGTGACGATCTGCGCGCCGAGCTGCTGGCGACGTATCTGGCGACGTGGACGCAGGGCGGCGACGGGCGCGGCTTCGCCGAGCTGCTGCGCACGGGCGCGACCTATTTCACGTCCGACGATCACGAGATCTGGAACAACGCGCCGCTGCCAACGGCCACGGTTCGTGCAACCTGGTGGCCATTCGGTGATCGCGGCGCAGCGTGGCTCGAACAGGCCACGGCACTGTACGACGGCTTCCAGATGCCGCCGGAGGCGCGCGACATCCAGGTTGGCCGGCTGTCGATCCGCGTTCTCGATACGCGCATGGCGCGCACGCGCGACCGATCCGAATTCGTGTCGGCCGCGGAGATGACTGCGCTGGGCGAATGGGTCGCCGATCTCGATGGTCCGGGCGTCCTCGTGATCGGCCAGCCCATCTTTGTCGAGCCGGCCGGGTTCAAGGGCAACTTCACGGACTTCGGCTTGGCCGACTTCGACCAGTACAACGACCTGATCCAGATTCTGATGAGCTCGCAGCACGACCTTGTGGTTCTGACCGGCGACGTGCACTACGGCCGCGTCTCGGGCTGCAGCCTGCCCAGTGGCGCAAACCTGGTCGAGGTCATCGCGTCGCCCTTCGCGCTGGTAGATCCGCGTGTCGGCGGCCGCTGGCACGGGCCGCCACAGGTCTTCCCGGCCGTGCCCGTGCCCGGCGTGACGCAGCGGCCGATCTGGCACGAGCCGGCACACCAGCTCGCGGTCAATCAGTTCGCCACGCTCGAGTTCTCGGCCGACGGGATGCACGTCCTGACCTCGGTCCGGGCCTGGCCGATCCCGCCGCTGGGCCAGCCACCCACGTCGGAGCTCGTCTTCCAGCGACGCCTGCATTGAGGCCCAGGTGACGTGATACCGACGCGCGAATCGCCGGCCACCGACGAAAACGAGCTCCTCCAGCCGCACGAGCCCCAAGCCCGCGAAGGCAACGGTGCATGGTTAAGCCGCTGCCCGCTGCGCAGTGGCATCGTGCTCCTCGGCGGCAGCTCGCTGGTCGACTTCAGGCTGCGCTTCGCCCAGTCGGAGCTGCGCAGCGACCTGACGCCGAGCTACTGGTCGCTGTGCGGCCTCATCGCCGAGGACGGCACCATTCGCACCGCACCGCTGCAACCTGATGACGTCTCGCACGTGCCCGTGGCCAACGCCGTGCGGACGATGTCGATCGACGACTTCGACGATCCTACCGAGTGGCCCAACGTGGCCATCCTCAGCTTCGCCGAGAACGCCGGCGCAGTAGCGCTCCAGGCGGATCGCGTGGCGCAGCGGCGGACGATCGTCGACCTGCCGCCGCTGGTGCTCGACTGGCTCGGCTATGCGTGGGCGACGAATGGCGGAACAAACCCCCTGGCAGCTGGACGGGGCATTCCGAGTGCGGCGTTCGTCCACGCCGCGCACTCGCTGGCGGGAATAGAGCTGACGCCTGGCCTGGCCTCGACCGCGGCCTGTCCGGAGGCCATCTGGCAGGCGGTCAAGTGGTGGCACGAGTACTACGCCGGCGTGGTCGAGATCGGCGCCGCGTCGGCATCCAAGCCGACTGTGCCGCGTGGCTACTACGCACTGCGCCAGCGCTCGGCGGCGGTTCGGCTGTCGCGGGAGGCGCCCCTCTTCGCGCCGCCGCCGCCGCCGCGGCGTACCCGTCGCAAGAAGCCGTCGTGACGTCCGTGACCGCAGATCGCCACTACGACGCCGTGGTCGTCGGCTCGGGCTTCGGCGGCTCGGTCGTGACCTACCGCCTGGCCGAGGCCGGGAAGCGCGTGCTCCTCCTGGAGCGTGGCCGACCGTACCCGCCGGGCAGCTTCCCGCGCAGCCCGTATCGCCTTCGGCGGGCGTTCTGGGATCCGAGTGAGGGCCTCTTCGGGATGTTCTCGATCTGGTCGTTCGACAACCTGGGCGCGGTCATCTCCAGCGGCCTGGGTGGCGGCTCGCTGATCTACGCCAACATCCTGTTGCGCAAGGACGAGAAGTGGTTCGTGCGCGAGCAGGGCGACGGTCACGAGGTCGAGTACTGGCCGGTGACCCGGGCCGATCTCGAGCCGCACTACGACCGCGTCGAGCAGATGCTCAAGCCGCAGCGCTTTCCCTTCGAGTCTGAGCCGTACGCGTCGACGCCTCGGGCGGTGCTCTTTCAGAAGGCCGCTCGGGAGCTGGGTTGGGAGCCGTTCTTCCCGCCGCAGGGCGTCAGCTTCGCGGCGCCCGGCCGGCCGCCGCGGGTGGGCGACGTCATTCCGGATCCGCCAGGCCGGCCGAACCTGCACGGAACGGTCAGGACGACCTGCCGGCTCGTGGGGGAGTGCGATCTCGGCTGCAACTTCGGCGCCAAGAACACCCTCGACTACAACTACCTGTCCGAGGCGGTGCACGAAGGTGCCGAGCTGCGGACCATGTGCGAGGTGCGCGAGTTCGAGCCGCGTCCAGGCGGCGGCTGGACCGTCCGTTTCGTCGAGCACGACCTCGAGCTCGAGGGTCAGAAGCACGACACCAGATCGTTGCCCTTGCAGGAGGTCAGCGCCGATCGGCTCATCCTGTCTGCCGGGACGCTGGGCACGACCTACCTGCTGCTGCGCAACCGCGAGCGCCTGGGCGGGCTGAGCAGCGCGCTCGGCAGCAGGTTCTCGGGCAACGGCGATCTCCTGACGCTGGCGCTCAAGCCGCGCGACCCGACGACGGGCAAGCTCATCCCGATGGAGGGCGGTGTCGGGCCGGCCATCACGTCGACCGTGCGCTTCGGCGACGCCGCCGACGGCGAAGGCAGCGGCCGCGGCTTCTACCTCCAGGACGCGGGCTATCCGGACCTGATCAATTGGATCGTCCAGGCGATCGAGACACCGGGCGCGATCCTGCGCTATTGGCTGATGGCGGTGCGCCTGGTGCGACGCTTCATGCGTATCGAGCACGACTCTGACATCGGCGCCGAGCTCGCGGCGCTGCTCGGTGACTCGGAGCTTTCGGCCGGGATAGTTCCCCTGCTGGGCATGGGCCGGGAGCTGCCCAACGGCGTCATGAGCCTGCGCAACAATCTGCTTGACGTGGGCTGGCAGATCGACCGGTCGAGCGAGTATTTTGAGGCTGTGCGGGAAGCGCAGCGTCGGTTGGCCGAGCAGATGGGCGCGGAGTTCCGCGACAACCCCATATGGAACTTCGGCCGGCGGGTCATCACGGTTCATCCTCTCGGTGGCGCGCCGATGGGCCGGAACGATGCCGAGGGTGTCGTGGACTCGTGGGGCCAGGTCTTCAACCTGCCCGGTTTGTACGTTTCGGACGGATCGGCCATGCCCGGCACGGTCGGGCCAAACCCGAGCCTGACGATTGCCGCATTCGCCGATCGCGTCGCCGACGGGATCCTGGCCCAGTGACCGAGGAGACGTTCGGCCTCGACGACGACCTGCCGGAGTGGGCCGATGAAGAGCACGGCGTCCCCGCGGACGACGTGGACGACGACCCGGACTTTGAGCCGGTCCGCGACGTTGGCACGTTCCCGGGTGACCCGCTGAGCGGCACTCCATTCGACGATCCGCTCATCACGGACCCCTTCGGCGGACCGGCCTTCGACGATCCGTTCAGCGGTGTCATTCCTATCAGCGGCTCGTCGGTTGACGTCGGCCTGTTGAACAACGGCGTCGTCAAGTGGTACACGCAGCGGCCCCGGCCGTTCACAGACTGCATGTTCGCGTCGCTGTGCACGACGCTCAGCTTCATGGGCTACGACGTTCCGGGCTCGTTCGTCAAGGAGCTGCGCGAGGCGTCCGAGGTCGATCGCAAGAAGCCGACCTCGATGCGCCACACGACCAAGGCCATGCGCAAGCTGCTACCGGAGGCGGACCTGCGGTCGGGGCGCATGTCCGATGACGAGCTGCGGCAGCGGCTCAACTCCGGCGACATCTGCGCCCGGGTCATGGTCCGCAACCAGGACCTGCCGACCGAGCTACGGCGCTTCACGGGCGACTTCGTGGGCGGCCACGCGATCGCGCTCGCCAAGCCACGCGGCCCGGGTGCCGGCCCGAACATGGTGCGCTGGTTGGATCCGATGGGCAGGCCGCCGACCTACGACGGTATCGATGTCGCCTACGGGTCGTTCCAGGATGCGCTGATGAGGGCCGATGGCCTCGTCCGCGTCACGTACGGGCGCCACAACGCGGCCCTGGCCGGTGGCGGAGAAACTGACCCGTCCGCGGCTGGCACGACGATGACGGCGCACAGCGGCCCGGACGCGCCCGTCTTTGATCCGGACTCGGCGACGATCGTGACCAACGGTCGGCAGAACGAGTTCGTGCGCATCGAAAAAGGCACGCGCTTCCTGAATCCCAAGACTCTGGACGGTGCTGCCCGGGCAGCTGAAACCGCCAACTTCCGCGTCGCCGGACGAACCATCAACGGCAAGTTCTACGGGATCTGGGTCAACACGCGCCAGGTCAAAGGGGCCAACGGCCCGACCTTGTTGCTCGTCGACAGGCAGGGGCTGGGCGAGCCCTTCACCGGCTAGGCCGCTTCTCCCGGCTAGGCCGCTTCTCCCGGCTCGGGCGCTTCCCGCTAGGCCGCGTCGACGAGCGGCTTGACCTCGCCGATGAGCCGCTCAATCGTCTCGTCGTCGTACGGCGCCGCGAGCTCGACGATGGCTTCTGTGAAGCCGATCTCCTTGCGCTCGACCAGGTATTCGGCGACGAGCTCCGGTGGACCGTTGACGAACGTGACGTCGTCCACGACGTTATCCATCGGCGTCTGGTTGTGAGCCATCTGCGCTCGCCAGACCTTCTCCGCTTCCTGGACCGAATCCCGGATCACGGGCTTGAGCGCCGTCGTCTTGATGATCGTGCTCGGGTCGCGGCCAACGTCGGTGCAGTGCTGAAGCAGGACGTCCATCTTGTGCTGCATGCGCTCCGGCCGGCCCATGCCGTTCCACATGTCGGCGTATTTCGCGATCGTGCGCAGCGTCTTGCGCTCGCCGGAGCCGCCGATCATCAGCGGCAGATGGTCCTGTAGGGGCAGCGGTTCCTGGCGAAGGTCATCGAACGAGTAGCGGCCACCCGACGGCGAGGTGTATGAACCCCCGTCGAGAACGGTTCGAATCGCGGACACGGCCTCGTCCATCCAGTCCAGGCGCTGCCCGGCACTCGCGCCGAAGTCGATCCCGTGACGGCTGTGCTCGTACTCGAACCACGCGCCGCCCAGGCCCAGGATGGCCCGCCCTCCGCTGATGTGATCAAGGGTTGTGGCCAGCTTCGCCACGAGCCCCGGATTGCGAAACGTGTTGGCTCCGACCAACAGCCCCAGCCTGACCCGACTCGTCGCCTTCGCCCACGCAGCGACGGACATCCAGCCCTCGAAGATCGGCTGCTGCGGCTCGCCGAAGATGGCGTGGAGGTGGTCCCACGTCCACAGGTGCTCGTAGCCCAGCTCGTCGATCTTGCGCGCAGCGCGCTCGAACGAGCCCCAGTCCGTCGCCTGGCTGAAGAGCAGAACACCCAGCTTGAAGTCGGTCATCGGTTGAAGGTTAGCGATTGGCGTCCACACGGCGGCGACTACCCTCTGCCGATGCCGGTCTCAACCGCGGGCTACATCGTCGCGCTCGGGCTGAGCGGACTGGCCTTGTTCCAGGCCGCCATCGCATTGGGCGCGCCGGTCGGCAAGGCGGCCTGGGGCGGCCGCAATCCGGGAGTGTTGCCGCGCAACCTCCGCGCCGCCAGTGCCGTGTCAGTTGGCATATATGTTCTGGCGGCACTGCTGGTGCTCGATCGCGCCGGCGTGCCGCTCATCGACCTGCCGGACGCCGTGTCCTTCTGGGGCACCTGGGCGCTCGTTGTGCTGCTCACGCTGGGCGCGATCGTCAACTTCGCCTCATCAAGCCCCTATGAGCGCTTTGGCTGGGGCCCGTTCGCGGCGGTGATGGCGCTCCTGACGCTCGTCATCGCGCTTTCCTGAGCTGCGCCAGTCATCAGACCGCAGCGGCCCGCTGCGACGTGCTCACCGGGCGAGCAACTTCGACACAAACCGCCCCGCGACGTCGGTCAATCTTGGTCCGCTGACCCATACAGAGCGCCAACAGCCGTCAATACCTCATCCAAACGGAGGCCAAACGGCCATTCGCGGGGCGATCGATGCCTGTCAAATGCCGACGCCGGCCCATCGAACTTTCCCGAGCGCCGGTCTCGGTCGAAGCTGCTCGCCCGGTGAGCATCAGCGTCACTGCTGGCAGCGCCCGCCCGGTAAGCCGGCCGCGTGGTTCAGGCGACGGCGGCGTCGCTCAGCGTTGTGGCGCGCGTCGGGAGGGATCGCGCCGAGGCATCCTTGCGGCGCTTGTCCGCGTACATCCGCTGGTCGGCCTTGCCGATCGCGGCTGCCCAGTCGTCGTCGAAAACGGCCCAGCCGATTGACAGCGACGGGATGGGCCCGTGGCTGTTGACGCCGTCGGCGGCAGCATCACGGATGCGCTTGGCGGCGGCGCGGGCGTCGCGTTCGCCGGCCCCGGACAGCAGCACCAGGAACTCGTCGCCGCCGACGCGGCACACCACGTCGTCGGCGCGAAGCGACGCGCGCATCACCTCTGCGGCGGCGCGCAGGGCAGCGTCGCCCGCTGAGTGGCCGCGTTTGTCGTTGATCTGCTTCAAATCGTCCAGATCCGCGCTGAGCACCGCGTAGCGCCGTCCGTGCTCGAGCACGCGCAGAGCAGCGTCCCACGCCGCGCGATTGCCAACGCCGGTCAGCGAGTCGGTGTGAGTGGCGCGCTGGAAGCTCTCGCGCTCATTCGACAGCTGCTCGTGCGCAATCGCCTGCATGAGCATCGGCTCGGCCGATTCGGCGAGCGCGCGCGCTATGCGCTGGCACAGGGAGGTGAAGCCGCGCTCGTGGCCTTCCGCGTGACCGAGGGCCATGGCGCCGAGCCCCGTCTGCGGACCGATCGCGGTCGTCATGCGCGACACGACGCGATCCGTCCAGATCTCCGGGTTGGGACCGACCGTCTGCTCGACGATCGGCGCATCGCTGGTTGCCGCCGCCTCGAGGAAGGTTCCGGCATCGCGGCCTGCTCGGCGGGGGTCGGCGTCGACTCCATCCGTGGCCACGAGCAACACCTCGAGCATGGACTCGGTCGGGCAGCGCACGCGCACCGCGGCGACATCGCAGGACAGGGCCCGTGCCGCGACAGTGGCGATGTGCCGCGCCGTCTCTCGCACAGAGCGCGGCTGGTAGGACGTCAGCGTCCGCACGGCGTGGACGACCTCGAGCTCGTCCGCGAGCAGCTTCTCGGCGGAGGCTTCGCCGGTGTCGGCGACGGCGCGGGCTGCGGCGGTCACGTATGCCGCATCGGGATGCTCCCTGACGCTGGCGCCGCCAAAGACGACCACGTGCTCGTGGCCGACTGACACCACGACTGCATGGTTGGTCCAGTACGGCCCGGCGACGCGGACGGGCTCGTCCGAGGAGAGGCGAATGGGGCCGCCAGATCGCCAGGCACGTTCGAGGTGTGGATTGTCGGCGGGCGTGGCATCGACGATGCTCGCCCAGCCCGCGCCGCGGCCGGTGCCACCGATCAGGCGAAACCCGGACGTGCCCGCGCGGAAGACGAGCACGTCATCGGCCATCGGGACAGCGTCGGCTGTCCTAACACGTCCTCCCATGGCGCTGATGTTCCGTCGCCAGGGACCGTCCCAAACTGACCCGAACGACCCACCCCCGCCGACCGTTCGTTCGACCGTCTGCAAAAGCGCGCGGTGGACGGAATCGGCAAACATCGCGTGGGGCGCGACGGGGCGCGCTTGTCAGGCGGTGACTGCCCGACGCGTTTCCTTTTCGCTCTCGTCGGCATCCTCTGCCGCTTCTTCCTCGTCCTCCGGATCTGGCAGTCGGTGCTCGCGCAGCGCGAAGACCGCCACTGCCGCGAGGATCACGGTGACGATCGCAGCGAAGCCGGAAGTCAGCTGCATGGCGACGACGAAGGCCTCCTGCGCCGCCCGGGCGAGAATCGCGCCCAGCTCTGCCGGAAGCTCGGCCGCTACCGCGAGCGCGCTGCCAAGCGTGTCACGGGCTGCCTCGACCGCCTCGGCGGGCACGGCCGCGGGAAGGTCGCGCGCCAGCTCGCTGCGATAGATCGCCACGCCGAGGCTGCCCAGGACGGCGATGCCCAGCGCCCCGCCGAGCTCGGACGCCGTTTCGGAGATCCCCGAGGCGGCGCCGGCCTGCTCGGGCGGAGCGGTGCCGACGATCAACTCGGTGGTCAGGCCGAACACCGGCGCCAGGCCGATCGAGATGATGACCGAGCCTACGACCATCGCCATC
The DNA here is from genome assembly GCA_963706095.1 of uncultured Chloroflexia bacterium. Lineage (GTDB taxonomy): Bacteria > Chloroflexota > Limnocylindria > Limnocylindrales > CSP1-4 > JALYGJ01. The sequence goes on from OY970149.1 coordinate 2,546,018, forward strand.
AGCCCCTGGTCGACGCCGACCTGGGTCAGGATGGCCAGACCGACGGCGCCGATGGCCAGGCCGGCGCCGATGATGTACGCCGGCCGGAAGCGGTGATAGAGCACGCGCGGGGCCAGCTGCGACACGACCACGAACCCGATCGCCGATGGCAGCGAGTACAGCCCCGCCTCGAGCGGCGAAAGACCGGCGACCAGCTGCAGGTACTGGGCGACGTACAGGAAGTAGCCGACCATCACGAAGATGGACAGGAAGTTGATCGAGAGGGCCGCGTTGAACGAGCGGACGCGGAACAGGCTGATGTCGATCATCGGGTCCGCGAGCCGGCCCTGGCGGCGCACCCACAGGGCACCGACGACGAGGCCGAAGATCGCGCTGGCCACGGCCGCGGTCGAGAACCCGTCCTGGGCGACGAGCTTCAGCCCGTAGATCAGCGCGAGCATGGCCACGATCGACATTGCCGCGGAGAGGATGTCGAGCTTGCCCGCCTCGGGATCCTTGTACTCGGGCAGGACGCGCGGGCCCAGGACCAACAGCAGCGCCACGACCGGCAGCGCCACGAGGAAGACCGAGCCCCACCAGAAGAACTCGAGCAGCACGCCGCCAACGATTGGCCCGATCGCGCTGCCGGCTGAGAAGGCCCCGATCCAGACGCCGATTGCGATCGACCGCTGGCGGGGGTTCTGGAACATGTGGAAGATGAGCGACAGCGTCGATGGCGCGAGCGTGGCACCGGCGAGACCGAGCGCGGCCCGGCTCACGATGAGCATCTCGGCACTGACCGAGAACGCGGCCACCACGGACACGGCGCCGAATGCAGCGGCGCCGATCATAAGCAGGCGCCGGCGGCCGATCCGGTCGCCCAGCGTGCCCATCGTGATCAGGGCGCCGGCCACGAAGAAGCCGTAGATGTCGATGATCCACAGCAGCTGCGCGCTCGTTGGCTGGAGATCGGCGCTGATCGCGGGCACGGCCAGGTGCAGCACGGTCAGGTCCATGACGTACATGAGGCACGCCAGCGCCAGGACGGAGAGGCCAATCCATTCGCGACGCGTAGCCAGCGTCTGCGGCGGCACGTTTGTCTGGTCCTGAATGTTGCTCGTCACTCGGTGTTCTTCCTCCGGGTAGCTCTTACCCGGTTAGACAGCGTCGAGAGCGAAAACTCACCGGCCGCCGGTGGCAGACCAGCGGCTGTAGAGCGGCGGCCAGGCATCGGCGTCCCGGCGCTCGCCCAGGAGAGCGGTCTCGATCTGGAGCTCGTAAAGATCGTACCCGTCGGTCGTGGTGAAGTACCAATCCGCGGCGATCCGAGCGCGCTCGTCACCGGAGATTGCGACGCACCGGCCGCGCAGTGAAAACTCACTCGGTGCCTGGGGGTCGATGTACGTATGGAGCGCGTAGCGTGCATCGGAGCGCAGGTCCGCCCTCTTGGCAGAGGGGTTCACGAACAGGAGCAGCCGCCCATCCTTGACCGCCACCCAGACGGGATGGATGCGTGGCGGGCCGTCGGTCGGAACGGTTGCCAGCAGCCCCTGGCCGGTCTCACCCTGATAGATGAGTGCCCTGCCTTTGGCCGCGATCTCTGGCGCTTCACGTTCGAGCCTGGCCCAGCTCACGCGGTCGCTTCCTTGGCACGGCGCCCGCCGGTGAGCACGCGCCGGCCGAAGCGGGAGTTGACGAGAGCGATGCCGCCGATGACCAGCGCGGTGCCTCCGATCGTGCGCAGGTCGAGCGCCTCGCCGGCGAGCACTCCCAGCGTCAGCCCAACTACGGGCATGAGGTAGGCGATCATCGAGGTCCGCGTCGCGCCCCAGTTGCGCAGGAGCCGGAAGTAGGCGATGTACGCCAGGGCCGATCCGAACACGCCCAGCCACACGACCGAGGCGACGGATCCGAGCGTGTACTCGAGCGCGAACGGCTGCTCGAAGGTGAGCGCCAGTACGGCGCTGATGAGGAACGCGAAGGCCACCTGCATTGTTGCGGGGATCATGGGCTGCAGCCCGCCGACGAAGCGCCGCGAGTACACGCCACCGGCCGCGTAACAGACGGCCGCACCAAGCACGGCGAGTTGTGCGAGCGCGCTCTCTGTGCCCAGGCCGGTGGGATTGGCAATCAATGCGACGCCCAGGAAGCCGACGAGCAGTCCCGCAACGCGGTTCGCGGTGATGGGCTCGTCCGTCAGAACGGCCGCGGCGAAGACGATGGTGAACAGCGGTGCGGCTGCCGTCAGCACCGCCGCGAGAGAAGAAGGCACAGTCAGCTCGGCCCAGGTGATCAGCGTGAAGGGCACCACGACGTTCACCAGCGACATGACCAGCAGGTGGCCGTAGGTGCGCGGCGAACGCGGCAGCGCCGCACGAGTGGCGACCAGGATCGCGCCGAGGATGAGCGCGCCCATGCCCAACCTCAGCGCGACCAGGGTCAGCGGCGTAATCGTCTCCACACCGATCTTGATGAACAGGTAGCTGCTGCCCCACATCACGCCTGCGGCGATGAAGAGCAGCCAGTCGGTGCGCGTGCCGCGGTTTGCCATGAAGCGCATCTTCACGCACGACCGGTCCCCTGATAAGGTCCAGTTCGATGGCCGCGGTGAGTACCAGTTCGACACCGTCACGGCTGGCAGGCATTGACCTGCTGGTGCCGCTCGATCGCGAATTGGACGAGCCGCTGCACCGTCAGCTGGAGCAGCAGCTGCGCGACGGCGTGCGCTCGGGCAGGCTCGCGCCGGATCTGACGTTGCCCTCGACGCGCGCCCTCGCCGACCAGCTCGGCCTGGCACGCGGCGTGGTGGTCGAGGCATACGAGCAGCTGACCGCGGAGGGCTACCTCGCGACCCGGCCGGGCGGCCGGACGCGCGTCGCGCGAGTGCCGATGCCGGAAGTGCGGCCGCCCTCACTGCCAGCACCGCGCCAATCGGCCCCACCGTTCGAGATCGACTTCCGACCCGGCCGCCCGGACCTGACGGACTTTCCGCGCGCGGCGTGGATGCGCTCGCTGCGCCATGTCCTGAACGAGGCCCCCGCGGCGCGACTGGGCTATCTCGACGGCCGCGGCATGCCCGAGCTGCGCGAGGCGCTGACGACGTATCTCAACCGCGCGCGGGGCACGGGCGCCGTGGCCGCGGACGTGATCATCGCGTCGGGCTTCGCCCAGTCACTGCAGCTGATCTGCCGCGCTCTGCGCGCGAGTGGCGCTCAGCGCATCGCCATCGAGGACCCATGGCACCCCGAGTACCGCGACATGATCGTGGCCGCCGGGCTCCTGCCGGTCGCCGTGCCGGTCGATGAACACGGCATCCGGGTCGATGTCCTGGCCGCTGCGCACGTCGACGCGGTCATGGTCACGCCGGCGCATCAGTACCCGACTGGCGCCGTGCTCTCGCCGGAGCGGCGCAAGGCGCTGATCGACTGGGCGGACGAGCGCGATGCGACCATCATCGAGGACGATTACGACAGCGAATTCCGCTACGACCGCGACCCGATCGGCGCGATGCAGGGGCTGTGCGCCGATCGCGTGTGCTACGCCGGCACAGCGAGCAAGGTGCTCGCGCCGGGTCTGCGCCTGGGCTGGATCATCGCGCCGCAGAGGCTCGTTCGGCCGATAGCCGACGCCAAGATGGCGGCCGACCATGGCTCCTCCGCGATCGACCAGCTTGCCCTGGCCGACTTCATCGCCCGGGGCGAGCTCGACCGTCACCTGCGCCGGATGCGTGCCGTATACCGCCACCGGCGGGACGTCCTGCTCGCGGCACTTGCGCGTCAGCTGCCGCAGCTCGAGCCCGTCGGCATCTCGGCCGGGATGCACGTGCTGGCGTGGCTGCCGGCTGGCGTGGACGACAGCGAGGTGGTCGAATGGGCTGGGCGGCGGGGAGTCGGACTGGTCAGCTTGAGCTCGACCAGGGTCGCGCCCGAAGGCAGGCCCGGGCTCATCTTTGGCTACGGCTCCGTGGATGAGCGGCGCATCGATGACGGCGTCAGTCGTCTCGCCGAGGCAATGGAGGAGGTGAAGTGAACTGGACTCTCGAGGTGGTGGTCGTGCCAGTGTCGGACATAGACCGTGCCAAGGACTTCTACGCCAGCAAGCTTGGCTTCAACGTGGACCACGACACCGTGATCAGCGACGACGTCCGTATCGTCCAGCTGACGCCTCCAGGCTCCGGCTGTTCGATCGTCATCGGCAAGGGCGCCGTTCCTGACATGGCGCCCGGCTCTCTGCAGGGTCTGCAGCTGGTCGTGCCGGACATCAAGGCCGCTCATCGCCAGCTCGTGGAGCGGGGTGTGGAGGTCAGCGACGTCCAGGTATTGGGCCAGAGCCCGGTCGCGACGCCCGATCCGCTCGACAACGTCGGCTTCGTCTTCTTCAGCGATCCGGACGGCAACGGCTGGGCGGTCCAGCAGATCTCCAGTCGAGCGAGCTCCGCACCGGCGTGACGGCCAAATTCACCTGGCGTCAGGTGCTTGCCTGGCGGCTCGAGCGTCATCTGCTCGAGCCCATCGGCGATCAGAAGGTCGAGGATGTGGTGCGCCGCCTGTGTGGGGTGCAGGCGCAGGTCGCTTCGTCGGCCGACCTGGCGGTCAGAGTTCGACAGCGCAAGCCGATCGCCGGCGCCGTTGCCGAAGCTCTCGCCAAGGGCAGGATCGTCAAGACGTGGGCGATGCGTGGAACGCTGCACCTGCTGACGCCCGAGAACGCGGGCAACTATCTGTCTCTTATTGCCATGCGCCGATCGTGGGAGTCCGGCGCTTGGCAGCGCTACTTCGGCGTCACTCCGGCCCAGATCGAGGCCTTGCGTGATATCAGCCGCGAGGTCCTGGGCGATCGCGCGCTGACGCGCGAGGAGCTGATCGCCGAAATCTGCGCTCGGCGCGGCTACGAGCACCTCGGCACTGCGCTTCGCTCCGGCTGGGGGACATTGCTCAAGCCCCTGGCGTGGCAGGGCGATCTCGTCCACGGACCCATGCAGGGGCAGCGCGTGACGTTCATGCGACCCCATGTTGCGAGCAAGCACTGGGCGGGGGTGCCGGAGCCGGACCAGGCCGGCCCGCAGGCGCTGCTCGACTACTTCGGCACGTACGGTCCGGCGACCCTCAACAACTTCACCGCCTGGCTGTCGCGCGGCATGGTCGCCAAGCGCGACCTGTTGCGCTGGATCGGCGATCTGGGCGACCGATTGAGCGCGGTCGACGTCGACGGCACCGAGAGCTACATCCCGACCGACCAGCTCGACGCACTCGCCGCCGCAAAGCCGACCAGAACGGTGCGCCTCGTCGGCGGCTTCGATCAGTGGGTGCTCGGCCCGGGCACGGACGACGAACGGGTGATCCCCAGGGCTCGTCGGCCGGAGGTCAGCAAGACTGCCGGTTGGATTGCCCCGGTGGTGCTCTTCGGTGGCGTGGTCAGCGGCACGTGGCAACTCGAGGGCGACCGCATCGACGTCGCGTGGTTCGCGGAGACGGGGCGCATCCCACGTTCGGAGCTCGATAGGGAAGCGCGCCGCCTTGGACGCACCCTAGGCCGCAAGCTGGTCCTGAAGGTCGCTTAAACGCGACGATCCGTCTCCTCGCGCAGCGCGCTCAGCTCTTCAACGGCGAGGAGATCCTTCGTGCGGCCGGCGGCGCGCTTCATGCGAATGAGATCGTCGATCGAAGCCACGAGCACTCGCTGCCCAAAAAGCTCGTAGGCGTCAGCGGTCCTGGAGAGGTCGTCGTAACCGCTGGTGCCGGCTGGCGTGGCGAGAATGTCGATCGGACCGAGGTCCGTCGCAAACGTGAATGAATCCCCGCGTTTGATCGTCGTTGCATCGAGCCGGAAGGGCAGGCCGGGATCCGCGTCGCGCAGCGTTGCCCGTACCTCGACGAGCGCCGCGGCCAGCCGCGCGAGATTGTCGTCGTCCCGGGCGTAGCAGAGATCGATGTCCTGGGTGATCAGCGGCGAACCGTGCGTCACTGCAGCGATGCCACCGATCAGGACATAGCGAACGCCATGCCGGCCGAGCAGCCGAACGACGGCCTCGGGCTGGAACTCAGCGTGATCGGCCACGACTCGCTTCGCGACGGAAGCTCTGGAGATTGTTCGCCGCAGAAGCTGCGAACGACACCCGATCCGCAGGGGAGAGGCTGAGCGCTGCGCGGATGAGCGTCCGGTCGACGCCCACCCCTTCCCGCGGCATAAGCTCAAGCGCGTGCCCGGCGCCGCCAAGTAGCAGCTCGACGGTGTCGAGACGTGGCGAGACCGCGCCGCGCTCGATCCGCGCGATGGCGGGCTGTGGCACACCTGTGGCGGCCGCGAGCTGCCGTTGCGTCATTCCTGCGCGCTTCCGCGCATAGCGGACAAGGCGAGCGGCCGCGTAAGTCATGCCGCTAAGATAACACCAATGTTATCGAAATCGACGGGCCAGCGGGTTTCGCGGGAGCAAATCCTCTCGTTCCGGCGGCAGGTCAACGGCCTCCAAGAGCGCCTGCCGTACAGCGCGGATGCGTTGCGGCGCGCGGCTCTGGTCGGACTCCAGGACAGCATGCCGCGCGCCGCTCTGCTGTCCATTCACGCCCGCGTCGCGGGCGTCACGCCCAGCTCCTGGGAGGACGAGGCGCTGGTCCAGGTCTGGGGACCGCGCTACAGCGCGTTCGTTGTGGCTCGTGAAGACGTCCCGTTCTTCACGCTTTCGCGATTGCCCGACAACCCGAAGGGCCGCACGCGAGCGGTCGATACGGCCAACCGGATGCAGGCCTTCTTCGGCGATCAGCGTCTCAACTTCGAGCTCGCCGGCAACGACATGGGCGTCAACCCGAACAGCCTGCGCTACGCGGCGCCCACGGGACGCGTTCTCATTCGGTGGGAGGGTGCCCGACGGCCACTCGCCTGGATGGTCCCTGCGCCGGAAATCGATCCCTTCGAGGCCCGCCTCGAGGCCGCACGCCGATTCCTACATGTCTTTGGGCCATCCACGGCAGAGTCCTTCGCCGACTGGCTGGGTATAGGCGGCCGCGAAGCCCAGCGTGCCTTCGATGCGCTCGCACCGGAGCTCACCGTGGTGGCGACGCCTGTTGGCGATCGTCACATCCTGGCCGCGGACGAGATGCTGTTGCGCGCGGCCGCGCAGCCTGCCACGACGGTGCGGCTCCTGCCCAGCGGTGACGCCTACTACCTCATGTGGGGTGCCGATCGCGAGCTGATGGTTCCTGACGTCCGCCGACGCGCAGAGCTGTGGACCTCGCGCGTGTGGCCGGGCACGCTATTGATCGGCCCCGAGATCGCAGGCGTATGGCGTCGCGACCAGCACAGGCTGAGCGTCGAAACCTGGCGCGCGCTGACCGAGGAGGAGCGGGCGGCCGTTGAAGCGGAGGCGAGCTCGCTGCCGCTACCCGGTCTGACCGCCTCGATGCGCGTCAGCTGGAACGTACTCGAGTAGGACCACGCCCGATCCGAAGCGGCGCATATCGGTCAGCTGCAGCGCAAAGGGTGGCTCGCCTCCGGGGAAGTAGGGCGTGCCGGCACCGAGCGCGACTGGGTGAACGATCATCTGGAACACATCGATCAGCCCACGCTTCATGAACGACGCGGCAATGTGCGCGCCGCCGATCTCGATGTCGCCCTCGACCTCCGCGCGCACGCGCGCGTAGCCCTCGTCAACGTTGTCGCGAACCAGCCGGCCGTTCGGAACCACCTCGGAGAGCGTCGAGGAGAAGACGTAGATCGGCGTCGCGTTCCAGATCTCGGCGAACACGAGTTCCACCGGGCCGGCAGCGGGATCGTCAGAGGCATGGGGCCAATACGCGGCCATCGTCTCGTACAGGCCGCGACCGTAGATCGACGCCGACACCTTGCGGAAACGGTCGTTGAACCATGCATGGATCTCGTCGTCGATCGTCGCCCACTCGAGACCGTGGTCGGGTGTTTCGATGAAACCATCGACCGAGACGTTCAGCGCGTAGATGAGCCTGCCCATGATGCGCAGTAGCGTAAGGCGAGAACCGATGAGTTCAAGGGAGGACCGCCGTCTAAATGGGTATGAACGACACGAAGACGTTGATCAACGACCTGCGCGCTGCGCTGCACGGCCGTGTCGTCACGGCTGCTGACACTGACTTTGACCAACTCAGGACGGTCATGGCCGGCGTCGTTGATCGGCGACCCGCGGCCATCGCGCGGGTCGCCGACGCGGACGATGTCCGACACGTGATCCGGATAGCGCGCGAGCACGGCGCCGAACTCGCTGTGAGGAGCGGTGGCCACGATGCGCTTGGCCGCAGCGTGAGCGAGGCCGGCGTCGTGCTCGATCTGCGCGAGATGAAGGCGCTCGAGATCGATCCCGTCGCGCGAACAGCCTGGGCGGAGACGGGCCTGACGGCAGCGGAAGTCGTGACCGCCGCCGCCGAGCACGGCCTGGTCATCGGCTTCGGTGACACGGGCTCGGTCGGCATCGGCGGCATCACACTCGGCGGCGGCATCGGCTACCAGGTGCGCAAGTACGGGCTGACGATCGACAACCTGCTGGCCGCGGACATCGTGACCGCGGATGGCGAGCTGCTGCGCGTAGATGCGGACAACCATCACGATCTGTTCTGGGCGATCCGCGGTGGAGGTGGCAACTTCGGCGTCGCCACGCGCTTCCTTTACCGGCTCAACCCGATGCCTTCTTTTGTCGGGGGGATCCTCATCCTGCCCGCGAGCGCCGCCACGGTTGCCGGGTTCATGCGGCTATCCGCCGAAGCGCCCGAGGAGCTGTCGACTATCGCCAACGTCATGAACTGCCCGCCCATGCCCTTCGTGCCCGAGGAATTCCACGGCACGCTCGTGATCATTGCAATGCTCGGCTGGACCGGCGACGAGGAGGCCGGCCTGCGGGCCCTTGCACCCTTCCGAGCCCTGGCAACACCACTGGCGGACATCGTCAAGCCGATGCCGTATTCCGAGATGTACGGCCCGGAGGACCCCGACTACCGACCGCTGGCGATCACGCGCAACCTCTACATCAACGAAGTGGACGAGCCGGCTGCGCAGACGATCATCGACGCGCTCACGAGCTCGGATGCGCCACTGCGCGCCGTGCAGCTGCGTGCTCTCGGTGGCGCCATGGCCCGCGTGCCGGTCGACGCTACGGCCTTCGGTCACCGCGACGCGCCGGTCATGGCCCAGGTCGTCTCCTTCTATGAAGCCGAGGACGACCGCGCTCAGCGCGAGAAGTGGGTCGTAGACCTCACGACGGCCATCGACCAGGGACGCAACGCGGGGTATGTCAACTTCATCGAGCTCGAAGGTGAAGCGGGACTCCGCATGGCCTACCCGCCCGCGACTCTGGATCGGCTGGCTCAGGTCAAGGCCAGGTATGACCCGGACAACGTCTTCAGGCTGAATCTCAACATCATGCCCGCGGCATGACCGCGGAGGGCGACGGCTCGTTCGAATGCTGGGCCGTGAAGATCGGACCCGGCGAGGAACGACCCGTCGTCGCGGGGGAGTGGACCGGCGCTTTGGTCGTGGTCAAGTCCGGTGAGCTCGATGTCCAGTGCGAGGAGGGCAGCCACCGCTCGTTCCATCGGGGCGACATGCTCGCTCTACAGTGGCTTCGCGCCTGCAACCTGGCCAACGTCGGCGCGGAGCTCGTTGAGCTGATCGCTGTGCGAAGGTCGGTAAAGTGAACGCGATGACTTCGCCGACCACCGATCTGACCGCCGAGCTCGAGTCGTACCGGCGCGAGCTGACCGCCTACTGCTACCGCATGCTCGGTGGCACGTTCCAGGCAGAGGACGCCGTCCAGGAGACGATGCTGCGCGCGTGGCGCGCCGCGGACAAGTTCGAGGGCCGCTCCTCGCTGCGTTCGTGGCTGTACCGCATCGCGACCAACGTCTGCCTCGACATGATCGACGCCGACAAGCGCCGCGTGCGGCCGATGGACCTGCGCCCGGCTCAGTCGGCCGACTCGGCGCTGCCGGATCCGCTCGAGGAGAACCTGTGGATCGAGCCCGTGCCCGACGCCCTCGTGGTTGGCGAGGAGGGCGATCCGGCTACGGTGGCGCTTGCCCGTGAATCGGTCAGGCTGGCGTTCATGGCCGCGCTCCAGAACCTGCCGCCGCGCCAGCGCGCGGTGCTCATCCTGCGCGAGGTGCTGCGCTGGCAGGCGACCGAAGTCGCGGATCTGCTCGAGACGTCCGTGCCGTCGGTCAACAGCGCGCTGCAACGGGCGCGCGAGACGCTCGAGGCCCGTCAGCTGTCGCTCGACGAGGCCCGCATCGACGATGTTGTACAGGACGATCCCGCGTCGCAGGAGCTGCTGGCGAGGTACGTCGACGCGTTCGAGCGCTACGACATGGACGCGCTGACGGCACTCCTCGCCGACGACGTGAAGTGGAACATGCCGCCCTACGATCTGTGGCTCAACACGGCTGCCGATGCTGCCGCCTGGTGCATGGGCAAGGGCATCGGCTGCATGGGCTCGCGCCTCATCCCGGTCCGAGCCAACGGCTCACCCGGCTTCGCGCAGTACAAGCCAGGTCCGGAGCCGGGGACGCTCGTGCCGTGGTCGATCCAGGTACTCGAGATCGCGGACGGCGAGATCAAGGGCATCACCTTCTTCCTCGACACGGAGCGCTTCTTTCCCCTGTTCGGGGTCCCGCTGGAGCTGGCCGCATGATGACCGAGCTGACCGGCCTGCCAGCCGGCGTGATCGGCGTCGAGGCGACCGGCAAGCTGCAGGCCGAGGACTATCGCGACGTGTTGCTGCCGCTGATCCGACGGACCGTCGGATCAGGTGAGGTGCGACTCGTGCTGGTCATCCGCGACTTCGAGGGCGTGTCCGGTTCCGGCCTGTGGGAGGACGCCAAGATGGGCGCCGGAAACATGGGTTCCTGGAAACGCACGGCCGTGGTGACGGACGTGACGTGGATCGCCGACATGCTGGGTATCTTTGGCTGGATGACGCCCGGTGAGGTGAGGCACTTCCCGCTCGACCAGCGCGAAGCAGCCATCGCCTGGACCGCGGCCGGGGAATTCGACTCAGTCCCGTAGGGTGCCCGAAGCTTCAGTGGGGAAGCTAACCCTGGTCCGACGCCGGAGGACCTCCAAGAGGCGAGCGCCGCTTCCAGCGACTGATCGGACCGAACACCACGCGGTGTATCTCGGCGTCGGGCGCATGTATCCGCAACAGCGCGAGCGCTTCGGGCTCGACGTCGGCCGTTTCCGCCTCCGTAAGTGGCGTGAGGGCACTGATTTCGATCGTGGCCGTGGTGCCGTCGCGGACCACGTCCCACTGGCCGCGCAGGTAGCCATCGACGGTGTACGTCCCGATCCAGCCATCCAGTCGGCCGACCGCCTCGGCCGGGATGACGTGGCGCCGGTCGCGGTGTGACAGCCCGACGTTGTCATAGATCGGAAAGAAGCGCGGCGGTGCCGGTGTATCGGCGGGCGGCCGCGGCGCATCGTGTAGATCGAACATCTCGCGACCGTCCTGGTCCGTGAAAGCCACGAGTTGCGGCCGGAGTCGCTCGAGGATCTCCTTCGTGGCCGTTCGGCCCGACCAGGTCGTCATGTCCGCCGCATTCGCCGGGCCGAAGGCAGCCAGGTAGCGCAGCACCACTGAGTCCAGGTCGGCGTCCGTCAGCTCGGGTGGCGAACTGCCAAGCCAGGCCTGCATCGTTGTCCAAGTCGGCCGGCCAGTCTTGGTCCACAGCCCGCGCGGCGGGATTTGTACGACCGGCGCCAGGTAGTGAACGGCCTGGGCCAGCGCCTCGGCTTGGTAGCCGGGGAATCGCTCTGCGAGTCCGGCCCGCAGCTCGACGCTGGCCATTGACTCAGCGCCGAGCAGCTCCGTCCCAGCCGCGACGATCCGCTCGACGGGCGCGTTCGTGCTCGCCAGGTGCTTGCCCCACTGTGTTGACCGGAACACCCGAGCCAGCCCTGGCCGTGACACAGACCAGAGGAGGGGAGCATCCGCGGCTGTGACGAGGTGGAGCGTAGTGCGCATGACCGGCAGGCGGACCGCGTGCCGGTCGATGAGAAGCTGCTCGAGGTCTGCCGGCTCGAAGTGAGCGAGGCGCGAGAACAGCGCCGTATAGGGATCGCGCGGCTCCTGGGCCTGCATGCCCACCAGGTGGGTCAGCATCTCGTCCACGGTCGCATCGCTGCGCGCCAGGAGATGCTGCCGAGCGAGCAGCGCGCGATTGCGCTGGCGGTTGGTCAGTATCTGCCCTGCGGTCATCCGGGCTCGGGTTTGACGGGTTCGAGGCTGAATATCGCGAACCGGCGATCAGTCTTCTCCTGGTAGCGCGCGTAGTAGGCGAAACCGGCGACCAGCAGCTGCCACAGGCGCTCGCGTTCCTTTCCGTCGACTTCTCGCGCGGACACCTCGAAAGTCTTCTTGCCGCGCATCACCGTCGCGCGCGGAGTGGCCCGCAGGTTGTGAACCCAGGAGGGGTGTCGCGGACGGCCGCCCCAGGATCCGATGATCACCAGCGCGTCGCCATCCTCGGCCGCATACAGCGTGACCCGACGATCCTTGCCACTCCGAGCGCCTTTCGCCGTCATTTCGATCGAGATCACGGTCCGAGCCTACCCGCCGCCGCCCAAACTCCACAGTTGAAGTCTTTACTTATATAAGTCCATGATTTATCTTGCGCCGTGTGCACGCGTTCGACGTCCTCGGTGATCCCGTCCGGCGCCGGATCATCGAGCTGCTCGCCGACGGCGAGTTGAGCTCGGGCGCAATCGCTGCCGTTGTCCAGAAGGAATTCGGCATTTCGCAGCCGGCCGTTTCGCAGCACCTGCGCGTGTTGCGCGACAGTGGCTTCGCCAGCGTTCGGCCCCAGGGCACGAGGCGGCTCTACACCGTCACGCCGGCACCGCTCCAGGAAGTCGACGAGTGGCTCGGCGGCTTCCGCAGCTTCTGGGAGCAGCGCATGGACGCGCTCGAGACAGAGCTTGCACGTGGCCGGCGTGAACGCCGCCTCCGATCCGCCAACGAACCAACAACAGGAGAGACCAGATGATCGACGTCGTCCGCGAGATTGAAGCCATTCAGCGCGAGGTCGGAACCGGCAACATTGCGGCCGGCGAGGGCAAGGCCGTGAGCCTTCGGCGAACCTACGACGCGCCGATCGAAGACGTCTGGGACGCGCTGACGAACCCCGCTCGGATCGGCCGATGGTTCCTGCCCATCAGTGGTGACTTCCGCCTCGGCGGCCGCTACCAGTTCGAGGGCAACGCCGGCGGCGAGATCCGCTCGTGCGAGCGGCCGAACCGCCTGGTGGTCACATGGGTGTACATGGACACCGGCAATCCGGCCGACGTGTCGGAGGTTGAGCTCAAGCTGAGTCCGGCCGGCGAGAGTCAGACGATCTTCGAGATGGTGCACACCGCCGTCGTCCCGGATGAGATGTGGGACCAGTTCGGACCCGGCGCCGTGGGCGTGGGTTGGGACGGCGGTGTTCTCGGCCTCTCGCTGCACCTCCAGGGTGGCGAGATCGCCCCGGAGGATCGCGAGGCGTGGCCGATGACCGAAGAGGGACGCGAGTTCTACCAGCGCAGCAGCGAGGCTTGGGGCGAAGCCAACCGGGCCGCCGGCGCATCTGCGGAGCTGGTTGCACAGAACATCGCGGCGACCACCGCGTTCTACACCGGCGAGCCGGCGCCAGAGGGCGAGCCTTCGGCCGCGGGCTGACCTGACCGCTTCGGGCTAACCTGCCAGCCCATGCGGCTGGTCACACTCATCCTGGCGGCCCTGCTGACCGTTTCGTGCAGCGGCGTCGGTGCGCCGCCGCTGCCGACCTTCGATCTGCCCACGTTCGACCTACCGCAGGTTGAGCTGCCGAGCTTCGACACTGCAGCGATCGACCAGCTTGTCGATGATGCTTTGGCCGAGGTCGACCGAGTTACGGCCGACCCGCCGGAGCTGCCCGCCGACCTCCAGCGCCTACTCGACGAAAACCAGATCGAGCTGCCAGCGGTGCCGACCAACGCAGCAGAGATCTGCGAGGTACTCGGAGTGCCCGGCGTCGGCAGCATCGCCGCGGCGGGTCTGACCGCGCTGATCGAAGAGCTGATCGTGGGCGCCGAGCTCGGCCTGGTGGTCGGCCTGCTCGCCGTCGTGATCACCAAGACGTGTCCGGTGTGGATGCCCCACCTCGAAACGGCGGCCGACCAGCTCCTCTGACCCCGGGATGTCACGTTTTCCGGCGCCGTTGCGTCCAGGAGCGAATCCACAAAAAGGGGATCCGCATGGATGTCTCGGCCGATCAGGCACTCTCTACCTTCAGCGACGCGTGGGCTGCCCGACTCACGACGTATCGACGCGACGGCACGCCCGTGCCGACGCCGGTCAATGTCGTCGTCGATGGCGACCGAATCTGTTTTCGCACGTACGCGCAAAGCGGCAAGTTCAAGCGCCTGGGAAATGATGCGCGCGTGACACTTCAGCCATGCGACGCCCGAGGCAACCCCACCGGCGCCCAGATCCTCGTGGGTGAGGCGCGCATGCTCGCCGGCGAAGCCAACGAGCGAGTTGGCCGGTTGATCGACCAGAAGCATCGCCTATTCCAGGGCTGGCTGGTTCGCACTGCCCATCGTGTCAAGGGCTATCGGACGGTCCACTTCGAGGTAGCTCTGACTTGACGCAGGCAGTCACGGATGCGTTCGTTGAGCACAGATCGCTCCTTGTCGGCGTCGCCTACCGCGTGCTCGGCACGATGAGCGACGCGGAGGATGTAGTGCAGGACGCTTGGCTGCGCTGGTCTCGAGCCGACCGCGCCGACGTGCTCGACTCGCGGGCATACCTGGTCACCATCACGACCCGACTGGCGATGGATCGGCTGCGGCGTCGCCAGGCGACGCGCGAGACCTACGTCGGTGAGTGGCTGCCCGAGCCGATCCTCACTGCCGCCGACCCCGCCACAGACCCCGCCGAGCGATCGCAGCTCGCCGAGTCCGTGTCGATGGGACTGATGCTCGTGCTGGAGAGCCTGTCGCCCCTGGAGCGTGCCGTTTTCGTCCTCCACGACGCTTTTGGCTTCTCGTTCGCGGACATCGGGCGAATGCTCGACAAGACCGAGGGCGCCGCGCGTCAGCTTGGGTCGCGGGCGAGACGGCAGGTCCGCGAGCGAAGGCCGCGCTTCGAGGTGGACGAGCCTGCCCAACAAGCAGTGGTCGAGCGCTTCTTCCACGCGAGCTCGACCGGGGACGTGGATGCTCTGCTCGCTGTGCTATCCCCGGGCGTAACGCTCGTCGCCGATAGCGGCGGGAAAACGCGAGCGCCGCTCCTCCCGGTAACCGGCGCGCCCAACGTCGCGCGATTCCTGCTCGCGGTCGCCGGCCGAGTCGAGGAAGGCCAAGCTGCCGCGCCGGCTGTCCTGAACGGACAGCCGGCCGTGGTTGTCACCAACGCGGATGGATCAGTCGCTGCCGCTTTGGTGCTCGAGATCAAGGGCGATCACGTAGATCGCCTGTACCTCGTCGCCAACCCGGACAAGCTGCGCCGGCTCTAGGGCGTGGGCAGCAGCTCGAAGACCGGCCGTCGCGTGGCCGCCAGCGCGGGATCGGTTTGAATCTCGCCAGCCGCGAAGCGAACGAACAATCGCGCCATCAAGCGCGAGAAGGGTCGCATTCGTGAGATCGCCTGGGGCAGTAGGTCGCGGAAGAAGACCTCCGCCTCGGCCGCCGGCAGCTCGCGCGCTGTGATCTGCTCTCGGATGCCGCTTCGCTCGAAATCGACCTCCGGATTGGCGCGCATGTTCCTACACCAGTTCACGTCGCCAAAGGT
Organism: uncultured Chloroflexia bacterium; assembly: GCA_963706095.1. Taxonomy (GTDB): domain Bacteria; phylum Chloroflexota; class Limnocylindria; order Limnocylindrales; family CSP1-4; genus JALYGJ01. The sequence goes on from OY970149.1 coordinate 2,561,760, forward strand.
GCCGATCACCCACCGCCTGTGCTCGAGCTGCATCACCGCGAGTGCCAGGTGACGAGGCTCGCCGGACTTGCGGCCACGCACCGTCAACAACGCGTTCGGGCCGATGGGCAGGCCGTAGCGCAGTAGCCGGTTGACAATCGGGCCCGGGAAGCGAATGTAGCCAGGCACTCGGGCGGGCGGCCGGGACGCGGTTGCGTTGGTCATCGTTCGACACTCCTTGTCACGATTCGGTGAGCGGCTTTCGTCAATCGGTTGACGGAAGCAGGAGAGGGAACGTGACCGAGAACGAGCTGGCGCAGAGATTCGAACAGGAGCGACCTCACCTGCGCGCGGTTGCCTACCGCATGCTGGGGTCGCTATCCGGAGCGGACGACGTGGTCCAGGATGCATGGCTCCGGCTGCGGCGCTCGGACGCCAGCCGCATCGAAAACCTCGGCGGCTGGCTGACGACGGTCGTCGCCCGTCTATGCCTGGATGAGTTGCGCACGCGCAAGGCACGGCGCGAGGACAACATGGGCTTCCGAATGCCCGAGCCCGTGATCAGCGCTGCCGCCGGCCCGGATCCCGAACAGGTGGCGCTCGTGGCCGATTCGCTCGGCCTGGCGCTGATGGTCGTTCTGGATACGCTCACGCCACCCGAGCGCCTGGCGTTCGTGCTGCACGACGTCTTTGGCATCCCCTTCGATCAGATCGCGCCGATCGTCAGTCGGACCCCTGAGGCGACCCGCCAGCTGGCCAGTCGCGCTCGACGAAGAGTGCATCGCGCCGCGCCAGTATCACCAACGCTGGACCGCGAACGCCAGCGCAAGGTGGTCGATGCTTTCGTGGTTGCCGCGCGTGCGGGCGACCTGAAGGCCCTGATCGCGACACTCGATCCGGATGTCATCGTGCGCAACGACTTCGGCCGAGAGCGAGCCGCGGGGCTCACCGAGGTCCGGGGCGCCGAGGAGGCCGCGTCGACGGCCCTGTTGTTCCGGCGCCACGCAGCCGGCGGCCGGCCGGCGCTCATCAACGGCAACGCCGGCCTCGTCGTTTTCGCCGGCGCTCGCCCATTCGCCGTTCTTGCCTTCGAGTTCACGGACGAGCGGATCGCCGAGATCTACGTCCTGGCCGATCCAGTGCGTCTCGCCCAGCTCGACCTGACGGTGCTCGACGCCTGACCTGCGGGGATGAACGCCCTCTAGAGTTTGTTGGCGATGAGCGATTTCTCGATGGCCGACCCCGCCGCTTGGGCCAGGCACATTCTTGACTCGAGCTCGTATGTCGTGTTGGCCACGGCCGATGAAGGCGGCACTCCATGGCCGACGCCGGTCTGGTTTGCGCAGCGCGACTATCGCGAGTTTTTCTGGGTTTCTTCTCACGAGGCTCGCCACTCGCGCAACATCGCGTCACGTCCAGAGGTCGGCCTGGTGGTGTTCGACTCGAGTGTCAAGCCGGGCAGCGGACAGGGCGTCTACATGCGCGCCACGGCGGCGGAGCTTCGGGAACCTGACCTGACGTCAGGACTCAATGTCTACGTTGCGCGGTCCGCGACGCAGACAGGTTGGAAGCCCGGACTTGGCGACGTTTCAGCGCCCGGGCTGATGCGCGTCTATCGCGCCCGCGCCACGGAGTTCTCGATGCTGGCCAAGGATGGCCAACCCGACCATCGTGTCGCGATCGACCTCAAGCGCTGATCAAGGAGCGCCGAGTGTGTCGGCCTCCTCGTTGATCGGGCGCTCGGCGTCCACGTTGTCGCCGTCGACGTCGCTTACCGTCGCCCGCTCGTCGTCGTCTACGTCTGGCAGGCCGCCGACCCCTTCGGTCATGAGTGATGCGTCGCTCGCCGTTCCGTAGCTTCCGCCAATCGCGTCGTCGCTCGAATTGTCATCCCGTCCGTAATCGAGGTTGGCTCGCTCTTCGACCATGATCATCCTCCTGCTTGAAAGGTCCGATCCACGATGTGGGCGCGGGCCTACACCTCGTTGTGCAGCCAGCCGGGCACGAAGTGACGAGTCCGTTGCAGCCGCGGCTAGATTGGTGACGTGAGCCAGCAAACGCTCAAAGGAGCGTTCCATCCGCGGCTGCTGATGCCGATGACCGGCCGCGATCCCCACGAACAGGGGAGGGCGTCCACGCCGCTCGAGCTCTTCTTCGATCTCGTATCGGTCGTCGCCATCGCGCTCGCCGCCGAGCGCCTGCACCACGCGCTGATCGATGGCTTCGGCCTCCAGACCATCGTGAGCTACGTCATTGTCTTCTTCGCGGTCTGGTGGGCGTGGGCGTACTACACCTGGTTCGCGTCGGCCTACGACAACGACGACGTGTTCTTCAGGGTCGGTACGTTCGTGATCATGGTCGGCGCCCTGATCCTCGCCGCGGGCGTGCCCCAGGCCTTCGACGAGCACGTGTTCACGCTCGCCGTGACCGGCTACGTCACCATGCGCCTCGGACTGGTCGCGCAGCTCGTCAGGGTCACACATGCCGAACCTGCCCGCGCCCAGACAATCCGGCGCTATGCGATTGGCATCGCCATCATCCAGATCGGCTGGATCGCCATGCTCTTCGTGCCCGACCTGTGGCTCGTCGCGTTTGCAGTGCTCGTCCCGCTAGAGCTGCTCGTGCCCACGTGGGCCCAGCGCAGCGCCCGGCTCGGCTTCCACAACGAGCACCTGACCGAGCGCTATGGCCTGTTCATGATCATCGTGCTCGGCGAGTCCGTGCTCGCAGGGTCGCTGGCCATCCAGTCGGTGCTCGGTGAGCAGATAACGCCCGACCTGGTCGGCGTCATCGTCGGCGGTCTGCTGATCCTGTTCTCGATGTGGTGGATCTACTTCGATCGACCTGAGGAGCACCTCCTCGACTCGCTCGCGGCAGCCCAGATCTGGAACTACCTGCACCTGCTGATCTTTGGCTCGGTGGCCGCGGTCGGCGCCGGGCTGGTGGTTTCGATCGAGGAGGCGACGGGCCACGCTCATGTGGGCTGGGTCTTCGCCGGCCTCGCCGTCGCCGTGCCGCTGGCGCTCTACCTGTTGGGGCTGTGGCTCATCTATGTCCGCGGCATCGCGTCACGCTTCCACTGGGCGATAGTGCCGGCGGCCATCGTGCTGGTGCTGGCCGCGGCCTTTGCGCCAATGCCCATCCTGGTCGTCGGGCTGATAACCGCCGGGACGGTTGCCGTCAAGGTTGGCCTGCGCGTGCGTGAGGAGCGCGGCCACGATCACGACACGCTTGTGCCGGAGTCACTGGCGTAGCGGCTGCCTTCGGCTTTGTCGCGACGGTCGGTCGCCACGTAGACTGCGCGGCGCATGTTTGAGTTCGAGCTGACGCCGGACCAGCTGGCGCTGCGTAATTCCGCGCGCGAGTTCGGCAAAAGTCACATCCTCCCCGTCTCCGAGGTAAGCGAGCGCGAGCGTCGGATCCTGCCGGAGGTCGGCGCGGCGTTCCATGACGCTGGTTTTGGCAAGGCCTGGTACGACCCCGATGCCAACGTGCGCGGCTTGGTCACCAGCGGCGCCATCCTGGCCGAGGAGTTCGGCTATGTCGATCCGGCGTACGCGAGCCACCTGATGCTGCCCGTGTTCTTCAACCGCATCGTGCTCGGGTACGTGAGCGGTGCGACGAAGGACGAGCTGGTGGCGCGGATGAACGCCGGTCATCTGGTGACTGCCTTCGCGGCCTCCGAACGTGCCGCCGGCAGCGACTTCGGAGCGCTCGCGGTCAAGGCCGAGGCGAACGACGACGGCTACATCCTCAACGGCCGCAAGGAGTACAGCTCCAACCTGCGCCAGGCGCACCAGACCATCGTCGTGGCACGGACTTCGCCCGGCGCCACTGACGGCCTGAGCTGGTTCCTCGTGCCGATGGACGCGGACGGCGTCGCCCTGGGCGAGCGCTGGGAGACGCTGGGAATGCGCGCGATCGATATCTCGCCAGTCGAGCTGACTGACGTCCAGGTCGCGGCCGACCGCCGCCTGGGCAACGAGGGACGCGGGCTTTGGATGTTCAACGAGCATCTCGCCCAGTCACGGACGGGCATCGGAGCCATGGCCGTGGGAATCGCGCGCCGGGCCCGGGACACCGTGCTCGACTTCGGCCTTCACCGGCGCGTCTACGGCGACAAGCTGACGAAGATGCAGGACTACCGCTTCCGCATCGCCGAGATGGAGATGGAGATCGCCGCGGCGCGCTCGCTCGTCGCGCTGTCGGCCAAGAAGGCCGACGCGGGGCTTGACCACTCCAAGGAGGCCAGCCTGGCCAAGCTCTACGCCGGCCAGATGGTGATGCGCGTGACGTCCGACGCGGTGCTCATGCTCGGCAGCATCGGCTACACCGGCCAGACGGTCGCGGACAAGCTGATGCGCGACGCGCGACACGTCTCGATCGTCGAAGGGCCTGATCCGATCCACAAGGAAATCGTCTTCGCCCAGATGCTGCGCCGCGGCGCGTACTAGCTGTTCGAGGCGAGGCCCAGCCGGTGATCGGTGGCCGTGGCGACAGCTGACGAATTCCGGGCGCGGCTCGACGAGCTGCGATCGCCGGATGGGAACCTGGGCATGGGCAAGATCTTTGCCCTGGCCAAGGAGCTCATGGACATGGAGCTCGTGGAGATCGAGCGTCTGCTCGAGAGTCGGCGACATGAGGATCGTGTGGGCGCCGTGAGCGTCATGGACTGGCAGGCGCGCAGCAAGAAGACCAGCGCGGATCGGCGGCGGGAGCTGTACGAGCTCTACAAGCGCCGCCACGACCTGATTGACACATGGGACCTCGTCGACCGCAGCGCGATCTGGGTCGTGGGCGAGTACCTCGTCGACAGGCCGCGCGACGACCTCTACCTGTTGGCGCGCTCGGACCGGCCGATGGAGCGCCGGACGGCGATTCTGAGCACGTTCGCCTTCATCCGCCGCGGTCATGTCGATGACTCATTGGCTATCGCCGACATTCTCGTGAACGACAAGGACGATTCGGTCCACAAGGCAGTCGGCTGGATGCTGCGCGAGGTCGGCAAGAAGGAGCCGGTGCGTCACGCTGCATTTCTTGACGCGCACGCGGCGACGATGCCGCGCGTCATGCTCCGCTACGCGATCGAGAAGCTGAGTCCCGCAGACCGAGCTCGCTACATGGCCGCCCGGGCCTAGTTCGAGGGGGCCGCCGGACGATCCGGATCATCCGGCACCGGCATGGGCAGGTCCGTCTGGAGGCCCACGTACTGCCCGACAGCATTGACGACGGCGCTGAAAAGCGGCGATGCGTAGTCGATCGCGACCTGACACGACTCGATCCGCTCGACGCCCTGGGTCGTCGCGAACTCGAAGACGACCTCCTGGCCGTCGAAGGCAGTAGGGCAGTTGCCGGTGAAGGGATGGCTGCGCACCTCGTCGAAGTCGGTCGCGGCGATCTGCTGCTCGAGCTCCGTCAGTGCGGTGGCCGGGACCAGGCCGAGCTGATTGGGCAATTTGGCCGCCTGGTGAATCAGGCCGTCGCGCTCCACATAGATGGTCGTTTCGCAGGCGCCTTCAGGGCACATCCCGCCACGAGTCTGGACCGCCATCAGCGCTCCCTCAGGGGCCGGGGTCGATGCTTGTCCCGAGCAGGCACCAAGCGCCGCCACGGCGACCAGCACGATCAGCACGAAATGTCTCACGGCGCTTTGACGTCACTCGCGCGATGTTCGTTCCCGCCGGAGTGAAGGCCGGCGCCGGCTGTTCCCCGCAGCCCAGTCAAATATCCGACTAGTCAGTCAATCCCGACTGACTCCCTCGTTGCGTTGACTCGACTGACTGTCCCCGTTGCCTTGATCCGACGGACTTCCCGCGTTGCCCTGGTCCGCCCGACTGGCCAGTTACCCAAGTCCGACTGAATAGTCGGCTATTTGCCTAGCCCTCAAGAAGAGGAGCCAAGAGGCTGAGCGGCGCTTGACACGTACACGTATAGTGCTACGTATACGGACACCCAGCAACGCGGAGCGCCAATGCCGAACAAGACCATTTATGTCTCCGATGGCGACGCCAAGCTCTACCAGCGAGCACAGGACATCGCCGGCGGAAACCTGTCGTCGGCGATCTCAACCGCCCTGCGGCGGTATGTCGAGGTCGAGGAGGGCCGCAAGGAGGGCTTCGAGGAGATCATCCTGCGCGTTGGCGTGGGCTCCGGCCACAAGGTCCGCTTCGTCGGCGTCCTGCTCGGGCAGTGGTACGACTCGACCGGCGGCCGCTACGTCAGCTACAACGTCTATCGCTCCCGGACGGGCAGGTTCGTCCTCTACACCGAAAAATCAGCGGAGCAGCGGACCTTCAACAGCGAGGGCAAGCCGGCCGGCTGGCGCGGCTTCCTGGGCCTTGGTGACGTCAGCTACGGCATGACGATGAACGAGGCCACGGCAGAGGTCTTCGACACGATCGACCTGCTTCAGGAAAAGATCCCGCCGCAGCTCTACGAGATGGTCGCCGGCATGGCGAATCGGCCCGCCATCGAAGACCTGGATATCTAGCCAAACCAAGGAGATCCCATGGAAACAGCCACCAGCGGGCCGGTTGAACGTGCCCGCGGACCGGAAAATGCCCGTGCAACGGAAGGCGTCCGCGAACCCGTCATCAGCGTCAAGGGCCTGCGCAAGTCCTTTGGCAAGCAGGTCGTGCTCGACGGCATCGACCTCGAGGTCCGGCGCGGCACTGTGTTCGCGCTGCTCGGCCCGAATGGCGCGGGCAAGACAACGACCATCCATATCCTCTCGACGCTGCTCGCGCCTGACGCGGGCGAAGTGGTCATCGCCGGCAGCGACCTCGCTCGCGACCCGAACGGCGTTCGTAAGTCGATCGGTCTGACCGGCCAGGTCTCGGCCGTGGACAACCAGTTCACGGGTGCGGAGAACCTGCGCCTCATGGCCGACCTGCGCCACCTCGGCCGCACCAACGGCGCGCGGCGCGTCACCGAGCTGCTCGAGCGCTTCGACCTGGTCGACGCCGCCAACAAGCCGGTCCAGACCTATTCGGGCGGCATGCGCCGCCGGCTCGACCTGGCAATGACCCTCGTCGATGAGCCGCAGATCATCTTCCTCGACGAGCCGACGACGGGCCTTGACCCGCGCAGCCGACGCACGATGTGGGACATCATCCGCGAGCTCGTCGGCCGTGGCGTGACCATCTTCCTGACGACCCAATATCTCGAGGAGGTCGATCGGCTCGCGGATTGGGTCGCGGTGCTAGACCGGGGCCGGATCGTTGCCGAAGGCACGCCCGCTCAGCTCAAGCGGCTGGTGCCGGGCGGGCACATCCGGCTGCAGTTCGCCGACGCGACCGAGCTCGACAAGGCAGCGAGCGTGTTCGACGGCGCTGTTCGCGACGACGAGTCGCTCGCGCTCGAGGTGCCGGGCGACACGGGCGTGGCGGCTCTGCGCGGCGTCCTCGATCAGCTATCCAGCCGCGCCATCGAGGTCGACACGCTCTCAGTGGAGACGCCCGACCTGGACGACGTCTTCCTGTCCCTGACGGGCAAGCCCGATTCGATTGAAGGAGCCTCCCGATGACCGCCTACGTCCTGACCGACACGAACACGATGCTGCGGCGCAGCCTGCGTCGGATGCGGCGCTACCCGTCGCTGACGTTCTTCATCGCGGGCATTCCGGTCGTGCTGCTGCTGCTCTTCGTCTACGTGCTCGGCGGCACGCTCGGCGCAGGTTTGCCGGGGATCGGCGGCGGCGGCGGTGACTACCTGCCGTATGTCGTTCCCGGAATCCTGCTGCTGACCGTCGCCTCAGCGTCGCAGGGCACGGCCATCTCAGTGGCCATGGACATGCAGGAGGGCATCATCGCCCGCTTCCGGACGATGGCCATCGCGCGCAGCTCGGTCCTTGGCGGGCATGTCGTTGGCAGCGTCATCCAGGCGCTGCTGGCCGTTGCCATCGTGATGTTCGTCGCGGTGTTGATCGGTTACCGCACCAACGCAGGCCCGCTGGAGCTTCTGGCTGCGTTCGGGCTGATCGTCGTGGCCGCCATCGCGGTCACATGGCTGTCCGTCGCGATGGGCCTACAGGCCAATAGCGTCGAGACCGCCAGCAACATGCCGATGATCCTGGTGCTTCTGCCGCTCATCGGCAGTGGCTTCGTGCCCACCGAGTCGATGCCCGGACCGCTCCAGGCGTTCGCCGATATTCAGCCGTTCACGCCGATGATCGACACGGTTCGTGGCCTGCTGACCGGCACCGATTTCGGCAACAGCGGGATCATCGCCGTCGCCTGGGGCGTCATCCTGAGCGTGGTCGGGTTCCTGTGGGCACGCCGTCAGTACGAGCGGATCCCGGAGCGCAACTAGGGCCAAATCGACCTGATTTGACGCTTGGCGTATCATGGGTGCTCGCCGTACTGTGCGGTGGACCGTGTGATCGAGCTCTTCTCGACGGATCGTGCGTAGATTTCGTTTTTCGAGAAGACTTGGAGGGTCACTGTGGCCACCGGAACCATCAAGAAGGTAGTCGCTGATCGCGGCTTCGGCTTCATCACTGCGGACGACACGAAGGAATACTTCTTTCACCGCAACTCACTCGACTCCACGCTCGACTTCGACCGCCTCAACGGCGGCGAGAAGGTCGAGTTCGAGATCGAGCAGAGCGACAAGGGCCCGCGCGCGAACCGAGTTCACGCCGCCTAAGCGCTGACGCGCTCTTCACGAAAGCCGCCCGCAGCAATGCGGGCGGCTTTCTGATTCCTGGCCAAGGGCGGAGTAACGTTACGTAGCCGCGACAAGCCAGACCGTCATCCCGGGCCGCGACAGAGGGAGACTCATGTCCAAGTACATGTTCCACGGCAGCTATACCGCGGAAGGCGCTACTGGCCTCCTCAAGGACGGTGGATCGGGCCGCGAGAAGGCGGTAAAAGCCCTGGTCGAAAGTGTCGGCGGCACATTGGACTCGATCTATTGGGCCTTGGGCAAAGACGACTTCTACCTAACCGCGACCATGCCCGATTCGCACGCTGCTGCCGCCGTTTCGCTTGCCGTTGGCGCGAGTGGCGCGGTACGTGTAACCACCGCCGAGCTCTTCACAGCAGCCGACGTCGACGACATCATCAGCCGCCGCACCACCTACCGCGCTCCTGGCAACTGACCGAGCCCCAAGCCCGCCTTCCCCACAAATCCCGCCCAGGAGCCGATGACTGCTACGAAGTTGTGCCGTAGTCGGTAGGACGCAGGGTGGCAGCAGCAAAACGATTGGCGAGACAGTTCGGACGGTAATCCGTCCTGTCTGGGGGAATCTCCGATCGCCGTTGAACTCGTGCCGGGTGGCCGATACGGCCGCTACCACCTCGAGGAGCGCCTGGGAACGGGCGGTCTTGCCGAGGTCTGGCGCGCGACTGACTTCTCCACCGGTCGCGTCCTCGCGGTCAAGCGCTTCGTGGGCTCACTTGCCTCGAACGATGCGGAGAAAGTCCGCGCCGAGATCGAGTTGCTCGCTGCTCATGCCTTGCGCGGGCATCCCAACGTCGTCGAGGTGCTCGGCGGGGGCACGGAGCCTGAGCCCCACGTCCTCATGGAGTACCTCGACGCGGGAGATTCTGGGTCGGGAGATAGCGCGGGCCGGCCGGCTATCGATCGAGCGGACGCTCGAGGTCGGGATCGCCATCAGCAACGCCCTGGCGGCCGCCGCTGAAGCAGGCGTAATCCACGGCGACGTCAAGCCATCGAACGTGCTGCTCGGCAGCGATGGGGCAATCAAGCTGGCCGACTTCAATGTCGCGCGGGTGACCGGCTACAGCGGTGGATCGGTTCCCGGCTCGATGCTCGTGTCCTTCGCCTACGCGGCACCAGAGGTCTGGGAAGGCAGCGTCACGACTGGGTCGGACCTGTACGCGCTGGGCTGCGTGCTGTACGAGTCGCTCACCGGCCACCCGCCATTCACCGGCAGCTATGCCGCGGTATTCCGAGCACACGTGGAGGCTGCGCCCGACCTGGATGCGCTGCCCGCCGACACGCCACCCGCGCTGACCGCGCTCATCGGTGACCTGCTGCACAAGGATCATGCGCGCCGACCTCCCGATCCCCACGCCGTCGCGGTGCGTCTCGCCGACATTCGCAGCGAGCTGACACCGCTCGAAACGAGCGACCTGTTGCCGACCTTCGGTCTGTGGGCGATCGAGGCACCGCATCCCGCGACGCCGTGGGCATGGTTCGTGCGCAATCGGCAGAGCGGCAAGGTGGCAACTCTTGAGCTCTTCTTCGGCGATCAGTCGACTGGCGAGCGTCTTCGACTCGCGCTCGCCGAGAACCCGCGCCTCGTCGCGCACGGCGCAGAAACGCTCGTCGAGACGAATCGACTTCTGCTCCGCCCGGAGCAGTCGCTCGGGTCCGCGACGCCGCCAGGGTGGATCTTCTGGGTGACGCGCTATGAGCAGCCTGCGCCAGATCAAGCTGTTCGCTTGGACGGACCGGGATTGGCGACCGCTGTCGAGCGCATTCGACGGATCATCGCTGCCGCCGCGAGTGCCGGGCTGGCGCTCGATCTGTCCCCGGCGAATCTCGTCGTGCATCAGGACGGCCGGATCCACGTTCGCCGTCCGGGCATCGCCCCCGTTTCAGTGGCGGAAGACGCGAATGCCCTCGCGACACTTCGCCAGTCGGTGGTTCCTGGCCTCTATCCGCTCGTCGCTCGAGCAGCCACCCTCGCACAGCTGTCCGACGAGCTCGGGCGCGGCGAATCTACGGCGGAGATCTGGGGCACGCCACAGACAGTTGCCGCGGCGACGATCCTGGGCTCACAGGCACCGACCGTGCCGCTGACAACCATCCCGAGTGCCGCCGCAGCCACTGCGGCCACGGCCACTGTTCCAGCGCTTCTTCCCGGCGTCAGTCAAGCGCCTGTCGTTGTCAATCAACCACGTCGGCTGGCCCGCCAGCGCCAGAGGCAGGAGGACGACTCCAGACTCGCTGGGATTGCTGCAGCAATGCTCCTGGCGCTGGGCGTTCTCGTGCTCGGGGCGATCGCGTTCGTCTTCTCCGGTGGCGTGGTCGGAGGAGGTGCGCCGGAGTCAACGCTGTTCGTCGGGGCTCTGCCATCCCCGACTGCGAGCCCTGCCCTGGTGCCCACCGATTCGCCTTCGCCGGCCCCGACTGCGTTCCCGACGCCCGCCGTCACTCCCACGCCAATCGCAACCGTCCCCCCGACGGCCACGTTGCAGCCGACGCTGGCGCCAACTCCGACGCCCACACCGGTCCCGACTCCCGCTCCGACGCCGGTGCCGACGCCAACGGCGCCCCCGCCGCCTCCAACAGCATGGCGCGTCTCCCTGGCCGCGAGCGACACCGAGGCGGACAACGGCGAGCTCGTGACGTTCACCGTGACAACCAGCGAGAGCGTGACCGGCAGCGGGTATGTGATCCAGATCTTCAATCCCGACACCGGTTTCGTTCACCGCCAGTGCGCATCTGGGACCACGTGCACCATCGGCGGCCGGCGGCAGAACGTGACGGCGCGCTATCGGGCTCGGGTCTCTGCGCCGGACGGCAGCAACGTCCAGGCCCGCTCCGACGCAGTCAGCGTCACCTGGTCGGGTTCCACGGCTCCGGCCGATTGGAGCGTCGGAATCGCGTCAAGCCGGCCGACGGCTCCGAACGGCGAACGCGTCAACATCACTGCGACCGCCAACAGGAACGTGGCCGGCTCGGGCTTCGCAATCCAGATCTTCAATCCCGACAACGGATTCATCCATGTGACGTGCAATAGCGGTCGGACGTGCAGCGTTGGTGGTCGGCGCCAGGACACCACCGCGGCCTACCAGGCGCGCATCTCGAACACCGACGGCAGCAACTCCCAGGCCCAGTCGGAGCGCATCACCGTCACCTGGCAGTAACCGCGCCTACCTCCCGACCTGACCCTTAGTCCCTTCGAGGACGATTTGGCTATCGAAGGCCCCGAGTCGGCGGGTTAGCGTCGCTCGCATGGATGAACCGAATAGGGGCGAAGACGACTCCTTCGTCAGTCAGATCGTGCTCCTGCTGGTCGGGCTCGTAGCGTTCCTGCTCTTGATCCAGTTCGGTATCGGGGCGCTTTCGGGCGGGTTGGTGCAGGGCCTGATGGAGAGCGGCTTTCCGCCAGTCCCCTAGGGAGCGGCAGCGTCGAGCAGGAGTTGGATCTCCTCGACGACCCGGTCAGGATCGCTGGCAAATATCTCGTGGCCGGCCTCGACGGAAACGAATCGGCCAGCCGCTAATCGGTAGACGCCATTGCCGAAAGGGGCATCTGATCCGGCTCGACCTCGTCGGTCGCGCGAGCGGCGGCACGGCCCGGAATGGCCAGGCCGACGACAGCCGCGATAGCAACAACCACGGCACCCACCCAGACTGCCGGAATCAGCCCATCGACGTACGACTGCGGGCTCTGATACGAGCCGTTGGCCGTGAAGACTGCCGCGAGCACGGCAACTCCGAAGACGCCCCCGACTTCGCGGATCGCGTTGTTCGCGCCCGACGCCTTGCCCTCCTCGTCAAGCCGGACGGCCGACAGGACGATATTGGCGATCGGGGCGAAGAACATGCCCATTCCTATGCCACTCACGATGAAGGGCAGGATGAAGGCGGAGTAGGGCGCATCGACGGCGGAGATCGCTGCCAGCCAGCCTAGCCCCGCAGACATCAGGGCCAGGCCGCCGACGACGATCGGCCGACCGCCAATTCGGCCACTCAGAGCACCGGCGATGGGTGCCACGACGATCGGCATTGCAGTCCAGGGCAACACGCGCAGTCCTGCTTCCAGGGGGTTCATTCCCTGCACGACCTGGAAGAACTGCGAGAGCAGGAAGATCGAGCCGAACATACCGAAGTACATCAACAGCGAGACGCCGTTGGCGGCATTGAAGCCGCGGCTGCGGAACAGGTGCGGCGGGAGCATGGGCGAAGCCGTCCGACGCTCCCAGACGGCGAAGGCGATCAGCATCAGCGCGCCGACGATGAAGCCGGCAAGGATCAACGGGTCGGCCCAGCCACGCTCGTTGCCATTGATGACCGACCAGACAAGGCCGAGCAGCCCGACGCTGACGAAACCCAGGCCGACGACGTCGAGACGTCCTTCGGGGCCGAACGTCTCATCCAGGCGCCTGACGGCCAAAATCGCGGCAATGATGCCGATCGGCACGTTTATCCAGAAGATCCAATGCCAGTTGACGCCCTGAGCGATGGCGCCGCCGACCACCGGGCCGATCGCGATCGCCAGGCCGGCAATGCCTCCCCATGCGCCGAGCGCAAGTGGCCGACGCTCGGGCGAGACAGCCGCGGACAGGATCGTGAGCGAGAGCGGAGTAACGATCGCGCCACCGAGTCCCTGGACTGCGCGGGCGAGGATGAGCGTGGTGCTATCCGGCGCAAGCGCTGCGGCGACCGAGCCGATGGTGAAGATCCACAGGCCGATAGCGAACATCCGCCGGCGACCGAATCGGTCGCCCAGCGCGGCGCCGGTCATCAGCAGGACGGCGAAGGTCAGCGTGTAGGCGTTGACCATCCACTGGAGCTCCTCGATCGACGAGCCCAGCTCCGCACGAATGACCGGCAGTGCTGTAGTTACGACGAGGTTGTCCAGGGCGACCATGAACAACGCGATCGAAGTGATCGCGAAAGTCCATGCGGCGCTGGCGTGCGGTCGAGTCATGTGGATCTCCTCCTTAACTTATCAGTCACTAAGTACGCGGCTCAAAAAAAGGGGTCGGAACGATCAGCGCTTGGAACGGGCACCTCGTGCCAGCTTCTGGACGATCGGTGAGTCCATATCGCCGATAGCCGCAGCGACGGTCAGCAGCATCCCTTCGGCGAACCAGTTGTGCAGCTCCTCGTCCGTCGCTCCCGACGCGGCGGCGACTGAGTCATACAGCTTGGTCCACTCGTCCTGGACGACGACCTGGATGTCCGGATCCGCACAAGCTGCGTACGCCTGGAGCTGCAGCCGCAGCATGTTGCGGTCGGTGAGCATGTCGATGTAGGCGTTTCCCATCGCCTCGAGGACGTCGCACGACTCGCCCGTCTTCGCCTCCTCGGACGCGACGGAGGCCTCGAATGCCACAGCCACGCGTCGGTAACAGTCACGTACGACGGCGAGGAATAGCTCCTTCTTGGTACCGAAGAGCTGGAACAGGTATGGCTGCGACACGCCGACTCGTTCGGCCACGGCCTGGGTTGAAGTGCCCGCGTACCCGTTCGTTGCGAACTCGCGCGCGGCCGCCGCAATCGCCTCTTCACGACGTTCGTCTGCGGTGAGCCTGACGGCAGTTGCGCTCATGTGGCGATCTTAGTGAGTACTAAGTAAGTATGTCAATACCCGCCTCGCCGCCGGCAATCAGGAGCGGGAGAGGCGTTCTCCGGGGAGGGACATGGGGCGGCCGATTGAGCCTTGGGCCGCAGGACGCGACGGCTGACCCGGACGGGCATGAGGCGCCGGACGCGATGGCTGGCCCTGCGATCGGCGATCCCAGCGCTGCTGGGGCCTTTCAGAGCGCGGCTGCTCCCAGTTGGTGCGAGGCGATGGAGCGACGCGTGCGGCGCGGTGCTGGTTCTGGGGTCGTGGCCCGCGGTTGACGCGGGTCTGAACGGGCTGGGGGCGGATGGTCGGATCCGGGGCGAAGCCGGGGACGTCCTCCACCTCGATGCGATGGCCGAGCAGCTGCTCGATCTCGGCCAGGAGCGGTCGCTCGTCGACGCACACCAGCGAGATGGCGTCGCCGTCGGTGCCTGCCCTGCCGGTGCGCCCAATGCGGTGCACGTAGTCGGACGCGACCATGGGCAGCTCGTAGTTGACGACGTGGGGGAGGGACTCGATGTCCAGGCCGCGCGCCGCGATGTCGGTCGCAACGAGGACCGCGACCTTGTTCTGCTTGAACTGATTGAGCGCGCGCACGCGCTGGGGCTGGCTCTTGTTGCCGTGGATGGCCGCGGCAGTGATGCCGTCGAGCTCCAGCTGCTGGGCGAGCCGGTCGGCGCCGTGCTTGGTGCGCGTGAAGACGAGCGCCTGGTAGATGCGGCCCGACTTGACGAGCTGGCTCAGGAGCGCGCGCTTCCGGGCCTTGTCGACCGGCATGACGATCTGGCGGACCAGCTCCGCGGCGGTGTTCTTTGGCGTGACCTGAACGAAGGCGGGGTCCTTCAGGAAGTCCGCGGCAAGCCGCCGGATCTCCAGCAGAGAAGGTGGCGCTGAAGAGCAGGTTCTGGCGGTTCGTCGGCAGCAGCTCGAGGATCTTGCGGATGTCATGGATGAAGCCCATGTCGAGCATCCGATCAGCCTCGTCGAGCACCAGGACCTCGACGGTGTTGAGGTTGATGGTGCGCTGGTTGACGTGGTCGAGCAGACGACCAGGCGTTGCGACAACGATCTCGGGACCGCTGCGCAGTCTGCGGACCTGCTGGTCGAAGCCGACGCCACCGTAGATGCGTCGTGCTCTGCACGGGGCGCTGGGCGCCGTAAGTGCGGACGCTCTCCTCGACCTGGAGCGCGAGCTCACGGGTGGGAGTGAGGACGAGCACGCGGATCGGTCGGCGCTTGCCTTCGCGACGCGTCTTGTTGAGGTTCTGGAGGATGAGGCAGCACGAAGGCGGCCGTCTTGCCGGTGCCCGTCTGGGCGCCCGCGAGCAGGTCGCGGCCCTGCAGTACATGGGGGATGGCTTCGCGCTGGACGGGCGTGGGCTCTGTGTAGCCCTGCTGCGCGACCGCGCGGAGAAGCTCGGGCGTGAGCCCAAGTTGATCGAAAGACACGAGGAATAGCTCCTGACGAGGCCCTCCCGCTTGTGCGGGGCCCGGTCAGGGCTTGGTTGGTGGGTCGAGATCGAACGGAAGTTACCGGGGCGCAGACCGGGGCGCCCTACGAATTCGAGGTGAGAGCGCAGCATAGCACGGCGCTCGAACACCCGTTCGGATTCGACCACGCCTCACTGATCGTGGAGGAAAACCTCTTCGATCGACAGGTTGAACAACTTGGCGATGCGGAAGGCCACGGGAAGGCTCGGGTCGAACTTCCCGGTCTCGATCGCGTTGATCGTCTGGCGCGACACGCTGATGCGCAGAGCGAGGTCGGCCTGGGTCCAGGCACGTTCGGCTCGGAGCTCGGGGATGCGGTTCTTCATCGGTACCTGAACTTGCCGACCGCAAAGGCAAGCAGGTAGATGACGCCCAGGAGCGCGGGAAACACGGCGAGATTGATGTCGGAAGCAACCAGGCCGGCGTTGTCCGCGACGACATACGCGAATCCAAGGACCCAACCAATCCCGAGAGTGACCGCCAACGCGTCCTGCACGATCTTGCGCTGCAGCTCGTCCATGGCTCGGAGGAGACCGGTGAAGGCGACGATCCAGCCGATGCCCGCGACGAAGTTGACACCGACTGCGAGCCAGCTTGCCAGCGTCTGCTGGGGATCCCACAGCACTTCGGGGCCGAACCTCGCCACGGCCAAGGTCACCAGCCATGCGACTGTCCAGACTACGAACCGAGCCGCTGCCCTGTTCGACTCTCGATAGGCCTCCGTTTCGTTGTGTGCCTGCATGAGCTCGTCCCTTTCCGCAGCGTGGAGTCAAGTTCACTTGACATTGTGATTTGGGGCGCTGCGGGTGTCAAGTCCACTTGACAACGGGCTCAGTGCGTGTCGGCGCGTCCTTCTAGGACTACTACCGCGGTCTCCTTCGATCGGCGCGTCGCGTAGCCATCGACGTCATCGCCGAATTCGTACCACCGCGCCCAGAGGCGGTCTCGCTCGTCACCTGTAGCGGCGCGAGCCACAACGTCGCGAGTGCCGTTCTTCAGGGTTACCGTCGCCTCGGGTTGGGCCTGCAGGTTCAGCCACCAGGCAGGATCGGGCTCCGCCCAGCCGTTCATGGCCAGGGTGATGAGCCTTGGGCCGTCCTCGTAGTAGCCGAGCATGACCGACCGGACCTTGCCAGTGCGACGGCCGATGGTCGTCAGCCGCATCGTCCCCCAGTGGTTGGGTTTCGCCAGCGACAGCCCGCGGCGACCGCCGCTGAGTCGATACAGGGCACGGTGCACCATCCAGAACGACCGAATCACCCAGCGTGGTGGCAGGCGTGGAGATCGTGGCGTTGCGGTTGTCTCGGCGGGTGTGGTCATCGGGATTACTCCTTGTCGGGGTAGGTGAAGACGCGTTCCAAGGGGACGCCGAACGCGCGCGCAATCTGGAAGGCCATCTCGAGCGTGGGCGAGTAGCGGCCCTGCTCGATGGCGATGATGGTCTGGCGGGTCACGCCGACCTTGTCGGCCAGCTCAGCCTGGGTCATCTCCGCGTTGTCGAAGCGGAGCCGGCGAATGTCGTTGGTGACCCTGGTCGGTCGAACCATCGCTAGAAGCCGCGCCGATAGGCGGCGATCTTTACCAGCGATGACACGACCGCAGTCAGCACGAAGGCCCCATAGAGGGTGTTGGCGATCCAGAAGGGCTCCGCCTCGGCGAACGCCAGGCCGAGCGGCACGATGGCGAGGCTGCTCATCACGTAGAAACCGACCTGATCGCCCCGGGCGTTGACCTGACGGTCGCGCTCGTCCCGCTTGTCTGCCTCACTCGGTGCCGCGATGGAGATGGCGACGATGGCGACGATCGATCCCACGATCGCCACGACGATCGCCACGATCATCGGCCCCACGTAGTCGATCTCCCCGACGGGCGTGCTCCCGACCTGAAGACCGACGACCACGAAATAGGCGAGGCCGCCGATCAGGGCGGACAGGCCATAGACCCAGGTGTTCTTCTCTTCGAACGACATGCGACGGACCCTCATGTAAACAATCCTTGACATGACGAATGTAAGCCAACGCCGACATCGTGTCAAGAGATATTGACATTGACATGTTTCGAAGGCGGGCGGACTCGCTACGGCGGGCCAGACACGCAAAAGCCGCCCCGGCGACGCCGGAGCGGCTGAAGTGGCTCGTTTGCGCGGCGGGAGGACTGGGGTCTACCTACCGCGCATCAGGCCAATGAGGTGTCGGTTAGGCGGCGACGGGGACGCCGTGGAAGAGGGCCAGGTCACCAACGTAGGTGGTAACGAGGTGAATTCGGTCGGCGGCGTTGTCCTTGACCCAGCCGGCGGCCGTGGTGGAAGCCTTGTGGGCCTCCTCACGGGTCTCCCAGATTGAGACCGAGACAACCTTGTTGTTGCCGACGTCGACCAGTCCGTAGTTCACGAAACCGGGCTCCTTGGCAAGCATCGGCAGGATGCCCTGCTCCGCAATGCTCGTCAGCTCGGGAAAGGTGCCCTTGGTGATGTCGTAGGTGGCAAGTCGCGCGTATCGCATGTTGCTTCTCCCTGGTCATTGATGGAGGCGTATTCGACACGAAGCGGGTTCGCCCGTGGCTCGCCGTCTTTCGATGGGCCAAAGGATCAAGCGGTTCGCTGCCTAGCAGTCGATGAACGAAGTCTAACACATGACACAGGCCGTGTAATATACGCGACAGGTAAGTACGAGTGGTTACGAGGTCGATCAAGTGCCTAGGATCGAGTTTGAGGCGGATACAGAGGAGCAACTGCTCGCCCTGGCGTGGCGCTGGGTGATGGGCCCTGAGCAGGTGGCGGGCGGCTCCGTCGTCGACGTGGCGGATCAGGCCGAACTTCACCGTCGCCAACTCGGTGAGGCGCTCAACTCCATTCGGGGCTCTGATAGCAGGCGGCTGCTGCGCGAGGTCGCCGAACTGTCCCTCCATGGGTCGGCCCTGGCCCTCAACGCTGACCTCGCCGCTCGCTACGGCAAACGGACGGGTACGGCCTTTGCCGGGATCGTCGCGGGACCCAACAAGGTCATGCGTCGCGTCGCGCGGCGAGACCTGGTCACGTGGGACGCCGATGCGCACGGCTATCGCATGGATCCCCTGGACGCAGAGATCATCCTCCAGCGCTGGCCCGCGGCGTAGCGCGTCGCCGATCGCGGCGCACCGAGCTCTAGTGTCCGTACGATCGGCGGGCGTAGCATCCTTGCGTGGCTGAAGACACGCGCCCCGAGCCGCCGTTTGGCTTGCGTGGTGCCCACGAGAACATCTGGCACATCTGCTTCGCCGAACGCTGGAGCGACGGGGTCCTGGTCGGGCATCGCACGTTCTGCGGGCGCAACTACCCCAACACGGATGAGCGCCCCGATGTCGCGACGCTCACCGAGGTCTGCTCGGACTGCTCGGCCCAGGTAGCGAACCGCCACTGACCTGGGCGAGATACTGGAGACATGAGTGCTGAAGGACGTCTCGAGTTTCTGCTTTCGGAGGGAGTGGCCGATTGGGTCGTGCTACACGGAGGTGCTGCGGCAGTTTTCAGGACCAAGTCGTTCGCGGAGGCGGCGGCGCTTGCGTCCGTGATCGCGAAAGTCCCCGGGCTTGACGCGACCAACGCCGTCCTGACCGTCAGCGGCACGAACCTGTCAGTGCGCCTGACGCGCGACATGTGGAACCTGAGCGGCAGCTACGCGGAGCTGGCCCGCGAGGTCTCGGCCGTGGCTGCGGCGCACGGGGCAGTTGCCGATCGGTCGGCCGTGCAGGAAGTCCAACTGGCGGTGTCGGCCAAGCCGGACGACCTGGACGTGGGCTTCTGGCGAGCCGTGCTGGGCTATCTGGAGTGGGCGCCCGACAACGGCATCGACCCGCTCGGACATGGGTCGACCGTGTGGATGCAGGATCTCGACCCTGCCAAGCCGTTGCGCCACGCGATGCACGTTGATGTTTCCGTTGCGCGAGAGGAGGCAGAGAACCGACTTGCGTCCGCGCTCGCGGCGGGCGGCCGCATCGTCGACGACTCCGGCGCGCCGGTGACCTGGATCCTCGCCGACCGCGCCGGCAACAAGGTCTGCATCGCCACCTGGCCGGACCGTCCGGAGGAGCCCTCTTAAGGGTCTGAGCCGGCTCGCGTCAGCTCGAGCGTAGCGGCGGGAACGTGGCCTCGAGGTCCGGAGCGAGCAGCTGGTAGACGTGGTGCTCGTCCGGAATGCCGCGCAGGCGGACCGCGCCGAGGTGACGCATCTGGTAAGTGGTCGGCTGTTTCAGGGCGCCGCCGACGGCAGCTGACAGCAGGATCTGGCCACCATGGCCACAGGCGCACAGACGCGAAGCGGTGTTGACGCTGATGCCCTGGTAGCCGGAGGACGTGAGCGTGGGCCGGCCGGTGTGGAGGCCGATTCGCACGCGCAGCGCGCGGCCATCCGCCCAGTCGCGTGCCGCCATCGCGTGCTGGATGGCGAGCGCGGCCTCGATCGCCGCCGACGCGGACCGGAATACAGCGAAGAACTCGTCCGCTCGCGCATCCACCTCGAAACCATCTCCGCCCCGGGTGGCGGCGCGCTCGATGCGTCGGACCGTATTGAGGGCCGACCCATAGCGGTCGCCGAGCTCGGCCAGGTGGCCGCTGGAGTCCTCGATGTCGGCGAATAGGAGGGTCAGCTGGCCAGTCGGCAGCTTGGGGCGGATCTGGCCGTCGATGAACCCGATCGGCACGATGCCGTAGCGCTTGGCCGCCTTCAGCAGCTTGGTCCTGGCCAGGTCGCGCGACTCGTCGTCGTCGAACACGACGCGGTTGAAGCGCGAAAGGGCGTTGCGGACGTGTCCTTCGTCATTTATCGGCAGCCTGCGCTTGCCCTCGGCATCGATGTAGGCAAAGGCACTGTCGGGCAGCTTGGCGCGTTCGCTCTGGCGGAGATCGGGCATCGCTGTGATGTTCTCTCAGTTCGGGATTCGTGGGGCACAATGCGCGCATGCGAAGCCGGGGCCTGTGTGGGTTCGGGAGCATCGTGTGCGCGCTGGTGCTGATAACCGCGTGCGGATCCGCGGCGCCGCCCGCCGGCACTCCTGCGGCCACTCCCGCCGGCACGGACGCCACGGCCGCGACTCCCGTGCCGCAGTCGCCGACGCCCGGCACGGGCACGGAAGAGATCGCGGCCGTCGACTTCGACGAGACCGATGATCCGGGCGCTGCGGCCCAGCGGGAGTTGGACCTGACCAGCGAGCTCCGGACCGACGCGGAAATGGCGGCGCTCATCGGCGAGAGCGGTGAGGCAGCCTTCGCCGATCTTGACGCGATCGCGTCGGAGTTCGCCCAGCCCTCGCTCGAGGAGCTGGCCGAGCTTGTCGACACCGGCGAGCTCGCCGCAATGATTGCCGCAGTCCACGGCGCGCCCGGAGGCAGTGGCCCGCTCTTGGTCGGTGCCATTGATCTCAACGTCTTCACCCAGACTGGGTTCACCGCCTCGGCCATTCTCCAGATGGCGACTGGCATCATCCAGCGCGCCGACGAGGGGATCAGTGGCAGCGTTCCGCGCCAGGATCACCGCGAGAGCACGGCCAACGGCCTGCGCCAGGTGGTGGACTTGAGCATGACCTGGACCGTTCAGGCTGGCGGCGGCAGGGTAACGGCCGAGGTAACGATGTCCGCGACCGACAGCATCTTCGATGCCGCCTCGGGCTCGTTCGTGGCGCTCTACACCAGCACGACTGACGGCCGGTTTGAGGTCGAGGCGTGTCCCGACGAGAGCGGCGTCGCGGAGGGCACGTACACCTTCGAGACGCGCCACGAGATGAACGACGTCAGTGGCGCAGCCAATGCTCGATCGGGTGCGAGCAGGGCAGTGGACGCGCCATTCCAGATCGTCAACGGCGACGACGCTCACCTGCTACGAATCGAGGCCACGCTCGATCTCGCGGCGGACGCGTTCGGCACGGATCACGACTGGAACGCGGCGCAGACCGTCCCCATCGTCCTGACCCCGGGCGCATCCACCACGGTAGGCATTCCCACCAGCGCCTCGGCGGAGGGCTCGGGCTCGGAGCGCAGCGCGGGCAGCATGTTCGTGTCTTCGGCCATGGCGCAGCTGCTGCTGTCGCAGATCGGCAAGGAGGCGGAGACCTTCTGGCGCTCGGGCAAGTGCATCGAGCTGACGCCGAGCCGCGACACGGACACGGTCAAGCCGAACGAGGAGATCGAGCTCAGCGTCACCTCGGAGGGCAGGTTCCAGCCGGGCGCCATTGAGAAGCCGATCACCGCCACGTTCAGCGGTACCGAGTCGCTCGATCCCGTGGGCGAGCCGGTGCCGTACCCGCCGACCTTCAACTTCGTGGCGGGGCCGAACAGGGACGACGTGGGCACGATCGATCTCGAACAGGTCTCCAACCGTGGCATCGGCAAACGCCGCGTGATCTACACCGTGGGCGAGGGCTACCGGATCTCGATGGACGGCCAAATGGGCATCGACTCGGCCAACTCGTTCGAGATCACCGTCGCCGAGCAGGAACTGGTCGCCCAGGACGACGGTTCGTACATGGTCGAGACAGACGCCGTGTTCGACGGGACCGTCGGGCTGCCCGGGTGCACGGTGAACGTGTCGAAGTCCCTACCGATCCGCATCACGGTCCGCCCGGACGCGGATTCGGAGCCGCCGACTGCCAACCTGCGGGTGGACCCTGTCTCAGGCGGCCAGCTGGACGGCGTTCCGGTCACATGCGGCGGTGCGACGACACTGGCACCGGTCCCGATCTTCCTGTGGGCGCTGTCCTTCAACACCACCACGGCGCCGGGCCGCACGGTCCAGGTCGACGAGCCGACCACCCTGATCGCCGAGGCGGCCGCGGCCGCCGGCGCGGAGATGACTACGGTCGTCAACCTGACCACCGCCGAGTAGTACCCGCAGTTCAGCGCTCGCGGTCGCGGCGGACCTCGAGGCGACGACCCCGGATCTTGGCGGAGCTGAGGGCGCGCTGAATGCCTTGCGCCTCCGACTCGGCGACCTCCACGAGCGAGAAGTTGTCGGTGACCTGAATGGCACCGATCGCGGAGGGTGGAACGCCTGCTTCGCCGGTGATGGCGCCGACCAGATCGCCCGGCCGCATTCCCAGCCGACGGCCGCCGCCGATGTAGAGCTTCGTCCATGGGCCGTCGTTGCCCTTGGGCGTTCGACGCGTCGGTCTCCCGCCCCCCGGACCAGGGCCGGAGCCCGGCCCCTGCTTGCGCGAGGCTCCCCGCGTGGGGCGCTCCGGCGGTTGAGCGAGGCTGGCCGGCGCGATCTCGGCTTCATCGTGGCCGTCGCGTCCGGACGCCCTGTCGGCCAGGCTGACCGCGGCGAGCGCCACGTCGACCACGTCGAACTCGGACGCCAGTGGCTCGACGACTCCGCGGAACCGCTCGAGGCCGTCCTCGAGGATCGTCTCGCGCAGGTTGGCGCGCAGCAGGTCGAGCCGGCGTTCGCGAAGATCGGCCGTCGTTGGGACCTGCGCGAGCTCGAGTCGGGTCTTGACCGTGCGCTCGATGTTTTTCAGGAGCCGGCTTTCGCGGGGCTCGACGAGCGTGATCGCCGCTCCCTCGCGGCCCGCCCGACCGGTCCGACCGATGCGATGGACATAGGCGTCCGGGTCCGACGGCACGTCGTAGTTGACGACGTGCGACACGTGCTCGATGTCCAGCCCGCGCGCGGCCACGTCAGTGGCGACGAGGACGTCCAGGTCGCCATCGCGGAACCTGTTCATGACGCGGTCGCGCTGCTGCTGGTCCATCCCGCCGTGCAACGCGGCAGCGTCGTGTCCGCGACCGGTCAGCTGCTGCGCCAGCTCCTCGACCTCCACGCGGGTGCGGGCGAAGACGAGCGCGGACGAGGGGTCCTCGACATCGAGGATCCGACCCAGGGCGGCCAGCTTGTCGGCCCGCCGGACGACGTACGCGACCTGGCGCACGCGCGCCACGCCGTCTGTGGTGGCGCGCTCGGCGTGGATCTGGACGCGCTTCGGGTCGCGCAGGTGGCGCTGCGCGATCTTGGCGATCGGACCGGAGATCGTGGCCGAGAACAGCGCCGTCTGGCGCGTGGCCGGCGTCGCCGACAGCAGCGTTTCGAGGTCTTCGGCAAAGCCCATGTCGAGCATCTCGTCGGCCTCATCGAGGATGACGGTGTCGACGCCATCGAGCTTGATGGAGCCGCGCTTGACGTGGTCAACGGCGCGGCCGGGCGTAGCCACGACCACGTCCACTCCGCGTTCCAGGGCACGCAGTTGCAGGCCGATCGACTGGCCGCCGTAAACGGGCAGTACTCGGATGGACATCTGGCCCGCGTAGCGGTGGATCGCCTCGGAGACCTGCATAGCGAGCTCGCGGGTTGGCACCAGCACCAGCGCGCAGATCCGGCCGTCCGATCTGGTCTTCCTGGTGTCCTCGTGCTTCGCCACGAGGCGGTGGAGGAGGGGCAGCGCGAACGCGGCCGTCTTGCCGGTGCCGGTCGGCGCCTCGGCGAGCACGTCCTGACCCGCGATGAGGGGCGGGATCGCTTCGCGCTGAATGGGCGTGGGCTCCTCGTAGCCGAGCCCGGTCAGGGTTGCCAGCAGCCGGTCATCCAGCTGGAGCCGCGTGAACCCGTCGATGGCCGTGTCGAGCTGGTGTCTCATCCAGCCATTGTCAGGCGTGTACGGGTGCGACTTATTCTCGGTTGGTGGAAGTAGGTCGACGGTGAAGATCACTGCCTCCGCCATTTCGCTCAACGTCGCCGACGAGATTGCGTCGGCTCAGTTCGCGCGCGACGTCCTGGGTTTCAGCGAAGACATGTCGAGCGAAGGGTTTGTCTCGCTGTCTCGGGCGGACAGCGGCTTCAACCTGATCTTCCTGCGGACCGGGCTGGGGACATTCAAGCCGGCCCACGTGCGCGGTCATGCTGATGGGCTGCTGGTGGTGTTTGTGGTCGATGACGTCGACGCCGAGTACGCCAGGCTCCAGAACGCCGGCGCCGAGATCAAGACGCCGATCGAGACCGAACCGTGGGGTGAGCGGTACTTCCAAGTCAGCGATCCAAACGGCGTTGTCTATCAACTCGTCCAGTGGATGACGGACGAGCCCTAGCGATGCGGGCATGCGTTCTCCGGGCACAGCCGTCGGTAGCCCGGCGAGAATCCGAGTCGGTCGGGCGCGCCCGCATGCGGGAAACGGCGGCGGCGTGCGCGATGGGCGAGCGCGCCGTCACGAGCCACTCGTCTGAGGTTTTCTATGCCTCCCCTTCGAAGTAGGAGGAATCGACGCGACGCACTTCATACGTGCGATGCGCTCGGACCCCGATGCCGTGGTCGTACATTAGGCGGGCAAGCAATTGACCGTCGATCAACACCACACGTCGAGCGATTCGCTGGATGTACTCCTTCGCATCAGGAGTGAAGCGGGAGGTAGTGATGAAAACGCCCTTGGTCGCTCGCTGACCCTCGAGGCTGCCGGTGAAGCCCTGAAGATCTGGTCGTCGTACAGGGTGATCCGGAGCCCATCGCTTGGCTTGGATATACACGGCATCCAGCCCGAGCTTGTCCTCATCGATTACCCCGTCGATGCCGTCGTCACCAGAGCGACCAACATGTCGCGCGGCCTCCGCAGCTTGCGCGCCTCCATAACCCATGGCAAGCAACAGTTCGAGAACGAGTTGCTCAAAGAATGCCGGGCTGCTGGCAAGAACATGGTCGAGCAGATCCGCCTCCACTGTCCGCCGCAAAGCCGTGTAGGTCGTGTCCAGCAGCTCCTCGGGATCCTGGTCTGATACTGGACCGGCCACGGGCTCCGGCGCGACCGCTGCCTTGGCTCGGAACGACTCAAATTCTGGGAACTGGCTAAGAAGCTTGATGTCGACGCGGTCAGGCTGTAGACCAAGGATCTCGAGCCCGCGAGGTGTAATTCGCACACTCCCGCGAACCGCTCGCACCAGCAAGCCGGCCTTGACGAGGTAGGTGGCGGCCCAGTGAGTGCGGTTATAGATGACCTGTTGGCCAGACGAGAGGCGTTCGTCCCGATCGGCCTCCGTTAACTGGAAGTCGTTCGACAGTGCTTGTACGACGTCGGCAATCCTGTGGTCGGCGCCATCCGACGTCAACTTCAGCATCGGCAGCATCAAATCCTGAAATCCTGGTACCGGCAACGCATTCCTCCGTCGTCTGTTTCGGATGCTGAGCAGCTATCCGTACAGAAGGAGCCAGTCATCCACGGAGAGACATTGTGCGTCCAGTCGTTCCGTCGAGGAAGAGTGGCTGAGCCTGTTTGCGGCTTGGGCATCGCCCCCGACGCCGCGCTCAGGCCAGCTGCGCCTCCTCCAATTCATCGTCGAGTCGAGTAAGCAACCTCAGTCGCCGCGACTCTCTCGGTTGGTAAGTCGAGCTGCTTTGGGTCGACTTGGACGGTTTGCATTTTTGGCGAGGCCGCGCTTGATTAGCTGCAGCCGGAGGTGGAGCCGCAGTTGAGGCACTTGTAGCAGCTGCCGTTCCTCACCATGATGCTGCCGCAGTCGGCGCACGAGGGTGAGTCGGCCGAGACCGAGAAGGCCACCTTCGGGCCGCCGCCGAGGTCGAGCGGCTTGATCGGCAGTGCTGCCTGGTCCTTCCCGTTGGCGTGGCCATTCGCGGCATGGCCGTTCGCCGAGTGGCCGTTGGAGAGGACGGGGAGGTCGGTGCCGTCGGATGCATCGGCCTGAGGAGGAAGAGCGGCTTCCGCGTTCGGCGGATTGGGCTCACCGGCCTCCCCGGTGGCTGAATTGTGCGCCTTCTCCGCGCTCGTGTCTGTAGCTGCCGACGTGGCGGGCGTTGCAAAACTCAAACCGGCGCCAAAGCCTCCCGCGGATACGGGCGGCTCGGCGACGACAGCGTCATCCCGATTGATGATGCCCAGCGCGTCGCGCTCGTCCTTGGCCAGGAAACGGCTGCCCATCCAGCGGAAGACGTAGTCCACGATCGACTTGGCGATCGGGATCTCCGAGTTGCCCGTGAAGCCGGCCGGCTCGAAGCGCATGTGGCTGAACTTGTTGACCAGGTCGCGCAGCGGCACGCCGTACTGGAGCGAGATCGAGGTCATCGTCGCCAGCGAGTCCATCAGGCCGCTGACCGTGCTGCCTTCCTTGGCCATGCTGCAGGAAGATCTCGCCCGGCTGACCGTCCGGATACAGGCCCGACGGTGATGTAGCCCTCGTGTCCCGCCACCTGGAACTTGTGCGTGACCGCCCGACGCTCGTCCGGCAAGCGGCGCCGATACGGCTTCGGCTCGCCGGCGGGCTCCACGGCCGCCACGGCGGCCGGCGCCAACTCTGCTTCCTTGTCCTTCTTCTTGCCCGTCGATCAGCGGCTGCGAGCGCTTCGAGTTGTCCCGATAGATCGCGATCGCCTTGAGGCCGAGCTTCCAGCCCTCCAGGTAGACGTCCGCGATTTCAGCCGGCGTCGCCGCCTCGGGCATGTTGACAGTCTTGCTGATCGCACCACTCAGGAAGGGCTGGATCGCGCCCATCATCCGGACGTGGCCCATGTAGTGGATCGAGCGCTCGCCGTTGACCGGCTTGAAGGCGCAGTCGAAGACGGACAGGTGCTCTGCCTTGAGGTGCGGCGCGCCCTCGATCGTCTCGCGCTCGTTGATGTAGTGGACGATCTCTTCCACCTGGGTGGGGGAGTAGCCCAGCTTCTTGAGCGCGGCCGGAACCGTCTTGTTGACGATCTTGAGGAAGCCCTCGCCGACCAGCTTCTTGTACTTGATCAGCGCGATGTCCGGCTCGACCCCGGTCGTGTCGCAATCCATCATGAACGCGATCGTGCCGGTCGGCGCGAGCACGGTCACCTGGGCGTTCCGGTACCCGTGCTGCGTGCCCAGCTCGAGTGCGGAGTCCCAGGATGACCGTGCCGCGTCGATCAATTCCGCCGGCGCATGCGACGCGGGAATCGCATACGCGGCGTCTCGGTGCTTCTTGATTACGCGAAGGAACGGCTGCTCGTTCTTCTTGTATTCCTTGAACGGGCCGCCGTGATCGCGTGCGACCTTGGCCGACTGGGCGTAAGCCTCGCCGGTCATGATCGCCGTCAGGGCGGCGGCGTACGCCTGGCCGTCGCTCGAGTCGTAGGCCAGGCCACGGCTCATGAGCAGGGCGCCGAGGTTGGCGTAGCCCAGCCCGAGCGGTCGGAACAGGTGTGAGTTGAGCTCGATCTGGGGCGTCGGATAGCCGGCGTTGTCGACCAGGATCTCCTGCGCCGTGATCGTGACCTGGCAGGCGAATCGGTATGCATCGACGTCGAACTCGCCGTCGTCGCGGACGAACTTCATGAGGTTGACGCTGGCGCAGGTTGCAGCTCGTGTCGTTCAGGAAGCTGAACTCGCTGCACGGGTTGGTCGCGTACTGGCGATCTGAATTCGACGACCGGGTTCCAGTCGTTGATGGTGGTGTCGTACTGGATGCCCGGGTCGCCGCAGATCCACGCTGCGTCTGCCATCTTGGCGAAGAGGTCGCGCGCCTTGAAGGTCCCGACCGGTGTGCCGTCGAGGACGGCCTTGGTCTGTCCAGTCCGCGTCGTTCTGGACGGCGTTCATGAACTCGTCCGTCACGCGGACCGAGTGGTTGGCGTTCTGGAAGAAGACCGACCCATACGCCTCGCCGGTGAAGCTCGCGTCGTAGCCCTGCTCGATGAGCGCCCAGGCCTTCTTCTCTTCGTTCGCCTTGGACTCGATGAACTCCTCGATGTCCGGATGATCGGCGTCGAGGATGACCATCTTGGCCGCGCGGCGGGTGGTGCCGCCCGACTTGACCACGCCCGCGAAGGCGTCGAAGCCCTTCATGAAGCAGACAGGGCCGCTGGCGATGCCGCCCTTGCTCAGGCGCTCCTTGCTGCCACGGATGGGGGAGAGGTTCACGCCCGCGCCACTGCCGAACTTGAAGAGCATGGCCTCTGTCTTGGCGAGGTCCATGATCGAGGCCATGTTGTCCTGGACGGAGTTGATGAAGCAGGCGCTGCACTGCGGACGCTCTTCGACGCCGACGTTGAACCAGACAGGCGAGTTGAAGCTCATCTTCTGGTGGACGAGCAGGTGCGTCAGCTCAGCCTTGAAGGTGGCCAGGTCCTCGTCCGTGGCGAAGTAGTGCTGGGTCGAGGCCCACCCGGCGATCGAGTTGACCACGCGGTCGATCAGCTGCTTGACGCTTCTTTCCCGACCCGGCGTGCCGATGTGGCCGCGGAAGTACTTGCTGACCACGACGTTGGTCGCGAGCTGGCTCCAGAAGTTGGGGACCTCGATGTCCGTCTGCTCGAAGACCGTCTTGCCCGACTCGTTCTTGATCTCTGCGCGAGCGCAGGTCCCAGGTGATCTCGTCGTAGGGGTGGATGCCCGGCGTGGTCCAGCGGCGCTCGAACTTGAGGCCCTTGACGCTATGGCCGGTGAAGCGGCCCTCGTCGTCGATGGGGCCGACCTTGCGGGCCTTTGTTGGGGCCTTCGCGCCGGGTTGCAGAGCGGGGTTCGCGGCGATCACCTGCGTGCCGTCTCCGGTTGTCTCAGCCGCTGCCGACCCTGCAACTCGAGTCATTCTCCAGCCCTCTCCCTACCCTTTGCGCCTCGCCCACTGGTGTGGTTTGAGCAGAGGCCGCAATCGGCCAATGCTAGACCTGGCCTATGGCGGTGTCAAGCCTAAAACCACAACATGTAGTGGTCAGTCATGATTTGTAATGCTAGGTCTGGTGCCGGCCCGAAAATAGCCGTGGAGCGTCGGTGGACCGATCGTGGAGCATGTGGGGACAGTGCGTGGACGGTTTCCGGACAGACTCGCGCCTGGCCGCAGCTAGACGAGCCACACCCACAGACGGTCGGAGGCGTGAGCGTGGACGCGCAGCCTTTCCTTGGCATATTCCAGCGAGGCAACGAGTAAGCCGGGTAGCGACCCGGCCGCGTCGACTAGCGGTGGCCAGGTCGAAATCTGTCAGTGAAGCGGGAGAGCGCCGTCGAGAGAGTCAGCCGGTCGACGCGCGCTCCCAGACGGCGGCGTGCCACATGCCGACGCGCTGCTCGTGCAGTCGGCGGAAACCGGACCTCGAGAGTCGCTCCTCGATCTGCCGGATGGCGTGGACGAACGCGGGGCAGGGCCGGCCGATGAAGCGATTGAAGGCCCGCTCCAGGCGCACGAGCGGCTTGGTGATCACCGACCGCCAGCCGTACGAGAGCGGCATGGTCATGACGAACCGAGACCGTGCCGCGCCCAAGGCGTTGGTCAGCAATTGATCGAGGTGGGCGTAGCAGCAGATCACGCGGTCGAGGATGACCCAGTCGTGCTGTGCGAGCTCGACCCGCGATCCGTCGCCGACGGTGAACGTGGCGCGCTCAGTCACGCCCGCCGACTCGGCCCGCCGCTCCGCCGTGGCGACGCTCTGCGGGGATAGATCGACACCGTCGGCCGTGGCCGCGCCGCGCTCGAGCAGCTCGACCATCAGCGCACCGCTGCCGCATCCGATCTCCAGGACCGTCGGGCGCACCTGCGCAACATCGGAGAGCATCTCGAGTAGGCGGCGCGACGTGCTGTACAGCGGCGGCAGCTCGCCCTTCTCGGCACAGTGGCGCATGTCCCCATCGAAGTGGCGGGCGATGCGCGGATCGGCATCGAAGGCGCAACAGTCCTCGCGGCCTGGGGCTCGTTGGCCGTCACGTGAGATTGCTGACTTCGATCAATGGCACAAAACCGATACTAGGTCGCGCACGACCCGATTAGTAATGGCTGCCCAAGCCGTCTACAGGGGTGACAGCCAACGGGGCATCGCAAGGGAGGCAATCGTGAGCAAGTTCTTGCTCCTCATGACCGTCGACGACAGTTACTGGACGCAGCTCACTCCGGAAGAGCAGGCGCCGATGATGCAGGCCATGGAGAACTACAACCAGCAGCTGCGCGACGCCAATGCCTGGGTAAGCGGCGAGGGTCTCGACCTGAGCGGCAACGCCAAGACCGTGCGCTCGGACGGCAGCGGAGGCCAGGCGGTCAGCGACGGTGCGTTCCATGATGCCGCCGAGCACGTCGGCGGCTACTGGGTAATCGAGGCGGTCTCGATGGATGAGGCGGTCGACTGGGCCAAGAAGGTGCCGCTATCGACCGGCGGTATGGAGGTTCGGAAGATCCTCAGCCCGGAAGACTTCGCCTAGCGCGGCTCACCGCTACCCCGCGTTCAGGACTTGACGTGGGCGGCTCGGTAGCGCTCGTAGAGTCGGCCGAGCAGCGCCGCCAGGTCGCCCGCCATCTCATCGTCGAGCGTCGGGAAGTTGAACGCGGCCTTGCCGGTCCGTCGCTTCAGGAGCGCGGGCGGCGTGCCTTCAAGGGCTTCGGGGTATGTGTCGGCGACGAGCAGGAACATGCTCACGTGCTTCTTGGCGCGGTTGACGCTGACGAAGTAGTCGTGCGCCTTGGCTCCGGGCCAGCGCAGGGAGGGCATGTTGTAGATCGTGGCTTCCTCGAGTTCGGTCCGATACGGCTCGAGCAGCGACCAGATGCGGGCTTCGACCGTCGCCAGATCGTCGGACGCCATCGGCCGAGTCTACGAAACTAGGCGCGTATGAAGGCCACCGACATCAAGCGCATTCATTACGGCTACGTCGTTGTGCCCGAGGGCTACCCGGACGCCGGCCAGCCGCTGGTGGTGACCGGCTTCGTGGTCCCGCATTCGGACGGCCTGGTGCTCTTCGACACGGGCATGGCACCGATCACCGACGAGGTGCGCGAGCGCTACCACCCACGCCGGCGGACGGCCCGCGACGCTTTGACCCAGTCCGGTGTCGACCCTGAGTCGATTACCGCGATCGTGAACTGCCACCAGCACCTCGACCATTCGGGCGGCAACTGGGAATTCCCGGGCGTTCCCATCTATGTCCAACGCCCTGAGCTGGAGAACGCGCGCACGCCCGACTTCACCTACCCGCAGTACACGTGCGACTTCCCCGACTCCCGACTCGAGGTGATCGACGGCGAGCACGCGCCACGGGTGGGACTGCTGATCGCTCCGACTCCTGGCCACACGACGGGCCACCAGTCACTCTTCGTCGATACCGACGACGGCGTGGTCATGCTCGCCGGCCAGGCGGCCGAGACTTGGAACTTCAGCGCCGCAGTGCTCGCCGAACGGCTCGATCACGACCTCGGGGATCGGATCGGCACCTACCCCGAGTGGGCAAAGCTGCTGCGCGAGCGACACGTGGTGCGCGCCATGCTGTCGCACGAGCTGATGATCTGGGAGCGCGACCAAAGCGACATAGGCCGCCCCCCTCTCGAGTAGTCATTCATCCATCCGACTAGTCAGTCTGGCCGCCTGACTGTCCAGTCGTCCCGGGTGACTGACTAGTCAGTCCCGCGCGATTGGCCAGTCAGCCTGCGCGCTTGACTAGTCGGATATTTGACTGGGCAGCCAAAGGGGGGAGTCGGTCGGTTACTCGCGTGGACGGCCGGTCTCCAGCAGACCTTTCATGTCCCACGTCCGTGTCTTGCCGGCAAGTCGGACCAGCGCGGCCGGTTTGTCGCGGCGTTCGTCGGCGAAGCGACGACCTTCGTCACTGCCGAGGTAACGGCCGCTGATGTCGGCCCGGGCCTCGGTGACGTCCAGACCGTCGCGAATCTGCGCCGTGCCGGACACCTCGACGCGCCGGAAGGGCGGCGCGACTTCGAAGATCATCAAGAGGAAGCGTGGGTCGCGCCGCAGGTTGGCCAGCTTGGCGTCACCCTCGACGATGACGACCTCGAACGCGCCGTCGCGGTAGCGGAACCAGACAGGCGTGGCCGCGATCCCGCCATTCGCCCTGAACGTCGTCAGTGTGGCGGGCGACGGCGCGTCCAACAACGACTCGAAGCCGGCAAGCCCAGCGTTGACGAGAGAGCCACCGCCACCGGGCTTCTCGCCGACGGTCTCGCCACGGGCGCGACCTTCGACGCGGGCCAATACGTCGCGTGCCCGGGCGGCGGTGGTGCGATCTTCGATGAGAGTGGCCGCCCGTATCGCGTCCCGCGCGCGCTTGGCCGCCGCGGCGTCGTCACCCTCGCGAAACGCGAGCTCCGCGGCAGCAACCAGGGCTCCTGCGACGGTGGCTGCGATCCGCGGATCGCGTGCCGCCTCGGCGATCGTTGCGTCGGCCACCCGCTCGGCCAGAACCCGGCCATCCGCGACACGGCCTTCGTGCTGCCAGTAGTCGGACAGCGCTCCCGCAAGCCGAGCCGCGGCCGCCAAGTCGTTCTCCAGGAACCACTCGATCGCCGGCCCGATCTGGATTTCTGCCGCGCGCAAGCGGTCGTCATCGCCCGACGCGGCGAACGCCAGCACCTTCCACGCCGCAACCTCGTTCACGACGTCAGTCCATGTGCGCGTTCCCACACGGCGGCGTGCCAAAGGCCCAGTCGATCCTCGCGCAGTCGCGCGAAGCCACGCTCGGTAAGCACGCGCTCGATCTTGCCCAGATCGTGCACGAACGTCGGGCATGAGTTGCGCGTGAAGAACGATGGGATGTTCTCTGCGAACCACATGACGCGGTTGAGGAGGCCGCGCCAGCCGCGCGACGTCGGCACGGTAAATGCCACGCGTGATCGCGCGGCTCCCGTGGCATTGCCAAGCAGGAGCGGCATGTCCGGGTAGCAGCAGATCACCCGGTCGAGCACGACCCAGTCGGCCGGGTCGAGCTCCAACGTCGCTCCATCGCCGAGGCCGAACGACGCCTGGTCCGTCACCCCAGCCGCCTCAGCCCGACGAACTGCCACGGCGGCCATCCCTGGTGACATGTCGATCCCGCGCACCCGTGCCGCGCCGCGCTTGACCAGCGCCACGGCCAGCGCGCCACTACCGCTGCCGAGCTCGATGACCGTCGGCGCGTCAACCGCGACGTCCTCCTCGAGCAGTTCGAGCAGCATGGCCGACACGTCGATCATCTCCGGGAACTCTTGCTCGGCCGTCAGCTCCGCAATGCGCTTATCGAAGTGCTTCGCGATCACGGGGTCAGTCGGGCAGCAGTCCGGCGCGGGCGGGCCGATGTCCGGCTCAGTCAATTGCGGCGGATTGTCAGTCGGATCGGCGGATGGCCCTGGAAGCACAGGTTCTCTTCGGGTCACCGTTCTCTTCAGGTCAGCGGCCGGCTACGGCTGCTGCGCGAACGTATCGCAGGAATCGGGGTCGCCGGTGCGGTAGCCGGTCGAGAACCACTGCACGCGCTGGTCGGACGAGCCGTGCGTCCAGCTCTCGGGATTGACGCTGCCCGTTGCCGCGCGCTGGATGCGATCGTCGCCAACCGCGGCCGCGGCACTCAACGCGTCATTGACCTCAGTCTGCGTGACCGGCTCGAGGTATCCCGTGTCCACCGCGTTCGCCACCCAGACCCCGGCAAAGCAGTCGGCCATCAGCTCGACCCGCACCGCGCTGCTCGTCGGACCGGTGGTGCCGTCCTGCGACGCCGAAAGCGTGCCCTCAACGTTCTGGACATGATGGCCGTACTCGTGCGCGACGACGTAGCCCTGCGCCAGTGGTCCGGCCGAGGCTCCGAAACGCTCCTCAAGAGTGCTGAAAAAGCCAAGGTCGATGTAGATGTTCTGGTCGGGCGGGCAGTAGAACGGACCGACCTCGGACGATGCCTGGCCGCAAGCGGTGTTCACGCCACCGTCGAAGAGCGTCGTCTTCGCCTCGGGGTACTGCGCGCCGCGCTCGGCGTATTCGTCGGCCCAGTAGGCCTGGATGCTGTTGACGAAGCCGACGATGCGGCAGTCCATGCGCTCGTTCGCGTCGGCGCCGGTCTGGCAGTCCGCTTCGAGATTCGTGCTGGTCGGGCCTTCCACCAGGCCGCCGCCGGCAGGGTTCGTGATCCCGGAGCTGGCGCCGCCGAGCCCGCCGTTCAGGAAGAAGATGACACCGACGATCACGACCAGCACGACGATGCCGCCGATTCCGCCGCCGACCGGCAGCGACATCCCGCCACCGCCACCGCCACCGCCGCTCCCTCCGCCGAGGCCACCGAGCCCGCCGGGCAGGTTGATTCGCCGCCCGCCGCCGGCGCCGCGCAGGTCGCGCACCTGGCCGGGGTTGAGCTTGGCGCCGCGTCTGAAGGTCACGGGCGCACCTCGACGGAAATCGGACGGGTTTGGTCGTTCATGGGACCCTGATTGTGCGCTTTACCACGCTTGGAGCGCGCCTCGGACACGCTCGCCGAGCGTTTAGGTCTCGTTGCAGCCGGTAGGTCGCGATGCGCCCGGAAAATCAGCCGGCCAGGACAGGATCGCCCACGCTGGCGCCGACCGAGGCGCCCAGCAGCAGCGGCCGGCCGAGCCGATTGTGGTACTGCGGCCGGAAGCGGTTGAGGTCGTACATGGTGTCCACGTCGACCTTGCGCGGATTGCCCGGCTCGGGGATTGGCACGTGCGCGTACTTGCCGTCCACGATGGCGATCATCCTGCCGTGCAGGCCGCCGTCGCGGATCAGGTCCACGGCGATATTGGCGAAAGTGATGGCGACCATCTGGTCGAGCGAATCGGCCTCGCCCGAGCGCAGCTCGTAGGTCAGCTCGGAGTTCACGGCCTCCTCGCCGGTGCGTTGCTTGATCTGCTCGGCCAATGCGAAGCCCACGTCCACCTTGCGTCGGTGGCCGTAGGCGTCTGCCTCGCCGAACTCGGCCAATCGGCCGCCCTCCCACATCGCCCCTTCCGAGGCAACGACGAACGAGTAGCGCGACGGGTTTGCGCGCTTGTCCTCGAGCAGCACGTCGATCAGCCGATCGAGCTCGAATGGCGCCTCCGGGATGACGCACCGGGCCGAGGTGACGTAGGCCGTGTACAGCGCCGAGAAACCCGCGTCGCGGCCGAAGATCCGGAACACGCCGATGCGCTCGTGCGAGCCGAGCGTCGTCCGCTGGCGATTGATCGCCTCCTTCGCGCGGGTTATCGCGGTCGAGAAGCCGATGCAGTACTCGGTGCCCTGTACGTCGTTGTCCATCGTCTTCGGGATGGCGATTACCGGGACTCCGGCCGCGTCGAGGACCGCGGCATAAGACAGGGTATCGTCGCCGCCGATCGTGACCAGGTAGTCCAGTCCGAGATAGTCGATGTTCGACATCACCACCGGCGTCAGGTCGTAGAGATCGTCGGCGGTCTGCATGCTGGCCGCCCGCTCGGCAGAAAGATGAGCCGGTAGTCGGCCGGTCTTCACCTTCGAGGGATTCGTGCGCGAGGTGTGCAGCCACGTGCCGCCCGTTCGGTCGATGGCGCGCGTGTTGACGCGATCGAGCGGTCGGATGTAGTCGGCGTCGTAGCGGCCGCCCGCCGAGAGAAGGTCGGACCGCTTCATGTGGGTCAGACCCTCCCATCCGCGGCGAATGCCGATGACCTCGCAGCCGATCTCCGTCGCGTTGTAGACCACGCTCTTGATGACCGAGTTGAGGCCGGGTACGTCGCCGCCGCCGGTGAGGATGCCGATTCTTCGCGCTGCCATGAGATTCCCCTGGGCCTAGAGCCCGCTGTTGAGCCTACGGCCCGCTGTGGGGCCTAAAGCCCGCTGTAGCTGTGGAGTCCCCCAAAGAAAAGGTTGCCGCCGAGGTAAGTGAACAGGACCGCGCCGAAGCCGATGACGAGGATCAGCGCTGCCGGACGCCCGGACCAGCCGCGTTGCGACCGCGCGTGGAGGTACACCGCGTAGATCAGCCACGTGACCAGCGCAGCGGTCTCCTTGGGATCCCAGCCCCAGTAACGGCCCCAGGCAATGGCCGCCCACCACGAGCCGAGGACGATAAGCGTGGCAAAGATCGGGAAGCCGATGATGACCGCCTTGTACGCGACCTCGTCGAGCACCTTCGCCGGCGGCAGCCACGAGACGCGGTTCTCGCGGCCCTGGACGAGGTAGCCGACGGCGGCCCCGAAGCGAGACCGCGAAGATGCCGTAGCTGATCATCGCCATCGCCACGTGGATGGTCAGCAGCGGCGGATTGTCGAGCGCCGGCACGAGCGGGCTGATTGCCTGGGGCAGCGTGAACGCGTAGCCCATGAGGAAGAAGGCGATGCCGATCGGCAGGAAGGCGATGGCCTTGATCGGGTAGCGCCGGCCCAGGAACAGATAGCGAAGCGATGATCGCCGAAAGCGAAGGCGACGCTGAATTCGTAGAGGTTGCCCCACGGGCCACGGCCGACCAGATAGGCGCGGATGATGAGGCCGAGCAGGATGGAGACGAAGGCGGTCCACGTGAAGGCATGGGCGATGCTGCCGGCGCTCGTCTCATTGGCCGAGTCGCTCACGGTCACCGTCCCGCCACCGGCGCCGGCTGCGGCAAGCGCTCGACGGCGGCCCGCGGCGAGCAGCGTCGTGTGGACCACGAACAGGATGAAGGCGACGCCGACCAGGATCATCCCGATGTCGAACGCGTAATAGGAGAGCTTTGCGAGCGTCATGTTCTGTGTCCCACTTCGGGTGGCGGCGCTTCAGCCACGGCCGTCAGGCGACTGCGGCGCCACCGGCGGGCGGCCGGCCGCGCCGACTGACGACCAGCGGGGCAAGTGACGCGCCCAGCTCGTAGCGGGTTCCGCAGGTCCGGCACAGCTGCTGACCGGCGATGCGCACCGATTGGTCGACCGGGCAGCGCACGAGCAACTCCTCACCGTCGATGTCGCACGCTGTCATCTGTGGCGGGAAGACAAGATTGTGAGTCTGGCAGTACGGCACGTTCACCGGATAGACGTATGAGCCATCGGCCGCCAGCTCGGCCGCAACCGGCTCAGGCTCGCCAGTGCGGACCTTGCCGCGCCGCCGCTTCATGAGCTCGTAGACCCAGTACAGCGCGAGAAGACGAGAGGCCCGGACCGACCACGCCGATGATGATCAGGATCGGCAGGAGCTGGATCAGCCCGTTCCAGTCGGGGATCAGAATCGTGGACAGCCAGTCGAGGAATGCGGTCCACGGATCGGTCGGCTCTACAGGCACGGCCGAATGATAGGCCGCGACTAGGCACGTCGTCCGCGCCGCGGGTTGCCGCGCTTGGTGGTCGCGCCACGGCCGGGCTGCCACGGCGCGCGCTCCGTTTGGGGCACGTCCTGGCGGGGAGCTTTGCCGGCTCCGACACTGACCGACCGAGCCCGCGCCGGAGGCTTCTCGAGCAGCCCCACAAGCCACGCCAGGCGCTGGGTTCGAGCGCCGAGATGGCGCGCCTTCTCGTAGAGCGCGCGGTCGTCGCTGACCAGCGTCAGGTGCGGCCGATCGGCCGGAGGAGCGTCACGGACGAGGTGCAGCAGCGCATCGTCGGCGCTGATCGAGCCGGCGTGGTGGATCTCCAGGCCGCGCCTCACTCGTTGCCGGCGATCGGTGCCCGACGCGGCGTGGCCGTCGAGCATCAGCACCGTGTGGATCGTCGGCGGGATGGTGCCGCTCAGCTTGGCGAGCAACAGTCTCTGCGCCCCGTCGTCGACGCCGCCACTCGTCCGATGGAGCAGGTTGTTGCCGTCGATGTATAGCCGCGTGACGCCGTCCAGCGGGTTCATTTGGAGATCGTCCGCGCCGCTAGCATCCGCGCGTGCTGCTGCTGGTCGATCTCGACGGCGTCGTTTACCGCGGTCCTGTGCCCGTGCCCGGCGTGGCCGAGGTGCTTCAGCGACGCGCGGCGTTGGGCGATCGGATCGTCTACGTGACCAACAACTCGCGCTCGCATCGGGAGGAGTATCGCGCCCGCCTCGAGCAGGTTGGCGTGCCGCTTGGCGACGATCCCGATTCGAGCATCGTCACGGCCGCGCGGGCGACGGCCGTACTTCTCGCCGAGGCGCAGCCGCCCGCGCGCCTTGCCATGGTCTTCGGTGGCCCGGGCCTGGCACGCGAGCTGCACGACGTGGGCATCAAAACCATCGCGCCGACCCAGGCCGGGCTGAGCGCCGCGCCGGACACGCTCGTGGTCGGTGTCGATTTCAGCCTCACGTACGAGCGTCTGAGCGTCGCGGCCGAATGCGTCCGCCGCGGCGCCCGCTTCTGGGCCACGAACCGCGACTCGATCTACCCCGGCGCCGAGGGGCTCATGGCCGGGGCCGGCTCGATGGTCGCGGCCGTCGCCTACGCCACCGGCCGCGAGCCCGACATGGTCGTGGGCAAGCCCGAGCCGCGCCTGTTCGAGGCCGCGGCCGAGATGTGTGGCGTGCCCGTTGCCGAGGCGATCGTGATCGGCGACAACCTGTTCACGGACATTGGCGCAGCGAGGGCCGTTGGCGCGCGCTCGGTATTGATGCTGACTGGGGTCACCTCGCGCGCGGAAGCAGAAAGTGCGCCCAGGGATGCGTGGCCCACCGCCGTCGCCCACGACGCGGCCGAGCTCGAGCAGGCCCTCGAGCGCCTCGCACGGGGCTAGTTCGCTAGCTGGCCGTGCGTCGCTACCCGGTGTTGAGTCGGTAGTAGGCATACGTCATCAAGCGTGCCCGGCAACAACAACACCCTTGTTGAGTCGCTTTTGTCAATTCCGCGCGCTGTCAGTACTCCCGCTGCCCTCAGCCCGCCGGTAGCCCGCCACGTCGGGATGCCCCGCAGCCCGCCGGTAGCCCGCCACTTCGGAACGATGCCCCGACGCCCGCCGGTAGCCCGTCACTTCGGAACGATGCCCCGACGCCCGCCGGTAGCCCCGCCGCCTCGGGCCGATACCACCGCAGTCCCCAGTCCAGAGGGGGCTTCCTGCCGATCCCTCGCGACCCAGTGACCTCGCCCGGCTTCCGGCGACGTGGAATCGACAAAAGCGACTCAGGAGGTCGGCCATGGGTCCGCGGTGAGCGTAAAGACGTATGCCCACTAGCGACTCAGGGGAGAGGGCGACTCAGAGGAATGCGAATCCGAGGAGGCGGCAGGCCGGGGTGGCTAGGAGGTGAAGTCGGGGGCGTGGGTGGCGGCCCAGGAGTCGAAGTCGGCTAGGAGTCGGGCCCGCAGGGGCTCGTCGTCGTGCAGGAAGGCCACCTCGAGCGCGTGGCGGTTCATGGCCCACAGCTCGGCAACGGAGGCGCCCAGGACCGCATGTGCGCGTTCGTACTCGCGAACCAGGGTCAGGTCGGAGACGGTGCGGTCGTCCGTCGACAGCGTCAGCGGAACTCCATGGTCCAGCAGGCGGCGCAAGGGGAAATCGGCCAGCGTCGGGAAGTCCGCAGCCTGGACGTTGGAAGTGGGGCACACGTCGAGGGTCACGCCCTGGGCCACCAGCTCCGCCATCAACGACTCGTCGGCTGCCGCGCTCGCGCCGTGGGCAATGCGCGACGGCGCGACCGCATTGAGCGAGCGGCGCACCTGGTCGGCGCCACCCCATTCGCCGGCATGGATGGTGATGCCGAGGCCAGCCTCCCGGGCGACCTCGTATGCACGCGCCTGAACCAGCGGATCTGGAAAGGCTTCCTCCAGGCCGGCAAGGTCGAAGCCGGTCAGGCCCTGGTCCACGAACTTCGAGGCGACCTTGGCCATGACGGCGTTTGCGTCGGGCGGATGGGAGCGCAGCGCGACGGCGATCAGCCGCATGGCGACCCCCGTCGCGGCCGATGCATCGCGGGCGCCGGCAAGGACCGCGCGGATGCCCTCCTCGAGGTCCAGACCACCCATGACGTGCAGCAGGGGCCCCCAGCGGATCTCGACGTAGCGCGTGCCGTCCGTGGCGACGTCTTCGACGAGCTCGTGAGTTACTCGATAAAGCGCCTCGGCATCCTGCATCAGCGCGATCGGGAGGTCGAATGCCTCCAACAGCTCGGCCTGGCTGGCCGTCTGCGGAGGTGCCACGAGCCGGTCGGTGATTGCGGCGAGATCCATGTCGTCATCGAGGCCGCGCTGGCGCGCCAGGTCGAGGGCGGTGGCCGGTCGAAGTGAGCCGTCGAGATGCAGGTGCAGCTCGGCCTTGGGCATTTGGCGGAACAGGTCGACAGGAGCCACTGACCCAATCGTACCGAAGCGAACCACCCCGGAGCGAACCTAGACTCGGCCCTGATGGGGAACCGGATCACCTCGAGCGACACGCGGTCGCGGCTCGTCTCGACGGCCCTGCTTGTGCTCGTTGCGCTCGGCGGCGCCGGCCTTGCCGTCGCCGCCGATCGGCCCCAGAGCGAAGCCCTTCGTCCCGAACTGACCCGAGCCGCGGATCAGGCCGCGCGCCCGTACATAGATGCCGCGTACATCCACCTAGCAGCCCTCGATGAAGCCACGGTCGATGTTTCGCGCGCCGGGCGAGACGCGCTGGGCCAGTTGCAGGCACTCGACGTGGACGCGGTGCGTGACTCGCTGACAAACGGTGCTGCCGCGGTGCTCGCCGCGGACGAGGCGAACGCTGCCCTGGGGCTGGTCGTTGCCGAGTCACACGCCCGGATCGAGCGCTGGCGCCTGGGCCCGGACACTGCCGAGCGCTTGGACGCGGTCGACGCGGCGTTCGAATCGGCTAACGGCGTAGTCCCGACGTGGGTCCTGGTCGAAGATCGCGCCACGATCGTGAGCGAGCTGCTCGATCTGCTCAATCGCCACGATGCCCAGGTCTTCCGCGCGACGACGGCAGGTCGCCAGTCCCGCTGGACCGACGCGATCCAGGAGATGACCGCCGCAAGCCCGCTTCTGTCCGAGGCCGATGAGATCCGTGGCCGCCTGGCGTCAGTGGCCGACACCTCGACGCTGGCAGATCTGCTCGAGCGCTACGCGGCATACGACTCGGCCTTGGTGGCCCTGTACGAGCACGTTGCCGACACGGGGCAGCAACAGGGCGAACCGTTCCGAGACCGCCAGGCGGCGGTCGATCGAGCGCAGGAGGCACTTCCGTCCGATAACCGCGTCCTCTCGCTGATCGTGGCCGAGACAGCAGGGAACGCCATCGCGGAGGCGCTGGTCGATCTCGAGCAGGTCCGCGGCGACATCCTCGCCGCGCTCGATGCCGGGACGAGCGAGTGAACGAGCTGAACGCGTGAACGAAACGCTGCTTGTCGGCGTCCTGGGCCTGTTCGGCGCAGCGCTCGGTTTCGGGGCCGACTACCTGGCCCATCGTTGGCCCGACCACGAGGATCCAGCAGCCGACCACGAGGATCCAGCAGCCGACGACGACTTGGCGCCCTACAGTCGCACTGGAGTCGACTGGCGCACGGTGGTGGTCACGGCGACCGGGGCATTGGCCTTCGGCGCGCTGGCTGCCCGTTGGTCGGCCGACCCGGTCGCGATCGTTATCTATGGCCTGTCTTTTGCGGCGCTGTTGGTGCTGCTCGCGACCGATCTCGACCAGAAGCTGCTGCCTGACGTGATCACCCTGCCCCTCATCGGCTTCAGCGCGGTCGTGCTCGTGCTCGGCTGGTCGCCGGCGCTCGCGGGCAAGGAGCTGGGCTTGGCCAGCGGTGTGGCCGCGGGTATCGGTGCTCCTGTTCTCCTCCTCGTGAGTGACCGGCTGCTGGGTGGCGACCTGGGCCTTGGCGACGTCAAGCTCTCGGTCAGCCTGGGCCTGATGTTCGGGATATCGCTGCTGCTCTTCGGCCTGCTCATCGCCAGCCTGGGCTTCGCGGTCGTGCTCCTCGTGCTGATCGGCCTGCGCAGGATCGGCCTGCGGAGCGCCGTTCCGTTCGGCCCGGTGCTGATCTTCGGGGCCTTCATCGCGGCCCTTCTGGGCTGACCGCTTACCATTCCGGACGGTGTCCGTGCCCGCACTCGTCCGTTCGTTAGTCGTTGCTGCCCTCGTGGCGGGCGTCTGCCTGCCCGTTTCCGGGCCGGTTTTTGCCGCCGACGGTGACAAGCCGATGATCTGGCCGACGCGCGGCCGGCAGACGCAACGCTACGGCTGTACCGGGTTCTGGGCGGAGCCGCGCTATCGCGACTGTCCGCACTTCCACCACGGCATGGACATCGCCAACTCGCGCGGCACGCCCGTTCGCGCCGCCGCTGGCGGCACGATCGAGCACGTGGGCTGGGACCCGTACTACCCACGCCGCCTGGCGTCGTGGCTGGTGATCATCGATCACGGAAACGGCCTTCGCTCGCTGTACGGCCACCTTCGCGCGCGCCAAGTGGACGGAATCGAGCGCGGCGCGCGCGTATCGCAGGGTCAGCTGATCGGCTTGATGGACGCCACGGGACTGGCCACGGGTCCGCACCTTCACTACGCCGTGTACCGCAACGGTGAATCGATCAATCCCAAGTCGCTGACGCTGGGACCGCTGCCGGGCAAGAAGCGTCGCAA
The DNA here is from genome assembly GCA_963706095.1 of uncultured Chloroflexia bacterium. Lineage (GTDB taxonomy): Bacteria > Chloroflexota > Limnocylindria > Limnocylindrales > CSP1-4 > JALYGJ01. The sequence continues at coordinate 2,604,612 of OY970149.1, forward strand.
CGTGCCCACACTCGGCCTGTGCGCCGAGCCGGGATACGGCGGGGTCGGTGCCGGATTGGACGGCCGAATCGGGATGGTCAAGCCCGAGGTTGCCGAGCCGTCCTGCGTCGGCTGAACCTCTCCGTGTCGCGCTTTGACGGGGTGTAGCATCGCGCCGTGAAGCGGGTCGTTGCCGTCGTGCTCGCTGGCGGTGAGGGGGAGCGGCTGTCGATCCTGTCGGCAGTGCGAGCCAAGCCCGCTGTGCCCGTTCGCGGGCAAGTACCGGATCATCGACTTCACGCTGTCGAACTGCATCAACTCGGACATCGACAACGTCCTGATCCTGACGCAGTACAACCCGCGTTCGCTCAACGACCACATCGGCGCCGGCCGGCCGTGGGACCTCGACCGCAACGAGGGCGGCATCCGCATGCTCCAGCCGTACATCGCGCGCGGCCGCCCGTCGGAGTGGTATCGCGGCACTGCCGATGCGGTGCTGGTCAACATCGAGATGATCCGCCAGCAGCCGGGCGACATCGTGCTCGTCCTGGCCGGCGACCACATCTACAAGATGGACTACCAGCCCTTCGTGCAGTTCCACCGTCGCAACCGGGCCGATGCCACGGTCGCCGTCCAGCGCGTTCCGCTAGGCGAGGCGTCGCGGTTCGGCATCCTCGCCCTGGACGAGGACGGCCGCGTCGCCGATTGGCAGGAGAAGCCCAAGCAGCCCAAGAGCGACCTCGCGTCGCTGGGCATCTACGTGTTCTCGAAGAAGGCGCTGCTCTCCTGGCTCGACGAGTCACGCACTGACTTTGGGCGCGATGTCATCCCGGCCATGCTCGACGGCAAGGCGCGCGTGTTCGGCTACCAGTTCGACGACTACTGGCAGGACGTCGGGACGGTCGAGGGCTACTGGCAGGCGCACATGGACCTGCTCGAGGAGCATCCCGGTCTCGACCTGTACGACAAGGACTGGCTGATCCACACGCGGTCCGAGGAGCGCTCCCCGGCGCGCATCGGCCCGACCGCGAACGTGCATCGGTCGCTCATCAGCCATGGCTGCCAGATCTGGGGCACGGTCGAGCGTTCGGTCCTGTCGCCCGGCGTGCGCGTCGATCCCGGCGCGGTGGTGCGCGACTCGATCGTGATGTTCGACACGGTCATCCGCGCCGGGGCGGTGGTCGATCGGGCGATCATCGACAAGGAGGTCTCGGTCGGCCCGAATGCGGTCGTCGGTATGGGCACCGATCTCGAGACGGCCAACAGGCAGGAGCCGGGCCGCCTGAACACAGGGATCACGGTCATCGGCAAGCGCGCCGTGATCCCCGCCGGCGTCCGACTCGGGCGCAACGTGAAGGTCAACGAGGGCGTGCGCCCGGCCGACTTTGCCGGTAAGCGCAACGTGCCAAGTGGCGGCACGGTCGAGGTCAAGAAGACTGCCGCGCGCGACGGGCGCTCCGCCGCCAAGGCCTCTGACGGCGAGCCGCTCGCCTCGCGCATGACGGCCGCCCGCAGCGGGAACGGTCGCTGACCGACCCACCAACAACAGGGAAGGTCGCTGGCTGGCGTACGCCACGCAGGGGGTTGCCGGGTTGAGCGTTTCCTCGGGGTCGCGCCGCGTTGTCACGGTGCTCTTCGCCGATCTCGTGGGATCAACCTCGCTTGGAGAGCAGCTTGACCCCGAGCCACTGAGAGTCGTCATGAGCCGCTACTACGAGATTGCCCAGGGCATCATCACTGGGCACGGCGGCACGGTCGAGAAGTTCGTCGGAGACGCGGTTATGGCGGTTTTCGGCATGCCCGTGGCTCACGAGGACGATCCGCTTCGCGCCGCGCGGTCAGCTGTTGAGCTCCGAGACGCTATTCGGGCGCTCGGCGAGGAGCTGCGCCAGACGTGGCCGCTTGAGATCGAGCTGCGCCTCGGCATCACGACCGGGGAGGTCATGGCGGCACCGACGGACGAGGCCCACAGTCTCGTGACCGGCGACGCAGTCAACACGGCCGCGCGCCTGGAGGCTGCTGCCGACCCGGGCGAGATCCTCATCGGGAGCATGACCGAGCAATTGATTCGGCAGGCCGCGCGGACAGAGTCCGTTTCCCCGCTGGAGTTGAAGGGCAAGCGCGATCCTGTTCCCGCCTTCCGGTTGCTCGGACTCAGCGATGGCGAAGCCATGAGGCGCCGGCCTGACCTTCCGCTGATTGGTCGCGTGGCGGAGCTGGGGCGCCTCCAAGACGCGTTTGAGCGGGTAATCGTCGACCAGCGCTGTCACATCGCCACCGTGGTGGGGCCGGCTGGTATCGGCAAGAGTCGTCTAGTGGGCGAGTTCCTTGCCGCCCTACCAGACGTAACCGTTGCCCGCGGACGCTGCCTACCCTACGGACGAGGGATCACATACCGGCCGTTAGCAGAGGCACTCTTTGCGCTCGCCGGCATCGTCGCCGACGACGGTCCAGCCTCCGCTCGCACGAAGCTTGATCGCCTTGCCGGCGGACTGGAGCACGAGACGCTCATCAGCGACCGCGTCGCCTCGCTCATCGGACTCGGCCCTGCGGGGCCGCCGCCGGAGGAGATGACGTGGGCTGTTCGCCGGCTGCTCGCCCATGTCGCTCGTAATCGGCCGCTGGTGCTGACAATCGACGACATCCAGTGGGCAGAGCCCTCGCTGCTGGACCTTTTTGAACAGATCGCCGAGCTCACCTCAGATGCGCCGATTCTGCTGCTTACGATGGCGCGGCCGGAGATTCTCGAGTGGCGATCCGCCTGGCGTTCAGCGGCGGCTGTCATCGAGCTCGAGCCACTTCCCCCGGCCGACGCCGAGTTGCAGCTGACTGCGGTTCTCGCCTCCCAGCAGGTGAGCGAAGATCTCCGCCGCCGAGTGCTCGAGGCCGCTGACGGGAACCCACTCTTTGTCGAACAATTCGCTGAGATGCTCGCCGACCGCCAGGGCTCGGACCGACTCGACGACCAGCAGATCGGCGTACCACCGTCGATTCAGGCTCTTCTCGCCGCACGACTCGACCAGCTGCCGGGGCCCGAACAGCACCTATTGGAGCGCGCGGCCATCATCGGTCGCGTCTTCTGGTGGGGCGCGGTTGCCCGCTTGTCGACGGACGACGAACGGCCAGCTGTCGGTTCGGCGATCAGCGCGCTCGTCAGGCGCCGATTGCTTCGATCGGACGTCTCGACGTTCGTCGGTGACGAGGCTTTCCGTTTCCATCACCTTGTTCTTCGAGATGTCGCCTATGGCCGCCTGCCGAAGCGCTCCCGCGCCGACCTTCATGAGCTTTTCGCGGCGTGGCTGGATGAGAAGACGGGCGATCGTCGGGTCGAGTACGAGGAGATCATCGCCCACCACCTGTTCGAGGCCTTCACCAACTTCCGCGCCGTGGGCGATCTCCCTGCCGCCCAGCGCGCCGCGGACCAGGCTGCCGTCCTGCTCCGGGCGGCAGGTGAGCGCGCCCTTGCCAGGCGCGATCTTGCTGCCGCGATCTACCTGCTCCAGCGCGCGATGGAGTTGCCTGCACGCGACGTGGAGGAGCGGCTCGCTCCGGCGGCCGACGTCGTCTGGGCCCTGGGAGAGACGGGGCAAACTGACGCGGCGCTAGACCTTCTGCATCGCTCGCTTCAGGAGCTCGATACCCAGGCTCCGGGGAGCGACATGCACCGGTATCTGGAACTGGTCGAGTGCGAGCTCGGCATGTTCGTGAGCGGCGAGGGCTCGAGCCAGTGCCGGCAAGTGTTGGACGAGGTGATCCGCGAATTCGGTAGAGCCGGCAACCATGAGGGGCTAGCGCGCGCCTGGTCCGTCCGAGTGCTCGAGCATTGGCTCGCGATGGAGGTCAGCGCAGCGGAACATGCCGCGGCGATCGCGCTCGAACATGCGGCCAAAGCCGACAAACTGCATCTGGGCAAGCGTTTCGGTGTGGCCGGTGGCGAAGTTTACGGACTCGCCCCTGTTGAACCCACAATCAAGAAGCTACGCGCGGCACTGGCGATCGCCGATGCGGTGGACCAACTGCCCATCCTCTTCGGCCTGATCGGGCTCGAGGCAATGGCAGGCCGGATTGATCGCGCGCGCGCCGCGCACGTGGATGCAGAGGAACTTGCGAGAGAGTACGGGCATCGAATAGGTGTTGGGCTGGGCGAGATGATCGGCAAGGCGGAGCTGATCGCCGGGACACCCGAGCGCGCCGAAGCCGCGTTACGCGCGTCCATCGACAGGTTGCGGCCCTTGGGCATAGGCCCATGGCTGGGGTTTCAGCTGGGGAACCTTGCAGAGGCCTTGGCTAGACAGGGCAAACTCGACGAAGCCCTCAGCGCGGCCACGGAGGTGGCCGATATGTCTGACCCGAATGACAGCCCCAACTGGTTCCTCGTCCACCAGGCTCGGGCACTCGTACTACTCGCCAAGGGAGAGGCGGCACTGGCATGCGCCGAGGCCGAGAAGGGGCTGGCCCGGGTTGATGGCACCGAATTCATCTCGTGGATTGGCGACGGAAGGATGGTGCTGGCCAGGGCCAGGGCAGCGTCCGGCGACCGTCGCGGAGCCATGCAGGAAGCTATTGAAGCCGAGCAGCTCTACGCGGCTAAGGGCAACGTAGTAGGCGAAGCGGCGGCGAGTCAGTTGCGCCGATCACTGGGCGACATCGACTGAGCGACGCCTCCTCGTGAGGACCAAAACTAGCGAAGCAACCACAACGGGCGCCTCCCTCTGGCGCTGCGTCGACTGAGACGCACGGGCCTCGGTGGCCTCTGGTGCGGCTTCCGGGCCGGGTCGCTAACTACGGGCCGCAGCCTGTGGGTATCGGCTCGAGCGCCGGCGCCTGAGGGCCGTCCGCCGTCGGCGGGATCGGTGGCAGGGCCGTACTCCAGATCGATCCGTAGGGCAGGTATTCCTCTTCGTCGTAGCGCACACCGATACCGATGAGGCTCCGGCCGTCGGGCAGTAGCTGATCGATCCGGCCGCGCTCGAAGTCCTCACGCTGCATCTCCGTCCACGTGTGTCCGTCGAGCGAAGTCCACGTGTAACCCTGGATGTCGCTCGGATCGAGTGCGCAGCCCTGGCCGATGTGGCGGAAGCCCACGGCGACGAAGCCGAGGTCATCCACGAAGACGTCGCTGACTGGGCCGACCGGCTCGCTGACTTCCTGCCAGTCGAGGCCGTTTGCGGACGTCCACATGAAGTCACGATGAGTTCGTCCCTCCTCGTAGCCGGCGAGGATCCAGCCAAGCGGGCCGGCGGCCAAAGACTGATCGTATGCGTTGCGCGTCCGGCGAAATGCCCCGGCCCTGGTCCAGTCCGTGAGGTTGGTGGAAGTCCAAGCCTCGAGGCTGCCCGTGCCCGCGATGGCCACGATCTGATCGCCATAAGAGGCGAACTCGACGACTCCCGCGGCCAAGAGCGCCAGCGCCGAATCGGTCATCAGCGGCTGCCACGAGCGGCCGTCGGCCGAAATCCATGCTCCGGTCCCAAATCCCACGAACCCTTCGCTCGTGGCACCGACCCACTGGATCCCCTGATTTTCGAGATCCGTGAACGTGACCGGCTCCCAGCTGGCGCCATTCGTCGTCAGCCACAGGCCGGACGCGCCGGTCATCAATAGCGCGGACTGGTTGGCGGCCATGGAATAGACCTCACCCTGAACCTGTGGGTCGACGAGCTCCCAGGCCGTGCCGTTGGTCGAGGACCACAGCGAGTGGTCGATGTTGAAGTCATCGTCTTCGTTCGCCCCGGCGACGAAGAATTGACCGCCGAACTTCGTGGCCGAGTGGAAGCTTCGTGTCTCCGAGTTGTCCAACGGGTTGCCGAACGCCGGTTCGTCTCGCTCCTGTCGCCACTCGATCACCAGGCCGTCGCTCTCCGCCGCCGGCGACGCCGTCGCCGCCGAGGTTGCCTGGCTCGTTGGAATCGGGGTCGCGGCCGGAGTGGACGTCGGCGCCGTGGTCGGCTCGGGAGTCGCCTCGGGCGTTGTTGCCGGTGTCGCTTCGGGACTGCCCGGCGTTGCCGGCAGCGTCGGTGGCGGAGAGCCAGCGCTCGTAGGTGTAAGAGGGGAGGTCTGAATCGGAGTCGGAATGTCGGTCGAAGACTGGGGCGACTGGGTGGCCACTGGCGTTGCCTGGCATGCTGCGACCATGGCAAGGACAATCCCCACCCGGATCTGCCGGGATATGCGGTTCATGTCGTTGCTGCAGTATGCGCTCCGAAAGGGGGCCCGTGACCACTGACTTTCTTCGCGAGACGGACGCGCTGCGCACGGACGCCTGGCTGGCTGAGCTCGGGCTCCAGCCGGTCGAGCGCGTCGAGCGCGACGGCGCCGTGTCGTGGGACCTCGTTCTCGATGGGCGGCGCCGTCGCGCCCTGCGCGTCACGCTGATCCTGGACCCGGCCGTGGCACTCGTGTGCTGGGTCCACTTTGGCCCGCCGATCTCCGATTCGTTCCGCAAGACCTACCGCCAGCTGCTGCGCTGGAACGACGAGCTGCCCTTCGCCAAATTTGCCGTATCGGAGGACGAACGGCCGGTGCTGACCATCGAAGCCCCGGTCGATCGACTGGATCGCGACGTCCTGGGCGCGATGCTGGCTCGCGTGCTGGCCATATGCGACCTGGTGCACGAGCCGATCCTCGCGCTGATGGGCGAGCTCCGCCGCTCCCAGGCCACGGCCGCGGCCGCGGGTGCTGCCGACCCTGCCGGGGTCGCCCTGCTCGAGCGTTACGCCGCCGACCTGGGAGAGCTCGTGGAGCCGGCGACGGCCGAGCAAGAAGCCCGGTAGCAGCGCACCCATGAACGTCGGCACGGTGGCCCTGTTCTTCTCGATCCTGGCCCTCGTCGCCAACTTCGCGGTAATTGTCGTCGTCGTGATGGCCCTGACCGGCCGCCTTGATCGACTGCGCGAGTTCATCGGCCCAAGCGCCCTACCGGCAGCCTTCGTGGTCGCCGCCCTGGCGACGCTGGGCAGTCTCTTCTTTTCGGAGATCGCGCACTTCGAACCTTGCCGGCTGTGCTGGTACCAACGCATCTTCATGTATCCACTGGTGGTCATCCTGGGCATTGCGGCCTGGCGGCGGGACGGCACGGTGTTCAGGTATGCGGCGCCGCTGGCCGTGATCGGGGCCGTTATCGCGACCTACCACTACGCTCTCGAATGGCTGCCCTGGCTGGACACCGGCACGTGCAGCGCGACCGTCCCGTGCACGGTTATCTGGTTCCGAGAACTGGGCTTCATCACCCTGCCCTACCTTGCGCTCTCGGCCTTTCTACTGATCCTGACCCTGCTCTGGTTGGCGCGGCCGTCCAGAGCTGCCGTAGACGATCCCAACTGAGCATCGGAGAGACATGGCCAAAGCTCAACGCAGCCGCAACCAGAAGCGGCAGGCCACCCAACCCGCGCAGGGCGCCACCACGGCACCACCGCGACGCCCGCCGCCGGCGGCCAGCTCGACCCGCAACCGCAACCTCCTGCTGGGCGTTGGCGCGCTGGTCGTATTGGGCGCCGCGGCCGCCGCGCTTGTGCTGGGGCAGGGCAGAGGCCCATCGCCGACAGCCGGCCCGACCTTGTTCCCCGGCTCGACCGCGCCCAGCGCCAGCACGACGCTGCCGGTCTTCGTCGCTACGGCCAACGACCCGGCGGTCGGCATGCGCGCGCCCGAGGTCACCGGGTCGGACTTCGACGGCCAACCCGTCACCCTGGCGGCCCAAGGCCAGGCGCAGATCGTCCTCTTCCTCGCGCATTGGTGCCCGCACTGCCAACGCGAGGTACCCGTTGTTCAGGATTGGCTTGACGCTGGTGGCTTGCCCGAGGGCGTCCAGCTGCTCTCCGTGGCTACGTCGATCGACCCGAACGCGCCCAACTATCCACCAGACGCGTGGCTCGAGCGCGAGGGCTGGCAGCCGCCGGTGCTCGTGGACGCCGATGAGTCGGTCGCGCGCTCGTACGGGCTGGCGTCATTCCCCTACTGGGTCGCGATCGACTCCGATGGCTCGGTCGCCATGCGCACCACCGGCGAGCTGACACCCGAACAGCTTGACGCCATGGCGGGCGTCGTCGAGTAGCCCCCGGGCGGTCAGGTGCCGGAAGGTGCCGGCCCGGCGCCCATCGCGCTCCCCGTGAACGGCACGAGGTAGGTCGCGCCGGTCCAGCCGAACCAGTTGTCGCGCCCTCGGACGAGGACCCAATCGCCGCGTGACTCGACAGTCTGCAGTGGCAGCGAGCCGGGCAGAGGCAATCGGCGGCGATCGGCCAGGTCGGGCGTGATCCATGCCCACGCGCCGCTCGGGGCGACCATGCGATCCGGAGTGAACGTGGTCGCTGCCTGAACCTCGGCCTGCGCGTCCTCGGCACTGAAAGCCAGCGCCTCCGGAGCGCCCGGCGCGGTCAGCAGGCGTGCGCGTACGGATCGGGCAACGGCGCGTTGCTGGAGCAGGCGCGCGTCGTCGGGTGAATCGACTCCCGAAGACAACAGTGCCAGCTTGACCTGCTCCTTCTGGAGCTGGCGCAGCGCCCATTCAGCCTGCGGACCGGCCTGCGCCGTCAGTGCGCGCCGCGTCTCGCGCCGCGCGCGGCGGTCCCTGAGCAGCGTCAATTCGAGGGCCGTCACGCCGCCGCGCCCAACCTCGGGCCCGAGCACCTCTGTCAGAGCAACGTGCTCACGTCGGCGCGCGAGGTACAGCAGGATCACCAGGCAGATGAAGAAGGGCATGCCCTTGATCAGGCCGTAGGTCAGGATGTCGGTGTCGCTGAAGAGCGGCGAGTTCCAGAAGAAGTGGGCAAAGATGGCCAGCAGCAGGAGGCCGGCCGCCACGAGGAAGCGACGCATGAAAGCCACGTCGTTGCGGCGGCTGACGAAGTAGGCCAGGCCGATGCCGGCAATGCCGGTGAACATCACGTGGCCGTACAGGCCCGACGCCAGGACGCGCACGATGAAACCCTGGATGACGCCGACCGGGTCGCCACCGAAGACGAAGATGAAGTAGAAGACGTCCTCGAAGACGCTGAAGCCCAGGCCGACCAGCGCGCCGTAGACGAAGCCGTCGATCAGGTCGTCGAACTCGAGCCGCGCGATCAGGTAGAGCAGGACGATGCCGAGGTACTTGTAGATCTCCTCGACCACAGGCGCCGTAAGCGCCGCGCTCCACTCCGACGCGAATTCGGCGCCGAAGACCTTGGTGATGAACACGCCCCACAAGTCGTTGCTGAAGCCCGAGAACATGATCGCCACGAGCCCGCCCCAGAAGAACGCGCCGAGGACCATGGAGCGCGGCTCGCGCTCATAGAGATCGAGCCAGCGCACTACCAGAGCGACCGGCACGATGTACAGGACGAGCAGCAGCCACGACATCACCAGGCCGACCGGCGCGATGAGCAGCGCGACGGCGTGGAAGACGATGCCGTAGATCGTGCCAAGCACCATCGCCACGACGAACAGCCAGAACGCCCACATGCGCGGCTGGCGAAGGCCGATCGAGAGGCCCCAGCGTTGACGCGCCCGATAGAAGCCTCCGGCGGAGGATGGCCCCGGCGGCGGCGGGAGCGGCGGCTGGAGCGGCGCAGTCGCGGACGTCACGGGATGACTGCCGTGTCGATCATCGCCGCGACGTCGGGCTGGATGCGGATGTAGTCACCGACGGCCGCCCAGCCGTCGAACAGGACCACGCTGCCGCTGCCGGCGAAGCCGATGACCTGGCCCTCAATCGGCGCCGGGGTGTCCGAGAACGAGCCCGAGTAGATGAAGCGGAAGCCCGGCTGGCCGCCGCGGCGCTCCGTCACCGCCTCGATCTCCGTTGCGGTGACCGTCCCAGTGGCAGTCCACGCGTTGCTCAGCTCGGTCAGCGCGGCGATGACATCGGTGCCTTGACCGACGCTGACAGCGAGGCTGCCGTCGCCCTTGCTGACGAGGACCGTATTGCCGTCGTCTGAGCGACCACCGAACTCCCAGTCCTCGTATGGCGTGACGACGACTCCGTCGGCAACCTCGATCGGCTGCGCCGGCAGGCCGGCTACGGCGTTCGAGGCGATGAAGCCTCCGCCCACGACACCGATCATGACCAGCAGGACGGCCAGCGTGGCCAATCCACCTCTCGGCTGGGCTTGGGAGACAGGCGGCGAGGGAGCCGCCGACGCTGCGGGCAGGGCCGTCATCGCGCGGGAGTGTATTGGCTATTCGGTCGGTCGCGCGACGCCCAGACGTCGCTCGATCTCGAAGACCTCGGAAATGAGCTGGTAGTCGGCCGCGCCAACGCGCTCGAGCAGTCGGATCGCCTTGGCAATCCACCAGTGCGCGTCTAATAACCGAAATCTACCCAGTGCCTCGGTGGCCGACTCGGCCGCAGCGTCGTTCTCGGCACGTGCCTCCGCCATACGGGCTCGGAGCAGCTCGTACGTTCCGCTGCCGAGGGGCGACATGTCTGAGTCAGGCCTTTGAGCAGCTCTCATTGCCTCCAGCGCGCGTTCGGCCCCGCCGATCGCTCTTGCCTCGAGCCACGAGCGGAAGACCCGATCGATAGCCGCCGTCCAACTGGCTCCGGTGAAGTGCTCCCTAAAGCCGTCCAGCCCCGGATCCACCTCAGGTACGTAGGCGGGCATAAGGCCCGCGGCGGCTAACTCAATATCCTGTGCCGGCCTGACGATGCGCGAGTAGGGCGAGTCGGGAAACTCGAACTTGCCTTCGAGTGAGCGGTAGAAGCCTGCTGCGCGCTCGAGCATGTGTCGATCGCCGCGAGCAGCCGCGATCGGCACCATGACGTGCACGGCTCGGACGGTCAGCCGCCAGTATGCGTTGTGCTGGCCGACGTCCATGGCGCGCCGCCCGGCGTCCACTGCGCGATTCCAATCGCCAATCACGAACGCTGCCTCGGACTCAACGTAGTCGGCCCAACCTGCGTCCTCCGTGAAGCCCCTTGCGACCGCGATCTCGCGCGCTTCCTTAAGGGGCGTCAATGCGTCGAGCGGGCGCCGGTCGATCAGGCCCAGCGCAGTGTTGAGCTTCATGCCAACCGCTATGTCCCAGCGTTCGCTACGGGTCGCCAGCTCCCCGAGCATCCGCCAGTCGTCAGCTGACCCCTGACCGTCCTCGTGGCGCAAGGTCGTCATCGCCTCGAGCGCCAAGAGCTGTGCCTCCTGGTCTGAGGTCGAGTTTGCCATCTCCAGCGCACGTTCGAGATCGTGTCGTGCGTCGGGCGTAGCGCCTTCGGAGCCAAGCGTCGCATAGCCGCGCGCAGTCAGCAGCCGCGCCATGGATGCAGGATCAACCTGGTCGAGCTCGTCGATGGTCCGCGACGCAACATCGCGTGCCTCGGCGAACCGAAGCTGGTTGTACCAAACGTCGGACAGCCGAAATGTTGCCCGCGCCAATCCAGCGGCTGCCATCTCGCGCTCGAACTGGCGCTTTTCTTCCTGGATCTCGTGCGCGCCCTCGCGTAGCTCGGCCGCGCCCTCGGCGACGCCGCTCACGCCGGCCGTTGAGGCCATCGGCATCGCCAGCCGGTAGAGGTCAATGGCCCGCTGGTATGCGGCCGCGCCCTCTTCCATGTCCGCGGCGAAGGCTGTTGCGTCACCGAGGCGCTCCCAGCGGCGCGCCTGATCGAGGCGTGCGTCGTCCGGGGTGAGGTCGATCGATCGGCGCAGCAAGTGGCGTGCCGCGTCATGGGCGGCGAGCGACAACGTCGTCTGCCCGGCACGCTCGTACCAATCCGCGGCCTGCTGTTGCACCGCCGCGCGATCGAGGCCTTCCCCGACCTCCGGCGCCAGGGCGGGCACGCTCTCAAGCGCCGAGGAGTAGTGACCCGCGATTTGCTCGGCGATCTCGTTCTGTCGTTCGCCGGCTGCCTGCTCGAGCCAGCGACCAAGCCTGACGTGCAGTCGCGCCCGTTCGGCCCGGGCGAGAGAGGCGTAGCCAGCATCGCGGAGCAGAGCGTGGCGGTATGAGAACGCGTCGCCGAGAAGAGGTTCGACGATAGGGCCGGCGACAAGGGCGCGCCGCTGGAGCGTCTCAAGACCTGCCTTGTCCGCGTCGAGCGCCTCAAGAGCGCGCACCGGAAAGCGCCGTCCCGCGACCGACGCGCGCCGCGCCAATCGCCGCGCGTCGGGTGGCAGATCGTCGAGCTGCGCGGCGTAGATCGATTGGACGCTCTGTGGCAACGGCACGTCTTCGGCCGGCACCGCGAGCCTCCAGCCCGTGCCGGCTTCGTCGCGTGCCAGGGTTGCGACGCTGACCCAGGAGCGCAGCAGCTCCTCGATGAATAGGCAGTTGCCGTCGGAGCGCTCGGCGATACGTGCCACGAGATCGGCGGGTAGCGCCTCGCCTACGAGCGCACGCACCAGGTCGGCAGCGTGTGTCGTTTCGAGCGTCGAAAGCTGCATCACGGCTCGCGCCTCGCCGGGCCAATCAGGATTGGATTCGAGCAGCGACGGACGCGCCGTTACCACGACCAGTCGCCCGGCAGAGGCCGTGCGCTCGCCAGCGAGGTCAATGAACGCGAGCACGTCAGTGCCGGCCCAATGGACGTCCTCGATCAGCCACACCTGGGGTCGATCGCCGGCAAGCGCGTCGAGTGCGTCCAGCCAAGCCTTGAACAGCGTCTCGCGATCCTCAGTTGGGCGGCTGTCCGCGATTCCTTCGGGCGGCCAAAGCAGGTTCAACGCCGCATCGGCGACAACCTCGGCCCGAAGGTCAGCCACGCCCGTCAAAGAAAGGCGCTCGCGCAGGAGTGCCTCGGAAGCGGTCCGATCCGTTGCCGCCGGTCCTAGGGGCGACAGCAGCAGGCCGGCGATCGGTTCCAAGACGGACGTCGAATCTGGCTTGGCGCGCGCACGCCATACGCAGGTCCGTTCGCGAGCCAGCCCGTCCTCGAACTCGCGCAGCAGGCGCGACTTGCCGACCCCGGGCGGCGCGATCACGACTCTCCTCAGCGAACGACCCGTCAACGCGTCGGTCAGAGCACGGCGCAGCTCCTCAAGCTCGTCCCGACGCCCGATGGTCGGCGCCCGCAGCTCACCCATGGCCTGCTCGCGAGAGGGCTCGTATCGGAAGCCGCGAACAACCCGGGCACTGAGCGGCTCAGCCTTGCCCTTCAGCTCCAGCGCCACGGGATCGTCAAGATCGGCAGCATCCGCGACACCGAGAGCCGTCGTCGGTCCGATCAGCACTCCGCCCGCCGGCGCCGCCGTCTGGAGGCGTGCCGCGGTGTTGACGGTGTCGCCGGTGACGCGACCCTCATCCTCGCCACTGGCCGCGATCACGGCCTCACCGGTGTTAACGCCGACGCGCAGGCGCAGGGGCGTCATCGTCGAGACCGAGCGTGGCGGCGATCTGCTGAACGGCGTGGGTCAGTGCCAGCGCGGCGCGGACGGCTCGCTGCGCGTCATCGTCGCGGGCTCGTGGCACGCCGAAGACGGCCATGGCGGCGTCGCCGATGAACTTCTCCAGCCGGCCGCCGTAGCGGCCGACCGTTTCGCGCACGACCGCGAAGTAGCGGTCCTGGATCTGGGCTACATCCTCCGCGTCGTACTGCTCGGACAGCGTCGTAAAGCCGACGAGGTCGGCGAAGAGCACCGTGACTATGCGTCGCTCCAGTGCATCCTCGCCGCCCATCGACTCATGCTACGGCCGGCCGGGTGAACCCGGCCGGCCATCGGTCAGCTACGCCCGGGCGGAACCCCGCAGCCCGGTTACGGGACCTGGAAGGGGAAGCTCACTACGTCGTACGTGTCGTAGTAGCAGCGCAGCACGATGCGGTCGCCGTGCTTGATGTTCGCCGGGTTGTAATACGGAAATGGGCGGCCGTTGAAGTCGGCCTCGAAGTCGCCGTTCGAGTCAACATCGACGATCGCGATCCCGCGAGCCACACCGGTCCGGAAGACGCGCACCATGACGAACATCGGATCGATCTCGGTCGAGCCGCAATTGCCGTTGACCAGGTCGTTGACGGTGTCCGCAGTGCCACTGATCGCAGGCACGTGCCAGTCGAGGTTCGAAGCGATCGACGAGACGACGCGATCACCCACGTGGACGCTCCGTGGATCACCGCTCGAGTCCTCGAAGGTGCTCGTGAAGAATCCGTAGTCGTCCGTCGTCGCATTGCCCGTGCCGAGCAGCGCGTTCGTCGAGGCATCGCGCAGTCTGACCGAGACGTCACTCAACGCTTGTGAGCCACCCTCGAGGGCGGATCGGCCGATGGTCACGCCGACGTAGGGCACGACGGTCTGGGCGATGAGGAAGTCGCCCTGCGGCGTAAACCAGTTGACCGAGGCCTCGATGCCGCCGTTCGCGCCCTCGGGGAACGACCAGCGTCCCTGGCTGTCCGCGGTCACCGGCTCGCCCTCGAAGTAGTCCGCGAAGATCCCGGCGTGGTACCAGAGCTCGCCCGTGGCACCCGGGAGGCCGATGCCCCTGAAGCTCCCGTTCACTCGATTGCTGTTAAGCGTGATGTTCGGCATGGTGAACGTCCGAGCGAACGTTTCGGCGCTCGCGCGAATGGTGTCGCCGACGCCCAGCCGTCTTGCCGCCGAGCAGTAGCCCCAACCTCCAGATTGATCGGACGTTACGTCGACGATCGCCTTGATCGTGCCGTCTGTCCTCTTCCAGACCACGTGAACTGACGCGTTGGCGGGCCCGTTGCCGCTGATGCAATGGGAGCGCAGCATCAGGCCGCTGTACCCGTTGCCGAAAGTCATGACCGGCGCGGCCGTGACGATGGCCGGCAGTAAGGCCGCGATGACGGTGGCGGCCAGTGTGGCCGCCATTAGTGCGCGACGCATGTCGTTGCCCCTTTTCCGTTGCGGCCGCTGAGCAGCCGTTGCAGACAGTAGATGCTTGTCGAGCCCCTTCTGACACGGTGTGGACACGCAATTTGCGCTGCTAGACTCGGCGCGCTTCGCACCGGCCGATTTCGTCACGCGGTCGCTTTCGCGAAAGCAGCAGCGGGGCCCGACCACCAGCTTGACTCACCCTTCGCAGCCACGAGCCGGCATCCGTCGCATTCCGTCGCGCGAGCTCCTCTCGGGCGAGTCGTCGGACGTCTATTTCAGCCGCGCCGAGGAGATCCTGTCGAAGGAGAACCTCGATCCCGAAGTGGTCATGGAGGTCTTCGGCCGCCGTGACGCGGTGCTGTGCGGGATCGATGAGGCCAAGGTCCTGCTGGCGCATGTCCTGTCCGACAACGGACACGCTGCGCGAACGACGATCGAGGCCCTGGCCGACGGCGACGTGGTCACGCCCAAGGAAGTGGTCATGCGCATTCGCGCGCCGTACCGCGCATTCGGGCTATTCGAGACGGCTTTGCTCGGGATCATGGCCCAGTCAACCGGCTGGGCCACCGCGTCGCGCGAATGCGTCGAGGCGGCCGCGCCGGAGCCGGTCATCTCGTTCGGCGCCCGTCACGTCCACCCCGAGATCAGCGACACGCTCGACTACTCGGCCATCATCGGCGGGTGTGTCGGCGCGTCGACGCCGGCTGGGGCGCGCCTCGCCGGGCTCGCGCCGACTGGGACCATGCCCCACTCGCTGGTGCTGATCTTTGGCGACACGGTCAAGGCGGCCGAGGCGTTCGATCGCCACATGCCGCCAGACGTGCCCCGGGTCGTTCTCGTCGACACCTTCCACGACGAAGCTGAGGAGGCGCTGCGTGTGGCCCGGGCGCTGGGCGATCGGCTGTACGGCGTTCGGCTCGACACCCCTATGGAGCGCGGACGCGTCACCGCGGATCTCGTCCACGAGGTCCGTGCGCGGCTCGACCACGCCGGCTTCAGCCACGTCAGGATAATCGTCAGCGGCGGCCTGAACCCCGATCGGATTCGCTACTTCAAGGAGGCCGGCGCGCCGGTCGACTCGTTTGCTGTGGGCTCGTACATCGCCGGCGCCAAGCCGATTGACTTCACGGGTGACCTCAAGGAGATCGACGGCAACCCGATCGCCAAGCGCGGCCGCATCCCCGGCGTGACCGCCAGCCCGCGCCTGCAGAAGCTCGACCTCGCCGCGTGGCGTTCGACTGAACCGTGACCAACGGTTGATCGGACAGGCTCCGGCGGCCGTGTCAGCATTGGCCGACATGGATCGCAACGATGAGGACCGCCTGGCCGAGCTCGCCGAGCGCGAGACCGCCTACGGTCTCTTCCAGCGCGCGTCAGCGCTGCTCAAGCGCCGCCATCACGCCCAGGCCGCCGTCCTCCTGGAGCGCGCCGACCGGCTCGAGCCGGGCAAGGGCTCGATCGTCGAGGCACTGGCGCGCGCCTACTACAACAGCGGCCAGCACGAGCGTGCGTCGGAGAGCTTCACCAGGCTGCTCGGGATCGACCCGTCCGCCGCGTACGGTCACTTTGGCCTCGGCCAGTCCCTGAAGCAGCTCGGCAACATCGACGAGGCCCGGGTCCACCTGCGCCTCGCCGTGGCGCTCGCGCCGCACAGCACGCTCTATAGGAACGCCCTCGCCCGACTGGATCGGAAGAGATGAGCTCGCGATCGGCCCAAGTGCTGACCGCAGCCCTCGCTGTGCTGCTGGTGGTCGTCGTCGGGGCCACGGTTTTCGTCCTGCTGAACCGCCCGTCGCCGGGACCGACCATCTCACTCAACTCATCCGCCTCGATCCCCACCCCGTTGCCTTCTGCGACCGCGGTGGCGGGGCTGACCGACCCTCCATCGGCCGAGTCACCTGCTCAGACCATTGACGCCGCCACTCCGACGCCTGTGGCTACCTCGACCTTCGGGCCTTCTGCATTGCCGACGCCCGAGCTGACCGCTTCGCCCAGCGCCGGAGTCAGCCCCAGCGCGGGAGTCAGCCCGAGCCCCAGCCCGAACATCACGGCGAGCCCAACAGACGCACCATCACCGACTGCAACCCCCGAGCCGACGCCGGTACCGACGCCTACTCCCTCGCCGACGCCCGTCATCACGCCTACGTCGCCCGAGCGAAGCCTGCGCCTCGTGAACGTCGGCTTCGACAGCATGGCCGAAGGCTCTGACGCCCGGTTCGTGGAAGTCAACGTCGATGGGCCGAGCATCATCACAGCGCGGCTGTCAAACGTCAGCAGCAGCACCGTCCGTGTGTGCATCATCCGCCAGGATCGTGACGTCGAAGATACGTGCAACCGGCGCAACGGCCCGGCTACGACCGTGGTCACCGACGCGGGCTCGTCTCTTTGGGTCATCCAGGCACAGGGACGCGCCCCCTCGGTGGCGCCAAGCGGCAATTTGACGATCACCTTCAACTCTCTCCAGCCGGCGGTGACGCTGAGAAGCTTCCGATTCAACGGGACGAGCGACGAGGCCAGGAACGGTTACACGGTCGAGTTCACGACGGGGGCGGACGGCCAGATCGCGGTGCGCGGCAACTTCGAGGACAACTCGTTCAACTACCGCGTCACCATTCAGCCGTGTTCCGATGCGGCATGCGACCAGACGGCCACGGGCGCGAACTTCGAAGCCACCACGGCGGGCACCGGGGGCAGGGGTTACACCGTTCGAGTCGCCTCAACGGACGCGTCGACCGGCGGCGGGCCGGCCTTCGTGCAGTCGACGATCAGCTGGCACTAGCCCGCCCGCCACAACTCCCCCACCAAGCTGAGTGGATCTGCGGGCATTCCCTGCACAACGGCGCGACAGGCACAGTCAGCCCATGGATCAGGCGCCGTTCTGACCATATGGCGGTCAAGGGAGCAGCAGCGGGTGCGCGAGGGCTGGCTGCCACTAGCAGCATCAAAAGTCAGCTATCCGGGGTGGTTCAGGCCTATGCCGCGCACCTCGCGGCCTTTGAAGGCGGCAAACGGCGGATGTGGGACCGGCCGCGGCGCATCTAGGACCGTCCGGCGCTCCGATTCCCGACTGATAGGGGCCCAAACCCCGAACTGAGGGCTGCGTTCAGGGCCGACCCCGGCCGACGCTCCGCGGTAAGTGCTCCAGTGATGCTGGGAGTGTCAGCCAGCCAGGGATCGGAGGGCCGCGACGAGTGCCGCGACGATGGCCACGCGTTGAGCGTCGCTCTCGGATCTCGCGCGTCTCTAGCGCAGCTCGGGGATCTCGCCGGAGCGCGCGAGGGCGTCGGCCAGCAGCACGCCGATGATCGTCTTCGCGTCGCGCAGGCCGCCGCTGTGTGCCAGCGCGAGTGCCTCGTCGAAGGGCAACAGCTCGACGTTGAGCCGCTCGTCGGGGTCAGGACCGGTGTGCGTCGGGTCCGGCGTGACGTCTGTGGCCAGGAAGAGGGTCATCAGCTCGGACGCGAAGCCGGGGGCCGTGAAGAAGGTGCCCAGGTCGCGCCAGGAATCGGCTCGGTAGCCGGTCTCCTCTCTCAGCTCGCGCTTCGCCGCGAGGAGCGGCTCTTCCATCGAGTCATCCGGCTGGCGATCCAGGGTCCCTGCCGGCAGCTCGAGCAGTGCCTCGCCAGCCGCATGCCGGTACTGCCGTACCAGCACCAGCCGACGGTCGGCCAGGATGGCGACAACCGTCACCGCGCCCGGGTGCAGGACGATGTCGCGAGTGTGCGTTTTGCCCTCCGGATCGAGGACTGTGTCCCGCGTGAATGTCATGTAGGTGCCTGTGTGCACCACTTGTCTGTCGACGAGTCGCTCGTCCAACTCGATTTCACGCTTGGAATCCACTGTTCGGCAGTATCGCAGCCCTCGTACTGGTACGAACCTCCCATGGAGTCATGCCGCGGGGTGCACCTAGGATCCCCACCTCAGACGACCCGATCAGGTGTCGTTCCAACTTTGGAGACGGCAGAGATGACCAACGTTCGGCAGATTGCCTTCAGCATCATGGTCCTTTCAGCGTTCATGCTCGTTCTGGCGGCCCCGTTCCGCTGGTTCTTCTAGGACCAACAACTCGTGCGCCCGCTACGGGCGGCACCGACTGAGTTACCTGCAACGGCGCGTTCGATGACGCGCCGTTGCGTGTATCTGGCTTCTTACGGCAGGCGTTAGTCGAGAACGATGCTCCTCATTTACGCGGTCATCATCGGCGTGGTCGCCGGCCTCGCCACGGGCGGCAAGCTCCAGGGCCTGGGCCAGGTGCGATTTCGCCTGTGGCCCGTCGCCCTCGCCGGTCTGGCCTTCCAGGTGTTGCTGTTCAGCACGCCGCTCGCCGACAGCGTGGGCCGGCTCGGCCCGTCGCTGTACGTGCTCTCGACCACGCTCGTGCTCATGGCTCTCGTGGTCAACGTGCGCCAGCCCGGGATCCCGCTGGTGATCGTCGGCGCCCTGCTCAACTTCGTCGTGATCATCGCCAATGGCGGCCAGATGCCGGCATCGCCCGAGGCCATGGCAGCGCTGATGGGCTCAACCGCCGCGGACGCCGAGCGATTCGCCAACTCCGTCCCGATGAGCGGAGCCGTTCTGGGCTTCCTGGGCGACATTTTCGTCCTGCCGCGGCCGTTCCCGCTGGCCAATGTCTTCTCCATCGGCGACGTGCTGATCGGTATCGGCGGCGCGTGGTTCGTGATCCGGACCATGCACCGACCGGTCGCCGCTCCAGCGCGAGCGTCCCAGGCGTCCCATGGCTGACACGGAGCGCGCGCGCCTCGATGGCGTGATGGACGAGCTGTGCGCGGCCGTTGGCGCCGACGCCGGTGGCACGCTCTTCGTCGATGCCGGTGACGGCACTCTGCAGACCGCGGCTGTGGCCGGATCTGCGGGCTCTGGGCGCGCGCGACAGCAATCGGGTCTCATGCGCCGTCTCGTCGGCCACGGGGCAGACGACGATCAGCGCACATTGGTGCTGCGCCTCGACGGCGTCCCGGCTGGCGTCGTCGTGCTCAGCCGGCGCAGCGGCAGCGGCTTCACGCAGCAGGACCGCGCCGTGGCTCGGCTGTTCGCCCGGCGGTTGTCGGAGCCGCAGGTCGTGGGGCAGTCGCACGTCGCACGCTCGGGCTGGACGCGGCAGCTCGAGGCCATTCAGCGCATCGCGGCACGGCTCACGCGCCTGGCCTCGATCGAGGATGTCGCCGCGACGGTTTGCACCGAGACGCGCACCGTGGTCGACCACGACGAGGCGCACGTTCTGGTCGCCAGCGATACGAACGTGCTTCGCCGCGCCGCCGCTTCCAGCACCTCGTTCGCCGACGGCCAGGTGCCGGAGCTGCCGGTCAACGGACTGGGCGGCGCGGCACTCGCGCGCGCGGTGCAGGGCGGCGTGCCCGTGCTCGTGTCCGACGCGCCTGATCTCGGCCCCGGCCGCGCGGGTCCGCACTCGATGCTGATCGTGCCGCTCCACTACGAGCGCCGCGTGACCGGCGTCATCTGCCTCGTCGCGCGCGGAAGCGGCCGCTTCGACGACGACGACATGCGCCTCCTCCAGATCCTGTCCGACCAGGCCGCCGTGGCCATCGAGAATGCCCGTCTTCTTCACGGCCGCGACGCGCTCGTCCAGGAGCTCGCCAGCCTGCTCGAGATCAGCGAGGCCGCCGGGTCAGCGACCGACGAATCAAAGGTTGCGGCCCTGCTCGCGGCGCGACTGCGTGGGGCGACACGGACCGACGCGGCCATCGTGACGCGCTGGGACGAGGGCTCGACCGTGGTCCGCGTCATCAGCCGCGACGGCGTGACGGCAACTTCTGATCTGATCGACGTCGCCGACTCCACGGCCCGCCGCCAGGTGCTGCGCGAGGGCCGCCCGGTGGTCGTCCACGCCGACAGCGAAGACGCCACGATCGAGGTGCAGCAGCTGCGCTCGATCAGGGCGCACACGCTCGTGCTGCTGCCCTTGAACGCCGGCGGTCGAACTATCGGAATGGTCGAGCTCATCGCCACGCGAGCGCCCATCGAGCTGACTCCGGTCGAGATGCAGGCGTGCGAGGCGATGGCCAGCCTGGCCGCGACCGGCCTCGAGAAGGTGCGCGTGCTCGAACAGCTCCGCAACGCCGCGGACATGGACCTCGTCAGCGGCGTGCACAACCACCGCTACCTGCAGGAGCGGCTGCGCCAGGAGGTCGCGCGGTCGGCCCGGTCACACAGCCCGCTGGCCGTGCTGATGCTCGACCTTGACCAGTTCAAGCCCATCAACGACACGCACGGCCACGCCGACGGCGACCGCGTGCTGCACAACATCGCGGCCACGATCATGGCCCACGTGCGCAGCAGCGATGTTGTGGCTCGTTACGGTGGCGATGAGTTCGTGGTGCTCATGCCCGACACGCCCGATTCCCCGGCCGACCACGTCGCCCGACGCGTCGTCTCGGGCGTGCTCCAGCAGCGCCACGAGCTGTCCGACGGCAGCCGCGTGAGCGTCGGCGTCAGTGCCGGTCTGGCCGTGTACCCGACCGATGGTCGAACCTCGACGCAGCTCCTTCAGTCGGCCGATGCCGCGATGTACACCGCCAAGCGCAGCGGCGGTCGCCAGGTCGAGCGACCGCGCAGCGCGCCGTCGGCGGTCGAATTGGGTGAGCCGGTCGCCATTCGCGCCACCGCCTGAGCGGCGCCGCTAGGCGGTATGCAGCAGGGCGTGTCCTTCCTCGGGCTCGAACAGGTGCACCTTGTCGAGCGGCACCCAGAGGTCGAGCACGTCGCCTGGCCGGACTCGGCGCGAGGCGTCGACGATCGCAACCAGGTCGTGCTCACCGACGCGAACATGGAGCAGCTCCTCGTTGCCCAGGAACTCGACCACGTCGCACGTCGCGCGAATGGTCGCGCCGGGTCCCGGGGGAGTGCCGTCAACGACCTCGAAGTGCTCGGGCCGGATGCCCGCGGTCAGCTCCTTGCCGCCGTCGCCTTCGACCGCTGATTTGAGTGAGCCGGGTATGGGCAGCTCGAGGCTGGCGTTCTTGAGCACCGTCCGGCCATCGCTGGCGCTCGGTGTCACGTTGATGAAGTTCATCGACGGGCTGCCGATGAAGCCGGCCACGAACTTGTTGATGGGCTTCTCGTACAGGTCCTGTGGCGCGCCGATCTGCTGCAGCACGCCGAAGTTCATTACCGCGATGCGGTCGCCCATCGTCATCGCCTCGACCTGGTCGTGCGTGACGTAGACGACCGTCGTGCGCAGCCGCTGGTGTAGCCGCGCGATCTCGGCACGGGTCTGGACGCGAAGCTTGGCGTCGAGGTTGGACAGCGGCTCGTCCATGAGGAACACGGCCGGCTCACGCACGATGGCGCGCCCGAGGGCGACGCGCTGGCGCTGGCCGCCCGATAGCTGCTTGGGCTTGCGCTCGAGCAGGTTGGTCAGCTCGATCGTGGCCGCCGCCTCGCGCACTCGCTTGTCGATCTCGGCCTTGGGCACCTTGCGCAGCTTCAGGCCGAACGCGAGGTTGTCGTAGACGCTCATGTGCGGGTAGAGCGCGTACGACTGGAAGACCATCGCCACGTCGCGGTCCTTGGGCGCCAGGTCATTGACCACCCGATCACCGATCTTGAGCGAGCCCTCGCTGATCTCCTCCAGGCCCGCGATCATGCGCAGCGCGGTCGTCTTGCCGCAGCCGGAAGGCCCGACGAGAACGAGGAACTCCTCGTCCTGGATGTCGAGGTTGAGGTCCTTGACGGCGGTTACGTCGCCGTAGCGTTTCCAGACGTGGTCGAAGGTAACGGTGGCCATGCTCAACCTCCACAGGTCTGTCGTAAGCCGGCCCCGGCTTCGGTGCAATGCGGCTCGACCAGCCTGTGGCGTCATCGTAATCCCAGCGCATCCCGTGTGGCTATTACGATTCGCGCGGCAAAGGAGGAATTTACTTGCCCGAATTCACCGGCATCGGCCTGATCGGCTGGATCATCGTTGGCTTCCTGGCGGGTGCCCTGTCCGGCCTCGTCGTCCGCAATCAGACCCCAGGTGGCTGCCTGGCCAACATCCTGGTGGGTGTGCTTGGCGGCATCCTCGGCGGCATCATCGCCAAGGGTCTCTTCAACGAGAACGAGATCGCCGGCTGGATTGGCGCGTTCGTGGTCGCCTTCGTGGGCGCCGTGATCGTGCGCTGGCTGCTCGGCCTCGCTGCGCCGCGCGGCCGTTAGCGCCGCGTGACCGATCCTTCCTCCGCTCAACCAGCGGACCGTTTCAGGTTCACGGACAACCCGGACGCGCGGCGCTGGGAAGTTACCGATGGCGACGAGCTGGTCGCCTATGCGGAGTACCGACTGCGCCCCGGCGCGATCGCCTTCACGCACACCGTCGTCGAGCCCCAGCACGAGGGTCGGGGCATAGGCTCAAGGCTGGCACGGACCGTCCTTGACGACGCGGTATCGCGGGGCCTGCGGATCGTGCCGTACTGCCCATTCATCAGCACCTATCTGGCGCGGCACGCGCAGTACGCGGACTCGGTCGACACTCCGCCGCGTCAATAGCCAACAGCTCAGTTGATCCGCAGATTTGTCCGCGCGCTGTCCGCGCACCCGCGCTTCACCGCGCTTCTGGGTGCGCTGTCGATCTCGTTCTCGGGCGTTCTCTACCTGTACGCCGACGTGAGCTCGGAGACGGCATCGTTCTACCGCTGCTTCTGGGGCCTGCCGATCATCGCCTTCGCGGCCTGGTACGAGCGCCGCGAACGCCACGATCCGATGCCACGGCGGGCCTTGCTGCTGGCCGCATTCGCCGGACTGCTGTTTGCGGGCGATCTCATCTTCTGGCACCACACCATCGATGCCGTTGGCGCCGGGCTGGCGACCGTGGTGGGCAATCTCCAGGTCGTGTTCGTGGCCATCGCCGCGTGGCTGCTCTTCGGAGAGCGACCCGCGACACGAACGCTGGTGGCCCTGCCGGTCGTGCTCTCGGGCGTGGTCCTGATCGCCGGCGTGCTTGGCGGTGAGAGCTATGGCGCAGACCCGACCCTGGGCGTTGTCCTGGGCATCCTGTGCGCGCTGTGCTATGCCGGCTACTTGATCATCATCCGCCAGATCAGCCGCCGCCGGATCGCCGAGCCGGTGGCCGTGTCAACTGCTTCCACCGCAGTCGTCGCGCTGGCAGTCGGGCTGTCGCTCGGCTCGTTCGAGCTCTTTCCCGGCGCGGAGTCGATGTTCTGGCTGATCGTGCTCGGCGTCAGCGCCCAGTCGCTGGGTTATCTGTTCATCTCGATCTCACTGCCGCGGTTGCCCGCCGTGGTGACATCGATCATCCTGCTGGCCCAGCCGGTGCTCGCCGTGCTGTTCGCGATCGTGCTCGTGGGCGAGGCGCCGTCCGCCGGGCAGATGCTCGGCGTCGCCCTGGTCATCGGTGGCATCGCCCTGGCCACCATCCCGATGGGCAGGCTGGGGCGCCGAGCCGTACCGGTCTCGACGCCCTAGGCATACGGTTGCGGGCGCTAGTCCTCGAGCAGCGGCAGGTCCGTCGCGGCGCTGTACTGAAGCCCGTTGGCGCCTGCCATGAGGGTCAGCGACGAGCCGTCGATGACAAAGGTGATTTCCTCGGCACCCAGGACCGCCACGACTGCCGTCTCGGTCACACCGGCCGCGCCGGCGCAGGCCATGCGCGTCAGGGCGATCGGACCGAAGACGATGCGGTCACCGTCGACCGTGTACGTGCCGCCGCCGGAGTTGCAGCCGGTCTGGACGTCGACCGTGCCGTCGTCCTTGAAAAGGAGCGTTGACACGACGTCGACCGGCAGGGACGAGACGCCGTCACCCTGGATGATCGAGGTGAGGCCCCAGGTGATGTTGGTCAGCGGCTGGTCAGGCTCGGCAACCTCGCGGTCGACGAGGACGATCACGACATCGCCCGACGTAAGGGTCAGCGTGTCGCCATCGAGCGCGTAGGTCGGGTCGGAGCTCAGGAAGGCGGAGAGCCACTGGTCCTGCGCCATCAGCGGCGGCTCACAGCCCATCTCGGAGCTGCCCATGCCGTCGACGATCATCCGATCACCGTCGAGGCTGTACGACGCGAAGAGGTGGTTGCAGCCGGCGTTGGCGCCGATGCCGTCATCGAACGTGAGGTCGATGCGCGTGCCGGGCACGAGCGGGAAGTCGTCGCCGCCATCCGTGATCTGGGTCGAGATGAAGTGACGGCCTCCGAGGCCCACGGGCATGATGTCGCTCGGCGGGGGAGTGGGGCTTTGCGGAGCGTTGGGCGAGGCACTTGGCGGATTGGTCGGGGCAGGCGAGGCGGGGGAGGGCGACGCTGCAGGTGCGCCAACACTGCAGGCGACGAGGCCGATGGAGACGGCCACGAGGAGGAGGGAGAAAGCTCTTCTGTTCATGGGCCGCTAGACGGTCGGGCCCCAGCGCGCGGTTCCCGCATTACCTAGCCTTGTCCCCAGGTGAGCACGCTTTTCGTTTCCATCCGACAAGAAGGACCGGCCGATCAACAGCCGATCCGCCTGCTCAACGTCGCTGCCTTCGGCGGCCTGGACGAGGCGCGCATCGTCGACGAGATACGCGGAACGGCCGACTGGCTTGACGGCGGATCACTGGTCGCTGTCGACGAGTCGGGCGCCCTCGTCGGGCACGTGCTGCTCAGTCGAGGCCGGCTGATGGGCGACGGGGCTGAGTGGGCCATTGGCATGATCGGCCCCGTCGCCGTCGCGCCCGAATCACAGCGGCGTGGCGTGGGTTCGGCGCTGGTGCGTGCCGCGATCGAGCGCGCCGAGGAGCTTGGTCTGCCGGTGCTGTGCCTGCTCGGGCACGTCGACTACTACCCAAGGTTCGGATTCCGGCCGGCGCGCTCGATCGGCATCGAGCCGCCGCGGCCGTGGTCCGACGAGAGCTGGCTGGCCCTGGCGCTTTCGACGTGGGTGCCTGAGATGCGCGGCCTGGCCAGCTATCCAGAGCCTTTCGGAGTGGGCTAGGGCGCACGGCGCAGGCGGCGCTCGGCGTTAGCGCTGCGTGGCGAGCGCCTCGCGCGTCAGGTCGAAGGCTCGCTTATGGTCGCCGCGCTCCGCCTCGAAGTCCGCCCACTCTGTCAGAACTCTGCGGAGCTGTTGCGGCCGGCTGATGTGTCTGCAGACGTCAGCGGCTCTCTCGAAGGCAGATCGGGCTGCCTTGTCGGCACCTTTACGGCCGTGGCCGGCGAGCAGGGCGTGCGCCTTGGCGCCGGTGAGCTCTGAGTCGGCGGTGGCCTGGTCGTTGTTGACTCCCGTCGCAACCTCGATGGCCTCGCCCACAAGGCGGATTGCCTCATCCGCGTCGCCGCGCGCCAGCGCCACCTGCGCGCGTGTGTCGAGAACGTGAGCGCGCTGCCAGTCGTTGCCCAGCTCGCTGAACCTGCGTTCGGCGTCCGCCGCGAGCTCGTCGGCGCGCACCACGTTGCCAGTGTGGAGGTGGGCGAGGGACATCTCGTTCTCGACCTTCGCCACCTCGAGCGAGGTATCGGCCGCCTGGAAGAGGGCAAGACTCGCGTATCCGGTCCGGATCGCCGCCTCGTAGTCACCGGTCTCGCAGTAGCCATACGCGAGTGCGAACAGGTAGGCGGCGCGCCTCCGGTCGTCGAGGTCCTCGGCGAGTGCCCGGACCTCCTCGAGATACGACAGCGCAGATTGGTAGCTGCCGTCACGAGACTCCACCGTCGACAGCGCCATCAGCAGCCGCAGCTTGAAATCCGGCTGCACGCGCAGCCCGGCGCGCACCTT
The DNA here is from genome assembly GCA_963706095.1 of uncultured Chloroflexia bacterium. Classification (GTDB taxonomy): domain Bacteria; phylum Chloroflexota; class Limnocylindria; order Limnocylindrales; family CSP1-4; genus JALYGJ01. The sequence continues at coordinate 2,631,055 of OY970149.1, forward strand.
TCCCAGGATTGAATGGAGGATTGCCCGCGACTCGGTGGTGTTGTCCTGCGCGAACATGGCGGCCGATAGCCAGTAGCTGGCCAGGGCAACGTCTTCCTCGCGGCCGAGCTTATCGAAGATCTCGACCGCAGCTGAGGCACTTGCCGCCGCCTCGGCGCCGCGGTCGAGCCGGGCAAGGGCCTCGGCCTGGTTGCGCAGGAGGTCGGCCCGGGTCCGCGCGTCCGCCGTCTTGGGCTGGTTGTCGATCAGTGCCTGGTAGCTGTCCGCGGCGCCCTGGAAGTTGCCCGATGCGAGCTGAAGATCGGCGTCAAGGCGGGACCATGCCGCCCGCTCGTCCGCCAGGAGCGCGCTCGACGTCGTCCCCAGGCGCTGGGCGATGTACTCGAGTGCGGCGACAGAGGGCCGGACCAGGCCATTCTCGAGGGCACTGATATAGGCCTTGGTGTATCGATCCCCGGCGACCTGCTGCTGGGTCAGGCCGGCCGCCGCGCGTGCCGATCGGATGCGCGACCCGATCGACGGCGCCTGCTTGCCGGCGTCAGTCGGGCGGGTCACTGTCCGTGTGGTCGCGCCGCGTGGCATCTCGCCCAGTGTACCTCTGGGCCAACTGCGGATTGACGCCGTCAATCAAATCGCCCGCAGTCGTGTCGAGGCGCTGGGCAAGCAGCAGAAGCGCTGACAACGACGGCACACATTGCCCCGATTCCACCGCGCTCACGAACGCGCGGGTAAAGGGCCTGCCCAGGTCCGATTGGGACATTCCGCGACTTGTCCGTCGCCTCCGAATCTCGAGGCCCAGTCGACGCGCGGAGGCGGCGTCGAGCTTGGGTTTAGTAATACTTGACATCGCCACCGGTCGAACCATAGCATTCCGTTCGAGCCGGGGCCACGGCACTTGGGGAGGAAGGAGGTCCTCATGTCCCTGACTCATCTCTCTTCTCTGCGGACGCTCTTCGTTGGATCAAGCGGAGCGCTGATCATGCTCCTGGCGAGCGCGGCGGTTGCACTCGCCAGTGGCGGAGGCGGTGTCTGGCCGTAGTCCAAGGCAGTCTGTCCAGCGCAACCCTCGAGTACCCCTTGTGTCCGTGGCCCTATGGCCCATTAGTCAACCGATGCCTGTGCGAAGTCAATCATTTATATACACTGGGCCAGTGCTCAGGCTAGCGTCAGGAAATCGGCCAGTTGGATGAGCAGGCCGGGTCGAATCGGAGACTGCCCGACAGGTCCGCCTCATCATTCGACGTAACAAGCTGGGTGGCCGGCCTGAGCACCGGTGACGCTGCAACATTCGATCTGGTGGGTGAGAGGGAGCGCGACGGGGTGCTGACGGTGACCTACCAGTGCGAAACACAGAAGGTCGAGGTCCGAGTTCGGCGCGCTGGTGGCGTCGCTGCAGCGGCCTGGGAGGTCAGCGCTGATTTCGGGAATCGAGTGGAACGGATCGTCGTTCCCGGCGGGGTGAGGTTCGTCTGGCGGACTGGTGGCTGAAGCCAGGACCGGCGTGGGCGAGGACTACTTACCCAGCTCGCGACGCTGCTGATCGAGCGCGCGCTTGAGGCGCTTGTCGTTCTCAGCATTGTTCACGACCAGCACGGCCCAGATCGCGGCGATGGGCCAGCCCAGGATCGTCAGCTGCAGGATCAGGCACAGGATCGCCATGCCGATCCGGCCGACGAGCAACATGCCGACCGGCGGAAGAATGATCGCGATCAGGTACTTCATGGAAGGCCTCGGGAGGCGAATTGGGGTGGCCTATGGGGGTCGAACCCATAACCTTCGGATCCACAATCCGATGCTCTGCCTGTTGAGCTAAGGCCACCGCGGGGAGGCCTCAGTATCGCACGGCGGCTAGTCTTGGCCCGTGAATGTGCCCAGTTTCATTGCCCGTCAGTTCTACGTGGCCGGGTCGCTGCGCAACACGGGAAGTGGCTGGGAGGTGAAGGCTCAGAACCCGATGGGCTCAGGCGTGCTGGTCGGCGTGGGCCGTCTGCGCGTCGATGGCACTGACATTCCCGCAGAGGCCGTGACCGCGCAACGAGACGGCGACGCGGAGGCTTTGACGGCCAACGAGGTCAGTCGCGAGCGCCCGGTCACCGTCAACAAGGGCGACAAGGTGACCCTCCGCGTCGCTGCGGCGCCCCTCAGCCCGGGCGAGCACACGCTCGAAGTCGAGCTTTTCGAGCTGAACATGGGCCGCCTCGCGTTCAGCATCACGGATCGGATCGACTCGGCGGCCGCCTAGCTGACCAGGGCGTCACCCAGCGGGCCGGGCCGCTACTTGTAATGGCGCTGATAGCCTAAGAACATGATCGCGACCCGATGGGCGCGCGTGCCGCCGTTCGAGAGGGGCCTCACGCTCGGCGACTTCCTGGTGCCGATTCGCGTCGGGGAGCGCGCCTCGTCCTGGCAGCGCCACGTGTTGATGATGCTCATCGGCGCGCTGCTGATCGTCCTCGGCGCGCGGATCAGCTTCTACCTGCCGGGCAACCCGTTCGTGCCGGTCACGCTCCAGAGTTTCAGCGTTCTCTTCTCCGGCGCTTTGCTCGGCTTCAGGCGCGGCCTCGGCGCGGTCAGCATCTACCTGCTGCTGGGCATCGTCGGACTGCCCGTGTTCGCGCTCGATGCCACGACCGGCCAATACCGCTCCGGGCTGGACACGATCATCTCGCTGAACCCTGTCGGGCCCGGCTTCAGTCTGGGAGCGACGGGCGGCTACCTGATCGGCTTCCTGCTCGCCGGCGGTATCGTCGGCCGGTTGGCCGAGCAGGGCTGGGATCGACGGATCGGTGGGGCGCTGAGCGCGATGCTTATCGGCAACGGCGCGATCTACGTCGTCGGCGTGCCGTGGCTCATGGCCGCAACCGGCCAGACCTTCTCGTGGGCGCTGACCAACGGCGTGAACCCGTTCGTCCCCGGCGACCTGATCAAGATCGCCGTAGCGGCCGGGCTGCTGCCGGTCGGCTGGTGGATCGTCCGGCGCCGCTCGTCAGAGCGCTAGCCCGGACTCGGACGCGCTAGCGGGCGCCCTTCAGCCAGCCGTTCGCGAGCAGGATCTCCGCGAGCTCGACCGCGTTGGTCGCTGCGCCCTTGCGCAGGTTGTCCGACACGACCCAGAAGGCCAGGCCACGACCGTCGGGCAATGACGCGTCGGCCCGGATCCGGCCCACGAAGATCTCGTCGCGGCCAGCCGCGTCCGTCGCCAGCGGGTATCGATGCGACGCCGGGTCGTCGACCACCTCCACACCGTCGACTGCGGCGAAGAGCGCGCGCGCTTCATCGACAGAGATCGGCCGGTCCGTCTCGACGTGGACCGCCTCCGAATGTGAGGTGAACACCGGCACGCGCACTGCGGTGCAGCACACCGGCAGCTCGGGCAGGTGCAGGATCTTCCGACTCTCCGTGACGACCTTCCACTCCTCCTTGGTGTAGCCGCTGTCGAGGAACGTGTCGATCTCGGGCAGGGCGTTGAAAGCGATCGGGTGCGGATACACCGCGGCCTGCTTCTCCTCACCTGCGACGTGCGCCTCGATTTGACCGCTCAGCTCAACGACCGCTTTCGAGCCCGTGCCCGACACAGCCTGGTACGTGTCGACGATCACTCGCTTCAGCCCAACGCTGTCGCGCAGCGCCGCGAGCAGCGGCGCGAGCTGCATCGTCGAGCAGTTGGGGTTGGCCACGATGCCCATGTGCGGTCGCCATGTCGTCGGCGTTGACCTGGCTGACGACGAGCGGCACGCCGGGATCCATGCGCCACGCCGACGAGTTGTCGATAACGACCGCTCCGGCGCCAGCGGCTGCCGGCGCGAGATCTCGCGAAACTCCGGCACCGGCCGAGAACAGCGCGATCTCGACACCCGTCGAAGGCAGCCGGCGTCGCCTCGGCGACAGGAAACGCGTGATCCCCGACCGACACTTGAGAACCGGCCGACCTTGCGGACGCCAGCGCGCACACGTCGTCAGCAAGACCACGCTCGATAAGCACCTGGAGCATCGTCCGCCCGACCAATCCGGTGGCGCCGACGACCGCGATGCGCGTCACGCCTGCTCCAGCTCGAACGCGCGATGCAGTGCCATCGCGGCCGCCTCCAGGTGGTCGCGGGCGATGACGCACGTGATCCTGATCTCGGACGTGGTGATCATCTCGATGTTGACGCCGGCCTCGCCGAGGGCCGAGAACATGCGTGCCGCGTAGGAAGGCGAGTTGTGGATACCCGCGCCGACGATGCTGACCTTGGCGAGGCCGGGTGACACGGTCATGTCGCGGGCGCGCAGGTCTGGCAGGCGCCGTCGCAAAAGGTCCTCGGCCGCGGGCAGGTCCGCCTCTGTGACGATGAACGAGAGGTCCGTAGCGCCGTCGTGGCCGACGTTCTGGATGATGCCGTCGACCGGGATGCCGGCCTCGGCGAGCGGCGCGAATACCTCCGCGGCCATGCCCGGACGGTCGGCCAGGTCGAGCAGCGTCAGCTTCGCCATCCGATCGTCGGTGGCGATGCCGCGGACCTTCTGGCGGGCCTCCATGGGCACCTCCCTGATTGACGTTCCCGCGCCCTCACCCGACGAGTGGCGCACCGACATCTCGAGACCGTGCACCCAGGCCAGCTCGACCGACCTCGTCTGCAGCACTCGCGCGCCCTGGTGAGCGAGCTCGAGCATCTCCTCGTAGCCGATCTCCGGCAGCCGTTGAGCGTCTGGCACGAGCCGCGGGTCGGCCGTGTAAACGCCGTCGACGTCCGTGTAGATGTCGCAGCGGCTGCGCCGAAAGCGTAATCGCCAGCGCGACCGCGCTCGTATCGGAGCCCCCGCGCCCGAGCGTCGCGACCTCCGATCCCGTCGCTCCCTGGAAGCCGGCCACGACCACGACGCGGCCGGCGTCGAGCTCCTCGCGGATGCGTACCGGCTCGACGCCGGTGATGCGCGCTCGTCCGTAGGCGCCATCGGTGGTGATGCCCGCCTGCGGGCCGGAGAGCGAGATTGCCGGCACGCCGCGCTCGTGCAGCGCCATGACCAGCAGGGCCGCACTGACGAGCTCGCCCGTGGCCATCAGCAAGTCCAGCTCGCGCGGGTCCGGCCGCGTGGCGACCCGGTTGGCGAGCTCGATCAGAGCGTCAGTGGTCTCGCCCATGGCGCTGACGACGACGACCAGCCGCGCGCCGGCCGCACATTCGGTGGCGATGCGCGCGGCTACTCGGCCGATGTGATCGGGCGTGGCCAGGCTCGTGCCGCCGTACTTGGCGACGATCAGCGGCGGCGCTGACATGACGGTCATCGGGCGATGATGTCACGGCTGCGTTTGGCACGGCCGGGAAGGGGAGCTAGGCGAGCTCCTGGACGAGGATCTGATTGGCGGCGTCGAGCAGGTCGCGCGCCTCGTAGTCGGGCCGGTGCACAGACGACAGGTGATCGGCGCCCAGCGGCCCGATGCGCACGGTACGCAGGCCCGCGCCGCGGCCGGAGACCACGCCCTCCTGATCGGCACCCACGTACCAACCGCCGCGCTTCGCAAGGCCGTGCTCCCTGATCGCGAGCTCGATCAACCCGCTGCCGGGCTTGGCACAGGTACAGCGCGAGTCAACGTGGGGGCAGCTCACGACGATGAGCCGATCGACTATTCCGCCAAGGCCGTCGCGCAGGACATCGAGACGCTCCGTGGCACCTGCCCGCGTTCCGTCGTGGTCACCCGGCGGGTAGGCTAGGACGACAATCTGGTCGGCGATCTCCGCGAGCCGGTCGATGCCTTCGCCGAGGTCGGCCTGGACACCCATCTCGACGCCCCGTCGGCCCTGGTGCGCCGATAGCATGACCGTGTCGAGGTCGATGAAGACGGTCTGAGCGTTGTTGATCTCGGCGGCCGGCTGGGTCTTCTTGAGGACGGTCATTGGCCACAAGACTCGTCGGTGCAACGCTCCATGCGCGACATCGCGCCGTCGGACGCTGTTTCACTCGCGTTCAGGTTTCGTGGCGCGGTCCCAAAAGCGGTCGCGGTTAGGGCCCGCGCACCTCGAGGACTGCGACCGAGATCAGGGCGGGGTCGAGTGGGTCCGTCTCGTTCCTGTCGATCATCAGGGCGTACTTGCCGGGCACAAGTGGACCAACCCTGAAGACGTTGCCATGGCCACCGACACCGAGCGCGTCGTGTACGGCGCCCTGGAACGAGCCCTGCTCCTCGAGGGATCGGAGGTCATCCTCCGACACCGGCAGTGGCGGGCTTTGGGGATCGTTCATGTCGGCCGTTCGATGCACGAAATTGACCGCTGGTGCGGATTGCTGCAGCACCAGGTACACGTCGCCCGGTCGCACCAGGGCGGGTCCGATCCCGAGCTGGCCCTCGACGGACGACACCGTCACGGCCTGGCCCCCAGGCGGTATGACGGTCGGCGCGCTGCAGGCGATGACAAACGCGCATCCGAGAAGAAGGAGCCAGTACCGATGTTGCATCGTGTGTCCTCGAGGACAGCATAGTCGCCGCCTCGTGTGACAATCACTGTGGAAGGGGCGGATCGCTTCGTTCTCTTTTGTGCGCCCGTAGCTCAATGGATAGAGCGTCTGACTTCGGATCAGAAGGTTGCGGGTTCGAGTCCTGCCGGGCGCGCCAATTTTCAGGTAGGGGACTCGCGAGGGACCGCTTGACGCGTTCGGAGCCACCGATCCAGAGCTGGAGCCTCCGCTCCCTACCGCCGCTGACATGGGCGATGATCCTGCTCGCCGTCATCTTCTTGACGACGACGATCAACAGCGGCGGCGGATCGCTGCTCGGGATGCTGGCTGGGCTGGCGCCCTTCCTGTTCGCGGCGACGGTCACGTACATGAAGCCGAGCGACCCGCGCTTCCTGTATGGAGGCGTGTTGATCGGCGTCGGTCGCGGCCTTGCTGTGCTGGCGCTGCTGATCGCGTCACAGGGTGTCGTCCGCGGCGATATCGCCGACATGATGTTCAACCTCGTTGCGTTCATCGATACACCTCTTCAGGTTGCCGGCGTGATCCTGCTCGGACTGGGCGCGGGTGGCGTCAGGACGCGCTATGGCATGGCAATCCTTGCCGTCGGCATCCTCATTGCGGTCGTGAAGACGGTCTGGTACCTCGTCAACGTTGTGCCCGGCCTTTTGGAGACTCTCGGTCCGGTCGACGTCGGCCTGTCGCTGGTTCTGGCGCCGCTATTCCCGATTGCCTGGGCCTTTGTCGCGGGAGCCGCCTTCGAGTCGCGCCACAGACTGCTGCTCCTCGGCTCGCTGGTGCTGCTCGGTCTCGAGGCGGTCGTGACGGCACTTACGATGGCCAACCTCGGGCCGGAGACGGACTTCGGCCGGATAAGGCTGGTGGTCGACGTCATGCAGCTGGTCGGCTGGCTGCTGCTGGCAGTCTCACCGTTGCGGCTCGAGATGGGCACGCAGCGTCCCCTGCGCGAGCTCGACCCTGCTTGATCTCTCAGCGTTTAACCAGCAAGCGCCGATAGACTCGGCCGCCACATGACGACCAGCGGACCGGCCGCACCCAACGCGCACACCCTGCTAGACGCCGCCCGTGCTGCCGCCGACCGCGGTGAGTACGAGGACGCCGTGGTCCAGTTCTCGCGCCTCGTCGGCAATCCGGACCCGGAGATGCACGTTGCCGGGCTGCTCGGCGTTGCGGACGCGCGTTACCGGCTGGACGACGAGGAGGGTGCGCTCCAGGCCTGGATCGTGGCCACCCAGGCCCCCGAGACCTCCTTGGCCTGGCAGGCCTGGGTGGCCCTCGCCGGCGCGCGCGTCCGCGAGGGCGATCTCGTCGGTGCCGCGCGCGCCTATCGCGAGGCCGAGCCACGCGCGCCGTACGACGAGCGTCCTGCGATCGCCTCACGGCTGGGCTGGCTCAACAAGGAGATGGGCAACTCGCGCACGGCGCAGCGCTACTTTGGCCGTGCCCGCACGGGCGTGTTCACGCCGCTCGCGACCTACGCCATCATTGCGATCACCGTCGTCACGAGCTTGCTCCAGGACGTGCCCGTTGGCGGCGAGCCGCTCGTCGAATACCTGGCGCTGATCAAGCCGCTGGTCATGGACGGTGAGTACTGGCGCCTGGTCACGGTCACGCTGGTCCATGGCGGGCTCTTCCACCTGCTCATGAACATGTATGCGCTATTCATCATCGGCCCGCTCGCCGAGGCGCTTTATGGCCGCGCCACGTTTGTCGCCATCTACTTGCTCGCCGCGGTTGGCGGCTCGGTCGCGAGCTACCTGTTCCTGCCCAACCCGTCGGTCGGTGCCAGCGGCGCCGTCTTCGGCCTTTTCGGACTTGTCCTGAGCTCGACTTACATCCACAAGCCGGCCCTCGCCCGACAGGCTCGGGCGCTGACCAGCCAGATCGGCATCCTGATTGCGGTCAACCTCGTCATCGGCTTTGCCGGCGCGATCGCAATCGACAACGCGGCGCACATCGGTGGACTGCTGGTCGGCCTGTGGATCGGCTTCGTCGTTCCGCCGCGCGGCGCGGCAACGCTCGCGTCCTTCTGGCAGAGGCCCGTCGGCACGACCGACGCCCGACCCAGCCGCCGTCCCGCCCTCCTGGCGGCCGGTGGCGTGCTCCTGCTCGGAGTCGTACTCGTCGTGGCTCTTCAGATCACGCCGTTCTGGGCCTGATCACTAACCTGACGGGCGTGATGGATCGCTCGATCCTCGACAGGTTCCTGATTACCGCAGCCACTCTCACGTTCGTATTTGGCGTGGCTGGAACCGCGTCAGCGGCGCCCGAGGCCACTCCGGCCAAGCCCGACCACGGTCGCGCCCAGGGAGCACGAACCATCCGCGTCCCGCAGGACGAACCGACGCTGAACGACGCGATCGAGGCCAGCGCGCCCGGCACCATGATCCTTCTTGACCGCGGCAACTACCCCGGGGGCGACATCGTTCCCGAGACGCGCCCGGGAATCACGATCCGCGGGGTGGACCGCAACGAGGTCGTGTTCGACGGCGAGGACGCCCGCGCCAACGCCCTGGTTATCGAAGCCGACGATGTCACGGTCGAGAACCTGACCGCTCACAGCTACGTCGGCAACGGCTTCTACTGGACCGGCGTGGAGGGCTACGTCGGTCGCTACCTGACCGTCTGGAATGTCGGCCTGTACGGCATCTACGCGATCTCCAGCCGCGACGGCGTCTTCGAGCACAGCTACGTCTCCGGCGCAGCTGATGCTGCCTTCTACATCGGCGAGTGCAACCCGTGCGACGCGGTAGTGACGGATGTCGTTGCGCGGCTCTCCGCAGTCGGCTACTCCGGCACCAACGCCGGTGGCAACCTCCAGGTCGTCGACTCGCTGTGGGAGCTCAACGGCACGGCGATCATGCCCAACTCGTACGAGGGCCAGCCACTGCCGCCACCACAGCGCGATTCGATCATCGCCCGCAACACGATCCGCAACAGCAACGCCGAGCCGGTGCCCGCGAACTCGCCGCTCGCGGGATTCGTTGGGGTCGGCATCGCCATTGCGGGCGGCTGGGAGAACATCGTCGAGGACAACGAGATCTCCGGCAGTGCCGCCTACGGGATCGCGCTCTTCCCGACGCTGCAGGTGAGCGGCAACGACATAACGCCGCAGCAGAACGTCATCCGCGACAACGCCATCAGCGACAGCGGAACTGCGGACCTTGGCGTCGCCATCGGCAGTGCCGCAACGAACTGCTTCGCCGGCAATACCTTCTCGTCAAGCCTCCCGGCCGAGATCGAGACAGTTCTGCCCTGCGACGGCGAGGCCAGCTCGGACGGCGACGACCAGGTTCTGGACGACCTCGGGATCCCCGTGCCGGAGGCGCTCGAGCGGCTCGGGCCGCGACCGCCCTATACCGACATGCCTGCACCCGAAGATCAGCCCAACATGCCCGGCATCGTTGACAGCCCATCTGGCGAGCCCGTTCCGAGCACTCCCTCGTCCACGCCGACGACGACCGGTCCTCCTTCAGCCACGCCGACAACGCCCGGAACCCCGCCGGCAACTCCAACCGATCCGATCGGACTTGCCGCGGTCCTCGGCCTGGGGCTGGCCGTCACAGGGGCAATCGGCATGCTGCTCCTGCTCCGGCAGCGCCGAAGGTCGGGCTGATGGCCGATCACTCGATCCGCAACGTCCTGTTCGGGACGTTCACGCTGCGCTTCAGCACCGGTCTGACCGGCGCGATGCTGGTCTACTTCATCGCCGACTTCGAGAAGCTCGGCGGCCAGGCCGTCTCGGCGGTCATGGTCGCGGTCTTCCACGCGCTGTTCTACATCGCCGAGCTCATCCTTTCGCCGCCCTTCGGCCTGCTGTCCGATCGGCAGGGCTTCCATCGCGTCATGCAATACGGTCCGCTCTTTGGCGCCGTGGCCGTGGTCATCACCGGCTTCGTGCCGCTGTTCTTTGTCAGCGATGCACAGACGGCCGCGGCCGGTGCGTTGTTCGCCGTCGCCCTCGTCGTCGTCGCGTTCACGAGAGTCCTCGAGGGTGCCTCAACGGCAGCGAGCGTTCCGAGCATCCTGGGGTTCCTCGCACTCAAGACGGCCGACGACGAGGCACTGCGCGGTCGCGTCTCGGCCCGCTTCGAGCTGGCCACGATCTTCGGTCTGGGCGCGGGCCTCGGGGCGGCAGGTCTCTTCTGGCTGCTCGGCCCGATCGCGTTCTTCATCAATGGCGCGTTCTACATGGGCTCGCTGGTCATCTATCGCTACGGCGTTCGCGCGCCCGAGGAGCCGGCCGGCCCACACCACAAGCCGAGCTATGGCTGGGGCCGCTACTGGAAGCTCGTCCGGCAGTCACATGTGTGGCTGCTTGCACCCACCTGGATTGCAATCAACGCCGCCCTCGGCCTCTACGCGTCGCAGAGCCTGTTCACGCTCGTTCGGACGCCCAACCCGATCTTCAACGACTGCGAGACGCCCGACTTCTGGTACAGCTGCCAGCTCCTCGCCGGCGGCTTCAACTCGCTCCAGGTCACCGGTGGCCTGGCCGTCGCCGGCGTCATCTTCGTCGCCGGGCTCGTGTACTGGGGCGACCGATTCAAGAGCTACCGGCGGACCACCATCATCCTCTACGGCCTCGCCGGAGGCGTGGTCATGGTCGCGGGCTCACTGATGCTCAACCACGCCGTGAACCTCGAGCAGTCGTTCGGGCTTTCCCCCGTCGTCATCTTCGCGGTTGGCCTGCCGCTGATCGCGGCCGGCCTGTTCGTGCTCGCGGGTGCCACGCCGGCCGCGCTCGGCCTGCTCGCGGACATATCGGAGGCCTTCCCTGACGACCGCGGCGCGATCATGGGCCTGTACAGCGTGTTCCTGGCGATCGGCCAGATCGCGGGCTCATTGATCGGTGGCTTCGCGTCCGATGCTTACGCCTTCGACGGCATCCTCGTGTCAACGCTGATCCTGCTTCTTATTGCCCTGTTGCCGCTATTCCAGCTGCGGACGTGGGAGCACCGATTCACGTCGGCGCCCGGCGGCCCCCAGCCCTCCCCAGAGCAGCTGTCCGAATAGGGCACCGTCCCAGCCGGTGCGACAATCGCGGGCATGACGCAGACGGCCGAAACGGGCGCTGACACCGCCAGCCAAGACATCCCGACATTCGGAAACTTCATCGGCGGCGAGTGGCGCCCGGCTGAGAGCGGCCGCACCTTCGAGTCAAGAAACCCGGCCGACAACCGCGACCTGATCGGCCACTTCGCCCAGAGCGACGCCGCGGACGTTGCGGCCGCGATACGCGCGGCGGAAGAGGCGCTGCCCGCCTGGCGCCAGACGCCGGCGCCCAAGCGCGGCGAGATCATGTACGCCTTCGGCGCGCTGCTTGCGCAGCACAAGGAACGCCTCGCTCAGGCCATGACGCGCGAGATGGGCAAGGTCCTGGCCGAGGCACGTGGCGACGTCCAGGAAGGCGTCGATATCGCATACCTGATGGCGGGGGAGGGCCGGCGCATGCTCGGCGACACCACCCCGTCAGAGCTGCCCAACAAGTGGGCAATGAGCATCCGCCAGCCGATCGGCGTGGCCGGCATCATCACGCCCTGGAACTTCCCGATCGCGATCCCGTGCTGGAAGGGCACTGCGGCGCTGATCACGGGCAACACGATGGTCCTCAAGCCGGCGAGTGACACGCCGCACTGCGCCGCGCTGCTCATCGAGATCATGGACGAGGCCGGCTTCCCGCCGGGCGTCGTCAACATGGTCACCGGCAGCGGCGAGGAAGTGGGCATCCCGCTCGTCGAGAACCCGGACGTCAACGTGATCAGCTTCACCGGCAGCGGCGATACCGGCCGCGACATCGCCGTGCGCGCCGGGCGGCGCCTGACCCGGCTGTCGCTGGAGCTCGGTGGCAAGAACGCGATCGCGGTCATGGCCGACGCGGACCTGGACCTAGCGGTCGAGGGCATCCTCTGGTCTGCTTTCGGAACGACGGGTCAGCGCTGCACGGCTTGCAGTCGGCTGGTCGTCGACGAGAAGGTGGCAGACAACCTGGTTGGACGCCTCGTCGACCGCGCCAGGCAGATGCGCCTGGGCAGTGGCCTCGAATCCACGACGGATGTCGGGCCGCTGATCAACTCGCGCGCCGTCGAGCGGGTCGGCGGCTACGTGGGTGTGGGCGAGGAGGAGGGCGCCCGAGTGCTGGTCGGTGGCTCACCGGCAACAGACGGCGACCTTCAGCACGGCACGTTCTTCAGTCCGACCATCCTCGACGGTGTGCGCTACATGGATCGCGTCGCGCAGGAAGAGATCTTCGGGCCGGTCCTCTCAGTCATCCGCGTCAGTGGCTACGAAGAGGCGGCGATGGTCGTGAACGCTACGCGCTACGGCCTCAGCTCGAGCATCTTCACCACGGACACGAACACCGCCTTCCGGGCGATGCGCGACTTCACGACGGGCATCGTGTACGTCAACGCGGGCACGATCGGCGCCGAGACCCACCTGCCTTTCGGTGGCATGAAGCAGACCGGCAACGGCCACCGCGAAGCGGGCCACGCCGCGCTCGACACGTTCACCGAGTGGAAGTCGATCTACGTCGACTACTCGGGTCGCCTGCAACGCGCCCAGATCGACAACCAATAGGGCAGACGCGGCGCACGACCGCGAAAGCGGCGCCGCGGGTACTACCCCGGACCGCCATTCGTGTCTTGACCGACGCGCGGATACTGGCGACAGGCGGGCGCCCCGGCCGGTCGGGTGGCACCTCGGCGGCTAGTTGAGCGACAGCCCGCCCAGAGGAAAGGGGGCCGCCGTGGCTCGGTTCTCTTCTAGAGTCCGTCGAGGCTCAATGGCCGTGGCATCGGCGGCGCTGATGTCGATCGTCGTGGCGGGTACCGCCCTGGCCGCTTCGTGGAGCCCGCCGGCACAGCTGTCGTCGAGCGGACTCTCGACGGCCGTGGACGTCGTGACCATCAACTCGATGACCGCCGTCGCAGCATTCTCCGAGTCGAACGACGAAGGTGAGTCGCTTGGGCTGTTCACCCGCCGCAGCACCAATGGCGGCGTGTCGTGGGGCGCACCGGTGTTGATCGGCGGAATGGGCGACTTCCCTGCGCTCGCCGCAGATGGAATGAACGTCGACGTCGTGTTCAACTCGCAGAACGGTCGCGTGCGCTATGCGCGCAGCACCGACGGCGGGGTCACGTTCGGCCCATCCATGCCGGTCTCGCCCGCGGGCCGATTCGCGTGGCGGCCGGCCGTCGCGCATGGCCCGGGTGGAGTAGTCGTGATCGTTTACGAGGACGTCCAGAACGGCAACGTCGCGGTGCGCGTCTCGACCAACAATGGCGCTACGTTCGCGCCGGCCGACATCCTGACCACCAATGGCGAGGAGATCGGTGTTGCCGCGGCCGTCGGCGACGGCGTGATCTACGTCGGCTACTCGGTCGGCTTCGAGGACCTGCGCGTCCGGCGCTCGTTCAACAACGGAGCGACGTGGACGGCAGCGGATGTCATCACCAACGACAACTTCGGCTTCGGCATCAGCATGGCCGCGGAGGGAGACAGGGCGTACTTCGCCTGGACCGCACCAAACGAATTTCCATACCACGAGCAGGCGGTACTGCGCCGCACGACCAACAGGGGCAGCACATGGGCGCCGATCCTGGCAATCGCCCCGAGCAACTGGGTAACCCAGGATCCCGATCTTGGACTTGACGGCGGCGTCCTTCACGCCGTCTTCAGCCGCTGTCCGGTCGAGTTCGACGTCTGCTTCGTCGACCGCGTGCACTATCGGCGCTCGACCACGGGCACGAGCTGGAACACCCTGCTACGCGTCTCGCCGAAATCCACTGCGGCTTTCGGCCCGCACGTGGGCGCCCATCGGGGGCTGGTGGTCTACGCGGCGGACAGCGATGAAGGACTCGACGCTTTCGCCCGAACGAGGGTGCCCTAGCGCTAGGGTGTTCGCTAACGGAACCGATTTCATAGCAGGTAGGCCACTGACCGTGCGGTCTGCTGCGGTCCGAGGAGGTCATTCCCGAGGATCGTCGCGCTAACCTTTCTCGGACCGTCACAGGGGGAGCAATGGCTGAGCACGACAGCACGGACGCGATTTCGCGTGTCATCGAATCGGCGGCACGACTGGGAGTCGAGATCGACCCCCTCGAGGCTCAGCGCTGGATCGATTCGATGGCACAAGAGCAGGCCGGCGGCGACGTCACGGTCGACGTCGACACCGGGATCTTCGGCCATCGCGCGTCGATGCTCGATCTCGATCCGGCTGACATGGCGCGCTTCCAGCAGATGGCGCCGATCGTAGGCTTCGAGAATCGCGAAGGGGTCCGCACTGCCCTGGCACTGTCCGGGTCAGCGGCCCAATCGCGCATCCACGCCTATCCCGCAGACGCCGACTTCTTCGAGCGCGTCCACATCAGCGCGCCGACGCGCGAGGAGGCCTGCCGCATCCTGGGCGAGCTTATCCACGAGAAGGCGATGGCGACGATGATGGCCCCGACCCATCGCCTGTGGGAGGTCAAGCTCGGCACGTGGGATACCGAGGTCACGAAGGACGGCAAGTCGGCCCACAAGGGCAGCCCGATCACCTGGACGCCGGCCGAGGTGCAGGCATCAGAGATGAACGTCGTCGCTGCCGACGGGTCGACACGCACCGTGACCTGGAGCGAGGCCGCGCAGAACCCTGGCTGGTGCAAGCTCGATTGGGTCGTCGCGGACCCCATCCGCGGCCAGCTGGCCAATGCGAGCAACGTGCTGGATCCGACGTGGGAAGCACCCGACGGATCCGTTCACTCGCTCGACGGCTTCCTGGATCCGTACTTCCAGGAGGTCTATCTCGATACTGACGCGCGGCCGCTGTTCGATCGAATCGTCAACGAGATGTCCGCCGATGTGGTCGATGAGTACGTGGGCCAGCTTGAGCACGAGGTCTGGAAGTACAGCGTCAAGGAAGCGAACTGGGGCAAGGTCGCAAGGCGGCTGTACAACGTATTCCGCCTCACCCGTCGCTACCCCGAGGCGGCGTATATCCGCGAGCTCTTCGACGAGCCGACGACCGCGCTCTACCAGCTCGCCGCGCTGATCCGGACTCTGGAGGAGGCGTCAAGCGCGGGATCGTTCGACTCCGACGTGCTCGTGTCGCAGGCCGACCAGCTGATCATGTCGGCCATCAACGCCCTCGAGGGGCCCGAGGAGGCCCAGATCGTCACTCAGCTGTTGCGATTGCGCGACGAGCTTTCAGGACGACGTAGTCACGACGCTCACACCGATGACCGCGACCACGTCGAGGATCTCCGATTGGCGACGCTCGGGCAGGTGAACGAGTACTTTCACCACCGACTCACCGCCCTGCCGGAGATTGCGACCTACCTGGACGACATCGCGGCTCGCGCTCCGTGACGAGGTTTGGCGCTCGCGTCTCGGCCGTTGTGCTCGGGCTGGTGATGGTGCTCGGCGCGGCTATGGCCGCGCCGGTCCTGGCCGCAGACGATGCGCCCTCCGGCTACCGGATCCTGCGCGGCGCCGCGCTCGAGGGGTTCCGGCTGCCAGCGGACGTCAGGCTCATCTCGTCGCGAACCGACCGGGCCGCGGGCCTGACCTTCGAGCGCTACCAGCAGTTCGCCGCGCCGCTCGGGGTTCATGTCGAGGGGGCGCAGCTGTCTGTCGTCCGTCGCGCCAACAAGGTCGTGCTCGTTATGGGCAAGCACTTTCCGGGCCTGCGCGCGCTCGTCCGGCCGACCGTCGCGGCGGTCCGAGCCACGAACGTTGCCGCGGCCAACGCACCGCGAATTGCCGACGTCCATATCCGTGCCGTTGACTTGGTGACGCGCCGCGCCCAGATGCGCATCAATCCGGACACCCAGCGCGTGTTCTATCTCGTGGAGTCGGCCGCACCCGGTGTCCGCGTCTTCACCGAGGTCGATGCCCAGAGCGGCAGCATCATCGAGGCCTGGAACGGCCTGGATGGGCTCGATCCGGGCCAGGGTACTGGCGTGAAGGGAGACACCAAGGTCCTCAGCGGCCTGACCTCGCGACCCGGCAGCGACTGGGTCATGCGCAGTCCCGATGGCCGCTTCGTGACCCAGGACGCAAGCAGGGGTTACATGACCGTGCGCGACAGCGACTACGGCGCCGATCCGGACGACAACGCGTGGCCGGCAGTGGGCGAGCGCGCGGCCGTGGACGCCCAGTTCTATGCAAAGCAGACATTCGACTTCTTCGTCGATCGGTACGGATTTGATCTATTGAACCCGCCCGACATCTGGCCACGCGGCGCTCCGGAGGACGAGTTCACTTGCCAGTTCGACTCGATAACCAGCGTGGTCAACGACCCGTCTGACGACAACAACGCGTACTGGGACGGCCAGGGGCTGCACTACGGCGCCGGAGATGGACAGACCTATCGCGCCTTCTCCAGTGCCCAGGACGTTGTTGCGCACGAGTTCGGCCATGCCGTGACCGAGTGCCGCGTCCCGCTCGCCTACCACAACGCGCCCGGCGCGCTCAACGAGTCCTTCTCGGACATCATGGCCACGGCCATCGAATGGCTCGACGAGGAGCCGAACAGCTCGAACTGCCGCCGGGCACCCGGCCAGAATCGGTGCGCCGATTGGCTGCTGGGCGAGGATCTGATCATCGGCGGCATACCTCACGCCATCCGCAACCTCGGCAACCCGGCTCTCGAAGGGCAGCCGAGCCATCTCGGGAGCGCGCGCTACCTGAACAACGAGCCGACACCGTGGAACGACTACGGCGGCGTTCACTACAACAGCGGCATCTCGAATCACGCCTTCTACTTGATGGTCCACGGCGGTCGCAATGCTCGCTGCGGCGGGGCGAATGACAGCAAGGCGGACTGCGACGTCGTGGTATCCCCGATCGAAATGGACCACGCTGCCGAGATCGCTTTCGTCGCGTGGGGCGACCTGATGGGTACCGAGGCCAAGTTCTGCGAGGCCCGCGACGCCATGGTCGCGGCCGCCCAGCTGCTCCACTCGGCGGACGTTGGGGCAACTGACCTTTCATGGCGCGCAGTCGGCGTCGGTGCGTGCGCCAGCGACTTCAGCGTCAAGTCGTCCGCGCGCACAGTGAACGTGGCCCCTGGCAGCGGGCCTGTGAGCGTGACGCTGACGTTGACGCGTGATGCGGGCCACACCGCGGCCGTTGCCTTTTCGGTGGCAGATCCGGCACCGGTCGCTGCCACTTTGGGGAGCCCCTCGACGTTGACCGGCGCGGCAACGACGGTCCAGCTGACCATGGCGCCCAATGGGGCACCAAGTGGTCGCTATCCGGTGACGGTCCTTGCCTCGGACGGCGCGTCTGGGGCGGTGCCGGTGTCACTGACCTTGGTCGTCGATGGCGACGCGCCGCTGACGCAGATCGATGATGTCCGGCTCCTGCTCTCGAGCACGGTGTCGACCGCTGGGCACGTGCCTATGTTCGTAAGCTGGAGCTCGAGCGATGCCTTGAGCGGAGTCGCCAGTGGCGGCGCCGGCCCGGCGCTCGGCTCGACTCCGACCGGATTCCGCACCTCCAACTATGCGCCGGGCGCCCACACCTTCACGTCACACGCGACCGATGCGGTGGGCAACAGCGCCGCTTCGGCACCGCGCAAGGTGGTCCTGGCGACGTTCCAGGAGACTGCCGCCACATACGCGGGCAGCTGGAGCACCTCGACCATCTCGGAGCCGTGGGGCAGGAATCGCTACTCGAAGAACCGTGGCGCGTCGGCCACTTTCCAGTTCAACAGCACGGCAGTGGCCTGGGTCGCGGCGCGCGGGCCACAGCGCGGTCGAGCGCGCGTATTCGTCGACGGCGTGCTGAGATCGACCGTCGATCTGTACGCGGCTTCGTTCGCTGAGCGGCGCATCGTCTTCCTGGCGAGCGGCCTGTCCGCCGGCCAGCACACGATCAAGGTCGTGGTGCGCGGGACGTCAGGCCGGCCGCGCGTCGATATCGACGGCTTCGTAACGCTCGCTCCCGCGCCCTAACGCCGGCGCGCCGCGGCCACCACAGCTGTGGCTTACTCGGTGGTCGACCGCGTGTAGCTGGGCGGGTCGCTCGCGGGGAATGAGTCGGCCGAAGCGTCCTCGACCGGGTCCTCGATAGTCTGGCCCTCGCCTGCGTGCTCCAGGGGGAGGGGCTGCTCCTCGTCGGTCTGGTCGCTCGTGGATGGCTGATCGGCAGGGTTCGTTCGCTCGTCCATGAGCCGATCCTAGGGTAAGATTTGGGTTCGTGGGCCGCTAGCTCAATGGTAGAGCAGCTGACTCTTAATCAGCTGGTTGAAGGTTCGAGTCCTTCGCGGCTCACCACTTTTCCGCACACGAAAAGCCCCTCGGCTGAACGCAAGGGGCCTCCGTCATTCTGCGCTTCCTAAGACGCGATACCTTGATCAGCAGAGAGTCGCCTCGCAGGTCTGAGGCAACAGTTCGAGCAGTGATCTGACCGTGGGTACGATGCCGTCAGGATCTAGCCCGCCCTTCGGTTCGTTGACGTACAAGGTGACGCGCACACCCTGGTCCCAGGCAGTGACGAAGACCTTTGCCTGGTTGGATCCCCACACAGGTTCCGCCCACGGCTTCAGTCCCGACATTGCCAACCGGAGCAGTCGTGCAGTCCCAGTTGCCGGGCATGCCGGTGGAGGCGCTGCTCTCGAGGTCATTGGTCGTCGTTCGATATGGAGTTGCACGCTCCCAGGCACGCCGGCGGTCGTGACGGCCCAGAAGCAGGAGTGGTACGGAACTTCCTCAGAAGGGTACCTATCCATACTCGAACAGTGGTGCTAGCCTCGCCGGGCTGAGTAGCGGACCGGGGAGCGAGGGGTCGCCGCAGGTTGCCGCCGGGTCTTCCAGACGGATGTCCCAGGTGTAGGGGTCGTGGACCAGTGTCAGGAGGAGCGATCTATGCAGCCGCACAAGCCGATCTTGTATGCCTTGGTGTCGGGTGTTCTGATCCTCTCAGCGTGTTCGGGAGCGCCGTCCACGGTGACACCAACAATCGGACCCGTGGTGGCGACCGGCGTCGCGACCGCCGCTCCAACGGAAACCTCAGCTGCCACTACGGCGGCGCCGACTGTTGCGGCGACACCTTCGCTGACAGGGGCGCCGACTGCAACCACCACCCCGGCTGCCTCAGCGACTGCCGCCGTAACGTCGAAACCGACAGCCCCGGCGAGCGCTTCGCCAATCGCGGGTCCGACATTCGCCGCTGGTGAGGCCTGCTCGTTCATAACAGCCGAAGAGCACCTCTCGGTCTTGGGTTTCTCGGCGGTGCCAACCCTTTTGCCTAGCTTTCCAGAGGAATGCTCCTTCGAGCCCGACAATTTCTCTGAAGGCGAGGCAACGGCACAACTCAGGGTCATCCCGCTGAGCCGTGCTGACTACGACGTCAACAGGGCAGAGGCCGAGTTCAATGACGTCGAGATCATCGACCTGGAAGCCGCGGATCTTGGCGGAACGGCCGCGGAGGGATGGATGGCGGTACTACCAAGCGCCGATGGCGAGGAGGGAATGGGCTTTACACGCCTTTTCGTCGCGTCCGGGACGAATGAAGACGATCATGGCGTTCAAATTCGGTTGGTGGGTCTCCCCAGTGGAGCGCCGAAGCTGACCATTGAGGAACAGCTGGCCATCCTTCGACTTATCGCACCGATCGCGGCGGGCCGTTTGGCAAGCCTCTGACCCGACTGTCATTGAAGGACCGTCCGCCATCACGGCTCGGCGTATGACTCAGAGCGGCAGGCGCTGGAGCATTACGAGCAGCGGACGGGTTGGCGTGACCGGCGGCGGCTCGGTAACCGAAATGCGCAGCCAGGATTCGTCCGGGCCGCCCGGACGGTAGGGCGCGCTCAGCAGCCGCGCCGAGATCTCGCCGATGCCCATCGAGGCCACGGCCTCGGCCAGTGTCATGCCCTCGCCGCGCAGCCCGCGGCTGATTACGCAGCGGTCCCCGTCCGTCAGGACACGGGCCAGCCGTGCGCGCCGCTCATCGAAAGGCAGCTGCATCTGAGACTGGCCGCTGGCGTACAGCAGGTCAGAGGCGACGAGCGCGGCCGTGCCACCTACGGCCGGGCCGCCGCCGCCCAGGCGGGCGCGCAGCAGGTCGGCGTCGGGCCGGCCCTCGTCGTCCAGGACGAGAAGCGAGCCCTCGACGATCAGCGCGTCGTCAGCAAACTGGCTCGCGATCGCAGCCAGCTCGGGGAAGGCCTCGAGTGGATCGGCCAGGTGCTCGCTCTGGATTCGAACCCGGCCATCCTCCACGTAGGCAATCGTCGACGCTCCCGGCCACCACGGCTCGAAGAACCACTCCGGATCGTCAAATGGCCGGTCGCCGGCAAACGGCAGCATGGGCCGGAGTCGGTCCGGCAGAACGCCTGAGACAGCCGACGTGATGTCGAGAGGGAGCTGGCCGGAGTCCTTCGTCGGCGCGGCTTTCACGCGACCCTGCGCTTACGCTCCGGCTTGGGCTTCTCCTCGGCGGCCACGGCCTTGGAAGCACGTGCAGCGCGGGCCGGTTTCGCGGGCGCCTCGGCAGCCTGTGCTTCCCCAGCGCCTGAGCCACGCTTCTCGCGCGCGGCGGCGACGCTCGCCTCGAGCACGGACATCAGGTCCGCGATCTTGGTCGGCGTCTCGACGACCGTGGGCAGCTCGGCCGGCTGGCCGTCGATCTTGGCCTCGATGACCGCCATCAGCGCCTGGCGGTAGTCGTCCTTGTAGTCGTCGGCCTCGAAGTCCCCCTTCATGGCATCCACCAACTGGCGCGCCATCGTCAGCTCGGCGGGCTTGAAGTCGTAATCCTCCTCTGGCAGCTCGAGCTCGCCGGTCGATCGGACCTCGTCGGGCCAATAAAGCGTCGTCAGGAGCATGGTGTTCGAGTAGGGATTGATCGCGGCGAGGGCCTCGCGGTCCTTGAGCACGATCTTGCAGATGGCGCTCAGGCCCTCTTCGGCCAGCACCGACTTGAGCAGGTAGAACGCCTTGCGGCCGATCGCCTCGGGCTCGAGGTAGTAGGCCTGCTTGACGAAGTTCGCGCCGTGCGCCTCGCGCCTGGCATCGACGAAGAGCTCGATCTCGATGGAGCGAACCGTCTTGAGCGGCACGCTCTCGAGGTCGCCCTCCTCGATGATCACGTACTGGCCCTTGCTGTATTCGAAGCCGCGCACCGTGTCGCTGCGGGTGATCTCACCGTGCTCAGGACAATGCGTCTTCATCTGGATGCGCTGCCCGCACTCCTTGTGCAGGAGGTTGAAGGACAGGCCGGCGCGCGCTTCGGTAGCCAGGTACAGCTTGACCGGAACGGTCACCAGGCCGAACTGGATGGCGCCGCGCCACATAGAGCGGGGCATCTGTTTTCTCCTTGCCTGCGGTGCTCGTCTCCGCACGCGATCGGTAACCCGTTCCCGCGTGTCTAAAGGATACGACGCCGGGCTGGCACACTTCTCATCTATGCGCCGCAAGATTTTCGTGACCGTTGCCCTGTCGCTGATGCCGATCGCCTGTTCGGTGACGTCCAATCCGACGCCGACTGCGAGCGTCGTCAGCACGCCGACCGCCGTGCCGGATTCGACGCAGGCGCCGACCGATCAGCCGGCCTCAGAGGCAGTGCGCTACGTCGCCCTGGGTGACTCCTACACGATCGGCACCAGCGTGTCCGTGCCCGAACGGTTTCCGGACCAGCTGGTCGAGCGTCTGCGCGGCACTGTCGAGCTGGACCTGATTGACAACCTGGGCGTCAATGGCTTCACCACGAATGACCTCATCGGTATCGAGCTGCCCCAGCTGGCCGATCTCAGCCCCGACTTCGTCACGCTGCTGATCGGCGTGAACGACGTCGTCCAGCGCGTGTCGGAGGAGGAATACACCGACCACGTCGACTACATCCTGGGCGCGCTGCTGGCCGAACTTCCGCCGGAGCGCATCGTCATCGTCTCGATTCCGGACTACACGCGCACGCCACGCGGCTCCGATTTCGGCCAGCCCGACATCCAGCGTGCAGCGATTGCTCGCTTCAACGAGATCATGGAGGCCGAGGCGGCGCAGCGCGGCATCGCCTTCGTCGACATCAGCTCCGTCGCCGATCGGACCGGCAGCAACCCGGCACTCGTGGCCAGCGACCAGCTCCACCCGAGCGGCGAGCAGTACTCGCGCTGGGTGGACTTCATCGCTCCCGTGGTCGCCGACCTTTTCGAGGCGACGCCCTAGCATTTCGCGATGCCATCACTCGAGAAGAAGAAATTCGAGGCGCCCGATCGCGAGGCGCGTCCCGACGGCGCGGTTGGCCTGCTGATCGACCTCGAGGGCGCGACAGTCGGTCGCTACACGTACCAGCCGGGCTGGCGCTGGATCGACTCGATCGCCCCGATCGTTGGCACAGACACATGCCACGTCGAGCACTTCGGTTACGTGCTCAGTGGGCGCCTGCGGGTGCGCCATTCGGACGGCTCGGAGACGGTGGCCTCGGCCGGTGACGTCTATCGCATCGGACCCGATCACCTGGGCGAGGTCGATGGCGACGAGCCCTTCGAAACGATCGAGTTCCTGCCCCACGCGCGCGATGCGGAGCCTACGAGCGCGATCGGCTAAGCCAGGAAGTGTGCTCGGTTAAGCGGTAGCTCTTTGGCCGGTTCGACGGCGAGCGGCCGGCCGTCGAGGGTCACCGCGCCGTCGGTCGGGTCGACATCGACTGCGGCCGTAGCCGTGTTGAGGTGCAGGTCGGCGCGGGTCAGGCCGCGCGTTCGCTCGACTGCCAGGTGTTCGCGGGCGCTGCCGATGCGTCGCGCGAAGGCGGTGGCATCGATGGTGCTCGAGACGAAGGTCACCGATATCGATGCCGCAGCCAGGCCGCGACCGCCCCAGCCCGCGACGAAGCGGCGCGGTTCCGACCCCTCCACGGCCGCGTTGCCCTCACCGTAGGAACCCCACGCCGGGTAGCCCGACTTGAATACGATCTCCGGCTTGACGCCGAGCCAGGCCGGCTTCCAGAGGACGATGTCCGCAAGACGGCCGGGCCGGAGCGAGCCGACATGGTCCGCAATGCCGTGGGTGATCGCCGGCTCGATCGTGCACTTGGCGAGGTAGCGCAGCACCCGCACGTTGTCGTCCTTCGACTGTGAGTCGGCCGCCCAGGCCTTCATTACGTGCGCCAGCTGCAACGTCCGGCGCAGCGTCTCGCCGATGCGGCCCATGCCCTGGCTGTCGCTGTTGGTGATGGCGATCGCGCCCATCTCGTGGAGCGGCCCCTCGGCCGACATCGTGGTCGCGCGAACCCGTTCACGGGCCGCCTCAACATCCTCGGCAATGTCCATTGACAGGCCGTGGCTCAGAACGGTCATGGGCAGGTGCTCCGCGACCGCGTTGACTCCATAGGGGAGGGTCGGCGTCGTCGAGGAGCAGATGACGTTCGGCTCACGCACCAGCCCGATCACGTCCGGGACGTGGCCGCCCCCGGCGCCTTCGACGTGGTAGGCGTGGACCGTTCTGCCGGCGATGGCCGCGACCGTGTCCTCGAGCTCGGCCGATTCGTTGAGCCCATCGGTGTGGAGCGCGACGCTGATGTCGTGCGCGTCGGCGTAGGCGAGCACCTGGTCGATGAGCTCCGGGTACGCGCCGTAGTCCTCGTGGATCTTGAAGCCGACAGCGCCCGCGTCGAGCAGAGCATCGAGCGTGGCGGGCGCGCCGTCGCGCGCGTTGGCCTGCAGGCCGATGTTGATCGGCCATTCCTCGAATGAGCGCAGGCTGCGCTCCATCGCCCACGGCGGCTCCTCGAAGCCCGCGGTGATGAGCGTCGTCACGCCCGCGGACAATGCTGCGGGCACGATCTGGGGCGTGATCAGGTGGACGTGGCTGTCGACCGCGCCCGGCGTCGCGACCAGGCCGTAGGCAATGATCGGCTCGGTGTGCGGGCCGATCTCGAGGTCGATGCCGTCGCTGATGGCAGCGTTGCCTGCCGCGCCGATGCCGACGATGCGGCCGTCCTTGATACCGATGTCGGCCTTGATGACTCCGATCGTCGGGTCGACGATGACGGCGCCGACGATGACCGTGTCCAGCTCGCTCGGCCCGGCCTCGCTTGTCTGCGCCTCGCGCAACCGGATCGTCTTGCCGTAGCCCCACACCGGCTCGTCACCCTGCGCCTGGCGGTTCTCCTCGACGCGCAACCACAGGTCACTGTCCGCCACCCGCAGGCGGTCTCCCTCCTGCGGCCCGAACCGAACCCGCCGCTCATCCGCCACGGCGCACCAGCATCACATTGTGTGTCTCGCCGGAAGCCCAACGGATTGTGGCGCCGGCGGGGAGGTCGAGATGGCAGCCGCGGGCCGCGCTGCGGTCGAACTCGAGCCGGGGGTTGACCTGCTCGAACGGGAAGTGCGACGAGACGCGGATAACGCGGGTGCTGGTGTTTTTCACGCTCAGGGTCAGTCGCTCGCGGTCGTCTGCTGGTAAGTTGGCAGTCGGCTGTTCATCGGCTTCGTCGCCCTCCGGATGTCCCAGGGGGTGGCGGAGGACGATCAGGCGCGTGCCGTCGCCCATCATCACCTCGAGGCGCACCTCGTCGACGAGGGCAGGGACGCCGGCCATCACCTGTGCCGCAGTGACGGCTGCGTATCCCGCTGATTCGACTTCCGAGTAGCCAGCACCTGACCGCGCGGCCAGGAACATCTCGTCGCACATCAGCGCGATCGCCTCGGGCGCACTCAGTCGCAGGCCGGCCGCCAGATGCCGTCGGGCCAGCTCGGCCGCGCTGAAGATCAGCAGCCGTTCCTGCTCGCGATCCGTGAGCCGCACGCGCGCATCGTAGCCACTGAAAGCACCCTGCAACCCAACCTGCCGAACGGCTGTCGGCCGCTCTACGGCCGCTCAGGCATGATCAGCGGACATGTCACCAGGAGGGTCCCCGTGAACGTAACCATGCCGTGGAATCCATCCACCGACGCCGCGGTCAACGGCGTCTCGAGCAAGCTGGACAAGATCCGTCAAACGCTCGGCGAACAGGCCGAGGGCCTGGCTGATGTCGCGGCCCAATACAGTTCCGACGCCGGATCGCAGGCCTCGAAGATCGCCGACGAGGCGGGCGCCGCCGTCGCGGATGCAGCCAAGGATCCGATCGGCTCGCTGAGCGGGATGATCCAGTCGCTCGTCGACTCGATCTCCGCGTTCATCGCGTCGCTGACGGAATCAGGTCGCCAGACAGCAACTGACCTTGGCCACGACGCGCAGGCCGCGGCGGGCGAGCTGCGCAAGGTGCGCATCACAACCGAGCCCAAGAAGACAGGCCCGGACTTCATGCCCGGCATCACGCTCCTGGGCGGCTTTGGAGCCGGCATCGCGCTGATGTACTTCTTCGATCCCGAGGAGGGCGAGCGCCGCCGCACGCTGCTGCGCGACCAGCTCATGAAGCTGACGCGTCAAACCGGTAACACCCTCCAGGGCAGGGCCGCGGAGGCACGCAAGTCGCTCGAAGGGGTTATGGCATCCGGCCAGGCAGCGACGAATGAAGCCAGTGAGAGCTGGGACCACGTCGCCGACAGCGCGACAAGCGAGCTGGCCGACCCGTCAACCACAGATACCTGGGGCGAGCAGCCCGAGGCGACCGACATCGAGCGCATCGAGATCCGCTGACTCGACGGTCCGGAGGGCCGCGAGCGGCCGCCCGCCCGTGCTAACCTGAGGGCGTCCCTTCACACCGGTCCAGAGAGGCCGGCGAGGGCGGCTCCGAGAGAGCCGGGAAGGAGGACGGTCGATCTTGCATTACACGAACCACCGCTCAGGCGAGAGCGGTGGTTCTTTTTCTGTGCCCATGGACTCGGTCGTCGATCCGCGCATCGGCGGGCACGGGCCGGCGTTGCTGGCGCTCGAGGACGGGACGGTCTTCGAGGGGATCGCCTTCGGGGCCCCGATCGCCAGCGGAGGGGACCTCGTCGCCAACACCGGCTACAGCGGCTACCAGGAGATCTGCACGGACCCGTCGTATGCGGGCCAGGTCGTGCTGATGACGTACCCGCTGATCGGCAACTACGGGCGCATCGCGTGGGACGACCAGTCGGGGCGGCCATGGCTGCGCGGCCTGATCGTCGGCCACGCCACGGCCGCCGTGCTCGAGCCGGCGCGCCAGCTGGTCGAGCTGCTGCGACGCTGGGGCGTGCCCGCGATCTGCGGCCTGGACACGCGCGCGCTGGCGCGCCGGCTCCGCGAAACCGGCTCCCAACGAGTGGTCATCACCGCGCCGGGAGATGTTGACGCGTCGGCGGCTGTGGCCGCAGCCCGCGCCACTGCGCGCTGGGAGGACCAGGACTTCGTCGCCCAGGTGTCGGCCGATGCGCCGCACGAGATCGGGCCGCTCGAGGGGCCGCTCATCGCGCTGGTCGACTTCGGGCTGAAGCAGAACATCGTCCGCCAGCTCGTCGCGCGTGGCGCGCGGGTACGCGTGCTCCCGCACACTGTCGACGCGCGTACGGCCCTGGCACCGGACGTGCATGCGGTCGTGTTCTCGCCCGGGCCGGGTGATCCGGCCCGGCTCGACGGCCCGGTGCGCCTCGCGCAGGCCGCGATCGAGGATGGCCGTCCGGTCCTCGGGATCTGCCTCGGCCACCAGATCGTGGGCCGCGCCGCGGGCGCGGAGACGCGCCGCCTGCGCTTCGGCCATCACGGTGCCAACCACCCGGTCAAAGACATCGAAACGGGGCGCGTCCAGGTCACTGCCCAGAACCACGAGGTCGAGGTCGTCGGCGACACGCTGCCGCGCGACTCCGGCTTCATCGTCAGCCAGCGCAACCTCAACGATGCCTCGGTCGAGGGCCTTCGCCACGCGACCAGGCCGATCGAGACCGTCCAGTACCACCCCGAGGGATCACCCGGGCCGCTCGACGCCCTCGAGGTCTTCGACCGCTTCATGGCCAGGATCGCGGCGGTTCACGGCGCATGACGAGGCCGGCGTCCGTGCTGATCATCGGCAGTGGGCCGGTGATCATCGGCCAGGCGGCGGAGTTCGACTACGCGGGCACGCAGGCCTGCCGTGCGCTGCGCGACGAGGGCGTGCGCACGATCCTGCTCAACAGCAACCCGGCAACGATCATGACCGACCCCGGCGTGGCCGACGTCGTCTATCTCGAGCCGCTCACTGTCCAGACCGTCGAGCGCATCCTCGAGCGCGAGAAGCCGGACGGCATCCTCAGCGGCCTCGGCGGACAGACCGCGCTCAACCTGTGCGTCCAGCTGGCACGCGAGGGCGTGCTCGAGCGCCATCCCCACACAAAGCTGCTGGGCACGCCACTCGAGGCCATCGAGATGGCAGAGGATCGCCAGGCCTTCCGCGCACTGCTCGACCGCATCGGCCAGCCGTATCCGCCGTCAGTGATCGTCGAGGGCGAAACGCCACTCGAGCGCCAGGAGAAGGCCCGCGCCGCGCTCGACGAGATCGGCGTGCCGGCGGTCATCCGGCCGGCGTTCACGCTCGGCGGGTCGGGCGGCGGCATCGTCCAGACGGAGACCGAATACCTCGAGCGGGTCCGTTCCGGTCTGCGCGCCAGCCCGATCGGCCAGGTCATCGTGGAGCGCTACCTCGTCGGGCTGGCAGGAGGTCGAGTACGAGGTCATGCGCGACGCCGCGGACACGTGCATCGCCGTGTGCTCGATGGAGAACGTCGACCCACTGGGCGTGCATACCGGTGACTCGATCGTCGTCGCGCCCGTCCAGACCCTCTCCGACCAGACGCACCAGCGCCTGCGCAGCGCCGCGCTGGCAATCATCCGGGCGTTGGGCGTCGAGGGCGGCTGCAACGTCCAGTTCGCGCTGTCGCCGGACCACTCGGAGTACGCCGTCATCGAGGTCAACCCGCGCGTCTCGCGTTCGTCGGCACTCGCGTCCAAGGCGACCGGCTACCCGATCGCGCGTGTCGCGGCCCAGATCGCCATCGGCCGCAGACTGGACGAGATTCCCAACGCCGTCACGGGAAGGACCGTCGCCGCGTTCGAGCCCGCGCTCGACTACGTGGTCGTCAAGCTGCCGCGCTTCCCGTTCGACAAGTTCCCCGGCGCCGAGCGCGGGCTGGGCTCGCAGATGAAAGCCACGGGCGAGGTCATGGCCATCGAGCGCAACTTCGGCGCGGCGTTGAACAAGGCGCTGCGTGGGCTGGAGCAAGCTGGCGCCGGCTGGCTGTCCGAGCATCCTGATTGGGCGTCCGAGCTGAACGCGCTGGCGGCCGACCCTCAGCCCAGCAGCCTGCGACGATTTCTCGCGCCTTCGGACTCCCGACTATGGCGACTCATCGCGCTCCTGCGTCGAGGGGTGACGAGCACGGACATCCAGCGCGCGACCGGAATTGCGCCGTGGTTCGTTGCGGAGCTCGGGCGCCTGATCGAGCTCGAAGGTCGCCTGCGCGCTGCCGGGCGTGAGCTGAGCGACGAGCTGCTGATCGGGGCCAAGCGGGCGTGCTTTGGCGATCGCGACATCTGCTTGCTGACCGGACTGACGGCGGACGAGGTGCTGGCACGGCGCGACGCCATCGGGCTTCATCCGGGCTTCGCCATGGTCGACACCTCGGCCGCCGAGTTCGCGGCGGAGACGCCGTACTTCTACTCTACGTACGCCGCCGCCGGCTCACCTGCAGAGGCGCCGCCGGTCGACCGTCCGGCGTCGGTGGTCATCGGCTCGGGGCCGGTACGCATCGGCCAAGGCATCGAGTTCGACTACTGCGCGGTGCAGGCCGCCGACTCATTGCGCCGCCTTGGACGGAGCGCGGTGATGGTCAACTCCAATCCCGAGACGGTGTCGACCGACTTTGACGCATCGACCCGCCTCTATTTCGAATCACTCGACGCCGAGAGCGTGCTCGAGGTCTTCCGCGCCGAGGAAATCGACGGACAGGCGCCCGACGCCTTCATCCAGTTCGGCGGCCAGACCCCGCTCGGCCTAGCCGGCCCGCTGGCAGCTGCCGGGCTGCAGCTGCGCGGGCTCGATCTCGACGCCATCGACCAGACCGAGGAGCGGATGCGCTTCGCCGGCCTGGTGGAGCGCCTCGGCATTCCACAGCCCGAGGGCGGGATGGCCTCGTCCGTCGACGAGGCGTTCGTCGTCGCTGATCGGGTGGGCTATCCGGTAATCGTCCGACCCTCGTTCGTGATCGGCGGCCTCGCGGTCGACTTCGCATACGGGCCGGACGACCTGGCGCGCATCATCGAGCGTGCCGTGGCCGTGGATGACGAGCGGCCGGTGCGCATCGACGCCTACCTCGAGGGCCTGGAGATCGATGTCGACGCCATCAGCGACGGAACCGACGTCCTGATCCCGGGGCTGATCGAGCACGTCGAGCGCGCGGGCGTCCACAGTGGCGACTCGATCGGCGTCCATCCGCCGCAGCGCATCTCTGCCGCGGATCAGTCTCTCGTCGTCGACGCCATCACGCGCGTCGCGCTGGCGATCGGCGTCCGCGGCCTGATCAACGGCCAGTTCATCGTGCGCGACGACGGCGTCTACCTGCTTGAGGTCAATCCGCGGGCGTCGCGCACCGTGCCGTTCATCTCGAAGGTGACCGGCGTGCCGATGATCGAGCTCGCGACACGCGTCGCCCTGGGAGAGAAGCTCGAAGCCATAGGCTGGACGAGTGGCCTCGTTGAGCCACGGCCGCTGATCGCGGTCAAGGCCCCTGTGTTCTCGACGGCCAAGCTGCGCGGAGTCGACCCGATGCTCGGCCCGGCGATGCAGTCGACCGGCGAGGTCATCGGCCTGCACACCGATGCGCGCGTGGCCATGGCCAAGGCTCTGGTGGCAGCGTCGCTGCGGCCACCGGTTGCAACCGACGGCACGGCGCTTGCACTGCTCTCGATCGCCGATCGAGACAAGGAGCATCTGCCCGACCTGGCAGCCGCCCTCGCGGTCGCGGGCTACCGCTTCTGCGCAACGCGCGGCACGGCAGTCGCACTGCGCGCGCTCGGCCACGATGTCGAGGAGCTGGCGCGCGTGGCGGAGCAGGGGAGCGTGGGTCGCTCAGTGCTCGAGGCGATCGGGTCGTCGGAGGTCGGCCTGGTCGTCAACACGCCCTCGCCCGAGTCTCGGCCGGTGGAAGACGCCGGCGCCATCCGCCGCGTGGCGCTCGCCGAAGGCATCCTGTGCCTGACCTCGATCGATACCGCCCTTGCCGCGGCGAAGGCTCTCGACCCGGCCATCGCCGACGACCTGGCGGACGTTCGCCCACTCGACTCGTGGCTGGAGGCGAGAACTACTCTGGCCCGGTGAGCATCACCATCCCGGATCCGGCGCTGGTGCTGCTGGTCGGGCCGGCGGGTGCCGGCAAGTCGACCTTCGCCCGCACCCATTTCCGCGCGCCCGAGATCGTCTCGTCAGACTCGATACGCGAGATGTTGAGCGACGATGCAGGGGACCAGGGCGCGTCCGCCGAGGCGTTCCAGGTCGTGGCGATCATCGTCAACGGCCGACTGCGTCGGCGGCTGACGACAGTCGTCGACGCCACCAACCTGCGCGCCGCCAATCGCAATCGCTATCACCGACTGGCGGCGCGGTATGGCATTCCCACGGTGATCATCGCGTTCGACCTCTCGCCCACGACCTACGCCGCCCGAAACGCTGCCCGAACCGATCGCGTCGTGGCCGAGTCTGTTGTCACAGACCAGGCGGCGAGGATGGCCGCAACCCTCGAGGAGCTGGAGTCCGAGGGCTACGCAGCGGTCCACGTTCTGATTGAGGACGGGAAGGCCGAGCTGATCCGGGCCTGAAGAATTTGCACCTTACAAACGGGTATCAAGCGTAGTACCGTCACGACGACCGTTGAACCGGAGGCGGTCGCGTTTGTGAGGGATCCGGTCTATGAAAGGAGCCCGACTTTCATGACTAGAAAACGCGGCCGATGGCGGCCCTTCATGCTGAGCGCGGTCCTGGCGGCCATGGCGGCGACGCTCGTGGGAGCTGCGCCAGCATCTGCGGCAGTTTTCACCGAGTTCCACGCAGAGCTCTTCGACAACGACGCGTGGGGCTGGGGGCCCCCGAATACAGAGCTCAAGGTGACCCTGCGCGGAGAGGACGGCGGCTTCCAGGGTCGTTTCGTCACCACGACGGACGGAAACGGCTTCTGGGAGGGTGAGTTCTGGAGCCCAATCAACCCCGGTGATCGGCTGATTGCGACCGACGGCTCGACCAGTCGCACGTTCATCGTTCCGATGATCAGCTACCAGATCAATCGGGTTACTGATGTGATCTCGGGTCGAGCGCCAAAGAACTCGTCCGTATGGGTCGAGGTGTATGGCTGCCAGCAGCCATTCAACCCTGAGGATTGCGACACCGTCTGGGAGGACGAACGCTCGACAAACGCCAAAGGAAGGTTCTCTGCCGACACGACCGGCGGCTATGACATCCGCGGCAACGACTGGGTGGGCGTGTACTGGGAGAACTCGGACGGCGACGAGGTATTTCGCGAGCTCCCCGCGCCGGCACTCAATGTCATCGTCAACAACAACGTCGTCTTTGGCCATTCCGTTCCTCGAACCGCCGTGTCAGTCTGGCTATTCGATAGCCAGGGCCGGCAGCGCGAGAGTGTGCGCGACTGGGCCGAAACAGGAGAGGGCTACTACGAAGCCAGCTTCCAGCGCAACGAACGCCCAGTCAACATTCGCGGCGGCGACATCGTCCGCAGCAACGTCGCGAGCGATTCGCAGTGGAAGATCATAGACAGCAACGGGTCATTCAACACCGGTAACGACACGGTTTCCGGACGTTGCTTCAAGAACAAGCTGTACATGGTGTTCTCCGAGCACCCGAACGGTAATAGCTCGTTCACGACTGGCTTCGCCGACAACAACGGGAATTTCACGGTGAACGTCATGACTGCCGATGGCTTTGATCTGCAGTCGGATGACATCGTCGACATCGGGTGCGCCAACCCCCAAGGTGACGTTCAGGAGACCATCTACGAAGTTCCGTAGCCTGCCTTCTGGATTCGGACCTGATCGCAATGGGCGGTCGCTCGGGGAGCGACCGCCCGTTCCCTTTTCGTGCAGACCTTCGGGCTGTCAGTCCTCGCGGCGGGTCTCGTCGACGCGGCGTAGGGCGAGGGTGGCAATCGCCAGGAACACGAGCATCGACGCGATCGCCGCGCGTGGCGCTGCGCCGAGGAGCGTCGATTCGAGGTCGCTGCCGCCTGCGGGCACGCCGGCGCGCGTCACGAGGTACAGCGTCAACCCTGCCAGCGCCAGGCCCACCGGTCCCGCGGAAGCCGTGGCCACGTTGGAAATGCCCATGTAGCGGCCGCTGTTGGCCTTGGGGATGATGTCGGTCATGAGCGCCCAGTCGACGACGAGGAAGGCGCCGGCGGAGAAGCCGATCGGCAGCAGCGCCAGCACGGTCAGCTCGACCGCCGGCGCCAGGGCCACGCCCACGACGCCTATGGCCGCCAGCGCGAACGAGATGTAGATGACCTTCTTGCGGCCGATGCGATCCGACAGGCGCGCCGCCGGGATCGTGGCGACGGCCGTGGCGAGGGCCACGACCAGGCCGTTGATCAGCAGGAATGGCCCGGCTACGGACGGCTCGAGCATGAATGAGCGCTCGAGCACGAACACCGCGTACGAGGTGATGACGCCGGGCATCGCGAGGTAGCACAGCCGGGAAACCAGGAGCCAGACATAGGACCGCTGACGCAGGATGTCCGTGCCCCACGCAGACAGACCGATGCGCAGCCATGAGCGGCCGGCGCGCGACGGTCCGCGGCGGCCTTCGTCGACCGTAAGCACGAGCACGACCATGGTCAGCAGCTCGACCAGCCCCAGCGCCACCGTCGGCCAGAACAGGATCTCGCGTACCACCGGCTCGGGCATCCCGGCCGCGAGCTGCAGGTAGCCGATGCCGGCGATGCCCACGCCAACGATCCCGCCAAAGATGATCATCACGCCCATCAGGCCACTCGCTCGGCCGACCTGGCGCGCGGGAACGAGGTCGGGCACGTAGCCCTGGAACGGACCCTGCGCGAAGTTCGACGAGAACTGCAGCAGCACGAGGGCGACGACCACGGCAGTGAACGTGTCGGCACTGGCCACGGCCCACAGGAACACGACGTCGAGCAGACCGCCAATGAAGATGAACGGCTTGCGCCGGCCCCAGCGCGTCTCGGTGTAGTCGGAGATGGCACCGACCGTGGGCTGGACGAGGACGGCCACGAGCACGCCCGCGACCGTGATCAGCCCGAGCCCAAGCCCAGCTGCCGCCGGGCCGAAGAGCGCCTCCATCCGCTTTGGCAGCACGAGAACGTGCAGTCCGGTCCACATCGCGTTGATGCCGAGCCAGTAGATCGACAGGGTGAGCAGCTGCGACAGCGGCAGCTCGCGTGTTGGTCGGCCTGAAGGATGCTCGACCGGCTCGCGCACGCCGGCGACCTCGGGGTCGATGACCGGCTCGCCGTGTGAGTCGGCCGGTGCCAGGTGGTCGACCAGCCCGTGCTCGTGGGGCGGCGCTGGGGCTTCGGCTGACGGTTCGATCGCTGGAGTCTAGGTCGCGCCGACCGGGGCGGTGGCGAGCTGCTCGTCGCCGGGTGGCTCGACCCGTGGCTTGACCGGAATGAGGAGCACGACCGCCGCGGCCAGGAAGACCAGCCCGACCAGCGTCGCGGCCCGCGGGCCGGCGTCAAGGCCGGCGGTTCGGGTGACGGCGTCGAGCACAAGGCCGCCGATGATCAGACCAACCGGTCCCGAGATCGAGTTGGCGATGTTGGCCAGACCCATGTAGCGGCCCGACGAGATCCTGGGGATGGTCGAGGTCATGAGCGCCCAGTCGACGGCGATGTATGTGCCCGAGCCGAGCCCGAGCAGGACGAGACCCGGAGCGGCCTCGTATGGGCTCGGGAGCTCGGGCTATGAACACGATGCCGACGGCACAGATCGCCGCCGCCGCCCAGGCGACGGTCTTCCGGCCGAGGCGCTGTGCCACCCACGCTGAGCTGAGCGTGCCGACGACCGTTCCGGCGCCGATCATCAAGGTCCCAAGCGTCAGCCACATCTGGAGGGTGGAGCCGCTCAGCCCCATCGACCCTTCCATGTAGATAGAGGCTCAGGTTGACGAAGATCGACGGCCCAGCCAGGAACATGAGCCGCGTCAGGGTCATGAACACGAACGACCGTTCGCGAAGCGCGTCCATGCCCCACGCTTCGCGCGCGATCCTCGACCAGCTTTTGCCGTCGCGTGGCTTCGCGGCCGGGCCCTCGCGAACGGTGAGCACGGTCACTATCGCCAGAGCGGCCTCAATGAGACCGATGACGATGAGCGGCCCGCCGTAGTCGCCGGTCGCGGCCCCGGTCGAGACGATCGCCGCGCCGACGATCACGCCCATCAGGCGCATGAGGCCGACCAGCGCGCTCGCATTGTTGACCTGGCGGTCGGGCACGAGATCGGGCACGTAGCCCTGGAACGGGCCCTGGGCAAAATTCGACGTGAACGACAGCATCAGCAGGAACGCAGTGAGCGCGAGCAGCGTCTGCGACGTCGCCAACCCGAATATGGCGACGACGTCGAGCAGCCCGCCGATGAAGATGAACGGCTTGCGGCGTCCCCAGCGCGACTGCAGGTAGTCGCTGATCGAGCCGACCGTGGGCTGGACGACGATCGCCACGAGCGCGGCCAGGAACTCGACGAGCCCGATCGTCTGGCCGCGGGTCTCGATGCCGACGAGCTCCTGGACCTTCCACTGGCCGAAGATCTCGTACCCACCCCACAGGGCGTTGATCCCGAACCAGTAGACCGAGATCGCCAGGAGCTGCCCCCTCGGCAGCAGCGGCGGTGTGGCCCGGTTGCCCACGAGACGAATGATGCAACAATGCCCGACTGTGACCGACACGCCCCAGCACTCGGCCCCGCCGAGCGATCTGCCCACCATCGGCTTCTCGCAGCGCACCCTCGACAACGGGCTGCGCGTGATCGTCGCGCCGGACCACCTCGCGCCGGTCGTGGCCATCAACATCTGGTACGTCGTCGGCTCGCGTCACGAGCAGCCCGGCCGGACCGGCTTCGCGCACCTGTTCGAGCACTTCATGTTCCAGGGCTCGCGCCACGTCACCAAGGCCGAGCACTTCAGCCTGATCCAGAGCGCCGGCGGCGTGAACAACGCGACGACGTACTTCGACCGCACCAACTACTTCGAGACGCTGCCCTCGCACCAGCTCGAGCTGGCGCTGTGGCTCGAGGCCGACCGCATGGCGACGCTGCTCGACGCGCTCGACCAGGAGAACCTCGACAACCAGCGCGAGGTGGTCAAGAACGAGAAGCGCCAGACGCTACGACAACCGGCCGTACGGCTCCTTCTACGAGAAGCTGATGGCGGCGGTCTTCCCGGTCGAGCATCCGTACCACCACACGCCGATCGGCTCGATGGAGGACCTCAACGCCGCCTCGCTCGACGACGTCATCTCGTTCTTCAAGCACGTGGTACGCGCCCAACAACGCGGTGCTGTCGATCGTCGGCGACGTCGACGAGGAGGAGGCGCACGCAGCCGCGGCGCGCTACTTCGGCCCGATCCCGCCAAATCACGACCATCCGGCAGCCTGCAGCAGAACTCGATCGCGCCGCTCATCGGCGAGGAGACACGCGAGATCGTGCCGGACAACGTGCCACTGACGCGCGTCCACTTCGGCTTCCGCTGCCCGCCCTTCGGATCGCGCGAGTTCGACGCGCTCGAGGTCGCCACGCAGATCCTGCCGGCGGCCGTGGCTCGCCGGCTGTACCGCCGGCTGGTGCGCGAGAAGCAGCATCGCCCAGGACGTCGCGGCGTTCGGCCTGCCGCTGGTCAACGGTGCGAGCTTCTTCGGCGGCTGGGTCACGGTCCGACCGGACAGCGACGGCCGACGCGTGCGAGGAGGCCTACCTCGACGAGCTCGAGCGGCTGACGAGCGAGCCGGTCACGGACGACGAGCTGGCACGGGCGCGAGCGCTCATCGAGGCCGCGGAGCTGGGCGCCCTGGGCCGGGTCGAGGAGGTCGCCGACCGGCTGTCGATGTACGCCGCGCTGTTCGACCGGCCGGAGCTGGTCAACGAGCAGCTGGGTCGCTACCTGGCGGTCACTGCCGCGGACATCCAGGCCGCCGCCAGCGGCGTCTTCCGTCGCCGACAACCGCGTGGTGCTGACCTACGTTCCGCAGGAAGCTGAAGAGCAGGCGGCATGACGATCGAGGATCCGGCCGAGAAGGGCTTCGCGACCGACCAGGACGACGTCACCCTCACGCCAGAGACCGACGACCACGCAACCGAGGCGCTGACGCCCGACCCCCTGGTCGCCGAGCCTCAGGCCGGCGCCGTCGTCGCCATGGCCGGCGCACCGGCGGCGGTGCGCCACGAGGGCGACCTCGCCGTCCTCGACGTGCGGCCCGGCCCGGGACGCCCGCGCGAGTACCACTTCCCCGCGCTTCGAGCGCGAGACGCTGGCGCAACGGCCTGACCGTGGTTCACGCCCACGTCCCGGGCCGGGCCCTGCTCGCCGCGCAGCTGCTGCTCGCCGGCGGTGGCTGGACCGAGCCGGCCGATCTGGGCGGCGTCACGGTCCTGACCGGACGCGCCATGACCGAGGGCACGCGCAGCCGCGACGCGAACGACTTCATCGAGGCAGCCGAGCGGCTCGGCGCGGAGATCCACGCCGACGCGACGTGGGAGGCGCTGAGCGCCTCGCGTCGAGGTGCCCGATCGCGCTTCGGCGCCGGCGCTCGCGCTGCTGGCGGAGATGGTGCGCGAGCCCGCCTTCCCCGGCGAGGAGATCGAGCGGCTGCGCGACGAGCGGCTGAACGACCTGATGCAGGCCTGGGCCGATCCGCGGCGCCGCGTCGAGCGCGTCTTCCCCGAGACGATCTACGACCCGCAGACGCCGTACAGCCGGCCACTGGCCGGCACGCACACGACCGTCGAGCGCCTCGATCGCGATGCCATCGTGGCGCGTCACGCGCAGATCGTCGACGCCGCGCGCGCGACGCTCGTCGTTGCCGGCGACCTGACCGGCCTTGACGTCGGCGCTCGCCGAGGAGCACCTCGGCAGCCTGGCGTCGGGATCGTCGCCGATCGGGATCATCGGTCGATCCGGCGCGCAGGACGGCGGCTACCGCGAGGCAGTGCCGGCAGCGGGGCCGCGGGTGGTGCTCGTCGATCGGCCCGGTGCCCCGCAGTCGGAGATCCGCATCGGCCACATCGGCGTCCGCCGCCGCAACCCGGACTTCCACGCGCTGTCCGTGCTCAACGCGATCCTCGGCGGCACCTTCGGCTCGCGGCTCAATCGCGTCCTGCGCGAGGAGAAGGGCTACACGTACGGCATCAACTCGTCCTTCGACATGCGCCGCGGTCCGGGACCGTTCGCGATCCGCACCGCGGTCCAGACGGAGGTCACGGTCCCCGCGGTGCTCGAGATCATGCGCATCGTCAGCGCCTTCCGCGACGGCGAGGTCGACGCGGACGAGCTGACCGTCGCGCGCGACTACCTCGTCGGCGTTTTCCCGCTGCGCTTCGAGAGCGCGGCCCAGGTTGCGTCCGCGCTCGGCGGCCTGATCGTCTTCGGCCTGCCCGACGACGAGCTCGACCGCTATCGGCCCGCAGATCGCGGCGATCTCCGCCGCTGACGTCTTCGGTGCCGCGGTGCGCTACATCCGGCCGACTGAGCTGTCGGTCGTGATCGTCGGCGACGCGGCGCAGATCGAGGCGCCGCTGCGCGACGCCGGACTCGGCGAGCTGACCTTCATCGCCGACGACGCGCCGCCGGCGTGATCGTCGTTCTCGGCCGGCCATCGCTCGACGAGCGTGGCGCCGTGGCGGGGACGGCGGGGCGCGTCGCCATCGCGGCCGCGGCGGCAGGTGCAGACGTCGAGCTCGTCGGCAGCGTCGGCGACGACGAAACCGGCGACCTGGCGGTTACCGCCCTGGGCACGGCCGGGGTCGGCCACGCCGCGCTGCTGCGCATGCCCGGCGGGCGCTCGTGCGACCGCTCGACGCGTGCGGACATCGAGCTCGGGCTCCGCTACGTGGCCGATTGCCGGGTGCTGGTCATCGCCGAGCCGCTCGGCGGCGAGGCGCTGCGCGCGGCGGTCGATGGCGCCGCGTACCACGGGGCGCAGCTGATCGTCGTCCGCGAACCCGGCGCGGACGCGCCCGAAGGCGTGCCGGACAGCGCGACCGTGCTCGAGCAGCCGGACGAGGACGCCGGCGCGTTCACGGGCCTGGTGGGCCGCTATGCCGCGCGTCTCGATCGGGGTGCGTCACATCTCGACGCGTGGCGCGACGCGCTCAGCGATACGGGCTGGGAGCAGGCTCCAGCGTGAGCGCAGGCTCCGGGGAGACCTCGGGCTCCGGCGTGACCGCGGCCGAACCGCTCGTCGTCTACGGCGACGCGATCCAGGAATACGACTTCGGGCCTGAGCATCCGCTCACTCCGCGCCGTTTCGGGCCGTCGATCGACCTCATGCGCGCGATCGGCGCCGGTCGGTTCGCCGAGCCGCGGATCGCGACGGACGATGAGCTGGCACGCCTCCACAGCCGCGACTACGTCAACACCGTGCGCGGCTTTTCTGACGACCCCTGGCGACCGCCCGCGGCCGGCATCGGCCCCGGCGATTGCCCGCCGTTCGACGGCATGCACGAGGCCTCGGCGCGAGTCGCCGGCGGCTCGATCGACGCGATCGACGCGGATCCTCGCAGGCGACGCCGAGCACGCCTTCAACCCCGGCGGCGGCCTCCATCACGCGATGGCAGAGTCGCGCTTCGGGCTTCTGCATCTACAACGACGTGGCACTGGCCGTGGCCCGGGCACGCGACGCCGGTCACCGGGTTCTGTACGTGGACCTCGACGTCCACCACGGCGACGGCACGCAGGCGCTCTTCTGGGACGACCCGCAGGTGCTGACGTTCTCGATCCACGAGACGGGTCAGTCGCTGTTCCCGGGAACGGGCTTCGTCGACGAGCGGGGCGGCGTCGCGCGCGCCGGGCACGGCCGTGAACATTCCGCTCCAGCCATTCAGCGGCGACGGCTCCTGGATTGCCGCAGTCGAGCGCGCACTGCCCGCACTCGCCGCTGCCTTCAAGCCGACGTTCCTGGTCAGCCAGCACGGCTGCGACACGCACGCGTACGACCCGCTGGCGCATCTGCGTCTGACCACGCGTGCCTATCGCGCCGCGACGCTGCTGCTCGACAGGCTGGCTCATGAGCACTGCGAGGGACGCTGGCTGGCCACTGGCGGCGGCGGCTACGACGCCTACCGCGTCGTGCCTCGGTCGTGGTCACTGGTCTGGCTGGCCCAGGCCCATCGCGAGCCGCAGGAGCGTCGCCGGAGGAGTGGCGCACTCAGTGGGCGGCCGAGGCCGAGCGCTTCGGCCAGGCGCCGATTCCCGATGCGATGCTCGACGAGCCTGATCTCGTAAACGCCGAGTCCGAGGATGCGGCGGCAACCAACGCCAAGACGACGGAGCGCGCCGTGACCGGCGCTTTGGAGCTGCTGGAGGGCAACTAAGTGGACGGCAAGGAAACGGGTTTCATCGATGCCGGTGGGGCGAACCTCTACTACGAGGCGGAGGGCACAGGCTCGCCGGTGCTCATGATCCACGCCGGCGTCGCACACCTGCGCATGTGGGACGAGCAGGTAGAAGCCTGGCGTGAACGGCATCGCATCGTTCGTTTCGACACGCGCGGCTGGGGCAGGACGGTGTGCCAGGACGTGCCGTTCTCCGACCGCGCCGACATCGCCACGGTCATGGACCATCTCGGCCTTGACCGCGCGCACCTCGTCGGGCTGTCGCGCGGCGCGGCGATCGCC
This sequence comes from uncultured Chloroflexia bacterium, assembly GCA_963706095.1. Classification (GTDB taxonomy): domain Bacteria; phylum Chloroflexota; class Limnocylindria; order Limnocylindrales; family CSP1-4; genus JALYGJ01. The sequence goes on from OY970149.1 coordinate 2,671,229, forward strand.
CTCGACTTCACCGTCGAGCAGCCGTCGCGCGTCCGATCACTGACCTGGGTCGCCGGCGGCGTCCGTGGCTTCGATGTAGACGATCCGCGCCTGACCGACACCTGGCCGGAGATGGAGCGCCTCGAGGAGGCGCGCGACTGGGAGCCGCTCGTCGAGCTCGAGACGCAGGTCTGGACCGATGGCCCTGGTCAGCCGGCGGACCGAGTGGAGCCCAGCGTCCGCAAGCGGATGGTCGAGTGGAACATGGAGAACTACCGCGCCGCGCAGCCTGCGAACCAGCCGACCAATCCCGACTTCGTGACCGCCGAGCTGCTCGGTGGCATCCGCGTGCCGGTGCTGGCCATGTGGGGCACGTTCGACGAGGCGGGTGTGCCACAGGCGGGCGAGAAGCTCGCGGCCGAGGTTCCTGGCGCTCGCTCGCACGTCTTCGAGGGCGTGGCGCACATGGTCAACCTCGAGCGACCCGAGGAGTTCAACAGCCTCGTCGGCGACTTCATCGACGAGGTCGACGCCCGAGACGAATCCGCTTAGGCCGGCCCGCCGCCCGCCGCCCGCCGCCCGCCGCCCGCCGCCCGCCGCCCTCCGGCCAACTTCCCCGCCGCGTGACACGCATAGCGTGTGAACCGACCGCTGAACCGTTCAGCTCGGTCCGAAAGAGAGGGTTATCTGCCCGGCTGTGACCGGCAAATTGCCCTGCCACGCTGGGGACGGTCTCAATCGACGGGCCGGACAGGCCTGCCGGACACGCTTACCGGTCGTTTCACACTCATGCCGTGTCAGCGATGGCTGACAGCATGGGCCGGGGGGAGGCCTGCTAGGTGGCCGGTCCGGAGATGACCTGGCCGGAGAGAATCGACCTCGCAGCGTTGCCGACGTTGTCGAGCGTCCGCACTGACCAGACATAACAGCTGTTTGGTGCAAGGTCGGTCTCGACCAGGCCGTTGGCCGCCAGACGGAAGCCGCCGTCGGGGCTGAATCCGCGCGCGACGCACTCGCCCTTCGTGTTGAGCGTCGAGCGATACCGGGCTACGACATGGTTGGAGGCGAGGCCGCTGCCGACGTCGCTGCCACCGGCCCACTCGAGGCGGAAGGTCCCGCCGCCGATGCGCGTCGCAGTGCCCGGGGCCGCGGCCGTCCAGCTGACGGCGCTCGGTGCGATGCCGTCGCGGACCAGCGTGCCGACCGTCTCTGCGCCGGCAAAGCCTGCGCCGTTGACACTCCAGATACGCAATGAGGAGCTTCCGTTGCCGGCGCTGTAATTGACCTGCAGCGCACCGTCAGCCGAGCTGCCGATCCAGGTCGCGCGCCAGCCGCTGTTGGTATCGACTCGCGCCTCATTGGCGGTGATGCCCGATTCGCTGTCGAAGCCCTCTACGCTGACCAGCACGGTGCCGCTCGCACGGGCGCCTACCCAGAGCATGCCCGAATGGCCGACGTGGGCCGCGTTGACGTTCAGGCCATCGACATAGACGCGGGCCGACTCGGCCGCCAGCGTCACGGTCGGCGCGCGTGGCGCGCTCGTGTCGGCCGCGATGGTGAATGAAGCAGTGGCTCCGCTTCCTCGAACCACGACCGTGACCGTGGCCGTGCGCGACACGCCGGCCGCTGTTGCCTCGACTGTGAGCGTGTAGCGGCCGGCGCGAACGCCGCGCGCCACATCGACCCGCAGAGTAGCTTCGCCGCGCCGCGCGACGGTGTTCGCGGGCTTGAAGCCGCGCGGCGCATCGGCGATCGTCACCGAGAGCGGATCATCGAAGCCGCCGACGCGCGAGACCGTGACATCGACGGTAGCCGCGTCGCCGGGCGCAACGGACCCGGCTCCGGTCGAGGCGCCGATCGAGAAGTCGGGCGCGGCGCGGAACTGTCCGATCCAGAGCGCCTTCTCGTGGGTCTTGTCAGGATCCGTTCCCGTCCGCCAGTCGAGCTTGCCGACTGCCAGGAGGGCCATCCGCACCTGGCGTGCGTTGGCGCGCGGATACATCGAGCGATAGATGGCCGCCGCGCCCGTGACGTGTGGCGTGGCCATCGACGTGCCGCTCATCCACGCGTAGCGACCACGGGTGTAGGTCGAGATGATGCACCGCCCGGGAGCGATCAGGTCAACGTCCGGGCCGAAGTTGCTGAAGGACGTGAAGCCGTCGTCAGGATCGCCGCTCCAGTACGGGCACGAGTCGGATGGCTTGCCCCGTCCGCCGCTGCGGCCGTCGTAATCGGCCATCGCCGAGACGGTGATGATCTCGTCGTAGGCAGCGGGCCGCGACCGCCGCGCGTTGCGCGACTCGTTGCCGGCCGCGGCGACAAACACCGTGCCTCGATCGACGGCGCGGCACACGGCCAGGTGCAGCGAGTCGTGCGAATCCCGCCCGCAACCGCCGTCCTTGGCGCCGGGCAAGTGGAACGTGAGGCTCATGTTGGCGACTTCCATCCGTGCCCGGCCGCCATCGCGCTGGGCCGCGACCCAGTCCACGCCACAGACCAGCCATGACATGAAGCCGCGGCCGCGCCCGTCGAGGACCTTGACCGACCACAGCCGGGCGCCGGGCGCGACGCCGGTGACGCCGATGCGGTTATCGAGGGCGCCGACGATGCCGGCGACGTGTGTGCCGTGGCCGTTGTTGTCGTCCCACTTGTTGCGGTTGCCGTTGGTGCAGTTGTAGCCGCCGGCGACGTTCAGGTCGGGATGGTTGCGCTGCACACCGGTGTCGAGGATGGCCACGTCGGCGTTGATGCGCCGTCCGCCCGCGGTGAGTCCGGCGACGCGCGAGTTGCGAGCACCGACGCGGCGAATGCCCACGGGCACGCGATCGCTCGGGTTGGCAGTGGTCCGCACACCGCCCGCGGCTTCGCCGGCGATCTCGGGACCGAGGTCGATCTCGTAGTCGGGCAGCACCGCGCTTACGGCGGGATCGGCGCTGATCCGGCGCAGCTGGGAATAGGTCAGGCGCGCCGAGAATCCGCCAACGGCGCTCTTGTACACGTCGTCCACCCGGTTCATGCCGGCGCGGAGCGACAGCTCACGAACGTAATGCATGACGCGCTCGCCGTCGACTGCCATGCCCGCCTCACCTGAGGTGCCGGCAGTGGGCGCTTCCGTGCCCAGCCCGCCGCTCAGCGCCGGGTTCACGGCCTGCGCCGGGACCGACACCGCGTCCTGGTCGAAGAGCACGACGTAAGGCAGCTCCGACTCTGTTGCGAAGACCATGCCCGCCGGCGCGGACAGGGCCATCAACAGCAGCGTCAGGAAGACATACCGGCCCGGGCGACGCCGCCTGGGGTGCGGCGCCGTACTCCCCCTTCTTCCCACGATCGCGACCGTATGGACCGGAGCGCGCCGTCAACAGGAACACGATGTACCGGTGCGAGGCAGGACCATGTTCTGTTGCCAGTCCTATACTCGCCGCCCGTGCCTTCCAAAGCCCCCCGGAAAAGGGCGGCCGACGGACTATCCATCGACCCTCTGACCGGCTTCAGCGACGCCACGCGCAACTGGTTCGCATCGTCATTCGAGGCGCCGACCGCGGCCCAGGCGCAGGGCTGGCCGGCCATCGCTGCGGGCGAGCACACGCTCATCTGCGCCCCGACCGGCTCGGGCAAGACACTCGCCGCATTCTTGTGGTGCATCGACCGACTCATGAGCGAGCCGGTTCCCGATGATCCGCAGCGCCGCCTGCGCGTGCTCTACGTCTCACCGCTCAAGGCCCTGGTCCACGATGTCAACAGGAACCTGCGCTCGCCGCTCGCCGGCATCGGGCTCGCTGCGCGCAAGCTGGGCAGCGCCACGTCCGGGCGCGAGGTCACGGTCGGCATGCGCACTGGCGACACACCGGTCGAGGAGCGGCGCGCGTTCGGCAAGCGCCCGCCGGACATCCTGGTGACAACACCCGAGTCGCTCTACCTGCTGCTGACGTCAGCCGCGCGCGAGGCCCTGCGCGGCGTCGAGTGGGTCATCGTCGATGAGATCCACGCTCTTGCTGGCACGAAGCGTGGCGCACATCTCGCCCTGTCGCTCGAACGCCTCGAGGCGCTGACCGCGAAGCCGCCACAGCGGATCGGCCTGTCGGCGACCCAGCGGCCGCTGTCCGTGGTCGCGGGCTTTCTTGGCGGCCGCCAGGCCCGTGGCGGAGACGCCGGCGCGGTCGCCGGTGGCGCCATCGCGGCCGTGGGTGGCGCGGCGCCGGTTGGCCCGGCTGCGGGCGGCGCGGCCGCTGTGCCGCGCCCGGTCAGGATCGTCGACGCAGGAGTTCGCAAAACGCTTGAGATCGAGATCGTCGTGCCCGTCGAGGACATGGCCGCGATGGGCGAAGTGCTGCCGCCCGACCAGCAGCCCGGTGGCTCAGCCGCCGCGCCCGACGCGCGCAACTCGATCTGGCCGCAGATTCACCCGCGCATCCTCGAGCTCATCAGGAGCCATCGCTCCACGATCGTCTTCGTCAATAGCCGCCGCCTGGCCGAACGGCTGGCGCTGCGGCTCAATGAGCTCGCCGGCGAGGAGCTCGTACGCGCTCACCACGGGTCGCTGGCGCGCGAGGAGCGCCTCGGCATCGAGGAGCGGCTCAAGGACGGCCGCATGCCCGGCGCTCGTGGCGACCTCGAGTCTCGAGCTGGGCATCGACATGGGCTCGGTCGATCTCGTCATCCAGGTCGAGTCGCCGGGGTCCGTGGCACGCGGCCTGCAGCGGATCGGCCGTGCCGGTCACCAGGTCGGGCAGCCATCGAAGGGCGTGATCTTTCCGAAGTACCGCGGCGACCTGCTCGAGTGCGCGGTGGTCACGCGCCGGATGCTCGACGGCGAGATCGAGCCGACAGTCATCCCACGCAACCCGCTCGACGTCCTGGCGCAGCAGATCGTCGCCACCGCGACCGAGCGCAAGTGGCCGGCTGACGAGCTGTACGCGCTGGTTCGCGGTGCCGAGAACTTCGCCGACCTTGGTCGCGACTCGTTCGAGGCGACGCTGGGCATGCTCGCGGGCCACTACCCGGGCGATGAGTTTGCCGAGCTTCGGCCACGCATCATCTGGGACCGCGCCGCGGGTACGGTCGAGAGCCGGCGCGACGCGCGCACTGTGGCCGTCATCAGTGGCGGCACGATCCCCGATCGCGGCCTGTTCGGCGTCTACCTGGCGGACGCCGAGATGGATGCCGACGCCGGCCCGGGGACGCGGGCGCGCGCGGCGCGAACGGGCGGCCGTCGCGTGGGCGAGCTGGACGAGGAGATGGTCTACGAGGCGCGCGAGGGTGAGGTCATCCTGCTCGGTGCCAGCGCGTGGCGCATCGACCAGATCACGCACGATCGCGTGCTCGTGTCGCCCGCGCCCGGCGAACAGGGCAAGGTGCCCTTCTGGAAGGGGGAGGGACCGGGCCGTCCGATCGAGCTCGGCCGCGCGCTGGGCGAGTTCACGCGCGTGTTCGGCGAGAGTGCCGGCGCCCATGCGGGCACGCGCCGGCGCGACGCTGCCGAGAAGAAGCTGCGTGAGGAGCACATGCTCGACGCACTTGCTGCGCGCAACCTGCTCGACTACCTGGCCGAAGAGCAGTCGGTTACCGGTGCGCTGCCGACCGACCGCACGATCGTCATGCAGCGCTTCCGCGACGAGCTGGGCGACTGGCGGGTCTGCCTGCTGACACCGTTTGGGGCACGCGTCCACGCGCCGTGGGCGCTGGCGATCGAGGCGCGACTGCGCGAGCGGCTGGGCATTGATGTCCAGCCGATCTGGAGCGACGACGGCATCGTCGTGCGCCTGCCGATGACCGACGAGCTGGGCGGTGAAGGGCTCGCGGCGCTGGCCGGCGACGGCGCGGGATCGGCTTCGGCGCAGGTGTGGGGGCCGGCGCCGTGGCAGCCGCGGAGGAAGCGGTCCGCATCGGATCCGAGGACGTGGAGGAGCTGGTCATCGGCGTCCTCGGCGGCTCGGCGCTCTTCTCGAGCCACTTCCGCGAGAACGCGGCACGGGCATTGTTGCTGCCGCGCCGTCGCGCCGGCCAGCGCACGCCCCTGTGGCAGATGCGCCAGCGTTCGGCCCAGCTGCTGGGCGTTGCTGCCCGCTTCGGCAGCTTCCCGATCATCCTCGAGACATACCGTGAGTGTCTACAGGACGTCTTCGACCTGCCCGCGCTGAAGGGCATCCTGGCCGCCATCGAGCGGCGCGAGATCCGGTTGGTCAGCGTCGAGACGCGGCGCGCGTCGCCCTTCGCGAGCTCGCTCATGTTCGACTACATCGCGTCCTACATGTACGAGGGTGACGCGCCGCTCGTCGATCGCCGGGCCCAGGCACTCGCGCTCGATCGCGACCTGCTGCGCGAGCTGCTCGGCGCCGAGGAGCTGCGCGAGCTGCTCGATGCCGACGCCCTGGCCGAGCTCGAGCTCGAGCTCCAATTCCTCGCCACCGATCGCCAGGCGGGCTCGGCCGACGCGGTGCACGATCTCCTGCGCCGCCTGGGCGACCTGCGCGAGGACGAGGTCGCCGCCCGAGTCCGTGGCGCCGACGAGCGTGCACGCGCGCTGCCGCGGCGGAGAGTGGCTGGAGGCGCTGGCCGCGGACCGACGCGCCGTGCAGGTTCGTATCCGCGGCGAGCAGCGCTGGATCGCGACCGAGGACGCGGGCCGCTATCGCGACGCGTTCGGCGTCGTGCCGCCGATCGGCGTGCCCCAGGCGTTCCTGGACGTCGTCGAGGACTGCGCTCGAGGGCCTGCTCGTGCGCTTTGCGCGCCACCACGGCCCGTTCCTCGCCGCACGAGCCTGCCGAGCGCTGGGGCGTGCGCGAGTCGGACGTCGAGGTCGCCCTGGAGAAGCTGCTGGGACTGGGAACGCTGCTGCGCGGTGAGTTTCGGCCCCAGGCGGCGTCGAGCGCGAGTGGTGCCATCCGGACGTGCTGCGCCTGCTGCGCCGTCGCTCGCTCGCGCGGTTGCGGCGTGAGGTCGAGCCGGTCGAGCCGCGGGCGCTGGGCCGGTTCCTGCCGCGCTGGCAGGGCGTCGGCGAGCGGCGCGGCGGAGTCGACCGCCTGGCCGAGGTCATCACCCAGCTCGAGGGCACGCCACTGCCGGCATCGGTCCTCGAGCGCGACGTGCTGCCGTCGCGTGTCGCGGCCTACTCGCCACGGCTGCTGGACGAGCTGGGAGCCGCAGGCGAGGTGGTCTGGGTTGGCCTTGGCTCACTCGGACGCGACGACGGCCGAGTCGCGCTCTACCGCCCCGATCAGCTGCCGCTGCTCCTGGCCGCTACAGAGAGCGAGGATCGACCGAGCGAGTGGCTTCACGAGGTCATCCGCGAGCACCTGCGAGCACGCGGCGCGTCGTTCTACCGCGACATCCTCGCCGCCTCTCTGGCGGGCGCAGCAGCGCGCGGCGAGCGAGCTCCACGCGACCGAGACCTGCTCGATTCCCTGTGGGACCTGGTGTGGTCGACCGAGGTCACTAACGACACATTCGCGCCGTTGCGCGCGCTGCGCTGGCCGCGCGCCGGGACCTCGCGCCGGCAGCCGCGCGGGACGGCCGGTTCACCACGTTTCAGCAGCTCTGCCCGCATGGGTCCGCCCGAAGCCGCCGGCCGCTGGTCACTCGTCGCCGAATCGCTGACGACGGCGACGGCGTTGCGCGGCAAGGAGCCGACCGACACGGAGCGCCGACACGCTCAGGCGCTGCGCCTCCTCGACGCGTACGGGGTGGTGACGCGTGACACGGTCGCCGCCGAATCCTCTGTGGGCGGCTTCAGCGCCGTCTACCCCGTGCTGCGCGAGATGGAGGAGCGGGGCCGCGTGCGCCGCGGCTACTTCGTCGAAGGCCTCGGTGGCGCCCAATTCTGTATCCCCGCCGCGCTCGATCGCCTGCGCGCGGAGCGGGCAGATCCTGGCGGCGATGGGCCACGCGGCGAGGCGCTGATCCTCGCAACGACCGATCCGGCGAACCCATACGGCGCGTCTCTGACCTGGCCGCGCTGGTCGGACGAGGATCGCCGGCCGCTCACGCGCAGCGCCGGTGCCTACGTGGTGCTCATCGACGGCGAACCCGTCGTCTATCTCGGCCCGGGCGGCAGGTCGCTCGAGACCCTGCCCGCGTTCGCCGACCGTGAAACAGCCGCGACTGGACTCAACGCGCTGCGTCAGCTCCTGGCCGACGGCCGTGTCCGCTCTCTCCAGATCGAGCGCGTCGACGGCGTTTCGACGAACGATTCGCCGCACGCGGCGGCGCTGGCCGAGGCCGGCTTCCAGCGTTCGTATCGAGGGATGCTGCTGCGTGCCTGAGGGCACCTGTGCCTGAGGGCGACACTCTCGCCCGCATCGCGAGTGTCCTGCGCCCGCTGCTCGTCGGCCACACCATCACGTCGGCGCGTGGGCGTCCGGGCGGTGCGCAGCTCGAGCGAGTGGTCGGCCGCAGCGTCGAATCGGTCGTGGCCAGGGGCAAGCACCTGCTGATCGGCTTCGACAACGGCCTGACGCTGCATACGCACCTGGGCCTGCACGGCTCGTGGCTGCGCTTTCCCAGGAACCGCGACCGGCCCGGTTATGCGGCTCGCGTCGTGGCCCGCCTCGAGACGGACGACTGGGTCGCACTGTGCGTCGATGCACCCACGGTCGAGCTCGTCGAGACGCGCGCGCTGGCCATCCATCCGCGGTTGCGCCACCTGGGCAGCGACACGGCCACCGACGAGTTCGACGTCGACGCTGCGCTCGCTGCGTTGCGCCATCCCTCGCGCGGGAGCATGTCCGTCGGCGACGCGCTGCTCGACCAGCGCGCGGTGGCCGGCCTGGGCAATGTCTATCGGAGCGAGCTGTGCTTCCTCGAGCGTGTCCATCCGCTCGATCCCGTCGCGAGCGTCAGCGATGAGAAGCTGCGCGCCATGCTCGTTCGCGGCGCCGAGCTGGTGAAGCGCAACAGCCATGGCGGGGCACGCGTGACGACGGCTCCGGGAACGCCCACGAACGTCTATGCGTACGGCCGCACCGGCCGTCCGTGCCTGCGCTGCCGCACGCCGATCGTCTCGAAGGTCACACGCGCGCGGGAAGCGGCCAACCCGCGCCGGACGTACTGGTGTCCTAGCTGCCAGCCTGCGGCGTCGACAACCACGCGCGGCTGAAGCGTGGCGGCCACGGCCGCATGTACAGCCACGGGATCAGTCCCCATGCAAGGATCATGTAGTCGATGCGCAGTGGCCGTGGGTAGTTGAGCACGATGTCGAGCTGACGCAGCGTCTGTGGCCATGTGGCCAGCGTCAGCACTGCGAGCACGCCCAGCACGGCCAGCCCGGGCAGCCAGGAGGCCCGTGGCATGAACGGCAGTAGCGGGGCCGAAAGGAACTTCATCGCCGTTCCGAGCGCCCAGCCGACGCCACCCCAGCGCGCACTGATCAGCCACGCCAGGAATGGCGCCAGCGCGATGAAGATGTTGATGTTGCCCGTGTCGAGGTTCGCGGCCAGCGACGGAGCGAGCAGGGCAACGACCAGTGCCGTTGCCAGCGGCCGGCGGTCATACGCCCAGGCTACTGACGCGGCGAACAGCGCGATGTTGGCAAAGCGCCAGACCACCCAGGCGATGTCCCACGGCAGGATCGCCCACGGCAGGAACGCGTAGAGCGACCACGGGGCGTATGCGAATGGCAGCGCGCCTTCAGTCGGGGGGATGTACAGGCCCGGGATGACCTGGTAGATGTCCTCGCCCGCGAGCCAGCGTTGCACGCCCGTCCAGTACGCCAGGGCGTCAGATCCGGCGAGCTGGCCGCGCGCCCAGATGAAGGCCAGCACCAGGCCGCAGGTCAGTGCCAGCAATAGGATCGCCGTCAGACGGCGTGGGTCACGCAGCCGTGCCGGGAGGGCGCGGGCAAGCGCCAGTTCGGAGCGGGTGGCGTCAGTCACGGATGGGAAGGTATCGCGTCTGGAAGGGAGAAAGGCGGGCGGGGCTCCGTTCGTCCTCCTCGACCAAACGTGTTGGGCGCCCCCGCCCGAGTGCATCCTAGCGGGTGGATCAAGCCCCCTTCAGCCTGATCGCCCCATATACTCCCGCGGATGACCGAGGGGCACGTCCTCGTGATCGGTGGCGCCGAGGACAAGGTACGGGAGCGCATCATCCTGTCACGCTTCGTGAAGCTTGCGGGTGGTCCGGACGCGCGCGTGGCCGTGATCAGCACCGCCTCCTCGCTTGGGCCGTTGGCGGGCGAGATGTATCGACGCGTCTTCGGCGAGCTCGGTGTCAGCCACGTGGATCCGATCCACACCACGACGCGCGCGCAATGCGCGGAGCCGGCTGCCGTGCGCGCCGTGCGCGAGGCGACCGGCGTTTTCCTCACGGGCGGCAATCAGCTGCGCTTGTCGTCGACGATTGGCGGCACGCCCCTTGCCCAGGCCGTGATTCGGCGCCACCGCGAAGGCGCCGTTTTGGCTGGCACGAGCGCCGGCGCCTCCGCGATGAGCACGCACATGGTCGCATTCGGCGCCAGTGGCGCAACGCCCAAACAGCGCATGGTTCAGATGGCCGCGGGCCTGGGCATCCTGCCCGGCGTGATCATCGATCAGCATTTCGAGCAGCGCAACCGCATCGGCCGCCTGCTGGCGATCATCGCCCAGAACCCATCGCTGATCGGCATCGGTGTCGACGAGGACACCGCGGCGGTCGTCGGACCCAACCGCATCCTGGAGGTCATCGGGCGGCGCAGCGTGACCATCATCGATGGCGCGCAATCGGAGACCGACGCCTGGGAGGTCAAGGCCCACCGGCCGCTCATGATCAGCAACGTCGTGCTTCATTCCCTGCCCTCGGGTTACCGCTTCGATCTGGAGCGCCGCGAGCGACTGGCGGCGCCGATGCTGCGCGCGCTCGACGACGTGGAACCCGCGGCCTCGAGCTGACGATGGCGGACGGGGATCGGACGATGGCGGACGGGCCGCAGCCGACCCTGCGCATCCTCGAGACGCGCGTCCTGCGCGGTCCGAACATGTGGTCGCGTAACCCTGCGATCGTGATGCTCGTCGACCTCGGCGTGCTCGAGGACTACCCGAGCAACCTGATCCCGGGCTTCAACGAGGCGCTGACCCAGCTCATTCCCTCGCTCGAGGACCACTCCTGCTCGCTCGGCCGGCGTGGTGGATTCATCAGTCGGCTTCACGACGGAACGTGGATGGGCCACGTGTCCGAGCACATCGCGCTCGAGCTGCAGAGCCTCGCCGGCACCGAGGCCAGAGTCGGCAAGACGCGCGGTGCCGACGAGCGCGGCCAGTACAACGTCGTCTACGAGTACCGCGACGAGGACGTCGGCAAGGCGGCGGGCGAGCTCGCGGTCGCGCTCGTCAACTACCTCGTCTCTGTCGACGGCGCTCCGCTCGACTTCGCGGAGCGGATGGAAGAGCTGATCCTGCTCGCGGAGCGGCGCGCCTTCGGGCCGTCGACAAAGGCGATCATCGACGAAGCCGTGTCACGAGACATCCCGTGGCTGCGCCTCGATCGCTCGAGCCTCGTCCAGCTTGGCCAGGGCGTCCACCAGCAACGCATCCGCGCGACGATGACGTCGCGCACCTCGGCGATCGGCGTCGACATCGCTTCGGACAAGAGCCTGACGAACGCGCTGCTCAGCTCGGCCGGCCTGCCCGTGCCGCGGTCGGAGGTCGTCCGCACCGAAGACGGCGCCGTGGAGGCGGCCAAGAAGATCGGCTATCCGGTTGTGGTCAAACCGCTCGACGGCAACCACGGCCGGGGCGTGATGCTCGACCTGCGCAATGAAGAAGACGTGCGCCGCGGCTTCCAGCCGGCCTACGACGAGAGCCGCAACGGCCACGTGGTGGTCGAGACTTTCGTCCACGGCAACGACTATCGCGTGCTGGTAGTCGGCGGCAAGCTCGCCGCCGTCGCCGAGCGCGTCCCCGCCGGTGTCATGGGCGACGGCGAGCGCACCGTGCGCCAGCTGGTGGACGCAGAGAATGCCGATCCTCGGCGCGGCATCGGCCACGAGAAGGTGCTGACGCGCATCCGCATCACTCCTGCGGCCGAAGAGCTCGTGCGCAAGCAGGGGTTGGAGCTGGACTCGGTGCCCGAGAAGGACCAGCGCGTGATGCTCGCGGCCACGGGCAACATGTCCACCGGCGGCACCGCCATCGACCGCACGCACGAGGCGCATCCCGATAACGTCGAGATCGCCGAGACGGCCGCGCAGGTGATCGGCCTCGACATCGCCGGCATCGACCTGATCGCGCCGGACATCACCGCTCCCGTGCGGGAGCAGGGCGGCGCAATCGTCGAGGTCAACGCCGCGCCCGGCTTCCGAATGCACACCAACCCGACCGAGGGCGAGCCGCAGTACGTGGCCAAGCCGGTCATTGATCTGCTCTTCGCGGCCGGCTCTAACGCGCGCATCCCGATAGTGGGCGTGACCGGCACCAACGGCAAGACGACGACGGTGCGCATGATCGGCCACATCCTCAAGATGATGGGCCGGCGCGTGGGCATGACCACGACCGACGGCATCGTGATCGACGGCCGGCTCATCCGGAAGGGCGACATGTCGGGCCCGCGCTCGGCGCAGATGGTGCTTCAGAACCCATCGGTCGATACCGCGGTCTTCGAGGTTGCACGCGGCGGCATCCTGCGCGAGGGCCTTGGCTACGACCGCAACGATGTCGCGGTCGTGACCAACGTCACCGGCGATCACCTGGGCCTGCGCGGTGTCGAGACGGTCCAGCAGCTGGCCCACGTCAAGTCCGTCCTCGTGGAGGCCGTGCCGCGCTCCGGCACGGCCGTGCTCAACGCCGACGATCCGCTGGTGGCCAGAATGGCGCGCCAGTGCCGCGGCTCGGTCGTGTACTTCTCGATGGCCCAGGACCCGAGCCAGGAGGGCTACGACCGCGTCGACGGCCACTGCGGCCGAGGCGGCGCGGCGATGGTGACGCGCCAGTCGGACGATGGCGAGCTGGTCGTGCTGCGCCACAAGGACCGCACGATGCCGCTCCTGTACACGCACCTCATCCCGGCCACGTTCGAGGGCCGTGCCCGGATGAACGTGGCCAATGCCCTCGCCGCCGCGGCCGCCGCCTGGGCCGCCGGTGCGCACCTGCACGACATCCGCCAGGGATTGCGCACCTTCAGCACGTCGTTCTTCCAGGCGCCTGGCCGCTTGAATGAGATCAGCGTCGATGGCTACAAGGTCATCCTCGACTACTGTCACAACGTCGACGGCATGCGCCGCCTGGCCGAGTTCGTCGGCCTGATGGTCGGCCCGGCTAACGGCCATGGCGCCGGCGAGGACCGGAGAGCCCCCATGCGCGCTATCGGCGTGATCGGCATCCCCGGCGACAGACGTGACGAAGACCACCGCGAATACGGCCGCCTGGCAGCAATGGCGTTCGATGTCATCGTTGTGCGTGAGGACCGCAACAAGCGCGGCCGCAAGGCCGGCGCCTCGGCCGAGATCGTCATGGAGGGCATCCAGCGCGCCCAGGCCGAGGGCGGTCGCTGCACCGAGGCTCAGATCGTCGTCGACGAGCATGAGGCCGCCGCGTCGGCAATGCGCCTGGCCCGGCCAGGCGACCTGGTGATGCTGTGCAGCGACGACATCACCGGCGTCTACAAGCGCGTGATGGCAGAAGCAAAGGCACGCGGCGCAGCCATCTCCGACCCGGGCGAGTTCGCCGTCGCAGAGGGCTAGTCAGCCACCCCCAACCACTTCCGCGCGGGCGGCGCGAACGGGCTGACGCGAGCCCGACGACCGCCGATGGCGCCGTCGACACGCATAGCGTATGAACCGACCGCCACCGCCTGCTCCGACCTGCTCCTTTGCCTCATAAGGGCGTGAAAGCTGCCATCCCGACAGCTCCGGTGCCCCGAAGGACTGCCCCCTGAGCGTGAACTCGTCAGCTAGGCCGACCTCGCGCTTGTCCTCGGCCTTCCATCCGGCCTCGAGCCTGACCCGCCATCGGTCCGATCACACGCATGCCGTGTCGCGCCCCAAAGCCCCTCGATAAGCAACAGGTAAGCGGCGCTGCTCATGATCCGCTCCGTGGCAACACGCGAAGCTCCGGGTCAACGTGGCCGTCGACGTGGCCTCGAGCTCCAGGCCAAGCTGCTCTCCGAACTGCGACAAGCACGTATAACAGCCGACATCAGCCAGCGCGAGATGGCTGCAAGGCTTGGCTGGTCGCAGGCCGAGTACTGGCGCTTCGAGAACAACCGCGTTGCCAACCTGGCGATGCCGGACATCGGCGCTGCCGCGGCTCTGCTGGGCTTCGACCTGAGTTCAGCCCTTCACCCGGCCGGCGATGCCATCGCGGACCGCGGTCAACAGTCAGCCATCGCGCGGCTGCGAGGGATGATCGGGACGCAGTGGAAAGTGTTCGCGGAGGCGCTGCTGCCTGGTCCTGGCGACAAAAGGTCGTGGGACCTGCTGCTTCGACTCGGTAATCAGATCGTCGGCATCGAGGTCGAGACAAAGGTTCGCGACATTCAGGCCCTCGTTCGCAAGATCCGGGCCCGACAGCGCGACGGCGGGACTGACGAAATCGTCCTCGTGCTCGCCGACACGCGCACAAATCGCCGACTCGTGACGCAGCTGCGCGAGGCGCTCGGACCACAGTTCGCGACGCCGCCGAGCGGCATCCGCGCGGCGCTTCAGGCCGGACGGCCCGTGCCGGGTTCGGGCGTCCTGCTGATCTAGCGGGGCCGAAAGCCGGATAGTTGAGAGGCTTCGACCACGGGCGCGAAGCCACTGCCCTCGAGCCACGCGCGGAGCTCGGGTCGCTGTTCGTGGCACATGATCACGACGACATGTGGCGCCTCGACGTCCGCGGCAAGCTCGTTCTGCAGGGCGGTCAGCTCATCGACATAGACCGGCACATCCGCCGCGCCGACGCCGGCTGACTTTGTGCCGGCGAGCAGCTCCCCGATGACCCCGGCGCGCGTCCGGCCACGCAGGAACGTGAGTGACTCCTTGATCGCCACCCTGTCTCCGCGCTCGCCGGCGATCTGGCCGATGGCGCGCAGCGAGTCGTCGGGCCGGTCACCGGCCGTGCCGACGACCACCGTCATCAGCACCGCGCGGCGGCCGCGCTTCCCGATGAGCGCCTCGGCCGTGTCCAGGACTGCCTCGAGCCCCGCCTCGTTGTGCGCGTAGTCGACGAGCGCCAACCGGTTGCCACGGACATACAGGTTGAGCCGGCCGGGCATGTGATCTGCCGTGCCCTTGAAGTCGCGCAACCCGTCCGCCACGACCGGACGCGAAATGCCCAGGGCGCGTGCGCCGCCAACGGCCGCCAGCACGTTGGCCACGTTGTGACGAGCCAGGCCGAACAGAGTTGCCGGGACCTCCGACACAGGCAGCAGCGGGTGACGGCGCGTGGCGACGCGCTCGACGATGACACCGTCCTCCAGCAGAAACGCCCGTCCGCCGCGCTCGAGGTGGTCGCGCAGGCGCCGGTTCGGCCGGCCGCGCATGGAGAACCAATAGACCGGCGCCCGAACGTAGCGCGCGACACCCACGACCAGCGGATCGTCCGCGTTCAGCACCACGGCGCCGGAGGGGCGCGTCACCCGATTGATGACCGACTTGACTTCGGCCAGCTCAGGCAGTGTGTGCACGCCCTGGAGGTCGAGATGGTCCGCCGAGATGTTGGTCAGGACCGACGCGTCGTTCGACTCGTAGCCCAGCCCGCGCAGCAGGATGCCGCCGCGCGCCGTCTCGAGCACGCCAATGTCCAGCCCCGGCTGAGCGAGGACGGCGCGCGCGCCTGCAGGCCCGCTGAAGTCGCCGGGCTCCACGATCTCCTCGTCAACGAGCACGCCGTCGGTCGTGGTCGTGCCCACGTGCAGCCCCGCCACGCGGCAGATGTGGGTCATCATCCGCGCCGTAGTGCTCTTGCCGTTGGTGCCGCTGACACTGATCAGGCGCATCGACCGCTCTGCGTCACGGACCCAGCCAGGGGCAACGCCGCCGGCCTCGGCCACACGCCGACTCACCCGCTCGAACACCCGTTCGCTCGATTCGTCGGTCAGGCGCAGGGCCGCCCGGGCCAGTGTCTCTGCCTGATCGCTGAGCGTCCATGGATAGGCCACTATCCAGTGCCCGGGATCGCTCGAGCGGTGAATCGTGACCGAGATGGGACGGCCCAGCGCTCGTCGATGGACCCGCCGCACCCAATCCGCCAGCTCGGTCACGCCGCGCGGCGCCTCGCGCGGTGGCACGGCGCGGCCCAGCCGCACGACGGCGTGGCGGCCGGGCAGGCGCTGGCCATACCAGGTCCTTCGCCGTCCGACGGCCACCTCGATCTTGACCTGGGGCTCGAGGGCGTAGATGTTCGGACCGTCCAGGAGGCGAATTTCGATCAGACGCGGCACAGTCGCCGGAGTATATGAGCGCTTCCGCGCTCCGCTGCGCTGTCGCTTATGGTTCGGCCGATGCACAGCAATGTCACCGATTCCGAGCTGACCAGCCTGCGCAACTTGGTCCAGAGCCTCCTGCCCGACTTCATGACCGACCTCGAGCGCCTGGTCAACGTCGACTGCGGCAGCTATTCCAAGGATGGGGTGGACGAGATCGGCCGCTGGTTCGCCGCGCAGCTCAGCGACCTCGGCGCGGCCGTGGAGATCGAGGCGAACACCGAGTTCGGCGACACCGTGGTCGGACTGGTCGAAGGCAGCGGGGTGGGCGAAGCGCTGCTGATCGGCCATCTCGACACCGTCTTTCCCGACGGTACCGTGGCCGAGCGTCCGTTCTCGACGAGTGACGGCCGGGCTTTCGGACCGGGCGTCGACGACATGAAGGCCGGCCTGCTGACCGGCGTGTACGCGCTGCGGGTCCTGCGCACGCTGCCTTCGAATGCCACCGGCTGGTTGCCCTTCCGACGCCTGATGTTCATCGGCAATCCGGACGAAGAGATCGGCTCGCCGGTGAGCACGCCGGTCATCCGACGCTATGCGGAGACCGCCGATGTGGCGCTGGTGCTCGAGTCAGCGCGCGAGAACGGCGACATCGTCAGCGCGCGCAAGGGCATCGCCGATTACCGACTGCACCTGGCCGGCCGGGCCGCGCACGCCGGCGTAGAGCCGGAGAAGGGCCGCAGCGCGATCCTCGAGGCAGCCCACAAGACGCTGGCGCTGCACGCGCTCAACGGCCGCTGGCCGGGCGTTACCGTCAACGTCGGCGTCATCAGTGGCGGCACCCGGCCCAACGTGGTTGCCGAGTCGTGCGAGATGCAGGTCGACCTTCGGGCAACGAGCCGGGCTGACATGGAGGCGGCTGAGGCGGCCATCAACGAGATCGCCATGGCCGTGACCGTGGCAGACGTCACGTGCGTTGCCGAGCGGCGCCATCGCTGGTGGCCGATGGAGAAGAGCGAGCCAACTGCGACCCTGGCCGACGCGGCGATCGCCTTTGCGCGCAGGCTCGGTTTCGAGCTACAGGACGCGGCGACGGGCGGTGCCTCTGACGCGAACACGACCTCGGGCATGGGCGTGCCCACGCTCGACGGCCTCGGGCCGGTGGGCGGCGCCGATCACGCGCCGGGGGAGTACGTCGAGATCGACTCGATCGTGCCGCGCGTGACCCTGGTTGCGGCGCTGCTGCTCAGTGCCGGCCGCGCTCAGCGCGACAGGAAATCGACGATCGCCCGCGCCAGCGGCGCCACTCGCGGCGAGCCCAGCCCGGTCGAGTAGTCCCAGCCGGCGCCTGCCTGGTAGAGCAGGTTGCCGCCACGGACGACATCGTGGAACACGGCGCCCTGGCCCTGCTCGGCCGCGACCTGGTACAGCACGGGACCAAGCGCTCCCAGGGTTTCGATGCCCTCGGCCGCGGCCATCTGCTGTGTCAGCAGCATCGAGGCTGCCCAGAACGGCGCCGCCGCGCTGGTGCCGCCCACGCGTCCGCTGACGAGGCCCTCCTCCGGGTTCGTGTAGATCACATGGAAGCCCGAGCTGGGATCGGCCGGGCCGGCCACGTCCGGAACCTGGCGCTGGCCGTTGCTGGCCGAGTTGTCGACGCCCGTGCCCACCTGCCAGATAGGGCGGTCGAAGTAGCGGGATAGGCCGCCACCGCCACCACCGCCGCCTAGCGGCTCCTCCCAGCCGCTTTCCTCGAGGTACGAGCCGTCCTGGCGGATCGAGAGGAAAGTGCCGCCAACGCCGACGACGCTCGGGCTCGAACCGGGGAAGTCGACGCCGACCGAGATGTCGCGATCGAATGGATCGTCGGAGATCTTGACGCGGCGGCAGTCGAACGCGCCGTCATCGCCGCTTGCCGCAAAGACGCTGATGCCCGCGGCGAACGCTGCTGCGAACTCGGCCTCATTGACGCCGACGACGAAGGGATTGGCCAGGTTCTCGCAGAAACCCCAGCTGATGCTGACGACATCGACCTGATCGTCGGCGACGATGCGCGACAGGATCCGGGCGAAGCCGTCGGCCACGTTCGGGCCTTCGTAGTTGATGATCCTGGCCATCGGCGCGATGCCGCGGATGACGTGGATGTCGAGTGCCACCTCGCCGCTGCCACTGCCCGGTGATTCCTTCGCGTCGGGCAGCCGCACCAGCTCGACCGCGGGCGCACCGGTGATGCCATGGCGCTCGTCGAAGAGCTCGACATCGCTCGGCGTGAACGTGTCGAAGGAGACGATCGCGATAGACATGCCCTCGCCACGGAAGCCGGCGTCGTGCAGCGGCGTGATCTCGTAGGCGCTGGCCACGGTGTCAGGCACCAGCCCTGCGCTGCCCACTCCTGCGGGATAGATCGGGCCGATCGCGGGCGTGATCAACGGCGCCGAGTCGAGCCCGACAATCCCGGCGACGTTGGCGCGCAGGTCCTCGGGCACGAGCGGATCGCCGATCGGGACGTGATAACGGACGCCCTCCGCCGTGGCGCGGTCCACGAGGTCGATCCCGAACAGTTCTCGCACGCGGCCCGCCGGGCCGGACACCGCCAGCGATGTTCGCTGGGGCATCGCCTCCGCCGTGAGCCCACCCTGCTCGAGCCAGGCGACGACACCACTCAGGTCCTCGTCAGAAAGCCCGAACCGCGCTCCGAAATCAGCCGGCTTGAGGTACTGCCGGTAGGACTGTGAGCCAGGCTGGTTGAGGCCGGCCAGGTATCGGTCGAGATCGGCCGCGCCGGGCAGGTTGAGGCTGACCGTGAAGCGCACGATCTCTTCGTCGGGCGTAGAGCCCAGGTCCATCGACGCCTCGGATGGCTGACCGGCCGAATTCGGCTGCTCGCTGGTGCGCATCGGCTCCTCCGTCGACGACATGGCGCAGCCGGTCAGCGCGAGCAGGGCGCACAGCACTAGGACAAGCGGTCGTCGCTTCATCGGGCATCCCAATCGAACGTCTTGAGGATCTCGTCCGCGGCCACGCGGACTGCCTTCTGGTGGGTCGTGTCGCCCCTCAGCAGCACGTCGGGCGTGCCGACGATGACCAGCACCACGACCGTCAGGCGGCCATCCGTGGCGGCGAGGATGGTGACGCCGCCGGGCGCCACGGGGGTGCCGTCCTGGCTCGTGATCGTGCCCGAAAACACCGCGCCCTCGCCGCGCACGTAGCCGATGCTCGGACCGAGCAGGGCGTCATATGGATCGTCATCGGTGACACGGCCGATCAGGAAACGGTCAACCCGACCCATCTGCTCGGCGATGAACTGCGCCGGGGAGGTCGTGGCGTGCGCGGCACGGATGACTATCTGGGTATCGAAGAAGGTGCCGTTGAGGACCGTCAGGCCGGACTCGGACGTCCCCAACGTGAATGTGTCCGGGTTGAACTCGAACGAGTAGCCCAGGTCGTCGTCGCGCCATTGCTGGCCGGTGACCAACGGTGCCGAGTCAGTGCCCGGTGAGGCCGTCGGTGCTGGAGTGGATGCCGGATCGGTTGGCGAGGGAGTTGGCGCGCCGCTTGGCCCCGGAGTCGGCGCCCCACTCGGAGCAGTCGTCGGAAGAACGGATGGGCCCGGGCTGGCGACAGGCTGGCCGCTCGGCTGGCCAGTTGCGCCCGGTGAACCGATCGGCGCGGACGAGGGACCAGGGCTGGCTTGTGAGACCGGCGGCAGCGAGGCCGGGGGATCGGTGCACGGCGTCCCTGGCTGGCACTGGGCGACCGGTGGTGCTGGCGCGTTGAGGAGCATGATCACGCCCGCGACCAGGCCCAGGCCAAGCAGAACACCGACGAAGACGGCCACGATCGCCAGCGGCGACATGCGCGCCTTGCCCGGGGGAGGGGGTGCGCCGTAGCCGCTCGGCGGCGGAGCGGCGTAGCCCGGGGGAGGTCCGGCGTAGCCCGGGGGAGGTCCGGCATAGCCCGGTGGCGGGCCGCCCATGGCTGTCATTCGGCCGCCTGCATTTCGGCCGCGTCGGCTTCGACCAGATCGCGCCGGATCGAGCGGGGCAGCGCTCGAAGCGAGACACCACAGTTCCCGCAGAAGGTGTGCTCGGGTGTCGAGTGCCCGCAGCTCGGGCAGCGGATGGTGCGCTCGATCTCGATCTCGCGTGACTCCTGGAGCAGCCCGAGATGGATCGTCGCGCGCAGCCACAGCAGCGCGACGGCCGCGAGGATCGCCAGGGCGATCGTCGCCGGTATGAGCGACAGCAGCGTCTTCGCCAGGCCCGAGAGCGTGAGCAGCACGGCGCCCGCGAGGATCGCGAAGATCGGCACGCCGACCAGGCCGAGCTTCTTGCGGTCGGTGATTGGAGCCCGGTAGCGAAGCCAGAACGCCCCGGCGACCGAGCCGATCGCGCCGGCGGCGATCACCGGCTGGAGCAGGCCGAGCGATAGCAGCTGCACGACCCACGGCAGTGGGTCTCCGGCGGGCCGAAGCCCCGAGTTGAGCAGCGGCAGCGACTGGACGATGACGTGCGCGCCGGCGAATGACACGGCCGAGGCGGCACCGAACGTTGCTCCGTCGAGGACGTCGTTGAAGCGCCGCCACGAGAGCAGGGCGAGTGGACCGGCGAGCATGAGCCCGCCCTCGACGAGCGGCATGACCAGGCCACTCAGCAGGATGGCCATAGCGTCGGGCTCGCCGAAGGCGGAGCCGGTCGGCAGAGCGCGCGAGAGGAAGCCGAACATCACACCGGCGCCCGCGCCCCAGAGCATCGTCGCGCCGATCACCCAGATCGGCTCGTCCTCGTAGATGTCGACGACGTAGACGTACATGACCATCAACACCGGCACGAGCACGGCCGCGCTCACAAGTGCAACGGGGTAGAAGCCGAGGAGCGCCAGGGCCAGCACGATCGCCGCGCCGGCGAGCAGCGCGATCCGGAAGTAGCGCATCTCGGCGCGCGGCAGCTGCGGGAAGATCGTGCTCACGAGAGCCACTGTCGCGAGCGGCTCGTCGGGGGCCGCGGCGAAGCGGCTGCGCTGGCGGCGCTGGCTCTCGGCGTCGTACTCGTCGTCGAGCGGATCGCTGCAACGGATGCAGAAACGCAGGCGCGGCACGTCGTTGCCGCATTGGCGGCAGGTGATCATCCCGTCGGCATTGGTGTCCGTCGCCGCCGACTGAGTCCCCTCGGTATCGGTCAAATCGGGTTCAGCTCAGCGCAGGTACGTTTCGCCGCCCTCGTCACACACGACGTACAGGGCGTGGCGCTCACGGGCGAAACCGGCAACGTGCAGCCGCGCGGTCACGTGTCGCGGGCAGACGAACGTCCACGAGCGGTTGGGCCGCCCCGGTTCGTCCGGACCCGGGTCCGGCAGTGGCTCGGCCTCGTCCGCGATCTTCTGCGAGAGCCCTTCGAACTGCGAAGTGGCGCGCTCGATCGCGGCAGCGCGCTCGGCCTCTGTCTCCGCCTTGTACGGGTAGCTCTGGGCGACGTTGGACGACAAGGTCTCTCTCGGCTCGGGGCTCGTTGGAATGGGCGATGGTCCGGAGTGGCCGACCGCGCGTGTCGTTGAGCGCGGCACGATCGGCCGTGCCGGAGTATATCGCGGCATTTCTGCCAGAAATCGTCATACCTGAGTAGCGACCCGCCGTGCGACGGGACCTACCGTCGGAACACACGTCCGCATCGGGAGGGATCTTGCAATGGTGCTCGCCTTGAGGGCTGCGCTGGCCCGTCTGGTTATCGCGGTACTGGCGGCCACTGCCACGATACCGGCAGTCGCCCTGGCTGGCGCCCCGATCGCACTGGCCGGGGTGGACTGCTCCATCGGAGACCCACCCTGGTACGAAGTAAGCGTTTCGAACAAGGATGTCAGAAACACGCATCAGCTCGCGTACGTGACAATTCCACCGGGCGGCTCGGCAACGCGCACGATCACGCGCAGCACGACCCTCACCGGAAGCATCCAGATCGAGGTCGGTGCGCAGGCCGACGCCGGCATCATCATCGCCTCGGCGTCTGTCAAGGTCGGCGTGACGCTCAAGGGCGAAGCGTCCGCGACTGATGGTTCATCCGTCTCGATCACGGCGCCCAACAACACGAGCAAGTATCACGACTACGTGTTCTTCGGCGGAACGCGGACGGCGAATGGTCGGTGGACGCGCTACTACTGCAGCGTCGGCGTCGCCAAGGTGTCCTCATCGGGAACCTGGTTCAGCTGGAATGCCCAGTATTTCGGGGCCATCCGCTGCGACCACGACTCTGTCATCAAGAACCAATACGGACAGTGGAGCATCCAGCACGAGGCCGCCACCAGCTGTTGAGCGACCGTCGGGCTAACTGACCTTGATGGGCTGGACCTCGTCGACGACGTTGAGGGCCAGCCAGCGTTCGGCTTCTGCCAGCGACCAGCCCTTACGGCGCGCGTAGTCGGCAAGCTGGTCGCGTCCGACGCGGCCGAGTCCGAAGTAGTTCGCGTCGGGGTGCCAGAAGTAGAGGCCGCTGACCGACGCGCCGGGGATCATCACCATCGACTCAGTCAGGTGCATGCCGATCTGTCGCTCGGCATCGAGGAGCCGGAAGATGGTTCGCTTCTCGGTGTGGTCGGGCTGGGCCGGGTAGCCCGGCGCCGGCCGGATGCCCTGGTACGACTCGGCGAATCAGACGCGTCGTTGTCGAGTGCCTCGTCCGGCGCATAGGCCCACAGGTCGCGACGCACGCGCTGCGTGGAGCCACTCGGCGCCCGCCTCGGCGAGCCGATCGGCGAGCGACGTCAGAAGAATCGCGGAGTAGTCGTCACCGGCCGCCTCGAACCTGGTCTTTGCCTCGTCCAGGCCGCCACCTGCGGTAACCGCGAAGGCGCCGACGAAGTCGGGCACGCCCGATCCAACGGGCGCCACGTAGTCGGCGAGGGCAACGTTCGGCCGAGCATCCGGCTTGGCCATCTGCTGGCGCAGGGTGTGCAGACGTTCGAGCTCGGCTGAGCGCTCATCGTCGGTGAAGAGCACGATGTCGTCGTCGTCGTTGGCCGCGGCCGGCCAGAAGCCGACCACCGCTGACGCCGTGACCAGGCGCTCGTCAACGACACGCTTGAGCAACTGCTGCGCGTCGTCGTACAGCGAGCGCGCGGCGCTGCCCAAGCGCTTGTCCTCGAGGACCTCCGGGATAGTGGCCGGCCAGCTCCCACGCCGCGAAGAAGGGCGTCCAGTCGATGTAGCCGCACGAGCTCGTCGAGCGGGATCTCGTGTCAGCGCTCGCGCGCCCAGGAAAGTCGGCCGCGGCGGGGCGTCCTACGCCCTCGAACGACAGCTTCAGGCGGTTGGCACGGGCCTCGTCAAGCGTCAGCCGGCGCGTCCGGTCGTCACGGTCGGCGAACTGACGACGCAGCTGCTCGTACGCCGCCCTGGTCTGCTGGACGAAGCCGTCGCGCGCGTTCTCGTCGAGCAACGATCGGACGACGCCCACCGCGCGCGACGCATCCTGGACGTGCACCACTGGCCCCGAGTAAGCAGGCTCGAGCTTCACCGCGGTGTGCGCGCGTGACGTCGTCGCGCCACCGATCAGCAGCGGCAGCGTCATGCCCTCGCGCTCCATCTCCTGGGCCACGGTGCGCATCTCCTCGAGCGAGGGCGTGATCAGCCCGGAGAGTCCGATCGCGTCCGCGTTCTCGGCGCGCGCTGTTTCGAGGATGCGCGTCCACGGCACCATCACGCCCAGGTCGACGATGCGGTAGCCGTTGCAGGCGAGCACGACGCCGACGATGTTCTTGCCGATGTCGTGGACGTCGCCCTTGACCGTGGCCATGACGATGGTTCCGGCGCCCTGGCGCCCGCCGCTGCCGTCGCCGTGGCCGTTGCCGTTCCCGCCCAGGGCCGCGATACGCGCCTTCTCCGCTTCGATGTACGGGATGAGGTAGCCCACCGCCTGCTTCATCACGCGCGCGCTCTTGACGACCTGGGGCAGGAACATACGACCGCTGCCGAACAGGTCGCCGACGGTGTCCATGCCGGCCATGAGCGGGCCCTCGATGACGTCGAGCGGCCGCGCCGCGGTGCTTCTGGCCTCCTCGGTGTCCTCGACGATCCAGTCGCTGATGCCCTCGACCAGCGCGTGCTTCAGCCGCTCCGCGACCGGCGCCTCGCGCCACGACAGGTCGCGCACCGCGTCGGCACCGCTGCTCGCGCCGCCGCGGACCTCTTCGGCGATCTCGAGCATGCGCTCGGTCGCGTCGGCGCGACGGTTGAGGACGAGGTCCTCGGCGCGCTCGCGCAGCTCGGCCGGGATCGTCGCTCGTAGCACCGGCAGCGCCCCGGCGTTGACGATGCCCATGTCCATGCCGGCGCGGATGGCGTGATACAGGAACACGGCGTGGATCGCCTCGCGCACCGGGTCGTTGCCGCGGAAGGCGAACGAGACGTTCGAGACGCCGCCGCTGACGAGCACGCCGGGCAGCTCGCGCTTGATGCGCTTCGTCGCCTCGATGTACGCGATTCGCCGTAGCCGGCGTGCTCCTCGATGCCCGTGCCGATGGCGAAGATGTTCGGGATCGACGATGACGTCGGTCGGCTCGAAGCCGACCTGCTCGGTGAGCAGCGATAGGCGCGCTGGCGCAGGATGGCCAGCTTTCGATCGACCGTGTCCGCCTGGCCCTCCTCGTCGAAGGCCATGACGATGACCGCGGCGCCGTACTGGCGAGCGAGGCGCGCCTGGCGCAGGAACTCTGCCTCGCCTTCCTTGAGCGAGAGCGAGTTGACGACCGACCGGCCCTGGACGTGCTTGAGCCCTTCCTCGATGACTGCCCAGCTTGGACGAGTCGATCACCACCGGCACCTTGGCGATGTCCGGCTCGGTCGCGATCAGGTCCAGGAAGCGCGCCATCGCGGCCTGCGAGTCGAGCAGCGCCTCGTCCATGTTGACGTCGATCATCTGGGCGCCGTTCTCGACCTGCTGCCGGGCGATGGCCACGGCCTCCGTCGTAGGCGTTCCTCCTTGATGAGCCGCGCGAATGCCCGGGAGCCGGTGACGTTGGTCCGCTCGCCGACGTTGACGAACAGCGAGTCGGCACCGATGTCGAGCGGCTCCAGGCCGCTCAGACGGGTCTTCGGCTCGACGCTGGGGATCACTCGCGGCGGCAGGCCCTCGACCGCGGCGACGATGGCGCGCGTGTGGTCGGGCGTGGTGCCGCAGCAGCTGCCCACGAGGTTGAGCGCGCCCTCGCGCGCCATCTCGCCGAGCATCCGGCTCGTCTCCGGCGGCTGCTCGTCGTAGCCGCCGAAGGCGTTGGGCAGGCCGGCGTTCGGGTAGGTGACGACGGGCACATTGGCGATGCGCGACGAGCTCGGCGACGTACGGGCGCAGCATGCTCAGCGCCGAGCGAGCAGTTGAGCCCGACCGCGAACGGGCGGGCATGGCGCACGCTGTTCCAGAACGCGCCCACGGTCTGGCCCGACAGGTTGCGGCCCGACTGGTCGACGATCGTCGCGCTGACGATCACCGGCAGCCGTCGACCCAGCTCTTCGAAGAGCGACTCGACCGCGAAGATCGCCGCCTTGCCGTTGAGCGTGTCGAAGATCGTCTCGATGAGCAGGATGTCGACGCCGCCGTCGATCAGGCCGCGCGCCGCGTCCGAAGTAGGCGTCGACTAGCTCCTCCCAGGTGACGTTGCGCGCACCGGGGTCGTTTACGTCCGGCGACAGGGAGGCGGTCTTGTTGGTTGGTCCGAGCGAGCCCGCGACGAAGCGCGGTTTGGCCGGAGTCCGCGGCCGTGGCGGCATCCGCAGCCGCGCGCGCGATCGATGCTGCGGCGCGGTTGATCTCCTCGGCGAGTGGCTCGAGCGCGTAGTCGGCCAGCGAGATCGCCGTTGCCGTTGAAGGTGTTGGTGCTGATGATGTCGGCACCGGCAGTCCAGGTACTCGTCGTGGATGCCGCGGATGATGTCGGGCTGGGTCAGGTTGAGCACCTCGTTGGCGCCCTTCAGGTCGTGCGTGTGGTCCGCGAAGCGCTCGCCCCGGAACTCGGCCTCGCCGAGCGTGTGGCGCTGGATCAGCGTGCCCATGGCGCCGTCGAGCACGACGATGCGCTCACGGATCAGGTCACGCAGCTGCTGTTCGACGTCCACCACGCTCGCGAGTTTACGTCCGATCGCTACGCTCACCTTCGTGACGGACGTCCTGTCTGCGGGTGCGGACGAACTGCTGGCCGCGTGGCGCGCCCGCGTGGTGGCCGATCGAGAGCAGGTCGATCGCTGCCGCGAGGAACCTGATCCGCCCGATTTCTACGCGCCGGTGCGCCACCGCTTCCACCTTGACCCACACCGGACGGACGACGAGACCCTCAATGTCCTCCTGTCGCTTTGTGTGGCGGACGACGCGTGGCTCGACGTTGGCGCCGGTCCCGGACGCTACGCACTGCCTCTCGCGTTGCGCAGTCCGCGAGGTCGTGGCGATCGACCCGTCGCCGTCCATGCTCGAGCTGCTCCGGGAGGACGCAGCTGCGAACGACATCACGAACGTTCGGGCGATCGAGGCACGCTGGCCGATGGCCGACCCACCCTCCGGCGACGTCGGGTTGATGGCGCACGTCGGCTACGACATCGCCGAGATCGGGCCCTTCCTCGACGAGCTCGAGCAGTCCTCCGCGCGCCTGTGCGTGACAGTTATGGGCGAATCGGCGATGACGACCGTCTCTACGCTGTTCTGGAACGAGATCCACGGCGAGCCACGCGTCCGGCTCCCGGCGCTGCCGGAGCTGGTGACCTTGCTCTTCGCGCGCGGGCGCCTGCCGGAGATCCGCCTCGTCGACCGTGTACCACCGACCTTCGACTCGCTCGACGAGGCCCTGGCGATGGCGCGCCGCCAACTCTGGCTCAGTGCCGGCAGTGCCAAAGACGACCGCCTGCGCGCCCTCGTGCAAGAGGCGGCTACCGAGCGCGACGGCCGCTACGCCTTCGAGTGGACCCCGACGAAGATCGGCATCGTCAGCTGGCAGCCGCACTGACCGCCACGACGACGTTGCCGCTGGCGTGGTTCGACGCGACGTATTCGAACGCGGCGACGGTCTCGACGAGGGGGTAGGTCCGACCCACCACGGGGCGGATGTGGCCGTTCTCGACGAGGTCCTTCAGGTGTGTCAGGTCGTCCTGGTTGGGATTGGAGAGGAAGCGTCTCAACGTCTGGCTTACGAAGGGCGAGATGAGCAACGGCCGAATCAACCGGACCAGCATTCGCACGCCGCTTGCGCCCGTGCCGCTGTTCAACACAAGAGTGCCGTTCTCCTTTAGCACGCGCCGGCATTCGCCCACCGAGCGGTTCTCGACGTTGTCGAGGATCAGGTCGTAGCGCTGATCGACGTCGGTGAAGTTCTCCTTGGTGTAGTCGATGACGTGATCCGCGCCGAGGGTTCGCAAGAGCTCCGTGTTGCGCGTGCTGCAGACGCCAGTGACCTCGGCGCCCATGTGTTTCGCGATCTGGACCGCGAACGTGCCAACGCCGCCCGAAGCGCCGTTGATCAACACGCGCTGTCCTGGCTGGAGCCGTCCCGCATCGCGCAGGCCGTGGAGTGCGGCGAGGGCTGAGGTCGGGATGGCCGCTGCCTCCTCGAATGACACAGACGCCGGCTTCATCGCCAGATGTGCTTCAGGCGCAGTGGCGAACTCGGCGCAGGCACCGCTGCCGGCTCCGAAGACCTCGTCGCCTGGGTTGAAGCGCGTAACTCGTGAACCGACCGACACCACTTCGCCGGCGAAGTCGAAGCCCGGCACGCTCGCCTTCGGCCTGCGCAGGCCAGTGCTGAGCCGGACAAGCAACGGAGTGCCTCGGACGGCGAAGTAGGCGCCGATTCGGATGGAGGCAGCACGGACCCGCACCAGGACCTCCTCGTCGTTGATCACCGGCAGCGGGATGTCCCGAGGTGCCAGCACCCGGTCCGGCGCTCCGTAGACCTTTTGAACGATCGCCTTCATGTCCTCCGCCTCCCTTTGCGTACAACGTAAGCGCAGTAAGCGTATGTTGTAAACTAATCGCGTGTCAAGCAGCAAACGTCCGGGCCGGCCGGCTCGCCTCAGCCGCGATGCGATCCTCGCGGCGGCACTGGCGATCGCCGACGAACAGGGCATCGAGGCGGTGACGATGCGCGCCATCGGCCAGCGTCTCGACTCCGAGGCGATGTCGCTGTACCGCCACGTGCGCGACAAGGAAGATCTGCTGGACGGTCTCATCGACATGGTGTTCGGCGAGATCGAGATTCCGGCTACGGACGATTGGAAGGCCGCGATGCGCGGCCGCGCGATCTCTGCGCGCCAAGTCCTGGCGAGGCACCGTTGGGCTGTTGCCCTGATGGAGTCGCGCCTCCACCCGGGTCCGGCCAACCTGAGGCATCACGACGACGTTGTGCGCATCCTTGACGGTGCCGGACTGTCCGCGGCCGAGGCGACACACGCCGGCAACCTGCTCGACAGCTTCATCTTCGGCTTCGTCGTCCAGGAGCACGCGCTGCCCTTCAGCACGGCCGACGAGTTTGCCCAGGTGGGCGACGACCTGATCGCCGCGATCCCAGACGACTACCCGCACCTGAAACGCGTGGGCGGGGAGCTTCTTGCCAGCGGATTCGACTACGGCGACGAGTTCGAATTCGGGCTCGACTTCATCCTTGATGCTCTCGAGCGCCGCTACTCGAGCTTTTGAGGTCGGCCAGCGGAATCGGCTCCTCAGGCTGCGACGTGCCAGCCTCTGCGTCGGCGAGGCGCATGCCGTACCAGGCGACGTCGACCCAGCGACCGTTCTTGAAGCCGACGCGTTCGTAGATGCCGATCAGCTTCATGCCGATCGACTCGTGCAGCGCCACGCTCGCGGGGTTGGGGAGGCCGATGCCGGCGTAGGCATTCACGAATCGCTGACGGTGCAGCATCGGCAGCAGCTCGTCGTAGAGGGTTCGGCCAATTCCGCGACCTTGCCACGCCGGGTCGACGTAGACCGAGATGTCGACGGACCAGCGATAGGCAGCCCGCTCGCGATGGCGTGAAGCATAGGCATAGCCGATAACGACTCCCGACTCATCCTCAGCCACCAGCCACGGCGTCCAGTCGAGAACCGCGCGCATCCGCCGCTCCATCTCGGTAGCGTGGGGCGGCACCTCCTCGAACGAGATGGTGGAGTCGATGACCGCCGGTGCGTAGATCTCGGCGACACGTTGTGCGTCAGTCGCCGGATCGGCGGGTCGGACCTTCACGGCGGATCGCGTCAGGGCAGGGGAGTGGCGATGCCACGCTCGGGCGCGATCACCTGGACGTCAGCACCCAGCGCGGCCAGCTCGCTCCGAAGCTCGTCGGGCGTGCCCGAAAGGATCGGGAACGTGCCGTAGTGGACGGGGATCACAGCTCGTACGCGGAGCATCTGCGCCGCCCGAGCGGCGCCGCGCGGTCCCATCGTGTAGTGGCCGCCGATGGGCATGATCGCGACGTCCGGCTCGTGCATCTCACCGATCAGCGCCATGTCGCCGAAGACGTCCGTGTCGCCCGTATAGACGATCTTGCGGCCGTCCTCGAGCTCGATCACGAACCCGACGGGCTCGCCCAGGTGAAGCGGGCCTTCGCCGGCCGCCGACCAGTCGGCGGCCGAGTGCTCGGCGCGGATCATCGAAATGCCCACGCCGCGTGCCTCGACCCGGCCGCCCTTGTTCATGCCGATGATCTCGACGCCCGAATCGGCCAGCTGGTCCTCCAGCCACAGTGACAGCTCGTGGATGCAAACCCAGGTCGGCCGCGTGCGTCGCGCGATGGCAAGCGAGTCGGCGTCCCTGACCGCACGCGGCCCCGAGCCGAGGTGGTCGAAATGCCCGTGCGATACGAGCATGACGTCGCACTCGTCGACAACGGCCTCAGTCGCAGGCGATGTCGGGTTGCCGAACCACGGATCGATCACCACCGTCTTTCCGCCGGGTGTCCGCAGCACGACACACGAGTGTCCGTACCAGGTGAATGTGCCCCTGTCGGCCATATCGGGCGGCCCTCCCTATGCTCTGGCCGTGCCTGCTACGCCGTCTCGCTTCTGGCACGTGTCCTTCAAGGTGATGTACCGCATTCTGGCGCTGATCGACCCAGCCGTCCGCGTCGGATGGCGGCGCTTCGGGATCGGGAACGTCGTCGAGCTCGAGGTGCCGAGCCGGCGTGATGGTGGCATCCGTCGCCGCCTGGTGGGGATACTCGCGGCAGGCGGGCAGTGGTATGTCGGCCATCCAAATGGCGACTGCGGCTGGACGCGCGACCTGCGCGCCGCAGGCAGCGCGGCGATCCGCTGGCCGGACGGCACTGTGGTGGCGTTCGACGTCGCGCTCCTGCCTATCGGCGATGAGCGCGAGCGAGCCATCCGTGCCACAGGCCAGCACCCGTTTCCGGGCAACCTCATGTATCGACTCGGCAGACGCCAGGTGCGCGCCGCCGGGGTGTACTTCCGCCTCGATCCGCGCGCCTGATCCCTGTCTAACATCATGACGGCGCCTGTCCGGCGCGACGTCTTGAGGAGGGGTTTCGCGTGGAGTTCCTGCCGCTCATCCTGTTCGGCCTGGCAGTTCTGTGTCTCATAGGAGCCATCGTTGTCACGATGCTCCCCGAACAGCGAGCTCACCAGCTCGTCCTCGAGCGCGAACGCGCCCGATCGGCACGCGGCGACCGCGACGACGACGGCCCGGTCCGGGTCGAAGTGAATCACCCGTTTCGGCGCACGCTCATCGCGCTCACGATCATCCTCTTCGCTGCTTGGCTCCTGATCCTGGGCGTGATCATCGTGCCCGCCGGCTATGTCGGCGTCGTCCGCTTCCTAGGCCAGGTCCAGCCCAATGTGCTCTATCCCGGCGCGAGCTGGGTCGTGCCCTTCCTCAACACCGTCGAGGAGGTGGACACGCGCGTCCAGCCGCACAACTTCCAGCAACTGACGGCGGCCACAGCGGACAACCTCCAGGTCACAGTCACCGGCACCATGAACTACCACCTCGACGCGGCATTCGCCGGGCAGCTCATCCAGAACGTGGGCACCGACTTCGCGAGCAAGATCATCGATCCCGCGTTCAGTGACTACATCAAGCAGGTCACGCCGGGCTATGCCGCGGACAGCAACAGCCCCAACTTCATCCTGAACAAGCGCGACGAGATCCGGCAGCTGACCAAGACCGCCCTCGGCCAAAACCTGGCCCGTTACCACATCATCGTCGACGACATCTACATCGTGGACATCGGGTATCCGCAGGCCTACAACGACGCCATCACGGCAAAGCAGGTCGAGCAGCAGAACGTGCAGCGCGAGGAGCAGATCCTCGAGCAGCGCCGCATCCAGGCCCAGCAGCTGGTTGTCACCGCCCAGGGTCAGGCCGACGCCAACCGCGCGACCGCGGACGGCCAGGCCGACGCGAACGACTTCATCAACGCCTCGCTGACGGACGAGCTCATCCGCTGGCAGGCGATCCAGAAGCTCAACCCGAACGTCCAGATCATGCTCCTGCCGGAGGGCAACCAGTTCATCCTGCCGCTGCCTTCCCTGGTTCCGGCTCCCACACCGGCGCCGTAGCTCGAAGCGGATGAAGCTCCTTCAGCGGGTCATCGGCCCGATAGCCACGAATCTCTACGTCCTCGGCGACGAGTCGAGCGGCGAGGCGATTGCGATCGACACCGCCATCCCGTGCGTGGAGTGGGTGACAGCCACGCTCGCCGAGCGCGGCTGGACTCTCAAGCTGATCGTCTCGACCCATCGCCACTGGGATCACATCGGCGACAACGCTGCCCTGGCCGACGTAACGGGCGCCAAGATCGCGGCCCATCTCGCGGACCGCCACGGCCTGGAGGAGCCGAGCAGCTATCTCGCGCCGTTCCCCATACCACCGTCGGTGCCGGCGCTGGACCTGGCCGAGGGCTCACGCATCCGCTTCGGCGAGATTGATCTGCAGGTGCTCCATACGCCGGGACACACCGAGGGCTCGGTCTGTCTGCTGGCGAACGGCGAGCGCCTGCTGTTCACGGGCGACACGCTCTTCACCGGCTCCTGGGGAAGGACCGACCTACCGGGAGGCTCCGATGCTGAGATGGTCGATTCGCTCACCCGACTCTCCGCGCTCTCGGAAGACCTGCGGGTGCTGCCCGGCCATGGACGAGCTTCGACTATCGCCGATGAGAAGCCGTGGCTCGAGCAGGTGGCCCGCTCACGGGTGCTGCCCTTCTAGAGGTCGGCGAGCACCTTCGCGGCGAGTGCCGTGGCGGCCGTACTGAGAGCCGCCTGCTCTGCGCCGCTGCGCTCGATGAGCACGACCGCGGTCTGGCCGTTGTCCCAGGCCACTACGCTGGCACCGTCCGTTCCGGTGTATGCGCGGTCGAGCGAGAACGCAGCCTGGCCAACGCCGGCCAGGGGTTCGGTCGCGCCAAGTTGTTCGGCCAGGGCGTTGAAGTCGTCCTCGGTCATCTCGCTGAGCTGGACCTCGACTCCGGTAGCCGCGTCAGCCGCCGCGGGAAAGAAGCAGTACACCCCGTCCGCGCCGGCGATGTCGCCGAACTGCGGCTCATCCGCGGCCTGGCCAAGAGCTGCCATTACGAGCGGCTCCGTCATCGCCACGCACACGTCTTCGCCGGCCACTGGGCCACCGCCCGGCTCGCTGGTCGGTACGGACGCGCTCGTTGGCGCCGCCGTGCTCGCTCCGGGCGCGACCGTCGCCGGTGTGCCACCGGAGCCGCAGCCGACCGCCAGGCCAACCAGCCCACACAGGAATAGGACAGCCGCTCCCCGCCTCTTCATGGCCGGCAGTCTACTCGGCAAATGGCCGGGTTTAGCCAGCGTCGGGCCCGTACTTGATGCGCATGTGGTTGCGCGAGTTCTTCTGGATGGCCTTCCACTTGCGCGTTTCCTCCGCCCGAGCCAGGCGGTCGGTGCGGCGGGCGAGAGCCGCCGACTCCCGCGCCAGCTTGTCGCGACTGGCGAGACGCTCGGAAGCAAGTTCACCCGTGTCGATCGCCGCGCGCACCGCGCACCCCGGCTCGACTCCATGCGTGCAATCGGAGAAGCGGCATTCGGCGGCGAACTTCTCGACGTCGGCGAAGGCGTCGTCGAGGCCTTCCTCGATCTCCCACATGCCGACCGAGCGCATGCCCGGGCTGTCGATGAGCAGCGCGCCTGAAGGCGTGACGATGAGCTCGCGCATCGTGGTCGTGTGGCGGCCGCGCTGGTCGTCCTCGCGCACCTCGTTCGTCACCTGGCGCTCCCAGCCAAGCAGGGCATTGGTCAAGGTCGACTTGCCGACGCCCGACGATCCCAGCAGGGCAATGGTCTTGCCGGACTCGAGCAGGGGAGTGAGAGCGTCGATGCCCGCACCGTCCCGGGCGCTGACCGCGCGCACGGGGACGCCCGGCGCGACAGCCGTTGCGTCGGCCACCCGTCCTGCCACGTCTTCACAGGTGTCGGCCTTGTTGAGGACGATGACCGGCTCGGCGCCGCTAGACCAGGCCAGGGCGAGGTAGCGCTCCAGCCGGCGCACGTTGAAGTCGTGGTCGAGTGCCGCCACGACGAAGACCGTGTCGACGTTGGCGGCCACGACCTGGGCGCCCGGAACGTCGCCGCGCGCCGGTCGCGCAAAGCGGCTGGCGCGCGGCAGCACGGCATGGATCTGAGCCGCCCCCCCGTCCGCCGGCAAGGACAGGGCGACCCAGTCGCCGACTGCGGGGAAGTCCTCGGCAGACGTGGCGTCGTACCGGAAACGTCCCGACACGACGGCCTCGACATCTGTCTCTCCGGTCGCCACTACGTAGCTGCCGCGGTGTTCCGCGATGACGCGCCCGGGCGACCGGCCAGCCTCGGAATGGGCAGCAAAGAGCGCCTCGGTCCGCCGGTCCCAACCGTACGTCCCGAGGCGCTCCAGGCTGCTCGCTTCGAGCATCGTCAACTTCTTCAGGCCTCGAAGGGCTTGCGCCACGCCGACGAGCGCTCGATCACGCTGAAGCCGATGCGCTCGTACAGACCCAGGGCCCCGCTCGGGTTGGCGGCATCGACGCCCAGGACGCCCTGGGCCATCCCACGCTCCTTGATCAGCTCAAGAGAGCGCGCGATAAGTGCCGTCGCCAGCCCACGCTTTCGCCACGGACGGCGCGTGAAGACGCTGTGCAGCCAGCCGCGCTCGATGCCGATCGCCTCGTTCTCCTCCGGATGGATGCCGTTGATCACGCCACCGGCGACCTCGTCGCCGTCCCAGGCGATCACCCACAGCGTCGGATCGAAGCTGTCGCTCTCGAGCCAGCGCTGCAGGCTCCCTTCCGATGAGTCGAAGCCGCCCCAGTGATCCTGGAACGCTTCCACGTCGGCCTGCCAGATCTGACGGATCAGGTCCATGTCGACCGGCCGCACCTCGAGGCCGTCGGGCATCGGCAGGTCGGGGATCGGCTCGGACAGGTCGCGCGCCATGTCGAAGAACCAGCGCACCTGCTCGTAGCCGTGGCTACGCATCAGGGCGATGGCCGCCTCCTGGCGGTCGTTCGTCCAGGAACCGAGGAACCTGGGCCGGTCGGTCTCGTGAGTCGCGGCCAGCTCGCGCTGGCGCAGCTCGTTCTCGGCCAACAGCTGCGTACCGATGCCCTGTGCGCGCCACTCGGGCAGCACGGCTCCGCTCAAGCGGTACTCACGCAGCCCGTCGGTGGTGTCAACCCAGCTGACGATCGGCGTAGGCAACGACCTTGCCGTCGACCTCGGCGACGGTGACGTCGCGCTTGGCGTCGAACATGTCACTGGGATTGCGCAGCCATGCCGCAACATCGCCCAGGCTTTCGCGGCTGGGTACGCCGTCGGCGGCCCATTCGCTATTCATGATCTCGGTCATGACCTCGGCGTCGGCCTCGCCCTGGTAGGGGCGCAGCTTGAGATCGGTCATTGTTCTGTCCATTTCAGCCAACCCTCTTGAGCTTGCCGGTGCGCTTGGCGTACCGCTCGGCGAGCGAGAACGCGTAAGCGCCCAGCGGGGATGAGAACGACGGCCATGACCATCAGTGGCCAGATGTCGTGCACTAGTTCGGTGATCGGGGACTCCTTCGATGAGCGCCTTGGCGGATGCCGTCGAGGATGTACGTGCCGGGCACGAACTGCGGCCACGAACTGCATCCACTCCGGCAGGATGGTGACGCTGTAGTACACGCCGCAGAACAGCAGCAGCAGCGAGTTGATGACGAAGACCATCTGATCGCCGCGTTCGACCTAGAGCAGGGGCAGGATGGCGGCCATCATGCCGATGCCGATGATCGAGAGCGAGCCCAGGAGCATGAAGAACGTTGCCGTGCCCCAAGTCGGCGTTCGACAGGTCGATCCCGAAGAACATGATCAGGACCGCAAGCACGACGGCGGTGTGGATGAAGCCATAGACCAGCGCGAATGCGGTCGAGCCGAGCAGATGGGTGATGCGCCTTACCGGCGCCATCATCGTGTACTCGAGCGTGCCCTCCCAGCGCTCCCAGGTGATCTGTCTCGGCGATGAACGAGAAGACGACCGACAGGTAGTTCCAGAAGATGGCGCCGATCACCAGGTACAGGATCAGCTCGGCGCTGCCCTGGTCCTTGCCGATCAAGGTGACCGACAGGGCGCGCCGCGATGGCAGTAGACCAGGAAGGCCGACTTCCCAGCCCCAGTAGCGCTTGACAAGGTTGAAGTTGCGCTCGACGAACGCGTAGCTGCCGCGTATCTCTCGGGTCAGAACGGCCATATCAGGTCTCCGACGTTTTGTGGTGTTTCGGGCCCGCCCCGCGCTAGCGGGAGCGGGCCCTTTCAGTGACGGGGTCGGAAGCCAGACGGCTGCCGACATCGACCATCAGCCGGCCAACGGCGCGGCTGACGCGGCGCCGGGTGGACGCCCGGCGGAAGGGCTGGATGACAGGTGGCGGGCACGACGCGACTCGGCGCGACGTTGACGCTCCATCTCCAGGTGGTAGTGATGACCGATCACTTTGGGCCTCTCTTTCGTTGATTGTCATTCGTCGTCGTCGTCCTCCTCGACGTCGTCGTCGAGGGAACGACCGGTGTAGTGCATGAACACGTCGTGCAGGGTTGCCTCGTGTCCATCTGTGCTGATCGACGTGACGAAGCTCTGCCGGTGTCCCCTCGACGACGAGCCTTGCCGTCGTTGAGGATCGCCAGCCGGTCACACAGCCGCTTCGCCTCTTCGAGGTCGTGCGTCGTGAGCACGATCGTGGCGTCGTGTGTGTCCCTGACCTCTTCGATGAATGTCTGCACGTCGAGCTTCGAACGCGGATCCAGTCCGGTTGTCGGCTCGTCGAGCAGCAGCAGCGTCGGGCTCGTCAGCAGGGCTCGCGCGATGGCGACCTTCTGCTGCATCCCTCGGCTCATCTGCTCGACCGGTCGGCTCAACCGTGACTTCTTGATCCCGAGTCGGGCCATGATGCTCACGGCTTCGTTGGCCGCCCACTTGGCGTCCACCGAGTAGAGCCGCGCCGCGTACGAGAGGTTCTCGGCCGGCGAAAGCTTCTTGAAGAAGGCGGCGTCGACGCTGACTCGATTGATCAGCCGCTTGACCGCCATCTCGTTGCGCTCGATGTCGAGGCCGAAGACCTCGACACGACCCTCGTCAATGGTCAGCAGCGTGCTCACCAGGCGGATCAAAGTCGACTTGCCACTGCCGTTGGCGCCGAGGACGCCGTAGATCTCGCCACGCTTGATGCGCATCGAAACGTCGCTGATGGCAACGACCTTCTTCTTGCCGCGACCGACTACGAAGCGCTTTGTCAGGTGCTCGATCAGCAACGCCGGCTGCTCCGGTGTGCTGTCGCTGCCTGCGCTGCGTGGCTCGTGCTCGGCGCGCGGCTTCACGGACTCTTCCTCATTGACCGGCGTCCGTGCGGCCGGCCGTTCGAGCGTGACGGCCATATCGGTGCTCCTGTTTCATTGGCTGAACTTCCAACAACAGGGCCCCCGGGGGTTACGGCTCGCGGGAGGGAGGCTTTGCTCGAGCCCCACACCTGCATGTGCGAGGCATCAAAAAAGCCGGGGGCCCATCTGGCCCTCCGGCTTCCATGACTGCGGCTTGCGCCGTGTCAGGTCGAGAAGGGCACAGATCTCCCGCGCTCCGCCGCGCCATCAGGCGCGACGAACCGCAGCGTCGTGGCTGCGGTGCTGGCGAGGTTCATGCAGGACATCTGTGTTTCGACACTCCTTGATTTGGTCATGCGCGGTGAGCGCGAGGGCGGAGGATAGGGGCCACCGCTGCGGCTTGTCAAATCTGTTCTGCCGGCGTGCCTCACCCGTCTGCAAACAGATGGGCTTCAGGCCGCGTCGGGGTGGCGATGCCCGGGCAAACCGGCGACGACTGCCTCGAGCAGATGCTGCGAGCTATGGGCTATCTCGTCGACTGCGCGATTGAACGCCTCTTCGTTGCGCGTCGATGGCGTCCGGTATCCGCTGATCTTGCGAACGAATTGAAGAGCAGCGGCACGGATTTCCTCGTCGGTCGCGATCTCATCATGGTCTCTCAGGCGAAGGATGCTGCGGCACATGAGCCGAGGATAAGGTCATCCTCGCGCTACGGCTATCCTTGTCCGACACCACAGGAGCCTCGCGAGCGGCGGTCGTCACCCGCGCTCCAGGCGGCACCCAGATGGGCGCGCAGGCGAGAAGAGGGCTCGACGGCCGACAAGGCCGGATCGGCCGGCTCCGGGTAGGCAGACCCGAGGCTCTCTTCGTGCTGGCTCCATCGTTCGCCGCTGACTGGCGCCGCTTCGCCGATCCCCGCTTCCGTGTCTACCACTACCTGGCCCTGTGCCAGGGCGTTGTTGCCGTGCTTGCCGGGTTCGAGGTGATCATTCCCTTCGCGTTGGCGATGGGCGCGCCGCCGACCGTCGCGGTGCTGCTGGGTGTCCTGCCGCTGATGGGCGGCATGGCCCAGCTGGCCGTGCCGCGCATGCTCAACGCGACGGACGGCAACCTGCGCGGCCTCACCATCCTGTTCGCTGCCATCGCCGAGCCGCGCGGGTTCTGGTTCGCGATCCTCGCCGTCCTGTTCGGCGCGGGCGTCCTGGCCGGGCCGGTGTCGATGGTCGTGCTCGGCCTGCTCGTGGTCATCGGCAGCGTCATGAGCTCGATCGTCTCCGCCAACCTGCTGTCGTGGCACTCGGCCGTGCTGAGCGAGGAGGAGCGGCGCCTGGTCGTCCCGCGCCTGATGGCCGTCTCGCTGGGCGTCGGCGCACTTCTGCTGTTGCCGATCGCGGTTCTGCTGGACTTCATCAGCGCGACGATCGGCATCTCCGCCTACGTGATCCCGCTGGCCCTGTCCGGAGCTCTGGGGGTAGCGGAAGTCTTCGTGCTGCGACGGCTGAAGAATCCCGGCCGGGTCATCGTCCCGCCCACGGCGCCCGCGGTGAACCGTGCACAGACGGGCGATCTCGATCGTTTCATGCGCGTCAGCGCCGTCAATGCCCTGGGCATGGGCTTCACGCCCGCGCTGTCTGTCTACGCCATCTCGATCCTGGGAATGACTGCCGGCTTCTCGATGATGGTCGCGTCGATCTCGACGCTGACGATGGTCGTCGCTGCGGCCGTGGCCGGCGCGCGCCTGGCGCGTGGCTCGTCCGAGCGGATGCTGCGCAACTCCTTCGCGATCCGCGTCGCGGCCATGGTCGTAGCCATCCTGGCCGTGCCCGGCACGGCAACTGCGCCGGTGCTGCTGATGCTTTCGGGCATGCTCGGCTCGGTCGGCTTCGCGGCGGGCTCATTGGCTGCGAACGAGCGGCTCTTCAGGCTCATCAAGGGGCCGTACGTGATCCGTCAGCACGCTCGGTACCTGGCCCAGACCTCGGGCGCGATGACGGTCGGTCAGCTCGTCGGTGCTGGGGCAGTGGCGTTCGGCTACCCCGCGTTTGTGGCGCTGTACGTGGCGTCCGGGGCTACCCGGGTGCTTGCCTTCCGGCTGGCACGGCAGTCACCAGCCTCGGCCGCCGTGGCGCCAACGGCCGCCGCCACGCCAAAGGCCGCCGCCACGCCGACTGTCGAGCCTGCGCCAACGCTCGACCACGCGCCGAGGATCGAGCTTCCGGTCGCCTCCGCCTAGGCCGCTAGCCGGCTAGGCTCCCGGGGTCGCGTCGGGCGCGGGAGTCGCTCCGCCACTCATCTTGCCGCGGTGCCAGGGCGTGCCGAGACGTGGCAGGAGGTAGCGGTCGAGCCCGTAGTAGCCGGCAACCTTCCAGGCCAGCATGATGCCGATGGCCATCGTGAACAGCACCGGGTTGGTCGATGACGAGCCGGCCAGCAGGAACGACATGTTCATCAACGCGCCGAAGAAGGCGGCGATGCCGGTCAGAATGCCCAGTAACAAGCCGATGCCCACCGCCAGCTCACCGAGCATGATCACCCATGAGAACCACGTATGGGCGTCGATGCTGATCAAAAAGTTGATGAAGTCTCGGTACCAGTCATACGTGATTGCCGGTGATCCAGTCTCTGGAA
This sequence comes from uncultured Chloroflexia bacterium, assembly GCA_963706095.1. Taxonomy (GTDB): domain Bacteria; phylum Chloroflexota; class Limnocylindria; order Limnocylindrales; family CSP1-4; genus JALYGJ01. Next base: position 2,710,956 of record OY970149.1, read on the forward strand.
TTGCGACCGCGCGCTCCCAGTAGCCGAGCAACGCCTCGCCGCCCTGCGTCCAGGCCGGACTGGATAGCTTGTGCAGCGCGGCGTCTATCCAGGACACACCGAGGAAGATGCGGATCGGCAGCCAGAACAATCCGGCCATACGGTTGTTGAACAGGAAGCGGGCAAACGGCGGACCGTCGATCTCCACGTCCTCGGAGCCTGGGGTCGATCGATAGGCCAGATAGAGCACGATGAGCAGCGCGACGAACGACCCCCAGAAGGCCCACGTGATCCAGGTGCGGACGTCCCCGGACAGCCCAAAGAAGGGGATGACGAGCAGCGCCAGCGAGATCGCTGCCACGGCGCCCAGCACATAGATCGCCGTTCGCCACTTGGTCCTGTCCATGGCACCGTCCTTCCCGCTTCAGAAAGTGTCGAGCGCGGAATGCCGTCTGGCGATAGCGTTGCGGTTCAGGCCGCGCGACTCATAGGGCCGGACGGCCCGTTTCACGACATTTTCGTTGCTGGCTGGGCGGCGTGAAGCACGAAAAAGCGCCGATCCGCGGTGCGGATCGGCGCCTGGGTGCCTGGTTATTGGCCCGGATACCGGGCTCCGCGCGTCAGCGCGAAGGGCCGCGGACCTCGAGCAGATGAGCCTTCCAGCCGTCGGGTACCGAATCGAGGCTGCTGCCCTGCCACCCGCACGTGCAGGTGACGAGCTGCTCGCGATGCTGGTAGCGATCGATCAGGTGCTTGAACGGCTCCGGCGGTGCGTCCTTGGGGACGGAGCGGCGCCAGACGGAAGAGCTTGAGGTTGTCACTCGTTATCGACCTCTCGTATACGGTCCCCCGAGCCGGTTTCTCACCCCGTGACGCTGATCCAGCGACTGCGTACCTGCGGCAAACATGAACCGAGGTCGCGTCGCTCGCTGGGCTCTGAGGTGACGACCGAACTTCCTGAAAAGGGACTCATATTCTAATGGATCTTCTCGAATTCGAGCACGATTCACCGGCTCGGCGACGACATCGTCAACGTCTACCTGGTCGAGGACCAGGGCCAGGTCACGATCGTGGACGCGGGCGTGCCCGGTTACTGGTCGCGGCTTCCGGCCGCGCTCGACCGGATTGGCCGGACGCTCGAGGACGTGCGAGGCATCCTGCTGACGCACGGCCACAGCGATCACATCGGCTTCGCCGAGCGAGCCCGTCGCGAACGGTCGTGGCCCATATCCGTTCATGAGCTCGACGCCGCGCTCGCTCGTGGCGAGGTGCCCAATCCGTCCAAGGGCATGGGCAAGGTGCGCGTCCGTCCGCTGCTCGGCTTCCTGCTGTGGGGCGCGCGACGCGGCGCGCTGCGGCAGCAGCACATCGGCGTGATCTCGACCTTCGGCGACGGAGCAACCCTGGACGTGCCCGGCGCGCCGCGGGTGATCCACGTCCCGGGCCACACGCCGGGCAGTGCCGCACTCTTCCTCGAGGACCAAAAGGCGCTCCTGGTCGGTGACGCGATGGCGACCTACGCGGTCACGACTGGCGCGCGCGGGCCACAGATCGCGCCCTTCACAGCCGACCCGGCACAGGCGCTCCAGTCGCTGTCTCGGCTGGAAGCTCTGGACGCTCAGCTCGTGCTGCCCGGGCACGGTCCGGCGTGGACGAAGGGCATCGGCGCGGCGGTCGAGCGTGTCCGCCGCGACGCCGAAGCTACTGGCTGAGCCCGATCGGATCCCATTTGGCGCCGGTGCTGATCAGCTCCTGCAGCGCCTCAGGGTCGACATCGTCGAGGCGCTTGATGCGCACGCAGCTGCGGCCGATGTCGGCCTTGGGCAGGCGCTCCTTGTATGCCTCCGCGAGGTAACCGTTGGCGTCGGCGGCCATGACGTACAGCGAGATGTAGCGCTTGTTGCTGGCGAGGCCGATGTGGAACCACTCGCCCTCGGTGCCCTTGCTTTTGCCCTTGTAGTGGTACCGGCCGTAGGCGAGCATGCCTGACGCGATGTGTGACTCGAGGTGGGGCGCCTCGCGCCGGATCAGCTCGTGCAGGGCGCGGATATCGCTGCGGCGCGGCTCTTCGAGTCCTTCGATATATTCCTCGGGCGTCTTTGCGCTGGTTTCCTTGAACACGGCTCCGACTCCTCGCTGACGACGATCCGACGATCACGGCGATCCGGCGACTAGGATGACGGCTCCGACCAGGTCCGTCACAAACTGACCGCGCGATCGTCCAGTTGCTCGACACGGCCATTCGAACTTCCGACACGATGGCGTCACGTCCGGCGCCGACAAGGAGCAAGCCTTCCTAATGAACAGGATCCTTGGCTCCGCGCTGTCGGTGGTTCTCGTCCTCGGTTGCTCACCCGCGGTGTCACCAACAGTTGCGCCCTCGCCGTCGGCCGTTGCGGCGCTTCCGACCACGCCGCCGGTCACGATTGCTCCGGTGCCGACGACCGCGCCGACGATGAGCCCCACGCCAGAGCCCGCGGCGACCTCCGCTCCCACCCAGGCGCCCGTCCCGGCAACGGCACAGCCGACCGCCACGCCGGCACCCACGCTGACGCCGACGCCCGCCCCGACCGCGACGCCCGCTGTCACGCCCTCACCCACACCAACTGCAACTCCGGCTGCGACACCGACACCCGCCGCGAGCCCAACACCGCGTCCCGAGGACAATCGGGTCCTGCTGGGTCGCTGGACCACGCGTTTCACGCCTAGCAATCTGAACGGCTTCGGCGCCAACATTCGCGTCCCTGCAAAGCGGATCGACGGCAGCATCGTCAAGCCCGGACAGATGTTCGAATTTTTGGACAACATCATGCCCGTGACCAGCCCGCCGTACGACCTCGGCGGCCTGCTGCGCAACGGCCGCATCGTCGACGGCCGGCTCGGCGGCGGCATGTGCTCCGCCTCGACGACGCTGTTCAACGCGGCAATGCGCGCCGGTCTCAGCATCGCGGAGCGCCACGCGCACTCGCTGTACATCGACCGCTACCCCGTTGGGCTTGACGCCACCGTGTATCGGACGAGCGGCGACGGCCAGGACGTTAAGTTCATCAATAACACTGGCCATCGACTCCTTATTCGCGCCTACAGCACGCGGCGCAAGGTTGTCTTCGAGATCTGGGGCATCGACGACGGGCGCACCGTCGAGCTCGGCAAGCCCAGGGTCGAGAACCGCCGCCCAGGCGTCGATTACGTGGAGTTCACCGACGATCTCGCACCAGGCGAGCGCAACCGTGTTGCGGACGTCTACAACGGCTACGAGTCGTGGGTGACGCGTACCGTGCGCGATCGGACGGGGAACGTGATCGAGCGCGACACGTTCCACTCGCGCTACCGCCCGGCCAACGGGCTCGTGGAGGTCGGTCGGCGACCGAGCGACCCGCCCGCAGGCACAGTCATACCCGCCGACGAGTACCGCCGCTAGCCCTCGGGCGTCTTGTCAAGCCCTTGTCAAGGGGTAAACTGTCGTTTCTGAGCCTTGTCAAGACTTGACAAGGCCATACGTGTGTCCGGCGCATGGCGCACGCAGTCGTGGCCCGGATAGGGCGGAGGTTCATCACGTCAGTCGGCGTTGCCGCAGAGGTCAAGCAGAAGCTCGACCTCGTTGAGCTCATCGGCGAGACGCGTCCAGCTCGCAAGGCTGGCGCCTCGTTCAAGGGCCTGTGCCCGTTCCACGGCGAGAAGACGCCGTCGTTCACCGTCACTCCGTCGCGCGAAACCTGGAAGTGCTTCGGCTGCGGCCGCGGCGGCGACATCTTCAACTTCGTCATGGAGCGCGACGCGATCGACTTCCCCGAGGCGCTGCGCCGCCTGGCGGCGCGTGCCGGCGTCGAGCTCAGCGAGCGCACCAGCCGCGAGGACGCGCAGCGCAAGCGGCTGCGCGACGCGCTCGACGCCGCGATCGCCTTCTACCACCGCGTCCTGACCGAGAGCCGCCACGGCCAGCCGGCGCTCGACTACCTGCACGCGCGCGGCTTCACCGACGAGACCATCTCGGCGCACCAGCTCGGTTACGCGGTCGAGGCCTGGGACACGCTCATCAAGGCGCTCATCGAGCAAGCGCGGCTTCTCGCGTCGAGGATCTCGAGGCGGCAGGCCTGGTCACGCGCCGCCAGGGCCGGCGCGGTGTCGTACGATCGCTTCCGCGGCCGGATCATCTTCCCGATCCGCGACGCCACGGGCAACGCGACCGGCCTGGGCGGGCGCATCATCGGCGCCCAGAAGCAGGGCGAGGACGCGCGCGACCAGGGACCCAAGTACCTCAACTCGCCGGCGACCGCGCTGTTCGACAAGAGCCGGACGCTGTACCTGATCGACCGCGCCAAGGCCGCCATCCGCAAGCAGGGCGTGGCAGTCCTGGTCGAGGGCAACACCGACGCGCTGATGGCACATCAGCAGGGCTTCGACAACGTCGTCGGCACGCTCGGCACGGCACTCACGCCGGCCCAGATCGAGCTCGTCACGCGCTACGCGCCGCGCATCGCGTTGGCTTACGACGTCGACGCGGCAGGGCAGGGCGCGGCCACCTTTGGTGCCACGGAGCTGTCGGCGCTCGTCGGCGAGATCGAGCGCAGCGCGCCATCGCGGCCGCCTGACGGACGTTGGCGTCGTGCGCCTGCCCGACGGGCGCGACCCGGACGAGGTCATGCGCGACGATCCCGACGCGTGGCGCCGCGCAACCGAAGAGCCACTGCCGATCGTCGAGTACCTCATCGACACCTACGCAAGACGTCACGACCCGCGCACGCTGTCGGGCCGCGAGACGGCTCGTCGCGGCGGTTATGCCGACCATCCGGCGCGTCACCAACCCGACGCAGCGCGACGGCTACCTGCAGCTGCTGGCGCGGCGCAGCGGCGTGGAGGAGCGCGTGCTACTCGAGGAGCTGCGTCGCTCGGAAGCGCCGCCGCGCGGTGGCGGCCGGCCGCCGGAGGTCCATATCGGCGCCAAGATCAACCTCGAGGCCGTCCTCGCCAGCCCCGACGCGCTCGACCCGGAGGCCGTCGCGGCGACCATCGATCCGATCGAGTTCGAGCTGCTGCGCCTCCTGCTGCAGCGGCCCTACATGCGCGTCAAGATCGAGTCGCGGCTGACTCCTGAGCTCTTCGTCAGCACCCCGGCACGCGAGCTCTGGCTCGAGATCAAACAGACACCGTCGGCGGGCTTCGATCGCTCCGCGTTCGTAGCCGGACTCGACCCGACGTTGGCCGACATCGCGCGGACGCTGTTCGCGAACGACGGGCCCATCCCCGACGAGGAAGCATCGCTCGAGCAGGCGCTCGAGCAGAGCCTGCTCGCGCTCGAGCGGCGCGCGCATCACGGAACGGCTCGACTTCATTCGCGCTGAGATGGCCGAGGCGGAGGCTGCCGGAGACTCGACTTCGGCTGAACGTCTGCGACGGGAAGTCCTCGATCTGCAGGAAAAAACGGCTTGACGCTGGACAAGCGGCGCGACCAGACAACGGTTCTGAATCCCAAACGACAACCCAACACCGGCCGTGGCCGGCAGCAACAGGAGGCACTGCCTAAATGGATCAGCGACAAGCTGCTGGTCGCGAGCGTGCTCGAGCGTGGCAAGCGCCGGCGCGACGACGACCTCATGGAAACGAAGGACGAGCTCGACGAGACCCCGAGCGGCGGTGACGGCCTGGCCGTGGCCGGCGAGCTGGGGGTCGAGGTGGCGCTCGACGACACCGAGAAGACGCCGTGGGAGGAGCCACCGGCCAAGCTCAACCCAGAGGTGGCGGAGGAGCCCACCGCGGAGGAGCTGGACGCGATCGCGGCCGACATGATCGGCATCGACGACCCCGTCCGGATGTACCTCAAGGAGATCGGCAAGGTGCCGCTCCTCAACGCCGAGGAAGAGGTCGTCCTGGCCAAGGCGATCGAGCTCGGCGAGCAGATCATCGACGAGCCGCAGAAGGCCGTCCTCTCGCTCTGGGAGTGGACCAAGAACGAGACCGAGCCAAAGACACGGACCAAGTTCCCGCAGCACCGGCTGCCCTATCGGGACGAGACGGACCGCATCGTCAACGGTGCATTCGGCGCGGCCAGAAGGACGGCCTGCTCCAGGCCACGCCCGACTTCCACTTCGTCAAGGCCGGCAAGAACGTCGAGTCGGACACGACCAAGGAGACGCTCAAGGAGGCGCGCGCGCTCGTCGGCAAGTACAACGAGGCGCCGAACGCCGCAGACTGTTCACGAACCTGGTCGACTTCGCCTTCCTGGCAGCGCATTCGAGCGACACGGAGACACACGACAACGTCGCCGTTCGAGCCCTGTACGACTGGTCACGCGAGATCGCCCACGAGGCTCTGCGGCGCTGGATCTTCGGCGGCAAGGACGCCGAGCTGCTGGCCGAGATGGGCTGGACGCCGGAGCAGGACCTGTCGCTCAAGCCCCGCGACCGGCGCGGTGTGCTGGTGCGCATCGGCCGCGAGGGACGCGAGCAGCTGACGTCGGCCAACCTGCGCCTCGTCGTATCGATCGCGAAGAAGTACATCGGCCGCGGCATGTCGTTCCTGGACCTCATCCAGGAGGGCAACATCGGCCTCATCCGCGCGGTCGAGAAGTTCGACTACGAGAAGGGCTTCAAGTTCTCGACCTACGCGACGTGGTGGATCCGCCAGGCGATCACGCGCGCCATCGCCGACCAGGCGCGGACGATCCGCATCCCGGTCCACATGGTCGAGACCATCAACCGCCTGATCCGCGTGTCGCGCGGCCTGCTCCAGGAGCTCGGCCGCGAGCCGACGGTCGAGGAGATCGCCGAGGCGATGTCGCGCGGGCCAGGAGGTCGTGGTCACGCCCGACAAGGTGCGCGAGATCATCAAGGTCAGCGCAGGAGCCGGTGTCAGCTCGAGACGCCGATCGGCGAGGAGGAGGACTCGCACCTCGGCGACTTCATCGAGGACCGCGCGGCGCTCGCGCCCGCGGAAGCAGCCTCGCACCAGCTTCTGAAGGAGCAGGTCGAAGCAGTTCTCGACTCGCTGTCAGGGCGCGAGCGCCGCGTGCTGCAGCTGCGCTTCGGGCTCGAGGACGGTCGTGCCCGCACCCTCGAGGAGGTCGGCAAGGAGTTCAACGTGACGCGCGAGCGGATCCGCCAGATCGAGGCCAAGGCGCTGCGCAAGCTGCGCCACCCGTCGCGTTCGCGGAAGCTCAAGGACTACCTGGAGTAAACGCTTGGAGGGAAGTCGTGGCCGACGAGCGCTCTGACCGTTGGCGGCCGCTGGGTTCCCTCCTCGCAATCTGCGCCGCGGCCGGGCCTAGGAGGAGCTGCCCGACTCCGGCGCGGATGTTGCCGTCGCCGAAGCGCGACGCAACGCTGCGAACTTCCAGGGCAGCGCTCCCTCGAGCTCGACCTCGAGCGAAAAGCTCAGGAATGTGCGCACGAGCACGATGATCGACAGCGTGATGGCGCTCTCGAGTGAGAGATCGACGATGATCGTGTAGACGATGTCGGCGATGATCAGGACCTCGAGGCCGAGCAGGATCGATCGCCCGATGTCGCGTCGCACGAGCTCGAAGTTACGGGCGCGGTCGCCGCGCAGCCAGCGCAGCGTCGCGCGCACGCCCGCAGCCGCCGTGCCGATCGCGAAGATCGCAACGCCCGCAACCTCGAACACGAGGACGACCACTTCCATGGCCGCGTGGAAGTTCATGCCTCCGCCATCACTGGCGAGCCATTGCAACGCGGAAGCGTTCCTCCGGCGAGATCAGGTGGTCGGCGTCCGCCGCCGTGTCATCGACGTCGATCTGGACCCACATGACTCGGCCCGTGAACTGCGTGGCACCCTCGTTCAGGTCGTCCGTGACCGAGGTTGCCGTGTCACTCCCGACGTCGGTCGTCTCATCCGCTGAGAAAACCATCGGGACCGTGCCGTCGGCCCGACCTTCGCCGACCTTCGCACCATCCACGAACAGGCCAAAGGTGCCGCCCTTGCCGAGACCGCCGCCGTCGTAGGTGAACTCGGCGCGGACCTGGTGCTCCCCGGCCGAGAGCTTCTCCTCGCCGTAGACCTTGAACTGCTGCAGCCCAAAGAGGTTGTAGCAATGGGCCGGGCGTCCATCGAGCATGTACAGGCTCCAGCCTCCGAAGGCGCCGCCCTGGGCCACGATCGTTCCAGTCGCAGCATCGTCCGACACTTCGACAGTCGCCGTGACTGCATACGACTTGTTATGCATGCCGACGACGGAATTCTCGGAAAGTCGGCCCATCCCGCCGAAGAGGATCTGCGTGTTTCCGCGGATCAGCTGCGGTCGCCCGGCCAAGTCGGGGTTGAACCTCTCAAAACGGCGATCATCGAGGGGCAGGACGTTGTATTTGCCCGCTTCGATCAGGAAGAGCCGCTGCAGATGGGCGAGCATCTCGGGCTGCTCGGCGGCGAGGTTATGCGCCTGGGTCCAGTCGTCCGGTCCATAAAGCTCCCACACGTCGTCGTCGAACGCCGGCAGCGCGGTCGCTGCCCACGGGATGCTGTGGCGGGTGACGGCCGTCCAGCCCTGGTGGTAGATGCCGCGATTGACGAACATCTCGAAGTACTGGGTCGTGTGTCGGTCGGCCGCGGATGGGTGATCGAACGTGTAGGCCATCGATACGCCTTCGAGCGGCGCCTGCTGGATGCCGTTCACGAACAGCGGAGCAGGGATCCCGGCGGCCTCGAGCACGGTCGGCATGACGTCGATCACGTGGTGGAATTGGCTGCGTATCTCGCCCTTGGCCTTGATGCCGTTCGGCCAGTGCACGATCGTGCCGTTGCGTGTTCCACCCCAGTGGCTGGCGACCTGCTTCGTCCACTGGTATGGCGTGTCCATGGCGTGGGCCCAGCCAACGGCGTAGTGGTTGTAGGCCTTGGGCGTCCCGAAGTCATCGATCCGCGAGGCCATGAACTCCGTCGTCTCGAGGCCACCTGCACCGTTGAGGACGATCAGCTCGTTGAAGCAGCCCTGCGGCGTTCCTTCAGCGGAGGCCCCGTTGTCGCCGATGATCACGTACACCAGCGTGTCGTCGAGGAGCTCCATCTCCGCGAGCGCGTCGAGTAGCCGGCCGGCGTGATGGTCGGTGTGCTCCATGAAGCCGGCGTAAACCTCCATCTGCCGAGCGAGCACGGGCTTGAGATCGTCGGGCATGTCATTCCACGCCGGGATCTCCGCGGGCCGAGCGGTCAGCTCGGCATCCTGCGGGATCACGCCAAGCTCCTGCTGCCGGGCAAGTGTCCGCTCACGCAGTGCATCCCAGCCGTCGTCGAACTTGCCCTTGTACTTGGCCGACCACTCGGCGGGCACGTGGTGGGGTGCGTGGGTGGCACCCGGCGCGTAGTACACGAAGAACGGCTTGTCCGGCATGAGCGCTTTCTGCTGCTTGATCCACTCGATCGAGCGGTCGGTCATGTCCTCGGTGAAGTGGTAGCCCTCTTCGGCCGTTCGGTCGGGTTCAACGGGTACCGTGTCGCGATAGATCGCCGGCGCGTACTGGTTGGTCTCGCCACCGATGAATCCGTAGAAGTGCTCGAAGCCGTTGCCTGGCGAGGGCCAGCGATCGAACGGACCCATCGGGCTCGTTTCCCAGACGGGAACCTCGTGACACTTGCCAAAATGGGCAGTGCTGTAGCCATTGAACTTCAGCACTTCGGCGATCGGCGCCTTGTTGCGCGGCCGCATCGAGTTGTAGCCCGGGGCTGATGTGGCGATCTCGGTGATACCGCCCATGCCGACCGAATGGTGGTTGCGTCCGCCCAGGAGCGCGGCACGAGTCGGTGAACAGAGCGCCGTGGTGTGGAAGCGCGTGTATTTCAGGCCGTCCACAGCCAGCCGATCGAAGTTGGGCGTTGCGCAAGGGCCGCCGAAGGCTGACGAGGCGCCGAAGCCCACGTCGTCGAGCAGGATGATCAACACGTTGGGAGCGCCAGCCGGCGGTCGGATCGGCGTGATCGGTGGAAACTTCGTGTCGGGGTCCCTGGCGTCGTAGGTCGTCACGCCGATGTGCTGGGGGTCCGGGATGGGCAGGTGGGTGCGCGGCACGTCGTTGGTCACGGGAGTGTTGTAGCGCCGGACTGCCCGCGGCCCGATGGCGCGCGCACGACACATGACGGGTGTGCTCCCGCTCCAGCTGTCAGGACGACGCGGGACCACGCACGATGCAGCGAAAGCCGAGATGCGCCATCGACGTTTCGACTGACTGGGCCTGGCGGGCGGCAGGCCGATAGCGCAGGCAGTAGTTGGGCGCGCACAAGTGCGAACCGCCCTTGACGACATGGCGCGCGAACTGCTCGCCCGGCTGACCCACGTTGTAGCTCAGCTCTGGCGTCTCGATGCGCGGGTTGAGGCGCGGCTCGGCCGGTCCGCAGCAGGCGTGCACCACCTGCTCGGGATGTGCGGGCGTGTAGAAGTCGGTCGTCCATTCCCAGACGTTGCCGCACATGTCGAAAAGCCCATACCCATTGGGCGGGAAGGACTTGACCGGCGACGTGCCCTCGTACCTGTCGAGCTTGAGGTTCTGCCAGGGGAACTCGCCCTGCCAGGTGTTGGCCATCATGCGGCCCTTTGGCGCGAACTCGTCGCCCCACGTGAAGATCTTGCTCTCGAGGCCGCCGCGCGCCGCGAACTCCCACTCGGCCTCGGTCGGCAGCTCCTTGCCCGCCCACGCCGCGTAGGCGTTGACGTCGTCCCAGGCGACGTGGGTCACGGGATGGCGATCGCGACCGTCGAGCGAGCTGTCCGGCCCATCCGGGTGGCGCCACTGGGCGCCGGGCAGCCAGTGCCACCAGTTGCGGTAGTCGTCGAGCGGCACGGGGCCACGCGTCTTTCGGAAGACGAGCGATCCCGGCACCAGCAGCTCCGGATCGGCATCCGGATAGTCGGCCGGATCGAGTGGCCGTTCGGCCACGGTGACGTGACCGGTCTCCTTCACGAAGCGCCGGAACTCGGCCACCGTGACCTGGTGCTCGTCCATCCAGAAGCCGTCGACGGCGACCTCGTGGACGGGACGCTCCTCGGGGTAGAAGTCGGCCGAGCCCATCAGGAACTCGCCACCGGGCACCCAGACCATGTCCTTCACAGGCGGAACCTAGCGAGAATCCAAAGGCGGCGCCCTGTCGGGCGCCGCCTCGCAAACGACTTAGAAACTCAGGTCGTCAACAGCGCGCGCGCTTTGGCCGAGTCGAACTCCTCCTGGGTCAGGGCGCCCGAGGTCTTCAGCTGCTCAAGCTTGGCGATCTCATCGGCCGCCGAATAGCCGGAGACGCGTCGCTGCATCTCCTGGGCCTGCGCCATCTCCTCGCGGTCCTGGTCGGTCGGCTTGCGCGTGAGCATGTAGACCAGGGCTCCCAGGAATGGGATGAAGAGGAGGGCGATCAGCCATACCACCTTCATGCCTCCAGAGAGGTCGCGCCGATGGAAGATGTCGGCGAAGATCCGGATGAAGATCCAGATCAACATGAACCAGAAGTAAAAGACGACCATCGCCCAAACGAAATCCCAGAACGTCGTCATCCGTATCCCTTCGTCGAAGTTGGTTTGGTGCCGCGCTCAGCGACGCGTTCGCGACACTAGCGATGCGCGGGGCCGGCAAACAGGGTGCGCGCACGACGTTTGCCTTGGGTGGACCCGCCGAAGTCATTCGGCAACGGGCTGATCCTCGTCGTAGTCCCACGCGCGCCGTCGCGGCAGCTCGAGCCACTCGTCGCGGAGCATCGACATCAGGATCGCGTCGTGGTAGCGGCCGCGCTTATAGACCTCGTGGCGCTTAGTGCCTTCGACCACGAAGCCCGCCTTCTCATACGAGCGCCGCGCACGCACGTTGAAGTCATATACATCGAGCCACAGCCGCTCGAGCCGGAGCATTCCGAAGCCGAAGTCGACCAGGGCGTTCATCGCGTCGGTGCCGTAGCCGCGGCCCCACAGCTCTTTCTCGCCGATCAGGATGCCAATGCCAGCGTGGCCGTTGATCTGGTCGATCTCGAACAGCCCGAGATTGCCGATCGGGCGTCCGTCCCCGATCAGACAAATCACGAAGTGGTATCCCTCCTTTCCCTGGCGCTGGAGCATCTGCTCGAACCATTGCTCCTCCAGCGCCTGACTCATGGGCGCGCGCATCATGATGAAAGAGGTCATGAGTGAGTCGTTGAACCAGCGCACGAAGGCGGGAAGATCAGTGCGCTCGGTGGCGCGCAGGTAGACACGCTCACCGCGCAGGATCGGCAGCTCCGGCCGGACTGGCTCGCTCACCGACCGATTGTCTCGGGTGACAGGGCCGATGTGCAAGGCGACTTATAATCCAGCCGGTCCCGGGATCCAGAGCGATCCGGCGACGCGCGTTCCGGCGTAGCTCAGTGGTAGAGCGGGCGGCTGTTAACCGCTTGGTCGTAAGTTCGAATCTTACCGCCGGAGCCAACCTTCCAAGGTGCGTAGAAATCGAACGTCAGGACGTCGACTTGGCTAGAGTCGATCGGTGTCGACCTTGCGCCCGACCCATCAAAGGGAACCTGAGACTGCGCTTGCGCGTATGAGCGCCATGCGCACTGCAGCCTTTGTCCTTGTCGTCGGCCTGTGTCTCTCCGCGTGCAGCCTGGGCACCGCGGCCTCGCCGTCACCGAGCCCTGTCCCCAGCCCGCAACCCACTGTCGCGCCCACGTCCACTCCCGGCCAGACGCCCGCTCCCGACTCCGACTTCTACCTGCGCGCCTGGTTCAGCCAGTCCCTCCCGCCGCGCGAAACCTTCAGCTGGTTGCCGATGCTGACCATCGCCGATGGCGCCGTCATAGACGGCAACGTCGCGGTGCCGGCCATCTATCCGGGGCCGCTGATGATCGTTCCGTTCAACAGCGAGGTCAGCGAGGCCGGCATCGAGGCGGTCATAGAGGAGGCGCGCCGCCTCGGTCTCCTGAGCGGTGAGAGCGACTTCACCGGCGGCGCGGTCATGCCGGGATCGCGGACCGGGCAGATCGAGATCGTCGTGGAGGGCACGACCTACTCATTTACCGGATTGCCCGAGACCCTGGTTCAGTGCGACGAGACAGGAATGTGCGACGCGGAACCGGGAACGCCCGAGGCGTTCAGTGCGTTCTGGCACGAGCTCGAGGCCTACCACACGTGGCTCCAGCCAGAGCTTGGCGCATCGGAGCAGTACTTACCAGAGCGCGTCGCCATGCTGCTCACCGCTCCTCCGCCGAACGAGCCGGGCTTGTCCCCCGCGCCGGTCGCGTGGCCGTTCGAAACGCCGATCGCCGAGGCCGGCGCGGACTTCCCCGGGGGAGGGGAGCGCTGCGTCACGCTGTCGGGCGAGGCCCTCGAGGAGATGCTGCCGATCCTCGAGGCAGGAACCCAGCTGACCGTGTTCGTCGACGACGAGGACACGCAGGCAGGCGCCGTCGTTCGCGTCCTGGTCCCTGACGAGCCCTCCCCGTGCCCCGATGAGGCGGCAGCGGACTACTAAACACCACGTGTTGTGGTGTCATGCGCTTCGGGGGGCGAGCTGCGCCGGCCCTCGAGGCCCAACTTTTCCGATGCGATAATCGCGGCCCGTTGGAGAGTGGAGGCGTCAAGTGACCGCGACCGGCTTGTCGGCAAGCCCGCAGGAATATCGGCAACGGCTCGATGAGCAGTCCGACCAGCAGATCGATGCCTGGGCGGCGGAGCTGATGCGCGACATGTCGATCCGGCGTGGGGTTCTCGAGGTCCTGCACAGCCTGCGCAACTCGCTGGGCACTGATGACAGCGGGCTGCGGCGGCTGTACGCGGCCGGGGGAGGACCATCCGCCGCTGTGGGCACGACTGAGCGCGGTGAGCTGATGGTCCCGGCGATCTCGTTGCACTACTTCGTTTCGGGCTCGCGCGCCGTCGTGTCGGATGCACGCAGCCGGCTCGTGGACTTCCTCGTCTCCAACTTCGAAGAGATCGTCTACATCTAGACCCGGACATGCCGGCTATGTCGCGCCGGCTGCGCGCCCTGCGCATCCTTCACCCGTTCCCGTCGTTCCTCAATGCGGCGCTGGTCGGCCTGGTCGCCTGGGTCGCCGAGGGGGACTGGCAAACGATCGGACTCCTCTCCGGCGCGATGCTGGCGATGCAGTTCGCGATCGGCGTCACCAACGACATCGTTGACCAGGACCTCGACGCTCGCGCCAAGCCATGGAGGCCGATTCCCAGTGGGCTGGTGCCGGCCCGCGCGGCCAAGGCGATCGCGGCCGCTCTGATTATCTGTGGGTTCGTGCTGGCAGTTGTGGCCGGCCCGGTTGAGGCAGCGCTGTGGGTCGCGATGATGGCGTGTGGTCTCTGTTATGACCTGTGGCTCAAGCCGACGCCCTGGGCGTGGGCCTGCTACTCGGTAGGCTTCGCACTGCTGCCCATCTACGCCTGGTTCGGGGCGGCCGGGGAGCTTCCGCTGCTGTGGCAGTTCCTGGTCGCGCTCGCGGTCCTGTGCGGCCCCGCCCTTCAAATCGCGAACGGGCTGATCGATCTCGAGAGCGACGCCGCGGCGGGCCTGCGGACGCTGGTGGTGGTCCTCGGACGGCGGCGCTCGCTGGTGGTGATGTGCGTGCTACTCATCGTCATTCATGGGGTGGCGTGGCGGAGCCTGGCGCCGCTCGCGCCGTTGCCATTCATCTATCTCGCCAGCGCGAGCGGCCTCGCCGCTATCAGCGCCTGGCTGTCGAGCGGGCCGCCTGCTGCGCGCCGGATCGGCTGGACCGGTCAGGCGCTTTCGGTAGTGAACCTCGCGGCGGCGTGGTTCCTGGCCGTGTCCGCCTAGGTCTCGAAGGCTCGGCCGGTACGCACGACCGTTATCGCGTTTTCCAACCGCAGCTTGGCGATGGTCAGGTACTTGGCCAAGTTCGCCCGGTCAACTTCGGAGATGTCGTGCATCGCCTGTGCAGACGCGAGCACATCTGCCCATTGCTCGAGTGCCTCGGAGAGGCTCAGCTTGGCGGCCTGTAGCGCATCGTCTGCCGGAACACCGTCCGACCGTGAGTGTATTGCTGCTCGGTCGGCTTCCAGCGCGATGTCGGAATCGGAGTCAGCTTGCTCGTCCCCGCCCTGATACGGCCGGACGACGACAGGCTTGCCCTCGATCTTCTCGCGCAGCTTGACCAGGCTCAACTCTCCGCTGGCCACCTGCTCGGCCAGTCGGCGGCGTTTCTTGGGATCCTCGACCTTGAGCAGTTCATAGGCGTGCGAGACAGTGTCTTTGCGCAAAGACACGAGCTGCTTGATCTCCGTCGGAGCCCCGGCCAGTCGGAGCCGGTTCTCGATGTATCCCTTGTCCTTGCCCAACTTCTGGGCGAGCTTGCGCACGCTGTAGCCGTGGTCGTGCGTCATGCGGTCGTAGATCATGGCTTCTTCGAGAGGGAGAGATCCTCGCGCTGCAGGTTCTCGATGATCCCGATTTCCATGGCCGTCTCGTCGTCGAGCTGCTCGATCAGTGCCGGGATCTCGGTCAGGCCCGCGACCCGCGCAGCGCGCCAGCGCCGTTCGCCGGCGACGAGCTGGTAGTGCTGGGGCTCGGCCGGTCGGACGAGGACCGGCTGAAGCACGCCATGCTCGCGGATCGATGCCGCGAGCTCCGCCAGGGCATCCTCGTCGAAGGTCATCCGTGGCTGGTCGGGGTTCGGCGCGATCCGATCGAGCGGGATGTTGCGGATACCCACAGGTATGTCGCCCTCGTCGGGCGAGATCAGGCTCAGGATTGCGGGTGAGAGGTCGCGCTCCTCGGCAAGGCGGCGTGCCGCGGTGCCTCGGAAGTCTGGTCTAGCCAAGCTCGATCACCTCCCGGGCGAGAGCGCGATATGCGCGCGCCGCCTCAGTGTTGCTGGCGTAGGACGTCACGGGCCGTCCCACCAGCGGAGCCTCGCCAAGACGGACCGTCTGGCGAATCATGTTCTCGAAGATGTGGTGATCGCCCAGGTCGCGCATCTCCTGGAGCATGTCGCGGCCCAGGATCGTGCGGCCGTCGTAGAAGGTCGCGAGAAGACCGAGCACCCGCAGCCGCGGATTCAGCCCCTTTGACTGGATCTGGTTGACGACATTGAGCAGCGCTGTGAAGCCCTTGAGCGCGTAGTACTGAGTCTGGACGGGAATGATCACGCCATCAGCCGCGACGAGGGCATTCAACGTGAGTAGGCCGAGGGTTGGCGGGCAGTCGATCAGGATGTAGTCGTAGTGATCGGCAGGGGACCCCGCGAGGACTTCCTTCAGCGCCTGCTCGCGGCCGATTGCGCTGAAGAGCACGTTCTCGCTCGCGGACAGATCGATCGTGGACGGCGCGACATCGACGCCGGCGGTCTGTGTCGGGACGATCACGTCCTCGAGTGTGACGTCCGAATCGATCAACGCGTCCGCCATTGAGCGCTCGACGTTGCGCAGGTTGATGCCGAGGCCGACTGTCAAGTTGGCCTGCGGATCCATGTCGACGCACAGGACGCGGTAGCCCTGTTCGGCCAGCGAGCCGGCGAGATTGATGGCCGTCGTCGTCTTGCCGACGCCGCCCTTTTGGTTGGCGATGGCGATGATTTTGGCCAACGGCTTCGCTCCCATTCGTTCTCGCGGTCACGGTCCGCGCATTGCGCCCGGTGCCAATCTAGCAAGATTGGCCGGATTGCCACACCCGGGTTATCCACAGGATGGCTGAGTTGTTCACCGATTCTGTGGACAGGCCTCGTTGCTACGATGGCCCCGTGAACAGCAAAGAAGCGGATCTGGAACGGCTTCGGCAGTTGCGCGCCGAGTCGTTGCTCGGCGGTGGAGAGAAGCGTATCGAGCAACAGCACGAGCGCGGGAAGCTCACCGCGCGCGAGCGGCTGGACCTGTTGCTCGACCCAGATTCCTTCGTCGAGTTCGATGCGTTCGTAACACATCGCGCCACGGACTTCGGCCTGGATGGTGAGCATTACCTGGGTGACGGTGTCGTTACCGGCCACGGAACGATCGACGGGCGCCTCGTTTTCGTGTTCAGCCAGGACTTCACCGTTTTCGGCGGCTCTCTGTCCGAGGCGCATGCCGAGAAGATCTGCAAGATCATGGACCTGGCCGTGAGCGTCGGCGCGCCGATCATCGGGCTCAACGATTCGGGCGGCGCGCGCATCCAGGAAGGGGTCGTTTCTCTGGGCGGCTACGCAGACATCTTCCTGCGTAACACGTTGACGTCCGGCGTCGTGCCCCAGATCTCCCTGGTCCTTGGTCCGTGCGCCGGCGGGGCGGTCTACTCACCGGCCATCACCGACTTCACGATCATGGTCGAGGGCACCTCATACATGTTCGTGACTGGCCCTGATGTCGTGCGCACCGTGACCCACGAGGACGTCGATCGCGAGCGGCTCGGCGGGGCGTCGGTCCACACTGCGATCAGCGGCGTCGCGCATCTTGCGGCACGCGACGAGGCCGAGGCCATGACCTATTGCCGGTCGCTGCTCGGCCACCTCCCGCAGAACAACCTCTCGAAGCCCGCGCGGCGTGAGACCGCCGATGCACGTGATCGTCGCGACGCGGAGCTGGATGCGGTCGTGCCCCATGAGCCGACTCAGCCCTATGACATGCACGACGTGATCTCGCGCGTCGTCGACGATGCGGAGTTCCTCGAGATCCAGCCAGCGTGGGCCGCCAACGTCATCGTTGGCTTCGCGCACGTCGGCGGCCGTAGCGTCGGCATCGTGGCCCATCAGCCGGCGGTGCTTGCGGGCGCGCTGGACATCGATGCTTCGGACAAGGCAGCGCGCTTTGTGCGCACCTGCGATGCCTTCAACGTGCCGCTACTGACCTTCGTCGACGTGCCCGGCTTCCTGCCCGGGGTGGGGCAGGAGCACGGTGGCATCATTCGCCACGGTGCCAAGCTGTTGTACGCCTATGCCGAGGCGACGGTTCCCAAGGTGACGGTCATCACGCGCAAGGCATACGGGGGCGCGTACGACGTCATGAGCAGCAAGCACATCCGAGGCGACGTCAACCTGGCGTGGCCGACTGCTCGGATCGCGGTCATGGGCGTGGAGGGCGCGGTCAACATCATCTTCCGCGACGAGCTTGCGGCCGCCTCGGACGTCGAGGCCGAACGCGCGCGCTTGACGCACGAGTACGAGGAGCGTTTCGCGAACCCATACATCGCTGCCAGCCGCGGCTACGTCGACGACGTCATCGAGCCGCGCGACACCAGGCCGCGCGTCATTGCCGCCCTCGAGATGCTGGACGGCAAGCGGCAGACGAACCTGCCTCGGAAGCACGGCAACATCCCGCTCTAGTGTCTTTGCGCAAAGACAGCTCCGGGCGAGGCCGGTGAAGCCACTATTCGACCGCATCCTGATCGCCAATCGGGGCGAGATCGCGGTGCGCGTCATCCGGGCCTGTCGCGAGCTCGGCATAGAAAGCGTCGCGGTCTACTCCGATGCCGACGAGCACTCGCTCCATCGACGGTTGGCGGACCAGTCAGTTCATATCGGACCGGCGGCCGCGACAGAGAGCTACCTGAGCATCGACAAGGTCATCGACGCGGCGAAGCAGTCGGGCGCGCGGGCCGTCCACCCTGGGTATGGCTTCCTGTCGGAGCAGGCGTCATTCGCCGACGCGTGCACCGACGCGGGTCTCGTATTCATCGGCCCGGCGCGGGACACCCTCGCCGGCCTCGGGGACAAGCTGGCCGCGCGGCGGCAGGCGTCCGAGGCAGACGTGCCCGTAGTCCCCGGGACGTTCGAGCCGATGCCTGCGAGCACCGATGCCGAACATGACACGGTCGTGGCGGCAGCCGAACACATCGGCTATCCGATCCTGGTCAAGGCCGCCGCCGGCGGCGGCGGCCGGGGAATGCGCCGCGTCGATACGCCGGAGCAGTTGGTGGAGCTGGTGCAGGCGGCGGCCCGCGAGGCCGCCGCCGCCTTCGGCGATGCGCAGGTCTACCTCGAGCGTTACGTCGAGGGCGCGCGCCACGTGGAGGTCCAACTGCTTGGCGACGCACACGGTGAGGTTGTCGCGTTGGGGGAGCGCGATTGCTCGGTACAGCGGCGCCACCAGAAACTGGTCGAGGAGTCGCCCGCCCCGGGCCTCAGCCGCGAGCAGCGTGTGCGACTCCACGATCTGGGCGTACGGGTGGCGCGCACCGTCGGCCTGCGCAACGCGGCGACAGCCGAGTTCCTGCTCACACCGGACGGGCACTTCTGGTTTCTCGAGGTCAACGCGCGTCTCCAGGTCGAGCACGGGGTCACCGAGCTGGTCGCTGATCTCGACCTCGTGCACGAGCAGATCGCGATCGCAGCCGGAGCGCCGTTGTCCGATCCGGCGCGGGCGGCCGCCGCGGCCGCCGCGGACCCCATCCGCCACGCGATCGAGGTCCGGCTCAGCGCCGAGGACCCGGCCAATGACTTCGTGCCCGGCCCGGGCACGCTAACGCGCTGGCGGCCGCCGGACGGCCCGGGCGTTCGCATCGATGCCGGGGTGGAGGAGGGGAGCACCGTCCCGGCCGACTACGACTCGATGTTCGCCAAGCTGATGGTCGTGGCCGCTGATCGCGAGTCAGCCATCGCACGCATGACGAGAGCGCTGTCCGAGATCGAGATCGGCGGCGTCCAGACGACCGTCCCCTTTCACCGCTGGCTGATGGAGCGCGACGAGTTCAGGGACCCGTCCGGCGCCGGGCTGTCGACGGATTCGGTCGCCCGGACGTGGGACCCGGCGCCGCTCGTCGCGCGCGCTGCCCTGCGTGCTGCGGAGCTTGCCGCGCTAGCCAGCTCCGAGACGGCCGTGCCGATGGCGGCGACGCAGATAGAGGTTGGTCTCGAGTCTGAGTGGTGGTCGGCCGGCGTGCGTGACGGCATGGGGCAACGGCTGTGACCGTCCGTCGGCAGCGCGTCACGATCGCCAGCGTGCCGCTCGTCGTCCGGCCAGACCCGGCGGCGTTGGCCACGTTCGACGCAGCGCGTCGCGGCGAGCTGATCACGCCGATGCCGGTGCCGCCGATCGATCTTCGCGAAGGCCGACGCACGTTCGAGGTGGTAGTCGAAGGTTGGCGCTTCGAGGCCGTCGTCGAGCCGGCAGGCAGAGCGGAGCTGCGTGAGCGCGGGCGCCATGCCGCGGCCGATCACCAGAGCACCGCCGCGGCCACTCTGCGAGCGCAGATACCCGGCCGGGTCGTGCGCCTGTGGGTCAGCGATGGCGAACAGGTCGAGCAGGGTCAGCGACTGCTGGCTATCGAGGCAATGAAGATGGAGAACGAGATCCGCGCCCCTCAAGCGGGGGTGGTGAGCGCGATCCGCGTCGAGATGGGGGCGCGGATCGAGCGCGATGACGAGCTGCTGACCGTGGGCTAATGCCTGGGCGCGCCTTCGCGCAGTTCGATCAGCCCGACACGGCCGATCTCGGCAGCGGCGCAGTACTGTTCGTCGCTCTTGAGGGCGTCCCAGCAGGCGCTCATGTCGCTCGAGAAGTCGATGTCGTCGAGGAAGATGAGCGCGCCCGCTGCGGCGTGCGAGAGCACGATCTGGAGCTGGCGCCGAACGGTGGCAGCAGTGTGGATCGCGTCGATGAAACAAATGCTGATGGCGGCGTCGGAGGCGGCGAGTGCCTCAACTCGGTCCTCGAAGGCGCCTTCCACTACCTGGAAGCGGCTGCCGATCGATGCCAGGTTCGACCTGGCAATCTCGGCCCAGTCGGGGTTGGCCTCAAAGGTGAGCAGCTGGCCCGACCCGTTCAATTCGAGGCCAGCCAGCCAGTACATGCCCGATACCCCGAATCCCGTTCCGACCTCGACAACAAGCCCCGGCTCGCGCTCGATGGTTACGCTCGCGAACAACCGGCCGATCGAGTGGGGCACGCTGAGCTGGTCGGCGGAACGAGTCGCGCCCGCGCTCACGTCGAGCGGGTAGTCGTCGAGCCCGGCGCTCGCGTAGCCGCTCCAAAGGGGCTGCGCGCCGAGGTCCTGGGTGGCATCCCGGCGGCGCAGGATGCGATCGAAGAGCACCTCGCCAACCTGCGCGCTGGCGATGGGACCGCTGCCGACGCCCAGATGCATCCCGACCCACGATCCGGGATCGGCATGGATGACCAGCGGAGGGCTCAACGTAGCCCGGGCCATGCGGCGCCTGATGCGCGCCGGCAGATGCCGTCGGACGGTGCTCTTCACGGCGGCTGACGATATCAGCGCCAGGTCCGGGTTTCCCGCGCGCTGGATCGTAGACTTGGATGGTGACGGACGAACCAGCGCGCGCGGTGCGAACCACGAGTGACATAACCGTCGAGCCCTTGTACGGACCCGACGATCTGGCCGACTGGGACCCCAAAGATGCGCTGGGGCGCCCGGGCGAATATCCGTTCACGCGCGGCGTCCAGCCGACCATGTACCGCGGCCGCCTGTGGACGATGCGCCAGTATGCAGGCTTCGCCAGCGCGGCCGAGACCAACCGACGCTTCAAGTACCTGCTCGAGCACGGCCAAACCGGTCTCTCGGTCGCCTTCGATCTGCCGACACAGATGGGCTACGACCCCGATGCTGTGGCCGCCCTGGGCGAGGTGGGCCGCGTGGGCGTGCCGATCAGCTCGGTCGATGACATGGACCTGCTGCTCGACGGCCTGCCGCTGGGCGAGGTCACGACCTCGATGACCATCAACGCCACGGCCGCGGTGCTCGTGGCGTTCTACGTGGCCGTCGCGGATGCACGCGGCATTGCGCGCGAGAAGCTTGGCGGGACGGTCCAGAACGACATCCTCAAGGAGTACATCGCGCGCGGCACGTACATCTACCCGACGACGGCCTCGATGCGCCTGGTCACCGACATCTTCGAGTTCAGTGCGCGCGAGCTGCCACGTTGGAACACGATCTCGATCAGCGGCTACCACATGCGCGAGGCCGGCGCCACGGCCGCGCAGGAGCTCGCGTTCACGCTGGCCAACGGAATTGCCTATGTCGAGGCGGCCCGCGCTCGCGGGCTCGACATCGATGCCTTCGCGGGCCGCCTGAGCTTCTTCTTCGCGGCGTGGAGCGAGCTATTCGAAGAGGTCGCCAAGTTCCGCGCCGCGCGCCGAATGTGGGCGCGGATCATGAAGGAGCGCTTCGGCGCGCGCGAGCCGCGGAGCATGATGTGCCGGTTCCACGTCCAGACCGCAGGCTCGAGCCTGACTGCACAATCGGTGGATAACAACGTTGTTCGGACCACGATCGAGGCCCTCGCGGCCGTGCTCGGCGGCGCCCAGAGCCTGCACA
Organism: uncultured Chloroflexia bacterium; assembly: GCA_963706095.1. Classification (GTDB taxonomy): domain Bacteria; phylum Chloroflexota; class Limnocylindria; order Limnocylindrales; family CSP1-4; genus JALYGJ01. Next base: position 2,733,098 of record OY970149.1, read on the forward strand.
CCAACGCGCGCGACGAGGCACTCGCGCTGCCGACGGAGGGCGCCGCGCGGCTGGCCCTGCGGACGCAGCAGATCATCGCCTACGAATCAGGTGTCGCGGCAACGCCGGACCCACTGGCGGGCAGCTACTTCGTCGAGCGCCTGACCGACGAGCTCGAGGCGGCAGCTAACGGCTACCTCGAGGAGATCGACGCGATGGGCGGCGCCCTGGCCGCCATCGAGGCCGGCTTCCAGCAGCGACAGATCCAGGAGTCGGCCTATCGCAGCCTGCGCCAGGTGGAATCGGGCGAGCAGGTGGTCGTTGGGGTGAACAGGTATCGCGACGACGAGGTTCACAGTGCCGAGCTGCAGCGCATCGATCCCGCGGGCGAGCAGGAGCAGGTCGAGCGGGTGCTTCGTCTGCGCAAGGAACGCGACACTCACGCTTGGCAGCAGGCGATCGACGACCTGTCACGCGCAGCCGAGGGGGGCGACAACCTCCTGCCGGCGATCATCGCCGCGGTCAAGGCCCGGGCCACCCTGGGCGAGGTCAGCGACACGCTGCGGGCCTGCTTCGGTGAGCACCGCGAGCTGATCACGGTTTGAGCCAGGGAATGGAACAATCGTTCGGATTGCCGCTCACGCCGCGGCGAGTGCACCATGTCGCCATCGTCGTGCGCGACATGGACGCGGCGTTGTCGGTCTATCGAGATCGACTCGGCCTGCCGCTCGACGTGCTGCTGCCGATCGAGAGCGATGGCGTGCGCATCGCGTTCCTACCGGTGGGGGAGTCAAACATCGAGCTCGTCGAGCCAACCGACGCAACAACTGGCGTCGCACGCTTCCTCGAAACACGCGGCGAGGGCTTTCACCACGTGTGCCTGGAGGTCGACGATGTTGGCGCCGAGCTGGCGCGGCTGGAGCAAGCCGGCCTCGAGCTGATCGACAAGGCGCCGCGCCGCGGCGCCGAAGGACCGGTCGCGTTCATCCACCCGCGCTCGTGCCACGGCGTGCTCGTCGAGCTGATCGAGGCCGCGGGCGGTCCGGCCTGGCGAACCCTGGGCTATGAGGACGGGACGGAAGCAGGCGCAGCGACTGCCGGCTAGCTGCTGCCTGCCGAGAGAGTGATCAGATCTTGTCCCACTCGACCATGAGCAGGTTCGGGTTTTCCGCGGCGTAGCGCACGGGCACGTTCATGCCCTGGAAGATCCGGTGCGAGACGCTGACCGGCACCATCGCCGCCGAGCGTGGCAGCTTCTGCGGCGCGGCGCTCACCGGGTTGAGCGTCATCTCCATCGTGTATACGCGCTCGTCTCCGACGACCTGGCCCGTGTCCTCCAGGAGGTCGACGCGCGCCTGGGCCTCGACTCCGTTCTGACGCAGCCAGGCGCGCAGCTGTTCGACTGTGTAATTCGCCTGGCCGGGTGACCCGTAGAGCTGCGCCTGCTGACCGGAACCGGCCAGGGCCGCCTGGATCTGGCCCAGGCTCTCGTCCATGACCGAGCCGCCAGCGGTTGCGGCCGGAGCTGCGGCCATCATCGGCGCCGAGCTGAAGCCGCTCGACTGCCAGTCGACGACGACCTTGTTCAGATCAGCGGGGTCGACGCGCACGGCGAGAGGCGCGCCCGAGGTCACGCGGCCCATCAGCATCAACGGCACGAACGAGGTGTGCGTCGTGGCGTAGGGCACCTGCCCGGGCAGGCTCACCAGGAGGTTCAGTCGTAGCTGGGGCTGCTCGTTGAGGTACATGCCGGTCTGCGTGACGCCGGTGACCGTGGCCGTGCCGGCGATGCCTGTCTGCAGGATCTGGTCGGTCGCGGAGGCACGCCGGCCGATGACGACGCCGATCACGATGAGCGCGATGCCGGTGGCGGCTAGGATGCCACCGGTCCCGAGCATTGCCCCGCCCGCGAACGGAATTCCACCCAGGGCGACGGCCATGACCACTCCCGTGGCGAGCAGGATGACGCCGGTCAGGATCAGCCAGAATCGGCTGTACCTGCCCATCGACGAGCCCGAGAACGACATGTCAGCGAAACCTCTTGCCAGCGCTGTCCCCCGAACGGCCAGAGGATACGGCGCAGGTCGGCCCCGAATCAGGCGCGCAGGCCGGCCTCGGTCAGCAGCTTCGGGATCTGGCTGGGCGTCTCGGCGACGCGCACTCCGGCGGCCTCGAGCGCGTCGACCTTGCTCTGCGCAGTGCCACGGCCGCCGCTGATGATCGCGCCGGCGTGACCCATGCGCCGTCCCGGTGGCGCGGTGCGACCGGCGATGAACGACGCCATGGGCATGCCCTGCATGTTGTTGGCGATCCAGTCGGCAGCACGCTCCTCTGCGTCACCGCCGATCTCGCCGATCATCACCACCGCGTGAGTGTCCGGGTCGTCGCGGAACATCGACAGGATGTCGATGAAGTTCGAGCCGTTGATCGGATCCCCACCGATGCCGACGCACGTCGACTGGCCGATGCCCGCCTCGGTCAACGCCTCGACCACTTCGTACGTCAGCGTGCCCGAGCGGCTGACGACACCGACATGGCCGGGATGATGGATATTGCCCGGGATGATCCCGACCTTGGCCTCGCCCACCGTTGTCGCGCCGGGGCAGTTGGGGCCCACCAGCCGCGCCCCAGCTTGATCGACTTCGTGAACAACGCGCAGCATGTCGAGTGCTGGGATGTGCTCGGTGATGCACAGGATCGTCTTGATGCCGGCGCCCACCGCTTCGAGGATGGCGTCCGGGGCGCCGGCTGCCGGGACGTAGATCACGCTCGTGTTTGCGCCTGTCTGCTGGACCGCCTCGAGGCACGTGTCGAAGACCGGCACGGGCCGCTCGAGCGCCAGCTGGCCGCCCTTGCCCGGAGTCATGCCACTGACGATGTTGGTGCCGTAGTCCTGCATCTGCTGCGCGTGGAACGCGCCCTCGCGGCCGGTTATGCCCTGGACCAGCAGGCGCGTGTCGCGCCCGACGAGGATGCTCAAGCCACTGCCCCCGGACCGGCGCTGCCCGCATTGGCGACGGCGACCACGCGGGCCACGGCCTCGTCAAGCGTCTCAGCGGTCTGAAGATCTGCATCGCCCGCCGCTTTCAGGATCTCCGCCGCTTCAGCGGCATTCGTGCCGACGATGCGTACGACCATGGGAACCTGCCGTTCCTGCATCGAGCGAGCCTCGACGAGGCCGCGCGCCACTTCGTCGCCGCGGGCGATGCCGCCGAAGATGTTGACCAGGATCGAGCGCACGCTCGGATCGGCCAGGATGAGGCTCATCGCGGCGGAGACCTTGTCGGCCTTTGCGCCACCACCGACGTCGAGGAAATTGGCCGGCTGGCCGCCGGCGCGCTTGATCAGGTCCATCGTCGACATCGCCAGGCCGGCGCCGTTGACCATGCAGCCGATCGAGCCCTCGAGCTTGATGAAGGACAGGCCCTGCTCGCGCGCGGCGACATCGACCGGGTCCTCTTCGTCGAGGTCGCGCATCGCTTCCAGATCGGGGTGGCGGTGCAGCGCCGAGTCGTCGATCGTGATCTTGGCATCGAGCGCCTGGAGCGTGCGCTGCTCACTGCCGTCCGGGCCGGTGCCGCGCACGATGGCCAGCGGGTTAATCTCGACCAGGTCCGCGTCGTTGGCCATCATCGTCGCGAAGCAGCCCTTGGCGATGGCCACGAACTCGCGCAGGTGCGCACCCAGCCCGAGGGCAAAAGCGAGCGAGCGGGCCTGATAGTCGAGCAGGCCGAGATAGGGATGGGCGTGCAAGTAGTGGATCGCATCAGGGCTCTCCTCGGCCACCTGCTCGATCTCGACGCCGCCCTCGGCCGACGCCATGAACAGCACCTTGCGTGCGCTGCGGTCGAGCACGCACGCGAGGTAGAACTCCTTTTCGATGTCGGCCGCCGGCGCGACGAGCACGCGGCGGACGGTCGTGCCCTTGATGTCCATGCCCAGGATCTGGGCCGCGAGCGCCGCGGTTTCTTCCGCGGTTGAGCCGCAGCTTCACGCCGCCGGCCTTGCCGCGGCCGCCGACGAGTACCTGGGCCTTGACAACGATCTTCTCCGCGCCGGCCGCGAGGAACCGGGCCGCGACAGAACGTGCGTCAGTCGGGTTGTCGACGACGTCGTAGTCCGGTACGGGGAGTCCCTGGGCCAGCAGGAGCGTCTTGGCGTGGTACTCCTGCAGTTTCATCGCGCCGGATTGTATTCGGCCTTTCGTGCGGAGCCGTACACTGGGACTCCCGCATCGCAGGCGCTGTGACCTGCGGCGACGAGAGGGAGCCCCGTGACCTACACCGTCACTCTGATCCCAGGCGACGGCATCGGGCCTGAGCTGGCGCGCGCGACCGTCACGGTCCTCGAGGCAACCGGCCTGTCATTCGAGTGGCGCGTCGTCGACGCCGGCGAATCACAGATCGCCGAGCACGGCACGCCCCTTCCGGACCTCGTGCTCGACGCGATCCGCGAGACCAAGGTGGCGCTCAAGGGGCCGATTACCACGCCGGTCGGCGAAGGCTTCCGATCGGTCAACGTCACGCTCCGCCAGGCGCTCGACCTCTACGCCAACCTGCGGCCAGCGCGCTCGATGAAGGGCGTCGAATCGCGCTACGAGGGCGTGGACCTGGTCATCGTGCGCGAGAACACCGAGGACCTGTACGCGGGCATCGAGCACCGCGTCGGCCCCGACGCGGCCGAGAGCATCAAGATCATCACCCGCGCCGCGTCGGAGCGAATCGCGCGCTACGCCTTCGAATACGCGCTGGCCAACGGCCGGCGCAAGGTGACTGCCGTCCACAAGGCCAACATCATGAAGCTGTCCGACGGGCTGTTCCTGGAGTCATGTCGGACTGTCGCGGCGGCCTACGACGGTCGGGTCGAGTTCGAGGACCGCATCGTCGACAACATGTGCATGCAGCTGGTTCAGAAGCCCGACCTGTACGACGTGCTGGTGCTGCCGAACCTTTACGGCGACATCGTCAGTGACCTCGCGGCGGGCCTGGTCGGCGGCCTCGGTGTCGCGCCCGGCGCCAACATCGGCACCCAGGCCGCGGTCTTCGAGCCTGTTCACGGCTCGGCGCCAAAGTACGCCGGCAAGGACGTCGCCAACCCGACCGCGCTCATCCTGTCCGGCGCGCTGATGCTGCGCCACCTCGGTCAGCCGGGCGCCGCCGACTCGGTCGAGCGGGCCGTCCGCGAGACGATCGCTGAAGGCGTCACGGTTCCGCGCGACCTCGGCGGTGAGGCCGGCACGCAGGCGTTCGCAGGGGCCGTGGCCGAGCGTGTCGCCCGATCGGTGGAGATGGCCACGGCGTGACGCGCGTCCCGACATTCCTGCGCTATCGCGGTCGTGAGGGCATGCTCGCGTGGGCCTTTCACCGCATCAGCGGCATCGGCATCTTCGCCTTCGTAGTGCTCCACGTTGTCGACATCTACCTCGTCGGCGGCAACCCGGAGCTCTACGACGAGGTGCTTGCGTTCTACGCCAGCATCCCCGGCCGGCTGCTCGAGGTGGTCCTCGGCGCGGCGCTTCTCTACCACGCGCTCAACGGCCTGCGCATCATCATCATCGACCTCTGGCCGGCCATGACCGTGTACCACCGCCAGCTGTGGTGGGCGTCGTGGATCATCTTCATCGGCGTCGGCGTGCCCGGCGCGTTGATCATCCTGCGCCCCGTGTGGCTGCCGCTGCTTCAGCAGCTGGGTCTGGCATGACCGTGGATCAGCCGCCCGTGGCCACAGACCCGGGCGTCGCCACAGATCCGGGCGTCGCCACAGATCCGGCCGTCGGCGAGGGCGCGACGAACCGGGAGGTCGGCCGCATCAGCCGCGCCAGGGTACGCCCGCGGGGCACTCGCAAGGAGCTCTTCGTCTGGTACCTGATGCGCGTCACCGGCGTCGCGCTCTTCGTACTGGCGCTGGCGCACTTCAGCATCTTGCACTTCATCTGGGATCCGGCCGAGCAGACGGCCGAGTTCATCACGAACGAGCGCTGGAACCAGATCTTCTGGCGACTGTTCGACTGGCTGCTGCTCATGACGGTGCTTTTCCACGGCTTCCTGGGCATGCGCACCGTGATCCTCGATTACGTCCAACGGCCCGGGCTGCGTACCGGTGTGCTGTGGCTGCTCTACGTCACGGGCCTCATCGTGTTCGTCATCGGCACGCAGGTCATCGTGACGCTGCCCATGCCGGCCGCGTGATGCTGGAGCAGTGAGCATTCCGGCCGGCAGCCCGCGGGTTCACGAGTACCAGGCGGTCATCGTTGGCGCCGGCGGCGCCGGGCTGTACGCCGCGCTGGAGCTGGCGCGTCAAGGCGTCAAGGCGGCGGTGCTGACCAAGCTCTACCCGACAAGGTCGCATACCGGCGCCGCCCAGGGTGGCATCTGCGCCGCTCTCGGCAACATCGAGGAAGACCACCCCGAGTGGCACATGTACGACACGATCAAGGGCGGCGACTACCTGGTCGACCAGGACGCCGCCGAGATCCTGGCGCGCGAGGCGATCGAGACAGTCATCGAGCTCGAGCACATGGGCCTGCCGTTCAACAGGACGCCAGAGGGCAAGATCGACCAGCGCCGGTTCGGTGGCCACACGCGCAACTTCGGCGAGGCGCCGGTGCGCCGGGCATGCTTCGCGGCCGACCGAACCGGCCACATGATCCTGCAGACGCTGTACCAGCAATGCATCCGCCATGGCGTCGAGTTCTTCGACGAGTACCACGTCGTCGACGTGCTCATCGAGAACGGCCTGACCCGGGGCGTGGTCGGCTACCGCATCGCCGACGGCGAGCTGCACGTCTTCCGCGCCGCGGCCGTGATGTTCGCCACGGGCGGCTTCGGGCGGATGTTCCGCATCACATCCAACGCCTTCTCGCTGACCGGAGATGGCGTCGCCCTGGCTTACCGCCGCGGCATCCCGCTCGAGGACATGGAGTTCTACCAATTCCATCCAACGGGCATCGTCGGCATCGGCATCCTGCTCTCCGAGGCGGCCCGCGGCGAGGGCGGCATCCTGCGCAACGACGCGGGTGAACGGTTCATGGAGCGCTACGCGCCGACGCTGCTAGACCTCGCGCCACGCGACATGGTCAGCCGCGCGATCTACATGGAGGTGCGCGAGGGCCGCGGTATCGAGGGCAAGGACTACGTCCACCTCGATCTGACCCACCTTGGCAAGGAGGTCATCGACACCAAGCTGCCCGACATCACCGAGTTCGCCCGGGTGTACCAGGGCATCGAGCCGATTACCCAGCCGGTGCCAATCCAGCCCACCGCCCACTACGCCATGGGCGGCATCCCGACCGACACCGACGCGCGCGTTGTCATCGACGAGAACAACAACGTGTTGCCCGGGCTGTACGCGGCGGGGGAGTGCGCCTGTGTGTCCGTCCACGGCGCAAATCGGCTGGGCACGAACTCATTGCTCGACATCCTGGTTTTCGGCAGGCGCGCCGGCCGCTCGATGGCCGCCGACGTCAGGGCCGCCGGCGGCGAGCTGCCCGCCTTGCCCGCCGGCGCGCACCTCGAGGTCGAGGCGGAGCTCGAGGGAATGCGCACGCGCGGCCGCGGCGAGAACGCCCAGAAGATCCGCATCGAGCTGGCCGACGCGATGATGGACGACTGCGGAGTGTTCCGGACGCGAGAAACGCTAGAGCAGATGACCCACAAGCTCCGCGAGCTGCGCGCCCGCTACTCCGACGTCGCGGTGCGTGACACGGGCCGGGTGTTCAACACGGACCTGCTCGAGGCGCGCGAGGTGGGCTACCTGCTCGACTGTGCCGAGGCCACGGTCGCGGCCGCGCTGGCGCGCGAGGAGAGCCGCGGCGGCCATTACCGCGAGGACTTCCCGGAGCGCAACGACACCGACTGGCTGAAGCACTCGCTCGCATTCAAGGCCGAAGGCGGCCCCGACGTGCGCTACAAGCCGGTCACGATCACCAAGTTCCAGCCCAAGCCGCGCACCTACTGAACGCGGCGCTGGGTACCATCGACAGCGTATGCAAGTAGATCTGCGAGTCCTGCGTTACGACCCCGAGCGTGACGCCAAGCCGCACTGGGAGCGCTACAGCGTCCAGTCCGAGCCGATGGACCGCGTGCTCGACCTGCTGCACCGCATCAAGTGGGAGTCCGACGGCACGCTGACGTTCCGCCGCTCGTGCGCCCACGGCGTGTGCGGCTCGGACGCGATGCTGATCAACGGCCGCAACCGCCTCGCGTGCAAGATCCGCGTCGATCAGCTCGGCAGCAGGATCTCCGTGGCGCCGCTGCCGGGCCTGCCGGTGATCAAGGACCTCGTCGTCGACATGGACGACTTCTTCGCCAAGTACCGCAGCGTGATGCCCTACCTGGTGGCGACCGACGAGCCGCCGGCGGACGCCGAGCGTCTCCAGACACAGTCAGACCGCGAGCGCTACGACGACACGACCAAGTGCATCCTGTGCGCGGCGTGTACTTCGTCCTGCCCATCGTTCTGGGCGCAAAAGTCGTATGTCGGGCCGGCGGCGATCGTCAACGCCCACCGCTTCATCTTCGACTCGCGCGACGACCACGCCGAGGAACGCCTCGAGATACTTGCTGATCAGGACGGGGTTTGGCGCTGCCGCACGATCTTCAACTGCGTCGAGGCCTGCCCGCGCGGCATCAACATCACTCGCGCCATCCTCGAGGTCTCGAGCGCGGTGGTGGAGCGGCCGCGCTGATAGAGCGCGTCCTGATCCGCGCCGACGGCGCGGCGCGCGGCAATCCCGGTCCAGCGTCGGCCGGTGCGGTGATCATCGACGCGACGCGGCCCGATGCGAAGCATCCCGACGCTACGCCCGTCGCCGTGATCGCCCGCCCGCTCGGCGTCCGGACCAACAACTACGCCGAGTACATGGGCGTCATCCTGGCCCTCGAGAAGGCGCTCGAGCTCGGCGCACGCGAGGCGGAGCTGGTTCTCGACTCGAAGCTGATCGTAGAGCAGCTTTCCGGCCGCTGGAAGGTCAAGCACCCCGGCATCAAGCCGCTCGTGGTCCGATCGCACGAGCTGCTCCGACAGCTCGATCGATGGTCGATTCGCCATGAACGACGCGAGAACAACCGGGCGGCCGATGCGATGGCCAACCTCGCCCTTGATGACCCGCGCGCTGCGGCTGCCGCCGAGGCGCGCGGCGCCGCGTGACGGACGCAACCGTGGATGAGCAGCTGCAGGCCGCACTGGATCGAGTAGCCGCGTCGAACGAGTTTTACCCGGTGAGCATTCCGCCGTCGGAAGGGGAACGGCTGCGCGACGTGGTCGTCCACGAGAAGGCCCGGGACACGATCGAGATCGGGTTGGGCTACGGGGTATCGGCCCTTTACATCTGCGCCGGCCTCGCCACGCAGGGTGGCGGTCGGCACCTGGCGATGGATCCGCACCAGACGACCCGCTTCGACGACACCGGTCTGCGGCTACTGGAGGAGGCCGGCGTGGCCGACCTGGTCGAGCTCAGGCGCGAGCCGTCAGAGCTGGTCCTGCCGCAGCTTCTTGATCAAGCTCGTCGGTTCGACCTGGCCTTCGTTGACGGCAGCCATTTCTTCGATTGGGTATTTGTCGACCTCGTCTACCTGGGCCGGTTGGTGCGCCCTGGCGGGGTCATCTTTGTGGACGATCTGCATCTACCCTCCATCGCCAAGGCGATCGACTTCTTCCGCACCAACCTTGAATGGACCGTCGAGGAAACATCGACCGAGGATCCGCAACATGGCTGGGCCGTTGTGCGCACTGCCAACCCGCCGCTGGAACGCCATTTCATGCACTTCGTGGAGTTCTGACATGGGCCGTATCTGGATAGAGCCGTGGACGGCAGAGGACCGCGAGCTCCTCGGCGCTTTGCTCGGCGACCCGGTGATGACCGCGCACCTGGGCGGTCCGGAGAGCGAGGAGAAGCTCGACGAGCGTCAGGCACGCTACGAGAAGGATCCGCGCCAGCTTCGCATTCGCGTTGAGGGCGAAGAGCGGGGTGTCGGGTATGTCGGCTACTGGGACAAGGAGTGGCGCGACGAGACCGTCTGGGAGACTGGGTGGGGCGTCCGCCCGGAATTCCAGGGCAGGGGACTGGCGACGGCCGCCATGCAGCTGTTGCTTGAGGTCCTGCGCGCCGACGGCACGCGCCGGTTCGTTCACGCCTTCCCTGGTGTCGACAACGGGCCTTCGAACGCCGTATGCCGCAAGCTGGGCTTCGAGCTCCTCGGCGCATTCGACTTCGAGTATCCGCCGGGCAACCCGATGAGCTGCAACGATTGGCGCCTGAGAATCGATCGCCCGTTCTAATCGGGTAGAATCGCCCGGCCAGCGAGATGACCGGACGGTCGCGTGTCCCATCGGCGAAAGCCGTGAATTGACACGAGGAAAGTCCGAGCTCCGCGACGCAGGGTAGCGGGTAACACCCGTCCGCCGAGAGGCGAGGACCAGCGCCACAGAGACGAGCCAGCAGTCGGGCAACCGACTTGTATGGGTGAAACGGGCAAGCTCTACCCGGAGCAAGGCCAAATAGGAGAGCAGTCGGGCGCAAGCTCGGCGGGAGCGGCGTCGCTTCGCTCTCGGGTCGGCCGCTAGAGGCGGCGGGCAACCGCCGTCGTAGATGGATGATCGTCCCCGATCGTCATGATCGGGACAGAACTCGGCTTACAGGTCATCTCGCTGGCTCACCGTACCACCGGCCAATGCGCAGCCGCGCGCTCCTGCTGCAGGGACGCGCGCTTCGAGGGCGGGAACGTCAGTCCGAGTCGGCGCGGAAGATGCCCTGAAAGGTGCACGACCCGCAGACCGGCCGCGCCGCCTCGATGTCACCCATCGGCACGGCCTTGCGCCGGTCGGGGAACATGCACGCGACCTCGTAAACGGGCAGGTCGCGCGGCGTGGCCTGAACCGCCGTGACGCGCCTAAAAGTGCATCGACGAAGCGGCGCCGCCTGCGCGTCGGGCACGGGACGTGGCGCGCCGAATGGGCGCTGCATCAGGGCCATGGCGGCGACCGTAGTCAGCGGCACCGGCGCGTACAAGGCGCCAGCAGTACCAGTGGTACCGGTAGCCCGGGCGGACTTCCCGCGCTCACACGCCTCATTACCATCGGCCGCGTGGCCATTGACTACGGGACGCGCCGTCGGTGGGACGCCGGCGACCTCATCCTGTACCTCGTCGGCGTCGTCGGGCTGGCGGCTGCGCTGACCATCCTGTGGCTGGGGATGCGCTCGGTGATGGACGTCGGCGGCTATTGCGCCGAGGGCGGCCCGTACGTCATCGACGTCCATTGTCCCGATGGCGTCGCGCTGCTCATTCCGCTGTCGATCTTCCTCGGCCTGGGGTCGGCCGCGCTGGCCGGTATCAAGGGCGTCGCACTTGGGGGCAGATGGGGCGCGATCGTCCTGCTCGCGTGGCCGGTGCTGTTCATAAGCCTCGGCTGGAACTTCCTCGAGTACGCGTTCGACCCGCCAGGTGACGAGCCTGGCATCGTCTGGGGCTGGCTCATCCCGGGCGTTCTATTCGTGCTGATGGGTGCCTTTCCTTTGGTGGCCCTGCTGCCGGATCGTGGGCCGCGTCGCACCAGGCGGCCGACGAGCGCTGCCGGCGAGGTTTTTGGAACCCCGGTGCACGATGCGGCCGCAGAAGGGGAGACGCGCTACGCCAACGAGCTGAAGCGACAGCGGCGCCGACTCCTGAACGACCTCGTGCAGCGGGCTAACCGCACGGCCGCGTCGGCCGCCGCGATCCAGCCCGGCAGCGTGGCTCCCGATTCCGACGAAGACCTGGTGTCCAAGCTCGAGCGGTTGTCCGATCTATACCGCAGCGGCTCGCTCACCTACGACGAGTACCAGCGCGCCAAGTCGGCCGTCATCGGCGGCGGAGCTGCCGGATGACCGAGCCCGACGACAGCCCGCCAGCGCCGCGACTGATGATCGTGCTCGTACTCATCGCGGTGGCGGTGGGCATCGGTGCGGGTTACTGGGTGTTCGTGACCCTGACCTAGTAGGCACGCCGCGCGGTGGAGTTGCGGCAGGCGTTCCAACCGACCGCCGAAACCCCCTCGCCGCGGCACCGCGGCCCAGGTGACGATCCGGGAGCTCGGAGATGAGCCGACCGCGAGCGTGGACCCACATGCCGGGTGGGTGGCCTCACCGACGGGACCCGCAGAGGCGGTCCACCGGTGCGTTGGATCGCTGCGCGCAATGCCTGGCAACGCCCCAGCCGCGGCCCCGGCGCTTCCCTGCATTCGTGCGGAATTGGGGCTTGACGTGGGGCCAGATGAGCATATGATGCCGCGAAGTGGTCCAAAGTGGGTCAAAGTGGGGAAGATAGTGGCCGAGCACGCCAGCGGGGAAGCAATCGCACTCCCGAGTGGTGAGGCGGACCACGAGCAATCGAGATCAGAGGTAGTGGTGTGTTCACCGGCGAGTTCCGGCACGCGATCGACGGCAAGGGCCGCATCGCCGTGCCCGCTCGCTTCCGCCCGGAGCTCGCTCCGGGCGCTCACGTGAGCCGCTGGATGGACAGCTGCCTGGCGATCTTCCCCAACCAGGCATGGCAGCGACTGGCCGATCGTGTCGGCGAGCAGCGCTATGCCGACGCTGGAGCCCGAGCCTTCTCGCGCTTCCTCTTCTCCGGCGCTTTCGATGTCGAGCTGGACGCCCAGGGCCGCGTGGTTCTGCCCGTCGCCCTGCGCGACTTCGCCGGCTTGAAGACGGAGGCGGTGGTGGTCGGATCGCTCGATCACATCGAGCTCTGGGAGCCCGGCCGGTGGGCTGCCGTGAGTGAGGACATGTCCTCCGATGTGTTCGCCGAGCGCATCGCCGGTCTCGGGATCTAGCGCACCAAATGAGCCTTCAGGGTCCGTCGGGACCGTCGCAAATGGCAGTCGAAACGGAGGAAGGGCACCTGCCCGTGATGGTTGACGAGGTATTGGAATCCCTCGCACCCGTACCGGGCAGCTTCCAGATTGATGCGACTGTTGGCGGCGGAGGGCACTCCCGACGAATCCTGGAGGCCAATTCGCCTGATGGCCGCCTGCTCGGTCTCGATGCCGACCAGGCGGCCATCGCCAGGACGCGCGAGCGCTTGGCGGAGTACGGCAAGCGGGTAACGCTGCGCCAGTCCAACTTCGAAGACCTGGCGGATGTTGCCGCCGCGGACGGATTCAGGCCCGCAGACGGCATCTTGTTCGATCTTGGCTTGAGCTCCAACCAGCTCGCCGACGAACAGCGCTCGTTCAGCTTTCGAGCAGACGGCCCGCTCGACATGCGCTTCGACACCACTCGCGGAGATCCGGCGAGCAAGCTCGTCAACGAGCTCGATGAGAGATTGCTGGGAGATCTCTTCCGACGCTTTGGCGAGGAGCCGAATGCTCGCCGGATCGCCCGCGCCATCGTCCGGGAGCGCGCCGAGAAGCCGATCGAGACGGGGGCTCAGCTCGCCGAGATTGTCACCCGGGCGGCGCCCGTGCCTCCTCGCGGGCGCCGCCGGGTCCATCCCGCCACGCGCGTGTTCCAGGCACTTCGAATTGCCGTGAACCGCGAGCTCGAGACGCTACCCGTGGCTCTCGCTGGGGCCGTCGAGACGTTGCGCCCCGACGGCCGGCTCGCGGTCATCAGCTACCACTCGCTCGAAGACCGCATCGTCAAGCGCTTCATGGCGGCCGAGAGGCGCGGCTGCATCTGCCCGCCTGAGTCGCCAGTGTGTGTTTGCGGCCGCTCACCGCGACTGGCCGCCGTCGGCCCGCAGCCGCGCCGGCCGAGCCCGGCAGAAGTCGAGCGCAATCCCCGATCGCGCAGCGCGTTGCTGCGCACCTGTCGCCGTCTGGCCGCGTAATCGACCGAGAGGAGGGCAGCAATGAGCCGTCGCAACCAGTCCCGCCGGCGTCGCTCATATGGTCGGCGCCAACACGAGGTTCGCGAGCGCCGGCCCGAGCATGAATCGGCAGACGCGACGAACGAGCTCGAGCCGCGCGATGGGTTGCTCTCCGCTGACAACGCCGAGGAGCCGCGCGGCTACGGCCAGGCCTTCGGGGGCTACCTGCGATGACGGTCCTGGGCGGCGCCCGACCGCTGCCACGTGCGGCCCTGCCGCGTGGCGCGACACGGCGCACCGCCGCACGTCCGTCCGCCGCCACGCCACGACGCCGAGTCTCTCGCGCCAAACGAACGGCAAGGAGCTCGAGCCCGGTGCGGGCACTGATCGGCGTTGTCCTCGTGGCCTTCATGTTCGGCCTGATCTATCTCGCCCACACCGTCCACCTGGCCGCTACCAACTACGAGACCGACCTCCTCGTCGCGCAGCGCGACGATCTCGCCCGGCAGATCCGGACGGTGGAAACGAGCGTCCTGCGCTGGGGCGCTGAGCCGACCGTCGTCGAGCGTGCGCAGCAGCTCGGACTCGACCAGCTTTCATCCAGGGTTCGGCTGTCGGCGCGCTGACCGATGCTCGGTCGGACTGACAGCCGGTTACGGCTGATCGCGCTCGCCGTGGCGTTCGGCCTGATGGCCACGCTATTGGGCGCCCGCCTGGCCTATTGGCAGCTCGGCGAGGGGCCTGGACTGCGGCTCGCCGCCGAGGGCCAGGTTGACGAGCCGGCCACCGCAGATGTCCGGCGCGGCGACATCACCGATCGCAGCGGAAACGTGCTGGCGACGACTGCCTACCGCGACCTACTCGGTGCCTATCCGGAGCTGATGGCGCAAGACGAGCGAGGTAGCGAGTACGCGGCGCGATTGGCCACGATCCTCGGTCTCAGCTCGACCGACGCCGCGGACCTGGAACGCAGCTTCACGAGCGAGCTGCCCTACATGGTGGTCGAGCGCCGCCTGACCGAGATACAGAGCGACGCCGTTCGCGCTGCCCTGGCCGATGGCAGCCTCGATCACCTCACCCTCGAGCCCCACGCCGTGCGCTTCTATCCGAGTGCCGGCGGCGCGCCGGGAACGACCCTGGCCAGCCAGCTGCTGGGCTTCGTGAGCGAAGACGGCGCCGGCCGATATGGCGTCGAGCAGGCCAGCGAGGACCTCCTTGCCGGCGCCGGCGGAGCGACCGCCAGCCTGACGGGCGACGCCGAGCTACCGCAGCAAGGGGGCACGGTCCAGCTGACGATCGATGCCAGCCTTCAGCTGCGGCTCGAGCGCGAGCTCTACGCCGCCTGGGTGGCCGATCGGGCGCAGCGCGTTACCGGGCTCGTGATGGACCCGGACACGGGCGCCATCCTGGCCTGGGCATCCGTGCCCGGTTACGACGCCAACCAGTACGGGTCGGTCGCCGACACGTCGCCGGGTCTGTTCGTCGACCCGATCGCGAGCCAGGTTTACGAACCGGGCTCGGTAATGAAGATGTTCACCGCCGCCGCCGCCCTGGAGAGTGGGGCGGTCGAGCTGCAGACCACGGTCGATGACTCCCGCGTACTCAGATTCGGTGACGTCAAGGTCCGTAACTCCGATAAGAAGGGCATGGGCGAGATGACCTTCGAAGATGCCATTGCCCATTCGAGAAACGTGGCCACCGGACTCGTGGCGCTGTCGCTTGGCGAAACGGTGGAGGCAGCCTCATCCGTCCTTTACGACATGTGGCAACGCCTGGGCATCGGCAGTCCGACGGGCATCGAGCTCGGCGGCGAGCTGGGCGGACTGGTGGCCGATCCGGCGGACACCAGCTGGCTCGCCATCGATCTTGTGAACCGTGCCTTCGGCCAGGGCGTCGCGGTGACGCCGCTTCAGCTTGCCACTGCCTTCGCGGCGATGTCGAACGGCGGAATGCTGGTCCGCCCGCACCTCTACGCCGCCGACGAGGAGGCGACCACTGCTGAGCAGGTACAGGTGATCTCCCCCGAGCTGTCCGACCAGCTGCGTGACCTGATGGTCCACGTCGTCGAAGAGGGCCCGCACTACGCCGACGAAACCCAGATCCCCGGCTACGTCGTTGGCGGCAAGACCGGCACGGCCCAGATCTGGGACAACGACGCGGGCGCGTGGATGGACAAGGTCTACAACCACACGTTCGTGGGCTTCGTTGGCGCTACGCGGCCCGAGGCGATCATCCTGGTGCGCATCCACGAGACCGAGCCGCGCGTCAAGAAGCGCTGGGGAATGTCACTCGAGCTGACGTCCAACGAGCTCTTCCGGCGCGTGGCCCTCGACACCATCTCGGTGCTCGATCTCGAGCCGCTGCCGGGCCACGATCCTCAGACCGAAGAGCCCGAAACCGAGCCCGAGGTCGGAGCCGCCGAGCCCGCCGACGGCTCAGCGGCGGCGCAGTCACGCGGCGGGCACTAGGCATACGCGTGCGAGAATTGCCGGCCGTGCCTGACCCCGCGTACCCGTTCGACAGTCCCCATTTCGACTCCGATTCGCTCGCACTGGCGGTCGGTGGCGAGCTGCTGCGCGCGACGCGCCGTCCGATCCGCGGCGGCGCCGTGGATTCGCGCCGCGTCGAGCCGGGGAGCTGCTTCTTCGCTCTCCCCGGTGAGCGCACCGACGGCCACCTCTTCGCCGACGACGCTGCGCGACGCGGAGCGGCGGCGCTGGTCGTGTCACGAGCTGACGTGCTCGAGCAAGTCCCGGCTGACACGGACGTCGCGGTCGTGCTCGTGCGCGACGGATTGGATGCTCTGCGTCGTGCCGCCGAGGCGTGGCGCAACCGGTTCGAGCCGCTCGTCGTCGGCGTGACCGGATCGCTGGCCAAGACTTCGACCAAGGAGCAGACCGCCGAGCTGATGACGGAACGCTGGCAGGTGTTGCGCAACACCGCCAACGAGAACAATGAGATAGGCCTGCCGCTGACGCTGTTGCGGCTCATGCCCACCGACGACGTCGCCGTGCTCGAGATGGGCATGTACCAGCCCGGTGATATCCGGCTGCTGGCCGAGCTGGCGAGGCCGAGCATCGGCGTGGTCACGGCGGTGCGCGGTGCCCACCTCGAGCGCGCGGGCTCGATCGACGCAATCGAGCGCGGCAAGCGCGAGCTGGTCGAGGCACTGCCCGCCGGTGGAACGGCGGTGCTCAACGCCGACGATCCGCGGGTCGTCCGCATGTCCGAGCATGCACCCACCGGCGTCCGCGTCCTGACCTACGGCTTCGCCGAGCACGCCGATGTGCGTGCCGAGCATGTCACCTCGCTCGGTCCACAGGGGATGGCTTTCGAGCTGCGCCTCGCAGGTGGCGCGATCGACGTCCGCCTACCCGCGCTCGGCCGACACGGGGTTCACAACGCGCTGGCCGCGGCAGCGGTCGGGCATGTCGCGGGCCTCGATCTGGCGACGATCGCGACCGGACTGGCGCGGCCCTTCAGCGTGCCCCACCGCTCGACGCTCATCGAAGCCGGGGAGTGGCTGATCCTCGACGACACCTACAACGCCGCGCCCGATTCCATGATCGCCGCCCTCGACCTGCTGGCCAGCCTGCCCGGACGTCACGTGGCCGTGCTGGGCGAGATGCTCGAGCTCGGGCCCCAGAGCGTTGCCAGCCATCGGCTCGTTGCCGAGCACGCCAGACGGACGGCCGACATCCTGATGGGCGTTGGGCGCGTTGCCGAGCTCTATACCGATGCGGCCGAAGCTGCCGGCATGGACCCGGGCCACACCCACACCGCCACCGATCGCGAGGTCGCGCTGCGCGGCCTGCGCCACATCCTCCGGCCCGGAGACACGGTCCTCGTCAAGGCCTCACGCGGAGTCGCGCTCGACCTGCTCGTCGATGAGCTGCGGACGATTGCCACGCCCGAGCCTGTCGCGTGACCATCACCGCCGCCATCGTCCAGGGCATCCTCCTGACGTTTGCCCTGGTGGTCATCCTGATGCCGCCGTTCATCGTCTTCCTTCGGCGGCTCGGCTTTGGCAAGCGAATTCGCATCGAGGGGCCAACCTCGCACTACGTCAAGGAAGGCACCCCAACCATGGGCGGCGTGCTGATGATGTCCGTCGTCGGCGTGGCGGCGGTTCTCTTCCACTTCCTCGGAGACGGCAACTTCCTGGGGCCGCAGACCATCGCGCCGATCCTGACGCTGCTCTTCATCGGCGGCCTGGGGACCTTCGACGACTACCTCAACGCCACGACTGGCGAGGGCATCCGCATCCGCCAGAAGCTGCTGTGGCAGATCGCGGCGAGCCTGTTCATCGCCTACCAGGTCCAGGACACGTACGACATCACGGCGCTGTCCGTGCCGTTCGTGGGCGATGTCGCGATCGAGCCGTGGTTCTACATCCTCTTCGCGGCATTCGCGATCGTGGCCACGACCAACGGCGTCAACTTCACCGACGGCCTCGACGGTCTGGCCGGCGGCACCCTGATCTTCGCCTTCGTGGCGTACATGATCATCGCCCTGCTGGGCGGGCAGACCAACCTGGCCATCCTGTGCGCGCTGCTCATCGGCGCCCTGCTCGGCTTCCTGTGGTTCAACGTCCACCCGGCGCAGGTCTTCATGGGCGATTCGGGCGCACTGGGCATCGGCGCGACGCTGGCCGTGGTCTCGCTGATCACCGGACAGATCCTGTTGCTGCCCTTGATCGGCATCATCTTCGTGCTGCAGGTCGGGTCAGACATCCTGCAGATCGGCTACTTCAAGATGACCCACAAGCGCATCTTCAAGATGGCCCCGCTGCATCATCACTTCGAGCTCTCTGGCTGGGACGAAGAGAAGATCACGATGCGCTTCTGGATCATCGGCGCACTCGCCGCAATGCTCGGCGTGACCTTCTACTTCTCGACCCTGAGGCCGGTGGGGTGACTGCGGTGGGCCATGCCGTTGCCCCGATCGCCCTCGAGGGCCTGTCGCTCGATTCGTTCACGGGCAAACCCGTCGCGGTGCTGGGTCTGGCGCGCAGCGGCGTGGCGCTGACGCGCTTTTTGAGCGGCCGCGGCGCGCACGTGACGGTCTACGACAGCAGGCCTGCCGCCGACCTGGCGCGGGAGCTGGAACAGATCGCGGAAACCGGCGCGCGCGAACTGCTCGGCCCGGACGTGGATCCACGAGATGTGCTGGCGGACCAGTCGCTGGTGGCGACCTCGCCTTCGATAAACAGCCGCTACCCGACCACAGAGCCACGGCTGCGCGAGGCGCTGGCCGAGCTCGAGCGCGGGGGCCAGGTACCGATCGTAAGCGAGGTCGACCTGTTCCTGCGCCTCTGCCCGGCCACGACCATCGGCGTCACCGGGACGAAGGGCAAGACCACGACCTCGTCGCTCATCGCCGCGGTGCTCGGCGCCGGATCCGCCCCGGTCGTCCTCGGCGGCAACATCGGGATACCGCTCGTCGAGTGTCTGCCCGAGCTGACCGCGGCGCACCGCGTCGTCGTCGAGCTATCGGAGCTGCAGCTGCCCACGCTCTCGCAGGGCACGGACGTGGCCGTGTACACGCACGTGACGAGCGACCACCTGGACCGCCACGGCACGGTCGAGGCGTACCGCGCAGTCAAGCGCCGCCTGGCCGAGCTCGCGCCCGTGGACGGCCGCGTCGTGCTCAATGCCGAGGATCCGGTCAGCAGCGCGTATGCGGCTGCGACCGCCGCCCCGGTGGTGACGTACCGGCGTGGCGATCCCGCTCCCGGTGGCGTGGGCATCCGCGACCGCTGGGCGGTCGCGGACCACGTGGCCCTCCTGTCGGGCGCAGGCGAGGCGATGACCGGACCGGGCGGCCGGATCATGCCGCTCGACGAGGTCCAGATTCCGGGCGACCACAACACCAGCAATGTCCTGGCAGCGCTGGCCGTTGGACTGCTCTTCGGCGTCTCGCCCGACGCCATCAGGCGCGCCGTTGCCAGTTTCACGGGCGTCGAACATCGCCTCGAGACCGTGGCCGAGATCGACGGCGTGCTCTTCGTAAATGACTCGCAGGGCACGCAGCCCGACGCGGTGATCGCGGCGCTGCGTTCGTTCCGGCCACCAATCGTGCTGATCAGCGGCGGCCGCTCCAAGAACGTGGCAATCGATGCGTTGGCCGCTGAGGTCGCAACGTCCGCCGCCGCCGTGGTGCTCGTCGGCGAGACCGCGGACGAGTTCCAGGCGGCCTTCGCAGCTGCCGGCGCGGCGCGGCTCGAGCGAGCCGCTGACCTGTCGACCGCCGTCCGCCGCGCCGATGCGATCGCGCGCGAGCTCGGCGGCGGCGTGGTGCTGCTCAGCCCGGCCGCGGCCAGCTTCGACATGTTCGTCGACTACGCCGCGCGCGGTGACGCGTTCAAGGCCGAGGTGCGCTCGTTGGCTATGGAGCGTGTCGGGGAGGGGACCGGCGCATGATGGGCCGCGCCAAACAGACGAAGCGGCGCCACGGCGCTACGGCAACACAACGCGGGCCGGCCGCGGCGCCGATCCTGCGCGGACCGCAGCGCGAGCGCCACGAGGCTGATTACGTCCTGATGTTCAGCATCACCGCGCTCGCCGCGCTCGGCCTGCTAATGGTGTATTCAAGCTCCGGGGTCGATGCCCTGCTGCAGGGCGATCCCCTGAGCGAGGTCGGCCCCCAGGCGATCTGGGGCGTCCTCGGCGTCCTGACCATGCTCGTTGTCATGCGCATCGACTACCGGCACTGGCGCGTCGCCGCAGTCGCCGGGTTCGCCATTGCGCTGGCGCTGCTCGTGCTCGTGCTGCTGCCGGCAATGGGTCCAATACAGCCCCAGGTCATCAACGACTCAGCACGCTGGCTGAAGCTCGGGCCGCTGCCGGCGATGCATCCGGCCGAGCTCATGAAACTGGCGCTGGTCGTGTACCTGGCGCTGTGGCTGACGCGCAAGGGGACCAAGGTCGGCTCGTTCGCGCACGGCTTGCTGCCCTTCCTCGTCATCCTCGGCCTGGTCGGCGGCCTGGTGATGCTCGAGCCAGATCTCGGGACCACTGGCGTGCTGATGCTTACCGGCCTGACGATGTTCTTCGTTGCCGGCGGCAGCATGCTCCAGCTGATTGCCATCGTCCCCGCCGGCCTTGCCGTCGTCGCCGTGGCCGTGACCCAGATCCCGTACCAGATGGAACGCGTCAACGTGTTCCTCGACCCGTGGGCTCACGCCGATGGCGCCGGCTTCCAGTCCGTCCAGGGTCTCCTTGCGCTGGGTCTTGGAGGCCCGTTAGGCATCGGCCTGGGCCAGGGCGGCCAGCCCGATTCGCTGCACCTGCCACAGGCCCACAACGACTTCGTCTTCGCGCTGGTCGGCCAGGAGCTGGGCTTCCTTGGCGCCGCCGGCGTGATCTGCCTCTACCTCCTGTTCGCCTATCGCGGCATCCGCGTCGCGCTCGGCGCACCGGACACGTTCGGTGCCCTCCTTGCTGTGGGCATCACGGCCTGGTTGACGTTCCAGGCCTTCATCAACATCGCGGTCGTCGTCGTGCTCCTGCCCGTGACCGGGATCACGCTCCCATTCCTGTCCGACGGCGGCTCGTCGCTGCTGGTGAGCTTCGCCGCGGTCGGTATCCTCCTCTCGATCTCCCGCGAGACGCTTCCCCGAGGAACTTTCAACGATGCGGATCCTGATCGCCGCCGGTGGTACCGGCGGCCACGTGTACCCGGCGCTGGCCGTGTGTCGGTCCCTGCGCGCGCGGGTACCTGACGCCGAGATCCGCTGGGTCGGCGGTCATCGCGGCCTGGAAGCGAGCATCGTTCCCGCCGAGGGCTATCCGCTCGACCTGCTGCCGGTGCGCTCCCTGCGTACGGTCGACATGTCGGTCCACACCGTGATCGATCCGGTTCGACTGGGCGCTTCGTATCCGATCTCGGTCGCCAAGGTTCTGCGCCGCCGGCCGGACGTGGTCTTCACGACCGGCGGCTACCTGGCCATGCCGGTCGTAGCCGCCGCGGCGACTCTGGCCGTGCCCAGCGTCATGTGGGAGGGCAACCTCGTCGCCGGCCGGTCGGTCCGTGCCATGGCGCGACTTGCCAGCCTGCTGGCCGTCAGCTTCGCCGAGACGTGCAAGCGCCTGCCCGGCCAGTGCTACGTCACGGGCACGCCGATCCGCTCGTTCGCGGGCCGCGAGCGGGCCGCGGCCCGCGTGGCACTCAAGCTCGAGGCGGACACACCGGTGCTTTTCGTGTTCGGGGGCTCGCAACAGGTGCGGCTCTGAACCGCGCCGTGCACGAGGCGCTACCGGCGCTGGTCGAGCGCATCAGCGTCATCCACATGACCGGCGAGCCGGCCTACGCCGAGGCGCTCAAGCGGCGCGAGTCGCTGCCCTCTGAGCGGCGCAGCCGGTATCGGCCCTTCCCATTCCTGAAGACGGAGATGACCGACGCCCTCGTCGCCTCGGACCTGCTCGTCGGCCGCGCCGGCTCGTCGACGCTCGCCGAGGCCAGTGCGCTCGGCCTGCCCATGGTCGTAGTGCCATATCCCCACGCGTCAGCACACCAGATCGCCAACGCCCGCGCGCTGGCCGCGGCGGGAGCGGTGCGCATCGTCGCCGACGAGGACTTCGATGCCGCATCGCTCGTCGAGGCGGGGGAGCTTCTTCATGACCTGCCCGCGCTGGCGACGATGCGCAGCGCGGCACGCGGCTTCGGCCGGCCCGGCGCGGCAGACGCCGTCGCCGAGCTGATCCTGGCCATGGCCGAGCGCGCGACGCTGCCGGCGCCGGAGAAGATCGAGCGCATGTCCCGCGCCAGCGCAGCGAGCCGGTGAGCAGCGCCCAGGCCACGCAACCGCAGCTGACCGAGGAGGATCTCGTCCGACTCGGCACGGACATCCAGCGCCGCATCGGCGTCAAGACATCGCGCCACGAGCCACTGGCACGCTTCACGACGATGCGCGTCGGCGGCCCGGCCGACCTCTTCGCCGAGATCCACAACCTCTTCGAGCTGCGCGCCATCGTCCGCTTCGCGCGATCGCGCGAGCTGCCCTACTTCATGATCGGCCGCGGCTCGGACCTGGTCATCAGCGACAAGGGCATCCGCGGGCTCGTGATCCAGAACCGTGCCCAGCAGGTCCGTTTCGAGGGCACGCGCCTGACAGCCGACACCGGCCTGCCGATGGCCAAGGCGGCGACGCTGTGCCGCGATGGGGGCCTGTCCGGGCTGGAATTCGGGCTGGCCATCCCGGGGACGGTCGGCGGTGCGGTGTGGGCCAACGCCGGTGCGCACGAGTCGGACGTCAATGCGGTCATCGTGGAAGCGGGCGTCATGGTCGCCGACGGGAGCGAGCAGACGCTCGACCGGCAGGCTCTCCAGCTGGCCTACCGCGACAGCGTTCTCAAGCACGCCTCGGCGACCGCACCCGACGTCGTCACCTGGGCGACCTTTGACCTCGAGCTCGCGGACGCACAGGTCGTGACCGAGCGCCTCGACGAGATCCGCCGGTGGCGCCAGCAGCATCAACCGCTTGGCCTGCCCTCGGCGGGCAGCGTCTTCCGCAATCCTGTGGACGACTCGGCGGGCGGGGTCATCGATCGCCTGGGCATGAAGGGCCTGCGCATCGGTGGCGCCGCGGTCAGCGACAAGCACGCCAACTTCATCGTCAACGATCAACAGGGGACGGCCGCTGACGTAAGGCTCCTTGGCGAGACGGTTCGTGAGCGTGTCCGTAGCGAAACGGGCATCGAGCTCGTCTTCGAGATCGTGTTCGCGGGAGATTGGTCGGGCTGGGAGAACGAAGCGCCGTGAATCGGCAGTCCATCGCATTGCTGCTCGGCGGTCCGTCGGCGGAACACGACGTATCGCTGGTGTCCGGCCGGGCCATCGCCGCCGCCCTGGCCGAGCGCGGCCACGACGTCAGGGGCTGGCTGATCACGCTCGACGGCGAGTGGTGGCGGCTGCCCGCGGCGGCGCTGGACAAGGGCCTCGCGCGCACCGCTTTCGACGATCCGCGAGCCCTAGGCGCCCACGGCCCGCTGGCGCCCGCCCAGGCCCTCCAGCAGATTGCCGCGGCCGAGCCACGACCGGTCGTCTTCATCGCGCTCCATGGCCCGTTCGGCGAGGACGGCGTCGCCCAGGCGCTGTGCGAGTCGGCCGGTCTGGCGTACACCGGCGCCGGCGTCGCCGCATCGGCGGTTGGCATGGACAAGGCGCTCTTCAAGCGGCTGGCCATTGGCCTCGGGATGCCCATCGTGCCGTGGATCGAGATAAGCGCGCCGCAGTGGGCGAACGACCCGCAGATGGCGCAGCGGCGCATCGCCAACTTTGCCCATGGCCTGCCCGACCAGCGGGTAATCGTCAAGCCATCGCGCCTCGGTTCGTCGGTCGGCATCGCCATCGTCCACCACCCGGACGATCCCGAGTACGCCGGCGGTGCCGTGGTCGACGCGCTGGGCTACGACGACACGGTCATTGTCGAGGCCTACCTCGACCACCCGCGCGAGCTCGAGATGTCCGTCGTCGGCAACTCGGCCGACGATCTCGAGAGCTACGGCCCGGGCGAGATCTTCCCGGGGCGCGAGTTCTACGACTACGTCGCCAAGTACGAGGAAGGCGTGTCGCGAACGACCGACTCGGCCGACGTGACGCCCGCAGTGCGCGAGCGCATCCATGCCATCGCTCGCCAGGCTTACCTGGCAATCGGCTGCACTGGCTTCGCGCGCGTCGACTTCATGCTCGATCGCGCGACCGACGAGCTGTACCTGAACGAGATCAACACCATCCCGGGCTTCACGCCGATCAGCCTCTTCCCGGTGCTGTGCCGCGCCGGTGGCTATGAGTTCGCGGACATCTGCGAGCGCATCGTCGAGCTCGCGCTGACGCGTGCCACAACGCGACCATCGCGCGTGTTGACGCGCGCCGACCTGCCCTGAGCCTTCGTCCGCGTCCCGGCGCGCGCCCAAACGGACGGCGCGGCAGCGCACCACGGGGGATCGTCGGCCGGGCTGTCGGGCTGGTCACGCTGGCCCGGGTCTTCGGCTTGGTGCTGATGATCGTGACCGGCGGCGCGATGTACTTCCTGTTGACGAGCGAGCGCTTTGAGCTCGCCCAGGTCGAGATCAGCGCCGACGTCCGCTACGCCAACGTGGACGAGATGCTCGCCGCGGTTCACCTCGCCCCGGACGACCATCCAAACGTCTTCGAGCTGCCCGCCGAACAGGCTCGCCGGACACTCCTGGACTTCCCGGGCATTGCCGCTGCGCAGGTACGCACCGTGCTCCCGAATCGCGTGCTTGTAACCATCGCCGAGCGTCCGCCGGTCCTCGTCCTGCGTCGTGAAGATGAGAGCTACGCCGTGGATGCCAACGGTGTCGTCCTCGCCGCGATCGACGAGGCGGACGTCGCGACGCTGGCAGTGCCGATGATCGACGACCGGCGGGCCGAATGGGCGACGCCCGTCGAGGTCGGCCAGGCACTCGACCCGACGGATCTCTCGGCGCTGCTCCAGCTCGCCGCCCTCACGCCCGGGGGGATCGGTTCGGCGGCGACGTCCCTCGAGCTGGCGATCGATGACGAAGATGGCTTCGTGATGACGGCCGAGCCGCATCGGTGGCGGGCGGTGTTCGGCCACTACACGCCGACGCTGCGACCTCCGGACATCGTGCCGCGTCAGGTCCAATGCCTGCGGTCGCTGCTCGGGCAGGGGGAAACCGGCCTCGAGACGGTCTACCTCGCCCCCCAGGAGGAGCGTTGCGGGACGTTCCTGCCCTCGGCCGCGCCGACGCCGCGCGACTCGCCGACGCCTGAGCCGTCCGCTTAGGCCAGAATGTAGCCGTGGAGAGGGAAGCGATCCTCGTCGCCCTGGACGTGGGCACGAACAAGGTGGTGGCGCTCATCGGCGAGGTGTCGCGCGACGGCGGCGTGACCGTCATCGGCAAGGGCGCCCAGACATCGTCCGGGCTCAAGAAGGGCGTGGTCGTCAACATCGAGCAGACGGTCGGCTCGATCAGCGCCGCGCGCGAGGCGGCGGAGCGACTGTCTGGCTACCGCATCGAGTCGGCCATCGTCGCCGTGGGTGGCAACCACGTCGAGATCGCAGAACTCGCGTGGCGCAGTGGCGGTCAGTGGCGCGCGACGCGAGGTGACCCGCGAGGACGTCGAGCGTGCGACCGAGGTCGCGCGCGCCGTGTCGATCCCGAGCAACCGCGAGGTCCTGCACGTGCTGCCGCGCGGCTTCGTCGTCGACGGCCAGGAGGGCGTCAAGGATCCGCTGGGCATGAGCGCGGTGCGACTCGAGGTCGAGACGCACATCGTCCATGCCTCGGCCACCGCGGTGCAGAACCTGTCCAAGTGCGTCCAGCGCGCCGACATTCGCATCGACGAGCTGGTGTGCGCCTCGCTCGCGTCCGCGGACGCTGTGCTGACCGAGACGGAAAAGGAGCTCGGCGTGTGTGTCGCGGACTTCGGCGGCGGCACGATCGACGTCGCCCTGTTCATGGAGGGCTCGCCGCTGCACACATCGGTCCTGCCGCTGGGTGGCAACAACGTCACCAACGACGTGGCGATCGGGCTCAAGACCAGCCTGGCCGCGGCCGAGGAGCTCAAGATCAGCCATGGCACGGCCGATCCGACCGCGGTCGACGGCGAGGACGAGGTCGACGTCGAGGGCATCGGCGAAGGCGACGCGACGACCGCCTCGCGGCGCGAGCTGGCCGACATCATCGAGGCGCGGATGCGCGAGGTCTTCGAGAAGATCGGCGAGGAGATCGAGCACGCCGGGTACAAGGGCATGCTGCCCGCGGGCCTGGTGCTGACCGGCGGCGCGGCCCAGCTGGCCGGCTCGGCCCGGCTCGGTCGTGAAGTGCTCCAGATGCCGGTCCGCATCGCCGGGCCGTCAGGTGTCAGCGGCCTGACCGACCACCTGCTGACGCCGGCCTACTCGACTTCGCTCGGCCTCCTCATCTGGGGCGCCCAGCAGGTCCACGGCTTCGAGCCGCTGCGCTACGAGTCGGCGCCCGCGACGAGCGTGGCCAACCGCCTGCGCGACTGGGCGCGCGGCCTTCTCCCCTAGCACGGCGGGCACCGCGCCGCCTACGCTGGCACCAGGCTTTCTTGCCAAATCTCATCCAGGGAACCGCTAGACGAGTTCAATTGCTCGCAAATGTCGCAGTTGATGCATTCCCACGCTCAGGCCGCCCACCACCAGCGACCTAGTCGCCGGCCGACAATGGCCAACGATCGCCACACCGAAGTTTGGCAATGAAACACCAAGTCGTCTCGGTTCACACTGGCGCGGGCCGTGGGCTGTTTGACATCTCACGTGAGTGCGCCGCATTCGTCGCCGGCGAGGGTGACGGGCTGCTGAACGTCTTCGTTCCTCACGCCACGGCCGGTGTGGTGGTCATCGAGCTTGGTGCCGGCTCCGACATCGACGCGATGGCGGCGCTCGACCAACTCCTGCCACGCGACGACCGCTGGCGTCACCGCCACGGCGCAGCCGGCCACGGCGCGGACCATGTCCTGCCGCTTCTCGCGTCGCCATCGCTGACCGTGCCGGTCATGGGCGGCGAGCTGCAGCTCGGCACCTGGCAGTCCATCGCCCTGCTCGACCCCAACGCCGACAACGCCACCCGCCGGGTCAGCCTCAGCTTCGTCAAGGGCTGAGCCCGACTATCCACATTCCGTCCACAGTGGCGATGAATCAGGACGATTTTGCGGTCGGCGAACCCAAGTTGGACCGGTCCCGACACGGGGGCCGGGGCTATACTCGCCCGCAACCAACGGACCCACGTCGGCGCCCACGTCGGGTCTCCTGATGACTTGTTCGAAACCTTGAGAGGGGTTAGGAAATGCCGTTGAGGTCCGACTCGGAGAACTTCGCGCTGATCCGGGTGATCGGCGTCGGCGGTGGTGGCAGCAACGCCGTCAATCGGATGATCCGGGCCGAGCTGATGGGCGTCGAGTTCATCTCCGTCAACACGGATGCGCAGGCGCTTCTCCAGTCGGACGCTCCGCACAAGATCCGCATCGGCGACAAGATCACGCGTGGCCTCGGCGCGGGCGGCGATCCGGGCATCGGCCAGCGCGCCGCGGAAGAGGATGCCGAGAAGATCTACGAGGCGCTCAAGGACTCGGACATGGTCTTCATCACCGCCGGCATGGGCGGTGGCACCGGTTCGGGTGCGGCGCCGGTCATCGCCGAGATCGCGCGCGACCTGGGCGCGCTGACCATCGGCGTCGTGACCAAGCCCTTCAACTTCGAGGGCGCCCGGCGCCGGCTCAACGCCGAGAAGTCGACCGAGGCGCTACGCGACAAGGTCGACACGCTGATCACGATCCCCAACGACCGGCTCAAGGACGTCGTCCAGAAGGAGACGTCGATCATCGACGCGTTCCGCGTCGTCGACGACGTGCTGCGCCAGGGCGTGCAGGGCATCAGCGACCTGATCACCGTGCCCGGCCTTATCAACCTCGACTTCGCCGACGTGCGGACCGTCATGAAGGACGCCGGCTCGGCACTGATGGGCATCGGTCGCGCGAGCGGTGACAAGCGCGCGGCGGAGGCGGCCCAGGAGGCCATCGCCAGCCCGCTGCTCGAGGTCAACATCGCGGGCGCACAGGGCGTGCTGTTCAACATCACCGGTGGTCCGACGCTGAGCCTGTTCGAGGTCGACGAGGCGGCCGAGATCATCAAGCAGACCGCCGATCCGGAGGCCAACATCATCTTCGGCACGGTCATCGACGAGCGCATGGGCGACGAGGTGGCGATCACCGTCATCGCCACCGGCTTCGACGCATCGCGTCGGCGCGAGTCACAGCGCACGCAGGTGGCCAGCTCGGTCGAAGTTGCCACGGCGCTGCGCATCGCGCGCGATCGCGAGATGCAGCGTGAGGAGCGCGTGCCGGCAGCGATCCCGGTCACGCCCGAGCCGTCCGCGATGCCGGACATCTCGAGCGAGGAGCTGCCGGCCGCGGCCGTCGTCCAGCCGCGCACCAACGGCATGGACATCCGGCGCGGGCCGCAGCAGGAGGTCGAGGACCTCGACATCCCGGCGTTCCTGCGCCGCGGTCGCTGACGACCCGAATAACAGAGCTCGACGCGGCACACGCCGCGAGGGAGGCTGAGCGCCTTCGCGCCGCTCTCGGAACGATCAACGAGCGCATCGCCGCGGCTTGCGCGCGCGTCGGGCGCGACCCGGCCGACGTCGAGATCGTCGCCGTCTCCAAGACCGTTTCCGCGGAGCGCCTAGCGGTCGCGATCAACGCCGGGATCACCGTGTTCGGCGAGAACCGCGTCCAGGAGGCGGAGGCGAAGGCGCCAGGGCTCGAGGGCGCGCGCTGGCATCTGATCGGTCACCTGCAATCCAACAAGGCAGCGCGCGCCGTCGCACTGTTCGAACAGACTCAGTCGATCGATTCGGTCGAGCTCGCCGAACGCATCGGTCGCCTCGCTGCCGAGGCCGGCCGGTCGCCCTATCCGATCTACTTGCAGGTCAACGTCGATGACGACTCGGCTAAGGGCGGGTTCTCTCCTGCCGCAGCGACCGCTGCCGCAGCAACTCTCTGCGCCGTCCCGGGCCTGCAGATCCTGGGTCTCATGACCGTCGGCCGGCTCGTCGGGACGCCGGCGGAGGCGCGCTCGACCTTCGTGCGACTACGGCAGCTGAGCGAGCGTCTGCGGGCGAACGAACTGGCAATCGGCGCCGGGCTGTCGATGGGCATGAGCGACGACTTCGAGATCGCGGTGGAGGAGGGGGCGACGGTGGTTCGGCTCGGGCGCGTCCTCTTCGGCGAGCGGCCACCCGACTGACCCGAACCTATACTCGGCTGCGGTGCAACAGTTCCTGCTCGTCTTCATCCAGCTCTTTTTCACTGTGCTCTGGCTGCTCGTGATCGCACGCGTTCTGCTGAGCTGGATCAATCCGAGGATGGAAGGTGCGATCGGGCGATTCCTGTTCGAGACGACCGAGCCGCTGCTGTCACCGATCCGACGCATCCTGCCCTCGACGGGCGGGCTCGACCTTGCGCCGTTGGTGCTGCTGCTCGTGCTCGGCGTCATCGTCCGCCTGGTGCTGATTCGCTGACGTCGGCGATAATGCGACGAGCCCGGCGGGGCTTCTCCCGGGCGATTGGCTCAGTGGTTAGAGCACTCGGTTCACATCCGAGGGGTCACTGGTTCGAATCCAGTATCGCCCACCATTTCTTCGTCCTGAACGTCATTGGCTTAATGCTGGCTGCGCTGGCTGCGGTGCCGGCTCCGGCGGCTGCCGCCGAGCCGGTTCGCGATGTCAGCAGCCTCGGGCTCGAGGCGACGTACGAGGTCGAAGGCACCTTCGATGGCGCCAATGTCGACGTGCGCACGGTGGCCACGATCCGTGGCTCGAAGCCGTGGTCCACCTCGCTACTCGCCTTCAACCTGTCGACGCTGCGGACAGGCCGCGCCAACGTAACCGAAACGCTGGTCAATGGCGCGGCCGTCGAAGCCACGGTCGACGACCAGTCGCTGCTCGTGCCGCTCGATCCACCTCTCGAGCCGGGCGGCACGGTGACAGTCGAGATCTCTTACAACGCCCGGCTGAACACGCGCCCGACCGATGGCACTGACCAATGGGGCTTCGCTCGCACATTGGGCTACGTCACCGCGTATCGCTGGATCCCGTGGCTCACACGGACCACGCCGTTCGACCGGCCGAGCGTGGGCGATCCGTTCGTCACCGCGTCGAGCCCGCTCGTCCGAGTGGCCATCACCGCCGATCCCGCGCTCGTCTTCGCCGCGACAGGGGAGGAGATGCAGGCGGACGGCGCGACGCGCGTGTTCGAGGCGCGCAACGTGAGGGACTTCAACTTCAGCGCGAGCGCCGGCTATCGAACGGCTGAACGGACTGTGCTCGGCACGCGCATCGAGTTTCGCCATCAGCGCTTGGCAGCAACGGAAGTGCTCGACATCACCGAGCGCGCGTTCCGCGAGTTCAGCCGGCGCATCGGGCCGTATCCGTACGACACGCTGACGATCGGCGAGGTCGGTCCGTGGGCGCCGCTCGAATCGCCGATGCTCTTCTGGCTGCCCGACAACGCGCCGCGCCGCCTGCTGCCGTGGATGACCGCCCACGAAACGGGCCACCAGTGGTTCTATTCGGTTGTCGGCAACGACCAGGCGCGCGAGCCCTTTGCCGACGAGGCGCTGACCGACTTCATCTCACGCGACCTGATCAACCGCTTCGTGCGCTCGCAGTGCGTTCCGGGGAAGCTCGACGCGACGATCTACGACCTGGGCGAGTGCTACCCGTGGGTGATCTACGTGCAGGGCGACGCTTACCTGCTCGACTATCGATCGGACGTGGGCGCTGAGCGCTTCTGGCAGGGGGTGGCCGACTACTACTCCGCCAACCAATTCGCCATGGGTGGCACTCGCCAGTTGCTGGCCACGCTCGATGCGGCCGCGGACACGTCGCAGGTCCACATGCGCTTCCCCAGCCTGTATCCACCGCCGCTGCCGTTCCTCCCAGTGGGCGGCCGCGTCTAGGCGACCCCGGGCGGCGGTCAGGCGTCGGCGAGGCGGCGGATCACGGCGGGCATGATGCCGCCCTGGCGGAAGTATTCGAGCTCGACCGGGCCGTCCAGGCGAGCGATGACCTCGATGCGCCGCTCACCGCTCTCGTCGCGTACTCGCAGGGTGACTGTCTGGCGCTGGCTCAGCCCCTGCGCCAGGCCGAGAACGTCGAACTGCTCGCGCCCGGTCAGGCCCAGCGAGGCCGCGCTCTGACCGGGCTGGAACTGGAGTGGCAGGACGCCCATGCCCACCAGGTTCGAGCGGTGGATGCGCTCGTAGCTCTCCGCCAGCACGGCACGGACGCCGAGCAGGCGCGTGCCCTTGGCGGCCCAGTCGCGTGACGAGCCGCTTCCGTACTCGCGGCCGCAGATGACGAGCAGCGGGACGTTGTCCGCGGCATAGCGCAACGCCGCGTCATAGATGAACATCTCGTCGCCACTGGGCTGGTGGGTCGTGTACGGACCCTCCTTCTCGGTCAGGCCGTTGCGCAACCGGATGTTGCCGAAGGTGCCGCGCATCATCACCTCGTGATGGCCGCGCCGCGCGCCGTAGCTGTTGAACTCGAGCGGCGTCACGCCGTGCTCCTGGAGCCACTGGCCGGCCGGGCTCCACACAGGGATTGATCCGGCCGGCGAGATGTGATCTGTCGTGACCGAGTCGCCAAGTAGCGCCAGCACCCGCGCCCCCTCGATGTCCGTGAGCGGTGCGGGCTCGCGCCCCATTCCGTCCAGGAATGGTGGCCGGGCAACGTAGGTCGATGACGGATCCCAGGAATACCGGCTGCTGCCGACCGGGACCGGCAAGCTGCGCCACTGCTCGTCACCGTCGAAGACCTCGCCGTAGATGCGCTTGAAGATCTCGGGCGAGACGGCCTTGGCGATCGTGTCGCGAACCTCCTCTGGACTCGGCCAGATGTCCGAAAGAAATACCGGTTGGCCGTCGCGGTCATTACCCAGCGGCTCGGACAGGAGGTCGATCTCGACCGTGCCGGCAAGTGCGAAGGCGACGACCAGCGGCGGCGAGGCCAGGTATGACGCCCGGGCCAGGGGATGGATGCGCCCCTCGAAGTTGCGGTTGCCAGAGAGGACGGCCGCGACCACGAGCTCATTGGCCTCGACCGCCTCCGCAACGGGCGCGTCGAGCGGGCCGGAGTTGCCGATGCACGTGGTGCAGCCGTAGCCGACGACGCCGAAGCCGAGCTGCTCGAGTGGCTCGAGCAGGCCCGCCGCCTTGTAGTACTCCGTCACTGCGCGCGACCCCGGCGCGAGCGACGTTTTGACCGTCGGCCCGACGGTCAGGCCGCGCGCGATGGCGTTTCGCGCCAGGAGCCCGGCGCCGATCATGACCGACGGATTGCTGGTGTTGGTGCAGCTGGTGATCGCCGCGATGGCTACCGAGCCATGGTCGATCGTCGCTGCCGGTCGGCCATCGGCCGCCGCGATCTCGACCGGGTTGCGATCCGACGTCCGCGGGAAGGCGGTGTGGAAGTTCTCGATCAGGTCGGGCAGGCGGACTTTGTCCTGGGGACGGCGCGGGCCGGCAACCGTCGGCTCGATGGTCGAAAGGTCCAGCTCGAGCGCCTCGTCGAACTCGGGCCCGGCGCCTGGCTCGCGCCAGAAGGCGTTTGTCTTGGCGTACGCCTCGACGCGGGCCACGTGATCATCCGGCCGGCCGGTCTGGCGCAGGTAGGCCAGCGTCTCGTCGTCGATCGGGAAGAGCGCCGCCGTCGCGCCGTACTCGGGCGACATGTTGGAGATCGTCGCGCGGTCGGCCAGTGACAGCGATGCCAGGCCGTCGCCCGCGAACTCGACGAACGAGCCGACGACGCCATGAGCGCGCAGCATGTTCGAGATCACGAGCACGAGGTCGGTTGCGGTCGAGCCACGCGGCAGGTCGCCGAAGAGGCGCACGCCGACGACGCGCGGCATGGGCTGGTACAGCGGCTGGCCTAGCAGGACGGCCTCGGCCTCGATGCCACCGACGCCATAGCCGAGCACGCCCAGGCCGTTGACCATCGTGGTATGGGAGTCGGTGCCAACGAGCGTGTCGGGAAACGCAACCGTCTCTCCGGACTCGTCCTCGCGCGCGACCACGACCTGCGCCAGGAACTCGAGGTTGACCTGGTGGACGATGCCCGTGCCCGGCGGGACGACGCTCAGGCCATTGAACGACGTCTGGGCCCAGCGCAGCAGCTCGTAGCGTTCCCCGTTGCGCTCGTACTCGCGGCTGACGTTGAATGCGAACGCGTCCGGTCCACGGAATCGATCGACCTGGACGGAGTGGTCGATGACCAGATCCGCCGGCACCAGCGGCTCGATCTTCTGGGGATCGCCGCCGATCTCCGCCATGGCATCGCGCATCGCCGCCAGATCGACGATCGCCGGAACGCCCGTCAGGTCCTGGAGCAGGACGCGCGCCGGCATGAATGGGATCTCGGCCTCGATCGCGGCATTGGGCCGCCACGCGGCAAGCGTGGTGCACTCGTGCTCGCGCACAGGCCCGCGGCCCGCGTTGCGGAGCGTGTTCTCGAGCAGCACCTTGACCGTCATCGGCATGCGCGCAAGGTCGGTCGCGCCACTTCGATCGAGTCGGTAATAGGTGAACGCATGGTCGCCCACGCGCAGCGTTGCACGCGCGGAGAACGGATCGGGAAGGATGACCGGTGAAGTCATGGCGCCAGGCCTCCTGGTCCCCGCAAGCGTTTGGCGGGGCTGGGCGGCACCTGGCGGGAGTGCCCGCCGCGGGTCGCGTTAAATCGACCGACCGAGTATACGCCCCGGCCCGACCGCCGCAACCGCCCACAGCGACAATGACGGTGATGCACGGGCACGCCGACGAGCACACCCACGACCACGCCGCCGGTGGGGACGGCCACGTCCACGCGCCGACCGCAGAAGACGGGCGGCCGCGGATTGCCTTCGTCGGCGCCGGTCGCGTGGGCACGGCACTCGGCGTAGCGTTCTCGCGCGCCGGCTGGGACGTCACCGCTGTGGCAAGTCGCGACGAGCAACGCCGCCAGCGCTTCCGTGACCTTGTGCCCGGCGCGCGCGGCTTCGCCGATGGCCAGAGCGTGCTCGATGAAGCCGAGCTGATCTTCCTGACCGTGCCCGACGACGCCATCGCCGCTGCCGCCGCGGACCTGCATCTGTACAGCGGGCAGGCACTGGTGCATACCAGCGGCGCGTTGCCCGGCTCGGTGCTGGCACCGGCGATGGCCGCCGGCACCAGTGTCGGCAGCTTCCATCCGCTGGTCTCGTTCATCGACACGGAGCAGGCGCTGGCAGACCTGAAGGGTGCGACCGTCGCTCTCGACGGCGACGAATCGCTGCTGCCCCTTCTTGCTGAGCTGGCCGAGCAGATCGGTGCGCGACCGGTGCTTCTGCCAGAAGGGGGCAAGTCCGCCTACCACGCCGCTGCCATGCTGGCCGCCGGTGGGCTGATCGGCCTGCTCGACGGGATTGCCGCAGTGGCGAAGCTGGCCGGGCTCGACGAGCGAACTGCAATCGCGGTCTACGCGCCGCTGGCGCGGCAGGCCCTGGCGAACGCAGAGCGGCTTGGTATCGACGGCGCCCTGAGCGGGCCGTTCGTGCGCGGGGACGTGGGCACGGTGCGTTCTCATCTGGCGGTGCTGAGTGAGCTCGCGCCGGGCGCGCTGCCGCTCTATCTCGCGGTGGCGCGGCGCGAGCTGGACATCGGACAGAGGCGCGGTGAGCTCACCGACACCGCGGCACAGGACCTCGCCCAGCTCCTCGACGAAATCGACGTCTGAGCGGCGCCTGCCGCCAACGATCCCATTGCAGGTGCGGGGCAAGTCGCTACCATTCGGCTCGATGCGCATCAGTCCCGCCGGCTTGCGAAGCGGCCATCCCACGACTCGGTTTGCCGTGTCACCGTCGAGCCGGCGCGAGTCGCATCTCGGTCTCAGGCGGCGCCTCGCGCCCCAGATCACAGCCCACGCAACGGTTCACGGTGAAGTGCCGCTGCTGAGCGCGCTTCGGCCCCAAGGTGGCCGCGCCGAGCCGACGAATCCGCGCGACGCAAAGGTCGCGCCGACATCCCGTCCAGTGCTGCGCCGCAGCAACTCGATGACCTGGTCGCGACCGGGCAGTGGTGCGGCCAGCAGGCCCCGAATGCGCAGCGCCACGCCGTGGCGCGGCTGAGCCGCGCCGCTCAACCGGACTCAGCACCAAGGGGCCGAACTGGTCGAGCCACGTCATGTGGCGGCATCGTCCTGCGACAGACCCGGGAGGGAGCCGAGCTGTGTCTCGGTATGCGTCGCCGCGAGCGCAGCAGCGACACGTGGGTCCTGCCCAAGGGCACGCCCAACCCGGATGAAACGACCGAGCAGACTGCGCTGCGCGAAGTCGCCGAGGAGACGGGGCTGGAGGTCCGCATCGTTGCTCCGATCGGAGCGATCGACTACTTCTTCACCCAGAGCGGCCAGCGCATCCACAAGACGGTCCACTTCTTCCTGATGGAGCCGACCGGCGGCGACCTCGAGGCGCACGACCACGAGTTCGACGACGTGCGCTGGGTGCCGCTCGAGGAAGCACGCACGCTCATCACGTTTCCGACCGAGCGCCAGATAGTCGAGCAGGCGCTCGAGCTCGCCGGCCTCTAAGCGGAGGATCGATTGCTCCAGACGGCGCTCGTCGAACGTCACCGCTCGCTTGGCGGGCGCCTCATCGATTTCGCTGGCTGGGAAATGCCCGTCCAGTACGCCTCGATCCTCGACGAGCATCGTGCCGTGCGCGAGCGCGCAGGTCTCTTCGATCTGTCGCACATGGGCGAGGTCTGGGTGAGCGGTCCCGGCGCCGGCGCCGGTCTGGCCTACGCGCTGGTGACCGATCCGCCACGACTGGCCGAGGGCCGCGCCCACTACAGCATGATCTGCGCTCCGGACGGCGGGATCATCGACGACTTGATCGTCTATCGCGTAGCGGCAGAGCGCTTCCTGGTCGTGCCCAATGCGTCGAATCGCGAGCCCGTCGTCGACGCGCTGCGGGAGCGGCTCGCGGGGTTCGAGGCGGCGATGGACGACGCATCCCTGCGCACCTCCCTCGTGGCGATCCAGGGGCCTCTCGCGGCGCAGATTCTGGCGCCACTGACGGATATCGATCTCGCGTCGCTCAAGTACTACGCCATCGCCGAGGGGCACGCGTGCGGTCTGCCCGCGCACATCGCCCGGACCGGCTACACCGGTGAGGACGGCTTCGAGCTGTTCGTCGAATGGGCGGATGCGCTCACCGCCTGGGACGCATTGCTCCAGGCCGGGGAGTCGGCAGGAATCGAGCCCTGCGGCCTGGGTGCTCGCGACACCCTGCGACTCGAGGCAGGCATGCCGTTGTATGGCAACGAGCTCGGTCGCGACACGAATCCGTTCGAAGCGGGCCTGGGCCGCGTGGTCAAGCTCGACAAGGCAGACGACTTCGTGGGCCGCGCTGCCCTGGAGAAGGTTGCCGCCGCGGGCCCATCAAAACAGCTCGTCGGCCTAACGCTGCGCGGCCGCGGCATCGCCCGCCACGGCTACCCGGTCCACCTTCCGGGCGCGCCAGTTGAAGCAGGCCTGGTGACCAGTGGCGCGCCCTCGCCGACGCTCGGTGTGCCCATCGCAATGGCTTACGTGCCGCCCGCGCACAGCGCGGTCGGTACCATGTTCGAGGTCGCCATCCGTGCGGCTCGGGCCGAGGCGGAAGTCGTGCCACTGCCGTTCTACAAGCGCGCCGCATAGGGGAGCCAACGTGCAGGTACCCGAGGATCTTCGCTACACCTCAGATCACGAGTGGCTGCGCGTCGAGGGCGACGAGGCGGTCGTCGGCATCACCGAGTACGCCGCGTCCGAGCTGGGCGACGTGGTCTTCGTGGAGCTGCCCGCGGTGGGTATGCAGCTCGAGTCGGCGCAGTCCTTCGGCGTGATCGAGTCGGTCAAGACGGCATCTGATCTGTACTCGCCGGCCGCCGGCGAGGTCATCGCCACCAACGATCAGCTGGGCGAGAAGCCCGAGCTGGTGAACGACGATCCG
The DNA here is from genome assembly GCA_963706095.1 of uncultured Chloroflexia bacterium. Lineage (GTDB taxonomy): Bacteria > Chloroflexota > Limnocylindria > Limnocylindrales > CSP1-4 > JALYGJ01. The sequence continues at coordinate 2,770,390 of OY970149.1, forward strand.
TTCGGCGAAGGCTGGATGATCCGCGTCCGGCTGTCCGATCCGGCTGGCGCTTCCACGGCCGAAAGGCTCATGGACGCCCAGGCGTATCGGGCATTGGTTGAAGCCGGCCACTAGTTCGCCGCTCGTCAGATGACATACGGACCGCACACCGATTCCGCTCGCGAGCGGATGCTCGGCGCGCTTGGGATCGAGTCGGTCGACGCCCTGTTTGCCGATATTCCGGCCCCCGTTCGCGCAACGGGCCTGGACCTGCCACGCGGGCTCGATGAGCTGAGCCTGGCGCGACACCTGGAGGATCTCTCGCGGCGCAACCGCGTGGACCTGGTCAGCTTCCTCGGCGCGGGCGCGTACCGCCATCACATTCCACCGACGGTCGACCAGATCCTGTCGCGCGGCGAGTTCTATACCTCCTATACGCCGTACCAGCCCGAGATCAGCCAGGGCACATTGCAGACGATCTACGAGTACCAGTCGCTCATCGCCGAGCTGACCGGGCTGGACGTGGTTTCTGCCTCGCACTACGACGGTGCCGCGGCCACGGCCGAGGCGGCGCTGATGATCGTCCGCGCCACGAAGCGCGAGCGCGTGCTGATCAGCCGCGCGGTGCATCGCCATTTCAGGGACACGACCGAGACTTACTTCGAGGGCGGCCGCCTGATCCTCCAGGAGCTACCGACCCTGCCCGACGGCACGACCGACATGGCAGCCCTCGAGCGCGAGCTGGCCGACGCTGAGCGACCCGTCGCCGGTGTCCTGATCGGCCAGCCAAACGCGTTCGGCATCCTCGAGCCGATGGCCGAGGCGGCGCGGCTGGCCCACGCCGCGGGCGCGCTCTTTGTGGCCGTCGTGGAGCCGGTGTCGCTCGCCGTCCTCGCGCCACCGGGTGAGTACGGCGCCGACATTGCGGTGGGCGAGGGCCAGCCGCTCGGCATCGCGCTCCAGTACGGCGGCCCGTACCTCGGCCTGCTCGCTGCGCGCGCGGACCTCGTTCGCCAGATCCCGGGCCGGCTCGTTGGTCGCACAACGGATGTCGATGGCCGGCGCGCCTACGTGATGACGCTCCGCGCGCGCGAGCAGGACATCCGCCGCGACAAGGCCGCCAGCAACATCTGCACGAATCAGGCGCTGTGCGCCCTCGCCGCCACCGTGTACGTGGCAACCCTCGGGCCGCACGGCTTGCACGATGTCGCGGCTCTGGGCGCGGCGCGCGCGCGGGAGCTCGAGACGGCGCTCGCAGCTGCCGGCTTCGAGCGCGTCCACTCGGGCGACTACCTGAACGAGTTCGCGCTGCGCGTGCCCGATGCGCGGCGGGTCCACGGCGCGCTCGTTGAAAGAGGCTTCGTCGCCGGGCTGCCGCTGGCGGACTGGTATCCCGGTGACGCCACCCTGGCCGATGCGCTACTGCTGTGCGCCACAGAGATCACCACAAGTGAGGACGTTGCGCGCTTCGTCGCGGCGCTGGCCGAGGTCGCGCCATGACCGCTGTGGGCGAGCCGGGCGTCCGCCTGGCGCTCGAGACGAGCGAGGGTCCTGGCGCCGCGACCGAGGGCATCGGTCCGCGAGTGGTCGTCGGCCCAGGGCTGCAGCCCACGCTGGCCGAGCTGTCGAAGCCCGGCCGTGGCTCGACCAAGGTGCCCCATCCACCCGCAGATGCGCTCGAGCGATTGCCAGCGAGCCAGCGGCGGGCCACGCCGCTTGCGCTACCGGAACTGAACGAGCCCGAGGTCATCCGCCACTTCGTCAACCTGTCGCAGCTCAACTACTCGGTTGACACGGGCTTCTATCCGCTCGGCTCGTGCACCATGAAGTACAACCCCAAGATCAACGAGTGGGCGGCGCGGCTGCCCGGCTTTGCGGCGCTCCACCCGCTGGCGCCCGACGAAGTGGCTCAGGGCACGCTCGAGTTGATCTGGGAGCTCGAGCAATGGCTGACCGAGATCAGCGGCATGGCCGCGGTGACGCTCCAACCGGCGGCCGGGGCGCACGGTGAGCTGACCGGGATCCTGATGATCCGCGCCTACCACCTGTCGCGCGCGGACACCGAGCGCAGCGAGGTCATCGTCCCTGACTCGTCACATGGCACGAACCCGGCGACGGCCTCGATGGCCGGCTTCCGAACCGTCACGGTCAAGTCGGACGACCGCGGCCAGGTCGACCTCGAAGCGCTGCGTGGCGCGCTCGGCCCGCGCACCGCGGCGGTGATGCTGACCAACCCTTCGACCCTCGGCCTGTTCGAGACCCAGATCGAGGAATTGCTCGTGGCGGTCCACGAGGCCGGTGCGCTGGCCTACATGGACGGCGCCAACATGAATGCCATCCTGGGCAAGTTCAAGCCCGGTCTGGCCGGGTTCGACGTCATGCACTTCAACACGCACAAGACCTTTTCGACGCCGCATGGCGGGGGAGGGCCGGGCGCGGGCCCGGTTGCGGTCAACGAGCGGCTGGTGCCGTTCCTGCCCGCGCCGCGCGTGCTGCGCGACGAGACGCCGCAGGGCGCGGCGCGCTTCCGGCTGGAACGCCCCGGCGAGCGGCCGACTTCGATCGGCCGCGTCCGCTCCTACCAGGGGAGCGTCGGCGTCCTGGTGCGCGCGTACTCATATCTTTTGGCTCACGGCGGCAACGGCCTGGTCGAGGTCAGTGAGGACGCGGTCCTGGCGGCCAACTACCTCCGTGGCCTGCTGGCCGACACCTTCGAGATGCCCTTCGACCAGGTCAGCAAGCACGAGTTCGTGGCCTCGGCGCGGCACATCAAGGACCGAACCGGGGTGCGCATGCTCGACATCGCCAAGCGCCTGATCGACTACGGCTTCCACCCGCCCACGATCTACTTCCCGCTGACCGTCGAAGAATGCATGCTCGTAGAGCCCACTGAGACGGAGTCGGTCGAGACCCTCGATGCCTTCGCCGATGCCCTCAAGCAGATCGTGGCCGAATTGGAAAATCAGCCCGAGCTGTTGCGCGAAGCGCCGCATGATTCGCCCGTGCGCCGCCTCGACGAAGCGACGGCAGCGCGTCAGCCGGATCTCCGCTGGCGGCCGATGACGGGCGCGGAGCCGGTCTGTCCGCAGTAGGTCCGTCGCGCGCCGACTGGCCTCGTTTGCAAGGTTAAGTTCCGGCAATCACCATCGTTCAGGGGTGCGATGTGCACCACATAAGGTGGTATCTTCCGTGGATGGTTGCGATCCGACGTCCGCGCGAGGCGGCTGAACAGGCTGCACCTGAGCCCCAGCAACAGACCGCCGGCCGAAGCCTGCGCCAGATCGTCTGGGCGCGGCTGAGACGCGATCGCGTGGCGATGATCGCACTGGGCGTGCTCATCTTCATGTATTCCGTCGCGATCTTCGGACCATTCATCGCGGGCATGGTCGGCATCAGCCCGTACAAGTTCGATCCCGCGGCGATCAGCAATCTCGGCGGCGCGCCCGTGCTGCCGTGGGGCGGCATCAGTCTCCAACACCCGTTCGGTGTCGAGTGGGGTACCGGGCGCGACATCTTCGCCCAGCTCCTCTTCGGCATCCGCATCTCGCTCATCATCGCCACAACCGCAACCATCGTGACGATGAGCATCGCCACCGTCGTCGGCATCATCGCCGGTTACTTCGGCGGCCGAGTCGACATGCTGATCGGCCGCTTCATGGACCTCGTCCTCGCCTTCCCCTTCCTGCTCATCATCCTGGCGCTCTCGAACCCAATGACTCAGCGCCTGACAGAGCTCGGGGTCCCGCCCGGGAACCCGTCAAGAATTCTCTATCTGATCTTGGTCGTCAGTCTGTTCGGATGGCCATATCTTGCCCGCATCGTGCGCGGTCAGGTGCTCAGCCTGCGAGAACGTGAATTCGTCGAGGCCTCAGTGGCCATGGGATCGGGTCGTCGACGGATCCTGTTCAGCGAGATCCTGCCCAACCTGTGGGCTCCGATCATCGTTTACGCAACGCTGACGCTACCCGCGTACATCGGTCTCGAGGCGGCCCTGTCGTTCCTCGGTGTGGGCATCCTGCCCCCCGATGTGACGTTCGGCGGCATGCTGGCCAATTCGGTCCAGTTCTTCCGAGTCGTCCCGACCTACCTGTTCATCCCAGGCACGATCCTGGTAGCGATCGTCGTAGCGTTCAATCTCTTCGGCGACTCGCTGCGGGACGCACTCGATCCCAAGGCCACACACTGATATCGCCGGCAGGCGCATAAGCCATCCGGCGTCACATCGCCCAACCCGGGCGATGTGTATGATTTTTTGGCAATTTGACTCGGGGTGTTCCCGAGACAAACTGTTGGAGGAGGAAATTTTATGGTGAGTTCCCAGGCACGATGGATTCGTGCCCTGGCACTGGGCGTGATTGCCGCGCTCGTGCTGCTGGCCTGTTCTACGGCCGGCCAGCCGTCTGTGGCGCCGACTGGCGCCGCGGCCACCCCTGCGGCGGGCACTGACGCGCCCTCGGCTACTGACGAGCCTTCGGCCACTGATGAGCCCTCGGCTACTGATGAGCCTTCGGCTACTGATGAGCCCACGGCTACTGATGAGCCTTCGGCCGAGCCGACCGCTGAGCCGACTGCTGCGGGCCCCACGCCCGGCGGCACGGTTTACATCCTGACCCAGGCCGAGCAGTTCGACCACGTTGACCCGCAGCGCGTCTACACCGGCGAGGACCTTGCGTTCTTCGGTGCGACGATCATGCGCTCGCTGGTCTCGTACACGAACTCGACGGACCCGGTCGAGGCCAACGGCCTGCAGCCCGACATGGCGACCGATACCGGTACGCCTAATGCGGACGGCACGGTCTGGACCTTCACTTTGAAGGACGGCCTGACCTGGCAGGATGGCTCCCCGGTCGTCTGCGCCGACATCGCTTATGGCGTGTCGCGGACGTTCGCGCAGGACATCATCACGGACGGCCCGACCTACGCACTCGTGTACCTCGATGTCGAGGACTACCCGGGTCCGTACACGGCAACCGAAGAGCAGCAGGCAGCGTTCGACACAGCCGTAGCCTGCGATGGCAACACCATCACGTTCACCCTGAACCAGCCGGTGGCTGACTTCAACTACACCACGACCCTGGGCTTCAGCGCGGTCCCGAACCCCACTGATCACCCCGACGTCGACCTTGGTGAGGAGTACGACACCGCAGTTTGGTCGAACGGCCCTTACATGATCGAGAGCTACCAGACTGGCGTCGGCGGCTCGATGGTCATGGTCCGCAATCCCGAGTGGAACCCGGAGAGCGACAGCGGCTTCCGCATGGCTATGCCGGACAGCTGGGTTGTGAACTTCGGTCTCGACCCGGCAGTCATCGACCAGCGCCTCATCGCGAGCACTGGCGAGGATGCCACTGCCCTGCTGTACGGCAACGTCCAGCCGGAAAACCTGACGACCCTGTTCGTTGATCCTCAGACCGCGCAGCCTGATTTCGAAGGCCGCGTTGTCAGCGACTACGACCCGTACTCGCTGTACTACTGGATCAACACGACCAAGGTTCCTGAGCTCAACCACCGCCTGGCAATGGCCGCTTCGCTTGACCGCGAGGCTCTGCGCCAGAACGCTGGTGGCGACTTCGCGGGCGAGTTCGCGGATGGCGTCGTCAAGCCGAACATCGGCATGGACTACGCTCCGACCGATTTCTGGACCGCCGCTGGCCCCTTCGGCCAGGACGTTCCGGACACCGGTGATGCCGCACTGGCCCAGCAGCTCATCGCCGACTCAGGCGTTGAGGTGCCGGCGATCACCTTCGACTATGCGCAGACCCCGGTCAACGACCGAGCAGCTGCCATCGTCCAGGCATCGCTCGAGGCCGCTGGCTTCACCGTCCAGGTGAACCCGATCGAGCCCGGCGCTTACTACAGCACCGTGCTTGATCCTGAGCAGCAGAACGAGATGGGCACTGCCGGTTGGGGTCCCGACTGGCCGAACGCCTCGACCGTCGTCCCGCCGCTATTCACCGACAACGGTGGCTTCAATCTCAGCCGAGTTTCGGAAGAGACTGATGCGGAGTGGTACGCCGCAATCACGGATGCTCTTGGCACCCTTGATCGCGCCGAGCAGGCAACGAAGTGGCAGGCTCTGAACAAGCAGGCCTCCGAGAACGCCTGGATCATTCCGAACCGTTTCTCGATCACCCAGGTCATCGCCGGCAACGCGCTTGGCGAGGTCAACTTCCAGTGGGCGCCGTACGGGTCCTGGTCATACCAGACCATCTACGTCGTTCAGTAGATCGCTGACGCGATAACCCGATCGGGGGAGCGGCCTCGGCCGCTCCCCCGATCGAACTCCAGGTAGTACCTTCGACCGAACAGTCTTCTAGGGCTCAGGAGGACCACAGCGATGGGCGGATACATAGTCCGGCGCATCATCGGGATGCTGTTCCTGCTGTTCCTGCTGAGCGTCACCGTCTTCGCCCTCTTCAGCATGCTGCCGGCAGATCCGGCCGCGCTGACCTGCGGCAAGTCCTGCACCCCAACGGTCATCGAGGCCAACCGGCATCGACTCGGCCTGGACAAGCCCGCACATGAGCAGTACGCCGAGTACTTCACGGGCTTCTTCGTGGGTCGCACCTTCTCGCCGGACTCACCGCAGCCGATCGAGTGCTCCGTGCCCTGTCTGGGCTACTCGTTCCTGCGTCACGACGAGGTCACGGACCTGATCGTCAACGCTATGCCGGTCACCATCTGGCTGGCCATCGGCGGCTTCGTCATCTGGATCATCACAGGACTGTCCCTGGGCATCCTGGCCGCCCTCAAGCGCGGCAAATGGCAGGACCGAACGATCATGGCGCTGGCTCTGGTGGGCTACTCGCTGCCTTCGTTCTTCATCGGACTCGTCCTGATCTTCTTCGTCGTGCTCCAATGGCAGCTCTTACCATTCCCGTCCTTCGCTCCACCCGAAGAGGATCCGGTGCGCTTCGTCCAGACGATGCTGCTGCCGTGGATCATCCTCGCGGTGTTGAACGCGGCCTTCTACGTTCGCCTGACGCGCAACCAGGTGCTCGAGGTCATGGGTGAGGACTACGTGCGCACCGCGCGCGCCAAGGGCCTGCGCGAGCGAACCGTGGTCATCAAGCACGCCCTGCGCGCCGGCCTGACGCCGATCGTCACCGCCGCCGGCCTGGACCTCGCTTATCTGCTCGGCGGAGCGATCATCACCGAGAGCATCTTCAGCCTGCCGGGCCTCGGCTCGCTCGCCGTCGGCTCGGTCCTGCGCTCCGATCTGCCGCTCATCGCGGGCATCACGATCGTGACTTCGGCGTTCATCATTTTCGCCAACTTGATCGTCGACCTGCTCTACGGCGTGATTGACCCGCGCGTGAGAGTTGGATGATCGGTCGACTCAACAGGTCGATCGACCGAATACAGGACTCGCGCGGGCTGGATAGGCCCTTTCTATCCGTCGAGAACCTACAGGTCGCGTTTCCCACCGAGGACGGCCTCGTCCAAGCTGTAGACGGCGTCTCCTTCAGCGTCGAACGCGGCAAGACGCTCGCCATCGTGGGTGAGTCGGGCTCAGGCAAGAGCGTGACCGCGCAGGCGCTGATGGGCCTCATCGACCGCAAGACGGCCAAGGTCTCCGGCGAGGTCTGGCTCGACGGGGAAGAGCTGCTGGCGCTGCGCCAATCGGAAGTCCAGTCCATGCGCGGCGAGCGCGTGGCGATGATCTTCCAGGACCCAATGTCGAGCCTTCACCCGTTCTATCGCATCGGCGACCAGATCGTCGAGGCGATCAGGGCGCACCGCCGAATCTCCAAGTCTGACGCGCGCAAGGAAGTCATCGACATGATCAAGCGTGTCGGCATTCCGGCCGCCGAACGCCGCGTCGACGCGTTCCCGCACCAGCTGTCGGGCGGCATGCGCCAGCGCGTGATGATCGCCATGGCCCTCATCAATTCGCCCGCACTCTTGATCGCAGACGAGCCGACCACGGCGCTCGACGTGACCGTCCAGGCCCAGATCCTGGAGCTCATCCAGGACATCCAGCAGGACTTCGGGATCACGGTCATCGTCATCACCCACGACCTGGGCATCGTCGCCGACGTCGCCGATAACGTCGCTGTCATGTACGGCGCACGCGTGGTCGAGATGGGCCCGACGAGCACGATCTTCGAGACCCCGGAGATGCCCTATACCCTGGGCTTGCTGGCGTCCATCCCGCGCATGGACGTCGAGGCCGGTCAGCGCCTCACACCGATTCCGGGCAATCCGCCTTCGCCGATCCGTCTGCCCAAAGGCTGCGTCTTCGAGCCGCGGTGCAGGTATTCCGAGCTGACAAACGGTCTTGCCGAAACGACACGGCCTGACCTGGTCGAGGGCGCGCCGGGTCATTTCGTAAGATGCCATCTGTCGACCGAGACTCGCCAGCGCATTTCGCGCGAGGTCCTCGGCTCGCTCGTGACCCAGGCACCCAGGTGACAAGCTTGCACACCGACCAGGTCTCTGCCGAAAGCACCTCGGGCGCGGTCGCCGGCTCGCAGCGGACGACTACTGGCAGTGGCGTCGTCGTCCGCGTCACGGATCTCAAGACGCATTTTCCGGTCCGGTCACGCGGGCTGCTGCCGCGCACAATCGGCTACGTCAAGGCCGTCGACGGCATCGACCTGAGCATCAACGCCGGCGAGACCCTCGGCCTCGTGGGCGAGTCGGGATCGGGCAAGACGACCGCCGCCCGATCGATCCTGATGCTGCAGCGGCCCACGGAGGGAAGCATCGAGATCGATGGCGTAGAGCTCACCAAGCTTTCTCCCAAGGAGCTCGTGCCGGTTCGACGCAAGGCGCAGATGATTTTCCAGGATCCGTACAACGCGCTCAACCCGCGTCACACGGTGGGCAACATCATCGCCGCGCCGTTCAACGTGCAGAAGGTCAAGCCGGAGGGCGGCGTCAAGAAGGCCGTGCTCGACCTCATGCAGCGCGTCGGCCTCAACCCCGAGCACTACAACCGCTACCCGAACGAGTTCTCGGGCGGCCAGCGGCAGCGCATCGGCATCGCCCGCGCGATCGCACTTCGTCCACGGATCATCGTCTGCGACGAGCCGGTGTCGGCCCTGGACGTGTCGATCCAGGCGCAGATCCTCAACCTGCTGCGCGACCTTCAGCAGGACTTCGGCATCGCCTACCTGTTCGTGGCTCACGACCTCGCTGTCGTCCGCCAGATCTCGCATCGCGTCGCGGTCATGTACCTGGGCAAGATCATGGAGAGCGCCCCCCGTGAGGTGCTTTACGCAACGCCGCTGCATCCGTACACCCACTCGCTCCTTTCGGCTGTTCCGGTTCCGAACCCGGAGGAGCAGCGCAACCGCACGCGCATAGTGCTGCACGGCGACGTACCCAGCCCGATCGATCCGCCCAGCGGCTGCGTCTTCCGAACGCGCTGCTTCCAGGCACGCGAGAAGTGTGCCGAGGAGGTGCCGCCGCTCATCGAGCTGACGCCGGGGCACAAGGTCGCGTGCCACTTCCCGGTGCCGGTCGAGGAGCTGCCCGACCGCGTCCGCGAGGCCAAGCAGCGGTCAGACATTGGGCCGCAGGCGGCCGCGGAAGAGCAGATCGTCGAGATCCTGCCCGACGCGCCGGCCATCGAGGAAACGCACGTACCGCACTGAGGCGCGGAAACCGAATCTCGTGAACAAGCTGCGCGTAGGCCTCGGTCAGCTCGCGCCCCGCCTCGGCGCTCTCGACGACAACCTCGCTGCCCACCGTGCATGGATCGAGCGTGCACACCTCGAGCAGGTCGAGCTGCTGGTGTTTCCTGAGCTTGGCCTGACCGGGTATCTGCTCCAGGATCTCAACGCCGAGGTCGCCATGTCGCGCGACGACGAGCGCCTGACCGCGCTGGCGGCCGTGGCTCCCGGGATGAGCGTGGTCGTCGGCTTCGTCGAGCGCTCCGCGGACGAGCAGCTCTTCATCTCCGCCGCGTTGCTCGAGCGCGGTGAGGTTCGCCACGTGTACCGCAAGTCGTACCTGCCCAGCTACGGCCTCTTCGACGAGCGCCGCTTCTTCGGCGCCGGGGATCAGCTGCGCGCCGTCGACTCCGAGCGCGGAGTCCGCCTCGGGATGTGCATCTGCGAGGACTTCTGGCACCTGCCCACGCCATACCTGCTCGCGCTGGATGGCGCGCAGATCCTTGTCAACATCTCGTCCTCGCCGGGTCGCGACATTGCCGCTGTCGAAGAGGGCGGCCTGGGCACGGCCAACTCGTGGCGGACGCTGATGCAGGGCTACGCCCAGCTGACGACCTCGTTTGTCGTATTCGTCAACCGCGTCGGCGTCGAGGAATCGGTCACCTTCTGGGGCGGCTCGCAGGTCATCGATCCCGCGGGCGATGTGATCTTTGCCGCGCCACTGCTCGACGAGGGCCTGCACGTGGTCGATATCGACCTGGCGGCGGTGCGGCGCGAGCGAACAGCCCTGCCGCTGTTGCGCGATGAGCGGCCGGAGCTCGTGCTGCGCCAGCTCGAGCGACTGATGAGCGAGCGCGCGGGCATGGCGCGCGACTAGATGAGCGCGGGTCTGATGAACGACGAGTACGGCACGCGGCCATACGACCTGCCCGAGGAGCTGCTCATCGACACGGATGTGGCGCGGCATATCATCGGCGAGTTCATCCGCGGACATCTTGCGCCAGACCGGCTTCGAGAAGGTAATCCTGGCCTTGTCCGGCGGAGTCGACTCGGCCCTCGTGGCTTACCTGGCGGCCGAGGCGATCGGCGCGTCAAACCTCATGTGCGTGATGCTGCCGTATCGCACATCGTCACCCGAGTCACGCGCAGACGCCGAGTCCGTCATCGCGGACGTGGGCTGCCCGAGCCGGCTGATAGACATCACGCCGATGGTCGACGGTTACATCGAGCAGGCGATCGCAGGTGACGAGGTCGACGCCCTGCGTCGCGGCAACCTGGCCGCGCGCATGCGGATGTCGGTCATCTACGACCAATCGGTGCCATGGCGCGGCCTGGTGATTGGCACCGGCAACAAGACCGAGGCGCCTGCTCGGCTACGCCACGATCCACGGTGACACGGCCTACGCCTTCAACCCGATAGGCGACCTGTACAAGAGCCAGGTACGCCAGCTCGGCGAAGAGATGGGGGTTCCGCGCTCCATCCTCTTCAAGCCACCCAGCGCCGACCTGTGGCCGGGCCAGACGGACGAGCAGGACCTCGGTCTCGACTACGAGCAGATGGATCGGCTGCTGTATTGGATGATCGATAGACGGCGGACGCCGGACGAGCTGACGGACATGGGCTTCGACGCGGACGCCGTGACGCACGTGCAGACACTGGTGGCGCGCTCCGAGTTCAAGCGCCAGGTGCCGCCCGTGGCCAAGCTGACGACGCGCACGCCCGGCGTGGACTACCTGTATCCGCGCCGGCGGCCCACGCCACCGAAGAGTGACTGACGAGGACGCCGGCGCGGGAACGCTCTACGTCGTCGCGACGCCGATCGGCAACATGGCCGACATCACGCTGCGGGCCATCGAGGTGCTGCGCGGCGTGCCTCTGGTCGCTGCCGAGGACACGCGCATGACCAGGCGCCTGTGGGCACGCCACGACATCGACACCAGGCTGATCAGCTACCACGCGCGCAGTCCCGTGACGCGCGAACGAGAGCTGCTCGAGCACCTCGCAGCCGGGCGCGACCTGGCGCTGGTCACGGACGCGGGCACGCCGCTGGTAAGTGACCCCGGCGCGGAGCTGGTCGCGGCGTGGGCGGCACGCGGTGGGCGGGTCGTGCCGATTACCGGGTGCATCCGCACCGCTCGCCGCGCTCGTTGCCAGCGGCCTGCCCAGCGCGCGCTGGGCATTCGATGGCTTTCTGCCGCGGCGCGGCCGCGAACGTCGCGAGATGCTGGAGCGCATCTGTGGCGAGGAACGGACGACGATCCTGTTCGAGGCGCCGGGCCGCGCCGCGGCCACCCTGGCCGACCTGACAGCAGCGTGTGGTAATGACCGGCCGGCCGCGCTCTGCCGGGAGCTGACGAAGCTGCACGAGGAGGTGTGGCGCGGCACGCTCGCTGAGCTGGCGCGGCGCGCGGCGGACGAGCCGCCGCGCGGCGAGGTGACCATCGTGGTGTCCGGGCGCCTGCGTGCCAGTGGCGAGGCGTCGATGGGCCTGCCAGAGGGTCGGTCGGAGGTCGACCGACTGGTCAGAAAGGGCTCGAGCCGGTCATTCGCCGCCAAGGCCGTGGCCCAGCAAACCGGGCTACCGCGGCGCGATCTGTTCAAGGAATAGCCCGGCACAAATGCACATACGCCGCGGATAAACTCGCGCCTGATACGTGTGTGATGGCCTGATCCGTGGAAGCAGGAGGGTGCCGGTGACCGACGAAGAGCCGACCATGTCTGTCGAATCCCGGATGCCGGGCGCACCGGACCCGGATGAGCTGCCGCCGATCTCGCAGGAAATCGTCGACACGGCCGAGGAAGGTCTCGAGCCGCGTCGCCAAGCCGGCCAAGCGGGTGATCATTCTCGGCGGCGGCATCGCCGGCCTGGTGGCCGCGATTCGAGCTCAGGCGGCAGGGCCACGAGCCGCTCATCCTCGAGGCACAGCACCGTGTCGGCGGCCGCGTCCACACCATCCGCGACTTCGCTCCGGGCCTGTACGCCGAGGCCGGCGCGATGCGCATCCCGCGCGTCCACGACCTGACGCTGGCCTATTGCGACCTGTTCGGCCTGCGAGCTGCGTCCGTTCGTCATGGGCAATCCCAAGACGCTCGTGCACATCAACGGCCAGCGCATGACCGTCGAGGAGGCTGACGCGCATCCTGACCAGCTGCCCTTCGACCTTGCCGACCACGAGCGCGGCAAGACCTGGACGCAGCTCTGGAACGAGGCAACGAGCGAGTTCCGGCGAGCGCTACGAGGAGGGCGGCGCCGAGTCGCTCGACGGCCTGCTGCGCGAGTACGACCAGTACTCGACGCGCGAGTTCCTGGTCGACGCGCGGCTTCAGCGAGGGTGCGATCGAGCTCTACGGCGTGATGAGCTTCCGCGAGTCGAACATGAACGCCGCCGTCGTCGAGCAGCTGCGCGAGATCGTCGGGCGCTCGTTCGAGGACATGCAGGAGATCGCCGGCGGCATGGACCTGCTGCCGCGACGCGTTCTACGAGCAGCTCAAGCGACGAACGTCCGCTTCGGCGCCGAGGTGACGGCCATCGATCAGGACGAGAGCTCGGTCACTGTCCACTACCGCGGACCTGCCGGCCGTCACTCAGTCACCGGCGACTACGCGATCTGCGCGCTGCCCGTTCTCAGTGCTGCGCGACATCGAGGTCCTGGGCCGGCCCTTCTCGCGGCCAGAAGCAGAAGGCGATCCGCGAGCTCAACTACAACGCCTCGTCCAAGATCCTGTTCCAGATGCGGCAGCCGCTTCTGGGAGCAGGAGGACGGCATCGTCGGCGGCACGACCGACGACCGACCTGCCGATCCGGCGCATCTGCTACCCGTCGTACTCGCGATCCCGAACGAGGAGCGCGGCACGCTGCTCGCCTCGTACACGTGGGGCCAGGACGCGCTGCGCTGGGACGCGATGGACGCCGAGCCAGGCGATCGAGCAGGCGCTCGAGGACGTGGCCAAGATCCACCCGTCGATGATGACCGAGTTCGAGGTCGGCGCCGTCTAGAACTGGTACGACGATCCGTGGGCGCGCGGCGCCTTCGCGCTGTTCGAGCCCGAGCAGCAGACACGGCTGCAGGCCGACGATCGTCGCGCCCGAGGGCCGCATCCACTTCGCGGGCGAGCACACGTCGCTCTATCACGCGTGGATCCAGGGCGCGCTCGAGTCGGGCATCCGCGCCGCGCGCGAGATCCACGAGGCTCCCGCGGTGTTCGCGAGCGTCGAAGAGCGTACCGACTGGCGAGCTCAGTAGGCGAGATCCTCGACGACGTTGGCCACGGCCTGGCCGAGCATCACCGCGGCGGACATCTTGATGTTGGCGCGTCCGTCGCAGGCGAGGTGGTAGCACGGATCGGCGGGCAGGCCGGCCTCGCCATCGAACAGCAGCGCCTGTGCGTCGCTGAGCGGTGCAAGGCCCGAGAACACCCCGCCGGTCGGGATCCCGGCCTGGCCGAACGAGAAATGGTCTGACGACGCGCCGATGTCCAACCTCTCGCCCGGTGCGTCGAGCTCGTCGAGCGCCGCGAGCAGCGCTGCCGCCAGCTCGTCGGAGCCCGGCGCCGCAAGCGCGTCGTCGTATACGAAGCGCGCCGCGTTCGGTGAGCCGACCATGTCGAGGTTCAGGTAGGCGCTGATTCGATCGATCTCGTCGGCGGAAAGCTGCTGGACGTATTCGCCTGATCCAATGTCGCCGAACTCCTCTGCGCCCCAGAAACCAAAGCGCAGCGTCTGCGTAGGCTGCGACACGGCCGATCGGTCGCTTACTGCGGCAGCCAATGCGAGGAGCGTGGCCACGCCTGAGCCGTTGTCGTTGAGGCCTGGGCCGTCGAGGACAGAGTCGAGGTGGCCGCCCAGGAAGAGGATCTGGTCGGTCGTGCCGGGCAGCTCGGCGATGACATTGTCGATGGTGCGCTGCTCGGAGATCGTCTCGACGACGAGCTGGGCGCTTTCACCGGTCTCGGCTGCATCGAGCAGCGCGAGCGCAGGCTCGCGGCCGGCGACCATGGCGGGGATGGTGATGCCGTCGGGGAAGAGAAGTGTCGGCCGGCGCGTCTGGCCCGCCTCCCAGTTGGGGTAGATCGAGATGACGGCGCTGGCGCCGGCCTGCTGCGCGTTCTCGATCTGCTGGCGCCGGAAGCACGGGCCTGACGCCAGAACGGCAACGTGGCCGGAGCTGAAGCCCGACCAGTCGGAGGCCTCGCAACCCCCGGTGCCGGTCGAGAACGGGCCGTCGAGCGAAACGGTCTCGAGCACGCCGCTGACATCGCCCGGCGCGGAGTAGAGCATCGCGTGCAGCCAGCCGCCGCCGCTCCAGGACGACTCGCCCACAGCAAGGGTCACCGGCGCCGCCTCGTCAAAGAACGGGAACTCGAACGAATGAGTTCGGACCGAATAGCCCAACGAGCCGAGCTCGGCGGCGACGTATTCGACGGACGCGTCGTAGCCGGGCAGCCCGGCGGCACGCAGGCCGCCGTTCTGCGTCGCGATCTGCGCCAGCGCGTCAAGGTGTCGAGCGATCTCATCCTCGGAAACGACGAGTCCCTGGTCGGGCGCCGGTGTCGGCGTGGAGGGCACTTCGGTAGGCGTCGGGTCGGGCGTATCAGTCGGAGTGGGCGCCTGGGTGGGTGTCTGTGTGGGGCTGATCGTCGGTTCGACGGTCGGGCTCGGGCTCTGGGTCGGCGTGGCAGTCGGAGTCGGCGCCATGACGGTGGGCGAGGCCGGAGCGGGGGTCGGCGGCGCCGAAGCGCAGCCCAACAGCACCAGCGCCGCCGAGATTGCCACGAATCCACGAAATCGCCGCGACATTCGCGCGAGGTTACAGCCGGAGGTTCTACGATCTGACATACGAAGCGTTAAGGAGGGGCAACCTTGGCCAACGAGCGCGACGAATCACGTCACGCCGAGTCCGCCTGGTCGTCGGCCAACAAGATCGAATCGCTCGCTGCCGAGCAGGCCAAGGCAGATCCGTCGGGCCAACCGTCGCCGGCAGATCAGCCGCCTGTGCCCGCCGACACCCTGGCTGTGCCCCGGGCAGGGCTGGACAACCGCGCGGGTCAGCGCAAGCGCGTACTGATCATCGGCGGTGGCGTTGCCGGCCTCGTGGCCGCGTTCGAGCTCAAGCGCCAGGGCCACGACCCGGTCGTGCTCGAGGCGCAGGGTCGTGTTGGCGGTCGCATCTACACCCTGCGCGCGCCGTTCGGCCCCGATCTCTACGCCGAGGCCGGCGCGATGCGCATCCCGCGCACGCACGACCTGACGCTCGAGTACTGCCGCCTTTTCAACCTGCCCATGCGGCCATTCATGATGGGCAACCCCAACGGCCTCGTGTACATCGGCGGCAAGCGCATGACCTCGGCCGAGGCGAATGAGCATCCCGAACAGCTGCCCTTCCGCCTCACCGCGACCGAGCACGGACGCTCCGCCGATGCGCTCTGGGGAGATGCGATCGCCGAGCTGAAGGAGATGGTCGAGACACGAGGGCGACGCCGCGTGGCCCGAGATCGTGCGCCGCTACGACGAGTACTCGCTCTACGAGTTCCTGCGCCACAAGGGCTTCAGCGAGGGCGCGATCGAGTTCTACGCGGTCATGAACTTCGTCGAGAGCGACCTGCACAACTCGTTCGTCGAGGTGCTGCGCGAGGAGCTCGGTGGCGCATACGTCGACATGCAGACCATCGCCGGCGGCATGGACGCGCTTGCCCAATGCGTTCTACCGCGAGCTCCAGAATGTTGTCCGCTTCGGAACAGAGGTCCGCGCCATCGAGCAGGACGACGCAGGCGTCACGCTTCATTGCCGGGTCGGCCCCGACTCGAGTCTCGTTCAGCGGCGACTACGCCATCTGCACGGTACCCTTCTCCGTGTTGCGGCCGATCGAGCACCGCTTCTCGCCCGAGAAGGAGCGTGCCATCCGCCAGCTCAACTACCACGCTTCGACCAAGATCCTGCTCCAGGTGCGCGAGCGGATCTGGGAGAAGAACGACGGCATCTTCGACGGCGGGGCATCGGTGACCGACCTGCCCGTTCGTCGGCTGAACTACCCGCCGTCGGACCCATCGACCAGCCGCGGTGTCCTGCTCGCGTCGTACACCTGGGGCCAGGACGCGCTCCAGTGGGGCGCCATGGACGACGAGACCCGGATCGAGGAGGCGCTCGACGACGTCGCCCAGATCCATCCCGGAATCCGCGATGTGTTCGAGGTCGGCGCGTCGCACGCGTGGTACGGCGACCGCTGGGCGCGCGGCGCCTTCGCGCTCTTCGCACCGGAACAGCAGACGCAGCTCCAGCAGGCCATCCTGCAGCCCGAAGGCCGGGTCTACTTCGCGGGCGAGCACTGCTCGCTCTACCACGCCTGGATCCAGGGCTCGCTCGAGTCCGGTATCCGTGCCGCGCGCGAGATCCACGAGATGCCGGCGGCATGATCGCCTGATGACCTCCGTATCGCACTACCGCGGCCACCTCTTTGCCGATCTGCGCGGCTATACGGCATTCATCGAGAAAGCGGGCAACGCGGCCGGGGCGGACCTGGTGCGGCGCTTCCGGCAGCTGGTGCGCGACGAAGTGGGCGGCCACTCGGGCGCCGAGGTCAAGACCGAAGGCGACGCGATCTACGTCGTTTTTCCTTCCGCCTCCACTGCGGTCATGTGCGGGCTGGCGCTGATCGAGGCCGCCAAGGCAGCCACGGCCGACGATCCGACTCTGCCCATCCGGATGGGCATCGGTGTGCACGCCGGCGAGGCCGTGGAGATGCCCGAGGGCGGCTACATCGGCAGTGCCGTCAACCTCGCGGCGCGCGTCTGTGCCGTCGCCGAGGAAGGCCAGGTGTGGGTCACCGGAACGGTGCGCGGCATCGCCCAGGCGAGTGCACCGGTGAGCTTTCACTCGAAGGGCCGGCGGCGTCTGAAAGGCATCGACGAGCCGGTCGACCTGTACCAGGTGCTGCCCGCCGGAACGGTCGTACCGGCGCAGCGCCGCGTGGCGAGACGAACGGCCCTTGGGGCTGCGGGCATCCTGGGAATCGGCGCCCTGGTCCTTGTGCTGCTGTTTCTCGCGATGCCGCGCGGCAACCTGTCGGGCGCGTCCCCGAGCACGGTGCCGCCAACGAGCGCGACGTTGCGCATCGGCGAGCTCGAGATCGGGGAGTACGTAACCGACACGTTCAGCCCACCACTCACCCTGGCCATCACCGATCCGGGCTGGGCGCTGACGGCCCAGCGCGCGGCGTCGATGGAGCTGCTACACGAAGCAGACCCGCGCGGCCGGCTCGCCATCGCTCGGCTGACCGGCGTGCACAGCGACCCGTGCAACCCGGAAGGGAACTACCCGATCGAAACCGGCGCGAGCCCCGAGGACCTGATTGCCGCTCTACGCGAGGTGGCGTTTCTGGAAGACCGCCAAACGGAGTTCCTCGAGATTGGCGAAGAGGAGCCAATCCAGATCGATCGCAAGCCGGGTCTGCGAGTCGATCTGACGATAAGTAACGGCGTATTCGCCGCTTGTGATCCCGGAGGCAATGACGTCGCCCTGTTCCCTCTCGGGAGCGAGTCGTTCGGTGCGCTACCGGGTGATCGCCTCCGCATCGAGGCTGTTCCGGTCAACGGACGCATAGTGACGTTCATAAGTGCCACCGATCTGGGGTCGGAGCCGCCAGAAACGCAGGTCGCTGACTTCCGGGAGCTGGCCGACAGCGTGGTTGACGGAGTCCGGTTCCAATAGTGGCCGTCGGGCGTGCCATCGGGGCGGCCATCATCGGCGTGCTAGTGGTGAATATTATTCTGCTGGCTCCGCTGGACGCATCAGCAGCTCAGCACTGGCAGCCCGCGGACCGCTTGACGTGGCAGATGCAGTTCAGCGGCGAGATCGACATCTCCATCCGCGCCAACGTCTACGACATCGACATGTTCGAGTCGTCGGCTGGGCTCGTCCAGCGGCTGCACCAGCGCGGCCGCAAGGTCGTGTGCTACATCAATGCCGGCGCGTGGGAGGACTGGCGGCCCGATGCGTCGCGCTACCCACGGAGTGTCAAGGGCCGCGCGCTCGACGGCTGGCCGGGTGAGAGGTGGCTCGACATCCGGCGCCTGGACATCCTCGGACCGATCCTCAACGATCGCCTGGACCTGTGCCGCGACAAGGGCTTCGACGGCGTCGAGTTCGACAACGTCGACGGTTACTCGAACTCACCCGGCTTTCCGCTCACGCGCCAGGACCAGCTCGCGTTCAACCGATGGCTGGCCGGTGCGGCGCATGAGCACGGCCTGGCCGTCGGGCTGAAGAACACGCTGCAGCTGGCGGAGCAGCTCGAGCCGGTGTTCGACTTCTCGATCCTCGAGCAGTGCGCCCAGTACCGCGAGTGCGCCCTGGCGGAGCCGTTTCTGGAGGCGAACAAGCCCGTGCTGGACATCGAATACACCGTGGCACGCGCGGACTTCTGCCCACGCGCCGAGCGCCTCGGCATCTTCGCCATGCGCAAGCGGCTGGAGCTCGACGCGTGGCGCCGAGCTTGCTGAGGTCGCGCTAGGGCCGGTAGAGCTCCTCGAGACCGAGGACGTCACCCAGACCCAGAGACGCCTCCTCGTTGTCGCACACGGGGCCTGTGGTCGACATCGTCAGCTCGCCGTGGCGACGCTCGCTCACGTGGCCCAGCCCGAACGCATGCCCGACCTCGTGCGTGATCACGGCCTCGAGGAAGTACTCGTCGTCGCAGTCATCTCCGAGCGCCCAATCGGTGCCGCGATCGATCTCGATGTCGATCTCGGCGTACGTGTCGTCGTCGAAGACCCACGGGCAGGTTACGGCCAGGAAGTTGCCGCGCAGCCGGCCGAAGCCGATGAGGTTGACGTCGTCCGCTTCGCCGCACGCGCTGCCCGTGGCCGTCCCACGATAGATCGCCTCGGCGCTGATGCGGTCGGGCAGGCCGCAGTCGTTGAAGATGCCGGTGACGTTATCGAACGAGCGTCGGATGATCTCCAGGACGATCGCCACGTCGTAGCGATCGGGGACGGTTTCCTCCGCGAAGCGCCACTCGAGCGGGCGATCCCAGCGATAGCCGCTGAGCGAATAGGCGTCGTCTCGGCAGGCCTCCGAATCGGTCATCCCGGCTGACGGAAGAGCCGTGGGAGGGGCCGCGTCCGTGCGTATCGGGGTCGGAGCGGGAGTCGGGCCGGCCGTCGCAATCGCCGTTGGGATGTCGCTTGGTGGTGAAGTCGGGCCGACCGTTGGCCCTGGCGTTGCCTCCGGCGGGCTCTCAACTCCAGCGGCGATGGCCGTCGCGCTCGGCGTGGGCACCAGTCTCTCTTCGGGCGCTGGTCGCTGAACGATCGTCACGCAGCCTGTGGCAAGGGTGACCACGGCTGCAATCATGAGATGGCGTCCCCGCATCTGCGGATTGTCGCTGCCACCAGATAAGTCAAGAGAGATGTGGCGATAAGGACGCGCTAATCGACCGTGCGTATCGTTCCGCTCGTTTAGTACCCGCCGCCCGCCGACGACGCAGGCCGAGCCCTGAGATCAGGGTCGGCCAGGAGGTGTAACGGCATGAACCAGGTTCTGCTCACGGGTCGCTTGACGCGCGACCCCGAAGTGCGCCAGCTCGCCAGTGGCAAGACCGTCACGACGTTTGGCATGGCCACGAACGACTACCGCGGCGGTTCGGAGAAGAGCGAGTACCACACCATCGTCACCTGGGACCGCCTCCACTGCGTGAACTGATGGACTAAAGGATCGAGTCGTTGTAGCCTCGCCCGCCTCTGCCGCCGCTTCACAGTCGGCGGCCCACATCGAGGTTGCTGGCGTTGGCAGTGGCAGCGCGGCGCATCGGAAGACCGCCCGTTCCAGGTCTCGAACGACCGCCCTGTCCGCTCGGGCATGCGGGCCGGATATCGCTGGCCGGGACGTACAAGACCAACGACGGCCACTTCATCCGCCAGCGCTATCGGTGCGATCCACCTGAGCTCGACGAGAAGCGGCACCGCTACACGGCAGTGCTGCCTGGACGTGCTGCACGGACTGGGATCCACGCCGAGTGTGCGGCCTGTGAAAGAGCGTTCCGGCGGACCGAGGGCGTAGCCACCGGCCAGGACATGACGTTTGCGGTGCGCGAGATCGCCCATGCCCTGGTGCGCGTCGGTAACGGCGACAGCTACCGCAAGATCGCGACCGCGCTACGCGAGCAGATTGACCGCAAGCGTCGAGCTAACCGGCTCCACCTGCGCAAGCCGTTTGACAAAAAGGGGCGACCACGCCAACGGCCACGACCGGCAGAGATATCGGAAGAACCCAACCTCGCGATGGGCTACGTGGACATCTTTGCGCCGGTCGTCATCAACGCCCTTGATCCGGGTCCCTGGCCGCGCGTAGTGGCGCTCGATGCACTGATCGTTAAGTCACGATCGGGGTCTCGATACCGCGCACCGCAGCTGCGGAAAAAGAGACGCAAGATGTTTCCCGCGTCGAGCCGCAAGCCAGTGCGTCGCGTGGCTAAAAAGCGCAACCGCATCAAGATCGTCGAGATCGGCCGAGCGCTGGCTGCTGTCGGCTACAAGAACACGTCGCTAAAAGGTGAAGCCTGGCAACTGGGCTGGGCGGGCGGCGGTGATGAAGAGAGCTGGAAGGAGTTTCTGCGTCGCCGACCTGGCGAGCCTGCGTGGGCGATCTGCGATCGCGACGGCGCGATCATCAACGCCGTCCGTGAGGTCTGGCCCAACGCCCAGATTTACTTTTCACACTGGCACCTGGCCAAGAACGCCAAGCAGGCGGCGGCGCTCGATGGCCTGCGCCACGACGAACAATTCATCGGCCGGCTCGACTACATCGCCTCGTCTGATCGCGCCTGGGCGTATGCCTGGGACCACGCCTGGAAGGTGGGCGCGACCAACTTGATCGGCTGGATGCGCGACAACCAGGATGTCGTCCTGGGCCAGCTCGCACGACGGCCGGCCGGACTGCCGATGAGCGCCGGTGCAGCAGAAGGACTGATCGTCGCCGCCAAGCAGGCGATCACCGACCGGCGCCACTTTTTCAGAAATGCCGATCGCGTTGACCGCATGCTCGCGCTCGTCCGCCTGGCCGAGGCAAACAAGGCCTCCGACCACCGCTACTCGCGCATCCTGCGTGACCACCTCCGAGCGCACGACGGTCGCACGCTCGCCGACTGGAAGGCTGAGCTCGATCGCGGCAACGTGAGCTCGCTTCATCTCCTGCGCCAGGAAGCGCTGGCTCGATCCAAGCGCGCCCAGCGCGTGCGCCATGGCCCAGCAAAGGCGCTGCTGTACCGCGAGAACCGCGCCGCGGCCGACCGTGAGCGAGCAGCGCTTGGCCTCGCGCCGGCGCCGCGCGGGCGGCCCAAGCTCATGCGCCAGAGCGTCGGCTCGGTCGCCGGCAAGACCCTGGCCGATTTTGGCTGGCTCGTCGTCGAGTGGCATCCGACGAGAAACGGCGATCTGCGACCCAGGGACAAGCCAGCAGGCTCGGGCGACAAGGCCTGGTGGAAGTGCGCCAACGGCCCGGATCACGAATGGCCGGCGCAGATCAGAAGTCGCACGATCCGCGGCGTGCGCTGCCCGTTCTGCACGCACCGACTCATCGCGCCGTCGGAGTCGCTGGCGGTGACGCATCCGGAGATCGCGGTCGAGTGGCATCCGATCAAGAACCGTGCCAAGACGCCAGCCGACTTCACCTATGGCTCACATCACGAGGCCTGGTGGCAGTGCCCCGCCTACAAGACGCACGTCTACCGAGCTCGGATCAGCTCGCGTACCTCGATGCGCTCGGGTTGCCCGCGGTGTGCGAGGAAGCACGGCAAGGGCGGTCGGCCGAAAGCGGCTTAGTCGAAACAGAACTCGTCGTCGGGCGCTGGTGCGCCAAACTCGTGGCGACAGAAGCGGCAGAGTCGTGCATCGGCTTTGATTTCTTCCGCACAGTCCGGACATATCTTTGTTGACGACACAGACGTTGGCGTCGGCCGAGGTACCGACTCCATGTCCGCTGCCGCAACGACATTGGCCAAGCCGAGTTCTCTCGCATAGGCGGCTGCGCCCATCGCTGCTTCCGCGGCCTGCGCATATTCGGCCGCCAGGAAGCCGATGTCTTGGATCCAGCCCTTGTAAATCTCGACTGGATACTTGGGCGTGGTCCATCCGTCGCGGTTCGCAACGCTAAATTGCTGTGGCCGATCCACTGAGCCGTAGACGACGGACATACCGCCGCCCGGGGTCTTCCAGTGCTGAAACGTCGTCACGTTACCGAAGCTCATGCCGACGACTCCGCCGCTAATGCTCGTGTCACGGCTGAACGCGCGGCCGGCGAGCATCGAACTCAGAGCGATGCGAACAACCAATCGTTTGCTGACCGCATCTACCAAGCAGAGCATGTCGTCGCGGACGGTGATCAACGCGTCGCATGGCCCCGGATCGGCTGGTGAGTCGCCCAGGTACCGAAGGCGCTCATTGGGCGGCAGCATCATCTTGCCCGCCCGCTCGCGCGCGGACTGCAAGGTCGCGTCAGACTGCCGGCGTTGTGCGATCCGGGGATACTGCCGCTCCAAGCGTTCGACACGCAAGATCGCCGGGAGAACCGACCGGCGCGTCATCCCGCAAAGCAGGCACTGATCGAGATAGCGGTGGACGTAATTGGAGCACCCCTGGCACCACGTGTCGTCTCCGGTGCGATACCCGCGCGTCTGGTCGAGCGCGGTCCGCTTCCCCGCCAGCGTCCCAAAGTGCAGCGATTCGACCAGTTCGTCAGGAGCGATGTCACCGCGCTCGATTGAGTCGAGAAACCAGTCTGGTATCTCGCCGTCGGGAACGTTCAGCGCTACCCCGTCTCGGCTGAGGATGGTCCGGAACGAGTAGTCGCCGTTCCTGACGAGATTAACTTCGAGCACGTCGGCCCTCATTGGCTGTCGGACGGGGGCCTCGAAATTCGGCGCCGCCGGAACGGCTGTCAATCCGCGCAGGCAGTCCTCTCTCGCCCCGAGTACCACGTTTCCCAACTGGCCCTGACTAGCGTCCAGTACTCGCCAGAAGACCCCGTCCTTTAGTCCATCAGTTCACGCAGTGCGACCGCCTGGCCGAGATCTGCGGCCAGTACCTGGGCAAGGGCCAGCTGGTTTCGATCGCCGGTCGGCTGCAGACGCGCCAGTGGGAGGATGACGAGAAGAAGCGCCACTGGAAGACCGAGGTCGTGGCCAACTCGGTCGAAATGCTGTCGGGCAAGAAGAAGAAGGACTACGCCGCCGAGTCCGCGGCGGATGCCCTAGCCGCACAGGCAGCTTCGCTCGGCCTTGCGCCCGATGCAACCGGATTCGGCGAGACGGTCGGCGACGCTGACGACGACGAGGACGACGAGGTCGAAGCGATCGGCTCGGCCGACGAAGAGGAGCTCGTCGCGGCCTAGCTGCGGGCTCTTCCGAGCGCCGAACAACGTGGCGGGTGGCCTCCTCCTCGGTCGCCCGCCACGCCTTAAGTGCGTCCAGGAGCGCTGTGGCAATCCATTTGCATGCCGTCAGCCAAGGGACTTGATGCCGAGTCGCGAGCTGCCCGTGCAGGATCAGCGCATGAGCACCGAGGAGAACAAGCAGGTCGTGCGGCGCTTCATCGAGCGCGTGTACACGCGGCTTGATGCCAGCGCAGTCGACGAGCTCGTGGCAGAGAGCTTTGAATCACACGGCACCCCATCGCTCGACACGGACGGCCTGCGTGAGGCGACGCTGCGCATGGGCAAGGCCCTGGACAACGTTACGTTCCAGGTCGATGACGTCGTCGCTGAAGGCGATCGTGTGGCGGTCAGGCTGAAGGCTGGCGCTCGTCAGGTGGGCGAGTTCATGGGCATGCCTGCGTCGGGTCGCAGCTACGCGATCGAGGAGATCCACATCTTTCGACTGAGCGACGGCAGGATCGCGGAGCACTGGCATCAGCTCGATGCGATGTCGCTCATGGGCCAGCTGAAAGGGGAGGCGGCTACCCGGGACGGCAACTAGCGCAGCGGTCGAACGCTAGCGCTCCAATCGGACGTGCAGCACTGCGGTCAGGCGCAGGCTGATGCGGTCCACGCGGTGAACCTTGACGCCGTACGGGTTGATCAGCGCCGACAGGGCCAGGTTGTCGCCGAGGTAGATGCCGGTGTGCGCGTCCCGACCCCAGACGAGCACGTCGCCGGGCCGGGCCGTGGCGATGCCCTTCGTAACCGTGCCGTTGTTGCTGAACCAGCGGTGATATCCGGCGACAGTGCGCCGCTTGCCACCGATGCGTTCCAGGAGACCAGCCTGTTTGAAGGTGTAGAACACGAAGCCTGAGCAGTCGAACGTTCGAGGCCCGGTGGAGGCGAAGGCATAGCGAGCGCCGACCTGGGCCGTGGCCACCTTGAGCAGGCGCTGCAGCTCCGTCTGCGGCACATCGGACGCAGCCGCCGGCACTGGCAGCACCGCCAGTGCGAGGAGCGAAATGACGACGAGCAGCAGCACCCGGCGAGCGCCGGTCTTGATGTGCGTCATGGCGGGTCAGCTCAGGGCGGACGCCCAGCTAGCGATTCAGGTCCGTGTGCAGGTAGTAGCGGAAGGGCACATTGAGGTAGCCCTTGACCGGGTGGACCTTGACGCCGTACGGGTTGATCAGCGCGGAGATCGCCTTGCCGTCGCCGACATACATCCCGATGTGCTTGAAGTTGCCCCAGATGACCAGGTCGCCAACGCGCGGGTTTTCGCGGCTGACCTTGCCCCGGGCGCGGAACCAGTTGTAGTAGGCCTTGACGCCACGGTAGCCACCGATGCGGTCCTTCAGCCCATTCTGGGAATAGATCCACCAGACGTAGCCGACGCAGTCGAACTTGTTGGGCCCCTTGGCGTAGTGCACCCACGGGGCGCCCATCTTCGTCCTGGCCACGTTGAAGATGGCAGAGAACTCGTTTGCTGGGGTTGAGTCAGCGGCCGCAGGGGCGGCTGAAGTGAGCATGAGGCCGAGCGTCAGTGCGATCGGCATCGAGATGCGCGCAACGGCTCGCGCAAATACCACGGCTGTATTCCCTCCCTTGTCTCGCGCTGGGGCGCAAGAAAACTGCGCTGGGGCACAGGGCCGCGCTGGGCGGCTTCATCATTGGGCATCCCGAACCGGTGCTGGGGCACCGATCGGGTGCGTCTGGCAGCCGTCAGGTTAGCGTGTCACGACCCTGTAACGCAACCCGGACGTTCTTCTATTCGGATGCGCGGGATTCCGAGGTCGTTGCGGCACGCTGCGGTCTGAAGCGGAAATAGCCCCAGAAGAGCACTGAGAAGATGCCGAACCCGGCGAACAGCATGACCGCCGGCATGAGGGGTGACACGCGCGTGGTACCCAGGTAGCCGACCGTCGGTTCGAGCAGGATCCAGGCGAAGAGAAACGCCGCGACGGCGAACAGCGCGACCCACACTGCGCGGCGCCATTGGTAGACGCTCAGCCCGCGCAGGAAGCGCATCGGCACAAGCTCGAACAGGAGTCCCTCCAGCCCGGCGACGAAGATGGTCGCGAGACCGGCCGAGACCGCGATGTCGAGCAGCGGCTGACCGGCCAGCGCCACGTCCGCGACGGGCAGCAGCAACCACGCGCCGACAGCGATCGCGAGCATGACCAGCGCGGTAGCTACGTTGGCTCGGGCCTCGTCACGCGGATCGAGCGTGGTCGCGAAAGCGAAACCGACAACCAGGCCATACAGGTATCCCGGCTGGAAGTTGGCGACCCTCGAAACGGCAACACAGAAGAGCGCGATGAAGATCGTCAAGGGCACGACCTTCAGGTTGCCCCGATCAGCACGCAGGCGCCGATGCGCGAACGCAAGAGGCAGCTCGAACGCCGCGATCACGATCAACAGGCCGATCAGGATGCCCACCAGCGCGGCCAACGACTGGCCCGTCGGCCCGAAATCGGGACTGAGAAAGCCGTACAGGATCGCGCTCAGCACCACGAACACGAAGATCCCGACCTTGTGGTCCCAGAAGGCCGACACGGCGTTACGAACTCCGGCGACGGCCGCGCCGCCACGCGCAAGCCAACCCGATATCTCCTCCTGGTTCTCCTCCCAGGTCTTGTTGACGAGCTGACCCGGGAAGGCGGCGAGCAGGAGGAAGAGCAGCGCAAGCAATGCGGAGCGCATGAGCGTCGTGACGTCGACTGAGAGCTGGCCGGCAGTCGGCACTGTGGCTGGGAAGGATGTGGGTGGCAGGCCGCCGCGGTACGTGATGGGGACGACCACAGGCTCGGGCGCTGGTGATGACGACGGTCCCGAAGATGGCTCGACATTCGGCATGTTGGTCGCAGTGGCCGATGGCGCCGTAGCCGGCGCGGCGGTCGGCGCCTCCGTTGCCGCGACGACGGTTGGCGAAGGCTCGGGTGTGGCCGCTTGCGTCACCGATGGCGTCGGCGACGGCGTGCCACCGAGTGTCGGCGACGCAACCGGCGAAGCAGCATGCTGCGTCGCAACAGGGCCGGGTGTGGCCGTCGGTGACGGCGTCGCTGTCGCAGTCGATGTTGGCGCTGGAGTCTTGGTCGGAACTGGCGTCGGGGGCGTGCTCGGAGTCGGCGTAGGCGACTTGGTCGGCGTCGGCGTCGGTGTCGCCGTTGGTGTCGGTGTCGGCGTCGGTGTGGGCGAGGCCGTTGGCGATGGAGTTGGCGACGGTGTGGACGTGGCCGAGGGCAGGACGTAGCAGAAGGTGAGCTCGATGATCTCGCTGCCGCTAGGCCGCCAATAGGACGCGGGCCTGGTCACTGGATAGCCGCGAACAGGCGGATCGATCGGCGCCAGCGTGTCTGCAGGTGGTGCGGTGCTTGCCGCCCTCGTCGTCGCTCCGAAACGCATGACGTCGCGAGATGCACGGCTGAACCTGACGTCGATCCTCCTGCCGATCGTGACCGTGACGGAGAAGTTGGCACCGTGTGTCAAGACCACAGGCGTGTCGTCGACAGCTGGCGGTGGCGTCCGGAAAGTCACCGTGCCCCGTGGGCAGGAGATGACCGCGAGGGCATCGTTGGGCATGGTCGCCACAACAGCGAACGCCCCAAGCGCGAGCAGGACAGCCAGAAGCAGCGCGACGTGCGCGCGCTCGCCACGAACGATTGCTTGGTCCCCTCTGGCCACGCTGACCCCTCAGACGGCTGAATCCGCGCGACTGTAGCGCCCCGCAAGGGGCCGCGTGAATAGAACTAGCGGCCCGGCGGAGTCGGCCAAATCGGGTACGTGTCCGCTGCTACACTTCGGCCTTCGAACGCCGGAGATGCCGTTTTCGGCGAGCGAGTGGGAGGAGCTGTTGCCCGAGGAGGCGCGGGCGGTCCTGTGAGGCCGGCACGCGACCAGAGAGGGCTCCCGGTGAGCGGGAGCAGCACACAGGGCCGGACTCTACCCAAGACAACCCCTAACCTGCGAAGCCCGGCCTGACCATGCCCGCGACCGTGATCTGCGGCCTCCAGTGGGGTGACGAGGGCAAGGGCAAGGTGACAGACCTGCTCGCATCGGACGTCTCACTGGTGGTTCGCTACCAGGGCGGCGACAACGCCGGCCACACGGTCGTGCTCGGCGACGAGACGTTCAAGCTCCATCTCGTGCCGAGCGGCGTGCTGCACCCGCACATCCGGCCGATCATCGGGCCTGGCGTCGTGGTCAACCCGCGCACCCTGCTCGACGAGATCGAGATGCTCGAGTCGCGCGGGGTTGCGACACAGGCGCTTCGCGTGAGCGCGGCGGCACACGTGATCATGCCCTACCACGTGGCCCTGGACGGCGCGCGCGAGAGCGCCGCCGGTGGCAATGGCATCGGCACGACCAAGCGCGGAATCGGACCGGCGTACGGCGACCGCGCCTCGCGTACGGGCGTGCGCATGGGCGACCTTCTGGACCCCGGTTCACTGCGCAGACGCCTTGGCGTCGCGCTGGCCGAGAAGAACGCGCTGCTCGAGCATGCCTACGGCATGGCGCCGCTCAACGTCGAAGCCCTCGTGGAAGAGGCAACGGCGTGGGGTGAGCACCTGCGCCCGCGCATCGCCGACACGACGCGCATCGTCCAGGACGCGCTGGCGGCCGGCGAGCACGTGCTGCTCGAGGGTGCCCAAGGGACGCTGCTCGATCTCGATCACGGCACGTATCCTTACGTGACGTCCTCGCAACCCGGTCGCCGGAGGCGCCTGCACCGGCGGCGGAGTCGGCCCGCGCCAGATCGATGCCGGTGATCGGCGTGCTCAAGGCCTACTCCACGCGAGTCGGGTCCGGTCCGCTGCCGACCGAGCTCAACGACGACGTGGGCACGCACCTGGTCGAGGTGGGCCACGAGTTCGGCACGACCACCGGCCGGCGGCGGCGCTGTGGCTGGCTCGACTTCGTGCCGCTGCGCCACGCGGTCGAGGTCAACAGCGTGAGCAGCATCGTGCTCAACAAGCTCGACATCCTGTCCGGCCTCGATCAGATCCAGGCCTGCGTCGCGTACCGGATCGACGGCCGCTTACAGGAGACCTGGCCGCTCAACGCAGCCGACCTTGAGAAGGCCGAGCCGGTCTACGAGACGTTCGCGGGCTGGGCGGCGGACATCAGCGGAGCACGGACGGTGTCCGAGCTGCCCGATGAGGCACGGCACTACGTCGCGGCCATCGCGGAGCGCGCCGGCGTGCCCATCTCCCACATCAGCGTGGGACCCGAGCGGACGCAGACAATCGTCGTGGACGAGCGTCTCGCGATGCTGGCCGGGGCGCAGCGGTGAGGATCCTCGTCGTCGGCGCCGGGGCGCGACAGCACGCGTTGTGCTGGAAGCTCGGCGATGAGCCAGACGTGAGCGCGTTGCTCGCCGCGCCGGGCAATCCGCTGATGACAGAGGTCGCCGATGTCCGCCCCGATGTCGACGGCGACGACGTGTCCGCTCTCGTCCGCCTGGCTGTCAGCGAGCGCATCGACCTGGTCGTGGTTGGCCCGGAGGATCCACTCGTGGGCGGTCTCGCGGACCGCCTGGCCGAGGCCGGGATCAACTGTTTCGGCCCCACGGCCGCAGCCGCGCGCCTCGAGGGCAGCAAGGCCTTCGCGCGGGTCGTGTGCGACGCGGCGGGCGTGGCCATGGCGCGCGGCCGCGCCTTCAGCGATGCGCTCGCAGCAACCGAGTTTGCCGAGATGTTGGGCGGTCGCGTGGTGGTCAAGGCGGACGGGCTCGCGCTGGGTAAGGGCGTGACCATGGCCCATGACCTCGGGGAGGCGGAGCGCGCCATCCGCGAGGCCATGATCGAGGGCCGCTTCGGTGCGGCCGGCGCCCAGGTCGTCATCGAGGAGTGGCTCGACGGCGTCGAGGCGAGCGTCTTCGCGTTGTGCGACGGCACGTCGTACGTGCTCTTGCCCCGGCACGCGACCACAAGCGTCTCGGTGAGACGACTCCGGCCCGAATACGGGCGGCATGGGCGCCTACTCGCCCGTGTCCGAGCTTGACGACGCGGCGCTCCTGCGCATCGGCGAACTGGTCGTCGCTCCGGTGCTGGCGGAGATGGCGGCACGCGGCACTCCGTTCCGGGGCGCCCTGTTCTGTGGCCTGATGCTCACCGCCGGCGGGCCGCGCGTGCTCGAGTTCAACGTTCGCCTGGGCGATCCCGAGACCCAGGCGATCATGCCGCGCCTGGAGACTCCGCTGACGCCGCTGCTGCGCCAATGCGCGGAGGGCCGACTTACAGCCACCGGCATCCTGCCCGCTGTGGCGCACGCCACGGTCGCGCTGAGCCTCGTTGCCGACGGCTACCCAGAGACAGGGCGACGCGGTGACCCGATCACGGGCTTGGCGAACGCGCGCAGCTCCGGCGCGCTGGTGTTCGGCGCAGGCGTGGCGCGTGCCGCCAACGGAGCGCTGCTGACGGCCGGTGGGCGGGTGCTGACCGTCGTCGGCCGAGGCGGCTCGGTCGAGCAAGCGGCAGACGCTGCGTACGAGGCCGCCGGCCGGATCGAGTACGCGGGCAAGAGCTACCGGCGCGATATCGGCCGGGCACTGGAAGCCGTGATCGCGTGATCCCGCGCTACACGCTGCCCGAGATGGGCGCACTCTGGACCGATCAGGCGCGCTTCGAACAGATGCTGCGCGTCGAGATCGCTGCGCTGCGGGCGGTCGAACGACGCGGCCTCGTGCCGGCCGGCGTTGCGGCGAACGTGGAAGGCAAGGCTCGCGTCGACGTGGAGCGCATCGCCGAGCTCGAGCAGACGACCGATCATGACGTCATCGCCTTCGTCAGCCAGGTCGCTGAGACCGTCGGGGAGTCCGGGCGCTTCGTCCACTTCGGCCTGACCTCGTCCGACGTGGTCGACACCGCACTGGCGCTGCAGTGCCGCCTCGCGGCCGACCTGCTCCTTTCGGAGAGCGACGCACTCGTCGGTCTGCTTGTTCAACGCGCCCGTGAGCACGCCGAGACGGTGATGATGGGTCGCACCCATTCGGTGCACGCGGAGCCGATCACGTTCGGGCTCAAGCTCGCCAACTGGGCGTTCGAGCTGCGCCGCGATCGGGATCGATTGGCCGTGGCCGCCGCTGATCTGGCTACCGGAAAGCTGTCCGGGGCTGTCGGGACGTACAGCCAGCTCCCGCCCGAGGTCGAGGCCGAGGTCATGTCGGAGCTCGGGCTTGCCGTCGATCCGGTCAGCACCCAGATCGTCCAGCGCGACCGGCATGCTGCCTTCCTCGCCGCGATCGCGATCACCGGCGGTTCCCTTGAGCGCTTCGCGACCGAGATCCGGAACCTCCAGCACACCGAGATCGGCGAGGTCCAGGAGCCGTTCCGCGCGGGCCAGAAGGGCTCGAGCGCGATGCCGCACAAGCGCAACCCGATCACTTCCGAGCGGATCAGCGGTCTGGCGCGGCTGCTCCGCGGCTTTGCCGCTGGCCGGCTTCGAGGACCAGGCGCTGTGGCACGAGCGCGACATCTCGCATTCATCCGTAGAGCGCGTGGCGCTGCCCGGCGCGACGACGCTGCTGCACTACATGCTCGTCCGCTTCCGGAAGCATCGTCGACGGGCTCGATCGTGCGCCCGGAGCGGATGCGCGAGAACCTCGAGCGCGGCCTGGGCCTGTATCGCGCAGCAGCCGGCTGCTGACCATGCTCGTCGAGCACGGCGGGCTGTCGCGCGAGGACGCGTACGCCAATCGTCCAGCGCGCCGCGCTGCGGGCGGCCGACGAACGGCGCCAGCTGCGCGAGCTGGTCGAGGCCGATTCGTCGGTCACAGGCGTGCTCAACTCGGACCAGATCGCCCAATGTTTCGACGAGCGCCAGCTGCTGCGCAACGTCGAACAGGTTCTTCGTCGGCTCGATGCACTTGAGGAGGCCGCCCATGTCGCTCGCTGAGCTCGTTCCCGGTTTCGTCCGCTCCGGCAAGGTGCGCGACATCTACGCGCTCGACGAGGAGCGGCTGCTGCTCGTCGCGTCCGATCGGATCAGCGCCTTCGACGTCGTCCTGCCGACGCCCATCCCGGACAAGGGCCGCGTACTCACCGGCATCTCGCGCCACTGGTTCGCCGAGACGGCGCGCGCAGGCATCATGCCCAATCACCTGCTGTCGGTCGACGTGCGTGCGCTGCCGTCCGAGTACGCCGAGGCGGCCGACGAGCTGCGCGGACGCTCGATGATCTGTCGCCGTGCCGAGGTGCTGCCGGTCGAGCTGATCGTGCGCGGCTACCTGGCCGGCAGTGGCTGGAAGGATTACGGCCGAACTGGCGCGGTGTGCGGCATCCCGCTGCCGGCCGGGCTGCGCGAGTCAGACCGACTGCCCGAGCCGCATCTTCACGCCCTCGACCAAGGCCGACGTCGGCCACGACGAGAACATCTCGTTCGACGAGATGGTCGCGCTCGTGGGCGCGGAACGGGCCGAGGAGGCGCGCGCCAAGGCGCTGGCGCTTTACAAGTTCGCCGCCTCACGCGCGGAGCCACAGGGCATCATCCTGGCGGACACGAAGTTCGAGTTCGGGATGCTGCCGGATGGCGACATGATCCTCATCGACGAGGTGCTGACGCCCGATTCGTCGCGCTTCTGGGACGCGTCGACCTACGAGCCAGGTCGAGCGCAGGACTCGTTCGACAAGCAGTTCGTGCGCGACTGGCTCGAGACGCTCGATTGGGGCAAGACCTATCCCGGGCCCGGAGCTGCCCGCAGAGGTCGTCGCCGGCACACGGGCGCGCTACGTGGAGGCCTTCGAGCGCATCACCGGCGGCTCGTTCGAGTCGTACCTGGCCGAGGACGTGCTGGTGGGGCGCGCATGAGCGACTTTCGCTTCGCGGTCGACGTCATGCCGCGCGACGGCATCCTCGATCCGCAGGGCCGGGCAGTCGAGACCGTCCCTGCCGCAGCTCGGGGCGCGAGGCGTGCATGACGTTCGCGTCGGGCGGCGGGTCGAGCTCGACCGTCGAGGCCGATATCGGAAGACGGCGCCCGCGACGGTCGTCGAGCGGCTGGCGGCGGACTTCCTGGCCAATCCACTCGTCGAGAAGTGGTCGATCGAGGTATTGCGTTGAAGGTCGGCGTCGTCGTCTTCCCGGGTTCGAACTGCGACCGCGACGCGTTGCACGCGGCGCGGCTCGCGGGCGCCGAAGCGGAGCTGCTCTGGCACGAGAACGACCGAGCTGCGTGGCGCCGACGCGGTCATCCTGCCCGGCGGCTTCGCCCACGGCGACTACCTGCGCGCCGGCGCGATCGCCCGCTTCAGCCCGATCATGGGCGCCGTGCGCGACCACGCGGAGCGTGGCGGGCTGGTGCTCGGGATCTGCAACGGGTTCCAGGTCCTGACCGAGGCCGGGCTGCTGCCCGGCGTGCTGCGCCGCAACGACACGCTGCGCTTCGAGCATCGCTGGGTGACTGTCACGGTCGAACGGCGCGACACAGCTTTCACGGCACTCGTGTCAGCGGGCACGACGCTGCGCATGCCGATCGCCCACGGCGAGGGTTGCTTACTGGCTGCCGGACGCGGAGCTCGACGAGCTCGAGGCCCGCGGCGCAGTGCTGTTCCGCTACACGACGCCCGAGGGCAATCCGAACGGGTCGGCGCGCGACATCGCGGGTGTCATCAACGAACGCGGCAACGTCTGCGGGCTGATGCCCCACCCGGAGCGCGCCAGCGAGGCAATGCTCGGCTCGGACGACGGCATGCTGCTGATGCGCTCGCTGGTCGAGAGCCTCGCCGTGGTCGGGGCCGCGGCTTGATCGAGGCGCCGCCCGGTCGAGACGCCGCTGCACCGTCGGCTCGGCTTGACCGACGCCGAGCTCGAGGCCATCCACGAGCGGCTCGGTCGCACGCCGAACGACCTCGAGCTGGCCATGTTCAGCGTCATGTGGAGCGAGCACTGCTCGTACAAGAGCACGCAAGCGACTGCTGCGCACGCTGCCGACCCAGGGGTCGGACGTGCTGGCCGGTCCGGGCGAGAACGCCGGCGTGGTGGCCATCGGCGATGGCATGGCGGTCGCGTTCAAGATTGAGTCGCACAACCATCCCAGCGCGGTCGAGCCCTACCAGGGAGC
Source organism: uncultured Chloroflexia bacterium (assembly GCA_963706095.1). Classification (GTDB taxonomy): domain Bacteria; phylum Chloroflexota; class Limnocylindria; order Limnocylindrales; family CSP1-4; genus JALYGJ01. Next base: position 2,804,456 of record OY970149.1, read on the forward strand.
GGCCACCGGTGTCGGCGGCATCCTGCGCGATATCGTGGCCATGGGCGCACGTCCGGTGGCCCTGCTCGACGCCCTCAAGTTCGGCTGGCCCGACGATCGACGCAACGCGCCAGCTGGTGCGCGGCGTAGTCCGTGGAGTGGGTGGCTACGGCAACTGCGTCGGAGTGCCTACCGTCGGCGGCGAGCTCACCTTCGACCCGACGTACGACGGGCAACCCGCTGGTCAACGTTATGTGCGTCGGCGTTCTTCCCGCCGACCGGATTGCGCACGCCGCCGCGCCCAACTCCGGGCTCGCTGGCAGTGCTCTTCGGCTCGACCACGGGACGCGACGGCATCGGCGGCGCCTCCGTGCTCGCGAGCGCATCGTTCGACGAAGGCTCGGCCGCGATGCGGCCGAGCGTGCAGATCGGGGACCCCTTCGCTGGCAAGCTGCTCATCGAGGCCACCCTCGAGCTGGTCGAGCAGGGCTGGTCGAGGGCATGCAGGACCTGGGTGCGGCAGGCCTCACCTGCGCTACATCGGAGATCGCCGATCGCGGCGGTACGGGCATCCGCATTGACCTCGCGGCGGTTCCCCTGCGCGAGGCGGACATGCAGCCCTTCGAGGTGATGATCAGCGAGTCGCAGGAGCGGATGCTGGCCGTCGTGCGTCCCGAGCGACTAGCCGAGGTGTTGGCTGTGTGCCGGCGCTGGAACCTGCCCGCCGCGGTCGTGGCCGAGATCACGAGCGACGGGGACGTGGTGGTGGTCGAGGGCGGCGCGGAGATCGCGCGTATCCCTGCGCGGGCGCTGGCGAGCGACGCACCCGATCAGGTTCACGTGGCGTCCCCGCCCGCGCGACGACGGGCCGCGCCCGCGCCCGGCGACACGCCGCTGGCGTATGACGGCCTGCCCGAGCGCGGGATGGACCCCGGGCTCGTGCTCGAGGCCCTGCTCGGCCACGCCAACCTCGCGAGCCGTGCCTGGGTGACGACGCAGTACGACCAGACCGTGGGCACGGACACCGTCGAGGGTTGTGACCGCGCCGCCGCGGTGCTGCGCATCAAGGGCACGTCGCGCGCGCTCGTCATAGCGACCGACTCACAGCCGGCCGTCGCCGCCCACGATCCTGCGCTCGGCGCGGCGATGGCGGTCGCAGAGTGTGCCCGAAACATCGCGGTCACGGGCGCCCGGCCGCTGGGCCTGACCAACTGCCTCAACTTCGGCGACCCGCACGTGCCCGAGGCGTTCTGGCAGCTGTCCGAATCGGTCCGCGGCCTGGGCGAGGCGTGTCGCGCGCTGGGCATTCCCGTGACCGGTGGCAACGTCAGCCTGTACAACGAATCGCCGCTCGGTCGCATCCTTCCGACGGCGCAGATCGGCATCGTCGGCCTGCTCGAGGACGTCGCGCTACTGGTGCGACCCCGCTTCGCCGCCACAGGCCGACCTCGTCGTGCTGCTCGGCGAGACCGGCCCGGGCATGGTCGGATCGGCCTACGAACAGCTGGCCGGCGCCGCGCCCGACGACCGGCCGCCATCGCTCGACCTGGCGCGCGAGGCCGCGCTCCACGAGGTGCTGCGCAGCGCGGCGCACGACAACCTGCTGCGCTCCGCGCAGGACGTCAGCGGCGGGGGACTCGCCGTCGGCGATTGCGGAGGCGGCCGATCTGGTCAGGCATCGGCGCCGACCTGCAGCTCCAGGTGCCACTCGCCCCTGCTGTGGCGCTCTTCGGCGAGTCGCCGGGACGAGCCGTCGTGACCTCGTCTGAGGCTGATTGGGCAGCCCTGGCACGCCTCGCCGCGTCGCACAGGGTCGCCTGCCGCCGGCTCGGTGTGGTCGGTGGCGATCGGCTGCGCATCCGACTCGTCGGCGTCGGTGCGACCGGCGCCGCGGAGGAGCGCGGCGCCGGCGTGGCGGACGAGCTCGATGTCTCGGTCGCCGAGCTGCGCCGTGCGTGGGAGCACGGTCTGCCACGCGCGCTGGGCGAGGTGGCCTAGCCGTGTGCGGCGTCGTCGGCATCCATGCGCCGGGCCAGGATGCGGCGCCACTTGCCGCCCTTGCCCTGTTCGCGCTGCAGCACCGGGGCCAGGAGTCGGCCGGCGTGGGCGTTGCCGACGGCCGCGGGGTGATGGTCTACCGCGACCTTGGCCTGGTCGACCAGGTGCTCGACGAGCAAGCACCTCGAGTCTCTGCGCGGCGAGCTCGCGATCGCCCATTGTCGTTACTCGACCACGGGCTCGACTATCTGGGAGAACAGCCAGCCGACCCTGCGCATGGGCCCGCGGCGCACAGTGGCGGTCGGCCACAACGGCAACCTGGTCAACACCCAGCGAGCTCCTCGAAGAGCTGCCCGGCGGCCGTTCGCGACTGGTGGGGACGACCGATACGGACCTGCTAACGGCGCTGCTTGCGGCGGAGCCCGGCGACGACACGGTCGACGCGCTGTGGAACCTGCTGCCGCGGGTCAGCGGCGCCTACTCACTGGTCGTGATGGATGAGCAGCGTGTGATCGGCGTTCGCGATCCGTACGGCTTCCGCCCGCTCGTCCTGGGCATGCTGTCAACACCCGACGGCCCGGCATGGATCCTGGCGTCGGAGACGGCCGCACTGGACGTCCTCGGCGCCGAGTTCGTGCGCGACGTCGAGCCCGGCGAGATGGTCGTCCTGGGCGAGGGGAGTGCACCGCGCTCGGTGCGTTTCGCGGAGGGTCGTGAGCAGCTGTGCGTCTTCGAGCTGATCTACTTCGCGCGGCCCGACTCGTACATGCTCGGCCGCAACCTGTACGAGGCCCGCCGGCGCATGGGTGAGGTTCTTGCGCGCGAGGCGCCGGCCGATGCGGACCTGGTGATGCCCGTCCCGGACACCGGCGCGCCCGCCGCGGCCGGCTACGCGGAGCAGAGTGGCATTCCCGTATCCGCGAGGGCATGGTCCGCAACCGGTACGCCGGCCGGACGTTCATCCAGCCGTCGAATGGCCTGCGGCAGCGCGGCGTGACGGTCAAGCTCTCGGCGCTGCGCGAACAGGTGCGCGGGAAGCGCCTCATCGTGGTCGATGACTCGATCGTCCGTGGCACCACGACGCGCCAGATCGTGGGCCTGCTGCGCCGCGCCGGCGCTCGCGAGGTCCACGTGCGCATCAGCGCGCCGCCCATCTTCCATCCGTGCTTCTACGGCATCGACACCCAGATCGAGACCGAGCTCATCGCATCGTCGATGTCCGTCGACGAGATCCGCGACGTTCATCGATGCCGATTCGCTCTCGTATCTTTCGATCGGCGGCGTCCTCGACGCGCTCGACCTGCCGCGTGAGCGCTTCTGCTTCGCCTGCTTCGACGGCCAGTACCCGGTGCCCGTCCCGTACGACGTGACCAACCACAAGTTCCTGCTCGAGCGGGAACAGCTGGTCGTCGCCGGGTGAGCCTGAGCGAGGCATACCGCAAGGCCGGCGTCGACATCGCCGCCGGCGATCGCGCGGTCGCGATGATGCGCTCTCAGCTGAAGGTTGCCGACGCGGATCTGCTCGGGGGCATCGGCGGGTTCGCCGCCGCGCTGGCGATCCCCCAGGGCCTGAAGCAGCCGGTGCTCGTCACCTCGACCGACGGCGTTGGCACCAAGACCGAGATCGCGCGGCGGCTGGGCAGGTTCGACACGATCGGCACGGACCTGGTGGCGATGTGTGCCGACGACCTCGTCTGTCACGGCGCGCAGGCGGCGTACTTCCTCGATTACCTCGCCGTGGGTCAGGTGGATCCGGCGCGCGTCTCGACGATCGTCTCGGGCATTGCCACGGCCTGTGAGTCGATCGGCTGCACCGTCGTCGGCGGCGAGACGGCGGAGCACCCGACAGTCATGGCTGCGGACGCCTTCGACCTGGCCGGCTTCTGCATCGGCTTCGTCGAGCGAGACGAGCTGATCGATCGGACCGAGGCTCAGGCCGGAGACGCGATCATCGGTATCGCCAGCAGCGGGCTGCACGCCAACGGCTACTCGCTGGTGCGTAAGCTGATCGACCAGGGCTCGATCAGGCTCGACGACATGACTGACGGCGGCCAGAGCTGGGGCGAGGCGCTGCTGACGCCGACGAGGCTGTATACGCCCGCGATCCTCGCGCTGCTCGGAATGCTGCGCACGCGCGGCGTGCGCTCCGGAGGCCTGGCGCACATCACCGGCGGCGGCATCGCGGCGAACCTGCCGCGCGCAGTCGGTGACGACCTCGGCGTCCGGTTCCAGACGCGCTCGTGGGTCCAGCCCCAGATCTTCGACGCCCTAGCCCGGCTGGCAGGGATGGGAACCGCTGAGATGCGTTCGACGTTCAACTGCGGGATCGGCTTCGCGGTCGTGCTCGAGGAGGCGGCCGTGCAGCCCGCCATCGACCTCCTCCAATCGCACGGGCTCGAGGCGCGCCTCATCGGTGACGTGCGGAGCGCCGAGGAGCTGGGCGCACGCTACGTCGAGGTGGCGTGAGCGGTCGCATCGCGGTCTGCGTCTCGGGCGCAGGGACCAACCTGCGCGCGCTGCGGTCGTATGAGAAGAGAGGCCTGCTCGGCGGATCGATTCCGCTCGTGCTCGCCGATCGTCCGTGCGACGCGCTCGGGTTCGCCGCCGACGAAGGCCTGCCAACCGCGCTGGTAGATCCAGCACTCCACCAGGACCGTGAGCAATGGGACGCGGCCGTCGCGATCCGCGCTGGTGTCGGCGCAGGCCGATTGGGTCGTTCTCGCTGGCTTCATGCGCGTGGTCGGGCCACTGACGCTCGACGCCTTCCGCAACAGGATGATCAATGTTCATCCGAGCCTGTTGCCGGCATTCCCGGGCGCCCATGCGGTGCGCGACGCGCTGGCCGCGGGCTCACGCGTCACCGGCGTCACGGTCCACCTGGTCGATGAGCACCTCGATGGCGGGCCGATCGTCGCCCAGCAGGCGATCAGCATTACCGACTCGGACGACGAGGCATCTCTTCTGGCCAGGCTGCACGCCGCCGAGCACCGGCTGTTGCCGCGCGTGGTCGCGCTCGCGGCTTCGGGTGCGGTGGTCGTAAAGGATGGCCGCGTCGTCGTGGACTGGCGGCGTGCGGATGACCTGCCCCGTCCGCGCCGGGCATTGATCTCGGTTTCCGATAAGAGCGGCCTGGCGGGCTTCGCGGGCAGGCTTGCAGGCATCGGCTTCGAGCTGGTCTCGACCGGGGGCACGGCGCGCGCACCTGCGCGAAGCAGGGCTGCCGGTGACCGACGTCTCAGACGTGAGCGGATTCCCCGAGATGCTCGACGGCCGGGTAAAGACGCTCCACCCGCGCATCGCGGCCGGCGTGCTCGCCGACATGCGCTCAGGCGACCATCGAGAGCAGCTCGCGGCGCAGCTCATCGAGCCGTTCGAGCTGATCGTCGTCAACCTGTATCCGTTCGCCCAGGCGGCCGCGCGCGAGGGCACCACGGATGACGAGCTCATCGAGCAGATCGACATCGGCGGGCCGACGCTGGTGCGCGCGGCCGCCAAGAACCACGAGAACGTGGGCATCGTCACCGACCCGGCGCAATACGACGCCGTGCTGCTCGAGGTGGGTCACGGTGGAGGGCTGAGTGACGACATGCGGCGCGAGCTAGCCGCCGCGGCCTTCCGGCTGACCGCCGGCTACGACACGCTCATCGCCGAGGAGTTGACGCGACGCTGGTGGCATCGTCCCGACATGCCCTGGCGGGCCAACCTCGACATGGCGCGCATCGAGGAGCTGCGCTATGGCGAGAACCCGCACCAGTCCGCCGCGCTGTATGGCGCGACGGGGCTCGACCTCGCGCCGGGCGCGTTCAGCAGTGGGCCGAACCTGCTCCAGGGCAAGCCACTCAGCTACAACAACATCCTCGACGCCGCGGCTGCCACGGGCCTCGCGCGCGACCTGCGCGGCGCCGGCTGCGCGATCGTGAAGCACGCCAATCCGTGCGGGGCAGCCGAAGCCGCGAACTTGGCCGAGGCATGGCGATTGGCACTGGCGGGCGACCCGGTCAGCGCGTTCGGCGGTGTCGTCGCGCTCAACCAGCCGGTCGATGCCGAGATGGCGCGGCTGCTGACGAGCATCTTCCTCGAGGTCGTGGCCGCGCCGGCGTATGACACTGCCGCGCTCGAGCTGCTCGGGCCAAGCCCAACCTGCGTGTGCTCGTCGACACCGGCCTGGGCGCGCCGCCGCTGCCCGGACTGGAGTTGCGCAGCGCCGGCGGCGTGCTGTTGCTCACGCAGGCCGACGTGGCTCCAGATGACCCTGCCACCTGGTCGGTCGCGACGCAGCGCTCACCGACGGACGACGAGCGCGAGGCACTTGATTTCGCGTGGCGCGCATGTCGCCACGTCAAGTCGAACGCGATCGTTCTCGCCCGCGCCGACGTGGAAGGCAGGGCGATTGTGGGCGTCGGCGCGGGCCAGATGAGCCGCGTCGACAGTGCCCGGCTGGCTGTCGAGAAGGCCGGCGTGGCGCGAGCCAACGGCGCTGTCTGCGCCTCGGACGCGTTCTTCCCGTTCCCCGACGCGCTCGAGGTATGCGCCGAGGCTGGGGTGACCGCCTTCGTGCAGCCCGGCGGCTCGCAGCGCGACGGTGAGGTGATCGCCGCGGCCGACGCCGCGGGTGCCGCGATGGTCCTCACCGGGACCCGTCACTTCCGTCATTAGGCTGCCCGCCTAAAATCACGCCATGAACGAGCACGATCACGATCACGAACATGAGCACGAGCACGAGTCTGACCAACATGCGCATCCGGTCGGACCGGAGATCGACGACAGCGTCAACCCGACCCAGGCAAGCCCAGACGAGGACGCTCAGCGTCCTAAAGCGACGGCCGGCCGCGAGATGCTCATCCAGCTGCAGCAGATGATCGACACCGTGGCGCTCCAGGCTGCCCCAGTGGTGCGCGAGGTTGCGGCCAAGGCCGCTGAGCTCGCCGCCGTGGCCGCGGAACGGGCCGGCCCGGTGGCGCACAAGGCCGCCGACGTGACCGAATCGGTCAGCGAACGCATCGCCGCGCGCTCCAAGGAGGTTGCCGCGGACCTGCGCCGGCCACGCGACGAGACCGTGGATGGTGGGGAAGAGCCGAGCGAGGCTGACTCTGTGGAGGCCGAGGAGACGGAGTCAACCGGGCAGAACTGACCATCCCTCGCGCAACAACAAAGGACCGGCGCCGCCCTGACGGGCGGCGCCGGTCCTGTTTCTGGCTACCAGCGGTTAGCGCCGGTCCTTCTTGACCTTCTCGGCCTCCTTGGACCGCTCGCGCTGGCGAACGTCACGCTCGATCTCGGCGTTGCGCTCGTGCGTGCGCTGGGTGTAGTAGTCCTGCGTCGCGAAGATGTTGTGTCCTTCGGTGTCCTTCTCTTCCTCGACGTCCGGCTTGCGATTCTCGTCCTGGCTCATGTTGTCCTCCGTGCGTTCTGAACGCTCGTTGCGCGTGGTCGTGAGAGGAAGCATCGGCTTTCAGAGTGCAAGGGTCAATGCGCGACCCGACACGGCGACTGTAAAGTGCGCGACACAGCACGATCGGGCGGGGTCGGCACACTGAGGGACCATGGGCGTCATCGCCGCTTACCGGCGCGTTCTCGGCAATCGGGATCTGGCCCGTCTCCTGTTCGGCGAGTTCGTGTCGTCGATCGGCGACTGGCTGTACATGGTCGCGATCCTCATCCTGATCTGGGAGGAGTCGCAGAACCCGATCACTCTGGGCATCATTGGCGCGGCTCGGATCCTGCCCTACATCCTTCTGTCCGTGCCGGCAGGCATGGTCGCCGACCGCTTCGACCGGCGCACCGTGCTGATCGTGACCGACCTGGCCCGGGGCGCCATGATGGTGCTCATCGCCATCGCGGCAATGATGGGCGCGCCGGTAATGGTGATCGTCGTCATGACCATCATCTCGACCTGCTTCGCGGCGTTCTTCTCGCCCACGATCGGGGCTTACCTGCCCTCCCTGACGCGCGACGAGTCCGAGCTCGGGCCGGCCAACAGCGCCTGGTCGAGCCTCGACAACCTGGCGTTCTTCATCGGCCCGGCCTTCGCGGCATTGCTACTCAACATCGCCCCACTGCCGGTGGCCTTCCTGCTCAACGCCGCCACCTTCGGCGTCGTCGCGCTCGTGCTGTGGCGCTTGCCGTCACGGCGCGCACAGGAGGCCGCGATCACAGCCAAGGCGGAAGCGGAAGCACGTTCGTCGCCAGCATCGACATCGACTCCTGAAGCAATGCCTCAGACAGGCCTGTCATTTCGTGAGCACCTGCGCACGATTCGGCGGCCACTGGCAGGTCTCGCGGTACTCAACGTGGTGTGCGACTTCGTGTTCGGCGGCCTCGGGGTCATGACCATCCTGCTCTCGGTCCAGGTCTTCCACATCGACGAGGCGGTGGGCACCGGCCTGCTCAACTCGGCGATCGGCGTCGGCGGCGTGCTCGGCGCCGTGGTTGCTGGAGCGCTGGTTCTGCGGCGCAGGCTCGGGCCGCCGCTGCTGATCGGTGGCGCGGTCGTGGCCGTCGGCCTCGTTGCCCTTGGACTCGCTCCGGCAGACGCGTTTGGATTGGCCCTGATCGCCATGGCCGTCACCTCCGCCGGATCGCTGCTGCTGGAGATCGTCAACACGACGCTGCTCCAGCGCGTCGTGCCCGATCCCATCCGCGGCCGAACGCTGGGCATCATGGAGACGATTGCCGTGGCGGCATACGCGGCGGGCTCGTTTGCGATCCCGATCCTGGCCGCGGACCAGCCCGGCCAGCTGCTGGTGGGATCGGCGATCGCCATTGCCCTCGCGGCCGGGGCCGCGGTACTGCTCATCGGTCGCTACGGCGTGCAGCAGCCGGCCGCCGATGATGTGCGCGCCCTGATCGCGGACGTGCCGATGTTCGGCGGGATTGCGCCCGCACGCCTCGAAACTGCGATGCGCCGCGCTACGGTGCGTCCGATGAGCGCAGGAGAGGTCATCATTCGCCAGGGTGACGAAGCCGACAACTTCTATGTCGTGGTCGATGGCCGCGTGCAGGTCACCCAGACCGACGCCGGAGGTCGCTCGAGCGTCCTGCGCGAGGAGGGCAGAGGCGAGTTCTTCGGGGAGATCGGCCTGCTGTCGCGCGTGCCCAGGACGGCGACTGTCAGTGCGATGACAGCTGGCACGCTGATCAGCCTCGACAAGGCCGGCTTCCTGGAGCTCGTCGAATCAGGCCCGGGCTTGACGCACCGGCTGCTTGATATTCATCGTGGCACGGTGGGCAACGCAAGCGAGGCGCCTCTCGCCGCGCAGCCGATGGGTCGCTGACGAGGAGCAGGCATGGACGACACGTTCGCGGTACAGGCGCTGGCGCGCTGTCCGCTCTTCGCCAACGCCGACGAGCGCATCCTGCAATCGATCGCGAACAAGCTGCGCCGGCGCCGATTCCGGCGCGGCGAGGTGATCATGCACCAGGGCGATCCAGGCGATTCGTTGCACGTCGTCGCCTCCGGCGCGGTCAAGATTGTCCTGCCTTCTGCGGAAGGGGAGGAGGCAATCATCGCCACGCTGCGCCCGGGCGACTTCTTCGGCGAGCTGGCGCTGCTCGACGGTGCGCCGCGATCGGCCACGGCGACGTCGCTCGAGCAGTCAGAGATGCTGGTGCTGCCCCGGGCGGTCTTCATGGACCTGCTCGACAACCTGCCCGGCCTGCGCGACGCGTTGCTGGAGGGCCTGGCGCGCGAGCTGCGCCGCCTGACCGGCCACGTCGAAGAGCTGCATTTCCTGGACCTCGCCGGCCGGCTGGCCATGCGCCTTACACGGCTGGCGAACGAGGCCGAGCCCGATGCAGAGGGTTCCGTCCGCCTCGATTGGCCGTACACGCAGTCGGACCTGGCCGCCATGATCGGCGGAACGCGTCAGAGCGTGAATCGGCTCCTCAGCGAGCTCGTCGACGAGGGGCTGATAACGATCGAGCATGACGCCCTGGTGGTGGTCGACGTCAACCTGTTGGCTCGACGGGCCGAACGATAGCGGCGAAGATGACTTGAAAGTTGTCGGAAAGCCGACACTGTGGCTGTCGGCTAGTTCCTTGAGAACGAGCGAGGCGTCTTTACTCTCGACTCAGGCGCTGCGAAAGTAGCGGATCACGAATGGAGGTCAAGGGAAATGGGTGACGACAAGATGGGTGGCGACTCGGTCTTCATGCGCCAGGGACCTGGCGCGGCGGGCGACGACGACGTCGAGGGCCACCGCATGAAGGGCCAGGCTCCGGGCGCGGCCGGCGACGACGATGTCGAGGGCCACCGCATGAAGGGCCAGGCTCCGGGCGCGGCCGGCGACGACGATGTCGAGGGCCACCGCATGAAGGGCCAGGCTCCGGGCGCGGCCGGCGACGACGATGTCGAGGGCCACCGCATGAAGGGCCAGGCTCCGGGCGCGGCCGGCGACGACGATGTCGAGGGCCACCGCATGAAGGGCCAGGCTCCGGGCGCGGCCGGCGACGACGATGTCGAGGGCCACCGCATGAAGGGCCAGGCTCCGGGCGCCTCGGATGACGAGGACGTCGAAGGTCACAAGCGACAGAAGCACGGCTGACGTCTAGCGCCTGACGGACAGCCGTCCATCCGGAGTGCAAGATCCGGGACTGACCGCCGCGTTGCAGGCACTTCGCCTGTCGGCGCGGCGGTCTGCTGTTGCCCGTCGTCTCGACGCGGATGCGGAGCAGGAGCTGCTCCAGACGATCGTCGAGGCGACTGTCACTCTCTTCGAGGCAGAGGCCTCATCGATCGCGCTCTTCGAGCGCGACCCGGACCGGCTCGAGTTCCGTTTCGCAGCGGGTGCCCAAGGTGCCGGCGCGATCGGCCTGTCAGTGCCGCCATCGCGCGGCATCGTCGGCTTCGTCTTCTCCACGGGCCAGCCAATAGCCCTGTCCGACGTGCTCAGCGATCCGCGCTTCGACCGGGCCACCGCCGAGCGTACCGGCTACGTGCCACGCTCCCTGGCGGCCGTGCCGCTGGTCGATCGTGACCAGACGGTGGGAGTGCTCCAGGTCCTCGACAAGCACACGACTCCGACGTTCTCGCTGCGCGACATGGAGCTCCTTGCCGTGTTTGCGCGCCAGGCCGCGGCCGCCATCCGCGCCGCGCGTGTACAGCGCGACAGCGAGGTGCTGCTGCGCACCGTCCTGGCGCGCGTTGGCGACGACCTGGACGACGATGCTGTCGAGGCGCTCGTCGGGGCCGCGGCGGCGGGTCTTGACACAGATGAAGACTCGCCGTTCTGGGCGGTAGTCGATCGCGTCGCGCGACTGCGCGAGCTGAGCGACCGCGAGCAGCGCCTCGTCGCCGACATTCTCGAGGTCGTAGCCGCTCACGCGTCGCGCGGCCGTCGCAGCGCCTGACCGCGCACCATGGCTGAGCTCGACCTTCCGGCGTGGTCGGAGCCGTTCGTCCACGACGGGCGCGCGAAGCTGCTGCGCGCGGCCGGCCTGCGCCAGCTGGATCGGGATTGGGCGTGGGGTGGCGCGACCGGCGCGGGCGTCAAGGTCGCGATCATCGACAGCGGCGTCGAGGGCAGCCATCCCGTCGTCCAGGGGCGGCTGGTCGAGTCGGTGACCGTCCAGATGGTCGACGACGAGGCGCAGGTCGTGCCCGACGAGCCGATCGACATGTACGGCCACGCCACCGCCTGCGCCGGGATCGTCCTCGGCCTGGCGCCGGAGGTGGAGATCTACTCCGTGCGCGTTCTGGGCGCGGACCTGCGGGGCAAGGGTGCCGCGTTTCTGGCCGGGCTCGAATGGGCAGTCGGCAGGGGGGTGAACGCCATGAACCTGAGCCTCTCATCCAAGAGCGAAAGCCTCTTTCCGTACTTTCACGAGGTCGTCGACGATGCCTACTTCAAGAGCGTCGCGCTGGTCTGTGCCGTCAACAACGTGCCCGGCCTGAGCTTCCCATCGACCTTCGCATCGGTGTTCTCCGTGGCGGCCCACGCGATCGCGGAACCGGAGACGTTCTTCTACAACCCTGCGCCTCCGGTCGAGTGGGGCGCCTGGGGCGTGGACGTGCCGATCGGCTGGAAGGACGGCACCACGACCGTGGCCACCGGCAACAGCTTCGCCGCACCTCATATGTGCGGCCTCGTGGCACGCATCATGTCCAAGCACCCGGGTCTCACGCCCTTCGAGGTCAAGGCCGTTCTGGCCGCCATCGCCAACGATCCTGCCGCCACGTACGTCGACCCGACCGCACCTCCGACGGCGCCGCAAACGGCATGAAGAAGCGCCGACCGTGGTGAGCGGTCGGCGCTGGTTGGAGGGGAGGACCTAGATCAGCACGAGCCCTGTCAGGGCGAGCATGATCGCGGCCACCGCGACGAGCCGGTGATGAAGCTCGCGCGACTTGTGATAGTCGTGGTCGAAGTCGCTGTCGACCCGATTGCGCTGCCGGGCCTGGGCCTCATGCAGAGCGTCGTGCTGCCACTGCCCTGAATGGACCTGAGCTCCTGCGGGTGATCCGTACATCTGACTCCTCCTGGTTGCTCAACGGCTGGTGTGGTGGGTGTTCTGTCGATGTGCGAATGGTCGGCTCAGCGCCCCGTTTGCTCGATCAAACGGCCGACGTCGTGGAGGTAAACGTGACGACGCGCGCGCTGTCGGGCCGCTGCCCGGGAGGATGTCCGCTGGCCGACACGATCGTTGTTGCTACGATCGCCGCCCCATGGCTGATCGAGAACGCTTCTACCTGACCACGGCGATCTTCTATCCGAGTCGCCAGCCCGCGCTGCATTCGCTGTTCGAGGCGATCGGCGCCGACGCGATCGTCCGCCATCGGCGGATGATGGGTCTGGAGGCGCGCTTCCTGACGGGCATGGACGAGCACTCGGCCAACGTCGAGCGCCTGGCCAGCGAACAGGGCGTCACGCCGCGCGACCTCGTGGACCCGTGGTCGGACACCTGGCGCGCCGCGTTCGATCGCTTCGCCATCAGCTACGACCGCTTCATCCGGACGACCGATCCGGACCACGCGCGGGCGTCGATCGAGATGGTCACGCGGGCCATGGATGCGGGCGACATCTACAAGGGCACCTACTCGGGCTGGTACTGCCCCGGCGACAACGAGTTCAAGACCGATGCACAGCTCGTCGACGGCCGCTGCCCCGACCACCCCACGCTCGAGCTCCAGTGGCTGGAGGAGGAGAACTGGTTCTTCCGACTGTCGGCGTACCAGGAGCGGCTCGAGCAGCTTTACCGCGACAACCCCTCGTTCTGCGAGCCGGAGCATTTCCGCAACGAGGTCCTGGGCTGGCTCCGAGACGGCCTGCGCGATTTCTCGATCAGCCGCGCCGGCGGACAGTGGGGCATTCCGTTCCCGACGGACCCGGAGCACCGCATCTACGTCTGGTTCGACGCGCTCACGAACTACATAACCGGCGCAGGCTTCCCCGACGACACGGCGTCATTCGACAAGTGGTGGCCGGCCGACGTGCACGTCATCGGCAAGAACATCACGCGCTTCCACTGCCTGTACTGGCCGGCGATGCTGATGAGCGCCGGCCTGCCGCTGCCGCGCCAGGTCTTCGCGCACGGCTTCATGCTCGACAAGGGCGCCAAGATGAGCAAGTCACAGGGCAACGTGCTCGACCCGGACCATATGGTCGCGCGAATGGGCGTCGACGGCGTCCGCTACGTCGTGCTCCGCGAAGTGCCCTTCGATCGCGACGCGGACGTCTCGTACGAGGGCTTCGTGCGACGTTACAACGCCGATCTCGCCAACGACTTCGGCAACCTGCTCAATCGGACCCTGAATATGACGTCGCGCTACCTCGACGGGGAGAGACCGGCCCCGCGCCAGGGTGAGCTGGCGGCGGCCTGGTCCGAAGCCCGACGAGATTACGACACAAAGATGGGCGGGTTCCTGCTGCACGACGCATTGGCGGCGATCTGGAGCTTTGTGGGCGAGTCGAACCGATTCGTCGATCGGGAGCAGCCCTGGGTGCTGGCGAAGCAGGCGCAGTCGGGCGACGCTGATGCGGCCGACCGGCTGCGTGGCGTTCTGGGCGACCTGCTGGAGGCATGCCGCCTGATCGGGCTGGCTGTCGCACCGGTGATGCCCGCTGCCGCAGAGCGAGTCTCGAAGCAGCTCGGGCACGGTCATCCGTACCAGGCGAATGGAAGCGGCGGGCCGTCGCTCGCCGAGCAGCTGAGCTGGGCAGCGGGTGAATCGGGGGGTCGGATCGGATCACCGGAGATTCTCTTCCCGCGTGTCGAGATCCCCGACGACGAATCGTTGTAACCGATAGAAGGAGGTTCCCGTGGCTCACGGACAGATCACGCATATCGAGTTCCCGGCGGACGACACCGCGCGGGCACAGCGCTTCTACTCGGAGCTCTTTGGCTGGCAGTTCGAGTCGATTCCGGGCTTCGACGGCTACTTCATGTTCAACACCGGTCCCGCTGACGCAATCGGCGGCGCCGTCGGCAAGCGCGGCGAGTCGGCGCCCGAGAAGGTGCGCATGTACGTCGAGGCAGACTCGATCGACGCGCTGCTGCCGCGCGTGCCCGAGCTCGGTGGCACGGTCGTGATGGAGAAGACCGAGATCCCGGGCCAGGGCTTCTACGCCGTGGTCGACGACACGGAGGGCAACCAGATCGGCCTGTACGAGGGCCAGGGGTAACCAAACCCTCGTGCGCCTGATCGACACGCACGCGCACGTACAGGCGAGCGCGTTCGACGCCGATCGGGCGTCAGTCATGGCCGCTGCCCGGGACGCTGGCATCGAACGCATGCTCGTCCCGGGCTACGACCTGGCCTCGTCGGCGGCGGCACTGGACCTGGCACGCTCCGACAGCGTCGATGCTGCCGCCGGCATCCACCCCCACGTCGCGACCGAGAGCGACCGCGACTGGCCGAAGATCGCGCAGCTGGCAGGTGACCCGCGCGTGGTCGCGGTCGGCGAGACCGGGCTCGATTACGACCGCGGCCTGTCTCCACGCTCTGAGCAGCTGACCAACCTCCGACGCCACCTCGCGCTCGCGACAGAGCTGAACAAGCCGGCGATCCTGCACTGCCGATCGAAGCCGGGCGAGCGCAATGCCCAGGACGACCTGCTCCACGAGCTGGAGGCGGCTGGCCGACCACCAGCGCTGCTCCATTCGTTCTCGGGCCTGGTGGACTACGGCGAGCGTGCGCTCGAGCTGGGGCTGTTCATCAGCTTCTCGGGCCTGGTGTTCAGGAAAGGGGAGGAAGCCAGTGCGCAGGTCGCCAGGCTGACGCCGGCCGATAAACTGCTCGTCGAGACCGACTCGCCGTACCTGTCACCGCCGGGCGCTCCGCGGCGCCGCAACGAGCCGCGCTACGTCGAGGTGACGGCACGGTGGTTGGCTGAGCAACGCGGTGACGATGCGGACACGTTCGGCGACGTCCTCGTCGCCAACTACGACCGGCTCTTCAGCCGCCCACCCACGTAGCCGGGTCGACCTCGAGAGTTGCCCGAAGCACGTCGCTTCCGGCCTCGTCGGTAATGCGACAGCACCATGCCAGGTCGTCCTGCCAGCTGTGCGCCGTGACCTCTGCCCCCGGCGTGGCCGCGCCCGCGAACTCCGCCCGGTAGCGCCGGGGGACAGGCAGGCTGGCCCGTGGCGGAGCTTCGAACTGGGAAAGGTGCTGCTCGTCCACGTAGTCGATGTAGCCCGCGTTGTTGACGTGGGCCATCGGGTCCGTCTCGCTCCGGCGCACCCGAAATAGCGTCTCGACAGCATCGGCAGGCACGGCCTGACGATGCAGGACGCGCAGGGTCGCGTAGTCACCGCGTTCCTCGCCGAATACGTCGAGCAGCTCCGTCGGCGGCCGCACGGGACGCCCGCTCTCGCTCATCAGCACCCAATCGGTGATCGCCTCGGCCGCGATCCGCTGCGAGCCGGCCACGCGGAACTCGCTCTTGCGCCGCGCGATGACGCGGCGAAAGCCGATGACCTCGGTCGAGACGGTGAGCTCCGAGCCGTACTCGACGTTGTCGAGGATCGACAGCTCGACGCCGCGTACGAGCCAGAACATCTGGCGCTCGCGGTACCAGGTCCGGCCGAAGCCCGCAGCCTCCGAATGGATCCAGGCCAGGTCCTGGGCAAAGCGCAGAAACCCCGAGCTGCGCAGGTACCCGTCAGGCCCGGCCTCGTCGAAGCGCACCCGGTACGGGCGCTCGATACGTCGCTCGACGCCGCGCTGGCTCAATACGGCGCCGTGAGGCCGCCGGCGAAGCCGGCGGCCTGGCTCTCGTGCGTCACCGCTACTCGTCTGTGAGCTGGCGCTGGCGCTCGAGCTCTGCGTCCAGAGCGTGCTGAGCCTGAGCCGGCACAGCAGGATTGCCGTTGTCGGCCTGGACCAGCGGGGCAACCGGGACAGCCTCCACCTGACCCGACATCTCGGCCTCCTGCGCACGCAGGGCCGGAGCAGGAACCGCTGGGTTGTCCGCATCGACCGTGACCGGCACGACCAGGAGCTGCTGCTCATCGGCGAGCTGCTGCTGGCGCAGCATCTCTGCTTCCTGTGCACGCACAGCCGGCGCGGGCACGGTGCGAACGTTCTCGGCCGCCGGCGCCGGAACGACGGCTGCAGGCGTCTGCGCCGGCGACTGGAGGGCCGCAATGGCGCCCGCGCCGACGATGGTCGCGGTCACCGCGCCGACCGCCAGCGCGCGCCGCAGCCTGGCGGCGTCTTCGGGGTTCGGCAGCCGGATCGCGATGGCGTGGCCCTCGACGTCGACGAGAACGTCCGCGGACATCGAGTGGCCCTCGAGATCGTCGCCGGATGACGCAAGCTCGACCGTGGCGCGATCACCGAGAAGCTCGGCCAGGCGGCCGTCGTCTTCTGGTCGAGGTAGCCCGTGCAGGGTCTGGCCGTCGGATAGCTGGATTGCCAGCTGAAGCTGTTGCATCGCTTATCTCCTATGTGCTCCTGAGTCGGCCAATGGTGCGCCGAGCCGCCACCTCACAACAAGCGTCCGGATGACAGCGCGAACGTCGCTTAGGCGACAGGTCCCGCGTTCGCCTTCTCGCGCAGGAAGTCGAGGACGCGTGGGTCGATCCAGCCGCTTGCGGCGGTCCGCTCCTCGAGGTTCTCGACGCCCATCCACTCGGACAACGCCGCGTCCCAGCCTCGGCTCCACGACTCGGGCGCCTGGCGTGGCTCGCCGGTGCGCGTGATGGCTCCTTCGAGCATCTCGGCAATGCCGCCGCCACGGCTCACCGATTGGGCCGTATAGCCGGCGCGCGTGAGCAGCTGCTGGAGCTCGGTCGCCAGGGGCTCGTCTATCGGAAGAAGGTCCTCGATGGCGGGCCGATCCATGAGCAGGTGGTTGATCTCGAGCAGGCGCGCCAGCTCGGCCACCGGACCCGGGTGATCATCGACACGCAGGTCGATCCAGCGGTCGTTCGCCCCGCCATAGCCGCCGCCCTCGCGGACCACCAGCAGTGCCGCCGATTCGCGTCCGCGCCGGTCACCGCCCTGGTCATCGCCCGCTTTCAGCGCGGCCATCAGGCGCTCCGGAAATGCCACGCCACCGGCCTCGTAGGCAGCCAGCATCGCGTCGACGACCTCGGCCCCGGTCAGGATGTTGCCCTGCACGGCCACGCCCTCGCCAACGCGGCCGCCGGCCCACGGCAGGCACGCGCCACCCGTGTACGTGAAAGCGCGGCCGGCGGCGTCGACGAACCCGGCCTGGCGATGTGAACCGCCCTCGTCTTCCTCCGTTAGCCGGCGCAGCGCGTCCTCGGCTGACAGGCCGTCGGCCATCAGCGCCAGGCCGTCGGGGCCGTAACCGACGTTTGCCAATGCCTGAGTTGCGATGGCACCGATCCCTGCCCGCGCGTGGGGCACGACTGCGCCGACGGCCAGGAACTTGGACGCTACGGCAATGCCCAGATCGCCCGTCTCAGGGTCACGTGCCACGATCGAGAAGGTCATGTCCAGCCTCCAGCGTGCTCGGCAGACCCGGTCTGCAACTCTGGTCCCTGCCGGATTGGGCCTTTCGGGCTACCCGGACCGTTGACCGCGGTCACCGGACGTGCGGATTTGAGGGGTGTGCTGCGTATTTGGCAAGTTGCAACGAGCAGCCCGCGATGGGGTACTGCGCGAAGCCTATATCCACGAGGAACCCCGCCGTCACGGCACCGGCGGGGTTCTTCCTTGTCCGCCACAGGGACCCCGGAGCGCTTGACAACAGGCGTGCCCCTGCCTAATCTCGTAGCACTCTCGACCAGAGAGTGCTAATCCAAAGAGGAGTACCCGTAGCGGTCGCGCGCGCCTTCAACAGCGCCGCCGCGGATGCGGGTCTGGAAGGAACCACAGGAGGGTAACGCGTTGGCGACTGCCACTGCGACGAAGCTTCGGCCGCTCGGCGACCGTGTCGTCATTCAGCCCACTCCGCGCGAGGAGATGACCAAGAGCGGCATCGTGCTGCCCGACACGGCCAAGGAGAAGCCCCAGGAGGGCAAGATCATCTCCGCAGGCCCCGGCCGGCTGACCGACGAAGGCACGCGCGAGCCCATGGACGTCAAGGAGGGCGACACGGTCCTCTACGCGAAGTACGCCGGCACCGAGTTCAAGATCGACGGCGACGAGCTGCTCATCGTCAGCCAGAAGGACATTCTGGCGATCGTCGAGTCCTAGTTCTTCGAGTCGCAGTTTCCAGGGAGGAAGCACTTAACCGTGGCAAAGCAACTGATCTTTGACGAGACCGCTCGACGCCAGCTCAAGCGTGGCGTTGACAAGCTCGCCGATGCCGTGAAGGTGACCCTCGGCCCCAAGGGCCGCAACGTCGTGCTCGACAAGAAGTTCGGCGCGCCCACCATCACCAACGACGGCGTGACCATCGCGCGCGACATCGAGCTCGAGGACCCATTCGAGAACATGGGCGCCCAGCTGCTCAAGGAAGTCGCGACCAAGACGGATGACGTCGCCGGCGACGGCACGACGACCGCTGTCGTGCTCGGCCAGGCACTCGTCACCGAGGGCCTGAAGAACGTCACCGCGGGCGCCAATCCGATGATCGTCAAGCGTGGCCTGGACAAGGCCGTCGAGCTCGTCGTCGAGGAGCTCAAGAAGAACGCGCGTCCGGTCGACAGCCGCGAGCAGATCGCGGCCGTGGCCGCGATCAGCGCCGCCGATCCGGAAGTCGGCGAGATCATCGCCGAGGTGATGGACAAGGTCGGCAAGGACGGCGTCATCACGGTCGAGGAGGGCCAGTCGCTCGGCCTCGAGAAGGAATACACCGAGGGCATGCAGTTCGACCGGGGCTACATCTCGGCGTACTTCGTGACCAACCCAGATCGGATGGAGGCCGTTCTCGAGAACCCGGCCATCCTGATCACCGACAAGAAGATCTCCAGCATCCAGGAGCTGCTGCCGGCGCTCGAGAAGGCAGTCGCTGGGCAAGCCGCTCTTCCTCGTCGCCGAGGACGTCGACGGCGAGGCCCTCGCCACGCTCGTCGTCAACAAGCTCAAGGGCACCATCTCGGTGCTCGCGCGTCAAGGCCCCGGGCTTCGGCGACCGCCGCAAGGAGATGCTCCGTGACATGGCGATCCTCACGGGCGCCAACGTCATCAGCGAGGAGCTCGGGCGCAAGCTCGACAGCGTCACCGCCGAGGACTTCGGCGGCGCGCGCCGCGTCGTTTCGACCAAGGACGACACGACCATCGTCGATGGCGACGGCAGCGCGGACGCGATCAAGGGCCGCATGACCCAGATCAAGGCGCAGATCGAGGAGACCACCTCGGACTACGACCGCGAGAAGCTCCAGGAGCGCCTCGCCAAGCTGGCCGGTGGCGTCGCCGTCATCAAGGTCGGCGCCGCGACCGAGGTCGAGCTCAAGGAGAAGAAGCACCGCATCGAGGACGCTCTTTCGACCACCCGCGCGGCGGTCGAGGAGGGCATCGTCGCCGGCGGCGGCACGGCGCTCCTGCAGGCCATTCCGGCGCTCGACGAGCCTCAAGCTCGAGGGCGACGAGCAGATCGGCGTGAGCATCCTGCGTCGTGCCCTCGAGGCACCCGTGCGCCAGATCGCCGAGAACGCGGGCCAGGAAGGCTCGGTCATCGTCTCTGCCGTCAAGCAGCATGCCCGTCGGGCAGGGCTACGACGCCCTGCGTGGCGAGTACGTCGACATGTTCGAGAAGGGCATCGTCGATGCCGCCAAGGTGACGCGCTCTGCGCTTCAGCACGCGGCCTCGATCGCGGGCATGGTCCTCACGACCGAGACGCTGGTCACCGACAAGCCCGAGCCCAAGGAAGCTGCTGCCGGCGCCGGTCACGGCCACGGCGGCGACATGGACTTCTAGTCCAGTCGGTAGCTTCCGCCAGCGTTAGCGCTGGCCGGACTACTCGCTCAGAACAGGCACAGAGCCGGTCTTCCGTTCGCGGAGGCCCGGCTCTTTTGCTACCGCTGAACTTCAGCCATTAGCCGCCGTGATCCTGTACGTCACCACCGCGCCGTAGATGCCCGTCCAGCGAGTATCGTGGGTGATCTGGCACTGCAGGTGGTAGGCAAAGTTGGCGTTGTCGACCTTCGCGAACTGGATGGTCGTATCAGTCAGTCGCACCGCGTTCATGTCAGCCCCAAAGGTCGCCGGGACCTGGGCCAGGAGATCCTGCAAAGTCGCCGTTGCCGGGTTGAGACTGTTGCGATACAGCGCGCAATAGCGCACGTCACTCACGGGGTCTGAGTCCTCGAGGGTGAAGCTGACCTTGGTTACTACCGCATTGTGGGGCAGCTGTGGGTCGCACAGGAAGTAGCCGTCTCCCTGGTCTGATCCGACCGAATATGACCGATAGAGCAGCACTCCAGCGTGCCGGTAGTCCAGTTCCCACGTGGATCGGGTGGAAATTCAGTCCGGCACAGCTCGCCACGCGTGTGTACGTCGTGGCCGACTCGACCGGCGCCGCCGACGCGAAGGCCACGGCACCCACCACGGCTCCGATGAGAACAAGCGCCGCGGAGCGCAGCGTGTTTCGGCCGAACGTGATCGTCATCTCGAGCTCTCCCTCATTGCCGTGGCCGCGCGCGACCCTTTGCGGTCACGACGTAGACGTGTCGCTCTTTAGACGCTCTTGACCGGCATGACGTTCAATGAGGCTATGGGGCGAAGGCGGTTACCCGCTCCTCCCAGAACTCGATGATCTCTGGCCAGGTGTGCGCTTCGGCCAGGTTCGAGATGTAGCCGATGACCAGCGCGTCCTCATCGGTCCATTCGAGGACGTGATATGCCGCGCCGCTCGAGCCGATGTGCTCGCGGCAGCTGTAGCGGCCGATCCGCTCGCCGAGCTCGTACGCGCCCTCGAAGTTGCCCATCTCGCATACGCCGTCAGGCAATGGCTGTGTCTCGGCCTGAGCGACGTCCTCGGTGTAGGCGGCGGCCATCTCGTCGAGACTGGCGAAGAGCGACAGGTCGAAGGGCAGATCCTCCGGCCCGCACGTGATCGACACGATCTCGGTGTCGTACACGCTCTCGCGCTCCGCGCAGGTGTCGCGCACTGTTCCGTCGACCAGCGCGGCCAGCATCTCATCCGGCGCCACCTCTCCACCTGTGGTCGGCGGCGCTGTTTGCGTTGGGGAAGGACTTGGTGTGGAAGTCGCGCTCGGCGTGAGCGACGCGGTCGGAGCCGGTGCCTCGGTAGCCGCCGGCGACGCGGTTGGTGCGGCCGTCGGGGTGGCGCCGGCAGGAGGCTGGGTCGGCGCCGTCGTGGCAACGGGCCCAGCGGTGCAGCCCATGAGCGCGGCGATACCGGCCAGGGCTACAACGCTCAGTAGACGCATTGCGGCCAATCTTGTCACGCATCCCGTTGCGGTCAAGAGGGCAGATACAGAGAGCCCGAGCCGGCTGGGGCCGGCTCGGGCATGGCGGTGGGTGCGGAAGGACCTAGGGTGTTGCGAGCACCTCGGTCACTGCCGGAGTTACAGCGGCCACTGTTTCTGGCGCCGTGAACGTCGGCGTGTTGGTGATCACCGTCCCTTCGGGCGCGGTGACTCGGACGACCAGCGTTCGTGTGCCGGTGAAGCCGACGTTGACAGTGCCCAGGCTCCAGGTCACGGTGCGCGTCGCGGCCTTGTAGGTACCGCCATTGCTCGCCGACACGAACACCGTGCCCTCCGGCAGCGACGTCGCTCAGCACGGCGCTGCTGGATTCTGCCGGCCCGACATTGGTGTAGCTGATCTCGTAGGTCAGCTGGTCACCGGTGGCGGCGGTCAGCGGCGCCGTCGTCGTGACAACGACTGCCGGATCGCGTGCCGGCAGGTTCGGTGTGCGCGCTGAAGACCTGGAGCTCGGCCGCCTTGACGTCGAGGTCCGCATCTGAGTCGGAAACGCAGTCCGAATTGTTGGTCGGATCGGCGTCCTGATCGCCCCGGAACCCGGTGTTGGTGGCGGTGCACTGGTTGGATACCACGCGCAGCTGAACGTGCGTCGCGTTGGTGTCCGGCACGTCGAACGAGCGCAGGATCAGATCCGGCGCCGTCGGCCGTGGCCGGACGCCCGGGAAGGCATTGGCCGCGCTGGTGTAGATCTTGGTGAAGTTCACGTCGACGGCACACGTCACCGCGTTGCCGTTGCAGGTCCAGATCTCGAACTGACGGAGCGCCCGGAAGCGGCCGCCATTGTCCGGATTGAGCATGGCGCTGACCTGGACTCGGTTCACGCGCTGGACGCCACCCTGCAGGTCGACTGACACGCGCGACGCCGCAGGAGCGAGGCCCGTCCAGTTGGTCAGCTCGGTGTCGTCGAACATGTTGTTGACGTTCGTTCCGGTGCCGATCGCCACGGCGCCCTTGCTGAGCGACGCGCGGTTGGTCGGCATCCGGATGTCGAGCGTCAGGTTGCCCGTGCCGTTGAACGTGCGCGGGAAGCGCAGGTGTCCGTAGCCCGGGGCGACGACCACGAATTCGTAGTCGCCGCTCACGAAGCGGGCCGTGTCGGTCACCGTTCCGCCAGTGATCGTGTCGGCGATGGGCGTGGCCCCGGCCTCGAAGCGGCCGACGTAGATCTTGGCGTTGGTGATGAGCGCGTTGCCCTCGTCCGCCGCCAGCACGCGGAACTTGACGTTCTTGAAGCCCTCGAGGGGCGACTGGAAGTCTGGCTTGGGATCGACGTCCGAGACATCGACGGTGGAGGCGTTCAGGCCCATGCCGCGGGCGGCGAAGACCTTCCACATGATCTGCTGGTTGGCGCCGTTGAAGCGCATCATGTCTGCGGCGAGATAGGCGTCGCGGGCATCGAGCATGCTCACTCCGCCGGGCATCAGCAACCAGGCGTCGAACATGATCTGGATCCAGCGTCGGTTGCCTGGGCACTGCTGCGCGGGGTACTGGCCGTTGGCGCACGCCTTCTGGCGCGCAGAGTTCGACCCCGGATAGGAGCCGTTGTACTTGTCCAGGAACGCCTTGCGCAGCTGGTAGTTGATGGCCGACCAGATCTCGCCGTCGGCGTGGACCTGGGTTCGGCCGTCGGGGCACGTGCCCTCGACTGCCTCGTCAACCAGCGGCGGGTTGCACACGAAGTCGTAGCCGACGTCGCTGTAGTTGAGCGGGCTGGTGCTCATGTTGAAGTTGCGGATGCCTCGGTCGAGGTTGCCTGTCACGTAGGCGCCCACGGCGAAGCGGTTCTCATTGTTGGTCGGCACGAGGCCGTACTCGTTCAGGATACTCCATGCCCGCCAGGTCGCCCCAGGCCTCGCCCATTGCTCGGCGCCTGGGTGCCGGTGAGGCCGGCGTCAGGCCCGCCGGCCATGCGGTTGCTGATGGCATGGGTGTACTCGTGGCCGATGACCGACATGTCGTAGTCGCCGTCGACGCAGCGGGCGTAGAAGCCGCCCGCGATGGGCTGCCACAGGTACATGTTGGTTATGCCGGGCACGCCGTCGTTGAGCGTGATCTGGTTGGCGTTGTCGCGCGACACACCGGCCGCGACCGGCAGCAGCGCGCCGGCCTGGGCCTGCCCGTACTCGGGATCGTGCTCGGCGCCGGCGCCGGGGTTGTTGCCGAAGTTGTTCTCCTGCAGGTTCCAGGTGTCCTCGGTGAAGCCCAGGAAGTACGACCAGTCGTGCATTCGGTTGTGCGCCGCGAAGAGGCTCGTCACGGCGGCGTTGATGTCGTTGCCGCCCGGGACGAGATTCGTCGGATTGCAGCGCGACTGGTTCCAGGCGTTGGTCCAGGGATCGATGTAGTTGCGATCGAGATGGATCGGTCGCTGCTGCGCCGGACCGGGCGTCAGTGGCGTGGTCCACGCCTCGCCCGTGACGGCGTTGTTGCCGATGGTCGTGAATGACGACGTGTTGGCCTGGACGATGTGGTCCCAGGGCACGCGTGAAGCGAGGTTCTGCAGCTTGCCGATGACCGACGAGCAGCCCGGCACGCTGGCCCCTTCGTGGACCAGCACCCAGCAGCCGAGCAGGCGGGTGTCCGTGTTGACGTGGTCATAGGAATCGTCGTTGGATGGGTCGTTGGCGAGCGAGGGGTTGGCCGTGAAGTACTTCCACTTGGGTGGGTAGGCGAGCACGGTGCTCGGGCCGGCGACGTCGTTCGTGGCCCACACGCCCTCGTAGGCGAACCGGCCCCGGTAGTGCGTCGCCAGAGAACTGGCAGACTCGCGCGTAGTAGGTCAGCGGGGCGACCGGCGGCGCGATGAACTCGTAGTGAACTGCTTCGGGACTGGTCCCGGTGTCAGAATGCGTGATCTCGGCCTTCGCGCCATCGAGCAGGTACAGCACGATGTCGTGTGGCGGCGATGGTCGCGGTGGCGACGATGTCGATCGTCGTGGTGCCTGCCGGTACCGCGATCACGTGATCAGGGCCGCAATCGCTCGGCTCGGCCGTAATGCCGGAGAACTGTCCGAACGTAGGCGCATCGTTGATCGCCGCCGGCTCGAACTCGTCGCGCTGGGCCTCGAGATAGTCGACACGGTTGTAGCGCATCAGGATGCCGCCGCTCCGCGCGTCCACGAAGACCGTGTAAGCCGTCGGGTTAGCGGTCGAGAGGTCGAGCACGATCGTCTCGAATGCCGGCCGCACACCGTTCTGGAAAGTGGGAACAGCGACGAGTCGGGCGCGCTGGTCGGAGGCTGCCGACTTGCCGGTCGCCGGCGTGCCGAAGCCATTCGCGCGGAAGACGGTCCAGCCGTCGATGCTGCGCTGATTGGTGATTGCGCCGGCGTTGGTGACGCGGCCGACGTGTGCTGCAGCCTTCAGCCAGGCAGCCGTCGGGCTGAGCGTCGCGCTCGCCGGTGCCGCCATGGTGCCAGTGGCCGACGAGGAGACGTAGCCGATCTTGCCTTCGCGGATGCCGACAACGATCAGCCCATCCTGGCCGGCGGCCAGGTTGCCGTAGCGCTGGCGGAAGAGGACCGCGTAGGCGTTGGTGCCGGTGAGCTTGTTGGCAGCAACCAGCTCCAGGCGGGTGACGTCAGCATCGGACAGCCGGAAGAGCGTGCGGTTGTTGCGGACGAACGTGCGCGCGGCGTTCTCAGGCGAGCCGCCCAGGCCCGTGGCCAGCCAGCCGCCATGCTTGATCAGTGATTGAGGCGTGCCGAACTTGTTCCAGCGAACCGCGGCGCCCAGTTGCGTAACGCGCGTCTTCTGGGCAACGCTGGGCTGAATCAGGCCGGCTCGGAAGTCCTTGTCGGGCAGGCCGGCGAGGGAGGCGCCGACGACGGCGCCTGCTGAGGCGGGGAATAGAGCGGCCAGCATGAGCAGACTTATGCTGCCGATGACAAGCCGGATCGACCTCGCCGGACGGGTTGGTGCGTGCATTGGTGGGACACTCCATGCCGACCACGTGACTGCCGCTGACACCACGGCAAGGGGTGGCCTACGGCGAAGAATGGCGATGTCGGCCGAATTCGCCTATGCCGTGCCGCGTCCATGTGTTGCAGCCGCATTGCAGAGGCAGTGGAGGCGGCGGCCTTAGGACTCGGGTGAGTCTTCGACGACGAGTCGGGTCGCCTCCTCGTCCGTGAGCCTGTGTCCTTCAGCCATCAGGTCGCGCAGGCGTTCGAAGCTGAGGCCACGCTCCAGCGCGGGCAAGACGTCGATGCGATTGACGAGCTCGGCCGGCGCCTCGCCACCCGATTCTTCGACCACGCGGTGGGCGGCGCCGGTCAGGATCGCCGCCTTCTCGAGATCGCCGGCCAGCGCCGCCAGTGACGCCGCGTCCTTGAGCGTTGCCGAGAAGGACGTGACGTCGCGCTGGTCGAGGGCCAGTCGAACGACCCTCCGGTTCAGGGCGTTGGCGCGTTCGAGCTTGCCCACGTGCATCAGCGCGCGTACCTCGACCGCCAGGACGTTGCGCAGTCCAAAGCTGTCGCCCAGCTCCTCGAAGCGAGCCATGCTGGTGTCGAGAAGCTCCACGGCCCGTTGGTGGTCGCCGGCGAGCGTCGCGATCATGCCGATGGACTCGAGTGCCCAGGTTGCCATCAGCGTGTTGCCCTGTGCCTCGTACAAGTGCCGCGCGGCCTCGAAGTCGCGCTCCGCTCCTCGATAGTCGCGGCCGATTGCCCTGACATAGGCCAGGCTGTACAGGATCTCGACCTCGAGCGCTCGGTCACCGCAGTCGCGTGCGATCGTCAATGCTTCCTCGTACGCCTGCTGCGAGCGCGGGTAATCGGTGCGCCAATAGACGATGCCGGCGAGGCCGATCAGTGCCTTGGCGCGGCCCGAGGTGCTGGGCGCGGCGCGCCCATCGGCGAGCAGGGTCGACAGGATCTGCTCGCCCTCACGCAGGTGGCCGCGCAGGTGCCAGAAGCGCCACAGCTGACCCGCGGTCGTGAGGGCCCGCTGAACGTCGTGCTCGGCCAGCCACACGATCGCGGCACGAACGTTGCCGTGCTCACGCTCCAGCCGATCGGGCCATTCGGGGCCCCCTGTCAGATGCGGCTCAGCCTCGGCTACGAGCGCGGTGAAATAGGCGGCGTGCGCCTCGGCGCTTGCCGGGAGCTCGGACGACGCGAGGAGGCATTCGCGGCCGAATTCACGGATCGTCTCGAGCATCGAGCAGCGTGGCTCTCCGCCATCGCCGTCCTGACGCAGCAGGCTGTGGTCGAGCAGCGAAGCCAAGCCCTCGAGGGTGTCCAGCCCGAGCGGGCCGCCGGCTCGCACGACGGCCTCAGCGGCATCGAGGCCGAAGCCACCGACGAACACCGAGAGGCGCCGGAACAGCGCCCGCTCGTCGTCGGAAAGAAGGCCGTAGCTCCAATCGATGGCGCCGCGCAGGGTCCGTTGGCGGTCGCCCTGATCGGCCCGGCCGGTTTGCAGGAGGTCCAGCGCGTTGCCCAGGCGGGCAAGGAGGGCCTGTGGCGGGAGCAGCTTGATGCGCGACGCAGCGAGCTCAATGGCGAGCGGCAGGCCGTCGAGCCGAGCGCAGATCTCGGCCACGGCGCGGGCGGTGTCGGGCGTGAGGCTGAAGTCGGGCCGCACCGCCCGCGCGCGCTGCACGAACAGCTTCACGGCATCAGATTGCTCGAGCGAGGCCATGTCCAGCCGCTTGCCCGGGATCGGGAGCGACAGTGGCGGCACCGGCAGCTCCTGCTCGCCGGCGATGCGCAATGGAGTCCGGCTGGTGACGATGATCCTGATGCTCGGCGCGTCCTCTAGCAGCCGGGCGACCTGGGGCGCAGCAGCCACGATCTGCTCGAAGTTGTCGAGGACGAGCAGGACCTGCTTCGAGCCGAGCCATTCGCCAAGAGTCTCAAGGGCAGTCTCGCCGGTCTGTTCACCCAGGCGCAGTGACTGGCGGATAGTCGGTGCGACGAGCTCCGGGTCGGTCAGCTCAGCCAATGGGATGAAGGCCACCCCGTCACCGAACGCCGGGCTGGCCACGCGCGCAATCTGCAGCGACAGGCGCGTCTTGCCCGTGCCCCCCGGCCCGGTCAGTGTCAGCAGGCGCGAGCTCGTAAGCAGCATTCGCGCCTGCTCGACGAGCTGCTCGCGGCCGATGAATGCCGAGGTGTCGGCGGGCAGGATCTCGAAGCGAACCGGCTGCGCACGAAGTGGGGGAAAGTCCGACTGGAGCTCGTCCACAACCAGCTGATGGATGTGCTCGGGCAGCTCGATGTCCTTGAGCTTGTGCTCTGCCAGGTCGCGCAGCGCGACACCGTCGGGGAGGTCGGCCTCGACAAGGTCTGACGTCGTCTCCGAGACGAGGATCTGGCCGCCGTGCCCGGCCGCCGCAATCCGCGCCGCGCGATGTACGTCCATGCCCACGTACTCGCCCGCACTCAGCGTCACCTCGCCGGTATGAAGACCCATCCGCACCGCAACGCGAGTATCTCTGGGCCACTTCGTCTGACTCAGCTCGCGCTGGACGCGGACCGCGGCACCGAGCGCGTCGTGCGCGCGAGAGAAGACTGCGAAGAACGAGTCGCCCTCGGTCTTGATGGCGAAGCCGTCGTGGGCATGTATCGCAGCGCGGAGTAACCGGTGGTGCTCCGCCAGCAACAGGGCGTAGTCGGCCGCGCCGAGGTGACGTAGCAAGCGCGTCGATCCCTCGATGTCAGTGAACAGCAACGTGACCGTGCCCGTCGGCAGGTCAGGCTGGGTGGTGGGTTCGGCGATGGATTCGGGCATCGCCCGAACATGCTAGCCGCCGCCGGTTTCGTCGACGCGTCGGTAACATCGGCCCCAAGTGAACGATGAGGCGCCCGACCTTGGCCTGATGGATGACCTCGAGCTCGCCCCCCCGCCGGGGAATGGCCCGGGGACCGAGCTTGAGCCGGCCGAGGAATTGGCCGATCCCCGGCCCGCAGCGCGCCGCCGAGCGAAGGCGGCGACCGCGGCAATAGCCGCCGAGGGCGCCGACAGCGTCGACGGGGCTCGCGAAGCACCTCACTTCGCCGATTGGTTCTCGTCGCGCGGTAGCGCCGCCGCCGTCGCCGCGCGGCCCGACGTCGCCGAGCCCGCAGAAGACGTCAAGGCGCTCGCGGCCCGGATCGTGTCTCGACTGAATCCCGAGCAGGCTCGCGCCGTCACGACGACCGATGGGCCGCTGCTGATCCTGGCCGGCGCGGGCTCGGGCAAGACGCGCGTGCTGGCTCACCGCGTCGCGTACCTGATCGGCGTCAAGGGCGTGCAAGCCGTGGCAGATCCTGGCGGTCACGTTCACCAACAAGGCCGCGGCCGAGATGCGCGCGCGCATCCTGGCCCTCGTCGGCGACCAGGCGCGCGACGTCGCCATGGGCACTTTCCACTCGCTGTGCGCGCGCGTCCTGCGGCGCGACGGCGCGGCCATCGGCATCGATCCCGCGCTTCGCGATCTACGACACGGACGACCAGACATCGACGATGAAGCTGGTCATGCGCGATCTCGAGCTGATCGGCTCGGCGGAGCTGCGAAGCCGCCGGCGCTGCTCGGGCAGATCGGGCGCTGGAAGAACGACCTGGTCGGACCCGAGCAGGCGGTCTCCATGGCTCGCGGCTACCACGAGGAGATCGCTGCGCAAGGCCTACGCGCGCTACCAGGCGCGACTGCGCGAGGCGAGCGCGCTCGACTTCGACGACCTGCTCAACGAGGCGGTGCGCCTCTTCGACGAGGCACCCGGCGTCCTCGCGCCACTACCACGAGCGCTGGCGCTACCTGCACGTCGACGAGTACCAGGACACGAACCGCGCCCAGTACCTGTGGGTCCGCCATCTCGCAGGCAAGCGCAAGAACCTGGCCGTCGTCGGCGACGACGACCAGAGCATCTACTCCTGGCGCGGCGCCGACCTGCGCAACATCCTCGACTTCGAGCGCGACTACCCCGACGCGACCGTGGTCAAGCTCGAGCAGAACTACCGCTCGACGCAGCTCATCCTCGACGCCGCACACGCCGTCGTGTCGCGCAACGAGGCGCGCAAGGACAAGAAGCTGTGGACCGAGAACCCGCGCGGCGTCCTGATCGAGCGCTTCGAGGCGGACTCGGAGGACGAGGAGGCCGAGTGGGTCGCGCGCCAGGTCGAGGCGCTCGTCGGCGGTCGTGGCGCGGGCGGGTCGTTCCTGGCACGGCGCGCCGACGAGGGTGACGAGCGCCAGCATCGACTGCGCGACATCGCTGTCATGTATCGCACCAACGCGCAGAGCCGGGCCATCGAGGAGGCGTTCCTGCGCTACGGCCTGCGCTACCAGCTCGTCGGCGGCACGCGCTTCTACCAGCGGCGCGAGGTCAAGGACGCGCTGGCCTACCTGCGCGTGCTGCGCAGCGACTTCGACGCGGCTGCCTACGAGCGCATCATCAACGTGCCGGCGCGCGGGCATCGGCGAGAAGACCATCGCGGCCGTACGCGCCGAGCTGCGAACCTGCGTGCGGGCAACGTCTGGCAGGCGCTCGGCGTGCTCGCGGCGCCAGAAGCGGGGGACGTGGCGACGCGCACGCGGTCGGCCCTCGCCAGCTTCGTGGCCATGATCGGGCGCCTGCGCAGCCGTGTCGGTGTGCTCGATCTGCCCGAGCTGCTGGACGCAGTCCTCGAGGAATCGGGCTATCGGCGATGCTGCTCGACGGGTCGCAGGAGGGCGAGGACCGCTGGGCGAACCTGCTCGAGCTGCGCGAGGTCGTCGACCCGCTACGGCGACCTGGAGCCGGAGGATGCGCTCGACCGGCTGCTCGAGGAGACGGCCCTGGTCGCCGACCAGGACACGTACGAGAAGGATGCCGACGCCGTCACGCTCATCACGCTCCACGCGGCCAAGGGACTCGAGTTCGACGTCGTCTTCATCACCGGGCTCGAGGAGGGCGTCTTCCCGCACTCGCGCGCGCTCGAGGACCAACGCGAGATGGAGGAGGAGCGACGGCTGGCCTACGTCGGTCTGACCCGCGCGCGGCATCGCCTGTACCTGACCCATGCCGCGCACGCGCGCGACATGGGGCAGGGGCGGGTTCTCTGTTCCGTCGCGCTTCCTGCTCGAGATCCCGGCCGAGCTGATGCATGGCCCGCGCCTCGTCGCCATGGATGAGCAGGGCGAGGACGACGACCAGCGGCCCGACGATGAGCGCGCGGGGTCCGGCTATGACCTGCGCTACATCCTGGGACCGCGCGCAGCCTCGCGCCTTGTTGGTCGACGGGCGTCGTGGATGAACAACAACGTACCCGGTGCGGCGCGCGGCGGACGTGCCCTGCCGCCCGGCGGCGGCTACACGCCGCCGCCAGGGGCGCCGCGCGACGGGGAGTTCGCCACGTCGCGTGACCTGGCCGCGCGGCGCGAGGCTTACTACGGCGCCGAGGGCGCCGCCGAGACGGACATCGAGGGCGGACTCAAGTCCCCCTGGAACAAGTGGCCGCCGATCGGCCTGCCGAACGATCCAGCACGCGACGAGCCCGTGCCCGAGCGGACGATAAGGCCGCCGCGGCCGGTCATCCCCGGCGAGCGCAAGTTCCGCGACGGCGATCGTGTGCGCCACCCGGCCTTCGGCGAGGGCACGGTCGTGACCTCCAAGCTGACGCGCGATGACGAGGAGGTCACCGTCGCTTTCCCCGAGCGTGGCGTGAAGAAGCTCCTCGCCTCACTCGCCAATATGGACATCCTCGACTGAGTCGAGGATGTCATCCGTTGTAGCGGCTAGCGCCTGATCACTGCCAGGACGACGACGCCACCGATAACCGCCAGGCCGAGGATCGCGAGGATCTGGACGAAGTCCAGGTTCGTGCCGCCCTCGTCGGGCGCCGGGGTAGCCGCCGGTGTCGGGACCGGCGTCGGTGCCGGGGTGGGAGTCGCGGCCGGCTGGTCGGCGGTCACGGTGATGACGACGTCCGTGAACGGCGCGCCGTTGTTGATCACGAGCACGCCATCCGTGGTCGTCCAGGTCAGGGCTCCGTCCTCGACCGAGCCCTGGACCTCGTACGCCGAGTCGGGATTGAGATCCTCGATCGGGAAGGGCACGGAGTAGGGGATCGGGTTCTCGGGCCCGACCAGCGACCCTGAATACGCCAGGATCAGGTTCGAGGCGGCATCGAGCACAAACGTCGATGCCCACGCGAGCTCGGTCAGCTCGGGCCCGGCGCCGGCGATGGTGCCGCTGACCTCGCCTTCGAGCAGGTCCGGCCGGTACTGCATCAGCACCTCGACGTCCGTGCTCGGGGCCCCGAGGGTCGCCACGCGAACTCCGCGCCGCGGCATCCAGGCGTTCTCGCCGTCGACGATCGTGGCATAGAGGTACGCGGGCTCGTTCGGGTCGAGCAGATCGGAGATCGGGACATCGAACGCGATCGGCGAGCTGCCGGGGCTGTCGAGGATCTGTGAACCGAGGATCTCGGTTTGGCCATCAAGCACCTGGACGACGACGACGCGCGCTCGCGCCTCCGCAGTCAGCTCAACGGGTTCGCGGTAGACGAGCGTGCCGGTGACCGATCCGGGAACTGGTCCCGGCGTTCCAAGCGTCGGCGCCGGCGTCGGCGTTGGGCTTGGGCTGGGAGTCGGTTCCGACGTGGGCTCCGCCGTCGGCTCGGGCGTGACCTCGGGCGTTGGCTCTGCCGTGGGCTCGGGTGTGATCTCCGGTGTAGGCGCAGGGGTCGCTTCCGGCGTGGGCACCGGCGTATCACCCGGCGCGGGTGTGACCTCCGGCGTCGGCTCGGGTGTTACCTCCGGCGTGCCTTCAGGCGTCGGCTCCGGCGTCGGCTCCGGCGTTACTTCGGGCGTTACGTCCGGCGTCGGCTCCGCCGTGGGCTGTGGCGTCTCCTGGCCGGGAATCACCTGTTCGGTGGGCGCGACCGTGAGCTCCACGGCGACGTCGGGACCGAGCGTGAGCGGGTTCTTTGACTGCCACAGAGCCCCGGCATCGACTACAGCGCCAACGGCCAGGTAGCTCGCCTCGGGATCTATGAGCGTCGGGTCGTAGGCGATCGTGAACGGCACAGGAAGTTCCGTCGGCGAGGGGATCACCTGCCACGCCACGAGGCGACCGGTCAACCCGTTGACGACGATCGCGTAGGCGACGGCCTCTTCGGTCAGCTCCAGGTCGTCCGGGAGGGCGATCGTGCCCGTCAGCAGCGCAGGATTTACCAATTGCGGCTCGATCAGCTCGACTTCGACATCCTCCGTCGGCCCGCCGGTGATGACCGGCACCGGCAACGGGTTCTGCCAGGCTCGGTCGCCGTCGATGGCCGTGGCGTTGATGGAGTACGCGTGCTTGTTGTTGATCTCGTCCGTGTCGTACGGGACCGCAAAGGCCACTTCGCCAGTGGCTGGGCCGTCGATGCGCTGCTGGGCGATGATCGTGCCGCCACCATCAGGCGAGCGGTCAGCAACCGTCACAACGGTCACCGCCTCTTCGGAAAGCTCGGCGTCGCTGGGCAGAATGATCGATCCGGTCAGGTCCTCGACGTGGCCGAGCGTGGCCGCCGCGAAAAACGGCACAAGCAGGCAGATCGAGATAAGCGCGGCAATGGCGGGGCGAATGCGCAGACGGCGCACGTGATGGCCTCCGATAACGGACTTGGGTGCGTTGCGCGTACCGTCGCCGCTGAACTCAGGCACTGCCAGCGGGCAGGCACGACTTTAGAAGTGGCTCATGCACCTACGACTGGTCGCCGTCTATGCTCGTGCCGGTGACCGAGGACGAGGTTGCGGCCCGAGCGGCCGAGCTGCGCGAGCGCATCCTGCGCGCGAACCACGCGTACTACGAACAGGATGCGCCGGACATCACGGATGCCGAGTGGGACGCGATGTTCCACGAGCTGGTGCAGATCGAGGAAGAGCACCCCGAGCTGCGCACGCCGGATTCACCGACCCAGAGCATCGGCGGCGCACCCAACGTGCAGCTTGCGGAGGTGCGCCACTCGACGCCGATGCTGTCGCTCAACAACGCCTTCTCGATAGACGACCTGCGCGCCTTCGACAGCCGTGTCAGGAGGCTGCTGGGCGATGACGAGGAGATCCGCTACACGACCGAGCTCAAGATCGACGGCCTTGCCGTCACGGTGCGCTACCAGCGAGGGCGGTTCGTTCAGGCCGCGACGCGGGGCGACGGCACGACCGGCGAGGACGTGACCGCCAACGTGCGCACGATCGAGTCCGTGCCCAGGACGCTGACCGAGCCGGTCTCGATCGAGGCCCGCGGCGAGGTCTTCATGCCCAAGGCCGAGTTCGCGCGCATCAACGCCGAGCGCGAGGAGGCCGGCCTGCCTTTGTACGCTAACCCGCGCAACAGCGGCGCGGGTTCGCTGCGCCAGGTCGACCCGGCAGTCACCGCGAGCCGGCGCCTGGCGACGTGGTTCTACGTGCTGCTCGAGGATGGGGCAGCCGATTCACAGTCGGCAGCTCTGCGTCGTCTCGAAGCCCTTGGGCTGCCGGTGGAGCCCGACCGCGAATCGGGCCTCGACTTCGACGGTGTCGTGGCTTTCATCGAGCGCTGGCAGGGACCGCGCCATGACCTTCCGTACGAAACCGACGGCGTCGTCGTCAAGGTCGATAGCTTCGAGTTCCAGCGCCGGCTGGGCATGGTTTCGCGTGCGCCACGCTGGGCCATCGCCTTCAAGTACCCGCCCGAACAGGTCGAGACGCGGGTCGAGGACATCGTTCCGTACGTCGGTCGCACCGGAACGCTGACCCCGGTGGCGCACCTGGCCCCGGTCAAGGTCGCCGGCTCGACAGTCGCCCGCGCGACCCTGCACAACCTCGACGAGGTGCGGCGCAAGGACATCAGAATCGGTGACCACATCGTGCTCCACAAGGCGGGCGACGTCATCCCCGAGGTCGTGCGCGTGATCGTCGAGAAGCGTACCGGCGCGGAACGCGAGTTCGACATGCCGGCGCAGTGCCCGGTGTGCGGCACGGCCATCGTCCGTGACGCTGACGCGGTCCGTCACTACTGCCCCAACATCGCCTGCCCGGCACGGGTCGGGCAGGAGTTCGAGCATTTCGTCGGCCGTGGCGGGATGGATATTGAGGGCGCCGGCTGGAAGGTGCTTTCACAGCTGCTCGAGCGTGGGCTCGTGCGAACCCGCGGCGACTTCTTCCGGCTGACCATCGAGCAGCTCGAGTCGCTCGAACGGTTCGCGCGCAAGAGCGCGGAGAACCTGCACGCATCGATACAGCGCGCTCGCGTCCGACCACTTTTTCGGATCATCAACGGCCTGGGCATTCCGCAGGTCGGCGAGCAGACCGCGATCGACATGTCGACCTGGATCGCCCAGTCGTGGCCACCCGCCGACGACGAGCCGATGAGCGGCAGCGGAGGCTGGCTGGCACGCGTTGCCCGCGAGCTGCGCGGAGCGACGGCCGACAGCCTCCAGGAGATACCGGGTGTCGGGCCCACCGTCGCCACTTCGATCGCTGCGTGGTTTGCCGATCCGCTGACGGCCGGCGTGCTCGAAGACCTGGTCGATGCCGGAGTCGAGCCGGAGCGGCCCGCGGCGGTCGTCATGGCCGCCGGAGATGGCCCGCTGGCCGGCAAGACCGTCGTCGTTACGGGCACGCTCGAAGGGTTCGACCGTCAGGGCGCGGAAGAGGCGATCCGCGCGGCCGGTGGCAAAGCCGGCGGCTCCGTCTCGAAGAAGACGGATTACGTGGTTGCCGGCGACAACGCCGGCTCGAAGCTGGCCAAGGCCCAGGAGCTCGGAGTGCCCGTGCTCGACGAGGAGCAGTTCCGCCGGCTGCTGGCAGGGGAGGAGTCCTGATGGATGCCCGTTCGCTCGCCGACCTCCTGGAGGAGCAACGACGATCTGGCCGGCCCTACCTCGAGTTCCTCCGCCGCGACTCAATGTCCGTGGGCCTGTACGTGCTGGCCGCCGGTGGATTCGACCGCCAATCGCCACATGCTGAGGACGAGATCTACGTGGTCATGAACGGGCAATCGAAGTTCACCGCGGCCGACGAAACGCGCGAAGTCGTCGCTGGCGACGTGCTGTTCGTCCCCGCCGACGTCAGCCACCGCTTTCACGACGTCACCGAGGAGCTGCAGCTCCTCGTCGTCTTCGCCCCGCCCGAGAGTGCATAGCCCGAGGGCGAATATCCTTCGGCGATGGGGACCCTGTCACGCAACGATGTCGAACACGTCGCGCACCTCGCTCGGCTCGGGCTGACCGAGGAAGAGCTCGGGCGTCTCGAGGGCCAGCTCAACCACATCCTCGACCAGTACGCCGTGCTGGCTGAGCTCGACACCGATCACATCGCGCCGACAGCGCAGACGATCGAGCTCGAGAACATCCTGCGTGAGGACGCGACCCGGCCCAGCCTGCCCGCGGCGGAGGTCCTGGAGCTCGCGCCGCAGCGCGCGGGCGACTACTTCCTTGTGCCCCCGATCCTGGGCGAGCACGGCAACTGAAAGTGGCTCCAACAGATCTCACGCTGCAGAGCGCGCGCCAGATGGCAGCGGGCCTGCGCGCCGGCGACTTCTCATCGGCTGAGCTCACGGCGGCGCATATCGACCGCATCGAGAGAACAGACGGACCCCTCCACGCGTGGGTGTGGTGGGATCGAGAAGCGGCCCTCCGTCAGGCTCGAGCCGCGGATCAGCGCCGGGCGGAGCTGCGTGCTGCCGCGGAGCCCGAACCGGGCATGCTCGGCGTGCCCGTTGCCCTGAAGGATCTCGTGCTGACGCGCGGCGACAGGGCCTCGGCAGGCAGTCGCATCCTCGAGGGCTACATCAGCCCCTACGACGCGCACATCAGCGAGCGACTCAAGGACGCCGGCGCGGTGCTGCCGGGCAAGACCAACATGGACGAGTTCGCCATGGGCTCGTCGACCGAGCACTCCGCCTGGGGCCCGACAGCCAACCCGTGGGACCTGGAGCGCGTGCCCGGCGGCAGCAGCGGCGGCTCCGCGGCGGCCGTGGCCGCGTACCAGGCCCCGCTCGGGATCGGTACGGACACCGGCGGCTCGATCAGGCAGCCCGCGGCACTGACCGGCACGGTCGGGCTGAAGCCAACCTACGGTCGCGTCAGCCGCTACGGCATCGTCGCCTTTGCCAGCTCGCTCGACCAGATCGGGCCTTTCGCGCGCGACGTGCGCGACGCCGCGCTGCTGCTGCAGGTCGTGGCCGGTCGAGACGAACGCGATTCGACATCGGCCCCGGTCCCGGTGCCGGACTACATGGCGTCGTTGCCGGAGAGCGATGATGAGGCCGTCGCGACTCTTCGCGGCGTG
Source organism: uncultured Chloroflexia bacterium (assembly GCA_963706095.1). GTDB lineage: Bacteria > Chloroflexota > Limnocylindria > Limnocylindrales > CSP1-4 > JALYGJ01. Next base: position 2,841,467 of record OY970149.1, read on the forward strand.
CGCCTGGGTTTGCCGCGGCAGTACTTCGTCAAGGGCATGGAGCCCGGCGTCGAGGCGCGAATCCGCGAGGCCGTTGCGGCCCTGGCCGACGCCGGCGCGGAGATCGTCGACATCGACCTGCCGCATACCGACTACGGCCTGGCCACCTACTACATCGTGGCGCCGGCGGAGGCGTCGGCGAACCTGGCGCGCTATGACGGAGTGCGCTACGGCCATTCGATCCGCGAAGCGGGCGGCGACTTCATCGCCGATTACGGGGCCACCCGCGGCTCGGGCTTCGGCGCCGAGGTCAAACGCCGCATCATGCTCGGGACGTACGCGCTCTCAGCCGGCTATTACGACGCCTACTACCTGAAGGCGCAGAAGGTCCGAACGCTCATCAAGCAGGACTTCGACGACGCCTTTTCCGAGGTTGATGCACTCGTCGCGCCGACCAGCCCGACGGTCGCCTTCAAGTTCGGGGCGCGTCTCGCGGACCCAGTGGCGATGTACCTGTCGGACGCCTGCACTCTGCCCGTCAACATGGCCGGCCTGCCCGGGCTGTCGGTGCCCTGCGGCCTATCGGAGGACCTTCCCGTTGGCCTCCAGCTGATCGGTCGGCCGTGGGCTGAAGGGCGCCTGTTCGAGCTGGGCCGTGCTTACGAGGCGCTGACCCGCGAGGCCGACTGGCGGGACATGGAGCCGCGCGACCTGGCCGCGCTGGAGGATCCGGCCACCCCTTCTGCCGCCGATCGGGCAGCCATGGTCCGCACCACCGCCTGACCCGCACTGCGGCCCCATGAAATAGGGCGGCACGCCGGTACTAAGGGATGTACGGTCGGACGAGGCGTCGGCCAGCCGGGGAACCCCTCGGAGCGCGCAGCTCCTACTTGAGGTCTGACTCCCGATGAAACCGATCACTCGACGCCGCAACTCCTTGCCTCTGATGGCTGGTGCCATGCTCATGGCTGCTGCCCTGCTTGGCGGAGCACTACCCATGTCGGTAGTCGCGGCATCATCGAGCCTTCTCGACTCGCAACGGTTGTGGGTTTCCGATCAGCCGCTTGACGGCGCACATGACTACTCCGGAGTTGTCAATGGCAGTATCGACTGCCAGGAGGAGGGGACGTCGTCGCTCGATCTGACGGTGAGCGGCAGCGCGTACGGAGATCTGGACGGTGCGTTCACGCAGACGATCTCGGCAGATCTTGACGGCCGTGCAATCACACGGTTCGACGTCACCTTCGAGATTTCACTCGAAGGTCCAGATGGGCCGATGACCATGACCGGGAGCGCGCAACTGCTCGGCACTTCCCGGGGCCAGTGCCGCATCATTCCGCTCAGCTTCGCCGACCTGCACTACTTTGGCGCCAGCTCCCCTTTGGGGTACCCCGACCTACTGCTCGAGTACACAGCAACAATCGATTCAGGCGGCGTCCAGGACGACGTGTCTGGCTTCGTCGCGGCCTCGGTCCTGCTGCAGTGCTATTCGGCGGGCGTCTATCCGGGTGATGAGGTGTTCGACGATGGAGCCGAGCGGCGCCATTGTCCCGATGCTCAATCGACACTGACCTTCGGCATGGAGGCGCCCCCGCCGCCGGACCCACCGAACGTACCCGATGCACCGTTTCTGGTCGTGAGCAACAGCTCCGCCACCACCATCGGCTCGCTAGAGGGCACGACCAGCGGCTCCTTCACCTGCGGGGCGCAATCGGTGCTTGACATGGAGGTGGCCGGCAACGCCTATGGTCCGTACCAGGGCACGTTCACTGAGAGCGTCCATGTCGAGCTCCAGGGAGAGGCGCTCCAAGCGTTCGCTGTCGAGTTCACGATCACCTCTGGCGACACGAGAGTCATCGGTACCGCGGAGTACCCGGGTGGTACTGCAGTGGGGCAGTGCGGCCTCATCGAGGACGGCGACCCGGAAGAAGGCCCGGCATACGAGTTCACTGCCAGAGCCTTAGTGAGATACGAAGCGACCATCCAGACCTTGGAAGGCACGAGCCAAGTCGACGGCTGGGCCAGCGCCAGCGCCAACCTCTACTGCGTGGGATCGACCACGTTCACCCAGAACTGCGACGTGGCCTCCTCCGGCCTATTGTGGCTGCTCCCTGAGTTTGTGGGCGAGAATGGCGAGGCTGCCACAGCCGACATTGTCGACGAGGACAACCCGGCGGCCGTCGCCGTCAGCAACCCTGCCGGCGGGACAATCGAGATCACCCCCTTCTACGGCGCGGGATCATCATCGAGCTACATCGTGCTCGGGCAGGGCTACATCATCGAGGCCTCGAACCCAGCGACCGCAAATGACCCGATCCAAATGACTTTCATGCTGCACTCGTCGCAGATCTACGACTACGAGAACGATCTTCCGATTGACCCGGCATCGGTGACGGTGCTGCGCAACGGCCAGCCAGCGGCTGCGTGTGCCAGTAGTAGCCTCGTGGCTGATCCCGACCCCTGCATTTACTCCAGGTCGGTTGATGGCGACGGCAACCTGACGCTCATTGTTCTCACCAGCCACGCCAGCCTTTGGTCAGTCGTGGCCATGCTCGAAGACGATCCCACGGCGGACGCAATCGCCGAGTCGGTTGTTGCGTTGTCGGAGGGTTCCTTCAAGGCACGTGGCCATCGGCAGTCGATGACGTCCCGCCTGACAACTGTTGAGGAGAAGGTCGAGGCCAGCGATGCCCGTGGCGCGGTGAAGCAGCTGACGAGCCTGCGCAAGCATCTCGATGGCTGCGGCTCAAAAGCAGACAAGGACGACTGGATCGTCGACTGTCAGGCTCAGGTCGATATCCGCGGACAGATCGACGAGCTGATCGTCCACCTCGGGGGCTGACCGTATACTCGGCTGGCAAGCGCCAGCCGAGGTACTTCGTATGTCCGCCCAGCCCATGACTGCCGTCCGCCAGCGCCTGTCCGAGCGCGTGCGGGCCGTGCCGCCGTCGGGCATCCGCAAATTCTTCGACGTCATTGCCACGATGCCCGACGTGATCAGCCTCGGCGTTGGTGAGCCCGACTTCAACACTCCGCCCCAGGTCGTGGAGGAAGGCGTTCGCTCGCTCCGTTCCGGCCGAACTCACTACACCAGTAACTACGGCACGCTCGAGCTACGCCGTGCGCTCAGCACTCACCTGGATCGCATGTACGGCATGTCGTACGACCCCGAATCGGAGATCTGCATCACGGTCGGCGCGTCGGAGGCACTGGCGGCCGCCATGGCAGCGATCATCGACCCGGGCGACGAGGTGCTGCTGCATGAGCCGTCGTACGTGGCATACCTGCCGGCGATCCTGTTCAACGGCGGAGTGCCTGCGTTCGTTGCGACGAATGCCGCCAATGGCTTCGCCCTTGACCCGGCTGAGCTCGAGGCCGCGATCACGCCACGGACCAAGGTCATCTTCCTCGGCTATCCGTGCAATCCGACCGGCGCCGTGCTCGACGAGGCCACGCTGCGAGCGGTAGCCGACATCGCCGCGCGCCACGACCTCCTCGTCGTCAGCGACGAGATCTACGACCGGCTGGTCTACGGCGGCCACCGCCACGTGCCGATTGCGACCCTGCCGGGCATGCGCGACCGGACGATCACGATCGGCGGTTTCTCCAAGGCGTATGCCATGACCGGCTGGCGGGTCGGCTACGTCACCGCGCCGCGCGACATCCTCGAGGGCATCCTCAAGGTGCACCAGTACGAGATCATGTCCGCGCCGACAACGGCCCAGGACGCGGCCCTGGTTGCGCTCAAGAGCGCCGAGCCGGACGTGGAGCGAATGGTGCACGAGTACGACCGGCGGCGCCAGATGTTCGTCGGCGGCCTCAACCAGATCGGATTGACCGCGGGCGATCCGAAGGGTGCCTTCTACGCATTCCCGTCGATCAAATCGACAGGACTGACGAGCGAGGAATTCAGCGAACGCCTCCTGTACGAGCACAAGGTCGCGGTGATCCCGGGTAGCGCCTTCGGGCCATCAGGCGAAGGGCATGTGCGCGCGACGCTGGCGACGAGCTACGAGGATCTCGAAGAGGCGCTCGCACGCATTCGACGCTTCGTCGAACCGCTAGTCGGCTGATGACGGCGCCCAGCGCGGCGGCCACGCAGTACGAGGTAGTCGTCGGGGTCGAGATCCACGTCCAGCTGCGGACCGTCTCGAAGATGTTCTGCGGCTGCTCGACGGACGTCCGCGGCGCCTCACCAAATACCAACACGTGCCCGGTGTGCCTGGGGTTGCCGGGCGCGCTGCCGGTGATCAACCGCCAGGCCGTCGAGCACGTGCTGGCCACGGGTCTCGCGATCGGCGCCGACACGCCGGCCGAGACGCGCTGGGACCGCAAGAACTACTTCTACCCGGACCTGCCCAAGGGCTACCAGATCTCGCAGTTCGACCTGCCCCTGGCATCTGGTGGGGTGTTGAGCGTCGAGACGTCAGGGGGACCGGTCAGCGTGAGCATTCGCCGCGCGCACCTCGAGGAGGACACGGCGCGGCTGCTGCACCAGGACGCACCCGGCGGCGGCCGATTGTCGCTGGTCGACTTCAACAGATCGGGCATCCCACTGATGGAGATCGTGACCGAACCGGTCATCCACTCGGCCGAGGCGGCACGGCGCTACGCCGAGGAGCTGCGGCTGCTACTGCTGACCATCGGCGCGTCTGACGCCGCCATGGAAGAGGGTCAGATGAGGGTGGAGGCAAACGTCTCCCTCCGGCCCGTCGGCGAGAGCGAGTTCGGTACGCGCGTCGAGGTCAAGAACATGAACTCGTTCCGCTCGGTCGAGCGCGCGATCGCCTTCGAGGTCGACCGTCAGGCGCGCGCTCTCGACGCGGGGGAGAGGCTGGTCCAGGAGACGCGCGGCTGGGACGATACCCGCGGCGAGACCTACACGATGCGCCTCAAGGAAGAGTCGCAGGACTACCGCTACTTTCCCGAGCCGGATCTTCCGCCACTGCGCACTGATCCGGCGTGGCTGGACTCGATTCGGGCCCGGCTGCCGGAGCTGCCGGCGGCGCGGCGCGAGCGCTACCAGGCCGACTACGGGCTGTCCGCCTACGACGCCTCGGTGATCGTCTCCTCGGGCGGTGATTACTTCGACGCCGCGCTTCGCGCGGGCAACGGCAACGATGCCAAGCGCACCGCCAGCCTGTACTCGAAGCTGGCGCTGCGCGAGCTCAAGACCTCGCCCGGTCTCCTCGAAGAGCGCGATCCGATGCAGCTGGCTCGGGTTGCGCGCCTGGTCAGCGGCAAGGAGCTGACCAGCCAGAATGCCGAGCAGGTCTATGCGCGCCACCTTCAGACAGGTGAGACGGTCGACGCCATCGTCGCCGAGCTCGGCCTGCGCTCGATCAACGACCGCGGCGCGCTGGGCGAGGCGGTCGAGCGGGTCGTAGCCGCCAACACGGCCGCGGTGGAGGACTACGCCGCGGGCAAGACGCAGGCGCTCAAATTCCTGGTCGGCCAGATCATGAAGGAAACACGTGGCCAGGCCGACGCGATGACCGTCCAGCAGCTGCTCGAGGAGCGCCTCGCCCGGTGATCAACATCGTGCTCTGGACCGCAGGTTTGATCCTGCTCGCCCTTGGGCTGGCCAAGGTCGCGGGGCCGTATCGGCGGATGCAGGAGCTGGACCACCTGGCAGACAACGCGAAGCGCTACGACGCGTGGCGCGGCGGCTCACGCACCGCTGTCGGCTCCGAGACGACCGGCGCGGACGTGATGCGCCAGATGTTGCGCCGGCAGACCTACCTGTGGATGGCAGTAGCCGCGGTCGGCATCGCGCTAGTCGTTGCGGGTTTTGTCATCCGCTGACGACGGCCACTTCGGCGAGGAAGTGGCCGCCAGTTACGACGACCCTGAAGAGTCTGCCAATCAACCCGAGGCCATAGAACCGGTCGTCGACTTCCTGGCCGAGCTTGCGCGCGACGGTCGGGTGCTCGAGCTCGCGATCGGCACGGGACGAATTGGCGTGCCGCTCGCCGCGCGCGGCATCGAGGTCCATGGGATCGAGCTCTCGCGAGCCATGGTCGCGCGACTGCGCGCCAAACCTGGCGGCGATGTCATCCCGGTCACGATCGGCGACATGGCAACGACGAGGGTCGAGGGGACTTTCTCCATGGTTTACCTCGTGTTCAACACGATCGGAAACCTGACCTCGCTCGAAGCGCAGATGAAGTGTTTCGCAAATGCCGCCGCGCACCTTCAGCGCGGCGGCTGTTTCGTGATCGAGTGCGTCGTGCCCGACCTGCGCAAGCTGCCACCGGGATCGCGCTACGTGGTCTTCGACGCCGGTGAGCGCCACTGGGGTATCGACGAGTACGACGTCCAGCGCCAGGGACTCATATCGCATCACTTCACGCGCGATGACGACGGTCGCTGGTCGCTCAGCGCCGGCTCATTCCGCTACGTCTGGCCAGGGGAATTGGACGTAATGGCGGCCGCGTCAGGCCTCGAGCTGCGCGAGCGCTGGGCAGACTGGTCACGCGCCCCGTTCACCTCAGAGAGTCCGAGCCACGTCTCCGTATGGGAGAAACCTGCCTAACGCCCGGTCGGGCGGTGTTCGATGCGTGTGCAGCGGTCCATCACGACCGGCAGGCCGGCCTCGTGCGCGATGCGCGCCGCCTCCCAGCTGACGACGCCCATCTGCAGCCAGAGTGCGCCCGCGCCCGTGGCCACCGCGGACCGCGCGACATCGGGGGTGTGCTCTGATCGCCGGAAGACGTCGACGAGATCGAAGCGGCCGGTCGCCGCGGCCGCTTCCTCGAGCGATGGATAGGCGCGCTGGCCGAGCACCTCGACGCAGGTGGGGTTGACCGGTACGACCTCGTAGCCATGGTCGAGCAGATACCGCATCACCCCGTTCGATGGCCGCATCGGGTTGGCCGAGGCGCCGACCATCGCGATCCGCTTCGCGCTCGCCAAGAGACGCGCAGGCTCCTCTCCGGTGAGTGTCGGGACAGGTCCCGTGCCTTCCTGCAGATCCAGGAGGTCGCGGGCTACCGAACGTTGAGCAAAGGACACGAAAGCGATAATTGCACGCTGTGCACTCGGTTGTGCATACTGCTCACTCAGGACTCCGTTCCAGTCATTCGCCATGCGTCCGTCCGTCATGTGACGGAATCTGGCGTCAGAAGCGCCGAGCGGAGTGCCACAAGAGGAGGAACCACTTGCGTAGAACGACCGGGCTTGCCGCCCTACTGGCGGTACTCGCCCTAATCCTGGCAGCGTGTACGGGTGGCGCAGCCACTCCACGCCCCGCCACCCCCGGCGCGGCAACGCCGGCCGCAGCGACGGATGGTCCCGCAGCGACGGATGGTCCCGCAGCGACAGACGAGCCAGCAGCCACCGACGAGCCGGCAGCGACGGATGAGCCGGCCGCGACAGACGAGCCGGCGGCAACGGACGAGCCGGCAGCCACCGACGAGCCCGCGGCAACCGACGCACCGGTCGCACCGACCTGCGACGAGCCACTTCGCGTCGGTCTGGTGACTGACGTCGGCCGCATCAACGACAAGGGCTTCAACCAGTCTGCCTACGAAGGCATGGAGGCGGCCGCCGCAGAGGCGCCGACCTGCTTCGAGACTGACTTCATCGAGACCACCAGCGCATCCGACTACGCGGCCAACATCGCGCAGTTCACCGACGAGGGCTACGACGTCGTCATTGGTGTTGGCTTCCTGCTGGGCAACGACCTGGGCGATGCCGCGATAAACAACCCCGAAACCATCTTCATCAGCATCGACGGCGCCCCTGCCGGCTGTGCCGAGGATGCGCCGCCAGAGTGCGTGCCCCATGACACGAGCTGGCTGACGAATGGTGAGTCCCTGTTCTTCGCCGAGGACCAGGCCGGCTACTTGGCTGGCGTACTCGCGGCTTCAATGAGCGAAGCAGCTCACATCGGCGTCGTCGGCGGGCTCGTCGTCGTGCCGCCGGTCGAGCTCTTCGTCGAGGGCTACATCAACGGCGCGCGCTCGGTCCAGGACGACATCCCTGTCGAGTTCGTGTACACGACATCCTTCGTCGATCCGCCTCAGGGCGCCAATGCCGCCAATCAGATGCTGGAAAACGGCGCTGATGTCATCTTCGCGGCGGGTGGCCTGACCGGTAATGGTGCGCTCGGCGCCGCGTGCGAGGCACGTGCGGCGGGCGACAACGTCTACGCCATCGGCGTCGACACCGACCAGTTCGAAACGCTGCCGGAGGTTCAGGACTGCCTGCTCTCCAGCGCCACCAAGAACATCGTGGGCGCTCTCCACGACTCGCTCTTCCGCATCGCGAATGACGAGTTCGTCGCCGGCTTCCACACCGACAATGCATCGACGGGCGGGATCGGCCTCGCGCCGTTCCACAACTTCGAGGCTGAGGTTCCCCAGGAGGTCAAGGACCTGCTGGCAACGACCCTCGCGGGCCTGGCGGATGGCTCGATCACCACGGGCGCCGTGGTTGATGGCCAGACGACCGATCCCGGAACCGGCCAAGCTCAGTAACCTGAGCAACGGGCACCAAGGACGAGCGGCGAGACCCCACGCGGGGCTCGCCGCTCGCTCTATTCTCTGGGCGTTCTGAGGGGACGCCTCCTCTACGTCTACGCCACGCAGGAGCACAAGGTCCTGTGACCGACGAACCGCCTGAAGCCCCCGCCACAGACGTAACCCCCCGGCCTGCGGAGGGAGGCGGCATGGAGCCGCCCGTCGTCGCCCCGGCCCTGAGCATGCGCGGAATTACCAAGAGCTTCCCAGGCGTGCTCGCCAACGACCACATTGACCTCGATGTCAGGCCGGGCGAGATCCATGCCCTGCTCGGCGAGAACGGCGCCGGCAAGTCGACGCTTATGAACATCCTTTACGGCCTGCTCTCGCCAGATGAGGGTGAGATCCAGCTCAGCGGCGAGGTCGTCCAGCTGGCCGACCCCAACGAGGCCATCCGGCGCGGCATCGGCATGGTCCACCAGCACTTCATGCTCGTGCCGGTCTTCACGGTCGCCGAGAACGTGATCCTTGGCACCGAGACGATGGCCAACCCGATCTTCCTCGACGTCGGTGCCTCGCATCGCCGCATCCGAGATTTGGCCAGAACGCTGGGCTTCGAGGTCAATCCCAGCGCAATCGTCGGTGAGCTGTCGGTCGGGCTCCAGCAGCGCATCGAGATCCTGAAGGCGCTGTATCGCGGCGCGAAGGTCTTGATCCTCGATGAGCCAACGGCCGTGCTTACTCCCCAGGAGACGGTCGAAATCTTCGCCGTTCTTCGTAAGCTGGCGGACGAAGGGACGAGCATCGTCTTCATCAGTCACAAGCTGTACGAAGTGCTCGAGATCGCCGACCGGATCACCGTCATTCGACGCGGCAAGGTGGTCGGTGAGGCGGATCCCAAGGCTGCCACCGAGGAGAGCCTGGCCTCGATGATGGTCGGGCGGGGCGTGTCCCTCACCGTCGAGAAGACTCCGGCCAAGCCGACGGACATGATGCTCGAGGTCAGGGATCTGGTGGTCACCGACGACCGCGGCAGCACCGTCGTCGAAGGCTGCAGCTTCAGCGTGCGCAAGGGTGAGATCTTCGGCATAGCCGGCGTGGCTGGGAATGGACAGGCGGAGCTTGTCGAGGCACTCACGGGTCTGCGCAAGCCCAAGTCCGGGACCGTCCTCGTGAACGGACAGGATGTGACGGGTCACTCGCCGCGAGACCTGGATCATCGCGGCCTGGGCTACATCCCGGGAGACCGCCAGCGTTATGGCCTCGTTCTTTCCTTTCCGATTGACGACAACCTGTGCCTGACCGATTACCACGAGGCGCCGTTCTCTCGGTATGGAGTGATGAACGAGCGTGCCATCCGCGAGCGGGCCAAGAAGCTGATTCCGGAGTACGACATCCGCACGCCCTCGGCGCGGGTCAACGCGAGCACGCTGTCGGGCGGCAACCAGCAGAAGGTGATCGTCGCGCGTGAGTTCAGCAAGGCCAACAACGTGCTAGTGGCAGACCAGCCCACGCGCGGGCTCGACGTCGGATCGATCGAGTTCATTCACAAGCAGATCGTGGTCAAACGCGACGCAGGCTCGGCGGTGCTACTCGTTTCCGCCGAGCTCGACGAGGTCCTGGAGCTGTCCGACCAGGTTGCCGTCATGTTTCGCGGCCGGCTGGTGGCAACCATGGATGCCGACGATGCCGAGAAGGACAAGGTCGGCCTGCTTATGGCGACAGGGCGGGCCACCGAGGCGCCGGTAGAAGGCGCCGCGTGAGAGTCACCACATGACCGGCGAGGGCGGCACCGCGCAGGTCGGCATGAGCCTCGACGCGTCCTCGCTGGTCGGAGGCAACCGACGCAGCCAGCTCCTGACAACTGCCCTGGCCATTCTCCTGGGGCTGCTGTGCGGGGCAATTCTGATCATCGTGTCGGACCTGCTCGCGGGCAACGACCTCAACCTGATGCTGCCGATCGAGGCCTATGCGGCCCTGCTCGAGGGCTCACTCGGTAGCGTCCAGGCGCTGGGCGCGACCTTGAACAACGCGACTCCGCTCATCTTCGCCGGTCTGGCTGTGGCCTTCGGCTTCCGGGCCGGCCTGTTCAATATCGGAGCCAACGGCCAGTTCCTGTTCGGCGCCTTCTTCGCCGTCGTCGTCGGCACGATGCCCATCGCGCCATTCCCCTTGCACCTCTTCCTGGCGCTGGCCGCGGGCTTTGCCGGTGGCGCGTTCTGGGGCTTCATTCCAGGCCTCCTCAAGGCGTGGCGTGGCGCACATGAGGTCGTCACGACCATCATGCTCAATTTCATCGCCTACCAGCTGCTGAACCTGCTTGCTTCGACGATGTTTCGCGACCCAGCGGCGACCTTTCCGAAGACGCGCGACGTCCTGCCCAGCGCCCAGCTGCCCATCCTCATTGCCGACACGCGCCTGCACGCCGGCATCCTGCTGGGGCTGTTGGCCGCCTTCATTGTCTGGTTCGTCCTCTTCAAGACAACGCTCGGCTTCGAGATCCGAACCGTCGGCATCAACCCTTTCGCCGCCAGGTACGCGGGTATTCGACCCGGCTTCATCACCGTCCTGACGATGTCCATCTCGGGCGGGCTCGCCGGCCTCGGCGGCGCAACAGTCAACCTGGGCGTCACCAAGACGTATCCGGCTGAGTACCTCATCAACTACGGCTTCGATGGCATCGCCGTGGCGCTGCTCGGCCGCGCTCACCCAGTGGGCGTGGTCGGCGCCGCGTTCCTGTTCGGGGCGCTGCGCGCCGGGGCTGGCTCGATGCAGCGCGCGACGGCCATCCCGACCGACATCATCACCATCGTCCAGGCCTTCATCATCCTGTTCGTCGCCGCTGAGCCCGTGCTGCGCAGGGTCATCCCCTGGCTGCGCCAGCGCCGCACCCCACTGGCACCGGCGACCGCCTCGTGACGTCGACCTTGCGCGCTTGGGGTCGCAAGCTGGTCTATTCACGCTGGCTGTGGGTGATTCTGGCGATCCTGATCGTCATGTTCGTGTCGGCCCAGCTCAGGATCCCGTGGGTAGGTGACTTCAGCGACTGGGTGATCAACCGCGTGCCGCCGATTGGCTACTTGATCGTTCAGTACGCGGTGCCGATCGCGTTCGCTGCCCTGTGTGGGCTGATGTGCGAGCGCTCTGGCGTCGTCAACATCGGCATCGAAGGGCTCATGCTCATCGCCGCCTTCGTCGGCTTCCTGACGGGTGCCTACCTCGACCCGGTGCTCGGATCACCGGGAGCGGCCATCGCCGGAGTCGTCTTCGCGGTGCTCGCGGCCATGCTCTTCTCGACGCTCCATGCGTGGCTATCGATCTCGGTCAAGGCCGACCAGATCATCAGCGGCACGGTCATCTACATCTTCGCCCTGGGAGGCACCGCGTTCTTCAACCAGCTGCTCGTCTCGACTTCGGGCCTGTCGGGCACCGACACGCTGCCCAAGGTGCGCATTCCCGACGAAATCGCCAACATTCCGATCATCGGGCCGGTCATCGACGCCCTGTTCAACCAGGGCCCGATCGCGATGAGCATGATCTTCTTCGTGGTCATCCTCCACCTCCTGCTCTTCAGGTCGCGCTGGGGCCTGCGCACGCGCGCTGTCGGCGAGCATCCGAAGGCCGCCGATACGGTGGGCATCGACGTCTATCGGACTCGCTACAAGAACGTGATCCTGGGCGGCGCATTCGCGGGACTTGGTGGCGCATACCTGTCACTCGAGCAGTTCAACTCGTTCCAGGACAACATGACCGGCGGTGTGGGCTTCATCGGCCTGGCTGCCCTGATCTTCGGCCGCTATACGCCAATCGGCGCGCTCGGTGGGGCGTTGCTATTCGGCGCGGCGCAGTCGATGCAGATCGCCGCACGGATCCCGAGCTCCAGGCCAACCGGGCCACTCGGTGAGCTGGTCGCCCAGGTCCCGCCGCAGGTCTTTGGCATGATCCCGTACCTGGTCACGATCATCGTCCTCGCGGGCGTGGTCGGCCGCTCGACACCACCGGCCGCCGACGGCATCCCCTATGACAAGGAAGCACGCGCCTGACGCCTGGAACCAGCCAGCCGCGTTCGATAATTCTCGACTGCGACCCCGGCCACGACGATGCCCTGGCCATCGTCCTCGCACTGGCGCGGCCCGAGCTGAACGTCCTGGGCATCACTACCGTGGCCGGCAACGCGACGCTCGAGAACACGACACGCAATGCCCTGAGCGTGCTCACGCTGCTCGGGCGGACGGATGTTCCGGTGGCCGCGGGCGCCGCCGCGCCGCTGCGTCGCGCGTTGGAGACCGCGCCGCACGTCCACGGCAGCAGCGGCCTGGAAGGTGCCGATCTACCTCAGCCGGCTGCCGCTGCGAGCTCCCTGGATGCGGTCGAGCTCATGGCCCAGGCCGTCAGCTCCAGCGCTGCGCCCGTGACACTGGTGCCGACCGGGCCGCTGACCAACATCGCGCACTTCCACAGGCGCCACCCGGATCTGTACGCGGGCGTGGCGGAGGTCGTGCTCATGGGTGGCTCGCTCGGCGAGGGCAACATCACGCCATACGCGGAGTTCAACATCTGGGTCGATCCAGAGGCCGCAGTCGAGGTGATCGGCGGCGAGCGGCCGGTCACGATGATGGGCCTGGACGTCACCCATCAGGCACTGTTCTCGCTCGACGACACCGATCGCCTGGAGCGTCTGGGGACGCGGCCGGCCGTGAGCTTCGCTGGCCTGCTCAGGTTCTTCGCACGCTTCCACAAGGACAAGTACGGCTGGGACGGCGCTCCGATTCATGACGCGGTCGCTGTCGCTCACCTGCTGAGTGACGGGCTGGTGACGACGCAGCGCCACTCACTCGCGGTCTCGATTGATGATCAGACGCGCGGTCAGACGAGCGGCGTGCCCATCGCGGATGGGTCGGGGCAGGGGGTCGACGTTGGGATGGCCATTGATCGGGCGCGGTTCGTGGACATGCTGATCGACGCGGTGGCCAAATTTCCCTAGTGGCGACGTGCCATACTCGGCCGCGTCGGTTCCGGCACGTGCCCGCGGGAACCTGCGCCATGGACCTCGCTTGTCCGGGGCGGCAAGCAAGGTGTCGAGCAGGGAGGAGAGGGCGTGCCGTATACGCCGTTGTCAGCAGTGGGTGAGTCGGACCGACCCGACGCGTCGCCGCTCGTGCTGGTGATCGAGGACGAGCCGACCCAACGCGGTCTCCTGACACGCGTCCTCGAGCGCGAGGGCTACCAGGTGCTCGGGCTGGCGGACGGCGAGATGGGCCTGCGCGCCATCGTCGAGCACGCGCCGCAGATGGTGCTTCTAGACCTGAACCTGCCACGCATGGACGGCTTCGAGATCTGCCGCAGGCTGCGCGCCGATCCACTGACGGCCACGCTGCCGGTAATCATCATCACGGCCCACACGGCGATGGAGGACATGGTCGCGGCGCTCGATGCCGGCGCCGACGATTTCCTGGCCAAGCCCGTCCAGCAGGCGGAGCTGCTCGCGCGCATGCGCAGCGCGATGCGCCTGCGCCGCGCGATCACGTCACTCGAGCGCGCGACCCAGATCGTCGCCGCGCTGGCAAACGCGGTCGAGGCCAAGGACGTCGGGCTCGTCCATCACTGCCGCTGGCTGGCTCATCACGCCGCCCGCGTCGGCGCCAACGTCGGGCTGCGCGGCGAGCAGCTCGAGGCGGTGGCCTACGGCGCGCTGCTCCATGACGTGGGCAAGATCGGCGTGCCCGAGCACCTGCTGCGCAAGGAAGGGCCGCTGTCGGATGAGGAGTGGGATCTGATGCGCCGTCATCCCGAGATCGGCGAGCGCATCTGCGAGCCGCTGCGCGCCTCGCGAACTTTCGCGCCGATCATTCGGCATCACCACGAACGCTTCAACGGCACGGGCTACCCGGACCGCCTGCGCGCCGAGCGCATACCGCTCGGCGCGCGCATCGTGGCCATTGCCGACGCCTACGAAGCGATGGTTCACGGCCGGCCATACCAGCCCGCGCAGGCGCACTCCGTGGCCCGCGACGAGCTCCTCCGCCTGCGCGGGTCCCAGTTCGACCCGGAGCTCGTGCCCATATTCCTGGACGAGCTCGAACGCGATGGCCAGGGCCTGCCACCACCCGTCCCGCTTCCCCAGATCGCAGTTCTTGAACGAGAAGTCGTGGCCGGCGCCTGATCCGCCCGGCCCGCTCAGACACGCCTTCCTCCGGTACGGCATCAGGTTCCTCGTCGGTTGCTACCTGCGCGTGCGCCACGAGAGCTTCGAGCGCCTGCCCGATCCGCCCTATCTGCTCAACTTCAGCCATCCCAGCTGGGTAGATCCGTTTCTGATCACTTCTCACTGGCCGCGTAGCCATCGGCTGTTCGTCTTTGGTCCACGGGAAGAGGACATGGGTAGGGGCTGGCGAAACCGGCTCCTGACGTGGTCGCACATGGCCGTGCCATTCAAGCCATCACGCTCCGACCTGATCGACACCACGCGCCGCGCGCAGGCGGTGTTGAAGGGGGGCTACGTCCTGGCAATAGCGGGGGAGGGCCGGCTATCGGACCGCGAGGGCGCGATCGTGCCGCTCGAGCAGGGCCCAGCCTATTTCGCGCTCAGATCGCGGGTGCCGGTCGTGCCGGTGGCCATCGTCGGCACGCGCTGGCTGTGGTTTGGCAAGACGGTGACGATCCGTGTCGGCGATGCCGTGGAGATGGGCGACCGGCGCGCGACCCGAGAGGGGGTCGAGGCTGTGACGGCGGACGTTCAAGCCGCGATCGAGGGACTCCTGGTCGGCGTTGCGGAAGATCCGCCACCAGGTCCTCTCGGGCGCTGGGTGTCGGAGCTCTTCAACGATCGTCCGTGGCTGACCGATCCGAACTGGAAGGACGCCGCCTGGCCCGCTCGAGCTCGCGAAGACGAGCATCGCTGATGCCGAGGTGATGGCCTATCTCGTGGAAGAGTGTGTCCTCAACGGCCCGCTCCAGCGCCGCCGGCGATCGGTTGTAGCTCATGAGCGAACGACGAAAGAGCGTGATCTTGCTCGGGACCGGCGCATTCGCGGCACCCCAGGCGGTACGCGGCACTCCCTGGTAGATGCCGAACAGACCGCGCGTGCCGGTCGCATCCAGCTGATCCTGGGTCGGCGTGTCGTCGACGACGATGGCCACCGAATCGAGACTTGACCGAAACTCGTCGGGCAGATTCTCCAGGGCGCGTGCTATCAGCTCGTCGAAGTCGGTGTCGGCCGCTCCTGTTCGGTCCACGCCGCCGATGGTAGGCCGCGATCGTCCTGTCCATCCTCAGCCGCCGCGGCGTCGGCGTCGGCTATGACCTGGGCCTCCGCCTCATCATCGAACTCGATCACCCGATCGTCGGGTCCCACGGCCCCGAGCGCGTCATGGTCGGTCAGGTCGAGGCGCAGCGGTGTGATCGTCGCGTAGCCGCGCTCGAAGGCCCACAGGTCCGTGTCGGGAGCGTGCTCCTTGATCTCGCTTACCGCCAGCCAGAAGACCGGCCGGTCATATGGGTCACGGGCAGGCACGACGTGGCCGTCGTACTTCTCGACCGCCTGACGCGTCCAGCGGATGCCACGCGGCCGTGCCGGAATGTTGACGTTCACGAGGCGCAACTCGCTGCGCGGCAGCAGCATGCGCAGGATCTGGTCGATGAATGGTGCGAGGCCACTCAGGTCAGCGTCGTCGCTGACGACAGGTGTGCTGAACGCGATGCCGCGCGCTCCCAGCAGGGCGGCCTGTTCGGCTGCGGCCAGCGTGCCTGAGTGCCACAGTCCATTGCCCATATTCGTGCCCAGGTTGACCCCGGACAGGACAACGTCAACGTCCGGCCGATGGAACAGGCCGAGGGCTACGCAGTCCGCGGGCGTGCCGTTGACGCGAAAGGCCTCGATGCCGTCGCCCAGCCGCGTGCGACGATATGAGAGCGGCCTGGAGGCCGAGATGGCGTGGCTGGCCGACGACCGCTCTACGTCAGGGGCGACGACGATGACGTCGCCAAACTGACGCGCGGCGCGTGCCAGGACCTCCAGCCCGTCACTGTGGATTCCGTCGTCGTTGGCAATCAGGAGACGCATGTCACGCAAGCTCAGGGCAACCTTGATCCACAACCCGACCGCCGGCGGCGGTGGCCCCACCGCCAGGGATCTGCGCAGGATCGTCGCAGATGCCGGGTTTCAGGTGCGCTACCAGTCGACCAAGAAAGACTGGAAGAAGGCGATGCGGTCGAGCGCCGACCTGATCATTGCCGCGGGCGGCGATGGCACTCTTTCAAAGGTGATGCTCGCCGCCCGCGGTGGCAAGACACCGGTGGCGCTGCTGCCGCTCGGCACGGCCAACAACATCGGCCGCTCGTTCCGGGTCCTGGGTGAAGTGCAAGAGGTGATCGCCAGCTGGCGCGATGCTGAGCCACTGACGGTTGACCTGGGCCACGTGCAGTGGGGAGACGCCGAGCAGTATTTCGTCGAGGGTTGCGGCGGTGGCCTGTTTGCCGCGGCCATCGATGAGGGCAAGGAGAAGATCGAGGAGGGGGCGCACTTTCTGGGGCACGAGCTGGACCGCGCCCTGATCTTCCTGCTGAAACACCTCGAGCACACCAAGGCCGTTGCCTGGCAGGTCGACGTCGACGGCGTGGACCACTCGGGCGAGTACTACGGTGTCGAGATCCTGAACATCCGTTTCGCTGGGCCGAGCGTGCCGGTGGCGTCCCGCGCGGACATGAGCGACGGCAAGCTTGACGTGGCGCTCATCGGTGAGGGCGAGCGGACAGCGCTCATCGAGTACCTGAACAACCGGCTCGACCACGCCGCCGCGGAGATGCCCGACATCCGGCTGCTGCGCGGTACAAACTTCATGCTCGCGCCGTCCGACGGCTCACTACGGGTGGACGACAACGTCGCGGTCGAGGATGGCAGCTACCGAACGGGTCGAGTGACCTTCCGCGTCGGCGTCGAAGCCGGGTCGGTGATGGTCATTGCACCCCCGCGAACGCCGGGCTGACCGCTTCCTACAATCCGCGAGTGGACAAGCTGCGCTGGGGGATTCTTTCGACTGCAGACATCGGCCGGACCAAGGTCGTGCCCGCGATACAGCGCGCGCCCAGAACCGAGGTCGTGGCAGTCGGCTCGCGCGACGTTGAGCGCGCCAGAGCCTATGCGGCGGAGCTGAAGATCCCGACCGTCCATGATTCCTACGAGGCACTGCTTACCGACCCGCAGGTCGACGCGGTCTACGTCCCGCTGCCCAACAGCCTCCATGCCGAATGGACCATGGCCGCCGCCCGGGCCGGCAAGCACGTCCTGTGCGAGAAGCCGCTGGCCATGAACGCGGCGGAAGCGGCGCGGATGGTCGCAACCTGCGAGCAGGAAGGCGTGTTGCTGGTCGAGGCCTTCATGTACCGCCTCCATCCGTCGTGGCAGGCCGTCCAGGAGATAGTTCGCAGCGGCCGAATTGGTCGGCTGGTTGCCGTCCAGAGCTGGTTCTCGTATTTCAACGATGACGCGCGCAACATCCGCAACCGGGTCGAGGTGGGCGGCGGTGCCCTTTACGACATCGGCTGTTACAACGTGAACCTGTCGCGCCTCCTGTTCGAGGCAGAGCCCAGGCGCATCCAGGGCAGCGTCGTGCGCGACCCGGAGCTTGGCGTCGACGTGCTGACCAGCGGCATCCTCGAGTTCGACAGCGGGGTGGCGACCTTCACCTGCTCGACCAGGACCGAGACCGACCAGCGTGTCCATGTATACGGGACCGAGGGGCGCATCTCGATCGGAATCCCGTTCAACATTCCGCCGGACCGGCCGACCGAGATCCATGTCACGGCGGGCGGTGATCCTCCGGTCGCGCCAAAGACCGAGGTGCTGACCTTCCCGCCGGCCGACCCGTACACCGTGGAGGCCGCATACTTCGCCGCGGCCGTGCTGGATGGGACCCCATTTCCATTCCCGGCATCTGACGCGGTGGCCAACATGCGCGTGATGGACCTGCTCTTCGAGTCTGGCGCCTCAGACTGACGCGCCGCGCCGGAACCACGGCGCAAGCCTCGGGTAGAGGTCACGGTAGGCCTCATAGGAAGCCGCATATGCGCCCGCATCGGGGCCCGGCTCGGCCACGGGCCGCGCCGACACGGCTGAAGTCGCGGCCTCCTCCACGGTTCCGAACCAGCCTGCTCCCACGGCCGCGCAGAGGGCCGCACCATACGCCGCTCCCTCAGTCGTCGTCGGGATCGCGATCTCCGCCCGCAGGACGTCGGCCAGCATCTGGCGCCACACCGCGCTGGCCAGTCCGCCACCCGACGCACGGATCTGGGTTGGACGTGGAGTGCCGGCCTCGATCATCAGCTCCAGGCCGTCACGCAGGCCGAAGCAGACGCCTTCGAGAACGGCTCGCGTCATGTGCCGCCGATCGTGGCTGATGTCCAGGCCGACAAAGGCGCCGCGCGCGTCCGGGTCGGGATGGGGGCTGCGCTCCCCGGTCAGGTACGGCAGGAAGTACAGGCCCTCGCGCGCGGCGCCGATCTCAGCGGCCGGCGCAACGATGTCGTCGAACGATTCACCAGGTGCCACCGCGTCGCGGAACCAGCGCAGGCTGCCGGCCGCCGAGAGCATGACCGACATCATGTGCCACCTGCCCGGCACGGCATGACAGAAGGCGTGGACGCGGCCGCGCGACTCGTAGAGCGGCCCATCCGTGGTGGCGAAGACGACGCCTGACGTGCCCAGGGAGAGCGCCACCGCGCCTGGAGCCACGGCCCCAACTCCGACAGCGTTTGCCGACTGGTCGCCGCCACCCGCGACGACGGGCGTGCCCGCCCTGAGGCCGGTGGCCGCGGCGGCCTCGGCCGTCAAGCGTCCTGTGACCGTGGGTCCCTCGTGAGTCGGTGGCATCCAGTCGCGCGGGATCTCGAGCGCATCCAGCACCTCGGTGGACCAATCGCGCGCGGCCAGATCGAACAGAAGCGTGCCCGAACCGTCGGCTTTGTCCATGGCGTGCTCGCCGGTCAGTCGCAGGCGAACGTAGTCCTTGGGCAGCAGGACGTGGCGGGCTCGAGCCCACATGTCGGGCTCGTGATCGCGCACCCAGACGAGCTTGGGCGCCGTGACGCCGGTCACGGCGTCGTTGCCGGTGAGCTGGATGAGTCGTTCCGGCCCGACAACGGACCTGATCAGATCGCACTCATGAGCGGTACGCTGGTCGTTCCACAGGATCGCCGGTCTGAGCACCGAGTCGTCCGCATCGAGCAGCACAAGCCCGTGCATCTGCCCGGTCAGGCCGACGGCAACCACCGCCGAGCCGTCGACGCCGGCTGCGGCGAGCGCGGCACGCGTAGCCGCGGCCGTGCCCTCCCACCACAGCTGTGGATCCTGCTCGCTCCAGCCCGGCCGCGGGATGTCGTAGCCGTACTCGTGAATGCCGAGGCCGCGCACCGCGCCTTGTTCGTCGACGAGCACGGCCTTCGTCGCCGTTGTCGAGGAGTCGACGCCCAGGACGAGGTTCATCGCAGGCCGAGGCAGTTCAGCGGTCGACCGACTGCTCCGTTCGCGCCCCGTCCACCGCCCAGACATGGCGGTTGACGAGGTTCTCGAGCATCTCCTGGCGACCGGACGCGCGGATGGGCTCGATCTCGCCGTCGGCCACGCGTCGCTCGAGCTCGGCGAGCGTCATCTCACCGTTCAGGATCGAAGTCCCGAGCTCCGCGCTCCAGCCGGCGTAACGCTCTTCGCGCAGGCGCTCGAGCGAGCCGGACTCGATCATTGAGGCCGCTACAAGCAGTGCGCGTGCGAGCGTGTCCAGCCCGCCGATGTGAGCGTGGAAGAGATCGGCTCGGTCGGTGCTCTGGCGGCGCAGCTTGGCATCGAAGTTGAAGCCGCCGGGCGCGATGCCCCCGCTCCGCAGGATCTCGTAGAGCGGCATCACCAGATCTTCGACCGAGTTCGGGAACTGGTCCGTGTCCCAGCCGTTCTGGGGGTCGCCGCGGTTGGCGTCGACGCTGCCCATCACGCCGTTGGCCACGGCGAAGGCGATCTCGTGATGGAAGCTGTGCCCGGCCAGAGTGGCGTGATTCGCCTCGATGTTGACCTTGTACTGGCCATCCAAACCATGCTTGACCAGGAAGCCGTACACGGTCTGGACGTCGTAGTCGTACTGGTGCTTGGTCGGCTCCATGGGCTTGGGCTCGATCAGCAGCTGGCCCTTGAAGCCGATTTTCGCCTTGTGCTCGGCCACCAGGTGGAGGAAGCGCGCCAGCTGATCGCCTTCGCGCCGCAGGTCCGTGTTGAGCAGCGTGTCGTAACCCTCACGGCCGCCCCACAGGACGTAGTTCTCGCCGCCCAGGCGCTTGGTGATCTCGAGCATGTGCTTGACCTGGGCGGCGGCGTACGCGAACACGCTCGGATCCGGGTTCGTGGCCGCACCGGCCTGGTAGCGCGGGTGCGCGAACAGGTTCGCCGTGCCCCACAGCAGGCGCACGCCGGTGCGTTCCTGATAGCCCGCTGCCTCGTCGGCCAGAGCGTCGATATTCGCGCTGAACTCGCGGAAGCTGTCTGGCTCGGGACAGACGTCACGGTCGTGGAAGCAGTAGTAGGGGATGCCCAGCTTGGTGAAGAACTCGAAGGCCGCGGCCAGCCTGGTCCGTGCCGCGGACATTCCGTCGTCGACGTAATCGAGCCAGGGACGGTCCAGCGTCCCCAACCCGAACATGTCGACGCCGGCCCACGAGAAGGAGTGCCAGAAGCACACCCCGGGGCGAAGGTGATCCTCCATGCGCTTGCCCAGGACGAGCCGGTCTGGTTGGTAGACCTTGAACGTGAGCGGGTCATCAGACTGCAGCCCGCCGAACGGGATCCGAGCTGGGACCCCTTCAAAGAACTCGGGTGCCATCAGCCGTGGAGCTCGGCCAGCTCCTGGCGGGTGACCTCGCTGGGGAGTTTGCCCATGATGATCATGGCCAGCACTTCGTCCGTGGTGACGTCGGTCTTGTTGACCGTGCCGACCAGCTTCCCGTGGAGCATGACGCTGATGCGGTCCGCAAGATCGAACACGTCGTGGATGTCGTGGCTGATCAGGAAGATGCCGATCCCTTCCGACTTGAGCTGGGTGATCAGGTCGCGGACCTGGGCCGTCTCAGCCGGTCCCAGCGCGGCCGTGGGCTCGTCCATGATCAGGATCTTGGCGTTGAAGTAGATGGCTCGTGCGATGGCCACCGACTGGCGCTGGCCTCCGGACAGTGAGATCACGGGCGCCTTGAAGTTCCTGAAGCGCGGGTTCAGACGGCCGATGACCTTGCGCGTCTCGGACTCCATGTGGCTGTCGTCGAGCGAGCCCAGGCCGTTTGTCTTCTCGCGGCCGAGAAACACGTTCGCCGGAGCGTCGAGGTTGTCGGCGAGGGCAAGCTGCTGGTAGATGCACTCGATGCCGTAGTCCTTCGCATCTTTCGGATTGCGGATCGAGGCTGGCATGCCATTGATGTAGATCTGGCCCGAATCGGCCGGATGAGCGCCTGACAGCGTGCGAATCAGCGTCGTCTTGCCGGCGCCATTGCCACCGACCAGGCCGACGACCTCCCCCGCGAAGAGGTTCACCGAGACACCGGCAACGGCGTGCACGCCACCGAAGGCGACACGGATGTCGCGCATGTCGACGAGCGGGATGAGACTCGGGTCTACGGCCGCAGCGGGCGGGGGCGGCGGAAAAGCCTCGGGGACCGGAGTCGGGTCTGGTTGAGCAGTCACGTGCAGGCCTCCGTCAGCTGGAGCGACGTCGCAGGATTGAGTCGACGCCGACCGCGGCTACCAGGACTACGCCCACGACGATGTCCTGCACCGGCGAGTCAACGTTGAGCAGCAGCATGCCCGACCTGAGTGACTGCATCACCACCGCACCGAGGATGGCGCCCGGGATGGTCCCGATGCCGCCGGCGAACGACGTGCCGCCGATGACGGCTGCCGAGATGACGTCGAGCTCGTTGGTGACGCCGAGGCCGGTTACCGCCGCGTTCAGGCGGGCCGTCTGCACCACGGCACTGAGGCCCGCGAGGAGGCCCATCAGGCCGAACGTGTACATGATCGTGCGCCGGACGTTGATGCCCGACAGGATGGCCGCCTCGGGGTTGCCGCCGATGGCGTAGACGTTGCGTCCGAACTTGCGCTTGGTGGCGATGTACGTCATCACCACGCCTACGCCGAGCAGGATCAGGACCGGGTTGGCGATGCCAGTCGGGATGTTCAGGCCGCCTGGCGGGATCGGGATGCCGTTTGCCTCGGCGTACGCATTGGCCAGGTTGGTCGGCCAGAAGTAGCTATTGGCAACCCATACCGCGCCGAGGACCGCGACACACGCCAGGGCGCCGATCGCGAACTCAGCCCACAACGGGCGCATCGCGAATCCGTAGCGCCGCCGTCGCCGGCGATTCATGACGAGCGCGATGATGATTCCGACGCATACGACGCCGCCGATGATCCAGCTCGGCCACTCGCCGATGGATCCCTGGGGGCCGCCACCGAGAAGCCGGAACGTGGGGTCCATTGGCGCGAGCGTCTGTCCCTGTGCGTACTGGAAGATGAGGCCGCGCCACACCAGCAATCCGCCGAGGGTGACGATGAACGACGGCACGCCCAGATACGAGACGACAAAGCCCTGGACGAGGCCGAGCAGGCCGCCAAGGACCAGGCCGAACGCGACGGTCAGGATCCAGGCCCACGGCTGCTCCAGCCCGAAGCCCATCGAGATCGGGATCCAGATCGTCTGCATCATGGCCATCGAGTAGCCGACGAAGCCGAGGACGGCGCCGACCGACAGGTCGATGTTGCGCGACACGATGATCAGCACCATGCCCGTGGCCATGATGCCGATTGAGGAGCTCTGGACCGACAGGTTCCAGAGGTTCCGCGGGGTGATGAAGCCGCCTTCCGAGATGACGTGGAAGCCGATCCAGATGACGCCCAGGGCGATCAGCATTCCGAACAGGCGCGTGTCGATCCCGGCCGCTCTCATCGCGGCTCCAGGACTCCGGCGCGGCGGAACTTCGGAAGCGACTCCCTGGGGCACGATGGCGTCTGTCATCCGATTCCTCTACTCAAGACCTTGAGCGTGGTCCGGGCGGAACAGCATAGGAACGCCCCGCGCCGTGGTGGTTCCACGGGCGCGGGGCGAAAAGGTTGCTGACTCGTCAGCCGCTGACTAGGGGCAGCCTTCGACCGAACCGGCCTCGACGCCCTGGCACAGCGTCTCCTCGTCGATCCACTCTGCATCCAGCACGACACTCAGGTTTTCCTGAGTGATCGGCAGGGGCTCGAGGAGGATTGACGGGAGGTCATAGCCGTTCGCCGGCGTCGTGAAGGACACAGTGCCCTCGACGTTGGCCGGATCCGGATCGGCACAAAGCGCGATGGCTGCTTCGCCGGTCGCAGTGCCCAGCTCGCGGGCGTCCTTCCAGACGCTCACGGTCTGAGTACCGAGCGCGACTCGGTTGAGGGCCGCCAGGTCGCCGTCCTGGCCGGACACCGGGATGGTGCCAGCCATGCCCTGGGCATCGAGCGCGGCAATGACACCGCCGGCCATACCGTCGTTCTCGACGAGCGCGGCCTGGATGTCGTTGTCGTTGTCGGTGAGGAACTGCTCCATCTCGGTCTGAGCCAGATCCGGATGCCCAGTTGTCGGTGTACGTCTCACCGACGATCTGGATGGGATCCTCAGGAGTGTTCTCCTCCGGTGACGCAGGGACACCGACGTTCGTCATGCCCTGGCGAAGGAAGTCCGAGTTGGCATCCGAGCCGTTGCCCTTGATGATGACGAAGTTGCCCTCGCTCACCTCGGCAAGCACGGCCTCAGTCTCAGCTCGCCAACCTTGACGTTGTCGAAGCTGGTGTACAGCACAGCCTCGTGCTCGATCAGGCGGTCGTAAGCGATCACCGGGATGTCCTGCGCCAGAGCCGCGTCAACGGCCGGCAGGATCGCCTCGGTGTCCTGGGCAAGGATCACGACAACGTCTGCACCCTGAGTGATCAGGTTCTCGACGTTGGTCAGCTGGGTCTCCTCAGATGACCCGGCATCGTTCGAGATGTAGGTCCCGCCACCGTCCTCGATTGCGGCCTTCAGCGTGGGCTCATCCCACTTTGCCCAGCGCTCTTCCTGGTAGTTGTTCCACGACATGCCGACGGTGCAACCGTCAGTACCCGTGGTCGCCGCCGACGTCGGTGCTGCACCGGTCGGGGCCGCACCGGTCGGTGCCGTGGTGGCACCTCCGCCGGTGCTACATGCGGCTACCACGACGAGCGCGCTCATCGTGAAAGCCAATCTCTTAAAAGACATCCGTAGACTCCTCCTCTGTCTTGATCAACCGCCCCCGACCCTCGATTGAGCCTCTTACGCTACCACCCTCCATTCGCTGTGGACGACCAATTTGGACAACGACGCCGGGTCGTCGAGCAGGCGTTCGAAAGCCAGCTCGGCAGCTCCCAGAAGCGGGGCGTCACCGCCCAGGGAGGTCGGAACGATCGTGACTACGGCGGCCGCGGACGGTAGCGCGAGTCGGTCGAATTCGTACGCCAGGGGCCGCGCCACCAATGGATAGATCCGCTCGAACAGCCCGCCCATGACGATCAATTCCGGGTTGAGCACGTTCACGAGGCCGGCAATCCCGCGCCCCAGCCACGTGCCCACCTGCTCGAATGCCTCGAGTGCGCGTTCGTCGCCCGCCTCGGCCGCATTCACGGCTCGTTCAACGCCGTCGCGGCCGCTGTCCACCGGCACGCCTGCGCGGCGCAGCAGCGCGCGCTCGCCGACCTCTGTTTCCCAACAGCCGAATGAGCCGCAGCCACACGGCGCGCCACTCGGATTGACAGGCATGTGGCCGACCTCGCCGCCGTAGCCGGTGGCGCCGCTCATGGGCCGGCCATCGAGGATGAAGCCGCCGCCGACGCCGACTTCGCCCGAGATGAAGAGCAGGTTGTCTACGCCGACCCCGGCGCCGCGGCGATGCTCGGCCAGCGCACTCAAGTCCGCGTCGTTGGCCACGAGCACGTGTACGGAGCTGCCCAGCACCTCCGAAATCCGCTGGCCCAGCGGCACGTCGCGCCAGCCCAGGTTCGGGGCGAGAGCGACCGTGCCCAGCTCGCGGTGAACGATGCCCGCGAAGGCGACCGCGACGCCGACGAGGTTCTCGCGCGCCGCGCTCGGCGGATCTGCGGCGTCGAGGCTGCCCACCAGCCGCGCGATGTCATCCACCGTCTCATCGACCGCCCAGCGCGAACGCGCGCGCTCGAGCCGACGGGTGCGCAGGACATCACCGCCGATGCCGACTATCGCCGCGGCAATTGAATCGACGTTGACCTCGATCGCCAGGACGACAGCACGCTCGGATCGCAGCCGGACCAGGACCGACGGCCGCCCGGGCGTACCGAGCGATGGACCGCTGCGCTCCTGGACGAGCCCCGCGGCCGACAGCTCGCCGATCAGCACCCGGATCGCACTGCGGGTCAGGCCCGTCCGTGCGCCCAGCTCTGACCTCGACAGCGGCCCTTCGGTGTGAAGCGCGTGGACGATGGCGCTGAGGTTGGCGCGTCGAATCGTCTCGCTGCGGAGTCCCAGCTCGACGTGGCGGCTCATATTCACGGCATTTGTGATCCTCTGCGCCAAACGATTGTGTAAGGCTCCTACAATTTCGGCTGCCGAGTCAAGCCGTGACTTTTTGACGCTGACGGGAGGGTGTTTTCTATGGAGAGCATTGAGGGCCGAGTGGCCATGATCACCGGCGCCGGCCGGGGCATCGGTGGCGCGACGGCACGGCTCCTGGCAGCCCATGGCGTGCGGCTCGGGCTGGGCTCCCGCCGCGGCGAGAATCCGGGCGTTGATGGGGCGCTTGCCCAGGCATGCGACGTGCGCGATCGTGCCTCGGTCCAGGCCCTGGTCGATGCCACCGTGGGACGCTTCGGTCAGCTGGACATCGTCATCGGCAACGCCGGCGTCGGCGGCTACGGTCCCTTCCTCGATGTACCGGACGACCAGATCGAGGACATGATTGACACCAACGTCAAAGGCCTGATCTACACGTATCGAGCAGCGGTGCCGCACCTGCTCAAGAGCGATGCCGCCGACGTCGTTACGGTCGCCTCGGAGGCGGGCCGTCGCGGATTGCCTAACGAAGCCGTCTACTGCTCGTCGAAGTTCGCGCAGTACGGCCTCACGGCTGCGCTCGACCATGAGCTGCGCGAGCAGGGCGTGCGTTGCACCAACGTGTGCCCCGGCGGCGTCGCCACGGACTTTGCAATGGGCTGGGGCCGGACGCCGGACATGCCCCAGCTAAAGGGCATGATGCGCGCCGAGGATGTGGCAGAGGCGATCCTGTACGTGCTCACACGGCCACGTAACCATCGCATCCTCGAAGTGGCGTTCCGGCCCGTGACGGAGCAGTCCTGGGGCTGAGTCTCTGGCAGGTGATTGAATGCCGCGGTGAGGGTCCGTACCGCTGTTGGCGTCGCAGTACTGGTCGTCCTGGTCATGGTCGGATCGGCCGTCGCCTGGACTCTGGTGCGACCCCCCACGCCCGGCGGGATGGGCGCGGCGCTCGGCGCGCCGCGCTTCACTGAGGAGGCGCAGGTGGCCGGCCTGACCCATTCCTACGACGGCGACTTCGACTATTTCGTGGGCGGCGGCGTGGCGGCCTTCGACTGCAATTCCGACCTCCGGCCGGACCTTTACCTCGCCGGCGGCAGCAACCCTGCGGAGATGTTCATCAATCGCAGCGCGGCAGGCGCTGCGCTCGGCTTCGAACGAGCCGCGAGCCCGGTTACGGATCTGACGTCAGTGACCGGCGCGTATCCGATCGACGTCGACGGCGATGGCGAGATCGACCTGGCCGTGCTGCGTCACGGCGAGAACGTCCTGCTGCGCGGTCTCGGCGAGTGCCACTTCGAGCGGGCCAACGAGGCATGGGGCTTCGATGGCGGCGACGAGTGGTCGACGGCATTCAGCGCGAGGTGGGACCCAGGTGCGGAGTGGCCGACGATCGCGATCGGCAACTACCTCGCCCCGGATCGGCCGGGCAACGCTCTCGAATGCTCCGACAACGAGCTCCACCGGCCAGCGGCGACTGGTACGGGCTTCGATGCGCCAACCGCCCTATCGCCGAGCTGGTGCACGCTATCGATCCTGTTCACCAACTGGGACCGATCGGGCAGGCGCGACCTGCGAGTGAGCAACGACCGCCACTACTACCGCAGCGACAGCGATGGCGCTGAGCAGATGTGGCACATCGCGCCTCGCGAGGAACCGCGTGAGTACACCGCGGCCGACGGCTGGCAACGGGTCCGTGTGTGGGGCATGGGCATCGGCGACTACGACGTCACGAACGACGGCTATCCGGACTATTACCTGACCAGCCAGGCCGACAACAAGCTGCAGGTCCTCGCAGAAGGCCCCGCGTCGCCGCACTACGAGGACATCGCACTTGCGCGCGGCGTCAACGTGCATCGACCGCACACCGGCGATACGACCCTGCCGTCCACGGCCTGGCACGCCGATTTCCAGGATGTTAACAACGACGGCTACATCGACCTGTTCGTCAGCAAGGGCAACGTCGAGGCCATGCCAGAGTACGCAGCGCTCGATCCGAACAACCTGTTGATCGGCCAGCCGGATGGCAGCTTCGTTGAAGGGGCCGTGGCCGCAGGCATCGTCGACTTCGCGAGATCGCGCGGCGCCAGCCTGGTGGATCTCAATGCCGACGGGCTGCTCGACCTGGTGGTCGTGACTAGGCGCGAGAACGTTCGGCTGTATCGGAACCTTGGCTCCGGGACGACCGCTGCTTCGGCGGAAATGGGCAACTGGGTCGAGCTCGAACTCTTCCAGCGCGGTGCCAACCGCGATGCCATCGGTGCCTGGCTGGAGGTAAGAGTCGACGAGCATGTCATGCAACGCGAACGGACCATTGGCGGCGGTCATGTCAGCGACGTCCTGGCACCCTTGCACTTCGGTCTGGGCGCCGCGGATCATGCCGAGGTGCGCGTCACCTGGCCAGACGGCTCCCGTGGCGAGTGGCAGTCCGTCGCCGCGAATCACGTCTACGAGATTTCCATGGGATCGTCTCCGCGAGTGGTGGATTCCGAGTGAGCGGCCGCGGAAGCCGACTCGCTGCGGTCGACCTGCCCGACTTCGGGGCCCCAGCCACCGAGCCACAGCTCGATCCTCAGCTCTACGCCGATCGCATGGCCCGGCTGCGCGAGCGCATGGAGCACGCCGGCTACAGGCGCCTGGTCATCTATGCCGACCGGGAGCACAGCGCGAACATCTCGTACCTGACCGGCTTCGACCCGCGTTTCGAAGAGGCGCTGCTCGTCATCGGCAGTGACGATGATCCGGCCATCATGGTCGGCAACGAGGACTGGGGCACGGCCGGCAGCGCGCCACTGCCGATGCGACGGCACATGTTCCAGGACTTCAGCCTGCCCAGCCAGCCGCGCGACAGGTCACTGACATTGCGCGAGATCCTTGCCGGGGAGGGCATCGGCCGGGGAATCAGCGTGGGCCTCGTCGGCTGGAAGACATACGGCGAGCCGTGGATGAGCGATGTGCCCGCGTACATCGTCGACGAGCTGCGTGGCCTGGCGGGGGCGGACGCAGTGACCAACGCGACGGGCCTGCTCATTGATACCCAGGACGGCCTGCGGGTGATCAACGAGGTCGATCAGATCGCCTATTTCGAGTGGGCGTCGTGTCACGTTTCTGAGGGAGTGAAGCGGTTGCTCTTCAATCTCCGGCCGGGCATGACCGAGCACGAGGCCGTCGCGTTGCTGGGCTGGAACGGCACGCCCCTGTCGTGCCACCTGATGCTGACGGCGGGGCCGCGCGCGAAGCTCGGTCTGCTGAGCCCATCCGACCGCCAGATCGCGCGCGGTGACCCCTTCACCACGGCATTCGGGATCTGGGGTGCGCTGACCTGCCGTGCCGGGTTCGTGGTCGAGAGCGCGACCGAGCTTCTGGCACACATCGACGACTACGTCGAGCGACTCGTCGGCCCGTACTTCGACGCCGTGGCTGAGTGGCTCGCAGCAATCCACGTCGGCCAGTCCGCCTCGGTTCTCGACGAGATCATCTCGAGGCGCCTGGGCGACAAGTTCTTTGGCATCTTCCTGAACGCCGGCCACCAGATCCACCTCGACGAGTGGGTCAACTCGCCAGTCTGGCCCGGGTCGCCGGTCGAGCTGCAGTCGGGCATGGCCATGCAGGTCGACATCATCCCTGCTACCGGCACCGACTACTTCACCTCGAACATCGAAGACGGCATCTGCATCGCAGACCAGGCACTGCGAAACGAGATCGCGGCGCGCCATCCCGAAGCCTGGAAGCGGATCGAGGCGCGCCGCGCGTTCATGACCGGCACGCTCGGTTTCGAGCTCCACCCGGACGTGCTGCCTCTGTCGAATCTCGCCGGTTACCTGCCGCCCTTCCTCCTGGCGCCGGGTCGGGCAATGGTCGGCCGGTAGGAGGCGCAGTTCAGAACGTCTGTTCGGTATAATCGGCCGTCCGTGGATCGATCGTGGACGAACTTCGGGGATAAGGATCTGGCCGCGAGGGGGTGTACGCGGGTACCTTCAGCGCACACCGCAGGGGACGCTTCTTGATCGCGCCGAACGACTTCACGCACCTCCACGTCCACTCCGAGTTCAGCCTGCTCGACGGCCTGGGCCGGATCAAGGACATGGTTGGGCAGGCCAAGACGCTGGGTTTCGATTCGCTGGCGGTAACGGACCACGGCGCGCTGTACGGCGCCGTCGCCTTCTACCAGGCCTGCAAGGCGGCGGAGATCAAGCCGATTATCGGTGTCGAGACCTACGTCGCCCGGCGTTCGATGACGGATCGCGAAGGCAAGGCAGACGAGAAGCCTTACCACCTCGTCCTGCTGGCCAAGGACTGGACCGGCTACCAGAACCTGTGCCGGCTGATTAGTGGTGCACACCTCGATGGCTACTACTACAAGCCGCGCATCGACCGCGACTTCCTGGCGCGCCACTCGGAGGGGCTGATCGGGCTGTCGGCGTGTCTCGGAGGTGAGGTCGCACGCGCTCTGGAGAGCAACCAGTGGGACGAGGCGAAACGGGTCGCCGGCAGCTACGAGGACATCCTGGGCAAGGGCAACTTCTTCCTGGAGCTCCAGGACCACGGCCTGCCCGAGCAGCGCCGCCTGAACGAGCAGCTGCTCCGACTGGCACCGGAGACGAACATTCCGCTCGTCGTCACCAACGACCTGCACTACGTCCGGCGCGAACAGGCTGAGGCGCATGACGTGCTGCTGTGCGTTGGAACCGCCTCGAACATCGACACGCCCGGGCGGATGCGGTTCGAGACGCAGGACTTCTACCTGAAGTCGGCCGCGGAGATGGCGGCGCTCTTTCCCGATCAGCCCGGTGCGATCGCGAACACCCGCCTCATCTCGGAGATGACCGATCTCGAGCTGCCGCTGGGCAAGACCCGGCTGCCCGACTTCCCCGTTCCCGAGGGCTACACGGTGGAGTCATGGCTGCGCGCCGAGTGCGAGCGCGGCCTGCGCGAGCGCTACGGGTCGATCACTGACGAGCTCCAGAAGCGGCTCGACTACGAGCTCGGCGTGATCATCCGCATGGGCTACGCGGCCTACTTCCTGATCGTCGCCGACTTCGTCCGCTTCGCGCGCGAGCAGGGCATCGCCACGACGTGCCGCGGTTCGGCGCCGGGCTCGATCGTGACCTACACGCTGGGCATCACGCCGGTCGATCCGATCCACTACGAGCTGCCCTTCGAGCGCTTCCTCAACCCCGACCGCGTGACCATGCCCGACATCGACGTCGACTTCGAGGACGCGCGGCGCGGCGAGGTCATCGAGTACGTCTCGCGCAAGTACGGCAGCGACCACGTGGCCCAGATCATCACCTTCGGCACGATGCTCGCGCGGGCCGCCATCCGCGACGTCGGCCGTGTCCTCGGCCTGGGCTACGGCGAGGTCGACCGCATCGCCAAGGCCGTTCCCAACCAGCTCGGCATCAAGCTCGAGGAGGCGCTCAACATCTCTCCGGCCTTGCGCGAGCTGCGCGACGGCGACCCGTCGGGCAAGACCGCCAAGCTGCTCGAGCTGGCGCACCAGCTCGAGGGCGTCGCGCGCAACGCCTCGACCCATGCCGCGGGCGTGGTCATCAGCCGCGATCCGCTGACCGAGCTGATGCCCCTGCAGCGTGCGACGAACTCGGAAGGGCTGATGACCCAGTACGAGATGCACGGCGTCGAGGCGCTCGGCCTGCTCAAGTTCGACTTCCTGGGCCTGTCGAACCTGACCATCCTGCGCGAGGCGGTCTCCCTCATCAAGCAGGAGAGGGGCATCGAGATCGACCTCGACCATCTGCCGCTCGAGGATGCCAAGACCTTCGAGCTGCTCTCCACGGGCGAGACCACGGGCGTATTCCAGCTGGAGTCGCCGGGCATGCGCCGCTACGTGCGCGAGCTTCGCCCGACCTCAGTGCTGGACCTGGCCGCGATGGTCGCCCTGTTCCGCCCCGGGCCGATGGACAACATTCCGGCCTACATCAGGCGCAAGCACGGCCAGGAGCAGGTCACATATCTCCACCCGCTGCTCGAGCCGTACCTGAATAAAACGTACGGCATCTTCGTCTACCAGGAAGACATCATGGCCGCGTCGATGGCGCTGGGCGGCTTCAGCGGGCCGGAGGCGGACACGCTCGGCTACGCCATTCGCAAGAAGAAGTCGGACGTGCTGCGCGCTCAGAAGCAAAAGTTCGTTGAGCGCGCGGCAGAGCGTGGCGTGCCGCCGCAGGTCATCGACGCCGTGTTCAAGGCGTTCGAACCCTTCGAGCGCTACGGCTTCAACAAGGCTCACGCGACGTGCTACGGCCTGATCGCGTACCAGACGGCCTACCTGAAGGCGAACTACACCGTCGAGTACATGACGTCGGTGCTGACCGCGATGCGCGACTCGACCGACAAGGTGGCAGCAGCGGTCGCCGAGTGCCGGCGTCTGGGCATCGAGGTCCGGCCGCCGGACGTTCATGGCTCCGGGCTGGACTTCACGGTCGAGGGCGACGCCATTCGCTTCGGCCTGCTGGCCATCAAGAACGTCGGCCATGGTGCGATCGAGTCGATCGTCGCCGCCCGTAACGAAGGGGGCCCCTTCCGATCGCTGGCCGATCTGTGCAATCGGATCGATCTTCGGCTCGTCAACCGGCGCGTGCTCGAGTCCCTGATCCGGGTCGGGGCGCTGAACGAGCTGGGTCACCCGGCGCAGCTGCTGGTTGCCGTGGACGATGCGCTGGCAGCCGGGCAGGCGGCACAGCGCGACCGCTTGACCGGCCAGGTGTCGCTCTTCGACACGGGCGCGGACGCGACGCCGCTCGAACGTCCTCTGCCCGACAACATCTCTGAGGCGGCGCCGCGCGAGCGCCTCCGCTGGGAGAAGGAGCTGCTCGGGCTTTACCTGTCCGACCATCCGCTGGGCGAGCTGGCAAGCGTGATCGGTGAGTACGTGAACACCTACAGCGGTGAGCTCGGCGAGGAGCTCGATCAACAGCGCATCTGTGTCGGCGGTGTCGTGACCGAGATGCGCAAGGTCATCACCAAGGCGCGCGCGACCATGGGCGTGGCCACGCTGGAAGACCTGCAGGGCACCATCGAGGTCATCGTCTTCCCCAAGGTCTTCGAGCAGACCGAGCCGACCTGGGCCGAGGACGCCATCCTGCTCGTCAGCGGCCGGGTGGACCACAAGGGCGAGGAAACGGTCCTGCTCGCGGACGCGGTGTGGACCTGGGAAGAGGCCCAGCAGCTGGGCTCCACCGAGTTCGCGGCTGCGCTGGGCCGGCTCGAGCGAGGGCGACGCCCACCGCGGCCGACGGGTAATGGCAACGGGGCCGGATACGTGGGCGCCAATGGCAGTGGGGGCGGCAACGGACGCGGGTACGGCAACGGCCGCGTCGATCGACAGGCGCCGGTGAATGAGGCCACCGTTGAACCGGGCACTGTGCGCACCATTCCGCTCGTCTCGCCGCTGCGTGGGGGAGGGGTGGAAGGGACGATCGATGTGCGTTTCGGCGCGCCGGTCGTGGTAGCTGCGGGGGCGGCTGGGGCAGCTGGTGCAGCTCCCGATGTCGACGATGACGAGCCGCCGTTCCCCGAAGAGATCGTCCGCCGCGACATCGCGGCCCAGAACCGTCCGACCCTGCCCGTCGAGGCGGCGCCCGATCAGGCGCTGCACGTTCGCTTCACGCGCGGCGCGCAGGAACAGGTGATTGCCGCTTTCGGAGCGCTGCGCGAGATCATTCACTCGCGGCCGGGAACGACGCGCGTCGTCCTGCACGTGCCCTCGGCTGACGGTCGCATGCAGCGCATGGACCTGAGCGTGGGCGTCGCCTACGACGCCGAGCTGGTCGGACTGGTCGAGCGTCGGATCGGTGCGGGCGCCGCCGAGCTCAGCCTGGGAGCCGCCTGACTCCGGCAGCGCGCCAACAACGCTCCAGGAGCGTCTTAACCGGCCAATCGACCGAATTCGCGGCCACCTACGCTTCCCCGGCGTCGTATCCACCCAAGGACCGACCGACGATGCCAATCACGCTGCCGGAGCGTCGTTGGGGCCGGCCAGATATCCGTGGCGCTGATCGGCACGCTGGGCGGAGCGTGGTTCGGCCAGCGAATGGCGATTGCGGCCGACACCGCCTGCCCTACTACGCTGCGGGGGCGTAAGTGACGCGTTGTTGCTCGCAGCTGCTACGTCAGGCGGCGACGGACTCGTCCGGGCTCACCACGCGGATCTCGTCCTCGCACGTCGTGCACCGGAAAATTCGGCCGTGGCTCCAATCCCGCTCTGGGTCGGCGTCCGAGTGCTCAGGCGTCACTTCGACCATGTCGTGCCACTCGTCATTGCCGTGGCCGTGTTGCATACGGCCGAGTTCCAGGTTCCAGCCTCCGAGCACGTCCTACCTCCAGGTTCGCAGCTGCATTGCTGTCGATGACCAAGCGTAACTCTTGGAAAATGGCCGTCAAAAACTCTTCACAAATCGAACAGTTGTTCTATAATGGCGAGGAGGCACACCGGCTATAGTCGAGGTGCGCGGCGGTGCTGAAATCGGTAAACAGAATCGGCTCAAAACCGATCGTCCGCAAGGACTTGTGGGTTCGAGTCCCACCCGCCGTACCACTCTTGCCCACCTGCTGTGCCGTCCCTCAGCGGCCACTGAAGTGTGCCGATCCAAGGTCGCTCGAAGGCGGCTACGCCTATCTCCTGGGCACATATCTCGGCGACGGAATGCTGTCACGCTTGCCCGGGAAGCCTGTCTGGAAGTTGCGCATCTTCCAGGATTCGCGCTACCCACGGCTCGTCGATGAGTGCCAGCGAGCTATGTTCAACGTCGTGCCGAACGTCGTTGGCCAATTCACGCGGCCGAAGGATGGCGCTGTTGAAATCCACTCTCACTGGAAGCAATGGATCTGTCTGTTTCCGCAGCATGGTGCCGGACCCAAGCATCTTCGAAGCATTCGTCTCGAGCCATGGCAAGCCAACCTCGTCAGGCAGTACCCGCACGAGTTCATCAAGGGCCTAATTGAATCTGACGGCTGCCGCATTACGAACTTCGCGATCGTGCGTGGAAAGCGCTACGAGTATCCGCGTTATTTCTTCAGTAACCGGTCTTCCGACATACAGCAGCTTTTTCGCGACGCGTGCGACCTGATTGGGGTCGACTACCGCCAAGACGGCCCGTGGAACATCTCCGTGGCACGGCGAGAGAGCGTGGCCGCGCTCGACGAGTTCATCGGACCAAAGAGCTGACCCAGACGCAACGGATCAGCGGCGCGGCACAATCGCGGGGCTCGAGCCGTCATAGGGCCGCGCCACAGTCGACTGCTAGACTCGCGCCGCGGTGGGCGAGGACCGCTTGACGCGTCACCCTGGGCTTTCGGGAGAACTCTGATCCGTGGAGGAGATCGTTCGCGCGTCCGTGGCGACCGACTCCTCGGGAGCCGACGAGACGCCCAACCAGCAGGCCGCCGAGCCGTCGACGCGCCGCCCCAACGACGAGCTGCAGAACGCCCGCGACCGGGCGCTGGTCAGCCGCGCCGTAGCGGGCGAGCTCGAGGCATTCAACGAGCTGGTTGCGCTGTACCAGGACTACCTGTTTGCGCTCGTCGTGCGCGTCGTCAACGATCGCGAGTCGGCCGCTGACGCCGTCCAGGAGGCGTTCTTCAGCTGCTACCGCAACCTCAACCGCTTCCGCGGCGACTCGTTCCGCTCGTGGCTGACGCGCATCGCGCTCAACGCGGCGACGGACGTGCTGCGTTACCGCAAGCGCCGGCCGGCAGATCCGTTCCCGGAGTGGGAGGACGACTCCTGGCAGCCGCCGGCCGGCGAGGACGCCTCGCCCGAGCGTGAAGCGATGCGCCGGAACACCCAGCGCATGCTGGCGGGCGCGCTGGCCCAAGTGACAGACGATCAGCGCACGGCGATCCTGCTGTACGACGTCGAGGGCTTCGATTACCAGGAGATCGCCGACATGACGAAGGTCTCGCTCGGCACGGTCAAGTCTCGAATCCACCGCGGACGGCTCGCGCTGCGCGAGCTTCTTGGCGCGGACATGGAACTGATGCGCGATTAGGGGCGTCAAGTGACCGTGCACAGCCGTGGAACCCTGAACTCCGATCATCGCCGGCACGACCGGCTGCTCGTGACGCGCTTCGCGGCGGGCGATTCCTACCCGGCCGAAAAGTCGGAGGCGGAGAGCCTCGTCGCGGGTTGTTCGGACTGCGCCCAGCTGGCGGCCGACATTCGGCTTCTCTCACAACGAACAGGCGAGCTGACCGTTCCGCGCCGGCCGCGCGACTTCCGCATCAGCGCGGAGCAGGCCGCGAAGCTGCACGGATCGTGGTTCGACCGGCTGATGCGCGGCCTCGCGGCCCCGGGCTGGGGCTCGGCACTGCGACCCGTCGCCGGCGCCGCCTTCGCGCTGGGCTTGATGCTTGTCGTCGTCGGCGCCCTGCCTCTCGGCGCCGCTTCGCCGACGCCCGAGTCGGATCGTGCCGGGTCCGGTGCGGGAGTGCCGACCATCGATGTACCCGCGATGGCACCTATGGCGAGCCCCGCAGAAGGTGTTACCGGGCAGCAGGCGCCGACGAGCGGTGGCGAGGTCCCACCGGCAGAGGCCGACAACGGCAAGGATGGCGACCCGAACGACATCAACGAGGTCTACGTGCAGTCGCCCGAGCCTGTCGGCGAGGGCGGGCTCGAGCAGGACTTCGGGACCGCCGATGCGGGACTCGTCTCGCAGTCGAACCTCTCGCTGGTGTACATCGGCGTGATGGTCGCCCTGCTCGGCGGTGCGCTGCTCACGATCCTGCTGTTCGCGCGCCGCCGCTACGGGGACGCGCTGGTCCGCTGACCTTCGGGGCTCATCGAGCCCGGCTCATGGGGTCCGGGCCACAGAAGTCCCGACCGATAGACTTTCAGCCGTGCAGCGGCTGATGCTCCTCGACTCCAACAGCCTCATCTACCGCGCCTATTTCGCGCTGATCAACACGCCGCTGACGACGAGCAAGGGCAAGCTCGTCAACGCCGTCTTCGGCTTCTGGAGCATCGTTCTGCGCGGCTTCCAGGACGTCAAGCCGGACTACGTCATTGCCTGCTTCGACCTCTCCGGGCCAACCTTCCGCCACGAGCAGTACGCGGACTACAAGGCGACTCGGCGCCAGATGCCCGACGACCTGCGCGACCAGTTTCCGATCGTGCGCGAGATCATCGCAGGCCTTCGGGATCCCGATCTACCAGCTCCAGGGCTTCGAGGCGGACGACCTGATCGCCACGCTCGTCCGCCAGGCGGAGGCGGGCGAGGTCGACACGACCATCGTTTCGGGCGACCTCGACCTGCTCCAGATCGTGAGCGATCGGACAACGCTCATGACGACGCGTGGCGGCGTTCAGCAGACGACGTTCTACGACCCGGCCAAGGTCATGGAGCGCTACGGCCTGCGGCCGGTCCAGATGATCGACTTCAAGGCGCTCAAGGGCGACACGACCGACAACATCCCGGGCATCGCTGGTGTGGGCGAGAAGACGGCCGCGAAGCTCGTCCAGGACTAGGGCACGATCGACGGCATCTACGAGCACATCGACCGAGGTTCAGCCCGAGAAGCTGCGCTTGAAGCTCGAGGAGAACCGCGACGACGTCTTCCAGTGGCGTGAGCTGGTGACCGTCGAAGCGGATGTCGCCGGTCGAGCTCGACCTCGAGACCGCTCGCCTCGGCGACTACGACCGGGCCGAGGTCTTGCGGCTCTTCCGCGAGTACGAGTTCCGATCGCTCGTTGAGCGCCTGCCGGGCATGACCGGGGAGGATCAGCGGGCGCCCGGTGACCTGCTGCGCGAGGCAGACCGCAGTGCGCCGATTCCGGCGGTGCAGGTCGCGGGCCGGCCGTCCGCGGCACAACGCGCGGCGGAGGGCGGTGCCGGCAGCGGCGGAATGCAGCTCAGCCTCGACCTGGGCGGCGGCGCACCGACGCCTGCCGCGGACGCGGCGTCGGACTCCTCGTCAGCCGCGTCGCCCGTCGCCGCGGGCAATGGCCACGAACCCGACTCAGATATTGCGGCCGCCGTCGACATGGCGCGGCCGTCGGGGGCGCGCGACGGCCTGACGACACTGCTGGCCGATCCGTCGCGGGCGGTCCGCTTCGAGGAAGCCGGTGACGTGACCGCCTGGCTGCAGGCCCAGCCTGAGCTGACCGTTGGCATCGCACTTACGGATCACCGGCCGCGACGCGGCGAGCTGCTGGGCATTGCCGTCGTGGACGCGGCCGGCCGGCTGGTCAGCGCCGGGCCGGAGAACGCGGAACACTTTGCGACGCAGATCCTGAGCGCCGGCCGGCCGCTCGTCGGCCACGAGATCAAGCAGCTGCTCGTCTGGGAGCTGGCTCGCCGCGACCCGAACGCGACGGGCAACGTCTTCGAGCTCGCGCGTGACCTGCCGTCAGTAGCGCTCGACACCCAGATCGCCGCCTACGTCCTCAACGCGGCGTTGCGCAGCCAGACCCTGGCGAGCATCTGCTCGGAGCGGCTGGAGATCGAGCTGCCAGCCGATGGACTCCTAGGCGGTGCGGACCACGCCGCACTGCAGGCCGTGGCGGTGGCCGCGGCACGCGAGCCGCTCGAGGCCGACCTGGCCGCGGACGAGACGATCGACCGCCTGCTGACACGAGGTCGAGCTGCCGCTCATCCCGGTCCTCGCGAGCATGGAATCGGTCGGCGTGGCCATCGATCGCGAGGCCCTTGCGGGCCTGTCGTCGGCCTTCGCCACCGAGATCGCTCGGCTCGAGCAGGAGATCTACGTCGACGTCGGCCACCAGTTCACGATCGGCAGCCCGAAGCAGCTCGAGCAGGTGCTCTTCTACGAGCTCAACCTGCCTCGCGGTCGCCGGACGAAGACCGGCTTCTCGACCGATGCCACTGTGCTGGAGGATCTGCGGCCGGCGCACCCGGCGATCGACAAGATCCTCGAGTGGCGGGCCTACACCAAGCTGCGCTCGACCTACGTCGAGGCGCTGCCGCTGCTGCTCGACGCGCACACGGGCCGGCTGCACACGACGTTCCACCAGGCCGTCGCGTCGACCGGGCGGCTGAGCTCCACCGATCCGAACCTGCAGAACATCCCCATCCGCTCGGAGCTGGGCCGTCGAATCCGGCACACGTTCGTCGCCGGCGGGCCGGACGTCGTGCTGCTGGCCGCCGACTACAGCCAGATCGAGCTGCGCATCCTGGCCCACGTGTCGGGCGACGTGCACCTCAAGGAGGCCTTCGAGCGCCGCGCCGACATCCATCGCGAGACGGCCGCACGGGTGCTGCACAAGGAGCCGGCCGATGTGACGGCCGACGAGCGCTCGATGGCCAAGATGGTCAACTTCGGCCTGGCCTACGGCATGAGCGACTTCGGCCTTTCGTCGCGCGCCAACATCCCGCGCGCAGAGGCGCAGGCGTTCATCAACTCGTACTTCGCCGCCTACTCGGGCATCAGCTACTACATGATGCACATCAAGGAGATCGCGCGCGAGCAGGGCTACGTCTCGACGCTCTTCGGCCGCCGGCGCTGGATCCCCGAGCTCCAGGCGCGCAACGGAGCGCTGCGCGGCGCGGGCGAGCGGATGGCCATCAACATGCCCATCCAGGGCACGGCCGCGGACATCGTCAAGATCGCCATGATCCGCCTCCATTCGACGTCTGATGAACGAAGGCACGCGCGCGCGGATGCTGCTGCAGGTGCACGACGAGCTGCTGCTCGAGGTGCCGCGCGACGATGTCGCGGCTACCGCCGCGATCGTGCGCGAGGAGATGGAGAGCGCGGTCAAGCTCGATGTGCCGCTGACGGTCGATGTCAAGACCGGCGACGACTGGGAGTCGCTCAGGCCACTGCCTGCTGATTGACCTCCGCCGGTGCCGGCTCGAGGGCCGTGGCATCTCGTCGTGCCGCGTGGTAGACCGCCCGGACGGCCAGCACCTGGCCCAGCTCGCGGTCGGCGTCACTGAAGAACTCGGCGCGGTAAGCCGCGTCCGATAGCGCCGAAACGGTGAAGTACAGCCCCGAGAACGCGCCCAGGATCAACGACACCACCAACAGCTCAACGGTCAGCGCGATGGTCTCCTGTCCCACCTCGGTCACGAACAGCGGCGTAGCCGGACGGCCGATCCATTCGGACTGGATGCTGGCCGGAACCAGCAGCAGGCCGAAGAGGACCAGTGCAACCTGCACTGCGAAGGTGACGAGCACGATCTGGATGCCCTGGCCGAAGGTGACCAGCGTGCCGATGTTGACCCACTCGTGCCAGCGCAGCGGAACGTCAGGAGCCTGGGCGCTGCTGATATGTGGGACGAGCGGCTGCGCCGGTGTGCCATCGACCGCTGCGATCGTTTCGTGCCAGGGGCGATCGGACGCGACGAGGCGCCGGACTTCAGGTGCGATGCGACCGATCAGGAAACACAGCGACAGGCCCAGAAAGAAGAACAGCACGGTCACGATCGCCTGCCAGCCCAGAGCGGCGCTGACCTGCCAGGTCGTGCTCGACAGAAAAGTGAACGCGATGAAGACCATCAGCAGCGGCAATGCCCGGGTGAGGAGCCGGCCGAGGCTGCCGAGCTGTGCCCCCGCCCGGCGCAGTGCCCACGCGAGCGCGCCGACGAGCCCGTACGACGTGGCCACGTAGACCGCGGCCAGGAACACGGCGCTTTCGGCCACGGCGATCAGTGCGTCGCTGACCTGGAAGCCGATGACCAGCGGTGGGATGGCCGGGATGATCAGGAAGGCCGCGATCTCGAGCCAGCCAACGCGATCAGGCAGGGACAGCAGCGGCCGGCGGCGTATGAAGTTGACGAGTGCCCAGGCCGCGACCGCGAGCGCCGCCGCGCCACCTACCGCGAGCAGGTTGAGCTCGATCGACCAGGCGAAGCTCGCTGTCAGAAGAAGCGTGACCACCACGTAGACGACGAGGATCGGCGCCGCGCGGCGGAGCACGACGCGCGTCGGAGAGTGGTCGGCCACGAAGTGCGGCACGCCGCGGACGACGAACCAGCGCTCGACCTCGCCGATTGCTGGCTCTGCATGCTCGTCGACGGTCACGGCTGGCACGTTAGCGGTCGCCGATGCTCGACAGCAACCATCCGCTCTATCCTGCCCACAGATGCAACATCGACATACCGTCACCTCGTCACGGGCCACGCAGGAATACCTGGTGACGCTGCGCAACCTTGCGTCGAGCGGCCAGCAGGCGACCGTCGCCACGCTGGCGCGCCGCCTCGAGGTGACCCCGCAGGCTGCCTCGGAGATGGTCACGCGCCTGCGCGCGGAGGCTCTCGTCGCACCAAGCGAGAGCCGAGAGATCGTCCTGACCGCTGCGGGCCGCGCCGTTGCGGACGCCATCTTCAAGCGCCATGCGCTCATCGAATGGTTGCTCACCGGCGTCATAGGCATGGGCTGGGCCGAGTCCGACCAGGAGGCGCACGAGCTGCAGTCGGCCGTCTCAGATGCGGTCGAAGCCAGTCTCGCCGCTTTCCTCGGCAATCCGTCGACCTGCCCGCACGGCAATCCGATCGACGTCGCGACGGCGGCCAGCCGTCCGGCCGGTGTCCCCCTGAGCGACGTCGGATCAGGCGAGCGGGCGACGATCTACCGCATCACCGAGGAGGCCGAGGAAGACGCAGGACTGCTCTCGTACCTCGAGGCGCGCGGGCTGCGACCTGGGGCGCCGGTGACGGTCACGTCGAGCAGCGACACCCTCGAGGCGATAACCCTCGAAGGCCCACGCGGCACGGCCACGCTCGGGCTGCGTCCGGCGGCCCTGATCCACGTCCTGCTCGGCGAGGCGGATCCCACGCTGTTTCACGAGCTGCCGATCCGGGTGGCCAGCACCTAGGCCGCACCGGCGGGCTGCGCCGTAGACTCACCGGTCGTATGCCTGAGC
Organism: uncultured Chloroflexia bacterium; assembly: GCA_963706095.1. GTDB lineage: Bacteria > Chloroflexota > Limnocylindria > Limnocylindrales > CSP1-4 > JALYGJ01. The sequence goes on from OY970149.1 coordinate 2,883,347, forward strand.
TTCCCGAGGTCGAGACGATTGCCCGTGAGCTGCGCCCGCTGGTGGTCGGCCGGCGCATCGTGGACGCCTGGTTTGACTGGCCCAACCAGATCAAGCATCCACAGCCGTCGGAGTTCGTCGTTGCGGCGCGCGGTCGGGAAGTGCTGAGCGTAGAGCGCCGGGCCAAGTGGATCGTCTTCGCCCTGGGGCCGCAGGCAGACGGCGGGGCGCCAGCGGTGCTGGCGATCCAGGTCAAGATGACCGGCCAGCTCGACGTGCTCGCGCACGATGTGCCGCGCGAAAAGCACGTCCATGCGGTCTTCGATCTCGACGACGGAACGCAGCTGCGCCTGCGCGACACACGCAAGTTCGGCCGGCTCGCCATCTACACGGAGGCCGAGGCGGCGACGGTGCTGGGCAAGCTCGGACCCGAGCCCATCGGTGACGCGTTGACGCTGCCCGAGTTTCGGCGCCTGCTCCGGCGGCGCAAGGGCCGACTCAAGACGCTGCTCATGAACCAGGATTTCCTGGCGGGTGTCGGCAACATCTACGCCGACGAAGCGCTGTGGCGCGCGCGGCTGCATCCGCTGCGCAGCGGAGCGGGCCTGCGCAGCGACCAGGAGCGCGCGCTTTACGTGTCGCTGCGCGACGTGCTGGAAGAGGCAATCCAGCGGCGCGGTTCGTCGGTCGATTCGTACCGCGCACCGTCTGGCAGCGGCAGCATGCAGCATTTCCTGAACGTCTACGGCCGCACCGGGATGCCCTGTCCGCGCTGCGGCAGGCCCACGCGGCGCATCGTGATCGGGGCGCGGAGCACGCACTTCTGCTCGTGGTGCCAGCGCCTGCCGCAGCGCGAGCGGACCGAGGGCACGCATCGCTTGCTGGCCCAGGCGCGCTGAGCATGGCGATCCTGCGACTGTCGGGCGTCCGCCGCGAGATCGGCACGCTGGTCATCCTCGACTCGATCAATGCGGCCATCGCCCACGGCGACCGCATCGGCCTCGTCGGCGCCAACGGCGCTGGCAAGACGACGCTGCTGCGCATCGCGGCCGGCGATGAGACGCCCGAGCAGGGTGAAGTCGTGCGCAAGCGCGATCTGCGCGTCGGCCTGCTGGCCCAGGAGGCAAACCTGGACCAGAGCTTCGTGTCGGCGCCGACGCTGCGCAGCGCGGTGCGGTCGGGCGCACACGAGCTCGAGACGATCGAGCGTCGCCTGGCCGAGCTCGAGTCAGCCGGCGCGTCGGGAGTCGAGTCAGCGGAGTACGCGCACCTGCGTGACGCCTTCGACCACCGCGGCGGCTACACCCTCGACGTTCGCGTCGAAGCCGCACTGTCCGGCCTGGGATTTGCGCGGTCGGATTGGGAACGTCCGCCGGCCGAGATGTCGGGCGGGCAGCAGACTCGCGCCGCACTGGCCCGCCTGCTCGTCGCCGAGCTCGACCTGCTGATGCTCGACGAGCCGACCAACCACCTCGACCTGTCCGCGATCGAGTGGCTGGAGACGACTCTCGCCTCGCGCGAAGGCGCTCTTCTCGTCGCGGCGCACGATCGAGCGTTCCTTGACGCTGTCGTCACGCGCGTGTGGGAGCTGCGCGACCGACGCCTGACCGCCTTCCGCGGCGGTTACTCGGCTTATGCGCTCCAGCGCGAGGAACGTGACGCTCGCGCTCGTAAGGACAACGACACGCTGTCCGAGTCGATCGAGCGCGAGCGCGAGCTGGTGCAGCGTTACCGCAGCCACCGCAAGTTCGCCAAGATGCACGAGCACGAGGCCCGCCTGGCGGCCCTGCAGGAGCAACAGGCCGATCAACCCGAGCGGCTCAAGCAGGGCGCTCTCGCGCTGCACGGAGTTGCCGGATCGACACGGCGCTCGGGCGAGGTGGCGATAAGCATCGAAAGGCTCGCGGCCGGGTATCCCGGCCGCGAGGTGGTGCGAGCGCCGCGCCTCGAGGCGCGGCGCGGAGCCCGCATCGGCCTGGTCGGGCCGAACGGCGCGGGCAAGACGACGTTGCTGCGGACCGTCGCCGGGGAACTGTTGCCGCTCGACGGCCGGTTCGAGCTCGGCCACGGCGTCCAGACCGGGTACCTGGCTCAGATCAGGTCGCGGCCATTGCCGGGCACCACCGTTCTGGAAGCGCTCGTGGCCGGCTCGGGGCTCGACGCCGGCCCCGCACGCTCCTACCTCGCGCGATTCCTGTTCCGCGGCGAGGACGTATTCAAACCGGTCGAGCAGCTGTCGGGCGGCGAGCGCTCGCGCCTGGGGCTGGCACTGGTCGGGCTGCAGGCGGCCAACCTCTTGCTGCTGGACGAGCCCACCAATCACCTCGACATCCCGGCGCGCGAGGCGCTCGAAACCTTCCTGCGCGACGCTTCGGGCACCGTCATCGTCGTCTCGCACGACCGACGGCTGCTCGAGGCGGTGTGCAATGAGCTGTGGGTCGTCGGCGGCGGCAGCGATGACCGACCGGCGCTGGCTGTTCGCTACGACGGCACGTTCCGCGAGTGGCGCCAGGCCGTCGCCGACGGCTGGACGGTGGACAGGGCCGCCGCGGCTGCGACAGGTCCGGCCCCCAAGGCGCCGTCGCACACGAAAGATGCTCCGGCGGCCGCTCTCAAGCAGGCACCGCGGCCCCGGCCTGCCGGGCGCCAGGTGCTTTCAAAGGATGCGTATCGGCGCCGCCGCGAGCTGGTCGAGGCCGACCTGACGCGTCTCGGCCTGCGCCGGAGCCAGCTCGAGCTCGCCCTTGGAGACCCGGGCGTGCAGGGCAACTTCGTCGAGCTGCGACGCGTCACGAGCGAGCTGGCAGACGTCAACACGGCACTCTCCCAGGCAGAGGACGCGTGGCTGATCCTGGCTGAGCAGGCGCCACGCTGATGTTCCGGCGCGACTCGAACCCGGCAGTAGAGTCAATCGCGCCGGTTCTGATCGGCCTGACCGGCCCGATCGGCTGTGGCAAGTCGACCGTGGCGCGCATGCTGGCCGACATAGGCGGCACGGTGATCGACGCCGACGAGCTGGCGCGCGAGGCGACGGCGCCGGGCAGCCCGGCCCTGCCCGAGATCCGCGCCCGCTTCGGCGCGGGTGTCTTCAGCGAGGCCGGCACGCTCGATCGCTCAGCACTTGCCGGGATCGTCTTCGGCGACCCCGAGGCGCTGCGCGATCTGGAGCAGATCGTCCACCCACGGGTTCGGCCGCTCGTCGAAGAGCGGCTGGCCGCGGCCGCTCGCGATGCAGCTCCCTTCGCCGTAGTCGAGGCGATAAAGCTCGTGGAGGGTGGGCTGGCGGATCGGTGCGACGAGGTCTGGCTGATCGAATGCTCCGCGCAGACCCAGCGAGCTCGGCTTGCCGCGAGAGGCACGCTGCCGGAAGACGCGGAACGTCGGATCGAGCGCCAGGGAAGCGACCTCGTCGACCGATTGGCGAGGAATCTGGCCGAGCGGGCAGTACCAACGCGCCGTTTGTCGACAGAAGGCACCACCGAGCAGACCCGCGAGGCCGTCGAGGACGCTCTCTCGGAGGTGCTCGACCGACCATTGAGGAGCGGGCCGCCGGTCGCCTGAGCGTCATTTCAAACGCTCGGGACTTTAGTGCCCGCGCACAGGCACTTTCGATGAACGGCCAGCGACCCACCGCTGCGCTTCACTACAGCTCCAACCCGGCGCCGCCGGTTTTGTCGTGCATGACGAGACGCAGGAACATCGATTGAAGCGAGGCGGTTCTTCGCGCGACCGGAGCCTGGGCCAGAGCCTGGTCGAATTCGCCATCTTCGTGCCCGTTCTGGCACTGATCATGCTCATGGCCGTCGACCTGGGACGGGTCTATCTCGGTTGGGTGACGCTGTCCAACGTGGCCCGCATCGGCGCCAACTTTGCCGCGCAGAATCCGGACGCGTGGGCCGGCGGCGGCAACACGACAGTCCAGGCGCGCTACAGAGCGCTGATGGCGAAGGATGCCGGGGGCATCAACTGCGATCTTCCGACCACGCTTCCCGCTCCGGCCTTCGAAGACACATCGAAGCGTGTCGGTAGCCACGTAGCGGTGAACCTCACGTGCACCTTCGAGCTGTTCACGCCGCTGCTCTCAAACCTGAT